>NZ_CP100461.1:0-2400000 GCF_024228675.1 Salinigranum marinum | reverse complement strand
GCCCTCGACGTAGTCGAGCGAGTCGCGGACGTCCAGCAGGGCGAGGGGATCGTCGGTATCGAGCGCTGTACGGAGCGCCTGAGGTGACAGTGGCTCGGTCATGGTTCGAAGCGTGCTGGCTTCGCAGTCGGGGCACGAACGCAAAAACACACGGGGTCGTTCCGGAGTTGTTACCACAATTGGCCGGAGGCGGAACACGCAAGAGGGCGATGGCTCAACTGGAGGGACACAGACCGTGAACTCACGACATCGACGAGCGATCAGGAACGTCACAGCGGCGACGCGAGAGCTCCTCAGCGGCGACCGGGGCTGGATCCTCGTGGCCGTGAGCGCCGGCTGGTTCATGTCGTTCGGCGTCCGCCTGGTCTACCCAGCGCTCGTCGCCTTCTTCAGGGAGAGCTTCGGCTTCAGCCTCTCGACGACCGGGTTGCTCCTGACGGTGCTGTGGGTGTCGTACGCCCTGGGACACGTGCCTGGCGGCGTCCTCGGCGACCGGCTCGGCGAGGGGCGGATCCTGGTCGTCAGCACCCTCTGTGCCGCGGTCGCGGTGCTCGGTGTCGCCGCGGCGACCACCCCGCTGTTGCTGTTCGTCGGCACGGCCGGTTTCGGCCTCGCGACCGCCCTCTACGGGCCGACCCGTTTCACCGTCTTCACCGACGTGTACGGCGACCGGGCCGGGTCGGCGATCGGCCTCACCATGGCCGCCGGGAGCGCGGGCAACGCCGTCCTCCCCGTGCTGGCCGTCCTCGTCGCGACGGCCACGTCCTGGCGGGTGAGCTTCGGCATCCTCGCCCCACTGTTCGTCTGCGTCGCTGTCGGGATCCGGTGGAGCGTCCCGACCCGGACCTCGCCCGCGACGAGCGACGCCGGCGGGTTCTCGATGCGGACGATCGAGCGGATCACGGCGGGCGTCCGGCGCGCGTCGATCCCGACCGTCGTCGGGATCCAGCTCTGTTTCTCCTTTACGTATCAGGGGTTCGTCTCGTTTTATCCCCTCTTGCTCGCGGACGCCAAGGGGCTGTCGCCCGGCCTCGCGGCCTCGCTGTTCGGCCTCTTCTTCGTCGCGTCGTTCGTCGTCCAGCCCATCGCGGGCAGTTGCATGGACCGGTACGGAATCCGGGTGACGCTCGTCGGCGTGCTCGCACCGAGCCTCGTCGGATTCGTCGCGCTCCCGTTCGTCACGGGGACGGTTCCACTCGCGCTCCTCACGCTGGTGCTCAGCAGCGTGAGCGGCTGTGCGGTGCTCACCCAGACGTACATCGCCGACTCGCTCCCCGCGAACGTCCAGGGGACGGGCATGGGCGCGCTGAAGGCGACGTGGATGCTGCTCGGGGCGACGAGCCCCGTGCTCGTCGGCGTCCTCGGCGACTACGGCTACCTCTCCGAGGCGTTTCTCATGTTCGCCGTCACCGTCTCGGTCGGACTCGTGCTCGCCGTCGTCCGCCTGTGAGGTGTCGCTCCCCCTCCCGCCGGTCCTGCATCACTCACCCCCCTCGCGTCCGCACCACTCGCCTCTCGAAGCGCGGAGCGCGGCCCGGCGCACACGCGATATCCGCTCCACGAGAGTCGATGTCAACGATTAAATGGATGCCCGGCGATGCGGTCGTTATGGGACAGACGATGGCAGAGGCGCTCCTCGCCAACGCCTCCGGAACGGATCACGTCTCGCCCGGCGACCACGTCGTCTGCGAGGTCGACCTCACGATGACGCAGGACATTCACACGCCGGGCGTCGTCCATCTCCTCGAAGAGATGGGCGTCTCGGAACTGCACGACGCGTCGAGCCTCGTCGTGGTGTTGGACCACGTCGGACCGTCGCACACCGTGAACAACGCCGACGAGAAGGTCGGCATTCGCGCGTTCGTCCGCGACCACCCCGACGCGCACTTCTACGACGTGGGGACGGGGATCAGCCACGAGGTGCTCCCCGAGAAGGGCCACGTCCGCCCCGGCGAACTCATCGTGGGTACCGACTCGCACACGGTCAGCCACGGGGCGTTCGGCGCGGCCAGCACGGGCATCGGCGACACGGATATGGCCTACGCGCTGGCGACCGGCCAGGCCTGGTTCAGGGTGCCGGAGACGATCGAGTTCGTCGTCGCGGGCTCGTTCGGCGACCGCGTCTCCGCGAAGGACCTCCTCTTGCACATCGCGGGCGAGTTCGGCACCGACGTCGCGCGGTACAAGGCGATCGAGTTCCGCGGGCCGACTGTCGAGGCGCTCCCGATCGACGACCGCATCACGCTGACCAACATGTCGATCGAACTCGGGGCGAAGTTCGGCTTCACGCCCGTCGACGACGTCGTGACCGACTACGTCGAGGCCCGCACCGACGAGCCGTTCGAGGTGTTCCACGCTGAGGACGCCACCTACAGCGAGAGCCATCGGATCGACGTCTCCGATCTCGAACCGCAGGTCGCGCTCCCGCACGACGTCGGGAACGTCCACCCGATCTCCGACGTCGACCCGGTCGAGGTCGACCAGGTGTTCTTGGGGTCGTGTACGAACGGGAAGTTCGAGGACCTCGCCGCGGCCGCGGCGATCCTCGACGGCCACGAGGTCGCGCCGATGACGCGCTTCATCGTGACGCCGGCGTCGCGGGAGATCTACGGCCGCGCCGAGCGCGCGGGGATCATCCGGACGTTCACCGACGCCGGCGCGACCGTCACGAACTCGACGTGTGGGGCCTGTCCCGGCCTGGGGATGGGCGTTATCGGCGAGGGCGAGCGGTGTCTGGCGGCGCAGAACCGGAACTTCCGCGGTCGGATGGGCCACAACGACTCCGAGATCTACCTGGCGAGTCCGGAGACCGCCGCGGCGACGGCGATCACGGGTCGGGTCACCGACCCGAGGGAGGTGTGACGATGGCGTTCGAAGGGGCTGCTCACACGTTCGGCGACGACGTCAACACCGACTACATCACGCCCAGCGACTACTTCGGCCAGTCGTACGAGGAGATCGCCACTCACCTGTTCGAGCCGATCGACCCCGGCTTCTTTGAGCGATTCGAGCCCGGCGACGTGGTCGTCGCCGGCGAGAACTTCGGCTCCGGGTCGAGCCGCGAGACTGCGCCGAAGACGCTGAAAGTCGCCGGGGTGAGCGCGGTCGTCGCCGAGTCGTTCGCGCGGCTCTTTTACCGCAACGGGATCGCCATCGGTCTCCCGGTCGTCACCTGTCCCGGCGTGACCGCGATCGTCTCGGGCGGCGACGAGGTGTCGCTCGATCTCGAACGCCGGACGTTCACGAACGAGACGACCGACGAGACGCGCGACACGGAGCCGATGCCGGCCGAGATCCGGTCGATCTTCGACGCCGGCGGACTGCTCGCCCACTACGAACAGCACCCCGACGGGCTCGTCCTCGACTGAGCGCCCGCGGTGGTGTCGCGGGGTCCCGTCCCCTCCGTCTCACTCTCCGCGCTTACAGCCCTGCCGCGAGCGTGCGCACGCTGTCGCACGCGGGGAGTGCGTAGAGCCGCTCGAAGCACGCATCCTGGTCCGCCGCCGAGAGCGTCTCCTGGGTAAGATCGCGGAACTTCGCGGCGAGTTCGTCGTTCGAAAGGGGTGCTTCCGCCGCACCCTTCGGGTAGGCGACCTCGCGTTCGATCCGGCGGCCGTCTGTCGTCTCGACGACGACCCGTACCGGCCGCGTCTCGGGGTAAAGCGCCTCCATCTCGTCGGTCGCGACGACGGTCGTCCGCGCGAGCACCCTGGCGACGTCGTCGCGGTCGGCGTGGCCCGGATCGAACCGTTCGAGCGACGCCTCGCCCGTCGCCAGCGCGACCGCCACGCCGTAGGGGATGCTCATCTGCGCGTCGAGCAGGTTGTCGATCTCGGCGCTGTCGTGGTACGACGCCGAACGGTACGTCTGGACCTCGACCCTGTCCACGTCGGCCGGGGTGATCCCGTCGGCGCGGATCGCCAGGATCGCCTGGATCGGGCCGTGGATGTGTCGACAGCAGGGGTACGGCTTGACGTAGCTCTCGGTCACGGCGAATGGGTCGCCGAGACCGTCGAACGTCGACAGGTCGTACTCGTCCGAGAACGCCGTCGCGAAGCCGTCGTCGCCCTCGATGATCGTGTCGGGGCCGTCGAAGCCGGTCGCGGCGAGTTCCGCGGCGATCACGCCGGCCATCGCCGCCCGCCCTGGATGGAACCGTTTCGCCATCGACCCCTTCGTCATGAACTCGAAGAGGCCGCCCGCCTGCGTCCCCGCCAGCCCGAGCGCGTGTGCGGTCTCGGTCTCGTCGAGGCCGAGGACGCGGCTCGCGGCCGCGCCGGCCCCCAGACAGCCGGTCGTCGCGGTCGCGTGAAAGCCGCGCTCGCGGTGTGAGGTCTGTACCGCGACGGCCGTCCGGACCATCGCCTCGTAGCCGGCGACGATCGCCGTCACCAGCGTCTCGCCCGAGGCGTCGTGTTTCTCCCCGAGCGCCAGCGCGGCGGGGATGACGGCGCTCCCCGGGTGGGCGGACGCGCCGCGATGGCCGTCGTCGACGTCCAGCGCGTGTGCCGTCGTTCCGTTCGCGAGCGCGGCGAGGTGTGCGAGCGCCGGTCCGTCGCCGCCGATCACGGTGGCTTCGTCGCCGCCGAGCGTCTCGACGTACCCCAGCATCCGCGCCCCGGCGTCGGTCGTCGTCCCGGCGTAGGCGGCACCGAGCGTGTCGACGAATGCCGTCGTGGTCGCCTCGACGGTCGCCTCGTCCAGATCGTCGTACCCCAGCGTCGCACAGAACGCGGCGAGTCGAGCGGTCACTGCGGACTCCTCTGTGGTCATTGGCTCGTCGACGCGGCGGTCCGGAATAAACGCTCGGTCTCGGTGGCTCGCTTCCTCCGCTCAGCGCGGCTCGCCCAGCAGGGCGCGCGGGACGGTCCGGCTCATCCTCTCGACCGCGGACGCGGAGACGCCGTGTCGGCGTAGCCCTTCGACGAACGCGGCGTAGGCGTCGGGCGGCGACCGGTTCGTCGGCTGGCCGTGGTCGGTCGAGAGGACGCACCGCTCGGGCCCGATCTCGGCGATCCCCTCGGCCATCGCCTCGGTCGTGACATCGCCCTTTACGATAGGGAGGTAACACTTCTCGACGTACGCACCGCGGCTCGCCAGCTCGATCTGGTCGGCGAGCGACAGCCCCATGAACGCCGAGTCCGGGTGGGTGACGAGGTAGTCGACGGCCGTGCCGCGCTCGTCGATCGCGTCGAGGACGGCGTCGGTCTCGGCCGGGCTGACGTGGCCGTTGCCGAGGACGAGCCGGCGGTCGGCGTCGTCGAGCACGTCGAGGATTTCGAGCACCTCAGGCACGAGCTCGCCCGCGTCGTCCGTGACGGTCAGCGTCTGCCCGCGGAACGGGTACGGACGGTCCGTCTCGAAGTTCGCGGCGCTGAACGTCGGGAGCCAGACGACGCTCGCGCCGGTCTCGACCGCCAGCTCGACCGCCGATGGGTTGAGCCCGCCGACGAACGTGTTGAGCGTGAGCGACGAGTAGACGTCGACGCCAGGGACGGCGGCCCGCCCCAGCCGAACGGCCTCGAACGTGTTGCCGAAGTGGCTCTTGAGGACGATCCCGCCGAGCGGCGAGTCTCGCACCCGTTCGAGCAGCGTCGGTACGTCGTGCCGGCGTTCCCACAGCGACGGCGCGGCGTGGACGTGGCAGTCGATCGCGCCCGCGGGGATCACTCGCCGTCACCCCCGTCGATCGACCTCGTGACCGAGCGCGTCTCGCCGAACGAGTGCAGTGCCAGCGAGTGTTTGCCCGCGCCGCCGGCGACGAACACGACGACGTCTTGGGGACGTTCGACCAGCGGGATCCGGGCGTCACTGGACTCTTCCAGTCGGAACCGCCGGTGGAGGGTGTAGTTGTCGTAGACCCCCGCGGCCCGCAGGTCGGCCACCGTGTTCCGCGCCTGGTCGTACAGATACCACTGGACGTCCTCGACCGTCCAGCCGTCGCCCGCGACCGTCTCGGCGTGCTCCGGGCCGAGAACGAGCGCGATCTCGCCGCCCGAGTGGTGGGTGTTGTTGTTGCCGACTGTGGCGAAGACGTCCGCTGCGACCCCCAGTACCCCCGCCGCGTCGCCGTGGACGTGGTCGTTGATCTCGTGGGGCGCGTCGGCCCCCAGCACCGTCACCGTGCTCTCGTCGGCGTCGAAGCCGCGGCGGACGTGCAGGGGTTCCCACGGCGACGCCCGTTCGTTCTCGGCGACGCAGTAGCTGTACTTCCCGGGATGGCCGTGGGTCGCTCGGTCCATTTCGCCGGGGACGCCGCCGCCGACGTTGACGAGGAGGAGCCGGACCGCGCGGCCGATCGTCGCGTTCGCCCGCCAGCCCTGCCCGAACGCGTTGTAGCCGTAGTTGACGTTCAACTCGTCGACGATCGGGCCGTTGAGGACGAGCAACGGCGCGACGGGGTGGGTCGTGGCGTTGACCCCGTAGAGATTGAACGACTCGTCGGTCATCGCTTCGACCGCCGCCTCGATCACTGGCATGTACGCGGGCCGACAACCCGCCAGCACCGCGTTGATCGCGACCGTCTCGACGGTCGCCTCGCCGTACTTCGGGGGCACCACGCCGAGCGCTTCGTCGGGCTCTCGGTGGCTCCCCGCGAGCATGCGCTCGACGCGCTCGGGCGTCGGGGGGACGACGGGGAGGCCGTCGGTCATCCCCGCGCGGTACAACTGGTCCGTGACGGCCTCGACGTCGTCGGCCGCGATGTCGATCCGCTCCGAGGTGAACTCCATCCTGCCCCCTCCGGTCAGATCGGACACCGCAGGGTCGACGTGTCGACCGCGTCGTCGGCGTCGAGGTAGCGGTTCTCGTAGTCGGCTTCGAGCGCGTCACGGTCGCGGGTCAACACCGCGACGATCTCGGGGAGGACCTCCCGGGCGCGCTCGCGAACCTCGGCCTTGGGAACGCCGCCCATCGGGTGCGGGACGGTGACGAGCGGGAGGCCCGGGAGGCCGAGCGACCGGGCCTCCGACTGGCCGAGCGTGACGAACTCGTCGCTGTTCACCGTCGCCGTCGGCGTCCCCGCGCGTTCGAGGTGGACGCTGTCGTAGACGCACCACGACGTACACGAGCCGCAGTCGCCGTAGGCGTTGACCACCGCGTCACACCGCTGGTGAAGCTGTGTCGCGATCGAATCCGCCGGGATCGGGCTCTTGTCCTTGCGCCGCGAGAGCGTCTCGGCCACGCCGTACTCCGATTCGAGGAGCCGCCCGATCTCGGCGAGCAACACGTCGGCGTTGGCCTTCGAGTTGTCGAGCAGGCCGACCGTCGCCCCCGCCAGCGATCCGAGGCGGTCGGCGATCGGATCGCTTGCCGCGTTCACCGTCCCCCGGGGATCCAACACCGCCGTCGCTCTCGACTGTTCCGTCTCCGTGTCGTTCGAGCCCATGACTCACCGTCACGAGCGGGCCACAAAAGTGTTCAGTCGCCGAAAGCGCCGCGCTTGCCCCGACCAAACGTATTAGTCGGGGGCCGTCGTCGGTGCGGCCACGGAACCCACGCATCCATGAGTTCACTGAGCCGCGATCTGGCGGAGTACGTCGACCGGATCTCCTTCGATGAGTTCGACGAGGCAGTCGTCGACACCACGAGCGACCTGCTGTTCGACACGATCGGCTGTAGCATCGGCGCGTTCACGAGCCCCCCGGCCAAGGCGCTCCGAGACGAGTACGGCGGTCGCCGCGGGACGCCGGCCGCGACGGTCGTCGGCACGGACACCGACGTGGCCGTCGAGTACGCCGGGCTGATCAACGGGACGATGGCGCGGTACCTCGACTACAACGACTGCTACATGGCGACGGGCGGCGCGTGCCACCCGAGCGATCACATCATGCCCCTGCTCGCGGTCGCCCAGAGCGAGGGCGCGACGGGCCGCGACCTCGCCGAGGCGATCGTCGTCGCCTACGAGGTGCAGTGTCGCGGGCTGGATCAGGCCCCCGTCAGGGAGCGCGGCTTCGACTACGTCGCCTGGGGGACGTACTCCAGTACGGCCGCCGCGGGGGCGTTGATGGGGCTGTCGATCGACGAACTCGTCGACGCGTTCGGCATCGCCGGCGCGTCGAACGCGCCGCTGTACATCAGCCGCCGGGGCGACGTCTCGATGTGGAAGGGGATCGCCCACCCGTACGTCACGCACAACGCGATCCAGGCGTGTCAGATGGCGCGGGCCGGCATCACCGGCCCCAGCGCCGTCTTCGAGGGCGACTTCGGCTTCCAGGCGGTCGTCTCGGACCACGACCTCGACTTCGGCGGCACGCCGACCGGCGACGACTACCGGATCCTCGAGACCGGGATCAAGTACTTCGCCACCGGCTACTACATCCACTCGCCGGTGACGGGCGCGCTCGAACTGCTCGCCGACAACGACATCGCGCCCGACGAGATCGACGCGGTCCACGTCGACATCTTCGAGCGCGCCGCGGGCGCGCTCGCGACGCCCGAGAAGTGGGGAACCGACCAGACCCGAGAGACGGCGGACCACAGCATCCCCTACAGCGTGGCGGTCGCCATCGTCGACGGCGAGGTGACGCCGCGGCAGTTCGAGCCCGACCGCCTCCGCGGGAGTGACGTCCACGCGGTGATGGAGCGGGTGACGGTCGCCGAGGACCCCGACCTCACCGCCCACCGCCGCGAACGCCCCCGACACATCCCCTCCCGGACGACCATCACGGTCGACGGCACCGACTACGTCTCGCGGGTCGACGCCCCCCTCGGCCACCCGGAGCGGCCGATGACCGACGCCCAGCTCGCGGGGAAGTTCGCCGACCTCTGTGGGGGGCTCCTCGGCGACGACCAGATCGAACGGGTGACCGAGCAGTGTCGCTCCCTCCCGACCCTCGACAGCGTCGACCCGCTCGTCGACGCGCTCGTGATCTGAGCGCCGGCGTCCCGCTCTCGCCGCAATTCGCCGGCAGTCGACTCCACCGGCACGAGGAGTTATATCGGTGGGCTCCCCTCGGCCACTGTATGCAGTTCCAGCTCACGGACGAGCAGCGGATGATCCAGGGAGCCGCCGAGCGCCTCGCCGAAGAGGAGTTCGCCGACAGCGCGTTCACGTGGGAAGACGAGTTCCCCGCGGCGAACAAGGACCTGCTCGCCGAGCAGGGGTTGCTCGGCATCGCGCTCCCGGAGGCGTACGGCGGCGGGGGATACTCGGTCGTCGAGGTGCTCCTCGCCCAGGAGGCGGTCGGACGGATCTGCCCCGACACGGCGCACGTCCTCTCGCGGTCGTCGATGGGGGCGCCGCGGGCCATCGCAGCGCTCGGGAGCGACACCCTGAAAGAGCGGTACCTGCCGGCGGTGTGTGCGGGGGATCTGATCATGTCGGTGGCCGTCTCCGAGTCGGGGGCGGGCTCCGATGCAGGGGCGATGGAGACGAGTGCCAGAGTCGACGGTGACACGGTCGTCCTCGACGGGTCGAAGCTCTGGATCACCAAGGCCGACGTCGCCGGTGCGTTCCTCGTCTACGCCCGGTTCGAGGACGGCAACGTCGGCGCGGTCGTCGTCGACAAGGACGCCCCCGGCTTCGCCCTCGGGCGGGGTGACGAGAACATGGCCGGCCACGTCCAGTACGAACTCCTGCTCGACGGCTGTGAGGTGCCCGAGGAGAACGTCCTCGTCTACGGCGGCGGCGAGTCGTTCAAACAGCTGCTGATCGAGTTCAACGTCGAGCGCTGTCACAACGCGATGATGTGCGTCGCCTGCGGACTGAACGCCTTCGACAAGGCGATGGAACACGCGAAGACCCGGACGCAGTTCGACCAGCCGCTCGCCGACTTCCAGGGGATCGAGTGGAAGCTCGCGGACATGGCGACCCGGCTCGACGCCGCCCGCCTCCTGATCTACCGGGCGGCGGCCAACGCCGTCGACAGCTCCCCCTCGCGGCTCGAAACGTCGATGGCGAAGGTGATGGGCAACGAGGCCGGCCAGTTCGCCGTCGACGAGGCGCTCCAGATCCACGGCGCGATCGGCTACTCGAAGGCCAGCCCCCTCGAATACCTCTACCGGTGGGTGCGCGGCTGGCGCATCGCCGGCGGCACCGTCGAGGTACAGCGGAACATGATCGCCCGGGACCTGAAGAAACACGGCCTGGACTGACTCGCCCGGGGCTGCGGTTCCGTCGCCTGCGTTCGCCCCACGAGCGGTCGCGGTCACCGGCGTCGGCAGCTACTTATCGGGGCTGTCTGTACGTAGTCCACATGTCACAGCCTCTGTCGGGCATCAGCGTCCTCGATCTCGGACAGATCTACCAGGGCGGCTACACCGGACTGTTGTTGTCGTATCTCGGTGCCGACGTGGTCAAGGTCGAACCGCCGTGGGGCGAGAACGTCCGCACCCGGAGCGACGACGGCAAACCACCCCAGTTGCAGTATCTCAACGCCACCAAGCGCGGGATCACGCTCGACCTCAAATCGTCGGCAGGGACGCAGGCGCTGACGGATCTCGTCGCCGAGTGCGACGTCCTGATCGAGAACTTCGCGACCGGCAAGATGGCCGAACTGGGCCTCGGCTACGACACCCTCAGCGAGGTGAACCCAGAACTCGTCTACGCCCACGGCTCGGGCTACGGCGACAGCGGCCCGTACGCCGAGTACCCCGCGATGGATCTGACGGTCCAGGCGATGAGTGGCGTGATCCACACGACGGGCTACCCCGACCAAAAGCCCGTCAAGGCGGGGCCGGCGATCTGTGACTTCGTCGGCGCGGTCCACCTCACGCTGGGCGTCGTCAGCGCGCTCTTTCGCCGCGAACGAACCGGCGAAGGCGACTACGTCGAGGTGGGGATGTACGACTGTATGTATCCGACGCTCGCCTCGCCCGTCTCCGCGTGGGTCGCCGGGAAGGACACCCCGCCGCGGACAGGCAACAGACACTCCGGGCTCTCGATCGCGCCGTACAACGTCTACGAGGCCGACGACGGCTACGTCGCGATTATCTGTGTCTCTGAGCGCCACTGGACGGGGCTCGCGGGACTTATGGACCGCCCGGATCTGATCGATGCTGAGGGATATGACTCGAAGGCCGCTCGCGCGGAGCGACTCGAGGAGATCGACGCGCTCGTCGACTCGTGGCTCGACGGACGGACGAAAGACGCCGTCGTCGACGCCCTCCTCGACGCGGGCGTCCCCTGCGCGCCGGTCCAGACGGTCGAGGAGATCGTCGACGACCCACACCTCCGCGAGCGGGGGATGGTGAACGACCTCCGGAACCAGGGCGAGGGACGCGCGGAGATCCCCGTTCCGGGCATGCCGATCAAGTTCGCGGCCGTCGACGATCCCGAGGTCACCCAGGCACCGCTCCTGGGCGAACACACCGAAGAAGTGCTCGCGGAGATCGCCGGCTACGGCCCCGAGGAACTCCAGCGGCTCCGGGGTTCCGCCGACGGCGAGTGAGCCGGATCCGGCGAGGTCCCGCCCGACCTTTTTTGTCGGTTCGACGGGACGGAGCTGTGTATGAGCGCGTACGAACACATCGATTACGCGGTGCGGGACGGCAGAGCCGAACTCGTCCTCGACCGGCCGGACGTGTACAACGCGTTCGACCCGGAGATGCTGGTCGAACTCAACGAGTGCCTCCTCGAGGCGTTCGACGACGACGACGCCTACGTCGTCCTCCTCACGGGGCGCGGCAAGGGCTTCTGTAGCGGCGCGGACGTCTCGGGGATGGACGGCCGCGAGGACCGAGAGAACGCGTTCCGCTACGGCGCGCACCTCTGGAAGGTCCAGCACGTCACCCGCCTCCTCCACTTCGGGTCGAAGCCCACTGTCGCGGCGGTCAACGGCCCCGCGGTCGGCGCGGGCTGTGACTTCGCCCTCGCGTGTGATCTCCGGGTCATGGCCGAGAGCGCCTTCTTCCGGACCCAGTTCGTCGACATCGGGCTGGTCCCGGGCGACGGGGGCGGCTGGACCCTCCCACGGCTGATCGGCGAGAGCAAGGCGAAGGAGTACCTGCTCACCGGGCGGGACATCGAACCGGCGGACGCCGAAGCGATCGGGTTGGTGGTCGAGACCGTCGACGACGAGGACCTCATGACGGCCGCGCGCGACCTCGCGAACGAACTCCGCGACAAGCCGGCGACGGCGATGCGACACACCAAGGCGCTCATCGACGCGAACCAGTCGTTCGGCGAGTACGCCCAGGCGGCCCACGAGCGGCAGTACGACTGCATCACGGACCCCGAACACCACGAGGCCGTCGCGGCCTTTACCGAGCGCCGGGAGCCGGAGTTCGACCGGCCCTGGGAGTGAGAGAGCGCTACTCGCTCGTGTACCGGCGTTCGAGGTCGGTGATCTCGGCGAGTCCGGTGAGTTCGTTCCGTTCTTCCCACGTGAGCAGGTCGTCCATCACGCCCGCCTGCGTGCCCGTTTCGGCGATCTCCGCGTACACCTCGTCGAGCGCCTTCGCGGCGGCTTTGAACCCCGTCGCGGGGTAGAGGACGACGTCGAAGCCGAAGCCGGCGAACTGCTCGGCGGTGAAAAGCGGCGTCTCCCCGCCCTCGGTCATGTTCGCGAGCAGTGGGGCCTCGTCGCCGAGCGCCGTGGCGACGCGGCGGAGTTCGGCCTCCGACCGCGGTGCCTCGAAGAAGATCACGTCCGCGCCCGCGTCGACGTAGTCGAAACAGCGGTCGATGGCGTCGTCGAGGCTCGTCACCGCCCGGGCGTCGGTGCGGGCGATGATCGTGAAGTCGTCGTCCGCGCGGGCGTCGGTCGCCGCCCGGATCTTCTGGACCATCTCCGCGGTCGGGACGACCCCTTTCTCGTCGAAGTGGCCACAGCGTTTCGGGAACGTCTGGTCCTCGATGTGGATGCCCGCGACGCCCGCGCGCTCGAACGCCTCGACCGTCCGGACGACGTTGATCGGGTTGCCGTAGCCCGTGTCAGCGTCACAGAACACGGGCACGTCGACGGCGCTGACCATCTCGCGGGCGCGGTCGACCATCTCGGTCATCGTCGTCAGCCCCACGTCGGGCCGACCGTGGACGGCCGTCGAGACGGACGAGCCGCTCATGTACACCACCTCCCCGCCCGCCCGCTCGATCAGGCTCGCCGAGAGCGCGTCGTACCCGCCCATCGCGACGAGGATTTCGGGTCCCTCGATCAGCCGCCGGAACCGCGTCGTCTGCTTCACGTGGCGAGCCACGGGAGCGGTCGGTATAGTACCGACGGTGACGTGGGTGAGCGAGCCACAGCGCTGCGTCCACCTTCGATCAGCCAGAAACAATCGGGTAGATTTATTCACTCCGTGCGGGAATAGAGGCGCAGAATGGAAACACAGCGAGACAGCGAGCAACAGGGCCGAGTCGACGGGCTGTTGATGCGGGGCGGGACCAGCAAGGGGCTGTTCGTGCGGAAGTCGGATCTGCCGATCGGCCCGGATCACGAATCGTTCGAGGATTTCCTCTTGGAACTGTACGGCTCGCCCGATCCCTTGCAGGTCGACGGCATCGGCGGATCGCATTCGCACACGAGCAAGATCATGATGGTCTCGACGTCCGACCGCGACGACGCGGACGTCGAGTACACGTTCGGCGGCGTCGGCGTCGAGAACCCCGTCATCGAGTGGGGCGGCAACTGCGGGAACCTCACCGCCGCGGTCGGCGGCTTCGCGATCCTCGAGAACCTCGTCGAGGCGACCGACCCGGTGACGACGGTGCGGCTGTACAACACGAACGCCGACGCGCTGATCGAACAGGAGGTGCCCGTCGCCGACGGCGAACCCGCGGTCTACGGCGACTACTCGATCGACGGCGTTCCGGGCACCGGCGCGCGGGTGGACTCGCACTTCCTCGACCCGGCCGGCGGCGTCCTCGACTCGCTGCTTCCGACCGGCAACGCCGTCGATCGGATCACGGTCGACGGCGAGGCGCTGGACGTGTCGATCGTCGACGTGACGAACGTCGTGGCGTTCGTGCGCGCGTCGGATATCGGGCTCACCGGGACCGAACTCCCCGCCGAACTGGAGAGCGACCCCGAGATCATGGACCGCTTAGAGCGCATCCGCGGCGAGGTGTGCGTCGAACTCGGCCTCGTCGACGAGCCGGGCGAGGCGCTGTACGACTACCCCATCTTCCCGCACATCGCGTTCGTCTCCGAACCGCAGTCGTACGACTGTTCGATCGACAAACGGGTCGACGCGAGCGAGATCGACATCACGGCGCGAGTCATCAGCATGCAGAGCCCCCACCACGCGTACGCGATGACGAGCGGGCTCTGTCTCGGTGCGACGGCACGACTCCCTGGGACGATCCCGAACGAGGTCGTCCGCAACCCCGACGAGGAGTGGACGACGCTCGGCCACCCCAAAGGGACCATGTCCGTTGGCGCGGCCGTGACAGGCGAGGCTGACGACCCGACGGTCGAACGGGTGTCGATCGGGCGCACGTGCCGCCCGATCATGTGGGGTTCCGTCTACTACCGCTACCTCGACGAACTCCGCGCGCTGAAGTCGACGGAAGAGTGACGCGTGGCGCGTCGCATCGGGCGCACGCCGCGGTGACCGATTGCGTACGATCCGAGTGACTTTCGGCATACGACACGTCGGCTCCGGGCCGACGACCGACCGACCGTCCTCGTCTCCCCTTCTCCTCCTCTCCTCGTCTCCCCTTCTCCTCCTCTCCTCGTCTCCCCTTCTCCTCCTCTCCTCGTCTCCCCTTCTCCTCCTCTCCTCGTCTCCCCGTCTCCTCGTCTCCTCGTCTCCTCGTCTCCATTCCATCCGATCAGGGACGTCTCGTTGCACCCGAGTACTGGACGACCCGGTGCCACCTCGTGGTCCCCCCGGCCCGACGGTCGGCGATCCATCCAGCCGAGGTGCGTGTCGTATATCGAAAGATCGTGGTAGACGGCGCTGCTCTCGGTCACAGGCGCGGTCTGTCGGCTTCTCGGAGGTGTTTCCGGCGTCTGTCGGACGTACCTCTCCACAATGTGTGGGTCTTTCTCACATGGTATTCGGGCCCACAGTCGTGTGGTCGGAGGCGTCCTTCCCCGACGGAGCGGCGGAAATCCACCGTGTTTCGGACGGTTCGCCCACGAACCGACACGGAAGACCGTCTGGCTCCCGAGGGAATCGTTTCGGTATTGTGAACGCCGGCCCGTCCAGCGTCTCGGCCGGGTCGACGCTGCGGGTACGGTCGCCGGGCCCCTCGTCGCCGACGACGCACTCCGGACGCGGTCGTCGCGCGGCCCACTGCGGCGACCGACGCGACAGCCGCCGTTCGAGCCATCGGCGGCACCGTCAGCTATACGTCACCCGGTTGCAAGGCATGGGCTATGCACTACGGTCGAGCGCTTCGTGCGCGCCTTGCGGCCGACGAGATCCTGGTCACGCCCGACGTCCACGACCCGCTGAGCGCGCGGGTAGTCGAGTCGACGGGGCTGTACGACGCGGTCAAACTCACCGGGTCGGGATCGGCGATCTCCAGGGCGGGCCTCCCGGACGCGGGTCTCGTCACGATGACCGAGATGGTCGACCACGCGAAACACACCCAGGAAGCGGTCGACATCCCCGTCATCGCCGACGCCGACAACGGCTACGGCAACGCGACGAACGTCGTCCGGACGGTCCGCGAGTACGTCAAGTCGGGGGTCGCGGGGATCCACATCGAGGACCAGACGTTCCCCAAACGCAACGGCGACGTGAAAGGCGTCGAGGTGATCCCCTTCGAGGAGGCCGTCGGCAAGGTCGAAGCCGCCGTCGACGCCCGCGACGAGCGGGACCCCGACTTCGTGATCATCGCCCGAACCGACGTCCGGCGAACAGCAGGGGGAACGATCGACGACGCCATCGAGCGCGCCACCGCGTTCGCCGAGGCGGGTGCCGACGTCGTCTTCGTCAAGGTGCCCGAGAGCCGCGCGGAGGCCGAGCGCGTCGGGCGAGAGGTCGACGCGCGACTGTTGTATCCGTGTTCGGGAACCGCGATGCGGCTCGAACCGCACGAACTCGAAGCGATGGGGTGGGACATCGTCCTCTACGGCCGCCTCGTGATGACGGCGACGGTGCTGGCCATCCGCGAGACGATCGAACGGTTCCACGACGAGGGCGTGAGCGTCCTGCTCGAAAACGAGGCGGCGTTCGCCGAGTCGTTCGACAGCGTCCACCAGCTCGCCGGGATGTCCGAGATCGCCGACATCGAGCGGCGGTACCTCCCCGCGGCGGCTCTGGAAAAGTACGACGGCACGACCGGCCACGACGTCGAGTGACAGCTAGACAGTCAGGCGCTGTTTGATTACAGTTGTACAGTTGTAATCAGTTCTCTCGGGGACATTTGTTATAGAAGTAATTAGACTAATTGTCGGAATCGACCGGTTGCGACACGACGGACGACATCGATAGAAAATTGGTGATACGCTCGAACGATACGGCTCAGAGTGACTGAGTTCACTCGCGGCCGTGACCGCTCGACATTGGATCCGTTTCTCTTTCGCTGGTCTCGGTCGCTCGGTGTAGTTGAATCCAGATAGTAATATCTATTACTGTCCGATCTGCCTGTAGCTCTCGGATCCTATACCATTAGAAAATTAATGATAGATATCGAGTATCATAGTCGTCACGCGGCCGGCCGACCCGTGCGCGGGGCCGTCTCCGCGCCTATTTCACCCTTCGATCGGGCGGAACTTCGCGCCGTACCGGACGATGCCCTCCTGTTCGTAGATCCGCCGGACGACCGCCTCGACCCGGTGGCCACGGCCGACCGCGTGAGGGTCACAATCGGTCAGCATGCCCGGGACACGCGCGCCTTCGTCGAGTTCCACCACCACGACGCCGATCGCTCCCTCGGCGTCGACGAGGCGGGAAAACTCCGGTGGCGCGCCCCCCTCGATGACCGTGCGGGCGACGATCTCGCCCTCGCCCGACGGCTCGACCGGTTCGAGCGTGCCGACCGCGTTGCACTCGACGCACGCACCCTCCGCCGGGAACGTGTAGCCGCCGCACGCCGCACACTCGCCGAGGACGAGCCGATACCGTCCGTCGAGGGTGCGCCACCAGGTCGGGACGCTCAGGTACGCACCCATCAGTTGTCACCCCCGTTCGGGAGGACGTGCCCGCGTTTGCGGAGATACTCGGCGTAGGTGATGTCTGTCGCCGGCCGCCGCCACTCGACCGACAGCGAGCCCTCGACGACGAGCGCATCCGCGCTCGCCCCCGCGCCGTAGCCGACGACCGTCACGCGGTCCTCGCCGGCCGCCCACGCGGCGAGCAGGCCGAACAGCGGGCTGGCCGCCCCCGTGTCCCCGAGTTCGTCGGCGAGGTGGTAGACCGTGCCACCGTCGACGACGCCCCGCAGGCGACCGGGGAGCGAGCCGTCCGGCGCGGTCGGTGCGAGCGCGGTCGCCGGCTCCGACAGCTCCGCCACCGCACCGCCGATCACCGTGGTGTACGCGTCGCGCTCGTACGCCGTCGCGTCGTACGACTCCACGTCCTCGGAGCCACGCCGGCGGAAGCGGGTGCCGGGATACTCCTGGGCGTACGTCGCGCGCTCGCCGACCGTCGCGCCGTCGTCGCCGGTCGCGACGGCGACGGCACCCGCCCCCGCCGCGTGGTCGACGGCGCTGTCGGGTGTCCCCCGGGGGCAGTCGGCCGCGACTGCCAGCGCCGGCTCCCCTGCACTGAGCGCCGCCCGGACCGCCCTCGTCCCAGCGCGCGTCGACTGCGTGAACACCGCGACGTCGACGCCCGCGTCGAGACCGAGGATCTCGGCGACCGTGACGCCGACGTCACCCTCGTCGATCGGCGGGGTAGTCGTCCCCACGGCGAGCGTTCCGAACGCGTCACGGTCGGTCCCCGAGGCCGCGATTGCGTCCCTGCAGGCGGCGACGGCCATCGTCACCGCGTCCTCGTCCGCGCCGGCGACGCGTTTCTCCCCCACGCCGCGCGCGCGGAAGCCGTCCCACGCCTCGCCGATCGTCTCGGCCGTGATCCGATGGCGGGGGACGTACACCCCGACGCTCTCGATCGCGTTCACGCCCATCCCCCCTCGTAGACGTGGACAGCGACGGCGCCGCCCGACCCGCCGACGTTGTGTGTGAGCCCCCGTTCGAGCCCCGCGACCTGTCTGTCCCCCGCCTCGCCGCGGAGCTGTTTGAACACCTCGACGGTCTGTCCGGTGCCCGTCGCGCCGATCGGGTGGCCCTTCGACTTGAGCCCGCCGGAGAGGTTCACCGGCCGTTCCCCGTCGGGATCGGTCGCCCCGGACTCGACGTATGCGCCGGCCTCGCCGGTCTCACAGAAGCCCAGATCCTCGTACGCGATCAGTTCCGCGATCGAGAAGCAGTCGTGGACCTCCGCGAAGTCGATGTCGGCGGGACCGACGCCGGCGTCGTCGTACGCCTGTCGGGCCGCCGCCTTCGTCGCCGGTACGCTCGTCAGCGAGGGTCGCTGGAAGAGCCCCACGCGACCGCTCGCCTGCCCGCTCCCCGTGACCTGGACGGGGTCGTCGGTCAGTCCCTCGGCGACCGCGCGACTGGCGAGGAGGACGGCGCTCGCCCCGTCGGAGGTGGGACAGCAGTCGTAGAGGTTCAACGGCGCCGCGACCGCGGTCCCGTTGACCGCGTCGTCCAGCGAGCACTCGAACCGGAGGTGCGCGTGGGGGTTCTTCGCCCCGTTGGCGTGGTTCTTCACCGCGACCCGCGAGAGCTGTTCGCGGGTCGTCCCGTGCTCGGCCATGTGGGCGTCCGCCATCTGCGCGTAGACGCCCGCGAACGTCGTCCCGGCCATCCGCTCCCACTCCGTCTCCCCCGAGACTCCGAGCCAGTAGCGGGTGCGGTCGCCGCTCATGTCCGTCATGATCTCGACCCCACCGGCCAGCGCGACGTCGGCCATCCCCGCGCGGATCGACCCGACGGCCTGCCGGAGCGCGGCCCCCCCGGCCGCACAGGCGTTCTCGACGCGCGTACACGACGTGCCGTGCAGACCGACGTACTCGGTGACGCTCGGCCCGCTCAACCCCAACTGTCGGCCGCCGACGCCGAGCGTCCCGATGAACGCCTCGTCGATCGCGGTCCGGTCCAACTCTCCGTCGACGCTGTCGAGCGCCGCCTCGAAGGCCGTCGCGAAGAGCGATCGATACGACTCGTCGGGGAACGCGCCGAAGTCGGACTGCCCCGCGCCGACGACGTACACCTCTCGCATGACGCGTCGGTCCACGGCGGAGGAGTAAACCCTTTGGATCGATTCAGTCGTCGTCCGACCGCGGGGCTGGTCCCGGTGACGTCACCGCTCCGCTGCGGTCTCCCTGTCTCTGTCATCGACCCACGACTGAAGTCGTGGGCTTGTCCGTGGACTCCCGGTCTGCCTCCGAATTGGAGTAGGCGGTGTAATCGCCATTCCCGTTCAGCATCCCGGACTTGAGGGCGAGATGACCGTCGCCCAACTCAGCGGGACGTTTGCCCGCTGGTAAAGTTAGCAACTTCTTGGCGATGTTCTTCGCCGCGTTGTAGTCGCCGTCGAGTTCGTACCCGCACTCGTTGCACTCAAACCAACCATCCGAGTTACGGTTCGTGCTGGACTGATGCCCGCACTTTGAGCAGGTCTGGCTCGTAAACGCAGGCGGAATCTGCTCAACACGGATGCCGTACTCGGCGGCTTTGTACGCGAGCATCTCTTGGAGTTCACGGAACGCCCAGTTGTGCATCTGACGCTTCACTTGGTCGTTCCTGTTATCCATCCGCTCGCGGATGTGCGTCAGTTCTTCGACGGCGATATACGAACAGTCCTGGGCGTGGGCTTCCTCCACAATGCGTCGAGAAATCGTGTGCAGGCGATTCAGCACGAAGCGGGTTTCTCGCCCCGACAGTCGCCGGAGTACCTGCTTGGCGGAGCGAGTGCCTTTGTGCTGAAGGCTTCGACGCACGCGGAAGTAGTGGTTCTGACCCCACAACAGTTCGCCACCATCGTAGAACGACCCTGTTGAGGTAACGGCGACGTTCTTCAAATTCAAATCCACGCCCAGTACCTTGTCACCGTCACGTTCTTGCACTTCTTTCTTGATCACGATGTGGAGGTAGAACGCTTCTTCATCCTCGCGGTAATGGAGCGTCCCCATCCGTTTCTCGTAGTCGTCATCATCGACGTATGACTTCTGGTAGTCTCCGAGAACGTAGTCCACGGCGACCCTTCCGTTGATGGTAGAGAGAGTGGCCGACCTATCCTTGATGGTCAGTGTCCGTTTGTCGTACACCGCAGACGGTTTGTTGAACCGAGGGAGTGGGCGGCTGTTTCCCTTCTTCCAGTCTGCAACGGTGGACTTCATCGCTTCGACGGCTTTGGAGTACGCACGAACACAGAGGTTTGCGGGAAGGTCTGTCTCGTCTCGCAGGTCGTGGTACACTTTGTCGTGTATGGTGGACTTGTTGAGGATGAGGTAGCCGTCGTTCCTACCGTTCTGGATGGTGTAGTTGCAGGCGTGGTTGAACTGTTCAATGGTCTGATGGAGGTCGTCTTCGCGGTCTTCTGGAACCGAGAGTTTGACTGGAATGGTTCGTTTGACCTCCATCTGTAACTCCACACTCGGAGTGATATTTTTATAAACTCTATGACTGTTGTGGGGAGTCGGGCTGCTATCGCTCGTGGTTTGCGTCGAGCCTTGTCGGATTCCTCCCACGACTAAAGTCGTGGGCTTCCTCCTTGATTCTGTGTGATCTCGACGCGTTCGCCTCCCGCAGCACGACGCAGTGGCCGGGCGCGCTCGGCTGGACGTCCAACAGACCGCTCGTCCTATCGGTCCTGACGGGGCTCGTCGTCCTCGCGGTGCTCCTGTTCGTCGACCCGCTCGCGTCGCTCCTCGGCCACGCCCCACCGCCGCTGGTCGGCGCCGCCCTCGCCGTCGCGGCGGCACCGGCCGTCCTCGTGGTGGATCTCCTGCACAAATCGCTCCTGGCCCGACGGCGGGAGTGACGCCGATTTCCGGCGAGTGGCACGAACCGGCGGCGGTACCACCTCGTCGACCCCGACGGCCGTGCTGTTTCGGTTATACGCTCTCCGGACACCAGCCGTCCGAGTAACCATCTACAAATTGATATGCAGAGAAATAAAAGAAATAAATCACCTTCTATTACATGACAGAAATATATTGTTAACCGATCCCGGTACACGATGCGTACGTGGTGCGACTCAGTATCGGTCACTCCCGAGTGTGGTCGAAACGAGAGCGCAAACGACGGAGCGACGACACCACCACGGATCAACCGATGACACGTCCATGGACGGGTGATCGAACCGGTCGATCGGCTCGAAACGGTCGAGGAACAAAACGACGGTCGCTCGTACGCAATCTAATGCACGAATATCGAATATGTTTGGCCAATTCATGTATTTTATCAGAACGGCATTGACTAAACGGCACGTCGGTGTCGACCCACATCACCGGATGGGCCATCCCCGTCGACGACCGCGTTTTCGCGTTGGTAGTCGTGCATTTACTAGAGACATATGTATTACTGAATTATTATACTTCTGGCGTACTGGATCGAATTTCGAACCGTTCGGCCCAGCCGGACCGACACCCAGGGGAATCGATCACCGACCGGGCATCGGTCGACCCACTCCGGCCACCGTCGGCGAGGCGTCGGGACCGAGCGTCGGTATCGGCAGCAGCGCGGGATGTCAACTGCGTCCGTCCGCGCCGGTACGTACGTTTATTAGTCGGTACCTCCACCGTTCGGATAGAACAAGACGATGGGATGTAAAGTCGACACGCTCACCGAACGTCACGGACTCACGGTGGCTGCGTCCGAATACGACTCTGTCGACGACTTCCTGGTCGCTCGGTGGACCGGTCGGAACGGACGTTCCGCGGAGGGCTACAAAACCCTCACCGAGTGGTTCAATAAACGACTCCTCAAACGGATCTACGAGGCACACGGCCGTGACACGATGAGTGCTCATCTCGATCGGGAGTACGAACTGATCACGGGGGAGTCGACGCTCCAGCGGGACGAACTCGGGGCGGACCTCGCGACGGATGGACTCGACATCGACGACCTCGGTCGCGAACTCGTGTCGTGGAGTACGATGCGTCACCACCTGAAAGGGTGTCTCGACGCGGAGAAGGACGCGACCCCGGCGACGACGGATTGGGAGACGAACACGGTACAGCTCGCCCGTGAACGGACGGCTGAGAAAACCCGGTCCGTGCTGTCCTCGCTCTCGTCGAAGGAGCGCTTGCCGAACGCGGAGCGGGCGGAAGTACAGGTGCAGGTCAAACTGACGTGCCCCGACTGCTCCGTCCGGGTGCCGTTCGAGGAGGCCGTCGACCGGGGGTACGTCTGCGAGACTCACCTCGAGACCGACTCCGAAACGTCGTCCAAAGAACGCTGGCGGACGACGCTCTCCGGACTCGCGACGCCGTACGGTGTTCTCGAGGCCGTACAAACCGTCCTGCTCCAGGAATCGTTGCTGCTGGAGGCGTTCCTCGTCCCTGGGCTCTGAGCATGACGTGGACGCTCTCTCTGGAGAACATCGCCGGGATTCGACGTGCCGAGGCCGTCATCGAGCCGGGAGTCAACGCGGTGCGGGCAAGTAACTGGCAGGGAAAGTCGAGCTTCCTCGCCGGCATCGAAACCGTCTTTGGCACAGAGACATCCCTCACCGAGGGACAGGACACCGGGCGTGTCGCCCTGAGGACCGAAGACGACGAGTTCGTCGTCGAGCTCGCGCGACGCAGTGGCTCCGTATCACGGACCGGAACGCCCTACCTGAGTGACGACTACGATCTGATCTGTGCGGAGTTGTTCGCGTTCCTCGGCGACGACAACGCGATCCGGCGAGCGGTCCGCGACGGGGAGAACCTCGAAGAGCTGTTGACCCGCCCGCTCGACTTCGAGAACATCGACGAACGGATCGCCGACATCCGCGTCGAGCGGGATCAGGTCGAAACCGAGCGGCAGCGGGCAGCGGACGCCGCGTCGAGACTCCCACAGCTCCAACAGCGGGTGACGAAGCTCGAAGCCACGCTCGAAGAACTGCGCGTCGACCGCTCCGAACTCGAGGACGAGACGGCAGATACGGACGACGCACGCCGGGAAGAGCTGAGCAGTCTCCGGGCCGAGCGTGAGCGGGTCGAGACCCGCATCCAGCGGCTCGAAACGACTGTCGAGCGCGTCAGAGAGCGCCTTACCGAGACGGAGGCGGAACTGGACGCTCTGACCGTCCCATCGACAGAGGAGTTCGAGGAGGAACTCGAGACGACCCACGAGAAGCTCCGGGACGTCGAGCGCAAACGGGAACTCCTGCAGTCGGTGTTCGAGGCGAACAAACGCGTACTCGACGAAGGGGAGATCGCGCTTCTCACCGAGGTCTCACACGAGGTGCTCTCCGACAGAGCAGCGTGTTGGCTCTGCGGGCAGGCGACGACACGCGACGAGATGGAGACACAGCTCGACGCCCTCGATGCTCGAATCTCTGAGCTCCGAGCGGATGCATCGGCGTCCCGCGAGCGCGTCGAGGAACTCGAAACGAAGCGCGACGAGGCCCGCACAGCCGCCCGCCGAGAACGGGATCTCGAGGACCGTCTCACCGACCTCCGATCTCAACGTGCCGAAGACGAGGAGACGCTCGAGAACGCGCGACAGCGTCGAGACGAGCTGGTGTCACGGATCGAATCGTTCACCACGGAGATCGAGACGACCGACGACCGTGTCACGGATCTCGAGAGCGAGATCAAGTACACGGAGGCCGAGTTGGCCGACGCCCGTGAGGAGTTAGAGACCGCCGAAACGCGGGCGGCACAGCGCGAGGTACTCGCCGAGGAGTACGACGAGTTGACGCAGGAGATCAGGGATCTCCGAACGCGCAAAGAGACGGTCAAACGCCGGACCAGGGAGGCGTTTTCGTCGTCGCTCGCGGAGGTACTCGAACGGTTCGAGACCGGCTTCGAGACCGCCAGACTCACCAGCACGTTCGACCTAGTCGTCGCGCGAGACGGACGCGAGGCACGGCTCGACGCGCTCAGCGAAGGCGAGCGTGAACTCCTGGGAATCGTCGCTGCGCTCGCCGGTCACGAGGCGTTCGAGGTGGCCGAGCGCGTGCCGGTCCTGTTGCTCGACGGACTCGGCGGACTCGCCGGTGACAACCTCGATCTGCTCGTGGAGTACCTGACAGACCGAGCCGAATACCTCGTCCTCACCGCGTATCCCGAACACGGCGACTTCGACGGACACGAACTGTCGCCGTCGGACTGGGACGTCGTGTCACACCGCGCGGACGCCGAAGCGGCGTCGTAGCGCCCTCCCTGTTTCCCGGCACCCACCGCGATCCGGTCCTTCGTGCCCGAGCGAGGCCGGTCCACGCGAGTCGTGTTACCGTGTGACAAATTCTCGCCAGCGTTAAATCTACACCCCGTCTCGGATGACTCGATGAGTTGGTTTACCGAACAGCATCGGAACGGGGTCAGTGCGCTCACGAGACACCTCGAACACACGCGACAGACGTGTCGCAGGTGCGGCTTCGAAGACTACGTCCTCCACAGCGAGTGGAAGGCGCACGTCGAAACGACGCCGAAGTCCGGACACATCCGGTACCGTCTCACGTGCCCGGACTGTCACTCGACCGAGATCGTCGAACTGGACGTCTAACTCCGGTCGTCGGTCGTCGCGGTGGTGGGCGACGGGCTCACGGTGTCCGGCTCCGCGGGGATCGTGGGTCGACTCCGTCCCGTCGGTGGTCCATGTGGCCACCTTCCGACAGGGCGTTCGGCGGTGGATCAGTCCTCGGTGGGGTGTCCGGCGCGTGCGTCCGGATCGGCCGAAAGCGACTCTTCGACCTGCGTCCAGACGAGAACGAGTCCGATGAGCGCCAGCACCGCCCCGAAGGTGAACGGTGTCTCGAACCGCCCGACGTTGAAGAGAAAGCCCGATGCGAGCGGTCCGACGGCCACACCCAACCCGAACGCCATCGTCAGCACCGACAGGGTCGTCCCTGACTGTCCCTCGCTGGCGAGGTCGCCCGCAAGCGCGAGTGCCGGTGCGAAGACACAGGCGACCGCAACCCCCTGCAGGAGCCGGGCACCGAGCATGAGATACGGGTCAGTCACGAGTCCCTGCGCGAACACCGACGGGACGAGCACGACGAACCCCGCGAGGAGGAACGGCCGACGGCCGTACGTGTCGCTTGCACGACCGATCGGGATCTGGAACAGGACGTTCGCGATGACCACGGCCGCAAACTGGACGCTGAACAGGAACGTGCTCTCGTCCAGCCGTGCGCGTATCGGGCCTTCGAGCGTGGCGAACAGCGCAATCGTCGTCGCCATGAAGAACGTGCCGACGCCGAGGACGAACACGGTGTCGAACAGCGTCGAGCCGTCGGTGTCGAACACGCGGATCGAGAGGTCCTCACCTGCCTCGGCCTCGAGGGTCGGTGGGTCGTCCACGAGGAGACCCACGAGTACGAAGCTCGCGATCGCGCCGATGACGGCGACGCTGAAGGCGGCATTGAACCCCGAGAGCGGCCCGAACGGCGTCGGGTACGGATCGAAGCGATAAATACACCCGGGGATCCAGTCGTCCTCACTCGACGTCTCGGCCGGTGTCGTGTACCGGCCGCCCGACAGCGGGTGCTATGCAGAGCCCTACTGCGGCTGTTCGGGTATCGATCGCGCGCTACGCCGACCGATCCGTGAGTCTCCGTCGAACCTCGGACAGCTTGGGTCCGAACTTGTCGGTACTCAGTAAGTACGCGAAGTAGAACGCAACGGCGCCCACAACCGCGGCCCACGCCGCGAGCCTCGGTTGACCGGCCTCCACGGTCGCGAGCGCGAACCGTTCGATGTATGCACCGATCATAGCCAGTCCAACGCTACTGATTCCGAAGACCAACAACTCCAGGAGTGCCGGCAGGAGTTCGAACATGACGGTTTTCATCGCTATCCCATACTGGGTCACCGATAGAGATTCTTTCGATTCCGGGGAAGAGAAACGGTTAAGATTCTGCTGCTCGCACTGTCGTGTTGCATGACGGGTCGATACGGTGAGTTGAACTATCCGAAACTCACGAAACAGGGGATGGTACTCGGACTCATACTATTCGTAGTCGGCGAGATCGGCGTATACGCCGCGAGCGTTGGATGGGTGGTCGTTCCCGGGTGGGAGTCTGCCCTCCTGTTGGATACTGCCGTTATCGGCGTTCTCTTGCTGTTGCTCTCCCCGTTCGTGTTCGGCATCTTCCTCCCGCTCACCGAGTAGCACGACTGATCGCTCGAGTTCTCCGACCGAACAGCGACTCACTGGGGCGGTCGCGTCGTCCGGTGCCGAATCTCGGTACTGGTTTCGGATCACGGCGGTTCGAGAGGTCCCTGTGGGTTCGTCTGGGACTGAGCCAAAACAGGGGCTAAGTGGTTGTTACAGCGGGCGGGCCGTGCGTACTCACCGACACCGCGGGTGCGCTGCTCGCTCCGCCCCTTCCGGAATCGCGGCAGTGGTGCGGTCGCACGACCGTGGCGTTTCACCACCGCCTACACCCGTCACTTCGGCGGGCGGAGCCGGTAGTACCGACGGTTGAGGTCGTACATGTACCCCTCACGCATCGTCTTCAGCACCGCGCTTGGGAGGCGAACCGTTCCGGCTCTCACCCTTCGGCGGCTTCGACCCACTCTTCGAGCGGCTGGCGCTCGAAGTAGAGGAGTTCGACGCCCGCGACGGCGACCACCAACACGAGAACGGTTACGAAGACGCCGGGCTCCGTGTCGTAGAGATGCCAGAGCAACGCGACGGTCGTCCCCACCGCTCCGACGGAGCCGATCGCGGGGACGACTGCCGTCCGCCATCCCGACCGCTCCCGCAGGGCGAGCGCGCTGATGGCACCGAAGATGGTGATGAACGAGAGCGAGGCGAACGAACTGATGGCATTGAGGCTGCCGACCGTCACGAGCCCTCCCGTCAGCACACCTAAGAGCAAAAGCGCACGAACCGGTTCGTCCCCGTCGTCGCGTTCGAGTTGCTGCGGGAGCAGGTTCTCGGCGATCATCTGCTTGGACAGCCGTGACGCGCTGAACAACGTCGCGTTGAGCGCGCTGCCGGTCGAAAACAGCGCCGCGACGGAGATCAGTACGAACCCGATCCGTCCCAGGAACGGCTCGGCGGCGATGGCCAGCGCGGTTTCGGAGTGCTGCTGGATCGCGGCCGGTGTGAGAAGGTTCGTCGTCGGAATCGCGACGAGCACGTAGAGACCGGTCGCGATGGCGATCGAGAGGTAGATGGCCTTCCGAACCGTCCGCTTGGGTTCGGCGATGCTGTCTTGGTCGAACATGAGGAGCTCCCACCCCTCGAACGCGACGAACGCGATCGCGGCCGCGATGATCGGCCCCCCTCCAAGCGACGAGAGTCCCGAACTGAGTTCGCCGTTCGAGAACGCGTAGTACGTGCCACCGAGACCGAAGACGAGGAGGATGAGTACCTTGAGGCCGACGAGCACGTCCTCGGTCCGACCGGAGGCGTGGGCGCCGAGAACGTTGAGCGCGACGAACGACGCGACCGCGAGCAGCGACCACACCGGACGGAGCGGGACGCCGTACACGGTGCTCACGCCAATGAGTTCGGTGACGTAGCCGCCGAAGGCGTAGGCGTACAGCCCCATGGTGCCGACGTACCCGATGACGAACGTCCAGCCAGCCATCCCAGCGAGCGTCGTGTTGCCGGTGAACTGCTCGATGTAGGTGATCGGGCCGCCTGTCCCGTCGATGAGGTCGTTGAGTCTGACGAACGAGTACCCTGCACAGGCCGCGACGACGCCCGCGAGGACGAAGGCGAGCCAGGACGTCGGCCCGGCAGCACCTGCGACGACGCCAAGCACGGCGAAGATGCCACCGCCCACCATCCCACCGACGGCTATCGAAACCGACTCGAAGAGTCCGATCTTCTCGGCCATCGGGTTCCATATTGTCGACGACGTATTAAGAAAGCGGCTTGCGATTCGACTCTTTCCGACGACACTCCGCCGGGAGTGCGCCCCCGGTGAGGAAGCCGTACTTCGCGAACCCTTCCGCTGTCGAGACTTCGCGACTCCGCATGTCCCTCAACAGTCGAGAGCCGTACTGGGTGTTTCGGTTCGAGGTCTCCGCCGGGAGTGCGACCCGCCGGCCCGGACACTGACGACTCCGGATCGATCCACGACGCTCTGTCGCGGGGACATGCGGGGGTGTGGAAAACGCTGACACACTCGTGTGACAGAGTAGGACCTGCCGTCTATACCGCATCACGGAACGGACCGGTGGTCCACCAGCACATCCCAGTCGACTCCCTGGTCGAACGGGGTCTTGGTTGGTTCCTCACTCACGACCACCGATCCGTTCGATACCGGGGCATCCCACCCGGCGTCGGCCCGCGTTCGGTCGCGGTCGCCGTTGCCGGTTCGGCTCCAGTACCGAAGAGTCACGAGACCGCGTCTCCAGACGAACGAGCCGTACGGCCTGGGCACGTCCGTACCGCCGATCGGAGCGAATACCCGTGGCTGGTTCTCCGTCTCCCGAGCGTTCACTGGGGCCTCCGTCGAACCTGTCCGGCCGGACATCGTTGGGGAAACTGGCCGCCGCGATCGATTGGCTGGCCGTCACACGCGTCGACTCCTGTCGGTCGCCCGTGTCGCCGCCAGACAGGCGTGCCTCCTCGATCACGAGCCGCACCACGAGCGGTATGACAACCACTAAGCCCTTGTTATCTGGCGCGACGGTGTCATTACCTGAGGGATCGCGCCGGCTCCGCGGGGTCGATCACTTCGAGGCCCTGTACGTTCGCTTTCGGATCTCACCGCAGCTGGGACAGACGTGACGGTACAGGATCGTACTGCCATCGGTCATCGCTTTCCACTCTCCGTCGTCGTCCTCGTATCCGCACTCGGGACATCTCATGTCCTCGTGGTTGTATCTACTCTGCAGTCGTTCGAGAGGGGTCGCTCCCTCTTCGCGGTGAACCATGTCGAACGTATCATTCGTGACTCTAATAAATCTAGGGGTGTCAATTTTCGAAGGCAAAATTAATCCCGTTCGATATTCATGAATCAGATATCACAATGACGGATCGGCTCGACGACATCGACAAACGCATCCTCTATCACCTCACGGAGAACGCACGGGACATCTCGGCACCGATGATCGCCGAGACGGTCGACGTGACTCCCGCGACGATCCGGCATCGCATTCAACGGCTCGAACAGGACGACGTCATCGAAGGCTACCACGCCGACGTCAACTACGAACGGACCGGGGAGCGAACGAAGCGACAGATAACCTGCACAGCATCGGTCGAGGATCGGTCCCGTCTGGGCCGAGAGATCGCCCCCATCTCGGGAGTCGTCGAGGTTCGCGAGTTGCTTTCGGGTCGGGAAAACCTGGTCGTCACCGTCGTCAGCACCGACACCGACGACCTCTCACGCATCGAACGGGAGCTGTCGGAACTCGGCCTCGACATCGAGACGGAACACACGATCCGAGACGATATCACTCAGCCGTACGGCCCGTTCGCTCCCGGCCAGGGGCAGCAGAGCGCGACGTTGACCGACTTTCAGCGTCTGTCCGGTGGCGCGGAAGTCGTCGAATTCGCCGTGACAGACTCGGCACCGATCGCGGGAGAGACGATCGAGGAGGCGAGCGAGAGCGGACTGCTGGAGAACGTGCTCGTGGTGGGTCTCGAACGTGGAGACGAGCTGCTCACACCGAAAGGAGAGACCACGATCGCGGCGGGTGACGTGGTCACGATATTTGCGCGAACGGCGATTCCGGATCGGACGATCCGAGCGTTCGAGGGCGACGAGGATCGCGACGCTGTCTGATCAGTCCGCCCGTTCGACGGTGTCCCGTGCCGCTTGCGACACGAACGCCGAAAAGCGTCAGTCGCCGCTCGGCGTGTCATCACCCTCCCTGATGTCGGTCACCATCCCCTCGCCCGTCGTGACGATGTCGAAGTCGCCCTGTTCGGTCAACTCTTCGATCGTCTCGGCGAACTCCTCGGATTCGAGGATCCGGTACTCGTTGTCGAGTCCGAGATAGACGGTGTAACACATCAGACAGAGGATCACCGCGAACGGTACGCCGGTGGTGATCGCGGCCGTCTGAAGCGCGTTGAGGCCGCCGCCGAGCAGGAGGAGCGCGGCGACCGCGCCCTCAGTGACGGCCCAGAAGATGCGCTGTGCTTTCGGCACGTCGTGCTTGCCGCCGGAGGTCAGGTGGTCGACGACGAGCGATCCCGAGTCAGAGGAGGTGACGAAGAACGTGACCACGAGCAACGTGGCGAGCACACCCGAGAGCGCACCGAGCGGGAACTGCTCCAGCATGGCGAACATGGCGACGGTCTGGCCCACCTCGTTGTAGGTGACGAGGGCAGCACCGTTCCCCACGAGCGCGTTGTGCAGCGCGCTCCCGCCGAAGACGGACAGCCAGAGCGTCGAGAACAGTGACGGCAGGAACATGACCCCGAGGACGAACTCGCGGACGGTCCGTCCCTTCGAGATACGCGCGATGAACAGGCGACGCTCGCTCGCGTCCACCGCTCTCACGGGCCCCCGGTGGAACGCGGTTGTCTCTGTGAGTGCGACTCGTGCTATCTACCCACAGACCTTGTCGGCGTATCGTCATAAACGTTGATACGGACCGACATCTCGCGTGGAATCAGATCAGAGGACGCCTCTGATCCCGTGCGCTGACCCTCCTGAGACCCCCGGAATCCCCCGGAGTCGGACAGTAACAGCTCCTAAGCCGTTGCAAAATGATCATATATTTATCATATCTGGCTCCTCGACGGAGACTGTGTCACGTCCGTGACCGAGTGGTTCTCGCTGTCGAACGAACGCAATCGTTTAAGTACGAGGCGGTGGAGGGGACAGTCATGGGTGACAACACCCCATACGCAGACCCGGTAGAGACAGCGATCGGGACGCGGAGAGCACGGTCACCCAGCGAGCAGCTGTCGAGGTGAACCCGTGAGCACCGATACGCCCTCCCCTCCACCGGGCCTTCCGCGCCGGGTCGCGACCCAACTGCGTACACTGGACGACCACACACTCCGAGAGACGATCAGTTACCTGGGAGACGTTCTCGAAGCACACCATCACCAGGCGTTGGAGCAAGAGATCGAGGCGATTCCCGACCACGAACTCGTTCGCGTGACTGACCACGAGGGATACGTCGAAATCGTTCGCGGACACCGATGTGCGGAGGGCTGTTCTGAGTGTCCACACGGGCCATACCTGTATCACGTGAGCTCCGTTCGACATCCTGACGGGGAGGAGACGCTCCAGTGGGATCTCATCGGTCCGATCAACGAGACGTGATCATGTACGAGACTGTCCTCTATCCGACCGACGGCAGCGACACGGCGGAAGCGGCCTTCGAGCACGCTCTGGCGATCGCCGCGCAGTTCGACGCCACGCTCCACGTCGTCTACGTGTTGGAAGCGAACGAGCCGCCACCGACGACCGGGGACGCGGCTGCTCGGGGCGATCCCGATACGAGCGGGAGAGCAGCTTTCGAGGCTGCCACACGCGTCGCCGCCGAGCATGGAATCGAGACGATCGAGGCCGTCCTCAGAGGACCAACGGCCGACGCGATACTGATGTACGCCGACGAGAAGGGGATCGACCTCCTCGTGATGGGCACACACGACCGGTCGGGATTAGACCGACTGGTGATCGGAAGCGTTACCGACGAGATCGTCAGAGAATCGACGGTCCCGGTCGTCGTGTGCCGTGGCAGCGGGGAAGACTGACCCATGACGACCGACAGTGCGCTGCCGTCGCGAGCAGTCCATGAACCATCCGCTTACATCTCACACCAATGGTCGAGCACACTCGAACGTTAGATTTCAAGATCGCGTTTGCGATGGGTCTCGGAACCATGATCGCCGCGGGTATCTTTTCGCTCTCCGGAACGGCGGTTGCCGCGATCGGATCAAGCGCGGTTCTGGCGTTCGTCATCGCTGCGCTCGTCGCCGGGATCACGGCCGCCTCCTACTCGGAGTTCGCCTCGATCTACTCCGAGAACGGCGGCGGCTATCTCTTTTCGTCGCGCACCTTCGAACACGACACGCTCACGTACGCCGTCGGCGTGATGCTGTTTCTCGGCTACACTGGCACGACCGCCTTCTACCTCGCCACGATGGACGAGTGGTTCTTCAGGTTCATCCTCCCCGAGTCGCTGCAGTTCCTCCCACACGGGACGACGGGCGTCCTCGGCGCGGTGCTGCTGGGGATGCTCAACGCCCGCGGTACCGAGGAAAGCGGGACGTTTCAACTGTTCGTGACCGGTGCGAAAGTCGCGGTGCTCGTCGCCTTCGTCGGCGGAGCGTTCGCCTACCGGGGACCGACGACGGCGTTCGGCACGTTTGCTGGCCGGTTCTCCCCCGATGCCGTGGGAATCGTCACGATCGCCGCGCTCGCGTTCATCACCTTCTTCGGCTTCTCCGCGATCGCCGCCAGCGCCGGCGAGATCATCGAACCGCGGCGGACGGTCCCGCTGGCGATCGCGGCGAGCATCGTCACCGTCACCGTGCTGTACGCGCTGGTCATCGTGGCGATGGTGAACTCGCCGGTCCCCGCATCCGTCATCGCCGAAGAGGGCGAGACGGCGATGGGCCGGGTCGCCGCCGGGTTCATCGGGCCCGCTGGCCGGTCGCTGATCGTCGCCGGTGCCGTCTTCAGTATGGTCAGTGCCTCGAACGCATCGATCCTCGCCGCGTCGGGTATCGGGTCGCTCATGGGACGGCTCGGACAGGCACCCCGACCGTTCTCGCGTCTTCACCCACGGTTCAATACCCCGTTTTGGAGCATCGTCACGGCCACCGCGACCATCGTCGCGTTGATCGCCGTCTTCATCGGCGTGTTCCCGGCCGAGGGAGGGACCGTTCCGATCGACCTCAGTGTTTCACTCCCGGTGGTCGGTTTCCTCACGCTGACCGAACTCGGCCTGACGACGCTCACCGGGTTCGCCACGCTGAACCTGTTGTTGCCGCTCTCGGTCGTGAACGTCGCGTTGATCTACTCGCGCCGGCGGTACCCGGACATCACGCGAGGCTTCCGTGTGCCCGGGGTTCCGTATCTCCCGGCGCTCGGTGTCGTCGCGAACGTCGCGTTGATCTACAATCTCCCGATCAAAGGGGTGGTGACTGGACTCGCGCTCTTCGCCGTGCTCCTGCTGGCGTATCTGGTCTGGGGCGGTGCACCGGAGGTCGAGGAACTGTTCGAGCGTGTGGTTCCACCGACACGAGGGGCCGGGGGAGCGACCGGAGAGGGCGAGCGAGCGGCGGAGACTGAGAGCGAGGACCGGTTCCGAATCCTGGTCGCGGTTGCTCGGCCGGACCGAGCACCGCGGTACGTGCGGTTGGCAGCCATGCTCGGACGCCTCCAACACGGCGAGCCCCTCGTCGAGGTGATCAACGTGACGCAGATCCCCGAACAGACGCCGTCGGAGGCGGCCGAGGACACTGCGGCGGACCGCGTCGAGCGCATTCAACAGCTACTCGCGGCCGACGAGATCGCGGCTGACTACACCGTCGAGGGGCACATCTGTCGAGACGTCGCCTTCGACATCGTCCAGACCGCCCGCGACGACGGCGCGGACCTGATCCTCATGGGTTACCCCGAGGAACACACACGAGTCGCGGAGACGGTCGAGTTCACGGCTCCGTGTGGAGTGCTCTTCGCGAGCGGCTTCACCGACATGACCGACGTGAACGTCGTCAACGTCGGCGCTGGCGGGGGGCCGCACCACATGGACCTCCTGCCGCTCGTCGAGCGGATGGGACAGGATGGCGCCGAGCTTCACGTCATCAACGTGACGCCAGAGGGGAATCAGGGACGGCCGGAGAACACGGAGAACACGATCGCGGAACTGTCGGACGCGCCGTCGGTACAGGTTCACCACCTCACGTCGGTGAGCATCGCCGAGGGACTCGTCGACCAGGCCACCGAGAACGGTGGAATCCTGGTGATCGGGGCGACCCGGACACGACGGCTCCGTCGATGGGTGTTCGGGAGTACGCCTGACAACGTGATCGACCTCGCTAACCGGGAGGGACTGCCAGTCCTCGTCTATGCGAGTTCGCGCGGCGTCCAGGGCCCGATCGAGGACTACGTGTACCCACTCTACCGGTATCTCACGGGTCGACGCCGGTCCAGAGCCTCCGAGCCCGCTCCACGGGAGACGAACCAGTGATGGGCGGTCGGGCGGACGAACGACTGGCCGTGACGCGTATCGCGTCATTACACGTCAGTCGATTTATGTGTGTCGCACTCGTATCCGACGGCATGACGACCGAGACAACCGAGTTGAACGCGCGAGCGTTCGGACTTGCATGTGCGTCGCTCTGGTCGGGTGCGGTGGTCGTGTTGGGGATCACGGCCAGATTCGGGTGGGGACAACGATGGCAACGACTGCTCGCCGACGTCTACAAGGGGTACGACGAATCCGTCTCGGGACTGATCGTTGGTGCCCTCTGGGCGTTCGTCGATGGGTTCACCGGGGGGTACCTGTTCGCGTGGCTCTACGACCGTCTGCAGGGTCAGTGACCCACGACTGAAGTCGTGGACTTCCGCCTTGCACTTGTGTGAGGCCTGAGTCACTCTTCTGGTGGGGCCGCAATCGGTCTCGGCTTCTCCGTCTTGACCAGGTAGCGGTACGCTCGTTCGAAACGCGACGAGTCGGTTTCGGACCCGCCCCTGCCGGCCGACTCGAGGGATATCTTCGTCGATCTGATCAGAAGTTTCTGCCCGATAACTTCTGTTCCTGAACGGACCGATCGACGATCGCTCTCCACGGCCGTTCGTCGGACGCGTTCCACGGGCCAGGAGAGTACACGTCTCTTCTGGACGTCTCGGGGACGAATCGAAGTTCCGAACGGGTCGGGAGAACCCGAACGCGGTGTCGACGATGTCCGCACCCGTGCGAAGTCGTCCGATTCCGGCGTTTCGTACCGTCGAGCGTACAGGAGACGTGACGCTCCGATCGACAGGATAACGAGTCGTATTCTGAGTACTAACGAATAATTCTGCTCGGTTCGAAATTCGGACGTATTCGTCCGGCTTCGACTGTACCGAAGGGGCTTGATCTGACGGTTCGTTCTCCGACCGGAGACGTGTCGGGGGCGGCTCGCCCCGTCTGTAGGCGGGGCGAGCCGAGTGCCTCGGGGGTCAACCTGAGGCGGTTCACCGGCGACATGGCCTCGATGGACCGGTCAGCCGAGGAACCAGCGGAGCCAGGCGTTCTGCTGGACGATCGACGTCCGTTCGAGGTACTCGTCGACGCCGAGGATCCGGCCGGCACCGATCGCGCCGAGGCCGAACAGCAGGAAGGCGTAGACGAGGTGGTCGTCGACGACCCAGCCGTGAGCCAGCGGGAGGCCCGCGAGGAGGCCGCCCTCGAGCGCCGCGAGCCAGTAGAACAGCATCATCATGGCTCCCCAGAACGCGCTCCAGCGCACGAACGCCCCGAGGATGAGCGCGAGGCCAGTGAGGGTGAGTCCCCACATGTTGAGCGCGTCGATGAGCGGGTTCCCGGCCATCGCTGCGAAGAAGTCCGTCAGCGGGTTCCCCGCCGGGATGGCGTTCAGCAGGAAGCCCTCGGCGGTCCAGTTGTTCGCGGGGTCGGCGTCCAGGTAGGTGACGAGCTTCGTGATCCCGCCCTGGAAGAGTGTCCACCCCATCACCACGCGCATGGCGATGATGGCGTAGCCCAGCCAGTGTTCCGAGTACTCGAAATGCGTTTCACGACCGAACAGTTCGGCGTTGAGGGTACGGGTTTGGGTCGACATTGTGAATCTCCTCTACCTGGGCGGAGACGCGGAAGGGGTATTAATACGAGAGATCGTTCCCAGGGTTCGGAAATTTCGGGGCGTGTGACTCTCCCCGGCCACCCACTGAGACCCGCGAGCGACCCAGAGAGCCGTCGCAGCCCCCGGATTCTCGTTGTGTGAGAAGTATGCCAGTGTACCTGTTCGAGATCGATACGCACGGCGGCGTCGGCATCGCCCACAACGACGCAGGCATCGAAGGGAACACCGACCCGCTCGCCGAACAGACCGAGGAGGACTGGAACTCGACGGCCGATATCGACCTGTACGACGTCTGACTCTGCATGATGGACGAACTCCCAGGCCCGGTCGCCACGGACGGGGGACGATCGTGAACACCTCGTCGATCGCGGGGCTCGTCGCCGGCGGTATCCCGCCACTCCCGTTCCTTCGACGAAGTAGCGTCAATTCGGTCTGCCGCAGGACGTCCTGCGGTCCGGCACGCCCCCGGTTCTCCGACCCGATGAGACGTGGGAGCCGATACCGGCCGGCGCTGACGACGGCGAACAGAGTACCTCCACGAGTGTCCGTCCCTCGGCGTGTCAGTCCGTCTCGGCCGCTTCGGACCACCACCGCTCGATGACGGTCGAGATCGCGTCTTCCTCGCCGACCGTGCCGACGGTCTCCTCGAGGCCGCTCCGGCGGAGCAGGCGACGGACCTGCGCGTCCGCCCCCGCCAACCGGAAGTCCACGCCGCGCGACGCGAGCCCTGCGTGGAGCGATTCGAGCATTCCGATCGCCTCGAGATCGACCGTCGGTGAGGAGATCAGATCGAGGACGACGAGGTCTACGGGGCGGGTGGACCCGTCGACCCGCGCGAGAATCGTCTCTCGCACCCGCGACGCGTTCGCGTAGAACAGTTGCGCCTCGACGCGGTAGACCACGACCGCCGGGACGTCCTCAACTTCGCCGTGGCGTCCCTGATCGACGAAGTGGTCCGTCCCGGGGACGCGCCCCAGCGCCACGATCTTCGGGTCGCTGATCCGCTCGATCGTCACGAGCAGCGAGACGAACACGCCGATGAACACGCCCCAGAGCAGGCCGACCGCCATCACGCCGACGAGTGAGCCGACGGCGACGGTGAAATCGCTCTTGCTGACGCGGAACAGCCGCGTCAACTACCCCACCCTACTTCGCTCACCCTGGCGGGTTCGCTCGTGGAGGGTGGGGCTTGTCCATGAACTCGGCCTCGAACCCGTCTGGGTGGGCGGTGAACCCGCCGCTCAGCGTCACTGTTCCGGACTTCAGGGCAAGCTGACTGTTGCCCGTCCGCCGAGACGACTGTTGGCCCCGACGGACATACCGCATTCCGATGTTCTTCGCCGCGTTGTAGTCTGCGTTCGCTTCCGACCCGCACTTCACGCACTGGAAGTCATTGCGAGTTGGGCGATTCTCGTCTGCGGTAAATCCACACTCGGCGCACCGCTTCGACGTGTACGCCGACCCCACCTGTTTCACCGCGATGCCTTCCGGTTTGGCTTTATACTCAACTTGCTCGTAGAGCGTTCGGAACGCCCACTTGTGTCCCCACGACGCACCCGTGCGGTCGCGGATGTGGGTCAAGTCCTCGAACGCAATCACGTCGCACTCATAACGGCGTGCTTCGTTCACGATGGCGTTCGACGCTCGGTGGAGTACGTCGCGGATGTATCGCAGTTCTCGGCCACTCGACTGTTCGAGCGTTCGGTGAGCGCTTCGTGTGTCGGTCTGTTGGAGCCCGGCGCGAACTGTCTCGAACTCGCGGAGGTTGTGGGTCAACTCCCGCCCGCTGACGAATGAGGCGGTGCTGGTGACGGCGAGGTTCTCCATGCCGAGATCGACTCCGAGGACCGTTCCGTCCTCGGCGGTGTTCCGTTCGGTATCGGTCTTGGGTCGGCGGAAGCCGATATGTAAAAAGTAGTCGCCGTCGCGGGCAGTGAGCGTGCTTTCGGTGACGCTCCATTCGGCGGAGTCGAGATACTGCCGTTGGTAGCCATCGTCGGCGTCGGGCAGCGCAAGGTCACATCGGACGCGACTCTCCGTGGTGGAGAGGGACACCGTGTCGTCGTCGAACAGCGTCATGGTCCGCGTATCGTATTTCACGGTCGGTGCGGTGAAGGTCGGCTTGCTGACTTTCTTGCCGTTGGACCGGTGTTCGAGACAGCCAGTGATGGCCTCTGCGGCCTGGTGAGTGGCGAGAATCGTGTGCTGACTCCCGAGGCCGGTGTGTTCGCGCACGTCGTCGTAGGCGAGGGGCTGGACGTCGCTTTTCGCGTTGCACCTGCCCCACGCCATGTCGGTGGCGAGTTGGCACCCGCGTTTCCACTCAGAAATGGTCTCCTCGAGCAACTCGCGTTGCTCACCGTCTACCGAGAGGCGGGTTATTGCTGTCCGACGCACGTAGTCATCCGCCACAGTTTCAACGTAGATACGTGGTTATATGTAGGTTAGTGGTTGTAGCCAATACGAACGCGCTCCTCCCTTCCCTACTCACTCGCTTCGCTCGTTCGCTGAGGAAGGGGACTCCGCGCTACCGCTTCAGTTGAAGATAGAGCGTGAAGGCAGGACGAATCGGCCATTTATTTTTCCACTTTCAGACTGAACGACCACTCATTGCCCAAACGCATTGAGAACGGGGTCTCGTGGTACCGTCCCAAGCGTAGGCTGCTTGGCGGATCATCGTGTGAGAACACGTATAGAGTTCGTCATATCAAGAAGATCGACTATGCAGAACAGACCTGGGAGTAGTGCTCTGGAGTGGAGTGGACTGAGTAGTTCAGGATCGCCCCACTTTCGTTTCGACGCGCCGACAGGGGTATGCCCTCGGGAAGCGTACCGACCCTATGTCAACCCGGAGAGCCACGGGGCTCTTTCTGTTCATGGGGGTGGCGTTCGGCGGCGCCTTCCCGGCGATCAAGGCTGGACTAGCCGACGCGCCACCGCTGCTGTTCGCGGCTCTGCGGTACGACCTGGCGGCGCTGCTGTTGCTCGCCTACGCCGCGTTCGTCCTCCGGGACTGGCGCCCCCGCCGGCGCGCCGACTGGCTGGCCGTCCTCGGAGGGGGCGTGCTGTTCTTCGGGTCCTCGGGCTTCCTCTACCTCGGTCAGCAGTACACGACCGCCGGCGTCTCGGCGATCATCTACAGTCTCGGTCCCCTCCTGACGGTCGTCCTCGCGTGGGTACTGTTGCCCGCCGAGCGTCTCTCCCGAAGGGCACTGGTCGGCGTCCTCGTCGGCCTCGTGGGCGTCGCCCTCGTCGTTCGCCCCACCCCCGAGGCGCTGTTCAGCGACGACTTCCGGGGAAAGTTGCTGGTGTTGACAGCTATCACGGGCGTCACGCTCGGGTCGATCGCGATCCGCAAGAGCGGATCGCACATGCCCGCGGCGACGACGACGGGCCTCTCGCTGGCGCTGGGCGGCGCAGTGCTCCACGTCGGGAGTCTCCTGTCGGGCGAACCCCAGGCCGTCGCCCTCACCCCGACGTTCGTCGGATCGTACCTCTACCTCGCGGTGATCGCCACCACGATGGCCTTCGTGGCGTACTTCTCGCTGCTTGACCGAGTCGGCCCTCACCAGGCGAACCTCGTGGTTTACGTCGTCCCCGTCGTCGCCACGATCGTCGGGTGGGTCTGGCTGGGCGAGCGCCTGCCCGCAGTCACGCTAGCCGGGTTCCTGGTGATCTTCGGGGGGTTCCTCGTGGTCAAGTGGCCCGAACTGACCCGGAGCGTGCGGGACGCCCGAATCTGGACGCAGGGCCAGCGCGTCCGGCACTGATCCGGCCATTCGAAAGCGTACCAGTATATAGATAATAAACGGAGGGGTGAGTGCTGAATACGCGCTGTGAGCCGTGTTTAGACGCTAGGATTTGGGTTATTTAAAGGTCTGGAAGTAGTATCGACCACAGAGCTATCTGGCTAGAGAGCCAAAATTGCAAGATGGCAGATGACAAGAGCGGTCGAGACAACCAAGCAGACGACGCTGAGAGACGCCAGCAGGAGCGTGAGATCGCCACGGAACTGGAGCGCGGCGACGAACGAGAACCACCGGTGGTAGCGGAGGAACTGGCCGATTTTGAGGCGGCACTCGAAGAGCTGACATTCCCGGCTACGGGGGGCGAAATCGTCGCGGCAATCGGCCAACGCGAGATCGAATCGGTCGAGGGGAGCTACCGTATCGAGGAACTGGTACCGGAGACAGACGAGGACACGTTCGACTCTCCAGCTGCCGTCCGGGTACAGGTACAGCGGCCGACGGTAGCCGCGGCCATGAAACGGGTTGTGGAAGCCAGCAAGACGCTTCGGAATACGGATTTCAGTTGGACACAGCGCAAGGCGTACGAGAAGACCTTCCAAGAACTTGAAGCGATCGACGCCGATGACGACGATGAAGGCATCCGAGCCATCAGCGACTGGATCGTAGAGCGAATCCGCGACAAAGAAACGCTCCCGACGTCCCGGGCGGTACGCCGAGAAGCGGCGAAGTTCTGTCGGACGAACGGATATGAGGTCCGTAACGACGAGTGGCTCGGGATATAGACCGACGATCACGGGCGACCGCGGCAATGTCTGCTGTCAAGCCTCAAGCGTGACCCATACGCGCCCTCGGCCTTGTTTTGACGCGGTGCAGATCGTCCGCTACGACCGTTTCCCACAGAATACATTCGGGGAGAGAAGCACTCATAGGCGGATTCTGCTCACTCAGGAGAGCCACTAACCGACGCATCAGGAGCGTGTAAAAAAGCTCAGAGGATGTATTCCGCAATCGATTGGTGCCCTCACTACGACGGAGAGAACAAACGGGCAAGCAAACTGGAGCGTCCCCTGCAGTATCATATCACGTTGTCTCGTCGTACCATCGGTACAGCCAACCGAACGGCCTCAGTCGTTCGCTTGTGGAGGTGGGGTAGTTCACTTGTGCACACCCGCGCGCCTATTCCCCCGTATGTCACCCAAAGCCGCTGTCGACGTGGATTCGCTCCTTGCAGTAGAATCCGGTTCATGAAGTCCCTCTTGCGGTGTCTCACCGACGCCGGGAGGCTGACAGAACCCCTGATCGATCACCTTCGCCTCATAGCCACTGGCTCGGATCCGCAGCGGGAACCACCCTTCCTCGTCGATGCCGAGTAACGCCTCCGAGAAGCCGTCCTCGTCGTTCCCGGCCTTTGCCGATCGAACCCAGTTCACCTCGCGATCTGAGAGACTAAACCACTCGGCCAACTTCGGTGCCTCCTCGTTGACTCGATGGATAAGCGTCATCGAACAGAGGTTCGCGATCGTCCGAGCCTCCGGTGTGAGTGCGAATTCGCCACCAGTCTGGGTGATGAACTGCAGCGAGAGGTCGTAATGACGACTGTGCCTGACAGCCGTTTCGAGAAACGACAGTGACGTCGAATCGTGCATCAGGTAGTGCGCCTCGTCGATCACGAAGACGACCCGCTTGTCCGTCGTTTTCGCACGTTCGTAGACGGCCTTGAACAGCACTTGCATCATCAGACTCGTCTGACTGCGGCCACGTGTGCCCTCCTCTTGATGGAGGTCGAGGTAGATAACGTCCGAAGTAAAATCGAACTCTGTCGGTCGAGCGAGGTGTGCGAGATCACCGTCCGGACGGAACGACGGCCGAAGGTCGATCAGGAGCGATTCAGCGTGTTCGCGGACGTGTTCCTGTTCGGCCGTCGTCGCGTAGCCGAACGACGTCGGATCGTCGACGATTCGCTCCAGAACCTCGATCACGTCGGTCACCGTCGGAGACTCCTTGGAATGCGTTGAGGGGTCACGCGTGATTCCACGCTGGCTGTATGCCTCTTGGACGGCACGCCGAAGTGTCTGTGTCCGGTCACCGAGCGGATTGGCTGCGACCTGTTCGAAAAACGTCTCGAAGAACGTCATCACCCAACTGATCTGCTCTGCCCAGGGGTCAAGATCTGGAACCGAACGGAGTACGTCCGTTGGGATGGGCGTAATTTCGAGTGGATTGAACGCCCGCGTGCCACCAACAGTGACGCGTTCGCCACCGAGGAGGTCGTTCAGCCCACCGAATCCGGCTAGCGGGTCGAGCATCACGATGAGCGTGTCCGGGTCGTACATCGCCCGGCGAACGAGATGGAGTTTCGTCGAGAACGACTTGCCCGCACCGAGCTTTCCGATTACCATCATGCAGTAACCCGTTTCACGAGCGAAACGATCGAGGATAAGCGGGCTTTCGTTGAGCGCGTACGTCCCGTATTCGATCCCGGGTTCGGCGAACGTGCCCGCGACGAACGGAAACATCGCCCCGACTGCGCCCGCAAGCATCGGCGTCTTGGTATCGAAGCGCGTGACCAACCGGTCGACACCGATCGGACTCGCAGAGACGAGCGCGTCGAGCTGCGCCCACCGCGGGGTGATCGGCGTCAGATTCGCCGGTGACTGCCGTGCAACCGTCCGGACGCCCGCCGCGTCAATATCGTGTTCGGCGTCGTGCCGCGTGGTCAAGTACATCGAGACGTCGAACGCTTTCATTGGCGTGTTCCGCAGCACGTCGTAGAGGTCGCGGTGGTCGTTCAGGTCTTTCTTGATCCCACGAGCGCCAGCACGCCGTCGCGAGGCGAGAAATTCGAAGTCCGCTTCGAGGTCCTCGATTTGGTTTTCGAGCCCGTCGAGTGTCGAGCGTGTATCCCGCGGTTCGAGGTGCATCGAGATGTCCGTTCGGCGTGTTTCGGCTGTCGCATAGAGCCGCTCGAACAGGCCGTCGGACGGCATATCGGGAAACTCTCCGATCCAGAGCGTCCGCGTCCACTCGGTACCAGCGAACACTGACCCCGGTTGACAGTCGAGTGCTGAGGGACCAACCAGCCGTTGATACTGCTCTGTGACCGCGCGAGGCATCCGGTCCGTCGGGTCGGAACTCACGGTGACATCGTCAGCTGAGGCTGCCTCCTCGTCTTGGCTGAGTGACCCGTCGTCGGTATCCTTGATTGACTGCCCACCGTCACTCCCTGTCGACTGGGCTGTCGAGTCAGTCTCTTGCTTCTTTTCCTGTCCCTCGCCGCCGAATAGCGTATGTAGCAACTGAATCATGATTTACGTCGGATTACTGGTTGTCGTGACACAACCCGGCCAGGATCGTCGTACTGGACCTGCTCTCCTTCCCAGAACGACGCGAGTAACTCGGCCGCTTCGCTCGCCTCGATGTGGTGTGCGTCACAGCCGTCGATCTCTCGGAGCCCACGTTCGACGACGTGTAATCTGTCGGCCATCGCGTCGAACATTGCCGCCCGTTCGGCATCGCGTCGAGGTGCGAGTATCGCCTTGATGAATACGCCCAGCACAGGAACGTATGTTAGCTTCTGCGCCAGACTCTCCTGTTCGAATCGGACCTCCGGGGGCGTGACGGAGACGATGACGTAGTGGTCACGGATCGTCATCCGACGTTCGGAGAGCTCAGCCCGGTACCACTCAACGTACTCGTCGATGAGGGTCGCCAGTTGCGGGTTCGAACGCACGTCCGGGTCAGTCCGGCGTGATCTGTACTGGGCGAGGTACTCGTCAACCGGAAACGGCCGGGTCGTCGAGTACACCTGAATCGGAAAATCGACGGCCGTGTTCAGAAACTCCTGAAACCCCTCGGCCTTGTGTGCCCACTCGACATCTGTCGCGAGTGCCATCGGCGGTGGTAGTACCTGAACGAATCCGACGAGCGCACCGTCTGTCCGTTCGACGAGACCCTGTTCGGGATGGATGTCGTGCAGATGCGTGTGGTGGAGTGCTTCATGATGATCGAGTTCAGTTGCTCGGGACTGGAAACCCAACATGAGTGCGATCCACTGGACGGTGGTGAGATGAGCCGGGGTGAGGTAGACCACGAGCGCCCCGACGGCAATCGCTCCCGCTGTCAGCGGGAGTGTCGCACCAGTTAGTCGATAGCCCCCAACCGCCGCGTCCGGTGGCACGACGAGCTGAATCAACAGGATGACCGCTACTCCCGGAGTTGCGCCCACTGCGAGATCGGTAAGCGTGTATCGACCGATAATGTGTGTCCCCGTGTTGATCGACTTCGGAACCCGTTTGCTTGCGCCACGCGCGCTCACGGATCTCGCTCCCATGACCCACGACTGCGGTCGCGAGTGTCTCTCGAATTAGTGTCAGTACCCCATTCGCTGTTGTATTCGCGCGGTTCGTACCGTCCAGCGTCACGGCCCGGTTCGCTCCACCCGTCGTCGGTACCGAGGCGAAAGGTTTCTCTGAGTAACGTCGATCCCGAGCGAAGCCCCGAACCAACACGGTGGCCACGACTGGTCGCCGCCCCGGAGTTACTCTGCAAGAGTGTCTGTCCGTCGTGACGCACTGCTGGTTCATCACGGAGCCCCCGCATCGTGTTTCGGCCGGCGTGTGTGGCGTCGCCCATCCGCTGTCGTGCGTGACCAGTCCGCTGCTGGAGTCGCTCTCTCGAAGCGTGTCGGGCTAGCTTGTCTGCCACGGGCAAAATCGACCCCGCCTGCCAGACCAGAACGAACGGCGACAGGACCGCCACGAACGGAATCACGAGTGCTGTGAGCCACAGGCCGATCCCCCCGAGTGAGAGGGTCGCTGACTCCCCGAGAAGTTCTCCGAGTCGGAACAAGAGTGCAACTGGCACGGTCATGAGCAGGAACGGTACGTAGAATCCTGCAAGGCGCTGTGCGAAGCGGGCACTGAACCCGAACGGACCGACACCGGGAATCCACGCTACGATGAGTAGTGGCATCCCCAGAACGAACGCATAGAGGACGAGCTGTCGAACGAAGTAGATGAGCGCGATAAGTACGAACAGCAGGAGGTCGACGCTCAGCGTGGCGACGACACCCAGTAACCCGATACCCGCAAACGAGAGTGTCTGGAACAGTGAAATCGAATCGAGACTGGGCATGAGAAAGCGGGTGAGCTCATCGGCTAGCTGCAGCGAAAATCCAGCGATCCACCACCACGACAGAATACCCATCAGACCCACGAACGCCCGTCGTTTCAGGTGTGCACGGTGATAGCCACTGAGCAGGTGACTCATCGATTCGAGTAGAACGATCACGATGAGGCTCAAGCCGAACAGTAGCAGCGTAAGCGGGACAATCGCATCCCAGTAATATTGGTACAGCGCCAGCCACGGAGATGTGTTTGGCCTGGCGAAGATCACTTCGGGATGCGGCGTCCCCACGAGAAGGTCGAGAAGGCCGTTCGCGTGCGACTGGATGAGTCCTCGAATCGGGCTAAACAGTGTCTCCAAGAGCGATCTAAGACCGCTGACGATCGCATCCCCGATCGCCTCGTTCGAGAGATCACCCCCGGCTCCGGCCTCAGAGCCCGTTGAGTTATCGGTCGATGTCGGCGTTGCGGTTGCAGTCGACTGTGCACGGCCTCGGATTGGTCCACCGCCTACCAACCCCACTCCACAGAGTAGCGTGAGGATCGTGCGCACACGTTTTCGATCCTGCCTCGTGGGAGCCGACGATCTGAACGAACGTGCTATCGAAAGAGCACTGCCACATTTCAGAACGCGCAACTCCCTCCCCCCGCAACGATGTTATTGAGGATGAATTGAATGGTAACCGTTCCAAGGGGTGCGACAATGACTCCCCAGACGATTCCCTGATTCCGCATCTCCTTGAGTTCACGCTTGAGGTCTGCCCGTCGAACGGCCGACAGAGCAACCGTTGAACCGAGAGCGACAACGCCGCCGACCAACGGCCCACCGAATTGGATCACAGTGAAGATGTTCTTCACCGTTCGCGCGAGGGCGGTCTGACAGAACGTACTTCCTGCGGCCTGAGCCATCACCGGGTCGACCATGACCACGAACGCAGCGACCACGATCACCGACCGAGTAATTCGAATCGCACTGTGACTGCCGATATTACGGCCCGTTGTGTTTGTCGTGAGCCGATTCCCCACCGCTGAATACAATTTCTCGACGTCCAAGGTTGTGTTCTCTCCTTATGACCGTCTAATTCGACGGCCGTGCTTGGACACTGGGAAGAAAATCACCGTAATAACAGTATCTACAAGAATATCAATATTGATAGAATATGTTGGTTAGTGATAGAAATCACCTGAACTCGTGTCTCGCAAAGATTGGGTCCTCTTCGCTGTCATAGAATAGCGCATTAATTGGGGGAGTTGAAAAGAAACCAGAGGTGAACTGTTTTCGCCAATTCCTGTCAGATTTTGGTGAGGCCGAGACTGTATTCGAGTGCGGTATCGACCTCGTCTATCCGCTCTTGCGGAATCGAGCCGAGGTTCTCGTTGATGCGGTGCTCGATAGAGATGGTTCGAATCTGGCTACAGAGCGCGACTGAGTCTTCCCGAAGCGCACATTCTTGGGCTGGGAAGAGCACTTCGAACGGATAGAGCTGCTCGCCGAAAGAGGTAGTGAACGGGACAACGATCGTTGTCGGTGCATTTGCATTCCCTACGTCGTTCTGCACGACGAGACACGGACGTGTTCCCCGTTGTTCGGATCCCTGCGTCGGATCAAGTTCAACAATAACGACATCCCCTCGACGGACGGACGTTGCCATCCGCTACCACTCTGGGGCATCGCCCAGGTGTTCATTGGCCTCCGTCGAGACGCCCTCCAGTTCGTCAGCGAGTTCGCGGGTCCGGTGGGCACGCTGGCGGTATCCCTCAGCCAACTCCTCACGAGTTACCGATCGTTCGATAACGAGCTTCCCCCCCTCTTCGTGGATAATGACGTCGTCTCCTCCCTTCATTCCGAATCGTTCTCGGAGATCTTTGGGGATTGTCACTTGACCTCGTTTCCCGATTTTCCGGCGTTCGCCCTTACCCATACATATTCATATCATATTCGTACTCATAAACCCTTCGGGCTAAAGGCAGTCAGTACGAGCCCTATCTTTCTTCGAGGAGAGAATCCCACCCTTCAGGGTGGGAGTGAATCCGACACTTTCCACACAAGCACCGCCTATGGCACGGCCGGATATTCCACGTCTACGTTCACTTTCACTCCACTCGGAGCGATGCTAAGTACCTTGCCTACATAGGCGATGTATGGCGATTCAGGCCACTCGAACCTACGTTGGTTCGATCCAGAACCACTGGCAGGTCTGCGATGGCCTTGACTCACTCGGAGACGCCGCCTCAAAAATCTGGAACGTCGCACGATGGACAGCCGACCGCATCTGGAACGCAACTGGTGAAATCCCAGACGAAGGCGTGCTAAAATCGTATATGAAGAACCAGTCGTGCTGGAAAGACCTGAATGCCCAATCCAGTCAGAAAGTCATCGAAGAACTTTCCGACGCTTTCCAGTCCTGGTTCGACCTGCGACACAAGTTTGACGAGGCGAATCCCCCCGGCTACCGCAAACACGGCGACACCCGACCCAAGAGTACGGTCACGTTCAAAGAAGACGGCTTCAAACACGACCCCGAGAACAACCGCGTCCGACTCTCGAAAGGCTCGAACCTCAAGGAGTATTGGTCGGACTTCCTGCTCTGCGAGTACCAGACGCGCCCCGACGTTGACCTCACAGAAGTCAACTCCGTGCAGAACGTTCGCGCCGTCTGGAACGGTGACGAGTGGGAACTGCACTTCGTCTGCAAAATCGAACTCGAAACCACTGACTCCGCAGGCGATGGCGTGGCAGGCATCGACCTTGGCATCAAGAACATCGCCACGGTCGCGTTCCCTGACGAATATGTCCTGTACCCCGGGAATTCACTCAAACAGGACAAGCACTACTTCAAACGTGCTGAATACGATACTGAGGGCGAGAACGGCCCGTCTGAGAAATCGATGTGGGCACGCAGGAAACTCGCTGATCGCGAGACGCACTTCTACCACACGCTTACTGACGCCATCATCACAGAGTGTGTTGAGCGCGGTGTTGGCACGCTCTCGGTGAGTTGGCCCGAAGACGTGCGCGAGTCGGACTGGGGCAAGACTGGCAACAAGAAGTTGCACACGTGGGCGTTCGACCGCATCTACCAGTACCTCGAATACAAGGGCGAGATTCGAGGTGTCACGGTGCTGAAGGAGAACGAGTGGGATACCTCGAAGACGTGTTCACGGTGTGGTGATGACACGAGGTTGAACCGCAAGCACCGTGGCCTGTACGTCTGCTCGTCGTGCGGGTTGGTCGGGAATGCGGATTGCAACGGGGCGGAGAACATGCGCCAGAAGATAACTCCGAGTCCTCACGGCGAGGATAGGAGTAACGGCTGTGTGGCACAGCCATCGACATACTTGTTCGATTCAGAGAGTGGTGCGTTCGCACCGCGAGAACAGGTCGTGTCGTAGACCGGCAAATATCCCAACTTGCGGTTACGGGAAGCCCCGTCGTTTACGCCGGGGAGGATGTCACCAGGCACAGATCGAACTCGATGACACCGATATCGTCGACATGTCGTGCTCCTGCCCGTAGAATCACAGCGACTTCTAACGTGGTCTTGCTCACCTCTCTTTTCGTCGCTCGATACGCACGTTCTTCCCATCGATACGTTCAGCTCCTACAGTGCGCCTCTGTATTATTTGAACAGAGCTACTCCACCGGGCCAGCGAACCGTTCCCGTAGTGTCTCTTCACGCTCCTCGAATTGGGTCGCTTTCTCCTGAACGCCGTTGCTGACACGCTCGATCTGTGCGAGTGCCAACTGGCTTTCCAGTCCGGTCTGTCCGGCGCCGTCGGTTTCCGACTCTGCCTCCCGTTCATAGGCCTGTTCGACGCGTGAGAGGCTCGCCTCAGGATTGAACAGGAGGTCGTTGGCCGCTCTGACGTATCCGTCGAGTGCCGACCCTTCCTTCCCAGTGAAAAAGTGCGTCAGGGCGTAGGTGGCTCCCGAATGGAGCGTCCACATATCGATCTCGAACGGAGTTGATGCGTTCGCTCTGGCGTCACTCGCTGCTCGTTCTGAGAGATACGCTGGGAAGCTCAGAAGCGTGTAGAACTCTTCGACGTCGAACGGCATCTGGGTGAACTCTACCGTAATCTCCTGTGCGTCGGTGATGAACGCATAGAGGTCGTTGGCGACGAGTTCCACCTGCCCGAGGATCTGCTCCCACCACGGACCGAACGCGTCGACCTCACCGACGTGTTTCACTGTCTCGCGATCGGTGAGTGAGCGGATCGAGTTTGCACACGTCGTATCGCGGGCGAACCGTTCCTATTTTCGGTAGCAATTGGTAGTGACCCGTGCAAAACGGGACACACCACACGTCGCTGGGCTTGACGAGGAAGGTTTGCTACTATTGTTTTTCGTCTCTGTCGGGGTGACAGCGGGCGCGATATACGCCGACCCACCACCAGCAGTCACATCTTGTTCCGACTGTCCGAGATACGCTACGGGAGCGTCACCGAACGCGAGACGCGAGCCAGCGGAACGGCTAGCTGGCACGATTTCAGAATCCCCGATATACGAGGACCTAAAACCGTGTTCCAGCGTTGCCGAGTTACTGTAAAACACGCGAGCCACGTTGACAGCACCAACGTAATCTCGGTCGGCTTGATAACCGCACCGGGCATTATCACACCGGAAGTGCCCACCCCACCACACCTCAAACGAGTGGTCAGGCGACTTCGTAGTGTGACCAGTCGCACCACATCGTGGACACGACCGAGACGTGTTACCCGGATGCACTCGCTCCACGTGCAGTCCAGCGATTCCCGCTCGATACTCAATTTTTGAGATTATCTCTCGACGCGCCCACGAACTGAGTTCCCACGAAAGTTGTCCCTCACCACGAGGCGGTGAGAGACTCCGCAAGTCTTCGTGAACAATCGCATCCACGTCGTACACCAACGCGAGCGCAAGAACTTGGTTTGCAACATCGTGAACCAACTGCTCTCGCTTGTGCCGAATCTTGTTGTTCACACGCTCGTACTCTGCCTGAACGTGGTTGAACGAATCCGTGTGGTCACGCCCCTGACGGCGCAAATATGCCAACTTGGAGTTGAGTTGGTTGCGTTCACGAGCGAGATTCCTCATTCGCTCTCGCTCCGTGTTCTGGATGAAATGCGGGACAGAGAGTTGTTCCCCATCTTCGTTCACGACGACTGCGGTGGCGTCTTTTCTGAGACCTCCATCAATCGCTAAGACAGTTTCAACGTCATCAGTTTTCTCTTGGTGTTCGACTTCGATTGGGAACGAGAGGTCGTAGTAGTTGTCTCCAGTTTTTGTCTGCGTGGGGTGGAATGAGGGTGCGGAGAGACTGCCGTGTTCGAGGAGTTCGTGGAACGCTTCGTAGCCGTCCAACTCGTGTTCAGTCCACGTCCAGTCACCACGAGTCTCGGGTTTGAGCGTGTCAGGGGTTTTGAGTTTGACTGTAAGCGTCTGTGTGTCTTCGTCGCGCTCGTATTTCACAGCCTGCCCCGAAGTTGGCCCGTCGTCTGCGGAGTACGGAAGAACGCCTTTCGAGTACGTGGGACACTCTTGCATCTCAAAATACGAGTCTGGAAACCGTCCGTGACGGTCGTAGTACGAGTTGAGTTGTCCGATGAGCAAGTCAACGTACCCCGATTTGAGATACGTCGCAGAATCCCAGAGCTGTTCTTTGATTCGTCGGGAGTAGATACGGCGAATCTTGAGGTCGGGAAGAACGGACTGGATGGACTGGAAGGCTTTGCGTTTGTCGGCGTGACTGCGGAGTGTTTCTCCGACTTTCTGCATCACGCATCGTTTGTACCGGCTTGGGAGGTACAGGCCAACGTTTGCGAACGCTTCGTCTTCGTCAAAGTATTTCCACGCTTGGTATGAGTAGTCGTCAATCCCTTCGAGGTGTTCGGGCGTCCAGTATTGCTCGATGAGCGTATTTGCTACGTGAGTCGTGAGGGTGTCTAATCGAGCGTGGCGCTCTTGCTCCTCGAAGGGGAGTCGAATCGAGAGTGAGAGGTGTGTGGACGCCATTCTTGGTGGGTTAGTCTGTGTCGAGGCGGATAATTGCGACTTCTTCTCCAAGCCAGTCTTTCGGGACGAAGACGTGCGCTCCCGTCCCGGTTTTGGTGACTTCTTTCGTGATTACTTCCTGTCCCTCGAACGTGAACTCAGCCATTACCAACATATATATTAGATATACATATAAAGATTTGGAGTGGGTTTGATACCGAACACTACCAATCACGCCCGTTTTTCGTAGCAGTTACGCAACCCTTCTACGTAGACCGCATGTCCCCCGAAGTAGTCGTAGCCCGAGGTGAGTCCCATCGTGATGGGGTCACGCCGATCCGGGAGGTCGACCGAGAGACCGTCGAACATGACGTCCATGTGTACCTCGCCACCACCGCGGTACTGCCGGATCTCGCCGAACACGACCTCTCCGAGTGACCGATCGTCGACCGTCGTCTCACGCAGAACGCGCTCGAACGGCTCGTAGACATCTGTGGGGTTGATCACCGAATACGACTGCGTCGGGATGTGGAACAGCGCCCCGTCACCGTCGACCGCTCCCCGTGTACCTTCCCCCACCGACGCTGAGAGTTCCCCACCATCAGGTTGGATTTGCTCTTCGTTTTGTGCGTTCCTCGCTACCCGCGACGGCTCGACGAGTGCGTTGAATCGCGGCGTCTCGACCCACGACTCGTCGTACGGGTTGTAGTATGCGACTCGTGTCTCGACTGCGCGTGGCAGCGCTCTGATCACTTCGGCAAACGAGACGGCATCTGCGTCGGTCACTTCGCTCTGTTCGGCGAACCAGTCTGGAAGCCGTGCGTCCGCGCGGCCGTCGACACCCGCGAACACGGTCGTGGTTTTATTTCGTGTCATGGCTACTCTGCGAGGCACGCTTCTGCGCGCCCCGCACCCCCCAGGGGGCAATAAAATTCGCTGAGCGACTGTCGATTCGACCACCATGTGGGACACGACGCTGAGAATGGAGTCCAGACGGCCCTGTCGTAGGTCAGACCACCGTCACACAGCGCCCGCTCGAAGCTCCTCACACCGTGCTCGGATCGTCGTCGGCGTCGTCTCGGCGACCGCCGCGACTTCCTGTTGAGTCACCGAACATCCCGATTCAGTCGCCGCCAGATACACACATGCGGCTGCGACGCCTGACGGTCGCCGACCGTTCGCAATGCCTGTCTCCGCTGCGTGCTTGGCTAACTCTTGGGCCCGGCAACGAGCGTTCGGCGACAGGGTAACGTCGAGTTCCGACATGAGACGCGGGAGGAGTGTTCGCGGCCGGATGATCGCGGTCTCGAGCCCGAGTTCGGTGTTGACCGCTCGGTAGGCGGTTGACACGCCCGATTTGTCGACGTTCGCGACCGAGACGACTTCCTCGCGAGTTCGACCCTGTCCAGCACACCGACAAACTGCGTACACACACGCCGCGGCCATGCCTTCGATCGACCGCCCGACGACGAGGTGTTCGGCCATCGCCTCCCGGTAGAGCGCGCTCGCCTGTTCTCGAACGTCCCAGCCGAGATCGAGCGCGCTCGTGATTCGCGCGATCTCCCCACAGGCGAACGCGAGGTTCCGCTCCCGCTTCGAGGACCACCGTGCGCGGTTCTGATGGCGACGCAACCGGCCGAACTTCCGGCGCGTTCGGCCTGAGAGTGCGTTCCCGTGTGCGTCACGGCCGAACCCGATTTCGGTTGAAAGCCCTCGGTCGTGCCGCGTCATGGTCAACGGTGCGCCCGTCTGCTCGGTCTGGCTCTCGTCTTCGGGAAACGATCGTGGCGTCGCCGCGTGATCGATCCAGTATTCGGTGACGATGAGACCGCAGTCGAGACAGGCGACTTCACCGCCCGCTGTTTCCAGTTGACCAGAGCACTCCGGGCACTCCTCTGCTGAGATGGTTTTGCCGGTCTCTTCATCGAAGCCAGTGTCGTAGGTGTCTGTTAGCGACATCGGTATCCCGCGCGACGCATTTCCTTGCGCCCCGCACCCTCTCAGGGGCGAATAAACTCGGGCTGCGTCGACAGGGCTACTCGACACTCCGGATCGAATGGTGGTAACGGGTCACTGACGCGAGATACCGAGATCAGATACAACGGGAGAGGGACGAAATAACGGATTCACAGAACAAGACGACCGGCTCAAGCAATATATTTCATCTGAAGGAAGGAATATATATGCTAGTCACGTTGGTGGGGATATGACGGACGATCGCCTCCGTGACGGCCCGCCCTCGTTCGAGAGACCGTTCGAGGGCGAGGACACCAAGCAGCGCGTGTACGGTGCGGTGTTACACGCCCGAGACCCGATGACGGCTGCCGAAATAGCTGAGCGGGCGAACTGCTCGACTGAATCGGCACGGACGCATCTTTCGTTCTATGCTGGTCTCGGTATCGTCATCAGGCACGAGGGGCGGCCGGTCAGGTACGAGCGCAACGACGACTACTTCGAGTGGCGACGCGTAAACGAGTTGGCGCGAGAGAACACCATCGACGAGTTACAGACCCGGGTATCGGAGCTGACCGACCAGATCGAAGCGTACCGCGATGAATACGGTGCGGACTCGCCCGCCGAAGTCGATGTCCTCGAGTTCGACGCAGAACAGATTGACGATGTCTACGTCGAACTTGGGGATTGGGCTACCGCCATCGAGGAGCGTGGTCTTCACGAGCGCGCCAGGCGAAAAGTCGCTGGCTCCACGGCCTCGTCACACAGCTGAGGATGGTGCCGGTAGACGATGGCGCGAGCCCTGCGCCGATAGACCGGTCAGTGCTGGAACGGATGCGTTCTCGATTCGCCGGGAGTCGAACGTTCGAGTCGGCAGAAATGCACAACGAGGGGAACCTACACCTCCGCGTCGAGCTGTCCAGTGAGTACTATCCGAGTGAGGTGTCCGCTCGTTTTGAGATTCGTTGGTATCGCAACGATGATTTTAATTTCCACTATCAGGAAGAGCGCCTGGACAGCACGTGGAAATATCGATGGGATCGGCATCCGAACGCACATAACTCGAGAGATCACTTCCACCCGCCGCCGGCCGCCAGCCGTACCGACGCAGAGAACGCTCAGTGGCCTACTGACCATCGCGAGATGAGCCGCCTCGTCCTCGATATCATCGAAGAGCGCATCGAAACGCTGTGGGAACAGTACTGACTGACTTCGTTGAACCTACTCGATATTGGTCGGTGTGCCGTGCTGCAGACAGAGGATGAGTCCGGTACAGTATTTGACCCGGATTGAACTTCCCGTATAATCTCACAACTGATTTTTAGCTCCCGACGTTTTTTGTGCTGGTCATATCTGAGCAGCCATGGCTGTAACCTATCGGGAACTCGGGGAAGACGGTCATTACGAGATGGTCGTTCGGGTTCGCAATCGTTCGAAGGCCCAGAGAGAGAACCGCGCGTACGAACTGAGCCTTGAGGATGTCGAGGGGACTCGGTTCCAGTTTATCGTGTGGACGAGTTCAGAACAGGGGACGAACTGCGAGTGGAAGGAGGGCTGTTGGTATCGTCTCGGTGGAGTCACGGCCAACGTCTGGCCATCTGGAACTGTCCCACACGGCACGTCATCGCTTGTTGTCGAGTACCTCGGTCCCAAACGAAACAGACGACGGGCCGACATTCTTTATGCAACTGATAGCCATCTCGGAAAGACATCACACAGCTATGGCGGCTCGTCTTGGCCGATTTCTCCCGAAAACGGGTTCGACCGTGCAATTGAAGCTGCGATCAGCATGGATGTCGACGCAGTCATTCACGGGGGCGATCTCTTCCACAATCCGGGGGATGGGATCAGTCCAGAGGAAATCGCACTCTGTCGGGAGGGTCTCGTTGCGCTTGCCGAGAGCGGGATCCCGTTTTACTTCATTTATGGTAATCATGAGCGCCAGGCTGGTCGGCGGGTTATGAACCGATTCGTCGACGACAATTTAGCGGAACATCTCGGCCCCCGGTATGACAGCATTAACGATGCCGTCGCGGTTTATGGAATCGACTACCAGTCAAACTGGGCAGATTTCGTCCCCGACCTTGAACGTGCACCTGACAGCATGAGCACGATGCTCTTCGTACACCAGTCCCTCTCGCCATTCAGCGAGAGTAAGAGTCCGGATTGCTCGCTCCGCGAAGTCCGCGAGCAGGCAAACATACCGGTAGACTTGGTCGTAACGGGTCACGTCCATACGCGGACTGAGGAGCTACGTGGAGCGCTTCGAGGATTGTCGGGAGGCGCAACGGCACGAGTCGGTAAGTCACGTTCCGCCCTCCAACCGAGTGTGGAACTGATTTCTACCGGCGGTGAGGAGCCCGAAGTGAAGCGACTGTATCTCTAAGACCCTGTCTCTATAGTCGGTGTGCTACCACGCGAGTTCGTGGATTTGAATGTGCCGCAGACGCGCCCTCTATTCAGTGCGACTCACACGAACTCCTCGGCAACAGTCAGTAGTGATGTTCGAGATACAGAAGAGATCCCATCGAATACCGATCTACTGACAGAGGGAATCCTCGGTCTGCGGCACCGGACTGCCGTCTCATTTGCAGGAATTTCCCCACGTACACTCTTTTTCGATCTTCCGTTCTCCGTGTCAGCCATGGTGAGGCTGCATACAACCAGTTGACACGATGGGATACCTGACACGGCACAGACCGACTGCGATTGTGTGATAATTTCTCTAAACATTCGAACAGCCCAGGAGAGTGGCACGAACATCAACGGCAACGAACATATACCTCTCCTCCCTGGCCCTCAAGACAGAGGTCAAACGGCCTCAATCCGGATTCGGCTTTCTTTTTCATCGCGATATCCCTCCTCTCACCATTGGGTGACCATTACGGCTTAGTCCCGTCGGGGACAGGCGATACCGTGTGCAGTTCCGTCTCTCGTGTGCTCGTCGTTTCGATACTCCTCGTACTCGCTGGCTGTACGGCCGGTGTCTCCCCCACTGAATCTCCGACCACTGATGCCGGAGAGCAGTCACTCGCTCGTGGTGTGACGGTGACCATCACTCACGTCACCGACGGCGACACGATGGACGTCCGCTTCTCGGACGGACAAGAGGAGACCGTTCGACTACTGGGTGTCGACACGCCCGAGGTACACACCGAGACAGCCCCGAGCGAGTGGGAGGGAATCCCCGACACCGATGCGGGAGCAGCGTGGCTCCGGAACTGGGGAGAGAACGCGAGTCGGTTCGCAACGACCGAACTCGAGGGGGAAACGGTTCAGATCCGAACCGACCCACAGGCTGACCGCCGCGGGAGCTATGGTCGCCTCCTGGTGTATCTCTCACTCTCCAGTTCCAGTGACGACCGCTCGTTCAACCAGCGTCTCATCGAACGTGGCTACGCCCGCCTCTACGACACGGACTTTTCACGACGAGACGAGTTCGCTGCGGCCGAACGTCGAGCTAGAGACGAGGGAACGGGAGCCTGGGGATTCGCCGGCGCGTCGCAGGTGACCGCGACCGAGGCCCTCGCCGATAGTGGACAGTCCGTGCCGCTCGAACTCGTCCGCATCCACGCGGACGCCGCCGGGAACGACAACGAGAACCTCAACGACGAGTACCTCGTGTTCGAGAATACGGGTACCGAGACGCTCGATCTCTCGGGGTGGACCGTTGCCGACGAAGCCGGGCACACGTACATGATTCCCGAGGGAATGACGCTCGCTCCCGGTGAGCAATTGACGCTCTCCACTGGAAGTGGCACGAACACTCAGACAGAGTTGTTCTGGGACGCAGACGGCGCACTCTGGAACAACGGTGGTGACACCGTCATTGTCTCGACGGCTACCGGCACGGTCGTGCTTCGAGAGTCGTATTGACCTGTGCAGAGTTGACAGACGAGTCCTGATATGATATGAGCGAACTAGCGCAGTCATTTGCTCCGAGTGGCGCTCATGACCTGTCCATCTCACGCTGGATTCGTCCCGAGGGACGAGCACACCCCGTTTTGCTGCGATCCCGGTCAAGGGGACTCTGACTGGGTCGCAGAGCAACGGATACTGGTGACTGCCTGCATCCGAGTGGCCGCATCGAGAACCGCACGTCGCATCGCGACGGCGACGCGATGTTTACAAGCACTGTCGAAATGGGTGTCAGCTGGACAACTGCACGCGACCGGAACGCCGTCACGGATGGCCACGTCGTACTCGTGGTTCTCTGGGTCGGCGTAGCTGCCGTTCCGGACACGGACTCCACCTGGGATGAGGCTGAACTCGAACGCTTCGTACTGTGCGCGTTTCCGCACGCGACTCGAAAACTCGAGTCGAGCGAGCGGGTGTCGATCGTTCGTCTCTGTTGGCATTGGGTCTCTCTCCGGAGGATCGGGGTCGACTGCGCTACACTCGGTGCATCGCAAGTCCGTATGCCCCCGCCCCCGCCCCTCTGGGGCAAATAAACACGCCTTCGTTGCCAACACGATCGGCAACCGCTGCCGAGTCAGTGTAGAGGACTGGTCACTGCCGTTGGTCGGTCTCCGCTGACTCGAACGTCACATGAATATCCGGCCATTTACGCGGGACGTATCCGAGTGTTTCCACCCCGGAGGCGTACGTCTGGAGAAGCGCGACGAGGGCGCAGTCAGGCACGCCTCTTTCCGCATGGGTGCTCAGCCACCGTTCGAGATCGGTCATCGCTCGATTCAGCTGATCTTGGGAAACCTCTCGTGATGACTCTGATGTGTCTCTTTCCATTACTATCACGCAGGCATTGTTGCGCCTGCACCCTTCCTGGGGGCGACAAACTCTTGTTTGCGATAGCAGCTCATCTGGCGGCAGCACGCCAGTGATTCCCAAGTTGTGTTCTCCCTCGGGTCACGAACGGTCGGTGAACGACTGCAACGTCGTGTTCGTCGTCTCGGAGAGATATTCGCGAAGTCGCCGCTCTCGCCATCCGAGCGGTGCGAGCACGCTCGTCGCCGCCCGGACGAGGAGGTCGTCGTAGAACTCGGTATCGTATCGTTCACTTGCCTCCGTGGCGAGGCGCACCCGTGACGCCGTCTCGTAGTCGTCGTTCGCGACCACGTACGACAGTGTCTCCCCTGCCGACGTATCGAGCCCGAGTGTCGCGGCGCGTTCGAGCGCCGCGACGTTTCGGGTCGACTGCGTGTACCCGTCCAGCGTCTTCGAGACGCGATTGTCGATGACGAGTTCCGATACATCGACGTCGCCACGACGAAGCCGTCCGCGCCAGTACTGGAGTCGGTTACGGACTGCCTCTGCGGTCCGGTGTTCGTCGAACGTCTCGATCAGGTCACGCTGCGCTGCGGCGACGAACGGTGGCGTACTTCGCTGTCGGCACTCGATGCCCCGATACTTGTACTCGCCTCGGCCGCTGACGCGTCCGAAGTACTTCGTGAGCGCGCCAGCCTCGCTATCGCGCAGTGGACAGAACGCGATCCAGTCGTAGGCGTCCTCGTACTCCAGACGGATCCCCGTCGTTTCCGTAAGCTCTGCACAGAGTGCTTCGAGTGGCGTCTGTACATGACCATCCATCGGCGTCACCCAGAGGCTGTCGACGATTCCATGGATGATCTCCCAGCCGTTCGCTTCGAGGACCTCCTTCGCGTCGAGGAGGATCTCACGAGCGAACGCGTTGATCGCCTCGTGACATTCGATCCGGCCGAACTTCGCGTTCGAGAACCCCTGGTAGCCGAAGCACGAGACGAGGATCCACTTGAGGGCGTCCGACTGCCCGCTGAGACGACTTCGTTCATCAGGATCGGTCGCGTCCGTCAGCGCGTCTTTGAGCTCGTCTCGATCTGACACGAGTGGTTCGAGCACATCCGGGAGGTAGCCTGGCTCATCGCAGATGCTATAGCCGAGTCCGGGCACGTCTTCGCGGTCGTGACAGTCACATCGGACCGTCTCGGGGCTGATGTTCCGCGTGATGATGATATTGGGATAGAGCGACGAGAAGTCGAGTTCGTGGACGTCTTCGTGGAGTCCGACGTCGGGTGCGAACGTGACCCCGCCACGGTCGGCGTCGTGGAGTTGGCGCATCGTTTTGAATCGCTCTGGACGCCACGGCTTCCACTGCACGAGCACGTCTCTCGACCGGGCTTTGCGGATCTGGATCGCGGTAAGGACGTTGCCGATCGACGCCCACGCGAGTTCCTGCAGTGGCTTCTGTGACCGAGCAACGAGATCGAGACAGCCCTCCAGATTGGTCTCGTGGAAAAAGAACGTGTTCGCGCGGTTCACGATGACTCGGCCGGGAACGTCGTACCGAGCGGGTGAGTGGCCAACACGGCCATAACTCGCGTACGTCGATTTCTCGGCAAGTTGTTCACATCCGGGTTCCCGGCCAAGTTTGAACGACGCGTCTCCTCTCTCGTCAGCCATCTCGAAGAGAACGCGGACGAGTTCAGCCGTGTCGACGATCAAGACGTCTGGGTCACGCTCTTCGACGGCTGCTGCAACACGATCGAGAAGGTCTGGCGGTGGTCCAGAGAGTGGGTCGCCATCGACGCGAACTGTCTCGACCGGCGGATTCGCCACGTCGAGTTCGTCCACACCGAGCGACAGTGTCGATAGCTCCGTCTGTGGGGTTGGATCTGTCTCTGTCTCGAGACAGTAGCGGAACTGCGGAGAGAAATCGACGTTGAAACACCGGTACGTCCCGGGTGTCTCCCACGTGTGGATCTGACGTGCCAGTGTCTGCGTTGCTCGGGGCGGGCCAGCGATCGTGAGTTTGAGCACGCGTTCGACGTCGTGACGCCAACTCGGACGCTTGTCTGCGACCGAGACCGTGTCGACTAATGGAAGGTCTCGGAGCTGGTCGGCAGGCCCATCGAGGTTTTGCTCGTCGGTTGTGACGTACATCGTCGGCTGGTAGTCCGTCTCCTGAACGTACCCGGCCCCGGCTGCTGCTGTGTTCCACATCGTGACCGTCCCGTCCTCGTCGAACTCGAATTTGAATGGCATCGGTGTACTGGTGAACTGCCTCGGGGTCACCCCCCGAAGCACTCGGCTTGTCTCGCTGTAGATCTAGTTTCTGTCACGCGTCCAGTCGCTCGGCGTGAGAGGTGCTGTTCGATCAGTCGGTCTCCTCGGCCTCTCGCTGCGTGCTATCGATCGCCTGTTCGAGCGTGCTGAGTCGACGTTCTTGTTCGACGAGTATCGAGAGCAGCAACGGAAGTTCAGCGAACTGATGATTGAGGAGACCACCAGCATCAGCGTGGGCTCGGGCGTGTTCGAACAGTCGGTCGAAGTGAGACTGATCACGACAGCGGAGCGCCCGTCGAAAGGGTTGCCACTGGTCTTCGAGCCCACGGATGGTCTCTCGGTAGGTCGGATTAGTGCGTCCCATCGACAGACACCTCCGGAGGAGACATCGGGACTGAATCCGTCGATGCAGGGACGGACGGCGAGCGAGGTGTCGACCCTTCCTGTACTGCCTGGAAGCGCACCGAGAGGATCTCCGCCCAGTACGAGAGCGTCGTCTGGAAGCCGCCATCGACGGGATACACGAGTGTTTCGAACTCTTCTCCAACGAATCGCGGGCCGAACCGCGTGAGTTCACACCCGAGCACCGAATCGGCCGCTTCAACGATCGGAGCGCTGAGTGGTGCCGTCGTCTCTCTCGTCACGAGTATCGGAAGTTCACGCTCGCGAGCGAGCGTCGAGAGTGTCTGAATCCCCGTTTCGACGAGATCGTGTGCGACACCGAACCGCATGTCCGGGCTCCTGTACTGGTACTCGAACTCCGGCACGACGACGAGCGGCGTGCTCTCGTCTACATCCTCGGGGAGTTGTGAGACGAGACTGTGGTGCTGGTAGGCGGTGAACGCTCGGGCGACTCGAATCCGTTCGAGGAGGCGCATGCTCGGGACCACTCGCGAGAGGCTACTGGTCGTCGCCACGCCGTTACTATCGACCCAGACTGCTGTTGATCCAGTGGACTGATCTGTGAGGACGTGGTCGATGACGAGCGACTGGACGACTCCGACTGCACGCTCGTCGATGTCGACGAGGTGTAGCCCTGGGTCGAGCGACGGGAGCGTTGGCCCCCTCGCAGTCTCATCGTGCAGTGGCCGTTTCATTGAGCTCCGTGACATACCACGGACGAGAGACGAGAGACGGTTAATTCCGAGCGGGTGGTTTCCGAAACTTCCGTCTCTCGATGACCTCTCCGACTACCTCGGTGCCGACCGGAGAGTCGCAACCTTCCTCTCTGAATCTGTGTCATCTGTCGATCAGATTATACTCTTGACGCTCCTCAAAGTTACCGAGCACAGATGCAGATCGGGATCATCGGTTCGGGAAATATCGGAAGTACCGCAGCCCAACTGTTCGTCGACGCGGGTCACAACATCGTGATCAGCAATTCGCGAGGGCCAGAGTCACTTTCGGATCTCGTCGCCGAACTCGGCCCGAACGTACGGGCCGGAACAGTCAACGAGGCTGCTTCGTTCGGAGATGTCGTCCTCGAAGCGATTCCCTTCGGCGCGTACGAGACCTTGCCTGTCGATGACCTCTCCGGAAAGATCGTCGTCAGCGCGGCCAACTACTATCCACAACGTGACGGCGAGATCGATTTCGATGGCCACACGCAGACCGAACTCGTCGCTGCACACCTCGTCGATTCGACCGTGGCCAAGGGCTTCAATACCATGTATTATGAGACGCTTCGGGACGACGCGCACCCGGATGCACCGATCGAAGAGCGACTGGTCCTGTTCATCGCAGGCGACGATACCAATGCGAAGACGACCGTCGCGAGACTCATCGAGGAGATCGGCTTCGCCCCAATCGATGTCGGGTCGCTCGAAGAAGGTGCACACATGGAGCCAGGGTCTCCGATCTATAACGAGCCGATGAGACCCGATGCCGCTCGATCAGCGCTTGCGGATCTCCGCGAATGATCGGGTAGAACTCGGCCACGCAGGCTCGCGTACGTTCAGTTTGATAGCTCGGGCGCTCGTGCGGCGAGTCGATATCGTCGCCCCCGTTTCTGGCCCTCGGCGCGAATGAGGTTGTACTGTTCGAGCTTCGAGCAGTAATTTCGGATCGTACGCTTGGTCTTCGGATCATCGACCTGCTCACGATACTCGTCGTACAGCGTCCCAGGACTCACTTCTTCGGATTCGGCGATTATCTCGTACACCGTCCGCTGGTGGGGCGTCAGTTTCTCCAGATCCTTCCGTTTCAGTTCCGATTTGCCCTCGGGGACTGCCTCTTCGACAACGTCCATCGGGATGTGATCGAGTCCGTGCCCCTGTGCTTCCCGTGCGGCCGCTCGCAAGATCCCGATCGAGACACGGGCGTCGCCGGCTGCGGCATCGGCGATGTACCGAAGACACGCCTCGTCGACCACGTTCTCGTCGAGTCCCCAGTGAACGCGATCGGAGAGGATCGCAACCAGCTCGTCGACACCGTACTTGTCGAATCGAATTCGGACGGAACTCTGGAGGCGACTGCGAACCCGGTCGTCGAGTTGGGAGAACAGGTCACGCTCGCGGTTCGCGATGAGGATCGGATGGACGCCACGAATGCGGTGGAGGTCGTAGAGGACGTCCGTCGATTCGAGTTGATCCACCTCGTCGAGGATGACGACGTACGGTTTCCCGTCGTACGCGTGGAGCCGGTCGAGGAGTTCGTCCTTGGGTGTCGAGCGCCGATGGACGTCGAGCGTCTGGCCGATTCCGTCGAGGAGTCGGTACAGCAGGCGAAAGCGGGTGTAGTCCTGCCAGCAGTTCACGTACTGGTGTTCGACTTCGAGCATCGCCTCTCGGAGTCGGTCGACGGTAAAGCGGGCTATACAGGTTTTCCCCGTTCCTGAGGGACCGAGCAAGAGCGGTGTTTCGGCTGGATCGCCGTCTGTGAGGGGATCGAGTGCCCGTGAGAGGTGGTTGACCTCTGCATCCCGGTGTGCGACCTCCTTCGGGATGAACTCCGGTTGCAACACACGGGCGTCTTGGATCACACCTGCACACTGTCACGCGAGAGCACTTAATCAGAACCGTGCCATTTCCGATACTTCCGATATCGTGGGAGCGTTCAATCGGAATCGAAGCAATGTGAGGCGGGTTGTCGCGTTTCGGATTCCGAGCTGTGCCGCTCCTGTCCCAGTCACTTAAGAGGCGAGCGCAACAGCCCATGGCGAACGTATGGACCTATCGCAATCAAAAAACTTGAATAGTGGAAATAGTGGTATGACTTTGATCTCGTTCGGGCCTTCTCCCTACTGCAGCTACACCTAACAGTATACAAATAGGTCCATGAGTCGTGGTACTGATGAAGACGTTACTCAAGTCCTGCCGGTTGTCCATTTTGAACCCTGTCTGACGCATGGCTGACGGCAAGCGCTGTATCGTTGTGCAGGATATCGATTTTCACTTTCGTCCCGGTTGGATGACTTATTTACTACTCTCGATCGTGAATGGAACCGAGGGTGATACCATGAAGCCCTCGATCCGTGTGTCATACCGCTTCCCCCCTCTGGCTCGGACCCCTACACATGTCCCCGAAACACTCGTCCCGAATCGGAACATGCCCACACTGTCACAGTGAGATCACCGGACGGCATGTCCTGATCGAATATCAGACCGGTGATGGACAAGCATCAGTGTGGGCTGAGTGTCCTAGTTGTCTGGAGGTCGTCGACCCGTGATGTCTATCCTTGCAACCGCTGTAAAACGACTCCGTCGAACCAGGGAACACTGCATACTCCACGAGTGCCGCCACTGTGGAACAAACGTCGGCTACGACAGCGACCGGTGTCCGGAGTGCGACTCTCGGAACATCGCACAGTACGAGATCGCGTAACCTGTTTCGTCCCCTTACTGAGTTCAACAGTTGAGCTACTACGGATCGAGGCTGCTTGCACACCGATGCATGGTCTGAGAACAACCTGCTCTCTTTTCGTATTGGCGAGGCAACAGTAACTATGGCTTGCAGAACGCTCGTGGTTGTCGGCCTGATCGAAGCACTGTTTCCCCGAGGCGTAATCGACCTGGCCGAACGGATTGCATTCCAAGACCGCGGCGAGTCTACCCTCCGATCGTGGGTGATTCCTGCCGCCCGCTTGGAAGGCTTACTCTGGATTCTCCTCGGTCGACGAGACTCTAACTCTGCTCTCGGCTCGTTCCTCGGGATCGTCGGGTTCCCGATGCTCCTCGCCCCAAAACGAACGCTTGACACAATGCTGGCACTTGTCTACAAAGACAGCAAGAGCATCGAACTGGCCCCCTGGGTCGTTCCCATTGCGCGTGCAATAGGGCTACTTTACATCCTGATCGGTTTGAAGTCGATACGACGCTCGAAATCAACCTCTGAATAGCTAGAGTTGGTCCAGCAACGACACTGGCTCCCAGCTGTGCTGGTTAAACACGATCTTAGATCACCGCTGTCTATTGAATTTGAACCGTGATGAAAAAAGATGGACCCGACGGGAATTCGAGACGGTTCGAGACACAATTGAGTAAAGGCCTTCGCCGTCTTGCGTTTTCTACAACTGGCTTGCTATCACCTTCGTTGGTTCCTTAACCAACAATTCTAAACCGTTGGCTGCACAACCAACATTTGAGGGATGGAACCGACGGCCGACGAACTCGATGGGTACAGTAACGCCACAGTGTACGAAGACAGCACCGTGGTCCGCGTGTCGGTTCGTCGTACCGACGACGAGGCGTATCCATCGGGATGGCGGTACACGTTCCACTACGGTGCGCTGGCTCCCGATCCGGATACGCTCGAAGACGGGACGATCCGCCGCTACGACAACGCCCACGAAGACACGAAAGGCCACGAACTCCACGTCGCTCCCGACCCGGAGCCGAAACGTGTCGAGTTCTTGGGGATTGAGGAACTCTACGAACGGTTCTGGAACGAGATTCCGAAGCTGCGATTCGGTCCATCCGGCGACACAGGTGATATCCATGACTGACAACACGAACGTACTGCTAGTCACGGTCGATAGCGAGACGAACCCCTACGAGGAGGGGCTGGAAGCGATTCAGCAACTCACAGAGGGCGAATCCATCGACCAGCCAGCGACTGTGCGCTTCCCGAACGAGTCACAGCTGACGGAGGTGTTCAACGAGCGAACCTACACGCTTCTGCGTGTTATCAGGGACGAGGCACCGGAGAGTATCCGCGAAACTGCACGGCTGGTCGGACGAGACAAGAAGAACGTGTATCAGGAACTGACGACGCTGGAGGCACTCGGGGTGATTCGCTTCGAGGAAGTGGGCCGGGCGAAGCGGCCGGTTTTCCCGTACGACGAACTGATCGTGACGCCGCTCGCTCGTGGCTCCGGTGACGGTGCGGCGGCAGCGCCGTAGGATTGGATCCCATCCTCGTAGGAGATAGGCCTCATCGTCGCGGAGCGACGGAGTTCGAATCCGAGCGTACCACTACCTCGTTTGCCCACGTTGTACTCGACAGAGTCGCGTGAATGATTTGAGTCTGGTACGTTTCGAGACGAACTCTGCAAGAGTTCGTTATTCAAGGGATACAATCCGACGCTATCGGGCGATTAGAACGACGACGGACCCGAGGGGATTTGATTCTGTTTCAACTCTGTTCGAAGCCAAATCCAAGTCCTCTCCTCACGGACGCCAAGTGAGTACACAGACAGTGTACTTGGTCGTGGCTGCGCGCGCAGCGCCGAACGGCGCGAGCACGGAGCGGAGGGTGGGGAGGTGGGGCCTGGGTCGGACCGGCACGAAGCAAAAAAAGCCTGCAACGACCGGCTATTCCCACCACCGACCGCGCTCGGGGAACTGGATCTCCGACCACCCCGTCACGGCCAGCGACACTCGTCCGTTGTACCAGTTCCGGGCAGCACCCTGAATACGAATCTTCTGACCCTCTGCGATCCACGGCGCATCCGACGCCTTCCAGATCGTCACGCGCGTCTTCCCACTGTCGTCAGCGACGAGGCCGACCTGTGCGATACTTGGGTGCGAGGGATCCCACAGCGTCTCGACACGACCCTCGATGGTCACCTCTCTACGATCGACGGCTTCGAGCTTCTCGATCGGCACCGCCCGTCCCGGGGCCGTCTGTAACTCCTCGAACGTCCCGACCACCGCGCTCATCATTCCTTGCCCCCCAACGACTTTCTCGGCCAGCCGGCGACCGATCGCCACGCGCGACCACCCCTCTAGCTTCTCGGCTAATCGCACCGACTCTCTGTTCACCATCGCCAGTTCCTCCCGTGAGAGTTCCTCACGTGGATCGATCCGATCCGGGTCGTATCGTGCGTCGACGCTCGCCGCACGCTCGTCGAACTCTTTTTTCCGACTCGCACTCGCTTTCGTCACCACCTCACGCGTCCGCTTCGCCCGTCCTTCCTGCGTCCCGAGCTCCGCTTTGGCGCTGATCCGCTCCAGTTCGGCTTCCCGTGCTCGGATGCGTTCTTCTTGCGCCAGGGTCACACCGTAGATCCGCTCCTGACTGGTGTCGACGATGCCCTCAGGGTGGTTCGCATCGACCTTGGCCTGCACTTCCATCTGCACCGTCGCCCGGAACTCGGGCGTCTCGTCGACGATCTCGAAGCCATCCTCGTCGACCATCCCGCTCGCCGCCTGCTCGTATGCCTGTTCATCCACCGAAACTTCATTACCCAAAACGTTCTTACTCGACATTGCTGTTAGCTCCGAAGGCGCTCACTCGGCGTCTTCTTCCGACACGTCACCACGACTCTCCAGCCGTGGCTACTCACACCGACCAACCAACCGTCTTTGCGCTCTCGCTCGCGCCTCCGTGAGCGCCCGTGAGGGCGCGAGCGAGAGCGCTCGAAAGGGTCAAAAAACAGCCGCGCGCGCCGAGAGCGGGAGCCTAAGCGGCCAGCGACAAGGTGGTTCGCGGTCCGTCCCGTTCTGTGGGACCGTGTCCAGGCCGACTGTCGCGAGCACGGGGACGCGCCGACGCGAGGAGGTGCGGCACCGCGCGCAAGCGGCACCAAGGGCTGGAACGCGAAAGCCCACGAGGGTCGCAACCGCAACCACACTTGTCTGCTGGCGCACCGGGAGGGTGCGAGCGAAGCGAGGCGCGAGTGTAACGAGCGCCTCGAAGCGAGCGGTGAAACCGCGAGCGCGGCTCCCGCTCCGTGGAGGCGAGCGAAGCGCGGAACGAACGGAGGTCCCACGAGCGGAGCGAGTGGGGCTCGGAAGACGAGCATGGCGAGTCTTCCGTCCGGAGTGAGTTCCGCGAAGCGAACGGCGAGGGCGCGGGCTTTGCCCGCGAGACCGAGCCGTGAAGCGCGGCGAGGCACCACTTAGGTTCGGCAACAACTGTTTCCCGCGGGGAGGATGTCAACTGACGAGTCGCTCACTGGTGTTCGCCTCCCCGCTCTCAAAGCGATGACAAAACTGCACCTGCTCGCCCTCTTTCTGGCTCAACTTCGGCGATGATCACAGATACCGCCGCTGTTGCTGTCGCAATGAGCGCTATCTCACGCTTGCACCACGGTCGCTGTGGTTTTGATGGGAACACGACTGACATTTGAACTGCTCTGTTGAATAGCGGTCGAACTGGTTGATATCGTTGTTTTAGACAGGTGAAGTCGAGGAACTCGATTCTGACTTATGGAAGTCGACCTCCTCGACTTCATTGAACGGTGTCGTCACCTAGCCAAACAAGCGTTGGGGAAGCACGCGGGCGAGCCTGCCAGCGGCGGGTTCGCCCGCTGGATTCACGTCGTTCTACACTGCTTTCGGCTCGAAGAGGGCCATAGCTACCGTGAAACGCCGAATCGGCTGGAGTACATGACTGAGATACGTGATGTACTCGGGCTTGATCGGGACGACCTGCCCGAGTTCAGCACGGTCTACAAGTCGTTCGATCGGTTCAAAGTGTGGGTGTGGCGGGCGTTGCTGCGCGTTTCAGCGCAGCAACACCCGCACTCTGGGAACGCCGCTCTCGACAGCACCTTCTTCGACCGCCGTCGTGCGTCGTCGTACTTCCGTCAGCGGTCGGGAAGCACTGTACAGACGCTGAAAGTGACGACATTAACTGATGTGGAGTCGCTCGCTGTTCTTGACGTCCACATCACGGCTCGGTGGAAACACGATACGAAGACCGGGCCGCAGGTCGTCCGCCGGAACGCGGACGACCTGCTGACCGTCGCCGCCGACAACGGGTTTCAAGACTGGCACACTGAGTACGAGATTGCCGCACACGAGTTGAGTATCTCGTCCACTACCGCGGTTCATCACCGAAAGCAGCCATGAACAACGCGCTCATCCGAACAAAAGGCTATTCTCAGCGCTGGATGGCTGAATCCTCGTACTCGATAACGAAGCGCTCGCTCGGCGACGCCGTGCGAGCGCTGGGCTGGTATCGACAGTTCCGTGAAATTGTACTGATGTTCGCCATCATTAACGTAGAATCACTGTGTGAGCCGCTGTAACCATGACTCAGCATCTATTCAACAGAGCAGAATCGGCCTACTTCTAACAGTATCGAGGATTCGTTCTGCCAGCGAGTTGCCGATATTATCAGCCGCAGTCAGATCTTCGCTGCTCGCGTCTGTCACATCCGCTACCGTCTCGAAACCGATTGCCCTGAGCTCTTCCGCTCGGGTGGGACCGATCCCTTTGATGCTCTCTAATGGCATGTCTCTGTCAAGTGGCTCGCTCTGGAGGCTCTCTTCAACATCGAACTCTTCGGCTTCATCTGATTGCGATTCTCTTCGCTTGATTTTGACTTGGGCGCCAGCCTCCTGCAGACGCTCATCTATGAAATCTGCCTCTTCTTCGTCGTCCGTTTCTCTCACGACGCCGCCTGATTCGATGAGTTCCGATACACGTTGTTCGGAGTTCATAAGCCCGATTAAAATCTGCCGGACCTCATCCTCGCTCTCGGTAACCGGCTCGATGGTTATGAAGTACGTGGCTGGCATCCGAGATCAGGTCCCATCTTCACTTGATGCTTCCCAGGGAGGCAGGCGAATGAGTGGCCATTGCTATTTGTTAACAATAAACAATGGGCCACCTATTATTTATATTTTCGGCCGAAACAGGTGACACTGCTTAACGAAGTCGAGGAGTTCGACTTCCATGGACAGAGGCGAATTCCTCGACTTCACCCTTTTAACCCGGTGAAAGCGACCGGATCAAACGCTATTCAACAGAGCAATTTGAACCGCTTCTTGTTTCGGTTCGTGCGCTCCGTATGTCCACACATCGGGCATCGTTGACTCGTGTACGCGGGGTCAATCCACGCGGTTGGGATACCCTCAAATGACGTCTTGTATGACGTATAGAACTGACGAGCGCGGAACGGGAGGGGGGTGCAATCGCCGGTTCATCCGTGTACCGTAGTCGATACTGTCGCGCAGCTCTTTGAGGTCTTCAAAGACGATGCACGGCTTCTCGAACTGTTGATGCCATTTCGCTCTCCGAGGCTATTCAGAGTGGGCTATGGTGGGTAGTCTTCAAGTAGTAGTGGGTTATAGTGGGTAGCAAGATGAAAGTTGACGCCAACGACTTGCGAACGAACGAAACCGACGACCGAGGACGAATCTATCTCGGAACCGAATACGCGAACAAGCGCGTCACAGTTGCCGTTGTCGAGGTCGAATCCGACCGTCCTGACGAAGATGAACTGGCCGCCGCATACCGCGAGGCGTCCGAGAGTGCAGCCTCTCTTGGCAAAGAGTGGGACGAAACCTCGGACGAAGCCTGGAGCGGACTTGATGAATGAGCGAACGCCCAGAGGTAAGACGCGGAGACGTCGTCATCGTCCGGCTTGACCCGGCGGAAGGACACGAAATGAACAAGACGCGACCGGCGGTCGTCGTGCAAAACGACATCGGAAACAAGAACTCTGGGACGACTATCGTCGCACCTGCGACAGGAACCTATCGGGGGTACCCATTCGAGGTGTTGGTCGAGGCGCCGGGCTCTCCCTTCGAGAAGGATTCTTCGATTCGGCTCGACCAGATTCGTGCGATTTCCATCGAACAACGTATTCACTCTGTCGTCGGCTCACTAGACAGTCCGACGATGCTGGAGGTTGACGAAGCGTTGAAATTGAGTCTTGGTCTCGACTGAGTTACAAAACCGGTCGATTTCGAGAGCTACCATCTGAATGATCTTCCAGATGAGGGGACGAACGGGCGACGGATTCTCGAACACCTCGCACGGCATTCCGAACTTTGGTTCACACCGAGCGAACTTGCCGACGAACTCGACATCCCGCGAGGAAGTGTTGGGACGACGCTGAGCCGCCTCAACGAGCGGGGAGTCGTCCGAGTGAACTACCCTACCCTACTCGCTCACGGCTGACGCCGTTCGCTCCTTGAGGGTAGGGCTTCCTGCTTCCACGACGCGCTTTGCAGACACAGGTGTATCCACAGGGAGCGCAGTCTCCACAGGCGTTGATTCGGAGTATCCCACTCCTACGTCTTTGAGCCCACGAGAAAGAATGTTCCACGCCGCGTTCGCGTCTCTGTCCGCCTCGAACCCGCACGAGGGACAGGAGTGTTCACGGACCCACAACGGTTTCTCTGTCGAGACACCACACGACGCGCACTCTTTGGTCGTCCCTCTCGGGTTGACCGCGACGAAGTGCGTTCCCTTCCGCTCACACTTGTATTCGAGCAACGAGAGGAACGTCCGCCACGCCGCCGACGCCGTGTTGCGGCTGTTCGACGGCGACTCCAGCATCCCCTTCACGTTCAGGTCTTCGACCGCTACGAGGTCGTACTCCCGAGCGTAGTAGTTCGAGAGCTTGTGCAAGAAGTCGCGGCGCTTCCGTCGAAGGTCGGCGTGACACCCCGCCACGCGCCGCCGTTGCTTCTCGTAGTTGTTCGACCCGTGTTGCTTCCGCGAGAGTTTCCGTTGCTCGCGCTCCAAGCGTTCGCGTTCGTCGGAGAGGTCGAGCGACCCGACCGCCGTGCCGTCGGTGTCGTGGGCGTACTTGAGAATCCCTACGTCGATGCCGACGCACTTCTCGGGATTCTCGGGTGTCTCAGGCGGTTCACGGTCCAGTTGGACGCCGAAGGTGGCAAACCACTCGCCCGTCGGCTCTTTCTTGAGCGTGACCTGCTTGAGCGTGGCGTCGTCGGGGATGGCGCGGTGAAGCCGAATCGGTATGTCCGCGAGTTTCGAGAGTGACAGCACAGTCTGACCACCCTTCTTGTCGAGCTTGAAGCCAGACTGACTGTACGTGAAAACTGCGGAACTCCCGTGGTGGCTTCCACTTGAGTTGGCCGACGCCGTATCCGTTTCCTTGAGTGCCGAGAGTCCTTTGACGTTCTGCTCGATTCGCATGACTGTGGTTTGCAGAACTGTTGAATACACGTCCGAGAGGCCATCCCACCAGTCTTTCAGGGACGGGATTTCGTCTCGGATGGACCGAACACGCTGATTGAGCGTGCCTGCGCCCTCGGAAATTTGGTCGAAGCGGTAGAGCGCGTGATTGTACAGTTGCCTACAAATGTCTCGGTGTCGGTCCAACTCCTCACGGTGGGCGTCGGACGGCTTTGACGGTACTTGTAGGCGTAGTACATTCGCTACTCGTGTTCCTCGATATACTCGTCAAGCCGCTCGCGGATGAACGACGAGAGATTTAGGTGGTGTTCCTGAATCCACTCGTGTTGGTCCTCTCGGAGCGTGATTGTGGTCCGTTTCACCGTATGCATCGTATTCACTATATGCACAAAACAGTTGCGATTACGTGGGCCTGTGGGCCTGCAACCGTAGAGTGTATGAGAACCGTGCGGCGCTGTATCCCCTCCCTGCTCGCGCCTCCCGTTCGGTCGGCGCTCGCTGAGGAAGGGGGCTTAGCGCCTCAATTCAGCTAATGGTGAGTATTGGGCGATCAATATCGAGGCGGACGACGCTCAAACAGCCAGTGAGATCGGCCCGCGGGCAGTTGCTGACCGATTCGAGGGCGATCACGACCGGACAGGTCCGACGCTCGCTACGTGGTCCACTGTTCGGCCAGTCGTCGGAGACACATCATCGCACAATGCCGTCATGAGAACAGACGACCGCGCTGTACTGCCCAGCGCGAGTCTACACCTGGGAGGTCCGAAACATCCTCACCTCGTCCGAAGGTGGAGCAACCGGATTCGCCCGGCGAACAGTCCGAGAACGAGGCCGGTCATATGACCGATGAGAGCCGATCCGGGCCCCGACAACAGTATCGCGAGTATCACTGCAACGGAGATGAGCACAACCGTGGTCGCCCGGTCCGACTCGGTCACGCGGTCCACCCTGCGGAGCAGTCCATCGGCGACTCTGTTGCCGGTGATCAGGTATCCCATGAGAGCGAAGACGGCCCCGGACGCGCCCAGGACGCCGCGAGGGCGTACCGTCAGGACGGTCCCGGCCCCGACTTCGGCGAGCCCAGCGAGCATACCAGTGAGCAGAAAGAACGCGTGGAACCGCCGTCGGCTGGTCACACGCTCGACGAGCGCTCCGAACAGGATCAAGCCGAGAAGGTTCCCCACGAGATGCCCCGGGCTCGCGTGAGCGTACACGTTGGTGACGAGCGTCCAGGGCTCGACGAAGACGAGCGGACTCAGCGCGAACAGCCCGACCAGTCCCAAAAGCGTCAGTGGAAACTGGATCAGAAAGAACCCGATCAACACGATCGCGGTCTCGGCCGTCGGACTCCGCTCGTTCCGAGCGGTCGTCCGCGGGATCAGGGTACCACTGGATCGGTTCGACACGGGCCAGTTGCTCATGAGCACGGTAGCCGTCGCAGCCGCATGAACGTCCGGGTGCGTCTGTCGGAGCAGGTCTGAAATGTTCTTTGCGTCTCGAGCAAAGGCTGCGGTAGAAAAGTTAACCTCGTTGTATTCGCCTCGTGACCCTCGGCGGGGTCCAACTGGGCGATGACGACATCGCCACGCCGAAGCGCTGTCTCCTCCTTCATTCAGCTAGATCGTTCCACGCCTCGTCAGCTGTGTCATCCCACTCTTCGGCCAACGCCTCTGCACGCTTGGATGCGTCCCGATAGCAGAAACTTAATTACACTCGTTATCACACAGTTACAGTAGATTACAATGCCGGTCGATTTCGAGAGCTACCATCCGAGTAGCCTTCCAGATGAAGGAACGAACGGGCGGCGGATTCTCGAACACCTCGCACAGCATTCCGAACTTGGGTTCACACCGAGCGAACTTGCCGACGAACTCGACATCCCGCGAGGAAGTGTTGGGACGACGCTGAGCCGCCTCGACGAGCGAGGACTCGTCCGACACAAAGGTGAGTATTGGGCGATCAACATCGAGGCGTACGACGCTCAAACAGCCAGTGAGATCGGCCTGCGGGCAGTTGCTGACCGATTCGAGGGCGATCACTACGATACAAACCCCGACTGGGACGCTGCACTCCCAGATGTTGACGCTGAAGCGAACGACGAGCGATGCTTCGACGTGGAAGCATCGTCGTCGCCTCCGATCCCTATGGTCAACTCCTCGAAGACCCTACCTCATCTTGAGCGACGCGACACACCCATTCGCGGGTGAACAATACATCGCCGCCGGCATCACGACGAGAGAATACCCACCATCGATTTCGCTGGAGGGAGGGTTCGTCGAAGCGGCCTCTCGGAACGATCGTTTGTCTCGCCGTGGGCTGTCGTCTCTCTTCGCGAGCCCGATATCGAACGCGCAGTGGCAATCGTCGACCAAACGGTGACGAGAGCCGTGGCTCAACAGATAGCCTGATTCGTTGGCTACGGCCCAACCGACTCGTAACCTCCCGTTCGGAGCGTCAGGTGGCTCACACCGCCATCGGTGTGAAGATCGGTTGTTTGCTGAACTCATGCTTAATATTCAGTACGTCACTTCGATCAGACATTGATGGTTCGCTCATGGGAAGCACATTGTTGGTGAGTTAGAGAACGGTTCGAACGATTTCTTTGAGGGCGTCTCGACCAGGTTTGCGGAAGATTCGTCGGCGAAGTTGGAACGCTCTGAGATACGGCGTCAGCTTGTCTTTTGAGACACCTCGGTGCGGCAAGAGCCACCGTCGCGCCAGCGACGCGTGGCTCTCGCAGGAGTTCACGTGCGCGTCTCCATCTACGTATTCGCCGTCGCCGTGAATCACCGCTTCTCGTTGGAAGTTCTCGTCATCTTCGAGTGGATCGTATGCTCGAAATCCGTCGGTGTAGACAGTGAGCGACTCCTCCTCGCGGGCGCCGAAGAGGAGTCGCACGGCCGATTCGTCAGCTGATTTCGCTGGCACGACGTATCGCTGACCGCTGCCGCGATCAACGAGTGTGAACACCGGTGGCTTGTCCTCGGCGTAGCTTCCACGACCACGTTTCGACAGGCCACGCGAGCGCGACTCCTGGTCGCGCTCGCGGCCTTTCAGCCCCGCGGTGACGTACACTTCGTCGATCTCGACTGGACCAACGAGATCGATGGCTGGCGCGTCGAGCGTTCTGGCGAACTGCTCGACGCGCCGCCGGAGTGACCGGTAGGAGACGTCGAGCTCAGCGTCTAGCTGGCGAATACTCGTGTTGAACCGAAGCAACGTGTAGAACGCGAACAAGGGCTTGTCGAGGCCGATCTTCGCGTGCGCGAAGATCGTGCCGGTCGTGGGGTTGAACGTGCGGTCGCAATCCTTACAGAGAGACCGTTGGTAGTGTCGATAGCTGCCGTGTTTGATCACTGACTCAGACCGGCAGCGCGGGCAGTAGAGGCCATCGAACCAGCGAACCTGCTCCAGCAGGTTCGCGGCGCTCGCCTCTGAGTTCAGCAATTCAACTGGGAACATTGCATCGGGTGACGCATTCGCGTCACCCTTGCCCGCTGCGCTTCGACAGCGCCAGCTCTATGCGACCAACAACCTGCTTCCCAAGAGCGTTCCAGTTAATCCGCGTCACAAATGCAAACCCCACCCTCTCGGATCTGGTCGACGACGAAGCCGTGTACACTCCGAGCGAGTTCAGCCATGGCCTCGGCTTGATGATCGGTCGGCTGTCCACCGCCGTAGTAACTCTCGGTCCTATTTTCCGAATACAAGTTCTTCATGTTCTCGGCTGTTTCCCTCTCGAAGAGACCAAGTTGGTGGGCACGCTCATAGCTGAATTCGTGATCCCGGAACTCCTCTACTTCGTCTCCACTCATCGCTACCGCGTACGCCTCGATCGACCGTTCGATAGCACCGAAGCTCAGTTCGATAATCGCCGTGAAGTGGCCATTGTGCTCTTCGATGGACTCGATCACTTCCAAGAGCCTGCACGCTTTCGTGAGCTGTGTCTCCCAATCCCCGCCTGATTCGATTCCGTGTTCTGGAGTTGGCCTCCCGCGACCCCGATAGTCGAATGCATCTTGCGCCCGTCCGAGAGCATCGAGTATCTCATTCGGATCCGATCCGTTACTCATCACGTTCTACCTCGTTCATGAGAAGCCGTTCGACGGTCTCGAAATCGGATTTCTTGTGTACGGGGATCCCAGCCAACACGATCTCACGGATGTCCTCGGTGTACATCGGGATAGAGGACACGTCCTCCACGTCGATGTCGTACGCGTAGCGGCCTGATTCGAACTCCCGTTCCTCAAGTTCGCGAGCGACTCTATTGGCTGCCCGTTGACCCGCTGCTCGATCTTCGCTCACGAGGACCCATAGATCGATATCGCTCCGACGGTCTGCTTCCCCTCGCGCAACACTTCCGTAGAGCAAGATACCCAGGGTGTTATCGATCGTCTCAGTGAGTTCGTCCACAGCAGCTTTTACTGGTTTGTGAAATTCGGACTGTGGAATCTGGAGAATCGGATCATCAGGAACCGAGAGACGGTCACGGTTGATCCGGACGAGACGTTGGTTACCACCCGGTTCTTCAACGACGAGATCGTTCGACCTCAGGACATCGACCGCCCGTCCTACGGTTGGTTTAGTGTTTCCAGTCTGGGTTGCGATTTCTGAAACGGAGAACTCGTCGAATCGGTGTCGAGATAAAAAGAGAAGGATATCGTTGGTCGCCTTGTTCTTGTATATTTCAGGGTCTTGAGAGGGTACTTGGAGTGATATTCTGATACCGCTCTGGGGCTGCTTTTTCACCTCGTGTTCCATGTAATGCACAACGTAATCGAACTATTAATACTTCATTAGTAAATCGGCTCTTCACTTATATCCAAGTGTGTAATGACAATGGGGTGCGAATCGGCGCGGTCGACGAAGGACTTGGCGGCTGACTGGCTTCCGCCGAGGAAGACGCCGAGAGGACCATCTGCGCGATCTCGCTCGCGCCGTCGTGAGCGCCCGTGAGGGCGCGAGCGAGACGCCTCGTCGAGAGTGAAAGAACGAGCCGCTGGCCGCTCGGGCTCCCGCTCCGTGGAGGCGAGCGAAGCGCGGAACGAACGGCGTTCCCACGAGCGAAGCGAGTGGGAGCACGGAAGACGAGCGAAGCGAGTCTTCCGGAGCGAACGGGAACAAGCGAGATGTAGTCTCGCGTGGTCGCGGAATGCTGAGCCGTCGAGGGCTTCATCCTTCAGTTTCCCATCTCGACTGAGCCAGCAGATTGTTGCAAAACACCGAAAGGATTTATATATTAGTTCGCTAGTATGCAACAAGATGCTCACAGAAGGCGAGGTTCGCGCTCTCACTACCTTCCACGGTGAGCAGACGGTCTCTGAACTCGCAACAAGTCTTGACCGGAGTCCCAGCTACACCTCAGAACTCGTCGAACGGCTCGAAACAGCTGGCCTCGTCGAGACACGCCGACAGGGGAAGACTAAGCAGATTCGACTGTCGGACGCAAAGGCACTCGAGTTACTCACGGACCTCACGCAGCGGTATTCACACATCGACTGGCCGGAGTTGTTGTCAGGGTCAGCCCTCCGTGTGTGCTACTACCTCGACACCCCACGGACCGCGACCGATCTCGCACGCCATGCCGACGTCCACAGAAGTACCGTCCACCGTGCGCTTGCCCCACTTCAGCATCGCGGAGTCGTCTACCGAACCGACGACGGGACGTACGCACTGAACGACGGCTTCAAACAGCTAAGTGAATTCGCTCGTGAGCTTGCACATCACGCCCACCGCCAGACTGTCGAAGAACAGACCAACACGTACACGATTCTGTGGGAATCGCTTGACGAGTTCCTTGTGCAGACGACGACTGAGATCGCCAACGAACAGTTCATTCCGACAGGGCCAGACCAATTCCAGCGATATGGCCTCCCGCTGTTGGCACGTGACCGCAGACACTACCTCTATTCGGAGACAACGAGTGAGCTCTCGCCGGAGATGTTGTGCTGCCACATGCTCGTGATCGATTCGGGCGCACGGGCTCAGTCATACTGCCTGCTCTTGCTCAGTCACGTCGACATCGACTGCGACGAACTCCAAACCCAAGCCGTCACGTACCGCGTCGACGGCGTCGTCGACGAACTCTGCACATATCTCGACACCAGTGGCGACCAGCGAACGTCTTATCTTCCCGAGTGGGAGGACTTCGAAGAACTCGCTGAAGAGTACGAGGTGACGCTATGAGGGCACGGTTTGATAGCGCATACATTCGCTCAGAACTCGAGCGCATCGGTCAGCAGCTGGACAATCCACTCACCGTCTTCTTGATTGGCGGTGGGTCGATGGCGTTTCGCGGTCTCAAAGAGACGACCAAAGACATCAACCTCATCGTCTCTTCCGGCGACGACCTGAGTCAGTTACAAGTGGTGCTGCTTGAACTGGGATACGATATCGTCCGGGAGCCGGACGAAGAGTACGAAGAACTCGGTGCCCAGCGAATCTTCGAGAACGATGACGGGTGCCGTATCGACATCTTCAATCAGCAAGTGATCGGCAAACTGATTCTGTCTCCAGGCATTCGTGAGCGGAGCGAGCGCTATCTCGACCCGGGAGATCTCGTGGTCGAGCTCGTGAGTCCAGAAGATATCTTCCTGTTCAAATGCCTTGTTGAACGCAAGACAGCGTCGGGGTGGGGTTGCTGATCTACAATTTTACGGCGCTAAAGACGGCTTCTCGCCCTCAGAAGATGCAGTAGCTGTCACTCACAGCGGTTGCTGATGAGTCAAAACTATGGTACCTTGCTCCATTGTTCCGGTGACGGCGGCGATGCCTCTCCCGGATACGTCCGGAGAAGGGGAGCAGACGGCGAGCCCTAACTCGCCGCCTGCGTCAGGTTATGCACGATGCACTTGCGAGTCAGCTCCCGGAACTGGCCATGCCAGCTCCGGGAGCGGAGCTTCTCGCCGTCGTCTTCCTTCAACTGCGAGAAACCTGTCTCGCTCATCCAGCGTTGGTTGTAGTCCTCGTTCATCCGGGCGTTGTGGGCCTTCTGCAACGGTGTCTGCTCCCTGTGCTTGATCAACGGTCGCGTTGAGTTGGAGCGACACTCCTCGCGGAGGTCGCTCCACGAATAGTTCGCATCAGCAGACAACACACGCAGGTCTTCCGCGTTCCGGCGGAAGACCTGCATCCCGATGTGGCCGTCCCAGGCTTTCTTCGTCGTGAAATGAACGTCCTTGATCGCCAGCGAGTTCACGTCGATCAAGATCGTCGTCTTCATCGACTGGAACGAGTAATTCGCGCGGTCGCGGTAGTGGTAGCTGGTTTGATCGCGCTGGAAGCCACTCGCGTCAATCGCGGCTTCACCACTCCAGCCCGCCTGCTCCGCCGAAGCGCGGAGCAGGCGGCGCAGGTCACGCATCCGGTACTCTTGTTCCCACCGGCAGAACGAACTGTAGTGCGGTGCCTCGTCAAGTTCGAACACGGCGAGGACACCGGGCATCTCGTTAAGATAGTCTTCAGTCTCACGGAGGCTCTTCTCCAACTCGACGCGGTACAGAATCAAGGCGATCTGCACCCATTTCGCGTACCCGCCCGCGCCGTCCGGCGCGGCGGGTACTTCCGGGTCGTCAACGTGCTGTTTGGCAAGATCTCGACACATCCGTGCTAGCCGTCTGAGCGATGCCATATCGCCAGACGGCGTCCAATTACGGGTTAGCGTGACGGAATCTTCCCGTGAGAGCGTCTGAAGCTGCCGTTAGTCGACCGCAAAACAAGGCATGTTCAAAGCAGTCGCCGGCCGGGTGGACGACATCGAGGATATGTTCTCGTTGATGCAGACCGGCCTCGAGTTCGACATCGCCGAAGCAGAACTCGAGATGCAGGTCGAATTACTGGGGCAAGAGCTGTTCGTGACGTACGTGAACGAAGCGTTGACCGATCTCACCGAACAATACAACGTGGTGACACCATTGCACGACCCTGTCGCGAAGACTACCGAACGCGTCTACGAGGACCTGGAGGTGCTTCACGCGCTTGACGAACCGAAATCGGTGGCTGACCTGCAACAGGAATTCAACCGTCCTGTAGCAGACGTACAGGAGATTGTGAGACGTCTGGAAGAGAAAGACGCAGTCACGATAACCGATGGGCGCGTAGAACGTCGCTCAACGAAGATCTGACTGCGAGGGGCGCAACCACACTTGTCTGCTGGCGCACCGGGAGGGTGCGAGCGAAAGCGAGACGTGAGCAACGCGAACGTCGCGAAGCGAGCGGTGAAACCGCGAGCGCGGCTCCCGCTCCGTGGAGGCGAGCGAAGCGCGGAACGAACGGCGTTCCCACGAGCGAAGCGAGTGGGCGCACGGAAGACGAGCAGCGCGAGTCTTCCGGAGTGAGTGCCGCGAAGCGAACGGCGAGAGCGCGGGACGGAGTCCCGCGGGTGTTCGAGCGGGCCGTGCCCGCGAGATCGAGCCGTGACGCGCGGCGAGGCGCGGTCGTCACACTGGTCGAGAAAGGAGCGATCGCTCGACAGTCAGCCGAGTAACGTACACCCGATCACCCGGATGAGCAACGACAGCCCACACGAATCGGAGTGGGACGGAACAGAAAGACTGCAGCGGTGAATACTGGTGCATCTCGGTTACTCTGGTTGGTATGGATCGGTAGCGGTATCGAGTCGGTAGACGTCCTCCGCAGCGTCGAAGTCATCGTCGAACGCGTAGAGGTAGCCGAGTTCTTCGGTCTGCATGTAGGCGACGATGCAAGCGTCGACGAAGGAGAACTGTTCGTACTGCCGGAAGAGCGCTTTCCCCGTCGCGAAGGCATCCCCAGTCAGAGAGTCGATGTGGAATCGAGTATTTTCCTCGATTCGGTCGAGGAAGTCGGTCGCGGCATCGTGGCCTGCGTGAGTCGTCAACCCGTTCAGCGTCTCTGCAAGGACGTAATCGAGGACCACCACCTCAGGGAGGTCAGCAGTATCGACTCCCTGGAGTATTCGGAGGGCATCGTCATGTGCACCGTCCCGACGATACGCCGCCGCGAAGAGAACTGTCGTATCCACGAGAGCACGCGGCATCTATTCGATGTCGACGCCCCACGCATCGTGTTCGTCTGTGACCTCCGTTTCTCGATCTCCATCGTAGCCGTCGAAATCCCCGAACGTGCCGCTTCGTTGCTGGACGACCTGGACGCGGAGAGTTCCATCGTCCTCGATGCGCCAGCGGAGTTTGTCGCCATCGTCGATATCGAGCTTCCGGCGGATATGGGCGGGAATGTTCGCCTGATTTCCAGACACCTTGCTCTCGGAGTCAACCCCCTCACTACTCATGTTTGGGAGTAAGAGGTCGTACTTGATAAATAGTAGTGTGAGTACACACTACTATCCCGCTACACCCTTGACACCAGACCGAGTCCCTCGAAATCTCTCTGGGTAGACAATATAATTATATTGAATGTATGGAATTAGTATACTAATTGCGGTGAACCGATGCCTCCTTCCGAACGACACCCAGTTACGACCGAACCACCTGCGCCATCTGCCAACTCCTCCGCGACCGATTTCGACGCACAGCGGACGTACCTCCACATCGTTCCGACTGACACGTCGCTCAATCCGAAGACGGTGCACACACAGATCCTACGATTCTACGAGTTCTTGCAGGAGCGGCCGGTCGATCACAGATCCTCACGATTGCGACGTCGAGTAGCTAAGCGCCTCCTTGGAAGAAAAGACACACCCAGATCGTTCGAGTGCCTCGTCGTCACAGACGGCGACCCGGAGACACCGATCCAGTACTACCTCGGCATCGGATCGGTGACTGGGCACCCACCCACGGATCCAGCCGCCGACACGGGTGTCGATACTACCGCTAACGGAGACGCCGGCCTGGCCGCGTTCGAGCGGCTCGTTCGCGCAATGCTCCCGAACACGTACGAGATTGAATGCGTCCTCTGGCATCCCGAAGCCGTACTCGCCGCGCCGCTCTCACAACCGGTGGAAGGGGATGCTGCCGCGCCAGACCTGTCTGGTTCACACCTCGACGTGGAGGGCGACGAGCTAGATGAAGCCAGCTCGGAGGATCAGTTAACGCACCCCTCGGCTCCACCCACAGATGAGGTGGACTCCGACCGAAAAGAGACCGCAGATAGCGATTCGGACGCAGCCGTGACTGCTGACGGAGACACGAGCGCGTCTCCCGATCCCATCGACGAGACAGGCGCGTACCACGCCGTCGAGTTCGTCGGCAAGACAACGCGGCGTGCTGACTGGCAGACGCGTCTCGTTCCACTCGAAGCGTGGTACGACAACGGCAGCGCCGACATCGACTCGCGGCCGCCGCTGTCGACAGTGGTCGAGACGCTCGCGGCCAGTTCGATCCCCGCGGTGTATCAGGCGCTCGTGCAACCGATGCCGTCGTGGGCTGGTGCCGCCGAGGAACGCCGATACAACCTGCTCGAAGGCCGCGACACGTTCGTCGACCGGTGGTTCGACAATCTGGATCTCGGAAGTGGAGAATACGGCACTCGTAACAGAGAGACGCTAGAACGGCGGCGAGGTGAGATGACCGACGATCCCTTCAGTTCCGGTGGAGGCACGGCCACGGGTAGTGAATCGAATCCAGTCGACCGAGTCCGCGCGATCGAGGCTCGCGATGCCGACCGCTCGTTCGTCGTGAACGCTCGCGTGGTTGCCTGTGACCGGCTGCACGAGTCGACTGCGCCGCCCACCACCCAGACCAGTCCGCCCCCTACCGTGGACACTGACGCCGTCGGTGCTGCGTCACTTTGCACGGAACTCACGAGTGCGTTCAGTAGCATGCGTGGTCCGTACCACACGATCGAGGGTCGTCACCGCCGTGGGAGTGACGCAATTGCGGTTCGCGACGCGCTCTGTGGCCGGACCCTTCAGACTCCCGAGTACGACCGCGTCACGACGCGCTTGCCGGGCGTCCAGCCCACGAGCCGAGGGATCGTCGCGGGCCCTCGTGAGGCCTCCGTGTTCTGCCTGCTCGACGGTGGGAGTCTCACACCGACGGCGATGGAGGCACTCGCCCCCACGCCCGGTGAGCGTGCCCGCCCCGAGGGGCCACCGCCGTCGCGTGAGCTGTTGTCACGATATCGGGGCCCGGGCCTGACGCTCGGGACGCTCCAGCCGGGATGGACGACGGGCGTCGACGAGCACGGTGTCGGATACCACGACTCCACTTCTCGAGTAGTGGGTCGGACAGATTCCGGTACCACGGACTCGGGTATACGTACCGACTCGTTCGTCGTGCGACTCCCGCCGGCACTCCAGCGGCTTCACGTCGCCTGGTTCGGGAAGACCGGGTCGGGGAAGACGACGGCGGCGACGATCGGCTTGCTCGACAACCACGCGGCCACACAGGGAGCGACGGTCCTCATCGATCAGAAGGGCGACGGGATGGCGGACGACCTGATGCAGATGAAGTATACCCGTGAGGAACAGGCGGAACTCGACGATATCATCTACTTCGACGCGGCTCAGTTCCTCCCGGCCTTCTCGTTTTTCGACATTCGGGATCAGCTTCTGGCCGGTGTTCCCCACAGCGTTGCGGTCGCGGACGTCATCGACCACTACGTCGAGATCATCTGCCAGCTCAAGAGTCGCGAGTGGTACGACAGCGCCCCGCTCTCGGCGAAGCTCATCGAGGCGGTGCTGACGGCGATGTTCGACCCTGTCCACGGCCAGGACGCGTTCAGTCACCGCGAGTTCAGGGCGACGCTCTCGTGGATGCGTCGCGAGCAGACCGCCCCTGCTGTTTCCGATATCGAGACCCAGACGGTCCTCGAAGACGCCGTCACTGCTGGTGAGCGTGAGTTCACGAACATCATGAACGGCGTGCTCAACCGCGTCGACGAGATCACGAACCACACGTATCTCAGCACGGTCCTCAACAACGTGGGACCAGCCCCCGGTTCGGGAGCTGTCGCAGACTCACCCGAGAGCTCCGATCCCGACGTCGATGCTCACGCTGACTCTCACGCTTACTCGATCGCGGACCAGACTGACCTCGATGGTCGCGACAGCGCCGGTGAGACCGACCGTCTGGATGCGTCTCACCGCTCCGATGTCGGACGCGAATCGACACGGCGATCCAAACACGGATCCGAGTCCGACGCTCCGTCCGAGTTCGAGGCCGAGGCCGAGTCCGAGCCTGAGTTCGAGTTCGAGGCCGAGTCCGTGTCCACACCCACCTCCGAAACGCCCGGCTCTGGCTCAGAGAATCAGCACCCGCGTGAGACTATCCCGTCGTTCGAGTTCGGCGACGTGCTCGACACGAACACGATCGTCATCTTCGACACGGGGGGGCTGCGTGAGGAGGCACAGCGGGCGCTGACGGTTCTCATCGTCTCGAAGCTCTGGACGGCACTGCGTCGACGAACGCACCGACAGCAGCAACGGTACGGACATGAGCGAAGCCACGATCAAACTCCGGAGCAGCGTCACGGTCAGGGCCATGGCTCGACTCCGGACTCGGGGCGGGCCCTGGGAGTCAGTGACGATCTCGACTATCGTACGGATCGAACCACGGATGGTGACCGTGACCGTGAGGAAAACGCCGACGCTGGTGACACGACGCTCCCGCTGGTGAACCTGTTCGTCGAGGAGGCGTCGAAGGTGGCGGGGTCGGGCGTCGTCACGGACTTGCTCAAGCAAGCCCGCTCGTTCGGCTGTAGCGTCACGCTGTCGATGCAGTACCCCGCGCAGTTGAAGCACGCTGACGAGGAGACGTACAACGAAGTCCTGAACAACGTCTCGACGATCGTCACCGGGAACGTCCCGCTGGATCGCGACCTCGCGGCACGACTCGCCACGAGCGATATGCCACCGCAGGAGGTGGCCAACCGACTGCGTGCCCTCTCACGCGGCGAGTGGTTCTGTACTCTTCCGGCTGGCTTCGGACAGACCGAACCGCGACCGTTCGTGCTCGATTCCGCTCCGCTTCCATCGGGCCATCCCGAGGGTCCGGATCCGCTGCGGGGTTATGCGGAACTGCAGTGTGAGATCGAACAGGTGCGGTGTACGGACCGGACGCGGCGACGCCACGGGATCACGGTCGCACAGCCGAGTACGGTCGATGCCGAGCGTGACGGGGTCGAAGATGCAGTCGGAGCGCCGGCCGTCGAGACGGCTGCGATGAGTGGGGAAGACGACGCAGGAGCCGACGACGATCCGGACCGGCTTCCCCGCGTCGACACTGCGCTTCCGTACACCCGACGACTGCCGAAGACGGTCACGTACGTCGACGAGCGGCACGCACTGGACTGCACGGAGTGTGGCAACCGCTACGACCCATCGTCTGACGGGATGAAACGGGCCATCTCCTGTTGCTCGTCGCTGGAGGCTGTCGACCCCGACGACATCCCGATCACGGACGTGAATCTCAAACTCTCCCATGCGGAGCGCGCGGAGACGGATCTCTCGGATCGTGAGCTGCTGTTACTACAGGTGATTCACAACGCGCAGCAGCTCCGCTATGAGCCACCTGAGTACGACCTCTTACACGATTCGATGATCCGACTGCTGGAGCACGTCGGTGCCTCGAACGAGGACGTCCAGCGGCTTATTGAGGCGGGGTACCTGACACACGACGCTAACCACCCACACCGGCTCTACTCGGTCACGCCAACGGGCCGGAACGTGATCGGCGAGGCCTACCGCGAGGGCGTCGACTTCGGCCACGGAACGGGCGATCTCGAGGAGTCGAGCCTCCACGTGATGATGGTCGAGGTCGGCTATCGGTATCTCGTCCAGTCGTACAGGGACGACCCCGAGTCGCCGGTGACGGAGGTAATCAAATACTTCGACCTCGACCGGGCGCCGATCGAGACGACTGGTGGAGGTGTCGGAGGTGGTGAGGCAGATCGAGATGTGGCCACGAATGCGAACGGAGACGAAAAGACAGACACAGAGGCGGAAGTGGAAGAAACGACTGAGGCTGCTGCCGACACCGACGCGAACGCAGAGTCCAGCGATACGACGCCCCATACCGAGTCACGTCGTATCGATGCGGCGGGACTCGATGCCGAGGGCAACGTCGTCGTGACGCTCGAGGCCGAGCGTGTAAACCACGACGTCAGACGAGCTGTTCCTGCTGACTACGACAAGATGGCCGCATGCGATCCGGAAGACGCGATCTGGGTCTGCTGGAAGCAAAAAGAGGGGTACAAGATCCTTCGCGCGCTGAACGAGCCGCTCGATGGAATCACCCGGGTCGAAAAAGAGTACAGCTCTACGACGCCGCCACACCAGTACCGGATCGACACTCCCGGCCTGACTGCGATGTACAACGTCGAGTACCTCCGCGATCGCCTCGAAGGCGATCACGTTTAACCCGATCTTTGAGTTGAATCTATCGGAAGGTTGACTATCGTCGTGCGGAGGAAAACCTGGTCCGGGAGCTGTGACTGGTGTTGCTCTGACAGAGCAGTCTCAGCGACTATCGACTACGACTTTCTTCTGCTCGGCTCGGTGTTTTTGAAATTTGATAGAAGAGATGCCGCTGGATTTTCGGAAGACATATTTTTGATCTGATAGCTGAGCGATGCTGAGAGCGAGCGTGGACTGGTCCGCCTGAACGGAGATGGGTGTCGGCTGCTGCTGTCGACTGTGATGTAGGGATCTGGGACGATGAGCGGTTCATAATCGGTACGAAGGGCTAGTATGAGTCGATGGGTGGTCTCCGGTCGTCTCGGGTCGCGATGTGACGTTCATAATCGGCACAGACCCCGCACAGAGTGTCTCTGGGGCCATTCATGGCGTGGGACTAGGACGGTTTTGAGGGCGTTCGTGAGGGGGGTCCGTAGCGAGACCGCGAGAGTGTTAGGACGATTCGCGGGTCTTAGTGGGTCCAGATGCCTGAATCTCGGCTATTGGTGGTCTGCGATACTGGACGCCCGAACGTTGCCACTGGCCGAATATGGGCTCCCGAAATCGCCAGACGGAACCCGATTATGAGGATTTCATCCCTGACGTGATGTTTGTCGCCGCGTCGAGTTGTTCCCTCTTCTCTCGGTTTACCCTCTCTCTCGGTTGTGCAAGGCGTTTCCCACCACAGCGATATCCCCTCGTTCAGTGCCAATGGTTCCTCCTAGTTCCCCCTCTGTTGAATCTCACAGCGACTCTCTTGCGGAGCGATGGCCGGTTATGAACCATCTTTGAAGGTCTTAGAGGACTTAATACGTAGCATAGGACGAAATAAACCGATTATGAGGATTATGACTTTGCCGCCGCGCATTGTCCGTCATCGAGAGCCGAGTCGACTGGGCCCCGATTAAGATCGTGTGTAGGTCCTGGAGCGTATCATCAATCTAAATATGTATTCGGGATCGATACCATCTGTTAAATAATACCAGGAACCAAATATTTCCTCCATTCTCGCCACACCGACAGGACTGGTGCTGAATGTCGATCGTACTACCGTTCAACTTGTGTCTGTTACCTCTCTCGAAACCATCGTCAAAACCAGAATTACCGAAAATATTATGATATGTGTGGACGTATTCGTCTCAACACAATCAATGATAATCAACCCCACGTATGACCGCACTACCGACTACTGATCGACTCCCGTCTGATCTCCTCGACTGCGACCAATGGGTCTGCTGGCAAACGGAGACGAGAGACGGCAAGCAGACGAAGATCCCGATCGATCCTTCCACGGGCCGGTATGCCTCAGCGACCGATCCCGAAACATGGACGAATTTCGAGAGAGCGTGTGAGTACGCTCGTGCCACATCTTCAGCCGCTGGCATCGGATTCGTCTTTACCGACGACGATCCCTTCGTTGGCGTTGATCTCGATGATTGCCGCACAGGTGATGAGGTCGCTGGATGGGCGACTGATATCATCGAGCGCTTGGACTCGTATACGGAGATCAGTCCATCTGAAACGGGGTATCACATCATCGCCAGGGGCTCTCTTCCAGCGGGACCGAACCGGCGCGGTAACGTGGAGTGCTACGAGACTGCTCGCTACTTCACCGTGACCGGTGACAGCGTCCATGACCCATCACGTCCAGTCGCGGACCGACTATCCGAACTCGCTGCGGTCCACGCTGAGTACGTAGCTGACGACGAACCGACTGACGGTGACGAACATAACGGGACTGTCACCGAGGGCAGACGTGCCAACGCTTCGAACACCGGCCTCGACGACGAGACGGTACTTGAGAAAGCGATGAGCGCGACGAATAGCGCCAAGTTCGAGCGGCTATGGAACGGGTCGACGAGCGGCTACGACAGCCAGTCGGAGGCGGACATGGCCCTGTGCTTCCACTTGGCGTTCTGGACTGGGGGAGACACTGCACAGATCGATCGCCTCTTCCGGTGCTCGGGGCTGATGCGTGCCAAGTGGGACGAGGTACATTTCGCCGATGGAAGTACGTACGGACAGAAAACCGTCGAGCGGGCTGTCCATCGTGTCGATGATTTCTACGAACCGACAGAGTCGACCCCGAAATCACGACCCGATGGCACTGCGGCAACGCGTGATGAGCGCCTGAGGCCCGAGTTGAGCTCTCAGCACTCCCCATCTGCTCCTCGGAATGGTGCGTCTGCAACTGACTCTGACCCACGCTTGCTTGACATCGTCGACCGACTGGAGGCTCGCATTGAACGGCTTGAAGCGCAGAACGAAACGTTGCGAACGCAACTGGAAAACGCCCGCCGAGAGAATGATACTCATCGACCGGAGAGCGCTCCCGACGAGACGACTGCACCAACAGAGTCGACTTCGATTTGGACCCGAGTTCTCTCTCGGGTCACCCTTGTGGAGCGTGACTGAGCAGGGACATCACCTCTGTCGCCACTGGAGGTACGATCGGAGATTTATAGTGCAATTTAAATTATGATCGTTCTTTTCGGCCATGAGGCCGTCCACCGTGAGCGATTGAGTTCGACCTCGTGATTTTCGTATGGTAAACGAGACGCCCTTCTGTGTCGGAGATACACTCCACGAGGGCCTCCGTCGATACTGACCGGGCGGTCCTCGTAGGGGAGCGGTATCTTGGGCGTTCCACAAACAGCAACTGCTAGTAGATTCATGACGCTGCGTTAGTTTAATTATTATAGACTGTCTGATTATTGAGTGTGTATGCCAGGTAAAAAAGAAGAGGAGCGCGGAACACTTCCTTCAGTGCATCTTATCAGTCCCGAGGGTAAAGAAACAAATATCACGCCAGAATTTCAGTGGACAGCGAGTGATTCAGGAAATAAAAATCTAAATCACACCTTGCTGGTTTCAAAAGGAGATGGAAATCCTTTCTTAAAATCCAATTACAAATACACCTTCGATAGTGAAAATATACGAAAAATATCTGCCCGGCCGTTCATTCTCCAACGAAATGAGGATTATTCCTGGGGTGTGCTGGTTGATGATGGAGGGATTGGAGCAGCAAGATCTGAAATTTTCAGTATTGAGTTATGAATTCACAATTAGACTAATTTCATACTAATGTTTGTAGTATTGTATACGATAGAGTAAAAACGAGCAGTATGATATTCAATTCAACCCATTTTAATAATGCTCCTATAGCATATTCGATAACTGACATAACACAATTACAAATACATAACATTATAAATAGTCCACTTCCAGCTTCACCAGACAGATTTGCAAACGCAGCTATGATTGCTGTAATAAAGTATGAATTGATTGGAATTGTTACGATCAACAGGAATACTATGACGTCTGCGCCGATTCTTCCCTGCTTGAGAGACCATGCGAGTCTCTCAGCAACCCGATTATTGTATTTGTACATGACTGGCAGAGATACAAACGCGAAGAGAATACTCGGGAAGTAGTTGATCAAAGATGGATATACTCTACTGGATGCAGTAGACAAAACTCCACTAATTCGTTCTACTAGTGTTGGGGGCGAGTCGTCTTGAACTGATAGAGAAATATCTTGTACCCTTGTCCATGATCGGTTATCTCCATTGTTCAGTGTGTACACGACCCGTATGAGAATTGGATAGCTCCCCTCTTCATCAGCCGTCAGGGTAAAGCTTCCTGGACGGAGTCGATCACCGGGCTGTAGCTCGTTATTCGTTACAGGACATTGTGGATTACATCCCTCCGCCTGCATATTCGAAACCGACACGCCACTAGGGATGACCGCAATCAGTTGAAGACGGATCGAATCCGGATTTGAGGTGTACGCTACACCATCATAAGACACGATTACGCGTTCACCAGGAGCTACCTTGGTATCGGAGGTCCGCACAGCTACTTGCACGTGCTTCATCCCAATTGTGCCGTTCTGCTGAGCGAACCCCGACGTGGCAGTAGCCAACCCCGGCTGGGGCTCTGGAGTCTGAATCGACGATCGGTCCCAGCTCTGATCTCCCGATACTGGACTACTGATCAGACTCAATACGATGATCAAAAAAAGGACACCGCTGATCCATCCCGACAATGTATATTTAGACGATATCATAACTAAATTTATGTGTGCCTGTTGTGGGCGCGAATGTTCGGAACCATGTCTGTGTGCTGGACTAGCAAAGCTCGGAGAGTATTTGCTGGGCCTGCCCGATCGGAAGGCCTGTTTCTTCAACCACTTCGTTGATGACTTGTTCTACTGGGATCTCTCCATCGTAGCCCCTCTGTTGTTTCCATTGCCGGACAGCCTCCTTTGGTGAGACGTAGTAGATTGTCTGGTTATGTCGCAACTTCCCGAGTTCACCCTTAGCAACGAGTCGGTTCAGCACTTTTGAGACGTGCGAGCGGTGTCTGAGGCTCTTCGACTCTTCAACAATGTCCGGCCGCTGTCTCTCGATATACTTCGCAACATCACCAGCTGACGGTGGATCATCCAGTTCAGCGACAACTTGTCGGACCATCTCTTCGGCCTCCGAGAGCTGGTGATCGGTATGAAGTTTCTTTGTTTCGGCACGTGCTTGTGTGAGATAGATCTTCAGGAGGGCAGCGTCATCGTTTGTCAGGACTTGATTGATCAGTCGGGCGACTTTGGCCCCGTCTTCCTCCAGCTCAAGGTTACTGACGAGACGCTTGAATTCCTTATCCGGATTGATATTGGCGGTCATACAAGCCTCAACTGGACTCCGGTTGCATCGGAAGCATACGCTCGGAAGGCGTGGTCACGTGTCGGGCTACGCCACTCCACAAGCGTTTGATCCCCAGACGGACGTGACGGAGCAAAACGACTCTTTGGCTGATCAAACTCAGCTGTGAACGCATGGATCCCGAAACGAACGCGCACGTCCTCCCACGCCTGTCGATACGTCGATCCTGCGTCAACCCAGTTTGATTTGTCTGGGCCTGATGGTTTTGGCTCTGAACGCCGGGGATGTGTATGGACCAGTACAAACAACTCTGGCGTGTATGAGAGTTCACTATTTACGTATCGGATAACCTGCTGTCGATCATAGGAAATCCTCTCATAGGTCGCCTCGTTCACAACGTTAGCTGACGCCAGTGAATGAAAGCTATGGACTCGGTGTCGACTACGACCAGTCAATGCATAGAGCATCTCCACGTCGTCAGCATTGCCGGGTCGAACCTGCGAGATTGCTTTGTCCTCCATCTGATTGACGACCGCGTCTTCGGGAATTTCGATCCCGTTACTGTCCTCGTCTGTCGGTGGGCGTTTTTTTCTCGGCGTTTCCTTGGATTCTGGTCCATCTCGTTGCTGACGTTTAATGCGTACCTTACCACCACGTGCCGGCAGTTTGATTCGTTTGCGTCCCATGGTTGAGAAAAGCTGTCGTAGTCTTACTCCTCTAACATGATTTCGATTGGGCTGAACCCGCGGATAAGCGCGACGCCCCCAAGCAGGAGGAAGCCCGCAACACCGATGTACAGGATTAGTGACTGCGGAGGCCAACCACCATTACCGCCGCCACCAGTATCCCCACTAACGGCACCAGTACCGATGACCGTCCGATCACCGCTGGGATTATCGGGCGGCGAAGGGACACCTCTGACCGTAAACTGGAAACTGGGGTTGAGTATGTTGTATGCCTCGCGGTTGCCCTCTGGCCAGTAGGTGACCGTACCGTCCACAGTCATGTCCCGCACTTCAGTCGGATAGATATCCAGTTCGATAGTTCGGCTTGTCCCCGGCGGTATCTCGTAGGTGGCCGCAACGGTCCCTGCACCAGAGCCGGAGGCAAGTCGGCTCCCAACCATGTAGACGCCCGGACCAACACCCATCTGAGCATCCACGATCATCGTGCGTTCGTTGACCGCTGGATTACGAACGAATAGCGAAACCGTCCCCGGCGTGTTTTGAGTTACCGTCAACTCACGAGTCTGCAAGTCCACTGATGGCGGCTGATTGAATCGCACCGGACCTGACTCAGAGGGGTTGTTAGTGGCGGTCATTGCAGTCCCCGCTTTGATATCTGTCGTAGACTGAGCAATGGTTGTCCCGGCGAAGGCCGTTAATGAAGCTACCAGCAAGGCGCTCACGGCCAGCACCACTAGCACGGTCGCCACCGAGTGTCGTGTATTTTTGAGCATGGATAGTACGCGTACTAATTAATTGTACTCGTACAGAATATATCGTACAAGACCACTTATAACTTGTGCTAAATAAAGAATGTATCTTCAGACAGAATTTAGTCGTTCGTTTATTCCAAGACTGATATCAGAGTGTAGAACCTGAAGAAAGAGACCGTAACGACTGTCGCGACGACGCCGGGGTGGAGTTCGTACTGTGCTTGGACTTCCGGAGCGTACCACGCCTCCGAGTGGCCCGGCCCGACCGGTGCGGGGACGGGGTACCGCTCCGACTCGGCGCGTTCCTCCCCGGCCCCCACCTCACTTCCCCCTCGTCTGTTCCATGGGCCGAGTGTCTCTCTTTCCCACATAAGATTTCCACCGCAGAAATCACTCGTGAGAACGTGTACAACACACCGTCTGGCGCTCGGGGATAGAGCCCGCGTGACCGGCATCGTGAGGGGAAAGCGCCCGGATCGGGACGAACCACTCGGTACTCTCTCTCTCTCTCGCGCCCGCCCACCCGGCTAGAGCGTCGTCGACTCGCCGGCGAGCACGCGGTAGCTGTCGAGCGTCCCCGCCATTGACGGTGCCTCGCTGTCGTCCTTCCGTTGGGTGCCGTAGTCCATCCACTGCCCACGGCTGAAACTGTACATGTCGAACCCGGTCGTCGTCTCCACGATCACGTCCACGACGGCGTCGTCGGGTGCGTCCTTGGTGACGACCGTCGAGCGGACGCCCGTCTCGTGGTCCATCACCCAGACCGCGACGGCGTCGTCAACGTCGTCGAGCAGGGCTTCGGCCTCGGCCTCTGACAGGGGGCGGTCGGGCCAGTCGGCGGCCGGTTCGGGTCGATCCATACCTCCCCGTTGTCGACTGTCGGGCATGTAGCTTCTGGGCGACAGGGGACTCGAACGCCACGTCCGGTCAGACGGCCTCGCCCCGTCGACGGAACCAGACCCGCTGGCCGACGGGGTCCCCCTCGTCCAGTCGCCGGACGACGAGGTCCCGGACGGCGAACGTTACGACGAGTTCGGTCGCGCTCGACCCGCGCCCGGCGTCCGTCCGCTCGCCGCCGTCCCGATGGAGCGGTTCGACCACGAACACCGCGTGTCCGTCGCGTTCGGTCACCGCTCGAACGACTCCCTCGCGCCAGTTCTCAGGGTCGTGTGGCGGCCGGGCGTGGATGCGGTCGTGGGCCATACGGACCGTTCCCGCCGCGTCCACACGGGCGTTTCGTTCGCGTTCCGTCCGGCGTCCGGTCTTTCGGTCGTGGCGACCGAACTGCTTGCGGACGACCCGATCGTATCCCGGCACGCTTATCGCCGGTTACGGTCCGTACTGGCCGCGCGATGATTCGGTCGGCTCACAAAATTGCACGGCGGAAGCCAACGACTTCAGTCGTGAGTTACTGACTCGTCTCGGACTGTCTTCAGGTCAAGTCGTGGCGCAAACGATTCGTACGCCTCATCACTCGAGACGATAGTGTCACCATCGGATTCGACGAGATGGAGCGCATCGAAGAGTGCGAACCCGTGGTCTTCGACGTAGGTCGCAGCTGCGACGACTGTGTCCACGTCACCGCGCACCTCCAACAGGGCAGCCGCATTTGTGATGACTCGTTCAGTATCCCTTCGTTCACGGTACGCAACGATGAGCAGTTCGATGAGGGTGAACTGAGACTCCACAGTTCGTCCTGGTGCTCTCGGTAGACTGCCTCTGCAGCGTCACCAAGCCAGTCTTCATGCCTGATGAGCGCCAGAAGGAAGTCTGTTTCTGCGTACATTCAGCGTCCAGCCTCGTCTATCGCTGCGTTACGTGCTTCCTGGCGGAGTTCCTCGGTCGTCTTCTCAACGTCCGCGAACTCGGAACGGAGGGCATCGAGCGGATCGTCCTCGATTGGAACCAACTTGATACCGTCGTGAAGTTGGACAATATAATAACGTTCACCAATATCGTTCTCTGATTTCTTTGGAGAGCGTGAGACGACCACGACCGTCCAGCGTTGCCTCGGACATGAACGCACCTAAGATGAGTACATTCAAGAAATTTACCCGAAATCTAGCCCCCTACCCACGCAAGTAGGATGTCTCCTTTGCTGCATACACCCTCTGGGCCTTGTTTAGTCGCCTGAATTTAGCGGTTTGACCCCCCGATCGCGCGTTCGATGTTTCGCACCGCTGATTTCATGACAAGTTCTCGGTACTGACCGACCCACATTCTCGCCCACAGCGTCTCACCGTATCGCTGCCGTAATCCGAAAACCACCGATTCAGCGTTCGAACGCTGGTCATATGACCGACCGTAGATGAGTAAATTTCGGCTCTGTAGTTTCGCTAGACGGAAACGCCACGACTGCGTTATTGCCGTAGAAAGCGAAGAGACAGATCGGTGTGACATCTGAAGTCCGTCTCTTCACACGTGTTACGGTCGCTAAGTGTAAATCTGTTGCTACAAACCCTGACGAACCCGCCGACCCCGAAGGGGGTCGTGGGTTCGCTGAGTGGGCGATGCTCACGCTGCATGCACTTCGTATAGAGCTGGGCAAATCCTACCGCGTTGCGGTGGATTTGCTCAGCGAAATGCCCGGCGTATTAGACGAAATCGGCCTCACGCGGCTTCCTCACTACACTGTCCTCCGCACGTGGTTTGCGCGGATTCCAACGAAGACGTGGCGTGCGTTCCTCGACGCATCGGTCGAGGAACGCACTGGTCACGCCGCCATTGATTCGACTGGCTTCGACCGCGACCAACCGAGCCGCCACTACGCCAACCGCACTAACTACCGCGTTCGAGCGCTGAAAGTCACCGCTTTGGTGGATGTCGAAACGCTGTATATCACCGACATCCACTCAACTACCTCGAAGAAACACGATGCGAAGATCGGCCCGCAGGCCGCCCGGCGGAACGCCGGCGACCTGCGAAGCCTTGCCGCCGACCGAGGCTACGACGCGAAAGCCTTCCGCGACGAACTCCGCGAAAACGGCATCAGACCGCTGATCAAACACAGGATCATGAACCCGCTCGATCACGCTCATAACGCCCGCATGGACGGTGATCGGTACCACCAGCGCTCCATGTCAGAAACCGTCTTCTCGTCAATCAAGCGCACGCTCGGCGCTGCCGTGCGTGCGCGTAGCTGGTGGCTGGAGCTCCGTGAAATGCTACTGAAAGCGACCGTCTACAACCTCCGACGGAGCGTGAGATATCCGTGAAATCAACCACAGTGTGCCGAAACTACAGAGCCAAATAATTGGAGCACGGCGCGTTCGTCACTCCTGATGCTGAAGCACCGCTTCGACGGCGTCGTCCTGCAACCACACTCTCGCGACCCCGATCGGAAGGACATACGCTAACAGTACGACAGACCCCGATACGGTGTCGGGGAAGGCAAACGCAGCTGTCAACACGACGACAGTGGTGGGTACAATCACGTACACGACGATGATGATGAATTTAGCGACCGGTCGAAGGCCGAGTTCGAGTGCCTCTGCTGGCGATCGGTCCCGATACGAGTGATCGACGAGGAACTCGCGCCAGACGCGTAGTAGTTGTGAGACACAGATAGCGACTATCACGAGGCCAGCCGTCGGAGAGAGCAACGACGAGACGCTCCTGTCTACGATCGATATAAACATAACGACGAAAAACAAAAAGAAAACTGCGTATGTAAACATGTTATCCACGATCAGACCGATGTTTCGCGGATAAATAGGCGGGAGAAGTGGAACCAGTTGCACTGGGCTTGGGTCTTCACGCCACTTGTCAGCGTCGTGGTCTTCCACCGGTTGTGCTGCAAACAGTGCGACGATCGCGAACAGCACAGCGACGACGACGATTTCACTGAAATAGATGAATGTCAGCTCGACGACGTCCCACTCCAAAAACAGGATCCCGATAGTGAGCAGGAGATGCATCCCGATCGGCGAAAGGTAGTTGCGAGGGATCCCGAGCCGTTCAGCGATCTCCGTTTCAGCACTCCGCAACATCGCTGGTCTGTCGTTCAGATAGCGACGCCGTACTGTTCGTTTCGCTCGACGACGGCGTACCCTTGAGCTTCGAGCGCTTCGTCCCGGTACCGGTTCGCGACGATTCGCTGGGGAACCCGCCGCAGGCCGAATCGCCGATCCGCCGTGTACTCGTACTCGACGACGGTCCCGTCGTCCCGCGTGTCGACGGTGACGACGTACGTCGACCACGGCTGGCCGTCCACCGTGACTTCCAACTCGATCCGACGGCCGTCATCCGGCGTACGATCCGTCCGCGTCTCGACTGTCACCTCGGCCGAGCGCAAGCCGAACAGATACGAGAGCCGGTACGTGACCGTCCCGTCTCCGGTGAGAATCCCGTCAGCGATACCCCACTGAAACACGAGGATCGGCGGTGTCGGCCCAGTGAACGACTCGGCGACGGACTCGGCGTCCTCGTCGGTTCGAAGCCGGACGGTCCCGCGTGATTCAATAATCGGGGCACGTGCGACGACGATCAGCAGTCCCCCGACGGCGACTGCGGGTGCCAGCGACGTCGCGACGAACGTACCGAGGAACCCAGCCACGGCGAGCACGACGATCAGCGCACTCAGCGGGCGTTCACGTCTGAGATATCGCTGCGCGGCGGCGTGTGCCTCCCGTGGCCGGTCGACAGTTCGTGTGGAGGGCATCAATAAATCATCAGCGTGGCGGTCAATTAGTGGTGTTGGAAGCTTCTTCGCCGGTTTGACGACCGCGTCGATCCGTATGAATCTCCGGACACTGAGGAGTCGCGTTCGCGGACGACGGCGGGGACCGCTACGCCGGCTTGAATCGGCGTGAGACGTAGAGTAGAACGGCTCCGAACGTCGCAGTCACGACCGCCTCCGGAGCGACGACGGGTGGACGGGACTCCCCGGCCGTGCAAACCCGTAAACTGCCGACTTCCTCGGTAACGACGAGAAACGCCCCACCGAGTAGCAGTATCCCGGGAGAGCCTGTCCGGATACGCTCGGAGTCGAGAGACGACGTCCGTACTCACACGACGTCGCTACACGGCTCCGACACTTCAAGATTGGTTTCAGGATGAAAGATGTCCTCGATATCGCAGTCGAAAAACTCCGCGAGCGCAAACGCCAGTTCCAAACTCGGGTCGTACCGCCCTCGCTCGATGGCGTTAATCGTCTGTCGGGTCACGTTCACAGCATCGGCGAGCTCTTTCTGTGTCACGTCCACTCTCGCCCGCCGGACTTTGAGATCGTTTTCCACGAGTCTCACACCGACTGTCGTTTACACCACTCGTACAGTCCGAAGCGAGTGGCAACCATACCCAAGATCAAGATTACGAGACCCTCTTTGGCTGTCACGGGTACGCGTTCCGCCTCGACGATGAGAAACAAAATCATCCCGAAGGCGAGGGAGACTCTGAATGCAAGCTCCCCCGAGCGGTACGCAAGGTGTTCGATCCGCTCGTCGAACCTGACCTCGTCCGCTCGCTCTCGCTGTTGTCGGTACCAGGTCACCCCCCCGCCGAAGGTGGCCACGCCGGCGACAACTGCGCCAGCTTCAACCACGAGGCTGTCCGTGGTTCCCAACCCGATGCTCGCCAGCAGTACGCCAAGTAGTGCGGTGAGTATCGGACTGATTCGCTGGAGTTCCATCACGAGTGGATGTAAAATGTTCTTTCCATTTAGTCGTTATCCCATTACGTTACGGGCTTCGTCGATCTCTGCTCATAGATCGACACCACGCTGGTCGCCGCGTTCCGCTTCACCACCTGCGGTGGACTCTACGTGTCGCGTTTTGACGCTGTTACAAGAGGAATGAGGAAGAGCGGCCGCAGTCGCAGTGTCGATCCGCGAGGTCCCCGGCCCGAGGTTCGTCTCTCACGTGGAAACAAGCATCCATGCTTATCAATCGCCGACCCGGATTTCGAATATGCCCATGCAGTCGGTCTGTTCGGAGTGAGCGTCGGGCCGCTGACGGTCAGCGAATACGCCGGGCTGTCGAACTCGGGGGTGCTCGGCGTCGTCGTGTGGCAACTCGGGCTGCCCGCGTTCCTGCTCCTGTCGGCGACCGCTGCTCACCGGGCGTCCTGAATCGACGGGGTCACACCGTTCGGATGGCTGTTCGATCCGGCTCGAATCTACGGGAGACGGCCGCCCTGATGCGTCTCAGCTCGCCGTATAGAGGATCTGTACGAGAACGGCGGTCATCCCAGTGGCGATCAGGAACGCCCATCCGGTCACGCGGACGCGCCGTCCGTACTCGGGTAGCTCGTCGCTCTCCGTCCCGAGTATCGTGACGAGCCGACTCGGATGTCTGAACGGACTCGGCGGTTTCGGCTCGGAGAGCCGTCGCCGGAGCCGTCGGTACCGACTGAACGACTGGAGACCGTACAGGCACAGCGAGAGGATCATACCGACCCAGAAAGCGGCCCCCGCGAGCAGGGGGAGGCCGACTGGTCCGAGGAGGTCGGCCTCGACCGGTCGTGCCGAACTGTTGGAGAGGCTCAGGACGCCGAAGAACAGCCCGACCATCGAGAGCCAGAACGCCACGAAGCAGACGAGGAGTGCCCGTTTCGACAGCCGACGGATCCTCTCATTGTTGCGCTCGACCCACGTTCGGGACGGCGGCGACCGCACCTCGTGCTCCGGGCGGAGTTCGTACTGCCCCGGATGCTTCGATCCCAGTCCGGCGAGTACGACGATACAAAGCAGGACGCCCCCGGTGGCAACCGCTCGCGCCGGCCACGGGGTCCGCTCCCTGATCAGGAACGCGTCGCCCGGAGCGGATGGCCGCACGTACGCCCGGACCGTCGTCCCCGGCTCGTACGACCGAACGATGGACTGCGCGTTCGACCGGTCCGAGTAGGTTCGGATCGTCGGCCCCGGGAACACCTGCTCGCTCGTGTACGTCTCGCCCCGATACTCGTAGGTGTACTCGATCTCCGGTTCGTAATCGATGTCTCGACCGGCGTCGAGTCGCTCCACGCGTGCGTTATCGACCGTCGCTTGGACGGCGACGGCGTCGCCGACCGCCTGTTTCTGCTGGACGTGGCTGTACCCACCAGCCCCGATGAGGGCGACCGCCAGGACCAGCAGGTACACGCTCTTTCGTGAGAGGTGGAGGGTCGTGATTCCCACGGGGAGTTCCATCTCGGTCGGGAATATGGCAATCCAACAGTATGAGAGTGATGTCTGCCGCACGCATATCCGATTCTCAATCTAACATACGAGCGGCAGCCTCGCCCGCGAGTGCGGTCAGGGTGAACGCCACTGCAGCATCGAGGAGACTCCCGTTCCGTCCGGACACGACGATCAACAACCCGACGTAGATGACGAAGGTGGCGGTACACGCGGCGCCCGTGCGGACGACCGCGGAGGCGAACCGTGTCCCCAACAGGCCGTGTGACGTGAGCGTCGTCGGCGTCGAAACGCCGAGGACGATCAGTCCGAAGAACGCGGCGACGCCCGCACTGATGCGGAGTTGGATCACGTACGCGCCGGCGACCGAGAGGACAATGGCGACGGTGATACCTACATTCTCCGGCGTGAGGAGTCGGGGTTGAACGTCGCGGATGGAGGGCACGTCCCGGGCTTCGTGTGACGCATTATAAATCCTGTGCGGTGCGTGTCGCCATCGTACGGTTCGGTCGAGATTCGCTGCTGTCACTGGGCATCCCACACGTCATCGCTCCCGTGCGCTTACCGAAGTGCGAGGAGAAAGCCCCGCCCTTCACAGTAGACGCCGAATCAAATCGCGATCGGAGGAGATTCGAACCTCTCGATAGTTCAGGTGTAGCGATTGCGGAAGGGAAGCTCACAGAATGGAATTGGAGACCGAGGGACCGCCGCCGAGCGGCGGCGGTCCTGAGCGTTGCCACTCTGCGAGGGCGTTCTGACCGGTCGTCCCGGTCGGTGTGACTCAGCCGCTAGCCGTAGTCTGTCGAGAGGACGAACGTTCGGAAGATTCGTGTCGAGAGTGGCGGTTTCTTCGGAATCGTTCCACCCGAGAGGAGGACGTTCGCTAACACCCACAGATTGTACAGCGAGACCGCGAACAGGAAGTAGAACAACCGCACCGAGAACGTCGGCGACGACGTTCTCGGCAGGAAGTCGCCGATCTGCCGATACGATGTCTCGATTCCCCAGCGGCGGCGGAACGCCGCCGCGTACGCTTTGGCCGTCTCAGGCTCTACGTCAAGGTTCGTGACGAACCAAACGTGTTCATCCTCTCTCGTTCGATGTGGCACGGCGAAGACGGTGACATCAACCGACGCTGTCGGTGGCCGCTTTCGCTGCATCTGGTAGGCATCGACGACCGTCTCAGCGCCGGCGCTGAGACGGTCTTCCATCCTCTTACTCGGCCGCGCACGCACGATGAATCCGACATTCAATCGGTCTAATTCTGCGACGACGTGAACCTGGTAGAAGCCTCGGTCAAGATAGACGTGTCTAATCGACACGTACCGCCGCGCTTCGATGATAAGTGAGCGAACGGCTTCCTGCTTCGCACGGAAGCCGTTCGCGTCCATCGGTAAGACAGCAAAGCGTGAACCGAACACTCGGAGCGACGACACAGAGCGTCGCAAAGCAGTACGCTCGGTTCGTCCCGAGGTCAGGATAGGTGATGAGGACGTGGTCCGTGTCGGCTGAGCCGTAGAACCGCCACTCGTGGAGGTCGATCGCGACGTCAACACGAGCGGGCAGCAACCGGAGTGACCGAAGGACCTGAAACAGGCGGTCGCGGACGCCATCGAACTGTGCGTCGATGGCGTCCGCGTCAAGATGTCGAAGGTGATCGAGCAGTGATTTCGCGAGTGGGTTCCGAGCCGTCGACGTATGTCGACCGGCTCGGATCGATCCAGTTGGTCGGTCTTGCCGCCCGTATTGGCGAACTCTTGATCGAAGGCGATTCGAGAGAGGACTTGCGCGAAATCCTCTCTCGTGTAGGTCCCACACGGTTTGATCCTGAAGTCCAGTGCCGGGTAAACGAGGGTTGATGCGGCACGACAGACCTGTTTTGCCTCAGTCGTATCGACCATGCCAACGACTACGAATCGAGTCGTCAGTTAGGTTCGGCGTCTACTGTTTAGGGCGGGGAGGATGTCAAGCCGCGAAGAACTGTTCGAGTTCGTCGCGGGTCACTTCGATGCGGTACCGGCTGTCCGTGGTCTCCAGTTTGGCTGCCGCAGGGTGCCAGCTACCGTATCTGGTGACCTGTTCGAATTCGGTCTCCGCGTCGAAGCCTCGGTGGGCTTTTCGGAGGGTGATTATTCGCTTCACAGTTCCTACAAGGAGCCTCGCGGATTAAAGTTTTACTACAAAGTGAATAAATATCATTACCGTCGTTCGTACACTCCCGTCGCTTCGGGCGGATGTGGGACTGAGTCGGGAGCCCCGACCCGACCGAGGAGGCATCCGGTCGACGACCGCCATTGGGGTAGACGTGCGACGGAGCCGGTTCGCTTCGCACCCTCGCAGCCGGGAACGGGGGGAGCGGACGGGTCGCGCGTTCGGCGACCGTGGGACCGTGTCTCCTGTTCCCGTCCTCAGAGTTCGTGTTGTTTTTGATGTTTCAGTCGCTCAACGACGATGCCCGGTCTTGATTGGCATCATCGTCCGTCGGGTGACGCGGTGCGTCACCCTTGCCCGCTGTGACTTCCAGCTACTGCTCGGAACTAACCAACAATCCTCTACCCAAGAGCGGTTGAGTAAAGAAGCGCTCAAATACATGATCAAATCTGCGATAGGACTCACCGACAATCGACACCACAAGAACGTATAGTTATAATTAAAAAATGCTAATATCTATACAAAACAAGTACTTAGGCTATCTAATAAAGGAAGTTATCTATACTGAAATTTGGGGGCAAAAATAAAATAGATGGCAAGGACTGTCTGCAACACAGTTATGCCGGACCAAGCATCGTCGGCTTTCAGACAGTATATTGAGCGGACGCCAAACGGAACTGAAATCCCCGATGAGACGTTCAATAAGCGCCATCGCGGAGTTGTCCTGTTTACTGCAGCACTTCTCCCAGTTGTGTTCGCTATCAGCCGGATGCAGGGACCGGAGTCGATTACCGGTGCAACGCTACCAGCAGTCCCACTACTTCACTCCATCGTCGGGACCGGTCTCGTTCTTGGACTGGTTGTGATCGCTGCACTCCCACAGATGCCTCGCCGGATCAGGTCATCTCTGTCCGCGGTCGGATTCATGGTCAACGCTTCTGTCCTCGCGTATTTCACCGGCGGCTTCATCGAGGCACACTTCCTGTATTTCGTTGGTGTCGGCGTCGTTGCACTCTACGAAGATTGGATTCCATTCGCCATCACAATCGGGTATGTCGCGCTCCAGCACAGTGTCTTCGGGCTCGTAGAGTGGTTTACCGTATACAATCACCCGGCTGCGATGGAAAACCCCATTGTTTGGGGTGGCATCCACGCGGTCGGCCTGCTGATGCTCGCTACGACTATCACGCTCCTCTGGCAATCTCTTGCGATCCAGCGTGAACAAGCTCGGCAGAAAATCCAAGAGAAACAACAGAAGACCGCTGAGCAGAAAGAACGAATGGCCGCGCTGAACAAAGAATTAGAGGCCACAGCCGAGGAGTATCAGTCGGTGATGGTCGAATGCGCGAACGGGGACTTTACGCGTCGGCTGGACGCCTCTGTCGGCAATGAAGCGATGGCGGAGATCGCCACCACGTTCAACGAGATGATGGCCGAACTCGAGGAAACAGTCGGTACCGCCCGCGCGTTCGCCGACGAGGTTGCGACCGCGAGTGAGGAAGTGACTGTCGGGACAGAAGAAAGCCAAGACGCCAGTGAACAGGTGAGCGAGTCGGTCCAAGCTATCGCAGCGGACGCAGAGTCACAGTCCGAGAATCTTCAACAAGCGTCCAGAGAGATGCAAAGCCTCTCAGGGACGATCGAAGAAGTGGCGGCATCTGTCGATGAAATGGCTACAAAAGCAAAAGAAACGGCTGAGCTCGGCGAAAGTGGTCAGGAGGCAGCCACGGATGCCATGGACGAAATGGAAGCTATCAACGACAAAGCCGGAGGCACAATCGAGGAGGTCGAGTCACTCGCAACCGAAATCGGTGAGATTGGCGAGGTTGTCGAGTTGATCACGGATATTGCCGAACAGACGAACATGTTGGCATTAAATGCCTCTATCGAGGCTGCCAGTGCTGGTGAAGCTGGCGAGGGCTTCGCCGTCGTCGCTGATGAAATCAAGGGACTGGCCAGCGATGTCTCTGAGGCGACTACAGAGGTGGAGTCTCTCATTGCCGATATTCAATCCTCAGCTGACACTACTGTCGAAGACATTCAACAGATGGGCAATCGCGTGTCGTCGGGGACTGCAACGATTGAGGACGCCCTTGACGCGCTAGAAGCCATCGCAGCCAACGTCGAGGGATCGAGTCAGGGCATCCAAGAGATTAGCGCTGCGGCAGATGACCAAGCTGCCTCCACCGAAGAAGTTGCCAGCATGATTGACCAGGTTGCAGATGCTGCGGAACAAGTAAGTGGTGAATCCGGGAACGTTTCTGCAGCCGCCGAAGAGCAGGCATCCTCGCTCACGCAAATCGCACAGAACACGCAGACGCTTGCCGACCAAGCAGAGGAACTCCAAGGGCTGCTCTCGGGGTTCACGATTGGAGACGCAGCGGCTGAGTCATCAGTGCACACATCCAAAACGGGTGCGATGGCATCAACAGATGGTGGTATCCATCGCTAGCCTGTGAACCGCCTCGGGGTCAAGCCCCGAGGCTTCCCGTGGGTTAGTCGGATACTCCTATCCGACCATCAGCCTGATAGCCTCGAACGGTCGGATGGGTCACGGTCGGGGCGTCCACGGCCCCCGATGCCTGCCGTCGCACCTTCCGAACAACGGGAAGGCTGTTGAGAGCAGGCGCATCCCAATCCTGACACTTCTCGATGCCTTTCACGGCGATGTTGACGCTTGCACCTCGGTCGCTGTGATCTTGATGCCTACAGTCTCGACATTTGAACCGCTTCTTGTTGCGGTTCGCACGCTCCGTATGTCCACACATCGGACACCGCTGACTCGTGTACTCGGGGTTAATCCACGCAGTCGGGATGCCCTCGAAAGACGCTTTGTACGACGTGTAGTATTGGAGAGCGCGGAACGGAAGGTGGTGCAAGCGTCGGTTCATCCGCGTGCCGTAGTCGATACTGTCGCGCATTTCTTTGAGGTCTTCAAAGACGATGCACGGCTTCTCGAACTGACGACTCCACTCCACGATGTGACGACTCACCTTGTGGAGTCGGTCACGGACAAACCGTTCCTCACGCCCTTCCAACGTGTCGTGAATACTGTCTTTCCCCGCGTTCTGGACGCGCTTTCGCATCGTGAAGTAGCGGTGGCGCTCGAACTTGATTTCGGGGAAGTCGATAACCAACGTGTCTTCGACGCCAGTCTCGGAGAGTACGGTGAGGGCCACGTTGTCCTCGTTCACGTCCACACCGATAACCGTCTGCGACTCCTGTTTGTCTCGAACGATCTGTTCGGTGTTGGTGACGTTGACGTGCAACTCGGGGTTGTCGTTGTGGAACAGGGCTTCTGCCGTCCCAATCTTCCACTCGTCGCTTTCGAGTGCGGTCTTGAGAATGTCGAGGTGTGCGTCGTTGCCTTTGAGGACGCCCTTGACGTGCTTGTAGGGTTTCGCGCTGATGCGGAACGCCACGTCGCCGTCGTCATTGACATCCTCCCCGCCCTAAACAGTAGTTGCCGAATCAAGTTGAGGTCGGAGGAAATTCGTTCCTCTCGGCAGCTCAGGTGAGGCAGTTCCGGAACGGAAGCTCACAGAACGGAACCGGAGGCCGGGGGACCGCCGCCGCTCGGCGGCGGTCCCGAGCGTTGCCACTCTGCGAGGGCGTTCTGACCGGTCGTCCCGGTCGGTGTGACTCAGCCGCTAGCCGTAGTCTGTCGAGAGGACGAACGTCCGGAAGATTCGCGTTGAGAGCGGCGGTTTCTTCGGAATCGTTCCACCTGCGAGAAGGGCGTTCGCTAACACCCACAGGTTGTACAGTGACACTGCAAACAGAAAGTAGAACAATCGTACCGAGAACGTCGGCGACGACGTTCTCGGCAGGAAGTCGCCAATCTGCCGATACGATGTCTCGATTCCCCAGCGGCGGCGGAACGCCGCCGCGTACGCTTTGGCTGTCTCACGTGCTACGTTCAGGTTCGTGACGAACCAGACGTGCTCGTCCTCACTCGTTCGATGTGGCACAGCAAATACGGTGACATCAACCGACGCTGTCGGTGGCCGCTTTCGCTGCATCTGGTAGGCGTCGACGACCGTCTCAGCGCCGGCGCTGAGACGGCCTTTCATCCCCTTACTCGGCCGCGCACGCACGATGTAATCGACATTTAATCGGTCTAACTCAGCAACGACGTGGACCTGGTAGAAGCCCCGGTCGAGGTAGACGTGTCTAATCGACACGTACCGCCGCGCTTCGACGATAAGTGAGCGAACGGCTTCCTGCTTCGCACGGAAGCCGTTCGCGTCCATCGGTAAGACAGCAAGAGTGAACCGAACACTCGGAGCGACGACACAGAGCGTCGCAAAGCAGTACGCTCGGTTCGTCCCGAGGTCAGGATAGGTGATGAGGACGTGGTCTGTGTCGGCTGAGCCGTAGAACCGCCACTCGTGGAGGTCAATCGCGACGTCGACACGAGAAGGAAGCAACCGGAGTGACCGAAGGACCTGAAAGAGGCGGTCGCGGACGCCATCGAACTGGGCGTCGATGGCGTCCGCGTCGAGATGCCGAAGATGATAGAGCAGTGATTTCGCGAGTGAGTTCCGAGCCGTCGACGTGACGTCGACCGGCTCGGATCGATCCAGATGAACGGTTTTCCCACCCGTATTGGCGAACTCCTGATCGAGGGCGATTCGAGAGAGGACTTGCTCGAAGTCTTCTCTCGTGTACGTTCCACACGGTTTGATTCCGAAGCCTAGTGCCGGATAGAGGAGGGTTGAGGCGGCACGAAAGACCTGTTTTGCCTCGGTTGTGTCGACCATATCGACGACTACGAATCGAGTCGTCAGTTAGGTTCGGCGTCTACTGTAAAGCACGGGGCTTTCTCCTTGAATCTCCGTAAACGCAGAAGCCACTGCACTACGGGTACGACGCCACCGGCCGGCTAGTCAGTGTCGTTCGTCGGTCGACTGGTCCGTCGTGTCGCGGTAAAGCCACAGGTTCGCCGCGCCTTTGGGGAGCGTGTATGGGATGTAATCGCGCTCGAGGGTCCGACCGTCTGCCAACTGGAGCCGCTCACCGTGCACAGGTTCTCGTCGGTCGAGGAGTTCCTCGATCCGGTCGACGAAGCCGTCGGGGTCGGCGAAGAGCCCTCGCAGTTCGGCAGCCGCCCGCGCGCAGTCACGGCCGACGAGGTCCTCACACTGGACCGGCACGTCGAACAGGTCACAGAGCGTGTCGTTCGCCGCGATGATCTCCCGGTCGACGTTCTCGACGAGGACGCCGGTCGACAGTTCGTCGACGACCGTTTCCAGTACCGTGGCCGTCCGTGCGGCGTGTCGTTCGCGGCGTTTCCGCTCGGTTATGTCGCGCCCGAAGCCGGCAATCCGCGTGACGGTCCCGCTGTCGTCGGCGATCGGAGTGGCCTGCACCCACACCCATCGCTGTGTTTCCTCGGCGGGTGTGACCCGGTACTCAATGTCGACCGGTATACCGTCTGAGGCGGCGACCATCGCCGCCTCGACATCGTTCCGATCCGCCAGATGGACCTGATCGAGAAAACTCCGTGGATCGTCGAACAAGCCGTCGACCGTGTCTCCCCAGATGTCCTCGTACGCGGAGTTGACGTAGAGCAGTTCCTCCCAGTCGCCGTCGAACATCCAGAGCAGGTCCGACGTCGCTTCGGTCAACTCTCGCAGCCGTGACTCGATTTCGGCGACCCGCGCCTCGGCACGGTGCTGCGAGACCGCGTTTCGGACGCGGTTGGCGAGCAGTTCGTACTGCCCCGTGCCGCGCCCCTTCTGGAGGTAGTCGGTGACGCCGGCGGAGATCGCGTCGCTCGCGACATCCTCGCTCCCCTTTCCCGTGTATAGGATGAACGGCAGATCGGGGTGTCGGGTCCGGACCGTCCGGAGGAACTCGATGCCGTTCCGCTCGGGCATGTCGAAGTCGGAGACGACGCAGTCAAACGCCGCGAGGTCGAACGCCTCGAGGGCCTGCGCTGGGTTCGTCGCTGTCTCGACGACGAACCGGTCGGATTCCCGTCGGAGATACGTCGCGGTCAGGTCGGCGAACGCGGGGTCGTCGTCGACGTGGAGGATTCGAGTCCGGCAGTCGACCTGTCGGCGCGGGACAGTGATGCTCACGGTCGCTCTTGGGGTGTGCGGTGGGGGGGCATACCGACCGGTGCTCGGGTGCCGACACCAGACGGAGCGCCCGTTCCCCGCGCCACGCCGGTCGAGTACACTGCCCGGCGGTCGCTCACTCTCGCTCGAACCCAATGGAACGTCGGCGAGTCACCGTCGACCGTCGTCGTGTCGGGCCCGACTCGGGCAGTCACGTGGTCCCTCCGCCCATGCCTGCGGTCCTCATCTTATATATCTCTGAACTATCCGTCTATGTTTAATTTTTACTTTTGGATTATCATCGTAGATAATTTTCACCTATGGTAGCGTTTGAAACTCTTCGCAACCGATCACGTCATCTCTGTCGTTACAGCCGGTATCTGAGAGGCCTGTCCGAGCGAGTGAGTGGTTTCTTTCAAACGCTACTATAGTTCACCGACGCTGTCGCTCGGTGGGAGTGAACTCGAAGCGCACACCCCCAGACGCGCTCTTTGCGAGGTCGACCGACCAGCCGTGTGCGCCGGCGAGGTCGGTCACGATCGCCAGCCCGAACCCCGTGCCGTCGGGACTCGACGTGTAGCCGTACTCGAACACCTCCTCACGTTTCTCCGGCGGGATGCCGGGCCCGTCGTCTGCCACGTAGAACCCCTGTCGGTCCGTCAGTGGTTCGACGGTGACGCTCACGTCGTCGGGGCCGTGTTCGACCGCGTTGCGAAAGAGGTTCTCGAACAGTTGCGTGAGCAGGCTTTCGTCGCCCTCGACCGTCGGAAGCCCGTCGTCTATGTGCACCGCCGCGTCCTTCGTCTCGACGTAGCTCCACGCGTCGTGAGCGACCGCACACAGCGCACAGTCGGTCGAGTCCTCGATCTCGGTACCCGCTTTCGAGAGGGTCAATAGATCGTCGACGAGTGCCTCCATCCGGTCGAGCGCCGACGCCGTCTTCTCGAAGTACGCGGGCTCTCCCATCTCTTCGGCGAGTTCAAGATAGCCGTTCGCGACGCCGAGCGGGTTCCGCAGGTCGTGGGAGACGATACTGGCGAACTTCTCGAGGTGATCGTTCTGTGCTTCGAGCGCCCGCTCGCGGTCACGGAGGAGTGCCATCCCTTCCGCGCGGGACAGCGCACCGGACAGCGCTTCGGCGAGGAGTTCCAGAACGGTCGTGTCGATCTCGTCGAAGTCGGCTGCATCGATCTCGGAGACACCAATCACGCCGTGGGTTCCGAGCGGGATGGTCAGTGGCGTCTCCCTCGCCGCTGGGTCGACCGTCCCGCCGTCCGGAGATGTCTGTTTCCGGGTTGCCTCGCCGGTCGACGTGTTCCGCGCGAACGTCGAGAGCGGGCCGGCCTCGGCCGCGCGTTCGTACGTCGTCACCGCTCGGGTGGTCGCCTCGTCTTGGGGCGTGTTGGGAGCCCGTTGTGCGAGTCCCTGCAGCTGGATGCGGCAGAAGTCCACCCCGACGACGTCTATCGCCGCGTCGACACCGATCCGGGCTGCTTCGGCCGCATCCGACACGTCGATCAGCTGACTCGTGTACTGCTGAAGCCGTTCCAGTTTTCGCCTGTGTTTCTCGAACGGGGTGATGTCGGCCGCGATCCCCGCGAGTCGCACGACCCGTCCATCAGTGTCGCGGATCGGATAGACCCGCGACCGAAGCCACCGTGTGCCGTGCTCGGGGTGCCGGACGCGGAACTGCTGCACCTGTGGCCAGTCCGCCTCCCCCGTCATTTGCCGCTCGATGTCCGTTTCCATCGCGTCGAGATCACCCGGGTGAATCATGTCGAGCCACGCCTCCGGGTTCCGGCGCAGTTCGTGTTCAGAGACGCCGTAGAGGTCCTCGGCGGCCGAGTTTACGAACAGCACTTCCGAGTAGTCCGGTGGCACGAGAAAGAACCCCTGATCGACGTTCTCGGTGAACGTCTCGAACTGCTGTCGCGCCCGTCGCAACTCTCGTTCTCGGCGTTTTTGCTCGGTGACGTCTTGCATCACACCCCGCAGCATGGTGTTCGAGTCGTTGTTCACTACCGGATTGCCCCAGGCCCGAACGTCTCTGACGTCGTCATCGGCCCGGACGATGCGGAGGTCGAGTTCGTACGGGTTGCCCGTTTCGAGCGCTCGTTCGACGGCAGCAGTGATCGTGTCCCTGTCGTCGGGGTGGTAGAACTCGATCCCGTCGGTCAGCGTCGGCTCATAGCTCGGCTCGACACCGTGGATGCGTCTGACGCCGCGGGACCAGTAGAGGTCGTCCGCCGCCGGATCGTACTCCCAGATCCCGATGTCGGCGAGGTCCTGCACGCGCTCAAAGAGGAAGCTCTGTCGCTCAAGTTCGATGCGCCGTGTTTCCCGCGTGAGCTCTGCACCGATCAGTTCGGCCATGAGTTCCACGAGCGTGCGTTCGAACTCGTCGAACGGCTTGTCGCGGGCGCTTGGGCTCGAGAAGTTGAGCGTCCCGAACCGCTCCCCGTCGACAGTGAGGGGCACGCCGACGTATGCCTCTAGCTCGAACTCTTGGTACGCGGGGTGTGAGCCCTTGCCGGCGTCGATCGCGTCGACGAACGAGCTGACGGTGTCCGTCCTGATCACCTCGTCACAGTACGTCGCGGATAGGGCGAATTGGTCGCCGGGTTCGATCGGTGCGTCCGGCGCGTACGCGCCGTCGACGGTGTACGTGTCGTCTTCGATCGCCGCGACCAGACCGATGTCGAGGTCCAGCGTCTCACACCCGAGTTCGAGAAGCGACTCGACGCGCTCGTCGCTCGAGAGCGTCTCGTCGGCGACCACGGTCTGGACCTCCCGGAGTCGGTCGCGTTCGCGTTCGAGTTGCTGCTGGATCGCGTGTTGGTCGGTGACGTCCCGTGCCACGACGAGCACGTCTTGATCCTCGCCGCTCTCCAGGGGTGTCAGCCGAACGTCGTACCACCGTCGATCCAGTTGTGTGTCGAGACGGAGCCGGAGGTCGAAGTCGTACAACCCGGTCGCACCGCCGTCACCCTCGATCTCTCTGCGTGTCTCTTTGACCGCTTGGGTGAACTCCGTCGCGTCGGCGGCGGAAACCATCCCCTCGACGAGATCACCGAGTGACTCGTCTTCGACTCGCGCCGCGGTGCGTCGGCCAAGTGCTCTGGCGGCGGCGGCGTTCGCGAACTGCACGGTGAGTGTGTCGTCAACGACGAACACTGCGTCGTGCACGCTCTGGAGCACTGCCTCGTGTCGCTCGAGTTCCTGTTGCCGGTCTCGTTCACTGCTGATTTCTCGAGAAAAGACGGTGAGCCCATCGGCGTCAGGGAAGGCGCGGGTACGTACCCAGTAGTCGAACGGATTGCCGAGCCGTTTCTCGGCCGAGACGGGGAACCCGGTCTCCATGGCAGTCCGGTACTTATCTTCGAGATCCGTTCCGACGATCTCTGGGAACTCCTCCCAGAGCGTGTTCCCGACCACGGCGTCGGGGTCACGACCGACGCGCTCGGCCATGGCCCTGTTCATATACTCGATACGCCACTGCCTGTCGACCACGTACACGGCGTCGGTTGTCCGTTCGATCGTCTGTCGAAATCGCGTTTCGAGTCGTCTCGTGTGCCGTCGTTCGCGCACGTCTCTGACCTGTGCCCGGAGACGATCGGCTAAAAGCGCCACCCCGTCGTCGGGCATCTCATACGGGATGTAGTCGGAAACGCCCGCTCGGATGGCGCTTCGCGCCGTCTCGTCGCAACCGCTGTCGGTGAACAGCAGCACGGGGAGTGTCTCGTCGCGTTCTCTGATCGACGCGACGAGGTCGACGCCGGTCCGGTCCGGAAGTTCACTGGCAGTGACGACGCAGTCGACTCGCTCAGACGCGACCCGTTCGACGACATCTTCGGCACGGCTCTCGGAGACGATACTGATGTCGCCGTCCCGTTCGAACTGGGACTGCAACGCCTCTTCGATCGCCGGCTCACCGCCCACGCACAGAACCCGTGCCGGTGCGTCTCGTTCGTCGACCGGTCCTCGCATACTACCAGACTCCACGCAAAATCAGAAGATAAGCGTTTCCTGATACATTCAGAAGTGATAGCTATACCGTCGAATAACCGATACATACGGCTGGGCGTGACCTCCCGTCGGTGAGCTATAGTAACAATCAAAAATAGTTGCTCATGTTTGGAACAGAGACACGGTCGAGTGCTTTGTCGATCGCAGCGGTGAGTTCGTCGAGAGAATCGAAGAATCGGTTACCGAGAGCGTCTTTCAGTTGTCTCCAGCACTCTTCAACTGGATTGAGTTCGGGAGAATACGCCGGCAATCTCACGAGGGCGAGGTCGTCACGGGCCGTCAGGTCCGTGACGGCCGACGCCCGGAAGTATGGCGCACCATCGAGGATAACGATTAGATCTTCTTGGAATTCTTCGCACAGCGCAAGGATGAAATGCTTCGCGTGTTCGGCGGTGACGTACTCTTCGAATCGGGAGAAGAAGCGATCACCGTCCTCGGTGATCGCGCCAAGCACGCACGTCCAGTCACGTTGTCCAGAGAGTTCGACCGACGGCCGCGTGCCGCGCCGAAACCACGCGGCACGCGGCTCAACTTGCACGGATTTCTTGGTTTGGTCGATACAAACTACCGTGACGTCCATCTCTCGTCGCTTTTTTTGAGTTCTTCGTGGAATTCGTCTCGGTCTTCAGGCTCAGCTTCGGCGGCTGTACGACGAGGTTTTTGATAAGTCAATCCCGTCTCTTTCATCAACCGCCGACAACTGGGGATTGAATAGTTGACGTCGAACGCTTCCTGGAGAAACTCGCGAAGAAGCGCCAGCGTCCACGCCGGCGCGTCGATTCCTGCTTCAGTAGGTGGCTGATTGAGTGTTTGTTCCAACTGCTTCTGTTGTTCTTCGGTGAGCTTACGCGGTCTCCCTGACCGATGATCGTCCTGAACAGCCTGCTCAAGCGGCTCTGTTTCGAGCCGCTTGAGCCAGCTGTAAATTGTTCGTCTCCCCACACCGTACCACTCGGCAAGCTCGGTTTGTGTGACTCCGTTCTTGTACGCTATCGCTGCTGTCAGTCGCTGTGACGGCTTATTTCCCTCAACATTGTTGAGTGCGCGTTGAAGTTTCTCAACAGAAATCTCGTCGAGATGGTCCATGAGTAATAACAAATGCACGGGCAGAAAGTTCTAACGCCTACTATAGGAGTGGGGAATAAGAGTCGATGGAATCGGTACCGAGTCGACTCCGACTCTCCCTCACCCCCTTCGGGACGGTAAATTCGCGAATACGACAGGATTAGCAAGAAGCCGCACTGCGACTGGTTTGAAGACCGATTACGAACTACCTCGAAACATGACCCGGGGAACACTGCGGGACACCTACGTCGCTGCGCTCCAGCACGATCTAGTAGACCTGCCCGATCAAGCAGCCTTGGTCGGAGTTGTCAGATCGCCAATGCCCTGGTTTGCCCCAGCTGTCGACGAGAACCACCCCGCACTGAGCCCACCACAAACCTTCCTTGAGCAGATCAAACGACGGGCCGAGGAACTTGAGGCGGATGGGCTCGGCGATGCAGAAGCACACAACACGACGTGGGACGATGTCGACTTCGAACAGCGGTATCGTGAGCACTTGAACAGGGACGACGATGCACAAACGGACTTCAAGGCCCTCCGCACCCGGTTGCTGGATGGTGAGGCCGCACTGAATACCGAGCGCGAGTCGGTTACCCCGCTCTCGCTGAAAGGCGTTTCATCCCCGGTGAGTTCTGGAAACACTCATCTGCGTTCGGCGTCCAGCGTATGCCAATGCTCCGTGCGAAACTCTACCTCGATATGGAGACGGACTGTATCCTCAGTCAGGTCACTTCTCGCTGGGATACGGCGTTCACAGTCAACTACGAGGAGGTGATCGACGACGAGCACATCAAGTTCGTCATCGATGCCGGGGACAACGTCGACGAGTTCGTGCGGTTGTTCGAGGCATCGGAGCAGGTCCGCACCGTCGACCGGGTCGGTGAGACCCACGTGAAACTCACGAAGCGCTCGTGTGGCGCGCTGCCGATCATCCGGAACAACCACGGGATGATGCAGTGGTGGGACCGCGTGAACGGGACAGAGCGCATCTTCGATATCGTCGTCTATCGTCGGGACGACCTTCGGAACATCGTCCGAGAGCTTCGAGAGTTCGGATCGGTCGAAGTCATGCAGTTGCTGCCGTACAAATCGTCAGAGACGCTGCTGTCAGACCGACAGACCGAGGTCGTCACGCTCGCGCTCACAGAGGGATACTACGAGTGGCCCCGAGCGGCAGATGCCGAAACGCTCGCCGCAGAGCTTGACATCGCGCACTCGACGTTCCTCGAACACTTACGGAAGGCGGAGGCCCAGCTCTTAGCCAGCGCACTCGAGGGTGAACAGCGAAGTGGCACGAACGGTGACGGGGGGTTGCGTACTTCCTCCTCTCTCGAGAGTTAGCTTTCCGGCTCACCACGACGTCGAGTCACACACCTGCCGACACGGCAACTGGCAACGTTCGTGGAGCAGCCGACCCTACTTGACTGTCCTACATATGTAGGGCAAAGACGTTCATGATTAAGTGTAAAAGTAGGGGTCATGTCTCGGAGACACCGGTCTCGGCGTGCGTTCCTCACAGCAGCGGGCACCACAGCGACAGTCGGCCTCGCAGGCTGTCTTGGCAACGGTAGCGGCGACGGTGGCGGTGGAGAGACCAGCGGCGGTGGGAGCAGCGACGGCGGGAGCGATGGAGGGAGCGGCGGAGGCGGCGGGGGCGACACCTCGAGTACCATCACCTACCTCTCGGACCGCGGGGACTCGAAGGACGTCATCGACCAAATCATCTCGGAGTTCGAAGACGAGTACGACTACACAGTCGACGTCACGTACACCGCAAAAGGGACATCGACCGACGAGCAGTTACAGAAGATGCGGGCCGCGAACAACCCGCCGGACATCGTCTTCGACACCGCTTCGGACGCGTACCGCTACCAGCGTGACGGCAACGCCGCACCGGTCACGGACGCCGTCCAGGGAACCGGCCTTCCGGATCCCGTGAACGTCGGCGGCGAATCGTACTTCGTCCCGACGATGGTCGAACCCCTGATGGGGTGGTACCGGAACGACATCTACGAGGAGAACCCGACGACCTGGGAGAACTGGCTTTCTGAGGCCCAGCGCGCGAGCGAGGAGGAGGACATCAATGGGTACGTCGTCCAATCCGGGAACACGAACAACGCCGATACCTCGGTCACGCAGACGCTTTGGCAGAACGACGTCGACATCTACAGCGGTCCAGAAGGCGATATCGAGGTCACTATCGACCAGGGCGAGAACCGGACTCGCGCGGTCGAGACGTTCGAGTGGCTCGCGTCGATGGCCGAGTACGCACCGAACGGCTCGGGCTGGGAGTGGGGCGATGCGATCTCCGCCCTCCAGCAGGAGAACGCCGCCGCCGCAATGAGCGTCGGTGGGCTCCCGATTCTCACCATCATGGGGAACCGTCCTGACCTCGCTGAGAGGCTGTCTCCGACCGCGTTCCCCGTCCCCGACGGCAAAGAACAGGACAAATGGTGGGCGTACATGGAGGGCCACGTCGTCTGGGCCGACGGCGAGGCGACTGACGGCGCTCGCGAGTTCGTCAAATTCTTCAACGAGTCGGACAGGTTCATGGACTTCCTGCTCTCCGCACCGCTGTTCCAGTTCCCGCCGACGCGCGAGGGACTCGACAGTGAGGCGTACACCACCAACGAAACGGTTCAGAACAACTCCGAGGTCATGGACCTGGTTCGCGACAACTGGGATGCGTTCACGACCGTCCTCGCGACCGGTGACGACAACGCTCCGAACATCGTCGCGGCGGACGCCTACGGACAGCAGAAGTTCGGCGAAGCCGCCGATCAACTACTCGTCGGTGGGCTCTCGCCAAGTGAGACTGTGGACTGGCTCGCGGAGGAGCTCCGGGCACTGCAGGGCTAACTCAGGTATCTCTCCGCAATGAGTACCTCGACGTCTCTTCCGACACGGCTCGCAGACATCGACGAGCGTCGCCTGCTGCTGTTAGCGACGTTCGTCCCCCTCGTAACGTTCTTCTTCGTCGTGTGGGCGGTCCCGATACTCTACGCGCTCGGGATGAGCCTGTTCACCGACCCGACCGGCGCGAGCGTTTTCGTCGGACTGGAGAACTACGCCGAGATCTTGACCGCACCGGACTTCCTGACGTTCCTCTGGAACAGCGTCGTCTACGCCGTCTCGACAACGGTGTTCAGTCTCCTGCTCGGACTCGCGCTCGCGTTGGTCGTCAATCAGCAGATCAAGGGTGGGAACGTCCTTCGGACGATGATGATTTTCCCGTACCTCCTGCCGACGCTCGTCGTCATCTTCATCTGGCAGTTCCTCTTCGACCCGAACCTCGGCGTCATCAACCAGTGGCTGCTTGACTTCGGCGTCATCGACGAACCCATCGCGTTCTTCTCGACACTCCGGTGGGCGATGCCGGCCGTCGCGATCACGAGCGTCTGGAAGTTCGGTTCGTTCGCGTTCTTCATCCTGCTCGCACGCCTCCAGGCGATCGACCCGAACCTCTACGAGCGCGCCCGCGTCGAGGGTGCGTCGTCGTGGCAAGCGTTCCGTGATATCACGATTCCGCACCTCCGCGGGGCCATCCTCATCATCCTCCTCGTCCGCGGGATCTGGATGTTCAACAAGTTCGACATCATCTACCTCGCCACCAGAGGCGGTCCACTCGACGCGACGACTACGCTCCCGATTCGCGTGTACGAACTCGCGTTCAACGAGGTGAACTTCGGGGGCGCAACCGCACTGGCAGGGATCATGTTCTTCCTGCTCGCGATGGTCGCTGTCGTCTACTTCAAACTCTTCACTCCCGAGGAGGAGGTGGCGGCCTGATGGCCCTCGGCGAAGGCGCGGCAGGGTCGTACGTGCCCCAACGTGTCCAGGCGCGGGTCAAACGTGTCTCGCTCGTCGTGGTCGCGGTACTGGTCGCCATCTTCGTGACGATCCCCGTGTACGTGATGGTGGCTGTTGCGGTCCAAGCACCCCAGACCGTATTCGCCGGCGGTGACGTGAATCTCCTCGTCGACTCGCTCACGTTCAGGAACTTCGCGGTCCTGTTCGAAGAAACCGCGACCGTCCAGTACTTCACGAACAGTCTCATCGTCACGGTCTCTTCGACCATCCTCTCGACGTCGCTTGCGGTGGCGGCCGGCTACGGCCTCACACGCTTCGACTTCAGCGGGAAGACGATGGCGGCGCGTGCGGTGTTGTTCTCGTACATGTTCAGCCCGATCGTACTCGCGATTCCGCTGTACGTCATCTTCTTCACGCTGGGCATGCTGAACAGTTACTTCGCGCTTACGCTGGCACTGACGGGCATCTCCGCACCGTTCACGATCTGGTTGATGTGGCAGTACTTCCAGACCGTACCGATCTCGCTCGAGGAGTCGGCGTGGGTTCGCGGTGCGAGTCGCACCCGGACGCTCTGGGACGTCGTGCTCCCGGTCGCGCGACCAGGGTACGTTTCCGCAGCGATCTTCTCGTTCGCCGTTGCGTGGAACGACTACACGATGGCGCGCGTCGTGATGAGCCAAGACGAGATGTACACGATTACGGTCGGAGCGAGCCTGTTCCTCGACCGGGTCAGCATCGGCTGGGGGGAGACCATGGCGGTGTCGCTTCTTATCTGCATCCCGCCGTTCCTCATCGCACTGTTCCTTCAGAACTACTTGCTGCAGGGCTTCAACGTTGGAGGGCTCGAATAATGGCACGACCGATCCACTTCGATACGGTACGCAAAGAGTACAACACGGCCGGCACGGTCCACGTCGCCGTCGACGACCTCACACTGTCGATCCCGGAGGGCTCGTTCACGACGCTCGTCGGGCCGTCCGGCTGCGGAAAGACGACCACGCTCCGCATGATTGCGGGGCTGGAGACGCCGTCGAGCGGCCGCATCGCGTTCGGTGACGAGGACGTCACCGATCAGTCGCCACAGGAGCGTCACTGCGCGATGGTGTTCCAGTCGATCGCGCTCTACCCACACATGACCGTCCGCGAGAACATCGGATACGGTCTCAAGATCCAAGGGGTTCCGAAAGCCGAACGCGACGATCTCATCGACGAGGCGGCGGCCACACTCCAGATCACCGAGCAACTCGAGAAGATGCCGGCGGAGCTCTCGGGTGGCCAACAGCAGCGCGTGGCGCTCGGATCGGCCTTCGTCCAAGACCCCGACGTGCTCCTGCTGGACGAACCGATGAGTGACCTGGACGCGAAGCTCAAAGCCGAGCTTCGCGTCGAGGTCCAGCGCCTTCACCAAGAGCTCGACGCAACGGTCGTCTACGTCACACACGACCAGACCGAGGCGATGACGATGAGTGACCAGGTGATCCTCCTGAACGAGGGGCGGCTAGAGCAGTTCGCACCACCAGGCGAGCTGTTCGACCGGCCAGTCTCTGCGTACGTCGCGGAGTTTATCGGCACACCGTCGACGAACCTCCTGGCGGCGACCGTCGAAGCGTCCACAGACGAGTACGTCCTCAGCGCACCGGCGTTCGATGTCGTCGTGCCGGCCGAACAGTTCGCGAATCGTGTCGGCGAGCGCGTCACGGTCGGCATCCGCCCCCAGTATCTCTCGGCGGACGGTGGCACGTACGACCTCGACATCACCGCCGAAGTCATCGAACAGCTCGGCACCGAGTTCGTCGTCCACGGCTACACGAACGACGGCACGGCCGTCGACGCCGTGTCCGCCAGCTTCGGAGACGTCACCAACGGTGACGAACTCAACCTGTCGTTCGAGGCGAGCGACCTGTTTGTCTTCGACGCCGACGGGCAGACCATCTGTCACGGTCCGGACCTCGTCCGAGAGAACCTCTCACAGCCGAGCTGACCACCCATTTTTCCATCATCCACCTCATGACACACGATTCACCGACACAGGGAGCGCGAACGAGCCCCGAAGCGCGAGGCAGAGAAGACGGACCCGAGACCGTGACGTCGGTTATGACCGACGGTGGGCGCGTCGCGCCGTCGCTGCTTCCGGGCGGCGAGGGGCGGCCACTCTCGGACGTGACGGTGCTCGAACTCGGGCACATCATCGCGGGCCCGTTCTGCTCGATGATCCTCGCCGATCTCGGCGCGGAAGTCATCAAGGTCGAGTCACCGGGCGGAGGCGACGCCATCCGCGACTCCAGCCCGATCGGAAACAGCTCGTTCAACTACGTCAATCGGAACAAACTCAGTGTCACGCTCGACCTGAAGTCAGACGACGGCCAAGCCATCTTCGAGGAACTCGTCGCGAACGCAGACGTGTTGGTCGAAAACTTCGCGGCCGGGACGACCGACCGCCTCGGCGTCGGCTACGACGACCTCAAGACCGCCAACGAGGAACTCGTGTACTGCTCGATCAAGGGGTTCAACCAGGGCCCGTACGAGCGCTTCCCCGCGCTCGACCCGGTCGCCGAGGCGCTCTCGGGGGTCATGAGCGTGACCGGCCATCCCGGTCAGCCGCCGGTCCGGTCGGGAACGAGCCTCTCGGACATGGCGGCGTCGTTGTACGCCGCCGTGACAGTCCTCGGTGCCATGCGTCAGCGCCAGGAGACGGGGACCGGTCAGCACCTCACTGTCCCGCTGTTCGAGAGCACGGTCGCACTCATGGGTTACTGGCTCGCGTACACGCAGGCGTACGACGACGTCCCCGATCCGATGGGCGCGAGCCACCCCGGGTGGGCCCCGTACGACGTGTTTCAGTCTGCCGACGACGAGTGGGTGTTCATCGGCCCCTCGTCCGACCGGCAGTGGCGGCAGTTCTGTGACGTCCTCGACCTCGACATCGGTGACGACGAACGGTTTGCCGAACTCGAGAGCCGCCTGAAGAACCGCACGGAACTCCACGGCATCGTGGAGGCGACCTGCAAGCAGTACACGAGCGACGAGATCGTCGAGCGACTCCAGGACGGGGGCGTTCCGGTCGCCCCGGTGAACGATATGGGTGACGTCCGAGACGACCCACATCTCGAGGTGACGGAGGCACTCGCTGAGATCAAAGCGACCGAAGGTGAGGGTGCCCGGATCCGGACGCCACGGTTCCCCGCGCGCTCGACGGGCTTCGACCGGGTCGAGTCGACGGACCCGCCATCGCTTGGCGAGGACACCACTCCCGTCCTCGAGGCACTCGGCTACGACGAGGGAGAGATCGATAGACTCCGAGAGGCGGGCGTGCTGTGAAGCTTCTCGACTCACCTCGCGTGAGGTAGCACAGCGTCCGAGTGTCGAGCACAGGTCGACGACCGCTTATACACTACTGCGGCCGCACACAGCGTCCCGAACAGGTATGGGTCTGAACCCACAGTACGGACGTATGCAAGAACGTCAGAAGCACAAACTCGCCGACACGGCCCAGCAGATCGTCGGCGGGTTCCTGCTCGCTGGTCCGTTCGTCGTGACCCAGGAGGTGTGGATGCTGGCGCGGAACATGACGGTCTACCACAGCCTGTTTCTCGTCTGCGCGATCATGGCCATCGGCTACGGCGGGCTGTACGGTGCGGACAACGACCGCGACCCCAGTCGCGAAGCGGTCTTCGCCGGCGTACCGGTCCGGTTCATCTCGGTGATGATCGTCGCGTTCGGGTCGGTCGCGACGCTGGCGTACGCCATCACCGCGCCGGACCTGTTCCTCAGCGATCTCCAGCAGACCGATCGCCTGTACGTCACGTTCCGGGCGATGAGCGTCGCCGCGGTGTTCAGCGTCGTCGGCGCGGTGACGACGGACAGTCTCTTCTAGGGCTCGCACTCGTCTCATCAATCTCGTTTCTGAGATTCAAACAGGGCGCACCTACCTTCCCGGTAGTCCTTCGATCTCTATCTAATAGCTTTAAAGCGGCCAACTGTAGTTCTCGAAGTGTGGCTGTGAACTGCTCGTTCTGTACGGCCTCAAGAAATATCTATTCTGATACTCAACTGGTAAGCTATTTACAAGCAACTCGGGACCTCTCCGTGATGGGACTCAAACGCAGAGCAGTCCTCGCAACGATGGGGATCGGGGGAACCGCTGGCTGTGCGAAACTGGCAGCGAAGGGGGCGGTCAAGGCGGGCGACGACGTCGCCGCGCGCGCCACGACGGCGGAGCCGACGAACGGGGGGATCGCCGACGGGTTCGACGCTCTCGAATCGCCCGAGCCGATCGAGCACTTCGCGACCAGTTTCGACCTCGAGGTCCGCCTCGGCGTCGGGGAGCATCTCCCGCTCGAACTGTTCTACGCGGAGTACGCCGACTCGTCCGTCCGCGAGGTCGGCTTCGAGTACGCGATCTCGGTCGGGACGAGCGGCGTCGTGGACGTCGTCTTGTTCTCGCGCGACGAGTTCGCCCGCTACGAGCGGGGAGCTGAAGCCGAATACTACGTCGAGCCCTCGAACCTGGGTCTCGCCGACATCGAAACGGACGAACTCACGCTCTCGCCCCGGGATTATATTCTCCTGATCGAACACTCGCCGCCCGACTTCGTCGAATCCGCCGACCCGGTCGCGGTCGGCATCGAGACCACGGGGTGGCTCTACCGATGAGAGCGAACTGGTGGCACCTCGTGGTGGCGCTGCCGGTGTGGATCCTGGCCGCCGGCGTGTTGCTCCTCGTCGGGGTCGACCTGGCGATCGTGACGATCTTCTTCGCGCTCGCGTACCCGGTCGGGCTCTACCTGGACGTGCGGTACGTCCGCGCTCACTGTGAGACGTGGCAGCCGAACCGGGTCGTCTACGGCGTCCTCGGCGTGTTGGTGCTCGCGTCGATGGGTGTGCTGTCGTTCGTCGTCTCGCCGTACTACCTGTACAAGCGGAAGCGACACCGGGTCTGAACGCTACGCTGCTCGGACCTGCTTCTCGTTCGCGACGTTCCCACGCCACGCGACTCGTCCGCGCTCCTCGCGTCGATCCGGTCTCGACTGCGTCTGCCGTCGACGCCCGACGGTCGAGACCGGCTCACGAGCGCCAGTACGAGGGCGTCAGCAGGACCAATACGGGGATGATCTCGATGCGGCCGAGCCACATGAGGAACGTCATGAGGAGCTTCGTCGACCACGGGAACGGGTTGTAGCTCGCGAACGGGCCGGCGATCCCGAACCCCGGGCCGACGTTGAAGAACGTGGACGCGGCGGCTCCCATCGCCTCGAACTCGGTGACCGGCACCCGCGCGCGTGAGGCGTCGACGACGACGAGGATCGTCGCGACGATGAAGAACACGAGACTGACGAGCGTGTACGCGTAGATGTCCCGGATCGTCTCCTCGGTGACGACGCCCCCGCTGAGCCGGACCGGCCGGACCGCGTTCGGGTTCGCCGTCGTGAACAGGTCGCGGCGGAACGCCTTCAGCACGACCAGCCAGCGCAGCGTCTTGATCGAACACGTGGTGCTGCCCGCCATACCGCCGACGAACATGCAGACGAACAGCAGGTGTTTCGCCCCCGACGACCAGAGGTTGAAATCGGTGCTCGCGTAGCCGGTGGTGGTCACGATCGAGACGACCTGAAACAGCGCGTGCCGCGCGATCGCCTCGGGGTTCGTGTGGGGGCCGCCGTCGGCGAACAACACGCCCGCGATCCCGAGGGAGAACAGGCCGAGGATCGCGAGGTAAAAGCGGAACTCGTCGCTGTTCCGCAGTCGGCCGAAGTTCCCCTGGAGCACGAAGTAGATGAGCACGAAGCTCGTCGCCCCGGTGGCCATGAACGGGATGACCGCCCACTGCACCGCGGGCGAGAACGCGGCGATGCTCTCGGCTCGTGGCGAGAAGCCGCTCGTCGAGATGGTGGTAAACGCGTGGGTGACCGCGTCGAACAGCGTCATCTCGGGGGCGAGACCGGCGAGGTGGAGCCCGTACAGGACGGCGATCTGGAGCCCGGTCAGCCCGAGGTAGATCTTCCAGAGGAGGGCCGCGGTCTCGGAGATCCGCGGGGTGAGCTTGTTGAGGTCGCGGGTCTGGGTTTCGGTCTCCATGAGCTGTGCACCGCCGATCGAGAGCTGTGAGAGGACCGCCGTCGCCAGGACCAAGATCCCGAGCCCGCCGAGCCACTGGAGCACTGCCCGCCACATGAACACCGCCCGCGAGTGGCGTCCGAAGTCCACGATGACCGTCGCGCCCGTCGTCGTGATCCCGCTCATGCTCTCGAACAGCGCGTTCACCGGTTGGGCGAGCGTCCCCTCGCCGGCGAGGACGAACGGCACGGCACCGACGACCGCGACGCTCAGCCAGCTCAGTGCGACCATCAAGAACGCCTCCCGTGCGCCCAGATCACGCTCTTCGGTCAGTCGCTCGAGACCGAGGCCGACGATGACGGTCCCGGCCATCGGGACGAGGAAGGGCCCCACCGCGCTTCCGTCGAACAGCGCGATCAAGAGGGGAAACACCAGCGGCACCCAGAGCCACTTGAGGACCGTCCCGACCAACCGACAACTGACCCGCCAGTCGACTCGCACCCTCATACACTCCGTCCGACGTTCGAAGAGGCGAAAAGGGCGGGGGTCGCGACCGGCGGGAACCGGGCCCGCTGCCGACCTGTCGACCGGCGACACCGTCGTGTCGGCAGTCTGTACTGATATCGATATATACGCATATTTATATTATATGAAAGTTATTAAGTCATCGACCGCATAGAACGGAACGACGTTATGTCCAACCGACGTGAATTTCTCGAACTCCTCGGGGTGGCCGGTGCGGCCGGTCTCGCGGGCTGCACGGGCGGGAGTGGTGGCGAGAGCACCGATGCGCCGACCAGTACGCCCGGTGGGGCGTCGACGGAAGCCGCGACAGCGACGGAGACGTCGACGCCAGTCCCGTTCAACGACGGCCGGCTGACGTTCTACATGTCGCCGAGCGAACCGCAACAGTTGATGGAGTCGCAGTACGAGCCGGTCAAGAGCCGGTTCGAAGAGCAGCTGGGCGTCACCGCACAGCTCCAGTACGCGGCGGGCTACAGCGCCGCCCTCCAGAGCCTCGCGAGCGGCACCGGCGACGTCGGCGAGACCGGGCCGTTCGCGGCCGCGCTCGGCGTCGCCAACGACCGCTGTGAGATCGTCCTCCAGCGGTACGGCTACGGCTCGTGGACGTACGCCTCGGTCATCGTGACCCAGGAGGACTCCGACATCGAGTCGCTCTCGGACCTGGCGGGGGAGCGCGTCGCCTTCGCCGACCGGCTGTCGGCGTCGGGTGCGCTCTACCCGCTGTACATGATGAAACAGGCAGGGCTCGCCATCGGTGATCTCCCGACGGACACCGGCGACGCCGACTTCACGCCGCAGTTCTCCAGCCACGCGGAGGCGTTCGCGGCGCTCGAACGCGGGCAGGTCGCCGCCGCGGGCGTCGGGCAGTTCATCACGCTCGACGACAACCGCGAGCTGAAAGACGGCTTCCGGTACGTCGAAACCGAAGACGGGATCCCGCGCGCGCCGGTGATCGTCAGCCCGGAGCTGAGCGACGAGGAACAGCAAGCCGTCACGAACGCCATGCTGGAGGCGTCCGAGTCGATGTACCTCGGTGCCGACGGCGAGGCGGACACCGACGACGACCTCTGGTTCAGTGACGTCCGCGAGGCGACGAACGAGACGTACCAGCCCGTCGTCGAGGTGGCGAACGAACTCGAGATCACGACCGAGCTGCTGGACGGCTGACACCGGACCGCCGACCTATTTACTGCTGGTCGAGAAACTCACGACAGATGCCACGCGTCTCGCTGCAGAACGTGACGAAAGTGTACGGCGAGGACACCGTCGCCCTCGACGAGGTCTCCTTCGAGATCGATCCCGGCGAGTTCGTCGTCGTGCTCGGGCCCTCCGGCGCGGGCAAGTCGACGCTGTTGCGCATTCTCAACGGCCTGACCAGCCCGACCTCCGGAAGCGTCGAGATCGGCGGCGAACCCGTGTCGACCGCCGGAAGCGAGGTCGGCATGGTGTTTCAGATGCACTACCTCATCGAGTCGCTGTCGGCGTACCGCAACGCGCTGACCGGCGCGCTCGGCCGCACCGGCGACCTCCGGAGCGTGCTCACTCTCTACGCCCGCGCGGACAAACGCGAGGCGCTGCGCGCGCTGGAGACGGTCGGTCTCCTGCAGGAGGCCGAACAGCGCGCCGGCTCGATGTCCGGCGGGCAGAAACAGCGCGTCGGGATCGCCCGCGCGCTCGTCCAGAACCCCGAACTCCTCTTGGCGGACGAGCCCGTCTCCAGCCTCGACCCGAAGGCCGCCCGCGACGTGATGGGCTACATGAAACAGGCGGCCCGCGAGCGTGACCTCACCACCCTGGCGAGCCTCCACCAGGTGAACATCGCCCGCGAGTTCGGCGACCGTTTCATCGGGATCCGCGACGGCGAAGTCATCTTCGACGGCTCCCGCGAGGAGCTCTCGATGGAGGTGGTCGACGAACTCTACTACGGCGAGGGCGAGGGGACGTTCGCCGACGAGGACGGCCGCGGCGGTTCGACCGAGTCCGGCCAGGAGGACGAAGCAACCGCGGGAGGTGTCGGGACGTGAGCACCGACAGCGTCGACGCGATCCTCGCACGCATCGAGCGGCGAATCCTCGTCCGTCGGATACTCGTGTTCGTCGGCCTCGCCGTCGCCGCGCTGGCGGCGTACTTCGGCACCGGCTTCCTGGGGGCGCGGCCCGTCCCCGACATCGTCCGGTTCGCGCAGTTCGACTTCTTCGTCGCCGAGTTCGTCAAGTACCTCTCGCCGGACTTCGTCGACTTCACCCGCCTCACCCAAGAGGAGGGGATCGGCGGCTGGCGGGCGATCTGGGTCTCGGTGACGAACCCGTCGTCGATCGTCGAGACCGCGCTGTCGCTCCGGAGCAGCCTGCTCGTCTCGAGCATCGTGATCACGCTGTCGATCGGCATCGTGGGGACCATCATCGGCTTCCCGTTTGCCCTCTTTTTCGGCGTGCTCGGCTCCGAACGCGTCACGCCGTTTCCCTTCAACTTCCTCTTCCGCGGCGTGATGTCCGCGATCCGTGCGATCCCCGCACTCGTGTGGGTGTTCATCTTCGCGGCGCTGGTCCCGCTGTCGCCGCTGACGGCCATGCTCGCGGTCGCGACCGACACCATCGGGAACCTCGGGCGGCTCTTCACCGACGAACTCGAAGAGATCCAGGAGGGGCCGATCGAGGCGATCCGCTCGACGGGGGCCTCGGGCGGGCAGGTGATCAACTTCGGGATGCTCTCGCAGGTCTCCAGTTCGTTCGTCGCGTGGACCCTGTACATCCTCGAGATCAACACCCGGATCGCCGTCTCCCTCGGCGTCGTCGGCGCGGGCGGCCTCGGCCAGTACATCCAGACCAACCTCAACCTCTTCAACTCCTTCCGCGCCGGGGCGGGCCTGCTCACCCTGCTGTTTCTGGTGCTGTCGATCGAACTCCTCTCCTCGCGGCTGCGCGCGCGGCTCCGCCCCGAAGAGGAGGAGGGTCGCGGCTTCGTCGAGATGCTCCGCGACCTCGCCGACCCCGACCGCTGGCTGGGTCGCGTCGAGCGGTCGTAAAGTCGGACGGCGGCTCTTTTTTCACTCCGACGCCACGAACGCCACGGCGTGCTGGCCGTCGTAGTAGCCGTGTTCCGCGATGATGTCGTGAAGCTCCTGATTCGCCGCGAGGAATATGTCTCGAATGTCCTCGACCACCTCGTAGAACCCCCGGAACTCCAGTTCCTCCACCTCGTCTTCATCGAGGTCTCGAGCTCACCGAAACCTAATTGCCGCGCCTCCGCGCCGGGCTCTTCGGCCTCATCGCCGGCCGCCTCGTCGCTGGAGTCCGCTTCGTCTTCCTCGTCGTCTTCGTCCCACCCCTCCAAGGCGACCTTCCGCAGGTGGTAGCCGAGCGTCCACCGGGACGGGATGTCGTCCTCGTCGAACCAGTGCTTGTACTTGAGGCCGTCCGCGGCCATCGTGAGGTGGACGTAGTCCCGCGCAGCGCTGGCGAGCACCCGCAGGAGTACGTCTCTGGAGTGCGTGACGCTCTTGTCTCGGTTGAACCGGATATACGGGTAGGTCTTTTTGCGCAGGTCGCGGAGGATCAGCGTCAACGGGTACTCGCCCTCGCCATCGGAGATCGTCTCCGGGTAGATCGGCTCGCGGAGGTCCTCCACTTCGACGCCGTCCTCGTGGAGTTGGCGGACGGCGGCCTCGGCCGCGTCGTTCAACACCTCGGCGGCGTCGTACCCCGACACGTCGTCGTCCATGTAGTCCTCTTCCTCGATGCGCCTGAGCGTGGAAGCGCTCACCGACTCGACGCGAAGCTTCTCACGAAGTGCCGCTTGCCCCTGAATTCGGTCCCCGATGCGTGTCTGGGAAGACTCGTGCAGTTGATTGTAGAGGTGCCCGCGCATCATGTCCAGGCTGTCTGTGTAGCCATTCCACTGGTCCAAGACGTTCTTCGAGGGGTAATACGGGTGAAGACGGAAGTTCCCGACGGCCTCAGGGAGGTCGTCTCCGTTGCGCAGATTGCGGACCGCTGTCCCTCGATCCCGAGGTTCTACCAGTCGTTCAGCGTCATCACCGTCTCGGGCTCCGGCGAGTTGTAGACCGAAGAATCGGATGTCCGCGCCAGGTTCGTCGCACACTCGAGTTGGTCAGCGGCCTCTTCGTCCTGGTCGTCGTCGGGAACGTTGGTCACCCCTTCGCCGTCATCGTCGAAGAGCGACCCGTCGTCCGTCATTCCTCAGCAGACCAGACCAGAGAATTTCCGACTTTCTTCTTCGAAACCCGACCTTCATCCAGAAGACGTCGAAGCCGATAGTCCGCGCTCTGGCGTGCGATTCCAAGTTCGTCGGCGACCTCTTTTGTGCCCGCGGGCTCATGTTTTTGCACCGCATCGAGCACCTCCTCATCGGTGTGTTCGGGCTCGAACCGCCCGCCTTCGTTCCTTTCGCGGTCTTCGTCCATTACTTTCTAAGTTGCAGATATCCCCCTTCAACCTTCTGCTCAGGGGCAGGAGGCACAACAATTAATGCGGTATGCTGTGTAGCAGAAGGTGCGAAGGAAGCTCAGCCCCTCGGGCCAGGACCGTCGTAGGAAACGCCGAGTGCTTGGAACACTCGGGGCGGGCTTCTGAGGCCAAAAACCCATGAAGACATCCGTCCTGGCCGAATTTGAACCCTCTGGCACGACGATCGAACCGACCACTGAAGACAACTGCGACGAGTGCGCGAAGTTCGACGACGGGTTCCCGTGCGCGGACTGCTACATCTCCGGCCGCAAGGATTTCTTAGGTGACTACCGATGAGCGGCGAGGATGTCGATCCCGAGAAGGCTGAATCCCTCGCTCGTGACCACCTCGTGGAAGCTCTCCGGCACCCCGGCGAGTCCACCCGGAGTGACGTCGCCCGACTCGCCGAACTGACCGCGTCCATCCAGATCGTCTTGAAGCGCGGCGAGACGCCCGAGAAGCGCGACACCGAGCAAGCCCGGTTCTACACGGAGCAGGTCGAAGAGCGGCTTGAGGAAGTGATGGCGCTGTTCGGCTGGAACCCGTGGGACACGGGCGCGACATGGGGAGAACTCACCGACGAACAGCAGGCCGAGATCGAGGAACGCGATCGCCAGCGACTCGGTGACGACACAGACGAGTCGGACGCCGAGGACGACACCGAAGAGGAGGACGTACTGGAAGACGACGACCTCGTGTCGCTCCGCTCGAACCTCGAAGAAGGCCTCTCGCAGGTCGAACACAAGGGTGCCGACCACCGGCGACGGTCGCCAGCCCAGCTGGAGATCGTCGGCAGGCCGCGCGGGGAAAACGTGTGCGCCGGGGTTCGAATCGCCGAGCGGGCACTCTGGGTAGCGACTTACCGCGACACCAAACATGATTGAAGACATCGACCGCGACGTGTTCGTGCGGATTCAGACCGACCTACTGGTGGTCGGGGATAGCATCATGACCGACAGACACCACGCCTCGAACGGCAACTACGAGGACGACGACCCGCAGAACCAGATCGGCGGCATCATCCCCGCCTTCCCCCTCTCCGGGTGGCTTCGCCACGGCATGGAGGAAGTCGTCCACGAGTACGACGGCACCGCCTGTCATCCCGGGGAAGCCAACGCGAACTTCATGAAGGAGGACGTCTACGAGCGCGACCTCGACGACGGCTACCACGAGAAGGGCGCGTGCACCGACGACCCGAAAGAAGACGACGGTTGCGTGGTCTTCGACCTCTTCGGCGGCTTCGGTGGCGTCCCCGGGAAGGTGATGCGGCGGCCGATCAAGTTCAATCCCGTCCGCTCCAGCGTGGACTACACGCGTGGGCAGGCTGAGGGTCACTACCGTCGGCTGAACCGGAACGTCGTTTCCCGGAACGAGGAAGACAACCGGGAGCCGCTTCGGAACACCGAGGTTGACGCCGTCGCCAATCTGGACGGTTGCTGGCACCTCTCCTTCCGAGAGGTAAAACCGGAGTTCGTCGGCCTTCTGGCCGAGGGCATCGACTTCCTCGATGCTCACAAGACGGACTTCATGCACCAGCTCGGTGGCGCTCGCAACTTCGGCGCGGGGATCGTCGATTGCCACCTCATCAACCCGCTCTACAACGAGCGCGAGTTGAAGCGCGTCTTCGACCGCGGAAAGGGCAACACGAACAAGATGGACGAAAAGGACGACCAGTGGACCGAGGAGTACCGCCCGGCGTTCGTGGAGGCGCTGGGAGACCGTATCGCGGAGGGACCGTAGATGGCCGAGAACGCCAGCCTCAGCGACCTCCAGGGCGACGGCGGCCAGGACGTGATGGTCGCCGCGTACCGCCACGATGCTCACAAGATGAACGGCCAGCCGCACGACTACGCCCCGGAGACGTTCGCCGGGGTTCCCGTGAATCAGACGGTTCCCCACGGCGCGGACGGCGATGCGTCGGCGCTCAGCCGGCCCAACGGCCAGCCTGAGCAGACGATGGAGAACCACGAGACACTCTACAGGCTGTCGCTCATCGAGGGGGAGAGTCGGTATGACCCGGAGGAGTTCACGCGCAACGGCGTGGAGAGCGCCGTGAGGTCGCTCCTGACCGAAGACGACTCGGCGGCCATGCATCGGGCGTGGCTGGAGAGCGAGGTCGTTTCGGCGTTCAACGAGAGCGTCTACTACCCGTACACGAGCCTGAAGTACCACACGTTGCTGGTCGCGGCCCTACTCGACAACTACCGCGACGGCCACGAGTTCGCCGATCTCCTCCTGGTCGTGGACCGTGCCGGGGAGATCGTGCCCCACCGCACCGTGTACGCAGGCGATGACTTCGCACTCCGAATCGACGAGAGCGCAGGCGGACGGCCGTCGTCCCGTCTCGGGAGTCGGCCGTGGCGGTCGTGGGCTTCGATGTGGAACCGGCTGAGCGCGCACCCGCTCGACGCCGCTCACGACAAGTACGACATGGTGCTCGACGCGAACCTCCGCCGAATCGGCGCTTGGTCCACCGCGCTCCAGTACATCGAGGACTTCCGGGAGGCGTTCGACCGATGACGCGCATCCAGCAAGTCCATTGGGAGCTGGAGATGGATTACATCGGTCACCCATACTACGTTTCGGGGAACGCCATCATGCACGCGCTTGGTCAGCAGCTCCCGCACGACGTCCACCGCCACCTGAACGCGAGTCACGGCGTCTTCGTGCCCGGCCAGTTCGGGACGTTCCCCGAGGAGCACTCGCAGAGCGGCATCCGGCCGTACCTCGGGAGCGGCCTCCCGGACGTGGAGTCCTACGACGACCTGTTCCTGATGCGGCAGGCGTCGCACTCGTGGCTCCTCGATTCCCGGCCGCGAGACGCGCTGAACACCCACGATATCCGCGTCCAGGGCGGCCACCCGGCGCTGTCCCACGAGACCATCATGGGGAAGCCCGACGACGCGCGGAAGCAACAGCAGACGACGAAGTGGTACATCAACGCGTACCTCCACGCCGACCGCGACGACGTCCTCCCGCTCGACGAGAGCGCCCTGGACGGCCTCCAGTTCGGCGGAAAGCGCAACTACGGCTACGGTATCACGCGGCTGAAAGACACGCAAGTCGTAGACCTGGGGGCGTTGGACTACTCGCGTCTCGATGACGGTGAGGCGTTCATCCTCGAACTCGTGACGCCGTTCGTGCTGGAGTCGGAGTACCCGAACGCCCACGACCAGGACGTCCCGTGGTGGTGGAAAGAGGACCGCCGCGATCTCCGCGAACGCGAGGAGAAGGTACTGGAACAGCGGGAGGTGTACAAGCTCCAGACGGTGGACCACGGACAGGTGGTCGCCTACGAGGGCGACCGCCCGGTGGAAACCGCGAAGAGCGGTATCCTCCGGGTCGGCAGTCACTCGAAGTACGGCTTCGGAGAGCTACGAGTGAAGCCCGTCGAACCCCGCTCGAATCAGTGTCAGAACTCAGAGGAAAAGACGAAGGTCACCGGGTGAGATAACTCATGTGTGACGGGAGAATCGGCATGAAAAAACCACGCCGTAGACTGAATAAAGAAATCGTATTTGCAACAACTGTTACGGCGGCGTGAGTCGTACGACCGGCGCGTCGCCCGCGTCGACAGCCACGTAGAGGTGTCCCGTGTCGGGCTCCTCCGCGACGGTTCGGACGCGCCAGCCGCGCTCTGTGAGCAGCCGTTCGGCCAGCGTCGTCTCCGTCCCGTCGACGGTGAACCGGGCGAGCGCCTGCGACGCGAGGCCGCCGACGAACAGATTCCCCTGCCAGTCGGGGAACGCGTCGCCGGTGTAGAACGTCATCCCGCCGGGCGGGAACCCGCCGCTCCCGCAGGGCCACGAGTAGACCGGCGCGACGACGTCCTCACGGTCGCTGTGTGAGACGCCGATGGGTTCGCCCCCGCCGTACGTACACCCCTCGTCCGCGACCGGCCAGCCGTAGTTCCCCCCGCGGGTGACGACGTTGAGTTCGTCGCCGTCCTGTTCGCCGTACTCGCTCTGCCAGAGCGCTCCCGTCTCGGGGTGGACGGTCATCCCCTGGGCGTTCCGGTGGCCGTAGCTGTAGATGGTGTCCCGCGCCCCCTCGTCGCCGACGAAGGGGTTGTCCTCGGGAACCGACCCGTCGGTCTCGAACCGGAGCGTCGCGCCGTGTTCGGTCGTCAGGTCCTGTGCGGTGTGGTCCGGCCCGAAGTCCTTGAACTGCCGGTCCCCGACGGTCACGTACAGCCGCTCGTCGGCGTCGAACGCGAGCCGCGAGCCGTAGTGCCCGGCCGACTCGACGAACGGTTCGGCGGCGTGGAGCGTCTCGAACCCGTCGAGACTGGCGGCCTCGGGGTCGAGCCGTCCTCGCCCCACGTGTGTCGTCGACGCCCCGTCGGGCCGCGCGGCCGCGTACGTCAGATATAGCCACCGCGTCTCGGGGAACCGCGGATGAAGGCCCACGTCCAGCAGGCCGCCCTGCCCGCGCGCGTCCACCTCGGGCGTCCCCTCGACCCGTTCGACCGTTCCCCCGGCCGGGTCGACGAGGTTCAGCCGTCCCGCTCGCTCCGTGACGAGCAGTCGCCCGTCGTCGGGAACGAACGCGAGACTCCACGGGTTCTCGAAGCCCGACGCCACCGTCTCGACGGCGACCCGGTCACCGGAGCCCCCGGCCGACCCGCCGTCGCCGGTCGGGTTCTGGGCGGTGCCGGTCGGTTCCTCACCTCCCCCGGACGATCCACGGCTCGTGCAGCCGGCGACGACACCGCTCGCCGCCAGCCCCGCCATCGAGAGATACTGCCGCCTGTTCATGTCGTGTCTCCATCGTGGGGACGGACAGGTATCAACTGCGCGGCGCGGTCGTCCCGGACGGCAGAGCCGGCTGTCACGTCCGACGCGCGGGTGGGTACGCAGCCGACCGTCTCAGGCTCGTTCGTCGTCCGATTCCCGCCTGGCGAGCGATTCGGGATCGGACGCCCGCTCGTGTGGCGCTTCGCCGGTCGATCGCTCGGCTCCACTCCCGGTTTCGTCCCGGTCCTCGTCGTCGCCGTCCCACTCGCCGACCGCGGGCGACGCCGGGTCGATGTCGGCGACGAACCGCATCGTCGCGGTGTTGACCGCGAGTCCGAGGACGCCGCCGGCGACGATCCCGATCGGGACGCCCACGACGGGGGCGTTCACCACGACCACGGTCACGACCGGTGAAACCACGAAGACGAACAGCGCGATGCCGACGGTGTACGAGAGGTACGCGCCGCCGCCGACGGCGAGCGCGTACGACGCCCCTGCGGCTGCGACGAGCCCGGTGTCCCGCAGGACGACCAGATACGGCACCGGGTAGAACAGGTAGGCGACGACGAGGTAGACCAGCGCACCGAGGACGAACACGGCCCCGAGTGCGGCCTCGCCTCCCGTGGACGCGCCGAGGCCGACCAGCCCCAGGGCCGGCGGGAGCAAGACCGCGACCGGAACCACGGTCAGGATCAGAAACGAACCGAAGTACGAGACGACGTTCTCGACGAAGCGGTAGTCGCCGGAGACGAGTTCGTCCGCGAGGCTCCCGAAGTAGCCCGCCGACAGTCCCGCCTGGACGACGAGCAGGAGCGGCACCGTGGCGACCGCGACCGGGAGCGCCTCCAGGGGCACGCCAGGATCGACGTTCACGCCCGTCTGCGGGAGGCTCACGAACTGCCAGACGGTGACCACGGCGCCCGGCACGCCGAACCGAAAGCCGACGTGGACGCCGTCGAACGCGACAATCGATCGCATCCCGTCGATGTTCGTGAGCGCGAGCACCATCGGGACGAGCGCGAGGCGGAGCGAACGGAGCGCGCGCTGCCAGCCGTCGGCGAGGCGGGTGGTGAGGCCCGGCATCAGTGCCGCGCCACCTCGGTGTCGGTCCGGGAAGGGAGGGCGAGGGCGAGGGCGAGGGCAGCTGTCGATCTGCCGTGACGTTCGCACGACGGGGGCCGCCGGCGGCCGACCGGGTTCGCGGTGGCCGCACGCGACGCTCGGACTGTGGAGGGCATCACCTGGTGACTCCCGCGAGAGACACAAACGCGTTCTGGTCCGCGGAGACGGGAGCGCCGCCGCCTCAGTCGCCGGTCGCGTCCGCGCCCGCGTCCGGGTCCGGGTCGCTCGGTCGAACCAGGTTCGCGAGCGTGACGACGAACCCGAGCGTCCAGCCGACCGGCACGGCGAGGCCCGTCCACATCCCCACGTACGCGAAGCCGGCGAGGTCGAACCGCGCCCGCAGGAGGGCGTTCAGGTCGCCGACCACGAGCACGTTGTCGAGCAGCCAGATGGCGAGCGACTCGCTCTCGGGGAAGACGACGCCCGCGAGCGTCGGCGAGTACAGCGCGGCGACCACCGGCGGGAGGAAGACGGCGACGACCGCGAACGGGTAGGCGACGACGACGGTCGTCAGCCGGCCGCCGACCCGCGAGAAGACGAGCGCGAGGACTGTCGCCACGACGGCGACGGTGCCGGCGGCGGCCACCGCGAGGAAGCCCTCGGTCGAGAACCGCAGGCGTGCGAGCGCGGTCAGCCCGCCCCAGACCACGATCGCGAGGCCGACGGTGCCGACGACGCCGATCCGGGTCGTGGTCCGGTCGAAGCGGCGGACGTAAAACCGGACGGCGAAGCCGAAGACCGTGAGCGGGTAGCCGACGAGCAGGCCGAGCCCGCCGAGCACCGACCAGAGGCGATATGCCACCCGCTGGGCCGTCGTCTCGGGGTGCCACTGGCCCATGACCGGGTGGGACTCCCGCAACTGCGGGAAGGCGATCGCCATCCAGAGCCCGTGGAGCGTCCGCAGGTCGTACTGCACGCCCGCGACGATGCTCGACAGCAGCGCAACACCCATTTCCTCGCCGGTTCGCACGGTGAGGGTGTTAACTGTTCGGCATCGGTCCGCGCGTCGGCACTCGGCCCGGGCCGCCCAACACACTCCCTCCGGTCAGTCGTCGATCCCGTCTCCTCCGCCCTCGCGATCCAGGTGGCCCGCTCCCGTGGGGAGCCGCGAGTCGGCCGCGACACCTCCGGCCACGACGGCGTAAAACGGATCAGCCCCCGGCCGTTCCCGGATCACCGTCCGTCGCTCGAACCCGCCGGCGGCGTCGAGATACCGGTCGAGCAGGGCGATACGTTCGTCCATCGTGGCGGCGCGCCACGCCCGGACGGCTTTCGTCGGGAACAGCCGGTTCGAGAAACTGACGACGAGGACGCCGTCGGGCGCGAGCACGCGGCGGAACTCGGCGAACACCCGGCCCGGGAACTCGAGGTACTGGACGGACAGCGCACAGCAGACGGCGTCGAACGCGGCGTCCGGATACGAGAGGTCCTGGTCGGCGTTGAGGTCCTGGACGAACCACTCGTCGAGCCGGTCGTTCGCGGCGAGTTCCTCGGCGTTCAGCCCGTGGCCGACCACCTCGTACGACTCGTCGGGCAGGTGCGACACCCAGCTACTCATCGCGTCGAGGACGCGGTCGCCCGGTTCGAGCACCTCGCCGTAGAGGTCGGTTAGCCGCGCGCAGAACGCGTCGTCGGCGTGGGTGACGAACCGCGGCTGCTCGTAGAACGTCTGATCGGGCCGCTCGTCGAACTTGGTTCGCTCGGCGGCCGAGAGAACGGACCGCATGCACGACGGTAGGGCCGTCCGACGCATCAATCCGTCGTTCGGGGGAGTCGGCCGCTCTCCCGGACGGGGTCAGAACGAGTAGTCGTCGCCGGTGTCGGTCCGCGCCGCGGGATCCTGTTGGTCCTCGACGGCCTGCGAGAAGAGGTTCTGATCGGGTTCCTGCGATTCGGTGGTCGTGTCGTACGCCGACATGCCCATCGAGAGGAGCTCCTCGACGGCCTGGTCTTGGTTGACGAACTCGCCCTGCTCGACGAGCCGCCGGATCTCGCTGTCGATTCGGTCCGGCAACGAGACTTCGACTTTGGACATGCTCAACACTCAGAGATGCAGGGGTGATAAATGTGCGCTCTCAACCCCCCGCATCCGACCAACACGGGCGGTGTCTCCGCACGCTGCGTCACACCTAGTATATATAATTGCCGGTGAGTGCCCGTGTCGTTCGGCCGGTGACCGGCGCGGCGCTCCGTCGTGGCGACGCCCTGGCCTATATGGCTTCGACGAGTGCCATCGAGGTATGGAGCCGAAGAACTTCCTGTTCTGCTCGCTCGACGCCGCGCTCCTCACGGACGTCGCCTGGCACGTCCACGCCGAGGGCCACGACGTGAAGTACTACATCGAGGCCGAGAGCGACCAGGAGATCGGCGACGGTTTCGTGCCGAAAACCGACGACTGGCGGGCGGAGGTCGCGTGGGCCGACGTGATCGTCTTCGACGACATCTGGGTCGGGACCGAGGTCGGCACGGGCGCGCTCGCACAGGAGCTGCGCGCCGAGGGGAAGGCCGTCGTCGGCGGGACGCCCGACACGGATCGACTCGAGGAGGACCGTGGGTACGCGATGGAGGTCCTGGAGTCCCACGGCGTGAACACTGTCGACCACCGGGTGTTCGAGGATTTCGACGCCGCCATCGCCCACATCGAAGCCAACCCCGCGCCGTACGTCGTCAAACCGCTCGGGGAGGTCCAGAACGTCAAGCGCTTGCTGTACGTCGGCGACGACGACGACGGCAGCGACGTCGTGGACGTCCTGCGTGCCTACAAGAAAGCCTGGGGTCACCGCATGAAGGGCTTCCAGTTGCAGCGGAAGGTCGAGGGCGTCGAGATCGCCGTCTGTGGCTTCTTCAACGGCGAGCGTTTCGTCGAGCCGATCAATTTCAATTTCGAACACAAGAAGCTCTTTCCGGGGAACATCGGCCCGTCGACCGGCGAGATGGGCACGTCGATGTTCTGGGGCGGGCGGAACAAACTGTTCGAGGAGACGTTCGGCAAGCTCGAAGGCTGGCTCGCCGAGGAGGGCTACGTGGGGAGCATCGACATCAACTGCATCGTCAACGAGACGGGCATCTACCCGCTCGAGTTCACGCCGCGATTCGGCTATCCAACGATCGTCCTCCAGCAGGAGTCGATGATCACCCCGACGGGGGAGTTCTTCTTCGACCTCGCGCACGGGAACGATCCCGGCCTGGAGGCCCACCGCGGCTACCAGGTCGCGGTCCGGGTCTGTCTGCCCCCGTTTCCGTTCACCGACGAGGCGACGTTCGCGGAGAACTCCCGCAACGCGGCAGTCGTCTTCGAAACCGAGAGCCGTGAGGGAATCCACCTCGAAGACGCAAAGAAAATTGACGGGCAATGGCGTGTCGCAGGCGACAACGGGATGCCCATCGTCGTGACGGGTAAAGGGGACACAATGCAGGCTGCACGAGAGCAGGCGTACGGCCGCATCGACGACATCGTGATGCCGAATATGTACTACCGGGACGACATCGGTGAGCGCTGGATCAACGGTGAGGGCGACCGCCTCTTGGCGTGGGGGTACCTCGGGCCACAGTCGTAGTCAGCCGATGTACGGACGGAACAGGCCGAACGACTCGGGGTTCGCCCCCGATGTCTGTCACTGGACGCTCCCGTCGGTGATGAGTTCGGGAAGGCCGAAGAGTTGCACGTCATCTCGCGTGGTAGCGACGCGTTCGAGATCGTCGGTGTACCCGGATCGACTGAACAGGACGTACAGCGTCCTCCCGTCGGCTGGCTCCTCTGACCACCGGACTTCCGACGTCGTTCGCTCGAGGTCGGCGAGAACCCCTTCACTCACGGGTTGGGACGTGAACTTACACTCGCCGGCGACGAGTCCGTCGTCGGTGAGACCGAGGACATCCAGTTCGTGTTGCTTGAACCACCACTGCCCGACGTCACGGAACCGTCGGTCGACGAGGGCTGGGAGCGCTCGCTGGCAGAGTCGTTCGAACAGCGGACTCACGTAATCCGCCAGTTCTGGTGCGACGAGTTCGCCGTACGCGTCGTCGTCGAGCATTCGGAGCTGGTCCTGGGTGCCGTAGACGAACCGGAACCAGAACCGGAACAGCGGCGTAGCGATGCGATACCGACCGCGCTTTGATGCCGTTGGTGACTCCGTGACGGGGATGTGGCGTTCGACGAGGCGGAGTCGACGGAGTTTCTGGAGGTACGCGCTCAGCGACCCGGACTCCACGCCGGCCATGCCCGCGATCTCGTTCGGGGTGCGTCGCCCATGGGCGAGCGCGCGGAGGACGCTGAAGTACGTGTTCGGTTGTCGGAGTTCGGCACGGAGCAGGAACTCGGGTTCGGAGTACAGGAGGCCGCGCTCTGACAGGATCGCCTGCTGGACGTTCGTTCCCAGCGGCTGGTCGGGATCGATGGTCTGGACGTAGTACGGAGTGCCGCCGTAGATTGACCACGCGGTGATTGCGGTCTCGGGGCCGTAGTCGGGGAAGAACTGGCGTGCGTCGGCTGCGGAGAGGGGCTTGAGGTCGATCGTCGCCGTTCGGCGACCGTAAAGCGGCGCGCTTCCGGAGAGCACCTTGTCCTCCATGACGCTGATCGAGGAACCGACGAGTACGAGCGTCGTTCCGGTGTCCTGGAGTTCCAGATCCCAGACACGCTGAAATCGGGACGGAAGCGACCCGTCCTCCTCGATGAGGAACGGGAACTCGTCGATGACGACGATCGCGTCCTCCTCACCGAGTTCTTCGAGGAGCACCTCCCAGTCGCGCCGGACGTTCTGCAGCGAAGGGAACTGCGCAGTGACGGTCTCGACGAACTGTTCGAGCTGGTTCTGTGCCGTGGATTCGACTGCCTGGTAGTAGACGGCATCGTCTCGATCGGCGATGGACTGGCGGACGAGTTCGCTCTTGCCGAGGCGACGGCGTCCGTAGATCACGACGAAGTCAGCCGTCTCGGACTCGTAGCAGTCCGTGAGTTGATCGAGTTCGACGTCCCGATCCACGAATCGCTCCATACTATCGGTACCGTTCCCTGGCAAAATAGAATTTCCGAATTCGGAAATCGCGATTTCTGAAATCGTGATTTCTTTTGGATCGGTGTCAGAGACGGAGATCGGGAAGTCTCGGTGTCTGGATACTCTCTCGAATCGTTATAGAGAACCAAGGAGAATACCTGACCCTTTAGGGTCAGGATGAATCCGACAATACCCTACACAACCCACCGACGATAGCAAGGCCGGATATTCCACGCCAATCGACACTATTATGAAAATAGCGTTCATAACCAGTTATGAAGCCAGAAATGAGCCGAACCGTCCGAACCTTCGAGGCTACGATTACGAACCAGCAACAGGTTCGTGACGACCTCGACCAACTCGGATGGGCCGCCTCAAAACTCTGGAACGTCGGTCGCTACTACGCACACGAACAGTGGGACGAGACGGGCGAGATTCCCGATGACGGGGAACTCAAAGCCGAACTCAAAGGCCACGAACGCTATACGGACTTACATTCTCAATCCAGTCAGCGCGTTCTCGAAGAACTCGCTGAAGCGTTTAACGGCTGGTTCAGCAAGCGTCGGAACGGCGACGACCGTGCCCGACCGCCCGGCTACCGCAAAAACGGAGACTCCCACCCACGTTCAACCGTGTCGTTCAAAGCGGCTGGTTTCAAACACGACGCACAGTTCACCCGCGTTCGCCTCTCGAAAGGCCGTAACCTCAAAGAACACCGTTCGGACTTCATCCTGTGCGAGTACCAGACTCGCCCGGATGTTGCCCTGACTGAGTGGGACATTCAACAGGTTCGTGCCGTCTACAAACGCGACAAGTGGCGGCTTCAATTCGTCTGTCGCACCACTATCGACCCGGAACCGCCGGGTGACGAAGTGGCTGGTGTTGACCTCGGAATTTGCAACTTCGCCGCCGTCTCGTTCGGCGGCGAGTCGGTGTTGTATCCCGGCGGCGCACTCAAACAGGACGAATACTACTTCACGAAGAAGAAAGCCACGTGTGACGATTCCTCGTCCCGAGAGGCAACTCGTCTTGACCGCAAGCGAACGGGTCGCCGGACTCACTTCTTGCACGCACTCTCGAAAGTGATTGTGGAGGAGTGTGTCGAACGAGGCGTTGGTGCGCTTGTCGTTGGCGACCTCGGCGGCATTCGAGAGGACGACGAGAACGGCGAACCCCGAAACTGGGGCGACCACGGAAACCTCGACTTGCACGGGTGGGCGTTCGACCGCTTCACGACGCTACTCGACTACAAGGCGGAAGCCGAGGGCATCGACGTGGAGTTGGTGTCGGAACGCGATACGTCGAAGTTGTGTTCAGCATGCCTTGTTTTGCGGTCGACTAACGGCAGCTTCAGACGCTCTCACGGGAAGATTCCGTCACGCTAACCCGTAATTGGACGCCGTCTGGCGATATGGCATCGCTCAGACGGCTAGCACGGATGTGTCGAGATCTTGCCAAACAGCACGTTGACGACCCGGAAGTACCCGCCGCGCCGGACGGCGCGGGCGGGTACGCGAAATGGGTGCAGATCGCCTTGATTCTGTACCGCGTCGAGTTGGAGAAGAGCCTCCGTGAGACTGAAGACTATCTTAACGAGATGCCCGGTGTCCTCGCCGTGTTCGAACTTGACGAGGCACCGCACTACAGTTCGTTCTGCCGGTGGGAACAAGAGTACCGGATGCGTGACCTGCGCCGCCTGCTCCGCGCTTCGGCGGAGCAGGCGGGCTGGAGTGGTGAAGCCGCGATTGACGCGAGTGGCTTCCAGCGCGATCAAACCAGCTACCACTACCGCGACCGCGCGAATTACTCGTTCCAGTCGATGAAGACGACGATCTTGATCGACGTGAACTCGCTGGCGATCAAGGACGTTCATTTCACGACGAAGAAAGCCTGGGACGGCCACATCGGGATGCAGGTCTTCCGCCGGAACGCGGAAGACCTGCGTGTGTTGTCTGCTGATGCGAACTATTCGTGGAGCGACCTCCGCGAGGAGTGTCGCTCCAACTCAACGCGACCGTTGATCAAGCACAGGGAGCAGACACCGTTGCAGAAGGCCCACAACGCCCGGATGAACGAGGACTACAACCAACGCTGGATGAGCGAGACAGGTTTCTCGCAGTTGAAGGAAGACGACGGCGAGAAGCTCCGCTCCCGGAGCTGGCATGGCCAGTTCCGGGAGCTGACTCGCAAGTGCATCGTGCATAACCTGACGCAGGCGGCGAGTTAGGGCTCGCCGTCTGCTCCCCTTCTCCGGACGTATCCGGGAGAGGCATCGCCGCCGTCACCGGAACAATGGAGCAAGGTACCATAGTTTTGACTCATCAGCAACCGCTGTGAGTGACAGCTACTGCATCTTCTGAGGGCGAGAAGCCGTCTTTAGCGCCGTAAAATTGTAGATCAGCAACCCCACCCCGACGCTGTCTTGCGTTCAACAAGGCAGTTCAGCATGTGGTCACACCGATGACAAACAGCGTGTGGAACGTGGACTGTACGTGTGCGAGGAGTGCGACACCGTTGCGAACGCGGACGTGAATGGTGCGGAGAATATTCGGCAAAAGGTACTCCCGAGTCTCGCCACGGATGGTGGTGATAGGGATAACGGCTGGTTGGCACAGCCAGCGGTTCACCTGTTCGACCGTAGTGAGGGCTGTTTCGCCCCACGAGAACAGGTCGTTAACCGCGAACCGTAATATCCCAACTCAGCGGTGCGGTTCCGTGGGATTTCCGCGTCTTCAGGCGCGGGAGGATGTCAACTGGCTGATTTGGATCGTCGAATCTACCGTCGGCCGAGGACGGTGGCGCGAGCAGTGACCGCGCTCGTTGGGCCTTCGGAGCGAGGGCCGGTGACACCGACGTAACCCCCTGTCACCGGTGTCCGCGAGCGCTTATAGGTACTCGTCGGTAAGGATCAGTCACACCAACACGCACGATGTCACAACAGAAATCCGACTACGCTGACGACGCCGCGATCGACGAGACGCTCGACGACCTCCCGACCGACGCGGAACTCGACGAGACCGTCGAGAACCTCGAAGCGAACGGGTTCGAGGTACAGGTGGTCGACACGGCCGCGGAGGCGCTCGACGCGGTACAGGGGCAGATCCCCGGCGACGCCTCGGTCATGGACGGGCACTCGACGACGCTCGAAGAGATCGGCTTCATGGAGTACCTCATGGAGGGCGACCACTCGTGGCAGAACCTCCACGCCGAGGTGTTCGAGATCGACGACGACGCCGAGCGGTTCGCCGCCCGGCGGTCGGCGCAGACGGCCGACTACTTCGTCGGCGGCATCAACGCGGTCGCGCGCACGGGCGAACTCGTCGCGGCCGACCGCTCGGGCAGCCGGATCGGTGCGTACCCGTTCGCCGCGGGGAACGTCGTCATCGTCAGTGGCGTCAACAAGATCGTCGACGACCTCGACGCGGCGTTCGACCGCCTCGAGAGCGTCGCCTACCCGCTGGAGAACGAGCGGGCGAAAGAGGCCTACGGCGTCGAGAGCGCGGTCGCCAAACAGCTCGTCTTCCGCAAGGAACTCACCGAGGGTCGCACGACGGTCGTCCTCGTCCGCGAGAAGCTGGGTTACTGAGCGGCCGCCTGCGCCGTCCGATCGCCTCGTTCTTTCCGACACACCGTCGCCGTCCAAGCCTGACTATCCACCTTCCCCGTCGAGCGGCGGGAGCTGTGCCGTGATCATCTCCCGGTCGTCCGCCAGCCACGGCGGGAGTTCGAGCCGGACGCCCGACGCGTCGCTCTCGTCCTCGACGGCGACGCCCGGTCCGTCCGTCGCCAACTCGACGAGGATCCCGCCGGGTTCGCGGACGTAGACGGACTGGAAGTAGTGCCGGTCCGTCACGTAGGTTGGCTCGAGACCGTCGTCGAGGAGCACCTCGTGCCACTCGGCCAGCGCCTCCTCGTCCGGGAACCGAAATGCGACGTGGTGGGCGGTGCCGGCACCCTCGCGGCCGAACGGCACCTCCCTGTCGAGCACGTCGACCACCGTTCCCCGTGGTCCATCGGCCCGGTACCGGACGCGGTCGCCCTCCTGGGCGACGAGATCGAACCCGAGCGCGTCGACGACGCTCGCGGTCTGGAATGGGCTCGTCGAGGCGAGCGTCACGCCGTCGAGTCCGGTGATCGCGTACGCGGACGGGACGGGTCCGTCCCGCGTCGTCTGATCGTCGGCCGACGCGATGAGTTCGAGCGGCTGGCCGTCCCCGTCGTCGAACGACAGGTACGGCGCGTCGAACCGTCGGCCCCGCTTGACTCCGACTCCGTGTGCGTCGAGCCGGTCCGCCCAGTAGTCGAGACTTCCCTGGGGAACCGACAGCGCTGTCGCGGTCGGCTGTGGACTGCCGACGCGGCCTCGCTGGCCGCGCTCGGCGGGAAAGCAGGTGAGGAGCGTCCCGGGCGTCCCGGTCGGAGCCCCGAAGTAGAGGTGGTGCATGAACGGGTCGTCGTAGTTCACGGTTCGGACGACGAGCGCGAGCCCGAGCACGTCACGATAAAAACGGACCGTCGCGGCCGACGTCCCCGTGATGACCGAGACGTGGTGCAGGCCGGGCGTCGCCGGTCCGAGGCTCACTCTGCGCCCCTCCCCGTATCCGACGCGTCGGCGTCCGTCCGTTCGTCTCTCCGCAGCCCCGCGAGGAGGTCGCGGACGAGCGCCATCTCGTCGTCGTTCACCCTGTGGGCCATCCCCTCGTAGATCCGCTCGGTCACGTCGCCACCGAGGCGTTCGAACAGCGCGCGTGACTCGTGGACGCGCCCGACCGGAACGTGCGGGTCGACGTCGCTACAGCCGAGAAACACGGGCGTCCCCCGGAGGTCGCCTTCGTGGCCGAACGTCGTTCCCTCGGGGCCGACGAGGCCGCCGCTCAGGACGACGAGACCGCCGTAGCGTCGCGGGTTCCGTGCGACGTACTCCGCGGCCAGACAGGCCCCCTGCGAGAAGCCGAGGAGGACGATCCGTTCGTGCGGGATCCCGCCCTCGGTCACCTCCGCGACGGCCGAGTCGACCGCGGCGAGCGCGGACGACAGCGCCGGTTCGTTCCGCCCGACGGGCGCGAGAAACGAGTGGGGATACCAGCTGTTCCGTCGTGCCTGGGGGGCGACGTAGGCGACACCGTGTTCGTGGAACTCGTCGGCGAGTCGCAGGATGCCCTCAGCTGTCGAGCCGCGACCGTGCAGGGCGACGACCGCCGCGTCGGCGACCCGACGCGGTGCGCCGGCCCACTTCGGCGACTGTCCCCCGTGCCCGTCGAACGCGTCTTCGGTGTTCACATCTTCTGTGGGTCGACGACCGACATAACGGTTCGCTGTCACCCGCGTCCCCTGGTGACTTGGACGTCACCGCGGCGGTTCGCGCTCCGTTTGGAACAAAACAAATTAGATCTACTCTTCGATACTGGATTCGAATAAATACGATAATATATTTTATACCGAGTGATAGTGCACAAAAAACAAAGTAGAGTAAATTTACAGCTATAATAATAAATAAAAACTAATCTGAGAACACGAGAGATTTCGCGAGTTTAGGCACTTATATTAACAACCGGCGGTGGAGACGTCGGAGAGGAGTTTCACGCGGGGACTGTCGACCCCGTCGATCTCGAACGCCGCCGCGGACTCGCTGAGGAAGTCGCCCGGATGGCCGACGGCGGTGTGGAGCGGTTCGAGGACGACTACCCCCGCGTTCGATCTCCACCGGCCGACCGCTTTCGCGAGACACGAATCCATCACGAACGTTCGTGCAGTGGGGATTACACCAGTACACCTGTAATGGCATTCTCATCGGGTGCTCAGGTGAGCGAGTTCTCGAGCTCGAACTCGTTGGCGACGCCGAGGAGTACCTCCGGGATCTCCCGCTCGAACCGCTCGTCGGTCATCCGGTTCGCGGGGCTGGCGACGCTGAACGCGCCGACGACCTGTCCGTCGGCGCCGTCGACGGGGACGCCGACGGCTTTGACCCCGTCGAGCTGTTCCTCACGGTTGAACGAGACGCCGCGGTCGCGGACCGCCGAGATCTCCTCGGCCAGGACGTCGGCGTCGGTGATCGTGTTCTCCGTCGCGGCGGGGAGCCCCCACTCGTCGACGATCGCGGTGATCCGCTCGTCGGACAGCCGCGAGAGGATCGCCTTCCCGGCGGCCGTCTGGTGGAGGTGAAATCGCTTCCCGACGGTCGAGTACGTCCAGACCGCGTGTTCGCCCGAGAACGTGTACATGTACACGCCCCGGCCGTTCTCCTCGACGGCGAACACGGCGCGACACTCGGTCTCGGCAGCCAGTTGTTCGGTGTACGACTCGGCGATACGGTAGGCGTTTCGTCTGTTGCGAACGTAGTCGCCGAGGGCCAGGAACTGGAGGCTCAGCTGGTAGACGTCCCCCTGTTTCACCACGTACTCGGCGTCGACGAGCGTCGTGAGATGGGCGTGGACGGTGCTCGGTGCCAGATCCATCTCCGCTGCCAGCTCCGTCACCCGTGCGCCGTCCATCCGGCGAAGGGTCTCCACGACTTCGAGCGAGGTCGCCGTCGTCTGCAGCGTTCGTCCGCCGTCTCGGGTGTTCATACCTCCTGATACTCCGCCACGGTATTTAATATTCGGGAGATGCGAACCGGCCGTCGGTCCGTGCCACTAATCCTCGTGTCGTTTGCTTTCATTCGATGCTCTGCCCGACGAGCGCGGGATTCCGATTCGTCTCTCGTGAATGCGATCGTGACACTCGTGAACGCGACGGTGATCGCGCCCGTGAACGGACCGACGGAACTCTCCCCGGATCGCCTCCAGCCGGTCGGCTACACACCGAAGCGAACAGGGTGGGTTCAGAGCCCGAGCATCGAACGCGCTTCGGCCGGCGTGGCGACCTCGCGTTCGAGTTCCTCCGCGATCCGCGCGGTTCGACGGACGAGCTGTGCGTTGCTCTCCGCGAGTTCACCCTTGCGGTAGTAGACGTTGTCCTCCATCCCCACTCTCACGTGCCCGCCCATGGTGATCGCCGCCGTCGTCATCGGGAGCTGGTGTTTGCCGACGGCGAGGCACTGCCACTCCACGGGGTCGGGGAGGTTGTCGACGAAGTTCACGAGGTTCCGCGGTCCAGGGGGCATCCCGTTCTGCATCCCAAAGATGACGGTCGCCCAGTACGGCTCGTCGAGGAGCCCCTCGTCGATGAGATGCTGTGCCTCGGGGATGTGACCGGGGTTGAACAGTTCGAGTTCGGGCTTGACGCCCGCCTCGCGCATCCGCTCGGCGTACTCCTCGTTCTGTTCGCGGGTGTTCTCGGCGGTGCGGGTCTGCCCGAAGTTGATCGGCCCGAGATCGACGGTGGCGACCTCGGGTCGTGGCTCCGTCTCCAAAATGGGGGCGATGCGCGTCTCGCGGCTGTAGATGCCACCGCCGCCCGTGGTGAAGTTCACGATGATGTCGTCGCAGTGATCGTCGATGGCGTCTCTGAGCGCCTGAAACCGCTCGACCGACTTCGTGTCCTCGTGCGCTTCGTTCCGGGCGTGGAGGTGGACCATCGACGCGCCTGCGGCCTCGCACTCGGCGAGGTCTCGCGCCACTTCTTCGGGCTGGGTCGGCAGGTTCGGGTTCGCCTCCTTGCCGTGGAGCCCGCCCGTCGTCGCCACGGTGATGATGAGCTTCTTCTCGAAGTAGTCGGTGTAGCCCTGGTACGGCATGATTCGACCGACTCCATCGTGGGACTTTACGGTTTCGGGTACCGACCTCGTCGTCATCCTGACGACTCACTGACGGATGCGTCGCCCACGAGAAACCTCATCTTTATGTATGCGAGTACGAGTTGGGGCTACATGGAACGTGATAGCACAGCCCTGGTTACCGGTGGTGGGCGCGGCATCGGACAGGCGATCTGTGTGGAACTGGCCTCGGAGGGGAGTGATATCGCCATCGCCGACGTCGACGAGGACGGGATGGCCGACACCGTCGAACAGGTCGAGGCCGAGGGACAGCAGGCACTCGCGCTCCCGACCGACCTGAAGCACCTCGGGAGCGTCGAGGAGACGGTCGAGACCACCCTCTCGGAGTTCGGTACCATCGATCACCTCGTCAACAACGCGGGCATCGCGGGTCCGACGTCGATCTGCGAGGACATCTCCCCCGACGAGTGGGACGAGACCCTCGCCGTCAACCTCCGCGGTCCCTTCTTCACCTGTCGTCAGGTCCTCCCCTCGATGAAACAGCAGGGGTACGGCCGCATCGTCAACATCGCCTCCGTGACCGGCAAGCGTCCCCTGACCAGGCGTACTCCGTATGCGACGACCAAGATGGGTCTCATCGGCTTCACCCGGACCCTCGCCGCCGAGGTCGGCGAGCACGACATCAACGTCAACGCCATCTGCCCGGGGTCGGTCGACGGCCCGCGTATCCAGCGCGTCTTCGAGGAGAAGGCCGAGGCCACGGGTCGGTCCTACGAGGAAGTTCGCACCGACGCCGAGAACGAAAGCCCTCGGCGAGAACTCGTCACCAGGGAGGACGTCGCACGCGCCGTCGCCTTCCTCTGTTCGCCCGACGCGAACCGGATAACGGGGCAGGACCTCAACGTCTCGGCCGGAAAGGTGATGTACTGATGTCGGACAGGGGACGCCGGTAACGACACCGCCCGTTCGTTGCAGAACCATCCTGATTTTCAATCACAAACTATATATTGGGTTGTTCACCACATCAGGGTGTCGCAAACATGGTACGAGATAGCAGCAACCAGTCCAGGCGTCGCTTCCTGAAGAAGACCGCCATCGGTGGGTCGGCGGTCACACTGGGGGGCCTCGCGGGATGTACCGGCGGATCCGGCGACGGTGGGTCGTCGACCAGTTCGGGTGGGTCGAGTGGCTCTTCGGGTGGCGACTCCGGCGGGAGTGACTCGTCGGGCAGTTCCGGGTCGGACGGAGGCACGATGACTTCGATGGGCTCCATCGCCAACCGGCAGAACTCCTACTGGCTCAGCTGGGAGAAGGGGTACCTCGAGGCCTGTGAGGCCTTCGGCTACGAACCGAACGTCCAGACGAACAACGGTGAGGTCCAGACACAGCAACAGCAGTTCGACACGGCGGTGTCGAACAACGCGGACCTCATCGCCGGGCAGACCTACACCAACGCCGCCGCAATCACGCTGGCGGAGACGCTGGTCGAGGGCGAAATCCCGGGTGTCCTCGCGGTCACTATCGCCGACTGGTTCGTCCCGCAGGACGCCGGCGAGGAGTACGTGACGTTCTTTACGCCCCACTTCGTCAACCACGCCTACACGGGCGCGAAGATGCTGTTTGAGGCGATGGGCGGTAGCGGAACGTTCGTCCACATCGAGGGCAACCGCGGGACGGCCCCCAACATCGGCCGGAACAAGGGTGTCGACTTGGCGATGGAGGAGTACCCCGACATCGAGATGGCGGGGCCACGCCAGCCGGGCAACTTTATTCGCTCGGACGCCCGCAGCGTCATGAACGACAAGGTCTCGCAGTTCGGTGACGAGATCGACGGCTACTTCGGCCAGAACGACGCCGTCGCGCTGGGTGGGCTCACCATCCTGGAGGAGAACGACATCGACGTGCCCGTCGTCGGCATCGACGCCAGCGAGCCCGGGCTCGCGGCCATCGCCGAGGACCGGATGACCGGCACCGTCTCGGGCATGGGCCCGTGGCAGGCCGGCTGGTCGGTCGCGAAGTGCCACGACTATATCAACGGACACACGCTCAGCGACGCAGAGAAGATGATGTCGTTCAACGCGCCGGTCTGTGTCAAGAACCCCGGCGAGTGGACCGACGTCGTCGACCGGCTCCCGGTCGTCGACGCTGCCGACTACAACGAGGCCATCTTCTCGGGCGAGACGCCCTACGACTGGACGGCGATGTCCGTCGCCGAGGCCGGCGAGGACGCCTGGGACCCACAGATCGACATGCAGCCCATGAACCTCGCCGACATGAAGGAGGTCCTCGACTGGAAGGACGCGGACAAGCCGAGCGGCTACAGCCTGCCGGGCGTCTACACTGACGACGCCGCCCAGGAGGAGACGACCCAGCTGTACGTTGATCGTTTCCAGAACAACCCGCTCAAATAACGCTCACTGTACACCCCCATGGGACCACAAACACACACCGACGCGATGGACGCGGACCGGGCCAGGCCCGAGAGTGAGGGCGACCACAGCTTCCGCGTCGAGGGCATCTCGAAATCCTTCCGCCACGTGCAGGCCCTCAAAGACGTGTCGCTGGCGGTCGACCACGGCGAGGTCATCGGCCTGGTCGGGGAGAACGGCGCGGGCAAGAGCACGCTGTTGAACATCCTGACCGGCGTGTTGCAGGCCGACGAGGGGCAGCTGTACGTCGACGGGGAATCGGTCACGTTCACGAATCCGCGTGAAGCGGCGAACTACGGCGTCTCGCTCGTCCACCAGGAGCAGGACGTCATCACGACCATGCGGGGGTACGAGAACCTCTATCTCGGGCGGGAGATGGAGCGATTCGGGGTGCTCGAGAAGGACCGGATGCGCGAGGAAGCCCAGGCCTTCGTCGACGACCTGGGCATCGACATCGACGTGGACGAGCGCGTGCGCAACTACACGTTCAACGAGCGCCAGATGCTCGAGATCGCGAAGGCGTTCCACGTCTCCCAGAAGTCCGAGAACCCCGTCATCCTGCTCGACGAGCCGACGGCCGGACTCGAAGAGAGCGGCCGGAAGATCCTCTTCGACCTCGTGGACGACCTGCGAGAGCGGGCGACGTTCGTCTTCGTCTCCCACGAACTCGACGAGGTGCTGCAGATATCCGACCGGATCTACGTCCTCAAGGACGGGGAGCGCGTCGACGCCACCACCGCGGCCGAAGCCACCACGGACTCACTGCAGCAGGCGATGGTCGGTCGGGAGACCGCCGACGAGTACTACCGCGTCCCCGACCAGCAGCGCGAGGCCGACCTCGGTGAGACGGCGATGACCGTCGACGGGGTGGCGCACGAAGACACCGTCGGCCCACTCTCTTTCTCCCTCCGTGAAGGCGAGATATTCGGCATCGTCGGCGTCGAGGGCTCGGGTAAGCAGCGGTTCGGCCGGTTGCTCGCCGGCGACCTCGACATGACGCAGGGCTCGGTCTCCGTCGACGGCACCGCCCTGCAGAACCCGACGGTCTCGGACATGGTCGACGCGGGCGTCGGCTACATCCCGAAAGACCGGAAGTCAGAGGGCCTGCTGCTCTACCAGTCGGTGCTGGTCAACACCTCTCTGGCGATGGTTCGGGACATGAACGGCAACGTGCCGTTGCTCGACCTGGATGCGGAGAAGGAGGCGACCCTCGACGCCATCGAAGAGCTCGCTATCAAGACGCCGGGCCCCAACGCGCTGGTACACGGCCTGAGCGGCGGGAACCAGCAGAAGGTCGTCATCGCCCGCTGGCTGGCCCAGGAGACCCCGGTGCTCGTGATGGACAACGTGACTCGGGGCATCGACGTCGGTGCCAAGGAGGAGGTGTACCGTCTCTGCCGTGAACTGACCGAGCAGGGCGTCTCGATCGTCTTCATCGGCGACGAACTACCCGAGGTCATCGGCATGTCCAACCGAATCGCCGTGATGGCGAAAGGCGAGTTCGTCGGCGAACCATTCGACGCCTCGCCGGGCAACAAACCGACCGAAGAGGACCTGATACAGGAGATGATCTGATAATGAGTACGAGTAGCGTCAGCGAGTGGATCACCGACCAACGAGAGCAGCGCACCCTCCACGACTGGATCCAGGATCTGGGCCCGTTCGTCATGCTGTTCGGGCTGATGATCGTCTTCACGTTCACGACGGAGCGCTTCTTCACCGAGGGCAACCTGCTCGACAACGTCGCGAAGAACGCCGTCACGCTGCTCTTGGTGGCACTGGCGGGGACCTTCCCCATCCTCCAGCAGAGCATCGACCTCTCGGTCGAGTCGGTCGTACTGCTGACGGGCGTCGTGACCGTCGTCCTGATCTCGCAGTTCGGTCTGGGCCTCTTGGCCATCCCACTCGCCATCGGCGTCGGGATGCTCGCCGGCCTGTTCAACGGCATCGTCTTCACGAAGCTCAAGGTGCCCTCGTTCCTGGTCACGCTCGGGACGCTCTCGGTGATGGCCGGGGTCGGGAAGATCATCACCGGTGGCTCGACCATCACCTTCCGGAACCCCGCTATCCGCACCATCTCGACCGGGGACGTCCTCGGCATCCCCAACCTCGTGCTCTGGGGGTTGCTCATCTACGTGGCCACCATCGTCCTGGCCTTCCGGACGAAGTTCGGCCGGTACTGCTTCGCGCTGGGCGAGAACGAGCGCGTCGTCGAACTCGCGGGAGCAAAGGTCGACCGCTACAAGATCTACCCCTTCGTGCTGTCGGGGCTGCTCTGTGGCACCGCCGGCGTCCTCTTGACGCTGCGCATCTCGTCGGCCTCGCCGAACATCGGGAGCGGGCTCCTCCTGCCCAGCATCGCCGCAATCGTCATGGGCGGGACGGCGCTGACCGGCGGCGTCGGCGGGCCCCACCGCACCATTCTGGGTGTGCTTGTCATCGCGGTCCTGAACAACGGCATGAACCTGCTCGGCATCGACTCGTTCGTCCAGGAGATCATCCTGGGGCTCGTGGTCGTCGCGGCGGTGGCGCTCTCGATCGACCGCGAGAAGATCGACGTCGTGAAGTAGCGCGTCTCGGCGTTCGGTTTCCGGTTGCTTTCCGTCTCCACCGCTGCCGGACCCGCACTTTCATGCTCCCTAGTAGCGTACGGCTCGATATGGGACGCACACTAGTCGCGCTAGACGATTCACCACAGGCACAGAACGCGCTCGAGTACGCCCTGTCGGTCCACGACGACGACGAGTTCGTCCTCGTCCACGTCATCGACTACAGCGAGTCCATCACCGACCCCGGCCGCGGCGGCCGCGGGCGGCTGGAAGGCTGGTACCAGAAGGCGACCGAGGACGCCGAGGAGCTGTTCGCCGAGGCGAAAGAACGTACGGACGAACACGGTGTCTCCGTGACGACAGTCACCAGAGATGGCAAACCCGCCGGCGAGATCCTCGACTGCGCCGACGAGCACGATATCGATCAGATCGTGATGGGCAGCCACGGCCGAACGGGCGTTGCACGCGTCCTCCTCGGGAGCGTGGCCGAACAGGTCGTCCGTCGCTCCGAGTGTCCGACGACGGTGGTCCACTGACCTCGAACCGGTAGCGAGTACCGGGAACGGAACCGAAAACAGCAATAAAGGCGGAACCGGCGTGGGCGGTCAGTCGGCGCTCGCGGCGACGTCTACCTTGTTCGAGGGCACGGTCCCCTCGTCGGTCCAGCCACGTCGTTCGTAGTACTCGTCGAGGGCCGTCTCGAACTCCGGCAACTCGTAGGGAAGCGTGTCGTCCGCGCGGTCGACACCGCGCTGGTTGTTGAAATGTCGTTCGAGGTCGACGACCTTCGAACCCACCCCCAAGAGCGCCTCGTAGTCGGCTTCGAACAGGCCTTCGAGGCGTTCTGGCGTCATGAAACTCCGCGAGAACCGACAGATGATGCCGCAGTCCTCCAGCGCGCGGGCGTTCTCCTGCTCGATGACCATCTCGGGCTTTCCGTCCAGCCCCGTTGGGTCGTACGCCTCGTCCTTGTCGACGAGCGGGTACTCCCAGGCGTACATCGTGGTGAACATGTGATCTGCGCCCCGGGTGGCCGTCGCGTACGACAGCCCCTGACCGTTCAGGGTCCGACCGTCGTGGGCGGCGAAGTCGAGCCCCTTGACCGTCCAGTTCTCGACACCTAACTCTTGATGGAAGTCGTCGATGCCCTCCGCGAGGAGATCACCGATGCCCTCGCGGTGGGCGATTTTTTCCACTGTTTCGAAGATCAGCTCGGTGTTCCCGAACTCCTCCTCGCTCGCGAGATACGCCGAGACGACGTTGCCACAAGAGATGCTGTCTAATCCGTAGCGGTCGCACAGCTCGTTCGACTGCATCACGTCGACGATGTCGTCGACGCCGGCGTTCGACCCGAACGACATCACCGTCTCGAACTCCGGTCCTTCCGTCTCGACGCCCCGCTCGTCGTCCTTCGTCGGGAGCTTACAGGCGAACGCACACGCCGAACAGGTCCCCTTCTCGAACTTCTTCTCCTCGACCCGATCGCCGTTGATCCCTTCGACCCCCTCGAACTGGAGTTCGGAGAAGTATCTCGTGGGCAGCGCGCTCACCTCGTTGGCGAGGTCCGTCACCGACGTCGTCCCCTGCCGCTTCATGATGTGGTCGGCGGTCGCCGCGTCGCGGTGGACGTCCATCTGAATCGGCGGGATCTCGATTTCGGGCGCGGAGTCGCCATCGAACGTGATCGCCTTGACGTTCTTTGCGCCCAGCACCGCCCCGAGGCCCCCGCGACCGAACGCGCGGGACTCGGATGTCATGATACAGGCGAAGCGGACCTCGTTCTCGCCACCCGGCCCGATGCAGGCGACGTGGTCGTGTTCGAGATCGTGTTCTGATTCGACGTACTCGACGGTCTCGGGGACGGTCGCTCCCGCGAGGTCGGGAACCGGCTCGAACTCCACCCCGTCGTCGGTGACGTGGACCACGACGAGGTCGTCGCTCGCGCCGACGAGTTCGACCGCGCCGTAGCCCGTCGCGGCGAAGTTGCGGGACATGAAGCCGCCGGCGTTCGACGAGAGCAGTCCCCCGGTCAGTGGGGAGACACTCGTGCAGTTCATCCGCCCAGTAAAGGACATGTTCGACGCCTGCATCGGGCCGGTGGTGAAGTAGATCCGGTTCTCCGCCCCGGAGGGATCGGCGTCGAAGGGGATGCGGTCGTGGGCGAGTCGTGTGGCGACGCCGCGGCCACCGATGAACGTCTCGTGGACGGCGTCGATCTCGGTCGTCTCGGTGGAACGGTCGCCGACATCGACCGTCAAGAGGGGTCCCTCTGCGTGGAGCATACGCTCACAGGTCGCTCCCACGAAGTGATAAACGTTGCTCACGACACCTTCGGGGGAGTCGCGATCCGCCGTCGGTTACGCGGTGAACCCGCCGTCGATGACGAGGTTGTGCCCGGTGACGAACGACGACTCGTCGCTCGCGAGATACAGCGCCGCCTCGGCGACTTCCTCGGGTTGGCCGGCGCGACCCAACGGGGTCTGGTCGAGGATCCCACCCGCCGTCTCGCCGTCCTCCATGGTCATCGCCGTCTCGATGAACCCCGGGTTCAGCGCGTTGACGCGAACCCCGGCCGGGCCGTGTTCGACCGCCAACTGCCGCGTGAGGTTCGTCACACCACCCTTCGAGGTGCAGTACAGCGAGGAGTTCGCCAGCCCGCGTATCCCTGCGATCGAAGACATGTTGACGATGCTCCCGCCCTCGGCTTGCTCGCACATCACCTCGACGGCGGCCTGACTCCCGAAGTAGACGCCCTTGAGGTTGATCTCCATCAACCACTCGTAGTCCTCCTCGGTCACCTCCTCGAGCGCCAGTTGGCGCTCGACGCCGGCGTTGTTGACCATCACGTCGAGCGATCCGTACGCCTCGACGGTGGTGTCGACCGCTGCCCGGAGGTCCGCGATCGAACTCACGTCGCACTCGACGAACTGCGCTGCTCCCCCCTCGCGTTCGACGAGTTCGTGTGTCGGCTCGCCGCCCATTCGCGGATCCTCACGGACGTCGGCGACGGTGACGTTCGCACCCTCCTCGGCGAACCGTCGCGCGATCGCTCGGCCGTTACCGGACGATCCGCCAGTGACCAGTGCTGTTTTCCCCCGCAGTCGCTCGGACATAACAGACTACCGTGGTCTTCCGTCCCAATTAAGTGTTTCTCGGTCGCTGCGGGGGGAGTCCCGTGGACGGGTCAGTGGTCGTCGTTGGCACCGGAACGACGGACGAGGCGGATCGAACAGAGCGACTGTCCGGTCTTCGTGCTGACTCGGCTCCGCTCCTGTCGATTCGACACCCCCAACCGTGACGTGCTGCGCCTCTCAATACACTGACTCGCAGACCCCCTCGCGTGCGCGGCGCACGAAGACCCAAATGTTTAATAATAGCTCTCTGGACGTACACAGTGAGATGTTAGATAGTGGCTCACTCGTGGTTGACTCCGTGTCACACTGCTTCAACCACACCCCGGAGAATCACAAACACCCCCACGCACAGCGGTGGGACGACGAGACGTTCGAGCTCGGCGAGAAACTCCTCCCCGACGGCTACGTCCCCTCCAAGGAGGTGTTCTACCGCGACCACCAGCCCGAGGAACTCGCACGACTGCTCTTCTTGGAGAGTCAGATCGACTACTCGGTGTACCACTCCCTGCCGCTGGACGACTACTTCCACGACGGCTACGTCTCCCGCGAGAAGGGGTTCGAGTTCATGGAACAGAACCCCGAGCGCGTGTCGATGTACGTCGATATCAACCCGCTGGAGGACGACGCGGGGGATCAGATCGAGGAGTTCGCGGCCAAGGACGGCGTCGAGGGGATCAAGTTCTACCCCGCGCGGTACCAGAACGGCAACGATCTCTCGCTCCAGTTGACCGAGGACGCCGTCTGGCCCCTTCTGGAGCGAATCGCCGACTCGGAGGTCGACACGCTGGCGATCCACAAGTTCATCCCGTTCGCGACCGCTCCCGTCCGGTACTTCAAACCCGGCGACGTCGAGGACGCCGCGAACTCCTTCCCCGACCTGAACTTCGAGATCATCCACGCGGGCTTTTCGTTCATCGAGGAGACCGTCTTCGCGATGGCGAGCCACAAGAACGTCTACGCCAACCTCGAGAACACGGCGTGTCTCGTCAACACTCGCCCGCGGAAGTTCGCCAAGGCACTGGGCGAGATGCTCTACTGGGCCGGCCCCGACCGCATCGTCTACGCCGGCGGCGCGACGGCGCTGCACCCCCAGCCGCCCATCGAGGGGATCTGGAACTTCGAGATGCCCGAGGATCTCGTCGAGGAGTACGACTACCCCACGGTGAGCCAGGAGGACAAGGAGAATATCCTCGGTAAAAACGCCCTGCGGCTTCTGGACAAAGACCCAGAGCAGATCAAAAAGGACATCGAGGGCGACAAGTGGGACCAGCTTCGGCAAGAACGCGAGGAGACGAACGACTTCCCGGCCGAACCGTGGTCGACCTACGACGTCGACGTGGCGGCCTCCGCCGACGACTGAGAACCATGTCGACGTACACCGACCCGTACGCGAGTTCGGACCCGCCCACGCACGTCACCCCGGAGACGGAGTTCGACGACGAGCGCAAGAGCCGGATCAAAGCGAAGTTGAGTGAGGTGCTCGACCCCTGTAGTTGCATGAGCGAGCATCCGATCAACATCGTCGACCTCGGTCTCGTGGAGTCCATCGAGGTCGACGGCTCCGCGGTCGAGATCACGCTCCTCCTGACCTCACAGCGCTGTACGTACTTCCTCGACATCGACGACGAGGTGTGCGAGCGCGTCGAGTCGCTGCCAGAGGTCGACACCTGCGAGGTCCACCAGGACACGAGCGCGAAGATCTGGACCAACGACCGCATGTCGGACGCGGAGCGAAGAGCGAGACGAAAACGGTTCCACGAGCGGATGGAGGCCGCCGGAATCACGCCGTACGCCGAACGCTCGGACTGACCCCACACGCTTCGACTTCGCTGTTCTTTGTCTCCACGGCTCTCCTCCTGGCGCTCGTCGTGCGTCGTGCGAGAAAACGAACCGGGCTCACGGAGCGGTCAGGCGGCGTCCCGAAGTTCCTCTAAGGCGTCGGGGTTTTCGATGCTCGACATGTCTCCGAGCTCTTCGCCCTGGTAGACCGACGAGATCGCTCGGCGAATGATCTTCCCCGACTGGGTCTTCGGGAGCGCGGAGACGAAGAGGATCTCTCGCGGCCGGAACGGCTTGCCGTGTTCTTCGCCGACGAGCGCCGACAGTTCGTCTCGGAGGCCATCACTCGCCTCGTGGTCTGGTTCGAGCATGACGTACGCCACCACCGCCGTGCCCGTCGTGTCGTCGGGCACGCCCACCGCGGCCGCCTGGTTCACTGCCTCGTGCTCGGTGAGGACGCCTTCTATTTCGGCGGGACCGACCTTCCGCCCCGCCACGTTGAGCGCGTCGTCCGCCCGTCCATGGAGGAACCAGAAGCCCTCGTCGTCTTTTTGCGCCCAGTCGCCGTGGTCCCACAGACCCTCCCAGGTCGACCAGTACTCCGCTAGATACCTCTCGTCGCCCTCCCACAGCGACTTCGTCATCGACGGACACGAGTCCCGCGCGACCAAAAAGCCGCGTTCGTGGGTGTCGGCGATCGACTCGCCCGACTCGTCGACGATATCGATGTTCATTCCCAACCCGGGGCCGCCCAGGGAGGTGGGTTTGAGCGGTTGCGTCGGCATCGGCATGAGGAAACAGCCGCAGATCTCGGTCCCGCCCGAGATGTTGATGATCGGTGCCTCCCCGCCGCCGACGTTCTCGTAGAACCACTGCCAGGACTCGGGGTCCCACGGCTCGCCGGTCGAGCCCAGCAGTCGAATCGACGACAGATCGTGGTCTTCGACCCACTCGTCGCCGTGTTTTCGCAACGCGCGGATGGCCGTGGGCGAGATCCCGAACGTCGACAGGGAGTGACGGTCGATCATCTCCCAGAACCGATCGGGTTGGGGATGGTCGGGCGCGCCCTCGTACATGAACACGGTCCCGCCGAAGGTGTGGTTGCCGATCAGGGTCCACGGGCCCATCATCCAGCCGATGTCCGATACCCAGAAGAATCGGTCCGAGGGCTTGTGATCGAAGCCGAAGTAGATCTCTTTCGCACACTGCATCTGCACCCCGGCGTGGGTGTGGACGATGCCCTTTGGCTTCCCAGTGGTACCCGACGAGTACAGCAGCATCGACTCCTGCGACGAGGGGAGGGACTTGGTGTCGTAGTCGTCGTCCTGGGTTTCGACCGCGTCGGCCCACCACTCGTCACGCTCGTCGTGCCAGGGGATGTCGACGTCGCCGTCGCCGTCGCCGTCGCCGTCGGGTTCGCTTTCGCTGGCCCCGAGGCGGTCGTAGACGACCGTGTGGTCGACGTGGCCCGCCTGGGCGATCGCCTCGTCGGCGGTCCCTTTGAGCGTGATCGGCTTTCCTCTCCGGTAGAAGCCATCGCCGGTGAAGAGCACCGAACACTCGGAGTCGTCGATTCTGGTCGCGGTCGCGTCGACACCGAAGCCCGAGAAGATGGGGACGGCGATGGCACCAATTTTGAAACAGCCGTACAGAATGGAGACGACCTCGGGGACCATGGGCATGTAGAGGCCGACGGTATCGCCGGTGTCGATGCCCTTCGATTCGAGGTAGTTGGCGACCTTGTCGGACTGGCGGGCGAGTTCGTGGTAGGTGATCTCTCTGACGTCACCCGGTTCTCCCTCCCAGATGCAGGCGACCGTGTTCCTGGTTTCGGCGTCGACGGCGGCGTGGCGGTCGACGACGTTGTGGGCGACGTTCAATTCCCCGCCGGGGTACCAGTCGGTGAACTGTGGGCCGTCGGTGTCGTCTCTGACCCGGTCGTAGGGCTCGAAGAAGTCGACACCGAGGTACTCGGGCATGGTGTCCCAGAACCACTCGACGCCCGACTCGTCGATGCCAGCGAGATTCGAGGTGGTGCGTTCGATGAGTTCGTCGTAGTCGTCGATGCCGTACGTGGACATGAACTCGAACACGTTGGTCGATTCGACGAACTCTGCGGACGGGTCGTGGACGACGCTCTCTCGCTGTGGCTGGCTGGGCATGGCGTGTGCGACGAAATGACGCGCCACGCACTACAAGTTATCGAAAGCCCGTCGCCGTCACTCGAACCGACCCGTCTGCTTGTACTCTCGGCCGAGGTCGACGTAGTGCTCGTGGACGCGGGCGATCTCGTCGCGCTGCTCGTCGGTGAGCGGCTTCGTCTGCGCCGGCGCGCCGTAGGCGAGATGCCCCTCCGGCACTGTCTGCCCCTGGAGGACGACGGCTCCTGCAGCCACGATACTGTTCGATTCGACCGTCGCGTCCCGGAGCACACAGCTGTTCATGCCGACGAGCGAGTGATCCTCGACGGTGGCGTAGTCGACGACGACGCTGTGTCCAACGGTGACCTCGCTTCCGACGTCTGCCCCGTGGAGCATCGAGAACTCCTGGACGTTTGTCTCGTCCCCGACACTCACGGCACCGCCGTCGCCGCGCAGGCAGGTGAACGGCCAGACGCTCGCTCTGTCGCCGACGGCGACGTCACCGACGAGGTACGCCAGCTTCGAGACGAACGCCGAGTCGGCGACGACGGGTGTGTGTCCGAACAGCGATTCGCGCAACGAGCCTTCGGTACCGGACATACCCTCTCAACCCGCTCGAACGCGATAAAAACTGCGTCGTTCGGGTCACGCTCCGACGAGATCGTCCCGTGTGCGGCGTCCGAGTCGGCGTCGCGTCAGCAGGGTGATGAGCGCGATGCCGACCATCGCCGGGACCAGGAGGCGCATCCCGCTCCCGATGTCCACCCGTTCGGCGACGACGCCGACGACGAGCGGTGCCGCGGAGATGCCAACGTAGTTCGCGCCGGTCGCGATGGCGTTGACCGGACCGCTGTACGCGGCCGCGTTGTCGATGCCGAACGCCGAGAGGGTCGGGAAGAAGCCGGCGACGACGAAGCCGAGCGCGAGCGACCCGAGCATGAGGACGTCACTGGACTGGGTGGTGAACGTCACGGTGACCAGAGGTACCCCCACGACGGCGAGGCCGATGACGAGGTCGAGCGAGGAGAAGCGGTCACAGAGGTAGCTGTAGAGCAGCCGACCGGGAATGTACATGACGATGAAGCCGGAGAGCAGGAGGTTCGCCCGCGGTCGGGGGACGAACCCGCCGGCGTAGTAGGCGAACCACGCGAACACCGTCCCCTCGATGGAGCCACTGAGGACGAGTGCGGCGGCCATCCCGAGCACTGCCGGCCGGCGAAGCAGCCGTCGGACGTCCGCGAGCGAGACGCTGTGCTCGCGCTGCATCTCGCGTGGTGGGTCGGCCAGCGCGAGGAACGCGACGACGGGGACGAGCGGGAGGAGCAGGAGCAGGAACGTCGTCCGCCACTCCAGGGTCGAGAGGACCGCGTTGACGAACACGGGACCGATCGTTCCCCCGATGGCCCAGGTGAGCGCGTAGAGGTTGAACATGCGTCCGCGGGCGTCGGAGTAGAGGTGGCTGAGGAGCGGTCGGTCGAGCGCCCGCACCGTCCCGAAGCCGAGTCCCTGAAGCGAGAACAGTCCGACGAGCGCCCAGTACGAACTCACGGTGCTCAGCAGTGCGAGCGACGTGATAGCGATGCCGGCCCCAGCGAGCAGTCCGTGTCGGATGCTGACTCGACCGGCGTTCATCCCCACGACGAGGACCGCGAGGAGCAGTCCGATGCTGGCCGCGGGTGCGACGAGGCCGAGGAGTCCCTGAGAGACACCGAACGACGCCTCGAAGCTCGCGAGGAGCGGCCCCCGGGTCTGCCAGACGACGCCGTGACAGGCAGCGAAGAGGAAGAGGGCGACCGTCCATCGCGTTCGTGCCTTCATGACCGGTCGGTCACACGGTGGACGCTAAAATCGTTCGCCTTCTGTCGGGTTCGGCGCGATGATTTATGTGGGCTGCTGTCGAAGACCGACCGTGTACAGAGTACTCGTCGCGGTCAGTGACGAGGTCGAACAGGCGATCGAACAGGCACGGTTCGTCACCTCGCTGCCCGGCGCGTCCGCCACGGACGTGACGATTGCACACGCGTACGACGACACGGACGACCGTGACCCACACGGCGACCCGCTCCCACCCGAAGAGAGCGACGCCGTTCGAACCGTCAGGGCGCGACTGGCGGACGCAGGACTCACCGTCGAGACGCGGGAGGCGTACCACCCCGTCGCCGACGGCATCGTCGACCTCGCGGCGGAGGTCGACGCCGACCTCGTCGTCGTCGGCGGCCGACGGCGCAGCCCCGTCGGGAAGGCGATGTTCGGGAGCGTCACCCAGTCCGTCGTCCTCGACTCCCCGGTCCCGGTCGCAGTCGTCGGCGTCGAGTGACCGCCCGGTGTGCAACCACGGCGGTGACGGCACTGGTGGGGACGCCGAGTGCCGACGGGACGCTCTACATCCACTGCCCGTGCCTCTCTGTTGGCCGCACAGTGGTGCGATTTAGACAGTAGTAGTTGAATAATTGGCCGCGTTCGGTCGATCCGGTTGCGTCGTTCGGAGGATGGGCCGACACGCGAGCGACGTCCGGAACCGTCTCACGGTCGGTCGTTCCTCGGACCCGACCGACAGCCTCGGCTCTCTGGGGGTCGTCACGACCGTGCTCGTCACCGTCCTCGACGCCGTGGACTCCGTGGACACTGTCGCCGAACATGCTCGGTGACGCACGACGGACCCCGGTAAAGTCCAACTATATTTGTTCGATCACCGACTCGGTTCACAGTGGTGTGGAGGTTGTACAGGTTGACCCTCGGAACACCTCGAAGCGGTGTTCGACGTGTGGGTTTACCCACCGCGACAATCGGTCGGCAAGAGCGTTGTGTTGTCAGAAGTGTGGGTACGAAAACCACGCTGACTACAACGCCTCGAAGAACATCGGTTTGCAGTATCTCCGTCGTCGGCAAAACGCAAACGACGGAGGCGCACCCGTAGATGTGCGCTTGAATCGCGGGACGCTGAACGTGAACGGCGAATATTCGCCTCCCGCTCTCAGCGGGTAGAACGGGAGTCCACGCGAAAGCCTCGGGGCTTGACCCCGAGGCAATTTATAGAGATTCGAGGAGAGTACCCTATGTCCCGGTGAAGTCGATGCGACTCCCGGACGACCCCGTCTGTTCGCCCGACGAACCGAGGCGCTCGAACGCGTAGTCGTCCTCCACCACGAACACTTCGCCGTCGACGACGTCGATCTCCACGGCGTCGAGGTACGAGCCTTCGCAGGGGCCGAAGTTGCAGTAGCCCGACCCGGTCTCGAACGTCGCGGCGTGTTTCTGACAGACGAGCTCGCCGTTGCGGACGAGCGCGCCCGACCCCTTGTCGAGCCGCACGTCGGTCCAGTGTTGACAGTAGTTCTTGTACGCGACTACCTCGTCGTTCGCCCGAACGAGGACGACCTCTTCGAGGCCCTCGTCGCCCCGGACAGTGAACAGCAGCGTCCCGTCGGCTGGCACCTCGTCGAGCGACACGACGTGCCGGTCGTCGTCCATACCGGCGGTTGGGATGGGGTGTAGTCAACCGTTACGGTCGACGCCGCGGTCGAGGAGGGCGTTCGTGTACAGCGCCGCGACGTCGACCTCCTCGGCGGGGATGTGATCCCCGTCGAGCGTCCGGAGGACGTTCTCGTCGGCCAGCCAGGAGACGAACTCCGCCCACCGCTCGTGACGCATCCACCCCCACTCGCCCTCGGAGCAGTACGCCTCGCCGATCCGGCGCTGGCTCTCGACGAGGAACGCCTCGTCGTCGAGATCCGGCCCCTCGGCCGTCTCCGCGAGCAGTCTCGCGGCTTCTTCGGGGTGTTCGGCGGCGAACTCGTAGCCCCGCGCCGTCGCGCCGAGGAACGCCGAGAGGGAGTCCGAGTCGGTCTCGATGGTCGCCGGATCAGCGAGGAGGACCGGCGTGTAGCCGTACGGGACGCCGTACTCGTCGAGCGAGAAGGCGTTCAGCCCGATCCCGTCGCGCTCGGCCTGGACACCCTCCCACGGCATGAACACCCACGTCGCGTCCGCCGTCCCGTCGAGGAGCGTGTTCGGGATCCCGAGTTTCGGCGGCGTGATGACGTCGATCTCCCCCTGCCCGCCGTCGTTGCGGACGAGCTGTCGGACGATGTGATCCTCGAACCGAGCGTCGTACGACGCGTACGTCTTCTTGTCCAACTTTTTCGGTCGGTCGATGCCGCTCGATTCGAGCGTGACGACCGCGCTCGTGTCGCGCTGACACACCGCGGCGACCGCGGTCAACGAGGGGTAGTCGGGATGGGTGTGGTAGCTGATCGCGCTCTCCGACGGGGCGATGGCGACCGTCGCCGCGCCGTCGGCGACGCGCTTGGCCGGCGTCGTCTCGTAGTCGTCGTCGGCCGGCGAGTGGATCGCGAGGTCGACGCCGGCCTCGTCGTAGTATCCCTTCGCTCGTGCGACGTAGATGCCCGTGTGGTTCGTGTTCGGTGTCCAGTCGAGGGCGAGTTTCATCTGTGGTACTACTGGGTACTCGACCGGGCCGACACATAGCTCTGGTGTCCACGACCCGTTACGAGCCGTCGCCGACGTCCCACCGGCTATCGACGGCTCCGGTGTCCTCGCCGGCGTCGGTAGTCGCGTCGGTCGTCTCTGCGCCGTTGTAGTGCGCTCGTTCGACCCGCTCGTCGAACAGCCGCGACAGGAGCGCCGTGACCGGCCCGCCACCGCAGTCGATGCCGTCGACGGTCGCGACCGGGCGGAGTTCCCACGTCGTGTTCGTCACGAACACCTCGGCGGCGTTGCGGACGTCGTCGGGGGTAAACCGATCCTCACGCACCGGAATCCCCTCCTCGCGGGCGAGTTCGATGACGACATCTCGGGTGACGCCGGGGAGCACGGGACCGTCGAGCGACGGCGTACAGAGCGCCTCGTCGGAGACGAAGAAGACGTTGCTCGTCGCCCCCTCGGCGACCATCCCTTCCGAATCGAGCACGAGCGCCTCGTCCGCGCCCGTGACGCGGAGTTCGAGCCGAGCGAGGATGCCGTTGAGGTAGTTGTGCGTCTTCGCCCGTGCCGGGATCGCGCGGTCCGGGACGCGGCGCGTTTTTACTGTTTGGACCGTCGCCGGCCCGTCCCACACCGGGTCGCTCTCGCGGCCCCCGCGCGGGAGTTGCTTCACGACGACGACGACGGTCGGGTCGACGTCGGGTGAGGGGGTGAGTTTCCCGGGCTGGACGCCCCGCGTCACCGACAGGCGGACGTACGCCTCCGAGAGGTCGTTGGCCCCGAGTGTCTCCTCGACGCGCCCACGAAGGTCCGCGTCGGTCAGTCCGTGGTCGAGCTGGAGGAGCTCGCAGGTTCCGGCGAGCCGGCGGGCGTGGGCCTCCCACTCGAACACGCGCCCGCCGTACGCCCGGAGCGTCTCGAACGCCGCGTCGCCGTACATAAAGCCCCGATCACGGACCGAGACTGTCGCCTCGCTGGCGGGGACGAGCGCGCCGTCGACGTGGTAGACGCACTCGTCCGTCGGCGTCTCTCCGCCGGGCTCCGCCGCGCTCGTCGCGTCGTCGCCTGTCATCGATCGAGAGGAATGCACGCCGGCCGTATCGACCTTCCGACTCTCGCGAGTTACAGAGCAGCGCGTCGGTTGCGGGAGGCTTCGGGGGTCGACGCTCGGGCGACGAACGTGTGGGGACCGGTCAGTGCTCCTTGGCGCGGTCGACCCAGCGTGAGACCCGCTTCGCCGAGACGTCGATGGCGTCGGCCACTTCGTCGACGTCGGCGGCCGCCAACTCCGCGACCGTCTCGATCCCGGTGTCGGCGAGCCGGCTCGCGTACGCCGGGCCGATCCCTTTCAGCACTTCGGGCGAGTCCCCTTCGCCTTCGCCTTCGGCCTCGGTCGCTGTCTCTGCCTCCTCGGCGGCCTCAGGACCGGGCTCGTCTGTCTCGCTTTCGGACCCGTCGGCCTCGGACCCGTCGGCGTCGGCCTCGGACTCGTCGGCGTCGGCCTCGGACGCGGATTCGGATTCGGATTCGGCGTCCTCGTCCTCGGGCTCGACTTCGACCGCGTCCTCCGCGTCGTCGCCTGCCGGCTCGTCGTCGTGCGGCTCGTCCACGGCCGCGTCGTCCGGTTCCCCGGCCTCGTCCGCCTCCGGTTCGTCGTCCGCATCCCCTTCCGGTTCGTCACCCGCACCCACGTCGACGGCTTCGGCGGGCTCTGCGGCCTCGTCCGCGACGTTCTCGTCGACCATCGAGCCGGTGGAGGCGGCCGCGTCCCCCCCGGCAGCGGCCGACCCGTCGGTCTCGGGCGGCTCGGTGTCGACCTCCGTCTCGCCCTCGTCGCCGATCCCGACAGCCTCGGCGGGCTCCGCGGCCTCGCCGGGCTCGTCGGGTTCGTCGACCATCGAGCCGGTGGAGGCGGCCGCGTCCGTCCCCGACGCCGCGGGCTCGGGCTCGCTCTCGGCCCCCGCCTCCTCGCCGGCTTCGTCGGCTTCGTCGGGTTCATCGGCCTCGTCGGCGGGCATCTTCACCGCCGACTCGGTCTCCGTGCGCGCCTCGCGCGTGTCCCGCTCGACGGTCACACCGACCTCGTCGTCACCGCTCCCACGGTCGTCGCCGCCGAACCCGAGCAGCGACTTGATCGTGTCGAGCAGGCCCATCACGCACCAGCTCCCGTGGCGTCCAGCACCGCGCGTTCCTCACAGGTCCGTGTCATGCTTCGCCCTACGCCCCCTCGTATTTAAAACTCTTCGTCGGCAGTCGGACTCCGTCGTTCGGTCTTCGTCACAGGCGTGCCCGCAACGCCGCGTTCATCTCGTCGATCGGCGCGTCGTGGTCGGTCCACCGCTCGAACGCTTCGACGCCCTGGAACAGGAGCATCCACGCGCCGTCGATCGTCGTCGCCCCGGCCGCGCGGGCCTCGCGTAGGAGGCGGGTGTCGATCGGGCTGTACACCGCGTCGAGGACCGCGAGGTCGCCGTGGAGGTGTTCGGCGGGAACCGGCGAGGCGTCCTCGTCCATGCCGACGCTCGTCGCGTTGACCACGACGTCCGCCTCGGCCACCCGGTCGAGCGAGGCGAGGCCGCCCGCGGTCGCCCCACCCACTGCCGCGGCGAGTTCCTCGGCGCGTTCGACCGTCCGGTTGGCGACGTGGACCGCACAGCCCGCGTCCGCGAGGGCGAACGCGACCGCCCGTCCTGCCCCGCCCGCGCCGACCACGACGGCGTCGCGGCCGCCGAGCGCGACGTCGTGGTGGGCGAACGACCGCGTCACGCCCGCGGCGTCCGTGTTGTACCCGCTCGGGGGCGTCGTCGAGAAGTCCACGGTGTTGACCGCGCCGATGCGCGCCGCCAGCGGGTCCGGGTTGACGCAGTCGAACACGCGTCGCTTGAACGGGATCGTGACGTTCAGCCCGCTGACCCCGAGGGCGGCCGCGCCGTCGATCGCCCGCTCGATCGCCTCCTCGTCGGGTTCGAACGTGACGTAGCGCGCGTCGATCCCGAGCGCCTCGTAGGCGGCCTCGTGCATCGGCGGCGACAGCGAGTGGCCGACGGGGTTGCCGACGAGCCCGAACACCTGCATACTCATGGGTCGGCGGTGTCGGGCGGCGTACAAAAAGCGTGCGTTACCCGCGTGTGTCGGTCCGTCTCACGGGGAGGTTTTGTTTGCCGCCCGAGTACGTGACGTATGCTCCCCTCCACGGCGTGGCACGCCGCACTCGTCCTCGTCGGGGTCCTGTGTCTCTACCTCGGTGCCGAGGCGCTCGTCCGCGGTGCCACTCGCCTCGCGCTCGGTGTCGGCCTCCGGGCGGCGGTCGTCGGCGTCACCGTCGTCGCGTTCGCCACGACCACGCCCGAACTGTTCGTCGCCGTCCTCGCCGGGGCGGGCTACGCCAGCGCCCTCGGCCTCGGCGCGGTCGTCGGGTCGAACATCGCCAACATCGGCCTCGTCCTCGGTGTCGCCGCCCTGGTCCGCCCGTTCGATGTCGACGGCGAGGTGCTCCGGCGACACGTCCCGTTCATGCTCGGCGCGACCGGCCTGCTCGTCGTCCTCGCGATCGACGGCCGCATCTCGGCGTTCGACGGGGCCGTCCTCCTCGTGGCGCTCGTCGTGTTCACGGGCACGCTGCTGCTCCGCTCCTCGGGACGCGGCAACGCCACCCGAGAGGTGACCGCTCGGGATCTCCTCTTGGTCGGCGGCGGCCTCCTCTTCCTGCTCGCCGGCGCGCGCGCCCTCATCGAAGGGGGGACCGGACTGCTCGCCGGCTTCGGGATCCCGTCGCGCGTCATCGGCCTCACGGTGCTCGCGCTCGGTACCTCTCTGCCCGAACTCGCCACCTCGGTGGTGAGCGCCCGCCGCGACGAGGGGACCGTCAGCGTCGCGAACGTCGTCGGGTCGAACATCTACAACGTCCTCGCGGTGCTCGGCGTGTTGGCCCTGTTCGTCCCCGTCGCCGTCCCCCGAGAGGTCGTGACCGTCGACCTCCCGGCGCTCGTCGTCTTCACGCTCGCCGGGGTCGTCCTCATGCTCCACCGCCGCGACGTCTCCCGCCTCGACGGCACGCTGCTTCTCGGGGGGTACGTCGTCTTCGTCGGTCTGCTCGTCTGAGCGGCGAGCGGTCCGATGCGAAAGGCGTAACTCTCCCCCAGAGCCTCATTGAGACGATGAACCCGCGACTCCGCCACCCGCTCGTGGCCGTGGGGCTCGCCGCCCTGCTCACGTTTCCCTGGCTCGGGTTGCACACGCTTTTCGGCGTTCCCCTCTCGACCGTCCACACTGTCGGGCTGAGCGGCGTCGCCGTCCTCGGGGCGTCGTTCCTCCTGGCGTGGGGGGCCGAAACCGCCGAGGAGGACGTCCCGCGCGCGTTCGCCCTCGCCATCCTCGCCGTCCTCGCGGTCGCCCCCGAGTACGCCGTCGACGCGCTGTACGCCTGGGAGGCCGGCATCGACCCCGGGTCGCCCGCCTCGCAGGAGGCCGCCAGCCTCGCCGTCGCCAACATGACCGGCGCGAACCGCATCCTCATCGGCATCGGCTGGTCGGCCATCGCGCTGTTCACCATCGCCCGCGTCCACACGACCGGCGACCAGGCGGTGGAGAAGCGCGGGGGCTTCCTCGCGGACCGCGTCAACCTCGATCGCTCGGTCGCCCTCGAGATCTTCTTCCTCCTCGCCGCGACCGTCTTCGCCTTCTTCGTCCCGCTCGGCGGTGGGATCGGTGCGGTCGACATGCTCGTTCTCGTGGGGCTCTACGTCGTGTACATCTACGTCGCGCTCCACTCCCCCCACGAGGAGACCGAACAGGTCGGCGTGCCGGCGTACCTCCAGAATCAGGTAAAAGCCCGACGGATCGCCACCGCCGTCGGTCTCTTCTTGTTCTCCGGCGCGGTCATTCTGCTCGCGGTCGAACCGTTCGCCCACGGCTTGGAGGAACTCGGCACGCAGGTCGGCATCCCGCCCTTCTTGATGATCCAGTGGGTCGCGCCGCTCGCCTCGGAGTCGCCCGAACTCATCGTCGTCGCGGTGCTCGTGAACAAGGCCCGGTCGACGGCGGGGTTCAACGCGCTCATCTCCTCGAAGCTCAACCAGTGGACGCTCCTCATCGGGACGCTCGTGCTCGTCTACAGCCTCTCGCTCGGCTACTACGGCGCGCTCCCGCTCGACACCCACCAGTCGGCCGAGATCTGGCTCACGGCCGCACAGTCGTTCTTCGCGCTCGCGATCCTCGTCACGTTCTCCATCTCCGTCCGCGAGGCGCTGGCGCTTCTGGGCCTGTTCAGCGCCCAGCTGGTCTACTCCGTCCTCGGGGTCGCGCCCACCGTGACGCTCCCCGTCCTGGGGCCGGTGGTCGTCGACAACCTCTTCGCGCTCCACGCGTTCACCGTGCTGTACATCGTCCTCGCGTTCGTCCTCATCGCGCTCCGCTGGTCCGACGTCGTCTCGCTGGTTCGGAACGCACGCCAGCGCGTCGAACTCCAGTCGACCGGCGACGTCGCGCCCGAGACGCTCGAATCCGAGGACTGAGACGGGCTGTTGTCACTGGGGGCCGGTCGATCGCGGGATCGTCCGCGATCGATCCGGTCGTGACCGACAGGAGTCCGTCCGCTCCCGAGCAAGTACCGGCCGGCTACTCGTGGCTCCCCGCCCGAGCCGACGCGTTTTTGCCCGCCACCATCTTCACCCGAACCGTGATCGCTCTCGTCGTCAGCCGCGCCGACCGCGCCTCAGAACACATCGGCGAGCACGCCCTGGAGCTCGTCTCGTGGGACGAGCACGTGGACGAGGACAGGCCAGCGGAGGCGGGCGGCGGGACGTACTACCGCCGACCCGGCTTCGAACTCCGAACCTTCGACGAGTTGCATCTCCGCCTCGACGACGCGGCCGACGCCTTTACTGAGCCGTCGCTCCTGCTCTTCCTCTCGCGACACTCCGGCGAGACCGGCCCGCTCCTGTCCGCTCACTTCACCGGCAACTTCGGGCCCGCGGAGTACGGTGGATCGGACGGCGAGTTGGCACGGGCCTGTCCGCGGGCGCAGCAGGCCGTCGTCGCCGCGCTCGACCGGCACGCGCCCGACGGCTACGACGTCGGCATCGAGTGTACCCACCACGGCCCATCTCGGATCGGTGTCCCCTCGATGTTCGTCGAACTCGGTTCGAGCGACGAGGAGTGGGACGACCCCAATGGGGCACGCGCCGTCGCCCGGGCGGTCCTCGATCTGTCGGGCGTCCCCGCCGACCGGACCGACGGCGACCGGACGCGCCACGTCGTCGGCTTCGGCGGCGGCCACTACGCCCCCCGGTTCGAGCGCATCGTCCGCGAGACCGACTGGGCCGTCGGCCACGTCGGTGCCGACTGGCCACTGGACGCGATGGGACACCCCCGGGAGCACCCCGAGGTCGTCCGGGGGGCGTTCGAGGCGAGCGCCGCCGACCTCGCGGTGGTCGACGGCGACCGCCCCTCGCTCGTCGACGTCGTCCGGGAGGAGGGCTTTCGCGTCGTGAGCGAGACGTTCCTCCGGGCGACCGAGGGAGTTCCCCGGACGCTCGTCTCGCGCGTCGAGGACGCCCTCGGCTCGGTCGACGACGGGGTTCGGTTCGGCGACCACGCGCAGGTCGGCGTCGACGACGGGTCCACGCCAGACGACAGTGACGGCGACGGATCCTGCGGTGTCGCGTTCACCGTCGTCGACCTCCCGGCCGGTCTCCTCGACGAGGCGCTCGGGATCGACCAGGCGGCCACCCGGGCGGCCGTCGCCGCCCACACGGTCGGCTACCACACCGACGAGAACGGTCGCCGCCCCGCCGGCAGGGCGGCGTTCCCGCGGGCCGCCGACGGGGGGGCCGAACGTGCGGAGCGGGAGGGCAAAACGACGGCCGCGTACGACCGCCTCGTCGAGGCGCTCTGTGACGTCCTTCGCGGGCGGTACGACGAGGTCGTCCGTGACGGTGATTCCGTCGTCGCGCGGGAATCGGCGTTCGACCCCGAGGCCGCGGCCACCCTCGGCGTGGAGGCCGGCCCGGCGTTCGGTCGACTGGCCGCGGGCGACCCCGTCGAAGTCGGTGGTCGCCGGATCGACCCCGACGCGGTCCACCGCGAGCGGACTGTCAACTTCCGGGTATAAGCTCCGCTTAATCGCCAGAGAGCGCGTCAGACGGGCGTATGACATCAGGGGAAAGGTAATGAGGCTCCGTCCGGAACAGGGGTGCATAACGTATGGACTCCATCGTCGACAACGCAATCGATGAGGCCGAAGGGATGGAGGATGGGACGACACACGACGTCGACGGACCGTCTTCTTCGACTGGACCGACGGGAACGATGACGGACGAGGAACTGCAGGACGTTCTCCGGGACCTGCAGACGAACATCACGGTCGTCGGCTGCGGCGGTGCCGGCGGGAACACGGTCAACCGGATGGCCGAGGAGGGGATCAAGGGCGCGAAACTCGTCGCCGCCAACACGGACGTCCAACACCTGGTGAACGTCGAGGCCGACACCAAGATCCTGATCGGCGAGCAGAAGACCCAGGGGCGCGGTGCCGGGTCACTGCCGCAGGTGGGTGAGGAGGCGGCGCTGGAGTCCCAGGAGGACATCCACGACTCGATCCAGGGGTCGGACATGGTGTTCGTCACCGCCGGACTCGGCGGCGGCACGGGAACCGGCTCGGCCCCGGTCGTCGCGAAAGCCGCCCGCGAGGCCGGCGCGCTCACCATCGCCATCGTTACCACGCCCTTCACCGCCGAAGGCGAAGTACGACGGACGAACGCCGAAGCGGGGTTAGAGCGGCTCCGCGACGTGGCCGACACCGTCATCGTCGTCCCGAACGACCGGCTGCTGGACGCGGTCGGGAAGCTCCCCGTCAAGCAGGCGTTCAAAGTCAGCGACGAGGTGTTGATGCGCTCGGTGAAGGGCATCACGGAGCTCATCACGAAACCCGGGCTCGTCAACCTCGACTTCGCCGACGTGAAGACCGTGATGGAGCGCGGGGGCGTTGCGATGATCGGCCTCGGCGAGTCCGACTCGGAACAGAAGGCCCAGGACTCGGTCAAGAGCGCGCTCCGCTCGCCACTCTTGGACGTGGACATCTCCGGAGCGAACTCCGCCCTGGTCAACGTCACCGGCGGCTCCGATATGTCCATCGAGGAGGCCGAGGGCGTCGTCGAGGAGATCTACGAGCGGATCGACCCCGAGGCGCGCATCATCTGGGGCACCTCGATCGACGAGGAGCTCGACGGCTCGATGCGGACGATGATCGTCGTCACCGGTGTGGACTCGCCGCAGATCTACGGCCGGAGCGACGTCCAGCCGCAGGTCGACGCCGCGGACGACATCGACTTCGTCGAGTAGCGCGACACTCGATCCATCCCGTCGTTTCTTCGAGGCCGACACTCCGACGTTTCGACGGGCGTGCTGCGGACGCGACCATATTCAACGCGCAGCCATCGTCTCCGCAGGGAGTACGGATAGCGGGTCGATCCATCGATCGGCCCGACCAACCGCGACCGTGATCCGAGGGAGCGGCTCCCGCACTCGAAGCTCCGCACGGCGTTGTCCGGATGCGACGACTTTTGCTGTTCGACGGGGCAGACTGTTCCGTGACCGACGGCCAGCCGGACCCGCCGGTTCCGACGACAGTCCCCTCACCACGAGAGTGCGTGGGGGCGATAGCAAGACGGCGGAGCGGTTCGTGGACGGCGAGGTGTCGGGAGCCGTCGTCTGGCACCGTGAGGAGCTTCGGATACGTGACCACCCGGCTGTCACCGCGGCGCTGGACGAGGCCGATGTCGTTCTCCCGCGGTTCGTGTTCGGCCCCGGCTTCTACGGTGAGAACGGGCTGGCCTGTGACGCCCGAATTCGATTCCCCCACGAGTGCTTGGTGGACCTGAGCGACCGCTACTGTCGAGTACTCGTCCGTTTCACGACCCCGAAACCGGCCTTCCGTGTCACCCGATTCTGCCCCGTGAGAGAGCAGGTAACGACGAACTCGTAGGTTCCCTCCTCGAGGTCTGCCACGACGTACGTCGTTTCTTCTGTGTACGGCGTCGGGTGCGGAGTGAGGCTCAACGACCACCGGTGCGTCTCACCGGTGTCGAGTGTTCGTTCGCTGGAACTCCCGTCTCCACGTGCGACGGTTTCTCCGTTCGCCCCCTCGCCTTCGATCCGCCAACCGCTGGGAGCGACAGTCACCGAACACGAGGCTCGGTTCCGGAGTGTGAAAGTAAGGGTTTCGACAGTATCGTCTCCGGTATCGACCACGAACTCGTCGGTTTCCGCCTCCAGAGAGAGGTCGTCAGTTCCGGCACAGGTGGACGACCCACCGTCACGTACCGGCGCTTCGAGACACCCAGCAGCGGGGAGAATCGCCGTCGCTAAAACAGTCAGAACGAACCGGCGTTCCATACGAGCGCCTACCAGCTACACGGATAAATGCGTTCGATACGGTCAAGCACGCATTTGAGTGACCCACACCGAGACAATCACGACGAATACGACAGATCTCGCGCGGACGACCGACGAACCAACCGAACTCGGGGCTCGAGATTACTAGTCCAGACATCGTCGCCAATCATCACAGCCGTTGGTCTAGCGTGTTACTTCGTCAGTACAGTCGTATCTTCATTACCTTTCATCTGTTGAACAAACAGCGTCAACCCGGTATACACCGTTTGTTACAACGTATTAATTGTGAATCTAGTAATGTATATCTACTCATAAGACTTGGAGTGATGTGGAGTGAGGCCCCGGCCGTGACCAGAGTCACAAGGGGGGAAAGGGGTGTTTCGTTGAGCGGACCGCGCCTCATTCCGATCTGCTAACCGAGTGGGGGAGGGAATGACCCGGGGGGTCCATCACCGGTCTCGCCTCGGGGGAAAGACGCGATGGAAACCGCCCGGCCGCTGTCTTGCGTTGCCACGGGACAGTCACCGGGAGCCGTGTGAGTAACTAACGATATGCGTCTCGAATCGAGACGTTCGCTTCGATCGGATATTCGGTTCGTCCTGCTCCGGCGGTTCGGCCCGACCGCCGCGCGCATCAATAGATAGAAAAAGCCCGCCACCCTAGCGCTGGCAACAGACCATGGACGTCAAGTACGATCTCAACAGCTACGTTCGGGTGTTGAAGCTCGCGTCGACGCCCTCCTGGGGAGAGTTCTCCCAGATCTCGAAGATCGCCGGGGCCGGCATCTTCCTCGTCGGGCTCCTCGGCTTTCTCATCTTCGCGATCATGAGCTTCCTTCCCGGGGGCGTGTAGCGATGCCGATCTTCGCCGTCAAGACCACCGCGAGCCAGGAGCGAACGGTCGCGGACATGATCGCCAACCGTGAAGAGCGGGAGATCCACGCCGTCCTCGCGCCGGACTCGTTGACCTCGTACGTGATGGTCGAGGCCGACAACAACGCGGTCATCGAGCGCGTGCTGGAGGAGATCCCGCACGCCCGCGGCCTCGTCGGTTCCGGGGGCAGTGTCGGACAATCGTCGATGGCCGAGGTGGAGCACTTCCTCTCGCCGACGCCCGACGTCGAGGGGATCGCCGAGGGCGACATCGTTGAACTCGTCTCCGGCCCGTTCAAGGGCGAGAAGGCACGCGTCCAGCGGATCGACGAGGGCAAGGATCAGGTCACCGTCGAACTGTACGAGGCCACCGTCCCGATCCCGGTGACGGTCCGCGGGGACCAGATCCGCGTGCTCGACAGCGAAGAACGGTAGTTCCTCGGTCCGGTCCACGTTTCGCACCGTGTGTCGTCTCCGACCTTCAGAGTCATCCACCGACGGGGCGTCCGTTTGGCCCGTCGTCGACCGCCCGGCGTCGGCGTGACCGACGCGACCCGTGGAGGGCCGAATGCGTTCACCGCAGACCGACGCACCGGGGTCGACGCCCGGCTCAGCCCTCGTCGTCGGCCAACTGTTCGGCCAGGTCGTCGACGTCGACTGCGGATTCGACCACTGTCTTCACCCACTCGCGCTCGCGGACGGCGTCGGCGTCGAACTCGTACGCGCGGACGTACTCCGCGCGGCTGTGTTCGTCGAGCGCGTGGCGGATCGCGAAGTAACCCTCCGGGACGTCCGCGTCGCAGATCCGACACGTGTGGGTGTCGTGTGCCGTGGCCTGGTGGCGGATCGTCGCTTCGGCGTCGGGGAACTGCGCACCACAGCCGCGGATGGCGCACTGCCAGGCGGACATACACTGGACGTTACGGCCGGCGGTGAAAACGGTTTCGCGGCCACGGTCGGGCTGCGTGCTCCCGGCGTGACCCGGCTCTCGTGACGACGAGCGGGCAGTCGCCGTCACGGAGTTCGGCCCCGAATAGCAACCACTAACTGCCGACTGTCCCACGGGGCTGTCGTGACGCGCGAGGCGCACGCGGACGGGAGCGAGACACGGGTCGACATGCACGTGAAGATCCTCGACGACCGCGTCGTCGAGCGGGCGAAAGCCCGCGGCCTCGACGTCCTCGTCTACGCGCCCCACTTCACCCGACTGGGCGACATCCGCGCCCGCGCGCGGTCGTTCACCGACGACGACCTGCTCGTCGTCCCCGGCCGTGAACTGTTCACCGGGTCGTGGCGCGACCGCAAGCACGTCCTCGCGGTGGGGCTCACCGATCCCGTCCCCGACTTCATCAGCTTCGACGGCGCGATCGACGAGTGCAGACGCCAGGGTGCGGCCCTCCTCGTCCCGCATCCCGAACTCCTGAACGTGAGCCTCGACGCCGCGGACGTCCGGGCCAACCGCGACGCGATCTGCGCCCTCGAACGCTACAACGCGAAGTGCCTGCCGTGGCAGAACCGGGCGATGGGACGGATCGTCCGCGAGACGGGCCTCCCCGGCTTCGGCTCGTCGTACGCCCACCTGCACGCGACGGTCGGCGAGGCGTGGACGGCGTTCGACGGCGTGATCGACGACGAGACGGCGCTCGTCCGCGCCCTGCGTGAGGGCCGTCCGCGACGCGTGATGCGCCGGTCCGGTCCGAACCACCGACTCCGCGGTCTGGTCGAGTTCTCACATCTGGGCTACGAGAACACCTGGGGGAAGCTCGACCGACTCCTGCTGTCGGGGATGGAGCCGACACACCCCCGTCACATCGCCTACCGCGGCCGGTTCGACGACGTGGCCGTCTACTGACCCGGCGGGCGTCGGGGCCGACGCGAGCGTGAGCCGAGGCCCGGCCGGGGTCAGACCAGAAGCGCGAGCGACGCGAGCGAGGCCATCACGGTCTCCTGGAGGCCGGAGACGCCCGCGTCGAGCGGGAACGCGAGGTAGTGGATCCCGCCGAGGACGCCGAGTTCGACGACGGTGATGACGACGGTGACCGCGTCGGCGTGTCTGTGGCTCGTCGTCACGCCGGTCGGCAGGTTGTACTCCGTCTTCGAGAGGGGGTAAAACAGCGCGATCCCGCGGCGGCTCCCAACCACGTCGAGGAGGTAGTGCGTGGCGATCCCGATCCAGACGAACTGGAGGTTGCCGAAGAACACGGGGAAGAGGAGAAAGACCCCGAGCACGGGCAGGTTGTGGAGGGTTTTGCGGTGCTTACCGAAGGCCGTATCGACATCCGGAAAGAGCGCGCCGAGGGTCACGGGCACCGACAGTTCGACCACGCGGGCGAGGCCGTCGACGACGACGTCGGTCGTGGCTCGCGTCGTCGGGTCGACGGTGAGGATAACGCCCAGTCCGACCCCGAGCAGTACCGCGTTCAGCACGTGGCCCTTCTTGTTCACGACTGTTCGTGTCCCCGCGGGGGACTCAAGCGTTTCGTCCCGACCGGCCGCGCGGTCGCCTCGACCTGCGTTCGCGCTTCGATGGAAGCGACTGTCGGTACGCGGTTCCTAGCCAGCGGCCGCGCGCCGCTCCGACCCCGACCGATCTGCGGTTGCCAGACTATCTCGAGAGTTGACATGACTTAGCCGCACAGCAAGCTGGCCATAACGTTATGATAACAATCCGTCCGGTCCGCGTCCGTGCGGTCATGGACCACACCAACTCCGACGCTTCGATCGGCCCAACGGAACGGGCCGCCGGAGCGGAGTCGACACGGCCGACACGGACCCGGCGGCAGGCGATTCGTGCCGTCGGTGTCGCCGGGTTGGCGCTGGCGGGAGTCCGCCCGGCGCGCGGGCAGTCCTCCTCCTCGAGCGACTGTCTCGTCTTCGACCAGTCCGGACGGTACACGCTGGACGCGGACACCGACTGCGTGGAGATCACCGCCAGCAACGTCCGGCTGGACGCCGACGGCAACCGCGTCAACCGCACGACGGTTCTCGCCGACCGCGTGACCGTCCGGAACATCGGCGGGCCGATCGACTTCGTCGGCAGCGGGGTCACCCTCGAGTCGGTCGACGGCTGCCGGGTCGTCGACAGCACCGTCGGCGAGGACGGTTTCACGCTCACCGACGCCAACCGGAACGTCCTCCGCAACAACACGAAAACCAGGGAGGGGAGCGCGCTCACCCTGGAGCGATCCGACAACAACCGCGTCCTCGACAGCACGCTCGTGGGCGTGGAGACGATCACGCTCCGTGACTCCAACGGGAACACGCTATCGGGCAACGAGACCGACACCGAAGACGAGAACGTCCTTCTCGTCAACTCGAACCGCAACCGCCTCGTCGACAACACGATCAACGGTGAGGTGAGCACGACCGGCGTCACCGTTCGCGACTCCGAGCGAAACGAACTCCAGGACAACGACGTCCTCGGCAACGGCGTCGGGATCGAACTCTCGGACGCCGACCGAAACTCCCTGCGGGGCAACCGGATCGAAGCCGACGAGCAGACGGGGATCGCGCTCACGTCGGCCGACCGCAACACGCTCGTCCGGAACCGGATCACCGACTACGAGGTCGGCGTCCAACTCACCGACGCGGACCGGAACCGGATCGTGCGGACCCGGCTGTGTGACGTGGGTGAGGAGTTCCGGATCGACGCGGATTCGACTGACAACGTCGTGCGAAACACCGTCACGGACTGTTCGGCGGACTGACCCACGAAGGGTCGGTCGTCGTCTCGGTGTGTCGCCCGCGGCGCGAGGACGAAAACACCAACACCCTCGGTTGCTATCGGGGGGTATGGACTACGACGAGCCCCTGTTCTTCCACGTCATCCAGTACGCCCACCGGGCGGACCGAGACGTCGTCGACATGGTGAGCGGCAACCCCGACTGGGACCCGCCGGCGGCCCTCCGCGACGGGTTGCACGAGTACGCCGACGCTCCCACCGAAGCGTTCCAGTACCCGCCGAGCGACGGGCTCCGCGACCTCCGCGAGGAGATCGCCGCCCGGCGCGACGTCGACCCCGCGCGCGTGATCGTCACCAACGGCGGCGGCGAGGCGAACTACCTCGCGATGGCCCGGGCGATGGAGCGCGACGCGGGCGACGAGTTCGTTCTCACCGATCCCGTCTACCCCTACTACCCCGGCAAGGCGCAGATGCTCGGCGGCACGGCCACCACGGTCCCCGTCCACGAGGACGGCCACCTCGACATGGACGCGATGCGCGCGGCGATCACCGACGAGACGGCCTGCATCGTGGTCAACACACCGAACAACCCCACGGGGGCGGTGTACCCCCGCGAGACGATCGAGGAACTCGCCGGCCTCGCCGAAGCCCACGACGCGCTCTTCCTCGTCGACGAGGTGTACGACCACTTCGACTTCTCGGGGCGGTTCGAGTCCGCGCTCACGGTCGACTCCCCGAACCGAGTGGTCACCTCCTCGTACTCGAAGACGTTCGGGATCACGGGCTTTCGGGTCGGCTACTCGGTGTTTCCCGAGCCGCTGGCCGAGAAAGCCAAGACCCGGCACATGCTCGTCAACGTGACCGGGAGTCGGCCCTCGCAGGCGGCCGTCCTCAGCGCGCTCGAAGCCACCGGCCCGGCGTACCACGAGAACGTCCGCGACACGCTCCGGACCCGGATCGACGCGTTCTGTGACGCCCTCGACGCCGCCGGGGCCGACTACTCCCGGCCCGAGGGGGCGTTCTACGTGCTCGCGCGCTTCGACGGCTTCCCCGGGACGATGGAGAACGTGAAGGCGCTCATCGACGACGGCGGCGTCGCGGGGATGCCCGGCGAGGCCTTCGGGGAGGCTCGCGACGAGTGGATCCGCTTCGCGCTCTGTACGCCGCGCGCCGAGGAGGCCGCCGAGCGACTGGCGGCGTACTTCGCGTGAGCCTCCGCGGGACCGACGGGTACACAAGGCTCGACGGCAGAGAGCGCGTATGACGAACATCGACGTCGAACCGGTCGACTCCGTCGACGCCGCCGACGAGGGCGACGCGGGCGACGAGGCGCACGGGCACGACGCGGACGGCGAGTCGATCGACGTAGAGACCGACTCGATCGAGGACGCCGACGCCGACCTGCCCGTCGGGGTCGACGCGCCCGAGTACGTCCTCTACGGCGGCAAGGGCGGCGTCGGCAAGACGACGATGGCCGCCGCGACGGCGCTCGCCTCCGCGGCCGCGGGAACGGCCACGCTCGTCGTCTCGACCGACCCGGCCCACTCGCTGTCGGACACGCTCGAGGTGGCCATCCCGGCACAGCCGACGCGGGTCCGCGACGACGTGCCGCTGTACGCCGCCGAGATCGACCCCGACAGCGTCGCGGCGGGACCGTTCGCCGGCGGCGAGTTCGACCCTGGCTTCGGCCCCGACGACGGGACGGGCCCGACGGGTGCGACCGCCGGCCCGGGCGGCGTCTCCGGGAGCGACGAGAACCCCTTTACCGACGATGCCAGCGCCGACGCCGAGGACAACCCCTTCACCGGAGCGGACGCGACGGGGAACCCGTTTGCGGGTGGCGACGGCGGCCCGATGGGGATGGGCGGCCTCGGCGACCTCCTCGGGGGGGACTCCCCGCTGAGCGGGCCGATGCCCGGCGCGGACGAGGCGGCGGCGATGCAACAGCTGTTGGAGTATCTCGACGACCCGCGGTTCGACCGCGTCGTCGTCGACACGGCACCGACGGGCCACACGCTCCGCCTGCTCGAACTCCCCGAGGTGATGGACTCGATGGTCGGCCGCCTGCTGCGGATGCGCGAGCAGTTCTCCGGGCTGATGGACGGCATCAAGGGGATGTTCGGCGGCGGGTCGGACGCGGAGCGGCCGATGGCCGAACTGGAGGACCTCGCCGAGCGAATCGAGCGGCTCCGCGAGGTGCTCCGGGACCCCGCCCGCACGGATTTCCGCGTGGTGATGGTGCCCGAGAAGATGAGCGTCCTCGAATCCGAGCGACTCGTCAGACGGCTGGACGAGTTCGGAATCCCCGTGCAGACGGTGGTTGTGAACCAGGTGATGGAGAATCTGGCCGACGTCACGAGCGACGTCGACGCCGGGTGGGTCGTCTCGCCCGACCTGGAGCACTGTGAGTTCTGTCAGCGCCGCTGGAAGGTCCAGCAGGGGGCGCTGTCGGAGGCGATGGAGCTCTTCCGGGGACACGACGTCAAACGTGTCCCCCTGCTGGCCGACGAGGTGCAGGGCGAGGCGGCTCTCAGAGTCGTCGCGGCCTGTCTGCGGTGAGCGACGCGCAGAGCGACTTCCGTCCGGGACGCGTTCGAGGGACTGCGCTGAACACGGCGCGCGAACTCGGCACGCAGGTCCCATTGATCGACCGAGGGACCTGTCGGCAACGACCTCCGGATCGGCAGTCAACTATTCGTTTCTGGTGTTCGCATAGCGTCCGTGTCGCCACGGAGAACGAAATTGCCGATCCAGAGCAACGCGACGACCACGTCTGCCGATGCGATCAACCCCTGAGCGATTCCTTCGACGGCTCTCGCGGCTGCAAACGTGATCGCGAGCACCATCGCGATACCTGCCGTGTCACGGAGGAACCAGCCCATCGCAGATCGAGTTCTTTACAGGCTGTCGAGGAGAATTCCCCGGGGCTTGACCGCCGGATACATGTTTTTCGTGTGTCCGAGACCCGAGAGGGACTGCCGCCTGATACATAGTGCGAGCGCATACCCGCGTCTTCAGGTGCGGGTCAAGCGGACAATTCGGTCGGAAGCGAGCGGACCGATCGCACGCGACTGCCGACGACAGGGGACGTAGTCGGCACCCGACGCGCGTCGACTGCGGTACCCGTCGGTGGGGTCCGACCGCGGATGAGGCGTCGGCAACCTAGTCGTTTGGGCGTTCAGGAGAGCTTTCGAACCAGGCCGAACGCCTTGTCGCGGAGCGAGTCGGGGACGAACCGTGCCAGCACGCCCACGCGGGCGACGGTCCCGACGGGGTACCGGGCGGCGGGCTTCGTCGCCGACGCCGCGTTGACGATATCCTCGGCGACCCGTTCGGGGGTCTCCTCCCAGAACCCGCCCCCGCTGACGGCCTGGCTGTCGTCGAACGCCTTGTAGAACGAGTCGTACGCCTCCGAGCGGTCGAGTTCGCCGTCGACTTCGTCGGCGGCGCGCTGGTCGAACTGGGTGTCGACCGGCCCCGGTTCGATCAGGACGACGTCGACCCCCTTGTCGTCGACTTCGACGCGGAGCGCGTCGCTCATCGCTTCGAGGGCGAACTTCGAGGCGCAGTAGACGCCACCGCCGGGGATGGCGAGGCGGCCGGCGACGCTGGAGACGTTGACGATCGTCCCCTCCTCCTGCTCGCGCATGTGCGGGAGCACGGCTCGTGTCAGGCGGTGGGGACCGTAGACGTTGACGTCGAACTGGTCGTGGACCCGGTCGACAGGAACGTCCTCGACGGGGCCGAACTGGGCGTAGCCGGCGTTGTTGACGAGACAGTCGATGCGGCCGTGCTCGTCGACGATCCGGGAGACGACGCGCTCGACGTCCTCGTCGTCGGTGACGTCGAGCGTGGAGATGTCGCAGCCGCGGTCGCCCAGCGTCTCGATGTCCGCCGGGTTGCGAGCCGTGGCGTACACCTCCCACTCCTCGTCGAGGAAGGCGAGGGCGGTGGCGCGACCGATCCCGGACGAGCAACCGGTGATGAGAACCGTCTTTGGATGCACGGCGGTACGTCGGAACGCGGACAGTTAAGTGCCACCGATCCGGGCGGATCGAACGCGAGTCCGGCCGTCTCGCCCGACCCGCTCGGTTCGCCCCGCTCGCCGCCTCACTCGTAATCGGCGTTCACTCGGAGTCGGCGTTCACTCGTAATCGGCTTTCACTTCGTCCGCGTACGCGTCCGCGAGGCGGGTCGGCTCGGGGAGTTTGTAGCCGGCACAGCACGACGAGACGAGGTCTGCGGCCGTCCCGGCGGCGACCCGGTGGCCGGGGCTGACGTACAGTGGATTGATCGTCCGACTCGACTCGTACTGCCGCGACTGGACGGCGTAGCCGATGACGCGGCCGTCGGGCGTGTCCACGTCGGCGTTCGAGAGGATCGGCGTCCGCCACCCTTCGGGCCGGCCGTCGACGGACTCACGCGGTCGTCCACACAACAGGGACTTCGCGATGCCGACGCTCGGTCGGTCGAAGACGACGCCCATGTGGGTGGCGAGACCGGCCTCCCGGTAGTGGATGCGGCCGCTCCCGTCGAAGAAGAGCAGATCGGGGTCGGTGTCGAGTTCGGCGAGCGCGTCGACGATGGGTCCGCCCTCGCGGAACGACAGCAGGCCCGGGATGTACGGGATCGAGAGCGCCGAGACCGCGTGGACGCGTTCGATCACCTCTCCGTCTTGGAGGCAGACGACCGCGCTGACCGCCGCGTCGTCGAGGAACGCCTGGTCGATCCCGGCGACGACGGGGCCGTCCGCGCGCGACGAGCGGTCGAGATCGAGCGTGGTCTGCTTGCGGTCGCCGCAGACTCCCTCGGGGTCGAAGGCGAACTCGTCGGTGAACGAGGCCGCGTCCGCGACGGCGCGCTGGAGGGATTCCATCTCCGCGCGCGAGGCGGCGGGGTCCGGGAGATAGCGCGGAAAACGGGGCTCCATCGGTTCAGAAGCGCCCGCGACCGGGGCCGCCTGGCCCGCCCCGCCCCCCGCCGAACTGGAGCGACTGCGGGACGCCGACCGATCCCTTCACGCGACCGCCGTACGCGAGGCCGACCAGGAGGCCGACGAGGTGAGCGAAGTGAGCGACGTTGCCACCGAGCGCCCCGGCACCACCGAAGTCGCCGAAGCCGGCGACGAGGCTGAACGCCGCGAAGCCGAACGTCAGCACCCACAGCGGCATGGGGATGATGAAGTACAGGTACACCTTCAGGTTCGGGTTCAGTACCGTGAGCACCCCGAGAACGCCCATGATCGCGCCCGACGCGCCGACCACGCCGGGGCCGAACGGTCCCGTGGTGAGGAGCGTCGTCCCGACCTGTGCGAGCCCGGCGAGCACCCCCGCGCCGAAGAAGAGCCCGGTGAACCGCTTGGTGTCGATGTACCGCTCGACGACCGGCCCGAAGAAGTACAGCGCGATGCTGTTGAACGCGATGTGAGTGAAGCCGCCGTGGGCGAAGATCGAGGTGAACCAGGTCCAGACGTACACGATGTGGTCGGGGCTGAGGACGAACACGGCCTGCCAGACTGCAGAGCGAGGACCGAAGCCGAAGAGCGGAAAGACGAAGAACTGCAGCGCGAACGTGATCCACATCAGCCCGAGAAAGAGGTAGCTCATGTTCCCGCGGAAGTACCCCAGCGGACCGCCCATCGACGTGAGCCGGTCGAGCACGCCTTTCGACCCTCCGCCCCGCTTGTCGACCGAGTCGTCGAAGTCGCTCTCGAAGACGCCCGCGGGGTCATCCCACTCGTTCAACCCGGGACAGCTGTGGTTCTCCGGGAGGCGGTGTTCGCCGCAGAACGTCTGCCCGCAGCGCCGACACTGGTACGGCAAGTTCTCGTGTTTGCCGCACTCGTCACACTTCGCCATTACGCACGCTTAACGGCGTGACGGTAAAAGGGATTGCCCTCCGCGCACCACCGCTACACACCGCAACTCAGGCGTCTCGGTCGCGTGTCTCGGTCTTCGACCCGTTCTCCCCGCCGCCGTTCCCGCCGCCCACCGGCGCGGGGGCGGGGACGACCGTCAGGTGGTCGATGCCGAGGTGGTGGTGTCTGGCTGCCATCTCGTCTCCCTATCGAGGGGCCAACCACTAAAGATTACTCATGCGCATAATTTATCGACAGCGAGCCGAGTGATAACCGGTGGGTATACGCTCACCCGGGGAGGCTCCGGAGCGCCTCGCGCGCCTCCGTGACGAGTCGCTCGACGACCGTCTCCGCCGGCCGCACGTCCGAGACGAGACCGCTACTCTGTCCCGCGTACAGCGGCAGCGCCTCGACGTCACCGGTCGCCTCGGGGCTAGCGAGCGAGTCCTCGTACCGCCGGACGTCCGTCCCGTCGACCCGGGCGACCACGTCGCCCTCGCCGGGCCGCTCGCCGCGGGGTGGGCGACCCCTCGCGTCCCACTCGTCCACGGTGGCGTTGCGGAGGACGCGGTGGGGAACGTCCGGCCACCCTTCGTCGAACGGCGTCCCGGAGACGGTGTCCGTCTCGGCCGCCGAGACGATCCGTCGACGGTACCGGGTGTGCGCACGCGCCTCCTCGGTGGCGACGAAGCGCGTCCCGAGCCACCCCGCGTCGGCACCGAGCGCGAGAACGGCCGCGAGTCCGCGCCCGTCGCCGATCCCACCCGCGGCGACGACCGGGACGTCGACGGCGTCGACGACGCGGGGGACGAGCGCCATCGTCGACACGTCGCTCTGGAGATGTCCCCCGGCCTCGACTCCCTGCGTCACGACGACGTCCGCGCCGGCGGCGACGGCCTCCTGGGCCTCGGCCGCGCTCCCGACGGTCACCCACACGTCGACGCCGGCGTCGTGCGCCCGGCCGACGTAGGGCGTCGCGTCACCGAACGAGAGCGACAGCACGTCGACGCCGGCGTCGAGACAGGCGTCGACCAGCGCGTCCGTCGGCGTCGCCGTGGCGCCGGGGTCGACGACGACGTTCGCGCCGACCGGGCCGTCGGTCCGACGGCGGGTCGCCGCGACGGCCGCGGGGACGTCCGCGGGGTCGCGCCAGGTCACGGCGAGCGTCCCGAGCCCGCCGGCCTCGGCGACGGCGGCGGCGAGCGCTGGGGACGTCGCGCTCCCGATCGGAGCCTGGACGACAGGGACGTCGATACCGAGCTGTCGGGTGAGCGGCGTTCGGAGGGAGGGCATACGCTTCAGCTCGTCGAACGGCCCAAAAAAAGTCGGTGATCGGGTTAGGCGAACTGCTCCTCGTAGAGGTCCATCGCGTGTTCGATGGCCTCCTTCGCGGCGGCGGCGTCGTCCCAGCCAAGCGTTTCGACTTCCTTGCCCTCCTCGAGGTTCTTGTACGTCTCGAAGAACTCGCTGATCTCCGCTTTCTGCTGGTCGGTGAGGTCGTCGACGTCCTCGACGTGGTCGTACCGGGGGTCCTCGGTGGGGACCGCGATGACCTTGTCGTCCTTCTCGCCGTCGTCGTCCATGCCCATCAGGGCGACGGGGCGGGCTTCGATGACACAGCCGGGGAACGTCTGGTCCTCGACGAGCACGAGCACGTCGAACGGGTCGCCGTCGTCGTAGTAGGTCTGGGGCATGAACCCGTAGTCCGACGGGTAGTGGACGTTCGAGTGGAGCACGCGGTCGAGGACGACGCCCGGGACGTCCTTGTCGTACTCGTACTTGTTCCGCTCACCTTTCAGACACTCGACGACGGCGTAGACGACATCAGGCGCGTCCGGGCCCGTCTCCATGTCTTCCCACAGGTTAACCATACCTGGTTCTCCGCTGACCGGCGCAAAAATCCGTCGGTCTCCTCTCCCTCTCGGTCTCGGTCTCGCGGCCGCGTCACTCCAGCTGACGGCGTTCCTGTCCGAACGTTGCCCGATGACCGTCTAACCCCCTCACAAGTGACCTAGTAAGTCACTATACGGCAAATTCAGCCTAATTTGCCCGTTTCAGTCAAATGTTCTCGGTTACTCTGTCTTTTATTATACTTATATTTATCGAAAGAAACAATGGTATACGAAGTGTTAAGTGCCCCGGTGACATTTCGAGTAGTATGTCAGAGGCACAATCACTGGGCACAGAATCTGGCTTGGCGCGCGATCTGACCGCGTTCCAGCAGAACATCCTCGTTATCCTCGCCGAGGAGCCGATGTACGGGCTGGCTATCAAGCGCCATCTCGAGGACTACTACGGCACCGAAGTCAACCACGGGCGACTCTACCCCAACCTCGACGACCTCGTCGAGATGGAGCTCGTCGACAAGAGCGAACTCGACAAGCGAACGAACCAGTACGAACTGACTGATAAAGGGCACCAGACAGTTCTCGACCGGTTCAACTGGATGCTGTCGAAGTTCGTCACCGGTGACGAGCGCGCGGACGAGATCCAGGAACTGATCGACGCTCACCTGTAGTCGGGCAGGTCGGCTCCGGCCGTCTCGAACAGGAGTCGCAACGACTCCTCGACAACCGTTTTTTGACGCTCGCTTGGCCAGGCGTTCCTGGGGTAGTACTCGTCGAGGAACTCCCGGAGCTCGCGCCGAGACGCCGTCTCGACCCGTCGCGTGTAGTGGTTCCCCATGAAGTCGGCGAACGCGCGTCCGTTCGCCGCGTGGACGGGTCCGTGTTCTGCGTCGACCCGTTCGACCAGCGCGGCGTTGTGCTCCTCGACGGCACGCCACTTGTCGTCCGCCCCGGCGTCCGACAGCGGCCGCTCGATGGTGCGCGAGAGGTCGTCGATGCGCTCCGTGCGGACGACGCCGTCCTCGAACCACTCCGCGGGGTTCAACACCAGCGTGTCGTCGTTGGTGCGGTAGCGCGCGGTGTACCCGATCTCGGCGAGCATCTCGTCGCGTCGGTCGCGGTGGGCCGCCGCCTCGGCGGGGTCCGGCACGTCGCGCGCCAGCCGCGTCAGTCGTTCGGCCTCCTCGATCAGGTCGTCCGGAACGTCGTCAGCCATCGTCGAGTGCCCTGTTCGCCAGCGAGTCGGCGCGATCGTTTATCTCCCGCGGAACGTGTTCGAGCGACCAGCGGTCGAACTCCGACAGCAGTTCCCGCACGGTGACGCGGCGCTCGCGGAGGCCCGGGTCGTTGGTGTTCCACTCGCCGCGTACCTGCTTGACGATCAGTTCCGAATCACCGCGGAGGTCCACCTCGTCGAAGCCGTGGTCGCGGGCGACCTCCAGCGCGCGCACGAGCGCCTCGTACTCCGCACGGTTGTTCGTCGTCTCGCCGATCCGCTCGCCTCCCTCGGCGACGATCCCGTCGGCGGTGACGATGGCGTACCCCACCGCCGCCGGTCCCGGGTTCCCCCGACTCGCGCCGTCGAAGTAGACGTGGGCGCGCCCACCACCCTCCCGGAGGAGCGCGAGGAGATCGACGGGCTGGGCTCCCTGGACGACCACCTTGTCGTCGTAGGCGACGGCGACCGCGTCGCCGCGTGCTGCTCGCCACCGTTCATACTCGGTGTTCCCGGGTTCGACGTCGACGTCCGCCGCTGCGAGGCGTCGTCGGGCCGCGTCCGGGTCACACTCGACACTCGGCATCGTCTCGACCTCGGTGGCGGGACACTAAGACCGTTCGTTCCCGTCCGCCGGCCGTGACGCGACCGCACCGGCCCCCACGCTTAAGTGTCAGTGGAGATGGACGTGAAAAACGTGATGACACGGCCCACCCGTCAGCGAACGCGCGACACGGACCGGCGACGATGGCAGGCCGACGAGACGGAGGACGACGACGGGATCGACCTCGACGAGGTGGACTCCGACGAACTCGTCCGGACGGCCGACGGCGAACTCATCCACGAACCGACGGGAATCGTCGTCGAGGAGGAACAGATCGACCGGGGACCGGAGTGGCGGGCGTTCAACCACTCCGAGCGACAGGAGAAATCGAGGGTGGGGGCTCCGACGACGCAGACGATGCACGACAAGGGCCTGACGACGACGATCGACTGGAAGGACAAAGACGCCTACGGACGGTCGCTCTCCTCGGAGAAACGCTCACAGATGCACCGGCTGCGCAAGTGGCAAGAGCGCATCCGGACGAAGGACGCCGGCGAGCGCAACCTCCAGTTCGCGCTGAGCGAGATCGACCGCATGGCAAGCGCGCTCGGGGTCCCCCGCTCGGTCCGGGAAGTGGCGTCGGTCATCTACCGACGGGCGCTCGGCGAAGACCTCATCCGCGGACGAAGTATCGAGGGCGTCGCCACGAGCGCGCTGTACGCCGCCTGCCGGAAGGAGGGGATCCCACGGTCGCTCGAGGAGATCGCCGACGTCTCGCGCGTCGAGCGGAAGGAGATCGGCCGCACGTACCGGTACATCTCCCAGGAACTCGGGTTGGAGATGAAGCCCGTCGACCCGAAGAAGTACGTCCCCCGTTTCTGCTCCGAACTCGACCTCTCGAAGGAGGTCCAGTCGAAGGCCGAAGAGATCATCGAGACCACGGCCGAAGCGGGTCTGCTGTCGGGGAAGTCGCCCACAGGGTTCGCCGCGGCGGCGATCTACGCCGCCTCACTACTGTGCAACGAGAAGAAGACCCAGCGCGAGGTCGCCGACGTCGCGCAGGTCACCGAGGTCACGATCCGGAACCGGTACCAAGAACAGATCGAGGCGATGGACATCCACGCCTGAGACGAACTGCTGTCACCGGGTCCCGGCCGGTCGCGGGACAGCTGTGATCGATCCGGTCCTGACTGACAGCAGTCCGTTCGAGCCGGCCGGCCGACGCCCCGGAAACGACGCCGGTACGACGAGGTCGGGCCCGACGCTTCTTGTCGTCTCACGCGGTACAGGGGGACGATGATAGACCTGCCCTGGGGTGGCGACCGCGACGACGCAGGGGACACCTCAACCGACGGCGTCGGCGAGCAGGCCCACGCCGAGGCGGTCGTGGTCTGCGTGTTCCAAGACGGTACCCTCGCGGTGTACGAGGACCGAGTCGTCGTCGAGCGGACCGCGCGCTCGCGGTTCGACGACCGGACGGTCCCCTTCGACGAGATCTGCGGCGTCGACTTCGCCGGTGGGATCACCATCGGCTACATCCAACTCGAACTGGTCGGCGTCACCCCCGACACCGGCGGACTCCTCTCCGACCCGGTCAACGAGCGCACGCTCCACTTCGGCTGGGGTGACAAGGAGTGTGCGAAGCGGGCCCGGGACGCGATCGTCGAGCGGGCACGCGGGTGAACTGGCGGGGCAAGCCGTCAGCACGGCGAACGGCGCAGCGCGCGGCCGACAACCCTTATCAGCGGACCGCCTCTAGAGAAAGCGAATGCGCCTCGACGACTACCTCGACATCGAGGCGAACGAGCGCGCCGAGCGTCGCCGCCTCGCCGAAGAGAAGTCCTACGCCATCGTCGACCACCTCCAGCGCTTCGAGGACCGGTTCGACGAGGTCGTCCAGGGGGACGCGCTCTACGGCGGGGTGTCGCCCTCGATCTTCGTCGGTCGCGCGAACTACCCGCGCGTGTCGACGGGCATCCTCTCGCCCGTCGGACACGACGAGGACGCGGCCGCGTTCGAGACGAGCGCGGAGTGGTACCACGAGGGCGTCTCCATCTCGGACGTGTTCCAGCGGCGCACCTCGCTTTTGAACTCGAACCAGTCGGCGGCGGTCGAGGGCGTCCACGACGCGTGGGACGGCTTCCTCGGCGTCCAGCGCGAGGTCGCGATCGCGGACCGACCCGTGACCGTGGAGATCGGACTCGACGGCCGCCCGGACGTCGATCTCGATCCCGGCCGAGACGACATCGCCACCCCGACGGGGCCGCGCGCCCGTGCGCAATCGGCCGAGTTGGGCGAGAACCCCCACGTCCCCTCGCCCGTCGAGAAGACACTGGAGGACGACGACTGGAACGCACAGGGGGCGATGACGTATCTCTACCGGCGGGGCTTCGACGTGTACGACATCAACACGATCCTCTCGGCCGGCGCGCTCGGGCAGGCACACAATCGACGGCTCGTCCCGACCCGGTGGTCGATCACGGCCGTCGACGACACCCTCGGGCAGTACCTCCGCGGCAGGATCCGCGACGCCCCCGCCGTGGACCGCGTCGAAGTGTACCGCAACGAGTTCCTGGGCAACGCGTTCTGGGTCGTCCTCGCGCCCGGCGCGTGGGAGTTCGAACTCGTCGAGATGAAGGCCCCGGGAAGCGTCTGGAACCCCGATCCCGATTCGGGTGTGTGGCTCGCCGCCGACCGCGAGGGGCGGGAGGGCCGGACGGGCTACGTCGAAGAGACCGCGGGCGCGTACCACGCCTCGCGGCTGGGCGTGCTCGAACACCTCGAATCGCGGGGCCGACAGGCGAAGGTGCTGGTCCTCAGACACGTCTCCGACGACTACTGGGGTCCCTGTGGCGTCTGGCAGGTCCGCGAGAGCGTCCGGAACGCGTTCGACGAGGAGGGCGGCCGCGCGGAGACGCTCGGGGGCGCGGTCCGCTCTGTCGCCCCGTATCTCCCGGTCTCGCTCCAGCAGTTGCGCCGGAAGTCGACGATGGTGTCGGGGCTCCAGGCGACGCTGGCCGACTTCGGAGCCGACGGCTGACCGTCGTCGACCGTTCGAGGAACAAACCTATCATCGATGGTACCGCACCGTCGAGCATGGTCCCACTGTTCCCCGGGGTCCCGGGCGGTCCGGAGCTGCTCGTCATCCTCCTGCTCATGATCGCGCTGTTCGGGCTCCCGGTCGTCCTCGCCCTCCTCGGCTGGCGCTACCTCCGCGGAGACGACGTCGAGGACCTCGAAGCGCGCGTCAGCGAACTGGAGGCGGCACTCGAAGAGGACGACGAAAAAGAGTGACCTGCGGCCGCGGCTCAGTCGTCGGCTTCCACGGTCGCGTCGAGGTTCGACCACGCGTCCTCGACCATCTCGCCCGTGGTGGCGACGATGTCGGCCATCTCCTCGTCGTCGGGGGCCATCCCGACGAGCCGGGCGATGCGCATGATGCTGACGTGGTACACCTCCTGCACGCCGGGTTCGGTCTGCCGGACGATGACGTTACACGGCATCAGCCCGCCGAGTTCGTCGTCGCTGGCGTCGAGCGCCCGGTTCGCGACCTCGGGGCTGCACGCGCCGAGGACGTAGTACGGGTCGCGGTCGACTCCGATCTTCTCGTGCAGCAGGTCGGAGACGGAAAACTCCACCGCGGTGCCGAACCCCGCCCGCTTGAACGCGTCGCGGACGTGTTCGATCGCCTCCTCGTGCTCCATGTGGAGCGTCGTGCGGTGTTCACCGATGTCGTCGCCGCTGAGAACGGACGGATCGATCGGAAGCGTCATCAGGTTCGGTTTGGTCGGCGACCGAAGAAAAGGTATGGTAGTGTGTCTGCAGTGCAAGACAGTTTCGGGGAGCACACGCGACACACCGGGAGCACACTCACAGCGGGATGGGGAGGAACGAAAACCACTCGACGACCCGCTCCGTGGGGACCAGCGGTGGGTGGAGGACGAGCCAGTCGAGGAGCGCGAGACCCATCCCGTGGGCGACGACCGAGGGGAGGATCGAGTTGGCGTCGTAGTCGACGGCCCCGAACAGCACGTCCGTCGGCCCCGACAGGAGGAGTTCGATCGGCGGCTTGCCGACGTGGTGGAGCGCGTACACGACTGGCGAGATGAAGACGCTCTTGAACCCGAGTTCGTCCCGCACGCCCACGCAGAGGAGCCCCCGGTAGTACGTCTCGGCGGCGACGACGACGACGAACTGCTGGAGGGCGTGGGGGAGGAACGACCCCAGCGCCGTCGACGTCTGCCACATCGGGTAGTACGCACGGATGCTCGGGAGCGACGAGCCGACGAGATAAAACGGGAGGACGAACGCCGCGACGAGCACGGCGTTTCGGAGCGCGCGCCGGTCCACCCGCCAGCCGAGATGCCGGCCGTGGGTGACGGCGAGCGCGGCCGGCACCGCCACGAAGACGACGGCGTCGCGCAGGGCACGCATCGTGAGGTTCCCCTGTGGGACGTGCCAGGCACCCCAGACAACGGAGAGAACGACGCCGACGAGCAGCGTCCGCTGTACCCACGAGAGGTGTTCGAGCCGGGCGACAGAGAGCCGTTCGAGTCGCGTCACGCCCTACTCGGTCCGGACGGGACCGTGTCCGACGGCGTCGGTGACGGCCGTCACGAACGACGCGCGCGTGTCGAAGTAGGACACGTCTACTGCGTCGAGAACGGCGGCGAGTTCGCGCGGCCCCTCCGGCGTACGGACGATGCTGTCGCCTTCCTTCTCGACCACGCGACTCTTCTCCTTCGGCCAGGTCAGCCTGGACGCGACCCGCGCGAGCGGCTGCCCGTCGACCGGTTCGCGCTCGCCGAGTTCGACGACAGGCCCCTCGTCTTCTTCGTCGTCTGCCATACGCGACGGTTGGCCATCGCCGACAATAATCCCTTCCCTTCCGGTCTCGACCCGTCTGGGTTCGCTCGGCGAGCCGGCCCGACGCGCCACGGCCGGCCGCCGTCCCCCCGTCGCGTTCGGCCCGTCGCCGTCGGTGTCATGCGACCGTCTGACGTAGCGTTTTGTGTGCGGGCGGTGTATTCGGGCGTATGACCAGTCTCTCGGAGGTGTACACAGGGGAGGGACGGTCGGGCGAACACCGCCCGGACCTCCGGCGGCTGTACGCGGGAGTCGGACTCTTCCTCGTCGGGGCGTTGCTCGTCCTGGGTGGCATTCTCGTTGCGGCGACGGACGTCTTGTACACGACTGCGACCGTCGAAGGGATCACGAACAGTCGGCACGTCGGCGGCGTCCTCGGCGGGATCGGCGTCCCGGCCGTCTTCCTGGGCGTCCTGACCGTCCTCCCGTCGGCCAGACGGACGCGTGCGGCCGCCCTCCTCGGGGCCAGCATCGCCGTCCTCGGCGTCGGTCTCTTCTGGCACGCCTACCCCTGCCAGTGGTCCGGGTCGAACTGCGGGGCCGGCCTCATGGACCTCACGCTCCCCACCGTCGGCGTCTACTTCTTCGGGCTCATCACGACGTTCTGGTGGCTCTTCGTCGGCATCGCCAACTTCAAGACGCGGAACGCGCCCGGCGGCACGGTGCGGATGGAGGTCACCCGGCAGGGCGAGACGAAAATCGTCGAGGTTCCCCGGGGCGGAGCCAGCGGCGTCGGCTTCCTCGGCTCGCAGCCCGACGGCGGCGTCGAGACGCAGACCGGCTCCGGTGGTTCTGACGGGACCGACGGCACCGGCGACCGTGCGTCGTGGAGCACGTCAATGTTCTCGCCCGAGCCGACCTCGTCTCCGCCGCCCACGGCCGCGCCGGCGTCGGAATCCTCGTCCCGGTCGGCCACACAGCGCGCGTCGAGCGTGCGGGCTTCTCCCGGCGACTCGACGACGGCGTCCGACGGCGGCGCGTCCGCCTCCGACATCCGCTCGCCGCTCGACGCCAGTGACGACGGCACGGAGTTCGTCCCCAACTCGGGCGACGAGCCGACCCCTCGACAGGTCGGCGACACGTACTGCGGTAGCTGCCAGCACTTCGACTACGTCCGCACCGACACGGGCATCCAGCCGTACTGCGGCCTCCACGACGACCTGATGGACGACATGGAAGCCTGCGAGGAGTGGACGCCTCGTTGACCCCTTCGCGAGACACCCTCACCGCGTTCACGACGCTCGTTCTCCCGCCTGCCGGTGTGCGCACGGCTCGTCGCTCTTTGTACGCCACGCGTACGGCTTTCGAGTAAGCTACCCACGACTGAAGTCGTGGGCTTCCGCCTCGAACTTCTGTGAAACGCAACTCGGAACTCGGCTTCGTCGTCGGCCGCCACCTCGCCGTCTTCGCCGCTGCGATCTCCCCACCGAACGCGGCGGCGGGCATCGCCTTCGGCGGTGCGAGCGCCCTTCCCCTCGTCGTGATGCTGTTCTTCGAGGTGTCTCCCTGACCGCGCGTCCATCCGTCGGCGACAGCGCCTCCGTCCGTCCGTGACTGTGCGGCGGACGACCCTGTCACAAGCCTTCGATGCGTTCTCTGACGTCCTCCCAGTGGCTCCCCTTCCAGAACACCTGCTCGCAGTCGCGACACCGGTAACACGGAGTCTCCGACGGCTCGGGCGCGTAATCGGGCACCGACGCGTCCTCGTCGATCGGCTCCACCGGTCCGTTGCACCGCCCACACCGCGCTGGCTCCCCCGCGAGCGACAGCTCGAATCCCGCCCGTCGGAGCTCGCGGAGCTGGTCCGTGACCTCCCGCGAGTCGATGCGCACCCCCCGGGGAGCCCGCGTGGCCAGCTGGCGGTCCCGGGTGACGAGCGTCCGGTCCTCCGCAGTCGCGACCGCGAGGAGATCGTCGTCGGCCTCGACACCGCGGTCGAGCGCGTACGCCGCGTCGTAGCCACACATCCGGAGGTACCGGGCCAGCTTCCCCAGCATCGCATCGAGAAGGAGGCGGTCGGGCATCGGACTCACTCGTCGTCGACGAACGACCGCACGTCGGCCGCGCGCCAGGTGTTGAGCACGTCCGCCGATTCGGCCCACCCGCGCCGCGCCGTGTGGACGCCGTACCGGACGTAGTCCAGCTCCGAGGGCGCGTGTGCGTCGGTGTTCACGACGACGACCGCGCCGGCGTCGACCGCCGCGCGGACGCCCGTCCCCGAGAGGTCGAGGCGGTGAGGGTTGGCGTTCACCTCCAGCGCCGTGCCGGCGGCGGCGGCGGCCGCGGCGATCCGCTCGCGGTCGAGTTCGAGCCCCGCGCGACGGTTCAACAGCCGTCCCGAGGGGTGGCCGAGAACGTCCACCGCGGGGTGTTCGACCGCGCGCACGAGCCGGTCGGTCGCCTCCTCGCGCCCTTGATCGAGCGCGGCGTGCGGCGACGCGACGACGATGTCGAGCCGGCCGAGGAGGTCGTCGCCGACTGAAAGCTCACCTTCGGCGTCGATGTTCGCCTCGACGCCGTGGAACACCTCGATCTCGGCCTCGACCGAAGCGGCCGCCTCGGCCACGACCGACGCCTGCTCGGCCAACTCCTCGTCGGAGAGGCCGACGCCGCCGACCATCCCCGGGCCCGTGGCGTGGTCGGTCACGGCGTAGTAGTCGTAGCCGCGCTCCACCGCGCCGGCGAGCATCTCGTCGAGGGTGGCGCGTCCGTCCGACCAGTCAGTGTGGGTGTGGAGGTCCCCGCGGACCTCGTCGGTCGTCACGGGCGCCGGCAGGTCGTCGGCGGCGGCGGCCTCGACCTCGCCCGTGTCCTCTCTGAGTTCGGGTGGCATCCACGCCAGGTCCAGCACCGCGTACATCTCCTCCTCGGTGCGCCCGGCGATCCGCTCGCCGACGCGCTGGCCGGCGTCGGGCTCTTCCACGTCGGAGACGTCGAAGACGCCGTACTCGTTCATCTTCAGGCCGCGTGCGATGGCTCGGTTCCGGAGGGTGACGTTGTGCTCTTTGCTCCCGGTGAAGTACTGCAGGGCGGCCCCGTACTCCCCGGGGACGACGACGCGGAGGTCGACCCGGAGTCCGTCGACGCGGACCGACGCCTTGCTCGTCCCGCTCTCGATGACCGTCGTCGCGTCCTCCCAGTCGGTGAAGGCCGCGACGACCCGCTCTGCGTCCTCGCTGGCGACCAGCACGTCGACGTCGCCGATGGTCTCACGCCACCGACGGATCGAGCCCGCGACCGACGCCTCGGCGACGACCTCGTAGCCCGAGAGGAACGCGAGCAGGTCGTCGGCGACGGGGCGTGCCTCACCCAGCAGTGAGCGTTCGCGCGCCTCGCGTGCAAAGGGGATGTTCTCGAGGATGTTCTCCTCCGTCTTCGCGCCGAACCCCTTCACCTCGCGGATCTTCCCCTCGCTGGCTGCGGTTTCGAGGTCGTCGAGCGTCTCGACGCCCAGCGCCTCGTACAGCCGGCCCACGGTCTTTGGGCCGACGCCCTCGACGCGGGTCAGCGCCGCCATCTCCACGGGCAGGTCGGCGCGGGCCTCCTCCAGTTCCTCGATCGCGCCCACCTCGAAGTACTCGACGATCTTCGAGGAGATGGCGTCGCCGACGCCGTCGATCTCCGCCAGCGCGGACTCGCCCTCCGCGGCGACCGCCTCGATCGGCTGGCCGAACTCGCGGATGTTCTCGGCGGCCCGGCGGTAGGTCTGTGGCTTGTACGAGACGTCCTGGGCCTCTAGTAGGTCGGCGAACTCCTCGAACAGCGCGGCGACCTCGTCGTTCCGGCTCATCGTCTGTTCGGCTTGGTGGCGTCCTCGCGGCCGAGCGCCTGCCGGAGGAACTTCATCCACCGCTTCTGGTCGGCGGCCTTCTGCGCTTTCGCCTCGCGTTCGAGGTCTGCGGGCCGGAGCTGTTCGAGGGCGTTCAGCGCCCGGTCAATCCCGACGATGCTCTCGACCAGTCGCTCGCCCTCTCCGTAGGAGACCTCGTTGCGTTCGATGCGCTGGAGCCGCTGGAGCCGCTCGCGTCGGAGGTTCTTCTTCGCGCGCTCGACCCGGTCGCGCTCGCCCGGGGGGATGGTGTCCCGGCGCTTGATCTCGAAGACGAACTCCCGGAGGTTGATCTCCTCGCCCTGGACGGCGATCCGCTCGGGAATGTCCGCGCCGACGGTCGCGCCCTCCCTGTTGACGCGCTCCAACAGTTGCTTCTGCTGGTACTCTTTCACAGTTCTCGTTACCCCGCGGCGGACTTTGCTCCTTCGCCGCCGGTCCGGTAGCGTCTCGAAGTCCGGTCTTCTACCGAAGGGGTTGCGACGGTCGGGTATCGCTCGGTGGCGCTGTGTCGTCGACGGCAGGGGACGAACGAGTCGGGGCCACACCAGGGAGGTGAACGGCACCCTGCCCGCGCGGTCGCCAGGGCGGTGACGCCACAGACCTCCCCAGCCGACTGCGGTACTCGGACGCTCGTGTCACTCGCGCGCGGGTCGCGGACCGCCAGCCGCGACGCCACGCGCCACCACTCCGCGTGGTTGCGGTTGGCGCGCGGGAGTGAGTGAACGGAGTGAGCGAGCGGCGCGCGAGGGGCCTGCTCGCGGCTCCGTCCGCGAGCGACCCGGCTGGGGTGGAACGAGGCTGCGGTCCACCGCGCCCGCGTGTCGTGCGGTGGTCTCACGGTCTCACACGACTGAGGATCCGCTATCTCGGACGACCGACTACCGGCCGTCACGTCTCCTCTGCCGTACCCGTGCCCGTACGGTCGTCTCGCTGTCCCTCCCTGCCCCGGAGGTCGGCCGACTCTCGTCGCCCACCGCACGGAAAACCATCACTCTACACCTGTTCCCCGAGGTCTCCGCAAGAACGTCACCGGAAAAGAAGCTTCTTGTGTCCCTCTCAGGTATGAAATGGTATGGGACTGTTCGACCGACTGCGCGGAACCGACAACCCGCGCGTCGCCTTCATCGGAATCGACGGGGTACCGTTCACGCTGCTCAGCGAGCACCCCGAGGAGTTCCCCAACGTCGCCTCGCTCATCAACGAGGGGAGCGCCGGAGCGATCGACAGCATCGTTCCGCCCGAATCCAGCGCCTGCTGGCCCGCGCTCACCACGGGCGTGAACCCCGGCGAGACCGGCGTCTACGGCTTCCAAGACCGCGAGAACGGTTCGTACGACACCTACGTTCCGATGGGTCGGGACGTCCAGGCGACGCGGCTGTGGGACCGCGTGAGTCAGGACGGCCGCGACGCCACGGTGTTCAACGTCCCCGTCACGTTCCCGCCCCAGCGGAACGTCCAGCGTATGGTCTCGGGCTTCCTCTCGCCGTCGGTCGACAAGGCGGCGCTCCCCGACGACGTCGCGAACTACCTCAAGTCGATCGACTACGCCATCGACGTCAACGCCAAACTCGGCCACGACGAGGACAAGACCGAGTTCATGGAGGACGCCCACCGCACGCTCGACGCGCGGTTCGAGGCGTTCAGCCACTACCTCTCCGAGGACGACTGGGACCTCTTCTTCGGCGTCTTCATGACCACGGACAGAGTCAACCACTTCCTGTTCAAGGACTACGAGCGGCTCGCACCCGGCGCGAGCGGCGACACGGAGGGGCTCAAGGAGGAGAACCGCGAACTGTTCCTCGAGTTCTATCGCCAGGTCGACGAGTACCTCGGGAAGATCCGGTCGATGCTCCCCGACGACGTGACGCTCGTCGTCGCCTCCGACCACGGCTTCACGTCCCTGGACTACGAGGTCAACTGCAACACCTGGCTCGAAGAGCAGGGGTGGCTCTCGTACGACGGCGACGATCACGAGGAACTGGCCGATATCGCCGACGAGACCCGGGCGTACTCGCTCATCCCCGGTCGGTTCTACATCAACCTCGAAGGCAGAGAGCCCCGCGGGTCGGTCCCGCAAGCGGAGTACGAGGCGGCCCGCGACGAACTCAAATCGGAGTTAGAGGCGTGGGAGGGCCCCGACGGGAAGAAGGTCGCCGACCGCGTCGTCGAGAAGGAGGAGGCGTTCCGCGGCGACCACGACGAGATCGCGCCCGACCTCGTCGTCGTCCCGAACCACGGCTTCGACCTCAAATCCGGCTTCAAGCACAAGGAGTCGGTGTTCTCACAGGGCCCGCGCAACGGGATGCACTCGTTCGACAACGCGTCTCTGATCGTCGACGACCCCGACGTGGTCGTCGAGGACGCCGACCTCTTCGACATCGCGCCGACGATCCTCGACCTGATGGAACTCGACTACACGCGCACCGAGTTCGACGGCGGTAGCCTCGTCAGGCAGTAGTTACAGGTCGTCGAGTTCGTCGACGGCCCAGCCCGCCGCGGCGTCGTCGGCCGTCCCGACCGGGTCGGCGGGTTCGGCCTGTGCCTCGCGTGCGCGCTCGAAGAACGCCCGGAGGCGCTCGGTCCGCTCGACGCCGCTCAAAAGGACGAGCGACGCGAGCGAGTCGGAGGCGAGCGGGAAGTCGCCGCCGCGGACCTGCATACTGCCGGTCTCGTCTTCGACCCAGCGGCGCGCCCGCTCGACGCCTTTTCTCGGGATCGCCGCCGGGCGACCCGCCACGACCACGAGCGCCGCGTCGGCCGTCTCCGCGTCGGGAACGCTCGTCCCCGTCAGCACCGCCCGCCGGGTGATGCTCGTCACGACGTTGACATTCTCCTCGGCGTCGGGTGCGGCCACCGCGTCCGCGTAGCCGACCGCGGCGAGTTGGCCGTTCCGCAGCGTGTTGATGAGCTCCGACGAGTCGACGACCGACTCCGCGACGCCGTCGCCCGTCGTCTCGCCCGCCGCCAGCAGGAGTCCCAGCCGTGTGGCGATGGCCTCGTTGATGCGGTCGAACCCCCCGCCGAGGCTCTCGCCCGCCTGCCGGAACGCGTCGTTGTCGACGAGGACGACCGAGTCGGCCTCCCGCGCTAGCGTCTTCAGCGATCGGCCCGCGTTCACCTGGTACATCGCCCCCTCGTCGCGCCCCGGGAGGACACCGATGCCGTAGACGGGGCGGTCGTACACCCGCTTGAGTTCCTGGGCGAGCACCGGCGCGCCGCCGGAGCCGGTGCCGCCGCCGAGCCCCGCGACGACGAAGATCGCGTCGATCTCCGAGGTGATCGTGACGGCGTCGAGCACCTCGGTCGCGTCCTCGCGCATCACCTGCGCGCCGAGTTCGTTGTCGCCACCGACCCCGTGGCCGGAGACGCGTGACTGTCCGACGAGGAGGGTCTCGATCCCGCTGGGGAGCGACTGGAGGTCGGCTGTGGCGGTGTTGACTGCGTAGGCACGGCGGACGGCACCGTGGCTCTCGGCAGCGTCGAACGCGTGGAGGGCGCTGACGAGTTTGCCGCCGGCCTGGCCCACACCGATCAGGGCGGACTTCATGTCCCGTACGTGATTCTATCAGCTTTTTATACTTTCGTTATCTCAGATCCGGGCTGATCGATCGGGGCGAGAGTTTATCGATGGGGAGGCGGCCACCGGAGCGCATGACCGACGATCTGACGCGACGGCTGGAGGCGGTCGAGCGTGGCGGTGACGGACGGCCACACGGACCTCACGAGCGTCGCCGACGCGACCGACGTCGCGACCCGACTCGACGCGGTCGAACGCCGCCTCGACGATGTGGAGACGCGGCTCGGAGAGATGGAGGCGGCCACGCAGGCGCTCCGCGGCTACCTCGGCGGCGTCGACGGGGTTTCGGACGCGGTCGAACGCCGCGCGGACCTCGCACTGGCGAAGGCCGAAGCCGTCGAAGACGCGGTGTTCGACGGGCGCGACGGGCTCGCCGTCGAGCGACTCCCGGACGCGGATGCGCCGGCGCCGGGAGCCGACACCGCCGCCGACCCGGTCGACGGAGCCGACCCCGCAGCTGACACGGTCAACAGCGTCGACGCCGACCGAGACGGAAACCCACGACCGCGGACAGGAGGCCCGAACGTGAACCCGAGCAGTCGAGCCGCCGCCGAGGGCGCTCGGCGTCGTGCACAGGTGGAGCCGCTGGCGGCGCTCGCGGCGCTGTTCGCGGTCTGCGTGGGGCTGTCCGTCTACGCGCTCGTCCTGGCCGACGCGGGGCGTCCGACCGACCGCGGCCTGGCAGAGCCGGCGCTCGCGGCCGTCGACGACGCCGTCTCCGTCAGCGGCGTCGCACACCCCGCGCGTCTCGATCGGGCGGTCGACGCCCGTCCGTCGGGCACCCGGCTCAACGTCACGCTCACGACCGACAGCCGGGCGTGGGCGGTCGGCCCGACGCCGGCCGTCCACGGCGACCGCGCCACGCGGCGCGTGAGCGTCCGTCTCGGACCGGGCCGCGTCCGCGTTGGCCGCCTACGCGTGGTGGTGTGGCGATGACAGGCCGAACCCGCGGCATCAGCACGATCTTCGACGTGACGCTGTTCCTCCTGCTCGTCAGCGCGGCCGTCCTCTCGGTCGTCACCGCCGGCGGTAGCGTGACCAGCGACCCCGGGACCGTCGGCCGCGACGAGGCGGCCGTCGAGACGCTCGCGACCACGACAGCGACCGTCCGGTACGACCTGGGAGTCGATCGCCGGACGAACGACACCGTCCAACGGGTCAGTTACGGGACGCTGGCTGAACTCCTCGCGGAGGCAGCGCTCGTCTCGCTCGCGGTCGACGACGAGCGGGTGTCGCCGTACGCCGGAGGGTTCGTTGCCGCGGTCGGCGAGGCCGTCCGGCCGGCGCTCGACGGCCGGACCCAGATCGTGGCGACCTGGTCACGGTACCCCGGGTCTAGCCTTCGTGGACGCGTTCGCGTCGGCCCCACCCCGCCAGCCGACGCGACGGTCCACGCTGCGACCCTCGTCGTCGACAGCGGCGTTCCGCCGGCGCGCGACGCCGCCGTCGCCGCCGCGCCGACGGGGTTCGACCGCGTCGCAGCGGTCGTCGCCGGGCGCACCGTTCGTGGGCTGTTCCCACCGCGCCGGACCCACACGATGCTCGACGGTGGGGCCGCCGACGGGACGGTCTCCCGGGCGCGATTCGAGCGCGCGGCGGCGTCGACGGCGTCGTCGCGACGCGTGCGATCGGCGGCCCCGACGCGCTCGACCGGACCGGCACGGTCACCGGTGCCCGGCCGGACGACCTCGACGCGTGGGTGTCGGCCGACCTCATGGCCCTCCGCGGCGAAGTTCGAAACGTCTCCGTCGCCGTCCGGATGGGCGACGCCGCCACGGGGCGGTCGAACCCGGCCGCTCGACTCGCGACGGCGCTCGACGACCGGCGCGCGACGCTCCGTGCGGCCGAGAACGCCACCGGCCCGGACACGCCCGTGACGCGGGACGAGCGAGAGCGGCTCGAAGCGGATGTCGGCAAGGCGCTGAACGCGATCGAAGCCAGAACGCACGTCGTCCTCGCGCGCGAGACGTCGCTCGACTCCGACGAGCGCCACGACGCCATCGACACCGCGCTCGGGCAGTGGAGCCGACCCTCGACGACGGCGCTGGCCGTCACGAACGGCTCGTACGTGCCGGCGGTCGTCGACGCCGCCGGCGTCGAGGGCCGAGCGGCCGACCGCCTCCGGGTTCACCTCCGCGTCGCCGTCGCCGAGGCGCGTGCCTCCCCGGAGACGCGCGTCGCGTACGCCCCGGTCAACGACACCGCAAGCGCGGTCCGTCGCGTCTCGACGACCGCCCTGACCGCGGCGGCCGGGAGCGTGGTCGCGAACGGGACGGACCGACTCGCCGACCGCTACGAGGACGACGTCGTCGTCCTCCCCGCGGGGCTCCCGCTCCTCCCGACGCCGACGAACTGGTACGTCACGGTGAACGTCTGGGACGTCGATGTCCGGGGGCACTACTCGCGGTTCGCCGTCCGGACGAACCGGGGAACGCCCGGCGAGACGGTCACGTACGTCCGCGACGGCGGCCGGGCCGAACTCGATATCGACGGGGACGGGAACACGGAACCGCTCGGACACGCCGACCGCATCGACTTCTCGGTCCGGACCGTGGTCCTCGTGGCCGTCCCGCCGGGGCGGACGGGTGTCGGTGACGTCGACGGGCAGACCGAGGAGACGTCGCCGGGGTGGGAGGAGTGACCCTCCCGGCTCTCCCGACGGCGGTCGGTTCCCTCGCGTCCGTCGATTCGGGGGTTCGGGGCGGCCGTGGCCGTTCTACTGACCGTTCCGGGCGTTTGACTTCCACGCTCGGGGGAGTGACAACCGTTTTGGCCCCGCCCCGTCGACACATAGCCATGCTCTACGACGTGGTCGACGACCCGGCGTCGCGCGCGGCCCCCGAACTCCGGGCTGCGTACGAGCGAGCGCTCGCGGACGTCGTCGACGCACACGGCGTCGCGCGTGTCGCGACCGACGCTGGCGTCGACGAGGCGCGCCTCGAAGCGCTCGCCGCGGACGACGAAGTCACGCTGAGCGTCGAGGAGGCGATGGCCGTCCTCGCGGTCGACGCCGACCGTGACGCCGAGACGATGACGCTCGAACTCCGCGACCGACTCCTGATGGGGATGACGACCGGGGTGCTCGACGTCGACACGCTCGCCGCCGAGACGGGCCTCGACATCTCCGGCCAGGAGGTCCAGCAGTCGCTCGAGGGCCGTCGGACGACGACGCTCGCGGAACTCGCGGCCATCCACCGCGTCATCGCCGTCCGGAACGAGTAGGAGGTCCCGATGAAAACTGTCGTGCTCGGCTGTGGCTACGTCGGTCTCGCACTCGGCCGCCAGCTTGACGACCGCGGCCACGACGTCGTCGGGGTCCGCCGCTCCGACGAGGGCCTCGACGCCGTCGCCGAGGCGGGGCTCGACCCTGTCCGCGCGGACGTCACCGATCCCGAGTCGCTCTCGGCCGTTCCCGACGCCGACTGGCTGGTCTTCGCGGCGAGTTCCGGGGGCCGGGGAGCCGGCGCTGCCCGCCAGGTGTTCGTCGACGGGCTGCAGAACGCGGTCGACGAGTTCGCCGGCCGCGACGCCCCACCGGAGCGGCTGGTGTACACCTCGTCGACGGGCGTCTACGGCGACCACGGCGGCGACTGGGTCGACGAGGAGACGCCGCTGGAGCCGACGACGGAGAAGACGCGCGTCCTAGCCGAGGCCGAGGCGGTGGCGCTCTCGGCACCGATGCCGTCGGCCGTCACGCGCTTCGCCGGGCTCTACGGCCCGGACCGGTACCGACTCGAACGCTACCTCGACGGGCCGGTGACCGAGGGCTACCTCAACATGGTTCATCGGGAGGACGCCGCCGGCGCGGTCGTGTTCGCCCTCGAACACGACGTCGACGGCGTCCTGCTCGTCGTCGACGACGAACCCGTCTCGAAGTGGGAGTTCGCTGACTGGCTCGCCGACGCCTGCGGGGTCGACCGCCCGCCGAAGCGGACGAAAGACGAGCGGCTCGCCGACGGCGACCTGTCGGAGGCCGCCCGGCGGCGGATCCTGACGAGCAAGCGCTGTTCGAACCGACGGCTCCGGGAGCTCGGCTACGGGTTCGACTTCCCGACGTTCCGCGAGGGGTACCGGGCCGCGATCGACGCCTACCGTGCGGAACACTGAGTAATTCGTCGCTCGCTGAACGACACGATGTGGGAATCTTCATGACCTTCGACATTGACAGGGCGGGTATGCCGCCACGGACGGACGCCGTCGTCTTCGTCCCCGACGCCGGTTCGGCGCTCGACGAGGCCGAGTCGTTCGTGCGGATGTATCCGGAACTCGCCGCGGCCGTCGTCCTCGCGGCCGTCGCGCTCGTCGGTGGCACGTACGCCCTCCTGCGATTCAAGCGACCGACGGGGACGCGATTCTTGGAGACGATCGAGAGCCGAGACGAGGTCGCGGTGTTGATGCACCCGAACCCCGATCCCGACGCGATGGCCGCGGCCATCGGCGTCGCGTGCCTCGCGCGCCAGGTCGACACGGCGGTGACGCTCCAGTACACGGGACAGATCCGCCACCAGGAGAACCGTGCCTTTCGGACGGTACTCGACATCGAGATGGCCGACATCGACCACGTCTCCGAACTCGCCGCCGAGGCGGTCGTCCTCGTCGACCACAACGAGCCACGGGGCTTCGCCGGCGCCGAGGGGATCCTCCCCTTTGCCGTCGTCGACCACCACCCCGGTGACGGCACGGGCGAGGCGTTCACCGACGTCCGTACGGACTACGGGGCCTGTTCGAGCATCATCGCCGAGTACTTCCGCGACGTGGGCGCGACGCCCGTCCCGCCCGACATGCACGCATCGGAGGTCGCCGCCGAGTACACGCTCCCCTCGGACGTCTCGACGGGGCTCCTCTATGGGATCCTCACCGACACCAACCGGCTCACCGCGGGCTGTTCGGCCCCGGACTTCTCGGCGGCGGCGTACCTCTACCCGGGGGTCGACGAGGACCTCCTCAACCGGATCGCCAACCCCGAGGTGTCGAAGGAGGTGCTGGAGGCGAAAGCGCGCGCCATCGCCGGCAAGCAGGTGCGCGGCCCGTTCCTCGTCAGCGACATCGGCGCGCTGTCGAACCTGGACGCGATCCCGCAGGCCGCGGACGAACTCATCAAGATGGAGGGGGTGACGGCCACGGTGGTCGTCGGCGAGAAGAGCGGGAACATCTACCTCTCGGGGCGATCGCGGGACGACCGGGTCCACATGGGCCGGACGCTGGAGGCGGCGCTGGCTGACGTCCCCGGGTCGTCGGCGGGCGGTCACGCGCGGATGGGCGGCGCGCAGATCACGCAGAACGACGGCGTCGTCGACACCGACGGCGGCCTCCGCGTCGAGCGCGAGGCGCTCGTCGAGCGCCTGTTCGACTCGATGTCCGGCGAGACGTGAGGCGGTCTGAACGGTCCCGATCGCGAGTCGGATTTCGTCGAGGCGGTGTCCAGTGGGGACGCGTGAGTTGATCGTGTCGAGGCGCTCGTGACGACGGAGACGGTAGCTGGGCGCGGCGGGACCGCCCTGAACCTCCCCGGCCGCCTCGTTCGCTCGGCCGTCCCACAACTCATCGCACACACGGACCGACCAGTGCCAGATATCAACGCCTAACCCCGCCGACCTCGTTCGTATCGGTATGGCCACCGGCGAAGGAACCTGGCGCTACCGCGACCGCTTTGGCGACAGCTTCGGCCGCACCTACTTCCGCCGGTTCGGGCCCGGCGTCGTCTCCTCGATCGGCATCGGCACCTACCTCGGCGACCCCACCGACGCCGTCGACGACCGCTACTACGCGGCGCTCGTCGCGGCACTCGAACACGGCGTCAACCTCGTCGACACCGCGATCAACTACCGCTGTCAGCGCTCGGAACGCGTCGTCGGCCGGGCGCTTTCGGACGCCGACGTCGACCGCGACGAGGTCGTCGTCGCCACGAAGGGCGGGTTCGTCCCGTTCGACGGCGCGCACCCGGCCGACCCCGCCGACTACGTCCGCCGGGAGTTCCTCGACACGGGGCTCGCCTCGCCCGCGGACCTTGCCCGCGGGAGCCACTGTCTGACCCCCGCGTTCGTCGACGCGATGCTCGACCGCTCGCTGTCGAACCTCGGGCTCGACCAGATCGACCTCTACTACCTGCACAACCCCGAGACGCAACTGGCCGCCCGCTCTCGCGACGAGGTGTACGACCTGCTCGAACGGAGCTTCACGCGCTTAGAGGAGCGACGGGCGACGGGCGACGTCGGCGCGTACGGCGTCGCGACGTGGACCGCGTTCCGGGTGCCGCCCGCCCACGACCAGTACCTCTCGCTCGCGGAGGTCGTCGCCCGCGCGGAGGCCGCCGCCGACGCCGCCGGCGCGTCCGAGTCGGGGCTCGCGGCGATCCAGCTCCCGTTCAACGTGACGATGGCCGACGCGTTCACCGTCGCGGCACACGGTGATGGACACCGCGGCAGTGACGGCGATGGCGACGAGGACGGACGGCAGAGCGCGCTCCGGTACGCCCACGAGCGGGGGCTCGACGTGTTCACGTCGGCGAGCATCGGCCAGGGGGACCTCGCGCGGTCGATCCCTGCGGCGGTCGACGCCGAACTCGCCGGTGACACGCCGGCCCAGCGCGCGCTCAACTTCGCGCGGTCGGCACCCGGGGTGACGGCGGCGCTCGTCGGTGCCTCCCGGACGGATCACGTCGCGGAGAACGTCGCCGCGGGGACGTTCGATCCGCTCGGGGCGCGGGCGTTCGATGCGGTGTTCGAGTAGTTATCTCAGCTCTTTCCACTGTCGGCCGCACTCAGGACAGGTTCGGACGGAGAACACTTCGTCGGGGTCGTTCTTCTTCTTCAGCGTCTTCTCGCACTCGACACAGTTGAGCCGCTCGTAGTTGTCCTTGGACAGTTCGCCGTCACGAAGTCCCTTCCGTGTCGATTTCATGTGCGGCCGTTGGAGACCCCTGGGGAAAAAGACCCCACACGGCGTCTGACGCGGGGCCGACAGCGTATCATCCCACAGAGGCGGCCCGAGACACCGGATCCGGGCGCACTCCGCCGACCGTCGGGGCCGCCCCGTCGCCCTGCACCGAGGCCACCGGCGAGGCCGCCGCCGCCCGGTCTCGTGCGCCGAAGTCGGAACGCTTGTCGTCCGTCCCAGCGACGTTCCCCCGTGTCCAGACGCCCCCTCTTCGGTACCCTCTGTGCGATGGCGTTCTTAGTGAACCTCGCACGCGTCGTCTTCGCCCCGCTCGTCGGGCAGTTCATCGTCGTCTTCGACGTCGGCGAGGCCACGGCAGGGACCATCGCGACTCTCGTCTGGCTCGGGAGCGCCCTCCCGCGACTCCCGGCGGGGTGGCTGCTCACCCGCGTCCCCAGACACCGCGTCGTCCTCGGGACGGGGGTCGTACTCACCGTCGCGTCGCTGTTCACCGCCGCGGCGGACACGGTCGTCACCGTCGGTGCCGGTGCGCTCCTGATGGGGCTCTCGTCGGGCGTCTACTTCGTCGCCGCCAACCCGCTCGTGAGCGAACTGTACCCCGAACGGGTGGGCCGCGCGATGGGAACGCACGGCACGGCGTCGCAGATCGCCGCCGTCGCCGCTGCCCCGCTCGTGACGCTCGCCCTCGTCGTCTCGTGGCGCGTCGTCTTCGTCGGCACCGGCGTCGTGGCCTTCCTCGTCACGCTCGCCCTCGTCGTGACCGCACGCCGGACCGACCTCCCGGACGCCGGCGTCGCGGACCGGGACCTCCTGGCCGGCATCAGACGCGAGTGGCGACTCATCGCCGTCGGCGTCGTGATCCTGGGCGTGACCGGCTTCGTCTGGCAGGGGCTGTTCAACTTCTACGAACTCTACATGCGGACGAAGGGCCTCTCGCCCACGATGGCGAAGAACACGCTCACCGTCGTGTTCGCCGCGGGCGTGCCCGCGTTCGTCGTCTCCGGACGGCTCGCCGACCGCCTCCCGCACGTGCCGTATCTGCTCGGCGTCGTCGCCGCGTTCGCCGGGAGCGTCTTCCTCCTCACAAGAACCACCGGACTCCTCGCCCTCCTCGTCGTCACGGCCGTCGTGGGCTACGTCATCCACAGCCTGTTCCCCGCGATGGACACCTTCCTGCTCGACACGCTCCCCGACGAGACGCGCGGGAGCGCCTACGCCGCGTACTCCGGGGCGATGATGCTCACGCAGGCCGGCGGCTCCAGCGCTGTCGGGACGCTCGTCGAGGGCGGTCTCGCGTACGACGCCGTGTTCTCGACGTTCGCGGTCGGCCTCGGGGCGGTGGTCGCGGTGCTCGGCGCGCTCCGACTCGCCGGGCTGCTCCCGGGAACCGCCCGCGGGAGAGCCGCCGAGTCGGTGTCGAGCGATCCCGAGTGACGGTGTCGTGGGGCTGTCGAGATCCCGCGCGACGGCCGCGCCCTGTCGCGTCGCGCTCGACGGTTCCCATGTCGGCTCTGCGTCGGCTCCGCGCCGGTTCCACGCCGCCGAACCGTGTTCGCGGGACTTTTGCCTCCCGAACCCGTGACACGGGTGATGGAGTACGTCCAAGAGCGTGTCACGACGCTCCACGACCTCGGCGGGGCGACGCCCGACGCCCCGGTCGATCGCGCCGCGGTGGTCGTGCCGATGACGGAACGCGAGTACGCCGGCCTCGCCGCCGAACGCGTCCTCTCGACGCTCGAGCGGATCGCCCCCGGCCGCGTCGTCGTTCCGCTCCGAGCGTCCGCCTCGCGGGTCGACGCGTTCGCCGAGTGGCTCGCCGACTACGACCTCCCGCTCACACTCCTGTGGTGTGACGGCCCGGGCGTCGAGACGCTCCTCCGCGACGGGGGCCTCGCCGGCGAGCGCGGCAAGGGACGCGACGTGTGGCTCGCGCTCGGAGCCGCCCTCGCCGGCGACGAGGAGTACGTCGTCTTCCACGACGCCGACACCAAGACGTACGACCGGACGTACGTCCCCCGACTGCTGTTCCCGCTCGCGCGGGGGCACTCGTTCTCGAAGGGCTACTACGCACGGGTGGAGAACCGCCGGCTGTACGGCCGGCTGTTTCGGCTGTTCTACGCGCCGCTCGTCCGCGCGCTCGCCGCCGACCACGACGCAGCGGTCCTCGACTACCTGGCCTCGTTCCGCTACGCCCTCGCCGGGGAGTTCGCCGCGACGCGCGACCTCGCCGCCCGGCTCCGGATGCAGCGGTCGTGGGGGCTCGAAGTCGGGACGCTCGGCGACGCGTTCGCCCACGTCGGCTTCGACGGGAGCGCACAGGTCGACCTCGGCGCGTACGAACACGACCACCGCGCCGTCTCTGGGCCCACGGGCCTGTCGGACATGTCCCGACAGGTCGGGATGGCGCTGTTCGCCGTGGTCGAAGCTGAGGGGGTCCACCCCGCCTACGAGACCCTTCCGGCGCGGTACCGCGAGACGGCCCGCCGGTTCGTCCGCGCATACGGAGCGGACGCGGCGTTCAACGGGCTCGACTACCCGGTCGACGAGGAGCGCTCACAGGTCGACCGGTACGCCGAAGCCATCGTCCCCCCCGCCGGAGACGACCGCCTGCCGGCGTGGGCCGACGCGCCGATCGACCCCGACGAGGTGTGCGAACGCGCCGCGGCCGACCTCCGGGAGGTCCGCGAGTGACCGACGCCACGGACGACGCCGGCGACCCCTTCGCCGCGCCCACGTTGCCGGTCGCCGATCCCGACGAACTCGCCGGCGTCGTCGACATGTTCGGCGCGCTCGCCCGCGAGGAACTGACGCAGGCGCTGGTCGAACTCGCCTACCGCCAGCGCGGCGACGCCGCCGCCGACGAGTCGGCGGTCGCGTCCGCGGTCGACGCCGCCGTCGCGTCGGCCGTCGACCGCTACTTCCTCGTCGAGTACACGCCGGCCGACGGCGCGGACGGGGACGAAGCGCCCGACCCGGAACCGCTGGTGACCGTCGGCCCCGTCGCCTTCCCGGCGCTCCCCGCGGCGGCCGACGACCTCCCGCACATCCTCGACTACCCGACGCGGTCGGTCTCGCGGGGGGCGCTCGCGCGGTCGGTCGAGGGGCGACTGCGCGGCGACGCCGCTCGGGCGGTCGCCGCCGAGAACGACGCCCGGATCGAGCACCTACTGGACGTGACGTACGATCTGGAGGCGTGGGCACCGGTCGACGTCGCCGAGATCCGCGAGCGGCTCGACGACGCGCGCTCGGCGTCGGACCCGGAGACGGGCTGAGACATCCCGCGTTCCATACAGGATTAAGACCTTCGACCCGTTGTATCGTGTATGGACCTCTCCGGCGTCGGTCGGCACACGCCCGTCCCGTTCGAGGGGGCGACGCGGCAGGCGGCGGTCGTCGCGCCCGTCGTCGACCGCGACGGTGAGGACCACCTCCTCTTCACGAAGCGTGCGGATCACCTGGGCGAACACGCCGGACAGATGAGCTTCCCCGGCGGCGGCCGCGAGCCGAGCGACGAGTCGCTCGAAGCGACGGCGCTCCGCGAGGCGCGCGAGGAGATCGGTCTCCGGCCCGAGGAGGTCGAACTGTACGGCCGGCTCGACGACATCGAGACCGTCACCGACTACTCGGTGCGGCCGTTCGTCGGCCGGGTCCCCGCCCGCCAGTACACGCCCGACGAGCGCGAGGTGGCCGAGATCGCCGTCCTCTCGATCGACGAGCTCACCGATCTCGCGAACTACGAGTCCGAACGGCGCGACCACCCCTACTACGGCGACATCCGTATCCACTTCTTCCACGTCGACGGATACACCGTCTGGGGGGCGACGGGGAGGATCCTCGTCCAACTGCTGGAACTCACGACCGACTGGCGGATGCCGCCGGAGGTCGACCGCGTCGTCGACCCGGACGCGGACCTGCCGGTCTGAAACGAAGAGTCACCGTCCGGTTCGACGGCCGAGCCGCCGCGAACACGAGAACGAAGCGAGAGTAAACCGAGAGTGAACCGAGAGTGGCGTCGCTCTCGGACTGGTGACGTCGATGAGAACCCGCGGGCTCTTCGGGTGCCGCTCACCCGAGGAAGTACTTCAGCGCGGGGCGCTGGCGGACGGTCTCGGTCTGCTCGAGCACCGTGTCGACGCCGAGGATACGGCCCGCGGCGAGGGTGCCGATGATGACGAACATCAGGAGGCCGAACAGGTCGCCGTTGACGTAACCGTGGGCCCAGTCGGCGTTCCCGAGGTAGAAGAACACCATCAGGAACGCGCCCCAGAACGCGGCGAACCTGGTGAAGGCACCGACGATGAGCGCGAGGCCGATGAGCGCCTCGCCGACCGGGATGGCGAAGTTGGTGAACCCCAACAGCCAGGGAGTCTCCGCGACGAAGACGAGGAAGCCGTGGATGGGGCTCGCGGCCGTCGCGTTCGCGAGCCAGCCCGCGGCGTTGAACGGTTCGCCGGCGACGAAGGCGAACTTGGTCACGCCGGCGTGGAGGAACCAGTAGCCGGTGACTAGACGCAGAAGGACCGTCAGGTATCCGGTGGTCGATTCGGCGTACGCGAACTCGATGGGCTTGCCAAACCACTCGACGCTGTTGGTAGTCATGATCCTTCTCCACTTCCTCCTTCTCGACGACACATCGTATATACCGATTGTTACTCCCAGCTTCCGGGAAACGGACGTTTCGAGGCGCAGGGCGTGCGTTTCGTGGTACACGATCCGTTAATCCGGCACGTGGCTTCCGCTCGCGACGCACCGGACGTGACCGAGGAACGACAGCGTTTTGTCTCGAACGTCGATACGCATCGTATGGTCGCACAGACGATGGATCGCGTTCCGCGACGACAGTGAACTCGTTCTCAGAGGTGGGCCGACGTGTTGACCGGTGAGCGTGCCGTCGCACGAACGGGCCTCGACGCCGTCGCGCTGAAGCCCGCCGAGTGTGACGTCCGCCGCGCGCTCGACGTCCCGCTTCCGACCGTTGCCGTCGACTACGAGGGGCGCGACCACCTCCCCGACCCCGACGTACTGGCCGAGGTCGCCGCCGAGAAGCGACTCCGGCTCACTACGCCGGTCCGTGCCGACGGCTTCGACCCGCTCGGCGACGACTCGCTGTGGGAGACGGTGCCGTCTGCGGTCCGGCGCGTCCTCGTGGCCGGCCACGGCGCGTATCTCTCCGACGAGGAACGCCGGCGAGCGGTCGCCCCTCGCCTCCGCGCCGCGCGCGACCGGGTGCCGGACGCGTGGGTCGGCACCGAGGGCATCGAACGGCTCGCGCTGGCCGCCGGCGGGACGCAGTACGAACTCCTCTCGCGCTCGACGGTTCGTGACGTGCGCGCGCTCCGGGCCGCGGGGTTCGACGGCCGGGTGGCGGTGTACGCGCCGACGGTGCTCTCCGACGACGAGGACGCCGCGCTCGACGCGGTGGGGGCGTACGCCGCCCGTCGCCGTCCCGTCGCCCGTGCGCTCCCCGACGACGCAGCCACGGACGCCGGCGCGACGGGCCGTGCCCGCGAGGTACTCTCGGCGGCCGTCCGCGACTACGCGCTCGTCGGCGGCCCCGACCAGGTGGCCGACCAGATCCGAGCGCTCAAAGACGCCGGCGTCGACGTGGTCGTCGGCTACCCCGCCCGCGGCGTCGACGAGTTCTGCGGCTGACTGACCACCACCGGCGGCTCGCTTCACCACGCCGCTTCGCCCCGTTCCGCGACGCCAAGCAGTAAATCGCTCCCCGTCGAGCGACCAGTATGAGCACACCGCTCGCGGACGCCTCGACGGCCGACGCCGCCGCGCTTCTCGCCGACGCGGAGATCGCCCTCCTTCCGACCGGCGCGACCGAACAGCACGGCCCGCACCTCCCGCTCGGAACCGACACGCGGGCCGCCACGGCCGTCGCCACCCGACTCGACCGCGAGGGCTGTGTCGTCCTCCCACCGGTTCCCGTCGGTGTGAGCGGCCACCATCGCCAGTTCCCGGGGACGCTGTCGGTCTCGCCCGACACGTTCGCCGCCTACGTCCGAGAGACCGTCGAGAGCCTCGCCGCTCACGGCCTCCGGAAGGTCGTCGTCGTGAACGGCCACGGCGGGAACGACGACGCGCTCCGCCGGGTCGCCCGGGCGCTTCGCGCCGACGGGACGGCGTTCGTCGTCCCCTGGGACTGGTGGTCGAACCGCGACGCCGACCACGAGGAACTGTTCGGTCGGTCCCACGTCGGTCACGCGGGTGCGGCGGAGACGAGCGTCGTCCGGACGCTCGCGCCCGACCTCGTCGACGAGGGCGCGATCGACGACGCCGACGCCGGCGCGGGCGACGTGTGGGGCGTCCACGTCGCCGGCGCGATGGTGCTGGACGACACCACGGATTTCTCGGACAACGGCGTCGTGGGCGTCCCCTCCGAGGGTTCCGCCGCGGCGGGCGAGCGACTGCTCGACGGTGCGGTCGCGGATCTCGACGCGCTCTGTGCGTGGCTCGAATCGAAGGAGTTCGCGTCGCTCTTGCCCGCCGACTACCGCTGAGTCGTCGGACGAGAGACGGACTGATCGGCGTCCGCCACGGGGGACGGCTACGACTCGCCGGCGTCTTCGGCGTCTCCGTCGCCTTCCTCGTCGACGACTTCCACGTCGGTCGCCCGGTCGTCCTTGGGGATCTGGATGCGGAGGGTGCCGTTGTCGGCGAGCGTCGCCGAGGCACCGCCGGCGTCGACGGCGGCGTCGTCAGGGAGCGTCACCTGGCCGTCGAGCGAGAGCCCGCGCCCGGGAAAGCGCATCTCGAAGTCCTCGTAGAACTCCCGGAAGCGGTCGACCCTGACCTGCACCTCGCCGTCGAGAAAGCGGACTTGGACGTCCGAGCGCTGGACGCCCGGCGTGTCGAAGACGATCAGATAGGCGCCGTCGCTCTCGAGGAGGTCGTGCGGGAGGGGCTTTCGCTCTTGGACCCGACTCATCCCGCGACCGACCCGTTCGAGCACGGTGTTAGCGACCGACTCTCCGATCTCGCGAATTCCTGTCATTGCTCGTGTCAGGCGGTAGTGGCCGCCGGGAGAAAAGCGTTGTTCGACGCGGGCGGCGGTGGCGCGAGCGGGACGCCGGCTCAGAGTTCGATGCGCTCCAGCGACTGGGTCTCCCCACAGTACGGACACCGAAGGTCGTCGAGGATGAGATCGTCGGGGACGTCGTACGTGTAGTGGACGTCTATATTTTAGTACACATTTAATGTGTAGTCGACACCTATTTTTATATTCGCTTGGTGAAAGAGCGCTTCTACCGTGGCTCGAATACCTATCGTAACAGATGGCGAGAAAAAAGAAGAAATTGAGTAGTACGCGGAGAACAGCGTAAAGTACGAGAGCGTATCGCAGTTGTTCAGAGCAGCGGTTAATAAGGAGATGGCCGGCGAGTTTGAAAGAGACCATTCTCCTTCACCAGAGGTGATAAAAAAGGTCGAACGACTGGAAGCCGAGATGCGAGAGGTTAATCAGGAGCTCAGGTCTCTCAATGCGAACCTTGCGGACGACAGTAGAGATACCGAGGAACTCGCTCAAGATGTACTAGATGCGATTCCTGTAGCTCCGACTGCGAATAGTGCCGAGATTACCAACTCGGATATGAACTCCGACGAACTTGACGAGATGCACGCACATAACGCACTGAGCCATACTGACTCCCCTTCGACCCTCTCCGGGCTAGCACAAGAATTGGAAGTCGACCGAGGAGAAGTCAAGGACGCAATACAGCATCTCAAATCTAATTTCCTCCCTACCTACGAAATCATCGGCGAGGAAGGCTACAAACATTATCTGAAGCAAGATGAGAGAATATGATTCCAGAAGGTGAGGACTTCCTCCGTCACTACCGGAAGAAGCGTGCCGAAAGTACGGTCCGAAACAAGCGAACTGACCTTAGGGACTACACAGAATTCCTTGATTCAGAGGGTCTTGAGGTCGATGAAGTAACTTGGAAGGAGATAGAGGATTATCTGTATCAGCTCGGGGAGGACGACTACGCAAACAATACCATTAGAAATCGCTTTAACACTCTCCGTGTACTGTACCAGTTCCTGAAGAGGGATAGTGTAGTGAATAAAAACCCTACCGAGGATGTGAAACTGGGTGACTTCGCCTCTCGAAAGAACAAGCGAGAGGAAAAAGCACAACAGAAGCGTGTCTGGTTGAAGAAAGACCCAGAGGACGGTATTGATGAGGTCAGAGACCTCGTTCAAAATGCTCCTCAGCCGATAGTGAGGAACCGCTGCATCATCTTGTTCATGTATTATACTGCGTGCCGTCGCAGCGAAGTTTCCAATGTGCTGTTAGAGGAGATGAACTGGGATGACCGGAAAGTGGATGTATACTCTCCAAAGACTGACAAAACCATTACTGTCCGCTGGCAGCCCAGTCTCGACCCGCTGCTCACGGAGTGGAAAAATAACTACCGAGACTCATACATCACCGCTGCTGATAGCTCATATCTCTTTGTGACGCAGAAGAACGAGAAGATTCACCCTAACCATATCTCACGGATAATTAGGAACGCTGCCGAGAGAGCGGGTATTCAGGACGTTCTATACGTAGACAAGGCTGGAAATAAACGGAGAAGAGTGACCAGTCATTCACTTCGTCACTCTTTCGGTGTCCACTACTTACAGCCTCCGAAGAAGGGTACGCTTGAAGACCTCCAGCAGATTTTGGCTCATGAAGACATTCAAACTACTCAGATTTACGCAGATATCGTCTCAGAACAGGTTGACGAGGCATACAACGCTAGTGCTCCAACTGTGGATTACGACACAAGGCAGGCCAGCAAGGAGCAAATCTGTGCGGTCTGTAACGAGCGCGGGAAAATATTAGAGACTCACCATATCTCCTACACTCCGGAAGAGACCATTGACGTCTGCCGTAGCTGCCACAACCGGATTACGAACGGAGACGATTTAGAGCATTTAGAGCCGGACGAGACCCGCGAACAAGCGATGGAACGTGGCTGGAAACCCGACTAAAGTTCAATTAGTTCGAGATAATCTGTCTCCCCGCAGTATGGGCAACGTAGGTGTTCAATACTGAGGTCGTCTGGGATATCATATGTATAGTGATTCTCGAACATATCTAACTCACAGTCGGTGTTGAGGCACTTGATTTCCTCAGTCTTAGGCATACGTGAACATACTGGCGGCCAGCGGATACTCTTTTCGGAGACTGATGAGTAGCGTTTACAATGCCACACCCGGTAGGGGTCACACCATCCTGATTCAGTCCTCAAAAACAGCACCAAGCCACACAGATTTCCCTCACGAAAGGTCGGCTCAATCGGCTATCTGTATATAAAAGACGAGTGAATAAGCCCCGTATTCGGCCTTATATCAGCTCAAAATAGCCGGTCAGAGCGGTGCTGAAGGATTCATCGGGTAATACAAACCGTCGTGGGGGTCTCCTCGCTGTTCGCCTTTATCCATGTCCGTGCTAGTGACTATCCGTTGTATGAAGTTTTGGTACTGAAATTCATTGATGATAGCATAACTGATTGACTCTTGATTGACTCTTGATGGACATAGGTGAGCAAAATGATAGAAAAATGAGGGGGTATGTGATGCCGATTCGTTTGATTAACGAGACAATTGATGTTTGGAGAGCAAGTTAGTCAAGTGCACTATCGTACCAGAACTTCCACTGTCCATCTTCGGTCCGTAATTCTATCTCACGGGTGGCAGTGACCGGTTCCATATCTTCTCCATCTGAAACCGTTGTGACTTCAGCCAGTATTCGGTCAGTTTCTTCCACGATATAGACTACGTTATCAATAGAGACGTTGATGTCGATGAGTTGCTGATCTTCTTCAACTGCGGAAATCGGGCTATCCGAATGGCGTATTTTGTTGAATCCCGTAGGGTCACCTCCAAAGAATGTGTTCAGATATATCTCAATTACAGTCTTGGGCTCGTTCGTCGACTCGCTACCGTTTGTTCCTCCGTCGTCTATTTCTCCATCGCCCGGTCTTCCATCGCCTGAACACCCTGCGATTGCAACAGATATGCCTAAACCAACTATTTTCATTATACTGCGCCGGCTTCGTGTGGTTCTTCTCCGCTGTCGGTCTGCATTCATATCAGAAACAGAGGCGTTCTCGCTAATGTACTTGCTGACTAGAATTTCACATATGATACTTTTCACTTGGTGATGTGAATTCATACTTCTTCAGGGTATATCGTCTACACAGATGGTAGAGAGCCTTTTCCGTCGAGAGAGGATAGACTACTTCATATTCCCTGTATTTAATTACCGAAGAACTGAGAGCAAGGTGTGCATCTGATACACACTTTATTTAACTGTTGTAATGGTTCTCGAACATGTCCAGCTCGCAGTCCGCGTTGCGGCACCTGATCTCCTCTGTCTTCGGCATAGCTCCCGGTTGCGGGGAGAGGCGGATACGCTTTTCGGAGCGGCGGGTCGGCGGAAACCGACGGCGGGACCGGGGACCGCCACCGGGTGTCGCCGTCGCGGTGACGTCGCCGAATCCGCCGTCACGGCCGGACGGCCGAGCCAGTACGGTTAAGACGCCGTGATGTATCAATACGATATAATGTGTGAGAGTTTCACACCACCGTCCGTCGTCTACGGAATCGTCTACGGCGGTGACGAACGCGAGTCGGGGGGACGGACGTGGGTCTCCCGGGGGGTCGTCACCGACGGGACCCTCTCGGTCGACCGGTGTGCCCCGGTCGAGGAGTGGTTCGACACGACGGCGGCGTCGCCCGGAACGCCGACACTCACGACGTTCCTCGCCGACCTGCCGTCGACAGCCGCCGTCGGCCTCGACTTCCCGTTCGGCCTCCCCGCGGGCGTCGTCGCCGAGGAGAGCTGGGCGGCGTTCGTCCGCGACCTCCCTTCGTGGTATGACAGCCCGGACGACCTCCGTCGGCGGTGCGAGCGGCGCGTCCGGCGCACGGACAGCTCGTCGGACGCCCGGTTCCGCGCGACCGACGGCCCGCTGAGCACGATGTCGCCGTTCGCCGATCCCATCGTCGCGTCGACGTTCTACGGCCTCCGGGACGTCCTCAGGCCGCTCGTGCTGAGCGACAGCGTTCGGGTGCCGCCGATGACGGACCCCCGTTCGGACCGACCGTTCGTCGTCGAGGTGTACCCCACGGGGACGCTCGTCGACCTCGACCTGTTCGACACCGGAGACGAGGACGGCGGCGACGAGGGGGAGACGCGTCGCGCGGAGACGCTCGACGGACTGTGCGAGGCGGCCGACGCCGAGGTCGAGGTTGCCGACGACGTCCGCGAGTCGATCGTCGCGGACCCGGACCGGCTAGAGAGCGTCGTGGCGGTGTACGCCGTCTACCGCAACAGCCGGACGGCGTCGGCACTGGCGGTGTCGGACTCCCAGCGGCTGATCGAGGGACAGGTGTTCATCTGAGAACGTCCGGCAGGCGCGGGGAGCCGATACCCCCCTCCACCGTGGGCGACGGCGGTCACGACGACTTGCCGACCCGGCGTGGTCGCCGTGGGCGTGTCGACGAACGCACAGTCTCTTTGTAACCGCCCCCCGAAGCCCGCCGCATGGACGAAGAGCGATCCGTCGTGGTGTGTGGCGCGGGACTGGCTGGGCTGGTCACGGCCCGTCGCCTCGCGGCCGCCGGCGCGGACGTCACCGTGTACGAGGAACGCGAGCACGTCGGCGGCCGGGTCCGGTCGCGGACGCACGACGGCTTCACGCTCGACCGCGGGTTCCAGGTGCTTTTCACCGCCTACCCCGCCGCCCGCCGGGAACTCGACTTCGACGCCCTCGACCTCCGCACGTTCACCCCCGGTGCCGTCATCGCCCGTGCCGGCGAACGGTCCGTTCTCTCGGATCCGTTGCGCGATCCGACGGCCGCCTTCGAGTCGCTGTTCAACCGCGAGGTGACGACGAGCGACAAGCTCCGAACCCTGGCGCTCAGACAGGACCTCGGGACGCGTTCGCTCGACGAACTGTTCACCGGGCCGGACACGACCATCCGCGAGTACCTCTCCGACTGGGGTTTCTCAGCGAAGTTCGCCGAGAACTTCGTCGCCCCGTTCTACGGTGGGATCACGCTCGACCGCTCGCTGTCGACCTCGAAACGCGTCTTCGAGTACACGTTCCGGATGCTCGGCGACGGGTCGACGGCCGTCCCGGCCGACGGGATGGGGGCGATCGCCGACCAACTCGCCGCGAAGGCGCGGGCGGCGGGTGCCGACGTGCGGACCGGAGCGACGGTCGAGGCGGTCGATGGGGACGGCGACGGGGCGACGGTCCACGCCGACGGCGAGACGGTCGACGTCGACGCGGTCGTCGTCGCAACCGACCCTCGGACGGCGGGGGAGCTGACGGCCGTCGCGTCGATCCCGACGGCGGCGCGCCCGTCGACCACCCAGTACTACCGGCTCCCGGGCGGAACCAGCCTCGGAACGAAGAAACGGATCCTGCTCAACGCGGCGTCGGCGAGCCCGAACGCGGTCGTCCCGCTCTCTGAGGTCGCCCCGGAGTACGCCCCCGCCGACGCCGAGTTGCTCAACGCGACGTTCCTCGGCGAGGAGCCGCTCTCGATGGACGACGACGCGCTGGCCGCGGAGACGCAGGCGGCGCTGGAGTCGTGGTACCCCGAGCGGCAGTTCGGCGGGCTCGAACCGCTGGCGACGGACCGGATCGAGTTCGCGCAGTTCGACCAGCCCCCCGGGATCCACGACACCCTCCCGGATGCCCGTGCGCCCGACGGGCGGGTGTACCTCGCCGGCGACTACACCCAGTGGTCGGCGATCCAGGGCGCATTGGAGAGCGGCCGGGTCGCGGCGCAGGCGGTGCAGGCCGACCTCGCGTAGTCGGTCATCTGTTCAGTCGAGTCGACTCCGGATCCCACCCGAACGCACGGCACGGGGACGCCGAGGACTAGTCGCGCAGAAACGAATCGCGGCCGTGTTCGTCCAGGGCTCGCTCGAACGCCTCGCGCTGGGCGTCGATGCCGGGCGTGGCGTCGGCGAACGCGTCGTCGAACATCGCTCGCGGGTCCGGCTCGAACGATTCGGCCTCGTCGATGACCCCCGCGACCGTCTCGCGTGCCTCCGCCTCGATCTCCTCGATGACGGTATCGTCGACGAGGTCGCGGTCGCGGAGGAACGTCTCGTACCTATCCAGGGGATCGCGCTCGCGCCACCGCTCGACCTCCGCCTCGTCCCGGTACGCCGAGGGATCGTCCGCCGTGGTGTGCGCGCCGAAGCGGTACTGGACCGCCTCGACGAGCGTCGGGCCCTCGCCGCGGCGGGCGCGCTCGACGACGTCACGCGTGACCCGGTACGTCGCGAGCGGGTCCATCCCGTCGACTCGAACGCCCTCGATGCCGTACGCGTCGGCCTTCGCCGCGAACGTCTTGGCGGCGGTTTGTCGCTCGGCGGGGTGGGAGATCGCCCAGCCGTTGTTGTTACAGAAGAAGACGCAGGGCGTCTCGAACACACCGGCAAAGTTGGCGGCCTCGTGGAAGTCCCCTTCCGAGGTCGCCCCGTCGCCGAAGTGACAGACGACGACCGTGTCGTCGCCCTTCAGCTTCGCCCCCCACGCCATGCCGACGGCGTGGGGGATCTGGTCCGCGATGGTGATGTTGAGCGGCGCGACGTGCTGGTCGATCAGCGAGGCGTTTCCGGCCTCGTGGCCCATCCAGTAGGTGAGATACGCCGCCGAGAGGCCGCGGACGACGACGGCACCGTGTTCGCGGTACTGGTAGACGATCCAGTCGTCGTCGGCGAGGGCGTGGGTCGACCCCACCTGCGACGCCTCCTGTCCCGCGGCGGGGGCGTACGTGCCGATCCGGCCCTGTCGCTGGAGGCTCACCATCCGCTCGTCGAAATGCCGCGTCAGTTTCATGTCGCGGTAGATGGCGAGGAGGCGCTCGTCGGCGAGGTCGGGAACGTCGCCGACGACGCGTCCGTCGGGGTCCAGCGTGCGAACGAAGTCGGCCTCGGCGTAGTGGTCCGCGCTCACGTGTGGGGGTGTCGTGGGGGGCTATTGAACGTTCGGCTCTCGTCCATCGACTCGTTCGTGGCTCTCGTGCACGTCGATCGGTGTGACTGGACTCGTGCACGTCGATCGGTGTGACTGGACTCGTGCACGTCGATCGGTGTGACTGGACTCGTGCACGTCGATCGGTGTGACTGGACTCGTGCACGTCGATCGGTGTGACTGGACTCGTGCACGTCGATCGGTGTGACTGGACTCGTGCACGTCGATCGGTGTGACTGGACTCGTGCACGTCGATCGGTGTGACTGGACTCGTGCACGTCGATCGCCAGGGCAGTTATGCCACGCCCTCCCCAACCGATTCGCTCCCTCACTCGCTCCGCTTCGTTCGGTCGCTCATCCCTCGCACGACGTCGTCGCGGCACGGAGGCCGCGACGGCCGCGCGCCACCGCAACGGCAGCTGTGGAGGGCCCACGGGAGCGAACGCGCGCTCGTTCGTCGTCCGGGCGCCCCAGACCTACAACAGCCTGCGGAACCGCCCCAGCGGCGGAAAGGTCAGTGCCTCCTCGGCCGACTCGTCCCACACGACCGGCCGAAGCGCGTCCGCGTCCCGGACCAGCGGCGACTGGAAATCCCCCGCCCGCATCCCGTTGACCGACACGCCCGCGGCCACTCGTGAAAACGCCGGGAGCATCAACAGGTCCGCTCCTCGATAGCACTCCTCGCCGTAGAGGAAACACGGGCGTTTCTGCCCCTCGATGGTGATGGCGGGGTGGTCGTGGCCGACGACGTACAGCCCCGGATCCAGGTCTCGCCCCCCGCGCTCCGGCTGCTTGTGGCCGTGACACACCACCACGTCGCCCGTCTCGCCGCCGTCGAGGACGTACGCGTCGTGGACCGCGCCGTCCCACGCGGTCGAGAGCATCGCGTCGTGGTTGCCGACGACGAGCACGGGGCGAGCCCCGGCGTCGCGGCACACCGCGGCAAGGCCGGCGAGCGTCTCGGTCGCCCGGCGGGAGACGTGACCGAACGAGTGGAGCACGTCGCCCGCGACCACGACCGTCTCGGGCACGACGCGGTCGACGAGCGCCCCGAGCCGCTCCGTGAGGTCCGCGCGCTCGCCAAGGGGGACCTGTACCTCGCTGGCCTCGGCCCGGCCGACGTGGAGATCGGCGACGACGAGCGCCGAGGGCCCGGGGAGGTAGACAGCACGGTCGCGGAACGCGGCGTCGAGCACGTCGGAAGCGTAGGCGAGGGCGGACAAAAACCGCGCGGCCCGAGCAACGGCCGACAGTATAGTTTTACCGCCGCCGTCCCTCGCCACGGGTATGAGTAAGGCTCTGGAGGACAAGCGGACCGCGACGCGCCTCCGCGTGCTCGTCGAGATCGCCGACCGCCAGCCGGCGGTGAGCCAGGGCGAGATCGCCGACGCGGTGGGCGTCACCTCCCAGGCCGTGAGCGAGTACATCCGCGATCTCGTCGACGACGGCTTCGTCGAGAAGGAGGGTCGCTCGCGCTACCGCGTCACGAAGGAGGGCGTCGATTGGCTCTTCCGCGAGGTGAAGGCGATCCGCCGGTTCACCGATCACGTCACGGAGGACGTGCTCCAGTCCGTCCAGGAGGACGCCGCCCTCGCGACGGACCGGATCGAGGCGGGCGAGACGGTCACGCTCTCGTTACGCGAGGGGCTCCTCCACGCGACCCCGGGGGACGCGGGACCGGCGACCGGGACCGCGACCACGTCTGCCGAGGCGGGCGCGGACGTCTCGGTCACCGGCTTCGAGGGGGTCATCGAGATGTCACCGGGCTCGGTGGCGATCTACCAGGTGCCGCGGGCGCGCAACGGCGGGAGCCGCGCGGTCGGCACCGACGCGCTTGGCGCGGTGGTCGACACCACCGGGTTGGTCGTCGCCGCGGGCGTCGAGGCGGTCGCGGCGCTCCGACGAATCGACGCGGAACCGGCGGTTCGCGTCGCGGCCGGAGCCGTCGCTGCGGAGGCGGCGACGAAGGGTCAGGACGTCGTGGTGGTCGCGAGCGTCGACGAAGTGGGTCGCGTGACCGACACGCTGCGCGACCGTGACGTGACGTACGAACTGGTCGACACGGCCGGGAGCTGAGGCGAGCGTCGCGGCGGGCGCCGGAGACCGATTACGCCTCGACCGCGGCGCTGTCGGCGTCCGCGTGGTCCCGCGCCGTCGCGTACGCGTCCTGGAGCCGTTTGAACTCCTCCCGGTCGCCCCCGTGGTCGGGGTGGGCCTGCTTGATCTTCGTGCGGTACGCCGACCGAACCTCGTCGGCGGACGCCGCCGGTTCGAGGTCGAGTTCGGCGAACGCGGTGGTGATCGGGTCGGTCATCACGGGGTCGGGTTCGAGTTCGGGCACGTCGAAGGGGAGCCGACGACCCAGCCCACGCCCCGGCATCTCGTGTTCGCAGAGCACCGTGTACGTGCCGGCCTCCTCGATGCGGAAGTACGCCTTCGCGTCGAACGTGATCGCCACGTCGCGCTCGGGGAGGTAGAAGGCGACCGTCTCGCCGTGGACCGCGTGGTCCTCGAAGAAGCGCTCGTCGATGTCGACGAGGTACTGACGGATCTCACCGCGGCGACGAACCGTCCCGTCGATGCGCCGACCCCTCTCGACGGACGACGCCGGGAACAGCCGGTCGCCGACGACGAAGACGACGGCGACGCAGCAGGAGGCCGCAGAGCCGAGCACCACCCCGGCGAGTAGCCACGGCGGGAACAGGGACAACCACTCCGGAAGCACGTCTGTGGCTTGGCGTCCACGGTAAAGAAGCTCTCGGCGTGGGGTCGTCGGGGCGTACGGCTCCGTCGTCCGTCGCTCGTTGATCCCTGTGACCCAGGGGGTCGCCCGGTCGGCTCGCTGCGGGAGGATCATCGTGATCCCCCGAGGGGGCTCACGGTGACGATCGGTGGTCGGTGGTCAGTGGTCGGTAATCGACGGTCGGCGGTCAGTAATCGGTGGTCGATGCGGCTTCGACACAGTCGGACCCGGGCAGTCGGGCAGCGGTCAGTCCGCGCCGTGTCGCGGGACGTGACGACAGTCGGTGCAGCCCCACGAGCCGTCGGTGCACACGAGGAGGCCGCCGCATTCGGGACAACGGTACGTTTCGGTTGCGGTCTGCTGTTGCGTTGCCATTGCCGGAACGCAGTCGGTCGGATAATAAGAAGGTTCGTATAATATTGGCTTCAGAATATTAGGACATACAATATCGTTCGAGCGCGTAATTGAGCAGTGTTTGGGACTCTCCCGTTCACACCGACGCGATCTCACGCCCGACAGTCGAATTCTGTCAGATCTATATTATTGGTACATAATCTCAAAAGTCCTAGTATGATGTTTAGCCAAAGAATAAGTACTCCTCACCGACTCACGTCCGCGTATGGCAACGACCGAAACGTGGGGCGACCCTGACCGCTGTCCGTTCTGTGGCGAGACGCTTACTTCGCCCGGTGCCGGCTTCATCGCACACGTCGCGGAACGACCGGACTGCGAGGAGGCGTTCGGGACCTGGCGGACCCGCGTCAGCGAGGACGTCGCCGGCGGCTGGATCGGGTGAGCGATACCGAAACTGCCGACGCGACCGGTCGGCACGGGCACGGCGAGCGTGCGACCACAACCGGTTTGTGGCCGTGAACCGATCGGTACCGTGTGAAGCCGATCCGGTTCGAGGCGGCCGACACCGACGACTACACGCAGATCGGGGAGGGACTCACACGCATCGCCCGCGCGACGGGGCGGCTCGAAACCGGCCACGACGTCGGCAAGTACGCCCTCCGACACGACGACGGCTGTGCGGTCTGTGGAACCGCCGTCGAGGCGGGCGACGCGTTCTTCCTCGACCCCGAGACGGGGGACCTGCGCTGTGTCGACCACGGCCCGGCACCCCCCGAACAGTAGTACTCGGGGGCGAGTTAACGATATTCGCCGTTTGACAGGTCCGGAACCTTCTTTACCGACTCCCGGGACGCATCAGACACACAATGGCAGTGCTCTGGTTGGACGAGGTGCGGTCCGACGATCTAGCGACAGTGGGGGGGAAAGCGGCTTCTCTGGGCGAACTCACGGCGGCCGGCCTGCCGGTTCCGCCAGGGTTCGTCGTCACCGCCGGAACCTACCGGACGTTCATCGAGGACGCTGGAATCGACGACGAACTGTTCGCGGCGGTCGACGTCGACTCCGAGGACTCGAAGGCGCTCTCGCGGGCACACGAGCGGGCCCACGAACTCATCGTCGAGACGCCGCTCCCCGAGGACGTCAAGACGGAGGTCCTCGACGCCTACCGCTCGATCGACGACGGGGCGGCGTTCGTCGCCGTCCGTTCCTCCGCGACCGCGGAGGACCTCCCGGACGCCTCCTTCGCTGGCCAGCAGGAGACGTTCCTCAACGTTCGGGAGGACGACCTCCTCGACCGCGTCAAGGAGTGCTGGGCCTCGCTGTTCTCCCAGCGGGCGATCTACTACCGCAACCAGAAGGGGTTCGACCACGACACGGTCGACATCGCGGTCGTCGTCCAGCGGATGGTCGACGCCGACAAGTCGGGCGTGATGTTCACCTCTCACCCCTCGACGGGCGAGCCGCGAATCATCATCGAGGCGGCGTGGGGGCTCGGCGAAGCGGTCGTCTCCGGGGCTGTCTCGCCCGACAACTACGTCGTCAACCGCGCGACCCAGCGCACCGAGGACGTGACCGTCGCGGACAAGAAGTTGATGCACGTCAAAGACGCCGAGACGGGCGAGACCGTCGAACGCGAGGTACCCGACGACCGCCGCGAAGAGCGGGTGCTCTCAGACGAGGAGATCGCTCGGCTCGTCGATCTCGGCGAGGAGGTCGAGACCCACTACGGCCAGCCGCAGGACGTCGAGTGGGCCATCGTCGACGGCGAGGTGTTCATGCTCCAGTCACGCCCCATCACGACCATCTCCGACACCGCGGTCTCGAACGTCGAGGACGTCGGCTCGGGGGTCACGGACGGGGAGACGGGCGACGCCACGGCCGGCGACGGCGAGACCGCGGTCGGCGAGGTGCTCCTGCGCGGCCTGGGGGCGAGCCCGGGAATCGCCTCCGGTCCGGCCCGTATCGTCACCAAGCTCGACCACCTCGATCAGGTGGCGGAGGGGGACATCATCCTCGCCGAGATGACGATGCCCGACATGGTGCCGGCGATGAAGCGCGCCGCGGGCATCGTCACCGACGAGGGCGGAATGACTTCCCACGCGGCCATCGTCTCGCGGGAACTCGGCGTGCCGGCGGTCGTCGGGAGCGGCTCGGCCACGCGCCAGCTCGACGACGGCCAGCCGATCACTATCGACGGCGACAAGGGGACGATCCGTGAGGGCGTCGAGTCGAAGGAGAAACAGCGCCAGCCGGTCGAGGACGCTCGGCCGAAAACACCAGTGAAGCCGATGACCGCCACGGAGGTGAAGGTGAACGTCTCGATCCCCGAGGCCGCCGAGCGGGCCGCGGCGACGGGTGCGGACGGCGTCGGCCTCCTTCGGATCGAACACATGGTGCTCTCGCTGGGCAAGACCCCCGAGCGGTTCATCGACGACAACGGCGAACGCGCCTACGTCGACGAGATCATCGAGGGCGTCCGGACCGTCGCCGACGAGTTCTACCCCCGACCTGTCCGCGCCCGGACGCTCGACGCTCCCTCCGACGAGTTCCGCCAGTTACAGGGCGGCGAGGACGTCCCCCGCGAGCACAACCCGATGCTCGGCTACCGCGGCATCCGGCGGTCGCTCGGGAAGCCACGGGTGTTCAAGCTCGAACTGGAGGCGTTCCGGCGGCTGTACGACATGGGCTACGACAACCTCGAAGTGATGTTCCCCCTCGTCAACGACGCCGAGGACGTCATCCGCGCCCGCAAACACATGAAGGAGGCGGGGATCGACCCCGACAAACGCGAGTGGGGCGTGATGATCGAGACGCCCGCCTCGGCGCTCCAGGTCGAGGAGATGGCGCATGCGGGGATCGACTTCGCTTCGTTCGGTACGAACGACCTCACCCAGTACACCTTGGCCGTCGACCGCAACAACGAGAACGTCGCGAGCGTCTACGACGAACTCCACCCGGCCGTGCTGGAACTCATCGGGTCGACGATCGAAACCTGCCGCGAGCACGGCGTCGACACGAGCATCTGCGGGCAGGCCGGCTCGAAGCCCAAGATGGTGCAGTTCCTCGTCGAACACGGGATCTCGTCGATCTCCGCGAACATCGACGCCGTCCGCGACGTCCAACACGAGGTCAAGCGGGTCGAGCAGAAACTCCTCCTCGACTCCGTGCGCTGAAAGAGTCGTCAGTCCTCGACGGTCACGCACGGGAACGTCGTGGTGACGACGCTTCCGCGGGGCGTGCGGGGTTCGACCGTGACGTTCCCGTCGAGCGAGGTGACGAGGCTACTGACGACCCAGACGCCGAGCTGGGAGCCGTGACGGATCGGGTGTTCCTCCAGGCCGCCGGTGAGGAGGCGGCGGTCCTGTTCGGGGATGCCCGGCCCGTCGTCGACGACGCGGACGGAGACCCGTTCGTCACCCCCTTCGTGGACGCGGACGACTTCGACCCGAACCCACGGGTCCTGTGAGTCGTTGTGGACGATCGCGTTCTCGACGAGTTCGTGGACGACCAGCGAGAGCGACTGCGTCCCCTGGACGACCGCCACGGCGGGGAGCGTCGTCTCGATGACCGCACGCGGGTGGCGGTCACTCAGTCGTTCGGTCACTTCCGAGACGACCGACACCACGTCGATGGGCGTCGTCGGGCGGTCGTCCGCGCTGACCTCGCGGTAGCGACGCGCCTGTTCGCTCAACGAGAGCAGTTCGCGCGCGGCCGCCCCGATCGTCGTCGCCGCGGTCGCCGTCTCGTCGTCCCGCGCGCTCGCCAGCGCGGCCGCGTGTCCGAGGATGATGTTCGCCTTGTTCCGCAGGTTGTGCCGGAGGACCCGGTCGAGGACGTTGATCCGCTGTTTGTAGTGTGAGACGTCGTAGTGGACGACCGCCGCCCGGACGGGATCGGCCTCGAGCGGGATGACGCCCATCGAGAACCATCGCTTCTCGTGCTGGCCGTGACAGGGGTACTCGACCCGCTCGCCGGTGCTCTCGCCGTCGATGACGCGGCGGATGGCCTTGGCGGCCGCCGCCGAGAACCTGTCGTCGCCCCGCTCGCAGGCGTCGAAGTAGCTCGTGCCGACGTCGACATCGTCCGAATCGCGCTCGTTCTCCACGCCGAACTCCTCCCACGCGGGGTTGACGAGCCGGACGACGCCGTCGCCGTCGAGGAGGGCGACGGGGAACGGGACCGCCGACAGCGAGTCGATGCGGTCGGCGGTCGAGCTTCCGGCCGCCGAACCGGCGGCGTCGGTGCTCGCGGCGTCGGGGGGGTCGGGAGCGGAGCCGTTACCCGCCGGTCCGGCGGCGGTGGCGTCGGGAGGACCGGCGCTATCGTCGGGCGGGGCGGCGGTGGCGTCGGCGTCACGGCTGGCGTCGGCGTCACGGCTGGCGTCGGCGTCACGAACATCGTCGGTATCGCCGGTTTCGGACGTCGTCGCGCTCGCGACCAGCCGCGCGAGTGTCGGGTCGAGTACCGGGATGCCGGCGTCGTCCACCCAGTCGGGGACGGACAGCTGTGTCGGGGCGAGGACGTACACGTCTCCGGTGAGTGAGTCGAGCCACGGTGGCGGGGTCGCGTCGAGGACCCCGGCGTCGACGACGACCCACTCCGCCGCGGGAACGTCCCCGTCCGCGCCGAGTGTCGCCGCCGATCGTGTCAACACGCTGTCTGTCTGAATGTCGACAAACGTCTCGGTGTGACCGACGCGGTCAGAGATGTACAACAGGGTGCCGCGACGTGTCGACGGGAGCATGGATGTCGGTGCTCACGCTATTTATTTCGCCTGCCAATATAATGATGCCGACAAACAGTCGTTTGGGCGAATTTCTCTCCAGGTAACACTTGTTCGGGCGGTCGGGTCGACCGGTGGGGGCTCTCGCCGTCGGCTCGCACCGCCGCCGGAATCGGCCGTCGCCCCTCGGTCGGTGTCGCCCCCGCACGACAGTCGGTCCACTCGTCGGTCGACGGTGATGGAAAATCTCAAGACTTAGGTCGGCGGTGGCCCCACTCTTGGTCGTGTCCCCCGCGGCCCCGATTCCGATCGCCGCCGACCCACTCCTGCTGGCCGCGTTCACCGACAGCGGGTGGTTCGCCTCGCTCGTGCGGACGGCGACGGGCTGGCCGGGGCTCGGCATCATCTTCGGCTACTCGTTCCTCATCGCCTTCGCTCTCCCCGGCGTGAGCGAGATCGTGTTGCTGGCACCGTTGAACCTCGGGCTGCCGGGATGGGTGAACACGACGCTCATCATCCTCACGTCGGGCGTCGGGAAGGCCGCGGGGAGCGTCTTCGCGTTCCACATCGGCCAGGAGGCCAAGGAGTCCGGGCCGGTCATCCGCGCCCTGCGTCGGTCGCCGATCGACGTCGTCGCGTGGTCCGAGAAGAAGACCGTCCAGCTCGCCCAGCAGTACGGCTACGGCGGGCTCGCTATCGCGCTCTGCGTGCCGGGCTTTCCCGACACCCTGTCGATCTACGCCTTCTCCGTGCTCGAGGAGGACTACGCGAAGTTCGCGCTGGCGACGTTCGTCGGCAGCGTCGGGCGGCTCGTCGTGACCATCGTCGGCGTCGAGGCGTTCTTCTACCTGTTCTGAGTCGGCCGCTCGGTTCGACGCGAGCGCGATGGACGGTCGTGACGCGGCCGTTCGGAAACCAGCGGCCTTTAGACTCTCACCCGTTTCATACCCAACACATGAGCCACGAGGACTTTCCCACGGACAGTCCGGCGGTGGTGACGTGTGGGTTGCCGTACGCCAACGGCGACCTGCACATCGGCCACCTGCGGACGTACGTCGGAGGGGACGTCTACGCACGCGCCCTCCGGAAACTCGGCCAGCAGACCGCCTTCGTCTCGGGGTCCGATATGCACGGTACGCCCGTCGCGGTCAACGCCGAGCAGGCGGGCGTCACGCCCGAGGAGTTCGCCCTCTCGTACCACGAGCGCTACGCGGAGACGTTCCCGAAGTTCAACGTCGAGTTCGACAACTACGGCCACACCCACGACGAGACCAACACGGCGGTGACGACCGACATCGTCAGTCGGCTCGTCGAGGGCGGCCACGTCTACGAGAAGGAGATCAAGGTCGCGTTCGACCCGGTCGAAGAACAGCCCCTTCCGGACAGATACGTCGAGGGCACCTGTCCGTACTGCGGCGAGCACGCCCGCGGCGACGAGTGTGACGAGGGCTGTGGGCGACACCTCGAACCCGGTGAGATCGAAGACCCCACGTCGACGCTGACGGGCAACCCCGCCGAGTACCGCGATAGAGTTCATAAATTCTTCCGCGTCTCCGACTTCCAGGAGTACCTCCAGTCGTTCATCGGTCGGCTGGAGGGGACGTCGAACGCCCGCAACCAGCCCCGGGAGTGGATCGAAGGCGAGCTCAAAGACTGGTGTATCACCCGCGACCTCGACTGGGGGATCGACTACCCAGAAGCGGACACCGACCTCGTGCTGTACGTCTGGGTCGACGCGCCCATCGAGTACATCTCCTCGACCAGGCAGTACACAGAGCGCGTCGGCGCAGACGAGTACGACTGGGAAGACGTGTGGAAGGTCGACGGCGAGATCGTCCACGTCATCGGCCGCGACATCATCCAGCACCACACGGTGTTTTGGCCCGCGATGCTCCACGGAGCCGACTTCAACGAGCCCCGGGCCGTGATGGCCAGCGGCTTCATCACGCTCAACGGCAAGGGCTTTTCGACCTCCCGGGACCGCGCCGTCTGGGCCGACGAGTACCTCGACGAGGGCTTTCATCCCGACCCCCTGCGCTACTACCTCGCGACGAACGGCGGCTTCCAGCAGGACGTCGACTTCTCGTGGGACCGGTTCCGCGAGCGCGTCAACAACGAGCTCGTCGGGACCGTGGGTAACTTCCTCTACCGGTCGCTGCTGTTCGCGTACCGGGAGTTCGGCGGGACGCCCGACGCCGAGCTTTCGGGGGAGGTCCGCGAGCGGATCGACGAGGCGGTCGACGACTTCCGTGCGGGCGTCAACGACTACTCCATCCGGCAGGCGGGGAACGCAGCCGTCCGGCTCGCGGGGTTCGGCAACGAGTACATCCAGCGTCACGAACCGTGGAAGCTGGCCGACGACGACCCCGAGAAGGCGCAGGTGATCCGCGACTGCGTCCAGATCGCGAAGGCCGTCGGCGTCCTCTTCGAGCCGATCGCCCCCGACGCGATGGAGCGGCTCTGGGCGAGCCTCTCGGAGCCGGACTCGGTCCACGACGCCGAACTCGCCGCCGCGCTCGCCCCGCCCGCGGACGAGTTCGGCGAGCCCACCGAACTGTTCGAGAAGATCCCCGATGAGCGGGTCGAGGAGCTGAACGAGAAGCTCCAGGCGCGGGTCGAGGAGGCCGAAGCCGCGGACGCGGACGACGCGACAGAGGCCGGGGATGACGCCGACGCTCCCGTCGCGGACCTCGAACCGCTCGCCGACGAGCGGATCAGCTTCGACGAGTTCCAGGACCTCGACATCCGCGTGGGGCGGGTTCTCGCGGCCGAAGGGATCGAGGGTGCGGACAAACTCGCCCGCCTGGAGGTCGACATCGGCGTCGAACAGCGGCAGGTCGTCGCGGGCATCAAACAGCTCCACGACCTCGACGCGCTCGTCGGCGAGCGCGTGGTGATCCTCGCGAACCTGGAGAAGGCGGAGCTGTTCGGCGTCGAGTCGAACGGGATGCTCTTGGCCGCGGGCGAGGAGGCGGACCTCCTGACGACGCTCGGCGACGCGGTGCCGGGCGAGAAGGTGCGGTAGCGCCACTCTCGCTTCTCGTCGTCGACTCGCGCCACCCCGCCGCGGCGTTACTTCGGCGGACGCAGGCGGTAGTATCGGCGGTTGAGGTCGTACGTGTACCCCTCGCGCATCGTCTTCAGCACCGCGTAGGCGACGATCCCCGCGACGATCGGGAGGAGGAACGTCAGATCGAACAGCAACTTGGCGTCCATGGGCACGAGGTTCTGGACCGACAGCACGGAGATGCTGAACGCGAAGACGACGCCGCCGATGCCGACAGCGGCCCAGAACGGCTGCTCGACGGGTCTGCGCGCGCTCCCTTTGTTGAGGAAGGGAACGATCGCGATGATGCCGACGACGACCAGGTTGGCGACGACGCCGAACGTCCGGTCGGCCATGAGCTTCTGCCCGCCGAGGACGGCGAGTTCGGGGTTGAGCGGGTCGAGTTTGAGCAGGCCGAACGACCAGTACAGATACCAGTCGGGCAGGATCACCGGCGGGGTCGTCGAGGGGTCCGCCGGCGGGCCGATGTGCGGCGGCATCGTCGCCGACAGGAAGAGGATCATCCCCACGAAAAACGACGCGATCGAGGCGTTTCGCACCGTCTCGTGGGGCCACGTCGGGAAGCCGAGCACGTCGCGTTCGACGTACGTCGACGCCTGACGGAGCGTCTGGTCCTCGTACCGCGCCCGCTCGAAGTACTCGTACGTGAGCCGCGCGAGCCCCGTCGTTCGGGCCTTGCGCTCGGCCCACGTCGGCGTCTCGTCGTCCGGCGATACCGGGCGTACCAGCCCCCCACCGTCGGTGGCCGGGGGGGTCTCGGGGGACGGCGAGTCGTCCGGCTCCATACCGATCAGAAGGCGGCCAGCGGAGATAAGCCGCACGTGCGCGGAGGGAGAACGACACGGTTTCCGGAGCGTTCGTGAGAGACTTTTACTCGCTCGGGGGTTCCATCGCCGGTCTTTTTATCTGTTCGAGTGTACCTGCACGCATGAGAAACGCGAAAATCGTCTGTACGCTGGGACCGGCGTCGGACGACGAGGAAACAATCGGAGCGCTCGCGGAGGCCGGAATGTCGGTCGCCCGGCTCAACGCGAGTCACGGAACCGTCGAACACCGATCGGCGGTGATCGACCGGATCCGGGCAGTCGACGCGGAGAGCCAGACCCCGCTGGCGGCGATGATCGACCTCAAGGGGCCAGAGGTACGAACCGCGCCGCTCGAGGAACCGATCCACCTCGAAACCGGGAGCGAGGTCCGCTTCGTCGAAGGCGACGAGGCGACGCCGACGGAGGTCGGCCTCTCGTACTCGATCTCGGCGGCGACGGCGGGCGACGTCATCCTGCTCGACGACGGTCGCATCGACGCGACCGTCGAACGCGTCGAGGGCGACGCGGTCGTCGCCCGTATCAACTCCGGCGGCGACCTCAGCGGACGCAAGGGCGTGAACGTCCCCGGCGTCGACCTCGACATCGACCTGATCACCGAGGGCGACAGCCGGAACCTCGAACTCGCCGCCGAGAAGGAGGTCGACTTCGTCGCCGCCTCGTTCATCCGCTCGGCGGGCGACATCTACGCCATCTCCGACTTCCTCGAAGAGCACGGCGCGGAGATCCCCGTCATCGCGAAGATCGAACGGGCGGGTGCCGTCGAGAACCTCGACGAGATCGTCGAAGCCGCCTACGGCGTGATGGTCGCCCGCGGCGATTTAGGGGTGGAGTGCCCGCTGGAGGACGTGCCGATGATCCAGAAACGCACGATCCGCAAGTGCCAGGCCGCGGGCGTGCCGGTCATCACCGCGACCGAGATGCTCGACTCGATGGTCCACGCGCGCCGGCCGACGCGCGCGGAGGCCTCGGACGTCGCCAACGCGGTGCTCGACGGCACCGACGCGGTCATGCTCTCGGGCGAGACGGCCGTCGGCGACCACCCCGTTCGGGTCGTCGAGACGATGGCCCGGATCGTCCAAGAGATCGAGGCGAGCGAGGAGTACAGCGAGAGCCGCGAACAGCGGGTCCCGACGGCCAGCACCGACTCCCGAACCGAGGCGCTCGCCCGGTCGGCGCGGTACCTCGCGCGCGACGTCGGGGCGTCGGCCGTCGTCGCGGCGTCCGAGTCGGGGTACACGGCCCGGAAGACCGCGAAGTTCCGCCCCGGCGTCCCGGTCATCGCGACGACGCCGAAAGACCGCGTTCGCCGCCAGCTCTCCATCTCCTGGGGGATCGACGCCCGCTTCTCCGAGTACCGCACGAGCGCCGCCGAGGTCATGGACGACGCGGTCACCGCGGCGCTCGACGCCGGGGTCGCAGAGAGCGGCGACACCATCGTCATCCTCTCTGGGATGATGACCGAACTCGAAGAGACGAACACGACGAACATGCTGAAAGTGCACGTTGTCGCCGAATCGGTCGCCAACGGGCGGAAGATCGTCGGCGGGCGGGTCGCCGGCCCGCTCTACCGGACCTCCGACGGCGACCTCACTGCCGTCCCCGAGGGCGCAGTGTTGTACCTCGGAGCGGACTTCGACGGGGAGTTCGACGGCGACGCCCGCAAACTCGCCGCCATCGTCGACGCCAGGCCCGGCCTCACGGGGTATCCAGCGATGGTCGCCCGCGAACTCGACATCCCGATGATCTCGGGCGCGCCCGTCCCCAACGCGATCGAGGACGGGACGGTCGTCACCCTCCACGCCGAACGCGGCATCGTCTACGAAGGCGACATCCTCGCCACCGAGGACCGCGACCGCCAAGCCATCGTGAACGGCCAGGCGTGACGGCCACCCCGCCCGGCGATCCTCGCGTCCGAGTGCGGTAGGCCTTTGCCGTTCCACGACGAACTCGGGGGCAATGGCACAGTCCGGTCCCGACAGCGAGACGGACGACACCTTTCGGTCGCGCGTCGACGACGAGCAGTCCGACACCGACGCGACTGACGCGGCCGATCCGACCGACGGCACGGTGACCGAAGAGAGCGAGTGGCAGTTCGGTCTCGACGAGGTCGGCCCCGACGGGATCGTCGAGTCCGAACCGGAGCCGCTCGAACCCGGCCGTCCCTCCGCCGAGAACGTCTTTTTCATCCTCCTCGGCATCGCCGTGACCGTCTTCCTCCTGTCGACCGTCGTCTGACCGCCGCCGACCGGCAGCGGAGGCATGCCGGTCGTGCGACGAACCTACCGGCGGCGAGAACCCGATGGTTGATGTGTCCGGGTTCTTTGGGCCGAACCATGGTCCTCCGCACCGCCTCCAGACGAGACCTCCTCCGCGCCGCCGCGAGCGTTGCCGTGGTGGGCGTCGCCGGCTGCAACGAGACGATCACCGGCGGCGACTCCGAGACCCCGTCGCCGACGGAGACCGTCCAGCCGACGCTCGACTACGACGCCGTGACCGTGCGGAACCCCGCCGCCGAATCGTTCGTCGGATACGGCTCCGAGGACGAACCGGACGAACTCCTCCGCCAGCCGCTCGCGACGGCCGCCGACGCCGACCGGATCTCTTTTGCCACCGCTGTCGGGGGGATCGACGAGGCGCGGTCGTTCCTGCGCGAGACCGACTTCGAGCGGAGCGTCGTCCACGTCTCCGAACACCGGCTCTCGGGGTGTCGAGCGCTGGAAGTCGACTACGTGACCACCGAGGGAAACTCGTTCGACCTCGACTTCTGCTCGCCGCTCCGCCCCGCCGACGTCGCCTGCGACGTNGACGACCGCGCGGTCGTCGCCGCGTTCGTCCGCTTCCTGATGGCGACCGACGACGTCGGCCCGTACACCGTCGGGAGCGGTGGGAACTGTGAACGGCCCCGCCGACGGGAGGGGGAGTCGTGAGCGACGTCGATCCGACGCGCCGGTCGGTGCTGCTCGCCGCCGGGCTGGGCGTCGGCATCTCCGCCGTGTTCGCCCTCGACGACGGCCGTCCGGCGGAGCCCGACGTGTCGTACGGTGGTGACGCGTTGCGGGGGGTCGTCGACATCGGCACGCCGACGATCCCGCGGACGTTCCCGGTCGAGATCGGCGCGGACCACGTCGCGGCCAACCGCAACCGGGCGCGGTCGTTGCTCGCGTCGGCCCCCGAAACTCCCGATATCCCGAACGAGGCCGCCGCGCGCGAGTACACCGAGCGCTACGAGGAGGCCGTCGAGGCGCTGGAACGGGCCCACGACGCACAGAGCCCGTACGAGCGCCTCGACGACCTCCAGTCGGCCCGGTGGTACGCGGCCGACGTCAGCGCCGTCTACGCCGCGTTCGAGGGCGAGGTGACGCGTGAGGACGTGCTCGCACGGCGGGAGCCGGTCCGCGAGCGCCTGGCAGGGCTCCGCGACCGGTGGCGGTACGTCGGCGACGACCTCGCGGTCGCGCTCTCGGTGCACCGCGAACTCGAATCGCGTGTCGACTACGCCGAGCGGACGCTCGAACGCGTCGAGAGGGATGGCCGGCCCGACGAGAACCACGTCCTCCACGTCGGATCGATCGCCGGCACCGTCGAACTCGCCCGGACGGCCGCGGAGAACGCGACGTACTACTACGACCGATTCGTCGAGGGACTCGCCGCCCCGCGCCCGCTGGGCGGCGTCTTCGATCGGACCGCCCGGGTGCTCGTCGCGGACGCCACCGCGCAGTGTCCGGATCCGCGCTCCGACGGGTGGGAGTCACGGTTCGACCGCGACCTCGCACACACGGTCGCCCGTCCCCTGCTCCGGGGGGCGTTCTCGGAGGTCGAGTGGCGCTGTCGCGACGCCGACGAGGCCCGCGAGCGGCAGGGCGTCGCGACCACCGTCCTCACCGCTGCGACGCTCGACCGCGACCTCCGGGCGCTCGACCGCGTCCGGCGGGCCGTCGACCGCGGCAGGTACGGCGTCCCCCGATCCGTCGACCCGGTCCGCCGCGAGAAACTCGACGCGCTGGCGGCGGTCGAGACGGCCCGCGATGCGGCCCCGGAGTCGGTGGCATCAGGTTGGGCACGCGGGGCCGTCGGAGACGTCCAGTTCGGCGACCGGGAGCTCACGAGCGCGGTCGAACACGACAGGCTCGATGCCGACCAGGTCGCGGAGGCGACCGCCAGCTACGCCTGGGGACGGGCGCGGAGCGAGGTGACCCCCGGTGCGCTCTCGCGGCTGACTGGCGTGCTCGACGCGGCCGCGACGGACGCCGAACGCTGAGCGGGTGGGCGACGGTCGCCGGACGCGGACGCCGGTCGTGAACAACCCTTAATCGGCGTCCGCCCCTACGCCTACTCATGCCGGTACCGCCCCTCCCGATGCAACTCGACCTCCTCGGTCCCGAGACGCTGCCGCTCCTGCTCGTCCTCGCGGGGCTTGGGCTCTCGGTGGCGGAGGCCATCGCCCCCGGTGCGCACTTCGTCGTCCTCGGCGTCGCGCTGTTGCTCGCCGGCGTCGTCGGCCTCCTCATCGGGCCGTTCGCGTCGCCGCTCGTCCTCGGTGTTCTCGTCTTGCTGTTCGGCGCGCTGTCGCTGTACGGCTACCGCGAGTTCGACATCTACGGCGGGAAAGGAACCGCAAAAACGAGCGACTCGGACGCGCTGACGGGCTCGTTCGGCCGCGTCACGGAGCGCGTCACCCCGACGATGGGCGAGATAAAACTCGAGGGCGGCGGCTTCAACCCCTACTACTCGGCGCGGTCGATGGACGACGAGATCGACGTGGGAACCGAGGTGATGGTCGTCGACCCCGGCGGCGGGAACGTCGTCACCGTCACGCCCGTCTCCGAGTACGAAGACGAGATCGACCGGGAACTGGCGCGGGGGCGACAGAACGCGAACGCGACGGTCGACGCTGGAGACGGCGAGGTCGACCGAGAACACGAGACCGAGACCGAACCCGGCTGATCACCCCCTTATGAGTCGGGCGCGTGCTCCTCGTGGATGCGGTCCATCCGCGCGGCCATCACGAAGTCGGTCTTGTGTAGGCCGTCGATCTTGTGGGTCCACATCTCGACGCGCACCTCGCCCCACTGGAGGTGGATGTCGGGGTGGTGCCACTCCTCTTCGGCGAGTTCGCCGATCTCGTAGGTGAACTCCAAGGCGTCGCGGAAGTCGTCGAACGCGTACGTCCCGTCGAGGTGGTGCTCGTCGACGACCTCCCAGACGTCGTCGTCGATCTCGGCGAGATACTCCGCGTACTCCGCGGCGGTGAGCGGTTCGTCCTCCGAGGTGCACGCCTCACACGGCTCGTCAGCGAGTTGGGTCGCCATGCGCCGTGGTACGGGCTCACAGCTTGTATGAGCCCCGGTTGCGGCACGTCTGATCGGCCCCCCGACGGGGACCGTCTCAGTCGGGCGGAGACGCCGTCCGCGGCTCCCGCTCGCGGGGCCGACGTCTCGAACCCTCCTGTCGCCCCCCGTATCGGCCGAACGAAACGTTTTCGGCCCGACCGAACCGACACACGGCGCACGAATGGGTTCACTGTTCGGCGGGTACGTCGACGTCCGGGCGAGCCTCCGGGTGGTCGGCTCCGTTCTCAAGCGCATCGCCCTCGCCCCGCTGTTCCCGGCCCTCGTCGCGATCTACTACGGCGAGAGCCCGCTCCCGTTCCTCGCGATGTTCGCCGTCACTGCGGGGATCGGCGTCGGGCTCGAACGGCTCCACCCGCGCACGGAGATCGACCACCGCGAGACGTTCCTCGTCGTCAGCCTCACGTGGCTCGTCGTCCCGCTGGTCGGCACCATCCCGTATCTGATCGCCGGGCAGGGAACCGTCGCCGACCCCGTCAACGCGCTGTTCGAGTCGATGTCTGGGTTCACGACGACCGGCGCGACCGTGCTGGGCGAGATCTCGTTCGACCGCCACACCCGATCGATTCTGCTGTGGCGACAGTTCACGCAGTGGCTCGGCGGGATGGGACTCCTCGTGCTCATGATCGCTGTCCTCCCGGAGCTCTCCGTCGGGGGCGCACAGCTCATGAACGAGGAGTCCCCCGGACTGTCGATCGAGAAGCTCACGCCACGGATCCGCGAGTCTGCGAAAGTCCTCTGGAAGATCTACCTCGGCTTCACCCTGGCCGCCGCGGCGCTGTACTACGCCCTCCACCTCGCGGGCCTGGCACCGAACATGAACCTCTACAACGCGGTCGCTCACGCGCTGACGACGCTTCCCACCGGCGGGTTCTCGCCGGAGGCCCGGAGCGCCGAGGCGTTCTCGCCGGCCGCACAGTGGGCGATCATCCTGTTCATGATCGTCGCGGGGACGAACTTCGCCCTCTACTGGTACGCGCTTCGGGGGAGCCCCGAGCGGTTCGTCGGCAACAAGGAGTTCCGGAGCTACCTCGGCGCGATGGGCGTCGTCGGCCTCCTCTTGGCGGGGCTGTTGTTCGCGGGGGTCGGGCTCGGGGTGGTCCCGACGAGCGTCGCGACGATCCCCGGCCACACCGAGCGGGCGCTCCGGCACGGGCTCTTCCAGTCGGTCGCCGTCGTCACCACCACCGGCTACGCGAGTATGGATTTCAATACGTGGGACCAGTCGACGCAGGTGATCCTCCTGTTCGCGATGTTCCTCGGCGGCTCGGCCGGCTCCGCGGCGGGGTCGGTGAAGATCGTCCGCTGGTACGTCGTCCAGCAGACGGTCGCCCGGGAACTCTTCACCACGGTGCATCCCGAGGCGGTCCGACCGGTTCGGCTCTCGGACGCGCCGATCGACGAGGACACGATCCGGAGCGTGATCGTGTTCGTCATGACGTTCCTCGCCCTCTTCGTCGCCTCGACCGTGCTGGTCTTCCTCGACGGGCTCCGGACGGGGCTTGACCTCTCGGCGCTCGAAGCCGCCAGCGTCGCGATCGCGACGCTCGGCAACGTCGGGCCGGGGTTCGGGCTCGTGGGCCCGATGAACAGCTTCCTCCCCTTCTCGGACGCCGCGAAGCTGTACATGGTGGTGCTGATGTGGATCGGCCGGCTCGAAGTGCTGTCCGTCCTCGTGATCTTCACGCCGTCGTTCTGGCGGCGGTGAGCGACCAATCAGCGCACGTCGACGATCTCGACCTCGAACACCAGGGTCTTGCCCGCAAGTTCGTGATTGAAGTCGACTTCGACGACCTCGTCGGTGATGGCGGTCACGTCGCCGTGGAGCCCGTTCTCGGCGTGGACGTGGAGCCCGATCTCCGGTTCCTGGCCCACCATCGCCTCGAACGACTCCGCGTCGTACTCCCGTACCCGGTCTGAGTCGAACTCGCCGTACCCCTTCGCGGGCGGCACCTCGATCGTCGTCTCCTCGCCGACGGACAGCCCCACGAGCCCCTCGTCGAGCCCCTCGATGACGCGTTCCTCGCCGACGGTGAACGACAGGGGCTTGTAGTCGCTCTGCTCGCGTCCCTGTGCCTCGACGAGTCCGTGCGCCTCGGCGACCTCGTAGTGTGAGGTGTCGAAGACGCCGCCGCTATCGAAACGGCCGACGTACTCGAGGACGACTGTGTCTCCCGGCTCGACGGTCGCGGTCATTGGCCGTGGTGGGTCGACCAACCGTATAAATGACCGCATCGACCGCCGTCCATCGGTCGTCGATCGTCGCGCGGAGTCGCGCCGTTCGGGGCTCCCGACGGTCGCGAACCCGCCGGTCGCTGTTCTCGGACGGCGTTTTTTCTCCGTCTGCCCCCGAACCGCCGGCCGGAATCGGGAGAACCCTTTTGCCCGGACCGCCCCAAGCCTCAGTATGGCCCTCGAAACACTCGCAGTGGTCCCCCTCCAACTCGGACTGGGAATCGCCACCTTCGCGATCGGCTTCCTCGTCCTCGTGCTCGCCATCGCGACAGTGTGGTCGATGGTCGAGATCGTCGACGCCTACGAGAAGAAGGCGCTCACGGTGTTCGGGGAGTACCGCAAACTCCTGGAACCGGGTATCAACTTCATCCCGCCGTTCGTCTCGCGGACGTACGCGTTCGACATGCGGACGCAGACGCTCGACGTCCCCCGTCAAGAGGCGATCACCCGCGACAACTCGCCCGTCACGGCCGACGCCGTCGTTTACATCAAGGTGATGGACGCGAAGAAGGCCTTTCTGGAAGTGGACGACTACAAGAAGGCCGTCTCGAACCTTGCCCAGACGACCCTCCGGGCCGTGCTCGGCGACATGGAACTGGACGACACACTGAACAAGCGCCAGGAGATCAACGCGAGAATCCGAAAAGAGCTCGACGAACCCACCGACGAGTGGGGCGTCCGGGTCGAGTCCGTGGAAGTTCGGGAAGTGAACCCGAGCCCCGACGTCCAGCAGGCGATGGAGCAGCAGACCTCCGCCGAGCGCCGTCGCCGCGCCATGATCCTCGAAGCGCAGGGTGAACGTCGCTCCGCCGTCGAGACCGCCGAAGGTGAGAAGCAGTCGAACATCATCCGCGCCCAGGGGAAGAAGCAGTCACAGATCCTCGAAGCGCAGGGTGACGCCATCTCGACCGTCCTCCGCGCGAAGTCCGCCGAATCGATGGGCGAGCGCGCCATCATCGACAAGGGGATGGAGACGCTGGAGCGGATCGGCCAGGGCGAGTCGACGACGTTCGTCCTCCCGCAGGAACTCAGCTCGCTCCTGGGTCGGTACGGCAAACAGTTGACCGGCAGCGACGTGCAAGAACAGGCCGGCCTCGACAGCCTGGAGTTCGACGAGGAGACCCGGGGGATGCTCGGGCTCGACGACATCGACGAGATCCTCGGGCAGATCGACGAGGCCGCCGAGATGGACGTCGAACAGATGGAGAAGGAGGCCGAGGCGATCAAGGCCGGCAACGTCGACGCCGATATCAAGAGCGCCGACGAAGTGGTCGCGGAGGCGGACGAGTCGGCGATGGACGCCGAGGAGGCGATCACCGAAGTCGACACCGACGGCGGCGCACCCGACCCCGACCCCGACGACGAGGACGAGGAGATGGAGTTCGACACGAACCTCGAATCCTGACCGTCTCGTCCCGCTCCGTCCGTGGACGCGGACCGACACTAGTCTCAATGTTGAGACTATACCCCGAAGCCTTTTCATCGAGTAATCACCTACCGACAGACGAACCATGGCCGACCACCCGGACGTCGACGAGGAGAAACGGTCGACGCTCCGCCGGTTCGCCGCGCTCGGCGCGGCGACGCCGCTCGTCGGCCTCGGCGGGCGGGACCAGGGTGACGACGCCGGGGCGGATGCGAGCGAGGCGCGGACGGCCATCCGCGGCTACCTGGCGACGACGCCGGGCGCACACTTCTCGAAGGTCCGCGACGACCTCAAACTCGGGACGGGCGAGACCCAACACCACCTCCGGCGACTGCTCGACGCGGGCGCCGTCGAGACGCGAAAGGACGGCGACTACCGCCGTTACTTCGCGGCGGGGCAGTTCTCCGACTTCGAGCAGGTCGCCCTCGGCTACCTCCGGCGGGGGACCGCCCGTGGCCTCCTCATCGCCCTCCTCCGTGATCCGGACGCGACCGGGAGCGAGATCGCCGCGACTCTCGACGTCTCGCGGGCGACCGTCAGCACGACCGCCAAGGAACTCGACGCGGCGGGACTCCTCTCGCGGACCGACGGCTACGCCATCCGCAACCCGGAGACGCTGTTGACGCTGCTCGTCCGCTTCGCCGACTCGTTCGGTCCGGACGCCGTTGCCTTCGCCGCCGAGGCCGCCGACCTCATTCGGTTCGATCCCGGCGCCTGAGGCGTTCGAGGCGTCTGAGCACCCGCCGAGCCCACCGGACATCAAACTCGTTCCCGCCGAGACCGACCGCTCGTCGTCGAAGAGCGAACGGAGTGGCCCGGACGCGAACGGGGCGACCGCCAGCGCGCGCTGACCGAGCGGCGGTCACCGGTCGGCGCGCGCCGAACCGCGGCGTCCTCACTGCGTGACTTTCCAGGTCGTTCCCGAGGAGTAGCCCCACTTCTCGACCGTGATGTCGAACTCGCCGTCGAGAATGGCCCGCATGTTCGCACCGACCTCCTTTGCCGAGAGCCCGAGGTCCTCGGCGATGAGTCGCGACTTGAAGTAGGTCCGCTCCCCCGCTTCGGTGCGGAGGTACTGGAGGATCCGCCGCTGTTTCGCCGAGAGGTCGGTCGTCGTCGCCTGGGTCGTCGTGCTCATACAACAACGAACGGGGGCGTCGGGCATAGTGGGTTTGGTACACGCGCTTAACACGCCGCTGTCCGTCGATTCTCGGGGTTGACGGTCGTCGTAACCGGCCGTCGACGGGACGTGTGGGTACAGTCGCCTAACGCACACGATACCCGAAACGTTCGGGACGGCTGACTGTCGAACGACGGGATCGAACCAGGGTAGGAGGCCCCTAAGTCAGAAAGTTCTTAGCCGCCGCGGAGCCACTCATGACAAATGGAGCGGCAGACGTCGGTGGAGGTGAGCGTCGTCCTCCCGGCGTACAACGAGGCGGACAGCATCGAGCACACCGTCGAGCGGACGCTCGACGCGCTCGGTGCGTTCCTTGACGGCGGCTACGAGGTCGTCGTCGCCGAAGACGGCTGCGACGACGACACGCCCGAGATCGCCGCCCGACTCGCCGACGCCGACGATCGGGTCCGACACGTCCACAGCGACACGCGCCTCGGACGCGGCGGCGCACTCGAACGGGCGTTCCGGGCCGCCGACGGCGACGTCCTCGTCTACTTCGACACCGACCTCGCCACGGACCTGAAACACCTCGAAGAGCTGGTCGAGTGCGTCCGCTCGGGTAAGTACGACGTCGCGACCGGGTCGCGCTGGTTCCCCGGGCAGATCGCCGACCGCCCGGCGAAGCGGGGCATCCCCTCCCGCGGCTACAACGAACTCGTCCGGCTGTTCCTGCGCTCGGAGCTTCGCGACCACCAGTGCGGGTTCAAGTCCTTCAGCCGCGAGGCGTTCGAGCACCTCTCCACCCGAGTGGAGGACACCCACTGGTTCTGGGACACGGAGATGCTCGTCCGCGCCCAGCGCGAGGGCTTTCGCGTCGCGGAGTTCCCCGTCGAGTGGACGGCCAAGGGGGATACGAAAGTCGATCTCGTCCGCGACGTATTCGGGATGGGGTCGCAGATCATCCGGACGTGGTGGCAGCTCACGGTCCGCCCGCGCGTGACCCGGCGCGTGACGCTCACTGCCGGCGCGCTCCTGACGGTGCTCGCGCTCGCGCTGATGACCCAGTACATCGACTTCGGTGCGGTCGTCACCGAGATGCGACAGGCCGAGCCGATGCTCGTGGCGATCGCTGCGGTCGTCTACGTCCTCTCGTGGCCGCTCAGAGGCGCGCGCTACCGCGATATCCTCGCCGAGCAGGGGTACGAGACGAACGTCGGCTTCCTGACGGGGGCGATCTTCATCTCACAGACGGGGAACCTCGTCTTCCCCGCCCGCGCCGGCGACGCCGTCCGGGCGTACGTCGTCAAGCTCCGTCGCGGCATCCCGTACCCCTCGGGCTTCGCATCGCTGGCCGTCGAACGCGTCTTCGACCTCCTGACGATCACCGCGCTCGCGGGATGCGTCCTGCTCGGCTACACCGCGACGGGACAGACCGCCGAGATCGCCCGCACCGTCACGGGTGCGGAGGGTGCCGGGCGCGTGGCCGTCACCGTCGCCTCGGTCGTCGGGCTGGCGGCGCTCGTCGCCGTCGCGGCCATCGTCGTCTCGGCTCGCGCGGAGACGAACGTCGTCCGGCGGGCGATCCATCGCGTCTCGACCGACTCGTACGCCGACTACGTCGCCGACGTCGTCGAGCGGTTCGTCGGTGACGTCCAGCGGGTCGCCGGCACCCGCGCGGGCTTCGGACGCGTCGGCCTCTCCAGCGTGCTCATCTGGACGCTCGACGTCGTGACCGCCGTCCTCGTTCTCCAGGCGTTCGACCCCGGACTGACGCTCGTGACGCTCGTCTCCGTCGGCTTCTTCGCCGTCAGCGTCGGCAATCTCGCCAAGGTCCTGCCGCTCTCGCCGGGCGGGGTCGGCCTGTACGAGGGGGCGTTCACCCTGCTGGTGGTTGGCCTGACGGGCGTCTCCTACCCGCTCGCACTTGGTGCGGCCGTCCTCGATCACGCAGTCAAGAACATCGTGACCGTGATCGGCGGCGTGGCGTCGATGCTCGCGCTGAACGTCTCGTTGACGACCGCGGTCGACCAGAGCGCGGACAGAGGCGAGATCGACGCCGAGGTCGTCCAAGACGACTGAGCCGGACGCGACCTGTTCTCCCCGCCGCGGGATCCACTTAGACGTACCGCTCGCTCAGGAACGGCCCGGCGGCGGCCGCGACCGCTGTTTCGAGGGCGTCGGTGCGCGTCACCCGGCCGGCGGTGAACACCCCGACTGCGCCCTGTTTCCTCGCGACGTCGTCGACGCCGAGGACGTCGTCCATCACGGGCCCGAGTTCCTCGCCGGCGCGGACCCGGGCGGCGATGTGGTCGGGGATCGGGAACGTTGGACCGCCGCCGTACCAGAGCCGGTCGCCGTCCGTGACGGCCGCCCACATGACGAGCGAGAGGCCATCGCCGACGGTCGCGACGGCGTCAGCACCCTCGACGCCGCGGGCCGGGTCCACCCCCTCGACGGTCGCGACGCCGGCTTCGATCCCGACGCCGAGGTCGGGCGCGTCCACCGGAGCGTCACCGGCCTCATCGAGCGCGCGCACCGCTCGCGTGGCCGCACCCCGGCGTGTCTCCACGTGTCCCACGGGCTGTTCGCTCACGCCCGAGGCGACGGCGACCGCCTCGACGGTCGCCCTGTCGAAGACCCGTGCCGTCGCGTCGCGTTTCACCGGGTTGCCGCTGCCGACCACGACTCGCATGATCGGGAGTCGCCCCGCGACGGACAAATGCGTCGCGTTTCGTCGGTGCCCACGCGGAGCGACCGATACACGCGCTGGCCCGATCCGGCCGTCGACCCCTCCGTCGGGGACGAGCGAGGGGAAAACGATCACGTATATAAATGTGTGACAACGTCTACCGTGAACGGCTGATTCGAGCCGATTCGTGTGAGTTTTCGAATCAGAAACAAAATTTTTATATACTGATGCTCCGTGGTCGAATCAACGGAACTGCTCCGGCTTTTCACATCCGCCACAGTTGCCGGGAGCACCTGCCGTCGTATCCATGAGCCAGAACGCAGACAGACGAACACGGACGAGACGCACACGGCGCGAGACACACGACGAACGAACGGACGAGTCCGAGACGAAGGGCGACTCGCTGACCTGCCCCGAGTGCTCGGGCAACGTCGTCACCGACGACGAGCACGGCGAGACGGTCTGTGCGGAGTGCGGGCTGGTCATCACCGCCGACTCCGTCGACCGCGGCCCGGAGTGGCGCGCGTTCGACTCGCGCGAGAAGGACCGCAAATCTCGCGTCGGCGCGCCCACGACGCAGACGATGCACGACAAGGGGCTGTCGACGAACATCGACTGGCGCGACCGGGACGCCTACGGCAACTCGCTGGGGACGCGCCAGCGCCAGAAGATGCAGCGCCTGCGCAAGTGGAACGAGCGCTTCCGCACGCGCGACTCGAAGGAGCGAAACCTCAAGCAGGCACTCGGCGAGATCGACCGCATGGCCTCGGCGCTGGGGCTCCCGGACAACGTCCGCGAGACCGCGTCGGTGATCTACCGCCGGGCGCTCTCCGAAGACCTCCTCCCCGGCCGCTCGATCGAGGGTGTCTCCACCTCGTGTACGTACGCCGCCGCGCGAATGGCCGGCGTTCCCCGCTCGCTGGACGAGATCGCCGAGGTCTCACGCGTCGAAAAGAGCGAGGTCGCCCGGACGTACCGCTACATCTCCCGAGAGCTCTCGCTCGAAGTGAAGCCGGCCGACCCCGAGCAGTACGTTCCCCGCTTCGCGAGCGAGTTGGAGCTCTCCGACGAGTCGAAGATGCGCGCCCGCCAACTCCTCCAGAACGCCAAGGAGCAGGGCGTCCACTCGGGTAAATCCCCCGTGGGGCTCGCCGCAGCCGCGGTGTACGCCGCCTCGCTCCTGACCAACGAGAAGACGACCCAGGCCGCCGTGAGCGACGTCGCCGACATCTCCGAAGTGACGATCCGCAACCGCTACCACGAACTGCTCGAAGCCGAAGAGCAACTCTTGGTCTGAGGCGTTCGCGGCAACGACCCCGTTTTTTGGAGCGTCCGGCGTGAGCGTCGGACCGTCACGGCTCTCCGGAGCCGTGGCCTCGCCGGTCGCCACACCGCAATCGTCCCGTCGTGAGGGTCCCGCTCGCCGGTCGACCCAAACACCTACGGGGCCGGCCTTCGACCGTCAGTCGATGCGGACCGACCACGTCCTCCGGATCGGCGACAGCGCGACGGGGATGACAGAAGAGACCGTCGACCTCGTCGTCACCTCCCCGCCGTATCCGATGATCGAGATGTGGGACGAGCAGTTCGCCGCGCAGTCGCCCGCGGTCGCGGCGGCGCTCGACGACGGACGGGGCGACGACGCGTTCGAGGCGATGCACGCGCTCCTCGACCGGGTGTGGGACGCCGTGGTCCGGGCGCTCCAGCCGGGCGGGGTCGTCTGCGTGAACGTCGGCGACGCGACCCGATCGATCGGGGGAGAGTTCCGCTGTTTCCCGAACCACGCACGGGTGACGCAGGCGCTCCGTGACCGGGGACTGAGCCCGCTCCCCAACGTGCTCTGGCGGAAGCCGACCAACCGGCTGACGAAGTTCATGGGCTCGGGGACGCTCCCGCCGAACGCGTACGTCACGCTCGAACACGAGTACGTCCTCGTCTTCCGCAAGGGCGCTCCCAGGGAGTTCCCACCGGGCGACGAGACGCGCTACGAGAGCGCCTTCTTTTGGGAGGAGCGCAACCGGTGGTTCTCGGACCTCTGGGAACTCTCCGGCGCGGCGCAGGATCGCGACGGCGACGGCCGCGACCGCGCCGGGGCCTACCCGCTGGAACTCCCGCTCCGACTGATCCGGATGTACTCGACGTACGGCGACCGGGTGTACGACCCGTTCGTCGGCACGGGAACGACGACGCTCGCGGCGATGCTCGCCGGCCGAAACTCGGTCGGACGCGAACTCGATCCCGACCTCCTCTCGGGGTTCGACGACCGGATCGCGGGGCTCCCAGCGCGCTCGCGTGATCGCGTGGCCGACCGACTCGACCGCCACCGGGCGTTCGTCCGCGAGCGCGACGACCCGCCGACGTACGAGGCCGTCCACTACGACCTCCCTGTCGTGACGAAACAGGAGCGGCAGATCCGGCTGTACGCCGTCACCGGTGTCGACAGAGCGGACGAGGGCGGCGAGGGGTGGCGCTACACCGTCTCGTACGAGCCGACATAACGGCCTCCCCCGCGCTCCCCGTGCCGCCTCGTTTTTTACCTCGCGACGCGGTGGGTCGGGTATGCCTCCCATCGACTTCGATGCGTTCGTCCTCTGCGCGTCGACGGGTGACCTCGCCGACGCGACGACCGAGACGGCACGGACGCACGCCGACGCCGTCGAGTTCCGGATGGATCTCGCGGCGGACCCGCTCGCCTCGCTCGACGACTACGACGCGCAGGCCGACACGGCGTCGCCCCTGCTGGTGACGTACCGCCCCGACTGGGAGGGCGGCGCGTTCGCGGGCGACGAGGACGACCGGCTCGACGCACTCGCCGAGGCGGCCGCCCACGACGCCGTCGGCGCGGTCGATCTCGAACTCGCCACGTTGCGGACCGACCGGGGGCGGGAGGCGGCCACGGCGGTCCGCGCCCGGGACGCGACGGTCGTCGCGTCGGTCCACGACTTCGCGGGGACGCCGGCGTCGTCGGCCCTCCGCCGGCTCCTGCACGAGGCGGCGACGGCGGGCGACGTCGGCAAACTCGCGGTCACCGCCGAGTCGCGGGCGGACGCGCTCCGGCTCTTGGAGTCGACCCACGTCGCGACGACGTGGGGCGACCGGGTGGCCACGATGGCGATGGGCGAGGCGGGGAGCCACACCCGCGCGGTCGCGCCGGTGTACGGCTCGCGGATCGGCTACGCGCCCGTCGACCCGGCGGAGGCGACCGCGCCCGGACAGTACGACCTCGCGACGCTCCGGACGCTCGTCGACGGGCTGACCGGGGGCTGACGGCGGGCGGACGGGCGTCCGACGCGGTATCCGGAGACTTAAGCGGCAGGAGAGACCTTGTGGGAGCAGGCAAACCATGTCGGATACACGTCGTCGCGCGCTCGTCGCGGTGTTGGTCGGCGTGCTCGGCGCCACCGTCGGGATCGCCGGTGCTGGGCACGCCTACCTCCGTGAGTGGCGACGGGCGATCGCCTGGTTCGCGTTCGTCCTCGGCGCGGGGCTCGTTCTCCTGTCCGTCTACTCGGACCCCGTCACTGCGGCGGAGTCCCCCTCGGCGCTGCCGATGACGGTCACGGGGCCGATCCTCGTCCTCCTCGTCCTGAGTACGCTCGACGCCTACCGCCTCGCGCTGACGGCCGGTGAGGGTGGGGACGGCGAGGGCCCGTCGTGTCCGTACTGCGGTCACGAGGTCGACCCCGAACTCGACTTCTGTCCGTGGTGTACCGAGCGGTTCGAGGAGGCCGGCGCGCCGGACCGCACGGAGGCCGGCGTCCGTGGTCACGACCCCTGAGCCGACCTCGCGGTTACTTTTCGATGATCGACTCTTCGACGGCCTCGCCGAAGTGTCGGGCCGTGTCCTCGTAGTACACCAGCACCTCGTCGCCGGGTTCGAGGTCGGTGACGGCTTTGCGGCCGTCGCGGGTGTGGACCTTGATCGTCTCGGCGTTCTGCAACAGGGTCTCGATGCGGTCCTCCCCGTCGGCGGTTTCGAGGCGGGCCTGCACCCGGAACATCGGCCGTTTCTCGATCTTGCAGCGGCCGACGATCGCCTCTCGTGTGTTGCCCTCGCTGTCGACGATCTGGACGTCGTCGCCGCTCTGGAGTTCGGCGAGGTAGCGCGTCCCGCCGTCGGGCGCACGGACGTACGCGTGGACCGCGCCGGCGTTCACCCGGAACGGTCGAGAAGCGACGTACGGCGACTCGGCGGTCTCGGCGTGGACGAAGAACAGTCCCCGACTCATCGAGCCGACGAGCATCCCCTCGTCGTGTTCCATCAGCGAGCCGGTGTCGACGCAGACGCGGTCGGCCATCCCGGTCCGTTCGACGGTCGTGACCTCGGCCCACTGGAGGTCGAGGTGTTCGCGCTCGGCGGCGTCGCGCACCTCGCAGGTCTTTCGGATCTCGTCGGGGTCGTCGCTGTCGAGGAGGACGCCGTCGGAGCCCTGTTCGAGCGTCTCGAACGCCGTCTTCGCCTCCTCGGCGGAGGTGACGCCCGCGACGAGTTCGGTCTCCTCCCCGATGCGGGCGATGAGGTTCTCCAGCGGGATGATCGTCCAGTCCTCGCCGACGACGATCGTGTGGTCGGCCTCGCGGGCTGCCTCCTCGGCGAGCCTCTCGTACTCCTTCGAGAGGATGCGGACGTACGCCCCCTGTGCGCGCCCGTCGGTGCGTCGGAGCGTGGTGAGGTCCGCCGACCCCGAGAAGTCCCCCGGGAGGTCGACAGTGCCGTCGCCCTCCGACTCCTTGCCGACGAAGTACGCGTCGGCCTCCACTGGGGGGTCGCCGCCCTCGGCGTCCATCACGTGGACGTCGACGTCGTTCCGGAAGGCAGCCACGCTCACGTCGCCGAGGTCGCGCACCCGCCCGACGTCCGCCTCGTCGACGAGCACCCAGTCGACGCCCGCTTCCAGTCCGGCCGTGATGCGGCGCTTCCGTGCCTCCCAGTCGCCGACGCTATCGTCGGCCTTGAGCCAGACGCTCCGTGTCATGAGCGCACCCACTCGATGTGTGGGCTTGAACGTGGCGAATCCGACATCCTCCGTGGGGGTGGCTGCTCACGGCACCTCGGAAGCGAACGATCGAAACGGACGATGTCTCGATCGCGAACCGACACGCACGGACGAACGAGACGCACGGCGAGCGCAGCCGAGGCGATCCTTGTGAGCGTCCGATCGGCACAACGAGGTGAGTCATGGACGAGACGGTGCCCGGTGCGACTGCACTCGTTCTCTCTCCCGAACACCGACACACGGCCTGCTCCGAGAGACCACCGTCTGTCTCCACGGTGTCCTACGCCTCTCTCTCGTCGAATCGCTCGACCAGCAGCCGGGTCGTCCGCCGGCCCCGATCCCCGCGCTCGCCGTTGTCGTCCACCGACGTGGACGGTGCCCGCTCGCGGTCGCGGTACCGTTCTTATCGATCGCCCTCGACGCCGGGCGGAACTCGATCGGGTCGGCGGCGGCGTCCCCGTTCAGTCCGTCTCCACGACGGCGGCGGGACGAGGAGACGACAACGAGACGAAATCAGAACACCTGCAGGCCGCCGTCGACCCAGAGTGTCTCGCCGGTGACGTAGCGAGCGTCGTCGCTGGCGAGAAAGAGGTACGCGCCGGCGACGTCCTCGGGCGTGGCCGCCCGGCCGAGCGGGACGTGTTTGATCACCTCACCCGACTGGACCTCCTCGGACGCGCTCTCGGTCCACCCTTCGCTGATCTCCGTCGCGACGTGCCCCGGCGCGACCGCGTTGACGCGGACCCCGTGGTCGGCGAGTTCGAGCGCCGCTCCCCGGGTGATCATCTTCACCGCGCCCTTCGTCGAGTCGTACTGGACGTGGTCGAACTGCGCGAGGTCGGCGCTGATCGAGGCGGTGTTGAGGATACAGCCTCCGACACCGCGGTCGATCATGTCCAGAGCGGCGACCTGCGTGCCGTAGAAGACGCCCTTGGCGTTCACGGCGTGGAGGCGGTCGAAATCCGCGGGGTCGAGGTCGAGGATGTTCCCGCTGACGAAGATCGCCGCGTTGTTCACCATGACGTCGACGCCGCCGTACTCGTGGGCGGCCTCGACGACGGCCTCGATCGCCGCGACGTCGGCAACGTCCGTCTCGACGTAGACGCCCCTGCCGCCGACGTCGTCGACGAGTTCGTCGGTCGGCTGTTCTTCCGCTATGTCCTTCGGGTCGCGCCTGACGTCCGCGTTGATGACCGTCGCGCCCGCCGCGCCGAACCGTCGGGCGACGGCGCGACCGATGCCGCTGGAGCCGCCGGTAACGACGACTGTCGTGTCGGAGTAGTCGTAGGAGACGTTCACAACGCCGGTTCGACCGGCGAGGGCAAAACAGCGGCGCTCCGCTCCGTCTCTCTCGGGGTCGGTGGCAGTCGCGACGGTCGTTACGCCTGCGCGCCGGCCTCTTCGGAGAGCCCCGCGACGTCGAGCGCCTCGTCCGCGGCGGCGTCGTCGTGGATGACGGCCGAGACGGCGCGCGTGATGGCTTCGGGGTCGTCGTGCTGGAAGATCGACCGCCCCATCGAGACGCCCGCCGCACCGGCGTCCATCGCGCCGCGGACGTTCTCGACGGTCTGTCTGTCGGTTCCCTTCGCCCCACCGGCGATGACGACGGGCAGCCGGGTCGACTCGACGACGTGTGCGAACGAGTCGGCGTCGCCGCTGTAGGCCGTCTTTACTACCTCCGCGCCGAGTTCCTCGGCGAGGCGGACCGCGTGGCCGAGATACTCGGCGTCGTGTTCGGGGTCGTCGCCTATGAGGTTGGCACCGCGGGCGTACGCCATCGCGAGGACGGGAACGCCGTACTCGCTCGCGGATTCGGTCACCCGGGCGAGCTCGGCGATCTGGTCGGGTTCGTAGTTCGAGCCGACGTTGATGTGGTAGGAGACGGCGTCCGCACCGGCCCGAAGCGCCTCCTTGACCGTCCCGGTGTGTCGTTTGTCGTTCGAGTCGGGGCCGATCGAGGTCGAGGCGTTGAGGTGGACGATGTAGCCCGCACCGTTCTTGTGCGGGTGGACGCGCGGGGCGATCCCCTTCTGCGTCAACACCGCGTCGGCTCCCCCGCGAGTGATGCCGTCGATGGTGGATTCGATGTCTTTCAGTCCCTTGATCGCGCCGAGCGTGATGCCGTGGTCCATCGGGACGATGAGGTAGTTGCCCCCTGTCGAGATGCGGTCGAGTCGTGCTGTGGTTCCGGGGTCCATTGTAGTGTGAGAATCTGTATCAATCGGTGGTTATGTGCGTTCCGCTTGCGGTGTCGATTGCGCCGTCTCCGCACCGCGGAGCGCCCCCTGTTTCAGTTCGCGCGCGAGCTCCTCGATCCGGGCGGCCGTCTCGGCGACGGGTGCCTCCTGTTCGTGACCCTCCGCCACGATATCGACGAGCGCCGATCCGACGATGACCCCGTCGGCACCGGCGGCGACGATGCGCTCGGCGTGGTCGCCGGTCTTGATGCCGAACCCGACCGCCTTCGGGACGTCCCACTCGGCGAGACGGGCGAGCGACTCCTCGGTCTGATCGGAGACGTCGTCGCGCGCGCCCGTCACGCCGAGGCGAGCCTGCACGTAGACGTAGCCCGACACCTGCTCCATGACCCGACGCAGGCGGTCGCCTTTCGTGGTGGGGGCGACGATGAAGACGAGGTCCAATCCATGCGCGTCGCAGGCCTCGCGGAGGTCGTCCGCCTCCTCGGCGGGGAGGTCGGGGACGACGAACCCCTCGATGCCCACCTCGGCGGCGCGTTCGACGAACGCTTCCGGGCCGGGTTCGCCCGTCCCACTCGCGGCTTCGCCGCTCGCCGCCTCCGAGGTGCGTCGCGCCTCGCTCCGCCCGTACTGGTAGATGAGGTTGTAGTACGTCATACACACCAGTGGGACGTCCACGTCGAGTTCCTCGACGAAGTCGAAAAAGCGCTCTGGCGTCATCCCCGACTCCAGCGACCGGACGATCGCCTGCTGGATCGTCGGCCCCTCCGCGATCGGTTCCGAGAATGGGAGCCCGAGTTCGATGACGTCCGCGCCGCCGCGGGCGAGCGCCTCGACGTACTCTTTCGAACCCTCGTAATCGGGGTCGCCCGCCGCGAGGTACGGGACGAACGCCGGTCCGTCGGCGAACGCCTCGGCGATCCGGTTTCCGGCCATCAGAAGCTCCCCCTGAACGCGTCCATCTCCGGCGCGTTCGGGATGTCGCGCTCGGCGGTCTCTTCGATCACGGTCTCGAGGTCCTTGTCGCCGCGGCCGGAGACGTTGAGGAGGATGGTGTCGCCGAGCGCCGCCGCTTCCTCGCTCTCCCCGTCGGCGTCGGGCCCGAGGTGGTTCTCGAGATACCCGACTGCGTGTGCCGATTCGAGCGCAGGGATGATCCCCTCCATCTGCGAGAGGCGGTGGAACCCCTCCAGTGCGTCGTCGTCGTCGACGTTGACGGGCACGACGCGGCCCTCGTCGACGAGGTACGCGAGTTCCGGGCCGACCCCCGAGTAGTCGAGGCCGGACGAGACCGAGTGCGACTCCATGATCTGGCCCTCGGAGTCCTGCAGGAGCTTCGTCCGGGCACCGTGGAGCACGCCCTCGGTTCCCGTCGAGAGCGAGGCGGAGTTGGGGGCGACGCCCGACTCCTCGTCGACCGCGAGCGAGGAGCCGCCGGCCTCGACGGCGATCAGGCGCACGTCCTCGTCGTCGACGAAGTTTGCGAACAGGCCCATCGTGTTGGAGCCACCGCCCGCGCACGTCAGCACGGAGTCCGGGAGCGTGCCGACGCGGTCGAGCAACTGCCGGCGGGCCTCCTCGCTGATGACCGCCTGGAAGTCCCTGACCATCGCCGGGAACGGGTGCGGGCCGACGACCGAGCCGATGACGTAGTGGGTCGTCTCGACCGTGGTTGCCCAGTCGCGCATCGTCTCGGAGATCGCCTCCTTGAGCGTGCCGCGGCCGATCGTCACCGGGTTCACCTCGGAGCCGTTGATCCGCATCCGGAAGACGTTGGGTCGCTGGCGGTTGATGTCGCGCGTCCCCATGTAGATCTCACACGGCATGTCGAGATGCGCCGCGGCCATCGCCGTCGCGGTCCCGTGCTGGCCCGCCCCGGTCTCGGCGATGATGCGCTCTTTGCCCATGTACTTCGCGAGGAGCACCTGCCCGAGCGCGTTGTTGAGTTTGTGCGCGCCACCGTGCAAGAGATCCTCACGTTTGAGGTACACCTCCCGGTCGTAGCGTTCCGAGAGTCGGTCCGCCCGCTGAAGCGGCGTCGGGCGACCGCCGAAGTCACGCAGTCGACGCCGGAACTCGTCCATGAAGCCGTCCTCGTTGCCGAGGACGTACCGCTCGTAGGCGTCGGTGAGTTCTTCGATCGCCGGCATCAACGCTTCCGGCACGTACTGTCCGCCGTAGTCGCCGAACTTGCCGTCCGTGTCCGTGCTCATTGTGTCTCGGGTGTCGTGTCCGCCGTCGCTGTCGTCGCGTTCTCGTCGGTGCCGTCCGTGTTCGGTTCCGCATCTGCATCCGCATCCGCGTCTGCATCCGTATCCGTGGTCGCCCGTTCGCTCCGGACGAACCGCTCCGTGTTCGTTCGAACGTCCCCGTCCATGATTGCACTACCGATGAGGAGCGCGCTCGCCCCGGCCCGCCGCATCCGCCGGGCGTCGTCGGCCGTCGTGATGCCGCTCTCGGCGACGAGCGTCAGGTCGTCGGGGGCGTCGGGCGCGACCCGCTCGAACGTCCCCAACTCGACGTCGAGACGCGCGAGGTCGCGGTTGTTGACGCCGACGATGGGCGCGCCGGCGTCGACCGCCGCTTGGAGCTCCGTGCGGGAGTGGACCTCGACGAGCGGCTGGAACCCCCGTTCGGCGGCGGCGTCGACCATCGCCCCGAGGTCCTCGCCGAGGAAGCGGGCGATCAGCAGGACGAGGTCGGCCTCGACGACGTCTAGCTGTGCCTCGTGCATGAGGAAGTCCTTCCGAAGCACCGGGACGTCGACGGCTTCCCGCACCCGCCGGAGCGCGTCGGCCGACCCGCCGAAGTGCTCGGGCTCCGTCAGCACCGAGAGCGCGGTCGCACCACCGGCGACCATCTCGCGGGCGAGGGCGACCGGGTCCTCGTCGACGAGGCCGTCGGTCGTTGGGCTCGTCGGCTTCACCTCCGCGATCACCGGCGTTCGGCCCTCCTTTTCGGTGGCGGCGACCGCGTCGGGGAACGACCGTGCGTCGACGGAGACGCGGGCGTCGCCGCCCGGTCGCTCCCGCGCGGTCTCCAGGATGGCGCGGACCGCGGGGGCCATCTCCTCGTCAGTAGCGTTCATCAGTGTACACTGATGGACTGATCTGTTCATAAGACTTGCGGGACGCGGCGGGTACGGGCGGGACGGGGGTTGAAGACGCTTCGGGGCCGACTGGGCGGTATGAGTCCCGGACCAGCCACCGACGCGGGCGTCTTCGCCCGTACGTTCGAGGGGTGCGTGGTCGAACTCGGCGTGGCGAGCGGTCGCGTCGTCGGCGTCTCCTTCCCCGACGACGTGCCCGCCGACGCCGACTCCGACCATCCACTGCTCGACCGCATCGGGGCGTACCTCGACGGCGAGGCGGATCAGTTCGACGACGTCCAGGTGGCGCTCACGGTGCCGACGAGCCACCGGTCGATCCTCGAAGCGGTCAGGAACGTCCCGCACGGCGAGACCGTCTCGGTGGCGCGGATCGCCCGTCTCGCCGGGCTGGACGACGAGGACGACGACGACCTGCGGACGGTCGAGGCCGCGCTCCGCGAGAACCCCGTCCCGCTGTTCGTCCCGGACCACCGAGTCGAAGGACCGGGGGCGACCCCGGACGAGGTCGTCCGGCTGTTGCGGTCGGTCGAGTCGGGGTCGTGACGCGCGGCGAGAGGCCGCGGTGGTGCGTGAGTCGCGCTCGCTCGTCGATACCCCGTTCGTACTCATCGTGCTCGATCCCTCCCGGACGAGACACCCCTCGACCGAGCCCGCGAGGGTTCATATCCGATCCCGCGGCCACCCCGTCGTATGTCGTGAGAGCGGCTCCGGGGTGACGCGCGACGCGACGGCACCTCACCCCGGAGGACACGCGCGCCGTCCGTCAGCCACCACGTCTATCCGAGCGACCCGCCTTCACGCCCACTCGCGGTCGATCCCTTCGTGGACGACGAACTCCAGCGCGTTCACTAGGTAGTGTGCGACGACGACGACGAGGAGGCTCCCGGTGAGGACGAACGCGGCGGCGAGGACGAAGCCGAGGACGCCGGTGACGACGACGCCGGCGGGTCCCTGTGCGCCGTGACCGAGCGCGAACGCCACGGAGGAGAGGGCCGCGAGCAGCCACGGCGAGAGGCCGAAGCCGGCCGCGAAGACGCCGACGAGCACCCCCCGGAACAGGAGTTCCTCGAAGCCGGCGATGATCGGGAGCACGACGAGCAGGAGCACCGCCCACCCTCCGAGAGACTCGGGAGCGAGCGCCTCGCGGAGCCCCTCGTCGGCACCGACACCGAGCCGTTCACCGACCGTCGCGCCGACCTCGTTGGCCACGTACAGCCCGCCGCCGAGGGCGACTCCGACGCCGACCGTCACCGGCGAGACGACGGGGGCAGAGACGCCGAATGCGGCGATCGGGATCTCGGTGAACCACGCGCCGGCGAGGAGCAAGAACCCGAACGCGCCCTGTGAGACGGCGACGTTCGCGAGCAGCGCGGTCGTGGACAGCTGTGGCTGTGTCGCGTTGACGCGGCCGGCCGGGTTCGGCCCGTCGAGTTCGGGAGCCGACCCGGCGGCCGTCGCGTCCGGCCGTGTGGCGACGTCGTCGTGAGCCAGATCCGCGACGCCCGGATCGACCGAACCCGGCTGCGGCCGGGTCGACCGGGAGGGAGGCGCGTCGCTCACGGCGGACTTCGACGCGTGGGCGAGAAGGAGGAGAAAGAAGAGGACGACGCCCGCGAACCCGGCGAACGTCGCCCAGTCGGGCATCTACTGTGGGCTGGGACTCGACGGACCGCGGACGCCCTTCTTCGGGAGCGCGGAGCCGGTGATCGTCTTCAGCCGGTCGACGAGCGAGTCCTTCTCGGGTTCGCCCTCGAGGGCGACGTCGAGCACCTCGCTGATGTGCGAGACGGGGATGATCTCGACCATCTCCTTGTACTCGTCTTCGATCATCACGTCCTGCTCGTTCGCCGCAGGGATGATGACCTTCTCGCAGCCGGCTTTCGCCGCGGCCTCGATCTTGTGCGTGACGCCGCCGACGGGGAGGACGTCACCGCGCACGGAGAGCGAGCCAGTCATCGCGATACCCTGATCGACGGGGATGTCCTCCAGCGCCGAGATGACCGCCGTCGCCACCGTGATCGACGCGGAGTCGCCGTCGACGCCCTGCTGTCCGGTCTGGACGAACTGGACGTGGACGTCCATCTCCGAGAGGTCCTGATCCGAGAACTTCTTGATGATCGCGGAGACGTTCTGGACCGACTCCTCGGCCATCTCCTTCAGCTGCCCCGTGGCGATGACCTGGCCGGGCCCCTGCGAGGGGGTGACCTCGGCCATGACGGGGAGCATGATGCCGGAGTCTTGGCCCATGACTGCGAGTCCGTTGACACGGCCCGTGACGAAGCCCTCGTTGACCGAGAGCTCGTAGTCCTTGCGCCGCTGGATGTACTCGTCGGCTATCTGCTGCTCGATCGAGCGGGCGCGACCCTTCGCCTGGAGGACGTGATCGCGCGTCGTGAACTCCGCGTCCTCGGAGCGGGCGATGTCGCCCGCCACTCGAACGAGCCCACCGAGGTTCCGGAACTCCAGCGTGAGGTGGCCCTTGCGACCCGCACGGCGTCGCGCCTCGAGGATGACCTCTTCGACCGCGTTCTCGGTGAAGTGCGGCAGGCGGCCGTCGTTCGAGATCTCCTGGGCCACGAAGCGCGCGTACTTGCGGCGCATCTCGGGGGAGTCCTCGATGGTGTCGTCCATGTACACCTCGTAGCCGTACCCCTTGATACGACTCCGAAGGGCGGGGTGCATGTTCTCCATCGCGTCGAGGTTCCCCGCGGCGACCATGACGAAATCGGTGGGGACGGGCTCGGTCTGGACCATCGCGCCCGAGGACCGCTCGGACTGGCCCGTGATCGAGAACGCGCCCTCCTGGATCGCCGTCATGAGGTGCTGCTGGGAGCGGATGTCGAGCGTGTTGATCTCGTCGATGAACAGCACGCCTTTGTTGGCCTTGTGGATCGCGCCGGGCTCGACGCGGTCGTGGCTCGGCGTCTCCATGCCGCCCGACTGGAACGGGTCGTGGCGGACGTCGCCGAGCAGCGCGCCCGCGTGGGCACCCGTCGAGTCCTCGAACGGCGCGGTCGTCTGGTCGGCGTTGTTGACGATGAGGTTCGGGATCATCGCGTCCCCACTACGAGAGCCGTAGCGGAACGCGAGGTAGATGATCCCCGCTGCGAGGATCCCGAGGAGGATCTGCCCGGCGATGATGAGCGAGTAGCCGAGCACGATCGCGATGATGATCCACATGAGGAACGAGCGCATCTGGTTCCGCTTGCGCGCCTCCTCCTTGTGGGCCTCAACGATCTGCTCGCCCTTGCCCGACGGCACGGTCCGGACTTTCGGCTTGTTGCCGTCGTCGGGGTTGTGGTAGACGAGGACGTCCTGGAGTTCCTCCTTCGGGAGGAGCTCGGACATCGCCTTGGCCAGCATCGACTTGCCGGTCCCCGGCGACCCGATCATCATCACGTGACGCCGCTGCTTGGCGGCCTTCAGGACGACGTCACGGGCGTGTTCCTGGCCGATGACCTGGTCGACGAGCCGATCCGGGACTTCGATCTCCTGCGTCGAGTCGATCCGGAGCCCGCCGAGCAGGTCGTCCTCCGAGGGGTTCTCCTCGATGGTCGCCTCGCCGTCTACCTCGACGTCGACGGAACTGCCGAGTTCGTCGAGATCGTCGATGGTCTGTTTCTCGATCTCATCGGTCTCGCGCCCCTGCGTGCGCTCGTCGTGCCCTCGTTGGCGCTCGCTGTCGTCGTGCCCTCGCTGGCGCTCGTGGTCACGCTCGCGCTCGCGCTCGTGAGACTCCGACGGAGTCTCCTCGGAGGCGGACGAGTCCGAGTGGTCTGCACCCCCGCGATCCGGGGGTGTGTCGTCGGTTTCCATGTCGTTGCTCATAGAAGCGTTGCTACTCTCAACCAGGGTCGCGCGACTGATATACTTTCTCCCCAACGGCACGTCCGGCACATCACTGATAAACGGATGCTACGGCCGCTATACCGTCCGGAGACGCCGTTTGCGTCGACTCGCCGCCTTTATAAAAGATGGCCGAGAATCATACGCTCATGCGGGGGTTCTACATCGGGCGGTTCCAGCCCTATCACAACGGCCACCACAGGATGGTCGAGGAGATCGCGGCCGAGGTCGACGAGCTCGTGCTCGGGATCGGCTCCGCCGGGGACTCCCACGCGCGACGAAACCCCTTCACCGCCGGCGAGCGCATCATGATGGTCACCAAGTCCGTCGCCGACTTCGACGTTGTCACCTACGCCGTCCCTATCGAGGACCTCGACCGGAACTCGGTGTGGGTGAGTCACGTCCAGTCGATGTCGCCGACGTTCGACGTGGCGTACTCGAACAATCCGCTCGTCATCCAGCTGTTCCACGAGGCGGGGGTCGAAGTACGGCAGTCGCCGATGTTCAACCGCGACGTCCTCGAGGGGACCGAACTCCGCGAGCGGATGATCTCCGGCGGCGACTGGAAGTCGCTCGTCCCGCCCCCGGTCGTCGACGTCATCGACGAGATCGGCGGCATCGAACGCATCCAGCGCGTCTCCGACTCCGACACGAACAGCGAGGCGGGGCGCGACGCGACCAGCGATCCCGAGTAGCCGTGCTGACGCTGAGTTCGGACTTCGGCTCGCCGTATCCGGCGGCGATGCGCGGCGTGCTCCTCTCGGACGACCCCGGAGCGAAACTGGTCGACGTCGCCCACGATCTCCCACGCCAGGACGTCCGCGCCGCCGCCTTCTGGACCCGGTTCGTCCTCCCGGAGTTCCCGCCCGCCGTCCACCTCCTCGTCGTCGACCCCGGCGTGGGGACCGATCGCGCCGCGCTCGTCGTCCGCGCGGGCGACCACGCGCTCGTCGCCCCCGACAACGGCGTCGCGATCCCGGCCGCGCGGGTGCTCGCGGCCGCGGACGACGCCGCCGTCGAGGTGTTCGCGTACGAGTACGACACCCCGGCCTCGAACACCTTCCACGGCCGCGACGTGTTCGCTCCCGCCGCCGCGGCCGTCCACCGCGTGGGCGTGTCGGCGGCGGAGACGCTGGACCGCGTCGTTCCCACCGACGACTACGTCGACCTGCGGCTCCCGACGGCGACGGTGGAGGACGGATCCGCACGCGGCGAGGCGCTCGTCGTCGACGACTTCGGCAACGTGATCACCAACGTTCCCGGGTCGTTTCTCGCCGGCGTCGACGACGGTACCCGGGTCCGGGTGAACGGCGAATCCGCCCCTGTCGGCACGTCGTTCGCGTCGGTCGAGTCCGGGGAGCGGCTGGTGACGGTCGGGAGCCACGGCAACGTCGAGTGCGACGTGAACCGGGGAAGAGGGGACGAGGCGTTCGGACTCTCCGTCGGGGACGAGGTCAGAATCGAGCAGATCCGGTAGTCGGGAAGTGTCGCGGTCCGTTCGATCGGATGCCACGCATGGGGACGGGGACGGATCGACGACGACACCGAGACGGATCGACGACGACACCGAGACGGACCGGAGACGCCGAACGGCCACCAGGGCGGTGTGACCTCGTCCTCCCCAGCCGATTCGCTCTCCTTCCAGTCGGTCCGCTCATCCCTCGCGCGAGTCCCTCAGCTTCGCTCGGTCCCGCGCGCCGGCGGCCTCGACGGTTCGGGGGCGCGTGACGTCGCGGCCGATCCGGCCGTGACTCACGCGTGAGGGCTGACTGAGCGACTGAACGGAGTGAAGGAGCGAAGGAGTCGGCTGGGGAGGCTCGTGGCTTCACCGCCCTGGCCCTCGCTTCTTCGGTACGTCTCCCGCTCACAGCGTCGCTCCTTCGGGCCGTTTCGATCGGTGGACACGAAGACTCTTGCTCGCCGTCCCTCGCTCGAGCGATCGCTTCTCAAAAGAGTCCGTTCATGACTCGATCCAATCGAGCAGCCGTCCCGATCGTCCCAAGAAAAATACAGGCGAAAATCCGACCAGAGGCGCCTCTATCGGGCGAGCCGATTACTCCGCGGCGATGACGTCGTCGATGCGGAGGATCATCGTCGCGGCTTCGGTGGCGCTCTCGACGGCCTCGCGCTTGACCGCGGCGGGGTCGAGGATGCCGTGCTCGACGGGATCGGCGATCTCGCCGAACTGACCGGTGGCGACGACGCCCGCACGACCCTCGTTCTCGAAGCGGGCGCGGAGGTCGACGAGCGCGTCGATGGGGTCCATCCCCACGTTCTCGGCGAGCGTGCGGGGGAGCGCCTCGACCGCGTCGGCGAACGCCTCGGCCGCGAGCTGCTTGCGGCCCTCGATGCCGGCCGCCTCCGACCGGATGTGGTCGGCGATGGCGATCTCGGTGCAGCCAGCACCGGGGACGACGCCGCCCTTGTCGATCGCGGCGACCGTGACGTCGATGGCGTCGTTGATCGCGCGCTCAAGTTCGTCGACGACGTGTTCGGTGCCGCCGCGCAGAAGCAGCGTCACCGACTTCGAGGCCGCGCCGCCCTCGACGAACGTGAGTTCGTCCTCGCCGTACTTCTCGATCGAGACCGAGTCGGCGTGGCCGAAGTCGTCGGAGTCGATGTCGGTGAGCGAGCCGAGCCGCTTCGCGCCCGTCGCGTGGGCGAGCCGGCGCGCGTCGGACTTCTTCACGCTCTTGAACGCCAGGATGCCCTCCTTGGCGAGGTAGCTAGCGACGCGGTCCGAGATCGACTTCGTGCAGAAGACGACGTCGACGCCGGCCTCCTTCAGCGAGGTGGCGTACGACCGGAGCTCGTTCTCCTCGGCGTCGAGCGCCGCGGTGAGCTGGTCGACGCTCGTGATGTTGTACTCGGTGTCGGCCTCGGCCTTGCGGACGTCGAGCTTGACGTCGACGACCGCCACGGTTGCGTCCTCGACGGAGCGCGGCATCTCGTCGTTGACGGGCTCTTTGTCGATGATGACGCCCTCGACGAGTTCGGTCGCAGATGAGGACGCGCCCGTCCGCGTGTGGACGTCGACGTCGTCGCGGTCGAACCGCTCGTCGTCGTGTACCATCCGGACCGCGCGAACGACGTGTCCCGCGAGGGTGTCGGCGGTGACGTCGCCGGTCCCCTTGCCGGTCATGGAGGATTCGGCCACCTTCACGAGGAGGTCGTCGTCGAGGTCGACGTCGAGTACCTGCCCGTCGATGGCCTCTTGGGCGAGCCGAGCGGCCTCGGTGTACCCCTCGACGATGACCGTCGGGTGGATGTCGTCTTCGAGCAGGTTCTCGGCTTTCGCGAGCAGCTCCCCGGTGAGGACCGCCGCAGTCGTCGTTCCGTCACCGACCTCGTCCTCCTGGGTCTCGGCCACCTCGACGATCATCTGCGCGGCGGGGTGCTCGATGTCCATCTCGTTGAGGATCGTCGCCCCGTCGTTGGTGATGACGACCTCTCCCGAAGAATCGACGAGCATCTTGTCCATGCCGCGGGGACCGAGTGTGGTCCGGACGGCGCTGGCGACCGCTCGGCCCGCACGGATGTTCGAGTCCTGTGCGTTCTGGCCGCGGGTTCGCTGGGTGCCCTCTGCGAGTATGAACAACGGCTGACCTTGCTGCATGCGGGATGCCATGAGTAATCAACAGAATCATGGATTGCAGTTCTATATATACGTTTCGCCCCTCTGCACCGCAAAACCACACGACTGCGTAGCATACGACACGTGTGCGCGACTGACACACGTTCGGGTTCGCCCCCCTTTCGGCGTCGGCCGCACCGTCGGCCGACGGGGGTATCTTATTCCGGACCGCCCCCGTCGTGTAAGACGATGCTGGAACTGGAACACGGCTTTCGCGTGGTCGACGTCCGCGCCCAACTCGACCCCAACGGCGTAGCGAGCGCCGTGTTCGGTCGCGACGTCGGGCCCGAACGGCTCGAACGGGAGTTCCACCAGGCCGGCGTCGTCTCGGCGGTCATCGCAGCCGGGCCTCGGCCCGCCGGGGAGGGGTACCTCCGGGCGAACAACGCGGTGGCACGGCTGAGCGTCGACCGTCCGTTCGTTCCGCTCGCACGACTCGACGGGCCGCGCGACCCCAGTGACCGACCGGCCGCCCGGCTCCGGAACCTCACGGCGTCCCGGCAGTCTCACCACGCCACGCCCGACGACGTCGAGCAGTACGGCTACGGCGATCGGTTCTACGGCTTCGCGCTCGACCCCGCTCGCGACGGACTCCCGGACGCGGAGACGCTCGACCGACTCGACGACGTCGGACTCCCCGTGGTCGTCCGGGCCGGGACGGCGTTCCCGCCGGCGGCCGTCGAGGCGACGCTCCTCCGGCGCTCGTTCCCGGTGGTGTTGGAGAGCTTCGGCGGCTTCCCGCTCGACCGCGAACTGATGCGGGCGGCGATCGACCTCCTCGACCGGTACGAGCGGCTCTACGTCGAGACGAGCTTCGTCCGCTACCGGGGGGTCCTCGAACAGGGGTTGCTCGAACATCCCGACCGCGTCCTCTTCGGCTCCGGCGCGCCCGAGTCACACCCGAACGTCGGGGTGATGGAACTGTTGACGCTGGACGTGCCCGAAGACCTCATGCGCCGGGCGTTCTCGAAGAACGCGGTCCGCGTCTTCCCGGCGCTGTCGCCCGGCGAGTGACTACGTCGACGACCGGCAGTCGTACTGGGCGACCGCACGGTCCGTCCGGGTCGAGACGCCGCGGGGGTTCCGCGTCGGGGTCCGGTCGCGTGCGCGGGCGACGAGGCCGTCTCGGGCACCGATCGTCATCCCGACGACCACCCCGCGGCTCGTCCCGAACCACGAGGTGGGAACCGCCTCACCGACGACGACGTCCCTGGCGGTCGTGTACGCGTCGGAGCCGGCGTGTCGGAGAGTCCGGCGGGCGACTTCGGGTCTGAGGCCGTAGTTCTTCACGAGACGGTACGCGAGCGCACGGTACTTCCACTCCCAGTCGCGGGACTCGACGCCCCCGTCCGTCTCGTGTTCGAGCGAGACCTGCATCGCCGGCTCCCAGACGACGTCGTAGTCGAGCCCAGCGAGCCGGTGGGCGGCGTCGCGTGCGCCGCCCGTCTCCAGGTACTCGTCGAAGCCGTCGAGGTCGTCGAGAACCGAGGCCCGAAACGCGACGTTGCCGCCGTCGAAGTACGAGACGTCCCGCTTGCAGATCCGCCGGCGCTCGGGTTCGTCGGCGGTCCGCCCGCCGTAGACGGGTCGCTGCGTCGGCCCGGTGACGACCGGTCGGTCGACCAGCCGCTCGGAGACGGCGTCGGCCCAGCCGGGTTCGACGGCGAAGTCGTGGGCGAGAAAGGCGACCGCGTCGCCGCTGGCCGCCTGAATCCCGGCGTTGCGCGCGACGTTGAGCGTCCGCGCGGAGAGTTCGACGAGCACGTCGACGTCGCCGCGGTCGCGCACCATCCCGGTCGTCCCGTCCGCCGAGGGGCCGTTGACGACGACGACCTCGACGTCGGGGGCGTGCGCGGCCAGCGAGTCGAGGCTGGTCGCCAGCCGGTCCCGCCCGTTGAGGGTCGGGACGACTACCGAGAGGTCCATAGCGGTCGGTCGGCGAGCGGACACTTAAATCCGGCCGCTCCAGCCGTTCCGGCCGTTCCGGCGCTCACTCGGCCTCGCTGGCCCGCTCGGTGGCGGTCGCGACCTCGCGCTCGGGCACCTGGGCGCTCCAGTAGGAGACCGAGGCCAGTCGCTCGCCGATGCTGGTGTCGCCGACGGCGGTGTCCACCGAGCGAATGTCGGCCGCGATCGCCCCCGGGATCTTCCGGTAGAGGCCGTACGGGACGACGAAGTCGTGGGACTCCTCGGCGAGGGTGAGGCCGGCGTCCGCGACGAGTCGCTCGACGTCCGCCCGGGAGTACAGATGCGAGCCCATCGGCAACAGCCAGTTGTAGACGACCCGCGTCGAGCGGTCGTTGAACGTGTCGAAGAACACCCGACCCTTCGAGACGCGAGCCATCTCGGTGAGGAACTTCGCGGGCGTCTTCGCGAGATGAAAAAAGCGCATGGCGAAGACGGCGTCGAAGTAGTCGTCGGGGAACGGGAGTCTGGCGGCGTCGCCGAGGAGGAACGAGCTCCGGTCGTCGACGTCGGCCTCCCGGGCCTTCTCGCGCCCCTGGGCGAGCATCGCGCGCGAGATGTCCAGTCCGACGACGTTCGCGCCGCGCTCGGCGAGCAACACGGTGAAGCGACCGGTGCCGCAGGCGATCTCGAGCACCCGTTTCCCGTCGACCGGTGCGAGCGCGTCGAGAACCGCCTCTTTCTCCCGGCGGTCGATGAGCCGCCCGCCCCGCGAGAAACGCTTCGAGTCGTACTCTTCGGCGACGTCGTCCGCCTTGTACCACTCCTTTCCTTTCACTCGTACCGGCCGTGGGAACGCCGACGTTATGAACGTACTGGAACGTCGACACCCGACCGCCGGCCGCCACCCCGGCGGAGCGCCGACGACGGACGGGGGATAAGCGACCGGCGACGGTGGCCGGAACGCGGCGGGAGCATATTATGAATATAAGGTGTCTGGATTGTATTGTCACACTTGTAGCTAACCTTTACCACAAACCGAAGATGTAGCATGGGTATGAGCACCAGTACCGCAGAGACCGAAGCGGGAGAGCTGTTGTCGGAGACCGAGTTCCGCGAGCGGCTCCGCGAACTCCCCCCGAGCGCCAAACTCGTCGCGAAAGTACTCCAGACCGACGCCCCGCTCTCGCAGGGGCAACTCGCCGAGGAGTCGCTCCTCCCCGACCGGACAGTCCGGTACGCGCTCAACCGCCTCGAAGAGTCCGACCTGGTCTCGTCCCGCTACAGCTTCAAGGACGCCCGCAAGCAGGTGTACTACCTCAACACCTGAGCCGGCGTCCGACTCGCGGGATCGATTACCCACTCTCCTACCCTCCGTGCACCACGTCGCCGTCCCCGTCACGCGCGCCGTCCCGACCGGGACGACGAACGCCTACCTCGTCGGAGCCGAGCGTGCCCTTCTCGTCGACCCGCCCGCTCGACACCCGGCACTCGACGCGGTCGTCGACGCCGCCGACGTCGCACATCTCGCGGTGACACACACCCACCCGGACCACGTCGGTGGCGTCGCGGGCTACGCCGCCGAGACGGACGCGACCGTCTGGGCACGCCGCGGGTCCGCCGACGAGTTCGCGGCCGCCACGGGCGTCGACCCCGACCGCACGCTCGCCGAAGGCACCTCGCTGGACACGGACGCCGGCCCCGTCACCGTTCTCGACACGCCCGGCCACGCGCGAGACCACGTCGCGTTCGAACTCCCCGTCGACGGCCAGAACGTCGCCCTCTGCGGCGACCTCGCCGTCGCCGAGGGGAGCGTCGTCGTCGGCGCGCCGGAGGGCGACATGCGGGCGTATCTGACCGGCCTGCGTCGACTCCGCGCACGCGCCCCCGACCGGCTCTGTCCTGGCCACGGCCCGGCGATCGACGACCCGCGAGCGGCGCTCGACCGGCTCATCGCCCACCGACTGGCCCGCGAAGCGCGCGTCAGACGGGCGGTCGAAGCCGGGGCGCGGACGCTCGACGAGGTGGTCGACGCCGCCTACGAGAAGGACATCTCGGGCGTGCGCGACCTCGCACGCGCGACCGTCCGCGCTCACTTGGAGAAACTCGCCGTCGAGGGCGCTGTCGCGTGGGATGCGGCGGCGGACCGGGCCGCGACGACGTCGAACGACGGCGTTTAGTCCGCGCCGACTCGAGTCGGAGTGTGTCCGACTCGTCGCTCGAAACCGAACTCGTCCACGCCCGCGACCTCGACGTCGAGACGCTCGCCGACGCCATCGAGTCGATCGGCTTCGAGTGCACCCGGTGTGGTGCCTGCTGTAAGGGGTACGAGACGTGCGGTGACGCTCCGGACGGATCACCGGACGAGTCTCCGGACGGATCACCCGACGACGGTGCGCGCGAAGCACACACCGCGACGGTGTTCCCCGACGAGGTGCGCCGGCTGGTCGACGCGGCGAACGAGTCCGACCCCGCCCGAGCGCCCGAGAGCGCCCGAGAGCGACGTGAGTCGTACGACTGGCGCGACGTCGCCCGCCCGATGCCGTACGGACTGACCGACGGCCCGGACGGCTCCACGGGGGAGACGTTCGAGTGGGCGCTGGCGACCACGGGCTGTGGCGACTGCACGTTCTACCGCGAGACCGACGGTCGGGGAGCGTGTGCGGTCCACGACGCGCGGCCGCTCGTCTGCCGGACCTACCCGTTCAGCGTCGCGCTCGGCGGGACGAGCCAGCCGATGGGTGAGGCGGTCGACGAGGAGGGGATGGTCCGCGCCCACGAGTGCGAGGGCCTCGGCCGGGACATCGCACGCGAGGAGGCCGAGGAACTGGCCGCGGCCCTCAAACGACGGGCGGTCCGCGAACTGGAGGAGGCGATCGGCGTGCGGGACAACTACCGACCGACGGACGCGGAGGGCGTCGTGGTCCACGACTCCGAGGGACAGAAGCGGCCCGACGGGACGCCGCTCGATCCGTGAGGGTCCCGGTCACCACCCTCGACGCGCACCCCCGGCTACCATCGCGGCGCACGCTCGTGCTCACGGCCGACTCGTCATGTCCCGAGCACGACACCACGGACGACCAACGACACCGTGGAACACCCTCCCGACCCCCGACAGGAGCCGAAAATCGACCGATACGGGGTCGGTAGCTCTTTGGTGCCGGCGAACATGGACGTTCATGGAGGTCTCACTGTGGAAATCTCAGATAAGCTCATGTGTCTGTTCAACGCCGACGTGCGGTCGGAAGACGACCGGTACGTCATCGAAGTCCCCCGGCGTGAGATCGAGACGGGGAGCGTCGACCCCGGCGAAATCTACCGCGTCGCGCTCATCTCTCGGGAGGAAGCCGAACCGTCCGAATCGAAGCCGAAACAGAGTCACACGTCGGAGCCCCAACCGCCGGTCGAAGTCGGCGAGCTCCGGTACGTGGAGATCGAGGACATCGGCAAGCAGGGCGACGGCATCGCTCGCGTCGAGCGCGGCTACGTCATCATCGTTCCGGGTGCGGAGGTCGGCGAACGCGTGAAGGTCGAGGTGTCGGAGGTCAAGTCGAACTTCGCGGTCGGCGAGATCATCGAAGAGGACTTCTGAACCAACCGATTTCTTTTCGGCGTCCACCCGGCGAGCGACGGCGGTGTCGCCGCTCGCCCACCACGGCCGTCAGTCGACCGACCTCGGCGTCCCCAGAGTGGCGAACCGGGAGAGATCGACCTCGGTGGTCTCCGGGAGTTCCGCCGTGGAGGCGTACGGCCGGCCGACGACGATGTCGCCTGCGGTCCGTCTGCCGACGCCGGGGATCGCCGTGAGTTCGTCGAGCGACGCCGCGTTCAGATCGAGGGGGTAGGGTACGCCCGTCACGGAGCGGTAGCCGTAGTCGACGACGGCGACGTCCATGGTCTCGCCCAGCGGCCGCTCGCCCGGCACCGCCACGAGGAGCGAGTACGTCCCGAGCTGGCGGCCGAACGTCTTGCCATCCTGGTGGTACTCCGCGTGGACGCCCTCCAGCACCGTCCCCGGCGGGAGGACGCGTCTGAGCATGGGCCGGTCGATCTCCTCGCGGATCTCGCGTTTGTACGGCTTGAACTGCTGTTTGTGCTCCTTTGCGATCTCCGCGCCCGTCTCGGACATCTCGGTCCCCGCGAACGCCATCACCTGCCGGATGTTGATCCGGCGGAGCATCAGCCCCTCGTCGTACACCTGTTCGAGGAAGCGTTTGTTGTGCTCGTACGTCTCGGGCCGTTCGCCCATCAGCCCGTGGACGAGGTTGATCCCCGGGAGCAGTTTCGGGAGTCGGTCGCCGTCGAGGCTCGGACCGCGCTTCTCGTCGTCGCCGGGCCGCCACCCTCCCTCCTCGTTGACGACGCGGACCGCCTCCAGACACTCCGCCGCGGAGACGAGGAGGTTGTTCTCCTCCTGCACCACGGGATCGGCCGATTCGAGGCCGAACGCCGCCGTGTCGCCGGGCGTGTTGTGCTCGGAGATGATTCGGATCGCCTCCCGGGAGCGCTCGGGGTAGTCGACGATCGTCACCGGGTTCATGTTGTCCAGGTGGAGCGTCCCGAGGTCGGGAACCACCTCGCGGATCCCCCCGTAGAGGTCGCGGAGCGCGTCGGGGTTCGGTGCCTCGCCGTCGCCGCCGAAGGCGAGGATGTCGGCCTGCCGGCCGATGCGGAAGTGTTTGATCCCCGAATCGGCGAGTCGGTCCACCTCGCGGACGACGGATTCGGCGGTTCTGAAGTTCGGATCGCCGTACAGCGGCTCCGTACAGAACGAACAGCGGTACGCACACCCGCGGGAGGTCTCCAGTTCGGCGATGAGGTACTCCGGGTGGTTCGGGTGCTGTTCGACGACGAACGCGCCCTTCGACGCCCAGCGCTCGACCTCGTCGTACCCGCGCATCCGGTCGCCGAACCCCTCTAGCCCCGAGGAGACCAGGTCGTAGGCGGCCGCCTCGATGTCGCCCTTCGCCACGAAGTCGTAGTCGAGGTCCTTGCGCTCGGTGTCGGACGCACCCTCGTTCTTCTCGCCGACGCCGAACTTGACGGGACCGCCCATCAGGGTCGTGCCGTCGGCGGTCCAGGCGAGTTCGCGTACCTCGTCAGGCTCGGCCGGGGTGCCGCCGACGTACTTGCCGGGGACGGTCATCCCCCCGACGTAGATCATGAGATCCGCGCCGGCGACGTCGCGCCAGTTCGACCGCTCCTCCCGCAGTGCGTCGATGGTGTGATAACGGATCCGTTCGGGCGGGACGCCGGCGTCGACGAGCGCGCCCGCCGTGTAGCGCGGATACGTCGAAATGTAGGGGGGAACGCCGAAGTGGGCGGGTTCGTCGACGTAGCCGTCGACGATGACGACCGCCAGCGACGCCGGATCGCGCGCGCCGCCGGTGGGTGTCGATGCCGGTGCCTCTGTCATGGTTCGGCGTTCGCTCCCGCCGCGGGTAAACCGTACGGTCGGTCCGTCCGTCGTCGAACAGGGCTCGTGGCGTCGCCGTGGCTCGCGAGCGTGAGAAATACCGAAAACTGCGTCGCCTTACAGTCGGGTGAGGTTCGCCGCGCGGGGACCCTTGGGGGAGTCCTGAATCTCGAACTCGACCTCCTGGCCCTCCTCGAGGTCCGGACCGCCGACGTCCTCCATGTGGAAGAAAACGTCGTCGTCAGCGTCGTCAGTGTTGATGAAACCGTAGCCGCCAGTGTCGTTGAAGAAGTCAACTTTTCCGTTCGCCATTTGCTTTTGGACACAACAGTGCCCGAGGGATAACGCTTGCGAGGGTCGTGGTATCACGGCCGCTGCGGTGTGTGTCGACTCACCAGGGTCGTCGGTTTCCGGCCTCGTCATCGACGCCCCCGGACCGGAAGGGATTCCCCCGTCGCGTCGTACCCCCTCGTATGAACCAGAGCGACGCGCTCCGGGCGCTGCGCTGTACGGCGACCGGCGAGGAACTGTCGCCCGAGCCGACCCGGACCGGACGGAGTGAAGCCGGCGCACCCCTGGACCCGGTGTACGACTACGACGACGTCGACTGGACCCTGCCGGCGGTCGCCGACGCCCGCTCGATGTGGGCGTTTTCGGAGTTGTTGCCGTTCGAGTCGGGCGTGAGCGCCGGCGAGGGCGGGACGCCGCTCGTCGACGCGCCCGCGCTGGCTGACGAACTCGGCGTCGACTCGCTCCTCGTCAAGGACGAGGGGCGGAACCCGACGGGCACTGTCCACGACCGCGGGCTCTCGCTGGCCGTCTCGGCGGCGACGGCGGCCGACGCGGAACTCGTCGCTCACGCCTCGCCGGGCAACAGCGGCCAGTCGGGCGCGGCGTACGCCGGCCGGGCAGGGGTCCGGTCGTACGCGTTCGTTCCCTCCCGAGCGCCCTTCCCGAACAAGGCGATGACAAACGTCCACGGGGGCGAGATGCGGGTCGCGGGCGGGCGTTACCCCGACGCGCTCGAGGCGCTCCACTCGCAGTTGCAGTCGGAGTGGTTCACGCTCCAGGAGTTCGACACGCCAGTCCGCCACGAGGGGTACAAGACGCTCGCGTACGAGATCGCCGGTGCCTGCGAGCGACCTGACGCGGTGTTCGTCCCCGCGAGTACCGGCGAGGTCGTCTACGGGGTGGCGAAAGGGTTCCGTGATCTCGTCGAACTGGGGCTCGTCGATGACGTCCCCCGGATCGTCGCCGCACAGCCCGGCGGCTGTGCGCCCATGGCGACGGCGTTCGAATCGGGACGCCCGGTCGAGACGTGGACCCACCCCGACACCATCGTCGGTGAACTGGAGATTCCCGACCCCGCCGGCGGCGACCTCGCGGTCGACGCCGTCGACGAGACGGGCGGGCAGGTGGTGACGGTCGACGACGACGCGATCCTCGCGAGCGCGGTCGCGGCCGCACAGGCCGCCGCGCTCGAGGTCGGTGCGGCCGGCGGGGCCGCCGTCGCCGCCGCCGACGCGCTCGCCGAGGAGTTCGCCGACGACGCGACGCTCGTCGTCGTCAACACGGAGTCGGGCGTCAAATCCGCCGACATCCTCCGGTCACACCTGATGAGTCAGGGGATCTGAGCGGACTTCGACGAGAACACAAGAGAATTTAGAGGTCCCAAACTTTCTTTTCGGGGGATGGCGTACCCTCGCTCGAGATGGCGAAGTCCGACGTGCTCAGCGACGTGATGGAGGACTACCTCAAGTCCATCTACACCCTGCAGGCGGAGACGGGGCCGCCGGTGTCGACGTCGGCCATCGCCGAACTGCTCGGCAAGACCCCGCCGACGGTGACGAGCATGGTCGGCAAACTCGAAGAGCGGGGGCTCGTCTCCCGCGAGAAGTACAAGGGGGTCGAACTGACTCGTGAGGGCGAGACGGTCGCACTGGAGGTAATCCGTCACCACCGGCTGTTGGAGGCGTATCTCGCGGAGCACCTTGACTACGACTGGAGCGAGGTCCACGACGAGGCGGACGCGCTCGAACACCACATCTCCGAGGAGTTCGAGCGCCGCGTCGCCGAGGCGCTCGGTGACCCCGAGGTCGATCCACACGGCGATCCGATCCCGAGCGCCGACCTCACGCCGCTCGACGCCGACGACTCGACCCGACTCGACGACCACGCCGTCGGCGAGCGGGTCGTCGTCACGCGCGTCTCAGACCGCGACGAGGAGGAGTTGGCCTACCTCGCGGACGCGGGGATCACCCCGGAGACACGCCTCGACGTCGTCGACGTGGCGCCGTTCGGGATGGTGACCGTCCGCGTGGGCGAGAGCGGTCGCGAGCAGTCGTTGCCCGAGGCGGTCGCGCGGTCGATCCGCGTCAGGTCCGTCACGGACGACGATCCGGCGCCCGGGGAGGCCGAGAGCTGATGGCCGGCTTCGTCGAGGTTGCGGCCGTCGCCTTCGTCGCCCAACTCGCAGTCCTCCCGGGCGAGAAGGTGCAGTTCATCATCGCGGGCCTCTCGACCCGGTACGATCCGAGAGTGGTTGTCGCCGCCGCAGGGACGGCGTTCGCCGGGTGGACCGCCCTGGAGATCTGGTTCGGCGCGGCGTTGCAGGGGGCGGTTTCGCCCGTGGTCCTTGACGGCGTCACGGCCGTCCTCTTCGGGTTTTTCGCCGCGTTGCTCGTCCGGTCGGCCCCCGCACCCGGGGAGACGAGTGTCGGCGACAGCGAGACGGACGCACGCGACGCGTCGATGGGATCGGCCGAGACGGACGGCGGTTTCGCCGACGTGGCTCCGCCCACGGTGTTCGGCCGCGAACTGAACGCGTTCGGGAGCTTCCTGCCCATCTTCGCGATGATGGCCGCCGGGGAGTTCGGCGACAAGACCCAGCTCGTGACGATCGGCCTCGCGGTCCAGTACGGCGCGCATCCAGGGATCTGGGCCGGCGAGATGCTCGCGATCCTCCCGGTAAGCCTGGCGAACGCGTACGTCTTCCACCGCTTCTCCCACCGCTTCGACGTGCGGAAGGCACACTTCGCTGGCGCGGCGCTGTTCGGCTTTTTCGCCGCCGACACCGTGCTCGCGATTCTCACCGACGTCTCGGTGTGGGAGCTGGCCGTCTCGACGGTTGCGGACGCGCTCCTCGCGTTGTTGTAACGCTCCTCCGGTCGGCCGTCTCCTCCGTTCCCGAACGTCGAGCATTTTTGTCGGAGGCACCGGTACGGACGGTCGATGGCCGACGTAATCGTCTCGACCGGTGCCGGCGTGGTGTTCGGGTTGGCCCTGGCGGCCCCACCCGGACCGATGAACGCCGTCATCGCCGAGGAGAGCGTACTCCGAGGGTGGACAGCCGGCTTCCGTGCCGGTCTCGGGGCGATGAGCGCCGACGCGGTGTTCTTCGTGCTCTCGCTCGTCGGCGTCGTGGCGTTCGTCGATCAGTTCCCGACGGTCCGTGGGCTGATGGTCGGTGTCGGCGGGCTGCTCATGCTGTACTTCGCGTACGGTGCCGCCAGCGAACTGGGTGCGACGTTCGAGCCGAGCGACGGGACCGTCGCCGACGGCGGGACCGGCGAGACTGGCGCTGGGTTCCGGAAGGCGTTCCTTCTCGCGATCACCAACCCGTACCAGATCCTCTTCTGGCTCACGATCGGTGTCGCGCTCCTCGAATCCGGGCAGTTCGACGTCCTCGCGCAGACGCCGTACGTCGGCGGCGACCTGGCGGGGATCCTCGTCGTCGAGAAGGGGAGCCCCGCGCTCGTCGCCGGCTTCTTCGGTGGCATCCTCCTGTGGATCACCGGCTTCCCGGCGGCGCTCGTCACGGCCGAACGCCGCGTCGAGCGGTTCGCGCCCGTCGTGACCGCCCTGTCGGCTCTCGTGCTCGCCGGATTCGGCGTGGTATTCCTCGCCGACGCCGCCGGAACGCTTCTCTGACCCGCCTCGGCTCTGTCTCGACCCTGCGTCCGGACCGCAGTGAGAAGCCATATGCCCGGTGCCCGTGGATAGGTAGCCATGTTCGACAAGTCGACGTGGATCAAGCTCCCGCGGAACGTCGTCATCGGTCACGGCGTTCTCGGACAGGTCGGCGCGGCCGTCGGCGACCTCCACCTCTCGGGCCAGCCGCTGTTGGTGACGAGCCCGACGCCAGACCGGCTGGCCGGCGACCGCCTCCGCGCACAGTTCGAGATCGAACCCCACACCGTGACCGTCGAGACGGCGAGCTTCGCCTCGGTCGAGGCGGTGGCCGAGACCGCTCTCGCCGAGGAGACCGACTACATCATCGCCCTCGGGGGTGGGAAGGCGATCGACATCGCGAAGATGGCCGCTGAACGGGTCGACTGCGGCTTCGTCTCGGTCCCGACCGTCGCGAGCCACGACGGCATCGTCTCCGGCCGGTCGTCGATCCCGGAGGGCGACACGCGCCACTCGGTCGCCGCCGACCCGCCGCTCGCGGTGATCGCCGACACGGAGCTGCTCGCACAGGCTCCCTGGGAGCTCACGACGGCGGGCTGTGCGGACATCATCTCCAACTACACCGCGGTCAAGGACTGGCAGCTGGCCCACCGGCTGAAGAACGTCGAGTACTCCGAGTACGCCGGCGCGCTCTCGGAGATGACCGCCGAGATGCTCGTCGACAGCGCCGACTCGATCAAGCCGGGCCTCGAAGAGTCCGCGTGGGTGGTGGTGAAGGCACTCGTCTCGTCGGGCGTGGCGATGAGCATCGCGGGCTCCTCGCGGCCCGCCTCGGGCGCGGAGCACCTCTTCTCACACCAACTCGACCGGCTCGTCCCGAACACGGCGCTCCACGGGCATCAGGTGGGCGTCGGCGCGATCATGACCGAGTATCTCCACAGCGGCGAGAAGGGGCAGTGGCGGAACATCCGCGACGCGCTCGAGCGGATCGACGCGCCGACGACCGCCCGGGGGTTGGGCGTCGACGCGGAGACGGTCATCGAGGCGCTCACGACGGCACACACCATCCGCGACCGGTACACCATCCTCGGCGACGGGGTGAGCGAGGACGCCGCTCGGGAGGTCGCGCGGGTGACGGGCGTCATCGAGGAGTAACCGACTCGCGAGACCCGAGCGGCCCGGGGCTGACAGCCGGCACGACTCGCTCGCACGACGACGCGCCGGGCTCCCGCGACCCGCCGTGCGACGGCGCTCACCGCACCGACGGCTGTGGGTGCGTCATCGTTGATGAACTCCGGGGACGAACCGGAGCGTGTCCTTCGGCGGCGGAGGAGACCGCCGAAGCCAGAACCCGAACACGGATATTCACCCCATCCCAACGGTCGCATATGGCTACAGCCAGCGTGCGCGGCCCGCTCAAGGAACACCCGGTCGCCGTGACGGCGGTCCTCTCGGTCGTGGGGTACGCTCTCGTCATCGGCACCTTCCTGGGATACGTCCCTCGGTCGGTCTTTCCCGAACTCACCCTCCAGCAGGTCAATCGTATCGCCGACGCGATCGCCGTGATCAACACGGCGGCGACGCTCCTCCTCATCGCCGGCTGGCGGTTCATCCGCCGCGGGGAGGTCCGAAAACACGCCGCGTCGATGGCCAGTGCGTTCGGGCTCATCCTCGTCTTCCTCGTGCTCTATCTGACGAAGATCGGCGGCGGCGGCACGAAGGAGTTCGTCGGCCCCACGCTCCCGTACTACGGCTACCTCGCGATGCTCGCGATCCACATCGTTCTCTCGGTGGTGTCGGTCCCCGTGGTGGTGCACGCGCTCGTCCTCGGTGTCACCCACACGCCAGACGAACTCCGTACGATGGGAACCCACCGTCGCGTCGGGCGTATCGCCGCCGCGGCGTGGATCCTCTCGCTCTCGCTCGGCGTCGTGGCGTACCTGCTTCTCAACCACGTCTACGACTGGCAGTTCGTCGAGGCGTTCCTCCTCCCGGTGGTGCGCTGACGCGCGTCGTCGCGGCGACTCGGTGCGACTCAGTGCTCGTTCGCGCCGAACGCCGGATCGACGCCGAGTCGCCACCTGATGAACCCCGATAGTGCGGCGAGCATCACGACCATCCCGCCCGCGTTCCACCAACTGAGCGCGCCGATCGCGTAGCCGTAGCCGGCACCGAGTACGATCGCCAGCGCCAACACCGCGTAGAGCCGCAGATACCACTCGCCGTACCACGCGACGAACCGACGTCTGGTCTCTCTCCCGCCCCTGCCCTCGCCCTCGTCCGGTTCCACGGTCGACTCGCCGGCGTCGGTGTCCATACGTCGACGTTCGGGCAGGGGAACATAACGCGTGTGGCCGTTTCGGCGGCGGTCCGGTCTCGGAGTCGCTCGGTCGTCCGCTTCCGGTAGGATTTATTACGTCGGGCGGTCCCTCCGCGACCATGCACGTCGCGTTCGTCTCGATGCGCACGGCTCAACAGGACGAGACCGGCGCGACGGCGCGGACGCGACGGGTGGCCGAAGCGATGGCCGACCGCGGTCACGACGTGACGGTCTGCTGTTCGCAGTGGTGGGGGGGCACCATCCCCGAGTTCGAACAGAACGACGTCGTCTACCGGGCGGTCACGGAGGGCCCCGCCGTCGGGGCGTTCGGCTCGAAGCTCCCGCTTCACCTCCTCAAGACGAAACCCGACGTCGTCCAGGCGGTCAACAGCCCGCCCGGACACGTCGTCGCCGCCAAGCGGGCCTGCCGGCTCCTCCGGGTCCCGCTCGTCGTCGACTGGTGGCGCGACTCCCCCGACGACGACTGGGTGGGATACAAACGCGCCGCCCGCGCGGCCGCGACGATACTCGTGCCGTCGGAGCTCGTCCGGACCGGCGTCCGCGAACACGGTGCATCCGCCGAGCAACTCAGGATCGTTCCCGAGAGCATCGACACCGACCTCGTCCGCGACGCGCCCGTCGACCGACGCGCCGACCTCGTCTACGCGCACGACCTCGACGAGACGGCCAACGTCGAGTCGTTCCTGCTCGCGCTCGCGGAGTTGCGGACGCAAAGCTGGCGTGCGGCGGTCATCGGTGACGGGCCGGCTCGTGCAGCGGCCGAGGAGACGGCGGCGGAGCTCCGTATCGACGACCGCGTCGAGTTCCTTGGCGACCTCCCGTCCGAGGAGTTCGTTCCGATCCTGAAGGGCGCACGGGTGTTCGCCCAGACCGCCGCAGAGGAGCCGTTCGCCACCGGCTTGCTCTGGGCGCTCGCGTGCGGCTGCGTCGGACTCGTCGAGTACCAGGCGGGGTCGAGCGCGCACGAACTCGTCGAAGGCGAGGCTCGCGGTCGCTGTGTCACCTCGCCGCAGGAACTGGCTGACGCCATCGTCGAGGCGGCCGACGACGATCATCGCACGCGGAGCGAGGCGTACGACGCGTACGACCACGACGCCGTCCTCGACCGGTATCTCGACGCCTACCGGGACGCCATCGACGACCGCGGGTTCTCGCTCGGGCTGTTCTGAGTTCCAGCTCGGGCTCGGAGCGCGACTGGACGTGAGACTTCCGTTGAAACTCATCGGACGTCGACTCAGGGTGTGTGCTGACTATAGAGGTCCTATACAGCAGCTCGAGAGAAGGACTTGAGACAGCTCCCCCCCTAAGGGGATGTATGGACACAGATCGATTGATGGAACTCGCTCCACACTACATTGCGATGTTTATGTTGGTATTTCTAGCCCTCACGATCGTTCAAGCGACTGTGGGCGAGGTCGGTTTCTGGATCGAATTAGCGATTGTTGTTGTCGTCGTCTTCGCCTACCGCCCCATCGTGGTGAGACTCGGTATCGCTCCCAGCGGGTGGAGGTGAGGCTGTTACGTGCAGGACACGCGCTATCTACTCGGCACGCCGTAACCTCTCGTATACTGAACGTTTCGATAGCACCGACGCGATCGTTCGGGCACGAATCACCGGGCGACCGACGACGACCCGAGGTTACTCGTCGGGCGTCTCGTAGTCGCCGCCGTACTTGAGGAAGAAGAACGCGAGACCGAGGGTGGCGACCATCGCGAACGTGGTGGCGACGCCGAGGGTCTTGGCGCTCTCGGGGACCTGCGGGACACTGCTTCCCTCGCCACCGCCACCCGTCTCGACCGTCGGGACCTCGCCGCCGACGGCGACGGCCCCTTTCATCCCGAGCGCGAGGTGCGGATCGCAGTAGTAGTTCGTGATGCCGGCGTCGCCCTCCTCGAACGTGTACTCGTAGTTGACGCCGGCTTCCGAGACCGCCGCGCCCGAGTCGAGGCTCGCGGGACCGCTGTCGGCGATGACGTTGTGGCCGCCACCCTCGCCGGTCCACTCGAACTTGACGGTCGTCCCGGGGTCGATCCAGATGCCCGCGGGGGCGAACGCGAGGTTGCCACCGTTGCCGCTGGCGCCGACCTCCACGGTCACCTCACCGGAGCCGCGCATGTCCTGATACCCGCCGTCGACGCCGTCGAGCCAACTCCCGAAGTCGGGCTCCGTCGTCTGTGCCGCGGCGCTTCCCGACGCACCGGCAACGGCCGTCGTCCCGGCCGCGGCTGTCAGGAACGCTCGCCGCGACATCTGCGTGTCGCTCATGCTCGCGCCTATGGCGTCGCCTGTAGTGAATACTTTGGTTCGTGTCCACCGTGGTGGGCGGGGTTCCCTGTCGACTACAGCGAGTAGTCGTGGTCGCCCGTCTCGCTTCCGACGAACGCCGACAGCAGGTCGATCGTCGCCGCGACGTCGTCGACGTGGGCGCACTCGGTCGGCGTGTGGAGATACCGCGTCGGCACCGACAGCGCCCCGACCGGGACGGCACCGCCCGCCCGCTGGAGGTTCGCCGTATCCGTCCCGCCCGCGGGCAACACCTCCAACTGGTGGGCGACCCCCTCGGCCTCGGCTACGTCGCGGAGCCGTCGGTTCACCTTCGGCGTCGTGATCACGCTCGAATCCTTCAGTTTCACCGCGACGCCCGCGCCGAGTTCGGTCACGTGATCGGCCGCGTCGAATCCGGGAACGTCGTTTGCGACCGTGACGTCGAGCGCGAGCGCGAGGTCCGGGTCGAGGTCGACGCCGATCGCCTGGGCCCCGCGGAGCCCGACCTCCTCTTGGACCGTGGCGACGAAGTGGACCGTGACCTCCGGGTCCACGACGCGCCGCGCCGCCTCGAGCATCGCGAACAGACAGACGCGGTCGTCGAGCGCCTTCCCAGTGACGTGCTCGCCCATTCGGACGGTGGTCTGTTGCATCGTCACCGGATCGCCGACCGACACCCGCTCGTCGACCGCCTCTTCCGACAGACCGAGGTCGACGTACACGTCGGAGACCTCCTGTTTCTCCCCTTTCTGCTTGTCGGTCAGCGTGTGGGGCGGGACGGAGCCGATGACTCCCGTGAGCGGTCCCTCACGGGTGTGGACGCGGACGCGCTGTGCGCGGAGGATCCGTGGGTCCCACCCCCCGAGCGCGTCCAGCTGGAGGAAGCCCTCGTCGGTGACGTGCCTGACGATGAAGCCGACCTCGTCCATGTGCGCCGCGACGAGCACGTCGTAGTCGCCGCCTTCGACCGTTCCGACGACGTTCCCCATCGCGTCCGTTCTGATCTCGTCGGTCGCCGCCGCCAGTTCGCGCCGAACCACGGCGCGAACCTCGTCTTCGTACCCCGGTACGCCGTCCGTCTCGGTGAGTTCGCGGAGGAGGTCGAAGTCGAATCCCGTGTCAGGTTCGGGGTCGTCTTCCATGCCCACCGGATGGGTTCCGCGGCGTATAGTTCCGTCCCCGGAGGAGCGGCTGCGAAGGCGCTTTCACTGTTGATAGTTGGCACCGAATACTTATTCGCACGACCGGCTTCTCGTCGTCCGTAGATGAGTGTGAACCACCGGGGGCCGCGTGCGACACCGCGCCGCTGGCCGCACGCTGTCCACCGACGAGTTGTCGTTCGATGTACCGACAGAGGGTCCGAGTAGATGCAGTCCGCCGTCCTCTGTGTCGACGCCGACGCGTCGGCACGCGAACGGACGATGCAGGCACTGTCCGGGACCGGCGAGCTGCGTCCCACGGGGTGTGACTCGGTCGGGGCGGCCGAGGAGGCACTCGACTCGGCGCTGTTCGACTGCCTCGTCACGGAGTACGAACTCCCCGACGGGACCGGGTTGGACGTCGTCGCGGCCGCCAGGGAAGTCCACCCCGACATCGGCTGTGTGCTCTTTACCGACGCGCCGTTCGCCGAAATCGACACCAGTGAGACGGCTCACGCGGTCGTCGACTACCTCCAGAAGGAGACCCCGGCGGACTACGAGTATCTCCCCGAACTGGTCGAGAGCGTGACGACGGCGCGGACACACACCGCGTACCCGCTTCCAGACGACGAAGGAGCACGGTTGGCCGCGGTCGCGTCGTACGACGTCGACGGGCTCGCGGCGACCGACGCCTTCGACCGCCTGACGGAACTCGCCTCGCGACAGTTCGACGCGGCTTTCGCGTTCGTCGGCCTCGTCGACGCCCACGAGGAACGGTTCGCATCCTGTTACGGCGCCGAGTGGGAGTCGTTGCCCCGCGAGAAGACCGTCTGTACGTACGCCATCCTCGAAAGCGACGTCACCGTCATCGAGGACGTCCAGCAGGATCCGCTCTTCGAGACGAACGAACTCCTCCACGAACTCGGTATCCGCTCGTACGCCGGGGCGAAGCTGACCACGACGGACGGCGAGACCATCGGGATGTTCTGTGTCCTCGACGACGAGCCGCGGACGTACACAGCCGACGAACGCGCGACGCTGCGACTGTTCGCGGCCGAAGCGTCCGAACAGCTCGAACTCCGTCGCCGGCTGGCGGAGGCTGGGAGGGCCGACGCGTGAGCGTCAACTCCGGCTCCGAGGCCGCGTCCACGCGCGACCGCTACGAGTTCACCTCCGACCTGCCGCTCCAGCCCGTCTCCACCGGAACGACGCTCGTCGTTCGCGGCGACCCGGCTGCCGCGCCGGGCGAGTTGGCGATGCGTCTGCTCTCACCGGTCTCCCACGGGCAGGGTGGGACGCTGTTAGTCGACACCGACGACACCTTCCACGGAACCGCGACCCGATGGACCGACGTGACGGGCTGCCCCGCCTCGCGGCTGGCAGTCGTCGCCTGTGACGGCGGAAGGGAGGCTCCGGCCGACGGACTCGGTGCGGTCGCCTGCGTCTCACAGCCGAACGACCTCACCGGACTGGGGATCCAGTACTCGAAGCTCGCCCGGTCGTTCACCGAGGGGCCACGCGGTCGGCTCCGCGTCGGCCTCGACTCGGTTTCGACGCTCCTGATGTACTGTGAGGACGTCCAGACGGTCTACCGCTTCCTCCACACGTTCACCGGGCGGATCCGCTCGACCGGCCAACTCGGCGTCTTCGCGTTCAACCCCGCGATGCACGACGAACGCGTCTCCAGCGTCGTCGCCCAGCCGTTCGACGCCGCGATCGACGTCCGGCTCACCGACGACGGGGAGCGCGAGATGCGCGTCTCCGGGCTACCCGACCAGTCGACCACGTGGTCGTCGCTCTGACGTGACGCTCGGGCACCAGTTCCGGAACGCTTTTGAAGTTCTTGGGGGTGGATGCATCCATGACTGACGTCGAAGCCGAACTCCGCGCACAGTTCGAGGACGCGTTCGGCACCGCTGATTTCCCCGTCACCAACCAGATGGATCTGGTCCCCGCCCTTCCCGACGGCCCCGGAACGACGTTCGAGGCGGGCGACGTCTCCTTCTCGGCGATGGAGCTCGCCGCGAACCTCAGCGGTCACCAGGAGTTCCCGTACGAGTCGCTCGACGAACTCGTCGACGACGTCATGGCCGGCCTGAAAGCCGAAGGAATGCTCTGAGTCGTCGGAACGGACACCCGAGCATACATCCTGAGCCGCTCGTTGCTTGATCCCCCACCGCGTGCGAACAGCCGGCACGCCGGGCGTCACGTGTGGCGTCGTGCCGGACGACCGCGTCCACCACACGGCGACAGTCAGGTCACGTCGGCCGGTGGCTTCCGCTTCGTATTTGAACCGTCGCCCGATCGACTCCTTCCATCGACTGATCGACCCCTTCCATCGACGCATCCGGTGAGGTGGTCGACCCGTCCGTCCGGGACCCACCGAGGAAAGGGGTAAACATCCGCCGAGCGAACTGCGCTCGATGACGGACTCCGACGCCCGGCCACGTCCCACCTTCGACATCGACCGGTATCTGAACATCCGCAGCGCGTACGGTGCCTCGTTCGGGCCCGACGGCACGCTCGCGTTCCTGATGGACACGACGGGCGTCCCGCAGGTGTGGACGCTCGACGCCCCCGGCGCGTGGCCGGAGCAACACACGTTCTTCGACGAGCGCGTCACGTTCGTCTCCTGGTCGCCGGAGCGTCCAGAACTCGTCTTCGGCATGGACGAGGGCGGCAACGAACGGGAACAGTTGTTCGCGCTCACCCCGTCGACCGGCGAGAGCAGGGCCCTCACGGCGATGCCCGAGGCGAAACACCGCTGGGGTGGGTGGAGTCACGACGGCGAGCGGATCGCGTTTACCTCCAACCGGCGGGACGAGGCCGTCTTCGACGTCTACGTCCAGGGTCGCGAGGGGGCCGGCGACGACGCCCGACTCGTCACGGAGGGCGACGGCTGGCTCACCCTCGACGGGTGGTCGCCCGACGACTCCCGGCTGTTGGTGACCGAGGCATACTCGAACTTCGATCAGGACGTCTCGGTGCTCGACGTCGAGTCGGGCGAACTCCGGCACCTCACGCCCCACGAGGGGAGCGTCCGGTATCAGAGCGCCTCGTGGGGTCCCGACGGGGAGAACGTCTACCTCGTCACCGACGACGGCGACGCCGACACGCTGTACCTCGCACGGATCGACCTCTCGACGGGCGAACTGTCGCCGGTGGCCGTCGAGGGCGACTACGAGGATCGACCGAACCGTAACTCGCCCGACGGCGACTGGGAGGTCGACGGCGTCGCCGTCGACCACGACGCCCGTCGGCTGGTGTTCTCACGCAACGTCGACGGCTACACCGAACTCACCGTGGGCGAACTCCCCGCACCGGGCCGCGTCGACCCGCTTCCGACGCCCGACCTCCCTCCGGGGACCGCTGGCGGCGTGAGCTTCGACGACGCCGGCGACCGGTTCGCGCTCTCGGCGTCGGCCGCGGCCGACAACACGAACGTCCACGTCGTCGACGTCCGCTCGGGCGAGACCGAACGCTGGACGCGCGCCGCGACCGCGGGGATCCCGCGCGACACGTTCGTCGGGCCCGAACTCGTCCACTACCCCACGTTCGACGGCCGGGAGATCCCCGCGTACTTCTCGGTGCCCGACACCGAGGGCACTGTACCGGTCATCGTCGACATCCACGGCGGCCCCGAATCACAGCGCCGTCCGTCGTTCTCGGCGACGAAACAGTACTTCATCAACCACGGCTACGCGGTGTTCGAGCCGAACGTCCGCGGCTCCTCGGGCTACGGGAAGGCGTACGGTCACCTCGACGACGTCGAAAACCGGATGGACTCCGTCGCCGACATCGAGGCCGCCGTCGAGTGGCTCCACGACCACCCCGCAGTCGACCCCGACCGGATCGTCGCCATGGGCGGCTCGTACGGCGGCTTCATGGTGCTCGCCGCACTCACGGAGTACCCCGACCTGTGGGCCGCCGGCGTCGACATCGTCGGCATCGCCAACTTCGTCACCTTCCTCGAGAACACGGGCGACTGGCGGCGAAAACTCCGCGAGGCCGAGTACGGTTCGCTCGCCGAGGACCGCGAGTTCCTCGAGCGGATCTCGCCGATCAACAACATCGAACACATCGCCACGCCGCTGTTCGTTCTCCACGGGGCGAACGATCCGCGCGTCCCCGTGAGCGAGGCACACCAGATCGTCGAGGAGGCGCGCGACCAGGGGGTCCCCGTCCGCGAACTCGTCTTCGACGACGAGGGCCACGGCTTCTCAAAGCTGGAGAACCGCATCGAAGCGTACCGGGAGATCGTCGCGTTCCTGGACGAGCACGTCTGACCGGGGTCCACCTCCGGCCGGGTACACGATCATCTCCGTCCCGTCCGAACGGACACTCTAGTTGTAGCACCAGTAACACTTAACTCCGTTTCGTAACACAGTAGTATCCGAGCCATGCGAACCCTGTCGTGCATCAAGGCGGACGTGGGAAGCAACGCCGGACACCTCCGTCCCACCGACGAGGTGGTCGAGGCGGTCGAGTCACGTCTCGCAGCGGCGGACGTCCTCGACGACTACTGGGTGTTTACCGTCGGTGACGACATCGACCTACTGATGAGCCACCGCGAGGGCGAGGACGCCGAGGTGATCCACCAACTCGCGTGGGACGCCTTCGAGGCCGGCACGACGGTCGCCGAGGAGCAGGGCCTGTACGGGGCGGGGCAGGACCTCCTGAAGGACGCCTTCTCGGGCAACGTCCGGGGGCTCGGCCCCGGCGTCGCCGAACTCGCCCTCGAAGAGCGCGAGAGCGAGCCCTTCCTGGTGTTCGGGGCCGACAAGACCGAGCCCGGGGCGTTCAACCAGCCGCTCTATACGACCTTCGCGGACCCCCGTCACACGGGCGGACTCCTGCTGAAAGACACTATCCACGAGGGATTCACCTTCGAGGTCATGGACCTCGAACACACCGAGGGCGAGCGCGTCGTCGAACTCGACGTTCCCGAGGACTCCTGGCGACTGCTGGCGCTGTTGATGGAGCCGCACCGGTTCGCCGTCCGGAAGATCCACTCGCGGGCGACCGGCGCGACCGTCGCCGCGGTGTCGACCCAGCGCCTGCACAACATCGCCGGCGAGTACGTCGGCAAGGACGACCCCGTCGCGATCGTCCGCACGCAGAAGGACTTCCCGTCGCCCGGCGAGGTCGTCCAGCCGTACGGCACGCCGCCGTACGTCGCCGGCGCGATGCGGGGGTCACACCACGGCGTCCTCTACCCCGTGCGGAGCGACGACTCCGAGATCCCGTCGTACTACGACGGGCCGCCGCTGGTGAAGGCAGTGGGGATGGTGCTGAACGACGGGCAGTTCTCCGAACCGGTGTATCCGTTCGACGCGTCGTTCTGGGACTCGGTGCGTGACGACGCCGCCCGCGAGTTCCGCGAGTTCCGCGATCGGCAAGGGAGCTTCGGCCCCGGCACCGTCGAGTCCTCCGAACTGGAGTACGGCGGCTGGGCCGCGGTCGTCGACGCGCTCGACGAGCGGTTCGAGGTCTCGCCGTCTGCGGGTGACACCGGCCCGGTCGAAGCCGACGACGACTGAGCCGCCGTGGCGGCATCGTCCGGTCGAGTGAGGGAGAAAAAGGCGGGATTCGCGTGGAACCGGACCGCGCTGCGGCGTTACCGGAGCCGCGCGGCGATCAGTTCTTCGAGGTCGTCGCGGAGTTCGTCGACCGCGATCTCCTCGAGGACCGGCACGAAGAAGCCCTCGACGAGCATGTTCCGCGCCGTCAGATGCGGGATGCCCCGGGAAGTCATGTAGAAGAGGTCCTCCTGGTCGACCTGCCCGACCGTCGCGGAGTGGCTCGCTTCGGTGTCGTGGTTGTGGATGATGAGCTTCGGCGAGGCGTCGGCCTCGGAGTCGTCCGAGAGCATCAGCGTGTTCTCGCGCTGGTAGGAGTTGGTGTCCCACGCGCCGCGGCCGACGTCTTGGACCCCTTCGTACACCGACCGTGCTTCCTCGTCGAGGACGCCGCGGGTGACGAGGTCGGCGGTGGTGTGTTCGGCCTGGTGCCAGACGCGGGCGTTGACGTCGAAGTGCTGGTCACGGTGACCGAAGAACGCGCCGACGATCTTCGTCTCCGAGGAGTCGCCGTTGAGCTCGGTCTCGATGTCCGACCGGGTCAGCCGCGACCCGAGGTTCCCCTCGATGAAGTTCACGGTCGAGTAGGTGTCGGTGACGCCGCGCTTCAGCGTGTAGTTGTACGTCTCTTCCGAGAGGTTCTGGAGCGCGCCGTACTGGACGTACGAGTTCTCGCCGGCGTCGATCTCGACGAGGCCGCTGTAGTAGCGCATCCCCTCCTCGCTGTAGGGCTCCGACGACTGTCGTTCGAGGATCGTCACCGACGAGGAGTCCTCGGTCACGACGAGGGTGTGGTTGAACAGCGACCGGCCCTCCATCCGCGTCCGGATCTTCACGTCCTCGGCGTCGACACCCTCGGGGACGTAGACGAGCGTCCCCGACGAGAAGAGCGCCACCGAGAGCGCCGTCAGGTAGTCGCGCTCGGGATCGATGACGCTCCCGAAGGAGTCGCGGACGACCTCCTCGTGCTCCGCGACGGCGTCGACGAACGACAGCACTTCGACCTCGGATTCGGGCGAGACGAGGTCGCGCTCTTCGGTCTGGGCGAGCGGGTCGACGAGCTCCTCGAAGTCGAGCACAGCGAGGTTCGTCCACCGGCGACCGGGCGTCTGGATGACGTCCGGCAGCTCCGCGTCCGAAAGCGCGGCGAGCGCCTCCAGTCGCGTCTCCAGCAGCCACTCGGGTTCGTCGCGCTCCTCGGAGAGCTGTCGGACCGTCTCCTCAGAGATGCTGGCTGGCAGTTGTGTGCTCATGTTATCCGAGGCTCCCCTCCATCTCGAGTTCCACCAGGCGGTTGAGTTCGACCGCGTACTCGATCGGCAGCTCTTCGGTGATGGGCTCGATGAAGCCCGAGACGATCATCTGCTTGGCGTCGTCGTCGTCCAGCCCGCGCGACTGGAGGTAGAAGACGTCCTCGTCGCCGATCTTGCCCACGGTGGCCTCGTGGGCCACGTCGACGGTCGACTCGTTGATCTCCATGTACGGCATCGTGTCGGAGGTCGAGTCGTTGTCGAACATCAGCGCGTCACACTCGACCGCCGTCGAGGAGTCGTGTGCGCCGTCGGCGATGTGGACCAGTCCTCTGTAGTTGGTCCGGCCGCCGTCCTTGCTGACACTCTTGGACTCGATCGTCGACTTCGTCTCGGGGGCGTTGTGGTACACCTTCGCACCGGTGTCGATGTTCTGGCCCTTGCCCGCGAACGCGATTGTGATGTGGTTGTCCGAGGCACCGCGACCCTTCAGCACCGACGAGGGGTAGAGCATGGTGGCCTTCGAGCCCATCGAGCCCGAGATCCACTCCATGCGACCGCCCTTCTCGACGATTGCGCGCTTGGTGTTGAGGTTGTACGTGTTCTTCGACCAGTTCTGCACCGTCGAGTACTGGACGTGAGCGTCTTCTCCCACGAAGACCTCGACACCGCCGGAGTGGAGGTTGAACGCGGAGTACTTCGGAGCCGAGCAGCCCTCGATGTAGTGGACCTCGCTCCCCTCCTCGGCGATGATGAGCGTGTGCTCGAACTGGCCCATCCCTTCGGAGTTCATCCGGAAGTACGCCTGGACTGGCATCTCGACCGTCACGCCCTCTGGGACGTAGACGAACGAGCCGCCGGACCACACCGCGCCGTGCAGGGCGGCGAACTTGTTATCGGAGGGCGGAACGCACTTCGTCATGAAGTGCTCGCGGACGAGGTCGGGGTACTCCTGGACGGCCTTGTCCATGTTGCAGAAGACGACGCCCTTCTCCTCCCAGCGCTCCTGCATGTTCTGGTAGACGACTTCGGACTCGTACTGGGCACCGACGCCCGAGAGCGCGTTCTTCTCGGCCTCGGGGATCCCCAACTTGTCGAACGTGTCCTTGATGTCGTCGGGCAGGTCGGTCCAGTCGTCGACGCCGCCGCGAGTCTCGACGTCCGGCCGGATGTACGGCACGATCTCGTTGACGTCGACTTCGGAGAGGTCCGGCTGGCCGGGCCAGTCGGTCGGCATCGGCATCTCGTGGAACTGCTTCAGCGCGCGGAGGCGACGCTTCAGCATCCACTCCGGTTCGTCTTTGTCTTCGCTTATGACGCGAATCGTCTCCTCGGTGAGGCCCTTCTCCGCCTGGAAGGAGGACTTCTGCTCCTTCTTGAATTCGAAGCGGGCTTCGGTGTCGGTCTCTTTGAGGTGGTCTTGTTCGGAGCTCATGATGTGTGTCGTGTTGTTACGGTTCGTTGCTTATGACCTTGTGCGTAACCACTCACAGTTACGCCGCCTCGTACACTTCCTCGCGGATCCAGTCGTAGCCCTTGTCCTCGAGCTGACGGGCGAGGTCGGCACTGCCGCTCTTGACGACCTTGCCGTCGAGCATGATGTGGACGTGGTCGGGCTCGACGTACTCGAGGATGCGCTGGTAGTGGGTGATCTGCAGGATGCCCGTCCCCTGCTCGTCGCGCAGGGCGTTGATCCCCTTCGAGACGTCCTGGAGGCGGTCGATGTCCAGCCCGGAGTCGATCTCGTCGAGTACCGCGACCGACGGTTCGAGGATCGCCGCCTGGAGAACCTCGTTCTGCTTCTTCTCGCCGCCGGAGAAGCCCGCGTTGAGGTAGCGCTGGGCGAACTTCTCGTCCATGTCGAGCAGCTCCATCTTCTCCTTGAGGAGCTGCTGGAACTCCGCGACGCCGACCTCACCCTCGTCGGCGGGACCCTCCATCGGGGAGGTCTCGTAGCCGGCGTCTTCCTCTTCGGCCTCGGCCTCGTCCTCGTCGTCGCCCTCGAACAGCTCCTCGCGCTCTTCGAGCTTGGCGTTGAGCGCCTGCCGGAGGAAGTTCGTCATCGTGACGCCCTCGATCTCTGCGGGATACTGGAAACCCAGGAAGATGCCGAGCGCGGCCCGCTCGTTCGGTTCGAGGGCGAGGAGGTCCCACGTCTGCATGTTCGCGGGGATCTCGATGTCCTCGCCGAACTCCTCCTCGTCGAGGTGCAGGAGGATCTCGCCGTCGGTGACCTCGTAGGCGGGGTGACCGGCGATGATCTTCGCAGTCGTCGATTTGCCCGATCCGTTCGGACCCATCAGTGCGTGAATCTCGCCCGAGCGTACCTCCAGGTCGACGCCCCGGAGAATGACTTCGCCGTCGTCCTCTGCGACCTCGGCGTGGAGGTTCTTGATTTCGAGTGTGGCCATGTTGTTGGTGTTCCTCTATCCCGATGTGGGGGAGTCGGCTCCATAATGCTTACGCATCTACCCCATCGGAGTTTCGATTTCGAAAAGGAATCTTGAGCATGTGGGAAATCCGTTCGGCGAGAAACCCACCTCGGCCGATGCCGTAGGCACGCGATACTCCCTCCGTTTCCCCGATCCCCGTCGCTCGTCGGGCGTCCCCGATCGGTGTCAGCCCGCCATCCAGCACCGCCGGCGGTTCGTCGCCGCCTCGGACGAGTCGTCCCCCGTGTCAGGTCGCCGCCCGACCGCGGGTGAACTATTTATTGGGGTAGACTGTTCAGTGAACCCGCCCGGGGCTCGAAAGAACCGTTCGGGCCTCACCCCGTCCAGTCGGATCCGGCCAGCCGTCGCACCGGGTGCCTCACTGCGCCGGATGTGTGTAGCCGCCGTCGACGGCGAACTCGAGCAGGTCGGCTATCTGGAAGTCGTTGCTTCCGCTGTGTGGCCCCGGCAGCGTCGGCGTCCAGCCCGGGTGGACGGTCCGGTACGAGGACGGGTCTGAGTCGACCAGTCCCACGAGCGTCTCGGCGACGATCCGTGAACCGACCGGGCCTAGGTGGTCGCCGCCGGTGAAGTGGGCCGCTTCCGCGAGGACGTAGTACCACAGCGGCATCTCCGTGTCCTGGCTCTGTCCGTGGTCGGAGAGGATCGCGTCGAAGCCGACGTCGTCGTTCGAGACGACGGGGACGTCCCCGATGTTCCGGGCGACCGCCTGGCCCGACGGGAGTCCGAGCTGCCGTCCCCGGACGAGGTTGCGCGACGCGAGTGATTTCCGCCACGCCTCCGCGTCCATGACGAACGGGAGAGCCAGGAGGTCCGGTGCCAACCGTGGATCGATCGCCCGTACTGGCTGTGGGTCGACGTCCGAGCCGTCGAAGTCGAAGAGATACCGCCAGTTGACCGCCTTGTGCTCGGGCACCGCCTGGAAGCCCGTCCCGAGCGCGTCCGTGTCGCCCGGCATCCCGAAGAGCGGTCCCTCGAAGCCCGAGTTTACCCGGTAGTCGAGTCGGGCCTGACTGTGCCCGAAGCGGTACGCCGCACCGGAGAACTCGAGCGGGATGTACGCCTGCTCGCTCGGTTCCACGGTGAAGAACCGCCGGTCGCCATCGTCGCGGACCCGTTCGATGATGTCCGTATCACAGACCGCGGGGAGGTACTCGTGGAGCACGATCCAGTGGTAGTGCCGTCGGACGATCGTCTGTGCCTTCTCGAACAGGTCGGGGACGTCCCCGAGCCAGTCGACGACGGCGTTGTGGAAGTTCAACATCGCGTAGTGCAACTGCGAGATGATCAGGTTCTCGTCGTTCCGCGGGTCGCCGATGAGCGCGGTGTCGTGGTGGTTCCGTGGGAGGTCGATCCGGTCGGCGTCGGCGAGCAGGAGATAGTGGTTGTCCCCGCCGACGAACGGCGACTCGTACCGGAAGGGATCGGCCTCGGGGCCCGCGCCGTACACCGAATCGAGGTCGAGTCCGGGCGTTCGGAAGTTCCGGAGCGCGTCCGGGTCGTTCTGCCGTGTCAGGCTCGACAGCGGGTCGAGCGTGATGTCGTGGTCGATGAACTGTCCGAGGAAGACGAAGCCGCTGGGGAGCGGCCCGTCGTCCACGCTGCCGGCCGCGCTCTCGTCGAGCGGCCCGCCAGGGAGACCGATCTCCTTCAGAAACGCCACGTCGTGGTCCGCGGGCGTGAGGTGGGGGAACATCCGCTGGAACCGACCGTGGCCCGGGGCCGACGGTCCCACCGGAATGTTCTCGACGCCCCGCTGGCCGCCCATGCCGTGGTGCATCGACTGTGCCGCCTCCATCATCGCCATCGGATCCAGTGTGACGCGATCACGCTCGACGGTCAACGAGAGCCCGGTCGTGCCTCCATCGACGGGGTTGGCGTTCACGTGACGGCCGTCGTCGAAGAGATGGACGACCAGTTCCGGGTCGCCCTCCACCACTCCGCCGACGTCGTCACGTGTCGCCGTCACCTCGAACCGGCCGTCGGGCGTCGTCGTGTCGATCCCGAGCGCATCGTCGAGTCCGGTGTCGATGTCGACGACGAGTACCTCGACGTCCCGCGCCGGCCGCCCGCCCCCGTCCGTGACCGTGCCACTCACCGTGATACTGTGTGACATGGTGTCGACACGATAGCGCCGCGAATAAGCGTTTTTGAGCCAAAAAAGTTATTCAGACTACATGAACGATCCGAGTCCGGTCTGTTGCTGGCCGCTTTTCACCTCGTCCCACGACATGCCGAGCGCCTCGATGACGCGGGAGATCGGTCCTTTCAGCGTCTTGTCGAGCATCTTGTCCCAGTCGACCACGAACTCCTCGGGTACCTGGTCGGCGTATTCGAAGCAGATGACGTCGGGATCGCGCTTGAACGCCAGGTAGAGCGGGTCGTCCGCGATCTCGGGGTGGTTCGACTCGATCCGCTGCCAGAAGTCCGGGTGGACCTTCGCGAGATACAGGTGTTTCGGCTTCGACCCGCGGCCGAAGTTCGTCCCGAGCAGGAGGTTGGCGTACTTCGCCCCCCTCACGTGAGCCGTGTCGGTCTCGTACGCCGTGAGCCGCTTGCCGATCCCGCCGGGGACGCCCACGTCGTCGAGCGAGAGGTGGCCGTCGGAGAAGTCCGCGATGATCCCGTTGACGTACGTCTTGATCTCGTCGGTCGGTTCCCCGGTGACGATCATCTCGATGACCTCCCGCTGGACCTCCTTGGTGACAGGCGCGATGTCCGACCGCTTGTACTCGAAGCCGGTGATGTCGATGTCGTCGACGTCCTTACCCTCCTTCCAGACGATGTGGCCCGCGTAGCGTTTCTTCTTGCCCGCCTGGAAGAACCGCCGGTAGAGCTTCTCGAACTCGATCTGGAAGCGGTGGTCGTCCGCCCCGAGTCGATCGCGGGCGAACTGGTCGTACGCGGCGTTGATCTCCGCCTCCAACTCGAACGACTGATCGATCGCCTCCTGCTTGGAGACGTCGGGGCCGAGTTCGAGCATGACCGAATCGGTGTTGTGCAGTACGATCCCGCCGACAGCGTCGACGAAGTTCTCGTTGTTCTCGACGCTCAGATCGTAAACGTACCCGTTGTAGTCGACATCGGTCAGGACCGGATCCCGTCCATCGCGGTAGTCGTCGCACGTCCGAATCGTGTACGACGCGTTCGACTCACGGTACTTCAATGAGTGCTTCCGATTTTGCTGCGTGAGGAGCATCGAGAGCCCCCCTGCGAGTTCCCGACTCGTGGTTTCGAAGTCGAAGTGACGCTCGGCACACTCGTCCGTGTACCTCGGGAACACCTGTGACCCGTCGCCTTCGACGAGTACGTCGAGGAACAGTCCTTGGAGGTCATCGGGGAGGTGGTAGACGAACGATGGGACACGTTTTTTTCGGGAGGTCTGGCCGGCGAACTCGCCGAAGAACACGGCCGCGAGTTCGTTCATCATCTGGAGTTTGAATGTCCGGTCGTCGTACGTGGTCGACGCCTGCCCGCCCTCCGTGCTGTACTCGACGGAGCGCTCGGTCCGGGTGTCACTGGCGGAGATACTCGCAGTCGTGTTGTCGAATAGTCGGTGATAGTCGGTCTGAAGCTGTTCGAGCCAATCGCCCCGTGACTCGGCGATACTCGCTCCACACTTGGTATCGGTCGTCTCGACCGTCGAGGCGCTCCCTTCCGACACGTACGCCGCGAGCAGTCTGATCAGCGCTTGCCCGTCCTCGCTTTCGAGGTCGATATACCGCCTGACTCGGACCGTTTTAGACTGGTGAACGTGGTGTCCGTGTCCGAACCACACCCAATCGTCGTTCGCCTGAACGCGCTTGACTTCCTTATTGGCCTCGTTCGCGCCGACGCTTCGCCCATCGAGATGCTCGCGTTCATAGCCTCGGAGTGCCTCGTACACGTCGACAGAGTCCCTTTCGGTCACGTCGGGCACGCCCGGGACACGGAGCGGGCTCTCGACATCGTTCGGCGAACGCTCGACGAGGCGACCATCGCGCTCGACGACGTACGAGTGGTCTCGCGTCGTCGTCGATTCGCCGAACTTGTGCTGGAGAGTCACGACTGACTTGTCGGTCTCGTGTCGGATCGCCTGCGTGATCGGTTGCCACTCCGCGTTCCCTTTATCACTAACCGAGAGCGCCTCCCACCCTTCGATCATCCGACGTTCCTTTCCCAGTTCCGCGCTCGCGACGGGTCCGCCGTCGGCCGTGACGAGCAGGGAACGATCCGACGTGTGTTCGCCGCGAGCGAACAGTTCTCGAATAGGGAGGATACGGACAGTGTCGCTGGGATCTTTGACGACGATCGGTCGGTCCCCGGTCACGCTGTCCCCGTACGCGACCTGGTAGTCCAGTCCGCTCGCCACTTCCTCGGTGAACTGGATCACCTCGCGCCCGGTGGCGGTGATCGCCGCACCCATCTCCTTGTCGTACAGCCGGAAGCGGTCCCAGCCCAGCACGCCGTACAGCGAGTTCATGATGACTTTCACCGCCGCTTGCTGGCGGTCGAACTGCTCGTACGCCTGGGAGTCGGGGTCGTGGTCGTTCCGCAGCGCCTTCTTCTGCTCGCGCTCATCCAAGAGTTCGTCGACCATCTCCCGGATGATCCCGTCCGGCTCCCGCCGGAAGTGGGTGCCGTTGGGTGCACGGTACGTCTCGCCCCCGTACGTCTCGGGGTCGACCTTCGTCTCCGGCGAGGCGTTGATCGTCACCATACACATCGGGTACAGCGACTTGAGGTCGAGCACCGTGACGTTCTCCTTGACGCCGACGATGGGCTCGAACACCGCACCACCCTCGTACTCTTCGCTTTCTACCGTGCCTTTCGACGGCAGGGCGAACTCGTCGTGGACCTTGTGGAGGACGTAGATGTCGACCGTATCTCCCGGCGTGGGAGCGTCTTCGAGTTTGCAGCCGACGAACGATCGCACCTCGTCCCAGAAAGCGATGACCTCCTGCTTGCGGTCGATCTCGACACAGAGTTCGACGTCGCGGAGGTTGTACTCCAGCAGGCGTTCCGGCTCTTGCTCCCAGAGGTCGCCGATGTCGCCCGAGTACCGCTCTTTGCCCGCGTCGAGTTCGAGCTCGCCGACGGCGTCGAGCCTGTACGATTCGAGTTCGGTGAACTGCGTCCGCTTGTACGCGTACAGCAGGTCGAACACCACGCGACCCTTCACGTCGGGACCACCCCAACCGCCGCGCCACACCTCGCCGACCCGCGAGAGCCGTTCGATGGCGAGATCACGGTCGGTCCGGGGGTTCCGCACCTCCAGACGGTCCAACAGGTAGGGGGCGTCGAAGTCCTCGAAGTTCCACCCGGTCAGGACGTCGGGGTCGGTCTCCTCGATGTAGGCGAGGAAGGCGTCGAGCATCGCGTCCTCGTCGGCGAACGACCGGACCTCCACGTCGATCCCTTCGCCGAGCGGGTCGTACCCGGTCAGCGCTTCGACGGACTCGCCGTTGCCCTCAGGGGCGACCGCGTGCCAGACGACGTACTGGTCCCGGTAGGAGTCGTGGCTGGTGAGACAGACGACCGGCTCCTCGCCGTCCTCGGGGAAGCCGTTGCGGTCGTCGACCTCGATGTCGAACGTGTTCACGCGGAGGTCGGCGTCGACGTCGTGCGCCTCGACCTCCTCGTGTGGCACCTGGACCGATCCCGACTCCAGCCGTCGAGCCGGGACGCGGATCCCGCTCCCGACGTCCTTGTCGATGAGCAACCGGTTGGGGAAGAGGATGTCCGCCTCGTAGTGTTCGAAGTCGTCGCGGATCTGGCCGACGTCCCGTGGCGTCCGCGTACAGATCTTCGTCAGCGACTCCCCCCGGATGCTCTCGTACCCCTCCTCGGTTCGGGTGATGACGTCGCGGTCGAGGTCGGCGTCGGAGAGCGTCTCCGTCGGCGCGTAAAAGTAGGGCTCGAAGCCGAGGACGCGGACGTGTTCGGGTTCGTTGTCGGGCGTCCGCCCGAAGACGTGGATGACGGGGTACTCGTCGCGCCCCTGGCCCTCGATGGTGTAGTCGACCTGCGTGACCATCAGATCGACGACACCGTCGGCCTCGGGGTAGCCCGCCCGGTCGTCCGCGACCACCTCCGTGACCTGTGGCCCGCCGTTCCCGGCGACCGCCTGCGCGATGGCCGACTCGTCCGGGCGATCCCCATCACCGCCGGACTCGGTCGGGTGATCGCCGTCACCCCCGCCGTCGTCCGCCGCCTCGGTGGGTGTGGAGAAGTCACCGAAGTCCGTCTGATCCATGTAGCCACTCTTCGCCGCTCCCGGCTAAAAACCCAGTCTTTCCCCCCGCGTCCGCGCGTCAGTGGGCCCCGCGGGTCGGGGGACAAATTCCGTCGCGAAAGAAAGACATATGACATGGTACGTCATACCATGAGGCGATGTCAGACCCGACTCGTGCCGACAGGCGGGATCGCTCCGACGACCACGACCCGGCCGTCGACATCGAGACATACGAGGTCGACGACGGCGTCGTCTTCTTCGACGCCGAGAACCCGCTCGCGTGGGTCGAAGCCAGCGCGGCGATCCGACTCAAGGACGCCGCCTGAGCCGAACGCGTTTCTTCTCTCGCGTGGGAGCACCGCCGTCCTCCGGACGGGCCGCCGCGTCCCGCACGCTCACATACGTGACCACACCGAGGTTGGGCCGCCTCTGCGGGGCGGCTCGGCCGGCCCGATGAATGACGCGCCGACCGAGTCCGGTAGGGTGCCAGCCGGACGTTACGACCGACGCCGAGTCCGAGTCCGTCTCCGTCTCCGCGCCCGAGCGGAACGGATAAGCGGGGCGAGCGGCTCCGTATGCCCATGCGAACGGTGTGCGACACGGACGGGACGCGGTATCTCCTCGTGAAGCGGTCGAGCGAGTCGAGCCTCGTCCGCGACCCCGAGACGGGCGAAAAACGGTATCTCCCGAACGGGGAACTCACGGTCCTCGACGGCGCGTCGGCGCTCGACGTCGCCGCCGCTGGCGTCCCCGACTCGATCAGACGCGTCGTGACGGCCGCCCACACGGAGCAGGCGCTCGGGCTATTGGTCGAACTCGCCGACCGGGGGCCGATCGGGATCCGCGAACTCCTCTCGGCGTACGACCTCTGTGAGTCCGATCTCCACGGGCTGTTGCTGGAGTTCCGCGCGGCGGGCCTCGTCGAGGAACGCGACGTGGCCGGCGAGCGCGGCTACGACGCGACCGAGACGACCCGCGAGGCCGTAGCCGTCTTGCGTCCGTAGCCGTTCGCGGCTACTCCGGTTCGGGGCCCGCGCCGACAGCCGCGAGGGTCGGGTCGTCGACCCGTTCGACGGCCGAGCGGTTCGACGTCGGGTTCTTCTCGACGCGGACGAGGTCGTCGGCCGCGCCGACGAGTTCGTCGTCGTGGCTCACGATCACGATCTGTCTGACGCCGAGCGAGCGCATCTCGTCGACCAGATCGACGAGCCGGGAGACGTGGCCGGAGTCGAGGAAGACGGTGGGCTCATCGAGGATGAGCGGCGGCATCGGGGCCGCGCCGTCGATCCCTTCCGCGAGGAGGCGGTAGATGGCACATCTCAGTGAAAGGTTGAACAGCGCTCGCTCGCCACCCGAGAGCTGGTCGGGTGCGAGTTCGGTGCCGTCTTTCTGGAACACCGTGAGTTCGTACTCGCCGTCGAGCCGGATGTGCGAGTAGGCGTCGTTGCCGTAGACGAGATCGAACGTCTCGTTCAGCATCCGCCCGAGCGTCTCGACGTTCCGCTGGCGGAGGTCGGCGCGGAGGTCGCCGTACATCGCCTCCAGCGCCTCGGTCTCGTCGTGGAGCGAGTCCAGCCCGTCGACCCGCGCGGCGAGCGCGTCGCGCTCCTCGCGGAGGCTGTCGAGCTGGTCGAGTTCGCTCTCGACGCTCCCGATCCGACTCTGGAGCGCGTCGCGGCGCTCCTGTAGCTCCGTGAGGGTCTCGTCGGCCTGCTGGATGTACGTCTCGGCCCGCTGTTTGTTCTCCCGCGCGTCCGCGACGGTCTCCTCGTCGACCGCCGCGGCCAGTTCGCGGCGGCGTTCGCGCTTCTCCTGCAGTCGGTCGTTCCGTTCGGCGTTCAGGTCGGCCAGCCGCTCGCGCCGCTCGCGCAGCCGCTCGACGGTCGCGGCCGCCTCGGCGCGCTCGTCGACGATCTCGGCGAGTTCGGTCAACCGCTCGACCCGTTCGTCCAGCCGCTCGGCTTCTGCCGTGGTTTCGGCGGCCTCCGCGCGGACCGTCTCCGCACGTTCGGCCTGCGTCTCGCTCGCCTCTCGTGCCTCGCTCGCCTGCGAGTCGAGCTCCTCGGCCTCCTCGCGCAGCCGGACGGCGCGGTCGCGCGTCTCCGCGACGCTCTCGGCGCGGTCGTCGACCAGTTGCGCGAGCGTCGACCGCCGCTCACTGATCGACTCGATCCGGCCCTCGCGGTCGACGAGTTCTTCGGCCTCGTCGATCGCCGCCTCACACTCCTCGCGGTCGGCCTCGCAGTCGGCCAACTCGGCTTCGAGCTCCGCGACGCGGTCACGGTCGTCCGCCAGCCGCTCGACGTGCGGCGAGCCCTCGACGGGCTGTCCGCACTCGGGACACTTGCCCGCCTCGCGGAGGCGTTCCGCCTCCTCGACGCGGCTTCGGGCGGCTTCGAGCGCGGCGGCGACCTCCCCCCGCCGCTCCCGGATCTCGTCGAGGCGCTCCCGGAGTGATTCGAGGTGTGACGCCGCTTCGCCGGGCTCGACGGGCTCCGTCTCGAAGCTCGCACGGAGTTCGTCGGCCTCCGATTCGAGGTCAGCGAGCTGCTCGCGTCGCTCGTCGAGTTCCGCCGCGGCGGTCTCGGCGTCCCCCTCGAGCTCCGACGCCCGCTCGCGCTTCTCGGTCGCACGCGAGGCCAGATCGTCGACCTTCGACGCGAGGTTCTCCGCCTGCGTCTCCAGCGCCTTCGCCCGCGTTCGCCCGTCGGCCGCCTCCTCGCGTCGCTCGTCGGCCTGCGACGACAGCGTCTCGACGCGTGCGTCGATCGCCTCCGGCGCGGCGTCGTCGAGGTCGGTGCCGGCCAGCCGGTCGTCGATCTCGTCGCCGAGGCCGTCGATCCGCTCGCGCTCGGTGCCGAGGCGGTCGCGGATGTCGTCGCGTTCGGCCTCCGTCTCCCGAACCGCCGCTTCGAGGTCGTCGATCTCGTCGTCGAGGCGCGCCAGCTCCTCGCGGGTCTCCTCGTGGGCGTCGAGGACGTCCGTCGCCTCGTCGAGCGTCTCTCGTGCGCGCTCGCGCTGGTCCTCGTACCGCTCGATCTTCGCGTCGACCTCCGACCGCTGGCTCCGGAGGGTGTTCAGCGTCTCGGGGAGCTCTCGCGCTTCGTACTCGTCGATCGTCGCGTCGAGCTGGTCGAGCGCGCCGCGCTTCTCGCTCCGGACGTCCTCGACGCCGAGCCGCGCCTGGCCGGCGCGCTCGCGGTACTCCTCCAGTTTGCCTAGCTGGAGGAGGTCGTCGAGCATCGTCCCTCGCTCGGTGGGCGTGGCGTTGATGAGCTTGTTCACCTCGCCCTGACGGACGTACGCGCAGTTGACGAACGCGTCGGCGTCCATCCGGAGCATCCCCGCGATCCGGTCGCGCACGTCGCGCGCCCCGTCGTACGTCGCGTCGGGGCCATCGAGCGTGCAGTCCGCGGTCTGGATGCGCTCGCCCGACCGTCTGAGCCGGCGGTGGACGTGGTAGGAGACGCCGTCGTGGGTGAACCACAGGTCGATCTCGGCCTCCTCGGCGCCCGTCGTGACGAGGTCGTCGAGCGTCTCGTCGAGCGCCCGCGCGCCGTACAGCGCGAAGAAACACGCGTCCAGGAGCGAGGACTTCCCGCTCCCGTTCAGCCCGTGGATTACCGTCACGCCGTCGTTGAGCGAGAGGTCGGCGTCGGCGTACGGCTTGAAGTTCGTGAGCCGGAGCCGGTCGAACCTCACAGGAAGTCCCCCATCGAGACCTGTCCGTCGCCCGCCTCGTCGTCGCCATCCGCCTCGTCGTCGCCGTCCGCACCGTCACGCTCCGATCGCGCGGTCGCCGTCGATTCGCCGGTCGGTCCGGTCGCCGCACCGCCAGCGGTCGCCTCGTCTGCCGCGGCGCCGGGTTCCTCTTCGTTCCCACTGCCCCCGTTCTCCGTGGTGTCCTCTCCGTCCACCTCCTCCGCGGGTGTCGTGCCCGCCGCCGAGTCGGCCGGCGATGCGGGCTCGAACGCCGAGACGTCGTCGAGTCGTTCCTCGATCCGTCGTTTCACCGTGTCGCGGACGTTCGTGTCCGCGACCTCTCCCCTGACTGCGTCGTCGACGTCGAGCGCCGCCGGCGAGAGCCCCAGTTCGGCCACCCGCTCGCGGACCGCCTCGTCGGGGTCCGCGAAGTCGACGCTCGTCTCCACGTCCGTCGCGGTCTCGAACTCCCGGCGGTCGGTGACGCGCGCGACGAGCGCCCCCCGCTCCGTCGCGAGTTCCTCGATACTCGCCGGCGTGACGGGGTCGCCGTCGCCCGTGATCTCGACGACGACGACGGCGTCTGCGAGGTCGTACTGGCGGACCGCCTCGCGCACGCGGTCTTCGCCCTCGCGCTCGGCGAGCGTGACCTCGACGAAGACGAACGGTCGCGTCTCGACGGCACGTCGTCGGATGTCCACCGCGTCACCGAAGCTGACGAGGTTGTAGCCGCGGCCGTCGCGCTCGGCCGCGGAGACGCGCTCGGTCGACCCGCAGTACGTCACGGGCGTGCCGTCGACCCGTTCGACGCCCGGCGCGTGGTTGTCGCCGAGGAGGACCGCGTCGAAGTCGACGGTTGCCTCGGCGAGGACGGTCTCCGTCTCCCAGTCGGCGTGCGCGAAGGGGGTGAAGAGGCCGTGGGCGACGAGGACGGCCGACGCCGCCCCGTGGGGGTCGAACGCGTAGTCGAGGTCGTCCCGTTTCGACGGCGGGACGTGGTCGAGCCCGTAGAAGGCGACGTCATCGACGACCTCGGGCTCCGACCCCAGTCGCGTGGCGAGCCCCAGTCGCTCGAACAGGTCGAGCCACTGCCCCCCGCGCGTCGACTCGTGGTTCCCCACGACCGCGAGGAACGGGATCCCCACCTCCGAGAGCCGCCGGAGCACCGAGAGCGTCCCGAGGAGGTCCGGTAGCGCCGGCCGGCGGTCGTGGAAGAGGTCGCCGGCGTGGACGACCGCGCTCACCTCCTCGGCGACCGCGTCGTCGACCACCTGCCGGAAGGCGTCGAGGAAGTCCTGCCGCCGCGTCGGCGAGTGGTACTGCTGGTACCCGAGGTGCGTGTCGCCCGTGTGGACGACTCGGGTCATCTGTCACCTCGTCTCATCTGTCACCCCGTTTGCCATCGCCACCTAAAACCGTTCCGCGAGCGGGGTGAAAGTGGTCCGGAGCGTGCTCGAGGTGTCCAGAGTGCTCGGAGTGCTCGGCGGACGGGTCCGTGCGCGGGCGTCCCGCGTCGGACCCCACGACACCGTCGTCGTCGGTCACGCGGCCGTCGAGCGCCGACTCGAACGCCCGAAGCGCCGAGAGCGACTCACGACCCCGGCGGACGGTGTCGTCGTCGCCGTCGCGGACGGCTCCGGCGACGGCGCGAGCCAGTCGGTCGACGCCGTCGGTCGCGAGAAACCGGGCCGCGCTCTCGACGCACTCGGTCGCGCGGGTCGCCTCGTCGACCACGGTTTCGGGACGATCGCTGTCGGCCACGTCGTCGGCGACGAGCGCGCGAAGGGCACGTTCGTCGCCGCGACCTCTGTCGTGTCCGCCACGGGAGTCGTGGCTGCGGCTCGGTATTTGAACTCGTGGGCGGGAGCGGTCGGACACCGGACCCGGCGTCGACGGAGTGGAACGCGACCGGACTGTCCGCCAGCAAGCCAGACCAGGTCGGTAGGTACGCCCGATCAGACCGTTAGCCGGTAGAGCCGTTTGCGCGCGTCGGAGAAGGAGAACCGCGAACTGACGACGCCGGCGTCTTCGAGCCGAGTCAGCGCGTAGCGGACGGTCCGGGCGGGGAGGAGCGTCTCTTCGGCGATCTGTGACTGGGTGAGAGTGTCCTCGTAGTCGAGGACCTTCGCGACCAGTTTCGCGCTGGGCGGGAGGTCCCGAACGGGTTCCCAGCGGTCCGCCTTCGCTTCCGACTCCGACCCCGCGAGTGCCTCGGACGTGCTCATGTGTACTACCAGCTAGCGAGATACAGACTAATAATATTTGTTAATCTGTTTTATTACTTTTAGTAATATAGCGTGGCTAACGCCCGACAGAGCCGCTCTGCGGACCGAACAGGCGGTCGGGTTTCGGCCCGACCCGAAGCCTCTTATGACCTTGTGCCTTACCACGTACGATGACCGATACGGTCGACGATGTCGACCTCCCGTACGACGAGGAGGCTGCATCGCAACAGGAGATGATCGAGGCGCTGGAAGAGCGCCTCGAAGTTCTCGAACGGCAGAACGAGGAGATGCGGGACAAGCTCCTCGACGCGAACGCGGAGAACAACAAGTACCAGCAGAAGCTCGAGCGACTCACGCACGAGAACAAGAAGCTCAAGCAGTCTCCGCTGTTCGTCGCCACGGTGCAGGAGATCAACGACGACGGCGTCGTGATCAAACAGCACGGCAACAACCAGGAGGCGCTGACCGAAGTCACGGAGGAGATGCGGGAGGAGCTCGAACCCGACGCTCGCGTCGCCGTCAACAACTCTCTCTCTATCGTCAAGCGGCTCGATAACGAGACCGACGTGCGTGCACGCGTGATGCAGGTCGAACACAGTCCCGACGTCACGTACGAGGACATCGGCGGGCTCGAAGACCAGCTCAACGAGGTCCGCGAGACGGTCGAGATGCCGCTCGAACGCCCCGAGATGTTCACCGAAGTGGGTATCGACCCACCCTCCGGCGTCCTGCTGTACGGCCCTCCAGGGACAGGAAAGACGATGCTGGCGAAGGCCGTCGCCAACCAGACCGACGCGACGTTCATCAAGATGGCCGGCTCCGAACTCGTCCACAAGTTCATCGGCGAGGGGGCGAAACTCGTCCGCGATCTCTTCGAGGTCGCCCGCGAGAACGAGCCCGCGGTGCTGTTCATCGACGAGATCGACGCCATCGCCTCGAAGCGGACGGACTCGAAGACCTCCGGTGACGCGGAGGTCCAGCGGACGATGATGCAACTCCTCTCGGAGATGGACGGCTTCAACGAGCGCGGCGAGATCAGGATCATCGCCGCCACCAACCGCTTCGACATGCTCGACTCGGCCATCCTCCGCCCCGGGCGGTTCGACCGCCTCATCGAGGTGCCCAAGCCCAACGTCGAGGGCCGTGAGATCATCTTCCAGATCCACACCCGCAATATGAACGTCTCCGACGACGTCGACTTCGCCCACCTCGCGGAACTCACCGAGCACGCCTCGGGCGCGGACATCAAGGCCGTCTGTACCGAGGCCGGCATGTTCGCCATCCGCGACGACCGCACCGAGGTCTACATGGAGGACCTCGTCGGTGCCTGGGAGAAGGTCCAGGCCGAAGCCGACGAGGACGGCGACGTCTCCCGCGCGTTCGCGTAACTCGACCGTTTTACCTCGCTAAGAGACGGCGAACCCGTCTCTGCATCCCGAAATCTCCGATCTTCGGAGACCTCGGGGACGCTCGCTTCGCTCGCGTCCCACTCGTCGGGAAAAGCTCGGACAAAAACCCGCGAGCGAGCGCCTCGGTGCTCGCTCGCGCTCGGTGTGCGTTCTACTCCCGCGCCGCCTCGTGGGCCGTCAGCGCCGCGTCCGCACCCCGAACCAGATCGAGCGTGTCGACCCCACAGATGACGTAGTCGAAGCCCCACTCGACCCACCGCTCGACGTCGTCGGTGCTCGTCGCGAGCGTCCCGACCGGCGTGTCGTGTTCGCTTCCGGCGTCCAGGACGCGGGAGACGGCATCCTCGAACTCGTCGCCGTGGTCGCCGAACGACCCCAACGCCGCCGAGAGGTCCGCCGGACCGATGAAGAGCGCGTCGAGCCCCTCGACCGCGGCGATCTCGCCGACGTTCTCGACGCCGGGCTCGGTCTCGATCTGTGCGACCCTGACGAGGTCGGCGTCGCCGCGCTCGACCTGCCCCCCGACGTCCCGCCCGTAGCCGGCCGACCGGCCGACGCCGATCCCGCGCACTCCCCGAGGGGGGTAGCGCGTCGCGGCGACGAACTCGGTCGCTTCCTCGGGGGTCGAGATCATCGGCGCCATCACGCCCGCGGGGTCGAGATCGAGGACCCGTTTGATCTTCACCTGATCGTTCCACGGGACGCGGACGACGCCGGTGGCTTCGGTCGACGCCGCGTCGATCGCGCGGAGGCCGTTCGCGACGGTCTCCAGGTTCGACGGCGTGTGCTCGGTGTCGACGACGACGAAGTCGAACCCCGTCTCGGCGACGAGTTCGGGGACCGCGGGATCGGCGAGCGTGGTCCAGTAGCCGCTGACCGGTTCGCCGTCACGGAGCCGGGTTCGCAGACGTGTCTCTGTCATACACCACGAGCGTCGGGGCCGAGCGGGGTAAGCCGGCGGGGGTTGCGGCAGCCCCGGCCGAGTGTCAGCGCGTGAGAAATATTAGATAAGTATAGGTGTATCAGAGCGCGAGAAACACCAGGAAGGGAACGACGAACAGCGCGAGGAACATCGCGAGGAGGACGACGCCGTAGCCGACCCCGGCCCCCGCGAGCGTCCGCCAGGCGTCGTGGTCGAAGCCGCCGAGTCCACCCTCGTCGTCGGTCTCGGTCATACGCCCACGTCGGGTGCGGGCGAGAAAACGTTACCCCTCGCCCTCTCACCCGAGCGGGACTCCGCACGTTACCCCTCACTCCCGAGCCGGACTCCGAACCACTCATGTCTCCACCGTGGAACCCCCGAGTATGGGAACCCCACGCGACTCCCGCGAGGCGCAGGCCGAGGAGATCCTCGACCGCCTCTACGAGGAGTACCCCGACACGACCATCTCGCTGAACTTCTCCAACCGGCTCGAACTCCTCGTCGCCGTCGTCCTCTCCGCGCAGTGTACCGACGAGCGGGTCAACGAGGTCACGGCGGAGCTGTTCGAGAAGTACCGCACGGCCGCCGACTACGCGAACGCGGACGAGGCGGAACTGGCCGAGGACATCTACGGCATCACCTTCCACAACAACAAGGCGGGCTATCTCACGTCCACCGGCGAGACGCTCGTCGCCGAACACGACGGCGAGGTCCCCGACACGATGGGCGAGCTCACCGACCTCTCCGGGGTGGGTCGGAAGACCGCGAACGTCGTCCTCCAGCACGGCCACGACGTGGTCGAGGGGATCGTCGTCGACACCCACGTCCGGCGGCTCTCACGTCGCCTCGGCCTCACCGAGGAGGATAGGCCGGAGCGAATCGAGACGGATCTCATGGGGATCGTCCCCGAGGCCGACTGGCAGCAGCTCACCCACCTGTTCATCAGTCACGGTCGAGCCGTCTGTGACGCTCGCAACCCCTCCTGTGCGGAGTGCGTGCTCGAAGACGTCTGCCCCTCCTCGAAGCGGGACCACGACGTGGATCTGGCGAGCGGCGAGGCGTGGTGAGAACGGATCGACGGCGTCACTGGCCACATCGGGCATAGCTTCAGTCCAGGGGTCCGGACGGAGAAGACGATACGAGCGTCAGGGCGGCGTGGCCTCGCTCTCTCCACCTGCCTCCGACCGAACTGATTCACCGCGGTGGCGTGTGACGGTCGCGGCTCCGGCCGCGACTTCACGCGCAATCGGCTGGGGAGGGTGTGGCGTCACCGCACTGGTGACCGCCCGATGACCACGGTTTCACCCGTCACGATGTCTCTCTGAGTTCACTTTCATCCGTCACGATGTCTCTCCGGCCCGCCTCCCCGCACATCCGTTCGCTACCCAAGCCCCGAGCCGAGCATGTAGCCCGTGACGTACCGGTACAGTCCCAGAAGCCACGCGCCGAACCAGAAGAGCACGTAGCCGAAGACGCCGATTCGCAACCGTCCACGCCACGCGCCCATGTTCTCGTGGAGGTCGTCGAGGTCGACGTCCGGGTCGGGGTCGTGGTAGAGGTTCGCCCGACGCTTGGCCTGAAAGATGCGGACGATGCCGGTGAGCGCGAAGACGAGCATCGCGTACGCCTGCAGCCCCAAAATGGCGTGCAGCGCCGACAGCCCGCTCAGCTGGTTGAGCAGGCGGGGTATCATCCACGTCACGACGGGCACCGTGTTGAGCACCAGCCCGGGGACGATGAACTTCAGGTGGTGGACGAGGACGTTCCACGTGACCGTCTCGGCGTCGATCATGATCCAGGCCCCGTAGAGGTAGAAGGGGAGACTCGACGTGACGAGGAGGGCCGCGATCGTGGCGTACGTCGACTCGCTTGCCATCGAGTCGGCTACGGAATGCGGGTGTGTAAAGGGTGCGGCTTCGATCGCCGGCGCGACCGCAACCGCGACCGTGACCCGGCGGCCGATCGCTCCTAGTGGGCCGCGGACTCCCACCCGTCGACGAGGTCGGCGGCGGTCGTGATCTCGGCGTCGTACACGTAGTCGAGGTACGCCAGCCCTCGTTCGTGTTCGTCCTCGGAGAACGCGTCGGCGCAGTCGGCGGAGACGGCGATATCGTAGCCGTTGAAGAACGCGCTCGCCGACGTGTGCCGGACGCACATGTTCGTGTGCAGTCCGACGGTGACGACGCGGTCCACCCCGAGGCTCCGGAGGTGCTGGTCGAGCCCGGTCTCGTAGAACGCGTCGTAAAAGCGCTTCTCGAAGACGTCGTCCTCGTCGGCCGGCGTCAGTTCGGGAATCACCTCCGCGCCTTCGGTCCCCCGCATCGCGTGCGGCCCCCACACTGCGAGTTCGAAGTCCTCCGGGCGGTGGGCGTCGTTGGCGTAGATCACCCGAACGCCGTGTTCGCGGGCGGCCGGGAGGAGTTCGTCCCGTAGTGTCGGGATGATCCGCTCGGCGCGCTCGGCGGCGATCGCGCCGGTCACGAAGTCGTTCAGCATGTCGAGGACGATCACCGAATCTGTCATGATAGTAACTAGTGCGCCAGCGAGTCAACTGTTTCGGTGCGGGGGGTCGAGATCGGTTCGGTGCCGGTGACTCGCCGGTCGGCAGCGACGAGAGCGCACCCGGTCACTGTGTGGTCACAGCGTGAACCTCCGCTCGCGCGAGCGCGGAGCGAACCGCTTAACGGGACAGCGGCCCAACCTCGAACGATGACTGACGCCTCGGACGAGCCAGTGGGTGAGGAGCCACCCGACGCGGCAGCAGCGCCCGACAGCGTGGACTCCGATGGCGACACCGCGACCGACGCCCAGCCCGGGAACAGCCCCGACACCGATCAGGACCTCGAAGCCCTCCGCCGACAGGTCGAAGAGAAGTACGACTTCGACAACTTCGGTCCCGCGGACATGGCCGAGATGACCGTCGAGGAGTGGGAGGCGGCGTTCGACCCCGGGTCGTGGATCGTCGGCCCGGAACTCCTCGACAGAGTTGAAAAGGACCTCCTCAACCGCGTGGCCTCGCGGGACGTCTTCGCGATCGTCGAGCGTTACACCCAGGAGGGCGAGCCACGGCTCGTCGCGTACTCCGACGAGGGGTACGCCGTCGTCTACCCCGACGGGAGCGTCGAGGGCACGGGGACCGTCCTCAGAGACGTGACGCCGACCGTCGCGCTCTGTTCGATGGACGACTACGACGTGCAGGAGCCGCCGGCGAACGTCGGTCTCCCCGCCCCCGACGAGGTGCCCGAGGGCTCCGGGGAGTTCGGCAACCTGATGCTCCAGGCGGTCGCGTTCGCGCAGGTGCTCGGGGGGCTGGCGCTCCTGGGGGCGTGGCTCGTCACGGACCTCAACACTATCGTCGCGCCCGTGGCGGCGCTCTTTTTCCTCCTCATCGGCTTCTTCCTCTTTTTCGTCGTCGCCAACGCCCGGCTCTCGGATCGCTTCCGCTCCGAGGAGTACCGGGCGCGGCTCCGTGCGGTCGGGCTCGAAGACGGGAGTAGGCCCGACTTCCTCCCCCCACTCGACGAGGACCGTCCCGCCGTCGAGGGGGGGAGCGAGGTCGGCGGCGAGGAACCCGGAGAGACCGGCGCACAGAGCGTCTGAGCGGGGAGACGTAACCGGCTGGAGGCGGGTGAGTCGGTGGGTTTAAGCGCGTTCCATCCTGAGGCTGTCCTGTATGAACAGGCGGGATTTTCTCCGGACGGCCGGAGGTGCGTCCGTCGCCGCGACAGCCGCTACGGGCACCGCCGCCGCCCAGGAGGGTGAGGGTGGAGGCGGGAACGTCCAGCCCGACTTCGGGAGTTGGCTCGACGGCGTCGACGGCGGGTATCAGGACATGCGCGGCTCCGGTGAGGTGACCGTGGAGGTCGGCGCCAGCGGCAACGGTGGCAACCTCGCGTTCGCCCCCGCGGGCATCTGGATCGACCCCGGGACGACCGTCAAGTTCGAGTGGACCGGCGAGGGTGGCGGCCACAACGTCATCGCCGACAGCGGTCCCGCGAGCCTCGACTCGGGCGCGGCGGTCTCGGAAGCCGGCGTCAACTACGAGTACACGTTCGAGGAGGGCGACGCCGGCATCACGAACTACTACTGCGATCCGCACCTCGCGCTCGGGATGAAAGGGGCCGTCGCCGTCGGCGGCGAGGTTCCGACGGTCGAGACGGGTGGAGGCGGTGGCGAGAAGGAGCTGGAGGAGCTCGGCGTCCCGATCCAGGCGCACTGGGTCGGCTCGGCGACCATTCTCGGCATCATCGTCACCATCATCTACACCTTCTACATCCTGAAGTACGGCGAGTCGCCGAACACGGGCAACACGGGAGGTGGTGAGTGATGTCGTCGTCCGGCAGTACGTACGGTGACATCCACCGCTACGAGTCCGCTCGGGAGTCGACCGCGGCGGCCATCGGCATCGTCCTCCTGACGGTGATCGAGGTCGTCTTCGTGTTCCTCTTCACCTTCGGGCTGGTCTCCGGGTGGGGCCTGACCGACACGGGGAACATGTTCCTGGGCGGCGTCCTCGCGGTGATCTTCGTCGATCTGGCGTTCATCCTCGCGCTCTACCGGAAGGAGTTCCTGCCGGACGTGATGATCGTCAAGAAGCGTCGGCGCAAGTGGGAAGACCTCTACATCCGCGAGGAAGACGTCGACGGAACGACCATCGGAACCGGTGCGTGGGACACCGTAAAGCGCGCGATCTACCCATACTACAAGCGATAACATGAGCTTAGAAAAGAAAGACGAGTACGACCACAAGGCCTGGTTGAAGTCCAAGGAGGACCTCACGAAGGTCGAGCAGTTCTTCCTGTTCGGCCTCATCTACGTCGACAAGCGGCTGCGGATCGTCGACTACCTGGAGCTGATGGAGACGCTGTACTACCGGGTTAACCTCCAGATGCCGAAGAGCCACACCGAACAGTACAACCTCGACAACAAGTTCTGGTACTGGTACCCGCTGTACACGCTCGGGCTGTTCTCGACGCTCGCGTACGTCGTCGCGGCGATCTCGGGTGCCCTGCTGGGCTTTTATTACAGCCCCGCCACCACGGGAGACCCCACGACCGCGTACAACAGCATCGCCTTCATCATGCGCGACCTGCAGTTCGGGTTCATGCTCCGCTCCATCCACCGCTGGTCCGCACAGGTGATGGTCGCCGCGGTGTTCCTGCACATGCTCCGCGTGTACTTCACGGGGGCGTACAAGGAGCCGCGCGAACTCAACTGGATCCTCGGCATCGTCCTGATCAGCCTGACGATGGTGTTCGGCTACACCGGCTACCTGCTGCCGTGGGACCAGCTGGCCTTCTGGGCCGGGCAGATCGGCGTCGAGATGTCGCTGTCGATCCCGCTGGCCGGCGAGTGGGTCGCCCAGCTGCTGTTCGGCGGCTTCACGCTGAGCCAGGCCACGCTCCAACGGATGTACATCCTCCACGTGTTCTTGCTCCCGTTCGTCGTCACGACGCTCATCGCGATCCACATCGGCATCGTCTGGGTGCAGGGCATCGCGGAACCGCACTGATCCAAGATCATGAGCAACCAAGACACTCCAACCGAGGACGAGAACGAACCGATGGCCGACGGCTCCGGGAGTCTCGCGGTGCCGCCGGACGACGAGACGCCGACGTGGGGCGAGCGCAAGGCCCGCAAGACGGGACTGTCCCGGCTCACGTACGAGTACTTCGAGCGCGCCCGCCGCGAGGATCAGGACCTCCGCCAGGAGTCGACGTACGTCGAACGCGACGTGCTCGGCTTCCCGACGTGGCCCCACGAGGTCATCCGTAACCTCTCGATCACGTCCTTTTTCGTGGGGATGATCCTCTTCCTGTCGGCGACGATGCCGCCACACATCGGCCCGCCGGCGAACCCCTCGTCGACACCGGCGATCATCCTGCCCGACTGGTATCTGTACTGGTCGTTCGGCCTGCTCAAGCTCAACCCGCTCAACCCCGAGCTCGCCATCCTCGGCGGGCAGAAGATCATGGCCGACCGGACGTACGGCGTGCTCGCTAACCTGGTCGTCGTCGGCTTCGTCGCCATCGTTCCCTTCCTCAACAAAGGGAGCGCGCGCAGACCCGTCGAGCAGCCGTTCTGGGCCGCCGTCGGCGTGCTCGGCATCGTCTTCGCCTTCACCATCTCGCTGCTGTCGGTGAAGAACCTCATGCCGATGAACGTCGACCTGCTGTTCGACCTGACGTTCCTCCTGCCCGTCGTCGCGGGGATCGTCGCCTACGCGGTGCTGAAGACGATGCGCGAGGGGTACATGTACGACCTCAACCGTCGCTACTACCGCCTGCGTCCGCCGAAATAACCGCCGCGGCTCGCGGAATACACGCTTTCGTTCACCGATGACCTCCGACACAGACACCACACAGCCGACCAGCGAGGGGACCGGCCGGCGCGGGCGGCGCGACATCGAGGTGCCGATGCGGCTGTACAAGACGATCACCGTGTTCTCGACGCTCATCGCGGTCGTCACCGTCGTCGCCGGCTTCTTCCTGCTCGACGCGGCGACGCTCCAGGTGAGCTTCCTGCGGGCGATCATCGCGGGCGGTCTCGGCGCGGTCGGGCTCTCGGTTCCGACGGGGGTGTTGAGCACCGTGTTGGCCGTCTGTGGCCTGCTCGTCATCGGGTTCGGTGCGGGCGTCTACACGATCGCGACCCGGTTCCGTGCCGAGGGGATGGGAAAGTCTCAAGAGGACGCCGACGAAGGTGAGGACAATGGCTGACGAATTCATCAAAGGGCTCGGCATCTTCACCGGCGGCGGCCTCGCGTGGCTCGTCCTCGCGAGCTGGTACCGGACGACGAGCTTCGAGAGCACCCAGCAGCTCGTCGCGCCAGTGTCGGACGGGGGGATGGACCTGTACAACTCGCTCGGCGTTGCGCTGATGGACGTCTTCTTCTGGTTCACGCTCATCGGGGCACTGACGTTCTGGGTGCTGATCCCCGCGGGTCGACAGGCCCGAAAGGCGATCGAGAACCGCCGCGCGCAGTAATCGCCCGGCCGGTACGGCCCCCTCACGTTCTGCGGCTCTGGCTTCGCCGACCACGCGAAAGCGTGCGCTGTCAGCGTTCACGGATCGACCGCTCTTCCCGCCACCGACCGCAGTGTGAGCCCGCCGTCTCCGACGAGACTCCACGGCGCACGCGGCGCGGGTTTGGCCATCCACGGGACGCCACCGGGGTCGGAAGCCCGTCTCGTTCACGGCCCCACGCGGCACGCGATTCGATGGTGTGGGCGACCGAGCGACCGGTCCGGGCGACGACTCGGCGGAGAGTACGTGGCTTCACTGCCCCGCTCGTCCGTCTCGTCCTCTGTGACGCAGGACGCGTCCGCTCCGCTTTCAGTGGACTGTGCAGACTCGGAGTGAACTCTGTGGCCCGTTTACCGTCCCAGGGACCGACGCAGTCACCAGTCCGCACGACGACGCGGCGAGGGGGGACATCCCGTGCTCTCTGGTGCGGTAATCACGGGGGAACGAGACGGGGACAGAGACCGAAGCGACGGCGCGGCCGGAACGGCCGGCGGAGGCTCAGATGATCGCCGTCCAGATGGGCTCGACGACGAAGAAGAGACTCTGGAACCCGGCGTACAGAAGCGCCACGAACGAGGCCGTGAGGGCCGCCTTCGGGCGTTCAATCGTCATCTCGTTACGCGCTTCCACCTTGCGGGACTCGAACTCGAAGAAGTCCGCGAGGAAGACCCCGAGCACGAGGACGGACATCACCATGCCGCCGTGTGGGGCGACGATCAGGAACGCGAACGACGTGAGGATGAGCAGCACGGTCGTGACCGTGTGGGGCGTGTACCGCGAGACGAGTTCGTCGTCGCCCTCCTCGGCCTGCCTGACATGCGTGCGATGTGCGAGGAGACGCGTCACCATGTTCGCCACCACCAGCGCGAGCACGACGAACGGGATTATCGACTCCGCCGCGACCAGTGGGTCGAGCGGGACGAGGAACTGTAGCGGTTGCATACCCGACGTTCGGGCAGGTACTCATTAGAGTTTTTCCAATCTACGCGCGTCGTCGGGCGAGCAGGGCGGCCGGATCAGGTCGACGACCCCGGCTACGTCGATCCGGACCGGGTCGTCGACGCCGACCTCCCGACGGGCGACGCCGTCGACGACGAGCGACACGGGCGTCTCGTCGCGCTCGACCGACAGCGTCACCGGCGCGTCGGTCACCCACGTGCTGGGACGCGTCGTGTACGGCGAGATGGGGACGACCGCGAGGCCGGCTTCCGTCGTGAGGACCGGCCCGCCGGCGGCGTGGCCGTAGCCGGCGCTCCCGACCGGCGTGGCGACGACGACGCCGTCGGCGCGGAACGACGCGAGTTCGCCGACGGTGTACTCGGAGATCCGGGCCGCCTCGCTCGTCACGAGCGCTACGTCGAGCACGGCTTCGGCCCGGATGCTGTCGACGGTGACCGCGAGGCGCGGATGCGCGCGGGTCCGTTCGAGCCGCGACGGCTCGATCGCGAGCGCGCGGAGCGCCGCGCCGACCCGGTCGACGGCGACCCCGTGTGGCCCGACGTCGGCACCGACGAGAAGGGTGGGGACCGGCGGCGGGTCGGCGGCGAGGGTCCGGACCGCGGGTTCGCCGACGGCGAGCAGGAGATCGGCCGCCGTTTCCCGACCGACGGCGGCGACGTCGACCGGTGCGTCCCCGACCACCTCGGCGAGGGAAACGTCGCCGCGACGTGCGACTGTCAGCGACATTCGGCCTCCCCAGCAGGCGTCACAGCCATTACGATGGCGCTTCGCTCGCGCCGATAAAAGTCCCCGCGGTTCGGCGCTCGCGTCACGACGGCGGGCTCAGAACGGCCAGTCGCCGGTCAGTCTCATCCCTTCGGCTTCGCCCTGGGCGTCGATCGCGGCGGCGATCTCCTCGACGGCAACGGGCGCGAGGTCGGCGTCGGCGCGGGCGAGTTCGACCACGACGTCGGCCAGGAGGACGGCCTGTTCCCGAAACGTCCGGCGTTCGAGTTTATCGAGCGTGTCGGCTTCAGTGTGGCCCCAGCCCCGTCCCCGGTCGCCGGTCTCGGCGGAGACCATACAGCCCGGGACCCCCCGTGCGACGAACGGCCAGTGGTCGGAGTGGGGGAGGTGTTCGGGTACCACGGTGACGGGGTGGTCGTACCGTCCGGCGACCGTCTCGAACGCCGCGGCGAGGCCGCCGAAGCCGCCCACGTGCGTCTTCAGCGTCCGGCCGGCACAGACGCCGTCGAGGTTGCACACCGCCCGGACGTCGTCCGCGCGGGCGGCCGCGTGCCCCGACCCGACGAGGCCGACCTCCTCGGCCCCGAAACAGGCGAGGTGAACCCTGGTGTCGAGTTCGTCGGCCCGCGCCGCGAGGATCCGTGCGAGTTCGACGACCATCGCGGTACCGGCCCCGTTGTCGAGCGCACCCTCCGCGATGTCGTGGGCGTCGACGTGGCTCGTGAGATACACCGCGTCGTCCGTCGTGGGCCCGACGTCGGCGTGAACGGTCCCGCTGTCGGCGTCGGGGGTCTCGCAGTCGACGGTGACCGCTACGGGCTCACCCTCGTGGCGTCGGGCCAGGCGCGAGCCGACCTCCTTCGAGACCCCCACGGCCGGGATCTCGCCGATGGGCGAATCGTCGGTCCCGACGCTCCCCGTCGGGGGGAGCTGTCCGGGGACGTGGTTCCGGAAGACGAAGCCCGCCGCCCCCGCCTCGACCGCGCGGTAGTACTTCTCGCGACGGTGGATGAAGCGGTCGACGTGGTCGGGGACGGTGGAGGAGGCCAGGACGATCGCTCCGTCGAGATCACGGTCGAAATCGTCGGGTAGGCCGTCGCCGAGGTCGACGAGACGGCCCTCGACGCTCCCAGCGGGACTGCGCGGGAGCGCGATCGACGCGAGCGTCCGGTCCGCCGCGGTCACGGCACTGTCGCCGCGCACCCATCCCTGGATCGGGAATGTCTCGACGCGCGCGTCGCGCGCGCCGACCTGGTCCAGGGCGTCGCGCGTCGCCGCCAGCGCCTCGTGTTCGCCCGGTGAGCCGGTCATGCGGTCGCCGATGTCGACGAGTCGTTCGAGGTGGTCCCATCCGACGTCGCTAGTGAACGTGCCGCCGATCCACTCGGTCATGGCCGCATCTCGGGGAGCGCCGCTGAAACCGTTTCGATCGGTCGAGTGGGCTTCCTGTCAGTCATGCCATGGTTCGAAGAAACCTCCACTGAGCGGTGTTCGGTGGCGGGGAGCCCCGTCGAGTCCCGTCGGTCGAACCGCGGTTTTAGCTTTGGAGTTCGAAGTATAACAAAATACCAGCAAATCCCGTCGAAATACATCAGGAGGACTATAACACCGTGAGGCTCCGTACAGACCCATCGACAGGGTTTTATTCACAACCACATGTACGTTAATGCATGACAACTGTTCGCATCGCCGGGGCCGACTTGACCCGCTTCGGGAGCACGCCGGAGCGGACGGGGCGAGATCTGTTCGCCGAGGCGGCGCTCGGCGCGCGCGAGGCCGCCGGGATCTCGCGCGAGGAGTTCGACGAGCTCACCTACGGCAACTTCATGGGCGAACTCGCCGAGCGCCAGGGCCACCAGGGACCCATCATGGCCGAGGCGGCCGGGCTGGACTGCCCCGCGACGCGCTACGAGGAGGCCTGTGCCTCCGCGGGTGTCGCCGTGCGTGCGGCGGTGTCGGCGATCCGGTCGGGGCGGGCGGACGTCGTGCTCGCCGGCGGGATGGAGCGGATGACGAACCAGGAGACGGAGGACACGACGGAGTTCCTCGCCATCGCCGCCGACGAGCTGTACGAGGTCCGCGCCGGGATGACGTTCCCCGGGGCGTACGCGCTGATGCAGCGGGCTTACGTCCAGGAGTTCGGCGGGGAGCGCGAGGACTTCGCACACGTCGCCGTGAAGAACCACGACCACGCGCTCCCGAACGAGTACGCACAGTACCGTTCGGCGATCACGGTCGAGGACCACCTCGACGCCCCGATGATCTCCGACCCCGTCGGTCTGTACGACTCCTGTCCGATCACCGACGGTGCGGCGGCGCTCGTCCTCTGTAGCGACGAGTACGCCGAGGAGCACGCGATCGACGCGCCGGTCGCGATCACGGGCACCGGGCAGGGCGGCGACAAGATGGCGCTCCAGGACCGGACCCACCTGAACCGGACGCCCGCGACCGACCGTGCCGCCGCGGAGGCGTACGCCGACGCGGGGATCACGCCCGACGACGTCGCCGCCGTCGAGGTACACGACTGCTTCACCGTCGCCGAGGTGCTCGCGCTCGAATCGCTCGGCTTCTACGAGCCCGGGGAGGCCGTCTCGGCCGCGCGCGACGGCGAGACGACGAAAGAGGGTTCTCTGCCGGTGAACCTCTCGGGCGGTCTGAAGGCCAAGGGCCACCCCGTGGGCGCGACCGGTGCCTCGCAGATCGTGGAGATGAACCGGCTCCTGACCGGCACGCACCCGAACAGCGAGTACGTCGACGGGGGCGTCGGCGTGACCCACAACGCGGGCGGGACGGTCGCCAGCGCGGTCGTCCACGTCCTGGAGGTGGTCGCATGAGATCGAAACCCCGCGACGACGGCTACGACGACCTCCTCGACGCCGCCGAAGCAGGCGAGGCGTACTACCTCGCCTGCGAGAACGGTCACGGCTCGCTCCCGCCGCGGCGGAGCTGTCCGCACTGCGGCTCCCCGGAGCTCTCCGAGGAACCCCTCCCCGAGTCGGGGACGGTCGAGACGTACACCACGACACAGATCGCCGCGCCGTCGTTCTCGGCGAAGACGCCGTACATGACCGCCGTCGCGGACTTCGGTCCGGTCCGTGTTACGGGGATCGTCCGGGCCGATCCCGAGGAGATCTCGGTCGGCATGCGGGTCGGCCTCGCCGTCGGCCGGAACACGATGACCGGCAACCGGATGCTGACGTTCCACCCGCGGTAGCCGGGTAGCGGACAGAGACCTCGTGTGGGGACGGTGATGAGGTCGCGTTACCCTCGGCGGGTCGTGGTTACGCCTCGGCCGACGCGGGCGCGGTCAGTGCCTCCCGGACGATCTCTACGAAGGCACCCGGGTGTTCGACGTGTGGCAGCAGTTTCGCGTCGTCGATGACGACCAGCCGCGCGTCCGCGTCCTCGGCGAGGTCGCGCCCGTCGGCGAGCGGCGTGATGTCGGCCTCGCGGCCCCAGACGAACGTGACGGGGACGTCGAGACCGCGGAGGGCCTCCCCGAGGTCGACCGCCGAGTTGAGGAAGCCGCTGACGAACGACGCGGGGGCAAAGCGGGCGTTGGGCTGGTGGGCGGTCCGCCACTCGTACGCCATCCACTCCTCCGTGACCGAGTCCATGTCGTAGTAGCCGTGGTCGGCGTTGAAGTACCGGATCGATGGTTTCGACCCGAGGAGGTTGAACAGCGCCGTGCCGACGACGGGTGCGCGGAGGAGTTCTCGCGCCCAGGTCACCCGGTCGGGGCCGCCCCGGGCGGTGGGGCAGACCGCGACGAGCCGCGAGACCGAGACGTCACCGTAGGGATCGGCGAGAGCGCTCGCGACGTACGCGGTCGTGAGCGAGGAGACTAGCACGGCGGGGGAGTCGTACTCGGCGAGGAAGTCGGCGACGAACTCCTCGTACAGCGCCGCGGAGTACTGCAACGGGGGCCGGTCCGAACAGCCGAAGCCGGGCAGGTCCGGCGCGACGACGTGGTACTCGGCCGCCAACTCGTCGAACACCGCCCGGAACTCGCCGGAGGAGCCCGCGGCGTTGATGCCGTGGAGAAGCACGACCGTCGGCGCGTCTTCGGGTCCGGCCTCGGTGTACGCGACGTCCATCCCTCGCCAACGGTACGTGCGGTGGTCGCCCGACAGAGGTGGGTCGAGCGGGTCGGCACGGGCGGCGAGCGCGCGGTTGACGCCGGCGAGGCCACCGACAGCGGCGGCCCCGGTCCCGACCGTCTTCGCGAGTCGTCGAAGGTTCATGCTCGACTGAAAGAGCGCGACCGACTTGACCCACACGGCCGCCGGGCGGGCACGCCGCGGGAGCTGCGGGAGCGACGCCCCGGACGGTCAGCGCCGCCGCAGCCACGAGACCGAGCCGACCGTCGGACGCCACGCCAGCAACCCGACGCTGACGACGAACGCCAGCGTCGAGAGGTCGTACGACCACGTACCCGTCGCCGTCAGGCCGACGGTCCCGCCGACGAGCCCCGAGACGACGGCGGCGGCGAGCGGGAGCGTACACGACACACAGGAGAAGAGGCCGACCGCGCCGCCGACGATCCCCGAGCCGGCGATGTCGGCGACGAGTCGGTAGACGAGGTACGCCAAGACGGCGTAGCCGACGACTTTGAACGGGAGGAGCGCCAGCCGGACGACCCCGTCGTACAGGAGCGCCGGTCCCCACCCCGGCGAGAGCGGGAGGAGCCGGAGGGTGCCGGAGCCGGTACCGAGCCCGACCGTCCCGTCGAGCGACGCCACGAGGAGGAAGTAGCCGACGGCGACCGCCAGTGCCTGGAGCCGCCGCCGTCCCGTCGCCCGGGGGCGGTCGACGGCGAGCACCGCGAGCACGGCGACGTCGATCCAGACGAACGGGTAGAGGACGTACCGCGGCGCGAGCACGGTTCGCGTGGAGACGGCGAAGTACGCTCCGAGCAGGAGCAACTCACAGGCGACGAGCGCGCCGGCGACGACGACCAGCCCCCGGTGGTCGTCGAGGCGTCGGCCGAGGCCGGCTCCGAGCACGCTCATGCGGCGTCGCCTCCGCTCGGAAGACGGGTGGCGTCCCGGTCGCCGCTTCGGCTGTCGGCGGTCCCGTCGTCTGCGGTGTCGGTCCCGCGGCCGAGTCCCTCGTCGTCGATCAGGCGGCGGCGCGAGTTGAGCACCACGAGGACGCTGCTCGTCGCCATGGCGACGGCGGCGAACAGCGGATTGAGCAGGCCCAGCGCCGCGAGCGGGATGGCGACGACGTTGTAGAGGAAGGCCCACGCGAGGTTCTCGCGGATCCGGGTCCTGGTCGCCCGCGTCACGTCGAAGACGGTCTCGACCGTGTGGAGGTCGTCGGTGGTGACGACGGCGTCGGCGGCGTCCACGGCCAGGGGGGTGCCGGATTCGAGCGCGATCCCGAGGTCCGCGGCGGCGAGCGCCGGCGCGTCGTTGCTCCCGTCGCCGACGAACACCACGGTGCCGTCCGTCCGCAGGCGGTCGACGAGTGCGACCTTCGCCTCGGGGCGCACACGGGTGAACACCTCGTCGACGCCGGCGTGCGCCGCGAACCGCGCCGCGGCCGCCTCGCCGTCGCCCGTGACGACGACGACGCGGTGGTGCTCCGAGAGCCGGTCGACCACCGGCTCCCACTCGGGACGGGGGTCGTCGCCGGCGACGACGACGCCACGCGCCGCGCCGTCCCAGCCGACGAGTGCCGGAACCACGCCCGCGTCCCGCGCCTCGGTCGCCCGCGCGCGGAGTCGGTCGGGAACGGTCCAGTCCCGGTCGGTGAACAGGTCGGCACTCCCGACGAGCGCCCGTCGGCCGCCGACGGTGCCCGAGACGCCCTGGCCGGGGTGCGTCTCGACGTCGGTGACCGCGAGGCCACCGTCGGTCGCGGGCGCAGCGGTCGGGGCGCCTGCGTCGCCCGTGTCGTCCGTGTCGGTCGGGACGGCCACGCCGTCGGCCGCAGCCCGCGCCACGACCGCGTCGGCGACGGGGTGGTCGGCAAAGCGTTCGAGCGCCGCCGCGACGGCGAGCGTCTCGTCGGCCCCCTCGACCGTCCGGACGGCCATTCGTCCCGTCGTCAGCGTCCCCGTCTTGTCGAAGGCGACGACGTCGGCGTCGGTCGCGCGCTCGAACAGTTCGCCCGAGCGGACGACGATCCCGTGTGAGAGCGCCTCGCGGACGCCGCCGGCGACGGCCATCGGCGTCGCCAGCCCGAGCGCGCAGGGGCAGGAGACGACGAGGACGGTCAGCGCCGTGAGGAGCGCGGCCGTGGGGGTCGCCCCGACGAGGAGGTGGGCGCCGCCGGCAACGGCCGCGAGCGCGAAGATCAGCGGGACGAACACGCGTGCGATCCGGTCGGCGAGCCGTTGTGCGCCCGACCGGGTGCGGAGCTCCCACTGGAGGTCGACGAGCCGGTCGAGCGTGCGGGTGGCCTCGGCGTCCGCGGCGACGACGACGCCGCCGTCCCTGAGTCGGGAGCCACCGACGACCGCGTCGCCGGGCTCGCGGCGGACGGGGCGTGACTCGCCCGTGACGAGCGACTCGTCGACCGCGCCCGTCCCCTCGACTACCGTCCCGTCGACCGGGACCGACTCGCCCGCCCGCACGACCACCTCGTCGCCCTCGCCGATGGCGTCTACGGGGACCGTCTCGGTCCCGTCGGCGCTCCGGATCCGCGCCTCGGAGACGCGCCGCTCCGAGAGGTCCCGGAGGCTGTCGGCGGCCGCCTCGCGCAGTCGGCTCTCGTAGTAGCCGCCGATCGACACCGCGAGGACGACGACGACCGTGATGTCGAAGTAGAGGTGGGTGCGACCCAGCAGCCCGAGGACGGTCGAGTAGACGTAGGCGGTCGTGGCCGCGGTGGCGACGAGGAGATCCATGTTCGGCTGCCCGGCCCGGAGGCTGACGTACGCCCCGCGGAGGATGGGAAAGCCGGTGTAGACGAGGACGATCGTCGCCATCACCCAGACGTTGGCGACGAGATACGTCCCCGCAGGGGAGGAGACGTCGAACAACAGGAGCGAGGCGTCGACGCCGAGGTAGGTCGGGTAGAGAAAGAGGACGTACCACAGCATCGTCATCATCCCGAAGAAGCCGCCGACGAGCAGCCGACCCACGTCGCCGTCGTCGTCGTCGGGCTCCGTTTCGGCGCTCACCTCGTGAGCGCGGTAGCCGAGTCCGTCGATCAGCTCGGCGATCTCGGTCGGCGGTCGGTCGGGGCGGTGGCTGATCTTCACCAGCCCCGACGCGTAGCTCGCGTCGGCCCCGTACACTCCGGGCTCGTTGTCGAGACGAGACTCGACGAACGCCTCGCAGGTGGCACAGTGCATCCCGTCGACGGCGAGGTACGAGTCGACGCCGTCGTCGGGCGCGTCTTCGCCCCGATCCTCGTCACTGTCAGGGGCGTCGGGCGCGAGCGCCGTCCGCGCCTCCTCGGGGTCGACGTCGGCCGCCGCGGGGTCGTCGAGCGTCCGGGCGACGACGAGACAGCCCTGACAGCAGAAGCGGCCGTCGACGCCGTCGGCGGTGACGGGCGGGTCGGGCGTCGGCAGGTCACAGAGCGTGCAGTGGTCGGTCATGACGGGTCAGCCGACCGGAGGAGACGACGGCTCCGTGGGGGAGACGACACCGAGCGTGGCTGCGGTTCCGTCCCCTCGCGGCGACGGCGTGCGGGCGCTCGTGATCCGACGGATCGAGCGGGCCATCGTCACCCCTGCGACGGCCTGACCTCGGCTTCGGAGGGTGAGAACATCAGAAACAGCGCGATGCCGATGATGAGGACGCTCACGAGCGACAGCGCGACGATTGCCACGTTGCGCAATAGAAGGAACGTAGCGACCGGCAGGAGTGCGAGCAGTGCAAGCACGACGGCCGTGCGGAGGTCCCAGTCCGTAGGCAGATTCATACCCACTGATTCCGGATGCGAACTAATAAATCGCACTCTGATTACCGCCTCGCTGAAGCACCGAACTTCAGACACACAAACACGAGGGATACTTAACCCTGTCCACTGCTCTGTCGGCGACCTCGACTCGTGTCACTTCCCGTTTCCAAACAACCGAGATGGATACGAACGTTTTAGACGTTGGTGTGCTCAACGGCACTCTATGGTACGGACTTCTGACAGTGCGTCGACCGTCCACCGGGAGTGGAGGGTCGGCTGATGCAGGGGCAGACGCGCCGTGACCTGCTCCGGGGTGGTGTCGCTGCGGGTGTCGCGCTCGGAGCGGGGGCCGCCGCGGGTCCCGCAGCGGCACAGACAGACGACTACGACGGATGGCTCTCGGACGTCGACAACTACGACGGGACGACCGTCGACGCGACCGGCCAGGACGCGGTCGAGGTTGAGGTCGGCGCGCAGGGCAACGGCGGGACGTTCGCCTTCGCCCCGCCCGCAGTGCGGGTGAGTCCGGGGACGACGGTGACGTTCAACTGGACGTCGAACACCCACAACGTCCTGATCGAAGACCAGCCCGAGGGCGCGGGCTGGGAGGGCCACTCCCCGATCGAAAACACCGGCTTCACGCTCGAACACACGTTCGAGACGCTGGGGGTCTACAAGTACTACTGCGAGCCCCACCTCTCGCTGGGGATGAAAGGTGTCGTCGTCGTCGAGGAGGGCGGTGGCGGTGGCGGGGGCGGCCCGACCGTCGAAGCCGACTACGGCGACTGGTTCTCCGACGTGGACAACTTCGACGGGACGACCGAGGACCTGACGGGTCAGGACGCGGTCGAGGTCGAGGTCGGCGCGCAGGGCAACGGCGGGACGTTCGCCTTTGCCCCGCCCGCAGTGCGGGTGAGTCCGGGGACGACGGTGACGTTCAACTGGACGTCGAACACCCACAACGTCCTGATCGAAGACCAGCCCGAGGGCGCGGGCTGGGAGGGCCACTCCCCGATCGAAAACACCGGCTTCACGTACGAACACACGTTCGAGACACCGGGCGTCTACACGTACTACTGCGAGCCCCACCTCTCGCTGGGGATGAAAGGGGCCGTCGTCGTCGGGGCCGCACCCGGCGGCGGCGCGGGCGAGGGCGAGGCGTCGGCGGGCGCGATCCGCCTGCTCCAGGTCACGCAGGGGCTTCTCGGCGTGATCTTCCTCGCGATCGTCGGCGTCATCGCGTACGTCGCGGTCAACCGCGAACGCTACCCCGCACCGGAGCCCGACACGACGGAGCGCGAACCGACCGCCGAGGCCGCCTTCGAAGCGCCCGAGGTCGAACTGGAACACGACGACTTCGATCCGGTCGGGACGTTCACCGTCGTCTTAGGCTACTTCGTCATCCTCGTCCTGATGTGGGTGTTCATGTACTTCGTGGAGTTCCTCGGCAACGGTCCGACGGTGGTGGGATAAGATGGAGATACACAGGTTCGAGAAACTCTGGGTCGCACTGGCCTTGCTACTGATCGTCGGCTTCATCGGCACCGTCACGTACGGCGCCGTCGGGGCCGGAGTGAAGATGGTCGACGACTCCGGCGGCACGGTCGACGCGAACGCGCTGAACGAGCACCCGCGGTTCGGCGAACCGGGGACGTACCAGGCGGGCGAGAACGAGTACGACGTGTACGTCGTCTCCCGGCAGTTCCTCTTCGAGCCGGGGACGAACGAGCCCATCCGGGTGCCCGCGGGCTCGACCGTGACGTTCCACATCACGTCGAGCGACGTCATCCACGGCTTCGAGGTGGCGGGGACGAACGTCAACACGATGGCGATCCCCGGCCAGGTGGCGCGCGTCACGGTCCAGTTTGACGAGGCCCGAAACTACGGTATCATCTGTCACGAGTACTGCGGCGCGGCCCACCACACGATGGAAGGGCAGTTACAGGTGGTGCCGCAGTCGGAGTTTTCCAGCGCGGACCTGCGGAACCCTGACGCCGTCAGCGCCGACCGGACCGCGCCGGCGGGCGACGACGAGAACGAGGAGGAGACCCGATAATGGCATTCGCAGACGAATACAGAGAGGAGGCCGGAGAAGCGATCCCGATCGAGAGAGAAGCGTTCGTCGACCAGTTCCCGCACGACGCGTTCATCGTGCGGTTGAACCTCGCGGTCGCGTTCGGTTCGCTCGGTGTGGGCGGACTGTTCGGGATGATCCAGGCGCTCCACCGGACGGGGATCTACCGCGGCTTCGTCTCGTCGGCCGACTACTACACCCTCCTGACGGGCCACGGCGTCCTCTTAGCGCTGGTGTTCACCACCTTCTTTATCACCGGCATCTTCTCGTGGGCGGTGGTGTCGAGTCTCGACGAGTCGTTGAACGACCGGCTCGCGAAGACGTGGTTCGGGACGATGTTCGTCGGGACGCTCCTCGCGGCGCTCGCCATCCTCGGCGGGCTGACGGGCGGCCCGGTGAGCGCGGACGTGTTGTACACGTTCTACGCCCCCATGGCCGCGAGCCCGATCTTCTACCTCGGTGCGACGCTGCTCATCGTCGGCTCGTGGCTCGCCGGTCTCGACTGGTTCCTCGCGTACCGTCGGTGGCGCGCGGAGAACCCCGGCGAGCGGATCCCCCTGCGGACGTTCATGGTGCTGGCGACGATGCTCATGTGGTACATCTCGACGATCGGTGTTGCCGTCTCGGTGCTGTTCTTCCTGCTCCCGTGGTCGCTGGGGCTCATCCCGGCCGTCGATCCCCTCCTGACCAGAACGCTCTTCTGGTACTTCGGCCACCCGGTCGTGTACTTCTGGCTGATGCCCGCCTACCTGGTGTGGTACGCCATCCTCCCGAAACTCTCGGGCGGGCGACTCTTCTCGGACCCGCTCGCTCGGGTGGTGTTCGTCCTGTTCGTCATCCTCTCGACGCCGGTCGGCTTCCACCACCAGTACGTTGACCCCGGCATCCCCGAGGGGTTCAAGTTCATCGCCATGACGAACACGATGTTCCTCCTGCTTCCGAGCCTGCTCACCGCTTTCACCGTCGTCGCGTCGATGGAACACGGCGCGCGCCAGCGCGGCGGCAAAGGTCGGCTGGGGTGGCTCCGCGCGCTCCCGTGGGACAACCCGGCCTTCTCCGGCTGTGCGCTCGCCGGCCTGATGTTCGCCGCCGGCGGCTTCTCCGGGATGATCAACGCCGGCATGAATATCAACTATCTCGTGCACAACACGCTGTGGGTTCCCGGGCACTTCCACCTCACCGTCGGCACCGCCGCGGCGCTGACGTTCATGGCGATCACCTACTGGCTCCTGCCACAGGTGACGGGGAAGAATCTCAAGCTGAAGACCGTCGCGATGGTCCAGCCGTTCACCTGGTTCATCGGGATGACGCTCATGTCGAACGCCATGCACCGCGCGGGCCTCGCGGGGGTTCCGCGCCGCACCGCCGAACCGCAGTACGCCAACGTTGAGTTCGAGAACGTCATCGGCGGGATCGCAGAGATGCGCCTCCAGATCGCCGTCGGCGGGGTGATCCTGTTCGTCGCCCTCCTGATGTTCCTCGCCGTCGTCGTGGCGACGTGGTTCGGCGAGCGGAGTCAGAAACTGGAGGTCAACAGCGAACTCCCCCCGGCGCTGTCGGGGCCCGAAAACAGTCCGGTCGTCCTCGACGACCTCCGCGTGTGGGCGCTCATCGCCATCGTGCTTGTCGCGATCGCGTACGGCCCGCCTCTCTGGAGCATGGTCGCCGACGGCCTCCTCGCTCCCGGGAGCCCGCCGATCCCGGTCTGAGCGGGTGACCCGCGGACGAACCTCTTGACATCGGTTTCGCACACCTTTGACTCAGTAGGACCATACAGTGACCGACGAGACGACACCGACCACAGACGGCGCGACCGTGACCGAAGACGCAGAGACAGACGCCGAGTCAGCGGCCGAGGCACGCAGGCGACGGACCATCATCCGTCTCCTCGTCGGGTTCGGGATCGGGATCCCCGTCCTGATCGAACTGGCGACGTTCGTCGGGCTAGTTGAACAGTCACTCCTCGGGGACGGGAGCGACGGCGACGGGAACGGCGGTAGCGGGACGGGCGGTGACGCGACCCGAACGCCCGGCGATGGAGACGGCGACGCCGGCGACGAGGTGGGGGTCGGCGACGAACTCCTGCCGGAGACCACACAGCGAGAGACGCTGTCGGTCGCCTCGTTCCGCGCCGGCGACGACAGTTGGGTGCTCACGCTCGCGGCCGGGGTCGAGAACACGGCGTCGGAGCCGTACACGATCGGGTTCGGCCCCGTGACGACGACGAACGGCCGGCAGGTCGAGGGGACGAACCGAGCCGCCACGGTGGCGGCCGGCGAGACGGGACAGGTCACGGGAACCTGGCAGCTCTCCCCGGGGAGCCGTCCCGCGGCGGTCGAACTCCGGACCGCCACGGGCGACGCCGAGCCGACCGCTCACGAGGTCGCGTTGGCGCGGATCCCCGTCGAGGGACGCTGAATCTCCGTTACGATCGGTCGTTCCGGTCGCGTTCGTCCAGGCAGTCGCGGACCGGGGCGACCACCTCGTCGGCGACCGTGTAGGGGTCGGTCTCGCGGTCGAGGACGGCCTCAGCGAGTCGCTCGACGCCACCCCGGGCGTTTAGTTCCCGCTCGACGAGGTCGGACACGTCCGAGCGGACGAGCGTCCGGATCTCCTCGGCGTATCTGGTCCGGGCTTTTTCGCGCAGGCGGCCCGTGTTTTCGAGGAACTCGCGGTGTGCGCTGAGCGTCTCGATGAGGTCGCCGATCCCTTCGCCGCCCGTGGCGACGGTCTCGACCACTTCCGGCGTCCACGACGCCCGTTCGGCCGCGTCCTCTCCGTCGGCCGACTCCCCGTGTTCCCCGTTCGGCCCGAGGTCCGCGCCGGCGGCCCCGTGGTGGCCGGTATCGAGGTTCCGCGTCGGCTCGCGCTGGAGGTGGATCATCTCCTCCAGTTCGGCGACCGTCCGGGCCGCGCCGTCCATGTCGGCCTTGTTCACGACGAAGACGTCGCCGATCTCCAGGATGCCGGCCTTGAGCATCTGGACGTCGTCGCCCGACCCCGGCTGGACCAACACCACCACGGAGTCGGCCGTCTGGACGATGTCGATCTCGTTTTGACCAGCACCGACGGTCTCGATGACGATCCTGTCCTTGCCGAAGGCGTCGAGCGCCTTGACCGCGTCCGCCGTGGCGGTCGAGAGGCCGCCGAGCCGGCCCCGGGCCGACATTGACCGGAAGAAGACGTCCATGTCGCCGACGTTCGACGCCATCCGGATGCGGTCGCCGAGGACGGCACCCCCCGTGTAGGGCGAGGAAGGGTCGACCGCGATGACGCCGACGGTGTCGCCCCGGTCGCGGTAGCGCTTGGCCAGTTTGTCGACGAGCGTCGACTTGCCCGCGCCGGGACTGCCCGTGATCCCGATCACCTCGGCGTCCCCCGTGTGCGCGTGGAGCGCCGAGACGATCTCGCGGTAGCCCGGCGCGCGGTTCTCGATCTTCGTGATGGTGCGGGCGAGCGCGCGGTGTGAGCCGTCGAGGAGTTCCTCGACGAGGTCTGCCTCCGCCTGACTCATCGTTCGGGCGCGTTCTCGCGGACGAAGTCGATCGTCTCCTGCATCGGCGTCCCCGGGCCGAACACCTCCGCGACGCCCAGTTCCTTCAGCTTCGCGCGGTCCTCGTCGGGAACGATCCCCCCCACCAGAATGAGCGTGTCCTCGAACGCGTCGTACTCTTTGAGCCCGTCGACGACCTTCGGAACTAGAGTGTTGTGCGCCCCCGAGAGGATGGAGATGCCGATCACGTCGACGTCCTCTTGGACGGCCGCCTGTACGATCTCGTCCGGCGCACGATGGAGTCCCGAGTAGATCACCTCGAACCCGGCGTCGCGGAACGCGCGCGCGATGACGTGTGCGCCGCGGTCGTGCCCGTCGAGACCGACCTTGGCGATGAGACACCGGATCGTCCGTTGCTCTGCGTCTGCGCTCATGGACGGACGTTCGCTCGGGACTCGTTTGACTTTAACGGACGATCCGGCACGAACTGCCGGAGCACGGGCCGACCGCAAGCCCGACCCGCTTCGGTCGCGTTGCACGGGCGTCACGACGCCGAGCGGAGACTCGACGCCCGAAGTGTGGCTGCCTCGAAAATAGCGGGAGGGAGATTTGAACGACGTGGACTCCGCTTCGCTCCGTCCTCTCGTTCAAATCTCCTGAGCACTCGCACGGACTCACCGGAGTCGCGGCGCGATGAAACCCGCCGCTTGGGAGGCGAGTCCGAGAGGAGTAGCGGGAGAGATTTGAACCCCGGTCGTTCCGCTCGCGCCGCTCGCTTCACTCCCTGGTTCAAGTCTACTCCGGCGATGCTCCGGTAGTCACGGCGGTCGCGCCGAGACGAGACTCGGCGCTGAAAGGGTGACTGCCTCGAAAATAGCGGGAGGTAGATTTGAACTACCGATCTCCGGGTTATGAGCCCGGCGGAATCTCCTGGCTATCCCATCCCGCTATCAGGTACGAATCGGCCACTGCGGTTAAGGATTGTGATTCGGACGCCGTATGCTACTTTTGGCCGTGTGACTCAGCCACGTCCGACGCGCCACGTGACGAGGCTTTCGGCGACGTAGTTGACGAGCATCCCGGTGCCGATGCCGGCGATCTTCGAGAAGACGAACCAGCCGTCGATACCGGCCACCGTCAGTTCGAGCGCGACGACGCGGTAGAACAGCCGGAACGTCGCGAGCTGGACGAGGATGCCGCCGGCCCGGACGAGGTTCGACCGCAGGAGCCGCCGGAGCGCCGCGCCGACGCCCGCGGCCCCCTGCTCGGCGAACGTCCAGTTGTCGTTGAGCAGGAACATGACGACGACGGCCACCTCGATCCCGACGAACACCGCGAGTTCGGGGTAGACGCCGAGTTCGCGGAGCACGGTCGCGGTGGTCACGTCGAAGACGGCACCGACGACGCCGACGGAGGCGAACTTGCCGAAGCGGGTACCCGACAGCAGGGCGTCGACGACCGACATGGACTCACTCGTCCACCGGGTCGGCACCGAGCCGCTCGATCAGCGACGGTCCCGACTCCCGTGAGCGGTCGATGAGCGCGTGGAGCCGGTCCTCCCGGAGCGACCGCGCGCGGTGGCGCGAGCGGACGAGCGCCCGCCCGAGGTCGAGGGTCGTCCCGAGCGTGGAGACGGTCGACTGTGGGTGATCCTCCCAGACGACCGGCACCTCGACCACGGTGCGGTCGAGCGCGTCGGCGACCGAGACGAGTTCGATGTCCCACGCGAAGCCGGGCTCGTAGAGGTGCTCGCGGACCGCCGCCCACGTCTCCGCCGAGAGCGCCTTCGCGCCGCACTGGTAGTCGTACAGCGCCACGTCGAGGAGCCGACGGGCGAGCCAGGCGAAGCCATCGCCGAGGCGGCGACGGGCGAGCGTCTGGTGGGAGACGATCTCCGCGTCGGGGTGCCGCCGAGAGCCGACGGCCAGATCCGCCCGCCCCGCGCTGACGGGTCGGACGACGTCGGCGAGCGAGTCGGCGGGGGTCGACCCGTCGGCGTCGGCGAAGGCGAGGACGTCGACGCGGGGGGCGAGCGCCTCGAAGCCGGCCGTGATGGCGGCGCCCTTCCCGCGGCGCGCGGCGACGGCGTTGACCTCGACGGGGAACGGGAGGTCGTGGAGGGCGTCGACCGTCCCGGGACGCGGGTCGTCGAGTTCGACGCGGACGACGGCCGGTGACAGGAGGTCGGCGACGGCGGAGAGGTACGCCGTGAACAGGTCCATGTCGGGGTGGTAGGCGGGGTAGACGACACCGACAGTGCTCATTGGGTGTGGGTTGCGGAGAGGAGATAAAAAACCGACCGAATAGCGTCAGCCGCGCACGACGGCGGAGACGAGCAGGACGAACCCGACGACGCCGACGAGGCCGAAGGCAGGAAGCGCCACGAGCACCCACTCGTCGGGGAGGACGGCCCCCTCGACGATCGCCTGCACGATCGTAAAGCCCAAGACGGCGACGAGCAGTGCGACGCCCCCGGCAACGGCGCGTCGCTGGTCGACGCCGCCGGTCGCCTCGCGCGGTCGGGGCTCGTTCCCAGCCGTCTCTCCCTGCTGTCTGTCCATCGCTCGTGGGAACGTCCGTGTGCTGTTCCCTTGACCTTTATCCCCGCCCTGGCGACGTGGCCTCGACGTTTACATCCGCCCCGGCGGCGCGGCGTGCTCTCGCGGACGCGGCGGCGGGGTCCCGAACCGGCCCGAGACGGAAAACGTATAGCCCACGGCGTGTTGTCGTTTCTACAGATGGAGTACGCCCTGGTCGTTCGCTGGCTCCTCCTGTTCGCGCTCGTCGCCGTGGCCGGGGTGCCGATCGCCGCCCGGCTCTTCCGTGTCCCCGGCCGTGGTGCGGGCTTCGCACTCCCGGTCGCGCTCGTGGTTCTCGCGCTCCCGGCGTACTGGGTCGGCCACTTCTCGCTCGCCGCGGGCCCCCTCGTCGGCGTCGTCGTCCTCTTCGTCGCCGCCGCCGTCGCGGGGCTGGACCTCGCGGCGCTCCGCGAGGGCGAACTCCGGGGCGCCCCCGACCTCACGATCGACCGGCGGGCGCTCGCCGACGTCGCCGCGGTGTTCGTCGTCGCCTTCTGTTTCCTCGTCGCCGTTCGCGCGGTCGACCCGGCGGTCCACGCGATCGGCGGCGAGAAGTTCCTCGACTTCGGCCTGCTGAAGTCGCTCGCCCGGGCCGAGGCGCTCCCCCCCGAGGACATGTGGTTCGCCGGCGAACCCATCCGCTACTACTACGGCGGTCACCTGATCGCCTCACTCCTCGCCCGCCTGTCGGCGACGCCCCCGCGCTTCGCGTACAACCTTGCGCTCGCGGGCTTTTACGCGATGCTCGTGACCGCGGCGTACGACCTCGCGGCGGCGATCTCGGCTTCGCGACGCGCGGAGCCGGCGTCGGCGCGGGACCGAGCCGACGCCCCGCGCGAGGGCTCCGCACGGCTCGCGGGACTCCTGAGCGCCTTCTTCGTCGGCTTCGCCGCCAACCTCCACACGGCCGCCGACGTCGCCCTGGGGGTCCTCCCCGGCGGCCTCAGAACCGTCGTAGCCGCCTGGATCGCCGCCGGCAACGACGCCGACCCCGCCGAGGTGCTCGCCGACGCGTCGGACTTCTTCTACTTCGATGCCTCGCGGGTTATCCCCGGGACGATCAACGAGTTCCCGCTGTTCGCGTGGCTCAACGGGGACCTCCACGCGCACATGATGGGGCTTCCGTTCCTCCTCCTCGTGGCGGGGCTCGCGTTCGCGTACTCCGAGACGCCCGCGGTCGACGTCCGGCGTCGGCGACTCCTGGTGTTCGGTGCCGTCCCCGTCGTCGCGGGGCTCCAGTCGGTCGTCGACACGTGGAGCTTTCCGACGGTGTTCGGGCTGTTGTTCCTCGGGCTGGCGTTCGCCCCGGCACACCCCCTGTCGCTCCTCCCCGGCGGATCGCGGTTCGCCGCGACCGCTGGCGACACGACCGACGGCGGCGCGGAGGGCAAGGGGGCCGATGACGGGGGGGCGCGTCTCGGTCGAGAGCTCGGACGGCTGGCCGGCGCGCTCGGGATCGCGGTGATCGCGGGGATCGTCGGCCTCGTGCTCTCCGCGCCGTTCGTCACCCTCGCGGCGGGCGGCGGGAGCAGTCGCTCGCTCGAACTCCTGGCCGCGGCCGATCGAAGCTCGCTCCAGGGGCTCCTCGTCGTCCACGGCGCGTTCGTCCTCGCGTTCGGCGCGTACCTGCTCTCGCGGGTCGGCCGCGCGACGCCCGTGCTCGTCGGCGTGGTGGCCGTCGCGGTTGCCGCGAGCGCCGTCGACCTGCCAGTGCTCGTCCTGACGGCCCCGCTCTTGGTGCTCGGCTTCGTCGCCCTCCGGTTCGACCGTCCGGTCGGGTTCGAGACGGTGCTCGTCGTCGGCGGAGCGGGGCTGGTGACGATGGTGGAGATCGTCTACCTCACCGAGCAGGCCGGCCCGCTCCGGATGAACACGGTGTTCAAGTTCTACATTCAGACGTGGGTGCTCTGGGGCGTCGCCGCCGGGGCCACGCTCGCCGGACTCCTCCGCCAGGGGACGGAGACGGCGACACGGGCGGCGGCGACGCGAGCGAGGGCCACGACCGACGGCGGAGGAGAGGACCAACTGGACGGGACCGACTTCCCGGTCCGCCGCGTGCTCGCTGCCTGTTTCGTCCTCCTGCTCGTGGTCTCGACGAGCACGTACGGCGCGTTCGCGCTCGGAAACCACTTCGGGAACGCCCCCGAACCGACGCTGGACGCGACCGCGTTCGTCGAGCGGGACCACCCCGAGGAGGCACCAGCGATCCGGTGGCTCGACCGCCGCGGGGGTCGGCCGACCCTGTTGTCGGCCCCGGGGACGACCTGGCATTCGAGAGGCGGCACCGACGAGCGCGAGCGCGGGATGTACGGGTGGAACTCGAACCCGGCAGCGAGCCTCACCGGCGTACCGACGGTCGCCGGCTGGCAGCACGAGGTCGGCTACCGCGGCCCCGACGCGTACTACTCGCGCGTGCGCGACGTCGACACCATGTTCCTCGGCGCTCCGCGAGAACAGGCGCGGCTCCTGCGACAGTACGACGTCGAGTACGTCTGGATCGGTCCGGCCGAACGACTCCGGTACGACGACGGCGCGATCACCGTGACCGAGTTGGAGGGCGTGTCGGTCGCCTACCGCGAGGGATCGGTGACGGTGTACCGGGTCGACAGCGAGGAACTCCCGGCCGCCGGCTGACTCCGCGCCGGTCGGCGACGACGGGCAGGAACGGGGGGGTTCGGGCGTTACGTGCCGCGCTTTTGGATCACGGTGAGCGCCTCGGCGTCGACGGAGTCGACGTCGAGGAAGTGCGGGACGTACTCGCGTTTCTCGAACGTCTCGCGCTCGTCTTCGGTGCCGATGGTACACCACAACTGCACCTCGTCGGGTCCGTGGTAGTCGCCTTGGCGGTCGATGGAGAAACAGATCTGCTCCTCGCCGTCCCACTCGATGACGGCGTCGCGCCGGATCCCGGGGTCGCCGCGGACGATGAGCTTCTTCATAACCCGGAATTCCGGCGACGCGGGCTTAATCCCTTCGGGATTCCACGACCGGTCCGCACCGCCGGGTCGACCGTCTACTGCAACAGTTTCACCGCGACGACGACGGTCGGAACGACGACGGGAATCGTCAGTATCGCGCCGGTGATCACGACGAACGGTGCGACGCCCCCGACGGGGTAGGTGAGCACGTCCACCGTCACCCAGTCGACGACGTTCACCATCACGGCGTACGCGACGGCCGCGAGAACCACGATTACGCTGAACAACCCGGTCACGACGCCGACGGCGCGACGGACGGACCCGCCGCCCGTCTCCGTCTGTGTTTCGACACCCATTGTATGCGACTCAGTATAGTCGTGTGTCGAACGCGAACAAATAAACCGCTTCGGATTCTCATTCGGATCGAAAAGAGGAGCCCTCAGTTTTAGATCGCTATCGGAAGTGTATAGTCTATACATCACTATCTCGGGTCGACCCCGTCGCCGTGACCATGTGTTGCCGCCCGCGTCGGGACCGGGCGGCGCGTCGTCGGCGACGGGAACCAAACGGGTTTTAACTGGCGACATCAAAAACCCGGCAAGGTAGATATCATGCAGATGCCTCGCCGATTCAATACGTACTGTCCGCACTGCAACGCCCACCACGAACACGAGGTGGAGAAGGTCCGTTCGGGCCGCCCCACCGGGATGAAGTGGGACGCACGCCGGACGCGTGCCGGTCGGTCGACTATCGGGAACGCCGGCAAGTTCTCGAAGGTGCCGGGCGGCGACAAGCCGACGAAGAAGACCCACCTGAAGTACCGCTGTTCGGACTGCGGCAAGGCCCACATGCGCGAGGGATGGCGCGCCGGCCGACTGGAGTTCCAGGAGTAACCATGGCTGGCTCGTACTTCCGCGTCAAGTGTAACGACTGCGAGAACGAACAGATCGTCTTCGGCAAGGCCTCTTCGACCGTGAACTGCGCCGTCTGCGGCACGACGCTGGCGACGCCGACGGGCGGCAAAGCGCGCATCGACCACGAGATCGTCGAGACCGTCGAGGCACGCTGACGGGGGACCAGAGATGAAGTACAGTGGCTGGCCCGACAAAGGCGAACTCGTGGTCGGAAAGGTCGACGATATCGCCGACTTCGGCGTCTTCATCGACCTCGAAGAGTACGAGGACAAGCGCGGTCTGGCGCACATCTCCGAGGTCGCCTCGGGCTGGATCAAGAACGTCCGCGACCACGTCCGTGAGGGCCAGACCGTCGTCGCGAAGGTGCTCGACGTCAACGAGTCCTCCCAGCAGATCGACCTCTCGATCAAGGACGTCAACGAGCACCAGCGCAAGGAGAAGATCCAGGAGTGGAAGAACGAACAGAAGGCCGACAAGTGGATGACGCTCGCGTTCGGGGAGGGCGTCTCCGACGAGCAGTATTCGGCGGTGGCGAACGCCCTCCTCACTGAGTTCGACACCCTCTACGACGGCTTCGAGCAGGCCGCCATTCACGGCGCCTCTGCCCTCGAAGACGTCGATCTCGACGACGACGAGGTCACCGAGATCGTCGACGTCGCCCGCGAGAACGTCTCCGTCCCGTACGTGAACGTGACGGGCTACGTCGACCTGCGCTGTCCGACCGGCGAGGGCGTCGACCACATCCGCCAGGCGCTGCAGGCCGCCGGCGGGAACGGCGACGTCCCCGAAGGAGTCGAACTCGAAGTCACCTACGTCGGCTCCCCGGAGTACCGGATCAAGGTCCGCGCACCGGACTACAAGACGGCCGAGTCGGAGCTCGAAACCGCCGCGGGGCGCGCCCGAGAGGCCATCGAGGGGTACGGCGGCACCGCGGAGTACCACCGCGAGCGCCACGAAGACGACGAGTAGATCGGTGAAGTCGGACATCCGCGTCTGTGCGGCCTGGCGCGACGAACACGACCGGCCGGTGTACACGCTCTTCGACCGCTGTCCCCGGTGCGGTGCCGACACAGTCAACAGCGCGCCCGCGCCGTTCGACCCCGGCGATCGGTACGGGGAGTACCGTCGCCGGCTGAAGCGCCGACGCGGCGACGAGTGACTGCCCGCTCCGGTCTCCGTCCCTATCTCACTCGCACCGGCCGTCGCGGAGTCGGTCGAGCGCGATCGTGACCCTGTTTCCCCGCTCGGAGGCGTCGAACGCGAGGTCGCCCTCGGAGCGATCGACGGCCCAATGGACGAGCCACAGCCCCAGCCCACTCCCGTGGTAGACCGACCGGACGTCGCGCTCGCCTCGGAGGACCCGAACCTCCTGGAGGGGGATCGGTGGACACTCGTCGACGACCGCGAGTTCGACCCGCTCGGCGTCGTAGTGTACCGAAACCGAGACCCGCGGTTCGTCGGTATCGGCGTGTTCGATCGCGTTGGTGAGGAGCTCGAAGACGGCGAGTGAGAGCTTCGGTACGGCGCGGACCGTCGCCCGTTCCGGGAGCGTCGTCTCGACGGCCGCCGCCGGGGTGGCGTCCTGCACGCGGTCGCAGACGTCCGCGACGACGGCGACCAGATCGATCGGCTCCGGCTCGGCGTTCTCGGTGAGGAGCGCGACGATCTCACGCTCCTTGTCGACCGTCCGCAACAGGTGTTCGCCCGTCTCGACGATCCGGTCGAGGTCGGCGTCGATCGCCGCTCCGCCTCGCTCGCGAGCCTGTTCCGCGTGACCCAGAATGAGGTTCATTTCGTTACGGAGGTTGTGCCGGAGCAGTCGGTCCATCACCAGGAGCTGGCGCTCGCGCTCGCGGCGGTCGGTCACGTCGCGGGCGAAGCCGACGACGCGCGTGACGGTGCCGTCGTGGTCGACGATGGGGTGGCCGCGCGCCCACACCCACGTTCGGTAGTCGGTGTCGGCGTTCACGCGGTACTCGATGTCGACCGACTCACCCGCGGAGAGCTGCCGCATCGCCGCCCGGATCCCGTCGCGGTCGGCGGGGTGGGAACCCTCGATGAAGTCACGCGAGTTCGCCGCCAGCGCCTCGATCGATCGGCCCCAGACCTCCTCGTACGCCGAGTTGACGAACAGCAGCTCCTCCCAGTCGGCCGAGAACATCCAGAGAACGTCGGTGGTGTGTTCGGCGATGTTGGAGAGCCGTTCGTGGGCGCGATGCTTCTCGGTCTCGGCCCGCCGTCGCTCCGTGATGTCCCGACAGCTGACGACGTAGCCGCCGAGACCGGCCGCGCGTTCGCTCGACATCCGGGCGGAGAGCCACACCCACGACCCGTCGACGTCGCGGAACCTGAACTCCGCATCGTCGTGAGTCCGGTCCGACGCGGTGACGAGGCCCACGAAGCGGTCGACGACAGCCTCGCGGTCGTCCGGGTGGATACACTCGAACGCGTTCCGCCCGAGCACGGCGGTGGGGTCGTATCCGAGTACCCGCTCGAGCGCCGCGTTCGCGTACTGGAACCGCCCCTCGTCGTCGAGCACCACGACGATGTCGAGCGTGTTGTCCAGCAGTACCAGTTCGGCCCCCGCGACGTCCATTGTGTGTTTTTGACCGGAGCCGCATCAATACCTACCGATCCAGCTATCACTCGTGATAGCCCATGTGACGGGGGAGGTAGCCGGGGTCGGCACCGCCGTAGCTCCCGACCAACGCGCTCTTAAGACGGGCCCACGCGACTAGGCGACATGGACGACATCGAGATCGAGGTGCTGGCCGAGCCGGAGCTGTCGGAGCCGATCCTCATCGAAGGGCTGCCCGGCGTGGGCCACGTCGGAAAACTGGCCGTCGAGCACCTCCTCGAGGAGTTCGACAGCGAGGTCGTACGCCGCGTGTACTCCACCGAGTTCCCCCCACAGGTAACGATCGAAGACGGCGTCGCTGATCTCGCGTCGGCGGAGATCCACGCCGTCGACATCCCGGGCGACGACGGCGACGGGGTCGACCTCCTGGTCCTGACCGGCGACCACCAGGCGCAGACGAACGCGGGTCACTACCGGCTCACGGACACGTTCCTCGACGTGGCCGCGGAGTTCGACGTCGAACAGGTGTTCGCGCTCGGGGGCGTCCCCACGGGCGAACTCGTCGACGAGCCGAGCGTCCTCGGCGCGGTGTCGGACGGGGATCGCGTCGAGGCGCTGGAGGACGCCGGCATCGAGTTCCGCGACGACGAACCCGCCGGCGGTGTCGTCGGCGTCTCCGGGCTCCTGCTCGGCCTCGGCGGCCGCCGCGGCTTCGACGTCGGCTGTCTGATGGGCGAGACGAGCGGCTATCTCGTCGACCCCAAGAGCGCACAGGCGGTCCTCGTCGCGCTCGAGGAACTCGTCGGCTTCGAGGTCGGCTTCGAGTCGCTCGAAGAGCGGGCCGAGGAGATGGAAGAGGTCGTCGGGAAGATCCAGGAGATGCAGAGCCAACAGGGGTCGGTCCCGACCGACGACGACCTGCGGTACATCGGCTGAGCGCGACCGACCCGCGGCTCACGCGTCGACGACGACCTCGAAGCGAGCGCCGCCGGCCGGGCTCTCGGTGGCCCGGACCTCCCATCCGTGGGCGTCGGTGATCCGCCTGACGATCGCGAGGCCGAAGCCGGTCCCGCCGTCCTCGGTCGAAAACCCCCGCTCGAAGACGTAGTCGCGGTCGGCGGGGTCGATCCCGGGACCGTCGTCTTCAACCGCGAAACCACGAGCACCGTTCGTGAGACCCGTGAGTCGGATCCGAACGCGGCGTTCCTGCCCGTCTTCCCTGTCTTTCGTGTGTGGCTCCGACCCGCCAGCCGAACCGTGTTCCACAGCGTCGTCGGCCGCTGGCCGACTGCCCGTGGAACCGTGTTCCACGGCGTTCCGAAACAGGTTCTCGAACAGCTGCTGGAGCCGGCTCCGGTCGCTCTCGACGGTCAGTTCGCCGTCGAGCACGACGTCGAGCGTCGCGTCGGCGGTCTCGACGGTCTGCCAGGCCTGGCGTGCGACCGCCGACACGCACGTCGGTTCGAGGGCGGAGACGGACTCGCCCTGTCGGGCCAGCGCCAGCAGGTCGTCGATGAGCGTCGAGATCCGGTCGAGCGAGTCACCGACCGCGTCGAGGTGGTCCCCGTCGCCCGTAGCGTCGTACAGTTCGAGTCGACCGCGGGCGACCTCCAGGGGACTCCGGAGGTCGTGAGAGACGACGCTGGCGAACTCCTCCAGGCGGTCGTGTTGTCGTTTCAGCTGGGCCGCCTGCTCGGTCCGCGTCGTCGTGTCGGCACCGACGGCCATCAGCGACACCACCTCGTCCGTGCCGCCGTCGGTCCCGCGCCCCTCTACGGCGTAGACGGGGTAGAGGGTCGCGCCTACGGTGCCCTGCCCGTCGCCGTGGAAGTAGTCGCACTCGAACCGGGCGACCCGTCCGCCGGCAGCCGTCTCGACCGCCTCTTTGACCGTCGCGACGGCGTCGTCGTCGGGGGCCCACCAGGGTGTCTCCCAGAACGGCCTGTCGAGGAGTTCGTCGGCGTCGGCGTCGGGGTCGCCGCCGAGGGTCGCACGCGCCGTGCCGTTCACCTCGCGGACCGTCCCGTCGGGGTCGAGGACGCCGACGAACGTCATCGGGTTGTCGAACAGCGACTGGAACCGCCGGTCGGCGACCCGGAGCTCGCGCTCCCGCTTGCGCCGTTCGAGCTCGTAGCTGACCCAGCGCGTGAGTAGTTCGACGAACGCCGCCTGCGCCCCGGTGAACGGCTCTTCGCGGGCTTCCGTGTCCGCGAAGCAGAGCGTGCCGTACAGGTCGCCGTCGACGGTGACTTCCCCGCCGAGGTAACACTCCAGCCCGAACCGCTCGTAGCCGGGGTCGTCGGCCCACCCCTCGTCGGTGGCAGCGTGGACGACGGCGAGCAGTCCGTCCTCCTCGAGCGTCCGTCGACAGTACGACTCCGACAGCGGGCACACCGCGCCATCGGTGAGCAGCGGGTGCTCGCCGACCGCGTGGACGACGGTCTGTGTCCCCTCGGCGATCCGCGTCAGGAAGCCCATCTCGACGCCGAGCCGCTCGCAGCCGACGGCGAGGGTCCGCTTGACCCGCTCTTCGAACGAGAGCGAGGAGTCGGTCGTCACCGTGTAGAGCCGCCGGAGCGACTGTTGGGCGGCTTCGAGTTCCACCTGGAGCCGCTTGCGCTCCGTGACGTCCCGCTGGAAGCCGATGTAGTGCGTCACCGTCCCCGCGGCGTCGCTGATCGGGGTGATCTCGACCTCGTTCCAGAACGGCGTACCGTCCTTGCGGTAGTTACGGAGGACGACCGACCTGGCGGTGCCGTTCTCGACGGCTTCCCGCATCGACGCCACCGGGCGGTCGTCGGTCTCAGCGCCCTGCAGGATCCGGCAGTTGCGGCCGACCATCTCCTCGGGGTCGTAGCCGGTGATGCGGCCGAACCCCTCGTTCGCGAACACCGTCGGCGTTCCCTCGGTGGCCTCGCAGATGATCACGCCGGCGTCGACGTCGTCGAGCGCGCGACGCTTCAGATCGGCCAACACTTCGGCGCTGGTGTCGAGCTTCGCCGGAGTCTCGCCGGCCGTCGCGACCGGGGGCGTCAGGGCGGACGTGGAGGCAGACACGGACGTGGACCCGGACGTCGGTGTCGCCTCCTCGACCGACGGCCGTTCGTCGCGGGTCCCGAGGGGCGTCCTCGGATCGACCTCCTGGACGGCACCGCGGTGCGTCGGGACGCTCCCGTCGACGACCGAGGGCTCACAGAGCAGTCTGACCCGTCCGGTCGACCCGTCGGGACGGACGATCCGGACGACGACGTCGTACGGTTCGGCGGCGTCGACGGCGCGGCGGTACACTCGTTTCAGTAGGGTTCGGTCGTCGGGGTGGTACAGCTCCGTGGCGGCTTCGACCGTCGGCTCGAAGTCGGGAGCGACCCCGTGAATCCGTGCGAGCTCCTCAGTCCACCAGAGCTCGCCCGTCTCCACGTCGAGTTCCCAGCCGCCGACGCTGGAGAGCCGCTGGACGAGGTCGAACAGCGAGTTGCTCCGTTCGAAGCCGCGTTCGGCCCGCCGCCGGGCGACCGCGTTCTCGATGCGGTTGGCTAACACCTCGTACTGCTCGGGGCCGCCCTTCTGCAGGTAGTCGGTGACGCCCGCGGAGACGGCCTCGCTCGCGATCTCCTCGCTTCCTTTTCCGGTGAAGAGGACAAACGGGATCGACGGTGCGCGCTCGCGAACCGCCCGCAGGAGGTCGAGGCCGTTCATCTCCGGCATGTCGTAGTCCGAGACGACGCAGTCCATCCACGAGAACGACGCCAGCGCGGCCTCGGGATCGGTCTCCGTGTGAACCACGATCCCGGGCGCGTGCCGGGTGAGCGACGCCTGTGCGAGGTCGGCGAACGCGGGATCGTCGTCGACGTGGAGCACGTGGATGACTCCCCCCGAGCCGTCGGACGGGGTGCGAGCCGGGGCTGTCATGGGACCGGATTGCGTGGGGAGGTATAAGACCGGTTCGGCGGGAATATCAGGGTCGAGAAGAGATCGCCCCGGGGGTGTCAGGCGACGAGGATCTCGTCGTCGTCGACGTCCGGAACCGAGAGGGTGCCGTCGAGCGCGACGGCCGCCGCCCCCCCGACGGCGACGGTTTCCTCCGAGAGCCGCGTGCGAACGTGTCCGGGTCGGTCGACGAAGTGTCCCTGTTCGAACCGGAGGTCGCCGTAGGCAGCGTCGTCGTCGAACGCTTCGACGCGACGGAGATACGCGGCGCAGGCCCCGGCGGCCGTCCCGGTGACGGGGTCCTCGGAGATACCGAGTCCCGGTGCGAACGCCCGGGCGTGGACCGTCGACTCGGCGGCGAGCGTGTCGAAGGTGAAGGCGTAGACGCCGGCCGCGTCGTGCTCGGCGGTCACGGCGGCGACGAGGTCGTCGTCCGGGGCGGCCCCACCCAGGTGTTCGAGGAAGTTCACGGGCAGACAGAGCCACGGCAAGCCGGTCGAGGCGATCGCGGGCGCGAGGTCCGCGCCGACGTCTTCGAGCGCCGCGGGGTCGATCCCGAGTGCGGCACCGACGCGCTCGTAGTCGAGGTCGACGAACTCGACGGTCGGCTCCTGCCCGGTGAGCCACACGGTGACGTCGCCGGCCGAGTCGGCCGCGGCGTCGCCGTCCCCGTCGCCCTCAGCCTCGACTTCGATCTCGACGTCGACCGTCCCGACGTTCGTCGCGACCTCGTGGCGGCCGGGCTCGACGCGTCCCTCGCGCGCCAACAACGAGAACGCCGCGACGGTGGCGTGTCCGCAGAGGTCGACCTCCTGCGTGGGCGAGAAGTACCGGACGCGGTGGAGCGCGTCGTCGGCGGGACGGACGAACGCCGTCTCGCTCGCGCCGAGTTCGCGGGCGACGGACTGCATCTGTGTCTCCGTGAGGTCGCCGGCGTCGGGCACTACCCCCGCGGGGTTGCCCGAGAGGGGGTCGTCAGTGAAGGCGTCGACGAGAAGCGTGCGACACGCAGTGGGCATGCCCGCGAGACGCCCGCGCCACCCAAGAAGCCACCGCCTTCGTGGCCTCGCCGTCGCCCCCGAGGACGACGATCACCGCCGTCTCAGCCCCGACATCGGGGGAGACTGTCGGTCGGCAGCGTCGACCCCGCACAGTCGAACGGGCGGCCGCCGCGAGCGGGACGGCGAGTCGAAACGTTTCAGGTTCGCGATGATTCCCCGTCCGGGACGCGCCCGCCGACCCCTTGCATGAGTTCGCGCATGTTCGCACAGTGAGGGCAGCCGAACACGCGGTGGTCCTCGGTCCCGAACACGCGGACGAAGTCGGACGTAACGTACGAGTCACAGTTTGTGCAGGTGTGCATGGTAGATCACGTGAGTCATGATACCATGAGCGAAACGTGATAAAGTTATGACGTGATTACCGGCCATCGCGAGTCGGATACGTTAACATCCCGCCGGCCAGTGTGGCAAACGGTGACCGAGAGACATGGGTGACCTCCCGGAGGAGTTCAGATGTACGATCACGAACTGGGACTACATTTACGGCCTCTGTCGGGACGTCTCCGAGGAGGTGAAGGCGTCGTCGTTCGAGCCGGACGTCATCGTCGCGCTCGCGCGTGGCGGCTGGTTCGCGGGCCGGTGTATCTGTGACTTCCTCGGGCTCGACGACCTGACGAGCCTGAAGATGGAACACTACGTCGGCACGGCGCAGAAGTCGGGCGAACCCGAAGTCCGGTACCCGATGCCCGAGGGGAGCGTCGCCGGCAAGGACGTCCTCGTCATCGACGACATCGCCGACACGGGCGGGTCGATCGAACGCGCCCACGAGTACGTCCACGAGCGCGAACCGGGCGAGGTCCGAACGGCCACGCTCCAGCTGCTCGGAACGAGCGAGTTCGAGCCCGACTACGTCGGCGAACGCCTCAACGAGTGGGCGTGGGTCGTCTACCCGTGGAACTTCATCGAGGACATGATCGACCTCGTCTCGGGCGTCATGCGGAAGGCCGACGAGGAGACGTTTGAGTCCGACGACATCCGCCACTACCTCGCCAGCTACCACGAGGTCGACCGCATCGGGATGGAGATCGCCCAGCCAGGGCGGCTCTCCGAGGTGATGACCGAGATGGAGCGCCGCGACGTCGTCGAGAGCGCGGGCGAGACCGCCTGGCGGCTCACCGACGGGGAGTGAGCGGGGCCGACGGCGAGGGTAGCGACGCTGGCGACGACGAGAAGGCGGATGCTACCGACGACGAGAAGGCGGATGCTACCGAGACGGAACCGGGCGTGGACGACGCGCTCGCCGCGCTCGAAGCGGGGTTCGGACTGAAGGACGAACGCCGGACGGGGTGGCAGCTCCGCGGCGTCGACGACCCCGAATCCGTCGCCGCGCACAGCTGGGGCGTGTGCCTGCTCTGTCTCGCGTTCGCCGACGACGCCGGCGTCGATCCCGACCGCGCCCTCCGACTCGCGGTCGTCCACGACCTCGCGGAGGCGGACACCGGCGACGTCCCGACCCGCGCGGACCCCGCGGACGAGCCGGTCTGCGCCGCCGAGAAGGAGCGGCGCGAACGGGCCGCGATGGCCGACCTCGGCGCGCCGTTCTCCGCTGTCGCCGAGGCCTGGGAGGCGTACGAACGCCGCGACACCGCCGTGGCGCGGTTCGTCAAAGATATGGATCTCGTCGATATGTGTCTGCAGGCGCTCGTCTACGAACGCGAGCGGCGGTACGATCCTGACGGAACATTCGACAGCGAGTACGACCGACTCGACGAGTTCTTCGCGACCGCCGAGCCGCGGCTGTCGACCGACGTGGGACGGAGACTCTACGATCGGATCCGCGCGACGTACGACGCGCTCGTCGACGAGCGGACCGACGGCGACGGCACGACCGACTGAGGCTCACTCCGGCGGCCAGCCGTCGCGACACTCGGCCAGCGACGAGGCCGGTGGGGCCCGATCGACGGTGATCCGATCGATGGTGAAGCTGTCGCCGTTGTCGGCCACCCAGACCAGGCGGTACGTCTCCCCTTTCGCGAGACAGTTCAGGCTCCCGTCGCTTCCCCCGTAGCCGTCGAGATGGACGTTCTCGCCGCCGCTCATGTACCGATCACCCCGGTAGATCTCTCGCCAGGTGATGCTGTTGCCGTCGCTGTCGTGGACGTGGATCGACTCGCTGTCGACGCGGTCGCCGACCTCGTGGACGAGCCGGAAGTACGCCACGCCGTGGTTGTCGGTCCCGTCGAAGTTCGGTTCGACGTCGATGTGCGGCACCGGGGCCGGCTCCGAGATCCCCTTCGTGACGTCCCCGCCGACGGTGAGCCCAGCCAGTCCGACCGACGCCGCCAGCACGAACACGACCACGACGGTCAGCAACACGCCGATGACCGACGTCGCCCCCCGGTCGTCCGCCGCCTTCTGGGGACTGTCCTGTTCGCGCCACATATTTTTCTCCTACAGACTATCTGTAAACGTTATATTATTTACGATCACGGTCGGGCCGGGATCCAACGAGGGAACCGACGGATTTGTAACCGCCGCCGCGACTCCACACCGTGTGTCGCTCGTCTCCATCTTCGCGACGGCGATCCTCCCGATCTTCGCCATCTCGGTCGTCGGGTTCGTCCTCGGGCGCGTCCGCGACGTCGACCCCGGGCCGCTGAACACGGTGACGGTGTACGTCCTGGCGCCGGCGCTCGTCTTTCACAGTTTGGCGACGACGACCCTGGCGGCCGGGACGCTCGTCGACGTGGCCCTGGCAGTCGTCGCCTACCACGCCGTGATGATCGTCGTCGCCGAGGGCGTCGGGCGCGTTCTCGGCGGCGCGACGACCGGCGTGAGCGCGATCGTGCTGGTGAGTGCGTTCCCGAACTCGGGCAACGTCGGCGTCCCGATCTCCGAGTTCGCCTTCGGCGACGCCGGCCGGGCGACGGCGGTGTTGTACCTGACGGTTCAGGCGGTGCTGATGTACACCGTCGGCGTCTACATCGCCGCCAGAGGCAACGACGACGGGGCGCTCACGGGCGTCCGGCGCGTCTTCACCGTCCCGCTCGTCTACGCCGTCGTCGCCGCTCTCGGGGTTCGCGCACTCGGCGTCGTCCCGCCGACGGGGACGACCGCGATGACGACGCTCAAACTCGTCGGCGACTCGGCGATCCCCGTCATGCTGCTCATCCTTGGGATCCAACTCGCCGAGACGGAGTACGGGGCGACGCTCCGACAGATCGGGACCGCGACGGTGCTCCGGATGGGTGTCGGACCCGTCGTCGCCGCCGCCGTCGCCCTCGCGATCGGTTTCGCCGACCCCACCGTCGGACGGGTGTTCGTCCTCGAAAGCACCATGCCCGCCGCGATCACGCCGCTCATCCTCCTCTCGGAGTTCGGCGAGGGCGAGGTCGGCGGGGTCCCCGTCGAATCGTTCGTCTCGACGGCGGTGCTCGTGACGACGCTGGTCTCCATCCCGGTGCTCACGGCCGTCATCGCCCTGCTCGATGCGGGCGTCCCCCTCTAGTTCGGTCGGCGTCGAATCGAGCGCGGACCGGCGGTAGGACCGGTTTACCGCCGCAGTAGCTGCCGAGTACCGACCGACATTGGGCGACGGTACTCTCCGACCTGGCCGCGTCACCCGCACGGTTTAGTAGCCGCTCGCCGGAGTCGGGGTATGATCGGCTTCATCGGTGGCAGCGGGATCTACGAGGCGCTCCCTCTGGCGAACACCCGCGAGGCGGACGTGACCACGCCGTTCGGCGATCCATCGGCGCCCCCCGTCGTCGGCGAGTTCGCCGACACCGGCCGCGAGGTCGCGTTCCTCCCGCGGCACGGTCGGCACCACCAGTACTCCCCGACGAATCTCCCCTACCGGGCGAACGTCTACGCGCTGAAGGAACTCGGCGTGACGCACGTCATCGCGTCGAACGCGGTCGGGAGTCTGCGCGAGGACCTGCCCCCGCGAACGCTCGTCGTCCCCGACCAGGCGTACGACCGGACGAAACACCGCCCGCTGACGTTCTACGACGACGGCATCGTCGTCCACCAGCCCTTCGCCGAGCCGTACTGTCGCGAACTCTCGGCACACCTAGTCGAGGCGGCCCGCGCGGTCGACGCCGACGTCGTCGACGGCGGGACGTACGTCTGCATCGAAGGCCCGCAGTTCTCGACCATCGCCGAGAGCGAGTTCTACCGCACACAGGGGTGGGACGTCGTCGGGATGACGACGATTCCCGAGGCGAAACTCGCCCGGGAGGCCGAACTGGCGTACGCGACGATCACCGGCGTCACCGACTACGACGTCTGGAAGGAGGGGTCACAGGTGACGCTCGAAGAGGTGTTGGCGAACGCGGCGGCGAACGAGGACGCGATCAAGCGGACGGTCGAGCGGGCCATCGAGACGCTCCCCGCCGACCACACCTGCGACTGCCACACCGCCCTCGCCGGGACCGTGAACACCCCGACGGAGGCCATCCCTGACGCGACCAGAGAGCGACTCGACCCGCTCGTCGGCGACTACCTCTGACTGTTCGCTCGGTGAGTCGTCCGTGACGTGTCGTTCAAACGGTGAGTAAACCTGACTACACTGTTCATCCAGCGAGTAATTTTTCTCTACCAGTAATTATTTGTAATTGAAACGTTCAGTAGTTACGGAGGAGCCATCGACGTGTCCGAACTCGACGACTACCTCCGACTGCTCGCCGACGAACGCAAGCGACGGCTCCTTCGGTCGCTCCTGGACGCCGACGGCGATCCAGTCGCGCTCTCGCCCGACGACCCGCACGAGCGCGCGCGGCTTCACCACATCCACCTCCCGAAACTGGCCGATGCGGGGTTGATCGACTGGGACCGGCGCGACCACCTCGTTGTCCGGGGCCCCGCGTTCGACGAGGTGGTGCCGTTGCTCGAAGCGATCGCCGACTACCGCGAGAACGGACGGCGCTGACGCGCCGACTCAGTCGGCGACGGCCTCGTCGCCGACGGTCGACGCCGCCGGGTTCTGCACCCAGAGGTCACCGAACAGTTCGTCCTGCTGGAGGTGGACGACCCCGCGGTGGGCGAGGAACAAGAGCGCGAGGAACGTCTGGACGGGACGACCGCCCAACCCGCTGATCTCCGCGAACAGCACCTCCTCGCGGCCCTTGTCGTAGTGGCCCCTGAGGGCGGTTTCGACGTCGGCGATGGTCGACTCGATGTCCTCCGTGTGGGCCGTTCCGGTGACGTCCGCCTCGCCGGGTTCGCCCTCGTCGCGGAAGTCGTCCGCAGCGCGGTAATCCAGCGTCTGGGTCCCCCGGCCGTAGCCGTGCGGGGAGTCACTCGTGTCGTACGTGCGTGCTTCCTTCCACCACGAGCCATGTTCGGCCTCGCGGAGTTCGCGGACGAGTTCGTCGAGCGTCTCCGGCGACCCGCGGGCGTGTTTCCGCTCGAGCCGGCGGTCCATCTCCGATTCGAGCGCGTCGATCGGGTCGTGGTCGAAGGCCTGGTCGTCCCTCGCGGCCTCCCAGGGCTCCTCTGGTTCGGGCTCGTCGGGCGCGAGGATCTCGTCGCTCTTCATCCGGAGGAGCACGCTCGCGTAAAACAGCGCCCGCCCCGACGTCCGGAGGTCGCTCTCGTCTAGACGCTCGAGGAAGGCGTCGGTGACGGCGACGATGTCGATGTCCCACGGTTCGATCTCGCCGTCTTCGGCGAGTTGCACCAGGAGTTCGACGGGTTCGACCTCGTCGTCGGCCCCCTCGCTGTCGACGTCGGCCGCGTCGGTCACGAGCGCGGCGTCGTCCGTCGGCGTCGACTCGCCGTTCGACAGTGGCTCCGCCTTCTCGTCCGAGCCACCCGTGCCGTCGCGCGGGCTGGTCAGATCGAGCGAGAACGCGGCGTCGTCGGCGTCGGCGTAAAAGTCGTCGTCGTTCGACGCCGATCCGTCGTCGTCAGTCATCCGCGGGGACCTCCTCGCCGTCGGCGTCGCCGAGCCTGATTCCCGTGACCGCGGAGACGTTGTCGCCCTGCATCGTGACGCCGATAGCCCGTTCGGACCGCTCTAAGAGCGCCGAGCGGTGCGAGACGACGACGAACTGCGCGTCGCCCGCGAGGTCGTCGACCATCTCGCCGACGCGCTCGGCGTTCGCGGCGTCGAGGAAGGCGTCGATCTCGTCGAGCGCGTAAAACGGCGCGGGGTTGTACCGCTGGATGGCGAAGATGAACGCCAGCGCGGTGAGCGACTTCTCGCCGCCGGACATCGCGTCCAACCGCTGAACCGGTTTGTCGCCCGGCTGGGCCTTCATCGTCAGCCCGGCCTCGAAGGGGTCGTCGGGGTTTTCGAGGTGGAGTTCGCCCGTCCCGTCGGAGAGGCGCTCGAAGATGTCGGTAAACTGTTCGTCGATCGCGTCGAACGCCTCCATGAACGTCTCCTTCTTCTGGGACTCGTAGCGCTCGATGCGTTCCCTGATGCCGTCGCGCTCCTCGACGAGCACGTCGCGTTTCTCCTGCATCTCCGACAGCTCCTCGGAGACGCGGTCGTACTCGTCGATGGCGAGCATGTTCACCGGTTCGAGTTCCGCCATCTCCGCTTGCAACCGTTGGATCTCGGACTCGACGGTGTCGTGATCCGGGATCTCGTCGGGGTCGTACTCGCCGACCTCGGCCTCGAGCTCGTCGATCTCCCACGACAGCCGTTCGGCCGACGACTCGAGCGACTCCAGTTTCGACTCGACCGTGCTCACCCGTTCTCGCTGTGCGTCTCGGGCGGCACGCGCCTCCTGCAGCTCGGACTGGAGCTCCCGGCGGTCGTCTTTCAGCTCCGCGAGCTCGTCTTCGAGATCCGCGACGGCCTCGCGTTTCTCCGCCAGGCGTTCCTCCTGATCGGCGATCGCCTCCTCCGTTGCCGCGATCGTCTCCGTCGCGTCTGCCTTGCGGTTCTGCGCCGACTCGATCGTCGCTTCGAGGTCGTCGATGGCCTCTTCGGCGTACTCTTTCTCCAGGGAGAGTTCGTTCAGCCGCGCGTCGAGGTCGTCCATCCGACTTTCGTACTCGTCGATCTCGGCGCGACGATCGTCGGCCTTCGCCGACAGCTCCGGCACCTTCGAGTCGGCGAGTTCGGTCTCGAGTTCCGCGATCGAGGCTTCGACCTCGTCGATCGCGTCGTCTTTCTCCCCGATGTCGGCGTCGAGTTCCCGCATCTCCGCGTCGACCGACTCACGTTCTTCGTCGAGTTCGGCGATGCGCGCTTCGAGCTCCCCGACGCGCGCCTCGGCCTCGGACAGTTCCTCCTCGGCGCGCTCGATGTCGGCCTCGACGGAGCGGACCTTCTCTCTGGCGTCCGACGCGCGACCGCGGGCGTCGTCCAGTTGGCTCTCGACCTCGTCGATCTCCGCCGAGAACGACCGGCGGGTCTCCTCCAACTCCGAGATCTCCTCGGCCAGCCGCTCCAGTTTCCCTTTGCCCGACTTCGAGAAGGAGTAGCGGGTGCCCGACCCCGACCCGCCGGTCATCGCACCCGACTTCTCGACCAGGTCGCCGTCGAGGGTGACCATTCTGTAGTCGCCCATCAGGTCCCGGGCCGTCTCCATGTCCTCGACGACCAGCGTCGACCCCAGGACGTACGAGAAGACGGGGTCGTATCTGGGCTCGAAGTCGACGAGGTTCCGCGCGAAGTCGACGACGCCCGGACGGGAAGGCGCACGGGGGAGCCCGCGGTCGTCCATCTTCGAGATCGGGAGGAACGTCGCCCGACCGGCGTTGCGCGATTTGAGGTAGTCGATACACGACGAGCCGACACCGTCGTCGTCGACGACGACGTGTGCCAGTCGGCCCCCCGCGGCGGTCTCACAGGCGGTGGCGTACTCGCCGGACACCGCGCCGAGCTGCCCGACGGTGCCGTGGACGCCCGAGATCCCCGCGTTGAGGATCGTCGTGACCGCCCGCGGATAGGAGTCGTCGCCGTCGCGCCCAGCGCGGGCTTCGAGTTCGGCGTACTCGTTTTGCTTCCCGCGGAGTTCGTCCTCGACATCCGCGAGCTCCCCCTTCAGCTCCTCTTTCTTCGCGCGGAGGTCGTCGACGATGCCGTCGATCTTCGCCTCGTTCTTCTCGGCCGTGTCAAGCTCGGAGTGGAGCTCCGAGAGCCGCTTTTTCTTCTCGGGGATTGCCTCCTTCGCCGCCGCGAGCTCGTCACGGGCCTCCGACAGCTCGTTCGACCGGCGACGCGCCCCGTCGAGCAGGCGGTCCTTCTCGCGCTGGAGGTCGTTCTTCTCCGACTTGAGCGTCTCTAACTCTTCTTTCCGCGTCGCGAGCTCGTCTTTGAGTTCGTCGAACGCCGTGTCGACGCTCTCGATCTCGGCTTCGATCTCGGCGAGATCGGCCTCCGTCGACTGGATCTCGGACTTCACCGAGGCTTTCTCGACTTTCGTCTCGCGGATCTCGGCGTCCAGCTCGTCGATGCGCTCGTTCTTGCGGTCGAGTTCGACGAACGCCTTGCGGCGTTCGGTCTCTGCGGCCTCCTTGCGCTCCTCGGCGGCCTCGATGTCGTTCTCCAGCGAACGGACCTCGCCTTTGATCTCCTCCATCTCGGCTTTGATCCGGAGCTGTTCGTCCTCGCCCTTCCGTTCGATCTCGCGGGTCAGCTCGTCGAGTTCGTCCTCCAACCGCGTGACCTTCCCCTGGCGTTCGTCGAGCGCCGACTGGACGTCCGCGAGCTCCTGTTCGGCGGCTTCGACCCGTTTCTCCGTGGCGGCGAGTTCGGACTGCTTCTCCTCGAGTTCGGCCGCCTTGAGGTAGCCCTCGTACTCGGTTTTCTCCTCGCGGAGTCCCTGGTACTGGAGGGCGGTCTCGCGTTCGTCTGCCAACTGGTCCAGCCGGTCTTCCTTCTCCTCGATGCGGAGATCGACCTCTTCGACCCGCTCTTTGACCGCTTCGAGCTCCTCGAAGGCGTCTTGCTTCTTCGCGTCGAACTCGGCGACGCCGGCGATCTCGTCGACGATCTCTCTTCTCCGATACGGCGTCGTGTTGATGATCTCGGTGACGTCGCCCTGCATGACCACGTTGTACCCCTCGGGCGTGATACCCGCCTGCGCGAGCAGGTCCCGAATGTCGGAGAGGTTCACCGAGCGCCCGTTGAGGTAGTAGTACGAGTAGTAGTTCTCCTCGGTCCGCTTGACGCGGCGCTTGACGGTGATCTCGTCGACGTCGCCGACATCGTCGGTCCCCGCGGCCGAGACGACCTGTGACCGCGAGAGGGTCGCGTCGGCGTTGTCGAGGATCACCTGGACGGACGCCTCCATCGGGCCGGCGACCTCGCCGTCGCCGTCGTGGCCGGGGTTGTAGATGAGGTCCGTGAGCTTCTCGGCGCGGATCCCGCGGGTCCGGGCGAGGCCGAGTGCGAACAGGACGCCGTCGATGATGTTGGACTTGCCCGAGCCGTTCGGGCCCGTCACGACGGTGAAATCCTCGTAGAAGGGGATTCGGGTCTTGCGGCCGAAACTCTTGAAATCGTCTAAGACGAGCTCTTTGATATGCATGGGGTGCTCGCGAGTGGAGTCGCGAGCTTACGCGACGATGATATCGTTGCCGTCGGGCTCGGACTCCGTTTCCTCCTCCTTTTCGTCCGTGGACTTAGCCTCTTCGTCCAGCTTCTCCCGCGCCTCGGCCTGCAGTTCCTGCTCGTGTTCCTCGGCGTCGACGAACCGCTGTTCCGACTCGTCGGCGGCCTCCCCGTCGGGGTCGGCAGTCGCCTCCGCCCCCGACTCCGTGGCCGCCGTGGACTCGGACTCCGGTTCGGGTTCGGGTTCAGGCTCCGACTTCCTCGTCGCCTTCGCCCGAACCGCCGGGTCGTCGACCTCCACGGTGTTTTCGAGTTGGCGAACGCGCTCTTTGGTCTCGACGAGTTCTTCGGTGAGACCGTTGACTGCCGCCTGGAGTTCCGACACTTTCGTTTCGAGTTCGTCCACCCGATTGCTCATGTCACCTAGGCCTCGTGGCGTTCGCATAAAACTGCGTCAGACAGGCGGATGACAACCCCCCGGCGAGAGGGGCTCGCTCTCGAAACTGATACCGACCGGGCCGTCGGTCGACGGGGTTCGGTCGGCTGCGACGCCCGTCACCGAGCGCGGGGAGGACCGCCGCGCACCCTGTCGTCCCGTTAGCCTTTAGCCCGCCCGCATCGAACCGCGCGTAATGACTGCCCAGGCGCTCGAACAGCGCGAACTCGCCGTCGTCATCGGGCTCGAAGTCCACGTCCAGCTCGAGACCGACACGAAGATTTTCTGCGGCTGTTCGACCGACTCTGTCGAAGGAGAGGAGCCGAACACGCGGACCTGCCCGGTCTGTCTCGGCCTGCCCGGGGCGCTCCCGGTGTTGAACGAGGCCGCCGTCGAATCGGCAGTAAAGGTCGGGAAGGCGCTCTCGGCCGAGGTCGTCGCCGAAACCACGTTCCACCGGAAGAACTACTACTACCCCGACCTGCCGAAGAACTTCCAGATCACGCAGTACGACGCGCCGATCTGCGCCGACGGCCACCTCGAAGTCACCGTCGAGGGCGACAGCAGGCAGATCGGCGTTGAGCGCGCTCACCTCGAAGAGGACCCCGGGAGCCTCCGCCACGTGCGGGACGGAACCCGGCCGGTCGAGACCCGGACCGTGAGCGTCGACCGCGCGGACTACACCCTCATCGACTACAACAGGGCCGGAACGCCGCTGATGGAGATCGTCACTAGACCCGACTTCCGCTCCCCGCAGGAGACCCGGGCGTTCCTCGCCAAACTGGAGGAGGTGCTCGAATACCTGGGCGTGTTCGACGCGAGTCGCGACGGCTCCCTGCGGGTGGACGCGAACATCTCGATGGTTCCCGCCGACGACGTGGCCGACGACGGGTCGATCCCGACGGAGACCCTCGAAGCCGCCAACCGGACCGAGGTGAAGAACATCTCCTCACACAAGGGCGCGGAGAAGGCGCTCGCGTACGAGGTCACCAGGCAGAAGAACGCCATCGAACGCGGCCGAAGCGTCGAACAGGAGACGCGCCACTGGGACGAATCACGGGGTATCACGGTGTCGATGCGCTCGAAGGAAGAGGAGAAGGACTACCGCTACTTCCGCGAGGCCGACCTGCCCGCGCTGCGCGTGGCGGGGTGGCGCGAGGAGATCTCGATCCCGGAACTCCCCGACGCCCGCCGCGACCGCTTCCAGTCCGAGTACGGTCTCGACGCGGAGTCGGCGTCGAAACTGACCTCGACCAAGCAGGTCGCCGACTTCTACGAGGATCTCGCCCACGCGTTCGACCCCGACCTCGTGGCGACGTGGGTCGCCGACACCCTGCTCGGGGAGTTGAACTACCGCGACATGCGGCTCACCGACGTCGCGGACCGGTTCGACGAGATCGAACGGCTCGTCGAACTCGTCGCACGCGACGAGATCACGGCGAAGAACGCCCGCGAGACGGTCCTGCGGACGATGCTCGACGAGGGGGAGACGCCCGACGAGGTCGTCGAGGCCGAGGACCTTGGCAAAACCGCCGACGACGAGGTGGCGACGTTCGTCGCGGCGGCCATCGAGGAACATCCCGACGCGGTCGCGGACTACGAACGCGGCGAGGACGGTGCGCTCAACTTCCTCGTCGGCCAGGTCATGCAGAAGTCACGTGGGAGCGCCGACCCCGGCACCGTGAACCAACTGCTGCGCGAGCGACTGGACGGGTAGCCCCTCGGGCGGTCGATCGACTCGTCACGGCCGTCTCACGGGCGACCGCTGTTCTCGACCGACCGTTACCAGATAGGTGCCAGTCAGCGGGCTGGAGTCTCGCGCCCGATAGCCACGGGGGAGGTATTAAGACCAAACCTGACGCGTGACGCACAACGGCCGTGTTACACCCGCGTCAGGCGTCGGCGACACGGTCGATCCAGTGAGAGCTCATGAAAGACGACCCGGACAAAAGAACTGGCTGGACGCGCCGAGCGACGTGTGCCGCGGTCGCCGCGCTCGTCGGTGCCGGCTGTCTCGGGCAGCCACGGAGCGAGGCCGGAAGCGACGACGGGACGACTGACTCGTCGACGGTCTCGACGGACACTCCGACGGCGACACCCCTGTCGACACCGACGCCACCGGTCGACAGTCCGAAAGTCGCCGACGTGCTCGTCGGACTGGTTCGCGCCGAGGACCGGGCGGCGTACGCCGCCGCCAACGACCTCGACTACCGCGACGGTCGCGTCCTCGTCGTCGTCGAACTCGTCCCCGACGGGGAGCTCCCGACCGACGTTCCGCTCGACATCGTCGCCCGCGGCGCGACCTCGGTCGAAGCGTACGTCGATCCCGCCGACGTTCCGCGGCTCGCGACCGACGAGGACGTCCGCGTCGTCAGACCCCCGCGCTCGACCGCCCCCCAGTCGACCACTGATTGATATGATCGCCCGGAACACGCTCGTCGTACTCGTTGGACTGCTCACCGTCACGGCCACCATCCCGGGGGGTGCGGTCGGAGCGCTGATCACCGACACGCCCGCTCCCGTCGCTCAGACCGACGGCGGCGGAACGGTGACGCCGACCGGTCCACCGACAGCCACGTCCACTGAAACCTCGACGCCGACCGAGACGCCGACGTCGACACCGACCGAGACGCCGACAGCGACGGAGACGGCCACGGAAACCCTAACACCCACTCCGACCGAGACGCCCACGTCGATGGCGACCCCGACACCCACGGCCCCCGAGACGCCCACGCCGACGTCGCCCGTGACGGAGGCCCGCGAGGGGAAACGCGAAACGCCCGATCCGCTGGCCGGGGTGGAGAAACCCCACCCGAAGCTCACTTCGTCCGTGATCCGGCTGACCGAGCGCGCCGGCGGCGGCACCGGTGACGGTTTCTCGACCCAGGCACAGTCGGCGGGCGGCGACGGCCCGTTCGTCACGGTCCGTATCGAAACCGTCCCCGGTCGGACGGCGGGCGTGATGAACGCCGTCGCGGCCCAGGGCGGAAGCGTCCAGACCCGCGTGGGCGACGTCGTGCTCGCGCGGATCCCGACCGGCGCGCTGTACGCGCTCTCCGACGCCCCCGGCGTGACCGTCATCCGGACGCCGATCCGGACGCGCACGTCCGGACACGTCCTCACGGAAGGGATCGAGACGATGGACGTCTCGGCGCTCCACGAACAGGGGATCAACGGGTCGGGGATCGACGTCGCGGTCGTCGACCACTCGTTCAACGCGTCGAACCCCGAGATCGCGGACCAGGTCGTCGAGACGCGAAACTTCACGGGAGCGTCGTTCGCGGAGGACCCGAGCGCCCACGGGACGGCCGTCGCCGAGATCGTCGCGGAGGTCGCACCGGAGGCGAACCTGCACCTGTACCAGGCGGTCACGACGACCGAGATCGAAGCCGCCGCCGCCCACGTCAACGCCACCGACGAGATCGACGTGGTCGTGATGTCGCTCGGCGTCGACGTCGGCCCCTTCGACGGGAGTTCGACGTTCGACGACTGGATCGGCCAGTCGGTCGACGACGGACAGAACTGGTTCGTCTCCGCCGGCAACTCGGGACAGACCCACTACGGGGGGGAGTGGACCGACCCCGACGGCGACGGCTACCACAACTTCTCGGCGACGGACTCGAACCTGAGCGTCAGCCCCTCCCAGTCGACCGTCGCGTTCACCGTCAACTGGGACGACTGGGGCGCGGGCGGCACCGGCGGCTCCGATCAGGACTACGACGTGGCCGTCGTCGACGACACCGGCACCCCCGTCGAGACCTCCGTCACGCGACAGGACGGCGAGGCGGGCGACTACCCCGTCGAGCAGATCACGGTGACCGGTGCCGAGCTGGACACCGAACTCCACCTGGTCATCAACCGGACGTCGGCCGCGGGCGACGCGTCGTTCGACGTCTTCGTCACCGGCGCGACCGTCGTCGACGGGCACCAGACGCCCCCGGGGAGTCTGACCCGGCCGGCGACCGAGGAGAAAGTCGACACGGTCGGCGCGGTGTACTGGGACGACGCAAGCCTGCGGGCGTACTCCTCGCGGGGGCCGACCGACAGCAGCGTCCGAAAGCCCGAGTTCGTCGCCCCCGACGGCACGTCGTCGACCGTCTACGGCGCGGCAGGCGGCGAGTCGGCCGGCTTCACAGGCACCTCCGCGGCCGCCCCTCACGCGGGCGGCGTCGCGGCGCTTCTGCTCGAAGCCGACGGCACGCTCACGCCGCCCGAGGTGACGACGAACCTCACGGCGACAGCGGACCCCGTTCAGGGGGACGAACCGAACAACCGGACCGGCTACGGCCTGATCAACGCGACCGCGGCGGTCGACGCGGTGCTCGCTCCCGACGACAGCGGCGACGCCACCGCGCCGTCGGTCTCGGGCGCGGGCGCGTTCGACCTCACCGACGGTGATGGGGAGGTCGCCGGCGGCGACAGCGTGAAGCTCAACGTCACGGTCACCGACGATACGGGTGTCCACACGGTCGAGGCGGACGCAGCCGCGTTCGGCGCGGGAACCGTGGTGCTCCAGGACGAAGACGCCGACACCGTCTACAACGGGACGTTCACCGTCGGGAGCGAGGGGGCGCTGGCGTCGGACGGCACGCAGTCGATCACGTTCGTCGCCAACGACTCGGCGGACAACCGGAACACGACGACTGCGAGCCTGGTGATCAACACCTCGGGTGCCGACGTGACGGCACCCACGCTCTCGGGTCCGGGCGCGTTCGACCTCACCGACGGTGACGGGGAGGTCGCCGGCGGCGACAGCGTGAAGCTCAACGTCACCGCGACCGACGACGTCGACGTCAGTGCGGTCGACGCCGACGCGACGGCGTTCGGCGCGGGGACCGTCACGCTCGCGGACGATGACGGGGACGACGTCTACAACGGGACGTTCACCGTCGGGAGCGGGGGGACGCTGGCGTCGGACGGCACGCAGTCGATCACGTTCACCGCGACGGACACGTCGTCGAACACCGACACGGCGACGGCGAGCCTCGTGGTCAACACCTCCGGGGGCGGCGGTGACACTACCCCGCCGACCGTCTCGAACTTCGGCGTCCAGATGAACCAGACGCAGCCGCTCGCCGTCCAGGTGCTGTTCGACACCGACGAGGAAGCCACCGACGTCGAGGTCGAGGTGAACGACAGCTCCGGAACGACGGTCACGACGCTCACGGAGTCCGAGTTGCCCGGCTTCAGCTTCGGCGGGGGGTACAGTTACTTCCACGAGTTCACGCTCCCCGACACCGGCGAGTACACGGTGACGCTCACGAAGGCCGCCGACGCGGCCGGCAACGACGGGGCCTCGGGCGAGACCGTCACCGTCCGGCGCGTCGTCGAGAGCTACCACGTCGAACACGTCGGCGGCACCGCACCGGAGATGGCGAACCTCACGCAGAACGTCTACCTGTCGCAGGGCGCTGGCGGCCTGCTCCAGGTACAACTCCGCGACGCCGCCGACTCGGGTGAGTCGGTCCAGAACCGGACCGAACTCTCCGACATTGGCTTCGCGAGCGACACGCGAGTGCGGATCAACGTGACCGTCGACGGCTACGCGCCGCGGCTCCTCCTCGGCACGGGCCGCAACGGGAGCTACACGGTCACCGACAACGGCGACGGCACGCGGAACCTCACCGTCGATATCGAGCCCGCCTCGATGCAGCTCATCTCCTCACGGCTCTCCGGCGGTGGTGGCCCGTGGCCGACCGGCTCGGCGGACACCGCCGACGAGGCCTACACGTCGAGCGTCGACCTCGCGGTCGACGAGATGACGCACGTGGGAACGCCGAACGACTACAACGGGACGATGATCCTGACGGACGCACAGGAACTCGGCACGCCGACGGCGACCACGACGGGGTCGGGCGACCCGACGCTGCGGCTGTTCGTCGCGGGGCCACACAACACCACGCAGGGGACGCTCAACACGGGCTTCTACGAGACGTTCCTGCCGAACGCCCTCCTGAGTTCGTGGGGCGTCACCGACTCCTCGCAACTGCAGGTCACCGCTATCGGGAGCGAGGCCTCGCCGACGAGGACCGAACTCAGTACGGGGATCGAACTCGACGTGCCGATCCACTACTCGTCGGGCAACGTGGACGTCTCGGGCTCTCCGTCCGACTCGACCCCGCCGTCGATCACGAACGCGGTCCTCGCCGACGCGGACGGGAACGGCTTCGTCGCCGACGGTGACTCCATACGGGTCGCGGCCGACGTCAGCGACCCGAATCTCGGGTCGGTGACCGTCGACGCCAGCGCGTTCGGCGGCGGGACGGCCACGCTCTCGGACGGCGACAGCGACGGGACGTACGACGCGACGATCACCGTCGACGACGCGACCGCGGGCGCTGACGGCGACCACACGCTGACGGTCACCGCGACCGACTCGGCGAGCAACACGAACACCGCGACCACGGGGCCGGTGACGCTCGACACGACCGCCCCGACCGCCGACGCCGGCGCGGATCGGACGGTCGACGTGGACGCGGCGGTCGCGTTCGACGCGTCGGCGTCGAGCGACGCGAACAGCCTGGCGAGCTACGCCTGGGCGTTCGGTGACGGCACCGCCGGCTCGGGGAGCGCACCGAGCCACACCTACACCGCGGCCGGCGACTACACCGTCACGTTGACCGTGACGGACGCCGCGGGCAACACGGCGACCGACACCGTCGTCGTCACGGTCGAGGCCGCCGCTGTCTCGTCGGGCGGCGGTGGTGGCGGTGGTGGCGGTGGTGGCGGTGGCGGCGGTGGCGGCGGTGGTGGCGGTGGCGCCGGTGGTGGCGCCGCACTCGCACCTGCGCCGACGACGCCGGCATCCACGCCGTCGACGGACGACACGACGCCCACGGTGGTGACCGCCGGTGACGCGGCGGCGACCGTCGAGCGAACGGACGGCGGCGTCGCCGTCACGGTCACCGGCGCGAGCGCGACCGACCGGGTCGACGTCTCGCTCCCACCCGCGGACGTCTCCGCGCGCCTGGCGGACGACAGGCTGTCGGTCGAGTGGATGTCGACGACGTTCGCGCGTGACACGACGTTCAGCGCGGAGGTGTCGAGTTCGGTCGATCCGCCCGCCGACGGCACGCCAGCGGTCGACCGCGCCGTCGGCTACGTCACCGTCGAGACGGGCGACGACTTCGCGGAGTCGGACGTCTCGGAAGTGACGTTCGGCTTCGCCGTTAGCGCCGCCCGTCTGTCCGATCGGCGCCTCGCTCCGGAGGACGTCGTCCTCTCCCGCTACCACGACGGCGAGTGGACGGCCCTGGAGACGCGCGTTGTCGGCACCGACGGCGAGACGGTGCGGTTCGAGGCGGTTTCGCCCGGGCTGTCGACGTTCGTCATCGGCAGTCGCGGTTCGCCCGCCGACTCGACGGACGGCGAGACTGAACGGGGCAGCTCCGACGGGTCGGACGCCGCCGCCGGCGAGGAGTCGGCCGCGGCGACCGAGGCGCCCACTGACAGCACCGCGACACCCGAGACGAGCGAGCCCGGTCTCAGCGTCGACGACGAGGCCGGACCCGCAACGACGTCGACCGAGGGACCGGGCTTCGGCGCGGTCGCCGCGCTCGTCGCACTCTCGGGGGCCGTGCTCGTGCTTCGGCGTCGCGGCTGAACCCCGTCGGTTCGTCGTCCCGCGCGTTACTCGGATTCGCCCCGGTTGAGCGCCCGTGGGATGTAGCTCTCTATCTGGACGAACTCGGGATCGCCACAGACGGCACAGCCGCTCGGTGGGTGGAAGTGGTGTTTCTCCTCCTCTCCGGTCACCGACGCGGCGTAGATCACCTGACAGTTCAGACAGACGTACTGTTCTGGCCGCTCGATCGCGTGTGCCATACGATCTATTATTGTCCTAATGACAAGTACGTTTCGACGGCTCCCGAGACGGGCGCGAGCCCGTGATCCCACCGCGGTCGTCGGGCACCGCTCAGAACGGGAGGTCCTCCTCGACTTCGACGTGGAGGACGTCGAAGTACGCCGAGCCGTGGGTCGAGTCCTCGCGGAAGTCCGCGCGTGGAATCCCGTTGACGACCGCCGTGTCGCCCTCGGTGATGGAGAGTCCCTTCCACCGACGCCCGCCGAGGATCGCCGTGATACGGTCGAATCCGGGGCCACTGACGGGAGCGCGCTGGATCTCCGCGAAGAGGCTCTCGCGTTCTTCCAGAAACACCGGGTCACCACAGTCGGGACAGTGATCGATATCGCGTCGGCGACGGCCGGGCTGGTGGACACGCGTGACGTGCCCGGTCGTGCAGACGAACGCCGCCTCCATCAGATCGGAGATGCGCTCCGTCGCCCCGTCGAACGTCACCTCGGCCTGGACGAGTTCGTTCAGGTGCGCCATCAGGTTCGTATCGAACATCTTGAACCCGCCGGGGAGGTCGTCGACGTGGAGGATCATCACGTCGAAGGAGCGCCGCCACACGTCGTCGAGATCGAGGTCCCGGACGAACGACCCGAACGTCTCGACTCCCATCCCGAGGGTCCGGTCGGGCCGTGTGCGGAGTTCGCGCTCGCTCACCCCGGCGTCGAGCAGCTCCGGGTACGACACCACGACGCCGCGCTTCACCGGGTAGTCTGTCGCGACCGCCCGAACCCGGCGGGCCTGTCGGCCGTCCTCGTAGTGGGCGTCCCAGTACGCCTCCCAGACCGCACGCAGTTCGGTTTCGGACTGCATGGTAGAGGCATGCGACGAGCTCACAAAGAACGCACACACGCTCGCCGTGACTGTCGTCGCGGCCTGAACGGCGGTCGTCCGCGTGGCCGACGATGGCGTTTTTCTCCCCGCCATCGTCGTTCACGCGCGCGCTTTGTCCCCGTGCTGTCTTGCGGTTCGATGCCACGAAACCTTTACCCCGCCGCTTCGCATACCGCCAGACAATGAGCAGCGGCCCGGAACTGATCATCACGGAGAAAGACAACGCCGCCCGTCGGATCGCGGACATTCTCAGCGGTGAGACCGCCGAGACCGAGCGGATGAACGGCGTCAACGTCTACACCTGGGGTGGGACGCGCGTCGTCGGGCTGTCGGGGCACGTCGTCGGCGTCGACTTCCCCCCCGAGTACGAGGACTGGCGGGACGTCGAGCCCGTCGAACTGATCGACGCCGAGGTGGAAAAGCGCCCCACGCAAGAGAACATCGTTCGGGCGCTCCGACGGCTGGCACGCAAGGCTGGCACGGTCGTGATCGCGACCGACTACGACCGCGAGGGGGAGCTCATCGGGAAAGAGGCGTACGAACTCGTCCGCGAGGTGAACGAGTCGGTCCCGGTCAACCGCGTTCGCTTCTCCTCGATCACGGACCGGGAGGTCACGGAGGCGTTCGCGAACCCGGACGACCTCGACTTCGACCTCGCGGCGGCGGGCGAGGCGCGGCAGATCGTCGACCTCGTGTGGGGCGCGGCGCTGACGCGGTTTCTCTCGCTGTCGGCCAGGCAGCTGGGGGAGGACTTCATCTCCGTCGGCCGGGTGCAGGGACCGACGCTGAAACTGATCGTCGACCGCGAGCGCGAGATCGACGCGTTCGACCCAGAGGACTACTGGGAGCTGTACGCCGACCTCACGACCGCGGGCAACGGCGACGCGGAGACCTTCGAGGCGCAGTACTTCTACATCGACGACGACGGCACCGAGGCCGAACGCGTCTGGGACCAGACCGCCGCGGAGACGGCGCACATGGCGCTGGCGTCCTCGCAGGTGGCCGTCGTCGAGGACGTCAGCCGGCGCACGCGCACGGACACGCCGCCGGCACCGTTCAACACGACGCAGTTCATCCGCGCCGCGGGAAGCGTCGGCTACTCCGCCCAGCGCGCGATGAGCATCGCAGAGGACCTCTATACTGCCGGGTACGTCACCTACCCGCGGACGGACAACACGGTCTACCCCGAAGACCTCGATCCGCGGGAGCTGCTGGAGGCGTTCTCGGCCTCGACGTTCGCCGACGACGCCGACTCGCTGCTCGAACAGTCGGAGATCGAGCCGACCGCCGGCGACGAGGAGACGACGGATCACCCCCCGATCCACCCCACGGGAGAGCTCCCCTCCGTGAGCGACCTCTCCGACGACGAGTGGGAGGTGTACGAACTGGTCGTCCGACGCTTCTTCGCGACGGTCGCGCCGCCGGCGGAGTGGGAGCACCTCCGCGTCGTCACCGAAGCCGGCGGTGAGTCGCTGAAGGCCAACGGCAAACGGCTCGTCGAACCGGGCTACCACGCCGTCTATCCGTACTACAACTCCTCGGAGAACATCGTGCCGAACGTCGAGGTGGGCCAGGAGCTCGCCGTCTCGGACCTCGAACTGGCGGCGAAACAGACCCAGCCCCCACGGCGATACGGCCAGTCGCGGCTCATCGAGACGATGGAGTCGATGGGGATCGGGACCAAAGCCACCAGACACGACGTCATCCAGAAGCTGTACGACCGCGGTTACATCGAGGGCGACCCGCCGCGGCCCACGCGGCTGGCGCGGGCGGTCGTCGAGGCGTCCGAGGAGTTCGCCGACCTGATCGTGAGCGAGGAGATGACCGCCCAACTCGAAGCGGACATGCGTGCGATCGCCCGGGGCGAGGCGACGCTCGACGACGTCACCGCCGAGTCTCGCGAGTACCTCCGGCACGTGTTCGAGGGGCTGATGGAGAACCGCGAGGCGCTGGGGGACCACCTCCAGAAGTCGATGAAGGCGGACAAGACGCTCGGGCCCTGCCCGGAGTGTGGCGACGACCTCCTCGTCCGAAAGTCCCGCCACGGCTCGTACTTCGTCGGCTGTAACGGCTACCCCGACTGCACGTACACGCTCCCGCTCCCCTCGACGGGGCGGCCGCTCATCCTCGAAGCGGAGTGTGCGGAGCACGGCCTCCACGAGGTGAAGATGCTCGCCGGGCGGAAGACGTTCGTCCACGGCTGTCCACAGTGCAAGGCCGACGCGGCCGACGAGGAAGAAGACCTCGTCATCGGGGTCTGCCCGCAGTGCGGCGAGGAGCACGACGGCGAGTTGGCGATCAAACGCCTCCGGTCGGGGTCGCGGCTCGTCGGGTGTACGCGCTATCCCGACTGCGACTACTCGCTGCCGCTGCCCCGCCGCGGCGACGTCGAGGTGACGGACGACCGTTGCGAGGAGCACGCGTTGCCCGAACTCACCATCCGGTACCCCGACAGCGACCGTGAGCCGTGGGAACTCGGCTGTCCGATCTGCAACTACCGGGAGTACCAGGCGCGACAGAACGGCTCCGAACTGGAGACCATCGAGGGGATCGGCGAGAAGACCGCCGAGAAGCTGAAGATGGCCGAGATCACCGACGTCGAGTCGTTGAAGCAGGCCGACCCCGACGAGATCGCCGCCCGGGTCGACGGCGTGGGTGCCGACCGGGTGCGCGACTGGCAGGCGAAGGCGGACTGAGCAGTTACCACTCCGGCGCCGCGCTCTCCGACGGCCTACGCCTCCGCCAGCGCGTACGCCATCGAGCGCTCGCCGTTCCCGCCCTCGGTGAGGACGAACACCGCGCCGTCGGCGACGACGAGCCCCTGCTCGGGGCGTCCCTCGACGGGATGGGACCACCGACGGGCCCCGGCGCGGAGCCCCCCGACGCCGACACCGCCACGGATCCCGTAGCCGGTGACGTGGCTCTCGGAGGCCGCGTAGACGGTGTCGGCCGCCGCCGCCGGCCCGCACTGCGTTGTCTCGCCGCCGGTCCACTGTTTGTCACCGCCGCGAACGTCGAGGTCGACGAGACGATGGCCCGTGGCGAAGAGGTTCCGGCCCGCGACGACGAAGGAGTCGGCGGCCCAGACGTCGGCCGACCACACGGGCGCGCCACCTCGTCCGGCGTCGAGTTCCATCGTCGGCCCGCCGAACGTGCTGACGAACGCGCCGCGGCCGTTGGGGGTGGCGAGCGCGCTGACCGGACCGGGGATGTCCTGTCGCCAGCGCCCCCGACCGTCGTCGTACGACAGTCCGTACACCTCTCCGGCCTCGGTTCCGACCACGAGTTCGGGGATTCCACCCGCCAGTGCCGACACCGCCCCGAACACCTCCGCCCGCCACCGACGCTCGCCGGTCGCGGGGTCGAGCGCATACACCGCGCCCTCGCCGTCGCCGGTGAACAGTGTCGGCCGGTCGGGGTCGACGAGCAGCGGGTACAGCCCGTGTCCCGCACCGGAGAACGTCCACTGGCTGTCACCGGTCGCGGGATCGAGTGCGAGCAGGTGTGGCTCGCGCACCTGTGTGACGTAGACGGTCTCGTCGTGGACGACGACCGACCGCGGCCACATCGGCGCGTCACCGCCGTCCGTGCGCCACAGTTCCTCGCCGGTCGCCGCGTCGACCGCGAGCAGGGCCGACGCCGTCGGCAGGTACGCGCGGCCGTCGACGACGACGGGCCGCGTGGACGGACCGGGGATCTCGATCGCCCAGCGTTCGGTGACGGCCTCGCGGGGCCCGACCGGACGGGGGTTGTAACACGAGCCGAGACGGTCGAACCCCGGCTGTGGCCACCACCGGGTGTCCGGTTCGTCCTGTCCGTCGTAGTATGGTTCGGAGCCGCCGAGGCCACCCTCGGCGGCCGCGACGCCGAGGGCGACGGCTCCGAGGCCGGCACCGGCAAGAACCTGTCGTCTGGAGGGCACGTCCGGACGATCCGGCCTTGACGGCAAATGTCTACTGTTCTCCAGTGACCGCATTCGGCCCGGAAGCGACCGTCCGGCGCGTCCGACCCTTCGTCGGAGCACCGCACTGCGGCGATCGGTCGGACTCCCGGAATCCACGCTCTTTTTAGTAGTGCACAATCGAAGACGGGGTAATGACCGGGCCGTGGGAATCGTGGGACCACATCCTGAAGGTGGACCCCGACAAGGAACTCGTCGGTGACGAGACGTTCGCGGACGTCTGTGAGACGGGGACGGACGCGATCGAGATCGGCGGGACGACGGGCATGACAAAGAACAACATGAGCGCCGTGATCGACGCGTGTTCGGAGTACGGCGTCCCGCTCTACCAGGAGCCGTCGAACCCGGGCGTCGTCATCGACTCGGACGCGCTCGACGGCTATCTCATCCCGACGGTGTTCAACGCGGGCGACGTCTTCTGGGTTACCGGCGCGCACAAGGAGTGGGTCCGCATCGCCGACGGCCTCGACTGGGAGCGTACCCACACCGAGGCGTACATCGTCCTCAACCCCGACTCGGCGGTGGCGGAGTACACTGACGCCGACTGCGATCAGTCGGCCGAAGACGTCGCCTCGTACGCCCGAATCGCCGAGAAGATGTTCGGCCAGGACATCGTCTACATCGAGTACTCGGGGACGTTCGGTGACACCGAGAAAGTCGCCGCCGCCCAGGAGATCCTCGAAGACGCGACCCTGTTCTACGGCGGCGGGATCCACGACTACGAATCCGCGTACGAGATGGGGCAGAACGCCGACACCGTCGTCGTCGGCGACCTACTCCACGACGAGGGCTGTGACGCCGTCCGCGAAACCGTCGAGGGCGTGAAGGACGCCCACGCAGAGGTCACCGAGGCAGACTGATCCCGAATCGGTATTCTGACTCCGATTTAATCACAGACCGGTAATTTAGTGGCAATATTTATCCCGTCACGAGACGTGATAGCGGTATGAGTCACCACACCGATACCCCGACACGGACCGGCCGCGACCCCCGTCGCGGCGCGAGCGAGCCGAACGGTGCGACGGCGGCCGCACCCATCGAGGAGTTGGTGAGCCTCTGCCGGACGGCCGTCGGTGACTCGCTCCGGAGCGTCATCCACTTCACGCGGGACGACGCCGAGTTGCTGTACCTCCGGGCGGATCTGTACGGGAACGACCGTCGGCGCGCGCTCGAAGCGAAGGCGTCGCTCATCGAGAACGAGCGCGTCAGCTTCGTCCCGTACGAGCGGTATGAACCGCACGCGGCCGGCGCGGGGAGCGACCCCGTCCACGGCGACTACGAGTTCACGATCCGAGTGTTCGCCGAAGGGTTCGTCTGCCGGATCCTCGTCGACGACCACGGGCTGTTGCTGACCGCCGACGACCTCGACGTCGACCGGATCGAGGAGGTCGCGATCGCGCTCCGGGGACTACTCTCGGCGGCGTACGAGTGAGCGGTCGGCTCACGCGGCCGCGTCGACCCCGCCCGTGGCGTCCGCTCCGCCCGCTTCGTGCGGTGGCGACGAGCGCTCTCCCCGGGTTACCCGCCCGTCGTACCCGTCCGCGACGAGTCGGAGCGCGCCGACGAGGACGAACAGTTCGACGAACGCCGCGGCGAACGGCCCGACGACGGGGACGACCGCGACGACCCAGGCGACGCCGGAGCCGACGAAGCCGGCGAGCAGCGCGAGGAGATATCCCCGCCGGAACGACGACGAGCGGACGCCCGCGCGGACGGTGTCGGTGTCGAACGCGGCCCCGAGTCGGTCCCTCGCGGCGTACACGACGAGCGCGACCGTCCCCGCGTAGCTCGTGAGACAGAACGCAACGGCCGCGAGAACGAACCCGACGGCCGTCACGACCGACACGCCGGGGTCGAGGACGTAGTAGCTGACGACGGCGGCCGGCTCGGAGGCCGACGGCGCGAACGGGTCCCCGCCGGGGAGCAGACCGGCACTGGACATCGACGCGAACGCGGCGGCGGTGACGAGCAGGGCCGGAAGCTGGTACGCGACGACGACGGTCGCCGCGGAGATCCCCGTCCGGGCGAGCGAGCGCACGTCGTCGAGCGGCGGTAGGTCGTCGTCGCCGACCAGTTCGGCCCGGAGGACGCGGACGGCGTAGCCGAGGAGGAGCACGCTCGCGGGGAGCCACGAGGCGACGGCGACGAGGAGAGCCACCGGGAACGCGGTGTCGAGGAGTTCGTGTGTCGGTTCGTCGTCCGGACGCGGATCGAGGCTGTCCATGGTCCGAGCGGGGGTGGCCTCGGCGTCGTACATAAATCCGGGGAGCCGTGGCGAGCGTACGAGGGCCGGGGCGGAACGAGACGGAATGACCGCGTTTAAGACCGGGCCACCGGAAGAACGGAGCATGCAGGACCGAACCTACACGGCCGACGCCGCGCCCGGCGACACGGTCACGGTCGCCGGCTGGGTCCACGAGATCCGGGATCTCGGCGGAATCGCCTTCCTCATCCTTCGGGACAAGACGGGGAAGATCCAGGTCAAGTTCGAGAAGGACGAGATGGACGACGCGCTCGTCGAGACGGGGCTGGGCGTCCACCGCGAGAGCGTCATCGTCGTCACCGGCGACGTCGAGGAGGAGCCGCGCGCGCCGACGGGCGTCGAGGTCACCCCCACCTCGGTCGAGGTGCTCGCGGAGGCCGACCCACAGCTCCCACTCGACCCGTCGGGGAAGGTCGACGCCGAGCTCTCGACCCGGCTGGACAACCGCACGCTCGACCTCCGCAAGGAGGAGGTGAAGGCGGTGTTCGAGATCCGCGCCGAGATCCTCCGCTCGGTTCGCGAGGCGTTCCGCTCGCTCGGGTGTACGGAGATCAACACGCCGAAGATCGTCGCCACCGGGACCGAGGGCGGCACGGAGCTGTTCCCCATCACGTACTTTGGCCGCGAGGCGTTCATGAACCAGTCGCCGCAGCTGTTCAAGCAGCTGATGGTCGGTTCCGGCCTCGAACGGGTGTTCGAGATCGGCCCGATCTTCCGCGCCGAAGAGCACAACACACCCCGGCATCTCAACGAGGCAACCTCGATCGACTTCGAGTCGGCGTTCGTCGACGCGAGCGAGGCGATGGACGCCTGTGAGACCGTCGTCAGGGCCGCCTACGAGGGCGTCGCCGAGAACTGCCAGGCGCAGTTAGAAGCGCTCGACCTCGCCGACTCCTTCGAGGTACCCGACGAGGCGTTCCCCCGGCTCACCTACGAGGAGGCCATCGAACGCATCAACGCGACGGGCGAACTCGACGAGCAGTTGGTGTGGGGCGACGACCTCCCGACGGAGGGCGAGAAGGCCCTCGGCGAGGACGTGGGCAGCCACTACTTCATCACCGACTGGCCCTCGGAGATCAAGCCGTTCTACATCAAGGACCACGACGACGACGAGCAGCTCTCGACCGGCTTCGACATGATGCACCCGCGGATGGAACTCGTCTCGGGCGGCCAGCGTGAACACCGCTACGACCACCTCGTCGCCGGCTTCGAACAGCAGGGGCTCGACCCCGAGGCGTTCGAGTACTACACCAAGATGTTCAAGTACGGGATGCCCCCGCACGCCGGCTGGGGCCTCGGCGGCGAGCGCCTCGTCATGACCATGCTCGGCCTGCCGAACATCCGTGAGGGCGTGTTGTTCCCACGGGACCGCCAACGGCTGAGTCCCTGACGAAGCCGTCAGGTCCCGTGGGAGCCCGTGGAATCTCTGATTCCACGCTGTTCCTGCGTGATAGACAGCGGGTGTCACCGTACAGCGACGTCGTCAGCCGACCTCTACGGCCGTCTCGTCGATTAAGTGCGTCCGCTTTTTCCCGAAGTTCGCCGGTCATGTGGAGGCCGTGGCTGTCGAGACGGCGGACGAGATCTTTGCTTCGTTGGTAGCGAGTTCGCGCTCGGCCACGTTGCGGACGACAACACCGATACCGGTGACGGTCGCACCGAGACCACGGGCGACTGTGCGGACGCGACGGTCATTAGAGACAACAGCGACTGGTTCATCGGATTCACTGTAAGAGAGGACGGCAGCAATAGTCCATATGTCACCCCTATCACCTGTCTCGTTCAGTATTGACCGAGCCCTGTCGACGTACTCTCCATGTATCCCGACGCCGATGAAATCATCGCTTTGGCGCACTCGGGATTTGACCTGAGACTCCGCCGGTTCGGTAGAGACCCCTCCTATGACGCCGGCCGGAACTATAACCGAACTGTCGAACACAGTCAATAGGTCCAACTCCCCGACCTGTCCCAGCGCGATGAGCGTCGTCGCGTCGACGTAGATGTGCATCAAAGGTCACGCGCTGCGTCGGCGTCCGACTCCAAGTCCTCGGGAGTCAGCTGCGACGCGAGATTCCGCTCACGGGCAAGCTCCAACCACTCACCGAGACTCACACCAGCGATACGCGCGGCCTGCTTCACCGATACCTCGCCGGACTGGTAGCGTTCGACGGCGACACGAACGCGGAGGTCGTGCAATCCTTCACGGATCGCCTTCCGAATCGTCGTGCTTCGGTCCTCACCGAGGAGTTCGGTGACTTCGTTGAGCGCCTCTCGCTCGTCGTCGGGGATGCGGGCGCTTATCGAGGGCATATATACGTGGTGATAAATCGAATACACTCACAAGAGGGTGTCATAGAACGATTAGCACACCAAAGAGCAGGGTGAACGCTGAGGTGGATGAGTTCAGCGACCCTGCAAGATGATCCTTCGGTAGACTCGTTCTTCAATGCCGTGGAGACAGAGACGCTAGCGCTGTTCGAGCACCTCTCTTTCGAGTTTCTCGAAGAGTTCGACGTGTTCGCCCCGGCGAAGACGGGGCGAACACGAGACCACGAACCACCAGAACTGATGCGTGGCTTTCTCCACTGCTACTACAAGGACATCTACGGCATTCGTCCCGTTGAACGAGAGCTTCGGAACACGGTCGTCTGGCTGAGCTGTGGATTCGATCGACCGCCGTCGAGAGACGCGGTCGATCGCTTTCTCACCGATCTTGAACACGTCGTTGACAAGGTGTTCGACCACCTCGTCGAGCAGGCCGCCCGGCGCGGCCTGCTCGACTTGACCTACTGTATCGATTCAACAGACGTGAGGGCGATGCCCGCCGATCCAGACGCCTCAAAGTGCTACGATCCAACCGACGACGAGTACTACTACGGCTACGGCTGTACGATCGTCTCGACCGGGCAAAAGATCCCGATCGGAGCGGAGTTCACCGAGAGTAAGCAAGCGCCAGAAGAGACGGCGATGCGCGTCACGCGTGACGCGCTCGCCGTCGCCACACCGATCTGGATGGTCGGTGACAGCGCCTACGACACGCTCGACTGGCACGACCACCTGCTGACCGCAGGGGTCGTGCCAGTCGCTCCATACAACGCCCGGAACGCTGATGACCCGAAAGACATTGAGTACAGGGTCGAAGACCGCATCACCGAACACGGCGAGGACGTTCAGTTGAAGCAGTCCACGTTGGATGAGACGTACAACCGCCGTAGTGGAGTCGAACGAACCAACGAATCAGTGAAGGACTGCGGCCTCGGGCGAACGCACGCCCGAGGCCGCGTCCACGCACGGGCGCAGGTATTTCTCGCCCTGTGCCTTCGCCTCGTCGTCGCAATCACCAACTACGAACGTGGAGACAATCCGGGAAGTACCGTGATCACGGTGTGAGAACTCTTCTATGACACCCTCTCACAAGTGTATCTCGGAGAAGACAGTGACGTCACGACTCACCGATCGAGTCTCGGAAAACGCGGGTAGGGGTATGGGGTGGTTGCTACCGGCTGGTCGTCCCATCCGCTGCGGGTCGACGACAGTTCTGACGAGACGTGACGCGTAGGTTAACTTGTCGCCTCGATCATCAGTTTCGATAGTTCAAACCGAACGGAACGTCAGAAAACGCCGAAGCCGGTGACCATCCGGGGAGCAGGTCGGGGGAGACGAAATCTGAAGCGTTATACAGGGTTCGCGGGGAAGGGAGAGGTAGATGACCGAGCAGTCGACGGCGACCGCGTTCGTTCCCGGGCACGTCACCGGCTTCTTCAGTGCCCACCGGACCGACGATCCGGTGACGACCGGCTCGCGGGGCGGGGGATTGACGCTCTCGGACGGTGTTCGCGTGACGGTCACCCCCGCCACGACGACGCGGGTCGACCTCGACGGCCTGCGCGTCGAGATGTCGCCGGTTGAGGGCGTCCTCGACGCGTTCGGGGCGACGGCGCGGGTCGCCATCGACAGCGAGCTTCCGGTCGGTGCGGGCTTCGGCGTCTCCGGGGCGGCCGCCCTCGGAACGGCGCTGGCGAGCAACACGGTGTTCGACGGCGACCAGTCGGAGAACGACCTCGTCGAACTCGCGCACGTGGCCGAGGTCGACGCCGGCACGGGCCTGGGTGACGTCGTCTCGCAGGCGCGCGGCGGGGTTCCGATCCGGATCGAGCCGGGCGCGCCCGGTCACGGCGTCCTCGATGGCGTCCCGACGAGCGCGCGGGTCGAGTACGTGACGTTCGGCGAACTGTCGACCGCCGACGTCATCGAGGGCGACACGACCCGGCTCACGCGGGCGGGCGAACGAGCGCTCGCGGCGCTGCGCGAGCGGCCGACGCTTCCACACCTCATCCAGCTCTCCCGACGGTTCGCGCGCGAGGCTGGCCTGCTCGTCCCCGAGGTCGAGGAGGCGATCGAGGCCGTGACCGACGCCGGCGGGGAGGCCGCGATGGCGATGCTCGGGCGCTCGGTGTTCGCTCTCGACGATGGGCTCTCCGACGCGGGGTACGACCCGAACGTCTGCGAGACGTACCCTTCGGGGGCACACCTCTATCGATAGAGACGAGACGGCCGATTTTTATCCACCCGGCGACCATCCGCGAGCATGACTGACGTGGAGGTACCGGAGTCGCATCCACGGTACGACTCACTGCGCACCCGGCACCGCATCGAGGCGGGCGTCGAGAACGGGATCACCTCGAAACAGGGACTCATCGCCGAAGGCCGCGGCGAGGCGTTCGACTACCTGCTCGGCGAGCGGACGCTGCCGTCGGCCGACGCCGCCGAGCGAGTCGCCGCCGCGCACCTCCTGCTCGCCCGCCACCCCGTCGTCTCCGTCAACGGCAACGTCGCCGCGCTGGTGCCCGACGAGGTCGTCGAACTCGCGACCGTCGTCGGTGCCGACCTCGAGGTCAACCTGTTCAACCGCACCGACGAGCGAATGCGCGCCATCGCCAACCACCTGCGTGACCACGGCGCCGAGGAGGTGAAAGGGCTCGCTGGCGACGCCCGGATTCCGGGGCTCGATCACGCCCGCGCGGCGGTCGACGCCGACGGCATCGCCGACGCCGATGTCGTCCTCGTCCCGCTCGAAGACGGCGACCGCGCGGAGGCGCTGTCGGCCCTGGGGAAGACCGAGATCGTCGTCGACCTCAACCCCCTGTCGCGGTCGGCAGAGACGGCCGCCGTACCGATCGTCGACAACATCGTCCGCGCCGTGCCGAACATCACCGCTCACGCCCGCGACCTCGCGGAGGCCTCGCCGGCGGAACTCGAAGCGATCGTCAATGGCTTCGATCCCGAGGCCGCGCTGCGGGCGGCCGAGATGGCGATCCGCGAGGGCCGGTCCGGACCGCGTGCCGCGACGGACGGTCACGCGAAACACGACTGAGCGGCCCGCGGGGACCGTCGGTGTGACACCGCCGGGTCTAGTCCAGACCGCTGACGAGCGTCGCGATGTACTGCGAGGCGTCGCGCCGCCGCCGGACCTCGATCTCGGTCACCCACTTGACCCACTGGAACCCACGCCTGTCGGGCGCGACCAGTCGGAGCGGAAAACCGTGGCCGTGCGTCAGTCGCTCGCCGCCGACGTGCGTGGCGAGGACGAACCCACGCGCCTCGTTGATCGGAAAGCTCCACCGGTAGCCCGTGACCGAGTGAACCGTCACCCAGCGGGCCGCCGGGTCGGCGTCGACCTCGTCCAAGAGCGCCCCGAGGCGAACCCCGCGCCAGTCTTCGACCGTGTACCAGCCGCTGGTACAGTCGAGGAGCGCACGCACGCCGTCGCCGGCTTCGAGTTCGTCGTAGGAGAGTTCGATATCCGAAGCCGATAGCCCGCCGACCCGAAGCCGCCACGCGTCCGTGCCGACCGGGTCTGGGTCGTCGGCGACCCACGAGGTGACGGGGAACCCCGGACCGTCGACCGGTTTCGACCCGGTGAACCGGCGCGTCGCACCCTCCGACTCCGTCAGTCCGTTCACGACTTCCTGCGCGCGGAGCGCGAGCGCCCCGCCCACCAGGAACGTGCCGTACTGGAGCGCGGTCCGTCGTTCCTCGAAGTCGGCGCGTTGAACCCACCGGAAGCGGGAGCGGAGATGGAGCAACACGAGCGGGACGACGAGCAGTCCGAGGCCGATGTGGAGGTTGAGGAGCGTCCAGAACCCGAGATCGACGTCGACGCCGAGCACCCACGCGGCCCCGCTCGCGAGTGCGGCGATCGCGACGACGGCGGTGAGAACCGACAGCGGCGTCGCACGGTCCCATCGACCCCGCGAGAGCCTCGGCTTCACTCTTCGAAGTTTGAAAAAAAGGAGGACGACGAGCGTCAGGCCGACGACGCGGTGGACCCAGAAGAGCGGCCACTGTTCGGCCACACCGGCACCGAGCGAGACGATCCCGGTGAGGGTCTCGAGGAGGACACAGGCGAGGATCGACCAGTCGACCAGACGGGGGCGAGGCTCGAGCGCGGAGCGCGACGGTGACGGCCCGTCCATACCGGAGGTTACGGCCGAACCCGAATGAACTCGTCGGCCGGGACGGGACCCTCAAGTGCGGCCGCACCGAGACCGGAGACACACCATGCCGACAGCGCTCGTCACCGGGTCGTCACGGGGGATCGGCCGGGCCATCGCCGTCCGTCTCGCACGGGACGGTTACGACGTGGCCGTGAACTACCACACCAGCGAGGCCGCCGCCGAAGCGGTCGCAGAGACCGTCCGCGACCACGGCCGGCGGGCGACGGTCGTCGGTGCGGACGTGAGCGACCCCGACGCGGCGGCGCGGCTCGTCGAGGCGACCGCGGAGACGCTCGGGGGCGTCGACCACGTCGTCAACAACGCCGGCATCGACCAGCACGTCTTCACCGACGACCTGTCGCCGGCGGACTTCGACCACGTGATGGACGTGAACGTCAACGGCGCGTTCAACGTGACCAAGGCGGCGCTGTCGTCTCTCCGGGAGTCCGACGACGACCCGTCGGTCACCAACGTCTCCTCGATCCTGGCGTACACCGGCGCACCCGTCGAGTGTCACTACGCCTCCTCGAAGGGGGCGCTGTTGTCGCTGACGAAGAGCCACGCGGCGGACTTCGCGCCCGACGTCCGAGTCAACGCCGTCGCGCCCGGTCACGTCGAGACGGACATGACCGCGGACCGCAGCGACGAGGAGAAACGGGAGGAGCGGGCTGGGATCCCGCTCGGCCGGTTCGGACGGCCGGCGGAGATCGCCGACGCCGTCGCGTACCTGCGTGATGCGACGTTCGTGACGGGAGAGACCCTGAACGTCAACGGCGGCGAACTGATGCGCTGACGCGCGGCGACCCGACGCGCCGTGCGACCGGCGGCGTCAGGCGTCGGCGAGCGCCCGCTCGATCCGGTCGAACCCCGTCTCAAGGCGGTCGAGGCTGTTCGCGAAGCTCAGCCGGAGCCACCCCTCGCCCGCGTCGCCGAAGCCGCCGCCAGGCGCGAGGACGACGCCGTACTCCGTCAGGAGGCGCTTCGCGACGTCGAGGCTCGTCCCGGGCAGGTCGAGGTCGAGGAACGCGTAAAACGCTCCCTCGGGGCGCGGGCAGTCGATTCCATCGGTTTCGGCCACCCGCTCGACCACGTAGTCGCGGCGCTGCTCGAACGCCTCGTACATCTCGTGAGCCGGCTCCTGGGGCCCCGTGAGGGCGGCGAGCGCGGCGTGCTGGGCGACGCTGGAGGCGCAGGCCGTCGTCGACTCCCGGATCTTCGTCGCCTCGTCGACGACCGGTGCAGTGCCGGCGAGCCAGCCGAGCCGCCAGCCGGTCATCGCGTGGCGCTTCGAGCAGGAGCCGACCGTGAGGACGTGGTCGGCGTCGTCGACGAGCGCCGCGACGCCCCGGGCGTCACCGTCGTACGTGAGCCCGAGATACACCTCGTCGGCGATGACGTAGGCGTCGTGGTCGGCGGCGGCCTCGGCGACGGCGCGTACCGCGTCGGCGTCGTAGACGCGGCCGGTGGGGTTCGAGGGGCGACAGAGGACGACGCCCGCGGTCGCCGGCCCCATCGCCTCGATCACCCGATCGGCGTCGAGGTCGAACCCGGTCTCGGGCGACATCGGCACTTCCCTCCCGCGCCCGTCGGCCAGTCGGGCCTGCGTCCAGTAGTTCGGCCACCCCGGAGACGGGATCAGGAGCTCCTCCTCGGGGCCCACGACCGAGAGGACGGCGAGGTGGAGCGCCTCCATGCCGCCGGTGGTCACGAGGACGCCGTCGGCGTCGACCCGGACCGAGTGCTCCCGACCGAGCGTCGCCGCGATCGCACGGCGCAGTTCGGGAATCCCCGCGTTCGAGGTGTAGTGTGTCTTCCCCTCGCGCGCGGCCGTCGCCGCCGCGTCGATCACATGGTCGGGGGTGTCGAAGTCCGGTTCGCCCACTTCGAGGCGGACGAGGTCCCGATCGGTGGCCTGGGCGAGGTCGAACATCACCCGGATGGAGGAGCGTTCGCAGTCGCGGACGCGGGCGGTGGGCGTTGGCATACTCCAGGGTGGTGGATCGGGGGCATAAGCGTCGGGGATGTCGCGGCGTCCGGCGTCGCCGGTCCGTTCGGGCCACGCCGCGCACCGGGTGGCGCTCGCGATCAACCGGCGGGGACGACGTGCCCGACCGACTTGACCCGTCGTTCGCGGCCGGGAGGAGTCGCGGCCGGCGGTCGGGGAACGAGTGGCCGGAAACGGACGGGCTTTTGTCACCGCCGCCGGAACCAGTGGCATGAACTGTCGGCGGTGTGAGTCCCCGCTCGAACGCCCGGGCGACTACTGTCTCACCTGTGACACCGCCAACTGCGACACGGTCGTCGTCAGCGTCGCCCGCGAGCGCGCCACGCTGACGATGCTCGCCGACGAGGACGTCGTCGGCGAGTTCACCGTCACGACGGTCCCCGAGGACGACGACGAGCGCGGCGTGGTCGAACTCCGGAACTTCGCCGGACTCGTCGCCGACGAGATCCACCGCAAGCGCCCCGACGAGGTGTTCGTCGCGGGCGAACACGCCGTGATCCGCGAGATCCGCGCGCAGGCCCACCACGACGTCTTCCGGGTGCGCGACGAGTCCGATCCCGTCGGCTCGGTCGTCGCCCGACGGGGCGAGCGGACGCTCGAAGTGGTCAAGACCGCACCCGCCGAGAAGCTCGGCGGGAGCCACACGACGCTCATCGGGGGCCGCGAGGGACGGAAAGCGATCGGCGTCGTCGCCGAGCACCCCCACGTGAAGAAGGTCGTTCCCGGCCCGATCGACGCCGGGGGGATGAGTTCGCGCAAGGGGTTGCGGGCGAAGGTCACGCGCGCGGACGGCAACGGCAACGTCCGACTGCTCCTGCGTGACGGCTCCAGCGTCCAGGAGAACAGGGTGGTGACGACGGCGATGGATCGCGAGACCGGCGAACGAGTCCGGGAGGACCTCAACGAGGCGCTCAGGGAAAGCGGGCTCCAGGACCGGGATTAGACGGTCGCGGTGACGTCTCGGCTCCGGTACCACGCGACGGTCTCGTCGATTGCCGCCCGGTGGGTGGTCGGCTCGACGTCGAACGTCGCGGCGAACTTCTCGTGGGAGACGACGAACGGCTCCTCGAACTCATAGCGCAGTTCGGCGAGTTCGCGCATCGTCGGCGAGACGACGCCGGCCAGTCGGAGCAGCCAGCCGGGTGCCACGCGCATCCGGGGCTCGACGCCGATCGCCTCGGCGACGAGTTCGACGAACTCCCGCGTCGAGAGCGTCGGTGGCGACGGCACGTGCCACACCTCGCCCCACGCCCGCTCGTCGCTCCCGAGCGTGACCAGCGCACGGCCGAAGTCCTCGACGTACGTGTAGGTGTGGGGCTTGTCGGGGTCGCCGAGCACCTCGGCTTTCCTCCCCTGGAGGAGGTTCCCGAAGACGCGCTCGCCGACGACGGAGTCGTGGACGCCGGGGCCGTAGAAGTCCGACGCGCGGCCGATTGCCGCGCGGACGACGCCGGCGTCGTGTGCGTCGAGGACGCGGCGGGCCATCTCCGCGCGGGTGCGCCCTTTCCGCGAGTCGGCGTCCCACGGCAGGTCCTCGGTGACGGGGCCGTCGACCGCGCCGTAACAGTAGACGTTGTCCGCGCAAACGAGCACCGCGTCGGCCGCCGCGGCCCCCGCGAGCACGCCCTCCCAGATCGGCGGGAACGCCGTCGGCCAGTCGGTGTAAGGCGCGTTCGTGCAGTTGTAGACGACGGCGGCACCGTCACAGGCGCGCCGGGCGGCGTCGTGGTCCGTGACGTCTGCCGCGACGACCTCGACGTCCGCGTGAACCTCGGCGACGCCGCGGCGGTTCACCACCCGGACCGCGTGCTCGCGTACCCGGAGTTCGCGGACGACGCTGAGACCGACCGGACCGGTACCGACGACGACGTGGAGCGGTCGTACTGTCATAGCGGAGAGACGAGCGGCATGGGCATAACCCTGTGTTCGCCCGCGCTCGCGAGGGCGGACCCGGTGGGGTCCGGGCGCACCCCTGTGGGGTGACCCCGCCGCGACTCGTAGGGTTTATGCCTCCGCTCGGGGTAATTCGGGGTACTATGGCCGACAAGAAGACGAGTAAGGTCGGGAGCGCCGGCCGGTTCGGGGCCCGGTACGGTCGCGTGGCCCGACGACGCGTCAAGGAGATCGAAGGCGAGATGCGGAGTTCGACAGTCGACGGCGACGACGTCACGCGCGTCGGCACGGGGATCTGGGAGAACGAGCGCACGGGCGAACTGTTCACCGGCGGCGCGTACCGCCCGCAGACGCCCGGTGGCAAACAGGTCAGCCGGTCGATCCGCGCGGCGCTCAGCACCGACGGCGAAGAGTAAGATGAGCTACAAGTGCTCCCGCTGCAAGCGTGACGTCGAACTCGACGAGTACGGCGGCGTCCGCTGTCCGTTCTGCGGACACCGCGTCCTCCTGAAGGAGCGCGCCCCGACAATCAAGGAAGTCCCCGTCGAGTGAGCGGCCGGGGCGGTGCACGCGACTCTCGAGTACGCACACGCTGTCTCTCTGTCGTTCGACTACGACGACGAGCGCCGCGCCCGGATCGTCGCCGACGCCGTGGCCGTCGAGGTCGGCGAGATCGACGACGACCGCTCGACTGCGACCGTCGACCGCGACGGGCGGGCCCTCCAGGTGGACGTGTTCGCCCACGACCTCGTCGCGTTGCGCGCGGGCGTGAATACGTGGATCCGGTTGGTCGAGACCGCCGAAGACACGTGCGCGCTGGCCGGATAACAGACACCGTCGCGGCCGGCGGGAAACCGCACGACTGAAACGAGTCGGGGAGCGAGGACGCCGACGAGCGCGAATACGGGGCTTTTTCAGGGTGGATACCTTCCCCCAGCGTATGCAGGGAAGCCTACCGCCGGAAGCGCAGGAGAAACTCGAAGAACTGCAGGACCTCCAGGAGACCGCCCAGCAGGTCGCCGCCCAGAAGCAGTCCGCCGAGTCGACGCTCAACGACTCGAAGACCGCCCTCGAGGCGCTCGACGAGATGGACGAGGAGACCGTCATGTACCGCGAGGTCGGCGAACTGCTCGTCGAGACGGAGTACGACGAGGCGTACGACGACCTCGAAGACCGCGTCGACTCCCTGGAGATCCGTGTCGAACAGCTGACCAAACAGGAAGAGCGCGTCCAGGAGCAGTTCGAGAGCCTCCAGCAGGAACTCCAGCAGATGCTCCAGGGCGGTGCCGGTGGCGGCCCGATGGGTCCCGGCGGCGCCGGCGGCGACTGATCGCGGATGCCGACCGACGAGGAGGTCGTTCAGACGGCCGCGGAGGCCGCCGAGGGCCTCATCTTCGACCGGTACAAGCAGAGCGCGGTGCGTGACGTCGACGTCACGGTCACCTTCGAGGAGGGCGTCCTCGACGTGGATATCTACCTGAACGCGCCCGACGACGAGAAGGCCCAGCGGGTCGCCGACGAGGCCGCGCGCGCGGCGCAGGACGCCGTCGACGACCTCTTCGCCGCCGAGGACGCGGCCGGGTCGGACCAGTAACCACCCGCTCTTTTCGACGTTCCCGAGCGCCCACCACAGGAGATATGACTGTCCGTGATGTATGGTAACACATGTCTCTACGGCGCGACTGGGGGACGACGCCGTTGGATCGGCTGAAAGCGCAGTACGATCGGGACCTTCGCTGTCGCGAGTGCGGCTTCGAGGACACGGTCGGTGCGTGGCAGGCCCGGACGACCGGCGACCGGGTCAGCTACCGTCACGTCTGTCCGAGTTGCGGCGCGATCGAGACCCGGACGCTCAGACTGACGGACTGATCGGGACTGTTGTGAGTCATCACCGGTGTCCCGCTGGACCGGGGTGACGAGGCACCGGTACACAGTCGCCACAGCCCCTGTGAGTTCCCGACCGCGGGACGAACGGCGACCGTCAAGCGGGATGGGGGAGGGCGCGCGGCTTTCACCGACGGAGCGGCGGCTCAGGCGAGGAAGAAGATGAGGACGCTGACGGCCATCGCCGCGAGGATGACCGCCGCGGCGAGCGCACCGCCCATCGAGACGACGGCGTTCGCGTGGCTGGCGAGCGTCTCCGTCCGGTCGTTCCCGAACACCGTCACCTCGGCGCGCTCCATCGCCATCCCCGCGGAGACGGGTTCGCGGTCCACGAGCGCCGCGTCGACGAGGTCGGCGACGAGCGCGACGAACTCGTCGTGGTCGATGGCCGCGCCGACCTGGTTGTCCGCCTCGACGGTGTTGACGATGTGGGTGTCGGTCGTCATCACCTCGCTCACGTCGACGACCCTGTCCAGGCGTTCGACGACGCGGTCGCGAAGTCCTGGCTCCATGTTGTTGCCGTCGACGAGGACGTAGGCGGTCGTCTGGTCGCTGACGGCCGTGACCGTGACGCGGACCCCGAGCGGGCCGATCCCATCCCGAGGCGTCCACGGCGTCGCGTCCCACGCGGTCCCGAGTTCCAGTTCGCCGCGCGGCGCAGTGACGAGGTGGGTCCCCGCGTCGCCCGCCGCGGCGATCATGTCGAACGAGCGTTTCGAGCCGGGGGTGACGTGACCGAGGTCGGCCCCGTCCAGTCCGTTGTTGGAGTTGTGCGCGTCGACGAGCAGGACGTCGTCGAGGCCCGCGGTCCGCGCTTCGGCCGCGGCGGAGAGCCCGACGGCGTACTCGACGTCGTCGGCGAAGCCGGGGGCGTACGTCGAGACGAGGAGCGCGTCGTCGTCGAACCCCTGTGCGAGCAGCTTCGCCTCCCCCGACTGGACGCGCACGCTCGGGGTCGCCTCGCGGCTGTAGGTGATCTTCCGGTAGGCGCGGTCGGCGGCGTCGAGGATGGTGTCTACCTCGCGCTCGGTGACGAGGTTGAAGTCGTGGCCGGCGGTCGCGTGCGGCGGGAACGCGAGCCCCTCCGTCCGAGAGGCGACGCGTTCGGGGAAGTTGCCGCCGCCGATCTCGCCCATCGGTCCCGGGTGGATCATCGGGAGGATCCAGCGCGCCTTCTCGGTGCCGTCGAACCGCTTGAACGAGAGGACGGTGACGGGGACGATCGCTTCCTGGCCCAGCTGTTCGAAGAAGTCCTCCAGCTCGCGGGAGCCCTCGGCGATGTGGCCGATGAAGCCGCGAAGGAAGTCAAGCATCGAGACGCCGAGCGAGCGCTCCCACGGCCGGTCGATGACGCGGACGAAGACGTAGACGGCGGTGGCGTAGATGAGCGAGGTGATCGCGAGGAGGGTGAAGTGGTTCGGGCCGACGACGAGCAGCTCCGGCGGCGCGCGGTCCGCGCGGGCGAGGTACGGCATCATGTACGCCTGCAGGAGCGGTCCACCGACCTCGAGAAAGCGAACGGTGCCGCTGTAGACGAACAACAGGACGGCGGAAGCGACGGTCTGGATGCTCGCGGGGACCGCCGCGACGGGGAGCGACGATCGCGAGACGGCCATCACCACGAGCAGCCGGAAGGCGAAGATCGACGAGAGCGCGACGACGAGCACGTCGAAGACGAACGTCTGCCCGAGCGGCGTGAGGACGCTGATGACCGCCGCGACGGTCAGGGCGACCACGACGATGACCTCACAGACCAGCGCCAGGAGCGACGAGCGGTTCGGCGTGAGCTTCCCGCCGAGGAAACGGTCGACGCCGGCGGTTCCCACGGACGCGATCACGGTTGGGATGCCGATGTAGAAGATGCCCTCCCACGCGTCCTGACCGAGGATGAACACCCGTCGCCACGACTCGGTCGCGGTTCCGGAGTCGAACGCCGCGATCCCGGCCATGGCGGCGAGGAGCAGGGCGAAGCCGAGACTGGTGTACCAGTTCGGCGCGCGGAAGATGAACCGCGACAGCCCGGCGAGGTCGCTCTGTGTCGCCGTCATCGTGCCTCCCTATCCCCCGGTGAGGGTAAAACCCCCTCGTTCGTCGTCAGACGGCTGGCGGACGCGCTCACGTCCGAGGTTCCCCGTGTCCGTGACCGCTCCGCGTGCCGAACGCCACCCTCAGCGGCGACACCGGGCGACGAAGTTCTCGAACACTTCCTCGCCGCGCTCGGTGTGGGCCACTTCGGGGTGCCACTGGACGCCGTAGAGGTCGCGGTCGGCGTCGCTCATCGCCTCGACGGCACAGACGTCGCTCTTCGCCGTGAGCGTAAAGCCCGGCGGGAGTTCCTTCACCTCGTCGGCGTGGCTCGCCCAGACCCGGGTCGTGGGCGCGAGCGAGCCGACGAGAGGGTCGGTGTCGTCGACGATGTCGACGTCGACGTCGGCGTAGCCGCCGTAGTCGCCACTCCCGATGGAGCCGCCGAGTTCGTCCGCGATGAGCTGCATGCCGAGACAGATCCCGAACACCGGGACGTCGAGGTCGAGGTCGGGGTCGAGGTAGTCGCGCGAGCGGCCGATTCGGTCGATCGAGGGGCCACCGGAGAGGACGACGCCGTCGGCGTCCGCGGCGACCTCCTCGGGTGGGGTGTCGTTGTCGACGAGATCGGCGTCCACCCCGAGGTCGCGGAGCGCGCGCTGCTCCAGGTGGGTGAACTGCCCGTGGTTGTCGATGACGACGATACGAGTCATTGCGAGAGGATAGTCGGGACGTTCCTAAAAGCGAATCGGAACGCACGGCTCTCTGCCGCTCGCCAGCCGCCGGTCGCTCCCACCCGGTCACACGGTCCGGCACGGCCCGGCTCCACCGGGTCTGCGGACGTGGCGACCCGCGGCAGTCATCACGAGCGGGGTCGAATTGGGTACTCGCGGTCCCGGATCTCGAACCGCGCTCCGCCGTCGCGACCCTCACACACCTTGATCCGCCAGCCGTGCGCCTCGACTATCTCCGCGACGATGGCCAGGCCGAACCCCGTCCCGTCGTCGGCCGTGGTGTAGCCGGACTCGAAGACGGCCGTGCGCTCGTCGGCGGGGATCCCGGGGCCGTCGTCCGCCACGTAGAACCCACGGGCTCCGCCGTCCGCGTCGAGGTCGCCGACGGTGACGGTCACGTCGCCGTCGGTGTGGTCGATACTGTTCCTGTAGAGGTTCTCGAAGACGGCCTTGATCCTGCCGGGGTCCGCGTCTATCTCCCCGTCCGCGGTCACCTCGAGCGTCGTCCCGGCCGTGGCGACGTTCCGCCACGTCGACTCTGCGACGCCCGGAAGGTCGACCGCCTCGCGGTCGCTGACGACCTCGCCCTGTTTGGCGAGCGTCAGCAGTTCGGCCAGCAACTCGTCCATTCTGTCGAGCGCGTCCGCGACCGTCGACAGCGCGTCGCCACTCGCGGCGTCGTCGCCGGTGCGGGCCAGTTCGACATGTCCCCGGGCGACACTCAGCGGGCCCCGGAGGTCGTGGCTAACGATGCTGGTGGACTCCTCGAGGCGGTCGCGCTCCCGGCGAAGTTGCCAGAGCCGTTCGTCGTCGTCGTTCACGTCGACGACGGTGCCGATCACCGCAGGTTCGTCGTCGAGGTCGATCCCCCGGGCGAGGAGTTCGACGTTGACCGTCTCCCCGCCGTGGCGGACCCCGATGTACGGTTCGCGGAGCGACTCGCCGTGGTCGGCCTCGACGCCAGTGAGGTTCTCTTCGAGTCGCTCGCGGTCGGCCGCCTCGACCAGCGGCAGGAACGACTCGCCCGCGAGCACGTTCGACTCGGCGGGGTAGCCGAACAGCTCCGCGAAGCGTTCGTTGTGGTAGACGAGTTCGGTCCCACGGGTGATGTAGAGGCCGATGAGGTTCTGTTCGACGAGGACGCGGTAGTGCTCCTTGGCCTCCGTGAGCGCGCGCTCGCGCGCCTTCCGTTCGGAGATGTCCCGCAGGACGCCGACCGAGCCCTGGAAATCCGTGCCCTCGTACGGGAGCACGCCCATGTGGTCCTCACAGGGGATCGGATCGCCGGACTTCGGCTGGATCTCCACCTCGAACGTGACGCTGTCGGGACCGTCGTCGGACAGGATGCGGGCGAGGTGCCGTTCGCCGGCGGCCCGCGCCTTCTCGTCCTTGATGACCGACGGGTCGCTCCCGAGCAGTTCGCCGCGGCCGTAGCCGACGAGCGCGGTGAGCGCGTCGTTGACGTAGGTGAACTGTCCCTCGTTGTCGAGGACGTACACGGGGTCGTCGAGCGCGTCGGCGAGGGTGAAAAAGCGGGCGCTGTTCTGCTCGGCGCGGGCGCGCTGGAGGTCTTCGTGAATGCGCGTGGCGACGTACTCGTAGGTGTCGGGACCGCCTTTTCGGACGTAGCTTGACGCGCCGGCGTTGAGCGCGTCGGCGGCGATCTCCTCCGATCCCCTGCCGGTCAGGAGGAGAAACGGTAACCACTGGTCGGGGAGTTGAGTCCGGATCGCCCGGAGGAGTTCGAGCCCGTCCATTCCCGGCATCTGGTAGTCGCTGACGACGCAGTCGATCTCCTCGCCCTCGTCGCGCAGACGGTCCAGCACCGCGGTCGCGCTGGTCTCCGTGAGGACCTCGAACCGGTCGTCCTCGTGGGTCAGGAACTCGGCCGTCAGCGCCACGAAATCCGGATCGTCGTCGACGTGGAGGATCCGGATGGTCGACCGGGCGTGGGGGTCCGCCATTCTTCATATCCATACTTATGGCCGGTATTAAATGTTGTGAAAAGTGATGCTACTCTCCCGGACCGCAGGCAGACTGACGTGCGACCATATATCAAACTGACTACGTTTCGTCGGCCGAACGCGACGAGGCGTCGTACCGCTCGCGGGCCGAGGAGAAGCCGAACTCCGCCTGTTCCTTGCTCCGTCGGTCCTCGCGCGCGGCGACCGCCTCCGGAACCGGGGCCGCATCGTCGTCGATCCGGGCGAAGGAGTTGTGCACCTTGGCGTGACACCACCGACAGAGCGTCACGGTGATCTCGTGGCTCGTCCCCCGGTCGTGGTACGACAGGTGGTGTTCCTCGACGAGGGGGCGGGCGGGTTCGTGGGCCATCCGCACCTCTTCGAGGCCACAGCGACGGCAGGCCCGGTCGGACGCGGTCGAGCGGTAGTGGGGGCAGTCGCGCCACTGCGTCTCCCCGTCGGCCGCGACGCAGGCGTAGTCGGCCGCGCGGCGCTCGTCGGCGAACGCGGGATCGTGACCCGCGTGGTCGAGGGCGAAGCGGCACCGACCGTCGCCCGTCAGGTGGTCGCACGGGCTAGCGAACTCGTAGGGGTCGTCGACGCCGACGGACGTTCCCTCGGGCGTGCGCTCCATACTCGGTGGAGGCCGGGAGCGTAGTTGAAACTGTGGGGCTGGCGGGTCGGAACTCGGCCGGGGGAGACCGTTCGGCCGGTCACTGCTCGCTCGGGACGCTGATATCCCGCAGGTCGCCGCCGCAGTCGGCGCACGTCACCGGTTGGTGCTCGGCGTCGACGCGACGGCCGCAGTCGAGGCACTCGAACGTGCGGGTTTTCGGTGGGGAGTACGGGTCGTGGGCCATCACAGGATCGTGTTCGCTCGCTCACCACAAAAACCGTCGGCCGGGTTCCAGCGGCGTGGGAAGCGATCACAGGGGGTGACGGTCCGGACGCGAGGGCTTTTCTCCCCGCGCGTCGAGGCCCGGGGTGTGCGACTCGTACACGAACAGGACGGCGACACGGCCACGCTCGCCTCGGAGGTCGACCTGGCGGAGTCGACGGTGGCACAGGCGCGCGGACTGATGTTCCGCCGGTCGATCCCCGAGGAGTACGGGCTCGTCTTCCCGTTCGACGGCGTGGGCGTTCGGAGCCTCCACATGCTGTTCGTTCCGTTCTCGATCGACGCCGTCTGGCTCCGCGACGACGAGGTGACGAAGACGAAGCGTCTGCGGGCGTGGACGGGACTCGGCTGGGGCCGGGGGGACTGCGTGCTCGAACTCCCCGCGGGCGCGGCCGACGGGGTCAGCGTCGGCGACCGGGTCCGGCTCGTCGGGCCGTGAGTCGGCCATCGAGCCGTCTCACGACCGCCGGAACCGGCCGATTTATATGGAGGGGGACGCATCGTCCGGGTACAATGTCGGAACACCCCCCGACGGAGGATAGAGGAAGTCGCCGCGAGGCGGCTGGCCGCGAAATTCGCCGACGAGACTGACCGACAGGACCCCATTTTGACAGACATCAACCTCTTCGAGGGTAGCGACGGCTCCCTCGTCTCCGACACGACGGTACAGCTACTCGACACCACCCTGCGCGACGGCGAACAGGCACCCGGAATCTCCTTGACGCCCGCGGAGAAGGCCGACATCGCCCGCGCGCTCGACCGCGCACAGGTCCAGTACGTCGAAGCCGGCAGCGCCTGCACCGGCACCGGCGAGCGCGAGACCATCAGTCGAGTCACGTCGCTCGGCCTCGACGCGACGGTGACCTCCTTCTGTCGCGGGATCCAGACGGACATCGACCTGGCGCTCGACTGCGACGTCGACGGGATCAATCTCGTCGTCCCCGCGAGCGACCGCCACATCGAGGACAAGGTTGGCACCACGTACGAGGACAACGTCGCCTCGACGGAGGAACTGGTCGCGTACGCGAAGGACCACGGCCTCTGGGTCGAGGTCATCGGCGAGGACGGCTCGCGTGCGGACCTCGACTACCTCGAGGAACTGCTCGGGAGCGCCCTCGACGCGGGCGCGGACCGCATCTGCTTCGCGGACACGGTCGGGCACGCGGGCCCCGAACGCGCCTACGAGGCGGTCTCTCGGCTCTCGGAGCTGGGCCCGACGAGCACCCACACCCACGACGACCTCGGGCTGGGAATGACGAACGTCTACGCCTCGCTGAAGGCGGGTGCGGACCTCGTCCACTGCACCGTCAACGGCATCGGCGAGCGCGCGGGCAACGTCGCCCTCGAGGAGGTCGCGATCGCCCTGCACCACGTCTACGGCGTCGATACGGTGAAGCTGGACGAACTGTACGACCTCGCGGGGGTCGTCTCTCGGAAGACGGGCGTCGAACTCCCACCGAACAAGGCCGTCGTCGGGCAGAACGCGTTCACCCACGAGAGCGGCATCCACACCGACGGCACCCTGAAGGACGACGCGATGTACGAGCCCTACGCGCCCGAGACTGTCGGGAGGGAACGGCGGCTCGTGCTCGGCAAGCACGCGGGGCGCGCCGGCGTCCGCGCCGCCCTCGACGAACACGGCGTCGACGTCTCCCGCGAAGAACTCAAGAAGGTCGTCCAGCGCGTGAAGGAGCTCGGCGACCGCGGCAAGCGCGTCACCGACGCCGACCTCCTGACCATCGCCGAGGACGTCCAGGGCCGCGAGCGCGACCGCCGGGTCGAACTGGTCGACCTCACGGCGGCGTCCGGGGGACGGACGCCGACCGCGAGCGTCCGGCTGCTCGTCGACGGCGAAGAACGGGTCGCGTCCGGCACCGGCTCCGGCCCGGTCGACGCCGCGGTCGAAGCCGTGCGCGCCGCGCTCACGGCCCGGGCCGACGCCGAACTCGAGTCGTACCACGTCGACGCCATCACCGGCGGGACGGACGCGATGGTGACCGTCGAGGTCGAGATGTCCCGGGGCGACCGCACCGTCACCGTCGCGGCGTCGGACGCCGACATCACCCGCGCGAGCGTCGAAGCGATGGTCGACGCGCTCGACCGACTGCTCGCGACCGACAGCGACCGCGTGCTCGCGGACGACTGATCCTCGGACGGGCTTCGCGCTTCGAAGCGTCGGGGCCGTCGCCGGTCATCACCCGGACGAACCAGCCACCGCCGAAGCGACGTGTAAAAGTCGGCCGCGTCCATAGCCCGAGGCGTGTCGGAGTACCTCGTCGAGGTGAAGCGGTCGGCCCGGCGGTCGAACGCCGCCGTCGGGACCGTCGTCTGCCAGCGCGGCGTCCGCCATCGGTTCGACTCCCGCGACGAGGCGGAGTCGTGGGCCGACGAACTCGCCGCCGACGACGGCCAGGTCTGGATACGCGCCGCGAACCCCGACGACCGGTCCGACGTCGACGGTTACCTCATCGGGTGGCTCCACCGGGTAAAAGCGCCGACGCTCGACACACGACCCGGCGAGCAGGCGTGGATCGCCGACTACGAGGCTCCCACCGACGAGCAGTCGGCCGACCACGAGGCCACGACGCGCCGCGGGGGCGAGCAGATCACGGACTGGCTCGCGTCCGAGTGAGACGCCGGCGACCGGGCACGCGTGGGTCGGTCGTCGGGGTGCCCGGCCAGCAAAATTATCTATATCGATAAATTGGACACAGGGTTTATTACACCTACTCCGAGAACGCCCTGATACCCCTGCCCAACCATCACGATGTCACCCACCCATGCGCTGTGTCAAATGTAGGTCCGAAACGAAGTACAACCGGGCCGTCGTCGGCCTGAGAGACGGGGAGATCCATGGGGGGTTCTGCTCGACGTGTGAACGGGAGGCGTTCGGGCGGTCGCTGATCGATCGCCCGTTCGGTCACCTCGACGGCTGTGTCGAGTGTACGAACGCGGGCGTGTTTGCCTTCCCGGAGCACAAACTCGACGTCTCGATCGAGACGGGCAATGAGTACGCGACCGAGGGGTACGCCGTCGTCGACGAGACGCCCGTCTTCTGTGCGGACCACCTGCCCGTACAGCTCGCTCACCTCACCGGCTCCGGCGAGGCGGGGTCTGTCGCCCTCACCGACCGCTCCTGACTGCGGCCCACCGTCTGGGCTGAGTGGTCGAGACCAGGTGACGAACGATGCTTTCTGGGCGACGATGGACACGAACGTGGAACCACGGCGCTCGACACGCCGGGCCGAGTCGCCTCAGAGCGAGGCGTCACAGCGTGGACAGGCGTCCGGGTACCGTCGGCCGTCGACGACGGCGACCCCGTACTCGGCGTTCGACGGTCGTTCCCGGTAGATTCGGCCCCCACAGGACTCACAGGTCTTCATGTCGATCAGTGTCGACCGCTCCGATGACGGCGCCAGTTATGACCTTTTCGACGAGCCTCTCACGGGTGAGGACGTACGCGCCCCCGGAGAGGCGAACTCGTGTGCGAGCGACGGCTCACATGCTGGTCCCGTCGACAGCCGTCGGGAGAAGCGCCGAGGGTGAGATTTGAACTCACGTGTCCGAATGGACAGTAGATTTCGAATCTACCGCCTTGGCCAGGCTAGGCTACCTCGGCTCAGTTCTTACTCCACCGCGGGGTAAGTAATGGGTTTCGATTTCCCGAGGCGACGGGCCGGCCACGGTGGGGTCAGGATTCGACGACGAGGAACGTGCGCGCACCGCGGCGTTCGAGGGAGAGTTCGACGGCGTCGGTGGCCTGTGCGCGGACGTAGTCGTCGACCGTCTCGGCCGGGAGATCGGTGATGTCGATCCGCCTGCGCGTTCGTGGCTCACGGCTGGCTTTCGGTGCGAGCATAGCTAGAGAACGGGCGCAGAGCGGCTTGTAGGTCAGCCTAGCGCGGTGAAAGTGAAAGTGTACGACCGCGTGGGACCGCGCGCCCCGGCGTCGACCGCGCAGTTCGGGGTCGGAATTGGGTCACAATCGCGTGGCAGTTCGGACACAATCGCGTCCGACTCCGGGAAGAATCGCGTGGCAGTTCGGAGTATCTTCATCCGTGTTTTGTCCCCAGTCACGGTCGACGCCAATGACCTCGAACGAGACCGCGTCCGACCGCGACGACCCGACCACGACCGCACCCGACCGCGCCTCGCGCCGCGCCTTCCTCGGCTCGACGGCCGCGCTGAGCACTATCGCGCTCGCCGGCTGCATGGGCGGGGACGGCTCCGGCAGCGGTGGAACCGACACCGCGACGGCGACCGACACGCCAACCGCGACCCCGGCGGAGACGGCGACCCCGACCGAGGAGCCGACCGAGACGGAGGAGATGGAGTCCGTCACCCCCGACGTTCCCGTGCTCAACTACGCGCTCACGCTGGAGCACCTCGAGAACGCCTTCTACCGCGACGGCCTCGCGGAGTTCTCCGACGAGGAACTGATGAACGCGAGCGTGCTCTCGGGCTTCGGCGAACAGGTCCGGATGGAGGTGCCGGCGTCCCTCGCCACCGTCGGCGAGCACGAGGCGGCCCACGTCGAAGCGATCTCGGCGACCGTCGAACGGCTGGGCGGGACCCCGGCCGAGGAAGCCGAGTACGACTTCGGCTACGAGACCCCCTCGGAGTTTTTGGCCGTGGCCCAGGCGCTCGAAAACACCGGCGTCGCCGCCTACGCCGGTGCCGCCCCGTCGGTCCACAGCAACGACGTGCTCGCGGCCGCCGCCGGCATCCACAGCGTCGAGGCCCGCCACGCCGGCTTCCTGAACCTCGTCAACGGCGACAGTCCCTACCCCAACGCCGTCGACGAGTCGATGTCGATGGCCGAGGTGCTCGAGATCGCCGGCCAGTTCGTCACCTCGGACACGAGTGGGATGGCCGGGACGCCCGAGACCGAGTCGATGCCCGTCGCGCGGAAGGCGGAGAACGACACGAGCGACGTCGACGTGCTCAACTACGCGCTCACGCTGGAGCACCTCGAGAACGCCTTCTACCGCGACGGCCTCGCGGAGTTCTCCGACGAGGAACTGATGACGGCGGACGTCCTGTCGCCGTTCGACGAGGCGGTCCGGATGGAGGTGCCGGCGTCCCTCGCGACCGCCGGAGAACACGAGGCCGCCCACGTGACGGCGCTGACCGACGTCGTCGAACGGCTGGGTGGGACGCCCGTCGAGGAGGCCGAGTACGACTTCGGCTACGAGACCCCCTCGGAGTTTTTGGCCGTGGCCCAGGCGCTCGAAAATACCGGCGTCGCCGCCTACGCCGGCGCGGCACCCACCGTGACGAACGACGACGTCTTCGCCGCGGCGATCGGCATCCACAGCGTCGAGGCCCGCCACGCCGGCTTCCTCAACGAGCTCAACGTCGAGTCGCCGTTCCCCGCTGGCGTCGACGAGGCGATGTCGATGGCGGAGGTGCGCGAGATCGCCGGCCAGTTCATCGTCGGCTGAGATGCACCACGCCCCTGCTCGCGTCGGTTCGCGTCGGAGATCGTCTCCCCCGCAGACGGGACCGGCCACGCCGTCGCCGGTGTCAGGACGTCGCTCCGGTCGCGGGCAGACCGCGCGGCAGGTCCCGTCGCGCCCGCCGTCATGAGCGTCTGGCTCGACGCCGCGCGCGTCGCCGCGGCCGTGAACCTCCTACTGCTCGCGGGGCTGGCGAGCGTCTGGGCGCGCAACTACCTGGCGCTCCGGTCGATGCACGCCGCGGGACTGCTGGTGTTCGCCCTGTTGCTGTTCGCCGAGAACGCGGTCGCGCTGTACGTCTACCAGGCGGATCCGAGACTGTCCGCCTGGTTCACCACGGCGGTGCCCGTCGTCGCGTGGCGCGCGATGCTGGCGCTGCACGTCCTCGAACTGGTCGCGCTCGTCGCGCTCGCTCGGGTGACGTTCGACTGAGCCGGGACCGTCGACCCTACGTCTGGACGACGCCTGTGACGTTCGCTCACTGGTTCAGGCGACGGCTCAGCCCACCGACCACGAGTGCGATCCCGAGAAGCACGAGGATCCCGACTGCGGTCAGCCCCGGCCTGTCGGTGGCGACGGCGACGACGGCCGCGCCGAGCGACTGTCGGCGGCCGTAGTAGACGAGCCCACCGGTCGCCGCGTAGAATCCGGCCGTTCCGACCGCCGTGAAGACGCCGAACCGCGTCGGATCCATCCGTGCGAGGCCGGCCGGGATGGAGATGGCGGACCGGAACACGGGGAGGAACCGGCCCCAGAGCACCGACGGCTCCCCCCATCTCCGGAACCACCGCTGGCCGCGTTCGATCTGCTCCTCGGAGACGGCGATGCGGTCTTCGAGCCAGCCGGTCGCACCGATCCGGGGGTCGGAGAACACGACGAACGGGACGAACGCGCCCGCGGTGCCGCCGACGACGCCCGCCAGGACGAACACGAGAAACGACGGGAAGTCCGTGACGAGCACCGCGGCGGCCGCCGGGACGACGACCTCGCTCGGGAGGAGTGGGAAGAGCATCGACGTCTCGAGGAAGACGAAGAGACACACCGCGAGCGGACCGTACAGTCGCACGAGTCCGAGCGCGACCCTGCTCAGTTCCATCGGCGGGCGTGACGTGGCGACGCCGTCGTACGTCCCGGTCGACGGGGCCAGCGACGAGGCCGACAGGGCCAGCGACGAGGCCGACGACGGCCAGCCGCCGGTGAGCCGACTGCCCGCCCCGAGCCGACCCCGCGTGGCCGCTCACACGGGGGACGCGCTGGCGGTCCGGGACGTTCGAACGGACCCGTGAGCCCGGTGGTGGCGTGCGTGGACCCAGGCATCACTCGTCTTCGCCGGCAGTGTCGTCGTCCGACAGGTGCGACGTGTCCGCGAGGAGATCGACGTCCCAGCCCCACGGGTAGGCGGTGAGTCTGGTGATCCCACACGGTGGGGTGTCGACGTCGGTCCGGCCGGTGAAGCCCGAAACCACGCTCGCCACCGTGAGGCCGTGACCGACGAAGAGGACCGAGTCGGGAGCCGACGCGGCGAGTCGACGGACCGCTCGCACCGTCCGGTCGGCGGCTTCGTCGTCAGACTCGGGGTAGTTCGGGCGGAGCACCGACGCGTGACTCGTGTCGACGGTGTCGAACCGTTCGGCGAGCGTCCGCGGCGCCATGATTGAGGGAGCGACGTCGAACCAGTCGGCGTTGAGGTGTTCGGAGAGGCCGTGGTCGACGAAGAGCGGGCAGTCGAGGCGCTGTGCGACGATGTGTGCGGTCTCCGCCGCCCGGAGGAACGGCGACGAGTAGACGGCTCCGATCTCACGGCCACCGAGACGGTCCGCCACGCGCTCGGCCTGCCAGCGGCCGTGGTCCGTGAGCGGCGGGTCGTGTGGGCGGTCTGCCTGATCGACCCACCCAGGGTCGGCCTCGTCTCGGCGTTCGCCGTGCCGAACGAGCCAGAGGACGCGCGTCATGGCCTACATACGCGTGAGCCGGATATGTATGTGTTCCGTCGACTGCGTCGGCGTCGGAAGCGAGAGGTGGTCAGCTCAGATCCCGCCGACCGTCTCGGGAGCGGTCTCGCCTCTCGCGTCCGGTTCGCGACGGGCCACTCTCCCCGCTCTCGACCGGGGCGTCCGTGACACCGTGACGGTGGCCGACCGTACACTTAACATCGCTGCTCCCAAGGTCGAACCGTTCCCTGACGGGACACGGCAGTCGTCGAGAACTGTCGACGGGGCCGTCGAGACGGCGACTACCGAACGGCGAGCGACGCCGACCGCGACGAGAGGTCGGGTCGGGCCCGCCGACACTGCACGACCATCCCACGGAGCACACGAATCCATGAAGATATACACCCGCCGCGGCGACGAAGGACAGACCGATCTCAAGGACATGTCCCGGGTCTCGAAAGCGAGCCCGCGAATCGAGGCGTACGGGAACGTCGACGAGGTGAACGCCCTGATCGGGCGGGTTCGCCCGACCGGCTACGACGACGTCGACGAGTGGCTCGCGGCGATCCAGAACCACCTCCACATCGTCCAGGCCGATTTCGCGAACCCCGACCCCGACCCCGACGACCCGGTCCTCCGAGAGGAGCACACGGCGCAGGTGGAGACGTGGATCGACACCGCCGACGAACAGCTCGAACCCCTCACGTCGTTCATCCTCCCCGGCGGTGGCGACGCCGGTTCCCGCCTCCACCACGCCCGGGCGGTCTGCCGCCGCGCCGAACGGCGGGCGGTGGTGCTCATGCAGGACGAACCCGTCAACCACGAGGCGGTGGCGTACCTCAACCGGCTCTCCGACCTCCTCTTCGTGCTCGCGCGACTCGTGAACGCGCGCGACGACGTCCCCGAGGAGCACCCGACCTACTGACCGTCGTCCTGCCGCGACGTCCACGCGCCCGACCGCCCGAGACGGAACCGCACGGGTTACAGCGACTCGAACGCCTCGACGGCGGCCGACGCGACCGCGACGTCCTCCTCGACGCTCCCGCCCGAGACGCCGACACCGCCGATGACCTGGCCGTCGGCCTCCAGCGGGATCCCGCCGCCGAACGTGACGATTCGGCCGTCGTTCGTCCCGCCGATGCCGTACAGCGGCTCGCCGGGCTGTGCGAGCTCCCACACGGTCTCGGAGTCCAGCTCCAGCGTCACCGCGGTGTACGCCTTGTTCTGTGCGATGTCGACGCTGGCGAGGAGCGCGCCGTCCATCCGGTGGAAGGCAACGAGGTCCGCCCCGTCGTCCATCACGGCGATACACATCGGGACACCGACCGCGTCGGCTTTCGATTCGGCCGCCGAGACGAGCGCTCTCGCGTCGTCGAGTGTGATCGTGGTCATATCTCTGGGCCAACCCGTACCTCGCTCCCCAGCGAGTTAACTGTGCGTCCGCGAGCGGACGACGCCGGAGTCAATAGCCATCGAGACCGTCGCCGACGGCTCCCCACTAATATATACCGGAATTATAAACGTACTCCCCCCGCTCCCGCCAGAGCGAACGTGACGTGGTCGTGTTCGTCGGCGTCGAGACCGACGCGACGGCACGACGACCGACGTCGCACACATGTCGAAACCAGACCACCGACCCGCGGGCGAGGAGCGCGAATCGATCCACGAACAGTACGTCTTGGGCGTCCGAATCGTCGAGCACTCCCCCGCCGCCGACGAGCCCCGCTACCGGTTCGAGGCTCCGAAACACCAGGGGCTGGAGTTCGAGGACCCCGAGATGGCTGAGCTGTACGCCGACGTCTACTTCTGTGCCAACGGGTTCGAGGAGGCGGGCACCGGCGAGCGCGGCGTCCCACCGGTCATCATCCAGGCGGGCCGGGCCGTGATGGCCGCGTACCTCCTGACACAGCCGCACCACGACCGCCTCTGGGTCGCGTCGTTTTTCGGCAAGAAGCCGGAACGGATCGAACGGTACGTCTCGTGGGTCCGGGGACGCGCCGAAGAGATCCGGGACGGTGCCGAAGCGCGGGGCATGGAGTAGCTTCGTTCGGACGACCGCGACGGGCATCGACCGGGACCCACGGCCGAACGGACGCGTCGACCTCCGCGGACCGAGACAGTGGGCGGACGGGACCCACGTGCGCGGTGGTCCGACTACTGAACGTTTCCCGTGCGGTTTTCGAACACACTCGATCTTTGAAACGAATCGCGACGGGGTTTCCATCTCCCGTCGCGCGCACGCTCGGTTCCGACTGATGGGATCGCTCCCCCATCGTTTCGTACTTCTGAAACGATTGAGAGCTGGCTTCGGTCCGGGCCACGAGCCGGCTGTAACTCCCTCCCGTGGCGAGCGTGAGTCCGATTTCGTCACCTGATAGCGCTCGCGAGACAGCGATAGGGAGCGCGGCACGCCACGGTTTTCGTGACTTTCGACCCAGGCAGTGTTTCGCTTAGAGATACTCGATTTGATAATACATATCACTTGATAGTTCACACAGCACTGGGTACGGCTTCGGGGTTTCTCGGCGGAACAATTGTAATTTAGAGAGATATTATAAAACGCCTTTAACGAAGGCTCGTCCTCTCCACCTGCATGGTCGATCTAAATCGACGGAGTCTGATGGCCACATCGGTGGCAGCCGCCCTCGGAGCCAGCGTGGCGGGCAGCGGGGTAGCAAGCGCCAGTGCGAGCGAGATCGAGGAGGACGACACGCCCGGCGCGCCGAGCGTGAAGGGGAGCCTGAAGCGGTTTTCGAACACCGCGTTCGGTGCGGAGGTCACCGGTCCGTTCGTCTTCGCGGACGGTTCGCTCCTGTACAGCAACCAGCACCCGGAGGAGAACAACCAGGGGGAGTTCAGCAGCCCCGGCGTGGGCTATTTCAGCGGCTTCCAGTTCGAGCTGAACGGGAGCAACGACGACTTCTCGGAGCTGTCGATCCCGAAGACCGAAGAACAGCGTCGGCAGATCCGTTCCAGCGCGGGGACGTACACGTACCTCGGGAAGGGACGCGACTCGATCAACGGTGGCACGGAGCGCCTCGGCGTGACCCAGACGCCCGACGGCACCGACATCACGATGGACAACTTCGCGGGCACCCAGTACGGTGCGGCCGCGACCAACCCCGACTGCAACGAGTTCGTCGCCACCAACGAGGAGGAAACCGAGGGATACCTCTTCACGAACTGGGAGAACAGCCCGGGGAACGTCAGCCGGATCCCGATCAGCCAGACCGAAGACGGCGAGTGGGAGTCCGACCTCGACGAAGCGATGAACGTCGTCAACACCGACGCGTTCCGCGCCGTCGGTGGGACGCGCATCAACTGCTACGGTGACCTCTCTCCGTGGAACACGATGGTCAGCTCCGAGGAGAACTACGCGCACCCGCGCGTGAGCCTGACGAACACCGTCGGTGACATCGTCGAGAACGGCGGCGAGGGGCTCGTCGGGGCGTGTCAGTTCTGGAACCGTCCGAACCCGACCGAAGTGCAGGGTGCAGTCAACGACTACGCCGCCGATGGCGACCTCGGCAGCAGCTGGTACGTCCAGGGCTACTGGGCGCTGTCCGGTGTCGAGTTCCTCGCGTACTACCTCGGCGCGAGCCAGGTCGATCAGTCGGGCGACGACAACACCATCAGCCCGATCGACGACGTCTACCCGAACCCCTACCGGTACGGCTACCATGTGGACATCCGCGACCCCGCGGCCGACGAACCCACGCCCATCAAATATTACGTGATGGGCCGCGCCTCTTGGGAGGCACCGGACTTCCAGAACGACCTCAAGACGGTGTACGGCTGCTCCGACGGCGACTCCAAGGGCATCTACAAGTTCGTCGCCGACGAGGAGATCCCCTCCTACGCCGACCCGATGGACGTCGAGGGGACGCTGTACGCGCCGAAGATCACCAACGACGAGGCCAACGTCGCCGAGTCCGGAACCCGCGCCTCCCCGGCCGAGATCAACCTCGAGATCGAGTGGATCCCGCTGGGCCACGCCTCCAACGCGGAGTGCGAAGAGTGGATCGCGGAGTACGACGGCGTCACCCAACTGGACTACCTCGAAGCCCACACCGCCGACGGCACCGACGTCGTCGGCAACCTCAGCGCGGCACTCAAGGAGGCCGACCTCGAGGTCATCGAGAACGGTAACCAGAACTACATCACCAACGAGGAGGTCCTCGAGTGGGCCGCCCAGTACGAGGAGAACGGTCACGACGGCGTCGACGACGACCTCCGCAAGGTGCCGTTCCTCGAGACCCGCGCCGCGGCCAAGGAGATCGGTGCCTCGATCGAGTTCAACAAGGCCGAGGGCGTCGACAGCCGCGACGACGCCGGTCCCGGCGACTACGTCTACTTCGGCATCTCCGAGTTCAACGACGACCTCGCCGACGAGACGGGCGACGTCCGGATGGACCGCGTCGACGGCGGCGTCATCTACCGCGGCGAACTCGACACGAACTACACCGTCTCCGAACTCGAACCGGTCATCGTCGGTCCGGACTTCACCGACGGCCCCGAGGCCGCCAACGACGCCGTCCGCAACATCGACAACGTCTACGTGATGGACGACGGCCGCGTCCTCTGCTGTGAGGACGGCTTCGACGAGTCCCGGCGGTCGTACCCCAACGACTGCCTGTACGTCTACCAGCCCAACGTCCAGATCGACGTGAGTTCGGTCGCGGTCGGTCAGGGCGACTCCGTCGAGGCACAGATCGTGGCGAAGCACGTCCCCGACGGCCTCGCCGGTGGCGAGTTCTCCGTCACCGTCGCCGACACGAACGTCGTCGAGATCCAGGGCGCGGACTACCCCGACGCCGTCGGCCTCGCCGAGGAGCCGGTCGTCTCCGACGACGCCTCGACCGCAACGTTCCGCTTCGCCGACACCAACGCCGCGATGCAGGCCGAGGGCACCGAGTTCGTCGTCGGGACCGTCACTCTCGCCGGCATGGGTGCGGGCGTGACCGACATCGACACCGCGGCCTCACTCGACGACGACGCCGGCCAGGCGATCGACGTCGAGAACCGCTCGGGGCTGGCGCTCACCGGTCCCTCCAGCGTCGGCAGCAGCCCCAACACGCCGCGGGACCTCGACGGCGACGGCCGCTTCGAGGACGTCAACGGCAACGGCCGCGTCGACTACGACGACGTCGTGTTGCTGTTCAACAACCTCGAGAGCCAGAGCGTCACGTCGAACGCCCGCGCGTTCGACTTCAACGAGAACGACCGCCTCGACTACGCCGACATCGTCGCCCTCTACGAGGACGCCGGCGTCGCCAGCAACCGCGGCAACTGAGCCGAGCGGGCGAACGCGAGCGAGACGCCGCCCACTCCTCCGTTCTTTCGATACACGACACACGAACCCCATACCCGAACACAATGACACCAAACGACACAGACTTCGTTCGACTCGCCGCCGTCGGTGCGGTCGTCCTCGCACTTTGTGCGTCGGCGCTGACCGGCGCGGCGGCCGCCCAGTCCGACAGCCCCACGATCACCGTCTCCAGCACGACCGTCCAGCCCGGCGAGCGCGCCACGGTCGACGTCGTCCTCACGTCGGCACCCGAGGGACTCGCCGGCTACGCGGTCGACCTCTCCGTCGAGGGTGACGGGACGGCCATCGAGGGCGCGAGCTATCCGGACGCGTTCGGACTGACGTCCGAGCCGGCGATCGGCGACGACGGCAAGACGGTCACCCTCGAGGCCGCCGATCTGAGCGAGAACGTCCAGCCCGGGGCCTCTGCGGTCGTCCTCGCCACGGTCGAACTGAGCGGGGAGCGGGTCGGCGAGACGACGCTCAGTCTCACACCCGTCCAGTTCGACACCGACGGCGGGGGCTCGATGAGCCCGGCGAGCGACGCTGGCACCGTCACCGTCGCCGCCGCCGGCACCACCGCCACGAACGACGGCACGACCGTCGCCGCAGACGCGGACGCCGGCGCGGGATCGACCGCGTCGACCGCCGACGCAGAGACGACGTCGACCACGTTCGCCCTCCCGGCTGGCGGGATCGCGCTGACCGCACTCGCGCTCACGCTCGTCGCCGCGTTCGTCGCCCGCCGACGGCGGTAACGTCGGCCGCGGCGAAGCGGAGCCGAAACCGTTTCACCGCCGGCCGTCGAGATGACGGTACCGGATGAAGGAGTTTCTGCCCTGTCCGTCCGCGGCCGAGGCCCCGTCGGCCCTGTTCGAGCGGGGCCACCTCTGGCTCCACGAACTGGTCGACGGCGCACCGGTCCGGTTCCAGGCCCGGGCGGACGGCCGGCTGCAGTTCGGCGACGCGGTCAGGACGTTCGGCGAGGACGTCCCGCCGGCGTACGCCCACGTCGCCCGTCACGTCCGCGAGCGGTTCGACCGCGGAGCGCTCCGCGAGGCGGTCGACGACGTCGAATCGGTCGTTTTCTTCGGCTACGCGATGCACAGACGCGGCGTCGACTACGACTGGGAGACGACCCCCTCGTTCCTCGGGAGCGACGTCTGGTCGGACTCCTCGGAGTATCTCCTGCCCGATCGTGTCGAGAAGATCTACCGCCGGCTCGGGCTCGATCCGCTCCCCACGCTCGCAGCCGAGGTCCGCGCGGCAGACTTCGATCCAGACTCGTACGCCTTCCCGGAGTCGGCTTGGTACGACGGGCCGGTCGCTGGCGTTCTCCTCCGGAACAAGACGGGACTCCGCGCCAGCCTCGACAACCCGGCCGTCGGGGACACCGACTCGGAACGGACAGCGCTCGCCGACTCCGACGGGGAGGCCCCGGCGGCCGAGTCGCCCGCGGAGGCGTTCGCCCGCCGGTACGCCACGCCCGCCCGCTTCGAGGCGGTGGCCGAGCGCGTCCGCGCCGAGGGCCGGCCGGTGACGTTCGACACGCTGTACGAGCGAACCGTCGCGGCGATCACCCGCGCACACCACGACCACCTCTTCGGGGGGCGTGGGGAGGTCGACCTGCGGGCGTTCCGGTCGGCGGTCGCCGAACGGACGCAGTCGTACCTCGCCGATCGGGACTGACCGAGCCCTCAGATCTGGGTGTCGGCGAGCGTGATGTACCCCTGGTCGAGCGCGGCGAGCAGCCGCTCGTCGAGCGGCCGGTCGTCCCAGTCGTCGGGTCGTTCGCCCTCGGGGACGGCGTCGAGGAGCGACACCAGCGACTCGTGGACCAGTCGACCGTGCTCCCCGCAGTCGGGGCAGGTCACCACGATGAACCGCACGCCGTACGAACGCTCCGTGGTCCCGCGGCAGGCCGAACAGACGTACGTGTCGGACACAGACGCTCTCGGGGGCCGAACTACTCAACGGTTGTGCCCGACGTGCTCCCCGCTCGGTCGCCGACCGAGGTTCGACCGACCGTTCTGTGGGCCGGCTTCGTCGTGGTCGCGGGCCGACCGGCGCTCAGGGCGACCCGAGCGGCACGCGCTCCCCGCGCCGGTCGCCGCGGAGCCAGGCGTACTCCGTCGCGTCGAGGTCGAACGTCGCGCGCCCGCCGTCGACCTCGTAGTCGCCGGGGCCGACGACTCTCGTGGTCGCGTCGGCGGGGGCGTCGAAGTCGACGGTCACTGTTCGCGGCTCGGCCGCGAGGTTGTGCGCGGTCAGAAGCGTCGTCCGACCGTGGTCGACGCGGTGGACCCACACCTCCTTCGGCTCGACGTCGGCGATCGAGAAGTCGCCGTTGGAGAGCTCCGTACAGAGCGTGCGGGCGTCGACGAGCCGACGGATCCGGTTCAACAACGAGTCCTGGTCTCTGAGCTGGTCGGCGACGTTGATCGACTGGTAGCCGTACCGACCCTCGTCGATGACTGGGTGGTAGAGCTCGTCCGCGTCGGCGGTCGAGAAGCCGCCGTTGCGGTTGTCGGACCACTGCATCGGGGTCCGAACCGACTCGCGCTCGGGCAGGTCGAGATCCGCACCCATCCCGATCTCGTCGCCCGACAGGACTACCGGCGTCCCGGGTAGCGAGAACATGAGCGAGTGCGCACAGGCGATGCGGTCGTGGTCTCCGACGTACAGATCGGCCAGTCGGAGTCGGTGCCCGCGGCCGAAGATCCACGAGTCGCCCTCGTCGTCGCCGAAGAAGTCGCGAGCGTGTTCGAACGCGTCCCACGGGAGCTTCAGGAGGTTCCACTCGTCGTGGTTCCGGAGGAAGTTGGCCCACTGGCCGACGTCGGAGACGTCGGGGAGCACCTCGAACGTGCGGTACAGCGGCCAGGTGTCCTTGACGCCGACGGCGTAGGTGAGGTGCGCGTTGAGGACGAAGTTGAACATGAGGTCGAAGCCGTCGCCGTCGCCGAAGTACTGGTCGAGGTGCTCCGGCTCCTCGTCGGCTTCGGCGATCAGGATAGCGTCCGACTTGGCCTCCTCGACCCACGAGCGCATCCGCCTGAAGAAGTCGGTTCCCTCTTCGAGTGTCGTCGCGTTGTGCCCCTTCGGCATGGTCATCGGGTGGGCCGCGTCGATTCGGAAGCCGTCGACGCCGCGGTCGAGCCAGAACTCTAAGACGCGTCTGATCTCCGCCTGTACCTGTGGGTTCGCGACGTTCAGGTCGGGCTGGAAGCCGTAGAACTGGTGGAAGTAGTGTTTGCCTGCGGCCTCGTCGTACGACCAGACGCCGTCTTCGTACTCGGGGAAGATGTTCCCTCGCTTGTGGGCCGACTCGAGGTGGCTCGTCCAGAGGTAGTAGTCGTGGTACTTCGAGCCCGGATCGTCGCGTGCGCGCTGGAACCAGCGGTGCTGGTCCGAGGTGTGGTTGAACACCATGTCGCAGAGCACCCGGATGCCGCGGTCGTCGGCGGCCTCGACGAAGTCCGCGAAGTCGCCGAGCGTGCCGACCCGCGAGTCGACGCCGTAGTAGTCGGCGACGTCGTAGCCGTTGTCCGCGAGCGGACTCGGGAAGAACGGACGGAGCCAGAGGCAGTCGACGCCGAGGGTCTCGAGGTAGCCGAGCCGCTCCGTGAGGCCCTGGAAGTCGCCCCACCCGTCGCCGTCGGCGTCGTTGAACGTCTTCACGTCGAGCGAGTAGATCACGGCGTTCCGGTACCACCCCAGATCGCCGTGTCGAGCGCGTGCCATGCCCTCTTCACCGACGGCGTTTGTATAAACCGACGGGGTTCGGCGGGATCGCATCCGCTTCCGGGCCGTCGGGTGGGGGAACCGGCCCGATCGCCCGGGCGGCGGCTACTCCTCGGTCGAGGGCGGTCGCCGGGCGAGGCGATCGAACCGCGTCCGTGCGTCCGCGGCGCGCCGTGCGGTCTCGTCGGTTCGGTACGAGAGCTCGAACCGCTGGTCCTCGACGACGACGTCGAAGACGGCGTCGACCTGACGGCCCGCCGCGGGGATCGTTTCGACCGGGAGGTCGAGCTGTGTCAGCGGGTCGTCGTCGCGTTCGACGACCAGTACCGCGAGTTCGCCGGCGGGTGTCTCCTCGAAGCGATCGAGCGTCGCCGTGTACGCGCCGGGGTCGAGCATCAGTACGAGACCTCCGTCACGACTCCCCCGTCGGCGCGGAGCAAAGTAACGGTGTCGCCGTCGTTGTTCCAGACCGGCCGACCGGCGTCCCAGTAGCGGTCGGTCTCGGTGTCGGTGCCGCTCCCGGTCCGGACCGTGATCGAGTCGCCAGGTGCGAGCACGACGCCGTCCGGGAACCGGTAGCGCGCCCCGCTCTCGTCGGTCAACACCCACCCCGAGAGCTCGACGGGGGAGTCGCCGCGGTTGGTCAACACGACGTACTCGTCGGCGAGGTTCGTCCGGTCGTCGCCGGCCGCGTCGGCGTGTATCTCGGTGAGTTCCACCGCCGTCTCCCCCGTGTCCACTTGCCCGTCCGTGTCCGCTCGCCCGTCATCGGCCGCCGCGTAGGCGTCGCGGACGACGACGGGACCCCGTGTGTCAGGAGCGACGGGTGCGTCTGCACGGAGGTCCAGCGGCCGGGTGCTCGCGGCCGCCTGCGTCGCGACCGTGACCGTCCGGCCGTCGCTCGTCGCGACGATCGTTCCGTGCGTGCCCGTCCAGTACGTCGGGATCGAGCGCGCGGAGAGTCGACCGAGCACCTCCTCGTGGGGGTGACCGTACCGCGAGTCGTACGCCGAGGAGACGACGACAGCGCTCGGCGTGGTCGCGTCGAGGACCTCCGCGCTCGTGCTCGAACTGCTGCCGTGGTGGCCGGCTTTCAACAGCGTGACGTCGAGCGCGCGGCCGTGCGTGTCGACGAGATACGGCTCCTCCACCGCCCCGGCGTCGCCGGGAAGGAGCACGCTCGTCTCGCCGAACGAGAGCCTGAGGACGACGCTGTTGTCGTTGCGGTCCCCGTCGGCCAGCGGCGGCCGCGGCGGGGCGAGCACGGAGACCGTAGCGCCCGCCAGCGGGATCTCGTCGCCGGTCTCCGTGCGGTACAGCGGCACGTCGTACTGCTCGACGGCGTCGAGGTAGCGGTCGTACGTCGCGGTCGAGGCGGTCACGCCGGGATCGTACACGGCCCCGACGCCTTCGCCCTCGGTCTCGAAGCGCTCGATGACGGCCGCGTTCCCGCCGATGTGGTCGGCGTCGGCGTGCGTCGAGACCAGGTAGTCGATCCGGTCGATCCCCCGTGAGTCGAGGTAGTCGACGACGTACTCGCCGTCGTCGCGGAAGTCGCCGGTGTCGACGAGCATCGTCTCGCCCGTCGGCCCGACGACGAGCGTGCTGTCGCCCTGGCCCACGTTGATGAAGTGGACCGTGAGGGTTCCGTTCGTCGCACTCGTCGCGCCTCCGGCGTCGGACGCTCCGTCGGTGGCTGTCCCGGCGCGTCCGTCCTCGCCGACCGCCGTGGGCTCGGACGGCGCGTCGGTGGTGCCGCCGGTCGTGGGCCCCACCCCGGCGGTGCAGCCCGAGAGCACGAGCAGGCCGACGACGAACAGGACGGGCAGCGACCGGGATCGGTGTCTCATCGACGGCACAGACGGACCAGACGCTCTTGAACGCGGTGTCTCCCGTGGCGACGGCACACGGGCGTGTTCGCGGCTGTCCGCGACCGCGCGTCAGCGACGAGGGAACCGTTTAAGTCTGTCACACTCCACCCCCGAGTATGAGCGTCAGGGGACACGTCAGCGAGGGGTCGCGCCCGTGAGCGTCGGACACCGCGTGACGTCCGACCACCAGCTGGCACGGCTCCTCCAGATCGGCATCGTCTTAGAGGAGGTCGTCGAGGCACGGGCCCAGCACCACGCGGGAACGCTCGACGAGACCGACTCGGAGATCGAGCGACTGCTCGCCGACGCCGCCGCGGAGTCCGCCGAACACCGCACCCGGCTCGAGGCCGTCATCGACGAACTCGACGTCGAGAGCGTCCCGTTCGAGGAGGTCGAAGCGCTCGTCGAAGCGCAGTACGGCAAGACCAAGCCCGAGGACTTCGACGGCGTGCTGTACGACCAACTCTGCAACGAAGAGACCGCCTACAAGTTCTACGACGACCTCATCGGTGCCATCCGGGCCAGCGACGTCCGGTTCGGCATCGACCGCGACCGGCTCCTCGACACGCTCGCCGGCATCCGCGAGGAGGAAGCCGAGGGGGTCGAGGCGGTGACGAGAGTGATGGAGCGCCGCGAATGACCCCGTCGTCCCGGCCGGCACGGACCGACGGACCAGTCAGCACAACCACGGGCACGAGCGCACGCGAGCGATCGCGCGTGCGAACCGAGCGACGCGCGCGGGAGGAAATCAGATGAACACCGCAGACCAGTACGTCAAGGCGATCTACCTGCTCCAGCAGATGGAGAACGGACCCGCATCGACCGGCGCGCTCGCTGACATGCTCGACGTGAGCCCCGCGAGCGCCAACGAGATGATCGGCAAGCTCGAAGGCCGCGGCCTCGCCGAGCACGAGAAGTACAAGGGTGTCACCCTCACCGACGAGGGGATCGTCAACGCGCGCGACGCGCTGCAGACGTACTGCATCATCGAGCGCTTCCTCGCCAACGTCCTCGACGTCGAGGAGTTCCGTGCCGAGGCCCGGGAGCTCGAACCCGTCATCGACGAGACGGTCGCCGAACGACTCGACACGATCATCGAGCGCAAACCCGACTGCCCGGACTGTTTCGACCCCGAGACCGACGCCTGTCGCTTCCTCGAACTCGCCTTCGAAGAACCCGCGGACTGATCGGGGCACGGCGACTCGGACCGCTACAAACTTAAGTTTCAGATTGGTAGCTACGTCTGCAGTCCCGTGGTGGTGAGGAGACGCGATGCACCTCCGAAACTCACGGGACGAGCGAAGCGCAGTCCCGTGGTGTAGTGGCCAATCATAATGGCCTTTGGAGCCATTGACGGCGGTTCGAATCCGCCCGGGACTACTTCTTCTGCGGTTCGAACCCAGCTCCCGGTCCGGTCGTCCGCGTTCGTCTGCCTCGGACCTCCTCGTGAGTTCGCCCGACACGACAGCGCGCGGTCCCGAGTGTCAGTCGTCTGCCGGCGTCACCTCGGACGGCTGGCCGGCGGACTTCGGGTCGATCCCGCGGCGTTTGGCGTCGAACTCGGAGAGCCCGTAGACGAGTCCGACCAGGGCGAGCGCGCCGACCGGGAGCAGGACGAACGGCGAGACGCGGGTGTACCCCCACACGACCATCAGCACGGCAACCACGACGATGACGGTGGCCGCGTAGTAGAACTGCGTCCGGACGTGGTCGATCAGGTCGGCCCCGGTGAACGTCGACGACAGCACCGTCGTGTCGGAGATCGGTGAGGCGTGGTCGCCGAAGATGGCACCCGAGAACACCATGCCGACCATGACCGCGACCATGGTGTGGTTGCCGGTGAGGTCCCACGCGACCGGGACGGCGATGGGGGTCACGATGGCCATCGTCCCCCAGGAACTCCCGGTCGAGAAGGCGATAAAGGCCGCCGTGAACAGCACGACGACCGGCAGAATCTCCGGCGAGAGGAACTGTTCGACCAGGGCGGCGATGTACGCCCCCGTTCCGAGGCCACCGTCCTCGACGGGCGCGACGACGTTGCCGATCCCCCACGCGAGGACGAGGATCGTCACCGCCGTGAGCATGATCCCGAAGCCATCGATGGTCGTGTCGACGCTCTCGCCCAGCGACAGGACGTTGTAGACGTACCCGAGCGCGTAGGTCGAGACCACCATCGCGAACGACCCGAAGATCAGCGCCACGGCGTAGTCGGCGCCGGTGACCATGTCGTACACCGACGCGCCCGGTTCGAATCCGGTGTACAGCGCCGACCCGATGGTGACCGCGATCAACACGGCGATCGGAAGGAAGAACGAGATCAGTCGGGGGTCGTCGATGTTGGGCTGACCGAGTTCTGCCTCGACGTCCTGCATCGGCCGGGCGTCGTCTCGGGTCACCTTGCCGGTCTCCGAGGCGCGGTGCTCGGCGGTGAGCATCTCGCCGTAGTCACGCTGGGTGAGCACGATGGTGCCGACCATCACGATGGCCAAGATCGCGTACATGTTGTAGGGAATCGAGGAGAGGAACACCTCGAAGGAGTCCGGGATCTCGCTGTCGGCCAGGTTCGTCGCGCCGTAGCCGGACTCGATCATCGACAGCTGGAACGCGACCCACGAGGAGATCGCCAGCGTCGCTACCGGTGCCGCGGTCGAGTCGACGAGATACGAGAGCTTCTCGCGGGAGATGTGCAGGTGGTCCGAGACGTCTTTCATCGTACTCCCGACGACGGCCGTGTTGGCGTAGTCGTCGAAGAACAACACGACGCCGAGGATCCACGCCGCGACGCCGGCCTTGCGCTTCGTGTCGATCCGTTCGATCGCGAAGTTCCGAACGGCGTGCGAGCCGCCCAGTCGCCAGATCATCGCGACCGACGACCCCAGCAGCAGCGTGAAGATGATGATCTGTGCGTGGAACACGCTCTCGCCGACCGCCGCCGCGATCCAGTCGAACGTCTGGCCCAGGCCGACCCCGCCCGTGAGGATGATGCCGCCGGTCCAGATGCCGACGAACAGCGACAGCACCGCCTTCCGCGTGGCGATCGCGAGGACGATGGCCAACAGTGGCGGAGCAAGTGACAACGCTCCAAACTCTGACATGCGTGCACACACTACAACATAGTACTTAAAATTTCACTCGGAGATACGGGTTGGAATTTAATGCAGTCGCCGTCGAAGCGGCCGGTATGACGAACGTTCTCGTGCCGTTCGATGGCTCGAAGCTCGCGGTCGAGGCGCTCCGATTCGCCTACGAACGGTTTCCGGAGGCGGAGATGACGGCGCTGTTCGTCGTCGACACGAGCGTCACGTACCAACCCGAAAAGTACCTGGGTGTGAAACTCGGCGAGATATACGAGCAGCGCGAGGCCGAAGGGGAGGCGATACTCGAAGAGGCCGAGGCGCTCGCGGCGGAGTACGACGCCCCGCTGACGACGGCGATCGAGCAGGGACGTCCCTGGCAGGAGATCCTCGACTACGTCGACGATCACGACGTCGACCACGTCGTCCTCGGGAGCCACAGTCGGGACCTCCTCGAGCGGTTCTTCGTCGGGAGCGTCGCCGAGCGGGTCGTCGACCGAATTCCGGTCCCGGTAACGCTCATTCGGTGAGCGACCGACCCGTTGCTCCCTGGGCTCTCTCGGTGACCAACTCGGACGCGCGTCCGCTCACCGCCGCCCGTGGCTACTCCTCGTCCTTCGAGTCGCGCGTCGACAGCCGAAGTCGCTTGATCAGTCGTCGCGAGACGATCTCCTCGACCATCTCGACCAGCGAGTCGTCGTCGCCCGAGAGATCGGCGAACAGACCGAGAGAGATGTGACCGCCGGCCATCTGTCGGTGCCCACCCGCGCTCCCCACGTCGGAGAAGGCGTCCTCGAGGACGCGTCCGATGTGGACCCGCGAGTCGGTCGACCGCGCGCTGAGTTCGACCGCGTCGCCGATGAGTCCGAAGACGACGCACGTCTCGACCCCTTCGACGTCGCCGAGGTAGTCCGCCGCCTGTGGGATGGCGTCGCGTTCGGTCGTCCACCCCGTGTGGGAGATGAGCGTCGACCCGCGGACGGTTCGGTTGTCGATGGCGTCGCCGATCGCGTCGACGGTCGACTCGCTGACTGCGGGGTGAGCCAGGTCACGGAGGAGATCGAGGTCGAGTTTGGCGTGGAGCCGCTCGGCGGCGGCGTACTCGGCGCTCGTCACCCCTCTGAGGAACGTCAACGTCTCCTGTCTGATAGCGAACATGAGCGCCGTCGCCAGCGCGTCGGAGGTGTCGATCTCGAGGTCGGCGAGGTACTCGGTCATGATGGTCGCCGTCGCGCCGATCTCCTCGCGGTGGTCGACGTACCCGGCCTCGACGCCCTCGGTCGTGTGGTGGTCGATGACGATGTCGATCGTCACGTCCTCGGGCACCTCGTTGTTCCCCCCGGGGACGGAGTGGTCGACGAACGCGACGAGGTCTGCGGCGTCGAGCGCGTCGACGGAGAACGTCTTCAGGTCGAGGTCGAGGAGGTTCACGAACGCCCGGTTCTGCTGGTGGGAGATGGTGCCGCTGTACAGTACGGTCACGTCGTCGACGTCCGCGTCGAAGGCGATGGTCTCCAGTGCCATCGCGCTGGCCAGCGTGTCGGGATCGGGGTTGTTGTGACACACGACGGCCAGCGAATCCTGCCCGGCGAGGAACTCGGAGAGAGCACTCCCGCTCGTCATACTCGTACGGACGCCGGCCACCCTCAAGGAGCTATGGGATGGGGCTCCCGGCAGTTCGTGCCGGGCGGTTCGGTGGCGATACCGATCGCAGAACGGGTCGTATCGGCCGTGTGAGAGACGGCAGTCTTCGCAGGTGGGCCTCGGCACCACACCGACACCGGCGTCGGCGTTCACGAGTACGCCGACGTGGCGGCTGCGGCCGGACTCTTCGACACCGCACGTCGGCGTGCTCTCGCGCCACGTCCCGCCGTGACGATACCTCGGGGTCGTCGCCTACTCGTCGAGGTGTTCGATGCCCTGCTTGGAGACGTTCGCCTTCGTGATGACTTCGGGCATCCAGTCGGGTGCGTCGTCGGGCGCGGACTCCTTCCAGGCCCAGCCGTGGTAGATGTGGACCTTGTCCGTACCGCGTTCACGCAGTTGGAGCACCGCTTTGTCGTCCACCTCGTCTTCGCTCGGCGCGGGATGAAGCCGCCGAGCGGCCTTCAGCGCCGCCTGTCGTGGCGTTCGACCGCTGAACACGCTGTCTTCGGTACCGTCGTCTTCTCGGAGCACGAAGTTCCGCTTGCCGTCTTCACGAACCATACCGCTTATCACACCGGCAAGGTTAATAAAACCACCAGACGGAACGGACCTCCCCGGCGCAGTCGTGCGGTTCTCTGTTGACTGTGCTCCGACAGAAACCGCACGACGGCGACGTTACGAGAGGACGAACTCGATCCGTTCCTCCTCGCTCCCTTTGGTCTCACGCCCGACGACCTCGACGGCTCCGATCGCGCCGGTCGAGGCGACGTGCGTCCCCGCACACGCTGTCCGGTCGTACGGGTCGCCATCGGGGCCGGCGATCTCGACGATTCGGACGTCGGTGATCGAGTCGGGGAGGAGGTGGAGACGCGTCCGCTGTGGGTCGAGCGTCGCCTCGGCCGTCTCGCGGTCGAGGGCGTACCACTCGACCGTGTGGTCGGCCGCGACGAGATCGTTCAGCCGGCTTTCGATGTCCGCGAGGTCCGCCTCCGAAAAGCGCGGGTACGCACAGTCCAGATGCGCGTGATCGGTGTACAGTTGGTTCCCGGTCGTCTCTGCGTCGAACGCTTCGAGAAGCAGCGCAGAGAGGAGGTGCTGGGAGGTGTGATACCGCATGTGTGCGAACCGACGGTCCCAGTCGACGTCCCCGGTGAGCGACGTCCCCACCGATGGTGGGCGTTCGTCGAGGACGTGATAGATCGTGTCCCGTTTCTCGACTGCCGTGACCGTCCACGTCCGATCGCTCGATTCGGCACGGAGGACGCCCGTGTCGGACGGTTGACCGCCTCCCGTCGGGTAGAAACAGGTTCGGTCGAGCACGACACGGTCGTCGACCGCTCGCTCGACGGTCGCCTCGAACGTTCGGCGACCCGTGTCGTCGAGATAGATCGCGTCCGTCATACCCGCGTCGACGCGGCGGAACGACTTACGCGCGTCGCCCGCACGTCGACACACGGCCGTGGTGTGTGCCGGTGTCGTCGTAACGCCTAAGACCGGAAAAACCGTTTTGCCGTGTAATGAACTATCAGATACGATTCGAACTCGGGAGGTGTTGCCGTGGGCGTTGAAATCAAGGAGTCGCCCGTTCCGGACAGTGCCTTCGAGGAGATGGAGGCGTTCGTCTACGACTACCTCGACGCGAGCGTCGAGAACGAGGACAACGGCGGGCGAATGCGTTGGTATCCGTGGCACAGCGCGGAGTACCGCTACAACCACATTCTCAACGTCGTCGACCTCGCGGCGGAGATCGCCACGCGCGAGAGTGCCGACGTCGACGTGGTCAAAGTCGCGGCGCTGTTCCACGACATCGCGAAACTCGAAGCCGACCAGGAAGTCCACGCGGAGGAAGGCGCACGCGTCGCACGCGAGTACCTCTCGACGCACGGGGAGTTCGCGCAGTCGTTCGTCGAGCAGGTGTGTCAGGTGATCGCGGAGCACTCCTACCAGGGGCCGCTCGCCGACGTCTCGCTCGAAACCCGGTGTCTCATCGAAGCGGATATCATCGACAAGGTCGGTGCCAACGGGACGGCGCTGATGATCCTGCGGATGGGTTACGAGGCACGGACGCACATGGACGCCGCCGAGATGGTTCAGCGGGTCCTCGAGCGCGGACAGGACGCCTCCCGACGGGTCGAGTCGGACACCGCCGAGAGCCTCGTCCACCAACGGCTCACCCGCGTGAAGTGGTTCCAGGAGTGGCTCGAAGACGAGGTGCCGAACATGGACCACGAGGGGTTCGGCGGGTAAGCGTCACATCGTATCCAGCACCCCAAGAACGCGTTCCTCGGCCATCCGGGCAGGGCCGAGGCCGCTCCCGTCGCGGTCGCTCTCGCGGTGGTCGGCCGCCGTCGCGCGCATCGCCGTCGCCAACGGTGTCGACTCCCAGCCCAGCGCCGCGAGCCTCGCCGTCGACATGACGTGTGGGTACGGCCGGTACAGCGGGAAGTCGTTCGATGAGAGGTCGCCGGCCGCCAGCGCCCGTCCGCCGGCGGTGACGACCTCGACCTCCTGCCCCATCGCGTCCGCGACGAGTTCGACGTACTCCGCGAGCGTGGTGAGCCGGCGGTCCCCGACGTTGTAGGCCTCTCCCGCCTCCCCTCGCTCGGCGACGAGCCGCATCGCCCGCGCCACGTCCGGCGCGTAGACGCGGTGCCAGACGTTCGTCCCGTCGCCCGGGACGAGCACGCGGTCGTTCTCGCGCACGCGTGCGAGCCAGTAGTCCGTCCGCTCGGTGTAGTCGTGTGGCCCGTAGACGACACAGGGCCGGACCGACATCGCACGAACGCCCTCCTCGGCCGCCTCGAACACGACACGGTCGCCCGCCGCCTTCCGCGCGCCGTACGTCGTCCGAGAGTCGTCGGTCGCCTGTTTCGGCGTGCACGGCTTCAGCGAGGTCTCTCCCTCCCGCTTCGGGATCTCCTCGGCCCCGTACGCCGCCCCGCTGGAGACGTAGACGTACGCGTCGGCGTCGGCGAACACCTCGACAGCGGTCTCGACATCGCCCGGATGGTACGCGACCACGTCGAAGACCGCCTCGTACGCCGTCGTCATCGCCGCGGCCTGCAGATCCGTCTTCACCGTGCGGTCGCCGGCGACGTGATCGACACGGTCATGATCGGCGAAGGGGTTGCCGTGGTTCCCACGGTTGAACAGCGTGACGTCGTAGCCCTGATCCAGGAGGTGATCGACGAGGTGCCGGCCGACGAAGCGTGTCCCGCCGATGACGAGTGCGGTGTCCATACCGACGGTTCGGACCGTCGACGCTAAAGCGTGCCACCCGTGCGGAGCCGGCCGTGGGTGGCGGACTGGCGGTGCGTCTCTCACGCCGCACACGGAGCGGACGCACCACGCGACCGCTGACACTCCGTGGTCCCGCTCGGGGGCACGACGTGTGGTGGCCTCGCGATCGGATATGAACGTTCGGGGCGAATCGGTCGGGGAGGTGTTCGAGGGCGCGGAGGCGAACGACCGAACGGCTCGACGCCGCAGGTGCTTCGGTGACGTGGCAGCTCGCCGCTTCGACGATCGCGCCCGTTCCGTCGGCTCATCCGCCTACGGAACCGAGTTCGGCAGAATCGTACGTCGTGACCGGACACCACCGATCGGAGAGCACCAGAGGAAAAACTCGCCTCGCGTTCGACCGTCGACCTCCGCCCCTCGAACCTCAGTCGTCGCCGGTCGTCGCGACGCCCTCGACGTCGGAGTCGACGGCAGTGGCGCTGGCCTCGTCGGGGAGGTCGTTGCGCACGTCGTCGCGGGCGCGCTCGGCGATGACCTCGGCGTAGGCGTCGGGCATCACCTTCACGAACTGTTCTCGTACTCGTCCCCAGTCGTCGAGCATCCACGCCGCCCGGTCGGAGTCGGTGTACTTGGCGTGGTTCTCGACGAGGCGGCGGAGCATCGCCTCGTCGGACTCCTCCAGCGTCTCGTCGAGCGTCACCATCCCGGTGTTGGCCAAGCGCTCGAACTCGCCGTCGGGGTCGTAGACGTACGCGACCCCGCCGGACATCCCGGCCGCGAAGTTCTTCCCGGTCTCGCCGAGCACCGCGACGACCCCGCCGGTCATGTACTCACAGCCGTGGTCTCCGACGCCCTCGACGACGGCCTTCACGCCCGAGTTGCGGACGGCGAAGCGCTCGCCGGCGACGCCGTTGATGTATGCCTCACCCTGGGTCGCGCCGTACAGCGCGACGTTACCGATGAGGACGTTCTCGTCGGCGGCGTACGCCGCGTCCTCGGGCGTGCGGACGATGACTTTTCCACCGGACAGGCCCTTGCCGACGTAGTCGTTGCACGCACCCTCGATGCGCATCGTCACGCCGTTGGCGAGGAACGCGCCGAACGACTGCCCGGCGATGCCGTCGAAATCGACGCTGATCGTGTCGTCCGGCAGGCCCGCCCCGCCGTACGCCTTCGAGATGCGGTTCGAGAGCATCGCCCCGACCGCGCGGTCGACGTTCGAGATCTCCGACTGGATGCGGACCCGTCGCCCCTCATCGAGTGCGGGCTGTGCCTCCTCGATGAGGTCGTGATCCAACTGCGTGGCGACGTCCGCGTGGCGCTGTTGTTCGGTCTTGTACCGTGGACCGGGAGCGGGTTCGGCGATGATCGCCGAGAGATCCAGATGCTTTGCCTTCGGGTGGTCGGTCTCGCGCTGTTTCAACAGGGAGGGGCGGCCGACCATCTCGTCGATCGTCCGGAAGCCGAGTTCGGCCATGATCTCCCGGAGCTCCTGGGCCATGAACGTCATGTAGTTGATGACGTGCTGGGGCTTGCCGGGGAACCGTTCCCTGAGCTTCTCGTTCTGCGTCGCGACGCCGACGGGACAGGTGTTCTCGTGACACTGCCGCGCCATCACGCAGCCGCTCGTGACGAGCGACGCCGTCCCGAAGATATACTCCTCGGCGCCCAAGAGGGCGGCGACGGCGATGTCGCGGCCGGTCATCATCCCGCCGTCGGTCGTGACCTTGATGCGCGAGCGGAGGTTCGTCGCTCGGAGCATCTGGTTCGCCTCCGCGAGACCGAGTTCCCACGGGAGGCCGGCGTTCTTGATCGACGTCTTGGGGGAGGCGCCGGTGCCGCCGGAGTCACCCGAGATGTGGACCACGTCCGCGTTGGCCTTGGCGACGCCGGCGGCGATGGTGCCGATGCCCGCCTCGGAGACGAGCTTGACGTTGATATCTGCCTCAGGATTGGCGATCTTGAGGTCGTGGATGAGCTGCTTGAGGTCCTCGATGGAGTAGATGTCGTGCAGCGGCGGCGGCGAGATGAGCCCGACCCCGGGCGTGGAGTAGCGGACGTGAGCGATCATCTCGTTGACCTTCTTGCCGGGGAGGTGGCCACCTTCGCCCGGCTTCGACCCCTGTGCCATCTTGATCTGGATCTCGTCGGCGTGGGTGAGGTAATCGGAGGTGACGCCGAAGCGGCCCGAGGCGACCTGCTTGACGTTACACTCCTTCTCGGTGCCAAATCTCTCAGGGGGTTCGCCGCCCTCACCGGTGTTGGACTTCCCGCCGAGGCGGTTCATCGCGATGGAGTTGTTCTCGTGTGCCTCGGGCGAGAGGCTCCCGAGCGACATCGCCGCCGTCGAAAACCGGGTGACGATCTCCTCGATCTCCTCGACTTCCTCGATCGGGACGGGGTCGCGGTCGGAGTCGAACTCCAAGAGCCCCCGGAGCGTCTGCAGCTCCTTCGTCTGGTCGTTCACCAGCTCGGCGAAGTCACCGTACTTTTCGTAGCTCCCGGAGCGGACGGCCTGCTGGAGCGTCCCGACGGTCTGGGGGTTCCAGCGGTGGTGGAGCCCGTTCGAGCGGTTCTCGTACTCGCCCTGACGTTCGAGGTCGGGGTCGGCACCGTAGCCGACCGCGTGCCGAGTGAGCAGGTCCTCCTCGATCTGTGGGAGACCGATCCCCTCGGTTCGGATCTCGGTCCCCTCGAAGTACTCCGCGATGAACGACGAGTCGAGCCCGACGGCCTCGAAGATCTGTGCACCCTGGTACGACTCCACGGTGGAGATGCCCATCTTGGCCATCGTCTTCAGGAGGCCGTCCTCCAGGGCTTTCTTGTACGCCGCGATGGCTTCGGCCTCGTCGGCTCCGTCGGGGCCGGCGACGACGTCACAGATGGTCTGGTACGCCAGGTAGGGGTTGACCGCGTCGGCTCCGTAGCCGACGAGCGTCGCGAGGTGATGGACCTCGCGGGGGTCGCCCGATTCGAGGACGAGCCCGGCGTGGTTGCGGAGCCCGTTCCGGACGAGCGAGTGGTGGACCGCGCCGGTCGCGAGGAGACTCGGGATCGCGACCCGCTCGGGCCCGATGTCGCGGTCAGACAGCACGACGATGGTCGCCCCGTCGTCGATGACCCGCTTGACGTCCTCGCGGACGCGTTCGACCGCCGATTCGAGCGTCTTCTCCGTCTCGTAGGTGATGTCGACGACGGCCGTCGAGACGTCGCCGTCGAGCGCCTTGATCGCGGCCGCCTGGCTGTCCGTGAGGACCGGCGAGTCGAGGACGAGCTGCTGGGCGTGTTCGGGCGTCTCGTCCAGGAGGTTCCGCTGGAACCCCAGCCTGGATTCGAGCGAGGTGACGAGTTCCTCGCGGATGTAGTCCAGCGGCGGGTTCGTCACCTGCGCGAACAGCTGTTTGAAGTACGTGAACAGCGGGCGGTTGAACTCCGACAGAACGGACAGCGGGGTGTCGTCGCCCATGGAGCCGACGGGGTCCTTCCCCGACTGCGCCATCGGCTTGATGAGGTGGTTGAGCTGGTCGTGGGTGTAGCCGAACGCCGCCTGTTGTGCGCGGAGCTGTTCGGTTCGCTCCCTGGGCAGGAGGTCACCGTCCGAGATCTCCGAGAGGTTCAGCTGGTGGTCGCGGACCCACTCGCCGTACTTCTCGTCCGTGAGCTGGTCGAACACCTCGGCGTCGGGAATGACGCGCCCGTCCTCGGGGTCGGCCATGAACAGCTGTCCGGGTTTCAGGCGGCCGCGTTCCCTGATGTCGGCGGGCTCGGTGTCGAGTGCGCCGACCTCGCTCGCCATGACGAGCGTGTTATCCTCGGTGATGTCGTACCGACACGGTCGCAGGCCGTTTCGGTCCAGGACCGCCGCGACCCGGTCGCCGTCGGTGGCGGCGACGAGCGCTGGCCCGTCCCAGGGCTCGATCAGCGAGGCGTGGAAGTCGTACCAGTCCTTCCGCTCGGGAGCCATCTCCTCGTCGCCCTCGAACGCCTCGGGGATGAGCATCCGGAGGACGTGCGGGAGCTCCCGCCCCGTGTTGAGCAGGAGTTCGATCGCGTTGTCCACGGAGGCGGTGTCGGACTGGTTCGGGTCGTTGATGATCGGCATCAGCGTCTCGAGCTCCGCCCCGAAGTCGGGGTGGGCGAGATCCGTCTCCCGGGCCCGCATCCAGTTGATGTTCCCCTGGATCGTGTTGAACTCGCCGTTGTGGATGATGTTTCGGTACGGGTGGGCGAGGTGCCATGCACCCAGGGTGTTCGTCGAGAAGCGCGCGTGGACGAGCGTCAGCGTCGTCTTCATCCGCTCGTCGGTGAGGTCCGGGTAGTAGGCGGGGAGCTGTTCGCTCTTCAGCAGTCCCTTGTAGACGACGGTCTTGCGGTCAAGCGAGCAGACGTAAAAACGCTCCGCGCCGGGGAGTTCGGTCGACTCGGCCGCCTTCTCGAGGTCGCGCCGGCCGACGTACAGCGCCCGGTCGAACTCCTCGGTCGACATCCCGTTGGCGGGCGCGACGAACAGCTGTCTGACGTCCGGCTCGGATTCGAGCGCGGTCCGTCCGAGATCCGCGTTCTCCGTGGGGACGTCGCGCCAGGTGAGCACGTCGACGCCGTGGTCGGCGAGCGTCGACTCGACGACCGACTCGAGCGCGCGCCGGTCGTCACCGTTCTGTGGCATGAAGATCGACCCGACCGCGTACGTCTCGGGGAGGTCGGTGTCGACGACTGCCGCAAAGAACTCGTCCGGTCGCTGGATGAGGATGCCGGCCCCGTCACCGGTGTTCTCCTCGGCACCGGTGGTCCCGCGGTGTTCGAGGTTCTTCAGCAGGTCGAGCCCGTCCGAGACGACGTCGTGAGAGGAGCCGCCGTCGAGGTCGATTACGGCACCAACGCCGCAGTTCGAGCGCTCGTCGGCCGGATCCGCGAGCCCCGCCGATGCGGCGTGGGTGTCTCTCTGTGGCTTGGTCATACGTCCACCTGGCACTTCCTCCTTATCAGGCTATTCATAAAGGGATAAGGGTGTGTAAGTCACATATAAGGCAATTTAAGGTATCTGTATCCTTCCGTCGAGGGAGTCGACACACGCCGAACGAGACGAACGATCGTGTACGACCGCCCGGGGGAGACGAAGCGACAGCGGTGAGCACACGCTGACGACGGCGTGGGCCGCGACTGCCGACCGCCGCGCCGCCGGAGCCGAGGGGGTCGTGTGGCCGGTCTGTCGGTTCGGTCTCCCGATCGCGTATAAAGTCGGCTCCGTATGGAAATCGTACGTTTATGCTATACTGTCACACACTGTGGAATATGTCAACCGAAGGAAAACGCACGTGGACGGTCGACTCCACCCGAAGCGCACGGAGCATCGACGAACTCGACTTACACGACATCCGTGGGCGGCCGGTGCTCAAGTTCGTCACCGCGTTCGTGATCGGTGCGGTGTTCTTCTTGGTCCCCGTGCCGTACCAGGGGCAGGTCACCGTCCCGTTCGACATCGTCGTGAGCACGATTACCGAGGGCGCACCGAACGCCGTCGGCGTCTACTCCCTCGCGATCATCGTCGCCGGCGGGGTGTTGACGACCGCCGCGAGGCTCGGCTCGCCGACGGTCGCGGGCTACGACCTCTCGTACTTCGAGACGTCGACGGCGTTCTGGCTGCTCCGACTGGCGGGGCTCGTCCTCGCGCCGGTGATGTTCTTCAAACTGGGGCCCGCCTGGCTGCACACCCCCGGAACGGGCGGGCTGATGTGGGGGACGCTCGTGTACAGCGTCGGCGTCATCATCCCGATCGGGGCGATCTTCATCACCATCTTCGTCGAACTGGGTGGGTTGGAGTTCGTCGGGACGCTCGCCCGTCCGGTGATGAAACCGCTGTTCAAGATCCCGGGGCGGGCGGCGCTCGACAGCCTCGCCTCGTGGGTCGGCTCGTACAGCGTCGGGCTCTACGTGACGCGGAACGTCTTCGAGCAGGGAGGGTACCACAAGCGTGACGTCTTCACCATCGCGACGTGTTTCTCGACCGTCAGCATCGGCTTCGTCGGCGTCGTCGCCGCCACGCTCGAGATCCTCGACCTCTTCCCGGTCGTCTTCGCGGCGTACTTCGTCTGTGTCGTCGTTACGGCCGTGATCCTGGTTCGGATCCCGCCGATCTCGACGATCCCCGAGGAGTACATCGCCGAGCCGGATCCCGAAGTGGCCTTCTCGGGCGGGCCGACGGAGTACGTCCGACTCGCCCTCTCGGAGGCCGTCAAGAAAGCCGAGGAGGGGGAGAGCTTCACCGCCGCGGCCACGCGCGGGTTCGTCGACGGACTCAAACTCACGAGCCTGATCCTCGGGACCATCCTTGCGGTCGGTCTCGCGGCGACGCTTTTGTCCGCGAATACGCCCGTCTTCGACATCCTCGGCCGGCCACTCACCCCCGTCATCGCCGCGCTCGGCATCCCCGACGCGGCGACCGTGGCGCCGGCGACGATCGTCGGCATCACCGAGATGTACGTGCCGGTGTTGCTCGTCACCGAAACCGCCCTGAAGGCGAAGTTCTTCGTCGCCGTGTTGGCCGTCTCTCAGCTGATCTTCTTCTCGAGCGTCGGTCCTATGACGATGGACATGTTCAGCGACGTCCCGGTTCGGTTCCGTGACCTCGTGGTGCTGTTCGTCATGCGGACGGTCGTTCTCGTCCCGCTGATCGCCGGGCTCACCCACCTTCTCGCCTTCCTCGGCGTTCTCGGGTAGCCGGCCGTCGTCGCTCCCGGCCGACCGTGGGGATCGCGGCGGCCGAACGCGACACGCCGCCGCGCCCCTCGGCGTCCGGTCTCTCGACGCCCCGGCTCAGTACGACTTCGCGAAGTACGCCGTCTCGACCGCCTCGTCGCCACAGATCGCACACGCCTCGCCCTCGTGGACGAGTTCGCCAGGTTCGTCGTCGGCGTGGAACGGCACCATGACGATCTCGGCGGCGATCTGGTCTTTGATCTCGGTCTCGCAGGCCTCCTTGCCGCACCACGGCGCTTTCACGTAGCCGCCGTGTCGACCCAGCGTGCCCAGGATCTCGTCTCGACTGTCCGCGTGGCGGACGCTTCCCTCGAGCGTCTCCTCCGCGGCGGCGTACAGCTTCGCGTACACCTCGTCGAAGTGGTCTTCGACCGTGGAGACGACGCCCTCCCGGGAGACCTCGTGTTTCTCGCCGTCGGGGCGGTGCGCGAGGGTGAGCACCCCGTCGTCGACCTCGTTCGGGCCGATCTCGATCCGGAGGGGGACGCCCTTCAGCTCCCACTCGTTGAACTTGAACCCCGGATTGCGCTCGTCGCGGTCGTCGAGTTCGACCCTGAGACCGGCGTCGGCGAGTTCGTCGGCGACGCCCGCGGCGTAGTCGAGCACCGCGTCCTTGGTGTCGGCCTGCCAGATGGGGACGACGACGACCTGCTCGGGCGCGATCGCCGGCGGGAGGACGAGTCCCTGGTCGTCCGAGTGCGTCATGATGAGCGCGCCGAGCGCCCGCCAGGAGAGTCCCCAGGAGGTGGTGTGGGCGACCTGCTCCTCTTCGGCCTCGTCGGTGTAGGTGATGTCGAACGCCTCGGCGAAGGAGGTGCCGAGGTGGTGGCTCGTCGCGCCCTGCACCGACTTGCCGTCGGGCATCAGCGCCTCGACCGTCGTCGTCGTGTGTGCGCCGGGGAACTTGTCGTGGTCGGGCTTTTGCCCTCTGAGGACGGGAATCGCGAGCACCTCCTCGTACGTCTCCTGGTACTGGTCCAGCCGGGTAACCGTCTCCTCCCACGCGTCGTCGTGGGTCGCGTGGGCGGTGTGGCCCTCCTGCCAGAGGAACTCCTTCGTCCGGAAGAACGGCTTCGTCTCCGTCGCCTCCCAGCGGACGACGGAGGCCCACTGGTTCACCCTGAGGGGGAGGTCGCGGTGACTCCGGACCCACTGGCTCATGTACGGCGCGATGATCGACTCCGAGGTAGGCCGGACGGCGAGGCGTTCTTCCAGCTCCTCGTGGCCGCCGTGGGTGACCCACGCCACCTCGGGGTCGAACCCCTCGACGACGTCCTTCTCGCGTTCGAGGTACGACTCGGGGATGAAAAGCGGGAAGTAGGCGTTCCGGACGCCCGTGGCCTTGAACTTCGCGTCGAGCGCCCGCTGGAGCCGCTCCCAGAGCGCGTAGCCGCGCGGACGGGTGATGATGAACCCGCTCATCCCCTCGGGGGCGTAGTTCGCCAGCCCCGCCTTCTGTACGACTTCGGCGTACCACTCGCCCGTTCTGTGTGACTTCGACTCGGTGATCCCGAGCTCCTGGTCGTCGGTCATTGCCGTGGCGTTGCGTCAGCGCCGTCTTAAAGACCCCGAACGGTCGGTTTCGATCGCCCACCTGACCCACACGGGACAGCCGCCCCCGCTCCGTCGCCCCCGCGCCGATTCGTCGGCACCTCACGCCGACCGGGTCCGGTCGTGTGTCCCCGACCGGTCGGGGTAGCTACTCGCCACCGATTACCGCCCTCACCCAGCGGGTCCCGCCGGTGCTCCTCGCGGAGTACGAACACGACGTGCTGGTGAACGTCACGCCGTGTCGGAGCCGCGAGCGGTGCGTCGCCGAGCGCCTCGACGCGCTCGAAGTCGAGGCTGGGCGTCCAGCACGCGCCCCGGTGCTCGCGGCTCATCCGGTGAGGCCGGCGCTCAGACGGTCTGTTGGCACTGGCATCCGGTCGTCGCCACCCCCGGGGGCGGCGACAGCCGGCACTGACTGACGACAGCCCCGCTCAGTCCTCACCGCGCGTCGACACCGCAAAGGGGTCGCCGTCGCGCCACGACCAGCCGGGGAGCCGGGTCTGAAAGCCCGCCGCGAGCGCCGCGTCGAGGTCGTCGACGCCGGCGACGCCGTCGCTGTGGGTGAACACGTCCGCGATGTGGAACGTCGCCTGCGCCAGGAGCGCGAGCGGTTGGCCGCCCGCGATCGTCGCCGCCAACTCCCGCCCGAGGACCTCGTCGACGACGAACCCCGGGTAGTCGCCGTCGACGTCGAGGTCGCGGAGGAGCGCGACGTACGCCGCGACGTTGACCCCGCGTTCCCCATTGGCGAACACCGCGTCGACCTCCCTGCGGTAGTCGGCCTCGGTCACGGGGTCGACCGTGACGTCGAACGCCGCCCCCAGTCGCGCCCGGGTGTCGTTGATGACGGTGACGATCCGTGGCGCACGTGCTCGCGTCCACTCGTACTCGGCTTCGACCCGGTCGGGCGTGAGTCGCATGGGTCGCCCGAGGGGGAGCGGACACTTCGCGTTTGCGAAGGCTTTTATAACTCCGCGGTGATAGAACCGACTAAGCGGGTTCTCACTGCCTCTTCCCGCACCGCAGTCACGACACTGCACTACTGACCTAGTCGACAATGCACTCTCGGCTCTCCCCTCACCGGTCCGCTCCCACCCGAGTGACCGCCGTCGCGGGCGAGGCCGACGACCGCGGTGAGGTGGCGGTGGACGAACCCGACCCCGATACGTCCACAGGCTGGGCGGATCGTTCTCAGTTATGAGTTCCGTAGACAAACAGCTCGAAAATCTACAAGCAGAGATCGAGGCCGAACTCCCGACGGACATCTCGGTTTCGGACGTGAAGTACGAGGGACCGGAGCTGGTGGTGTACACCAGACATCCCAAGCAGTTCGCTCGCAACGGCGACCTCATCCGCAAACTGGCCTCCAAGCTCAGGAAACGCATCACGGTTCGGCCCGACCCCGACGTGCTCACTCCGCCGCGGGAGGCCGAGGCGCAGGTGCTCGACGTCATCCCCGAGGAGGCCGGCGTCACCTCGCTGGACTTCCACGAGGACACCGGCGAGATCGTCATCGAGGCCGCAAAGCCCGGGATGGTCATCGGGCGACACGGCTCCACCCTTCGTAAAATAACCCAGGAGGTCGGCTGGACCCCCGAGGTCGTCCGGACGCCGCCGATCGAGTCGGCCACCGTCTCGAACGTCCGCAACTTCCTCAAACAGGAGCGCGAGGAACGCCGGTCGATCCTCGAACGCGTCGGCCGACAGATCCACCGCCAGGAACTGTCGAACGACGAGTGGGTGCGGATCACCACCCTGGGCTGTTGCCGCGAGGTCGGGCGGGCCTCGTTCATCCTGTCGACCCCCGAGACCCGGGTGCTGATCGACTGCGGCGACAAGCCCGGTGCCGAGGGGGAGGTTCCGTACCTCCAGGTGCCGGAGGCGCTCGGGGCGGGGGCGAACACGCTCGACGCGGTCGTCCTCACCCACGCCCACCTCGACCACTCCGCGCTCATTCCCCTCCTATTCAAGTACGGCTACGACGGTCCCATCTACTGTACGGAGCCGACGCGCGACCTGATGGGACTGCTCACGCTGGACTACCTCGACGTCGCCTCGAAGGAAGGCCGGACCCCGCCGTACGAGTCGGAGATGGTCCGCGCGGCGATCAAGCACTGTATTCCGCTCGAATACGGCGACGTGACCGACATCGCGCCGGACGTGAAACTCACGTTCCACAACGCAGGCCACATCCTGGGTTCGGCGGTCACCCACTTCCACATCGGTGACGGCCTCTACAACGTCGCCTTCTCGGGCGACATTCACTACAAGGACACCCGGCTGTTCAACGGCGCGGTCAACGACTTCCCCCGCGTCGAGACGCTCGTCCTCGAGTCGACCTACGGCGGCAGAAACGACTACCAGACCGACCAGGAGGACTCCGAGCGCAAACTGCTCGACATCATCAAGCAGACGCACGACCAGGGCGGGAAGGTCGTCATTCCCGCGTTCGCAGTGGGGCGCTCTCAGGAGATCATGCTCGTCTTGGAGGAAGCCATGCGGAACGACAAGATCCCCTCCATGCCCGTCCACCTCGATGGGATGATCTGGGAGGCGACGGCGATCCACACTACCTACCCCGAGTACCTCCGCGACGACCTCAGGGACAGGATCTTCCACGAGGACGCCAACCCCTTCCTCGCCGAGGAGTTCAACCACATCGACGGCGGCGAGGACGAGCGCCAGGAAGTGAAGGACGGCGGCCCCGCGATCATCCTCTCGACCTCCGGGATGATCACCGGCGGGCCGATCATGTCCTGGCTCCGCCACCTCGGCCCCGACCCGGATTCGAACCTCGTCTTCGTCGGCTACCAGGCGCAGGGGACGCTCGGTCGACGAATCCAGAACGGCTGGGACGAGATCCCGGTGAACGACCGCAACGACAGGGGGCGGTCGTCGACGCTCACGCTGAAGATGGGCGTCGAGACCGTCGACGGCTTCTCCGGCCACGCGGATCGACAGGGCCTGGAGAACTTCGTGAAGACGATGAACCCCCGCCCGGAGAAGGTGCTCTGCGTCCACGGCGACGAACGCTCGGTGCAGGACCTCTCGTCGGCGCTGTACCACAACTACAACATGCGGACGTTCGCGCCGAAGAACCTCGAGACGTTCCGGTTCAAGTAGCCGGCAGGCGGCCCGTTTCCGGACCACGCGCGAGGCGATTCGATATCCTCACCTCACGACCGTCACTGTCGGGAGCGACCGCTCAGTGCCGGCGGACGACCGCCGGGACCGCCTCGGTCGGTTGCATCGTGATCGCCGCCCGCCGCGGCAGGTCGTCGACTGTCACCTCCACGTCCCAGTCGGCGAACAGCGTCGCGAGGATGAGCTTCGACTCGACGATGGCGAGTTGCCGCCCGATACACGCCCGCGGGCCGGCACCGAACGGGAAGTACGCGGGTACCTCCGCGGGCTTCGTCTCGGCCCACCGCCCGGGATCGAACTCGTCGGGAGCGTCCCAGTGTCTGGGACTCCGGTGGATCGCCCACTGCGGGAGCATCAGCGGCGCGCCCGCGGGGAGACGGTAGTCGCCGAGGCGGACGTCGGCGAGCGGTTCGCGGAACAGCGCCCACACCGGGGGAAGGACGCGGAGCGTCTCGTGGATCACCTGCTCCGTGTAGTCGAGCGCCGCGAGGTCCTCCCACCTGGGCGCGCCGTCGACCACCGCGTCGACCTCGTCGTGGAGGGTCGCACGCGCCGCCGGGTTCCACGAGAGGAGAGAGAGCGCGTAGGTGAGCGTGAGCGCGGTGGTCTCGTGCCCCGCTAGGAGCATCGTCATCACCTGGTCGCGGAGTTCGTCCGCGGGGAACGCGTCGGGGTCGTCGGCGATGGCCCGTTCCAGCAGCGAGAGCACGTCGTCGCCGCCGGGTTCGTGCATCGCGACCACCCGCGCGGTCACGTCTTCGAGTTCGCGGATCGCCTGCTGGTACTCGCGCGGCGGGGGCGTCTGGAGCCATGGCGGACGGACGACGCCACCGGGCGAGACGGCCAGTCCCTCGCCGACGTCGAGCATCGCGTCGCCGACCGCGGCGGCGTCCGCGCGCGAGAGGTCGACGCCGAGGAGCAGGCGCGAGATGATCCGGACGGTGAGCACCCCGAGCTCGCGGTAGAGGTCGAACTCGTCGCCGTCGGTCCACCCCGCCGTCGTCGCTCGGGTGAAGTCGACGATGGTGTCGCCGAAGCCGCGGAGCCGCGAGGTGAAGAAGGCGGGCTGGAGCGTCGTTCGCTGGCGTCGCCAGTGGTCGCCCCCGCTGGTCAGCAGTCCCTCGCCGACCAGTGGGTCGACGAGTTCGGGCCGGAACCCCGGCTTTCGGTAGCGACCGTGGTCGTCGACGAGCACCCGCTGGACGAGCCCGGGGTCGAGGACGACGTAGATGCCGGGGCCGACCGCCCCCGAGAGGTGGACGATTCCGTCCGCGTAGGCGTCGCCGATGGCATCGAGGTAGTCGAGCGGGGCGCGGGCGAACCGGAGGGCGTTGCCGACGACGGGGTCGCCCGGCGGCGAGTGCGGCGCGTGCATGTGGGTCGCTCGGGGCCGCGCGAGGTAATCGTTGACGGCCGGTCGCGCTCACACTCGTTCCCGTCCGCGTCCCGTCCGCGTCCGCGCCGGCCGCCGGAGCCGTCACGTTTCTACCGACGCGGTCCGACCATCGTCACGATGAGCGACCGACGGGACGAACCCGCAGAGAACATCAGCGGCGGCGACGCGGGTGGCGGGGCGTTCGCCGCGTTCGAGGGGAGCGACCACGAGGCCGAGACGCGCGCGGAGGCGGTCGTCGACGCGCTCGGCGAGATGTACTGGCAGAAGGCCTACGGCGGCCAGGACGGCTTCGAGTGCCTGGTTCGCACCATCTTGAGTCAGAACACCTCGGACAAGGCGAGCCAGCCGGCCCACGACAGCCTCATGGAGCGGTACGGGCCCGCTGACCGCCTGGCCGAGACGCTCGCCGGCGTCCCGCAGGACGACCTCGCCGAGACGATCGCCTCGGCGGGGCTGTACAACCAGAAGTCCGAGGTCATTATCCGAGCAGCCGAGTGGGCGCTCGACCGGTTCGGTTCTACTCCCGAATTCGACCACTTCGTCCGCGAGCGCGACCCGGGCGAGGTCCGCGAGACGCTCCTCTCGGTGTCCGGCGTCGGTCCCAAAACCGCCGATTGCGTGCTCCTGTTCGCCGGCGGTCGCGGCGGCGTCTTCCCCGTCGACACCCACGTCCACCGCATCGCTCGGCGGATGGGACTCGCGCCCGCCGCCGCCGACCACGAGGCGGTCCGAGCGCACCTGGAAGGGAACGTCCCCGCGGAGAAGTGCGGCTTCGGGCACACAGCGATGATCCAGTTCGGCCGCGAGTACTGCGCTGCCCGCAAACCCGCCTGTCTCGACGGGCCCGAGGCCTGCCCGCTGTACGACCTGTGTGACCGTGTGGGGATCGACGAACTCGACGGGGAGGTCGTCGACCCGAGCGAAGTCGTCGACGGCTGAGAACCGCCCGTCAACCGATCCCGGCGCACGACCGACCGCCGCGTCGCCGACGCAGCCGAGGAGACACGTTTTCTCCGTGCCGGGCGTACATCGCGGCATGTCCGCTTCCCCCACCGAGTTCACCATGCCCGGCACGGCCCGTGTCGGCCGGGTCGCCCTCCGTGTCGGCTCGATCGATCGACTCCTCTCGTTCTACCGCGACGTGGTCGGGCTCGACGTCGCCGTCGACGGGGACGAAGCGGTTCTCTCCGCCGCGGGGGAGCCACTGGTCGTCCTCCACGAGGACCCCGGCGCGCCCGCCCGTCCGGACGACGCCGCGGGCCTGTTCCACCTCGCCGTCCGCGTGCCGAGTCGGGCGGCGCTCGGCGACGCCCTCGCGCGGATCGAGGCCTCGGATGCGTCGCTCACCGGCGCGTCGGACCACCTCGTGAGCGAGGCGCTCTACCTCCGCGACCCCGAGGGAAACGGCGTCGAGATCTACTCCGACCGCCCGCGCGGGGCGTGGACGACCACCGACGACGGGGTCGAGATGGACACCCTTCGACTGGACCTCGACGACGTGGCCGCGGCGGCGACCGGTGGCGACGCCGTGCCCGCCGGTACGGACCTCGGACACGTCCACCTCGAAGTGACCGCGCTCGACCGTGCGCGGTCGTTCTACGTCGACGGCCTCGGGTTGAACGTCCGGACGGAGGCGTACCGGGGGGCGCTGTTCGTCGCCGCCGGGGAGTACCACCACCACGTCGGCCTCAACACGTGGAACCGACGGCAGGAAGCCAGCGGCGCACACTGGGGGATCGAGTGGTTCGAGTTCCGCCTCCCCGACCGGGCGACGCTCGACGATCTCCGCGAGCACCTCGCCGCCAGAGGGATAGATGTCTCCCCCGACGGGCGGGTCGTCGACCCGGACGGGATCGGCGTCCACTTGACCGTCGAGTCCTGACGCGCCCGATTCAGGTCGAACACGCCGCCTCCTCGACCGGCCCCTCGACCGGCGCGTCGGCGGCGCGGTAGTCGGCGTCCGCCGCCGTCCCCTCGAACGCCGGGACCGTGAACCGGTAGTCGAAGGCGAACGCGAACGGCTCGAACGGGTCCGCGACGAAGCGCGTCGCGTTCGCCTCCTCGCCGTCGACGACCGCGGACAACAGCGACAGATGAACCACGAGGCGGAGCTGTGGGCTCTCGGTGCCGATCACGAACCCCGTCCCGTTCGGCGAAAAACACCGGTTCTCCTCCGCTTCGGGCCCCGTGGTCGCGGCGGCCGTCGTGACCGCGGACACCGGCGGTGCGGCCACGACGAGGGCGAGCACGAGCGCCGAGACGACGAGCGACGGTGCGGTGACGGGGCCGGGACGGGACATGGACGTGAGTATAGGGAACTGCAAAAAGATCAAACAAACAGATAGTATCGGGGGCAAACAGTCCGCTCTAGAGGCGAACAGTCGGCTGAATGGATCGAACCGTTTAGCCGGAGACCAACGCCTCGACGATCGCGTCGGCGCTGGACCGGTTCGTCGCGAGCGGGACGTCGTGGACGTCACAGATCCGGAGGAGCGCGGAGACGTCGGGCTCGTGTGGCTGGGCCGTGAGCGGGTCGCGGAAGAAGACGATCCCGTGGCACGTGCCCGCGGCAACCTCGGCACCGATCTGGAGGTCGCCACCCAGCGGTCCCGACTGCTTCCGTTCGACGTCGAGGGCGGTCGCCTCCCGGAGGCGCTTGCCGGTCGTCCCGGTCGCTATGAGATCACACTCGCCGAGCAGGTGCTCGTGTTCCTGCGCGAAATCGATGAGTTCAGGCTTCTTCTCGTCGTGAGCGATGAGCGCGAGACGCATGCGCGAGCGTGGGTGACCGCGTGGCTTGAAAGTATGGCACGGGGAACTGTCGCCCTGTCGCCGTCGGAGGCGCGTCCCCGGCCGTCGGTTACGGATCGATCCAGTCCCGGACCGGAGCCGCCTCACACCTCGACGCTGAGCGTGAAGACGAGCGCCGCGCCCGCCCGGAGCGACTCGACCATCGCGCGGTCGACCCCAACGGCGGCGTGGTCGGCGTCGACCATCACGGTTCGGTCGTCGACGTAGTCGCTCGTGCGCGCGACGGCCGAGCGGTCGCTGTCGAAGGTGAGGTCGGGGTGGCCGCGGCCCGTGATCGTCTGGGTGTGATCATCCACCTCTATCCGGGCGGTGATCCGCGCCGTGCGGTCGCGGCACGCCTCGACGAACGCCGGATCGAACGCAGCGGGCGAGCGGTCGGCCTCGACAGCGATAATGCAGTCGCCGGCGGGCGTGAGCCAGTCGTCGGTCGTCACCTCGAAGGTGCTCGCGTGTTCGGCCCGGACGTTGTCGTGACCGCGGGCGTGGATGACCTCTCTCATACGCCGATCTGACCCCGCGAGCGGCAAGTGGACACCGGTTCGGCCGCGCCCCGGCGGTGTCGCCCGCCGGCGAGGACGGTTCGGTCGTCGGTCGTCGTGCGAAACGAGTAGACGGATCGAAACTGATTCCGACCAAACAAAAACGTTCGGTCGGTTCGAACCGAACGTGGGCGAAACACGACCCATCCCGACGGTCGGAACGCCACGAACGACGACATCTGTTTTATACCGATCCTGAGAAACGCTGAGACCCGAAACGCGGCCGTTCTGGGTGGTATGGTACCGATTTTCACACATGCGGTCATCGAAGTTTTTAAATATCCCAACAGTGTATTGATGAATACCTGAGCGCCACCGGCGTTCCGGCGGCACAGCACGCAGAATGATCGGGAGTTCTCTTACACGGCCGGTCGCACTCAACCGCGCAGCCGCCGCGCTCGGCAGGGTGATGGTACAGAGGTTTGATCACGCATGGTAACAAAACAAGAAGTCCTCGAAGAATTCGACGTCAGTGAGCTCGACACATCCAGCAACGTCGCGCTCTCCGACGAACAGCTCGAAACCGGTTCCAAAGGTCAGCTCATCAAGCTCGCAGGCCAGCTGCGAGACCGACGAAACGAGCTCAACCAGATGGCCTCCGAACGCGCCTCGAAGCGCGACGACCTGAACGCCAAGACGCGCGAGAAGGTCGACGAGGCCCAGACGCACCGCGAGAAGCGCGACGAGCTCAACGAGCAGGTCCAGGAACACAAACAGCAGCGCAACGAGCTCAACGCGAAGGCGAACGAGCTGTTCGACCAGGTCGAGCAGATGAAAAGCGACCTGGAGCTCGACGACGGGACGGACATCGAGGAGCTCCAAGAGGAGATCGAGCAGCTCGAGTTCCGCCAGCAGACTGAGGTCCTCTCGACCGAGGACGAGCGCGAACTCATCGAGAAGATCGAGAACAAGCGCAAGGAACTCAAGCGGCGCAAGGAGAAGGTCGAAGACTCGGGTGAGCTCGAATCGCTCATCGAGGAGGCCGAGTCGGTCCGTTCGGACGCCTCTCAGCATCACCAGAAGGTGACCGAACTCGCCGACGAGGCCCAGGAACATCACAACCAGATGATCGAGTCCTACCGCGCCGCCGACGAGATCCGCGACAAGGCCGACGAGATGCACGACCTCTTCGTCGAGGCCCAGGAGGCCGCGGACCGCCACCACGAGGACTTCGTCCGCGTCCAGAAGCGGCTGCGCGAACTGGACAAGGAAGAGGAAGAAGAGCGCAAGGACGAACGCGCCGAGAAGCGCGAGAAAGCCAAGGAAGAGGCCGAGGAGATCTACCAGCAGTTCAAAGAGGGGGAGACGCTGGATACCGAGGACCTCATGAAGCTGCAGAAGGCCGGCCTGCTCTAAGTTAGTCTGTTCTCACGGCTTTTTTGTTCGACGCGTCCGGACCGACTGGTATGAGTACACGGACACGGACAGTCGTCACTATCGGTGCCGTCGTCGTCGCGATCGTGGTCACCACGCTCTTGGGATGGCTCGTGTTCGTCCGGTTCCCGGGCGACCTCGCCGAACTCCTGGGGGTGCTCATCGTGGTCGGACTCGTCGTCGGCGCGGTCCGGACCGTGGGACGCGCCGTTGGCACCCGCTTTCCCGACTACGACGTCGCCGAGGTGGCCGTCGAGGGACCGATCAGCCGCGACGGCGGCCCCGGCCCGCTCCCGACGAGTCCGGGGGGGACGCCCGCCGACGACGTCGTCGACCAGATCGAACGCGCCGAGGAGGACGACGCCGTCGAGGGCCTCCTCGTCAAACTGAACACGCCCGGCGGCGAGGTGGTGCCGAGCGACGACATCCGCCGTTCCGTCGTCGAGTTCGACGGCCCAACCCTGGCGTACGCGACCGACACCTGCGCCAGCGGCGGCTACTGGATCGCCAGCGGCTGCGACGAACTCTGGGCGCGCGAGGCGTCGATCGTGGGGAGCATCGGCGTCATCGGCTCCCGGGTGAATGTCGCGGGCCTCGCCGACCGGCTCGGCGTCTCGTACGAACGGTTCGCCGCCGGCAAGTACAAGGACGCCGGCATCGCGCTGAAGGAGATGGACGACGACGAGCGCGCCTACTTACAGGGCATCATCGACGACTTCTACGACCACTTCGTCGCGCGGGTCGCGGAGGGCCGCGACGTCGACGAGGCGGCGATCCGCGACACCGAGGCGCGCGTCTTCGTCGGCACCGACGCGCACGATCGCGGCCTCGTCGACGGGCTCGGCGCGCGCGACACGGTCGAAGAGCGGATGGCTGACCTGCTCGACCGCGACGAGGTGAGCGTCGAGGCGTTCCGCCCGCAGAAATCGCTCGCGGCCCGCCTCCGCGGCGGCGCGGCGTCGGTCGCGTACGCGCTCGGAGCGGGCGTCGCCAGTCGCGTCGTCGGCGACGAGACCGACCCGCTCAAGCTCCGGTTCTGATCGCGGCTCGTTACGCCGCGTCGGCCGACCGCGGACCAGTGCCGACACTCAGCCGCGGTCGACAGTCACGACCGATGTACGTGACCGGGACTGTTTTAGTCGCCCCACGCGTCACCCTCCCTGTGACGACGCTCGTCCTCTGTGTCGACCGAACCAACGACATCGGTCGGAAGACGGGACTCACGATGCCGGTGGTCGGCTGGGAGGCCGTCCAGTCACTGGTCACGGAGGTCGGCCTCGCGGACCCCGAGGACTCGAGCGTCAACTGTCTGCTCGAAACCCTGCGCGTCGCCCGTGAACTCCGCGACGACGACGACGAGGCGATCGTCGCGGTCGTCGCGGGCGGCGGGGACTCCATCGTCGGTGCGGACCGCTCCGTCGCCGCCCAACTCGATCGGCTAGTCGAGGAATACGACGCCGACTCGGCGGTGATCGTCATCGACAGCGTGCAGGACGAACGGCTCGTCCCCGTCGTCGAGTCACGGCTCCCCGTCGACGCGGTCGATCGCGTCGTCGTCCGGCAGGCGCACGACCTCGAGTCGACGTACTACCTCCTGAAGCAGTTCCTTGCCGACGAGGAACTGCGGACGACGCTCCTCGTGCCGGTGGGGATCGGGCTGTTGCTCCTCCCCGTGCTCTTGAGTCAGTTCTCGCCCACGATCGCGGTGGCCGGCCTGGCGTCGCTGCTCGGTGCGGTCTTGCTCTACAAGGGCCTCGCCGTCGACGAACTCCTCGCGAATCTCCCCGACCGGGCCCGCGCGGCGATGTACTCCGGGCAGGTGTCGGTCGTGACGTACGTCGTGGCGGCGGGGCTCGCGCTCGTCGGGGTGTTCCTCGGTGCGCTCGCCGTCTCCGACGCCCCGGTGGGGGAGACGGCGCTCTTGCCGACGATGCAGTTCACCTACGCCGCGGTCCCGTGGCTCGCTCTCGCGGCGCTCACCGCCTCGACCGGCCGGCTCCTCGACGAACTCATCAGCGCCGAGGGGATCCGGACGCCGTATCTCAACCTCCCGTTCGGGGTGGTCGCGCTCGGGCTCGTCGTCCGTGGCTTCTCGGGCTACTTCCTCGAACGCGAGGGCGTCCTCCCCAACCTCGTCCTGCTCGATCGGCTCGTCCTCACCGCGACCCAGCGGCTGGCGCTTTTCATCGTCGTCGGCATCGTCGTCTCGCTCGTCGGCGTCCGGGTCGCGGTCAGCGTGACGGACGACCAGTTGGACGACGTGGTCGAGACCGGTGGACAAGAAGACGCGTGAACGCGGTGTCGGGGTCAGTTACCGCGCCGTGCGGTACTCGCCGTGTTTGACGCCGAGTGCGAGACAGATCGCGCCGAAGACGATCATCGACGGGGTCACCATCATGAGGATCGTGCTCGACGTCATGGGAATCGGGGCTCCGACGAGGGCGGCGGTCCCGACGGCGACGAGCGCGGCGAAAACCAGCACGGTCTTGGCGAGGTCGAACTCCATACCCGGACTCGGGACGGACCGAACAAATCCGTTACGGAGTCCGGCACCGGGATCCGAGTACAGCGGCCGGGTCGCCGTGGTTCGCGTCGGCGCTCAGTTCCAGGGTGCCCAGTCGGGGTCGACGCGGCGGTCTTCTCGCTCCAGGGCGTCGATGCGGGCGACGTCGGCGTCGTCGAGGTCGACGGAGAGCGACGCCCAGTTGTCGCGGATGTGCGCGGTCGAGGTCGCCTTCGGGATGGCGGTGACGCCCTTCGCGCGGAGCCACGCGAGCGAGACGCCGGCGGGGCTGGTGTCGTAGTCGTCGGCCAACTCCTGGAGCAGGGGGACGTCGAACACCGCCCCGCGGGCCAGCGGCGAGTACGCCACCACGTCGACGTCGTGTTCGGCGCAGACCGCGCGGAGTTCCTCCTGGGGCAACAGGGGGTGGAGTTCGATCTGGTTGGCGAAGACGGGAGCGTCGAGCACGTCGATGGCCTCCTCGAGCTGGCGTGGCTCGAAGTTCGAGACGCCGACGCGGTCGATCTGCCCCCCGTGCAGTTCGTCGAACGCGGCGAGCGTCTCCTCGGGGTCGTACTCGCCCGTGGGCCAGTGGACGTACAGGAGGTCGAGGTGGTCGACGCCGAGGCGATCGAGCGACTCGTCGGTGGTCGCGAGCACGTCGTCGTACGCGAGGTTCGAGGTCCACAGCTTCGTCGCCAAGAAGACGTCCTCACGAGCGACGTCCGCGGCAGCGATCCCCTCGCCGACCTCGTGTTCGTTGTCGTACGCCTGGGCGGTGTCGACGTGGCGGTAGCCCGTCTCCAGCGCCTCGCGGACCGCGGTCCGGCACTCAACTGGATCGGTGTTCTGCCACGTTCCGAGCCCGAGCATCGGCATGCCGTTTGTGATCGGAGCGGCGGTATCGTTCATCAATGAAGAGGCGGGCGAGCGCGGTGAAATGGGTTGTGAAAGCGGTCGACGGTGCCCGGTCGAGTCTATGACGAGGGAGTTCAGGAACACTGATTAGTGGGAGGCATCTCCCACACGTATGGACGAGCGTTTCGACGTGGTGATCGCCGGAGCCGGCCCGGCGGGGGCACAGTGCGCACGCGATCTCGCCACGAGGGACTACGACGTGCTCGTTCTCGAAACCGAGGCAGAAGACGAGTTCCCACGGGGGAGCAACAAGTCGACTGGTGGGACGTTCCCGTCGATGCTGGCGTCGTTCAACATCCCCAACGATGTCGTCATGCAGTTCACCGACAGCATCGTCTTGGAGTCGCCGAATCACTCGTACACCCGCCGGCAGACGGGCGCGGTCCTGGAGTTCGCCGATTTCAAGCGCTTCCTCGTCGAGGACGGCCAGGCAGAGGGTGCCGAGTACTGGTTCGACGCGCGCGTCTCCGGGCCGATCGTCGACGACGGCGAGGTCGTCGGCGTCAGCTACAACGGCTCCGAAGAGGTGTACGCGGACGTGGTCGTCGACGCGACCGGGCCGAGCGCACCGCTCGCGCGCGAACTTGACGTCGTCGACCTCCAGCGCGAACAGCAGGCGATCGGGATCGAGTACGAACTCGAAGGGATCGAGATGGACCACCCCGACTACGCCGACCTCCACGACGCGATGATGCTCCGACTCGACCACCGCATCGCGCCGGGCGGCTACTCGTGGATCTTCCACACGGGCGAGGACACGGCGAAGGTCGGGCTGTGTTACATCCAGAACGACAGCCACCGGGAGTTCGCCGCCGACGGCTTCACCATCGACGGCTACCTGACGCGGTGGCTCGACGAGGACCCCCGCTTTGCGGACGCGCGGAAGCTCGAAGGCAAACAGCACCGCGGTTCCGCACACATCCAGATGCCGACCGGCCTGAGCACGGACCGCTTCATCGCTATCGGCGACACCGTGCCGACGATCGACCCCCTCTGGGGGGAGGGAATCCACAAGGGAATGAAGTCGGCGCGGGCCGCGGCGATCACCGTCGACAACTGTCTCACGCCGCACGATCAAGACACCTCGGCGGAGCAGATGGCCCTGTACGACCACCTCTGGCACACCGATGTCGCCCCGAAGATGCGCACGCGGCTCATGATGACCGAACTGCTGTATCTCGCCCCCAACGAACGCTACGACACCCTGATGCGGGACCTGAACAGCGCCGACGAGGGGACGCTAAACGACGCCAACAACGGCGATCTCCTGGCGCTGTTGAAACTGTTGCGCCTCGACGACGCCTCGCTCGTCAAGCGACTGGTGAAAGAGCGGTACCTGAACTGACGGGCCGGCTCTCGATCGGCGACAGAGCTATTGCGTCCGGTGATAGCAAGACACATGGTGGACGTACATGGTCGAACTCACCACCGAGAACACGAACGCCGTCGCACACCGCATCGCCGGCGACTCGCTCGTCTACGACTGTCCGAACTGTGAGTTCGGCGAAGTGTTACTCACCGAACTCATCGAACGCGAGGACGCTGGCTGTCTCGACTGCGAGGCCCGGTTCCGTCTCCAGGTCGTGCCCGTCGACTGAGTGGGGCGGTTGTCGGGGGTGCCCGGTGTCTCGTCCGATCGGGGCGGCGAAGAACCGGCACACGGCCCCCTTCTCCCCGGTCCCCCGGACGGGAGCGTCACCGCGTGTCACACGGCAGCAACGGTGATGTTCTCGGACGGCGTACTGAGAGGATCGTGCAGTATCTGCATCTCCTCGTCGTGCTCGCCGTCGTCGTCGCCGGCTGTACGGGCACCCTGGCCGAGGTCCGATCGGCACCGGCGACGATCCCACAGACGGCCTTCACGCCCGTCGGCTACGTCCACGGCAATACCACCGAGGTGCCACTCACGTACCCCGTCGGGGTCGGGCCGGTCACGCGCGACCTGACGGTGTACGTCTGGGTTTCGGGCTACTCGCGCACGGTCGGGACCGACGCGGGCGGGAACGACACGGCCGCACTCCTCGTCGTGAGTTCGCCCAACCGACGGGTCGAAGGCCAGTCGGTCAACCCGTTCGCTCACCTCACGAACCGCGAACTCGTCGCCCGGCTGTTCGACGTCGTCACAGAGGTCGACAACGCCACCGGTGCCACCGGTACGCTGGGTGCGAACGTGACCGACGTCGCACGCCTCCGCGAGACCGGCGTCCAGAACCGAACCGTGCTCGGCCAGTCGGTCGAGGTCGTCACGTACTCCGCATCGGTTCGGGTCGAGCCGGCTGAGACGTCGACGATGGCGGGGACTCCTCCGTCGTCGGCGTCCGCCACCCTGGGCGGGGAACGGACCCTCTCCGTCCACCTGATGGCCGTCGAACACGGCGAGGACGTCGTCGTCGCGCTCGGTGTCCACGGCGACGCGATGGACGAGGGCGAGACGATCGCGGCGCTGATGGAGGCGATCGAACACGAAGCCGTCGTTACGGCCGGGTGAGAGCCGTTCGACCCGGTGGCGCGTCCACGTCGCGTTCACTCCCGCTCCCGTTCCCGCTGGTCGGCCAGCCGCTGTTGGGCGTCGGCGATTGCCTCCACGGCTGCGAGGAACCGCCACAGGACGTACAGAACGCCGAGCAAGAGCGTGGGCAGGACGCCCAGCAGGAGCTGTCCGAGGACGAGAACGGCGTACGCGAGGACGAGCAAGGAGAGCGCCGCTGCCGCGGCGAGCCAACGCCGGGGGATCGACGGCGGGGACCAGTTCGCCATACGTCCCGATGCGACACGCCCAACTTATCCGTTGGGATCGTTACGGGGGAGCCTTCGGTCGTCCGTCGTGAGCCCCGCCGGGCCGCGACAGCGGCGATTCGGGGGAGCGACCGTGTCGTCCGCTCAGTAGAACTCGCGGACGAGATCCATCGCGCCGTCGGGCGCGCCCGACGGAATCTCTGACATGTTCGCGGAGAGTCCGTGTTTCTCGCCGTACGGCACCGAGTTCTCGTCCTGGTAGAGGATCCCCATGTACTCCTTCGAGGCGTCGAGGATCTTCTCCTTGGCCTGGTCTCGATCCTGGGGGTCATGGTCGGTCTCGGCGAGGTCGACCAGGTTGTCGCGGAAGTAGTCGTAGGTGTCGACGTCGTTGAACGTCACGCAGGGTGAGAAGACGTTGACGAAGCCGAAGCCGTCGTGTTCGATCGCCTGCTGGACGAGTGCGGCGTGCCGCTGTGCGTCGGTGGAAAAGGACTGGGCGATGAACGTCCCGCCGGCGGCGAGCGCGAGCGCGAGGGGGTTGACCGGTGGCTGCTGCGGCCCCTCGGGCGTCGTCGACGTCTCGAAGTCCTCCCGGGAGGTCGGCGAGGCCTGCCCCTTCGTCAGCCCGTAGATGCGGTTGTCCATCACGATGTACGACATGTCGACGTTCCGGCGGACGGCGTGGATGAAGTGGCCCGCACCGATCGAGTAGCCGTCGCCGTCGCCGCCGGCGACCATCACTTCGAGGTCGGGGTTGGCGAGTTTGACGCCCGTCCCCACGGGCAGGGCCCGTCCGTGGACGCCGTGGATGGCGTACGAGTGCATGTACGTCCCGATCTTCCCCGAGCAGCCGATGCCCGCGACGATGAACGTGTCGTCGGGGTGGTTGCCCGTCTCCGCGAGCGCTTTCATCATCCCGTTCATCGTCCCGAAGTCGCCGCATCCGGGACACCACGTCGGCTGCTTGTCTGATTTGAAGTCCGTGAATCGAACGTCTGAGCTCATGCTTTGACCTCCGTCGAGAGGGCCGTCTTGATTTCCTCGGCGAGTTCGTCCGCCTTGAACCGAACGCCGTCGTACTTGTTGAGGCGGTCGACGCGTGTCAGCGTGTCGTGTTCGATGAGGTCCGCGAACTGCCCGTTGGCGTTGCACTCGATCACCAGGACGTTCTCCGCGGCCGCGACGTCCTCGGAGAGGTCCGGCCGCGGGAACAGATACGGCACCGAGAGGAACCGCACGTCGATCCCCTCGTCGTCGAGGAGCGCGATGGCCTCCTCCATCGCACCCTCGTTCGATCCCCACGAGATCACGAGGTTCGACGAGTCGGGGTCGCCGAACTCACGGGGGGACCAGTCCTCGGTCTCCCGCGCGGTCTCGACCTTCCGGTTGCGCTTGTCCACCTGCTCGACGCGCATTCCGGTGTCCTCGGTCCGGCGGCCGAGTTCGTCGTGCTCTAAGCCGGTGGACATGTGTGCGCCACCGGTGGTGCCGGGGGCCGCCCGCGGGCTGATGCCGTCGTCGGTGAGCGCGTGGGCGCGGAACTGTCCCTTCTCGTTCTGCCACTCTCCGATCGTGTCCTCGTCGACGAGCTTGCCCCGATCGATCTCGACGGCGTCCATGTCGAACGCCTCGGGCGGGAACGTCTGTTCCGTGACCGCGAGCGCCAGGTCCGAGAGGAGATATACGGGGGTGTTGTACTGTTCGGCGAGGTTGAACGCCTCGACGGTCTTCCAGAAACACTCCGAGACCGACGTCGGGGCGAGGACGAACCGGGGGATCTCGCCGTGGCCGCCGTAGAGCGCCATGTTGAGGTCGCCCTGCTCCTGCTTCGTGGGCATCCCCGTCGACGGCCCCGAGCGCATCACGTCGCAGATGACGAGCGGCGTCTCGCTCGTCGCGACTAAACCGAAAGTCTCGGCCATCAGGTCGATCCCCGGCCCCGAGGTCGCGGTCATCGACCGCGCGCCGGCCCGCGCCGCCCCGAGCGCCATGTTGATCGCGGAGAGTTCGTCCTCCGCCTGGACGACGTGGCCGCCGTACTGTTCGATCCGGCCGGTGAGATACTCCATCACGTCCGTCGCGGGCGTGATGGGGTACCCCGAGTAGAAGCGACAGCCGGCGGCGATCGCCCCCATCCCGATCGCCTCGTCGCCGTTCAGGAGGACGTAGTCGTTGTCGGTGGTCTCGAGGTCGTAGTCGAAGTCGTGGTCGTACTCGTCTTCGACGTACTCCTTGCCCTTCCGCGCGGCCTCCTTGTTGTTGTCGACGATGGCCTGTCCCTTGCCGCCGAAGCGCTTCTGGAGGGCGGAGTCGAGGTTCTCGATGGGGAAGTCGGCGACTGCACACGCCGCGCCCAGCGCCACGACGTTGCGCATGATCGCGCCGCCGGCCTCCTCGGCGAGCCCCTTGAGGGGGACGTCCAGCCCGATCATCCCCTCGGGGATCTCGACGTCCTGCATCGTGGTTCGTTCGCCGTCGTAGACGATCACCGAGCCCTCGTGCAGTTCGTCGAGGTTCTCGTCGATGGTCCGCGGCGTGAGCGCGATGAGTACGTCCAATCTGTCGACCACACTCTGCACCGGATCGACGCCAGTCCTGACCTTGTACGCCGTGTACCCGCCCCGGATACGCGACGCGAAGTCCTTCGAGGTGAAGACGTGTCGTCCAGCCCGTGAGAGTGCCTGGGCGAAGATCTTCCCCGTGGAGTCGATGCCATCGCCAGCCTCGCCGCCGATGGCCCAGTTGAAGTCCGCAGGCATGCTGGATTTTGCTACCCAGCGCCTCATGAAAAGCCTTCTGAAAGGGGGCATGCAGGACCGTGAAGAACCGGTCTCGGTCGGTGATTCGAGCGATCCGTGTCATGAGTGAACGTACTGTGACTGGTGCGTCGTCGATCGAACGAGGCGCTTTTGCCCGGCGCGGCCGGACGCCCTGTATGAACGCGACAGTCGCCGTCGTCTCTGTTCACGACGCGGGGCCGGATACCGTCGCCATCGAGTTCGAGACGCCCGCGGAGTTCCACGCCATGCCCGGCCAGTTCGTGAAACTCTCCGGCGAGATCGACGGCGAGGAGTACGGCCGCTTCTACACGCTCTCGTCGCCCGACGTCGAGGGGAGCTTCGAGATCACCGTCGGCGTCAGCGAGGAGAGCGGTCCCTTCGCCCGTTCGCTCACCGGACTCGAACCCGGCGACGAACTCGACATGCAAGGGCCGTTCGGTTCCGACCACTACGAGGGCGAGTCGCGCGTCGTCGTGCTCGCGGGCGGGCCGGGCGTCGGCCCCGCGGTCGGAATCGGCGAACGCGCGCTCGCCGAGGGCAACGAGGCGGCCGTCGTCTACCTCGACGACGCCCCCGCACACGTCACGCGGCTGGAAGAACTCGCCGCCGTCGGTGCCACCGTCGTCATGGACGACGCCGACGCCGATCTCACGGTACACCTCCGCGACGCGCTCTCGGGTGACGACGACCAGGTGTTCGTCTACGGCTTCGCCGATTTCGTCGACCGCGCTCGCGACGCGCTCGACGCGGTGGGGTACGTGGGTGAGGCGAAGATCGAGAACTTCGGCTAACCCCGCTCGTCCCAGACGGTGAGCACGGCCACGACGAGCGAACCGCCGAACCACCCGACGAGACCGACCAACCCGCCGAGCGCGCTGCCCGCGTCGCGGCCGCTCACCGCCCCCACCACGAGGTCGAGCACGAGGCCGCGGAACGCGCTGGCCGGCGAGAGCGCGATCAAAATCGGCGTGGCGTCGGGCGAGAGGCCGCTTGCGAGTCCCGCGACGACGCCGGCATCGACGCCGACGAGGAACGCCACGGCGAGCGCGACGACGACCGCGAGCGCCTGCCGAACGCTCCGGGCGGCGGCCGAAACCGCGACCGCGACGGCGAGCGTCGTGAGGCCGAAGCCGACCACGAGTACGGAAAACCGAACGAACAGCCACGCGGAGTCGGCGGCCTCGTTCGCCGCGATGACGTCGGTCCGTCCCGGCGCGAGCGTCGCGCCGACGATCCCCGCGACGACGAGCGTCGCCACGAGGACGCTCGCGACGAACAGCGCCCGACCGAGGTACGCGCCGAGGACGTACTCCGCCCGCGCGAGCGGGTACGTCCGGATCGCTTCGAGTTCGCCCGAGGCGCGGTCGTCGAGCACCGTCCGGTAGCCCGCGGCGAAGGCGAACAGGGGGACGAGCACCTCGACGGCGAACAGCAGATCGAGCGCGAGCGGGACGAACCCGCCGGCCCCGCTGCCGGCGACGACGACGCCGACGACGCTGGCGAACACCACGGCCCCGAGGGCGATCACCGACCACGTGCGGGCGACCGACCGGAGTTCGCGCGCCGCGACCGCGAGCGCGCGGTAGCGCCCCGCGCGCTCCGTGAGCGTCATCGGCGCTCACCCTCCCCGGCGCGTCCGAGCCCGGTCCGGACGGTGAGCCCCTCGGTCGCACCGACGGTGTCGAGGAACACCTCTCCCAAGCTCTCCACGCCGGCGTCGTCGATCAGCTCGGTGGGGGTGCCGTCGCGGACGATCCGCCCCCGGTCGAGCAGGGCGACCCGGTCGGCCGTCCGCTCGATCGCGGCGAGGTCGTGCGAGGCGACGAACACCGCGCGGCCGTCGTCGGCCGCCTCGCGCACGGTCCGGTAGATGTGGGCGGACATCGCGGGGTCCAGGCCGCTCGCCGGTTCGTCGAGCACGAGCACCGGCGGGTCGCCGAGCAGCGCCTGCGCGAGCCCCAGCAGTCGCGTCATCCCTCCGGAAAGGGCCTCGACCCGGCGGTTCCGGGCCTCGGCGAGTCCGACCGCTTCGAGCGCCGCGCGGACGTCCACCCCGCTCGCCGCCTCGGGGCCGAGCAGGTCGGCGTAGAAGCCGAGCGTGTCGGCGACGGTAAAGCCCGGCCGGAACGACGGTCGCTGAGGGAGGTAGCCGACGGGGCGGACGCCGCTCCCGGCGACGTCGACGCGCCCGCCGTCGGGGTCGAGCACCCCGGCGACGACCCGGAGCAGGGTCGACTTCCCGGAGCCGTTGGGGCCGACCAGCGCGACGAGCGACCCCGCCTTGACGGTGAGCGAGACGCCGTCGAGGACGTCCACGTCGCCGAACCCGTGGCTGAGACCGTCGACGGTGACCGCCGGGTCGACGCCGCCGGAACCGGCCGCCTCGGAGGCCGCGGCGTCGACGCCGGCGGTCGGGTTCGTGTCGGTCACGCCCCCGCCTCCCGGGTCGCGTTCGCCAACTGGTCGGGGGTGGCCGGCGACGCGCGCGGCGACCGGTCGACGACGCCCGCCGACCGCAGGCCGGAGACGTCGGTGCCGGCCGCCCGGAGCGCGACGGCCGACGGGGCCCGCGAGACGGTCCACGCCGCCGGCTGATCGCGGAGCGCCCCGTCGACCGGCCCAGTCGGTCGGTACGGGCGGTCGAGGACGCCGTCGCCGTCGGCGTCGGGGATCGGGAGCGGCCCCCAGTAGTTCCCCTCGTCGCCGCGGGACCACGTCCGGAGCGGCCCACGGCCCGTCTCGATCTGCTGGTCGTTGTCCACGATGTCGTTGCCGACCACCCAGTTCGTGGGGAACAGGGTCGAGGCACGGACGCCGACACCGTTGTCCGCGATCACGTTCCCCTCGTACACGGAGCGGTGGCCCGACACCGAGATGCCGTGGTCGTTGTCGGCGAGGACGTTCCGGGCGTAGTAACTGTCGCCGCCGACGGGGATGACGCCGTAGCCCGAGTCGCGGACGTCGTTGCCCACGACCACGTTCTCGACGGGGCGGGTCATGATGATGATTCCCGCGCGCGTGTCACGGATCGTGTTGTTCGCCACGAGCCCCCGCGACGTGTACATGAAGTGGACGCCGTACCGCTCGCCGCGCATGTGGTTGTCGCGGACGACGAAGCCGTCGGCCCGGTGGGTGTAGACGGCGTCGCGCCCGCCGACGAACGTCGATCCGTGAACCAGGGCCCGCGACTGCATCAGGACGACGCCCATGAACCCCTCGCGTGGGTCATCGCTCCCGCGGATCCGGCTGTCCACCACGGCGGCCCGATCGGACGAGCGGACGATGACGCCGCTGGCGGGCGTGTCGATGGTGACGTCGTGGACGACGGAGCCGTTCGCGCGGTGCATCACGACGCCGGCGTCGCCCTGGCCGTAGGCGAACTGGACGACCTGTGACCAGTCAGCCTGGGTGAGGTTCCCGTGCGGGCGGCGCTGGGTACCGTTCGGGCCGACGCCCTCGATGCGGAGCGACGACACGGCCACCCGGGGATGGCGCAGTTCCAGTACGCTGTCGGTGCCGTCCCCGCGGACGACCGTCTCGTTCCCGGCACCGACGAGCGTGAGCGGCTTCCCGATCGTGAGGTTCGTCGCCGCGTACGTCCCCGGCGGGAGGCGGACGGTCGTGTTCGGCGGGGCCTGTTCGATTGCGGCAGCCAGCGTCGGCGCGTCCTCGCCGACGACGACGGCCGTGGGGCGGTCGAGCAGCGCGCGCCCGTCGGCGGCTACGCCGTCGGCCCACGCGTTCCCGTCGACGACCCGCGCTTCGAACCGCGCGCGCCGCCGGTCGAGGGGGTTTTCGGCCGTGCGCTGGAGCGTCTCCCAGTCGACGACCCGACCGCCGTACTCGGCGGCGAACGTCGCGGCGTCGGCCCGGTCGCCGAACGGGACCGCGATGGGGCGACTCGGCGCTCGCGCGTCGCTCCCGACGACGAACGAGGCGTCGGCCGCACGCGTCCACCCGACGGCGCGCCCGCGCTCGGTCGTGAGGTACCCCCCCGCGGTGAGGACGGGCGAGACCGTCGAGAAGTCCGAGACGAACACCGCGAGCGGATCGCCGAAGCTCGTGGTTGTCTCGGGCGCGGCGAGTTCGCCGGCGGCCGTCTCGACGCCGTAGTAGCCGACGACGAAGCGGTACTGCGAGAAGTACACCTCCGCGCGAGGGATGTGGAAATTCTCGGTCTCTGCGCGGTTGACGTCGACGTACGTCATGCCGGTCGACAGCGTCCGGTCGAACGGGACGGGGCGGAGCTGGTCGCCGGGGGATGGACCGAGCGCGAACGCGCCGCTGGAGACCACGAGCAGACCGGCGAGGACGAGCGTCGCTACCCTGACCGCGCCGGGCGTGACGAACGTCATGGCCGTGGCGGGCGTCGTGTCTCGACGGTCATCAGTCGTCGGGCCTCATCGTCCGAGGCTCGCGATGGTCGCCCGGGTGACGTCGCCGTGGCCCATCAGCTGCCCACCGTGCTCGTCGCGGAACGACTCCGCGTCGGCCCGGTCGGAGAAGCCGATCAGGTCCCGTCCCATCGCCCCCTTCACCTCGCTCCCGACGACGTACGTCACTTCCTCGCTGTCGACGAACGACGACGCCTCGGGATGCGTCGAGACGAGCGTGTCGCCCCCGTCGGTGAACGTGCGGTAGTCGACCGCCGAGTAGTCCGTCACGTAGAACCCGGCCGGCTCCCACCCCTCGTCGCGACGCTCGAAGTCGAACTGGTACGCCTCCCACGTGCTGTCGAACCGGGCGGGGTTCGCGTGCCCCGCGGGTTCGCGGCCGGGGTAGAACACCTCGGCGGAAGGACCGGGGTGGTTCGGGATGACCATCCCGCAGACGTCACAGCTGTGCTCCTGTGTGAGGGTGATCGGTTCGGGCGGCTCGCCACCGCCGCCGGAGCTGCCGCTGCACCCGGCGAGGGCGCTGACGCCGAGCGCCGCCGTCCCCGCGAGGACCGTCCGCCTGGGGACCCCGAGACGCGTGTGCTCGCACATACGACTCAATCGGTCCGGTGTGGATTTATGAATCGTTCTCGTTCCCGTCGGGTGAGAATCGGCCGGCACTGGGGTCGCCCCCGGACCGTTCCGGGCGGCTTTCGGACCCGAATCCTTAATCATCGTCCCTCGGTAATCGGACCCATGTACGACGAGGACGACCTCGATGCCATCCGCGAGTCGCATGCGGCGTGGGAACGCGAAACGCGCGACCCCGTCGTCGACCGGTTCGGCGAGCGGAAAAAGCGGTTCGCGACCGTCTCGAACCACGCGGTCGACGACCTCTACACGCCGGCTGACGTCGGCGACCTCGACTACGAGGAAGATCTCGGCTTCCCGGGGGAGTTCCCCTTCACCCGGGGGCCCTACGCGACCATGTACCGCGGGCGGACGTGGACGATGCGGCAGTTCGCCGGCTTCGGCACGGCGCGGGAGACCAACGAGCGCTTCCACTACCTCATCGAGCACGGACAGACGGGGCTGTCGACCGCGTTCGACATGCCGTCGCTCATGGGCAAGGACTCCGACGATCCCCTCTCGGACGGGGAGGTCGGCAAGGAGGGCGTCGCCGTCGATACGCTCCGCGACATGGAGGTGCTGTTCGACGGGATCGACATCGCCGAGGTGACGACCTCCTTCACGATCAACCCCTCCGCGCCCGTGATCTTCGCGATGTACGTCGCGCTCGCGGACCAGCGCGGCGTCTCCCGCGAGGAGATCGACGGCACCCTCCAGAACGACATGCTCAAAGAGTTCATCGCGCAAAAGGAGTGGGTCATCCCCCCCGAGGCCTCGCTCAAACTCGTGACGGACACCGTCGAGTTCGCCGCCGGGGAGACGCCGAAGATGAGCCCGGTCTCGGTGTCGGGCTACCACATCCGCGAGGCCGGTTCGACCGCCGTGCAGGAACTCGCCTTCACCCTCGCCGACGGCTTCGCCTACGTCGAGGACGCCCTCGACCGGGGGCTCGAGGTCGACGAGTTCGCCCCCCAGCTCTCCTTTTTCTTCAACTCGCACAACTCCATCTTCGAGGAGGTGGCGAAGTTCCGGGCGGGGCGGCGGATCTACGCCCGCGTGATGGACGAGTGGTACGACGCCTCCGACCAGGCGTCGAAGCGGATGAAGTTCCACACGCAGACGGCGGGACAGTCCCTGACGGCCCAACAGCCGCTGAACAACGTCGTCCGGGTGACGATCCAGGCGCTCGCGGGCGTGCTCGGCGGGACCCAGTCGCTGCACACCAACTCCTACGACGAGGCGCTCGCGCTCCCCGGCGAAGAGGCCGTCCGGGTTGCCCTGCGCACCCAGCAGATCATCGCCGAGGAGAGCGGCGCGGCGGACGTCATCGACCCCCTCGGTGGGTCGTTCTTCGTCGAGTCGCTCACGAACGAGGTCGAAGCCGAGGCGATGGCGTACATCGAGGAGATCCGCGAACTGGGCGACGGCTCCGTGCGCGACGGAGTGTTGGAGGGGATCGAGCAGGGCTACTTCCACCGCGAGATCCAGGACGCCTCCTACGAGTACCAAGAGCGCGTCGAGGAGGGCGAGGAGGTCGTCGTCGGTGTCAACAAGTACGAGATGGACGAGGACACCCGACCGGACCTGCTACACGTCTCCGAGGAGGTCCAAGAGCGCCAGCTGACGCGGCTCGCCGAGGTCAAGGAGGAGCGCGACGACGAGGCGGTCTCGGAGGCGTTGGACGCCATCCGGGAGGCGAGCGAGGCCGGGGAGAACGTGATGCCCGCCGTCGTCGACGCCGTCAAGGCCTACGCGACGATGGGCGAGATCATGGCGGTGTTCGAGGCGCAGTACGGCCGCTACCGCGAGACGGTCGGGCTGGTCTGAGCCCGCGCGAGGCGGGGATACGAGGCCGCGCTCGGCGGTGGTTCGGCGGTCCTCGCCGTCCGGACGTCTGTGTCAGAGACCGTCTCACATATATCAACCCGTCCGCAAACCAATGGTTTATCATGGATGATTCGGAAGCTTCGAACGACTCATGTCAGAAGGTGACCCGGAACTCGAGGCACGGCTGGCAGCGCAGGAGGAGTTCGAACCGCCGGCGGCGTTCGTCGAGGGGGCGAACATCTCGGATCCTGACATCTACGAGGAGTTCGAAGCGGAGTGGCCCGACTGCTGGGAGGCCGCCGCGGAGATGCTCGACTGGTACGAGGGCTACGACCAGGTGCTGGACGACTCGAACCCACCTTTCTACAAGTGGTTCACCGACGGCAAGCTGAACGTCTCGCACAACTGTCTCGACCGCCACCTGGACGAACGAGGCGACGAGGCCGCCATCGAGTGGGTCGGCGAACCGGTCGAGGAGGACGACATCACCTACACGTACGAGGAACTGCACCGCGAGGTCAACGAGTTCGCCGCGGCGCTGCGGGAGATGGGCGTCGGCGAGGGCGACGTCGTGACGATGTACATGCCGATGATCCCGCAGCTTCCGATCGCCATGCTCGCGTGTGCACGCATCGGCGCACCCCACTCGGTGGTGTTCGCCGGCTTCTCGGCGGACGCCCTGGCAACCAGAATGAACTCCGCGGACTCCGAGTACCTGATCACCTGCGACGGCTACTACCGCCGCGGCGACCCCCTCGACCACCTCGCGAAGGCCAACGAGGGGCTCGGCGGGGTGGAACACGACGTCGAGGCCGTCGTCGTCGCCGAGCGGCTGATGGACGGCGACGGCTTCGACCACGACTACGCTGAGAACCAGCACGCCTTCGCCGACCTCGTCTCTGCTCACGAGGGCGCGACGGTCGACCCCGTCGAGCGCGACGCCGAGGACATGCTCTTTCTCATGTACACCTCGGGGACGACGGGCAAGCCCAAGGGCGTCAAACATACCACCGCGGGCTACCTCGCGTGGGCGACGTGGACCTCCCACGCCGTGTTGGACATCAAGCCCGAGGACACGTACTTCTGCTCGGCAGACATCGGCTGGATCACGGGTCACTCGTACATCGTCTACGGCCCGCTCTCGCTGGGCACCACGACGATGATGTACGAGGGGACGCCCGACTACCCCGAGCGCGACCGCCTCTGGGAGATCGTCGAGGAGTACGAGGCGACGCAGCTGTACACCGCTCCGACGGCGATCAGAGCGTTCATGAAGTGGGGCTCGGAGTTCCCCGAACGACACGACCTCTCCAGCCTCCGTCTGCTGGGGACGGTCGGCGAGCCGATCAACCCGCGCGCGTGGAAGTGGTACTACCAGCACATCGGCGACGAGTCCTGTCCCGTCGTCGACACTTGGTGGCAGACCGAAACCGGCGGAATGATGATCACCGGCCTGCCCGGGATCAAGAAGATGAAGCCCGGGAGCGCGGGGCCACCGCTGCCGGGCCTCGACGTGCGCATCGTCGACACCACGGGCGAACAGGTGCAGGCCGGTCGCGCCGGCTATCTCACGGTGCAAAAGCCCTGGCCCGGCATGCTTCGGACGCTGTACAAGAACGACGAGCGGTTCATCAACGAGTACTGGGCCGAGTACTCCGACACCGATTCCGACGACCCCGACGACTGGGTGTACTTCCCCGAGGACGGCGCGAAGATCGACGACGAGGGTTACATCACCGTCCTCGGCCGCGTCGACGACGTGCTCAACGTCTCCGGGCACAGGCTGGGGACGATGGAGATCGAGTCCGCCATCGTCGGCGTCGACGGCGTCGCCGAGGCGGCCGTGGTCGGCGGCGAGCACGAGATCAAGGGCGAGGCCGTCTACGCGTACGTCATCCTCGAAGACGGCTTCGAGGGGAGCGACGAGATGCGCTCACGCATCGTCGAGGGCGTCGAGGACGCGATCGGTCCGATCGCGCGGCCCGAACAGGTGATCTTCACGCCCGAACTGCCGAAAACCCGCTCGGGCAAGATCATGCGGCGACTCCTCGAACAGATCGCCAACGAGGAAGAGCTCGGCGACACCACGACGCTTCGCAACCCCGAGATCGTCGCGGACATCCAAGAGCAGGTTCAAGAGGACTGAGCCGCTCGCTCGTCAGCGGATCCGATCCGTTCGGTTCTTTCCCACCCTGACGATCCCGTCCGCCGCCAGAATCGACGGACGACGCTACTCCTCGTCGAGCCACCCCCGCAGACACGACTCGTCACAGAGGTAGCGTTTGCCTGCGGGGAGGTAGTCCGACTCCTTCGAGAGCGTCACGAGGAGGTGACGTTCGTGTAAGTCCAACACCGTGTCACAGGACGAACAGCGCGCAGTCTGGGTTGCGTCCATCGCCCACAGGTGGTGCTGGGAGACCCGGCCGACGACCAGTCCGGGTTCGGCTTGCGGTGTGCGTCCGGTGTAGTCCGACAGTGCCATACGCCGTCTTCAGCCGCCCCGAACATGACACTTTCCTGGGTATTTTTGGGTTGTGGTAGTGTGTCACGCCACGTGGAGTAGTAGGTCATACCGGTCGGGAACGCTCACGATCGATCCCGAGTCGTCCGGTGGGAAACGGAGTCGGAATAGTTGGCAGACCTACACGAAACCGGGATGAACTGGCCGTTCAGGGGGTGTAGTTTCCGTCAATTTTAGTCTCCCCCGGTGTGATACAGGTATCGTCGATGGTACCGTCTCCCGACATTCGGCCGTCCGATACGGACCCGTTGGTGCTGTACGACGTGGGTGCGGAGGAGTCACTCAGCGATGCCGTCCTGCGTGCGGCCGCGGAGATCATCGAGGATCTCACTGCTGTCCGGCCGCTGTCATCTCTGGTCGACGTCGAGTCGCTCGATCACCTCTTCGAGAGCAGACGCGACGCCGACACCGACACGCGCATCGTCGCCTTCGCCGCCTGGAACCTGTGGTTCGTCGTCACCGCCACGACGATCGAGATCTACGAACTGGACGAGCCACTGGACGCCTGACGCGCCGCCGCTCGTGCCACCGTGTCTCACCCGATACGGCGTCCCGTGGCCCGCAATCTATTTCATGAACGTACGTAAACGACTCCCCGTATGGAGAAACCACTCCTCGTAACGGACTTCCTGGATCGGGCACGGAGACACTACGCCGATCAGGAGGCGGTGCTGGCGACGACTGGTGAGCGGTACACGTACGGCGAGTTGGGCGAGCGGGTCGACGGGTTCGCTGCGGCGCTCCAAGCACGGGGGGTGCAGAAGGGCGACCGCGTGGCCGTGCTGGACCCGAACACCCACTATCATCTGGAGGCGGCGTACGCGTCGTTCGAGTGTGGGGCCATCCACACGCCGCTGAACTACCGGCTCGTTCCGAGCGACTTCGAGTACATCCTCAACGACGCCGGCGTGAAGGCCATCTACGCCGACTACGACTACGCCGACAAGATCGAACAGATCCGCGACGACGTTCCCACCGAGCTGTTTATCACGAACGCCCCGGGGAAGGTCGACGGCGACTGGGAGTCGTTCGACTCGCTCGTCGACGAAGGGGGAGACCACGAGCGCCCCGAGATGCACGAAGACGAGATCGTCACCATCAACTACACCTCGGGGACGACCGGCGACCCGAAGGGCGTCTGTCGGACCCACCGCTGTGAGACGCTCCACGCGTACCTCACCTCGATCCACCAGGAGCTCACCGACGACGACGTCTACTACTGGACGCTCCCGATGTTCCACGTCAACGGCTGGGGCCACATCTACGCCGTGACAGGGCTCGGCGCCCGACACGTCTGCACCCGCGGCGTCGACGCCGAGCACATCTTCGACTCGATCCGCGACGAAGGGGTGACGTACCTCTGTGCGGCGCCGACCGTGTTGAAGCGGCTGGGCGACTACGCCGAGGAGCACGACCTCGACGCGGTGGGCGCGGGGCAGGTACGCGTCGCCACCGCCGGTGCGGCACCACCGGAGGCCACCATCCGGACGGTCGAAGACGAGTTCGGCTGGTATCTCAAACACGTCTACGGCGCGACCGAGACGGGACCACTCATCACCACCTCCGACGCCAAGCGGCTGTTCGACCACGACGACGACGCCCGGTTCGCCGTCAAGAAGAAACAGGGGATCGGCTACCTCGGTACGGAAGTGAGGGTCGTCGACGAGGACGGCAACGACGTCCCACGCGACGGGCAGACGATCGGCGAGATCGTCGTCCGCGGCAACCAGGTGATGGACGGCTACTGGGAGAAACCGGAGGCGACCGAGGAGGCCTTTTCCGACCGCGTCGAGGGCTACTACCACATGGGCGACCTCGCCGCAATGGACGAACACGGGATGCTCATCATCCAGGACCGGAAGAAGGACATCATCATCTCAGGCGGCGAGAACATCTCCTCGATCGAACTCGAAGACACGCTGTTCGACCATCCCGCTGTTGGGGACGTCGCGGTCATCCCCGCTCCCTCGGACGAGTGGGGCGAGGTGCCCAAGGCGTTCGTCGTCCCGGCCGGCGGCGACCCGGACGACCCCGGCACCTCCGAGGGGGAACTCATCGAGTTCTGTCGCGAACGGATCGCGACGTACAAGATTCCGAAGGCGATCGAGTTCGTGACGGCGCTCCCGAAGACCGCCACCGGAAAGATCCAGAAGTACGAACTCCGCGAGCAGGAGTGGGACGACGAAGACCGGATGGTCGGTGAAGGGTAGCGATCGGGGCCGTCGCCGGGGACGGGCGAGCGGCGTTCGCTCCAAACGGCTCCGGCGATTCCACTCACCCGGCTCCGAACGGCTCAGTCGCCGCGGCGATCGACGATCTCGATCGCCCGGTCGATGAACCGTTTCGCGGTCGACTGCTTCGACTCCCACGAGCCGTCGGTTCGTTCTCCCTGCTCCTCGGTTGGTTCCTCTCGTTCCGCCGGTTCCGTCACCGTCCCCCCATCGTCGCTCGCCGACTGCTCGCCGGCCTGCGCTTCGGGCTTCGCTCGCTCGGCCTCGTCCACTTCGACGGACGCGAGTTGCTCGGCGATCTCGTCGTCGGTCGCACCAACCCGCCCCCCCGCTCCGGTCGCACCGTTGCTCGTCCTTCGTCCGGGCCGCTGGACCCGAGTTCGTCCCGCCCGTTCACGCGGTTTCGCCCCTCCACTGTCGGGCCCGCTGTCGTCCCGCTCGCTCCGCTTTTGCCGACCGCGGTGCGTCCCTGCTCGCTCCGATCCGCTCGATCCCGCGGGCTGACCGCCGGCCACGACGGGCGGCTGGTCCAGCGAACCGGAACTGCCCGTGTCGGTCCCTCCCGTTCGCGTCGCGTCGGCGTTAGCGCGTCCGGTCTCCGCGGGCTCGCTCGCCCCGTCCGCCGTTGTGCCGTCGACGAACGCGAAGCCGTCGGTCCCCTCCTCGGCGGTCGAAAGCGCCTCGGTCGAGTCTGCGCCGCCCGGCTGTCGGTCCGCGGAGCCAGTGTCGCTCCCGGACGCGGGCGGGTCGGCGGTGGCAGCCCCGTTCTCGGCCGCCACGCTGGCGGCCTGCAACGTCTTGACGCGCTCGTGCATGCGCGACCCGAGCGCTCCGTAGGCCCTCGCCGCGTCGCTGTCGCCGTCGGCGACGACGACCGGCCGGCCGATGTCCTGGGCGGCGGCGACGGCGGCGTCCTCCGGTACGTGCCCGAGGAGGTCGACCGCGAGGAAGTCGGCGATCCGCTCGACGCCGGGTGAGCGCCCGCTTCCGGACTTCACGAACACGACGCCGGCGACAGTGCCGTCGACCTGCCGAACGAGGTTCCGCGTCTTTTTCGCGTCCCGGACAGACGCGACGCGCGGCGAGGAGACGAGCACCGTCTCGTCCGCCAGCGACAGCGGCACGAGCGTCTCCGCGCCGATCCCGGCCCCGGTGTCGAGCAGTACCACGTCGTACCGCGAACGGACCGCCGTGAGCACCGCCCCGGCGCGGCCGACGTCGACGTTCGCGAAGCCTTCGAGGGTGGTCCCGCTCGGTACCACGTCGAACCCTCCCGGTGCCTCGTAGATAGCGTCCGCGACGTTCGCGGTCCCGGCGAGCACCTCGTGGAGGGTCGGGTCGCGGGCGTCCTCGAAGTCGACCTCGAGGTCGAGGAAGTCACCGACGTTGGCCATCGCAACGTCGAACTCGACGAGGACGACCGAGTGACCCATGTCGGCGAGCACCGCACCGAGGTTGATGGTCGTCGTGGTCTTGCCGACGCCTCCCTTGGCTCCGGCGACCGCGACGACGACACCCGCTGGCATGACTCGTCCTTCGATTCCTCAGATATTTGTACGTTTCCCTGAGGTATCAAATTTGAGTTTCAGAGGCTCAGAGGTACGCCGCGTCCCACCGCGTCGCCTTGCTTCTGTTCCCACACTCGCCGCATTCGAGTCGCTCCATCGTGTCCATCACGACGCCGATGTTGCCGCAGGAGCAGGCCCAGCCGTAGCGTTCCGTGCGTGCTTCGTCCATGTACACCGCGTGGAAGACGCCGTTCGCGCCGCGGACGGTCTCGTCGCGTGCGACGTACACCGTCCGATCGCCGACGACCCGTTCTTCGAGGTCGGCGTCGTGCTCACCGGGGTCGAGGAACCTGACGTACACCCGCTCAGCGAAGTCCGTCCCCTCGATGTCGATGACTCGTTCGCCCGCGGCGGTGAAGCCGTGTTCGTCGTAGAAGTCCGTCCCCATCTCGTTGGCGACGAGGACGGCACCTTCGAGGCGGTCGGCACCCTCCGCGATGAGTGCGGCTTCGAGCGCCACCAGCAGTTCAGTCCCGATCCCCTTGCCGCGGTGGTCGGGAGCGACGTGGAGCCAGTCGATCTCGCCGACGACCTCGCGGCGCGAGACGACGTAGCTCTGGACGAACCCCACGAGTTCGCCTTCCTCCTCGGCGACGACGAAGTGGCTGTCGGCGTCGGCGAGGTCCGCCGAGAGGTCGTCCGTGTCGTACCACTTCTCGACGACCGACTCGATGAGGTCTGCGTCGAGCGCGTGTCCGTACGACTCCGCGAGTGATTCGCGCGCTACCCGACGGATCGCGTCGATGTCGCCCGAATTCGCCTGACGAATGTCCATAAGTGATTCACTATTCCCGCCGACTTAACAGTGTCACCCCATCACGTGGATTGATCCGTCTCGCCGTCGACGAACGGTCATGGCCAGCACGACTGCGCTCTGTTTCGACATGTACGGGACGCTCTGTGACACGTCGAGCGTCACCCGGCGGCTCGGCGAGGTGCTTGATCTCTCCGGCGTGCTCACCGACGCCATCGACGGGACCTGGCGCCGGAAACAGCTACAGTACTCGTATCAGGCCGCCCAGATGAACGCCTACGAGCCGTTCTGGGAGATCACTGCGAAGGCGCTCGACTACGCCCTCGCGGAGTACGGACTCGACCCTGACGACGACGCCCGCGAACGGATCCGCGCGGCGTACGACCACCTCTCGCCGTACCCCGACGCCGCGCGAACCCTCGAACGCCTCGGCGACGCCGGCTACACGGTCACGGTACTCTCGAACGGCAACCCGGAGATGCTCGCGCGACTCGCCGACAACGCCGGACTCACCCCGCACCTCGACGACGTGATCAGCGCCGACGAGGTCACGACGTTCAAACCCGACCCCGCGGTGTACGAGAACGCCGCCCGGCGGATCGGGGCCGACATCGGTGCCTGCCGGCTCGTCTCCGCGAACGCGTGGGACGTCGCCGGCGCTGGCAACGCCGGGATGGACGTCGCGTGGGTCAACCGCCGGCGCGACCCGCCCGAAACCATCGGGCCCGCCCCGGAGACCGAGGTCGGGGCACTCGCCGAACTCCCTGGCGTGCTCGCGGCCGACTGAACGGTCGATCGACGACGGCTCGGCCGATATACTATATATTTATTGAGATTATAAATATAAATCTCCCTGTATGCTGATACCTGACAGTGTAGTTCCACAACAATTATTAACAAATCTTTCTGGTTAGAAGACATGGCACGGGAGACTGACGTTCCAACCCGCCGAGACGTTCTCAAGACAGCAGGTGCCGCCGGTGCGGCCGGACTGGCCGGACTGGCCGGCTGTACGGGTGGCGGCGACGGTGGCTCTGGTGACGGTGGCGACGGTGACTCTGGCGACGGCGGGTCGGGTGGGTCCGGTGAGGACTATCCCGAACTCGGCAACTTCCCCGTCGAGGGCGACGAGGTGGTGTTCGGGTTCAACGTCCCGCAGTCGGGGTCGTACTCGCAGGAGGGGGCCGACGAACTGCGCGCGTACAACCTCGCGGTGCAGCACCTGAACAACGGTGGCGGCTGGGTCGACGAGTGGGACGATCTCTCCGGCGATGGCGTCCTGGGCAAGACGGTCACCTCCGTGGAGGGCGACACGGCGACGGACCCCGACACGGCCCGACAGTCCGCCTCGCGGATGATCAGCCGCGACGACGCGATCATGGTGACTGGGGGTTCCTCGTCCGGCGTGGCGATCGCGGTGCAGCAGCTGTGCCAGGAGGAGCGGGTCATGTTCATGGCCTGTCTGACGCACTCGAACGACACTACGGGGCCGGAGTGTGTCCGGTACAGCTTCCGTGAGATGTTCAACGCGTACATGACCGGCCAGGCGCTGGCACCGGTGCTCGCCGAGGAGTACGGCGAGGACCTCAGCTTCTATCAGCTGTACGCCGACTACTCGTGGGGGCAGACCCAGCAGGAGTCGATGAACCAGTTCTTCACCGAGGTCGCCGGCTGGTCGCAGATCGACTCCGTCCCGACGCCGCTCGGCACCTCCGACTACTCGTCGTACCTCTCGGACGTCCCGAGCGACGCCGACGTGCTCGTGTTGAACCACTACGGACTGGACGCGGCGAACTCCCTCCCGCAGGCCATCAACCAGGGCCTCGACGAGGAAATGGAGGTCGTCGTCCCGCTGTACAACCGCCTGATGGCGGAGGCGGCGAGCGACTCCATCGAGGGCATCTTCGGTACGGCCGACTGGTCGTGGCAGCTCGAAGACAGCGCCTCGCAGGCGTTCACCGAGGTCTTCCGAAACGAGTACGACAAGGTGCCGTCGTACGCCGCCCGGCTGGCGTACACTCAGACCCTGCAGTACGCCGCGGCCGCCGAGCGCGCGGGGACGTTCTACCCGCCCGAGGTCATCCGCGCGCTGGAGGACTACGAGTTCGGCGGCGCCGGGCTCGGCGAGGAGACGATGCGCGGCTGCGACCACCAGGCACAGCGCGACGTGCTGGTCATGCGTGGGCTCGCCCCAGGCGACCAGACCGAGAGCCAGCTGCTCGAACTCGTCAACCAGACCGGTCGGGACCAGCTCGGGTACGCCTGTGACGCGGGCCCGGCCGCCGACTGTGAACTCGGCGAGTACGGCGACGAGTAACCAGGCCACCACGCCGACGTTCTCCGTCGCTCCATGGGACATAGTACCATGTCAACACCGATAGATACTAACGAGTACCACAGAAACCGGAATTTGTACGAACAATCATGAGTCTCCTGTCGCAAGCCGTAACGATACTCCTCAACGGGCTCCAGCAGGGCGCGATATTCGCGCTGTTGGGGATCGGGTTGACCATCATCCTGGGAACGATGCGGTTCCTCAATCTCGCCCACGGGGCGCTCTACCTCGTCGGCGCCTACATTGGGATGTTCGTCGTCCGGGAGACGACCCTCACCAACGGAGTGTTGCAGAGCCTCGGAATCACCAACTACGGGATCGGACTCGGCTTCCTCGCCGCGCTCGTTCTCGTCCCGATCATCGGGGTCGTCGTCGGGGCGTTCATGGAACGGTTCATCGCGAAACCGTTCTACGATCGGCCCGAGACCGACCAGCTCCTCGTGACGTTCGGGCTCGCGCTCGTGGTCGAAGAGCTCATCAAACAGGTCGTCGGCGGGAACACCTTCCAGCCGATCCCCCCGCAGACCATCTTCGGCCTCCAGATGTCGGGGCCGATCACCCTCCCGATCGTGGGGTCGTTCCCGCGGTGGCGGCTCTACCTCGTCCTCCTCGCCGGTGTCGTGATCGTCCTGACCTTCCTCATCATCGAGCGGACGGACTTCGGGCTGGTCGTCCAGGCCGGGACGCGTGACTCCGAGATGGTCAGACTGCTCGGCATCCCGATCAACCGGTCGTACACGCTCGTGTTCGCGGTCGGGGCGTCGCTGGCGGCCTTCGCGGGCCTCGTCGGCGCGTCCATCCAGACCATCAGCCCCCAGATCGGCACTCAGCAGGCACTGATCCCGGCCTTCCTCACCATCGTCGTCGGCGGGGCGGGCTCCGTCGTCGGCGCGATCGCCGGCGGGATGGTGCTCGGGCTCATCGTCGCCGCGTTCCAGCAGACCTTCTCACAGTGGGCGTTCATCATGATGTACCTCTTCGTCGCGCTCGTGTTGGTGTTCAAACCGGAGGGCCTCTTCGGGGGCGTGGAGGTGGGCGAATGAGCCCAGACACCGAGAGCGACGGCGGCACCGTCGTCGACGACGCCGCCGGTTCCCGGCCGGAGCAGGGGTTCCTCGAACGGATGCAAGAGAGCAACACGATGTCGCTCGTCGGCTTCACCGCGATGCTTCTGGTGTTCCCCCTCCTCTTGGTGAACGGGCTCGGTATCGTCGGTGACATCGTCGGCCTGCGGATCGGCGGCTACGTCGGCCTGCCGGATCTGGTGCTCATCTTCGGCATCGCCGTCATCGGCTTCAACCTCCTCCTCGGCTACACGGAACTGCTGTCGTTCGGTCACGCCGCGTTCTTCGGTTCGGCCGCCTACGCCGCCGCCATCTTCAGCGGCGTCTTCAGCAGCCCCCTCGCGATGGTCGCCGTCGGCACCCTCGTCGCCATCGTCATCTCCTGGCCCATCGGCTACGTCTCCATCCGCCGGAGCGGAGTCTACTTCGCCGTCCTGACGCTGACGTTCGGGCAGATGCTCTACTTCTACGCGCTCGGGCCGGGGTCGTGGCTCACCAACGGTGACAACGGCTACTCCGACATCGAGATCGCCAACCTGCTGACCGTCTTCGAGCTCGACGAGGCGATCGTCGGCATCGACCTCCTCGAAGCGTACACCTGGCAGTACGCCTTCGTCGCGGCCTGTGCGATCTTCGCGCTCTGGTTCGGCTACCGCATCATCAACTCGCCGTACGGCCTCATCTTCAAGGCGCTCGGCGAGAACGAAGAGCGCGTCTCCTTCGTCGGCCTCGACGTCTTCCGGTACAAGCACATGGCCTTTATCATCTCCGCCGGCTACGCCGGCGCCGCGGGCGCGCTGTTCGTCATCCACGAGACGTATATCCACCCGACGACGGGGCTGTACTGGATCACGTCCGGCGACTTCGTCATCATGACTGTGCTCGGCGGCACTGGCTCGCTCATCGGGCCGGTGTTCGGTGCACTCATCTTCGAGTACGTCTCGAACGTCATCTCAGGGGTGTCGTTGCCCGTCATCGGCTCTATCGGGTCGCTCTGGCGTATCGTCCTCGGTGCGGTGTTCGTCGCGGTCGTCTGGGTGTTCCCCCAGGGCGTCTGGGGCGCGGTCTGGGGCGGCGTGAAGCGCCTGACGGGCGGGCTCAACGGGGGTGATCGCGAGTGAGCCTGCTGGAGACGGACGGGCTGACGAAGCAGTTCGGCGGCCTCACCGCCGTCGACGAGGTCAGCTTCGCGGTCGACAGCGGCGAGACGCGCGCGGTCATCGGCCCGAACGGGGCCGGCAAGTCGACGCTCATCAACTGCATCACCGGGATGCTCGAACCGACCGCGGGGAGCGTCTTCTTCGACGGCGAGGACATCACCGGGATGGACCCCCACGTGGCGGTCCAGACGGGCATCTCGAAGTCCTTTCAGACCGCCTCGATCTTCCCCGACATGACGGTCAAGGAGAACGTCGAGATCGCCGCGCTCGCGGCCGAACACGGCTCCTTCCAGCTCAACTTCCTGCGGAAGCGCGAGTCCTTCGAGGAAGTCCACCGCATCTCCGAGCGGATGCTCGAGGCGGTCGAGCTCCTCGGCCGCCGCGAGGAAACCGCTGGGAGCCTCCCGTACGGCGACAAGCGTCGCCTCGAGATCGCCATCGCGCTCTCCTCAGAGCCGGAGATGCTGTTCATGGACGAGCCGACCGCGGGCATGTCGCCCGAGGAGACCAACTCGACTGTCGACCTCATCGAGGAGCTCCAGGAGGACCTGGGACTGACGATCCTCATCGTCGAACACGACATGGAGATCATCTTCCGGATCTCCGATAGCATCCTCGTGTTGAACCGCGGCCGGGTCATCGCCGACGGGAGCCCAGAGGCGGTCCGCGGCGACGCCGAGGTGCAGGAGGCGTACCTGGGGGGTGTCGAGCTGTGAGCGCCGACGGCTCGCTGCTCCGCCTCGAGGACGTCGACTCGTACTACGGACAGAGCCACATTCTCCGGGGGGTCTCCCTGGAGGTCAAAGAGGGCGAGATCTGTGCACTGCTCGGCCGCAACGGCGCGGGCAAGACCACGACGCTCCGCTCGATCGCGGGGGCGCGGCCACCGGAGATCCGGGGCGGGCGCGTCGTCTTCGACGGCACCGACATCACCGACCAGACGACGGAGAACATCTCCTCGATGGGCATCGCGCTCGTCCCCGAGGAACGACGCGTCTTCCCGAACCTCTCGGTCGCGGAGAACCTCCACCTGCCCGACGTCGCGCGCAACTGGTCGAGCACGTTCGGGCGGAACCTCACGCTGTCCGAGAGCGGCCTCACGAACGAGGAGATCTACGAGGACTTCCCCCGCCTCGACGAACGACGGACGCAGAAGGCGGGGACGCTCTCCGGCGGCGAACAGCAGATGCTCGCCATCGCGCGCGCGCTCAAACAGGGCGCGGACATCCTGATGCTCGACGAGCCCTACGAGGGGCTCGCCCCGCAGATAATCAAGAGCGTCGAGAACGCCATCGAGCGGATCCGCGACACCGGGAAGACGATCCTGCTGGTCGAGCAGAACGCCGTCGCAGCGATCAACATCGCCGACCGCGCGTACGTCATCGACCAGGGCGAGGTCGTCTTCAGCGGAACCGCCGAGGCGCTCCGCGAGGACGAGGAGACGCGCCAGCGGTATCTGGGGGTCTGACCGATGGGCGCACCCGCCAACGTCGACGCGGAGGCCGCGCTCGACCGCCTCATCGACAGCGGCGTCGTCGACGAGGACGACGACGGAACGCTCACCACCACGGAGGCGTACGAACGGATCCGTGCCGTCTACCACGACAGCTACGGGGGGATCGAGGAGGAGCAGCTCACCGCGACGCTCTCGGACCTGTTCGACGTCGACCACGGGACGGCCGCCGCGTACGTCGACGAGAACGACGTCACGTCCGCGGATCTCGTCGCCTACCTGTCGCTCCAGTCTGCGCTCGACCCGGTCCCGGACCGGCCGACGCTCGCGACGATGGCCGCGCTCGTCGTCGACGTCGACCCGGGGTCGCCGGTCCCCGGCCGCCTCGAGGAACTCGACGACCGGAGCTACGAGGCGTTCCTCGCCGAGAACCCTGACGCGGTCCTGACGGTCTGGAGGACGGGCTGTCACCCCTGTGAAGCCATGAAGGACGACCTCGACGAGATCCTCGAACGCGTGCCCGACGGGGTCGCCGTCGCGGGACTCGACGGGGAGTCGGTCCCGTCGTTCCGACTCGCGTACGGTGTCGACTCCGCGCCGGCCGTCCTAGCGTTCGAGGACGGCGAACTCGCCGACTCGCTCTCGGGCCGCCGGTCGCCGTTCGCCCTCGAACAGTTCTTCTCCACCGTCTACGCCGACGGCGACTGGGACCCGGTCTCGGCGGTGGCGGACGAACTCGACCTCGATCCGATCGCAGACTCCGACGGGAACTGAGGCCACCGGTGCGGGACGCTCCGTTCCGCTGCGTCGTTTCCCGACTCCTGGTTCCGTACACCGTTCGTCGCCACCAGCGACGCCGACGGTGCGGATTCAGAGGGCCGTCGGAGACCGGCCGAAAACGGTGTCGCGGACGCCGTCAGGCGTCCTCAGGGACGCCCGTCACCATCACGGGGCGACCCGCGTTGAGGATAACCGTCTGGGTGACGCTCCCGAACAGCGCCTTCCCGGCCGGCGAGCGCTTGCGTCCGCCGATCACGATGAGGTCGGCGTCGACGTCGTCGGCGGCGTCGATGATGGCCTCGGCGGGGTCGCCGCTCGACTCCGTCACGTCGTAGTCGATGCCGGCCTCGTCGAGCACGTCGCTGGCCTCGCGGACTGGGGCGAGCTGCGTCGCGGAGGCTCCGCTGGGGTTGTCGGTGAAACTGTGGATGAGCGTGACGTGTTTCTCCGAGCCGTCGCCGGGCATCCCGACCACTTCCTCGGCGCAGAGCTTCGCGTGCGCTTCGTCCTCGTCGATTCCGACGATTATCTGATACATACTCCCAGATCCGACGCAGGCGGCTTAGTCCTTTGGGGATTCGCTCGACACGGCGGCCGTGTCGGGGTCGGCGTCGTCGGTCGCGTCGGTCTCTGCGCGCCCGACGGCGTCGACGTCGTCGACCAGTTCCGAGACGGCGACGACGAGCGCCAGCGGGACCCCGAGGACGACCGCGATGGTGACCGCGCCGTAGAGCCCGAACCCGACGGCCGTCGGGGGGAGCTCGAAGGCGAAAAACAGCGCCGGCGGCGATGGATCGTCGACCGCCGTGGTGAACAGCACGCCCATGACGCCCGAGACGCCGACGAGCGCGAGGTACAGGAGGACGACGAACCGCCGGCCGCCCAGCCGCCGTCCGTCGCTCGCTGCGGTGTCCGTCACGGTCGTCGCTCGGGAGGCGAGCGGATTAGCCCTTTCGACCTGGCGCTCACGGTCCCCTCGGACCGCCGGACCGATTGATCTTTACTCCGCCCGACCAACGTCCTAGCATGTCGGACAAGGACCTCCTCGCGCTCGTCCTCGGGGGTGTCGCGCTGCTCATGTTCGCGACCGGGATCATCCTCGCGGTCTGAACGGCCGCTTCCGCGTCGGCGTCGACCTCTCACGGCGGCGAGCGCCGCCGCGTCGTCGCGGCCGTCTCCGCGTCGACTTTGATCCGCGCTAGGACCCGCCCGAGGATGTAGCCGACGAACGGAGCGACGAGCCACCAGTACCGGCCGAACCGGCGTTCTGCGCTCGGGTCGGTGCCCGCCGTCCGCGCCTCGTACGTGAGGAGCGTCCGGTCGCGTCCGTAGGGTCGAACCGACAGTCCGGCGGCGATCTTCGCGTAGCCCGGCGCCTCGAAGGTCCGGAACTCCTCGGCTCCGAGTTCGACCCACTCGATCCTCGGCTTCCAGACGGTGCCGACGGCACCGAAGACGAACTCCTCGCCGTCGGCCTCGTCGAGGCGGATCCACGTCCCGTGTGACGGGAGATCGGCGAGCGTGAGCGCGTCCGGCGTGGCCGCAGTCCCGGCCAGCCGTGCCGCCACGCGGGTCGGGAGCGTCCGAAGCGCGCCGAGCGTGCCCACGACCGATCCGAGCCGCGCGAGGTCGGCCGACCGCATCGCGTCGTACGTCTCGTCGATGGCGGCGTCGACGACGACGTGCCGACGGCTCACGGCCTGGAACTCCGGGAGCTGGCGGTCGATGCGCAGTGGGCCAGCGTCGGTCCCGCCGTCGGTTCGCGAGCCGCGTATCAGTCCCTCTCCTGTCACGAACATCGTGGTCACCGGACGACCGGACGCTCGGGGAGGAAAAATATCCGTGATCCGGTTCCCGTCTGGCGAGAGCGGTCGCCGACGAGTAGCGTGGAACAGCTAACGGCCGGAAAGAAACGCCGGACGAGAACAGAGCGAGCGTCGTTACGTGTCGTCGGAACCCGCGTCCGTCTCCGCGATTTCAGTGTCGGACTCGGATTCGGACTCGGCGACCTGGCCACCGTCCGCGGCGAGTTCCTCGTCGCCACCGTCGGCGATCGCGGTTTCGAGTTTGCGCTCGTACCACTGCCACTCGGCCGTCTTGAGGCCGTAGTCGTCGAGGTTCCACGGATCGCCGTCCTCCACCTTGGGGCCTTCGAGCCAGGAGTCGGCGAAGTTCCACACCCAGATGAGCTGGCCAACGAAGATGATGAGCGCGCCGACCGTCGCGACCTGGTGGATCGTGGCGAACTCGGGCAGGTACGTGGCGTACCGGCGCGGCATGCCACCGTAGCCCAGCAGGATCATCGCGATGAACGTGACGTTCGTTCCGATCATCGAGAGCCAGAAGTGCGCCTTACCGAGGGTCTTCTGGTACATCCGGCCGGTGTAGAGCGGGAACCAGTAGTAGAGGCCGGCGAAGCCGGCGAACGCGATACAGCCCATGACGATGTAGTGGAAGTGGCCGACGACGTAGTACGTGTCGTGGAGCACGAGGTTGACGGGAATCGAGGCGAGGAAGACGCCCGTCACGCCGCCGATGATGAAGTTCGAGACGAAGCCGATACAGAACAGCATCGGCGTCGTCAGCCGGATCTTCCCGTTCCACAGCGTCGTGATCCAGTTGAACGTCTTGACAGCAGAGGGAATCGCGATAGCGAGCGAGACGGCCATGAACGAGGCGCGCAGGCGTGGGTCGATGCCAGTGGCGAACATGTGGTGGGCCCACACCCCGAAGGACAGAACGCCGATCGCCAGCGTGGAGTAGACGACGAACTTGAAGCCGAACAGCCGCCGACCCGCGAACCTGGGAAGAACGTACGAGACGATTCCCATCGGCGGGAGCACGAGGATGTACACCTCGGGGTGGCCGAAGAACCAGAAGAGGTGTTGCCAGAGGATGTAGCCGCCGTCGACCGAGAAGAACGTCGTGCCGAGGTTGCGGTCCATGAGCAGCATGATGATCGCGCTACCCAGGAGGGGGAACGCGAAGAGGATGAGCCCCGACTGCGTGAGGATCGTCCACGAGAAGATGTCGAGGTTCGCCCAGGTCACCTTCTCGTCGCGTTCGGTGAAGATGGTCGCGATGAAGTTGATCGCCCCCATCGTCGCCGAGACACCAGTGAGGTGCAGTCCCAGGAGCATCAGGTCGACGCCCGCGTTCGCCTGGTTGCCCGACCCGACACCCGACGACAGCGGCGTGTACATCGTCCACGCGGTCTGTGCGGGAATGAGGTCTGGGATCGGGAAGAAGCCAGCCCAGATGAGGAGCGCACCGGGCGGCAGGAGCCAGAAGGCGATGGCGTTGATGCGCGGGAACGCCATGTCGTCCGCGCCGATGATCAGCGGAACGAGGTAGTTCGCAAAGGCCGCGATGATCGGCGTCCCGAACAGGAACAGCATCGTGATGCCGTGGCTCGTGAGCATCGAGTTGTAGAACGTGTTCGAGATGAGGGTCATGCCGGGGTCGGCGAGCTCGATCCGCATCAGCGTGACCATCAGCCCGCCGACGACGAACGCCACGACGGCGTACGCGCCGTAGAGCATCCCGATGTCCTTGTGATCCACGGTGGTGAGCCAGCGGATGAGCCCCGCCGGTTTCTCGCTCGAGACGTACGATCCTTCGCCGCCGTACCCGCCACCGCCGGCGAGCGGCGTGTACGACCGCCAGTTCTCGACGCGCGCGAGCCAGACGGCGACGGCGACGAGGAACACCCCCATGAGAACCGTCAGTGCTAGTTGTCCGGTCATCCCCGAACCGCCGGAGGACTGGAGAAGACCCGACGCCAGCTGTCCGTTAACCTCCATGAGTGTGGCTGAGGATTGGAAGGTAATGAAAGGTTCGGGATGCACGCCGCCCCCCGATCAGCGGGGGTGACAGTCACCTATCGTGTCGCGTTGCTGTTGGGGGAACACGCTCGCTGTGCGGTTCCGGTGTGGCCCGCCGTCGAGAGTTACTCTTCGAGTTCGGGGCTCGTGTCGTCGCCGGCTTCGAGTTCGGGGCTCGTCTCCTCGCTTTCGGTCCCGTGGAGCGGCGTCGCGCCGGTGACGGTCGCCTGCCCCGGGAGGTAGACGGTGAAGTCCTTCTCCGCGCCCGCGATGGCCTTCCCGGAGATGTACGTCAGGATTGCCAGGAGGACGAACGGTGCCACGAGCAGTCCGAACTGGATCCCCGACGGGAGCGCCTCGACGCCGAACGGGTTGAACAGCAAGAACGCGACGATGAAGAAGAAGATGATGAACAGCGGGATGATGTTCACCACCAGGTCGAGGAGCGTCTCCCGGTCGAATATCTCTGTCTCGTTCGCCATACAGGCCGGTCAGGACCGGCCGTCAAATAGGTTGTCGATTCGTCCGGGCGCGTGACTACACCGCCGGGACGTCGTCGTGGACGAACAGTTCGCCGGCGACCGCCCCGAGACCGAGGAGCGCGCCGGCCGTGACGACCGCGTACCCCCGGGTGACGAGGTTCAGGTCGGTGACGACGAACGCCGCGCCGATGCCGACGAGGACGACCGCGAGCGCGCCGATGGCGCGCCAGGGTGAGTCGACGTAGCCCGCTTCCTGTAACATCCCCGAGACGCTCCCGCTGAAGAGGATGAGCCCGCCGACGGCGATGGGGAAGAGGTCGAAGAGGATCCCGACCTCGGCGATCGGGATGCCCAGCGCGATGAAGATCGGCCACGGGCTGGCCATCCGGTACTGCTCCGAGAGCCCCGGTTGCTCGTCCATATCCGGACCAGGGGGCCGACGATACAAAGCGCTTCGGTCCTCGACGGCCGTGATCCGGTGATCGGCGGGGTCTCGATCCGACGCCCTACCGACACCGCTACTCGGGCCGCCAGCGCCCCCCGAGTTCCGCGCGCTCGTAGTTCTTGTACGTCCCGTCGACGAACGTGGTCACGCGACCGTCCTCCATCGCTCAGTGTGATCGTCCAGAGGACCTGACGGCGTGTCGACGCTTCCAGCGCGCTCAGATGCTTCGTCCCCATCCACTCCGGGGCGACGATCGCGTCGTCACGCTCGTGTTCCGCTCGGCCGGGCGTCCGCACACGGACCATCTGCTCCTGCACGGTGCCGTCCCCCGAGATGACGACCGCGCCGTCTCGGGCAAACGCGACGTCCCGGGCGGCCTCGACGAAGGCTTCGGGCTCCTTCGAGACGACCTCACACTCTCATGATCGTCTCCCGTCGTCCTGAATCGTCCCTTCGGCGGTTCGGCCGGCGAGTCGGCGTCAACTGACCTCGTACTCGACGATGTTAGTGGATCCACACGCGGGACACTCGTCGGTGGTCACGTCGACGGTGGTTCCACACTGCCGACACTCGTAATGCGCACCTGAGCGACCCGTCCACGGGAGCAACGTCTGCCAGTTCGGTATCATTCGTTGCTCCCTCCATTGGTTCGCCTGTAGCTGACAGTACAGTTCGCGTGGGAAAATAGCCCCAGCTTCGTTCTCACGTGTTGAACATCCCCGCTACTGGCGTTCGGTCGGGGGGAGAGAGCCGTCGCCCGTTCGACGTGTGCGCCACCAACGATCCTCGCTCTGAGGGCCGCCCGGTTCCCCGCCCGTCTCCCCCATGTCGCGTGATCCCGGCGATCCGGTACCTCCCACGCCGCTAATGAACAGGTTTTTCGACGGGCGTGACGGACGCTCGACTAATGGGACTGGAAGAGGAGATCGAGGAACTCCAAGAGGAGATCTCCAACACGCCCTACAACAAGTCGACCGAGCAGCACATCGGCCGGCTGAAGGCGAAACTCGCGGAGAAGAAGGAGAAACTCGAGAATCAGTCCTCCGCCGGCGGCGGTCACGGCTACGCCGTCGAGAAGACCGGCGACGCGACGGTCGCGCTCGTCGGCTTCCCTTCGGTCGGCAAGTCCACCCTCATCAACGCGCTGACGAACGCCGACAGCGAGGTCGGCGAGTACGAGTTCACGACCCTGAACGTCAATCCGGGGATGCTGAAGTACAACGGAGCGAACATCCAGATCCTCGACGTCCCCGGCCTGATCGAGGGCGCGGCGGGCGGCCGCGGCGGCGGCAAGGAGGTGCTCTCGGTGGTTCGGACCGCGGATCTGGTCGTGTTCATGCTCTCGGTGTTCGAGATCGAGAAGTACGAGCGTCTGCGCGAGGAACTGTACTACAACAAGGTCCGCCTCGACACCAGTCCGGCGAGCCTCTCGATCAACAAGACTGCGAAGGGGGGGATCAGGGTCACGAAGAGCGACGCCGTCTCGCTCGACGAGGACACGATCAAGGGCGTCCTCCGGGAACACGGCTTCGTCAACGCCGACGTCACCGTCCGCGGCGAGTGTTCGATCGACGAACTCATCGACGGCATCATGGACAACCGTGTCTACCTGCCCTCGATGGTCACCGTCAACAAGGCCGACCTCATCGACCACGATTACCTGCCCACGGTTGAGGAGAACCTCCGCGACTGCGGGATCGACCCCGACGAGGCCGTCTTCATCAGCGCCGAGAAGGAGAAGGGCCTCGACGCGTTGAAAGAAGAGCTGTGGGAGTCGCTCGGGCTCATCCGGGTGTACATGGACAAACCCGGCCGCGGCGTCGACTACGAGGAGCCGCTCGTGCTCATGCAGGGCGAGAACACCGTCGAGGACGCCCTCCACAAACTCGGCGGGAACTTCGACGAGCGGTTCCGCTTCGCCCGGGTGAGCGGGCCGAGCGCCAAACACGACGAACAGCAGGTGGGGCGCGGCCACGAACTCGCCGACGAGGACGTCATGCGCATCGTCGCGCGGAAGTAGCGAGCCCTTCTTGTTCGTCGGCGCAAAGAGCCACTGAGCATGCCCGACCGGACCGACCGTGCCTCGTTCGTCGTCCTGCTTTCCCTGCTCGCGCTCCCGTGGTCGGTCCAGACCTTTCCGGATGGAGGGACGACGTTCGTCTTCGCGTGGGGACTGTTCAACACCCAGCCGCCCAACGCGACGTTCGTCTGGGACTTCTTCTTCCTGTACACCCAGGGCCTGCCCGACTACATCTACGCGTGGCCGATCAGCGTCGTCTGTTACGCCGGTGCCGTCGCGAGCGGGTTCGTCGGCCTCGTCTTCGGCCGCGAGGACCCTCGGGTCACCGGAGGCTTGCTAGTCGTCGCCGGCGTCGCGCAGTTCTCGCTCGCCCGCGGGTTCTCCGTCCAGCCGTACCGGACGGCGTGGCCGCTGGGCACGCTGGCGTTCGTCGTCGTCGCGTGGTGGCTCTACTGGCCCGCGGCGAAAGCGCGGTTTCGAGCGGTCCGGTCGTGAACGGCTGTCGTTGACGCTTGTTGGTGGACGAGTGATGGCTCGGCGACGGAGGAGGCTCCGCAAGCGGCGAGGGAACCGGACAGCGGGGAACGAAGCAGTGCGCCGGACGCGGCGATACGCCACGATCACCAAAGCACCCAGGATGCTTCGAGCCGCTCGTTCGCTCCGCTCACGAAGACCTCCCCAGCTGATTCGCTCCTCACTCGCTGCGCTCGTTCAGTCGCTCATCCCTCGCGCGACGCCGGCGCGTCACGGAGTCGCGCCAGCACGCGCCACCAGCGCGCGGGAGTGAGCGAGCGAACCGAGCGAACGAGTCGGCTGGGGAGGGTGAGGCCTCTTGGCTCGCCCCGGATACTGCGGGGTAGCGATTCACAGTACTGACTCCCTGCGACTCTCTCCCCCACGAGCGGACGCGGATGCAACTGAAACGGCTACACGTTCGACCGATACCACACCGCTTTTCGCGTCCGCACACGTTGTTCGTACACGATGTCCGGAGTACTCGATCACGTCATGATGCGGACGGAGGACCTCGACGCCTCCCTCGACTGGTACCAGACACACCTCGACTACGAGGAGAAGGACCGCTACGAGGGAGACGGCTTCACCATCGTCTACCTCGGACCCGAGGAGATGCACGAGGAGGGGGCGATGCTGGAGATCACCGCCAACCACGACGATACGGAGCTAGAGATGGGCGACGCGTGGGGCCACATCGCGGTCCGCGTCCCCGAGGACGAACTCGAGTCCTCCTACCAGCAGCTCATGGACGAGGGCGTCGAGGACTACCGCGACCCCGAGTCCTGCGGCGGCCGCTACGCCTTCGTCAAGGACCCTGACGGCCACGAGGTCGAGATCGTCAAGCGCGACCACGGCACGAAGTGGAGCATCGACCACACGATGATCCGCGTCGAGGACGCCGACGAGGCGCTCGGCTACTGGACCCGGAAATTCGAGTACGAACACACCGGCCGCTGGGAGTCCGACACGTTCGCCAACTACTTCATGAAGCCCGAGGGGAGTTCGGAAGAGGCGATGGCGGTCGAACTCACCTACAACTACGACGGCCGCACGTACACGATGGGCGACGCGTGGGGACACCTCTGCGTCCGCATCGACGACCTCCACGACGACTGGGACCAGCTGATGGAGCGCGAGGCACCCGACTACCGCGACCCCGCCGACTGCGACGACCTGTACGCCTTCACGAAGGACCCCGACGGCCACGAGATCGAACTCATCGAACGCGACCCCGACGCCGAGTCGCTGTTCCCGTTCTGAGCCTGCCCGGCGACGGGCGTTCGTCTCAGCGTTCTGGGTGTTCGGCTCGTGGTCCCTGACTGAGGCACCACGTTCCCCGTGAACACGGCCCACAGTCCGCTGTTCAGTCCGTGGCGGTCGTGAAAACGAGCCGTCACGAACGACAAGGACTTTACTTCGAGACGTTCATCTGTCGGCACGTATGCCGGGATTGCTCTCTGACGCGCTCGGGTGGGTCGTCATCCTCCTGTTCACCTCGGGCGCGCTTCTCGTCGACCGCGACCGCGAGCAGGCACGACTCGTGACGACCGCCGCCTGGGGTGGGTTCGCCGTCTTCTGGGCCCAACTCGTCCCCTGGTTCGCCTTCAGCCACAAGAGCTACGTCGAGGGCTTCCTCTCGCTCGCCGCGGTCCCCGCCTGTCTCTATGCGGGATACCTGGTCTACTCGGGCCGGGACACGCTTTTCGTGCTCTCTCGGGCCGTCGCCGCGATGGGACTGGTCTACCTGCCGTTCGAGACCATCCCCGCGATCACGGTCGCGGGTCTGTCGCTCCCGGCACCGCAGCAGGTGCTCGTCGAGACCGTCGCCGCCCAGACCGGCTTCGTCACCAACCTCTTAGGGTACACGCCCACGCTTATCGAGGGACCGCAGGGGTACACGAACACCTACCGGTTCGTCGAACCGAACGGTCACCGGCTGGAGTACACGGTCGTCCTCGCCTGTACGGGACTGGGGAGCATGGCGATCTTCGCCGGGCTCATCGCCGCCGTCCGGGCACCGCTCGACAGAAAGCTCCGTGCGTTCGCCGTCTCGATCCCCATCATCTACGCGCTCAACATCGTCCGCGTCACCTTCATCGGGATCGTCTTCGGCAACCAGTACATGCAGTGGTTCGTCGACGAGGTGCTCTTTCTGTTCGGCTCCTCGGACCCCTACCGGGTCTCGTTTTTCCTCTCGGACCGCGTCATCTCGCAGGTCGGGGCCGTCTTCGCGCTCGTGGGCGTCATCTACCTCGTCGTGCGGGAACTCCCCGAGCTCCTCACCGTCATCGAGGATGTCCTCTACATGGTGACCGGGGACGAGTACGACCTTGCCCGCCAACTGGACCTCCCCAGAGTGCCCGACGGCGGCGAAGACGTCGAGTAGCCTCCGTCTCCGCCCCGTCTGCGAGTCAGAGGTTGATCAGGACGATCGCGACGACCGCCAGGCCGATCCCGGCGACTTTCGTGACCGAGATGGGTTCGCCGAGCACCAGGACGCCGATCGCGGCCGCCGTCACGAAGTACATCCCGCCGACGGTCGAGACGACGGCCGTCGACCCGAGGGAGACGCCGACGAACGTTGAGACGACGCCGACGGCGGCGGCCACACCGGCGACGGTGGAGAAGGCGAGCCCCCGGTTCGTCACCGCCAGCGACGCGTCGGAGACCAGGGCGTAGGCGACGGTGACGACGGCCGCGGCGACGTAGGAGATGGCCGCGGCGGTCACCGGGTCGATGCTGTTCGAGGCGACGTCGCCGAAGACGATCCAAAAGCCCCACGCGATCATGGTCCCGAGGCCGAAGACGACCGCCGAGTTCACACGGGGTCACCCGCCCGTCTCCGGGTGTCGGCGACCGTCACCCTCGATCGGTGCCTCCGCGTCCGGTCCGTCTGGTGCCGGGTGTTTCGTTCAGCTGTCATCGTCCGTGCGTAGTCGGGGCCACCTGTTGAATGCCGCGGAACGCGCAAATAGAACGTCCGACACCGGGGTGCGAGAGGCGGTGATCTGCAACGGCCCGACGCGCGCTACGCGAGCGACTCCTCGACGACCGCGCGAGGAGCCCCGCAGAGGTCGCACAGCGCGTCGGCTTCGAGGTGGTGGAGCGTCCCCGGGACGACGAGCATGTGCAGTGGGCCGCCGAACTGCTCGCGGGCGAGCGCCGAGAGGCGGTCGGCAGCCACCACGGGATCGGGGCTCCCCGCGCGGGCGACCACGACGCCGAGGACGTCCTGCCACTCCTCGAGCAGGTCCGCGGCCACGTCGCCGGTCATGAACTCGTCTTCGTCCCCCTGCTTTCCGGGGACGTCGCCGACCTTGATGTCGAGGTAGACGAGCGTGTGGAGGCCTCGCTCCCGGTTGGCCTCGATTGACTCGAGGACCGACGGCGGCACGCCCTCGGAACCGTGAGCGTACGGGAACGGAAGCGTGACGGCCTTGCCGAAGCGGTAGTTCTGCAGGCCCGTCAGGCCCGCGGCAGCCGACTGGGCGGTCACGCCGTGGATCACGCGGGTGTCGATCCCGCGGTTCTCCGCCCGCATCCGCAGGTCGACGTGCGTCGTCGAGATCATCGTATCGCCGGCGGTCAGGAAGACGACGTCCTCGTCGTGAGCGGCGTCCAGTATGCCGTCGGGATGCTGTTCGACGCCCGGACGGTCCCTGACCTCGACGTCGACGCCGTGGTAGGCTTCGAGTTCCTCGACCGTGGTGCCGACGAGCCGGCTCGTGTAGAATTCGGCGAACGCCCGATCCGCGTCCCTGAGCGCCTCCTGGCCCTCGACGGTGATCGAGCGTTCGTCGTACAGGCCGAGGCCGACGAAAGTGAGCATACGCCTCCGTCGCGCGTCGGGGAGTTAAGCGGCGTGGAGTGACGGCGACACGCCGACGGCTCGGTGTCGCCGCCGCGTCCGACCTCGTCGGCCGGGTTACGTCATGTCGGTGACGGTCCGATACGAGAGGTAGGCGGTGATGTCCATGGTCGAGATCATGCCGACGACGGCACCGTCGTCGTCGACGACCGGGAGGTGGTGGACGTTCCTACCGATCATCTTGGCGGCCGCGTCGCGGGCGCCGTTCTGCGCGTTGAGCGTGAAGAACTCGTCGGTCATGTACTCCTCGACGGCCGTCTCGGTGGGCGATCTGCCGTCGGAAACGAGTCTGGCGAGGTCCGTGTTGGTGAACAACCCGACGGGGTGGTTCGCGTCGTCGACGACGACGAGCGATCCGATACCCTCGGCGATCAGCGTCCCCGCCGCGTCCGTGACCGTCGTGTCCGGTGTGATCGTGTGGAGGTTCTTCGACATGAGTTGCGTCACAGGTGCGCCTTCGTCCATACCGCTACGAACGGGCGAGACCCGCTAATACCTATCGACGAAATTTCATTTTTTCGTGACCGAGTTATCTTTTTGCCGTCACTGTCCCCCCGTGGTTCGCGTCGATCGTCGGCTCGCACCCACCTGTGCACACGCAGTGACGGGGGTGACCGGGAGCGCGAGCGGTGTGAGATGGGAACGGCGCGACGCCCTCGACTCACTCTACGTGAGCGCGCTGGTAGACCTCGTCGTACAGCACGAGGCTCACGAACTCGCCCGGGAGCGCCGCGACGCCGTGGCGGTGGTCGTCGCTCACAGGCGTGCGCTCTCCGGTGGCGTCGTCCGTGACTCGCCGTCGGACAGCGACCCGGGCCGGCACGCGAACCGGAGCCTGTGCACTCCTGGGTGCCAGCGCGTCGTCGAGACGTCGACGACCTCCCCCGAGTAGGTGAACTCGCGTGCGCGACGCCCCGGTTCGTCGCCGGCCGTCCGGCCGCCCGAGACGGTGATGCGGGAGCCCGTGACGTCGTCCGTGCCGACCGCCGCGGCCAGGACCGAGACGACGACCCGTGTCCCTGTCTCGCGGATGCGGGCGTCGTCGAGGTGGCTGTCGGCGTCGATGTTCGGCGCGTCTCCGGGCGCGAGAAGTGTCAGGCGGTCGATGTTCATGGTGTGAGGGCTAGTCCCGGACCGCGCGGTCGAACACACCGCGTGGACGACGCGAGTCCGGGGCGCGAACGGCGTATCACCCTACCTATTGTATTGAGACGATTCGCCAGTAACAGATCGGTTCGTCCAAATATTGCAAACTAATAAGCGTTGTTCGCTAGCAATACGGACACAAGATAGATGGTTATTTTCGATATGTTTTGGGCAGAGCTGGACGGTAACCTCTTTTGTCCTCCCGAGGACGCGTCCCGTCCCGAACGCTGTGCTCTGCCCTCGCCACGCGACGCTCGTCAGTTCACTTCGTTCGGTAGAAAGAGCCGGTGGAGGGCCTCTTACGCAAAAGTTTAAATATTCTGTATGTGCTGTCGTTTATGTACTCGAACAACGGGCTTTGAAGCAAAATCACGCACAAAAAAGTGGTGGAACAAAACGAACGATATATTTCGCATAAGTGAACCGAATTGTTAGAAACTGGGTTTACCAGATCCACCGCCTCTCCCAACGTACGTCGCGGCGAAGACGGTGACGTTGTTGATCGGGAACGCGTCAATCGTGGCATCGTTCTCTGTTCCATCAAACGAGTACAGACTCGGCGGAAGGGTGGGCACATCGTTGCCCTTCCCGTCAAGCGAGGCGTAGACTCCCGGCGGTGGGTACACATAGTTGTCCTTGCCATCGAGTGACGCGTATAGACTCGGCGGATACGGATCGTTCCCTTTCCCATCCATGGGTTCGGCCGATGCCGTCCCAACGCCACCGAAGACTCCGGCAGCCACAACGACCGCAACGAGGAGTATTTTGACGGCAGTGCGTCCAACCGTGATGTCGATTGCTTTCATCACAAATGTATCCAAGACGGAGTATTCGATGGAGACAGATGCTAATTATCGAAGCGTGTCCTCGAAAGTTTGTTCTAGATAGCTAGAGTAACGGACCTGGTGGCCCGGAAGCTGTGCTACTGCTCTTTGGCCTCGTACTGCTGGATGAACAGCTCGATGCCACGGGTTGCTACGTATTTGCGGCTGAACCCATGCTTCTCGCAGAAGTTCTCGAACTGTTCTCCGAGTGCGTCTTCGTAAGAAACAGCGCTAACGACCCGAACGAGGGAGATTCGACTGGTGGTTTGTAAACTTCGCCACCCCTATCTCGTAGGGGCTTTGAACCTGAAATATCAAGCCGGTGGAGGGATTTGAACCCTCGGCCTATTCCTTACGAAGGAATCGCTCTGCCAGCTGAGCTACACCGGCACGCCGTCGTGCAACATCACGTACCTGCAAGAGGGAAATAAGGCTTCCGAATCGCCCTACTCCCTGCGAGTCAACCGCACGTCCAGACAGACGTTCAGTTCGTGGGGGGCGTACGACCGCACGACGTGTTCGGTCTCGACCGCCACGTCGTACTCCGGCTCCGCCACGGCTCTGATCGCCGCTAGGCCGGGCCCGAAGGGGTCCTTGTCGTGTTGGATGTCGTAGTAGTGAACCACGCAGTCGTCGCCGGCGACGTCGACCGCGGTCGCCAAGAACCCGTCGGCCGAGTGGGGGAGGTTCATGACGATCCGGTCGGCCCACCCCGCGTACGCGCCGGCGACGTCGCGGACGTCCCCCTGGATCGCAGTCACCCGATCCGCGACGCCGTTCCGGCGGGCGTTCTCCCGGAGGTAGTCGACCGCGCGTTCGTTGAGGTCGACGCCGACCGCCTCGGCACCGCGGGCGGCCATCGGCACCACGAACGGGCCGACGCCGGCGAACATGTCGAAGACGCGTTCGCCCGGTTCGACCTGGCTGACGACGCGGTGGCGTTCCGTGGCGAGCCGGGGGGAGAAGTACACCGTGGCGATGTCGAGGCGGAAGTCGTGGCCGTACTCGCGGTGGACGGTTTCCGTTCCGTCCCCGACGAGCACGTCCCAGTCGCGGACCCGAAGCTCGCCTTTCACCTTCGAGGCCCGGTTGACGACGGTCTCGACGGGGAGGTCCGACTCGACGATCGCGTCGGCGATCCGTCGGGCGCGCTCCGGATCGTCCTCGTCGAGGATCGCGATCTCTCCCAGGCGCTCGATGCTCGGTGCGAAGCCGAGCACGTCGGCCGGCGTGACCTGCGAGTCGCGCTCGGGTGCGTCGCGGTGGACGACATCGATGTCGCTGTCGATGGCGGCGGCCCCGGCGTCGAGCGCGGCGACGGCGGCCGCCCGTTCCGTGACGGGGATGTAGATCGAGCCGTCTTCGACGACGATCTCGTGGTCCTCGTCGAGGAGGTCGGCCGCGGCGAGTTCCCGCCGGACCTCCTCGCCGGCTTCGCGGGCGACGCACACGCAGGGGACGCTCATCGCCGTCGAAGAGACCGTCGGCGCGAGTAAGGCTGACGCTTCGCCCCGACCGGGCGACGAAGCGCCGGTGACGACCCGAGCAGATCCGGTGACGCACTCGAGAACCGACGAGAGCCTGGCGAAGAGCCGGTCAAGAGTCGACAGAGAACTGGTGAGAAAGCCGACGTGGTGGACCGGTGGCCCGTGCACGCGCGACTCAGGCGACGAGTCGCGGCCCCACGTCACAGCCCGGCGCGTCGCCCTCGGTCGCGGCGCCGACCCACTCCATCGGCGTCCGCTCCCGGCCGTCCTCGACGCAGGGAGCGACCCACTGGAGCACGCCCTCGCGCGTCACCGCCAGCGCGGTCTGGGGGAGCGTCAGCGCCGTGTACTCGGGCCCCATCCGTCCGACGCCGGCGGTCGTGCGGTCGCCGAACGCCGGGAGCGTGACGCCCTGCTCCGCCGCCCACTGGCGGAACGCGCGGACCCGGTTCGCGATGGCCCGGTCGCGCGGCGTCGTGGGGCCGTCCAGTGCGACCTCGTGGGGCCACGTCCTGACTCGGACCGACTCGATCACGCCGCGGCGGTCGAGCCACGCCAACCGTCGCCGGAGTTCGTCGTGCTCTTCGCCCTCGCCGGCGGGGAGCGTGCGAATCCACAGTTCGACTCGGGGGCGCGTGGTCGTGGGCATCGTACTCACCACTCTCCGATACGTCGGCCGAGCGAAAAGAGACGTGGGGCGCTTCTCGTCGCACGGGAATCAGTCGCGCCCGCGGACGTTGACGTCGCGTGCGCCGGCGCACGTGCGCTGGCGGAGGACGACGCGGCGTCGCGTACACGAGGGTCCCGCCCCCGACAGCCCGTGGCGCTCGTGCTCCCGTCAGCCGAACCGGGGTGTCTCCCGGCCGGTCACCGAGGTCGCGCGCAGTTCGAACAGTTCGATCGCGGTGTCGCCGACGTCCTCGTCGAAGATCCGCACGGGGCCGAACCGTTCGTTGATCGCCGCGGCGTCGTACCGCTCCGGGTCCCCGATGGGACCGATGGAGCCGCGGACGACGACGCTCCACGACTCGCCGTTCGTCGCCCCGTACACAACGAAACACGCCTCGGTCGTGGCGTCGAGGAACGCGAGTTTCTCGCTGTCGTCGTCGTCGCTCAGCCGGAACAGGACGCTCCCCGCCTGGTAGTGACAGTGCACCGGGACCGCGTACGCGCGACTCCCGTCGGCGAGCGACAACACCCCGGTCTCGGCCTCGCGCAGATGTCGTTCGACGTCCGATTCCGGCATCCCGACCGTGTACACGTACTCGATGTGTTCCATCGTGGTCCCCGTCCGTCATCGTACGGACCCCGACGGATTAACCGCTCGCCATGGTCCGCCGACCGGTCCGGCCACAACGGTTAGGATGGTAGAAGCGTTGACATTCGATGTGTACGACGCCGTCCTCCTCGCCACCGACGGGAGCACGCCCGCGAGCCGCGCGTTCGACCGTGCGGTGACGCTCGCGATCGAGACGGGGGCGACGTTACACGTCCTCTCGGTCGTCGACGTCGGCGACCTCGACCCGTTCACGGACGCCGACATCGACGCCGTCGACGAACTGCTCCGGGACGCGGCGGAGACGGCCGTCGACGACGCCGCCGAACGGGCCAGGGAGGCCGGCGTCGACGTCGTCAGCACTGTTCGCGTCGGCGTCCCCCACCGGGAGATCTGTGCGTACGCCGACGAGACCGCCGCCGACGTAGTGGTCGTCGGCACCCACGGGCGGGCGGGGCTCTCGCGGGCGCTCCTCGGAAGCGTCGCCGCGCGAGTCGTCCGGACGTCGACGGTACCGGTCCTCGTCGTCCCGCCTGTGTGACTCACCCCGCAGCGCACTCAGCCTCGCAGCAGGTTCATCACCTCGCCGGCGACGTCGGGTTCGACGGCGACGATGTAGCGCCGCCCGGGGTCCAGCGTCGTGTCGGGCCGGGCGATGCGTTCGCCGTCGTCGTCGGAGATGACGAGCGTCCCCGAGGGGAACCGGATCTCCTGTAGCGTCTTGTTGGCGGCCGGGGCTCCCTCGACGACGCGGATCTGCATGATGTCGAGCGTCCCGGTCACGTCGGCCAGCGTCTGGACGTCGCCGCCGATGATCTCGTTGACGGCGACGCGCGCACCGGCGCGCTCGGGGAAGAGCACCGCGTCGACGAACCGGGTGTACGACTCGCCGGCGGCGCGGTCGATGCGGCAGACGCTCCGGATCTCCGGCGATAGCCGTTCGGCCGCCATGCAGACCGCGAGGTTTAGGCCCGTCTCGCCGGTCAGGGCGGCGACCGCGTCGGCGCGGTCGACGGCCGCCTGTTCGAGGATGTCGGGGTTCGCCGCGTCCCCCTCGATCACCGTCGCGAAGTACGCGTCCGCGATCTGCTCGCACCGCTCCCCGTCGCGCTCGACGATCCTGACGTCGTGTCCGAGGTCGTCGAGCATCTCCGCTGTCTGGAAGCCGACACGGCCGCCGCCCGCGATGATGATGTCGAGTTTTGTGGTCATGGTCTGGTGTCGTTGTCAGTCGTCCTCGTCCGCGGCTAGTCCTGCATCGGTGCCCGCACCGCCCTCGCTTTCCTCCTCGAACGCGGCGTCCACGTCGGTCGTCTCCAACTCGTCCGGCTCTCCGATCTCGTCCGTCCCCGCGCCGACCCCCCGCGCCGTCTTGAACCGGTTGAGCCCGACGTACGTCACCACCCCGAGCACGATCCAGCTAACGCTGAGGACGAGCGCGAGCGGATCGGTCCGGATCAGGAACTCGATCAGGACGACCGTCAGCACGAGGTTCAACACGATGCCGAGCAGCGGCGGCAGCGGGTACAGCGGCATCTCGTACGGACGCGTCATGTCCGGGCGCTCGCGGCGGAGTTTGATCACCGCGCCGTTCACGACGATAAAGGACAGCAGGAAGAAGAGACTGGACATGTTGCCGGCGCTCTGCGTCGGCAGAACGACGGAGCCGAGCATGACGATGGCGCTCGTGACGATGGCGACGAACGGCGTCCCGAAGCGGTGGTGGAGCTGGCCGAACCCCGGCAGGAGCTGGCCCTCCCGGCCCATCGAGAACGCGACCCGCGAGGAGGCGATGACCACGGCGTTGAGCGCGGTGAGCGTCGAGAACACCGCCCCGAAGACGATCACCGCGCCGCCGTTCTTGATCACCGGAAGCCCGGTCGGCATGAACTCCGTCGCGGCCTGGGCGATGCCGGCCTCGCCCGCCGCGGCCAGCCCGCTCGCGCCGAGCGTGCCGATGGCGACGGTGACGACGAGCAGGTAGACGACGACGGTCACCGCGAGGCTGACGAAGATGGCCTTGGGGATGTTCTCGCGGGGGTTCTTCACCTCCTCGGTCACGGTGGTAATGAGGTCGTACCCCTCGAAGGCGATGAACGTCAGCCCCATCGCCGGCAGGACGGCGAAAGCCGTCCGGTCTCCCGGGAAGAGGGGCTGGAACTCCGCGGAGGAGAACATCGGCGAGGCGACGCCGAAGCCGACGAAGATCATCAGGATGGTCACCTTCGTCGCCGTGAAGATCGTCTCGATACTCCCGCTCGCCGCGGTCGAGACCGCGTTGAGTGCGACGAAGAGTGCCACGGCCACGAACGCCAATCCGACCCCGGCGGGGATTCCGGCGTCGATCACGGGCAGGGCGATCGCACCCACCTGATCCGGCGGCGGGACGATCCCGTAGACGTGGAGCAGTTCGAGGAAGTTGGGCGCGAAGCCGAGCGCGTACAGCGCGCCGGCGATCATGTACGCGAACCAGAGCATCCACCCCATCAGGAACGACTGTAGATCCGCGAACACCTCGCGGACGAAGGCGTAGCCGCCGCCGGACTTGGGGATCGCGGAGGCGAGCTCGGCGTACGACAGCCCGGTGAAGGCGGTGACGACGCCGTTGAGCGCGAAGACGAAGATGGCCCCCGGCCCCGCGATCTCCGCGGCGAGCCCCGTGAGGACGAAGATGCCCGCGCCGATCATCGCGCCCATGCCGATCATCGTGGCGTCGAGAAGCCCGAGTTCCGCCTCGGGGGCGCGTTCGCCGTGGCTGCTCATGTTCCCGTCCCGACGCGGGTCTCCCCGGTCGATCGCTCGGAGCAGCGACGCGACGCCTCCCGGTCGTCACTCGTCGTCACCGCTCCGGGCCGTCGCCCGGTTTCTCGGTTCAGTACGCCTCGACTCGGTCGTCTGGCACGGCGGCGTGCCCCCATACGAGAGCAGTATCTCACTCGGGCTACTTTTGAATCTCGGCTTGATTCCCTCTTTGTGGGAACAACCCTACTGATTGATACCTATCAGAGTGATATGGCCCGGTCCATCTCCCGTCCCCAGCGACGTGCCGCCGCCGAGCGCGGACCGAACGCGAGCCGTCCACCGGTTTGTCCCGTCACGGACTCCGGGGTCGACTCCCCCGAGAATCGAGCGTTCCGACCGGGTCGGTCGCCGACGTTGGCGCTCAGAACAGCACGTCGAGTTCGTCGTCGGTGTTGAGGAGGGCCGCGAGGCGCTCGGGGCTCGCCGCGTCGCGCTCGTGGAAGTCGCGCTGGGCCTCGATGGCGACCGCCTGCAGTTCCTTGATCCGCGGGACCGAGGTCACGCCCGAGAGCAGGACGACCGCGGCGACGTAGCTCGAGTCGGTCGGGTAGTCACCGCCGCGGACCTCCATCGTCCCGGTCTCGTCTTCGAGCCACGTGCGCCCGCGTTCGATCCCTCGCCGCGACAGCGCCGCCGGCGGCCCGCTCACCACGAGCAACGCGCGTTCGGTCCCCCGAACCTCGCAGGGGAGCGTGAGCCGACCGAGGGTCGCGCGTCGGACCAGACTCGACACGCGGTTCGTCGCCCCGCCGTCGTCGGTGGTCGTCGGGGCGGCCCGGAAGCGCGAGAACAGCCCGGACGCCGAGCGCTCGACCGGCGCGGCCGCGTAGCCGATCGTCGAGACGCCGCCCGACGCGAGCGTGTTGATGATCTCGCTCGCGTCGACGACGCTCTCGGCGACCTCCCGCCCGGGTTCGCCCGCGGAGAAGAGCACGCCGAGCCGTCGGGCGAGTTCCGCGTTGCTCTCGGCGTACCCGGTCTCGAGCGACTCGCCGCTCCGCCGCCAGGCATCGTTGTCGAAGACGAGCAGGTTGTCCACCTCGCGGACGAACGTCTGGAACGACCGCGCGGCGTTGAGCGTGTAGATCCCCCCCTCGTCGCTCCCGGGGAGGAGCGCGAGGCCGTACACTGGCTCCGTGTGAAGCCGTTTGAGCCCGCGGGCGATCACTGGCGCGCCGCCGGAGCCGGTGCCGCCGCCGAGGCCCGCCACCACCAGAAAGGCGTCGACCTCGTGGGAGTGGACCGCGTCGAGGGCGGCCAGCACCTCGCCGACGTCCTCGGACATCACCTCCGCGCCGAGTTCGTTGTCCGCACCGACGCCGTGGCCCTTCACCCGGGCCTGTCCCACGAGCACGCGTTTCGCTGGTGGGATCTGTTCGAGCCCGAGCAGGTCCGCGCGGGCGGTGTTCACCGCGACCGCGGCGCCGATGAAGCCGCTCCGTGTCTCGGCGTCGTACCGGACGAGCGCGTCTACCACCTTGCCGCCGGCCTGGCCGACGCCGATGAGTGCGAGTTTCATGCGAATAATGTCGCGTATATTATGAGTCGGGAGCTATTGAACACAGCGGTGGTGGGTTTATATGTCCCAGTCCGTACGGGCGGACGTGACAGACACGTTTCCGACACCCAATCCCGGCCCCTCGCGCGAGCGACTCGCCGTCCGTCTCGGCTGTTCGGCGGTCGCCGCCGGCCTCTCGGTTGTCGTCTTCCGAGACGTCGTCGTCGAGGCGCTCCCCCTCCTGTGGCCGCCGACCGATCCGGTCTCGCGCTGGTTCGGGCTCGTGACCGTCCTCGCCGTCTCGTTTCTCGTGTTGCCGGGGGTCGTCGGCACCCTCGTCGGCGACCGTCTCTATGACTCGCTCGACGACGAGTAACGGGACGACGGCGGCGGGGACGAGAACGGGTCGTCCCGGCCGGTCGCCGGTCGATCGTCCGCCGGCGTCTCGTCGGCTCCCGTCCCGTCGCCCGTCCGGTCCGTCGCCGCCCTCGCGCCGTCGCTCACGGCGGCCTCGACCGCCCCGAGGACGCCGCGCTGTCCGACGACCGTCCCGTTCCGGCGGAGGCGGTCGTACGCCTCCGTCCCCCGATCCCCGGCGAAGTTCCGTTCCCCGAACGGCCGTTGTTCGACGACGACGATCTCGTCCGCGGCGGCGGCGGCGGCGAGGTTCGGGAGGTTGCCGTCGCCCACCTCCACGTCGGTGACGACGACGACGTCGGCGTCCGCCACGCGCTCGGCGACGGTCTCCCGCGTCGCCTCGTCGATCCCCGCGTACGGGGGGACCGTGACGACATCGAACCCGAGGTGGCGGGCGGTTTCGGTGTCGGTGTCGCCCTCGTTGAGCGCGCCGACGGTCACGGTGTACCCCGCCGCCGAGAGGAGATAGAGGACGCGCGCGGCGCTTCCGCCGCCCCCGACGACGTGGACCCGACCCACGGCGTCCCCGCTCGGTTCCGGCAGGGCGGTGACGTACACCGATCCGGTCACGGGATGCCGGGAGACGACCGCGTTGGCCCCGAACGCGTCGCGGAGCCGGGACTCGGTCAGCACGTGCTCCGGGGTGCCCGCCGCGACGACCGTCCGCTCGGCGAGGAGGACGAGGCGGTCGCAGTAGTGCGCCGCGAGGTTCAGGTCGTGGATGGCCGCGACGGCGGTCTTCCCCTCGCCCACGAGCGCACGAACCAACTCGAGCGTGCGGACCTGGTGGTTGATGTCGAGGCTCGCCGTCGGCTCGTCCAAGAGGACGAGCGGTGTCTCCTGGGCGAGCGCGCGGGCGATGAGCACCCGCTGTCGCTCCCCTCCGGAGATCTCCGTGACGGCCCGGTCGGCCAGTTCTTCGACCTCGGTCCGCGTCATCGCGCGCTCGACGGCGGTCGCATCGTCGGGTCGCCACGTCGAAAAGCGCGAGCGGTGGGGCGTTCGGCCCATCTCGATCGCCTCCCGAACGGAAAAATCGAACGACAGCGACGTCGTCTGCGGGACGGTCGCGACGAGCCGGCTCGCCGCCCGCGACGAGAGGTCGTGGACGTCCTCGCCGGCGACGCGCACGCGTCCCGCCGTGGGCGTGAGCGCCCCGTTGATCGTCCGCAACAGCGTGGTCTTGCCCGCGCCGTTCGGGCCGACGAGCCCGACGAACTCGCCTCTCGAGACCGTCGTCGAGACGCCGTCGAGCACCCGCTCGTCGCCGAGATCGACGACGAGGTCCGCCACGTCGATCACAGCCGGCGGACCTCCCGCGAGCGGAGCAAGTAGATGAAGAAGGGCGCGCCGACCGCAGCGGTGACGATCCCTACCGGGAGTTCGGCGGGTCCCGACCGTGCGACGGTGTCGGTCACGACGAGAAAGGCCGCGCCGCCGAACGCCGACGCCGGCAGGAGGACGCGGTGGTCGGGCCCCACGACGAGCCGCATCATGTGCGGGACGACCAGCCCCACGAACCCGATGACGCCCGAGACCGCGACCGCCGCCGCGGTGACGAGGCTGGCGAGCGCGAGCAGCAGGCGCTTCGTCCGCTCGACTTCGATGCCGAGCGAGTGGGCGTCCTCCTCGCCGAGCAACAACACGTTGAGGTCCTGGGTGTACACCAACAGCAGGAGGAACGTCGGTGGGAGGACGAAAAGCGTGGCCTGGACGTCGCCCCAGGAGGCGTCGTGGAGGTGGCCCATGAGCCAGAAGACGGCGCGGTCGAGGCTCTCGCCCGCCTGCAGGAGGAGAAAGGAGACGACGGCACCGAGGAACGTCTGGACGGCCACGCCGGCGAGCAGAAGCGTCGCGACCGGCGTCCGGCCGTTCTCCGTGGCGATGAGGTAGACCCCGAAGGCGGCGACGACCGCGCCGACGAACGCCGCGGCTTGGAGCCCGATCCCGAACGGGAGGGCGGGCAGGGCGATCGAGGCGACCGCACCGACCGCCGCTCCCGACGAGACGCCCACGATGGAGGGATCGGCCATCGGATTTCGGAAGAAGCCCTGCATGACGACGCCCGCGGTGGCGAGCGCGAAGCCGACGACGGCGGCGAGGGCGATTCGGGGCATCCTGACCCGCCCGACGATGATCGACGCCTCCCGCGGGACGTCGAACGCCACCCCCGGGAGCGCGTCGAGGACGACCTGCGCGACCGTCGTCGGCGGGAGGCGAACGGGGCCGATGCCGGCGCTGACGACCATCGCGACCGCACAGACCGCCGCGAGGCCGGCCGACCAGCCCACGGCGCGGACGCGTACGTCCCGAGACATCCGTGAGTACAACCGCAGTTTCAGTACGTAAATACGTGTTGTACTTCGGGGGGAGCGTCCCGGCACTCGACCGAATGGCTGCCGGAGGCGACCGGACCACAACCGTATTACGGCGTCGTCTCCCTCCTCGGTGTATGGTCGAGAACGTCATCTGGCCCGCGTACTTCGACGCCGCCCGCTCCCGGTCGGAGGGTCGCCGGGTCGCACTGGACCAGGCGGTCGAAGAGCCGACCGTCGACGAACTCGCGAAGGCGGTCCAGCAGGTCGGCTACGACGCGGTCATCGAACGGGACAAGGCGTACTCCCGGGAGTACGAACGTCGCGGCCGCGTCCTGGTTCAGGGGGCCGACGACGCCTCGAAGAACGACCTCGTCCAGGCTGTCGCCGCGTACGTCAATATCCTGCGCGACTGATGCGGGGGGGAGAATGAAGCGCGTCGGAACCGTCTCCCGGGTCGCCCAGGGGGTCGCGATCGTTCGCCTCGACGACGACCCACCGGAGATCGGCACGGCCGTCCTCGACGACTCGCTTTCGACCGTGGGGCGAATCGTCGACGTGTTCGGTCCAGTCGACCGACCGTACGTGGCCGTCTCGCCCGCGAGCGGCGTCACGCCCGCGTCGCTCGTCGGCTCGAAGCTGTACGCGCGGTGATCCGTGTTCTCTGACGTGCATCGATGGCGAGCGACTCGCGCGAGGTCTTCGAGAGCGACCAGTGGGAGCGATCGAAGGCCCGGAGCGACGGCGTTGTTTCGGTGGTCCTGCTCGCGGCTCTGTCCGGGAGCACCCGGTTAGGGAGGACTTCACGACCGAAGCGAGTGGCGGCTCGGAGCGCCGCAGGTGCTTCGGCGTGTGAGGCCGCTCGTGCGCCCGGCCACCGTGTCGGGTTTCGGACCCTCTCGTCTTCCAATGCTGATACGTCTCCGTTTCTCTCGTCTCCCGATACCGCTCCGCTCCACGGATCGCGGTGCGCACACGTGCCGAACGGTCTCTCCGCTGGTCTGCCCCTGGGGTTTCGTTTTCGCACACGACGGAACGAAAAGCCCCAAAGCCCTGCCGCCGAAACGCGGGAGTATGAAACCGCGCGTCTACGGCGGGATCGCGTTCGCCGCCGTGCTGTTCCTCCTCGTCCAACTCGGGGCGCTTGCGCTCGTTCCGACCTTCTACGCCGAGGGGTACCAGCAGGTCGAGGACCCGACGGATCCGGCGAACAGCCTCCTGTACATCGGCGCGATCCTCGTCGCCACGGCGGTGATGCTCGCCGCGTTCAAGTACGACTTCGACTGGGCCGTCCGAGCGCTCGTCATCTTCACCTCGGGGCTCCTGTCGTGGTACGTCTTCAGCGCGCTCGTCCCCGGTTTCCTCTCGGTCGTGCTCGCCGCCGTCGTCGCGCTCGCGCTCCTCGCGTACCCCGAGTGGTACGTCATCGACACTGCGGGCGTGCTGATGGGCGCGGGAGCCGCCGCGCTCTTCGGGATCAGCTTCGGCGTCCTCCCGGCCGTCGTCCTCCTGCTCGTGCTCGCGGTGTACGACGCCATCTCCGTCTACGGGACGCGACACATGCTCGAACTCGCAGAGGGCGTGATGGATCTCCGCGTTCCCGTCGTGCTCGTGATCCCGACCAGCCTCTCGTACTCGCTTCTCGACACGGAGTTCGCCGACGCGAACGAGGTGCACGAGGGTGACGAGGACGAAACGGTGACGGCCGACGGCGGGGACCGGTCGCCGGAGACGCCCGACGGGGAGCCGACGGCCACGGATGCGACCGCGGAGGCGGACCCAGACGGGAGCGCGCCTGCGGCGGTCGACGGGGCTGGCGAGAACGAGGAAGACGACGTCCGCGACGCCTTCTTCATTGGCCTCGGTGACGCCGTCATGCCGACCGTGATGGTCGCCAGCGCCGCCTTCTTCTCGCCGGCCGCCTCGTTCGGCCTCTCGTCGCTCCCGGCGCTCAACGTCCCCGCTCTGACGGCGATGATCGGCACGTTCCTCGGCTTTTTTATTCTGATGTGGGCCGTGACGAAGGGGCGGGCCCACGCCGGCCTCCCGCTCCTCAACGGCGGCGCGGTCGGCGGCTACCTCCTCGGATCGCTCGTCGCGGGCGTCCCGCTGGTCGAGGCGCTCGGCCTCGCGTCGTACCTCTAACGCGCGTGGCGACGGCTTCAGTCGTCGATCGCCTCCTGGATCCCGATCCAGTTGGTGACCGTCCCGGTGTCGTCCTCGAGGGGGACGAGCGACACGCGGTTCCGGAACGGGGTGCCGTCCTTCCGGTAGTTCCGGAGGGTGACGGTGACGGGCTCCCAGATGTCGAGCGCCTCGCGGAGGTCAGCGACAGGACCGGCCGCCGTCTCCGGCCCTTGGAGCAGGCGTGGGTTCTCCCCGCGGAGTTCCGCCATCGAGTAGCCACTCAGTCGCCGGAACGTCCGGTTGGCGTACCGGATGGGGTTGTCCTCGTACGCCGGCCCCGAGAGCGTGAGCCCGAACGGGACGTCGTCGAGCACGCGGACCCGCCACACCAGTTCCCGTTCGAGCGGCGTCGGATCGTCGAGGCCGGCCACCGCGGCGGTCGCGTCGTCCGGGGAGCCGTCCGCGACCGCCCGGTCCGGTCGCTCGGCGTCGAGACCGTTCTCGTCGAGGAACGCCGGCAGGCGCGTTCGGAACGTCCGGTCGTCGAGGAGCAACAGGTCCGTGAGCGCACGTCTGAGGGACATCCGTACGTCCCGTGGTGCCCGCGGACACATACCCGTTCAGGTCCTGTCTGTTCGAGCGCGAGTCCTGTCCGTTCGGCCGCGTGGCGCGCTACGCGGCGTCGGACGAGGCGACGGGGTTGCCCTCCCGAACCTTCACCGCCATTCCCGTCCCGAAGTCGCCCATCGCATCGGCGGAGAGTTCCGCACGACCGACCGCGAGCAGTGCCCCTCCCTCGTCGACCACGGCCACCTCGTCGCCGGGGCGAACGACGGGGTCGACCTCGCGGACGAACTTCGCGAACGCGTTCTTGCCGTCGCGGACGAACGGCTCGGACTCGTCGCCGACGACGACGCGGTACGCGGGCGCGTCGAGGGCGGCCGTCAGGCGGCGCCCCCCTTCGAGGCCGAGGGTACACCGCCCGTCGACGGCGTACGTGACCAGGCGGCCGGCGTCGGCGTGGACCTGGCTGGGCCGGCCGCTCGACGTGCGCTCGATCCGCAGGTCCTCGTCGGCGGGAAACAGCGCGGCTCCCGCGCCCTCGCCGAACTGGTAGTCGGCGACCGTCCGCAGCTGGCGGAGGTCGCGCTCGTCCGCGTCGCTCATGTGCACCCCTCGCCGCGGTGCGGACAAAACCTCTTTCATCCCGTCGCCATGCCCACTGCTCACACGGTCGGGCGAGAGAGAAACCAATATACCGGTGAATTACCGTGTGACGAACATGAACCTCAGACTCGCGCTCGTCGGCGTCTGTTTCCTGCTGACGAGTAGCGGCCTGTTCGCCGCCAGCAGCGCGCCCCAGGGCGTCCCGCTCGTCCTCGCGGTCGCCGCCGTCGTGGGTGCCGCCGCCGCGCTCGCCCGCTCGAGTATCGGGCGCGGTGCCGCGTAGACGGGCAGACGGGCCAGCGGACTGACGGGGACCGACCATTCGGCGGCCGTTCAGGCGCAGGTAGGGCCGCTCAAGACCGTTCAGGCGCACGGTGCCGTGACCCGCTTTCGACTGTTTTGCCGCAGGGCCGACGGTGCAACCCGACGCGTTCGGGAGCTACAGGAGGAACGTCTCCTGTCGTTCGGAGAGGTCGAGGAAGGCGTCCGTCGCGTCGACGAGTTCGTCGGCGGTCGACTCGCCGAACGCCATCACCTCGACGCGGACGCCCTCGTGGCGGAGGTGCGAGCAGAGCCGCGAGAAGTCGCCGTCGCCGGTACAGAGCACCACCGTGTCGACGTGCGAGGCGAGCGTGACGGCGTCGAGGCTCATCCCCACGTCCCAGTCGGCCTTCTTCGACCCGTCGCCGAACGTCTTGATGTCCTTGATCTTCGTCTCGAAGCCGATGTCGACCAGCGCCTCGAAGAAGCGCTCCTCGTCGGGCGAGTCCGCGCGGATGACGTAGGCGATGGCGCGGACCAGTTCGCGACCGGAGACGCCTTTCTCCAGGAGGGCGGAGTAGTCGATGTTCCGCGAGTAGAGGCTATGAGCGGAGTGATAGAGGTTCTGGGCGTCGACGAGGACGGCGACCCGCTGGTGCGGATGGATCTCGGTCATTATCAGATGACGATGGTCCACCGACTAACGGTTATCGGTCCGAACGAGGGGGGACGGAGCCGGCAGCGAGGATGTCCCGGCGCGTCGACACGGGAAGCCAGGTGACGACGAGGCGCATCGGCAACCAGTGGCGCTCTACCCGTCCCCACGAGATGCGCACGGGGGGCGTGGTGCGGAGACGACCGTCCGGACAGTGAGACCACACCTCTCCGGCAGACTCGCTCGTGCGTGCGCACGATCACGAGCCACGCACGACACACCGCCGCGACCGGCGCGCGGGAGCGAAACGACCGAATCGACTGGGGAGGACGGGGTCAAATCGCCCTGGCGGCCGTGCTTCCGCCGGTGTCGTCGTCAGTTCGCTCTCCCTCGCCCCGGCGCTCCGACGAGACGGAACGCTCCCGGCGAAGTATCGGAGCAACGATACGAACGCCGAACGGGTCCCGCAAGCTATAACAGGGGACCCGTGCGTGGACTCAGGTGTGACCCGACCCGCGCCCACCAGTGCTCGTCCGTCGAGAGCGCCGCGTGGGTCGACGCCGACGGTTCCGAAAAAACGCGTCTTCTGACGCTCGTGGCGGGAGTGGCGACCCCGTTTCGGGCGGTTTCCGACAGTCGGAGAGCGACACGTTCGACCACAGACGAGACACCACACACTACACTCACATCCGATGACACTCGACGAATTCCGCGGCGTGTACCCGGCGATGTGCACGCCCTTCCACGACGACGACAGCATCGACTTCGAAACCCTCCGCGCGGACGCTCGACGACTCGTCGACGCCGGCGTCGACGGGCTCGTCCCCGTCGGCTCGACCGGCGAGTCCGCGACGCTCACACACGACGAACACATCGAGGTGGTCGAGTGCGTCGTGAGCGAGGTTGGCGACGAGGTGCCGGTCATCGCCGGCTCCGGCTCGAACAACACCCGCGAGGCGCTCGAACTCTCGCGGCGCTCGGCCGACGCGGGCGCGGACGCCCTCCTCTTGATCTCGCCGTACTACAACAAGCCCGAACCCGCAGGCTTCGTCGAACACTACCGGACGATCGCGGACGCAGTCGACCTCCCGCAGATCGTCTACAACGTCCCCTCGCGGACGGGGCGTAACATCCTCCCCGACACCGCCGTCGAACTCGCTTCACACCCCAACATCCAGGGGTACAAGGCGGCCAGCGGCGACCTGAACCAGATCTCCGAGGTGATCGAGCGGACCCGCGACGAGTCGTTCCAGGTGCTGTCGGGTGACGACGGCCTCACTCTCCCCGTGCTCTCGGTCGGCGGGGCCGGGACGATCAGCGTCGTCGCGAACGTCGAACCCGAGCGCACGGTCGAGCTGGTCCACGCCGCGCTCGACGGCGACTACGGACAGGCCCGCGAGATCCACCACCGCCTCGCCCCGCTCGTCCGCCAGCTGTTCGTCGAGACGAACCCCATCCCGGTGAAGGAGGCGATGGGGATCCGCGACTACAGCCCCGCGCACCTCCGCCTGCCGCTGACGCGGATGTCCGAGGAGAACGCCGCGGAACTGGAGCGCATCCTCGACGGGCTGGCACAGGAACGGGTCGCCGCGGAGGCCGACCAGTGAGCGAGGCTCCACAGGTCGCGGTGACGGGAGCGACCGGGCGGATGGGTCGCGAACTGATCGCGCTCGCGCGCGAGCGGGACGACCTCGACCTCGCGCTCGCGGTGAGCGGCTCCGCCGAAGACGCGGTCGAGGGGGTTCCCGTCGCCGACGCCGACACCCTCCCTCGGCTGCTCGTCGAGCGCGAGGTCGACGTGCTCGTCGACTTCACCGCCCCCGCCGCCAGCGCCGAGTACGTCGCCGCCTGCGCGGACGCCGGCGTCGCCGCCGTCGTCGGGACGACGGGCTTCGACGCCGAACAGGAGGCGACGCTCGACCGGGCCAGCGAGACCGTCCCGGTGCTGAAGGCGTCGAACTTCTCCCGGGGGATCGCCGCGCTCCGCCGGGCGGTCCGCGAGGCGGTCGGAGCGCTGCCCGACTTCGACGTCGAACTGACCGAGACACACCACAACGGCAAGCGCGACGCCCCCTCGGGGACGGCGAACGCGCTCCTCGACGATCTGGACGCCGAACGGGGCGACCACCCCCGCGTCCACGGCCGCGAGGGCCACCAGCCGCGCGAGGACGGGGAGATCGGCGTCCACGCCCGCCGCGCCGGCGGCATCCCCGGCGAGCACGAGGTGCTCCTCGGGGGCGACCACGAGTACCTCTCGCTGTCGCACACGGCGCTCGACCGCGGCGTCTTCGCCGACGGCGCGCTTGACGCGGCCGCGTGGCTCGCCGGGCGGGACGCCGGCCGGTACGACTTCGGAGCCGTAATCAACGATGAGGAGTGACTGGGAGACATGACACTGCAGACCGAGATCGAGACGCTGTGGGAGCGGTACGACGCGGGCGAGGTCGACGCGGCGTCGACCACTGCGGCCGAGGCCGAGACGCTCGACGCGTTCCTCGACGCGCTCGAAGCCGGCGAGGTCCGCGCCGCCGAGAAGACCGGCTCGGGGGTCGAGAGCTGGGAGGCGAACGCGTGGGTCAAGCGGGGCATCCTGCTGAACTTCGGCCTCCGAGAGACCCACCCCCGCGAGTACGGCGACGTCACCTACCACGACGTCTTACCCCTGAGAGAGACGGACGACCTCGCCGCGAAGGGGACGCGGAACACCCCCGACGGGACGGCGATCCGTCGCGGCGCCTTCTTGGGGAGTGACTGCATCATGATGTCGCCGTCGTTCGTCAACGTCGGCGCGTACGTGGGCGACGGCACGCTCGTCGACTCCTGTGACACCGTCGGCTCCTGCGCACAGATCGGCGAGGGCGTCAAACTCGGCGCGAACACGCTCATCGGCGGCGTGCTCGAACCCGTCGAGGACGCGCCCGTCGTGCTCGAAGACGGCGTCTCGCTCGGGGCGGGCTGTCGCGTCACGAGCGGGTTTAGAGTCGGCGAGAACACCATCGTCGGCGAGAACACGCTCCTCACACCCCGGATCCCCGTGTACGACCTCGTCGAGGAGGAGGTGATCTACGGCCACCTCCCCTCGGAGCGTCGGGCCTTCACCCGGATGGTCGAGTCGTCGATCGGCGACCACGACCTCTTCGCGGGCGGGGCGTACAAGCCGGCGGTCGTCGCCCTCGACATCGAGGACGACACCCGCGACGCCACGCGGCGGGAGGAGGCGCTGCGGGAATGAGCGAGGGTGCGGGTGCGGGTGCAGGTTCGGATTTCGACGAGGCTGTCGCCCCCGAGAACCCGCCCGTGCGCCGGCTGGCGGCGTGGGACGCGGCGGAACTCGAAGGGCTCGCCGACGAGTACGACACGCCGCTGTACGTGATGGATCTCGGCCGGGTTCGCGAGAACTGCCAGCGCCTGCGCGAGGCGTTTCCGGCCGCGGATGTCCGGTACGCCGCGAAGGCCCACGCCGGACGGGCGGTCCTGGAGACGGTCCGCGAGGCGGGGCTCGGCATCGAGTGCGCCTCCGCCGGCGAGGTCGAACGCGCCTTCGCCGCCGGTGCCCACGGGTCGGCGGTGCAGTACACCGCGGTCAACCCCCCCGGAGGGGACCTCGACCACGTCGTCGACCGGTGGCGCGACGCCCCCGACCTCACCGTGACCGTCGGGGCGCGCGACACCGTCGACCGCCTCCGCGACCGCGGCTTCGACGGTCGGCTGTGTGTGCGTGTCAACCCCGGCGTCGGCGCGGGCCACCACGAGAAGGTGACCACCGGGGGCCACGCCAAGTTCGGCGTTCCCTACTCCGAGGCCGAGTCGGTCGTCGCCGACGCCCGCGACGACTTCGACGTCGTCGGGATCCACGCCCACGCCGGGTCGGGCATCTCGGGCGATGACCTCTCCGCACACCGGGAGGTCGTCCGGCGGATGGGCGACCTCGCACGTGCGGTCGGCGAGTTCGTCGACCTTGAGTTCGTCGACGTCGGCGGCGGCTTCGGCGTCCCCTACCGCGAGGACGAACCCCCGCTCGACCTGGCGGCGGTCGCCGAGGCGACCCGCGAGGCCCTGGGAGACGTCGACGCCCAGTTGGCGATCGAACCCGGGCGCTACGTCGTCGCGGACGCGGGCGTCCTCCTCGCGACGGTGAACACGGTGAAACACGCCGAGGAGTACGAGACGGTCGTCGGCATCGACGCGGGCATGACGACGCTGTTGCGACCGGCGATGTACGACGCGTACCACGCGATCCGGAACCTCTCGACCGAGGACGAGGACGAGAGCGCAATCCCTGTCACCGTCGCTGGGCCTATATGCGAGACCAGCGACGTGCTGTGTGAGCACCGACCCCTCGCGCGCCCGTCGCGGGGCGATCGCCTCGCGGTGGGCAACGCGGGCGCGTACGGCTACGAAATGGCGTCGACCTACAACTCCCGGCCGCGACCGGCGGAAGTCGTCCTCGAGCCGGAGCCACGCCTCGCCCGCCGGCGCGAAACGATTGCTGATCTGACCGAGCTAGACGTATGAGCCTCACACGCACCATTCCGTTCGAGAAGTACCACGGAACCGGCAACGATTTCATCGTCGTCGACGCCGACCATCCGGTTCCGAACCGACCCGCGTTCGCGACGACCTACTGCGACCGCGACGGCGGCGTAACCGATGCCGACTCCGAGACCGTCGGGGCCGACGGCGTCCTCTTTCTCGCGCTGGAGTCGAGCTACGATCCGCCCCGCGTCGTCATGACGCTCGTCCAGCCCGACGGCTCCGTCGCCGCGATGTGCGGCAACGGCGCGCGCTGCGCGGCGGCGTGGGCCCGCGAGCGGACCGGCGCGGAGGAGATCATGATCGACACCCCCGCGGGAACGCGACGGGCCACCCTCGACGGCGACGAGGTCATGGTCGAGATGGGCATCCCCTCGTTCGCCCCGCGGGACGTCCCGCTCTCCCGCGAGGAGCCGCTCGTCGAAGAGCGGGTCGAGGGACTCACCGTCACCGCGGTGAACACGGGCGTCCCCCACGCCGTCGCGTTCGTCGATTCGGTCGAGGGAGTCGACCTCGACGCCGTCGCCCCGCCGATCAGACACGCCGACGTCTTCCCGCGCGGCGCGAACGTCACCGTCGCCTCGCGCGCGGACGACGGTTTCCGCCAGCGGACCTTCGAACGAGGTGTCGAGGGCGAGACCCGCTCGTGCGGCACCGGCGCGGTCGCCGTCGTCGCCGCCGCCAAGCGACTCGGCCTCGTCGGCGACGAGGAGGTGCGCGTGTCGCCGCCCGGTGGGAGTCTCCACATCCGGGTTCCCGACGGGGCGGAGGCGACGCTCCGGGGTCCCGTCGTCCGGGAGTTCGCGGGCGAACTCGAGGTCGTCTCGACGCCCGAACCGTGACGCGCTCGGCCGCTTCCAGTGACGCGTTCGACCCCATCGCGTTCCTCGAACGCGCCGTCGCGATCGACTCGACCGACGAGGACGTCACGGCGATGCGCACCTTCCTGAGGGAGACGCTCGGCTCACACGGTGTCGCCGAGACCGTCGACGACGCCGGCAACACCCTCGCCTCGCGCGGGGCCGCCGCCGCGGACTGCTCGCGGCACGTCGTTCTCAACACCCACATCGACACCGTCCCGCCGCACGTCCGGTTCGAGCGCGACGGCGACGTGATCCGCGGGCGCGGGTCGTGCGACGCGAAGGGCCCACTCGCGGCGCTCCTCGCGGCGTTTCTCGCCGTCGACCCCGGCGACGCCCGCGTGACGCTCGCGGTCACGCCCGACGAGGAGGCGCTGTCGACCGGCGCGGCCGCGCTCGCCCTCGACGGCGATCTGTACGTCGTCGGCGAGCCCACGGGGCTGGACGTCTGCACCGCCGCCAAGGGCCGGTTCCAGGGGACGCTCTCGCTCACCGGCGTGGCGGCACACGCGGCCGAACCCGACTCCGGGACGAACGCCGTCGCCGCCCTCGAACCGGCGTTGGGAGCGATCCGCGCGTTCGACGCCGACCGCGACCCCCACCCCGACCTCGGCCCGGCGACGCTCACGCCCACGGTCGTCGACGGCGGCGCGGCCACGAACCAGGTTCCGGCCGACTGTTCGCTCGTCGTCGACCGGCGGAGCGTGCCGCCCGAGACCGCCGAGGGGTTCCGCTCGGCGTTCGAGGCGGCCGTCCGCGACGCCGTCGCCGACGAGGTCGGCGTCTCGTTCGCGCTGACCGAGCGCCCGACGCCGTTCCTGGAGGCGTTCGCGACCGCCCCCGAGCACGAACTGGTGGAGACGCTCTCGGCCGCGTCGCGCGAGGCGGGTGGCTCGGGGGCGGTCCGGCCCTTCACCGCCGCGACAGAGGCGTCGTACTTCGCGCCCGCCCCGACCGTGGTGTTCGGTCCCGGCGTCCTCGCGGACGACACGGGGGCCGTGGCACACGCCGAGCGGGAGTACGTCTCCGTCCCGGAGGTCCGGCGGGCCGCCGAGGCGCTCACGGCGGCGCTCGACTCGCTCGTTCCGTAGCGTCTCGCGTTCTCCGCCGCCCGAAGCGTAAACTCGATACCCACGGCCCGTCTCGACGGACGCATGTACGAAGCCGTCTACGCCACGCCCGACGGCGCGTCGACGCCCGCGCGCCTCGCGCACGCCGCCGCCCGCTACGGCTACGACGGCGTCGTCGTTCGAGCCACGGGAGAGGAGGATGGGCTCGGAACCGACGACTCCGAGCGGATCCGCGAGCGCTTCGGAACCGACGTGGTCGACGCGGTCGAGATCGTCGCCGAGGACCCCGAGTCGGCGGTCGGCGCGATCGGCGCGCATCGCCCGTCGTCGACGCTCGTCCTCGTCCGCGGCGGGACGGATCGCATGAACCGGTTCGCGGCCGAGCGGGAGCGCGTCGACGTGCTCGCCCGGCCGTTTTCCGATGGTGGCGACGTGAACCACATCATCGTGAAGGCCGCCCGCGACAACGGCGTCCGGCTGGCGTTCGACTTCGGGCCCGTGCTCCGTCTCGACGGCGGCCGCCGGGTCCAGTCGTTGCGAAAGCTCCGCAAACTCCGCGAACTCGTCTTCGCGTACGACGCGCCGTACGTCGTCAGCGCGACGCCGCGGTCGCACCTCCAGCTCCGAGCGCCGCGGGAACTCGCCGCCCTCGGCGAGACGCTGGGCTTTTCGGCCGACCAGGTCACCGAGGGGCTCCGCGAGTGGGGCCGACTCGCGGCACGGAACCGTCATCGGCGCTCCGACTCTTTCATTGCGCGCGGGGTCGAACGTGGTCGGTATGAAGAAGACGATTGAGGAACACGCCGCGCGCTTTTCCGATGCCGCGGCCGCGTACGACGACGACGCCTCGCCGGAGTATCTCGCCTGCTGTGACCTCGTCGTCGACCACGCCGCCGTCGCCCCCGACGACGTCGTCCTCGACCTCGGGACGGGAACAGGAGCCATCGCGCTCGCGCTCGCTTCTGACGCGAAGCGGGTCGTCGGCCGGGACATCAGCGAGGGGATGCTCGACCGCGCACGCGAGAAGGCACGCAACGGAGGCGTCGACAACGTCGCGTTCGGCTACGGCGAGTTCCGCGACCCCGACTTCGAGGCTCCGGTCGACGTCGTCACCTCGAACTTCGCGCTGCACCACCTCTCGGACGACGAGAAGCGTGCGGCGATCGAGGTGATCGCCGCCCTCGGCCCCCGACGGCTGGTTCTCGGCGATGTCATGTTCTTCGGCGAACCGGACCCCGTCGACCCATTTTATTCTCCCGAGGTCGACGACCCCGCGACGGTCGGTACGCTCGCCGATATCTTCACCGACTGTGGCTTCGCACTGACCGCCGTCGAACGGGTCCACGACCAGGTCGGCGTGCTCGTCGGCGAGCGCGCGGGCGAGACGAACGAGTGAGACGAGCGCGATGAAACACCTCCCGAAACACGTCCGGCCGCGGTGGCGGTATCTGGCCGTGGAACTGGAGTCGTGGCCCGACGCCTCGCTGTCGCGGGGCGCGTTCCAGCGCGAACTCTGGTACGCGGCGCAGAACCTCGTGGGCGACGTGAAAAGCGCGGACGCGGACCTGCGCGTGCTCTCGTTTCGGTTCGACCGCGGTCGGGGAGAGACGCTGGTTCGCGCCCGCCGAGCGGAGGTGGGCGTCGCCCGAGCCGTGCTCGCGTGCGTCGACGAGGTCGACGGCCACCCTCTGGGGGTGCGTGTCAGGGGCGTCTCGGGAACGGTGCGTTCCGCTGAGGAAAGGTATTTAAATCACGGCCCCGGACGATTCGAGGAGAGAACCGTCGTGGTCGATGAGGACGTCCGGACTGCCGTCGCCCGTCCCCCCGTCGTCGACGTGGCCGGTCCGAGCGGCTTCTCGGGTGCGACTGAACTCGATTTCGAGTAATACGACATCATGCAGGGACAAGCCCAACAGCAGGCGTACGACCGCGGAATCACGATCTTCTCACCTGATGGCCGCCTCTATCAGGTCGAGTACGCCCGGGAGGCCGTCAAGCGGGGTACGGCGAGCATCGGCGTCCGGACGCCGGAGGGCGTCGTCCTCGCGGCCGACAAGCGCTCTCGCTCGCCACTGATGGAGCCGACGAGCGTCGAGAAGATCCACAAGGCGGACGACCACGTCGGCATCGCCTCGGCGGGCCACGTCGCCGACGCCCGACAGCTCATCGACTTCGCGCGCCGGCAGGCGCAGATCAACCACCTCCGCTACGGCGAGCCGATCGGCATCGAGACGCTCACCAAGGAGATCACCGACCATATCCAGCAGTACACGCAGGTCGGCGGGGCCCGCCCGTTCGGCGTCGCACTGCTGATCGCGGGCGTCGAGAGCGGCACGCCACGGCTGTACGAGACGGATCCCTCCGGGACGCCGTACGAGTGGAAGGCCGTCTCGATCGGCGCTAACCGCGGCGACCTCCAGGAGTACCTCGAAGAACAGTACACGGACGATCTCTCGCTCGATCAGGGCGTCGAACTCGCGCTGCGGGCGATCGCCTCGACGAACGACGACGAGCTCGCGCCCGAGGGCGTCGACGTGGCGAAGGTACCGGCCGAGGACGCCACTTTCGTCCAGCTGTCGAACGACCACATCGAAACCCACCTCGCGGAGCTCGATCTCCTCCCCGACGAGGAGGCCGAAGACGACGAATCCGACGGCGCGGACGAGTAGCTCCCGCAGATACCACACCGGTTCCGGCCGTGGCAGGCTGCCATCTCTTTCGCCCCGGGCCCATCCATTTTCGGCGCTCGAAGCCCGTCTACCGACCGGTGCCCGGCACGACTCCGGAGTCGACTCGAGTGACGACGGGACCAGCCGTGTCGCGGTCGCTGTCGGAGTAGACGAACGGACGAACGGGGGAAGACAGCGCGGCGAGCCGCCGAGCGGCGTCGTACCTCCGGTCAGCTGATTCGGTCGCCCACCGGAGGCAGTGTCGGCCCGTGGCTCATCGGTTCGGTCCCATGCGGCCACCACCGCCCCCCGAGACGAGGACCACGCGTCCCGGCACGGGGTCTCAGAGGTCGTACTCCTCGTACGCGAGATTCATCAGCCACTGCGAGAACGCGTCGCTGTTCGCGTTGACTTCCTCCTCCCCGATGAACGGCGAGAGCAGATCCCCGGCCATCAGCAGCGAGAACTGGAGGTCGCGGACGGGCGGTTCGAGGTAGTAGGTGTTGTGGCCCTGGTAGACGGTCTCCTCGCGCTGGATGAGTTCGAGCCCTTCGAGCTTCTCTGCGATCCGGCTCCCCTGCCGCGAGGAGATGTCCAGCGCCTTCCAGAAGTCGCTCTGGTGGATCCCACCCTCCTCGCGGATGAGTTCGAGTGCCTGGCGCTCGTCGTCGGAGAGGTCCGCCTCGGCTTCGGCCGCGCTCATACACGTAGGACGTTCCGCGACCCGTTTAAACTTGACCTTCGCCGGCGTCGGCCCGCTCGCCGACGGCCGCCGCGACCGGTTCGTAGGACGTCTCACACGGCGGTCCATGCGCGAACTGGTAGTCGACGCGGCCGTCGTCGTGGACCGTCACGAGCGACGAGGAGCGAGTGCCGTACTCCCCGGCCGTGTCGGGGCCGTCGCTGTGGACGCAGACGCCGTAGTCGTGGTCGGCGAGGACGACCGATGCGCGGTCGAGCCACTCCCCGGGTCGTTCACCGGGCTCCGGCCAGAGCGTCTCCTGAACCCGAGTGGCGCTGTCGGCCTGTTCGGGACCCATCTCGGGGCGGTGTTCGGGCTCGAAGAACTCCCCGTCGGCCCCGACGTTGACGACGACGTGGACGCCGGGTGAGAGGTTCCGCACCCGTGCCTTGCCGTCCCACTCGACGAGCACCGCGGCGTTCTCGTCGGCGAGGACCAGGTTGAAACCGTCGTAGCGGTGCTCGCGGAGGGCGTTCTCGACGATCCGGGCGGCCGCCTCGGCGGAGGTCGCCCCGAGGGCGTCGCGGACGAGCAGTCCCCGGGAGCGCTCGCCGCCACCCGCGACGGAGACCCACCGGTTCGTGATACCGACGAAGACGCCGGCGTCGTTCACCCCGATCCACGTCCCGCCGGCCTCGGCGTCGCGCGGAGCGACGAAGCCAGGGGTGCCCCCGACCCGTGCGGGCGGCTCCGAGGGTCGATCCAGCGCCTCGTCACGGTTCGCGGCGACGACGACGGGCGCGTCGGCGAACGACTGCCACGCGATAGTGAGTGTGCACACGCGGGCGTCTACGGCGGCGACGATAATAACCCCCCGCTCGGCGGACGCGACGGCCACCGTCGACGGCGCCCCGCTCTCGTTCCCGTTCGACGCTAGAGTTTAGGTAGGAGACGGCGGCCACTCTGGCTCGGTGACGTAGCGAGCGCCGACGGACGTCCCGCGAACCGATGGCACGCCGTCCGTCCGGCACGGAGTGCCGTCTGTCCGCCACCGAGTGCCACCTGTCCGCCACCGAACAGTCGCCTCACGCCGCCTCGTTCGGGTCGTCGTCGGACGGCGGCCGGGTCCCTCTCGTCGTCGCGGCGACCCGAACCGCCGCGACGTTCTCCGAGACGTCGTGGACGCGGACGATCTCCGCGCCGCGATCCGCCGCCAGCGCCGTCGCCGCGACGGTCGCCGGTCCACGCTCCCCTGCGTCCCGGCCGACGAGGCCGAACATCGACTTGTGGGAGTGGCCGACGAGAACCGGACAGCCGAGCGCGTGGAACTCGTCGAGTCGGTCGAGGAGCTGGAAGCTCTCGGCCGCGCTCTTGCCGAAGCCGAGGCCGGGATCGACGACGACCCGCTCGCGTGGGATGCCGGCCTTCTCGGCCAGAAGCAGCGTCTCCGCGAGCTCGTCGACGACGTCGCCGACGACGTCGTCGTACTCGACGGGTTTGTCCGGAACGACGGGGGCGTCGATCGAGTGCATCACGACGACCGGCACCTCGTGCTCGGCGACGAGAAAGCGCATCTCGGGGTCGTCGAGGCCGGTCACGTCGTTGATGATGTCGGCCCCGGCGTCGAGCGCCGCGGCCGCGACGGCGGCCTTCCGCGTGTCGACGGAGACGAGGGCGTCGAGTTCCGCGACGGCTTCGATGACGGGGACGATGCGCCGTCGCTCCTCGGTGACCGGGATCTCCTCGGCCCCCGGACGCGTCGACTCCCCGCCCACGTCGATGATGTCGGCACCGGCGTCTACCATCGCCGCCGCCTGCGCGACCGCGTCGTCGACGTCGTAGTACTCGCCGCCGTCGTGAAACGAGTCCGGGGTGACGTTGAGGATGCCCATGACGACGGTCCCGTCCGACCACGGGTACTCCGACTCACCGCCTCGTGTCGGCGTCGCTCCTGTCCCGTCGCCGGACAGTAGCCGGTCGCGGATCCGATCACCGACCGCCGCGAGCCCGTACGGAGCCGAGTCGAGCGCGTCGACGAGCGTTGCGAACTGCGCGAGCGTCCCCATGACGACGACTGAGACGAGTTCGCCATCGTCCGCGTGGCCGGAGACGACGCACTGCCCGCCGGCCCGGATCGTCTCCCGGCGGACGAACTCCGCCTGCCGTCGTTCGAGGCGCGTCTCGACCACGCGATGGACGGCCTCGTCGCGGTGCTCGCGGATTTCGCGCTCCGGAACCGCCGCGTGCGAGAGAACCGTCGCCGCCTCGTCGCCGTCGCGGACGCGTTTCGGGACCACCCGACGGGTCCACGTCCGGCGCGCTTCGGCGACGCAGAACAACGACCCCGTGACGAGCACGCAGTCGCCGGGGTCGGCCCGGTCGCGAGCGGCCGCGACGGCGTCCGCGACCGATCCACCGGCCTCGACGCCGTCGACGCCGTGGGACTCGAACACACGCGCGAGGAGCTCGGGCGTCTCCGCGCGTTCGAGGTTCGGCCGGCACGTCACCACGCTGTCGGGCGTCGGCAGCGCCTCGACCATTCCACGGTGGTCCTTGTCGTTCATGGCCGCGAACACCAGGTGCAGGCGGTCGTAGTCGAACTCGGCCAGCACGGATGCGACCTGCTCGCACGCCCCCGGGTTGTGCGCGCCGTCGAGGACGACCCACGGCTCCCGTGACATCACCTCGAACCGGCCGGGCCAGTGGGCCCCTCTGAGGCCGCGGACGATCATCGCGTCAGTCAGATCGACGCCGAGCCGGTCGGTGACCTGCCGGACCAGCGCGACGGCGACACCGGCGTTGCGGGCCTGATGGACGCCGATCAGCGGGAGCGGCGAGTCGATCCGCCACCCGTCACCGTCGATGGCCACGCGCGCTTCGACCGGCGTCTCGCGGCCGTGGTATGTCGCCCGCACGTCGGCGTCGGCATCTCCCTCGGTGTCGACGCGAACGACGTCCCCGGCGCGGTCGCGGATGGTAGCGAGAGCCGTCCCGTCGGTCGCCGTCACGAGCGGCCCGTTCGACGGTGCGATTGCCGCCTTCGTCGCTGCGATCTCCTCGACGGTGTCGCCGAGGACGTCGGTGTGTTCGAGCGTGACGTTGGTCACGGCCGCTGCGATCGGATCGACGACGCTCGTCGCGTCGAACTCCCCGCCGAGACCGACTTCGAGCACGCCGACGTCGACGCCCACGCGGCCGAACTGCCAGAGCGCCAGCGCGGTGAGTGTCTCGAAGAACGTGAGCGGCTCGCCCTCGGCCGCCCGGTCGACGAGATACGGCCGCGCCTCCTCGACGAACGCCGCGACGGCCCGTTTCGGGATCATCCGCCCGTCGACGGTGACCCGCTCTCGCAGGTCGTCGAGGTGTGGCGAGGTGTACAGCCCGACCGAGAGCTCCGACTCCCTGAGGACTGACTCGACCATCCGGGCGGTGCTCCCCTTCCCGTTCGACCCACCGATCTGGACGAACGCGACGTCCTCGTGGGGATCTCCCAGCTGAGCGAGTAGTCCCCCGACCGCTTCGGTCCCGGGGTTCATCCTGAAGCGGCGCAGGTCGAAGAGGAAGTTCACCGCCTCGTGGTACTCCATACCTCCCAGACGCGGTGACCTCCCGTTAACCCTTCTTTTTCGGTCGGATCGCTCGGCGGAGACACGCCGTGTCGGCCGGTCGAACCGACCCGATTCGACGGTCGCGGACGCTTCAGTCGTCGCCGATGTGGACGACGAGAACCGGCTGTTCGGCGTTCTCCACGACGCGTTCTGTGACGCTGCCCATGTTGACGAGCTTGTCGCGGCCGGTCCGCCCGTGGGTGCCGATGACGATCAGATCGATGCCCTCCTCGTCGGCGTACCGCAGGATCTCCGAGTGCGGGACGCCGTCGCGGATCGTGGTGGTCGTCTCGACCCCCGCGTCCGCCGCCCGATCGCGCACCGCCACGACGGCGTCCTCGGCGTCGCTGGTCAGGCTCTCCAAGATCGCGTCCTGCTGGTCGCGGTCCGCCGAGAGGTACACCCGCCGGTCGACCACAGACAGGGCGTGGATCCGTCCGTCGCGGAGTGTCGCGATGTCGAGTGCGTGCGTCAGGGCTTCGTCCGTGCCGGCGCTCCCGTCGGTCGGAACGAGGATGTCGTCGTACATCTCGTGCGACACTCTCGGGCCCACCCGTTATAATGGGGGGTGTCGTTCCCGGTTGTTCGGACCGTCCTGACGTCTGCCCGTGTGAGGCCGTTCGCCGCTCTCCGCTCCGCACCCGCTTGCGGCGAGCAGTCGGCACAAGTGGTTCCGAAAGCACCGAAGCGCTCGTTCTACTCGCTCGTCAGCGAGCTTTCGTCACGATTGGTGGCGAAAGCACCGCGTCGGTAGAGCCGCCGCGAGCTTCCACCACTCCCTCGCTGACGCTCAGTCGTGGCGGAAACACCGCCGGCCGGTGAACACCATCGCCATGTCGTGTTCGTCGGCCGCCGCGACGACGTCCTCGTCGTTGACACTGCCGCCGGGTTGGATGACTGCCTCGATGCCCGCCTCGGCGGCCTCCTCGACGCCGTCGGGGAACGGGAAGAAGGCGTCGCTCGCCATCACCGCCCCCTCGGCGGACTTCCCCTCGGCGTGTTCGTCGGCTTTCATCGCCGCGAGCCGGACGGCGTCGACCCGGGAGACCTGCCCCATCCCGATCCCGACCGTCTCCGTCTCCGCGGCGAAGACGATCCCGTTCGATTTGACGTGTTTGAGGACGCGCCAGGCGAACAGCATCGACGCCAGTTGGTCGTCGGTCGGTTCGCGCTCCGTGACGACCTCAACGTCGTCGGCGTCGGGCGCCCACAGGTCGCGCTCCTGGACGAGTCGCCCACCGACGAGCCGTTTCTCGGTCAGGTCGTCCGTCGCCTCGCCCAGCGGCCCGACGTCGAGCACGCGGAGGTTCGTCTTCTCCCCGAGCACGTCCAGCGCCGCGTCCGTGTACGCGGGTGCAACGACGACCTCTTTGAACGACTCGACGATGGCCTCGGCGGTCGCGGTGTCGCACTCGCGGTTGAGCGCGACGATGCCACCGAACGCGCTCATCGCGTCCGTCGACAGCGCGCGCTCGTACGCCTCGGCGAGCGTCCCCGCCGTGGCACAGCCCGCCGGGTTGGCGTGTTTGATCACCGCCGCCGCCGGCTCGTCGAACTCCTTGATCAGCGAGAGTGCGGCGTCGGCGTCGTTGTAGTTGTTGTACGACAGCGCCTTCGCGCCCTCGTTCCGCTGTGTGGCGTGAACGACGTTCGCCTCCGCACAGCCGTCGTCGGCGTACACCGCGGCCTCCTGGTGGGGGTTCTCGCCGTACCGCAGGGTAGAGACGCGGTCGTCGGAGGCGAGCCGACGCTCCGGGAAGTCACCGCCCGCGTCGCCGCCGATCCGGACGCTCCCGTCACCGACCTCGACGCGGTCCTCCGCGAACCACCGGATCGCCCGGGGGTAGGCGGTGAACTCCGCCTCGTACAACACCCGTTCTTTCAGGCTCGCGGCGTCGTCGTCCTCGTAGACGGGGACCGCCTCCTGTGTGACGACCGGACCGCCGTCGACCGCTTCGGTGACGACGTGGACCGTACAGCCGGTCATTCTCACTCCCGAGTCGAGCACCTGCTCGTGGGCGTCCATGCCCGGGAACGACGGGAGGAGGGAGGGGTGGACGTTCAGCGTCGTCGGGGTCGAATCGAGGAACTCGTCGGTGAGGACGCGCATGTAGCCGTCGAGACAGACGAGGTCGACGTCGTACGCCGACAGCCGCGAGACCACCCGTCGCTCGTGTGCCTCCCGGGAGTCGTCACCGCGCTCGACGACTTCCGTGGGGATCCCCCGCTCGGAGGCGCGTTCGAGAACCGGGGCTCCCTCACGGTTCGTCAACACGACCGACAGTTCGGCACCGCCGGGCGCTCGGTCGGCGATGTGCAGCAGGTTCCGTCCACGGTTGCTCGCCAGCCCCGCGATCTTGAGCATGAGTGAGTCCCCTCGTGCGGGCGGAAAAACAGTTGCGGTCCGGCACCGGATACTATACACAATTGTGGGTACTACTCGGCGACAATCGGGGTATAAGGCCGACGAATATACACGGAAGTGTCACACGCCATCGACACCCTTTTGCCAGCGCCGGCGGCAGTTGCCGCCATGACCCTTCCCGCAGAACTCCCCCGGACGGACCCGCTCGCGGCGGTGTCGCCGCTCGACGGTCGGTACGCGTCACGGACGGAGTCACTCGTCCCGTACGCCAGCGAGTCGGCGCTGATGCGCGCTCGCGTCGAAGTCGAGGTGGAGTACCTGCTCGCGCTCGCCGCCCTCGACGCGACCCCGCTCACGGTCGACGACGCGACGCGGGAGCGCCTCCGTTCGCTGTTCCAGTCGTTCGGTGCCGACGACGCCCGACTGGTGAAGCGGATCGAGGTCGACGGGACCGAGGAGTACGAGGCCACGAACCACGACGTGAAGGCGGTCGAGTACTTTCTCCGCGTCCGCCTCTCGGAGACGGTCGACGACGCCGAACGGCTGTTCCCGTGGATCCACTTCGGTCTCACGAGCGAGGACGTGAACAACCTCGCCCAGCGGCTCCTCGTCCGCGGCGCGAGCGAGGAAGTCGTCCTCCCCGCGTTGGCCGATCTCAGGGACGCGCTCGTCGAGATGGCCCACGACTACCGCGACCTCCCGATGCTCGCCCGCACCCACGGCCAGTCCGCGACGCCGACGACCTTCGGGAAGGAGATGGCGGTGTACGCCGCCCGGTTGGCACGCGCGACGGGCCGGATCCGGCGGGCGACCGACGACCTCGCCGGGAAACTCGCCGGGGCCTCCGGCGTCTATGCCGCCCACGTCGCGGCGTACCCCGACGTCGACTGGCGCGCCTTCGCGCGGGAGTTCGTCTCCGGACTGGGGCTCGACCATCAGCCGCTCTCGACGCAGGTCAACCCCTGTGACGACCTCGCCGAACTTTTCGACGCCGTTCGGGGCGCGAACAACGTCCTCCTCGACCTCGACCGCGACGCGTGGCTGTACGTCTCGGACCGCTACCTCGGCCAAGAGACCGTCGCGGGCGAGACCGGCTCGTCGACGATGCCACACAAGGTGAACCCCATCGACTTCGAGAACAGTGAGGGGAACCTCTCGAAGGCCAACTCCGACCTCACGTTCCTCGCCGACTACGTCACCACCTCGCGCCTCCAGCGCGACCTCTCCGACTCGACGGTGAAGCGGAACGTCGGCGCGGCGTTCGCACACTGTCTCATCGGCTACTCGAAGGCCGGACGGGGGCTGTCGAAGGTCGTGCCGAACGAACAGGTGATGCGCGAGGAACTCGACGCGACCCCAGAGGTCCTCGGGGAGGCGATCCAGACGATCCTCAGACGGGAGGGCGACACGGACGCGTACGAGCGGGTGAAACGGCTCACCCGCGGCGAACGGGTGACGCTCGCAGACCTCCGGGACCTCTTCGAAGAACTCGACGTGTCCCCCGACGTCCGCGCGGAACTCGCCGCGCTCACGCCCGCGGGCTACACGGGGATCGCCGCGGCTCTCGTCGACGACCTCGACGGCCTCGACGGGTAACGACGCGGCCCTTCGCCCGCCATCCGCGCCGCCTGTCGGCCCGTGGTACGCGGAGTCACCGTTGGCTGGGGACAGACGTGGCTCGGTCGCGAGGGGTCGGAGCCGAGGCTCCCGTGATCCGTTCGAGAGGCGGCGCGCTCTGCAATGTGAGAACGGTGAGCGCCGACGGAACATGGCTAGGCTGGACTGGGCTGGAATCCGCGTGCTGCGGCGCGTCTGGGCTGGATGACGCGGTCGGCTGCTCACCTGCTCATAGTGTTTACTCACTATAGAATAAATCTTTTGGTGCTCCGGGTCAAACGGGAGGAGTATGAAAGCCATCGCAGTCCGGCGGGAGGACCCAGAGCCCGTCGTCATCGAGAAGCCCCGCCCTGACCCGGACGTGGGCGAGGTCCTCGTTCGGACGCTCCGTGTCGGCGTCGACGGCACGGACCACGAGGTCATCGCGGGGGGACACGGCGGGTTCCCCGCGGGCGAGGACCACCTCGTCCTCGGCCACGAGGCGGTCGGGGTCGTCGAGGATCCAAACGGGACCGACTTCGCGGTCGGCGACGTCGTCGTGCCGACCGTGCGCCGACCGCCGAACGGCACCAACGCCTACTTCGAGCGTGGCGAACCCGACATGGCCCCCGAGGGGGCGTACCACGAGCGCGGTATCGTCGGCGCGCACGGCTACATGTCCGAGTACTTCACGTCGCCGGCGGAGTACCTCGTGCGGATCCCCGACCACCAGACGCCGCTGGGCTTTCTCGTCGAGCCGATCTCCATCACCGAAAAGGCGCTCGAACTCGCGTACGCCTCGCGGTCGTCGTTCGAGTGGGACCCCGAGTCGGCGCTCGTCCTCGGCAACGGGGCGCTCGGGCTCCTCACCCTGGCGATGCTCGACCGGGTGTACGACCGCGTCTACTGTCTCGGCCGCCGGGACCGCCCCGATCCGACGATCGAGATCATGGACGAACTCGGCGCGACGTACGTCGACTCCCGACGGACGCCAGTCGACGGGGTGAGCGAGGCGTTCGAGCCGATGGACTTCGTCTTCGAGGCGACGGGGTACGCTCCCCATGCAGTGCAGTCCATCCACGCGCTCGCCCCGAACGGCGTCGTCGCGCTCCTCGGCGTTCCCGGCCCCACGGAGTACGAGTTCGACGTCGGCGCGATGCATGGCGAGATGGTCCTGCACAACAAGGCGATGGTCGGTAGCGTCAACTCCCACGTGCGGCACTTCGAGGCCGCGACGGACACGCTCGACGCCCTGCCGGAGTGGCTCCTCGACGATCTCGTGACGGGGATCTACCCCGTCGACGACTTCCGGAACGCGTTCGTCGACGACAACACCGTTATAAAAACGGCCGTCGAATTCAGCGCATATGAAGAACGTTAACGACCTCATCGAGAGCGCCGAGGAACTGGCCAACCGCGGGCTCTCGAAGGGCGAGATCGCCGACGAACTCAACGTCTCCCGGGAGACCGCGTCGTGGCTCGTCGAAAAGAGCGGTGCCAGCGGCGACACCGCGGTCGTCACTGAACCACGGAACGACGGCAGCCCCCACGACATCCACGTCGACTGGAGCGCGTTCGGTCGCGACAGCGCCCGACTCACCTACGCCGGCCAAGCGATGGCCGACCTCCTGTCGAAGGAGGGCAAGGAGGTCGACCTCACCATCGGGATCGAGAAGGCCGGCGTCCCGCTCGCGACGGTCGTCGCGCGCGAACTCGACACGGACATGGGGAGCTACGCCCCCGCGAAACACCAGTGGGAGGAGGGCGACATCGAGGAACTCGGCGGATCCTTCTCGCGCAACTTCGCCACCATTCGGGGCCGTGACTGCTACGTCGTCGACGACATCGTCACCTCCGGGACGACGATGAAAGAGACGATCGAAGCCATCCGCGAGGAGGGGGGCAACCCCATCGCCTGCGTCGTGCTCGTCGACAAACAGGGGGTCGACGAGCTGAACGGCGTGCCCGTCTACTCGCTCATCAACGTCGTCCGCGTCGGCGCGGACGGCTAACGGGCGGTTCGGACGAGCGGGCGGATCTCGTTCCTCGGGACGCGGGTAACGGGGGAAGACCGACCCGAGCGGTTCCCGCGGCGGGTCCGCGAGGGGAGCGAGAGTCCGCGGTCTCCACGACGACGCCGACTCTCTTTTCACTCACACGGCTGTCCGTCGACCAGTGCGCCGGTCACGGCGGCGGCGCACACGGCCCGACGGTGCACAAATTCGACGAGGGCGCAACGCCTTTGAACGCGCTCGTCTTAGACACGAGCATGACGTTCAGTCCCGAGTCGGAACTCTCCGCCGAGGAGGTCCAGGCACGCGTCGACCAGGCTATCGAGGACAACGAGGTCGTGGTGTTCATGAAGGGGAACCGGCTGATGCCGCAGTGTGGCTACTCGAAGCGTGCGGTCGAACTCGTCGGGAAGTACGTCGACGAGTTCGAGACCGTCGACGTGCTACCGGCGCTGCCGGAGTTCCGCGCGGCGCTGGAGTCACACTCCGGGTGGGAGACGACCCCGCAGACGTACGTCGAGGGCGAGTTCATCGGCGGCTCGGACATCCTCGCCGAACTGGACGAACGCGGCGAACTCGAACCGACGCTCTCCACCTGACGGCCCGACCGCCGACTCACACCACCGCCGTCTCCGGGTCTCGTGGGCTCGCCCGTGCGCCGCGACGAAAGGATAGCCCATATAAACCCGGACGACCTACCGTAACACGAGTACGACCGCAGTGCGCTCCGGCCGCTGTCCACCCCTCACCGCCAAACAATGTCAGGCCGCGTATTCCGACTCCATTCGACGCTGGAACTGCCGCTCGAAACAGTGACAGACTACTTCGAGGGAGACCCAGAGTTACCCCCCGAGATCGAGGACATCGACATCACTCGACGGAACAACACCCTCATCATCAAGGCCGTCGCCACGGACGAATCGCTCAGCAAGTACACGCCCACGGCCCAGCTGAAAGCGAGCGTGACAGAGAACCGAGTGTACGAGGAGGAGCCGCCCCGAGCCGGCGCGCCGCGCTGGGGCGAAGAAGAAGAGGAGATCCCCTCCGAACTCGTCGAGTTCGCCTGCTTCAAGGGCGACCGCGAGACCGTCCTCCAGAACACCGCACTCCAGTACCCAATGTTCCTCGTCCTCGTCGACCTCGCGCGACTCGCCGAGAAGGGGACGCTCACCGCCGTCACCGAGGACGACGGCGAACTCCACGCCACCCGCATCGTCGAGGGCGACGAGCGCGCCGCCTCCGTGGAAGTCGTCGAGAACCCCCAGCAGAACAACGGCGGCGGCAACACGGTCAACTGGCGCGACAACAAATTCATCAGCTAGTCCGGGACGGCCGACGTTTTTTGAGACGACGTAGCGACCACTGTCGAGAACTCCTCTCAACGGGTCGCTCGCTCCGGGATTGGAGTTCCGTCAGATATGTGAACGAAGACGAGGATAGGGGCAGACGCGATGCCCTCCAGACGTCGCTACCTCCGAGTCTGTGCGACCGGTCTCGCCGCGACTGCGGGCTGTGTGAGCGTCGGCGACCCGACACCGACCGACACTGGCCCGACACCAGCTGACAGTGACCCGACACCAGCTAGCAGTGACCCGACACCGGCTGACGGCGAACTGAACGACACCGAGGACCCGCCCGAGCGCGTCGGCACCGAGCGCGTCCGCTGGGAGACCGACGTGGCGTACAGCGCGACCAACCAACCGACGCTAGTCGACGGACGGCTATTCGCAGGTACCGCCAAAGGCGTGTCCACCCTGTCACCGACCACCGGCGACGTGCAGTGGTCGACGAAGACCGACTGGCCAGTGCAGGCACCGCCGCACTTGGTCGGGGAGACTCTCGTCGCTGTCATCGGCCGGTTCGGCGAGCACTACGCTGTCCACGGCTACGACCCCGAGACGGGCGAGCGCCGCTGGACGTTCGAACCACGCTCCCACCGGCTCCGCGTACTCGCAAGCGACGATGAGACCGTCTTCGTCGTGACGGCACCTCCGAACGAGGCGGGCGTATCCGCCTCTGAGACGCTCTTCGCGCTCGCGTCAGCAGACGGGAGCATCCGGTGGTCAGTCGACGTCAACGGCGAACACGACGCTCTCGTCGCCAACGAAACCGTGTACGTCGCCGGCTCGGAAGGTGTGGTGGCCGTCGAGACAGACGGCGCCCGTGCGTGGACGCACCCAGTCGACACCTACCAGTTGGGAACGCTGGGACGGGCGGTCGACACGCTCGTTTTCGTGACCGAGCCGGTTCAGCGGCAGCCGATGGTCCACGGTGTCGACATGGCGACTGGCGAACAGCAGTGGACGTTCGGCGACGACTGGCTCGCGTTCACGATCCGGGCGCAAGAGGGTCGACTGTTCGTCGGTGGGGAGCGTCTCGCTCGCCTCGACCCGGCGAGCGGCACGCCGACGTGGACAGTCGACAGTCCGGTCGCCCGACTGCTCCCCGGCTACGACGACAACCGCTGGGTCGACGCGTGGCGGAACGCCCTCTCGGACGCACCGCTCGTCGACGGAACGCTGTACGTCGGCGGTCCCGATGCGGTCGCCGTGGGGGTTGAAGCTGGAACCGTCGAGTGGCGACACGACTCGGACCTGGCGCTCGTCTCACCAGTCGCGGTCACCCGTGGCAACCTACTGCTCCGGGGGTCGCTGGGCACAGACGACCGGCGTCGACACCTCGTCTGTCTCGATACGGCCACCGGCGAGGCACGGTGGACGTTCGCCGGACGCTTCCGACTGACGGAGCCGGTTGTCGATACGGAGCGTGCGTACCTCGCTGAGTCGAGAAGCGGGCTACTCGCGCTCGAGGTCTAACGAGCGAAGCCCGAAGCCGAGCGCGTCGGTCGTGGACGGGTGGCGTAAACGTCTACTGACGTCTCAACGTGTGCTACCGAGGTACACGACGGCGCGCAGTCACAAAACCTTTGAAGCGCTGTAATTATATCTCATTATACGATGTCAGCGTTCCCCGACTACCTCGACGTCGACTACACCGACGGTGAGGGCGAAGAACCGGCGGACTACCCGAGCGTCGAACACAAGATCGAGAAGGCCATCGAGGTCACGAAGCAGGGGCTCGAACAGTACGAGAACCCCGTCGTGATGTGGACCGGTGGGAAGGACTCGACGCTGACGCTGTACTTCGTCAAGGAGGTCGCCGACCGCTTCGACCTCGAGGTACCGCCCGTCGTGTTCATCGACCACTACCAGCACTTCGACGAACTCATCGACTTCGTCAAGCACTGGGCCGACGAGTGGGATCTCGAAGTCATCTGGGCGCGCAACACGGACGTCGGCGACTACGTCGACGAGAACGGCCTCACCCCCGGCGACGACATCCCGGTCGAGGCCCTGTCGGAGCACAACCAGCACCACATCCGGAACCTGCTGGAGTACGAGGAAGACACCTTCCCGTTCCTGCTCGACACGTATGTCGGAAACCACCTGCTGAAGACGGTCGCGCTCAACGACGCGCTCGAGGAGTACGACGTCGACGGCGTCGTCTCGGGCGTCCGCTGGGACGAACAGGAGGCCCGCGCCGACGAGACGTTCTTCTCGCCGCGGCACGACCCCGACATCTACCCGCCGCACGACCGGATCCAACCCATCCTCCAGTTCGCCGAACCCGACGTCTGGGACGCCTTCTGGAACTTCGTCGTCCCCGAGACCGTGGAAGGGTACCCCGCCGGGCACGTCCCGCAGAACGACGAGGACCTGCCGGAGGGACTGGAGATGGCCGACATCCCCGTCTCGCCGAAGTACTTCGCCGGCTTCCGCTCCCTGGGAAGTGAGGTCTCGACCGACAAGTCCGCCGACGAGCCCGCGTGGCTGCAGGACATGGCGAACACGACCGAGCGCGCCGGCCGCGCCCAGGACAAGGAGGACCTCATGGAGCGCCTCCGCGACCTGGGCTACATGTAACGCACGTCCCGTACCCCTCTTGCCCCTCCTCTTCTGTCGGCGGAACCGACGGACGTGGATGCGGTAGGTATCGCCTACCGCTCCCGCGAGACGTGTAGTCCGTTCATATCTATATCCGGTCTGCGCGTCCCCTCACCGATGAACTCAGCTCTGGCTCACGTCTCCGTCGACTACGCGCTCGGAGCGGGACAGCGCGCCGCCGACTACCCCACGCTCGACGCCAAACTCGAACGGGCCGCCGAAGTCTCCCGCACCGCGCTCGAACAGTACGACCGGCCGGCCGTGATGTGGACCGGCGGGAAGGACTCGACGCTCGTCCTGTACGTCGTCCGCGAGGTCGCCGCCGACCTCGGCGTGCCGGTCCCCCCCGTCGTCTACATTGAACACTTCGAGGGGCTCGACGACGTCCGCGCGTTCGTCGACCGCTGGGTCGACGCGTGGGATCTCGACCTCGTCGTCGCCCGCAACGAGGACTTCTTCGACCGCGGCTGGGCGTTCGGCGACGAGGTTCCGGTCGCGGAACTGAGCGAGGACACGCGCCGGGAACTCGCCCGCATCGACTACGACGCCGAGACACTCGTCGTCGACCCCGACTCCTTCGAGGGGAACCACCTGCTGAAAACGGTCGCGCTGAACGACGCCATCGTCGAGTACGGCTTCGACGGCGTCTTCTCGGGCGTCCGCTGGGACGAACAGGCCTCCCGTGCGGACGAGACGTTCTTCTCGCCGCGGCACGACGCCGCAAAGTACCCGCCGCACGACCGCGTCAACCCCATCCTCCAGTTCACCGAGGCGGACCTCTGGGACGCGTTCTGGAGCTTCGTGGTGCCCGACTCGGTAGCGGGGTACCCCGCGGGGCACGTCCCGCAGTCCCGCGGAGACCTTCCCGCGGGAGTCGCCCTCGCGGACGTCCCAGTCCCGGAGAAGTACTTCGAGGGATTCCGCTCCCTCGGCACCGAAACCGGCTCCGAGAAGTCCGGCGACCGCCCTGCGTGGGTCCAGGACCTCGATAACACGACCGAACGCGCCGGCCGCGCCCAGGACAAGGAGAACCTGATGGAACGCCTCCGCGACCTGGGCTACATGTAACGGACCGACCCGGCCGGCGTCCGTCCGTGCCGTCCCCACGTCCCCAAGTCCACGCCTCCCGTTTCGTGCCCCCCGGTTCGACCACGGTGTCGGTCGTATCGACCGAACACAGCTCGCTCTCCGTGACACTGACCGGCACGGCTTTATGCTCCGACGGTTTAGGCATACCTAAACATGTCCCGAATCCTCTCGATCGTCTCGCGGATCGCTCCCCGTCCGGTCCCCCGCCGCTGCCGGGCGAACGCGTGGGCGTCAGTGTACGCCGAGATGTACGACGTCGAGCCGCGCCCCGACGGCGGCGAGGAGTAGCGGAACCGACGAGCGTTTACCCGCCTCGCGTCTACCCCGTGCAATGACGGACGACTGGGTCAGTCTCTTCTCCGGCGGCAAGGACTCCTCGTGGGCGCTGTACCGCGCGCTCGAAGCGGGGCTGAACGTGACGCGACTCCTCACCGTCCACCCCGGCGAGGGTTCGGACTCGTACATGTACCACGTGCCCGAGACGGGGTTGGCGAGACTCGCGGCCGAGAGCATCGGGATCGAGATCGTCGAGGTCGACCCGGGCGACCTCCGGGCGACGGCGGCGTCGGATTCGGCCGCACAGGGCGACGCCGAACTCGAACCGCTCGAAGCGGCGCTCCGTGATCTCGGTGACGAGGTCGACCTCGCCGGCGTCACGGCCGGGGCCATCGAGAGCGAGTTTCAGACCTCCCGCATCCGCGCGATGTGCGACCGGCTCGGGGTCGACCTGTTCGCCCCGCTGTGGCAGCGCGACCCCGAGGCGCTCGCCCGCGAGATGCTCGACGCCGGCTTCGAGATCACCATCCTCCAGGTCGCCGCGGCCGGCCTAGACGAGTCGTGGCTCGGCCGGACGCTCGACGCGGACGCGCTGGCCGAACTCCGTGAGCTCAACGAACGGTACGGCGTCCACCTGCTCGGCGAGGGCGGCGAGTTCGAGACGTTCGTCACGAACGGACCGCACATGTCCCGGCGGATCGAACTGGAGTACGAGACCGAGTGGGAGGGGACGCGGGGACGCATCAGGGTGACCGACGCACGGCTGGCCTGACGCGCGGTCGCAGGCAGGTCGGGGTCGGGGCTGTAAAACGAACGCAGCGTGCCGTTCAGTTCTCCGCACGTTGCTCGTCGAGCCACTCGTCGTACTCCTCTTGCGGGAGGACGGTGACCGTCCCGTGCATTCGGGTGTGGCCCACGCCACAGAGCTCCGCGCAGTAGAGGGTGTACTCGCCGGTCTCGGTCGCGCGGGTCCGTGCTTGTGTGCTCTGACCGGGGATGATGTCCTGTTTGAGGCCTAACTCGGGGACGTAAAACGAGTGGATGACGTCCCGTGTGACGAGCGAGAAGCGGACGTCGCGGTCGTTCGGCAACACCAACTGCGACTGACTGGTGACGTTCTCGCCCTGGTAGCGGAACTCCCAGCCCCACTGGTACGCCACGACCTCGATTTCGACGGCGCCGCCCGGGTTCGACGCGGCGTCCGGCGCTCCGGCGGCGGCAGCGGGACTGATGTACGGGTTCGCCAGCACGAAGAAGGCCGAGAGCCCGACGAACAGCAGGATGACGCCGGTCGCGGCGGTCCACGTAATCTCGAGCGCCGGGTCTTTCGTCGTCGGCTGTGGGTCGTCGTTGTTCCGGAAGCGGTAGAGCGCGTACACCAGCGTGATCTCGACGAACAGCACGAGCGGGAGCGCGACGTAGAGCAACTGCTCGTTGAGGTCGTCGATCGCGCTCCGGTTGGCCGACTGGGCGGCCGCGGGCGTCGAGAGCAACACCGCGACCACGACGACACCGACCACGGCGACAGCGAGCGGAGCGGCGACCTCTGCGATCCGACTGGCGCGACTACGACGCATCGGCCGTCTGTTCGGCTCCCCTCGTGTTATAGGTTAGTACCGTGACACGGGTGGTGTCGTCTCGACTCGACGAGCGTCACGCGCCTCAGCATATGGTTTTATACGTCCGGATATGTCAGTCAGTGTCAATGCGACTCCGGAGCCAAACTCGACCGCTCGGCGGAGGTCGGCCCCGATGATGAACCGTGCGATCGTCGAGGCGACGGCGCTCGGTGTCCTCCTCGCGGCCTGCCTCGCGGTGTGGTGGGGGGCGCGCGGTCGCCGCGTGCTGAGCGACGGCGGTGTCGTCGAGCGGGAGTCGATCCGCAACGAGTTCGACCGACTCCAGCGGGCCGCGCTCCGGTGGCTCACGACGACCGACCACAAGGACGTCGGCCTGCTGTACATCGTCTTCGGCACCGTCGCTGGGGTGTGGGGCGGGATCGACGCCATGATGATGCGGACGGAACTCCTGACGCCGGCCGCGGACATCTGGACCCCGGAGACGTACAACGCGCTCTTTACGACCCACGGGCTGACGATGCTCATTTTCTTCGCCGCACCCGTCTTCTTCGGCATCGGGAACTACGTCCTTCCTCTCCTCTTGGGCGCGGACGACATGGCGTTCCCCCGGGTGAACGCCATCGGCTTCTGGCTCCTCCCACCGGCGCTGTTGCTCGCCCGGGCCGGGCTGTTCATCCAGGTTGGCGGCCAACTCCTGAACCTCGTCCTGCCCGCGGAGCCGATCCGCTTTCTCCTCACGGTTCGGGAGGTGGGCGTGGGGTGGACGCTGTACGCGCCGCTGTCGATCCAGTCGCCGAACCCACAGCTCGACCTGCTGCTTCTCGGCCTGCATCTGAGCGGGATCGCGACCACCATCGGCGCGATCAACTTCATCGCGACCGTCTTCTACGAGCGTGCCGACGACGTCACCTGGGCGTCGCTCGACATCTTCTCGTGGAACATGCTCGTCACCAGCGGCCTCGCGCTGTTCGCCTTCCCCCTCCTGGGCAGTGCGATCGTCATGCTGCTTCTCGACCGCAACTTCGGCACCACCTTCTTCACCAGCGACGGGGGTGGTGCCCTGCTGTGGCAACACCTGTTTTGGTTCTGGGGCCACCCCGAGGTGTACATCCTCTTCCTCCCCGCGACGGGGCTGATGAGCCTCCTCCTGCCCAAGTTCGTCGGCCGGAAGCTGTTCGGCTTCCGCGCCGTCGTCTACTCCACGCTCGGGCTGAGCGTGCTCTCGTTCGGTGTGTGGGCCCACCACATGTTCGTCACGGGGATCGATCCGCGGATCGGCGCGTCGTTCATGGCGGTCTCGATCGCCATCGCCGTGCCGAGTGCGATCAAGGTGTTCAACTGGCTCACGACGATGTGGGACGGCAACATCCGCATGACCGCGCCGCTGATCCTCTGTGCCGGCGGCATCGGCACGTTCATCATCGGCGGGGTCACCGGCGTCTTCCTGGCCGTGATCCCGATCGACATCCTCTACCACGGCACCTACTACGTGGTCGGCCACTTCCACCTCATCGTCGTCGGCATCATCCCCTTTATGATGATCGCGGCGAGCTACTACTGGTATCCGCTCATCACCGGCCGGTGGTACGACCGCCGGCTCGCCCGATTCCAGTCCGTGCTCCTCGTGTTCGGGGGCACGGTCGCGTTCATGACGCTGTTGGTCATCGGCGGGCTTGGCCTGCCCCGTCGACAGGCCATCTACCCGGCGGAGTTCCAACTGGCCCAGCAGATCGCCACCGTCGGTTCGTACGTCGTCGGCATCAGCGCGCTCCTCTGGCTGTACAACATGCTCGCGTCGTACTGGCAGGGAGACCGGGTGGAGAGCACCGACCCCTGGAACCTGAAGAAGACGAACCAGTTCACCAACGAGTGGCAGTGGTTCGAGGCGCGCATGGTTGACCGCTACGACATGACCCCGACCGAACCCGAGACCGTCCGCCGGTCGTACGCGCCGGAGGCCGAGGCGGCCAGTTCGCTCTCGTCGGGGGCGGTCGGCTCAACGTGGCGGATCGTCGCCTCGAACGCCTCGCTCGCGGCCATCGGCGGCTTCGTCGGCACCGTTCTCATGGCGGGCGGGCTCGGGACGGCGGCGCTCGTCGGCGTCTTCGACCTCGTCTCGCTCATCGAACTCGCCGAACTGGTCGGCCTGCCGCCGAACCCGATCCTGGGCGTCGGGCTGTTCCTCGTCGGCGGGACGGTCACCTGGCCGCTGTTGTTCCTCGCCTTCTCGGACTACCTCCCCGGTCGCATGCTGTTCGAGACGGGGCTCGTCTTCGCGACGATCATCTCCTCGGGGTTCATACTCGCGTTCTACACGGGACAGAGCGGCCTGGCGCTCGTCGGTTACCTCGCGTTCGTGCTCGTTGCGCACTGGGCGTACGGACTCGGACTGACCGTGACGTTCCGCTACCTCCAGACGCGACGGCGCGACCGGCTCGAGGCGGGTGACGCCTGATGGCCGACGACGATGACGACTCCGAGACCGGATCGTTGCTGTTCACGTACGTGGCCCCCTTCGTCGGCGTCCTGCTGATCGCGATCGGGATCGGCGGGGCCGTCCCCGGCGGCTACGCACTCATCCAGGACGAACTCCGTGACTGCGACGAGCCCACCATCGCGGTCGAGTCGCCCGAACGCGTCGCGGAACTCGTCGACGACGGCGGCCCGCGCGTGGCCACCCTCTCGTTCGCGGAGCTGAGCCCGGCCGAGCGGACGGCGTTCACCGAGGCGCTCGACGCCCCGCGCGGCGAGGCCCACGTCTACGGATCGTTCCCCAACCGCCCGGCGTTCGAGAACGGCACGGTCGTCACGTACGAGGGTTCGCGCTACTACGCGACGATCGTCGCGGAGAACACCTGCTTCCGGGCCCCGGCGCTCGGCTTCCCGCTCGGGCTGTTCGCCATCGGCCTCGGAACCGTCGCCGTGCTCACCCCGCCGGCCTACCGGAAGCTCGTCGCGCTCGAACGGCAGGCCGGCGAGAACGAGCGGTCGGAGTAACGAGGGCGAGGGCGGTCAGCCGACGACCGCGCCGACGTAGAGCACGGCGACGAGGAAGACCCAGACGACGTCGACGAAGTGCCAGTAGAGCGCGACCGTCCGGACGCCCGTGTCGCGGCCCTCGACGAACTGCCCCTGAAGCGCACGCACGAGCACGGTCCCGAGCATCACGACCCCGAGGGTCACGTGGAGCCCGTGCAGTCCCGTGAGCCCGAAGAAGGCGCTGGCGAAGACGCCGCTCGACAGAGCGAACTCCTCGTGGACGACGAACTCGTAGTACTCGTATATCTGCCCGGCGACGAAGACGACGCCGAGCCCGACCGTCACCGCGAGCCACCGGACGAACCGCCGCCGTCGGCCGGCTTCGAGCGCGCCGTGTGCGAGGTGGATCGTCCCGCTGCTCACGACCAACACGAGCGTGTTCGCGAGCACGAGCGACCCGACGAGCGGCGGCAACTCCCCCGGCGGCCACGAGCCCACCCGGACGAACGCGTAGTAGACGAACCCCGCCGCGAACGTCGCCACGTCGGAGACGAGAAAGAGGATCATCCCGCCCATGTAGATGCGCGAGCGGTCCGCCTGTGTGGCCCAGTAATCGGCCACGAACGCCTCGTACGCCCACCCCGCCAGGCCGACGAACAGCACCACAACGCCCACGCCGGCGAGACCGAGCAGTGGGAGCCGCGGGAGCAGCGATCCGCCGGCGAGCACCAGGCCACCGCCGCCGTACAGCGTCGCCGCGCCGACGGCGGCGACGATCGGCCACCGGCTGGCGTGGTGCGTCTGCCCGCCCTCGCCGTGCGTCGCTACGTCGGGTGTGCCGTCCATACCCGTCAGTGTGCGCGGCGTGACAAATATCCACGTGCCTCCGGCCGATCCGTGCCCTACCTGGTCAGTCCTCGGTCGGGACGACCCGCCACGTCGTGGCGTTCGCGTACCCCCACTCGTCGATGTCGACCGTGGTCGCCGACCGCCGAACCTCGGGCATGAGCGCGCCGATCTCCTTGGTCGAGAGCCCCACCTCGCTTGCGATGAACTTGCTCTTGAAGTAGAACTCTCCCTCTTCGGCGCGCCGGCGGAGGTACGACTCCAGCCGGTCCCGTTTGCTCGCCGTCGCCGACTCGGCTCGGCTCACCGACGCTCACCTCGCGGGCGTCGCGGCCGGCCGTGGGGGGCGTGGTGACGACCGAGCACCAGCGCGACGACGTTTACGAGCCACAGCGACAGGACGAGCGGCGACGACGGGGGGATCCCGTCGGCGACCAGCAGCGGGACGTGGACCAGTGGGAGGGCGATCGCGCTCCAGAAGGCACTCCACCGGACGAGTGCGATGCCCCGGTCGACCGACCGCGTCACCAGCGGGGAGGCGATGCGAGCGTACTCTGACATACCCACCCCTACTCGTGGCGGTCATCAAAAGGTACCTAAGGCTCAACGACCGATTTGTGTGAAACGCTGACACGCGGCCGCCGTCCCCCCACACGGCGTTCGTCCCCCCGCAGACCGGCTGGTCGGGGTGGTAAAACGGGGATGTACCGGCGCTGAGTCTCCTCGAGACCCGGTGGGCCGGCAGTCGTAGTCGGTTCGTTACTCGGGCTGCAGACGGGAGTGCGCACCGATGAGCGCGCCGGAGAGGTCGAGGTCCTCGACGTGCGTCTCCTCGTCGATGATGGAGTCACGGATGTCGGAGTCGACGACGGTCGCGTTGGGGAAGACGACCGAGCGGTCGATCGTCGAGTTCTCGATGTGTGCGCCGGCCATGACGTGGACGTTCTCGCCGAGTTCGGAGTTCTCGATGACCGCGTCGTCGTGGATGTAGTTGTCGCCTTCGAGGTAGCCGGCGACCGCTTCGAGGTACGACTCGGGCGTCCCGATGTCGTACCAGGCGGTGTCGAAGGTGAAGGCGAACACGTCCTCGCGCTCCTGGAGCCACTGGACGAACCAGCCGGGCTCGTCGGGGTTGTTGTCGTTCGAGAGGTACTCGTCGAACAGCGGGAGCGTGTCGGCGGGGTAGACGTAACACGCGATCGAGACGAGCGTGCTCGCGGGGTCCTCGGGCTTCTCCTGGAAGTTCACCACGCGGTCGCCCTCCAGTTCGACCAGCCCGTACGATTTGGCCTTCTCCTTCGAGCCGACGTCGTAGGCGACGAGCGACGGCGATTGCTTCTCCTCGAAGTAGTCGATGAAGTTCGATAGCCCGAAGCTGATGAGGTTGTCACCGGCGACGATGAGCAGGTCGTCGTCGACCTCTTCGCGGTCAATGAGCTGGGCCATCGCACCGACGACGCCGAACTTCTCGTCCTCGGCGACGGTCTCCTCGACAGAGAGCGTCGGCTTCTCGTAGTCGCTCTCGTCGATGAACGTCCGGAACTCGTCGGCGAAGTACTCGTTGGTGCTGACGAACACCTCGTCGACCCGCTCGTCCGCCTCCAGTTCCTCGAAGATGGTGTCGATGACCGTCCCGTCGCCGATCGGGAGGAACATCTTCGGTCGGTGCCTCGTGATCGGCCAGAGCCGTGTGGCGTACCCGCCTGCAAGGACGACTGCTTTCATGATCCGTCCATCACTTCTCTCCGGGGTGTTTTCGTCTTTGCTATGTTCTCCTGATACGTCTCGCCGTGCCGTTGCCCGGGGTAAGACGTTTGCCCGTCCGTCGCCGAGTCGGCGTATGCCCCCCGACACGACGCGACAACGCATCGCCGAGGAACTCCGAACCGAGCAGGCGACCGCGAGCGAGCTGTCGACCCGCGTCGGCGTCCCCGCCTCGACGGTGTACGACCACCTCCGACACGTCGCACGTTCGCTCGACGGCGACGACGAACGGTTCCTGGTCGCCCCGCCCGAGTGTCGCAACTGCGGGTTCAGCGCCTTCGACGACCCCGTGAACTACCCCTCGCGCTGTCCGGACTGCCGGAGCGAGGGGATCGAAGAGGCGGTGTTCAAGATCGAGTGACGACACGTCGACCGGGGTTTCGTGGGGACGAGAGCGTCCGACAGCATGGCCGTCGCCGACGGGGACCGTGGCGCGGGTTCGCTCATGCACCCGCGACGCTTCGAGTCTCCACGCTCCGCTCGTGATCTCCCCTCCAGCCGACTCGTCCACTCGCCACCCGCACACCGACCGGCACAGCCGTGTGGGGGTGGCGCGTGGCGTCGCAGTACTTCTCGTCCGCGACGCGCGCGAGGGGAGAGGAACGGAGCCGCGAGCGGAGCGGGCGGCGAGGACCGCAGCCGGCTGGGGAGGACGTGGCGTCGCCACTCTGGTGACCGCTCGGTCCGCACGCCTCTCGCCGTTCGGCGGTACTTTCTCGCTGGGATTCCTCGGCGCAGGAGTTCGACCACGAGCATCAACCGTCCCGACGAATCAGCGGAGCCCGCGAACCGCCACGTTTTATTCCCCCCCTCTGGTACCGACGGCATGGACCAGTTGCGGCAGTCGCTCCTCGACGCACCAATCATCGAGAAAGAGGAGTATCAGTACTTCGTCCACCCCATCAGCGACGGGGTCCCGATGCTCGAACCGGAGCTGCTCCGCGAGATCGTCATCCGGATCATCCGGAAGGCCGAGATCGAGGACGTCGACAAGATCGTCACGCCGGCGGCGATGGGCATCCACATCTCGACCGCGGTGTCGCTCATGACCGACATTCCCCTGGTGGTCATCCGCAAGCGGCAGTATGGCCTCGAAGGCGAGGTGTCGCTCCACCAGACGACGGGCTACTCCGACTCGGCGATGTACATCAACGACGTGTACGAGGGCGACAAGGTGCTCGTCCTCGACGACGTGCTCTCGACGGGCGGAACGATGACGGCGATCCTCGACGCGCTGTCGCACATCGGTGCCGAGGTCGTCGACGTGGTCGCCGTCATCAAGAAGGCGGGGCCGAACAAGCTCGACGACACCGACCACTCGGTCAAGACGCTCATCAACGTCACCGTCGAGGACGGCGAGGTCGTCATCGTCGACGAGCAGGGCGACGGCTGACCTGCGACACACGAGACACGTCACACGAGACTCGTTCGCGACGATCGGACGGGCGGTCGCCGACCCCGATGCGGCCTCCCGTCTTCACCCACGTACGACCCGGTGAGGTGGACGTTTTCACGCGACTGACTCACCCCACCGATGGATATTTACTTTGGAGGCTGTTTTCACACACCATGCCATCCGGCTCCGGCGGCGACGATCGCCCGGACGCCCTGTACCGGCCGGGTCGAAGGGACCTGTTGAAGATTCTCGGACTGGGGGGTGCAACCGCGCTTGCGGGCTGTTCGAGCAACCAGGGTGGCTCGACCTCGTCGGAAACCGATACTCAGGGCACCGGCAACGACTACGTGAGTGCCTCGTCGGTCGACGCCTCCTCGCTCAACTGGATCTCGATCGCCGACCAGACGTCGGGCAGTTTCATCGGGCTCACGCTCGACGCCACCTGGGTCATCACGCCCGAACAGGAGGTGTTCCCGCTCTGGGCCGACATCTCCACCGAGGACGGCCGCGTCTACGAGGTCCAGCTCCGCGACAACCTCCAGTGGGGTGCCGGCTACGGGCAGATGACCGCCGACGACTGGGTCTACCTGATCCAGGAGGTGTTTCAGGACCCGGACAACTGGTCGGGCTACCCAAACGCCGACGACTGGATCCGCGACGGCGAGCCCATTCCGGTCGAACAGACCGGCGACCTCACCTTCACGCTCTCGCTGCCGGAGGTCGACCCGTCGTTCCCGTTCAAACCGGTGTTGTGGGGACAGAACTGTATGCCCAGGGGGATCCTCGAGAAGTACGCTCCCTCGGGCGACGTGGAGGGGCTCCAGCAGGACGAGGAGGTCAACACGCTCGCGTACAGCGGCAACCTCGGGCCGTACAGCTACGAGACGTGGGACCGCGAGTCGCAGTTCGTCGTGACGCGCAACGAGGACTACTACATGCGGGAGCTGGCGCAGAACGGCGAACTCGACTTCTCGGGGCTCGGTGGCATCCCCGACGGCTTCGCCGACGAGTGGGCCGACGCGCCGTACTTCGACCGGCGGATCGTCCGGGTGATCAAAGAGGAGAGCGCTCGGCTCGGGGCGCTCCGTCGGGGCGACGTCACGACCGCCGGCATCCCACCGAACAAGGCGAACCAGTTCCAGGACCTCGAGGACGTCTACCTCAACGTCACGCCCCAGCCGTTCGTCGCGGTGCTCGCGTACAACCAGCGCGCGAACGGCTGGGAGCCGTTCCGGCGCAAGGCGGTCCGGCAGGCACTGGCGCACGCGGTGGACAAACAGTCCATCGCGGAGAACATCTACCGCGGCTACGCGCAGGTCGCTCAGACGATGCAGCCGAAGTGGACGAAGTGGTACGTCGGCGACCGGATCACCGACTACGGGGTCGGCGAGAGCTACGGCCCCGAGGTCACCCGACAGGCGCTCGCCGACGCGCTGTCCGACACCGACTACGGCTACGACGGCGACACGCTGCAGAACGGCGACGGCGAGCAGGTCCAGCTCTCGCTGTACTTCGACCAGGGCCAGCAGACCGAGCGGACGACGGCGGAGTTCATCGCCCAGGAGTTCCAGCAGAACGCGGGCATCGCGGTGGAGCTCAGCCCAACCTCGTCGTTCATCGAGAAGTTCGCCACTAACAGCCCGCCGGAAGGCGAGGAGGCACCGTGGACCGGCGGGCAGTTCAACGGCGGCCCGCGCGACGTCTCGACCAGTCCCGAGCCGTGGGACATGTCGGTGAACCTCGGATTCAACACGTACCCGTACACGCCGACGTCGTCGAAGGCGTTCTTCGAGGAGCGCGGCGGCATCAACTACTACGGCTACGTCCCCGAGCGCGATATCGCCGGGCTCTACGAGGAGGCCTCCCGGACGGTCGACGAGGACGAACGGCGGGAACTCCTCGGCCAGGCGTTCGGCTACATCAACGAGGAACAGCCCTTCGGCTTCGTGACGATGTCGTCGTCGATCGGCGGCTACCGCTCGCAGGTCGTGGGACCGATCGAGGACTTCGCAAGCGGCTGGGACGCCCAGACGTGGTACTTCGAGTGACAGTGCGAGAGGGCCGACGATGAGCATGCGGTGGTACGTCGTCCGCCGGCTGCTGTGGACCGTCGTGGCGACGTTCATCATCCTCTCCGTCACCTGGGGGCTGCTGGCGGCGACCCCGAACCAGCAGGCCGCCCAGCTCCAGTTTCAGGTGGCCCAGAGCGGTGGGGACGCCGAGGCTGCCGGGGAGGCGTTCCGACGGGCGCGAGGGCTCGATCGCCCCCTCTGGGAGCGGTACACGACGTACATGACGAACATGGTGACACTCAACTGGGGGTGGTCCGACAGCCGGTCGCAACCGGTGACCGAGGCGATCTGGGCGGCGCTCCCGTACACCGCCATCTACTCCGTCCCGACGACGATCCTCTCGATCCTCCTCGGCCTCTCCATCGGGCTGTACTCGGCGACGCACCAGTACACCAAAACCGACTACGCGGCGACGTTCTTCGCTTTCTTCGGCTTCGCGATCCCGAACTTCTGGTTCGGCATCATCCTCTTGCTGGTGTTCGGCGTCCAGTTGGGCTGGTTCCCGGTCGTCTTCGACCCCGACGTGCCCTTCTTCTCGCTGGCGATGGCCCGGCAGCTGGTCCTTCCGGTGATCGTCCTCACGACCGGCACCATCGCCGGCCTGATGCGCTACTCGCGCGCACGGACGCTGGAGTTCGTCCAGGCGGACTTCGTCAAGACCGCCCGCGCCAAGGGCGCGAGCGAGTGGCGTGTCCTCACCCGCCACATCCTCCGCCCGGCCTCCCCGCCGCTGGTGACGATCCTCATCTCCGACCTCCTGGGTATCTTCATCGCGGCGTCGTATCTCGTCGAGGTCGTCTTCGGCATCCCCGGCCTGGGACAGCTGTCGTTCCGGGCCATCATCGCACAGGACACCGCGTTGGTCCTGGGAACGGTGCTCATCGGCGTCTTCATCGCCATCGTCGGCAACCTGTTTCAGGACCTCGCGTACACCGTCCTCGACCCGAGAATCGACTACGGTGATCGCTGATGGCGACCGAGACCGACTCCCGACAGGGGTACGGCGGCGAGCGGGGTCCGACTTCCGAGACGTTCGAGGACATCGACTGGTCCGAGGACGGCGGCCGCGCGGTCCTCTCGCGGCGGGATCTCGGCATGCTCGGCGTCCTCGCGGCCCTCGGGGTCGCGCTCGCCTACGACTACCTCGTCGTCCCGCCGAACGCCGCCACGGTCGCGTTTGCGCTCCCACCGGGGATGCCGCTGTTCGGCGATCGCTTCGTCTGGGACGTCAGCCAGCTCGACTGGCTCTTCCTCCTCACCCTCGTCGCGATGGTGTTTTACGTGGCCCTCCCGCTCTCGGACAACCGCCGGCTCACGGCGTACTACTGGCGGCAGTTCCGGAAGAACCGCCTCGCCGTCGTGAGCCTCGCGTACCTCGTCGTCGTCTTCCTGATCGGCACGCTCGGCCCCGTGTTCATCCCCGCACCTGAACTCGCGCTCGCCCAGCAGTACCAGCCGCCGGTGTTCACTACCGTGGACTCGTCGGTCCCGATCCAGTGCGTCGGCGAGGCTTCGGGTGGTGTCTGTCACGGCTCGTTCGCCCACCCGCTGGGGACCACCTCCGACGGCAAGGACATCCTCGTGCTCGTGATCTACGGCATGCAGGTGAGCATGAAACTTGGGCTCATCACGACTCTGCTGGTGATCTCGATCGGCACCGCCGTCGGGACGGTCGCGGCGTACACGGGCGGGACGGTCGACGAGCTGTTGATGCGTTACGTCGACATCCAGCTCACCTTCCCGACGTTCCTCCTGTATCTCCTGCTCGTGTTCCTCTTCGGTGGCTCGCTGTTCATGTTCATCGTCCTCTTCGGGCTCACGTCGTGGGGCGGCATCGCCCGCCTCGTCCGGTCGGAGGCGCTCCAGCTCCGGGAGGAGGAGTACGTCCTCGCGGCGAAAAGTGCCGGCGCGGACGCCGCCTACGTCATCCGACGACACCTCGTCCCGAACGTCTCCTCGACGGTCATCACCGCCGCGACGCTCGCCATCCCGGGGTACATCCTCGCCGAGGCGGCGCTGTCGTTCCTCCAACTCGGCGACCCGACGATCCCCTCGTGGGGCCAGGTGATCGCCGCCGGCCGCTCCGATCTCGACACGGCGTGGTGGATCTCGACGTTCCCCGGCTTCTTCCTCTTTTTCACTATCCTCGCGTTCAACTTCATGGGCGACGCGCTCCGCGACGCGCTCGACCCGAGGGCCGACAGATGACCGGGGAGCCGCTGCTCGAAGTCGAGAGCCTCCACACGCGGTTCCGCACCGACGACGGCGTGGTCCGCGCGGTCGACGGAGTCTCCTTTACCGTCGACCGGGGAGAGACCGTCTGTCTCGTCGGCGAGTCCGGCTCCGGGAAGACGGTCGCCTCCGAGTCGATCACCCGGCTGATCCGCACTCCACCCGGGGAGATCGACGGCGAGATCCGCTTCGAGGGACGCGAACTCTCCACCATGTCGGACGAGGAACTCACCGCGGTTCGCGGGGGCGAGATCGCCCACGTCTTCCAGAACCCGCAGGGGGCGCTCAACCCCGTCTACACCGTCGGCTGGCAGCTCGTCGAGGCGGTCCGGCTCCACGATGACTGCTCGAAGCAGACGGCGAAAGAGCGGGCGCTCGAACTCCTCGACCGCGTCGGAATCCCGGACGCCACGTCGCGGTTCGACGACTACCCCCACGAGTTCTCCGGCGGCATGAAACAGCGGGTCGTCATCGCGATGGCGCTCGCCTCGAACCCCAAACTGCTGATCGCGGACGAGCCGACGACCGCCCTCGACGTGACGATCCAGGCACAGATCCTCCGGCTCCTCGTCGAACTGCAAGACGAGTTCGACATGAGCATCCTCCTCATCACCCACGACCTGGGCGTCGTCGCCGAGGTCGCCGACCGCGTCGTGGTCCTCTATGCGGGAAAAGTGATGGAGTCCGCCGGTGTCTACGACCTCTTCGACCACCCGTCTCACCCGTACACCCGCGCCCTGCTCGACTGCCTGCCCGGCCGCGGCGGGCGGATGCGCTCGATCGGTGGGACGTTGCCGGACCCGACGGAGCCGCCGCTTGGCTGTCGGTTCGCCGACCGCTGTCCGCACGCAGTCGACGCCTGCACCGAGGGCGACCAGCCGCCGCTGTACGAGGTCGGGGACGGCCACGGTGCCGGCGAGACGCACGCGGACACCGACCACGGGGTCTCCTGTGTCCACTTCGGCCCGGGCGGCGATCCGGGCGTGGTGCTCGGCGAGACGGACCCGGCCACGGGCACGGGACGGCCCACCGGGTCGGACACCGAGACAGGAACAGGGACAGGGACAGAGACTGGCACGGGGTCGCCCACGGGGGACGACGACTGATGCCCCTGCTCGACGTGCGGAACCTCGAGAAGCACTACCCGATCACCGAAGGTCTCCTGAAGACCGAGGTCGGACGGGTGCGGGCGGTCGATGGGGTCTCCTTTACGGTCGAGCGCGGCGAAACACTGGGGATCGTCGGCGAGTCGGGCTGTGGGAAGTCGACGGCGGCCACCTCGCTCCTCCGGCTCGAAGAGCCCACGGGCGGCCAGGTGCTGTTCGACGGCGAGGACATCACCGGCTACGACGACCGGGAGCTGAAGCGGTTCCGCCGGCGGGCGCAGATGATCTTCCAGGACCCGACGTCGAGCTTCGACCCCCGGATGTCGGTCGGCGAAGCGGTCGCGGAGCCGCTCGTGATCCACGGTATCCGCGGTCGCGAGCGCCGCCGCCGGATCGTCGCGGATCTCCTCGAACGCGTCGGCCTCTCGGCCGGCGACTTCGACCGCTACCCCCACGAGTTCTCCGGCGGGCAGCGCCAGCGGATCGCGCTCGCGCGGGCGCTCGTCGTCAACCCAGATCTCGTGGTCGCGGACGAGCCGACGAGCGCGCTCGACGTCTCGGTGCAGGCGGAGATCCTCACGCTCATTGAGCGCGTCCAGGACGCGTTCGGCCTCTCGATCGTCTTCATCAGCCACGACATGGGCGTCGTCCGCGAGGTGTGCGACCGCGTCGCGGTGATGTACCTCGGCGAGATTGTCGAGATCGGCTCCACCGCGGCGGTGTTCACCGACCCACAGCACCCCTACACGCGGGCGTTGCTGTCGTCGATCCCCGAGCCGGACCCCCGATCCCGCGGGCTGGGAACCGTTCTCAGCGGCGACGTCCCCAGCCCGTCTAACCCGCCGTCCGGCTGTCGGTTCCACACCCGCTGTCCCGAGATCGTCCCGCCCGACGACTACGACCTCGGGCGCGAGGAGTGGCGCGCGACGATGGACCTCCGGATCCGTCTCGGAGGGAACGGAATCGACGTCGACGCCGTCCGGGAGTTCGTCGCCGCCGAGGCCGGCGGTGTTGCCGACGCCGTCGGGGACGACCAGGTCGCCGCCGCGGTGCGCGCGGAGTTCGGTGTCCCGGAGACGCTGTCGGATTCGCGCGCCGAACGCGTGCTCCGCGACGCGCTCGACGACCTGGTCACGGGCGACCCCGCCGCGGCGCACGACCGACTGGTCAAGGCGTTCCCGACCGTCTGCGCGAACGAACGGCCCGCGCTCGGCCCGACCGGGGGAGAGAACGAGGCGGCCTGTCACCTCCACGACCCCGCCTACGCCCCGGCCGACGACCCGGGACGCGGTGGCGAGGCGGACACGAAAGCGCCGGGTGCCGACGAGTAGCTGATCGGCCCCGCTCGCGACCGCCCCGATTTCCGCGGCCCGGTCGCTTTTGCGCGTGGACCCCCTCGTTCGAGGCGATGACGAACGCGCTGTTCATCGTTACGGAGGAGGGGTACTGGGGAGAAGAGTGCATCGAGCCGCTGCAGACGCTCACCGACGCGGGCGTCGACTGCACGGTCGCGACGCCGACGGGGAACCCGCCGGTCGTCGACGAGCGCTCCGTCGACCCCGCCGAGGTGGGCGAGGAGTTGGCCACACGGGTGACGGAGTGCGACGCGAACGACGAGCGGCTGAACGACCCCGAGCCGCTGGCGTCGGTCGACGCATCGACGTACGACGCCGTCGTCTTCCCCGGGGGCCACGGCACCGAGTGGGACATCAACCAGGACCGTCACGCCCGTGCCGCACTGCGTGAGGCGATCGAGGGCAGCGGGAAGGCGCTCGTCGTCTGTCACGCGGTCGGCCTCCTCGCGTTCGCCCGCGACTCGGAGGGTGGTTTCCTCGCCGCCGGCCGGGACGTGACGGGCTTCCCGAACGCGTGGGAGGAGGGGATCGTCGACGACCTCGACCGGATGCCCGACGGCCGGAAGCTCCCGTACTGGGTCGAAGACGAGGTGAAGACTGTGGGCGCGAACTGGGACGCCGAACTCGACGCCGACACCTCCGTCACGGTCGACGGCGACCTCGTGACCGCACGCGGCCCGCCGTCGTCGCACGAGGCGGCGCTGACGCTTCTGGCGGAGCTGGACGTCGCAGCGCCGAGTGCCTGACGCGGGGGCACCACGGAGCACCGGGTGACGCCGTCGTGCCGGACCACTCCGTCTCGCGGAGCCGTGAACGACACGCCGACCGGAGTGGATCCCCCCGACGCTCCTCCCTCGGCAGCGGCGAGAACTGCACCCACTGTAGCCCCGATACCACGGGGAAAAGAAACGCTTTAATTGGTATGGGGGAACCCCTAGACAAGGTATCGATGTCAAGCGTTCACGCTCGGACTGCTGTCCGTTCACCGTGGAGGTGGTCCCGCTGACTGGCGCCCGGTTACTCGTTCCAGTCTCCAAGTCGAGCACCCTCCGGAACGCAGTCGCGTACGCCGTCCGGTACGCGCTCGAACGCGCGGACGAGACCGGCCAGGAGCCGTCAGTGCACTTCGTCTACCCGGTCTCTCAGCGCTCGATGTCCGGCGCGGAGACGGCCGAGTTCGAGGCGGCCCGGACTCTCCTCGACCGGGCCGTGGTCTGGGCCACCGAGGACTGCGGGGACGACGCCGACGCGGTCGCCATAGAGACGGCGCTGATCGGGGGGCGCGAGTACCTGTTCAGCCCGGGCGATTACGCCGACGTACTCGCCCGCTACGCTCGCGAGAACGACCTCGATCTCGCCGTTGTCGACCCTGGCTTTTCGCCGCTCGGCACGACGCCGCTGCTCCCCCCGCTCGAAAACGAGATGCGGCGGGCGGGCCTCGACATCCACGAAGCGCCGATCCAGCGAGAGCGGCGGAGCCCCCTGCTCGTCCGCTCCGGAACCATCACACAGTTCCTCGGCCTCTTCGCGGTCTCGTTCCTGTTCTACCTGCTCCTCGCAGGGTCGGTCGCGACGTTCGAGCTGGTGACGGGCGCGATCAGCGCGGCCGTCGTCGCCGTCGCGCTGTGGGGCGTGTCGCTCACCACGCCGATCCAGCCGCTCCGGACGATCCGACAGCTCGCCCGGTTCGGCCTCTACGTGCCGTACCTGCTGTGGGAGATCGCGAAGGCGAACGTCGATATCGCCTACGTCGTCCTCCACCCCTCCCTGCCGATCGACCCCGAGATGGTCGAGTTCGACGCCGCCGTCTGGTCGGCACTGCCGGTCACGACGCTCGCGAACAGCATCACGCTCACGCCGGGGACGCTGACCGTCGACGTCTCCCGGAGCCACTTCACCGTCCACACGCTCACTCCCAGCTCGCGCGAGGACCTCTTCGCCGGCTCGTTAGAGCGTGCCGTCCGGTTCGTGTTCTACGGGCGGGAGGTCGCACGCATCCCGAGCCCCCTCGAACGCCGCGAGGAGCAAGGTGAACGATGACGCTCGTCGGAGACGTCCTCGTCGCCGCGGCCGCGGCGTTCGTCGTCGCCTCGCTGGTCGGCGTCTACCGGATCGTCCGCGGACCGACGATGCCCGACCGGGTCATCGCCGTCAACGTCATCGGCTCCAACACCGTTATCATCATCGCGCTGCTCGCGGCCGCGATCGGCGAGCCGGGCGCGCTCGACATCGCGCTCGTCTACGCGCTGTTGAACTTCGTGTTGTCAATCGCCATCTCGAAGTTCTCCGTCGAACGCGGGGGGGTGCTCTGAGCGATGACGCCGCAGGAGATCGCCGTCGTGATCCTCGCCGTCGGCGGCGTCTTCTTCGCCGCCGTCGCGGCCATCGGGCTCGTCCGCCTGCCCGACCTCTACACCCGCGCCCACGCGACCTCGAAGAGCGAGACGCTCGGGGCGGTGCTGGCGCTCGCGGCCGTCGCGCTCGTCGTCGACACGGGCCTGTCGACGGTGAAAGCCGCACTGTTACTGTTGTTCATGTTCCTCACGAACCCGACCGCCGCCCACGCGATCACCCGGGCCGCCGCCGAACAGGGTATCGAGCCGTGGACTACGGACGCCGACTCCGAGACGGAGACCGAACCCGAGACGGGGACCGACACCGGGTCCGACTCCGCGACCGGAACGCCGGCGGGGGAGGTGACTGAGTCGTGATCACGCCGCTGGAGATCGGGCTGTTCGTGTTCGTCCTCGGCTGTGCGGTCGCGGCCGCGCTGCTCCGTGACGTGCTCGGTTCGATCATCGCGTTCAGCGCGTACAGCCTCGGGATCGCCATCATCTGGGTGTTCCTGCGAGCGCCCGACGTGGGGCTCACGGAAGCCGCGGTCGGGGCCGGGGTGATGACGATCCTCTTCCTCCTGACCATCGCGAAGACCGTCCGCCCAGCCGGCGAACAGACGTTCGAGCGCGTCGACCTCCCCGCAGCCGGCGTGGCCGTCACCCTCGTCGCCGTGCTCTCGACGACGCTCCTCGCGCTCCCGGCGGTCGGTTCCGACGACTCTGCGGTCGCGACCGACGAGGTGACGGCCTACTACCTCGCCAACGCCTACTCCGAAGCTGGCGTCGAGAACGCCGTCACCGCCGTGTTGGCGGCGTACCGCGGGTTCGACACACTCGGGGAGGCCGTCGTCGTCTACGCGGCCGGCGTCGGGCTGTTGCTCGTCCTCAACCGGGAGGTGTTCGGATGAGCGACGCTGAGGGACGCGCCGACGACTCCGCCGGGAACGACGCGATCAGCCCGTACGTCGAGAGTCCGATCATCATGACGACGGTCCGCGTCATCACGCCGTTCGTCTTCACGTTCGGGCTGTTCGTGATGTTCCACGGCGCGGACTCCTCGGGCGGCGGCTTCCAGGGGGGTGTCATCGTCGGGACGGTCGTCCTCATGCTCGGGCTGGCGTTCGGCATCGAAACGACGCGGCGGTGGGTCGGGCCGAAGCTCCCGGCCGCGCTCGTCGGGTTCGGCGTCCTCGTGTTCCTCCTGATCGGCTTCGGCTCCGTCCTGCTCGGGGGGGACTTCCTGCAGTACACCACCTACGGGATCAAGGACGCCTCGAAGTACGGGATCGAACTCGTCGAACTCGCTATCGGGCTCATCGTCGCAGGGGTCGTCACCGGCCTCCTGTTCGTCATCGCCGCCGGCTCGCGGGGCGACGAACACGAGTACGAGAACGAACACGACCGCGAACGCGGGGGTGACGCCGCGTGATCGACCTCGTCGTCGACCGCCTCTACTACCTCGTCGCCTTCCTGCTGTTGGGCGTCGGGACGTACACGATGATCGGGAGCCAGAACCTCGTCAAGAAGGTAATCGGGATGAACGTGTTCCAGACCGGTATCTTCCTCTTTTTCATCGTGACCGCGTTCGTCGAGGGGGGGAGTCCGCCGCTGTTGACCGCTCCCGAGCCGTACGTCAGCCCGCTTCCGCACGTGTTGATCCTTACCGCCATCGTCGTCGGCGTGAGCCTCACCGCCGTCGCGCTCGGGCTGATCGTCCGCATCTACGGGGAGTACGGCACGCTGACCGAGGAGGGGATCCAGAAGGTGATCGCCGATGAATGACCTCCCCGCCCTCCTGGTCGCACTCCCGATCCTGGGCTCCGTCGTGGTGTTGCTCGTCGGGCTCGTCCGCTCGGAGACCGGTTGGCCTATCGCGGTCGTCGCGTCGGCAGTCCAGACCGCCGCGGCCGTCACGCTCGCCGTCGACGCGTTCGGCAGCGAGCCGGTCCGGTACGTCGTCGGCGGCTTCACCGCACCCTTCGGCATCGAACTCGTCGTGGACGGGTTGTCGGCCACGATGGCCGTCCTCGTCGCCGTGGTCGCGCTCGGCGTCCTCGGCTACGCCCGACGTGCGGGCCCCCGGTCGAACGCCTTCTACGCGACGTACCTGCTGTTGGTCGCCGGGTTGACGGGAATGAGCATCACTGGCGACGTGTTCAACATGTACGTCTTCTTAGAGATCACCGGCCTCGCGGCGTACGCACTCGTCGCGAGCGGCGAGGGGGGTCGCTCCGCCCGCGCCGCGCTGAAGTACCTCCTCGTCGGGACCGTGGGGGCGTCGCTGTTCCTCCTCGGGATCGGCTACGCGTACGTCGCGACGGGGACGCTCAACATGGCCGACCTCTCGGCGCAGCTCGCGGCGGTTGGGTACACGTCGACGCTCGTCCGCGCGTCGTTCGGGCTGCTCGTCGTCGGCCTCTTCGTCAAGATCGCCGTCTTCCCCGTCCACACGTGGCAGCCGGCCGCGTACGCCGGGGCCCCCGACACGGTGAGCGGGCTCATCTCGGCGCTCGTCTCGACGGTCGCGGCGTACGCGCTGATCCGCATCGTGTTCACGGTGTTCACCGTCGACTTCCTCGCGGCGAACGAGTTCGCACGGACCGTCCTCGTCGCTGGGGCCGTGGTGAGCATCGTCCTCGGCAGCGTCCTCGCGGTGACCCAACGCGAGATCAAGCGGATGCTGGCGTACTCGTCGGTCTCGCAGTTCGGCCTCGTCGTCGGTGCCATCGCGGTGGCCAACGGCACGGCCCTGACGGGCGCGATGATCCACCTCGTCGGCCACGCCATCATGAAGGGCGGGCTGTTCCTGACGAGCGGGCTGATCGCCGAGGAGACCGGCGCGCGAACCGTCGACGCCTACGAGGGGCTGGCCGAACGCACGTCGATCGGCGCGGCCGCCTTCGGCGTCCTCGCGCTCGCGATGGTCGGCGTGCCGCCCGCGGTCGGCTTCGTCGGCAAGTGGTACATCGCACTGGGCGCGGTCGAGGGACGCGCGTGGCCGCTCGCGGTCGTCATCCTCGTGAGCACGCTATTGACGCTCGCGTACTTCGCGCGGATCCTCGAACGGATCTACTTCCGCGAGTCGACGGGGTCGACCGCCGGGGCTGACACCGATGTGGACGCCGACAGCGGGTCGCAGACCCGGACCGCCGTCGCCGACGGGATCGGGACGGACCCCGTCACCGAGCCCTCGGCGGTGTCGACCGGGATGCGGGCGACGGTGCTGGCGGCGGCCGTCCTGGCGGTCGTCCTCGGCGTCTCCGCGTTCGAGTACGGACAGCTCCTCGAACCGACTATCCAACGACTTCTCGCATGACTGAAATCACGTCTCTCAGACCGCTCGCCGCGGTGCTCGTCTCGGCAGTGATCATCCTCCCGATCCTCGCGTCGCGCGGACGGCCGAACCTGCGGGAGGCCTGGACCGTTCTCGCGGCCGTGACGAAACTCGGCCTCGTCGCCAGCATGGTCCCCGGCGTCCTCGCCGGCGACGTGTACGTGACGAACCTCGGGACGTTCGTCCCCGGGGTGGACTTCGCGCTCCGGGCCGACCCGCTGGGGATCCTCTTCGGCCTGCTCGCGAGCCTCCTGTGGCTCGTGACGAGCTTCTACAGCATGGGGTACATGCGCGGTCTCGACGAGCACGCCCAGACGCGGTACTTCGCGGCGTTCGCGGGGAGCCTCTCGGCCGCCGTCGGGGTCGCGTTCGCCTCGAACCTGCTCGTGCTGTTCGTCTTCTACGAACTGCTCACGGTCGCGACGTACCCGCTCGTCACGCACGACGAGACGGACGAGGCGCGGGCGGCCGGCCGGAAGTATCTCGCGTACACGTTCGGCGGCGGCGTCGCGGTCCTCGCGGGGGCGCTCCTCGTCTTCTGGCTCACGGGATCGGGTGGGGCCCCGGGGACGACGGCGTTCGCTCCCGGCGGGATCGCCGCGCTGTCGACGGCCGACCCGACGTTCGCCCGCGCCGCGTTCGCGCTGTTGGTCGTGGGGTTCGGCGTGAAGGCCGCACTCATGCCCCTGCACTCGTGGCTGCCGGACGCGATGGTCGCACCGACGCCCGTCTCCGGGCTCCTGCACGCGGTCGCGGTCGTCAAGTCCGGCGTGTTCGGCATCGCGCGCGTGATCCTCGACGTGTTCGGCCCCGACCTCGTCGCCGACCTCGGCGTCGGCGTCGTGCTGGCGACCGTCGCGGCGTTCACGCTCGTCGCCGCGAGCGTCATCGCGCTCCGACAGGACAACCTCAAGCGTCGGCTCGCCTTTTCGACGGTGAGTCAGCTGTCGTACATCGTGCTCGGACTGGCGGTGCTCGACCCGTTCTCGCTGGTCGGCGGACTCCTCCACATCCCCGCCCACGCGTTCATGAAGCTCACCCTCTTTTTTTGTGCCGGCGCGCTTCACGTCGAGACCCACACCGACGACATCAGCAACATGGCGGGGATCGGCAGACGGATGCCGCTGACGATGACCGCCTTCGGCGTCGCCGCGTTGGGGATGGCCGGCATCCCGCTGATCGCGGGCTTCGTCAGCAAGTACTTCCTGCTCATCGGGACGGTGTCGGCCGGCGACGTCGTGTTCACTGCCGCGCTGTTAGTCTCGGGCGTCCTCAACATCGCGTACTTCTGGCCGGTCGTGTACACGGCCTTTTTCGAGTCGCCCGGCCACTCGGACCCGAAACCCATCGTCGAGAACACGCTCGGCGGCCGCTACGGCACGTCCGAGGCGGCGGCCGACGGCGGCGCTCCGTCCGACGACGAGCACGACTCCGACGCCCTCCGGGACGATCACGGCTACGCCGCGGACCACGAGGGACAGGGTGCGATCGACGAGGCGGAGGCCGCAGCACAGATCGACGCCAGCCACGGACACGACGCGAGCCCCGCGTGGGAACACCGCGCGTGGAACGGGGCGGAGTCGACCTGGTTCATGCTCGGACCGATCCTCTTCGCGGCGACCGGGTCGATCGTGCTCGGTATCGTCCCTGACGCCGCCGTCTTCCTGCGGATCGTCAGGCTCATCGTCGCCGGCGCGACGGGGGTGACCGTCTGATGGTCGCGATCGAGCCGCTCGTCCCGCCGTTCGTGCCGGTGTTGCTGGCGGCGCTCGTGATCCCGTTCCTCGGTCGGCGGGCCGCCCACCTCCTCGGCATCGTCGCGACGGGCGTCGTCGTCCCGTACGTCTGGTTCACACCCGAGGGAGCGCACCTCCCGGTCGCGCTGTTCGGGTTCGACGCGGTGCTGTACAACGTCGACCCGTTCTCGACGCTGATGGGGCTCGTCTTCGGCTTCATTGGGGCGGTTGCCGTGCTCTACTCGTGGTACTCGGAGGCAGCGCCGATCCAGACCGCCTTCGCGCTCTCGTACGTCGGGACGAGCCTCGGGGCGGTCTTCGGCGGCGACTGGCTGACGCTCGTCTTCTTCTGGGAGCTCATGGCGGTCACCAGTACGCTGCTCGTCTGGTACTACGGCGGGCGAGCGGTGCGGGCGGGCTACCGGTACGCCCTGCTGCACGGCGTCGGCGGGACGCTCCTCCTCGGTGCCGTCGTCTGGCACTACGTCGAGGTCGGGTCGTTCCTGTTCACCGCGGCCGACGGCGGGATGGCGGGGCCCGTCGCGCCCGTCCTCGCGGCGGTCGGCATCGGGGTCAACGTCGGCTTCGTCGGCCTCCACGCCTGGCTGCCGGACACGTATCCGCGGCCGCACATCGCAGCGAGCGTCTTCCTCTGCGTGTTCACGACGAAGACGGGCGTCTACGGCATGTACCGGGCGTTCCCCGAGGGGCAACTCGCGATCGCGTACATGGGCGGGATCATGGCCGTCTTCGGGGCGACGATGGCGCTGTTCCAGAACGACATGCGGCGGCTGCTCTCGTACCACATCCAGTCGCAGGTCGGCTACATGATCGCCGGCGTCGGCATCGGCACGACGCTGGCACAGGCCGGCGCGTTCGCCCACGTGTTCAACCACATCCTCTACAAGGGGCTGTTGTTCATGACCGCCGGCGTCGTCATCTACCGGACGGGGACCGAGAGCCTCAAGAAGCTCGGCGGACTTGGCCGTGAGATGCCGCTGACCGCGGTCGCGTTCGTCGTCGCCGCGCTCTCCATCGCGGGCTTCCCGCTGTTCAACGGCTTCGTCAGCAAGGGGATCGTCATCTCGGCCAGCCACTACGACTTCGCCGACGGGCCCCTCGCGTTCGGCGGCCGCACCACCCTCGAGTGGCTCCTCCTCGTCGGGGGCGTCGGGACGTTCATGTCGTTCATCAAGTTCGGCTACTACGCGTTCTTCCACGGCGAGTACGACGAGAGCGTCGCCGACGCCAACGTCGGGCAGTCGATCGCGATGGTCGGGGTCGCCGCGCTCTGTGTGTTCTACGGCGTCTTCGACTCGGCGCTGTTCGCGCTGCTCCCGTACGACGTGACCACCGAACCGATCGTCTCGCACGCCTACACCACGTACACCGTCGGCCACATCGTCGAGGGAGTCGCCCTCGCCGTCGTCGGGCTCGTGGGGTTCGTCCTCGTCAAGAAGCCACTGTCCGCGGTGGGGCGGGTCCCCGACATCGACGACCTGTACAACCCCGCCGTGCTGTACGGTACCCGGCTCCTCGTCGTCGGGACGACGGAGCTGTACGCCGCAGTGGACCGGGCCGCGGTGACGCTGACCCGCGTTGCGAACAGCGTCGTCACCGACCCTCGCTCGACGATCGGGCGGGTCACCGGCCGGGTGCCGACGCGGCTGAGCGCCGACATCGGGACGAGCATCGTGCTCGTGACGCTCGTCGTCGTGGCGACGGTCGCCGTGTTGCTGATGTGAGCGACGCGGCACGGCACCTCCACGGCGGCCCGACGGGGGCAGTCACCGCCGTTCGTCGCCCGGCGACCGGACCCGGACCCGAACCCGAACCCTGAATATCCTCGCGTGGCATCTCTCAGTGATGGACGACGACTGGTTCGACGACTCCGAGAGCCTGTATCCGGACGGGATGGACGGGCCGACGATCGAGGCTCCGTCGGTCGACGTCCCGACGGCGGCCGGGGACATCTTCCAGCAGTCGAAGGTCGCGCAACTGTTCGTCCTCCACGTGTTCGTCTGGAACGCCGTCGTCCTGCTCGTGAGCCTCGGTGCGATGTTGATCTATTTCCGCAACGACTGGACGACGGGTAGCCGGCTGCTCGTCGCCGGCGGTGTCCTGACCGCCTACGGGCTCTACCGGTGGCCCCGCGGGACCGACGAGAGCGACACCGACGTCGAGGACGCCGACGTGGATAACGCAGACGTGGATAACGCAGCGGACGACGAGAGCGACGGTGATAGAGAGGGTCCCGATGCCGACGGCGATGCCCCGATCGAGCCCTGACCCTCACGCCGCGTCACGGCTCGTCGTCCCCGGTCACGTCCTCCGTGAGGACGCCGACCAGTTCGTCGGCGATCCGCTCTCCGAGCGCCAGCTTCGACCCCACGAACGTGTCGGACGACGCTCCCGAGACGACGAGCGCCCGCGTCTCCTCGGTGCCCATCACGCTCGCGTCGTTGGCGACGACGAACGCGAGGTCGGCCCGCGACATGATCCGTCTCGCCTCCCGCGCCATGGCCTCGTCGTCGCCCGACGTCTCGGCTTTGAAGCCGACGATCGGCAGCGCCGGGTCATCGTCGCGGACGCGGTCGATGAGCTTCGGCGTCGGCCGGAGGTCGAGCGTTCGCGGCTCGCCCGAGCGGATCTTCTCCGCGCTCGCGTCGACGGTGAAGTCCGAGATGGCCGCCGCCGACAGGAGGGCGTCGGCGTCGTCGCAGGCGGCGCGCGTCGCCGCCAGCATCTCCGCGCCGGTCTCGACCCACTCCGTGTCGGCGTAGTGCGTGTCGACGTCGGGTCTCGAACTCCCCGTCCCGTGGACGAGCGTGACGTCGGCCCCCTGCACGTGACAGGCGCGGGCGAGCGCCCGACCCGTCCGCCCCGACGAGCGGTTCGTCAGCACGCGGACCGGGTCGAGCGGCTCGGCGGTCGCTCCCGCGGTGACGACGACGTGCCGGCCGTCGAGTCCGCCCCCCGAGACCGCCCGCGCGACGCCCGTCACGATCGCCGCCTCGGTGGCGATCTTCGCCTTGCCCTCCTCCAGCCGGGGGTCGACAAACGCGACCCCCCACTCTTCCAACTGGGCCAGCGCGTCGAGCACGCCCGGGTGGTCGTACATGGGCTCGTGCATCGCGGGCGCACACACCACGGGGACGTCCGCGCCGAGCGCCGTCGTCGCACACGTCGTCACGGGCGTGTCGTCGACCGCGCCGGCGATCTTGCCGACCGTGTTCGCCGTCGCGGGCGCGAGCAGGAGGACGTCGGCCCACCCCTCCCGGCCGCAGAGGTCGACGTGCTCGACGCGGCCGGTGATCTCCGTCACGACGTCGCGCTCGGTGGCGAACTCTAGCGCCCACGGGTGGATGATGCCCTGCGCCGCCGGGGTCATCACGCCGCGGACCGCGGCCCCGTGTCGCCGGAGTTCGTGGGCGAGTTCGACGACTTTCACCGCCGCGATGGACCCCGAGACCCCGAGCGCGACGTTGACTCCTTCGAGCATGCGGCCACGTTGGGCCGGTGGCGAGTAAAAGCCGCCCGGTGCGAGCGGCGGCGTCTCGTGACTGTCGTGTCGGTGACTATCGTGCGGACTCGCTGTCTACGAGCCCTCGATCTCCCACGCCTCGTCGACTCTCCCCTTCTCGTCGCCGACGAGCGACGGGTGGGTCCGCTGTCGCTCCCGATGCGGCTCGGCGAAGCGTTCGCGCATCAGCTCCCGGGACGCGGCCTGTCGCCGCCGCTGTTCGGCTGGACCGATCTCCTCACACCCCGGTGGCACCTCCCGCCCGCGGTCGGTGAAGTAGCCCTCGGGGGTGACCCAGTCGTGGTAGAAGGGGGTGTCGGAGTCGTGGACGAGCGTGATCCCCACCTGGGCACCGTGACCGGCGGCGACGACCGCCTGGTGGTACGTCTCGGCGAGGCGGCCGGCGGCGTACAGCCCCGCCACCGAGGTCCGGCCGACGCCGTCCTCGTCGACGAACGTCTTCGAGCCGGCGGTGCGTCGGTCGACCCCCGCGGGGAGGTACGAGGCGTCGCTCCAGGAGGCCGCGACGACGTATCTCGCCCGGCGGCTGTCGCCCGCGGCCGTCCGGACGTCGATCCAGGGGTCGTCGTCGCCCGGTTCGATCGCGGCGACGCGGGCCGACTCGATCACGACGCCGTTCCGCTCGGCCTGTTCGGTCAGGAGATCCGCGAACAGCCGCGGGTTCACCCCCGCGGGGAAGCCGGGGACGTTTTCGAGGTGTGCGTTCCGCCGGAGGATCGATTCGCCGTCGTTCAGCACGAGCGTGTCGAGCTCCGCCCGAGCGGTGAACGTCGCCGCAGTGAGGCCGGCGACGCCACCGCCCACGACGAGTACGTCCGTGGTGGGTTCGGTGACGGTCACACCCACGCTTGGTGGGGGACCGTGATGTGCGTACCGTCGTCGGCCGGCCGTCGGGCCGCTCCGACACCCACCCGCCGGAGGCCCACAGGGTTTTGTCCCCGGACGCCTACCCTTGGTCGTGGACGAGATCGTCGTCAGCACCGTCGTCTACCTCCCGCCCGACGAGGTGTACGAGTTCCTCGAGGACTTCCCTCGGTACGCGCGGTACTCCGAGTACCTCAAGAACGTGCACCAGCGCGGCGACGGTGGACCGGGGACGCGCTACGACCTGCGCTTCGCGTGGTGGAAGCTCACCTACACCGCCCGCTCGGAAGTCACCGACGTCGACCCGCCGTGGCGGATCGACTGGCGCATCGTGAAGGACCTCCACGCCCACGGCCAATGGCGCGTCGAGGAACTCGACGACCTCCCGGCCGACGCGCCGGCCGACGCCGACGTGGCCTGTCGCGTCACCCTCGGCGTCGAGTTCGACGCGCAGACCGCGCGGGACGGCACGCTTGACCTCCCCCGGTTCGTCTCGTTCGACTTCGTGGTCGGAAAAATAAAACCGGTCCTCGTGAAGGAAGCCCAGCGGGTCGTCGAACGGATCGTCGCCGACATCGAAGGGCGGAGCCGCGAGGTCGAACTGGTGGTCGAACGCCGACCGTCGTGAGACACCGGAGTAGTCCGTCCGCCACCGACGGTAGTTGACCATACAGCCAGCCAACTCCGATATAATCACTCACTCGATATATTTTACACGATCTGTCGCAAAATATCTGCCGTCCGACACGCTTTTGCGTTGTATTCAACACTGTTCGACTATGGAGCTCGAAGACGTCCCCGTCGACAGGCTCATGACCGACCAGGTCGTCACCGTGACGCCCGGGACGCGTCTCACCGACGCCGCGGAGACGATGCTGGCGCACGGGATCGGGTCGCTGGTGGTCGTCGACGACGACGCACGGCTGGTCGGCGTCCTGACGGGGACCGACTTCCTGGACATCATCGCGTCCGGCCGGGCCCGACCCGACGCGACCGTCGAGCAGTACATGACCGACCAGGTCGTCACCGTCGGTGCCGAAGACGATGTCGGCGACGCGGCGGCCACGATGATCACCAACGACATCCAACATCTCCCGGTCGTCGACGTGGACGCGGGCGTCGTCGGGCTGCTGTCGACGACGGACCTCACCGCGTACCTCTCGTACGGCCGGGGAACCGACGTATGAACCGTCCGGCGGCGTGACCCGATCGGGTCGCCCGCGCTCCATCCAGGCGGTCGCGTGTCGAAAGGAAATACTCATACACCGGCCCCGATGATGGATGTGGCATGGGTGGCAGCCGGTGCGCGTAGTCATTATCGGTGCCGGACAGGTCGGGTCGTCGATCGCCGCCGACTTGGACGACACGCACGACGTCGTCGTGGTCGAACGCGACCCCGAGCGGGCCGAGGAACTCAACTACTCGCTCGACGTGCTGGCGATCCGGGGCGACGGGACCGCCGTCTCGACGCTCGAGGAGGCCGGCGTCGACGAAGCGGACATGGTCATCGCCTCGACCGACAACGACGAGACCAACATCGTCGCCTGCTCGACGGTGAAGGCGGTCTCGGACGCCTTCACCATCGCCCGCGTCAAGAACACCGAGTACCTCTGGACGTGGCGGCGCTCGGAGAAGGCCTTCGGCGTCGACTTCATGGTGTGTACGAACCTGCTCACCGCCGAGGCCATCGTCCGCGTCGTCGGATTGCCCGCGGCGCGGGACGTCGACCCCTTCGCCGGCGGTCGCGTCCAGATGGCCGAGTTCGAGGTCGACGAGGGGAGTCCCGTCGCCGACCAGACCGTCCAGGAGGCCGACCGCTTCGACGCGCTCACGTTCGCGGCCATCCTCCGCGACGGCTGCGTCGAGATCCCTCGCGGCGAGACGACGATCCGCGCCGGCGACCGCGTGGTCGTCATCGGTTCGCCCAAATCCGTCCAGGAGTTTGCCGCGTCGGTCGCCCCCGAGGAGTCGCCCGGCACCGCCGAGGAGGTGGTCGTCGTCGGGGGATCGGAGATCGGCTACCACGTCGCCCGCCTTCTGGAGGAACGTGGCTTCAGCCCGCGACTCATCGAACAGGACGGCGAACGCGCCCGCGAACTCGCCGAGGAACTCCCGAAAACGGTCGTGATGGAGTCCGACGCGACGGATCTGGACTTCCTCGAACGCGAACACGTCGGCGAGGCCGACATGCTCATCGCCACCCTCGACTCCGACGAGAAGAACCTGCTCGTCTCGCTTCTGGCCGCCAGACTCGGTGTCGAGCGCACGGTGGCGGTCATCGACACGCCGACGTACGTCGAACTGTTCGAGGCGGTCGGCATCGACGTCGGCGTCTCCCCGCGCGAGGTTGTCGCCGAGGAGATCACTCGCTTCACCCGCGAGGGTGGCGCGGAGAACGTCGCGCTCATCGAGTCGGACAAGGCCGAAGTGCTGGAGATCGAGATCGACGCCGACAGCGTCCTCGCGGGCCACGCGATCCGCGATTCGGTCTCGGAGCTCCCCGAAGGCGTCGTCATCGGGGCGATCACCCGCGAGCGCGAGTTCGTCGTTCCGCGTGGGGATACCGTCATCGAACCCGGCGACCACGTCGTCGTCTTCGTCGACACCGCCGTCAGCGACCGCGTGGCGTCGCTCCTGTAGGCCGTCTCCTACGTCCCTCTGTCGCTGTCGTCGTCGGTTCCGTCGGTGAGCCGCGCGGTCGCCGTCCGGACCGTTTCGATCGTCGACGCCTGCTGTTCGTTCGCGGCCGCGATGTCGGTCACGCCCGACGACACCTCCGCGGCGGTCTCGGCGACGTCGTCGGCCATGCTCGCGACCGCCTCGGTGCTCGACGCCTGTTCGTCGGTCGCCTCGGCGACGTTGCGGATCCCGTCGGCGGTCTCGCGGACGGCGTCGGCGATGTCGTCGAGGTCGGACTGCACCCCGTCGACCTGGTCGAGCCCCGCCTCGACGCGCTCGGTGGCACGGTCGAGGCTCGCCGCCGTCTCGGCCGTGTCCGTCTGGATCTCCGCGACCGTCGTCTCGATCCGCCGCGCCTGTGACTGTGCCTCCCCGGCGAGGTTCTTCACCTCGTCGGCGACGACGGCGAAGCCGTCGCCCGCTTCCCCCGCCCGAGCGGCCTCGATCGAGGCGTTCAGCGCGAGGATGTTCGTCTGATCGGCGATCGAGTCGATGACCTCGACGACGTCGTCGATGTGGTCGACGCGCTCTTCGAGCGCCTCGACGTCGGCGGCCACGTCGGTGGCGGCGTCGCTCACGTCCGCCATCGCGTCGGCGGCGGCCGTCGCCGACTCGTGGCCCCGTTCGGCGAGTTCCTCCGCGTGGGTGCTCGTCGTCTCGACCTCGTCGGCGGTCGCGGCGATCTCCTCGACCGTCGCGCTCAGGTTCGACGCCTCCGCGGTGACCGTCCCCGCGCGCTCGGTGAGCGCGCTGGCGTGGTCGTCGATCCGCCCCGACCGGTCAGCGACGCGCGCCGACGCCTCGCGGAGCTCCTCGATCGGCGTCTCTACCTCGCGCTCGACGTCCCGCGCCAGTTGCTCGTGGCGGTCGAGGGCGGTCTCCAGCCGCGAGGCGTACGAGTCGATGTACGTCTCCATCGCGATCGCCTGGTCGAGCGTGACGATCTTCAGAAGCGACGTGACGCGGTCGACGACCTCCCCGACGGCCCGTTCGACGGCGTCTTCGCCCTCGTGCCGGGAGACGGCGTCGTCGCCGATCGCCCGGACGAGTCCCTCCGTGTAGACGGTGTACGCGCCGAGATACAGCTCCGGCCCGAGCCCGATCATATCGTGTATCTTACCGATCCGCGCGCGGCGGGCCACGTAGTCGAGGTCGTACGTCCCGGAGACCAACCCCCTGAGATACGCCTCCTGCGAGCGCTTCAACGCCGCCATCGGGAGCGACGACCGCTCTAAGATCCCCGCCGCCTCCTCGTCGGTTCGGAGTCGGTCGTAGAAGTCGTCGACGAGGTCGGCCGCGACCCCGTCGACGACGCCGTCCATCCCCGCCAGCCGGTCGACGTCGGCGTCCGTCAGGTCGAAAAACTCCTCGCGCCGCGCGAGTTCCTGTCGGTCGATACCGATGTCGGCAGCCAGCGCCTGGCCGTCGAGATTCCGTCTGTCGGCGTCCGTCACACCGGTTCGGTCCGTCGAATCTGTAGTAGCTCGTGACACGCGTTGTAGTCCCGTCGGCCCGCCCCCGAGGCGGACCACTTGTGGTGTGTACCGATCCGACGTCGTTCTAGTTCACTGCTCGGCCGCAGTATCACGGTGTTTTATATATTGGGTATCATCGCTGAGAGCCGGACGTGAACGCTTTTCACCGATCCCCGTCCGCCGTGAGTCATGACTGAGGGGATCCGCGTGGAACTCGCCGTCGCGTGCGACAGCCACTGTCCGGTCGCCGCCGCCTCCCGGGACGTCGACGGCGAGATCACCGACGTGTCGCGGGCGGTCGTCGACGGCCACCGCGTCGACGAGTATCGCGTGGGACGCGACGCACGGGACCCGGTCGGGACGCCCGTGTTCGAGACGCGCGAGGCGGTCGTGTACCGCACCACCCAGCCGTGCGGGACGGGCTGTCCCTGTGAGGTGATCGAGGCACAGGGCTGTCCGGTCGCCGGCGTTCGGGGCGTCGACGGACGGCTCGTCGTCGCCTTCTACGCCCCGGGCCGGGCGACGGTTCGACGCGTCGTCGACGCGCTCTCCGAGTCGTTCGATGTCAGCCTGCGGCGACTGGTCGCGGGCGACGGTGCGGCCGGCCGGGCGGGAGACGCGACGGTCGTCGACCGGGGGCGGCTCACCGACCGCCAGCGGGAGGTCGTCGAGACCGCCCACCGGATGGGCTACTTCGAGTACCCCAGGGGAGCCACGGCGGAGGCGGTCGCGTCGGCGCTGGGCGTCTCACCGTCGGCGTTCGCGGAGACGCTTCGAGCCGCCGAGCGAGCGCTCCTTGACGAGTGTCTCCCCGGCGCGTCCGGGCACGGCGACCCCGTCCGTGCCGCCGACAGTCGGCCCTGACGGTACTTCAGTAAGTTGAAGACGCGCTCGGGACACGTCCGGGTGTGTATCCGATGGACGGTGGGGGGCCGTGAAACTCCGCGTCAACTACCGGGCGAGCCTCAGCCTCGTGGGGAGCGTGCTAAAGTATCTCGCGGTCCCGCTTTGTATCCCCGTCGTGACCGCGCTGGCGTACGGTGAGGCGGTCGCCCCGTTCGTCGTCACCATCGCCCTGACCGTCGCGGTCGGCGTCGGCCTCGAACGGCTCGAGCCCGACCCCGACATCCTCGCCCGCGAGGGCTTTCTGATGGTCGGGGCGACGTGGCTCGCGGTCAGTCTCGTCGGGGCCGTCCCATATCTCGTCGAGGCGCACGGCCTCCCGCCGGTCCTCGCGGCCACCCACCCCGAATCGACGCTCGCGAACCCCGCGAACGCGCTGTTCGAGTCGATGTCGGGCTTCACCACGACCGGGGCGACCGTCCTCGGCGACATCTCCTTCGAGAGCCACGGCCGCGGGATCATGATGTGGCGACAGCTCACCCAGTGGCTCGGCGGGATGGGGATCGTCGTGCTCGCGGTCGCGATCCTCCCGGAGCTCTCCGTCGGCGGCGCACAGCTCATGGACGCCGAGGCCCCCGGCCCGGGCATCGAGAAGCTGACGCCGCGGATTGCCGAGACCGCCCGAGCGCTCTGGGGGGCGTACCTCGGCTTCACGATCCTGGAGATCGGGCTCCTCTACGCGTTGCACGTCGGCGGGCTCGCGCCCAACATGAGCGCGTACAACGCCATCGCCCACGGCCTCACGACGATGCCCACTGGCGGGTTCTCGCCCGAAGCGCGGAGCATCGAGGCGTTCTCGGCGGCGGTCCAGTGGCTCGTGATCCCCTTCATGGTCGCGGCCGGGACCAACTTTGCGCTGTTTTGGCACGTCCTCACGGGCGACTCGGGCCGGCTGTTCCGCGACGCCGAGTTCCGCTTTTACGCCGGCACGCTGGCGGTCATCACCGCGCTGGGGGCGGGGCTCCTGTTCACCGGGAGCGGGCTCGTGACGAGCGTCCCGCCGGGCGAGACGTACGACGCGGCGTACCTCGACGCGTTCCGCGGCACGATCGTCGGCGGGGCCGAACCGGCGCTCAGACACGCCGCGTTCCAGGCCGTCTCCATCGTGACCACCACGGGCTACGCGAGCATGGACTTCAACTCGTGGTCGGCACCCGCCCAGTACCTCCTGCTGTTCGCCATGTTCATCGGCGGCTCCGCCGGGTCGACCGGCGGGTCGGTCAAGATCGTCCGCTGGTACGTCATCCTGAAGTCCGTGCGGCGGGAGCTGTTCACGACGGCCCACCCCGACGCGATCCGCCCCGTTCGTCTCGGCGGCCGGACGATCGACGAGCGGGCGATCCGCGGGATCTACGCCTTCACGCTCCTCTACATCGTGCTGTTCTTCGTGGCGACGGCGCTGCTGTTCGCCGACGCGACGCGCATCGGCCAAGAGCTGTCGGTGCTGGAGGCGATGAGTGCCGCCGCGTCGACGCTCGGCAACGTCGGCCCGGGCTTCGGGACCGTCGGCCCGATGGGGTCGTACATCGACTTCTCGAACCTCGGCAAGCTGTTCATGATCGCCCTGATGTGGGCCGGCCGCCTGGAGATCATCCCCGTGCTCGTGCTGTTCACCCCCGAGTACTGGCAGCGGTGACCGACCGCCGTGGGCGTGGGTCGTCGACGGTCGACGCCGTCCGGCGGCCACGGTCGACGACGCGGTCGGGGGCCGATTCGCCGGATCGGGCGAAGTTCACAAAGGATTTAACGTGATAGGTCGACGCCACGACGTAGTCCCGCACTCCTCCACGCGCCCACCCTCGCGGGACGGTCCCCACCCATGTCGTCACGTTACGCAGCCACTGACTCCCCCGCCCTCGGCATCGTCTGGCCCGCCCTCGTCGCGTACTCTCTCGTCGTCTGTGCGCTTCACTTCGGCGGCCTCGCGTACGAGGTGTACACCAGCGTCTGGTGGTGGGATCTGCTCACCCACTCGCTGTCGGGCTTCGGCGTCGCCGCCTGGCTCTGTCTCGTCCGCGTCACGCCGTTCGACTCGCGCCAGTTCGTCGCGCTCCCGCTCGCCGTCCTCGCCATCGGGGCGGGCTTCGAGGTGTACGAGTACCTGTTCAAGGACTTCTACGTCGACTGGACGGTGGCGTATAGTGCCTAGTGGAAGTTATGAAGGTGGAATCTGATGTCTGAGGTATGTCTGGAGATCGCCGCAAAGAGATCGTCCGTCACCTCAGTGAGGACGATCTCGATCGACTCCTCACGGAGTCTACAGATGAAAAACTCACTGAGCGGCTGATCTTCATCAAGCGGTTGTACAAGGGTGCGACCTTGGAGGACGCTGCCGACGATGTCGGCAGGTCCTCCGCAACAGGAACACGTTGGGCCCGCCGATGGAACAAGGGTGGCCTCGGACTTTTGATGCCGAACTTCGGGGGCGGCAGGCCCCCGAAGCTCGGCGAAGAACAACAGGAACGCCTCTTGGAACTGCTCCGTGAGGGCCAACCGTGGAAGAAACAGGAGATACAGCACCTCATCAACGAGGAGTTCGACGTTGAGTTTCACCCAGGCCACCTCACTACGTTCCTCGAAAAGCTCGGCCTCTCCTACGCAATTCCGCGGACTAAGCGTCCATCACGGCCAGAGGATGCCGAAGAGATCCTCGACGAACGCGTCGGCGACGCGTTCGACGAGGGATCTGATGAGCCGCACAACAAACGCGACGGAGACGACGAGGAAGGCTGGGTCGTTGACGAAGAGATCCGGACGGACGGTGGAACTGTGCTTGGATTTCTCGACACATCGCATCCACAACCGTGGGATAACTCACAGCGACTCTACACCGTCGACGACCCTCACATTACCCGACCGCTGGTTCGTCTAACTTCACCAGCGGTCGGGTTCTATGCACTCTCTGGTGAGAGTGTACTCCAGTTCCCGACTACTCAGGAGAAAGAGCGAATCTGCGAGTGTCTCGAAGGGATCCGCGAGCAGAATCCGAGCCAGCGGATTCTGCTCGTCTTGGATAACTTCTCTTCACACGTGTGCGAGTACACACGCAAACGAGCTCATCAGCTTGGGATTGACCTCGTGTTTCTCCCCGTTGGCTCACCGGATCTTAATCCGATCGAGCAGGTCTGGAAGAGTCTGAAATGGGAAGCGTCACCATTGATTGTGGAGAGCGCGGCAGAATACCGCGCTCTCCTCACCGAGCTCTTCGAGAAGCTCACGACCCAGCTAAGTTTCGCGGCCTCTTGGATCGACAATTATCTCGGCGGCTATCTTCAGAAGTTACGCTAAGTACTATACGCCACCGACACGGTGATCGACCTCGCACTCGACACGCTCGGTGCCGTCGCGTTCGCTCTCTGGCACGCCCGCCGGTCCGACGCCGGTGACGCGGAGGCGTCGATGGCGACGCAGTCGTCGCGCTGACGGCCCGGCACCGTCCGATTCCGCCGGCGAGCGAGCCACACCGGTATCGCTGGACAACTCCCCCCTCAGCCACCGCTACGGGAGATACTCACGGTCGGGCCGTCGATTCTCACCGACGGAGAACGACGGTCGCCGTTGAGGTGTGCCCGGCACCGATCTGAGGTATGAACCGCTGGATCCACGCCGAGGTAGACGGCCTTGTGGACGCGCTGTTCGACGCGGGCTGGATCGACGCCGACACCGCGGCCCGGGCGCGAGAGCTCCTGGAGGCGGGACGGCCGACGAGTGCCCTCGATCTGGTGCGAGCGGCCGCACTCTCAGTGGCCACCGCGGCCGCCTGAGCGCGACGCCTTCGGAACCGCCTGCCGTCGGGTTCGACCCGGAGCGACGGCGCTGACGGTCCGCCCACGCGCGAGGACGGACACTGGGCTCCGCGGTTCGGGGTCGTTCTCAGCGGCTGGGAGCGCACACCCGGGTTGAAACGGTCGCGTGTGTGACGTTTACGCATGGCACGAGATCCGTACGGACAGTGGACGGGCACGCCCATGGACGACGCGGACGTCGACGCCCTCTTGGAGTCGAACGGGTGGGGCGTGCTCGCACTGGCCGACGACGACGAACCGTACAGCATCCCGATCTCGTTCGGGTACGACGGGCAAGACGTCTACTTCTCCTTCCTCAGGACCGGGGGAGCGAGCCGTAAGTCGACGTTCATCGCGGACGGGAAGACCGCACGGCTCCTCGTGACGACCGTCAGGGCCCGCTTCGACTGGCAGTCCGTCGCCGTGACCGGTCCGGTCGCATCGATCGACTCCCACGGCGACGACTGGGAGACGCTGGTCGGCCTCCTCGAACGGAACCCCTGGTTCTCCTCGGCGTTCGAAGACGCCGAGGATGTCGAGGGAATCCGGGGGTGGCGGCTCGCTCCGACGTCGGTTCACGGCGTCGAGGTCCGCCCCGGCCGCGACTGACGCCGAGTCGACCGCCGCCGCTCACTCTTCGACTGCGCTCGCCGCCCGGATCATCGTCGCCTCGTCGAACTTCGGGGCCACGAGCTGTAACCCGACGGGGAGCCCGTCGGCGTCGCCCGCCGGCACCGAGATCGCGGGGAGGTTCGCCAGGTTCACCGGGACGGTGTTGGCGTCCATCAGGTACAGTTGGAGCGGGTCGTCGAGGCTCTCGCCGAGTTCGGGCGGGAGGACCGGCATCGTCGGCGAGGCGACGAGGTCGACCGACTCGAAGACGGTCTCGAAGTCCTGGCGGACCCACGCGCGGGCGTCCTGGGCCTTCTTGTAGTACTTGTCGTGGTAGCCGGCCGAGAGGGCGTACGTCCCCAGGAGGATCCGGCGTTTGACCTCCGCTCCGAACCCCTCGTCGCGGACCGCCGCGAACGCCTCGTTCCAGTTGCCCGCTTCACTCGAGAGCCCGTAGCGGACGCCGTCGAACCGCGCGAGGTTCGAGGATGCCTCGGACATGGCGATGACGTAGTACGCCGCCAGCGCGTGCTCGACGGATTCGAGCGAGACCTCCTCGTACGTCGCCCCCTGTGCTTCGAGCCGCGAAACCGACTCCCAGAACGTCTCGACGACGCGCTCGTCGGCCCCCTCGACGAGTTCGGTGGGGATCCCAAGCGTGAGCCCGTCGACGTCGCCGTCGGCGGCAGCGGCGTAGTCCGAGTCGTCGCCCTCGTCGACGGTCGTCGAGTCGCGTTCGTCCGCGCCTGCGAGCACGTCGAGGAGCGCCGCGGCGTCCTCCACCGTGGGGGCGATCGGCCCGATCTGTTCGAGGGAGTTGGCGTAGGCGACGAGCCCGTAGCGGGAGACCAGCCCGTACGTCGGCTTGATGCCGACGACGCCGCAGAACGCCGCGGGGCACCGGATCGACCCGCCGGTGTCGGAGCCGAGCGCGAGGTCGACCGCGCCGGCGGCGACGGCCGCCGCCGACCCGCCCGAGGAGCCGCCGGGGACCCGGTCGGTGTCGACGGGGTTGCGCGTGGGGCCGAACGCGGACGTCTCGGTCGTCGTCCCCATGCCGAACTCGTCCATGTTCGACTTGCCGACGATGGTCGCGCCGGCCGCTTTCAGTCGAGACACGACCGTCGCATCGTACGGCGGAACGTAGTCGGAAAGCATCGCCGACCCGCAGGTGGTCCGGACGCCCTCGGTCGAGATGTTGTCCTTGACGGCGACCGTCGAGCCGGCGAGGGGGCCGTCGTCGGCGCCGGCCACCTCGGCTTCGGTGATGAACGCGTTCAGTTCGCCCATCTCACGACACCCGCGGCCCCTTGAACTGGCCCGCCTCGGTCTCCGCGGCGTTGCGGAGCGCCTCCTCCTGTGAGAGCCCCTCGCGGACCTCGTCGGGCCGCATCACGTTCACGAGGTCCTCGTCGGCCTCGATCTCGGGAACGTCGTCCAGCGTGTCGAAGTACGACAGGATGTCGGCGAACTGGGCGGCGAACTCCTCGACTTCCGCGTCGGCCAGGTCGACACGCGCCAGATCGGCGACGTGACGCACCTCCTCGCTGTCGACGGGCGAATCGCTCATGCCTGATCGAAACCACAGCGCGGGAGTAAGGGTTTCGGTGCCCCGTCGACCTGCTCGCGGCCGCGATCGGCCGGCGCAACGTTCATATATTCGTCCCCGCTCACCCAGCGTAATTCACGCGCACGGCGAATCGTGTCGTCTGCCGGCCGTCTCAACCGCACCGTGTGGTATTTTTCAGCACCGATCCACGGATACGAATACCCTATCTTTAATAACGTGGACGTGCTACTCTTATTCCGATAACGGCTGCCCTGCAGTCACTTCTCCCCCAACCAATGACCGAAAGCGTGAGAAGCTACGACCGAAACCGGAGTCGCGCACGCGCGCGCGAAAGCGAGGATGAATCGACGGAGTCCACCGAGGAGTCCCTCCACTGCCCCGAGTGCAACGGCCCGCTCGCGACCGACACGGAGCACGGCGAGACCGTCTGCGAACACTGCGGCCTCGTGGTCGAAGAGGACGAGATCGACCACGGCCCCGAGTGGCGGGCGTTCGACTCGAAGGAGAAAGACCAGAAGTCCCGTGTCGGCGCGCCCACGACGAACATGATGCACGACAAGGGGCTGTCGACGAACATCGGCTGGCAGAACAAGGACGCCTACGGCAACTCCCTGTCGTCCAGGCAGCGCGAGAAGATGCAACGACTTCGCACCTGGAACGAGCGCTTCCGCACGCGCGACTCGAAAGAGCGTAACCTCAAGCAGGCGCTCGGCGAGATCGACCGCATGGCCTCGGCGCTGGGACTCCCGGACAGCGTCCGCGAGACCGCGTCGGTGATCTACCGCCGAGCGCTCGGTGAGGATCTCCTCCCCGGCCGCTCGATCGAGGGCGTCTCCACCGCCTCGCTGTACGCTGCGGCCCGACAGGCCGGCACCCCCCGATCGCTCGACGAGACCGCCGCCGTCTCTCGCGTCGAGAAGGACGAGATCGCCCGGACGTACCGCTACATCGTCCGCGAGCTCAAACTCGAGATCAAGCCCGCCGACCCCGAGCAGTACGTCCCGCGGTTCGCCAGCGACCTCGACCTCTCCGACGAGTCCGAGCGCCGCGCCCGCCAACTCCTCCAGAACGCCAAGAAGCAGGGCGTCCACTCGGGCAAGTCCCCGGTGGGGCTCGCCGCCGCCGCGGTGTACGCGGCCTCGCTCCTCACGAATGAGAAGGTCACCCAGTCGGAGGTCTCCGACGTCGCGAACATCTCTGAGGTGACGATCCGCAACCGCTACCACGAACTGCTCGAAGCCGAAGAGCAGGTCCAGCTCGGCTGATCGGTCCGTTCTCGCGCTCTCGTCGACAGCGTTCGTCGTGCACGACGGCTGCTCTCCGGACCGTCCGCTCCGGCCGGGGCGCCGCGGCACGGACCGCCGTCGACCGACCAGCCGAAGGGTTTTGCCCGGCGTCGCACACTCCCGAACCACGCCCGTCGAATCCGGTCCCGTGACCGCGTACGCCGCGTGGCACCTCGTCCTCGTCGGTCTCTGGACGCTCGCGTCGCCGTTGCTCTCCACCGTCGAGGAGCGGCGCTCGACGACACCATCGGCGTCGGGATGGTGACGACGGCGCTCGCGCTGTTCGTCGCGGTCGGCATCCGGCGGGGCTGAGACCCACCGACTGCACCGCGGCCATAGCGGAACGCAAAAGCCCGCCGCGCCGGACCACCGCCCATGGAGACGACACGCCACTTCACCGCCACCGTCTACGTCGTCAACGAGGGGGCGACCGCCCTCCACGCACACCCGGGGCTCGGCATCCGTCTGCCGCCCGGCGGCCACGTCGACCGCGACGAACTCCCCCACGAGACCGCGCTCCGGGAGGCGCGCGAGGAGACCGGTCTCGACCCGACACTTCTCACCGACCACCGCGAGATCGCCTCGGAGACGTCGCGGGCGGTCCCGCGGCCCCGGCACCTGATGCTCGCCGACGTGAACCGCTTCGACGACCACGTCGGCCACCAGCACATCGACCACGTCTACTTCGCGACGGTCGACTCCCGTGCGATCGCGCCGGACGACGGCGAGGAACCGGCCGCGGCGTGGGACTGGTACACGGCTGCGGAGCTCCGCGCGGCCGACGTGGACGAGGACGTGTGCGCGCTGGGAACCGAGGCGATCGAGACGGCGGCCGCCGACTGACGACCCGTACCCGGCTCGCCGCCTCGCCCGCGCTCAGCGGCGCGCGAGACCCCGAGCGGCGAGTCGCTCGGCAGCCGCGTCGACGTCGACCGGCGGATCGTCCCAGCCGAGTGTCTCGAAGAGGCGGACGACCGTGGGCGGTTCGAGCCCCGCGGTCGCCAGCGTCTCGGCGTCGGTCAACACGTCCGAGACGGGACCGTCGGCGACGATGGTTCCCGTGGGGCCGACGACGACGATCCGGTCGGCCACCCGGGGGAGCAGTTCGACGTCGGGCGTGACGGTCACGAGGGTCGCTCCCGCTCGACAGCGCCGGTCGAGCAGGTCGAGCACGTCGGCCGTCCGTGGCGCGTCGACGGCGCTCACGGGCTCGTCGAGGAGGAGCACGTCCGGTTCGAACGCGAGGACGCTCGCCAGTGCGGCGCGCTTCTTTTCGCCGCCGCTCAGGCGGTGCGGTGGCTTGTCGAGCAGGTCGCCGAGATCGAGCGCGTCGGCGAGAGCCGCCACGCGGTCGTCGGCCTCCTCGCGCGGCACGCCGAGTTGGGCGGGGCCGTACTCGACGTCCGCTCTCACCGTCGTGTTGAACAGGTAGTCGTCGGGCTCTTGCAGAAGGACGCCGAGTCGCTCGCGGACCGCCTCGGCGTTCGTCGTCTCGCCGAAGTACTCGACCCGTCCATCCGCGGGTTCGACGAGGCCGCCGAGCGCCTGCAGGAGCGTGCTCTTCCCCGACCCGTTCGGGCCAGTGATCGCCACGCGCTCGCCCGACGCGACGGTGAGGTCGACGCCGTCGAGCGCGACGGTCCCGTCGGGGTACGCGTACCGGAGGTCGCGCGCACGGAGGACCGGCGCGGTCACGACAACACCACCAGCGCGAGCGTGCCGAGCGCCGTCAGGGTGAACAGGCCGTCGCGCACGCCGAGCGGCCGCGGCCGACGGTACGGCGTCGCCGGTCGCGCACCCCCCCGGGCCCGCATCGCTCGCTCGACGCGCTCGCCGCGTTCGATCGTCCGCAGGAGAAAGCTCCCCGAGAGCGCCCCGAGTTCGCGCCACTCGGCGGCGATCCCGCGCGGGCGGAGCCGTCGGCTCTCCCGCGCAAGCAGCGCCCGGTGGAGCTCGGCGAAGCTCACGAACAGGTAGCGGTAGGTGAGCGCGAGGAGCGTCGTCGGCGTCGTCGGCGCGCCGAGCCGCCGGAGCGTCGCCACGAGCGTCCCGAACGGCGTCGTCAACGTGAGGAGCGTCACGAGGGCGACGCTCGCGGTCACGCGGGTCTCGAAGACGGCGACGTACGCGAGCCCCGTGTGGGTGATCTCGACGCCCCAGAGTGTCGCTGCCGTCGGCCCCGGGTAGAGGATGAGCTGGGGGAGGACGACGACACCCGAGAGCGCCGCGACGGCGAGCGTCCGCGCGAGGAACGATCGGAGCGGCACCCGCGACGCGACCGCGAGGGCGACCGCGAGAGCCAGCAGGCCGACGAGGACGACCAGATCCGCCGAGAGCGCGGCCGCGACGAGGAGCGCGACGACGCCGAGGAGCCGGACGGCGGGGTGGAGTCGCTGGACGAAGCCGTCGACCGCCGCCGTCTCCTCGGTTTCGAGCGCCGCGCGGACCACACCGACGAGATCGGTCGAGACGTGGAGGAGGGCCGTCATCGCCTCACGGGTCGGGGTTGCGGTCGAGTAGCCGGCCGACGCCGAGCGCGACGCCGAGGGTGATCGCCGTGCCGACGACCCCCGAGACGAGCGTGCCGACGACCGTTCCGGTGCCCGGGACGGAGTAGTCGGGGAGGGGGCTTCCGAGGAGCGTCCGCTCGTGTTCGACCGCGCCGGTCGCCTCGGCGACGTTCTCCAGCGGTTCGGCGTAGCCGACCGCGCCGGCGGCCAGCGCGAACACCGGCGCGAGCAACACCAGCACACCGACGGCGACGAGCGAGCGGCGGAGCCACGGGCGGGTCACGGCCGAGGCGCTCACGCCGCCACCTCCTCGGGGGTCGCGCGGGCACGGCCGAGCCCGAGCACGAGGTCTGGTCGGACCTGCACGAGGTAGCGCACGACGAGGACGGTGATCGCTCCCTCGACGAGGCCGAGAACGGCGTGTCCCGCGGTCATGACGGTGAGGGTCGTCCCGAGGTCGTACGCGAACGTCGACGAGAGGCCCGCCTGAAGGCCGACCGCGGCCGCCGAGACGGTGATCGCACCCCAGCCGGCGACGAACGCGGCGAGGGTCTCGTCGACGCCGACGAGCGCGCGGAACAACACGTAGCCGACAAACACGTCGATGACGGCCATGTTCAGCAGGTTCGCGCCGAGCGCGAGGACGCCCCCGTCACCGAAGACGAACGCCTGGACGACGACGACCGACGCCATCGCCAGACAGCCGAGATACGGACCGAGGAGAATAGCGGCGAACGCGCCGCCGACGAAGTGCGCGCTCGTGCCGCCGGGGATCGGCCAGTTGAGCATCTGTGCGGCGAAGATGCCGGCGGCAACGACGCCGAGAAGCGGGACGCGCGCCCCGTCGAGGCCGCCGCGCAGTTTCCACGAGGAGACCCCGACCGCGGCCGCCGCCAGCAGGAAACAGCCGGCGAGCACCCACGGGTCGAGAAAGCCGTCAGGAATGTGCATGTGGGGTTCGACCGGAACGTTTTGCCCGGCGCGGATAATACTTTCTACTCGGTTCGTAATATCGGTTCTGTTCTCCGAGAATTGACAACGAAAGCGCTTTTATCCGGTCGAGAACCGGTTGTTCGGTCACTCATACACGCTCGATCGTGACGACGCCCGTGGGTCGGCGGAGAGAAAGCTTCATCGCGCCGGAGGCGGGACCGGGAGGCATGGCCGAGCGCCTCGACCGTGTGAGTCTCACCGTCCCGACCACCCTGCTCGCGGAGGTCGACGACGTTGTCGCAGACGCCGACTACGACAGCCGTTCGGAGGCGATCCGGGACGCCCTCCGCGGGTTCGTCTCCTCGTACCGGTGGCGCGACGACCTCGACGGTCGCCATCAGGGCTCGGTCGTCATCCTGTACGACCACGATGTCGCGGGCGTGACGGACGCCCTCCTGGCTCTCCAGCACGAACTCCACGAGACGATCGTCTCGACCCAGCACGTCCACCTCTCGGCGGACCGGTGTCTGGAGACGCTCGTCGTCGACGGGCCGGCGGCCGACATCCGCGACCTCGTGCGCCGCATCCAGTCGCTCCGTGGCATCCAGCAGGTGCAACTGGCGGTCGTCGGCGACTCGGACGACGAGATCAGGTCCGTCCACGGCGGTGGCCACGGTTACGACCACCACGACGGTCACGGTCACGATCACGACGGCCCCGACCGCTGAACCGGTCCGCGACCGACCCGTCAGGTCTCGTCGACGAGCGACCGCACGTACTGGCCGACGTGGTCGTCCAGCCGGCGTTTGTAACCCGCCTGTCGCGCCAGCCGGTCGAGTTCGCGGGAGACGAGGCTCCCGTACTGGACGGCTTTCTTTTTCGAAGCGGCGACCGACGCGGGGACGACCCCCTCGGCGGCACGCCTGAGCGCGACCTTCCGCTCCTCGTCGGTCGCCAGCAGGTCGCCGGGGAGCGGGAGCGCCGCCCGGACCACGCGGTCGTCCAAGAGGGGTGCGACGGGTTCGACGCCCGCCGCGCGGAGCGCGAGGACGTCCCGTTCCAACTGCCGGGGTAACGTTTCGACGGTCTCCCGGCGGGCACCCCTGACGGTGTCGGCGTCGACGCGGTGGTCCTCGGCGGGGGAGACGACCTTGGCGTAGCCGCCGAACAGTTCGTCCGCGCCCTGGCCCACGGCCAGCCGCGAGAAGCCGTCCGCGCGGGCGCGCTCGGCGACGAGGACGAGCGGGAGCGCGATCCCCACGTCCATGGGGTTCGTCCGGCCCGTCGCGGCGACGACCCGCGGCACGGCGTCGCGGAGGTCGTCGTGGGTGAGTTCGACGACTCGGAGGTCGCGGTCCATCGCCGCGGCGGCCTCCCGGGCGGCGGCGACGTCGTGTGAGTCGGGAAAGCCGGCGACGTAACAGGGGGCGTCGACGCCGCTGGCGACGAGCGCGGAGTCGACGCCACCGGAGAACGCGACCGCGAGGCCCTCGTCGTTGACGCCGCGGACACTCTCCAGCACGGCCGTCCGGACCGCTTCGATCGCCCGCTCGCGGTCGGACTCCGGCGGGTGGTCGGGAAGCGTCCACACCCGCGCATCGTCGCCCGAATCGAGGTCGACGACGCGGCCCGCTCCCACGGGTCGTGGCTCGTCGAGTCGACCGGGTTCGAAGCTCCAGCGATGGCCGTCGACGAAGACGGGCTGTCGCCCGAGGACGTCGCGGACGACGCGCCCGCCGCGCCCCCCGGCCGCGCCCTCGCCGGTCCCTCCGTCGTCGGCCGAAACGGCCGCCCCGGTGTCGAGCGCGCCGGCGAACCCGCCGGTGCCGGGGAAGGGATCGCGGTCCGCGAGCGCCGCCCGGACGACGGCCGGCGCGGCACCGCGGAGAACGTCACGGGCCATCGGCGTCACAAGGCGTCGAGGACGGTGTGTTTCACCCGGCGCGGGACGCCCGACAGCGCCTGTCGGACCGAGACGCGCCACGGCGTTCGCCGGCCGACGACACTCGTCCGCCCCTCGCAGACGGCGTCGAGGATCGCTTCCGGCGTGCGATCGTCGGTGCCGACCGCGGTGACGGCGCGTCCGACCATCTCGGCGATGTGCGCGTCGCTCCCGGCGGTCGTCGGGAGGTCGTGTCGGGCGGCGAACTTCTCGGCTTTGCGGTTGGCGAGGCCGGTCAACAGCCGCGAGTTGTACACCTCGATGGCGTCGGCGCTGGCCAGTTGCGCGGGTGAGACGTGTCGAGCGACGCCGTGGCGAGAGCTGTGGAACGGATGGGGAACGATCGCGACGCCGCCGCCCTCGCGGATCCGGTCGAGCGTCTCGTCGAACGGGAGGCCCGCGGGAACGAGTTCCTCGACGCCGAGCGCGAGGACGTGGCCCGCGGCCGAGGAGATCTCCATACCGGGGATGCCGACGAGGTCGTAGTCGGCGGCGATCGACGCGGCTTCGAGGCTGGCGTCGATCTCGTCGTGGTCGGTGACCGCGAGCGCGTCGAGGTCGGCCGACCGTGCCCGTTCGAGGAGGTCCTCGACGGGGTCACGCCCGTCGTACGAGAGCGCCGAGTGTGCGTGCAACTCGACCGATAACACGGCCGTATTTTGCGCGGGTCAGTAGAAAAGCGCCTCGGTCCCGCCTCACTCGCCGGCGACCATGCTCGGCCCGATGACGAGGAGCGTCACGACGGTGACCGCGGCGACGCCGACGACGTAGACGACGATCGGTTCACCGACGTGTCCCTCGCCGAGCGCCGTGAGGAACTCGTGGTCCAGCGCGATCACGACCAAGCCCGCGAGGGCGAGCAGGATCCCGAGCGTACCCCAGATGCGTGACTCTTCCATTACTCGTGGGTGATTCGGGCGCTCGATAAATGCGTGTCGAAATTCGCCGTCGGGAGTCCAACTCGAGCGTCCACCGTCGCCGCCGACGGCGCGTGGCACACTGATAAACGACCTACGCTCGGAGGGGCAAACCGTTTTAGCCGGATCGTCGTACGTGGCCCAATGCCCGTCAGTTGCCTCTCGACGCCGGAGGATCGATGACCGCGCTCTCACGCCCTGGGCCGCTCGACGGCCTCCGAGTCGTCGACTTCTCCGGCATGATCAGTGGCGGCTTTGCGACGCTCATGCTCGCCGACTTCGGCGCGGACGTCGTCTTCGCCGAACACCCCGAGCACCCCGATCCCCTCCGCGAGTGGCCGCCGTTCGAGGCGGGCGTCTCGCTGTGGTGGAAGGCGATCGCCCGGAACAAACGCTGTGTGACGCTGAACCTCTCGACCGACGAGGGGCGAGATCTCGCGCTCGATCTCGTCGCGGACGCCGACGTCGTCTTCGAGAACTTCCGCCCCGGCACGATGGAGCGGTGGGGGCTGGGCTACGAGGACCTCAAAGCCGTGAACGAGTCGGTGATCATGCTCCGCATCTCGGGCTACGGCCAGACCGGGCCGCGCTCGGAAAAGCCCGGCTTCGGGACCGTCGCCGAGGGGATCTCGGGGTGGGCGCACGCCAACGGCTTCGCCGACCGCGAACCCCTCCTGCCGCCGATCTCGCTCGCGGACCTCACGGCTGCGCAGTTCGCCGTTCAGGCGACGCTCATGGCGATCTTCGAGCGCGACGTCGGCCGCGGCGGCAGCGGCGAGGGCCAGGTGATCGATGTGTCGCTGTACGAACCGCTCTTCCGGCTGTTCGTCGGCGACGTCGAGGCGTTCGACCAGGACGGGTCGGTGCGCGAGCGCCGCGGGAACCAGCATCCCAACGCCGCGCCGCGGAACGTCTACGAGACCGCCGACGGCTACATCACGCTGTCGGCGTCGAACCAGCGCATCTGGGAGCGCGTGGCGCGGGCGATCGATCGCGAGGACCTGCTCGAGCGCGACGAGTTCGCCACCAACGAGAAACGGGTCGAGAACGCCGACGCGCTCGACGCCGAGATCGAGGCGTGGACGCGCGAACACCCCACCGAGGAGGTGATCGAGACGATCGAGGCCGAGGGCGGCATCCTCGGGCCCGTCTACGACATGCGCGACGTTTTCGCGGACGAGCAGTACGCCGCCCGCGACAACGTCGTCAGCGTCGACGACGACGAGGTCGGGCCGTTCCGGACCCACGGGGTGGTTCCGAAGTTCTCGCGGACGCCCGGCGAGGTGACCCACGCGGGCCCGCCCCACGGCGAACACAACGTCGAGGTGTACACCGAACTCGGCCTCGACGCGGAGGAGATCGCCGAACTCGAAGCCGGGGAGATCATCTGAATGCGCCTGCAGGACGTCACCGTCCGCGAGGGCGGGCAGATGCCGGGGCGATCGTACGGCGTGGACGACCGGGTCACGGCCGCGAGCGCGCTCGATCGCCTCGGCCTCGACTACGTGCAGGCCGGCTTCGCCGTCACGGGCGACCCCGACGCCGCCGCCATCGACCGGGCGGCGAGCGTCTGCGACGCGGACATCGTCTCGATCGCCCGGGCCGTCCCGAGGGACGTCGACGCCTCGCTCGACGCGGGCGCGGACGTCGTCGAGGTGTTCGGCCCGCTCTCTGAGCTCCACTTGGCGCACACCGTCGGGAAGTCACGCGCGGAGATGCTGGAGGCGATGCGCGCGGCCGTCGATCGGGTCCGCGAGGGCGGCGCGACGCCGTTTCTGACGCTCGTCGACGCGTTCCGCACCCCACCGGAGGTCGTCGTCGACGCGGTCGCGGCGTTCGACGACTGCGCGTTCGTGAGCTTCGCCGACACGGTCGGCAACGCCACGCCGCGGTCGGTCCGGGCGTTCCTCGAATCGGTCGGCGAGTCGGTCGACCTCGGTCGTACCGGCGTCCACCTCCACGACGACCTCGGCTGTGCGACCGCGAACGCGCTCGTCGCTTACGAACTCGGGGTGGGGAAGGCGGACGTGTCGGTCGCCTCACTGGGCGAACGCGCGGGCAACACGGCGCTGGAGGAACTCGTCGTCGCGGGCGTGCTCGACTACGACGAGGGGTTCGGACTCGCGGTCGAGGAACTGGTTCCGGCCTGCCGGGACGTGCTCTCGACGCTCGGCGAGTCGGTCGACCCGCGGAAGGCGGTGCTGGGCGAGGAAGTCCACGAACACGAGTCGGGCATCCACGTCGCCGCCATGCTCGAAGCGCCGAGTTCGATGGAGCCGTACGATCCGACGCGCTTCGGCGGGTCCCGAACCCTCGTGTTCGGTCCCGAGACCGGCCGCGGCGGTGCCCGCCGACTCCTCGACCGGGCGGGGGCGGAGGTTACGGACGAGCGCGTCGAGCGACTCGTCGCCCGACTCGCCGACGAGGGGCCGATGGAACTCGACGACGCGGTGTCGCTCGCGGACGAGGTCTGAGCCGCCCGTTCGGCGCGTGCCCGGCCAACAGGGGGAGGGCAACAGTTAGGCCCCCCGCCCCTCCAGTAACGCGTGGAGTGTTTACAGGTGACACATAATCTCGGTGTTGACGTCGGGGGAACGTTCACCGACGTCATCGTCTTCGACGAGGAATCCGGCGAACTCACGATCTCGAAGGTGCTCTCCACGCCGGAGAACCAGTCTGAGGGGGTCGTAACAGGTGTGACGCGGGCGACGGAGAAGGCGGACACCGCCGTCGGGGATCTCGATCTCGTCTTCCACGGGACGACCGTCGTGACGAACATGCTGTTGGAGGAGACGGGTGCGGACGTGGGGCTGCTCGTGACGAACGGGCATGAACACGTCCTGCACCTCGCCCGGGCGTGGACGCCCGGCCCGCTGTACGGCTGGATGGCGATGGAGAAACCCGCGCCGCTGGCGGATCTGGTCGACACCCGCGGGATCTCGGGCCGGGTCGCCTCCCCCTCGGGCGAACGCACGGAAGGAATCGACGAGGCCGAGGTCGAAGCCGCGGTGGACGAACTCGTCGACAACGGCGTCGAGGCGCTCACCGTGGCGCTGTTGAACTCGTATCTGAACCCTGCTCTCGAACGACGGGTCCGGGAGGTCGTCGCCGACGCATACCCCGACCTCCCCGTCTCGATCTCTTCGGAGATCGTCCCCGAGTACGGCGAGTACGAGCGCACGCTGACGACGGTGATCAACGACTACGCCCGCCCGACGGTCATTCGCTATCTCGACACGCTGGACGATCGACTCGCCGCCGAGGGCTTTCACGGGAGCATGAACCTCGTCCGCTCGGACGGGGGGCTGATGTCGTCGGCCTCGGCGAAACGGCGACCCGTCGAACTCGCGCTGTCGGGGCCCTCGGGCGGCGTGGTGGGCGCGGCGACCCTGGCGGAGAAGAAAGGCATCCCGGACGTCCTCACCTTAGACATGGGTGGCACCTCGACCGACGTGTCGCTGGTCGAAGGCGGCTCGCCATCGACGTCGCGAGAGACGAAGGTGGGCTACCGCGAGTTCAAGGCACGGTCGGTCGACATCAACACGGTCGGGGCGGGTGGGGGCTCGATCGCCCGCGTCCAGATCAACGGCTCGCTCGTCGTCGGTCCCAACTCGGCGGGGGCCGACCCAGGGCCCGCGTCGTACGGCAGAGGCGGCGACCAGCCGACCGTGACGGACGCGAACGTCGTCCTCGGGCGCATTCCCGAGGCGGTGAAGCTCGGCGGTGATCTCGAACTCGACCGCGACGCCGCCCGGTCCGCGATGGAACGCGTCGCCGCCGACCGTGGGTCAAGCGTCGAGGCGGCCGCCCAGGCCGTCGTCGACCTCGTCAACGAGAACATGTACAGCGCGCTCCGGGTGGTGAGCGTCGAACGCGGCTACGACCCCCGCGAGTTCGGTCTCGTCGCCTTCGGCGGTGCCGGACCGATGCACGCCAACGCGCTCGCGGATCTCATCGGCTCCTATCCGTTGCTCATCCCGCCGGGTCCGGGCGTGATGTCGGCGTTCGGCTTCCTCACGAGCGACGTCCAGAACGAGTTCACCGAGACGTTCCTCGAGACCGAGACCGACGTCTCCGGCGGCGACGTCGCCGCCGCGTACGACGGACTCCGCGAGGAGGCCGCGGCGTGGCTCCGCGACGAGGGGGTCGACCCCGCGGATCACACGTTCGACTACTACGCCGACTGCCGCTACTACCGCCAGGACATCCAGATGTCCATCCCCGTCGAACGCGACGCGCTGACGGGCGAGAGGGGGCTCGCGGAGATCAAGGGCGACTTCGAGGACAGACACGACCGGCAGTTCGGCTTCTCGCTCGACGCGCCCCTCGAGATCGCGAACCTCCGCGTCATCGGGAAGGGGACGGTCCAGGGGGTCGAACTCGCCGCCGAAGAACTCGGGGGCGAAGACCCCTCGGCGGCGCACCTGGCCACCGAGTCGGTCTACTTCGGCGACGGGTTCCACGAGACGCCCGTTTACGACCGCGAGGAACTGCGGCCGGGCAACCGTCTCGCGGGCCCGGCGGTCGTCATCGAGGACGACGCCACCGTGGTCGTCCAGCCGGACCACGTGGCCGAGATCGATCGGTTCGGCTGCATCGAGATCACCCGAGGTGACACCCAATGAGTGAACCCGAGACCGAGACCGAAACCGAAGCCGAACCGGACTTCGTGGGTGCCCACGAGCGAATCGATCAGACGACGCTCGACATCGTCGAGTCCACGCTCGCGAACACCCGCTACGAGATGGATCGCGTCGTCGAGACGACGGCCATCTCGCCGGTCATCCGCGAGCAGTCCGACCAGTTCCCGATGATCGCCGACCGCAAGGGGCGGATGGTCATGGGGCAGTTCGGCTCCGCCATCGACGACATCATCGCCAACTCCCCGTTCGGGTGGGACGAGCTGGAGGAGGGGGACGTGATCGCCACGAACGACCCGTACATGTGCGAGGGGGCGGTCTCACACCTGCCGGACATGATGCTCCTCCGCCCCGTCTTCTTCGAGGGCGACCTCGTCGGCTTCTCGAGCCAGTGGGGCAACCTGATGGACGTCGGCGGGAAGACGCCGGGGTCGATCCCGATCAACGCCAACACCGTCTTCGAGGAGGGCATCCGCCTCCCACCCACCAAGCTGTACAAGCGTGGCGAGTTCGACGCCGAACTGCTGGAGACGTTCAAACACAACACTAGACTCCCCGACCACGCAGAGGCGGACATCAAGGCGCTCGCCGCCGGGACGAAGGCCGCGGAGACGCGCATCAAAGAGCTCTGTGAGCGGTTCGGCAAGGAGACGTATCTCCTCGCGTGTGACGCCATCCTCGACCGCACCCGCGACGGCGTCACCCAGCTCATCCGCGACCTCCTGCCCGAGGGCGAGACGTTCGTCTTCGAGGACTACGCCGACGACGACGGCCAGGGCAACGGCCCGATCAAGCTCCACATGGAGATGCGCCGCGAGGGCGACGACATCCACGTCGACTGGACCGGGACGGACGAGCAGGTGCCAGGCACGGTGAACTTCCTCCTGAACGAGAACATGTTCAAGATGTTCACGGGGGTGTTCCTCATCATGGCGTTCGATCCGCAGCTGACGTTCAACGACGGCTTCTACGACCGGATCCACGTCACTATCCCCTCCGGAACGGTCCTGAAACCGGAGTTCCCCGCCGCCCTGGGGAACCGACTGACGCTGATGGCCCGCCAGTTCGACCTCTTGCAGGAGGTGTTCTCGAAAGCCCTGGGCGAACAGTTCTCCGTCGCGGGTTCCTACGGGACGAGCCCCAACCTGGTGTACGCGGGCACCGACGCCGACGGGAACGACTTCCAACTCCTCGAAATCCTCTACGGCGGCATCCCCGCCCGGCCCGGCGGCGACGGGCTCGACGGCCACTCGTGGTGGCCGCTGTTCAAGACCGTCCCGACGGAGTACCTGGAGGCGTACTACCCGCTCACGATCGACGAGTACTCAACGCGAACGGACACCGGCGGCGCGGGCCGGTTCCGCGGCGGCCACGGCGTCCGGAAGGTGTACACGTTCGAGGCCGAGGGGGCGATCACCTTCCAGGACGACCGCGCACTCACTTACCCCTACGGTGTCGACGGCGGCGCGCACGCCCAACCCTCACGGAAGGAGCTGGTGCGGACGGACGGCACGCGCGAGGCGCTTCCCTCGAAGGTCGAGAACGTCCCCGTCTCGCCGGGCGACAAACTCGTCTTCGAGACGGCCGGCGGCGGCGGGCTCGGCGACCCGCTCGAACGCGACCCCCAGACGGTCGCCACCGAGGTGCGCCGGGGACTGATCTCCGCCGAGAGCGCCCGCGACGACTACGGCGTCGTCCTCGACGAGGGCGACCTCGACGCTGACGCCACCGCGGCCCTGCGCGAGGAGCGCCGCGCCGAGCGCGGCGAACTCCCGGAGTTCGACTTCGGGCCGCTCCCGAGCGAGGCCGAACTCGCCGCCCAGATCGAAGAAGAGCGCCGGGAGTTCGACGCGCGGTACACCAGCTGATCCATCAGTAGCCAGCGACCTACGTTCATCTCAACCCATGACAGACGACACGGCCACCGCCCACGGCGACGCAGTCGCCCGCTACTACGCCGACCACGAGTTCGGCAGCGACGTCGGCTTCGGCGACCGCCCCGCGCTCGTGGTCATCGACCTCATCAACGCCTTCACCGACCCGGAGACCGACCTCGGCTCGGACGTCTCCGCCGTGCTGGACGCCACCGCCGACCTCCTCGACGCGTTCCGCGAACACGACCTCCCGCGGTACTTCACCACCGTCGCCTACGAGGAGTCGTACGGCGACGCGGGCGTGTTCATCGAGAAAGTACCGGCGCTGCGCGAACTCCGACTGGGAACCGCGGCGGTCGACGTCGACGACCGCGTCGCGCCCGTCGGCGACGAACGGGTGTTGCTGAAGAAGTACGCGAGCGCCTTCTTCGGGACCGACCTCTCGACGGAACTGGTCACCGATGGGGTGGACACGCTCGTGCTCGCGGGCGTGACGACGAGCGGCTGTATCCGCGCGACCGCGGTCGACGGCATGCAGCACGGCTACCGCGTCGTCGTCCCCGAGGACGCGGTCGGCGACCGCGCCGAGGGCCCTCACCGGGCGAACCTCTTCGACATCGACGCGAAGTACGGCGACGTTCGGCCGCTCGACGCCGTGCTCGCGGAACTCGACCGGGAGTGAAAGTCGTCGGCGATGACCGCGTCGATCCGCTCGCCGAACTCGGGCCGGTAGGTCCACGTCCCGAGCCAGGTGTTCGGTGTCTCCTCGACGGCGACGAGCGCTGTCCCCGCTGCGGCGGTCGCGTCGAGGCGCGGTACACGGCCGATCAGGTCCTCTACGTCGACTGCGTGGCCTGTGCCCTGCGCACGATGATGATCCACGTGCCGCAACACGGCGTCGCCGGCCGCTCGCGGGAGGCGTTGCTGACGGCGGGATCGATCCGCTTTCGGGCCCACGTTCGGAGCCTCGTCGCCGGCGTCTGTCCGTGGTGTTCGGGGCGCGCCGACGCCGCCGTCTCCCCGGTCGACGACGGGACGCGCGGCCAGCCGGTCGCGACCTTCCTCTGTCGCGACTGCGGCGGCGTCTACTTCCCCTCGGTCGGCGCGACGCTCCTCTCACATCCGGCGGTCGTCTCGTTCTGGCACGACCGCGGGGCCGATCTCCGCGACCGCCGCCCGTGGACCGTCCCGTTCGCCGTCGCACCCGACCGCGCGGCCGTCACGTCACGCGATCCACTCCGGGTCCGGGTCGACGCACGCCGTGCGGGCGACCGCTGTCGGGTCGTCGTCGACGACCGGCTCACGGTCCGCTCGGTGACGGTCGAGTCGGCCGAGTGACGGCCGACTGATGCCCCTGGCGTCGCCGACACGCGGGGGGTCGCGGTCGACCCCGCCGGGTGATCGTCCCCCTTCGAACAGCACAGTCGAGCGCTGTACATGTGAAACGTTTATCATACTGGCGCGCGACTCGCGTCACAGAGAGGGGAGAGATGTTTCAGGCGACCTTATACTTCAAGCAGCGGACGGACTGTATCCTCAACGAGCTGCTGGACGGTACCGACGACTCGGTCGTCATCGAGGTCGAGGAGGTGCAGAACGACCTCGTCACGTTCGTCATGCGGGCCGGCGACCACGCCGACGAGTTCTACGACCGCCTCGCCGCCGCCGACCACGTCAGGGAGGTCGCCCGCCTCGACGACGACAACCTGCTGGTGACGAAGCCCTCCTGTGGGGCGTACTCGGCCATCTACAAGAACCACGGCACGTTGCGCCGGCAGAACACGGTCGCCGGGAGCCAGCGGATTTACCACGTCCTCTTCTTCCGGCGGGAGGACTTCAAGCGGATCGTCAGCGACATGCGTGAGATCGGGACGGTGTCGCTCGGCCGCCTCGAGAAGATGGGCGACCGACAGGGGGAACTCACCGAGCGCCAGCGCACGGTCGTCATGCACGCGCTCCAGGCGGGCTACTACGAGTGGCCTCGCGAGGTAAAAAGCGAGGAACTGGCCGCCGAGCTCGGGATCTCTCGGGCGACGCTCCACGAACACCTCCGCAAGGCCGAACAGACGCTCCTCTCGGACGCGCTCGGCATCCGCGACGAGCCCACCGCGGCGTTCGCCGACGCTACGATTTCCTGAGGCCCGCGCCGACGCTCGCCGCGAACAGCGGCACGGCCGGCAGCACCGTCTCGACCGGCCCCCGTGCGAACTCGTCGAACAGCGCCCGGACGGCCGTGATCGTCTCCCCGTCGAACCCCGCCGCCGCGAGCGCCGCGGGCGTCACGCCCGGCGCGTACGGCGTCGACTCGGCGAACTCGACGGCGACCGCGCGAGCGTCCGCACACGCCGTCTCGAACGCCCCCGACCGCACGAGCGGTTCGACGTCGTCCCACAGCCGGGTGAACGCCGTCGGCCACTGGACCAGACAGCGGTAGACCGACGGGAGCCCCTCGTCGAAGCCGTGGAACGCCTGCACCGCCGCGACCGTCTCCGCGACCGCCGCGGGCGGGTCGTCGAACGCCGCCATCGTCGGCTCCAGCCCGCGGTCGCCGTCGAACCCGTCCGGGAGCGGCGCGGTCGCGGCGGCGTCCGTCCGCGGCTCCGTCCCGACCGGCTCGTCGTGGAGCGAGCGGTAGAGCAGCTCGAACGCGAGCGCCAGCCGCGGGGCGACGGTGTCGAACGTCCGGAGCTGGCCGCGGAGTTCGCGCCAGGCCCACGGGGCACAGCCGAGGTCGGTGGCGCGGTACCGGGGCCGGTCGTCGGTGAACGGCTCCAGCACCGCGTCGCGGTAGGCGGCACACGCCTCACCGCACGCCCGCGTCTCGAAGACGGGCTTGAGCTGCCCCCAGAGATATCGGGTGAGCTCGGTGTCGTTCGCCGCGAGCGTCCGGAAGATCCAGTTGACGACCGGCGCGCGGAACGTGGCCTGGATGTCGTCGTAGAGGCCCCGTCGCCACCCCGTCGCGTCGGCCGCGGACAGCTGGGCGCTGGTGTCGAAGCGCATGTCCCCCGCCACGGCCCCGTGGTATATAGCTCGATCCCGCCCGTGCGTGGATCGCGAGAGGGCCGGCGACGGCCGAGAGTATCCACGAACGTGCGTACAGAAACGCATTAATGGGGACGGGATCGACAGGGAAGTGAATGAGCCTCCGCGATTCGGACCGCGCGATTGTCGAGCGGGAACTCGGCCGCGCCCCCACGGCGGCCGAGGCCGCTCTCTTCGAGAACCTCTGGAGCGAACACTGCGCGTACCGCTCCTCTCGGCCCTTGCTCTCGGCGTTCGAGAGCGAGGGCGAGCAGGTGGTCGTCGGCCCCGGCGACGACGCCGCCGTCGTCGCACTCCCCACCGACGACGCCGACGACCTGTACATCACACTGGGCATCGAGAGCCACAACCATCCCTCGTACGTCGACCCGTTCGACGGTGCCGCGACGGGCGTCGGCGGCATCGTCCGCGACACGCTGTCGATGGGCGCGTACCCGATCGCGCTCACCGACTCGCTGTACTTCGGCGACTTCGACCACGACCACTCGCGGTACCTCCTCGAAGGGGTGGTCGACGGCATCAGCCACTACGGCAACTGTATCGGTGTTCCAACGGTGGGCGGGAGCGTCTGTTTCCACCCCGACTACGAGGGCAACCCCCTGGTCAACGTCGCCTGCGTCGGCCTGCTCTCGCCCGAGCGTCTCGTCACCGCCGAGGCCCAGTCCGTCGGAAACAAGCTCGTCCTCGTCGGCAACGCGACGGGGAGAGACGGCCTCGGCGGTGCCTCCTTCGCCAGCGAGGACCTCAGCGAGGACGCCGAAACCGAGGACCGCCCGGCCGTGCAGGTCGGCGACCCCTACGCGGAGAAGCTCCTCGTCGAGTGCAACGAGGCGCTCGTCGACGAGGGTCTCGTCCGCGCCGCGCGCGACCTCGGGGCGGCGGGGCTCGGCGGTGCCTCCTCGGAACTGATCGCCAAGGGCGGCTTCGGCGCGCGGATCGAACTCGACCGGGTCCACCAGCGCGAGCCGAACATGAACGCCCTCGAGATCCTCCTCGCCGAGTCTCAGGAGCGGATGTGTTACGAGGTCGCCCCCGACGACGTCGAGCGCGTCCGCGAACTGGCGACCAGATACGACCTCGGCTGTTCGGTCATCGGCGAGGTCACGGAGGGCAACTACGTCTGTACCTTCGAAGGCGATCGGGTCGTCGACGTGCCCGCCGAGTTCCTGGCCGACGGCGCGCCGATGAACGACCTCGAGTCGGTCGCGCCGGCGGCGCCCGAGCCGTCCCTGCCCGACGCGGAACTGGCCGCGGCGGTCGAGGCCGTCGTCGGCAGCCCGAACACGGCGTCGAAACGGTGGGTGTACCGCCAGTACGACCACGAGGTCGGCAACCGCACGGCCGTTCGGCCGGGCGACGACGCGGCCCTGCTGGCGATCAGGGAGATCGGCAAGGGGCTCGCGCTCTCGGCGGGTGCGGACCCGAACTGGACGAGCGCCGCGCCGTACGAGGGCGCGCGCGCCGTCGCGCTGGAGAACGCGACGAACCTCGCGGCGAAGGGTGCGCGCCCGCTCGCCGCGGTCGACTGCCTCAACGGCGGCAACCCCGAGAAGCCCGACGTGTACGGCGGGTTCACGGGCGTCGTCGACGGCCTCGCGGACATGTGTCGGACGCTGTCGGTTCCGGTCGTCGGCGGGAACGTCTCGCTGTACAACGACTCCGCGACGGGACCGATCCCGCCGACGCCGACGCTCGCGATGGTCGGCATCTCGGACACCGTCGCCGCACCGCCGGCCTCGGTCGCAGGCGAGGGGACGCTTCTCGTCGTCGGTGACCCGGGGAACGCGCTCGGCGGCTCGGAGTACCTCGCACGGCAGGGCGGGACCGACCGGTTCCCCGCACTCCCCGACGAGCCCGCGGCGGTCGTCGACGCGCTCGCGGCGGTCGCGAGCGCGGAGTCGACGCTGGCGGTCCACGACGTGAGCCACGGCGGGCTCGCGGTGACGCTCGCCGAGATGGTCGGTCCCGACGCGGGCGTCACTGCGGCCGTCGATTCCATCGAAACGCTGTTCGACGAGACGCCCGGCCGCGCGGTCGTCGAGACGATCGACCCGGCAGCCGTTCGCGCGCGGTTCGAGGGCGTCGCCGCGGTCTCCGCGGTCGGCGAGGCGACCACGGACGGGACGCTGACGCTCGACTGCGGCGGCGAGACGGTGACGTACGACCACGACGCGATCCGCGAGCTCCGGGACGTGCTGGTCCGCGAACTGGACTGATCGATCGGCCGCTCCGGTGTGGCTGCCGCGCCGTGCTGGCAACGCCGTCCGCACCGCGCCGACGGCCCGTGGCCTCGACCGCTCTCCGGTAGAATCGGACCGCCCTTCGGCCTCGCTTTTGACCGCTCAGTCGTCCGCGGGTGCGGCCGCGTCCGCGAGATCGGCGGGCGGGCCGCCGGGGAGGCGAGCGCGGTCGTGTGGCTCGGTGAAGTCGATCTCCGGCCCGGTCGGCACGAGTCGCGAGGGGTTCACGTCGCCGTGGCTCCGGTAGTAGTGCTCGACGATGTGTTGCACGTTCACCGTCTCCGCCACCCCCGGCAGTTGGGAGAGCTCCTTCGTGTAGTTCCAGAGGTTCGGGTACTCGTGGATCGCCCGGCGGTTGCATTTGAAGTGGGTGTGGTAGACGTGGTCGAACCGGACCAGCGTCACGAACATGGCCACGTCGGCCTCGGTGAGGACGTCGCCGGCGAGATACCGCTGGTCGCCGAGGAGCTCCTCGTACTCGTCGAGGGCGTCGAACAGTTCGTTCACGGCGCGGTCGTACGCCGCCTGCGAGCCGGCGAACCCCGCGCGGTAGACGCCGTTGTTGATCGGCTCGTAGATTTCGTCGATGAGCCGTTCGACCTCCTGTCGATGTTCTCCGGGCCAGAGGTCGACGTCCCGCTCCGCCAGGTCGTCGAACGCGACGTTCAGCATCCGCATGATCTCGCGGGACTCGTTGTTGACGATCGTCTCTTCTTGTTTGTCCCAGAGGACGGGCACCGTCACGCGTCCGGTGAACTCGGGGTCGGCGCGGGTGTAGATGTCGCGGAGGTACGGTTCGTCGAAGAGCGGATCGGGGTACTCCTCGGAGAACTCCCAGCCGTCGTCGATCCGGACGGGCTCGACGAGCGAGAGCGACACCACGTCTTCGAGACCTTTCAGCGCCCGGGTCATCGCCGCGCGGTGTGCCCACGGGCAGGCCCGACAGATGTACAGGTGGTACCGGCCGGGCTCCACGGAGAACGCGGAGTCGGGGTCCGGGTTGGCACCCTCGCGAACGCCGTCGCCGCCGACCCACCCCCGGAAAGCGGTTTCTTGACGGTCGAACTCGCCGTCGTCGGTCGTCGATTCGTACGCGTCGACGCGCCACTCGCCGTCGACGAGCATGTTCATCGTCTCACCGCCATCGTCTCACCGCAGAAGTGGTCTGCATACGCGATCGAACGGGACGGCGACCGAAAAGCGTTGCTCGCTCGTGTACGCCCGGAATAATAAGTCGGATGTATAATCTGGTAGTAACGCGCAGTCAGGCATTAATACACCTCAATTACTTACAGATATCTATTATTTGTACGAACTATTATGAGGGTCGGAAGAGTCCCTACGGATGCATGGTATCCATAGACATCGAGACGGAGGACGGACAGCGGGAGATCCTCCGCCGAATGTTGACTATCAGGGCTTTTGACACGAAGGCTGGAGAACTGTTCGCCGACGGCGAACTCCCAGGGTTCGTTCACCTGTACATCGGCGAGGAAGCAGTGGGGGTCGGGGCGATCTCCGCGCTGGAAGAGCAAGACTACATCACCAGCACCCACCGTGGGCACGGTCACTGTATCGCGAAAGGGCTCGACACGTACAAGATGATGGCCGAGCTCTACGGCAAGCGAGACGGCTACTGCAACGGCAAGGGTGGGTCGATGCACATCGCCGACGTGGACGCAGGGATGCTCGGCGCGAACGGCATCGTCGGGGCCGGTCCACCGCTGGCGACCGGTGCGGCACTGACCGCCCAGTACAAGGGCGAGGACAAGGTCGCGCTGGCGTTCTTCGGTGACGGTGCCGTCGCCCAGGGGCAGGTCCACGAGGGGATCAACCTCGCGGCGACGTGGGATCTCCCCGCCGTGTTCGTCGTCGAGAACAACCACTTCGGCGAGGCGACGGCGATGGAGGACCAGCACAACGTCGAGCATCTGTCGGCGACGGCCGAGGCGTACGACATCCCCGGCTTCACCGTGGACGGGATGGACGTCACTGCGGTGTACGAAGCCGTGAAGGAGGCCCGCGAGCGCGCGGCAAACGGCGAGGGACCGACGTTCATCGAGGCCGACACGTATCGGTACGAGGGACACTTCGAGGGCGACCACCAGCCCTACCGAACGGAGGAGGACATCGATCTCTGGAAGGACCGCGACGCCATCGAGACGTTCAAGAACCGCCTGGTGGAGGCGGGTGCCGTCACCCAAGACGAGTTCGAGGAGATGCGCGACGAGATCGAGGCCGAGATCGAAGACCACGCCGAGCGGGCGAAGGCAGCGGACTACCCCGACCCGTCGGAGGCGTACGAGGACATGTTCAACGCGAACGTCCCCGAGATCAACGACTTTGCGGCGCGGATGCGCGCCGACGGAGGTGAGCGATAATGAGCACAGACACCGCAAGCGGCGAGGGCTTCTCAGACACCGAGACGATGACCGTCCGTGAGGCGATCCGGCAGGCGCTTCGCGAAGAGCTGGAACGCGACGAGGACGTCTACGTCATGGGCGAAGACGTCGGCACGTTCGGCGGCGTCCTCGGCGTGACGGGCGACCTCGTCGAACAGTTCGGCGAGACGCGGGTGCGAGACACACCCATCAGCGAGGCCGGGTTCACCGGCGCGGCCGTCGGTGCGGCCGCGACCGGCACCCGCCCCGTCGTGGAGATCATGTTCTCGGACTTCATGGGTGTCTGCTCCGAGCAGATCCTCAACCAGATGGCGAAGAACCGCTACATGTTCGGCGGGAAGACCGAGATGCCGGTCACCATCCGGACCACCGAGGGTGGCGGCATGGGTGCGGCCAGCCAGCATTCGGGAACGATCCATACCTGGTTCGCGCATCTCCCGGGCATCATGGCTGTCGCGCCCGGGACGGCCCACGCGGCGAAGGGCCTGACCAAGTCCGCGATCCGCTCGGACGACCCGGTCATCATCTTCGAGAACAAGCAGATCTACGAGAACGAGGGCGAAGTCCCGGTCAGCGAGGAGTACACCATCCCACTCGGCACCGCGAGCGTCGAGCGCGAGGGCGATGACGTGACCGTCGTCGCCACGCAGCGGATGGTCGGTGAGTCGCTCGACCTCGCCGAGGAACTGGCGGGCGAGACGAGCGTCGAAGTGATCGACCTCATGTCGCTGTACCCGATGGACACCGATACGCTCCTGAAGAGCGTCGAGAAGACGGGCCGCCTCGTCGTCGCCGACGAGAGCCCGCTCTCGTACGGGACCCACGCAGAGGTCGTCGCGCGCGTCCAGGAGGAGGGCTTCTTCAGCCTCGACGCGCCCATCCAGCGCGTCGGCGTCGCGGACACGCACATCCCGTTCAGTCCCGCGCTCGAAGAGGAGATCCTCCCGCACGCCGAGGACGTCCGCGCGGCCATCGACCGCGTGGTCTGAGTGGGCGCGACAGTCGGTCTGGTCGTCAATCCCGCTGCGGGCCGCGACATCCGCCGCCTCACCGGCGGTGCGAGCGTCAGCGACGACTACGAGAAACGTCGGACCGCCGAGTGCGTCCTCTCTGGGCTGACGCTCGCGGACGACATCGAGGTGCTGGTCATGCCCGACCGCGGGAGCCTCGGCCAGAAACTCGTCAGCCGCGGCCCCGACGAACTCGACATCAGCCTGCTCGACATGACCGTCGGCGGCGACGGCCAGGACTCGAGGCGAGCAGCGGAGATATTCGCCGACGAGGCGGACGCGATCGTCGTCCTCGGCGGAGACGGAACGAACAGAGATGTCGCCCACACCTCGGGTGACGTACCGCTGGTAAGCGTCTCGACCGGGACGAACAACGTGTTCCCCAACGCCGTCGACGGAACCGTCGCCGGCGGTGCCGCCGGCCTGGTGGCGACGGGGGCGGTCCCGCGGTCGGAGACGACGTACCGACACGGGATGGTCGAGGCGGTCGCGGACACGGCGAACGGCGAACGCAGCGTCCGTGGACTGGCGACGCTCGGACTGCTCGATCACAAGTTCATCGGGACCCGCGCGATCCTCGACGCCGAGAAGATCGTCGGCGGCGTCGTCTCGCGGGCCTTCCCGACCGAGATCGGCCTGTCGGGCATCGCGGGCGGCCTCGCGGTCCACCCGCCCGACCGGTCGGGCGGGATCGGCTACCGACTCGGCGCGGCCGAGGACTGTCCGGAACAGGTCGACGCGATCACCGTCCCCGGCGTCGTCGAACGCCTCGGCGTCCGGGAGTGGGAACGACTGGACGACGACCAGCCGATGACGTTCGAACTCCCGCGCGGCGTCGTCTCGGTCGACGGCGAGCGCGAACTCGAGGTCAGGGAGGCCGTCATCGACGTGCGGCCCATCGCGGACGGGCCGTGGGTGGTCGACATCGACGCGGTGTACGAACACGCCGCGCGAGACGGCTACTTCCGGCGGCACTGAGCTCGCCGCCGACCGTCACACGTTCCTGAATTACCGTTATGTTTGCGTAGAAGTATATCCCCCTCGACGGCGAACGACGGGTATGGATCCGACAGTTCCAGACCTCGGTATCGAGATCCCCGAGATTACCCAGATCGCATTCGTCGTCAGGGATATCGACGACGGCATGGACCGCTTCGGCGGGCTCCTCGGCCTCGGGCCGTGGGACGTCTACCGGTTCGAGCCGCCGACGCTGACCGACACGACGTACAGAGGGGAGCCGCACGACTACTCGATGATCCTCGCGCTGACGTTCGCCGGCGACACGATGATCGAACTCATCGAACCGCTGGAGGGACCGAGTATCTACACCGAACACCTCGACGAACACGGCGAGGGACTCCACCACGTCGCCTGCTTCGCGTTCGACGACACCGAGGCCGTCGTCGAGACGTTCGAGGACGCCGGCATGCCCGTCCTCCAGAGCGGCGTCTACGGCGAGACGCCGTACTGGTACTTCGACACCCAAGAACAGCTGAACGGCGTGACCTTCGAGACGGCGACGAACCTCGAGGCGATGCCCGATCCGGACCGGACGTACCCCGAGTAGCGCAGCGACTCAGCGCCCGTTCGCGCCGATGACGAGCGGCCAGGGGTTTTCGACGTGTTCCACGAGCGAGTTCAGGAACCGCGCCGCGTCCGCCCCGTCGACGATCCGGTGGTCGAACGAGAGGTCGAAGGAGATACGCTTGCGGACGCCGACCTCGTCGTCCCCGACTGGCACCACCTCCTTCTTGATCGTGTTCACGCCGAGGATCGCCACCTGCGGCGGGTTGATGACCGGATCGAACGACTCCACGCCCAGGACGCCGAGGTTCGAGACGGTGAACGTCCCGCCCGAGAGGTCCTCCATCGTGTAGTCCCCGGAGAGCGCTTTTTCCGTCATGGCGCGGCGCTTCTCGGCGAGTTCGACCAGGGAGAGTTCGCCCACGTTCCGCACGACGGGGGCGATGAGCCCCTCGTCGATGTCGATGGCGAGACAGATGTCCTGCGTCCGGTGGAGTCGGTGGACGTCCTCTTCGAACGTGGCGTTGAACGCCGGGTGCTCGTCGAGCGCCGCCGAGAGCGCGAGCAGGAGGACGTCGTTGACGCTCACTTTCACCCCGAGGGCGTCGTTCGCGGCGTCGGCCGCGGCCAGCATCTCCTCGGCGTCGGCCCCGCGGTGTTCCGTGACGTGGACCGCTTCGCGGTCGCTCTGCCCGAGACGGTTGGCGATGGTGCGGCGCATCCCGCTCAGGGGGCGCTCCTCGTCCCGCGTGCCGGTGTCGTCAGCCGTCTCCGTCGCCGCCTCCGCGTCGGCAGCCTCGCCGTTCCCGACCGCACGGACGTCCGCCTCCGTGATGGCACCGCTCGGCCCCGACCCCTCGACGGTTTCGAGGTCGACGCCCAGTTCCCGGGCGAGACGCCGGACCCGCGGCGGGGCGAAGACCCGGCCTTCCCCGCCGGTCTCGGCTGCCGACTCCGCGTCGGGTTCAGCGGCGGGTTCGGCAGCGGTCTCCGCGGCGGCCTCGACGTCCTCCTCCGAAACCGCACCCTGCGGTCCAGTCCCCTTGACGCCCGCGAGGTCGACGCCGAGTTCCTCGGCGCGTTTCTTGGCTCGCGGCGTCGCTTTCACCGACCCCGCGGCCGCGCCCTCGCCGCCTTCCGCGGCGGCCTCGACGTCCTCCTCGGAGACGGATCCTTGCGGCCCTGTCCCCTCGACGGTCGTCAGGTCGACGTCGAGTTCCTCGGCGCGTTTCTTGGCTCGCGGTGTCGCTTTCACCGACTCGGCGCTCGCACCTCCGCCCGACCCGCTTTCGGAGACCGCCGAGGGGCCGTCGAGACTCGCCTCCGCGGGTGACGAGTTGTCGTCCGCGGACGCCTCGGCGGCGGCCTCCGGTTCGGCGGTCGCTTCGCCGCCCGCGCCGGAGACGAGATCGGAGATGTCCTCGTCAGGGCCGCCGACGACCGCGACGTCGCCGCCCGGCTCGACGCTGTCGCCCGTGTCGAGGAGGATCGCCCGGAGCACGCCGTCCTCGCGGACTTTAATCTCACCGGTCGTCTTCTCCGACTCGATCTCGGCGACAACCTGACCCGACTCCACCTCGTCGCCCTCGTCGACAAGCCACTCGACGATGGTGCCCTGATCCATGTCCATTCCCAGCTTCGGCATTTTCACAACGTAGCCCATGGCGGACGTACACACGACGGAGCCGATTAAAAAACCAGCACCTGTCCGTCGGCGAAAACCGGCCGGTTGCGCGGTCGACGGCCACGAAAATCACGTCAGCGAACTCATCGGTGTGGCGTCACGGTCGCCGCACATCGGCGTGGTCCGTGTCGGACGCGGGGTCGGTGTCGGCGACGGTGCCGACGCTCAACCGCGCGTAGCCCAGCGCGTGCGTCTCGTGTTCGACCTCCTCACAGAGCTCGAAGAGCGCGCGGTGGGCGGCGACGACCCGTCGATCGAGCACTGCCGCGGGGGCCTCGTCGAGTCGCGAGCGCGTCCCCGGCGGCGAGGTGCCACGGACGACCAGCCCGAAGAGGTCGTTGAGCGGACGACCGACGGGCCGGGTGCTCCGCGCGAGATCGAGGAGGCCGAGCCGCCCGCCCGGTCCGACGATGTCGGCCCACGTCCGCACCGCGTGTGCGGGCTCCGCGAGCATGCCCGAGACGAACGAGGCGAACACGGCGTCGGCCTCGCGGACGGGCGGGCGGGTGGCGTCGCCGCGGACGACGCCGACGCCGTCGAGGTCGGCGAGGCGGTCGCGCGCGATGCCGAGGACGCCAGGCGTGAAGTCGACGCCGAGCACCCGTCCCGTGGTGCCGACCCGCGTGCGGAAGTACGGCAGGTTCGCGCCGGTGCCACAGCCCATATCGACGACCACGTCGCCCGCTTCGGGCGCGAGGCGGTCGGCCGCGCGTTCGCGGAGCCCGCCGACGCCCGGCGTCCGCCGCGCGACGGCGTCGTACAGCCGGGCCCACCGGGTGTAAAACGCCTGCGTCGTGGCGACGCCGCCGTCGGTCAGGGCTCGCTCACGGGTGGTGCGGTCGGTCACGGTCACGGGGACGTGTCGTCGGTCATGGTCACAGGAGCGTCCGGACGGTCTCGGCCACCGTGGGGGCGTCCGGGCCGAGGACGTACGTGATCGGTTCGATGCCGTACCCGCCGGTCTGGTAGAGGACGAACACTCCCGAGAGCTCCTCGTCGAGGCCGTCGAGCGCGGCGTGGACGCCGCCGATCTCGCCGTCGTCCTCGGGAGCGAACTCGACGCAGGCATGGCCGGCCGCGCGGAGGTCGTCGACGAGCCCCGGCTCGTACCGGACGTTCACCGCGGCTCGCGCTGGCGCGTGCTCGCGCGCGGCCAGGAGGACCGACGCGACGTACTCGCTCACGCCGAACTCGGGGTCGCCCGGAACCGTCGCTCGCCCCTTCACGTCGAAGATGCGACCGGGGACGGCGGCGACGTCGTCGATGGTCGTCGCCTCGGGGAGACACTCGACCAGGTTCGCGCCGACGTTGGGGATCAGCGACGAGAAGCCCGAGGCGTTGGTGAGACTGCGGACTCCCCTCCGGACCGACGAACGGACCCGCTCTGTCGCCCGAACGGCGCTGTCGGGGTCGTGGATCCGGGCGTGGTCGACCGCCGCGAGCTCCGGCATCGCCGCCTCGTGGAGGTCCGCGAGGAGGTCGCCGGCCTCCAGCCGACGGACGAGCACCTCGCTCTCGACGAGCGCCTGCACCCGGGTCATGTCCCCGCTAGCCAGCCCCGCGCCGACGCGTTCGACCAGGTCGTGGACGCGCTCGTCGGCGGCGATCCGCTCGTTGCGCGCCACGTCGCCGTGGGCGTACTTCGAGACGGCGCTCTGGCTGATGCCCAGCGCCGAGGCCACCTCGCTCTGGGTCAGGCCTCTCTCACGCAGGTCCTCGGCGAGCATCGAACGGAACGTCGGGAGGAACTCCTCGACGACGACCTCCTCGATGAACTTCATCGGCCGGTGTCCGCCTCCTCGTCGACGGTGTCGCGGTCGCGCGAAGGGCCGCCCTGACGCCCGTGGAACTCGTCGTCGCCCCCGATCCGTGACGCCTGTGGCCCGGTCTGGTCCTGGTACTTCGACCCCCGCTCGGTGCCGTACGGCCGCGTCGCCGGGCTCTTCATCTCGGTGAAGACGAGCTGGGAGATGCGCATCCCGGGCGTGAGCGCCACGGGGGCCGTCCCGAGGTTCGAGAGTTCGAGGGTTATTTTCCCTCTGAATCCAGGATCAATAAATCCGGCAGTGGCGTGAACTACCACGGCCAACCGCCCGAGCGACGAGCGCCCCTCGACCTGCGCGACGAGGTCGGGCGGCACCTCGACCCGTTCTTTCGTCGTCCCGAGAACGAAGTCGCCGGGGTGGAGGATGAACTCGTTGCCCTCGTCGACGATCGTCTCGGAGACGTACTCGTCGACCTCGGCCTCGCTGTTGGGGTGGATACAGGGGATGTTCGCGCGCTGGAACTCGAGGAACTCCCGGCCGAGTCGGACGTCGATGCTCGCGGGCTGGACCTGCAGGTCGGGATCGTCGAGCGGTTCGACGACGAGATCGCCGCCGCGCAACCGTGCGAGGAGGTCCGTGTCCGACAGAATCATACAGGGAGGCACTCCGCGGGCGGCTTTAGTCTTTAGTCTCCGTGCCGGCAGTGGCGAGACGTCCAGCTCACGTCGCTTCGACCCACGACTCCGACTCCGATCATCCGAGCGAGATGTCGAGATACAGCATCACGATCGCGCCGAGGATCGTCCCGATGGTCGCGACGCGCTCGTGGCCCTTTATATGCGTCTCCGGGACGATCTCGTCCATGATGACGAACAGCATCGCCCCGGCGGCAAATCCCATCGCGTACGGGAGGAGCGCCGAGACGGTCTGGACGGCGTACGCGCCGAGCACGGCTAGGGGGATCTCGACGACGCCCGAGCGAACTCCCGCGAACACGGCGTAAAACCGCCTGTCGAGGCCGGCGTTGATCGCCGCGACGGAGACCGCGAACCCCTCGGGGATGTTCTGAATGCCGATCGCGAGCATCAGCGGAATCGCCGTCGCGAGGTCGCCGCTGCCGAACCCCACGCCGACCGCGAGCCCTTCGGGCATGTTGTGGAGCGTGATCGCCAGGATGAACAGCACGACGCCGGCGAGCCGGTCGTCGTCGACGGGGAGGTCGCTTCCGGGGTTCGCGGCGTCGGTTCGCCGTCGCCCCGAGAGCAGGTAGTGCGCGTGCGGCACGAGCACGTCCGACCGGTCAAGAAAGGCCGCGCCGAGGGCGACGCCGACCAGGACGGGGACGGGGTTACCGTTCGAGTACGTCTCGATGCCGGGGATGATCAGGCTGGTGAAACTCGCCGCGAGCATCACGCCCGCGGCGAAGCCCAGCGCGCCGTCCATCGCTCGCTCGGAGGGGTCCCGCCAGACGAACACCAGCATCGCGCCGAGGAGGTTGAGCGAGGCGATGACGAGGCCGCCGACGAGCCCGTGCACGATCGGATCGGACCCGAACAGCGCGGTGAAGCTGTCGGCTACCACGCGCGCCACCTCGTGGTGGAACTCACCGTCTCACGACTCCCGTTGTCGGAACGCATCGTCTCACGGCCGGGGTACACGGTCGGGCGTCTTGAAGATTGAGTGATCGCCTCGCCGGCATCGCCCGGATAGCAGGAGACTTCACCCCGGCCCGACGAGGGAGCGTATGAAACAGGCCATCGCCGCCCGGACGGACATCGGAATGGGACGCGGAAAGCTCGCCGCCCAGGTCGCCCACGCGTCGCTGTCGGCGTACGAGGACGCCTCGACGTCGGCGCGCACGGAGTGGAAAGGGTCGGGCCAGAAGAAGGTCGTGCTCAAGCTGTCGGGCGAGCAGGCGGTGTTCGACGTCGCGTCGGAGGCCGAGCGCCTCGGACTCCCCAACGCGGTGATCCGCGACGCCGGCCACACCCAGCTCGACCCGGGCACCGTGACCGCCGTGGCCGTCGGCCCCGCCGCGGACGACGAGGTCGACCGCGTGACCGGCGATCTCTCGCTGTACTGAACCGATGCGCGAGGCACACCTCCGGGAGCGGACAGTCGGGATGGCGTACTACGCGAGCGACGGGGACGGGATCGGCGGCCGTCTTCGAACCCGGCCCGAGGAGTTCCGCGTCCGGGAGGTCGAGACCGTCGATCCCGCGCCCGTCGACGCCGACCCCGGCGACTACGCGCATCTGCTGATCCGGGCGACCCTCCACGGGTGGGACACGAACGACTTCGCCGCCCGGATCTCCGACGCGTTCGGGATGAGCCGCGAGCGTGTCTCGTGGGCCGGCACGAAGGACAAACACGCCGTGACGACACAGCTGTTCTCGCTCCGGGGGGTCGACGCCGCCGCACTCCCCGGGATCGACGGCGCCGAGATCGAGGCCGTCGGGCGTCTCGGGCGCGCCCTGCGGTTCGGCGACCTCGCGGGCAACGCGTTCGTCGTTCGCGTCTCCGACCTCGCGGTCGACGCGGACGAGGCGCGCGGACGCGTCGATCGCGTCACTGAGGAACTCCGTTTGGTGGCGGCCACGGACGACAGGACCGCGACCGACACGACCGCCGACGAGCGGGGGACTCTCGTCGGCGTTCCCAACTACTTCGGCCACCAGCGGTTCGGTTCGCGCCGCCCCGTCACCCACCGCGTCGGTCTCCACGTCGTCCGCGGCGAGTGGCGCGAGGCCGTTCGTGCCTACTGTGGCGACCCCGCCGACACCGAACCGCCGGAGACGCAGGCGGCGCGTGCGGTCGTCGACGAGGAGGCCGCGACGGCCGATCCCGACTGGCAGCGGGCGCTCGACGCGATGCCGGGCTACCTGCGGTACGAGCGATCGATGCTCCACCGACTCGCCGACGCGCGAGCCGGCGACGCCGAGGGAGGCGACGCGGACGAGGACGGCCGGTTCCGGGACGCGCTCGAAGCCGTGCCGTCGAACCTCCAGCGCCTGTTCGTCAACGCCGCCCAGTCGTACGCGTTCAACCGGATCGTGAGCGAGCGGCTCCGGCGGGGACTGCCGCTCTCGGAGCCGGTCGAGGGCGACGTGGTCTGTTTCGCCGATCGATCGCTCGACGAACCGTTCGCCGTCCCCGACACCGACCGCGAACAGCGCGTCACCGGCCGCCGCGTCGACATCGTCGGGAAGCACTGCGCGCGCGGACGGGCGTTCGTCACCGCTCCGCTCGTCGGGACCGGAACCGAACTCGCCGACGGCGAACCTGGTGAGATCGAACGCGAGGTGCTCGCGGAGCTCGATCTCTCGCCCGACGCGTTCGAACTGCCCGGCGCGTTCGACTCCTCGGGGACGCGGCGGGCGATCCTCGTGCGGACGCGACTGGACGCGACCGTCGACGACGAGGGCGCGACGTTCGAGTTCGCGCTCCCCCGGGGGGCGTACGCGACGGTCCTCCTCAGGGAGTTCCTGAAAACGGACCCGATCGATCTCTGAGACGGGGTGTCGTCTCTCTCCTGGGGCTTCGCCGACCGCCCCGGCGACTCCCGGTGGTGACGTCCGACAGGTGATCGACTCGTGTGACGGTGCCGGTTACGCCGCGAGCAGCGGCACGCCGAACGTGACGAGGAGGCCGACGGCGAGGACCGCGAGGCCGACGCCGACCTGCGCCGTCGAGAAGTTCTGCATCGGTGAGGTGACGCGTCCGCCCTCGGAACCCTGGTGGTCGCCGTGGTCGTGGTCGCCCGCGTGGTGGTCGTCCATACGGGTCCGATACGAGTGAGAGTACAAAAACGGCGGGGAATCCGACGGGCGCGGTCGATGACTGCTCGGCACCGTCCCGGAGGCGGCGAGCGACGACTCCGGCCCGGCCCCCGCGTCACCCCTGACGAGCATCGCGACCGGGACCGGCTGTTTCCCCGCCTGAACGCCGGCTGGACACACGAAGTCGCGGTCGGCTCGACGTCGAACGACGGCACCGAGAGCTGACGAACCGACGGAACCAAACCGTCTCCGCTCGCGCCTCTGGACGATGACCGAGCGCGACATCGAACGGCGATGGTGGAAGGAGGCCGTCGTCTACCAGGTCTACCCGCGGTCGTTCAACGACACCGACGGCGACGGGATCGGTGACATTCCCGGGATCGTCGAGAAACTGGACTACCTCGACGACCTGGGGGTCGATGTCGTCTGGCTCAACCCGGTGTACGAGTCGCCGAACGCGGACAACGGCTACGACATCGCCGACTACCGGGCGATCATGGACGAGTTCGGGACGATGGCCGACTGGGAGGACCTACTGGCGGGACTGCACGACCGCGACATCAGACTCGTCATGGACCTCGTGGTCAACCACACCTCCGACGAACACGAGTGGTTCGTGAAGTCGCGGGCGGGCGATCCCGACTACGAGGACTTCTACTGGTGGCGCGAGGGGCGAAACGCCGACGCCGTCGACTGGAGCGCGACGGAGGGGCCCGAAGGGGAGGCCCCGCCGAACGCCTGGCGGTCGTACTTCGGCGGGCCGGCGTGGGCGTACGACGACGACCGCGGCGAGTGGTATCTCCACCTGTTCGACCGCAAACAGCCGGATCTCAACTGGGAGAACCCTCGCGTCCGCGACGAGGTGTTCGACATGATGGAGTGGTGGTTCGAGAAGGGGATCGACGGCTTCCGGATGGACGTCATCAACCTCGTCTCCAAGCCCGAGGGGCTCCCGAACGACCCCGACGATCCGTTCCGTGGGGCGATGACGGGGCCGACGAACGGGCCGCGGATCCACGAGTTCCTCTCGGAGATGAACGAGCGCGTCCTCGACCCCGACCTCCTCACCGTGGGCGAGATGCTCGGCCCGGAGATGCGGATGGAAGACGCCCGCCGGTATCTCGACCCCGACGAGGACGGCCTCTCGATGCTGTTTCACTTCGAGCACATGCTGCTCGATCGAGGCGACGCCATCTGGGAACGGCGCGACTGGGCGCTCTCGGATCTCAAAGCCGTGTTCAACCGCTGGGACCGTGGGCTGGGCGACGAGGGGTGGAACTCGCTGTATCTGAACAACCACGACCAGCCCCGGCTGGTGTCGCGGTTCGGCGACGACGGCGAGTACAGGCGGGAGTCGGCGACGGTGCTGGCGACGCTGCTCCACACGCTCCGCGGGACGCCTTACATCTACCAGGGCGAGGAACTGGGCATGACGAACTACCCGTTCGACTCCCTCGACGAGTTCCGCGACGTGGACACGCTCAACCCGCTCCGGGAGGCGCTCGACGAGGGCGAGATCGAATCGTTCGACGCGGTCAAGGAGGCGGTCCGTGCCAACAGCCGCGACAACGCGCGGACGCCGATGCAGTGGGATTCGACCGAGAACGCGGGCTTCACAGACGGGGAGCCGTGGATCGGCGTCAACCCCAACCACGACGAGATCAACGTCGAGGCCGAGCGGAGCGATCGAGAGTCGGTGTGGCACTACTACCGCGACCTCATCTCCCTGCGCGGGGAGCACGACGTCGTGGTCTACGGCGACTACGAGCCGTTGTTCCCCGACGACGACACCGTCTGGGCGTACACCCGGACGCTCGCGACGGACGCGGGCGAGGAGCGACTGCTCGTCGCGCTGAACTTCTCCGACGCCGCGGTCGCCGTCGGCCTGCCGGACGGCGTCGGGAGCGACGACGCGACGCTGCTGCTCGGCAACTACGGCGACTGGGGCGACGCCGACTCCGTACGCGAACTCGCGGCCGGTGATCTCCACCTCCGGCCGTGGGAGGCGCGGGTCTACTACGACGGCGCGAACTGACGGCGTCGCGGTTCGTCTCCGGGTCGGGGTCGCCACCCGGCACCCGACCCACGTCCCGCGCGCCCGGACCGACGGACAAAAGAGCGCCGGCGGGGGAGTTCCGACGATGACCGTCCCCGAGCACGAACGCGCGTGGTGGAAGGAGGCCGTCGTCTACCAGATCTACCCGCGGAGCTTCAACGACACCGACGGCGACGGGGTCGGCGACATCCCCGGGATCGTCGAGAAGGTCGAGTACCTCGACGATCTGGGGATCGACGTCGTCTGGCTCTGTCCGGTGTACGAGTCGCCGAACGTCGACAACGGCTACGACGTCGCCGACTACCGGGCGATCCTCGACACGTTCGGCTCGATGGCCGACTGGGAGACGCTGGTCGAGGAACTCCACGCCCGCGGCATCAGGCTCGTCATGGATCTCGTGGTCAACCACACCTCCGACGCACACGAGTGGTTCGTGAAGTCGCGGGCGGGCGACCCCGCGTTCGAGGACTTTTACTTCTGGCGCGAGGGAGAAGCCGTTTCGGAGGCCGAGTACGAGGCCGGGCTGTACGACCCCGCCGACTACGGCCTCCCGCGCGACGCCCGCGAGCGTCCCCCGAACGACTGGGAGTCGTTCTTCGGTGGGCCGGCGTGGACGTACGATGACGACCGCGGCGAGTGGTATCTCCACATCTTCGACGAGCGCCAGCCGGACCTCGACTGGGACAGCCCTGCGGTCCGCGAGGAGATATTCGAGCTGATGGAGTGGTGGTTCGAGAAGGGGATCGACGGCTTCCGGATGGACGTCGTCAACCTCATCTCCAAACCCGAGGGGCTGCCCGACGGCGCGGACGACGACGCCATCGTCCGCGGCGCGGATCAGTTCGTCAACGGGCCGCGGGTCCACGAGTACGTCCGCGAGATGCACGACCGGGCGGTCCCCGACGACGCCATGACCGTCGGCGAGATGGTCGAGTTGAGCGTCGACGAAGCGACGGAGTTCCTCGGCCCCGACGGCGACGGGATGAGCATGGCGTTCAACTTCGACCACATGCGGCTCGACTTCGGCCCCGAGGGCGGGCGGTGGTCGCGCGGCGACTGGAGCGTCCGCGAACTGAAAGCGACTATCAGCCGCTGGCAGACGAGGCTGGACGGCGAGGGGTGGAACTCGCTGTATCTGAACAACCACGACGAGCCCCGGCTGGTGTCGCGGTTCGGCGACGACGGCGAGTACAGGCGGGAGTCGGCGACGGCGCTCGCGACGGTTCTCTACACCCTCCAGGGCACACCGTACCTCTATCAGGGCGAGGAGCTCGGGATGACGAACTACCCGTTCGACTCGATCGACGAGGTCCGGGACGTCGACACGCTCCACAACGTCGCCGAACTCGAACGCGAGGGGCGCTTCGCCAGCGACGACGACGTCCTCGAACTCGTCCGGTACCGCTCGCGCGACAACGCGCGAACGCCGATGCAGTGGGATTCGACAGAGAACGCGGGCTTCACAGACGGGGAGCCGTGGCTCCCGGTCAACCCTAACCACGACGAGATCAACGTCGAGGCCGAGCGGAGCGATCGAGAGTCGGTGTGGCACTACTACCGCGACCTCATCGACCTCCGGGGTCGCGAAGACGTGCTCGTCTACGGCTCGTACGATCTGCTCCTGGCTGACCACGAGCGGCTGTGGGTGTTCACGCGGACCCTCACGCACGACGCGGGGGAGACTGCCGAGCGGACGCTGACGGTGGTGAACGTCGCGAGCGAGGAGACGACGTTCGAGCCGCCCGCGGCGGTCGCCGGCGCGGCCGACGAACTGCTCGTCTCGAACTACGACGTCGACTCGACAGTGGTCGAACGGGAGACGCTTCGGCCGTGGGAGGCGCGGGTGTACCGGCTGGCGTAGCCCGCCTTTCGACCGGCGATCACCCCCGGACCGTCGCGGCACGGTACCGCGCCGTTGGCCCCGTCGCTCACTCCGGCTCCGGTTCGGCGCGCTGCGGACGATACGTCCGGCTGATCGCCTTCCAGGTGCCGGCGCGGAACCGGGCGACGTTGACGACCATCGGAACGAGCGTCTCCGCGACGAGCGCGAGCAGCAAGCCGGCGACCCCGAGCGCCGTGACGCTACCGAGCCACGCGACGGGGAGCGCGACGAGGTAGAGCCCGGCCAGCGTGGCGACGAGCGGGACGTTCGTATCGCCGGCTCCGCGGAGCGTGCCGGTGACGGTGCCGTCGACGCCCAGCGGGACCGCGCTGACGACGGCGACACGGACGAACGAAGTCGCAACCGAGAGCCCCTCGCTCCCGACGAAGACGGCGGCGACCGGGCGGGCGAACACCGCGACGACGGCCGCCGTCGACACGTAGACCACCACGGAGAGCTTGGTGATCTCCCAGCCGTAGGCGGCCGCCGTCGCCTCCTCACCCCGGCCGAGCGACTGGCCGACGAGCGTCGAGGTGGCGATCGAGAAGCCCCAGCCGAAGCTGTCGAGGAGCGCACGGACCTGTCGCGCGACGCCGACCGCCGCGACCACGAGCGGGCCGAAGGTGGCCGCGATCGCCAACAGCGGGAAGACGGCGGCGGTCTGTGCGACGCGCCGGGCGACGAGCGGTGCCGAGACGGTCACGAGCTGCCGGCACAGGTCCCGGTCCGGGAGCCGAGCGAACGTGACGGGGACGGGGCTCGCCCCGCGGCCACCGTACGACCGCCCGGACAGCCCCCACGCGAACGCGACGGCCACGAAGACGGTCGACAGCGTGGTCCCGATCGCCGCGCCGGCGACGCCGTACCCCGCCCCGAGGACGAGGCCGCCGCTCAACACTACGTTCAGCAACGCGCCGGTCGTGCGCAGCGCCATCGGCGTCAGCGTGTCCCCGACGCCGGCGTACGTCCGCGAGGCGACGAGGTTCAGCGACTCGAAGAACAGCCCCGGGGCGACGATCGCCAGGTAGGTCGCTCCGTAGCCGAGCGTCGTCGCGTCGCTCCCGACGAATCCGACGAGCGGCCGCGACCCGACGACTAACAGCCCGACGAGCGGCAGCGCGACGATCCCGGCGAGCAACAGGCTCGCCTCGACGGTCCGGGAGGCGCGGCCGACGTCGTCCCCGCCGTAGTTCTGTGAGACGAGCGCGATGGTCCCCCCGGCGAGGCCGACGAAGACGAACTTCCCGACCGTCCAGTACGCGTTCGCCAGCGTGAGTCCGGCGACGGCGGTCGGCCCGATCGCGATGCCGACGATGGCGAGGTCGACCGTCCGTTTCGACATGATCGCAAAGCCGGTCAGGATCCGGGGCCACGCTAGGTCGGTCGTCTCGTGGAGCCGCCGCTCCTCGATGACTCCCGCGGTGGCGAGGAAGGCGGCCAGGGCGGCGGCCAGACGACGGGGTCGCACGTCCGTGGATTCGTGAGCGAACGGATACGCGTTTTCATCGACTTTAGCGGGCGCTTCGGCGCCGACGCATCCTTGACCCCCAGCCCGGACGCATCAGCCGGACTGCTCTCCGAGCGTCCGTAGTCGCTCGACGGTCCGCCCCACGAGGTCGACGAGGACGGGTTTCGGCGGGCGGTTGAGCGCGGATTCGTACGTCGTCTCGACGCCCTCCAGCGGGTCGAGAGGGCGGGCGACTCTCCCTCCGCGTCGGCCGCCCGCTCGTCGGCGACGCCGTAGGCGACGAGGTGGCTCTCGGCGGTTATCTCGATTTCCTCGCCGGCGACGCTCCGGCGTCGAGTCTCCGAGAGCTCTTCGTGGTCGGCGCTCGGGTAGTCGAACTGCTCTATTCCTCCGGGAGTGAGCCCGGCGGGAACGGCGGTGAACGTCTGCCGTGTGACGCCGCCACACCCCGCGAGCGATGCGGTGACGCCCGCGCTCGCCGTCGCCCGCAGCAGTCGCCGTCGGGTCACGCCCGTCAACTGGTCCGATCCGGTTCCTCTTTCGGCATTGTCTGTCTCCTCTCGTTCCATCCGGCCCATCGGGTCAACAGGTCGTGTGAACGATCAGCACACTTCTGCCTCTACGTCACGGTCCACCTACATGACTGTTTGGCCGACTGTTTCTCTCGCGAACAGGCCACTCCTGACGTCGAGGTGAGGGGCCGAGGATCCCGGATTCACCGGCGAGCATCCCGTGAGCTCCCAACGAGCGTGCGGCGACTGTCGCAGACGAAACGGTCAAACCCGACACCCGCGAAGGAGCCGATAGCGAATGCTCACGAAGCGAATCATCCCCTGTATCGACGTCGACCTCGACGACGAGGGCAACGCGGCAGTCTACACCGGCGTCAACTTCGAGGATCTCAAATACACCGGTGACCCCGTCGAGATGGCCAAACGGTACAACGAAGCCGGCGCAGACGAGTTCGTCTTCCTCGACATCACCGCGAGCGCGGAGGGCCGCGAGACGATGCTCGACACGGTCTCGCGCGTCGCCGACGAGGTGTTCATTCCTCTCACGGTCGGCGGTGGCATCCGCACGAAGGAGGACATCAAAGAGACGCTTCGGGCGGGCGCGGACAAGGTCTCGATCAACACCGCGGCGCTCCAGCGCCCCGAGATTATCGACGAGGGGGCACGCGCGTTCGGTTCGCAGTGTATCGTCATCTCCGTCGACGCGCGCCGGCGCTACGACGACGAGGGCGAGTACTACGAGCAGGTCGACGGCGAGTCGTGCTGGTTCGAGTGCACGGTCAAGGGCGGGCGCGAGGGAACCGATGTCGACGTGGTCGAGTGGGCCACCGAAGCCGAGTCACGCGGGGCGGGCGAACTGTTCGTCAACAGCATCGACACCGACGGCACGAAGGACGGCTACGACATCCCGCTGACGAAGGCGGTCTGCGACGCGGTCTCGACGCCGGTGATCGCCTCCTCGGGTTGTGGCGGCCCGGAGCACGCCTACGAGGTGTTCACGGAGGCGAACGCCGACGCGGCGCTCGCGGCGTCGATCTTCCACTTCGACGAATACACCGTCCGCGACGTCAAGGAGTACCTCGACGAGCGCGGGGTTCCGGTGCGGCTCGAAGGCTGAGCCGCGCGCGAAAAGCCCCGTTCAGTGGGCCGCCTCGAACGCCTGGCGGAACGCGTTCGTGGTGTCCTGTACCCGTCCCGCGGCGTCGGCGAGCGCGTCGAGGGGGTCGACGCCGGGTTCGGTCTTCAGCGTCAGGATCGGTTCGGTCTGTCCGCCGGACTGTTCGGGGTTGACGTCGTACGTCGCCGCCGCGACGCCGGGCGTCTCCAGCAGGCTCCCCTTGAGGACGTTCATGAACGTGTGGTCCTCTCCCGCGACCTCGATGCGGAGTTGCTCGTCGGTCTTGTCGATGACCCGCAGTTCCATACCTCTCCTTCCCCGGTGACGTGTTTCAACGTTTCGTGTCCAGCCGGTGGGCGTCGTTCGTGGCGCGCGAGAGCGTTCGTCGGAGTGATGAGTCGCGGACGGAACGATCACGGTCGCCACGGCGGCGATATGCCAGGCCCTCCCCAGCCGATTCCGTCACTCGTTCAGTCAGCCCTCGCGCGTCGGCCCGGCCGGAGTCGGGCCGGCCGCGCCACCGCAGGTCGGTCGAGGCGTAGCTTCGAGCTGTGCTCCCGGTGACCGGCACGCAGGATCGCTCGAACGCCGACCGACTCAAATCTCCGGAAACAGCGATCCGACGTCCACGTCCTCGTCGATCAGCGCGTACGCGTGGCCGTCGCGGTCGACCACCCCGGCTTCGTGCAGGTGATCGAGGTGCGCCCAGGCCTCGCCGGGACCGTGGAGGATGTGGATGCGTTCGAGTTCCCCGAACAGGTGCGCGGAGACGGTCCAGACGTCACAGGGGCCGTGTGTCGAGAGCACGTCGACGACCCGGCCGGTCCGTTCCCTGTGGTGGTCGAGGATCGTTCGGGCCCGCTCGACTGGTGTGTCGATCGGGTCCCGGTGACCGGGCCACGCGCGGGTCCACCCGGCGTCGACGACGCGTCCGAGGCTCTCGACGTACTGCTGGAGCGGCGAGTCGACCCGGAGATCCGCGCCGCCGACGTTCGGCGTGTACTTCGGGAGGATCGCGTCCCCGACGAACGCCTCGCGACCCTTCGCGGCGTCGAAGTCGAACCCGCAGAGCCCGGCGGCGTGGCCCGGCAAGTGGACGATGTCGAGGTCGTACCCCCCGATCCGCAGGCTTTCACCGTCGGAAAACGGGGTCACGTCGACCGCGTCGCCCTGGACGTCCGCGTGCGCGTCGAGGAACGAGCGCAGCTCCGCCCGGGGCCCAGCGGGGATCCGCCACTCCTCGAACCGGCGTGTCTCGATGTCGTGGTAGCGATCCCACGCTGTCGGGTCGCCGGAGACGAGTTCGGCGTCGGCGTCGTGGACCCGGACCGTCGCGCCGCTTTCGGCCTGTATCTCCCCCGCGAGTCCGGCGTGGTCGGCGTGCCAGTGCGTGAGAACGACCTCGTCCACGTCCGCGAGTTCGTACCCGAACTCCGCCAGTCCCGCCGCGAGTTCGTCGCGCGTGTCGCGGGTGGCGACGCCGGCGTCGACGAGTCCCAGCCCTCCGTCCGTCCCGCCGAGGACGTAGACGGCGTTTCGTCCCTCGAACACCGTGTTTCCGAGTTGGATACGGCGCACGGTGAGGTCCCGACACCCCTCGTTCGGGTTCGCGTTCGGATCCGTAGCCATGCTCCTCGTCTCCGTGGCGTCGTAATGAGGCTTTTCACCGCTCGGGAGCCGCCGGAGCCGACTCGCGGGCGTGAGCCGTCGCTGTGGACGGAGAGGCAAACGGGGACCGCAACGATGGCGGGCCCCGGACTGACCAAGCCACTGCAAGGAGCACCAGTCCTGCAGGTGCCTGACGCGCCCGGCGGAGTCGATACCACGCGCGCCAGGAGTTTGTTACGTGGATGTATTAAAAAAGGTAGTGTTACCGCCAATTACGACCACTCGATCCGCCACGTACTAGAACATCGTGTTATTGCTTGCCATATTATTGGATACTGGCAAACCAAAATCGAATACCTCACGAACGTCCGGGTAAAACGGCGTCGGCGGACGCGGCTTGACTTCCGACTCTGTCGTGTCCCAGTGGTCGGCTCACGGTCCGCCCGCTCGCCCCCCGTCTCCCGTGCCCGTCTCAGCCGACGGTCGCTGTCACCCCCATCGTCGCCGTCACCGGACGTGGTACGGCTGATCGCCGGCGATGAAGCGCCCGAGATCGACCTCGCGTCGGTAGTCGGTCCGCTGGAGTTCCTGGAGCCCGGCGACGAGACGGTCGTGGTCCTCGTCATCCCACTCGGCGGGGTCGCGAACGGGGACGACGAGAAAGCCCGAGCCGCGGAGTTCGGTTCCGTGTAACGCCGCCATATCCAGCGGCGACGTCACAGATCGGGCGGTGTAGTTCCGCAGGACGTGCGCCGTCGCCCGGGCCCCGACCGGGAGCAAGACGTGTGCGGCGATCGCCCGGAGTTCGGCGTCGAGGTACCGCTCCATCTCCGTGTACGACCGCTCGTCCGGCTCCTCGCCGTCCGGCACGCACATGTGGAGGTACGAGAGGTACGTCTGGTCGACGCGCGGTTCGTCGCCCGTCGTTTCGAGGAGGCCCGCGGCTTCGAGCGCGGCCTGGAGTCGGTGCCCAGCGTCGTTGGTGAAAGGGACGCCGGTGTCGATACCCCCGTGGACGCCCGGGTGGTCACCGACGACGTGGAAGTGCGCGTTGGCGTCGCCGTAGCCGGGGACGAACCGCTCGCACGACGGCTCCATTCCGAACGGGTTGCTCGTTCGATCCGTGACGTTTCTCACGCCCCAGGGTAGGACCGACGGCTGTTAAATCGACGCGGTTTCGAAACGGCTGAGGCGAGGAGACGGCGCTCCGTCGGCGGGGACGGGCCTGGAGGCGACGGCGCCGTGGACGAGCCGAACCGTGAGGCGACGACGGCCCGCGACGGGGGACAGCGACGGCTACAGTTCGACGCCGGAGGGGATGAGACTCTCCGACCGGAGGAGGTTCCCCTCGGCGTCGTAGACGAGGAACGTCTGTTTCTCGTAGACGACGAGGTCGTCGCCGTCGAGCGAGATCTCCACCCGGTACCGACCGTCGTCGGCGTCGGCCGTCCGGCCGTACTCGCGGGCCGCCCGGATGAACCGGAAGACGTCATCGGCCGCCTCGTTGAGTTCGAGGACGAAGTCGCCGGTCACTCGGTTCGTGACCCCGACGACGCCGGCGGCGGCGTCGGTGTCGAGCGGATCGACGAGGCGGAACGCCACGTCGGTCTCCGACGCCGAGAGGAGGTCACCATCACCGCCCGTGAGGCGCTCTGTGAGCAGTTCTTTCGGGCCATGGAAGTCGATACGCACCAGTGGTTTGTGGGGCTGTTCCCCCGCGTCGACCCAGTCGACGTCGTGGACGTCCAACGTGAAGTAGTCGCGCCTCATTCGACGGATGGGGCTAGGGTATGCCCCCGTATGAACGTAACGCCCGACGCCGACAGCTTTTTTCGCCCCGGAGGTGGCTACGAGGTATGGTCTGGGTCCGCTCGGAGTACGCCGGGGAACTCGCCGTCCTGTCGGCGTGGCTGTCGGCGTTCATCCCCTGGAACGTGATGCTCTCCTCGGTGGCGGGCGGAAGCGTCCTGTTCGTCCGGTTCGTCTTCGTCCAGGTGCGGTACACCTACGGTGTCCCCTTCGCCGAGGGCGTCGCCGTCTCCGATCCGCTTTCGGCCGTCTCGTTTCAGGCCGGCAACTCCATCGCGGTCGCCTACCAGGCGTGGGCGGTCGGTGCCGGCGTCTTCGGCGTCGTGTTCCTCCTCTCGATCGCGTACTACCTCGCCGAAGCGCGGGTCGAGGCGCTCCCCGTCGACCCCGTCCGCCTGATCGGTGCGCTCCTCGGCCTCTCGGGGGCCGTCCTCGCCGCCGCGACGTACCTCCTCACCACCCGCGGCTTCCCGGGCGTCCCTCTTCCCATCGGCGTCGTGTTCCTCCTCGTCTTCGCGGGCGTGCTCCTCACGATCGATCGGACGGACTGACCGTCGATGGATCGACTGCCGATCGAGTATCACCTCTGATACCCGCTGGGCCGGACTTATGTACCGACGCGGCGGACGCTCTGACGATTGGTACGAATGTCCGGACAGACGACCGAGGGGGAGGCCGCACGGACGGCCCCGCGGGCGGGGCTCCGTGACCGGATCGAGCAGTTCGTCGAACTGCTCCGGGGAACCGACTACGAGACCCAGCCGTTCCGTCCGGCGACCGACGGGCCGCTCGCCTCGTTCGACCACCCGCCGGGTCACCGCGAGGTCGACCGGTACTGGGTCAACGCGCCGTACGCGTACGTGGTCGTCACCTACGACCGCGAGGCGTCCGAGCACCAGTATCACGTCGTCGAACCGGACGTCGACGAGTTCACCGCGACGCTGCTCGACCGCGTCCGCCGGGACATCCGCAACCCACTGTTGTACGGCGACGACGACGATCCGACCGGCGAGTCGACGCTCCGGGCCGAACTCTCCGACCTGATCGGCCAGTACGGCGTCGCCGTCGACGTCGCGACGTTTCACGCGATGGTCTATTACCTGTTCCGCGACTTTCGGGGGTACGGTCGGGTCGACCCGCTCATGCGGGACCCTCACATCGAGGACATCTCCTGTGACGGCTACGACCTCCCCGTCTTCGTCTACCACGACACATACTCCGACATCGAGACGAACGTCGTCTTCGACCGGGAGGAACTCGACCACTACGTCGTCCGCATGGCCCAGCGGTCGGGCCGTCACATCAGCATCGGCGACCCCGTCATCGGGACGACGCTCCCGAACGGGTCGCGCGCTGAACTCGTGTTGGGCGAAGAGGTCACGCCCCGCGGCTCCGCGTTCACCCTCCGAATGTACGCCGACGAGCCCTTTACGCCCATCGACCTCATCGACTACGGGACCTTCTCGGTGGAGCAGATGGCGTACCTCTGGCTCTGCATCGAACACAACAAGTCGCTCATCTTCGCCGGCGGGACCGCGTCGGGCAAGACCACGTCGATGAACGCCGTCTCGATGTTCATCCCCCCGCGGGCGAAGGTGCTGTCGATCGAAGACACCCGCGAACTCTCGCTGTACCACGACAACTGGCTCTCCTCCGTGACGCGACAGCGACTCAACGAGGGGACCGACATCGACATGTACGACCTCCTCCGGTCGGCACTCAGACATAGACCGGAGTACATCATCGTCGGCGAAGTGAGAGGAGAAGAGGCCGTCACGCTGTTTCAGGCGATGAACACGGGCCACACGACGTTCTCGACGATGCACGCCGACAGCGTCGAGACGGTGATCAACAGGCTGGAGAACGAACCGATCAACGTCCCGCGGCCGATGATCCAGTCGCTCGACCTTCTCCTCGTCCAGACGCTCACCCGCCTCGAAGACGAGCGCGTCCGCCGGTCGAAGGCGATCGGCGAGATCGGCGAGATCGACCAGCGGACGGGCGAACTCGACTACGCGAACGCCTTCTCGTGGAACACCGAGGCCGACCGGTTCGAGCGTCACGACAGCACGCTCCTCACCGAGATCCGCAAGGACCGCGGATGGACACAGGCGCGGGCCCGCCAGGAACTCAGAGAGCGTGAGCGGTTCCTCCGCTTTCTCTCCGACCGCGGGGTCACCGACTACCGCAAGTTCACCGCACTCGTCAACGAGTACTACGCCCACCCCGACGAGATCATCGACCGCATCGACGAGGCCGAGGGCCGGTGAACCGGCGTGGTCCTCGTCTATCTCCCGCTCGTGGCGGCCGTCGGCCTCGGTCTCCTCGTCGCCCTCGCGCCCGTTAGCTCGACCGTCGATCGGTTGGTGTCGGCGGCCGCGCTGTGGCTCTTCGGCGACTACGTCTCCCGCGACACGCCCCGCCACACGGCGGAACTCGAACGGATGCAGGCCGCCCACGTCGACGGGACCCACCGCCAGTACGCCGCGCGCACGGCGTTCGTCGCGCTGGTCGTCGGCCTCGTCGGCTCGACCGTCGGGATCTACGTGGTCGCCGGGGCGCTCGTCGTCCTCTCGGTGAACTCGTCGGCCATCGGTGTGTCCCTCCCGCCGGCGCTCGACGTCGTCAGCGGTTCCGTGCGTCCGTCGATCGAGTACGGTCGGCTCCTCCTGTTCGCCGCCGGCGCGGGCGTCCCCGTCGGGGCGGCCCTCGCCGGGGCCACGTACTGGGCGCGGTGGCTCTACCTCGACCAGGTGGCACAGACGAGACGGAACCGGATCGACGCGTCGCTGCCGCGGACGGTCGCGTTCGTCTACGCGCTGTCGCGCTCGGGGATGCCGTTCCCGATGGTGCTGGAGACGCTCGCCGACAACCAGCACGTGTACGGCGAGGCCGCGACGGAGTTGGCCGTCGCCGTCCGCGAGATGGACACGTTCGGGACCGACGTCGTCTCCGCGCTCCAGGCCGCCGGTGACCGCTCGCCGAGCGAGGCGCTCGAGGAGTTCGCCGAGAACCTCTCCAGCGTCCTCTCCAGCGGTCGGAGCCTCTCGTCGTTCCTCCACATGCAGTACGAACGCTACCAGGAGGAGGTCGAAGCACAACAGGAGAAGTACCTCGACCTCCTGGCCGCGTTCGCCGAGATCTACGTCACCGTCCTCGTCGCCGGCCCGCTGTTTTTCATCACCGTGCTCGTCATCATCGGCCTCGTCATCAGCGACACCCTCCCGCTCATCCAGTTCATTACGTATCTGGGCATCCCGCTCGCGACGCTCGCGTTCGTCGTCTACATCGACAGCATCACCCAGGGACTCCGCGGCCCCGGCTGGAAGAGCAGCCTCGACGTCTCGACCGACCGCGTTCCCGACCGCCGGCTCGCGTCGACCGGCGTCTCGATCGCCTCCGACGGCGGGACCTCTGCCCGGGCCCGAACGGCGCTCACCCGCCTCGACGCGTACGACCGGCTCGAACCCGTCCGCCGGTGGCTGTCGGAGCCGTTCCAGCAGCTCCTCAACCGACCGACGGCGACGGTCTACTTCACCCTCCCGCTGGCGGGGCTCTGGGTCCTCTGGCGCGTCGGCTTCGACGCGCTCTCGCCCTCGGGCGCCGCGGCGACGCTCGGCTCCGCGTCGACGCCGGATCTGACCGCGCTCGTCGCGGCGGTCGACGAACCGCTCATCGAGGTCGCCGTTTTCGTGCTCGTCCCGGTCTCGCTGGTGTACGAGCTGCGCAAGCGGCGGTACCGCGACTTCGAGAACGCGACCCCGGACTTCCTCGACCGGATGGCGAGCGTCAACGAGGCCGGGCTGACGGCGATCGAGAGCATCCACCGGGTCGCGGGGACCGACCTCGGCTACCTCGGCGACGAACTGCAGAACGTCTCCCGGGACATCTCCTGGGGGGCGGACGTGTCGACGGCGTTGCGGCGGATGGCCAGCCGGACGCCCGCGCCGTCGCTGAACCGCTCGATGACGCTCATCACCAACGCGATGCGGGTCAGTGGCGACATCTCGCCGGTGCTCCGGATCGCGGCCAACGAGACGCAGAGCGCGCGCCGCCTCCGCCGCGAGCGCCGCCAGGAGATGATCACCTACCTGCTCGTCATCTACCTCTCGTTTTTCGTCTTCCTCGGGATCATCGTCGCGCTCACCGTCTCGTTCATCCCCGCGATCGAGGAGGCGGCCAGCGCGTCGGTGCTCGACAGTGACACCATCTCGGTCGGGATCTTCGCCGGACTGCGCGACGTCCAGACCGAGGGCTACCGGCTCATCTTCTTCCACATCTCGGTCGTCCAGGCGGTGTGCTCGGGACTCGTTGCGGGGCAGCTCGGCGAGGGCAGCGTCTACGACGGCCTGAAACACGCGCTGGTCCTCCTCGCTGTCGCCTACGCCCTCTTTACGTTCCTATGAGCCGACGGCCGCCCTCGCCACGGCGGCCGGTTCACGCTGCCCCCCGCCCCGCGGGCCGACGCCGGCACCGGCACCGACATCGGCACCGGCCTTGGAGTCCACGGCGTTCCGCCCCCTTTTGTACCCTCGCGCCGACCCTCGGGTATGGCCGACGGCCCCGGTGAGACGTACGACCGCATCGCCGCCCATTTTTCCGCCACGCGGGAGTACGCCTGGCCCGAGGTCGAGACGTTCCTCGACGGACGAGGCGGCCGACGGGCGCTCGACCTCGGCTGTGGCAACGGTCGCCACACGGAACTGCTCGCCGGCCGGGCCGAAACAGTCGTGGGGTTCGACCTCAGCCGCGGCCTCCTCGGGGAGGCGCGGAGCCGTGCCACGGAGCGGGGGTTCGACGTCGGACTCGTCCAGGGCGACGCCGCGGCGCTGCCCCTCCGTCCCGACCGGTTCGACTTGGCCGTGTACGTCGCGACGCTCCACCACCTCCGTCCCCGGTCGCGTCGCCTCGGGAGCCTCGACGAACTCGCGCGCGTGCTCGCCCCCGGCGGCCGGGCGCTCGTGAGCGCCTGGGCGACGGTCCACGACCGCTTCGCGGACGAGCACGGCGACGCGGACGAGGGGTTCGACACGCACGTCGACTGGACGCTCCCCGGCGGCGAGCGCGTCCCCCGTTTTTACCACATCTACGCGCCGGCGGAGTTCCGCGCCGACCTCGACGCGAGCGCCCTCTCGGTCGCCGAGACGTTCGTCTCCAGCGGGAACTGCTACGCTGTGGTGGGGTCCGCGGTAGCGACGGACTGAGCGACGGTCGGTGTCGAGTCGCCATCGTCGGGGCGTCGGGGCGGCGGCACGAGGACGCCGAGTCCGTGAGGGTTGTCAACGTGTGTCGGCTGGTCCGGATCGGCGCACGAACGTCCGACGTTTAAGCCCACGCAGTCCTATCTCCAGACGATGGCTGATTCGTCTACCCTCAGGGAGTTCGAGGTCGTAGTGATCGGCGGCGGCCCCGCGGGGCTGACGTCGGCGCTGTACACCACGCGACTGGGACACGACACCGCGCTGATCGATCGCGGTGGGGGTCGCGCCGCGATGATGCTCGACACGCACAACGTGATCGGCGTTCCCGAATCGGTGTCCGGAAACGAGTTCCTCCAGACCGCCCGCGACCAGCTGGAGGAGTACGGTACCGACCTCGTCCGTGACTTCGTCACCGAGGTCTCCCACACGGACGACGGGCGGTTCCGTCTCGCCGGCAACGACGGCGAGTACGTCGCCGAGCAGGTCGTGCTCGCGACCGGGTTCAACGACGAGCGCCCGGAGCCGCCCCTGCCCCGAACCGGTCGCGGGCTCCACTACTGTCTGCACTGCGACGCGTACATGTTCGTCGACGAGTCGGTGTACGTGATGGGCCACTCGGACTCGGCGGCGTACGTGGCGATGATCATGCTCAACTTCACCGACGAGGTGGACGTCCTCCTCCGGGGCGACGAGCCAACGTGGAGTGACGAGACCGACCGTCTGGTTCGTGCACACCCGGTCGACATCGTCGAGGAGGAGGTCGTCGGGCTCACGAAGGACGACGACGGCTGGCTGGAGAGCTTCGAGTTCGAGGACGGATCGGTCCGCGAGTACCGGGGCGGTTTCGCGATGTACGGCTCGAACTACAACACCGGCCTCGCCGAGCAGTTCGGCGTCGAACTGAACGACGACGGCACGGTCGACGTGGACGATCACGGCCGCACGTCGGTCGACGGCGTCTACGCCGTAGGCGACATCGTCCCCGGACACAACCAGATACCGGTGGCGATGGGGATGGGCGCGAAGGCCGGGATCGCCATCCACATGGCCCTCCGGGAGTTCCCCAAGTCGCTCGACGAGATCGAGAGCGAGGGCCCGGTCGACGGCGAGGCCGTCCCCAGCATCTCCGACGAGTTGCGCGAGACGGCGCGCGCCCACGGCGGCGATTAGAGCGGGCGGGTCGAAGTCGGTCTCGGTGATTTCGCCGTCCGGTTTTCGTTGCTCTGATGCAGAGACGCTTCACTCGAAGGACGCTGATGGCACCGTTCTACCGAGCGAACACGTGGGGTACGGAAACCGGAAACCGGTCGCCAGGGTGTGGGCACCACGGGCCTCCCCAGCCGAGTCGCGCTCTCACTCGCGCTGCTCGGTCGGTCGCTCATCCCTCGCGCGATGACCTCGCGGCACGGGAGCCGCGAGGCCGCGCACCACCGCACCGACGAGTAACGTAACACCCTTATTCCGGGGTTGGGTACGGGAGGGTGAACGCTCCACTTCGGCGCGCGAGCGAACGAAGTGAGCGAGCGCGCCGGTGGTCTAGTGGTAGGACCTGAGCCTTCCAAGCTCATGGCCCGGGTTCGAATCCCGGCCGGCGCATGCCGTCTCGAACGACAGTGAGAGACGTGTCTGCGCACCGATGGCGATTCGAACCCTACCGGTCGCAGCGCCCGAGCGAAGCGAGGGCGACCGTCCGGTTTCGGTTCGAATCCCGGCCGGCGCACTCTGCGAGGAACGGACGTGACGAGCGAACGCGCCACGTAGGGATGCTGAACCCGACGAGTCGCAGTCCGCACAGCGGAGCGAGCAGGAACGTCTCGGCTCGGTTCGAATCCCGGCCGGCGCAGTTCAGTCGCGGAGTCGTAGCGCGGAGAGGTTTCTCGGGCGTTCGTTGACACTCACCGGAGTTCTCCGTGGTTGGAACCAGTCGGCGACCGGTCCGTCTCCGTGGGGGAATGGGAGGGAGCGTGTGACACGTCGTGTCCCTCCGAAAGAATGTACGGAAATGATGGATATAACGGTTGTGTTGTGTGGCGTCGGGCGCGGTGGACCGACCGGCGGTGCCGTCGGACGTTTCCGAGGTGCTTTGCACCCGGCCCTCGTTGGCGCAGCCATGTCACTGGACGAAACCGACACGCTCGACGAGACCGACACCCCGGACGAAACGCTCGCCGAACTGCTCGCCGGCAACGCTCGCCACGTCGCCCGGGCCGATGCGGCGGCCTTCGACGCCGTCCGCGACGCCCAGCATCCGCCCGCGGTCTCTGTCTGCTGTTCGGACTCGCGCGTCTCACAGGAGGGGATGTGGGACGTTTCGGAGCCGGGGACGCTGTTCACCGTCGCCAACATCGGCAACCGCGCGACGACCACCGTCGACGGCGAGCGCGTCCTCGACGGCGGCGTCGCCTATCCGGTGACGTTCACCGATACGGGGCTCGTCGCGATCGTCGGGCACACCGGCTGTGGGGCCATCACGGCCGCCTACGACGTCGTCCAGGGCGAGACCGACATCGCGGACCTCCCGCCGGGCGTCCGCCAGGATCTCGGGTCGCTCGTCGCGTGTATCGAGCGCGCGCCGGTCGATCTCGACGGGCCGACGGACGCGGTCGTCGACCGACTCGTCGAGCACAACGTCGGCGAGCAGGTCGAGTTCGTCGCCTCGCGGACCGACGCGTCGGTGTATGGCTTCGTCTACGACTTCCACCACCGGTACGGGGACCGCGACGGCCGGACCTACCTGGTCGCGGCGGGCGACGGCGACCCCGCGGACGCCGTCTCGACCGACAACCGCGACGCCGTCCGGTCGCTGCTGTAACTCGACTCACTCCGAGCGCGCCTCGGCGACGGCCGCCGAGAAGGCGCGAGCGTTCTCCGTGACCGTCTCGAACTCGCCCGCGGCGACCGCGTCGCCGGGGACGAGCGCGCTTCCGGCCCCGACGACTTCCGCGCCCGCGCGGATGAACGCGCCCACGTTGTCGGCGTCGACGCCCCCGGTGGGCATGAGCGGGATCTGCGGGAGCGGGCCCTTGATCCCGCTGAGGTGGCCCGGGCCGCCGGAGGAGGCGGGGAAGATCTTCACGAAGTCCGCGCCGGCCTCGTACGCCGAGAGCGCCTCCGTCGGCGTGAACGCCCCCGGCGCGACGAGCGTCCCGTAGCGGTTGCAGGCGTCGATCACGTCGGGTTCGACCGTCGGTCCGACGACGAACTCCGCACCCGCGCGGATGGTGTCAAGCGCCGTTGACGCGTCGAGGATGGTTCCCGCGCCGACGACCACCTCGTCGTCGAAGCTTCCAGTGACCGTGTCGATCATCGACAGCGCGTCGGCGTTGTCGGCCGTGATTTCGACGGCCGTGACGCCGCCCTCGCGGAGGGCCTCGACGGTCTTCATCAGCGTGTCGGCGTCGGCACCGCGCATCACCGCGACGGTTCCGCTGTCCGTGAGTCGCTGCATCACGCCGTGTTTCGGGAGGCTCATGCTCGTGGCTCCGCCCGACGCGGTATTAAAACCCGGCCGGTTCGACGCGCGTGCGTGCGCATCGGCGACCCTCCCCGACGGAAAAGTGTGGTACCGCACGACAGCGTCATATCGGCTCGGCACTTACCCGAGGTAAGCGTCACAGTCGACCGGCTGTCGACCCTCGACAGCGCGGTCCGGGGACGCACACGTGCCACATGTACGCCGCGATCGATTACGAACGGTTGTACCGTGACACCATCCCCTCGGTGGTGTCGATCTACGTCGGACGCCGCGGGCCCGCGATGGGCGCGGGTTCCGGGTTCGTCTACGACGCGGCCGCGGTGGAGTCGCTCGGTGTCGGGGACGCGGACACCGACGCGGACGAACACGCCGTGCGCTACGTCGTGACGAACGAACACGTCGTCAGGGGCGACACTGACGTCGAGATCCGCTTCGCCGACAGCCAGTGGCGGACCGGCCGCATCGTCGGGCGCGACGCGTACACCGACCTGGCCGTAATGCGCATCCCCGACGCGCCCGAGACGGCCCGGCCGTTGCCCGTCGCCACGGAGAACCCCACGCCGGGTCGGCCGGTGGCGGCGCTGGGCAACCCGCTGGGGCTCGACGGCTCCATCTCCGCGGGGATCGTCAGCGGGGCGAACCGATCGATGCCGACCTCGGGCGGGTTCGCTATTCCGGACGTCGTCCAGACGGACGCGCCGATCAACCCGGGGAACTCCGGCGGCCCGCTCGTCGCGCTCGCAATGGCGGACGACGAACCCACCTACGAGGTCGTCGGGGTCAACAGGGCCCGTCAGGGCGACAACATCGGCTTCGCAGTTTCGCCCGCCATCGTCACGCGGGTCGTTCCGTCGCTCGTCGCCGAGGGCCGCTACGGTCACTCGTACCTGCGCACCCGGACGCTCGACGTCACTCCCACCGTCGCGACGGTGAACGGCCTCGACGAAGCTCGGGGGGTGCTCGTCGTCGACGTCGCCACCGGCCCCGCGGCGGGTGATCGTCTCCGGCGGTCGACCGGGGCGCGGACCGTCCGCGGCCAGCGTGTCCCCACGGGCGGCGACGTCATCGTGGGGATCAACGGCCGGGAGCTCCGGTCGCACGAGGAGCTCATGCGGTATCTCATCACCGAGACGCGGCCGCGTGAACCGATCGACATCGACGTGATCCGCGACGGCCGGCCCCGGACACTCTCGGTCGTGCTGGGCGAACGCCCCGACCCCAACGGGCGCGTCACGGTGCACTGATCGCGGGTCGTCGCGGGTCACGACTCCCGGGAATGGCTCTGCCGAGGGTCTCAGAACGTGCGAGGAATCACGAACCGAGCGGAGAGCATGGGCGGGATAAAGAGCGTCAGGGAACCAGTTGACGAAACCACGACGCGACTCACGGTTACGAGCGGTCGATACGTCCTCTATCCAGTCTGCCAGCCGACGACCTTCTCGAACCCGTACGTGAACCCGAGAAAGACGACGGCAAACACGAACCAGCGGAACACATCGAACGTGCCCGTAAACGCGAGGACGTTGAAAATATACGACAACGACGCGTCGACGAGCGAAGCTACGTAGAGGTTTCGTCGGACGTTCGTGGGGAGTACTCCAACGAACGTCGGTTAATTCTTCTCCCGACGGGTGCCAGTTCGGGTCGACCCGACCAACCGTCGGAACCGATCACCGTCCGAGGGGTCCGACGAACGCCCCTCCGAGAATCAACACTGATACCTCGACACGAACGCTCAAGCCGTCGGCCACTCGCATGCCCGTATGGACCACACTCGACGACGGCTGCTCGCGGTGACGTCGTCGCTCACGCTCCCGGCGCTCGCCGGGTGTACCGGACTGGTCGGTGGCGGCTCGGGGGGCGACAGTTCGACCGGAGAGAACAGCGACGACGGCGGCACCGACGGCTCGAACAGCGAGCAGACGGCGACCGCGACCGCGACCGCGACGCCGGAGCCGCCACAGAACCGGGCGTTCCTCGACCGCACCCGGGCCGTGATGGACGAGATCAGCTGGTTCGGTTCCGAGTACGAGCGAGCGAGGCGGCAGTACTTGCTCCAGGTCAAACCCGTCCAGGAGACGGTCGCGGAGCTCAGGGAGCGAAACACGCTCGCGGCGGCCGACGTTTCCGAACTCCGGGCGAAAACCACAAGCCTCGCGACCTACGTCCGCGAGGAACTGGCACCGCACTTCGAGCTCGAACGACGCCTGCGCAACGGCGAGAACACGTTCGTCCGGGACTTCGCCGCGGCCGTCGAGCGGGACGACACCCAGGCCAGTCAGGACGCACTGGGTCGGCTGTCGGTGTTCTACAACCGGATCACCGCGGACGCGTACATCGAACAACACCTGTCGGCACACCCCATCGAGGAGCCGCTGCACGGGCTCTTGCAGTCGAGTTCGGAAGGACAGGCAATCTTCGGCGTGAGCTACCCGCCGGGGGACAACTTCACGACGCAGACGTTCTCCGACGAGTACAGCGACCGGAGCGACGACGTCGCCCGCCCACACGCCCACACGTTCCCGACCGGGCAGACCATCTTCGACCACGCCCACCAGTACGGCGCGAACCACGACATCAACGACCACACGAACGAGCGGCCCGACGGCCTGGTGTACACGTTCTCGCAGGGTGCGGTCGACATGATGAAGGACACGAAGGCGTGGCGCGAACGCCTCGCCGACTACGAACCCGAGTACACCAACGTCTTCGACGCGGTCGTCGCCCGCGACGGGCGCGAGGACTACGCGTACGTGATGGCGAACAAACTCGTGACCGATCAGTCGAAGGAGGCGCAGTTCGGTGGCCGACCGATCTTCCTCCAGCGGTTCGAGAGCGAAGAGCGCGCGGTGTCGGCGCTGAACACGCTCATGGAGACCACCCTCGGCGACGACGGGACGACGACGCTGGCCGGCCGCGAGTGGCGGCGGGTGTACTACGACTACGACGGGGCGAACCTCTACGCGAACGTGCTCCAGGTGGGCGAGTTCGTTCTCGCGACGAGTGTCTCGCCGGAGCCACACACCGACCGGACCGAGAAGGATCAGTGGCCCGAACAGCTCACACTCTCGTGGCTGGGGATGGAGGTCTCCGAGGGCGAGACGACCGAGACGGGCGGGTAGCGCCCGACGCCCGCGACTCCCGCGGTTCGATCTCTGTTGTACTCACTCGGTCCAGGGCACCGCCGCCGCGCCCACGACGAAGACGACTGTCGCGAGCGCCGCGAGCACCGCGAGGGGGAGTGTCCAGTCGCCACCCGAGAAGGTGAGCGCCCGCACGCCGCGGGCGAAGTACGTCAGCGGCGACAGCGCGGTCACCGGACGGAACCACGCCGGGAGCAACTCCGGCGTGACGAACGTCTCCGAGAGGAACAGCAAGGGGAGCGCGACGGCGTTGCTCGCGGCGATGACGCCGTCCTGCGAGCCCGCGAGGCGGCCGATGAGCGCCCCCAGTCCACAGAAGAGCGCCACGCCGAGCACGACGAACGGGACGAGCGCGAGCGTCGCCGGGGCGAGCGGCACGCCCGCCCCCGTCACGGCGACGACGAGCACGAGGAGCAAGAGCGCCGCGAGGCCGATGACGACCGCGTTGACGAGCGTGTGCGCGAGGAGCCACTCCGTGCGCGACAGCGGCGTCGTCGCGAGTTTCTGGAAGCGGTTGCCTTCGCGGTGACGCGCGACGGTCGACCCCACGCGCGACAGCGGGGTGAACAGCACGACGACGGCGAGGTAGCCCGGGACATAGTAGCCCGGGGGCTCCGCGAACAGTCCGCCGCCGGTCGGCTGGGTCTGGACCAGCACGCCGAAGATGAGGACGATGATGACGGGGAAAAAGAAGGTGAAGAAGACGGCGGTCCGGCGGCGGAGAAACGAGTCCCACGCGGCCGTGAACTCCGCGGTGACGCGGTCGCGCCGGCTCATGGCGACTGCCCTCCCGCGTCGACGGCGAGCGGATCGCCCCCGTCGGCGGCCTCCGCTCGGCCGGTCGTGGTCGACTGGTCGCTCTCGGCGCGCGGCCCGAACGACTCGCCGGTGAGCGACAGGTAGACGTCTTCGAGCGACGGCTCCGACCACGCCAGCGAGCCGTAGACGACGCCGGCGTCGTCGAGCACCGACGCCACGTCGCCAATCTCGCGCGGCGCGACCCCGCCCACGACGACGCCGTCGGTCGATCGATCGACGGCGTACGCCGGTTCGAGCGCGGTGCGCGCCGCCGCGGGCGCCGCGGTGTCGATCGTGAGCGTGCTCTCGCCGCCGTGTTCGGCGACGAGTTCGGTCGGGGAGCCGGTTGCGACGAGTTCGCCGTCGCGCAGGAGCCCGACGCGGTCGGCCAGCCGTTCGATCTCGGCCATCGAGTGGCTCGTGAGGAAGACGGTGGTGCCGCCGTCGGCGAGGTCGTCGACGAGCCGCCACACCGCGCGCCGGCCGGCGGGGTCGATCCCCGTCGTCGGCTCGTCGAGAAAGAGCACGTCGGGGTCGTTCACCAGCGCGGCACCGACGCAGGTCCGGCGCTTCTGGCCGCCCGACAGCTTCTCGTACCAAGTGTCGGCCGCGTCGTTGAGGCCCACCTCGTCGAGGACGACCTCCGGATCCCGCGCCGTGTCGTAGAGCCCGGCGTAGTACGAGAGGAGTTCCCGCGGCGTGAGCCGTGCGGCCGGCGAGAACGACTGCGGGAGCAGTCCAAGCCGGTTGGCGTCGACGTCGCCGGGTGCGGTCCCGAGTACGCGGACGGTTCCCTCCACGCCCGTGGTCCCGGTGAGTGCCCGGACGAGCGTCGTCTTGCCCGCCCCGTTCGGCCCGATGAGGCCGAACACCTCGCCCGCCCCGACCGAGAGCGAGACGCCCCGGAGCGCCCGAACGTCGCCGTACGACTTCCGAACCGCGTCGGCGACGAGTACCTCGTCCATACCGTACGCTGACGCCGGTCCGGAAGTAAGGGTTCGGTTTTCGGTTCGTGCCGGGTGATGTCTCCGCTCGTCACGGGGATTAATGTCAATCTAGCGAGGGTAATCGTCGGAGACGCGTCGCGAACGGACTACTCGACGTGACCATGGACGGCGACGCGTGCAGTCCGGGGAGGAAGGCGACCGAGACGGTCGGCAGGGCAGTAAGACCGCCCCAGCCGATTCGGTCACTCGCTCCCTTCGGTCGTCCGTGACCTCGTCCCTCTCGCGCACGTCGCCCGGCGAGGGCGTCGGTCTCGCTGGTTCCCGTTCGAGTGGCTCACGGGAACGCACACGAGTGGCGCGACGTCACGCGCCGCCGCACCACGGGTGACCGGCGCGCGGGAGCGAACGAGTGGAGCGAGTGAGCGACTCGCGCGAGGGGCCTGCTCGCGGCTCCGTCCGCGAGCAACCCGGCTGGGGAGGTGTGAGGTACACTACCGCCCTGGCGGCTGTACTCGTTCGCTGCAACCCACTGCGCTCCGGGCCGAGGGTTCGTCTCCCGGTTCCGAGTGACAGCCACACGTCCCGGACGCGTCGTCTGAACCGGGTCGTCCGAACTCGACCCTGATCACCGACTCCGTGACACGCCCTGGCCCCGTTCGACTCAGCCGTCCAGCCCCGAGACCGCCACCCGCTCGCCGCGTTCGGCGGCCTCGTACGCCGCCTCGGTCAGCGCGACGACTCGCCGGCCGTCCGCGGCGGGTATCTCTAAGTCGGCCCCTTCGGTGATGGCGTCGACGACGTTGCCCAGCTTGCGACGCGTGAGTTCCTCGAAGTCGGGCACGGAGGGGGTCGTCTCGTACGTCACGCCCGCCTCGCAGACGGTGACGGTCTCGCCGTCGAACGAGACGGTGCCGTCGGTCCCCCAGATCCGGAGCGATTCGCCGGGATCGGGGATCGAACTCCCCGCGCCGGAGACGCCGACGCTCGCCGTGAGCCGGTCGGGATCTGCCGTCTCCCGTCCACGGTCCCCCGCCACGCCCTCGGCGTCACGGCGTTCGAGCGAGACGGTGAGCGCGCTGTTGACGTCGACGTCGTGCGTCCGGCGGTCGACGGTCGCGGTGACGGAGACGGGGTCGGCACGGAGCGTCCACAGGAGCACGTCGAGCAGGTGCGAGCCGGAGTCGTACAGCTGGCCGCCGCCCGAGAGCTCGGGATTCGACCGCCACTGGTGTTGCGTCCAGCGGATCCACTCCTGTTCGAGGTGGCCGACGGCCATGTGCGGCCGGCCGATGCGCCCCGAGTCGACGAGCCGTCTGATCTCGCGGAAGCGGGGGTCGAAATGCCGCTGGTAGCCGACCGCGAGCACGAGGTCGTGGGCGTCCGCACGTTCGATGAGGTCGTCGGCGTGGGCGAGCTCAGTCACCATCGGCTTCTCGAGGTGGACGTGGACGTCGCGCGAGAGACACTCCCGGGCCTGGTCGTAGTGGAGCGTGTGCGGCGTGACGATCGCGACGAGGTCGACGGACTCGCCCCCGAGCAGGTCGTCGACGCTCTCGTAGGCGGGGCGGCCGAGTTCGTGCTCGAACTGGTTCCGGGCGCCGGGGGCGGGGTCGGCACCGCCGACGAGGTGGACGTCGTCGAGCGAGTCGAGCACCGACGCTTCGAGCCGGCCGAGGTCGCCGAGGCCGATACAGGCGACGTTGAGCATGTCGGTGGTGGCGGGAGGGAGCCGGATAAGTCCGCGGATCGGGGCAGACACGCCGCCGCTCCGGCGTGTGTCGGCCGCGTCGGCCGCGACCCCGACGGTTTTATCCTCCGTCCGCGAACGACGCGGACGATCATGAGCATGGACTACCGCCGACTCGGCTCGACCGGGACACGGGTGTCGGAACTCTGCTTCGGGACCTGGCGGTTCGGGCGCGAGACGGGCGGCGTCGTCGAGACGAAGAAGGACCAAGCGCACGACCTCCTCGACGCCTTCGCCGATCACGGGGGGACGTTCATCGACACCGCGAACGTCTACGGCGACCCCAACGGCACGAGCGAGGAGTGGATCGGCGACTGGCTCGCCGACCACGACCGCGACCAGTACGTCCTCGCCTCGAAGGTGTACTTCGGCTTCGACGAGTCGAGCCCCAACGGATCGGGGCTCTCCCGGACTCACATCCGCCGGCAGATCGAGGGAACGCTCGACCGCCTCGGCACCGACTACCTCGACGTCTACTACATCCACCGCTGGGACGACGAGACACCGATCGAGGAGACGCTCTCGACGCTGACGCGCCTCGTCGAGGAGGGGAAGGTGAACTACCTCGGCGCGTCGACGATGGCGGGCTGGCAGCTGATGAAGGCGCTCGGCGAGAGCACACTGCACGACTGGGAGCGGTTCGAGGTGACCCAGCCGCTGTTCCACGCCGCGTACCGCGACGACGTCGCCGACTACCTCGACGTCTGCGCCGATCAAGACCTCGCGGTGTGCCCGTACTCGCCGCTCGCGGGCGGCTTCCTGACGGGGAAGTACGAACGCGCCGACCCGGACGATCCCAAGCAGGTAAAAGCGCCGGACGGCTCCCGCGCGACCATCTATGAGTCCTTCTCGGACTACTACCTCTCCGAGCGCGGCTGGCACGTCCTCGACGCCGTCAGGCAGGTGGCCGACGAACTCGACGCCACGCCCGCGCAGGTCGCGCTCCGTTGGCTCATGGAGCAGGAGGCGTTCACCTGTATCCCCATCGTCGGCGCGCGGACGACCGACCAGCTCGACGAGAACGTCGGTGCCTGTGACGTCTCGCTTTCCCCCGACCAGTTCGAGCGGATCGAGAACGCGCGGTACGCTGATCCCGAGCGGAAACAGCGCTGGGGGCACTGAGCGGACGAACGCCGGGTCGTGCCCGCCCTCGGATCCGGACCCGGACCTTCTTATTCGAGGACGCATCCATCCCGCGTCGAGACGTGGTCTGACGATCGACGTGCGGCGGGTCGCGGGTGCCCGGTACGACGCCGCACGAGCGGACGTACCGGCTGTCAGCAGACGGATCCGATCCGAGTACGATGCGCGACGCTCACGCCACCTCGGCGTCACGAATCAGGTCGGCGACGACGTGCGCGTAGAGGAGGACGGCGACGAAGACCGCGAACCGCGCGTCGACCAACGAACAGACGCCGACGAGGACGCCGCCGACGAGGAGGTGCGAGAGGAGTCGGTACTGTCGCAGGCGTGTCTCGTCGGTGTCGGCGAACACCTGTTCCTGGTCGACCAATCCCACTCGGGGGTTCGAGACCGCCCGCCGGAGGTTCGTCCAGTCTCCCTGCATCGCCCGCGCGATGACGAAGTGGTCGAGGTCGACGAACACGGAAACGAGCACGCCGACGACCCAGAGGCTCGCCTTCGTCGGGAACGCCACGGCCGGGAAGAGGACGGAGACGGATACGACTCCGACGACGGCTCCGATGGCCGCGTGCTCCGGGGACTTCATCGCGGCGTCGGCCCGCCTCAGACGTACTCGCGGGTACGTCTGGTGATCTCGTCGAGGTCGTACTCGTCGTCGTCCTTGTCCCACACCACGTCGCCGTCGACGCGGACGCGAAGCACGCCCTTGTCACCGGTGACGAGTGCCGCCGAGTCGATCCGTTCGCCGAACTGCTGGAGGAGTTGGTGCTGGATCGCCTCGGCGCGTTCGAGGAAGTCACACGGAACGCAGTACTCGATCTCGATCGCCGTCATGTCCTCCGCTTCGCAACGGGGGATCAAAAGCCGTCCGGGAACGGACGACCGCGGCCGAGCCCGTGGCTACAACAGGTCGCGCAGCACGGGGAAGACCGCCCCGAGCACCAGCCCGTAGACGCCGTGGCCGACGAAGCCCATCAGCGTGAGGTTCGGAAGCGGCGGAGCGTTCGGGAAGCCGACGGCGGCGAGCCACAGCGGCATGGCGATCCCCGCGGTCGGGATCGTGAGCACCAGGCCGTAGGCCAGTCCGACGGCCGCGGCGGAGCCGACGCTCGCCACGTACGGCCCGACCGACGGACGGGTCGCGAGGAGCCCAAAGCCCAGGCCGAGCAACGCGCCGTGGACGAGGTGGATCGCCCACCCCGCGAGGAGGTTCGGTCCGGAGACGCCGTAGAGGGCCGGGATCGCGACCGCGATGACGCCGGTCGCGCCCATCACCATCTGTACCGCGCCGAACACGACGGTCCCGACGATCCCCGCGAGGCCGGCACTCAACCACACGTTCGATCCCGATTCGGTCTCTGTCTCGGATATGACTGAACCCATCGGTACCGACAACTCGCGGTCGTGAAATAGGCCTATCTCGCCGCGGCACGACCGCCGCACTGCCGTGACCCTCGCACGTCCGTCGGAACCGGACGTTCCGTCGTTCGCGAGCGTCAGCACGACCGACACTGTCGGGCGTCACCGCACGAGCGGTCGCCAGGTCAACAGCGCCACGGTCGCGAGGAACGCGACGGTCGAGATGTCGTACGGCCAGGTGGTCGCGGCGACGACGACGGCAGAGCCCGACCCGAAGATGCTCGTGACGAGCGAGCCGACGACGGGCCACGTGCACGAGACACAGGAGAGCAGCCCGAGCGAGCCCGAGACGACGGTGCCGGCGGCGTCGATGACAGTCGCGTACACGAGGTACGCCAGCGCTAGGTACCCGACGATCTTGTACGGCATGAGGATGACGAGCAGCCACGACCCCTGGTAGACGAGCGCCGGCCCCCATCCCGGTGGGAGGAGCCTGAGGTCGAAACTCCCCGCGGCCGCCGTGCCGTGGCTGTGGAGGTGTCCGTCGGTGATGAGCGACGCGAGCGGACTAGTGTGGCTCGGACCGACGATCCCACCCGCGACGGCGAGGACGAGGAAGTACCCTCCGGCGACGAGGAGCGCGATCCGCTTCGTCCGGGGTGTCGTCTGCGCGGGCGTCGTCTTGGCGACGGCGTAGATGCTCGCGTTGATCCAGAGGAAGCCGTAGAGGATGAACCGCCACGACTCGATCACGACGGGCTCGACCGCCAGGTAGAGGAGGACGACGAGCAGTTCGGCGTTGAGGACGACCGCGCCCGCGAGCAGGTCCGTTCGGGTCGGCATCCAGTCGGTTCGGGTGACGGTGGACATTGGGTTCGCGTGGTGAGGGGTGCAGTCGGAGTCGAAATCAGACGACGAGCGTGTCGACGACGATCGCCAGGAGGAGCGCGCCGAGGTAGGCGTTCGAGGCGTGGAACGCGCGGAACGCCGCCCCTTCGCTCTGCTCGTAGTGAAGACGGACGACAGCCCAGAGGAAGACGCCGCCGAACAGCGCACTCGTGAGAACGTAGACGGGGCCGAGCGCGGTCATCGTCGCCAGCGCGCCGGCGGCGACCAGCGTCGCGCCCAGGTAGCCGACGATATGCTTCCGCGTGACGGTCTCCCCGCGGACGACGGGCAGCATCGGGAATCCCCCGCGCTCGTAGTCGTCCTTGTACGCCAGGGCGAGGTTGTAGAAGTGCGCGGGCGTCCACAGGAAGATGACCGTCGCCAGCGCGATGCCGCCCCAGCCGATCGACCCCGTGACGGCGACCCAGCCGATGAGTGCGGGGAGCGCGCCGGCCGCCCCGCCGATGACGGTGTTCTGGACGCTGTTGGGTTTCAACAGGAGCGTGTAGACGACGGCGTAAAACGCGATGGCTCCCAGCCCGAGGACGGCCGCCAGGAGGTTCACCGAGGCGAACAGCGCGATCGACGTCCCGCCGAGCAGGAGCGCAAAAGCGAGCGCGTTCCGGACGGGGACGATGTCGGTCGCCAGCGGCCGGTCGGAGGTCCGTTGCATCCGCCGGTCGATGTCGCGCTCGAAGACGTGGTTCAGCGTGCCCGCGGAGCCGATCGAGAGGACGCCACCGCCGAGCGTGGCCAGCATCACCTGCGGGGTGAGCCCCGGGTGGATCGAGCCGGCGAGCGCCATCCCCGCCGAGGCGACGAGACAGAGCAGCCACATCAGTCGCGGCTTCGTCAGCCGGAAGTAGGCGTACGCGACGGTCTTCGCCCGTGCCAGTGGCGAGGTGGGGAGTTCCGGCCGGTCGCCGGCGGCCGGGCCGTGGTCGTAGTCCGACTCCCCGGCCGGGTCGGCGGCCGGTGGGCCGTCCGGCCGGCCCGCGGGCCTGTCGTTCGGATCGCCGGTGCGCGATTCGAGCGTCCACGCCAGCGCGGCGACGAGCCCGCCGAAGATCGCCATCCCCACGACGAGGTGGGCCGCCCGGAGGACGCCGCCTTCCGTGGTGGCGACGAGCGCGCCGAGTCCGGCCTGGAGGGGGTAGAGCGCGGCCGACGCGGTGGTCGCCGCTCGGACGCGGCGAGGCTCGCTCTCGCGCCAGGCGGCGACGAGCACGGCCACGACGAGGAGGCCGACGAGCACCGCGGCGACCCGGTGACCGAGGGCGACGTACCCCGCCGCGGTCGCCGGGAGCGCGAGCCCGTCGCCACAGGCGGGCCAGGCCGTGCAGGCCGACGCCGCGTCCGTCAGCGCGGTCGTCGCACCGACGAGTAACAGGAGATAGACAGCCATGGCCGCGGCCGCGAGGAGGCCGGGGTACCGTCCCCGCCCCTCCGCCCGCGACTCGCGTGCGTCGCGCGACATACGCCAGTCTTGGGAACGGGCATACTTAGACGCCCCGCTTCGCGGGACCGCCACTCACCGACGGATCGCCCACGGATCGCCGGCGGCGACCGCCGCTTCGGCGCTGGTCCGCCGGGACGCGTCGATCGGCTCCCGTCGGCTCCCCCTCCTTCGCGAGCCTGGGCAGAACCACGCGACACGGCGGTGGTGAGCATCGAGTCAGTAGGTATTTACGTAGCAGTTCCTAACCCCCGATTAGCATGAGACGGACGCGACTCGGGCTCGTTGCACTCCTCTCGGCCGTCGTCCTCGCGCTGGTCGCTGATCCAGTCGCCGCGCAGGCGTCGGCGACCTCGGGCCTAATCAACGAGCTCAACGGAAAGCTGCTGTACGTCGCCATTCCGATCACCGTCATCACGGAAGCCATCCTCATCTACACCGTGATCCGGTTCCGGCGCAGTGACGAGGCGCAGCCGACGAAGGAGAACCGCCGCCTGGAGATCACGTGGACGATCGCGACCGCGGCCGTCCTCCTGTTCGTCGGGGTCGCCTCGTACGGCGTGCTCGCGAACCCGAACGTCACCTACATGGAAGGCATGAACGACGGCCCCGGTGAGGGCGACGTCGTCGTCGAGGCCGAGGCATACCAGTGGGGCTGGAACATGAAGTACCCCGAAGAGGGTAACATCACGGCCCCGAACGTCGAGGGCAACCCGCAGATCGTGATCCCGAAGGACACCGACGTCTACTTCCGGATCACGTCGACGGACGTGATACACGGCTTCGCCGTACCCGAACTCGGGCTGAAGCAGGACGCGATGCCCGGGGCGACGAACACGATCAAGACCGTCGCGTACGAGGAAGACACCTACCAGGGCTACTGTACGGAGTACTGCGGCGTCGCCCACTCGCAGATGTACTTCACCGTCGAAGTCGTCTCCCAAGAGGAGTACCAGGAGTGGCTCGACGAGCAGCAGTCGAGCCAGAGCGGCTAATCGAGCGCAGACGCGTCCCACGACGACACCCTCCGACCGGCGATTGAGCGAGACCGTCGCGTCGGAGCCGACCAATCCTTATCCTCCGATCGATTCGCCGAGCATCCCTTTTGCCGTCCGAGGCCCCACCAGCCCGGTTTCGGCTCGTCCGCGCTACCGTCGCTCGGAGAGCACCCGGTCGATGATGTCGCCCGTCGAGAGGAATTCCTCGTCGTAAGCGGGCTCGCGTGCCGACGCCCGCGCCACTTCACAGTCGAGGCCACGCGCGTCGAGCGCCGCCCGGAGCGCCTCCTCGTCGTGGTGCTGGTCGTGGCCGAGCACGATGACCGCGGGGTCGATCTCGTGGATCGGGACGAAGATGTCGTCGGGATGCCCGAGACGGGCGACGTCGACGACGTCCAGCGCGGCGACCATGTCGCGGCGCTGGCGGTCCGCGAGCAGCGGCGGCGACTTGTGGGTGACGTTCTCTCGGCGGGCGACGATGACGTGGAGTTCGTCGCCCATCGCCCGCGCCTCCCGGAGGTAGTGGAGGTGACCGGGGTGGAGAATGTCGAACGTCCCCTGTGCGACCACCCGAACCGGGTCCGTGGTCACAGGAGGTCCTCCTCGGTGAAGTCGAAGAACTCGCCCGGATCGGGGAGGTCGACGTCGAGCACCGGCAACCGCGTGGGATCCCCGTCGCTGTCGAACGCTCGCCAGTCGTCGGGTTCGTACGGCGCGCCGATGATGAGGTGGACATCGCCGCGGGTGAACGTCGCGAGGTCGGCGTCGCTCGGGCGGAGCACGCCGTTTGGGTGTGAGTGGACCGATCCGACCGCGCGGCGGTCGTTGGGAATCATGTCCGTCTGGACGGTCGCGCTCACGGGGTTCGACTCGGTCCCGGGGATGACGAGGATATCTGTGACGACGGTGCCGTCGCGGTCGAGCCCGAGGCCGCGCGCGTCCTCGCCGCGGAGAAAGCCCATGTACTCGTTGGGGTGGGTCTCGCGGGAGGCTTCGAGCGCGAACCGGAGGGTGTCGGCGGCGATCCCGATCACGTCGCTCGACCGGAACAGGCGCATACGGCCACCTCGGGTGCGTCCCCTTCTAAGCGTTCCGGTAGCCCGGGTCAGCCGGTCGGTTCCGGCCGTCGTGGGGGAACACGATCATGAAACGCTTATCACCGGGCGGCCGTCACCTCAACGTATGACTGTGGAAAACGCCGGGGATTCCGGCGCGGACGCGGGTTCGAGTTCGGACTCGCGGCCGACCGTCTACGATCTCGCTCCGAACTGTACCGTCGACGAAGTCGACGAAGGAAGCTACTACCACGCCGTGGTCAACGGCGTCGTCGACTACGGCGTCTTCGTCGACATCTCCGACGTCGTCTCCGGGCTGATCCACGAGTCGAACCTCGACCGCTCGTACAGCGTCGGCGACCGCCTCGTCGTCCGTCTCGACGAGATCCGCGACAACGGCGACATCTCCTTTTCAGTCGCCGGCATCGACTCCTACCGAACGGAGACGGTCGACCACGAACCGACGATCACGACGATCACCGACCTCGAAACCGGTGCGAACGCCACCATCGAGGGTGAGGTCGCACAGATCAAGCAGACCGCCGGACCGACCGTCTTTCGGATCGTCGACCAGTCAGGGATCGTCGCCTGCGCCGCGTTCGCCGAGGCCGGCGTCCGCGCACACCCCGAGGTGGAACTCGACGACGTGGTGCGGATCAGCGGCACCGTCGAGGAGCACGACGGTGGGGCACAGATCGAGGTCGACGACCTCGACCGGCTCTCGGGCGAGGCCGAAACCGCGGCCCGCGAGCGGATCGAGGCGGCGTTGACGGAGCGCGCGGCCCCGCACGCGGTCGAGCCGTTCGTCGACTGGCCCGCCTTCGAGTCGATCCACGACGAACTGGAGGACGTCGCCCGCCTGCTCCGGCGGACCGTCCTCGAAGGCCGGCCGATCCGCGTCCGCCACCACGCCGACGGCGACGGGATGTGCGCGGCGCTGCCCGTTCAACTCGCGCTGGAGCGTTTCATCGAGCGGACCCACGACGACGACGACGCCTCCCGGCACCTGTTCAAGCGGCTCCCCTCGAAGGCACCCTTCTACGAGATGGAGGACGTCACGCGCGACCTCAACTTCGCGCTCGAAGGCCGCTCCCGGCACGGTCAGAAGCTTCCGCTCCTCCTCATGCTCGACAACGGCTCGACCGAGGAGGACGTGCCGGCGTACCGGAACCTCGCACACTACGACGTCCCCATCGCGGTCGTCGACCACCACCACCCCGACCCCGAGGCGGTCGATCCGTTGCTCGACGCCCACGTCAACCCGTACCTCCACGGCGAGGACTACCGCATCACTACGGGGATGATGTGCGTCGAGCTGGCGCGGATGATCGACCCATCGGTCACGGAGGAACTCCGGCACGTCCCCGCCGTCGCGGGCCTGTCGGATCGCTCGAAGGCCGAGGTGATGGCCGACTACGTGGCGCTCGCCGAGGACGAGGGGTACTCGCGGGAGGACCTCGGAGCGATCGGCGAGGCGCTGGACTACGCCGCCCACTGGCTCCGCTACTCGGACGGCCAGTCGCTCGTCAACGACGTCCTCGACGTCGGCTGCGACGACGACGCACGCCACGAGGAGCTGGTCGCGTTCCTTTCGGAACGAGCCGAACGCGACGTCGACCGCCAGCTTGAGGCGGCCGACCAGCACGTCGAACACGAACGGCTCGCGAACGACGCGCACCTGTACCGGATCGACCTGGACCGCTTCGCCCACCGCTTCACCTACCCCGCACCCGGGAAGACGACCGGCCAGCTCCACGACCGGAAGGTGCAGGAGACGGGCGACCCCGTCATTACCATCGGCTACGGCCCCGACTTCGCCGTTCTCCGCTCCGACGGCGTTCGGCTCGACATCCCGCAGATGGTCGCCGAACTCAACGACGAAGTGGTCGGCGGTGGCGTCTCCGGCGGGGGGCACCTCGTCGTCGGCTCGATCAAGTTCGTCAAGGGGATGCGCGAGGACGTGATCGACTCGCTCGTCGAGAAGATGGCCGACGCCGCCATCGACGACGACCTCTCCTCGACGGCCGCGCTGGACGACTAGTCGGTACACGTCCTGCTGTTCTGTCTCTCGTCGACGCTGATCGGTCGTGTGTCGTCGTAGTATGCGCGGGAGTGAGCGAAACGAGTCCAGTCACCAGCGCGATGTGGCCACGCCACCGAAGCGGCGGAGCCGCTTCGAGCCGTTCGTTCGCTCGCGACACTCGCTCACGAAGACCTCCCCAGCCGGTTCCCTCACTCGCTCTGCTCGTGCGGTCGCCCGTCCTTCTCGCGCGGTCGCGCTCAGACGGAGCGCGACGCCACGCGCCATCCGCACCACACTCCCCGACACCGCCTCTCGATCGATACCAGGTCCACGTCCGACACCCTACTCTCTCACCTCGAACCGCAACCGTCGCCAGGCGAGCACCGCACCCGCGACGACGCCAACCGCCGCGACCGGGACGAGTCCGCCGGCGTCCCCACCCAGCCCCTGGCCGCCGCGCCAGTCCGCCTCGAACACCCCGCGGTAGTACGCGGCCGCCTCATCCTCCAGCGCGACGACCACCTCGCGGTTCTCCCGACTCGAATGGCGGTTCCAATTGAGGCTTCCGACCAGCACCGTGTCGTCGGCGATCACCCCCTTGGCGTGGATCTTCTCGTAGCTGTCCCCGGGGCGGGCGAGCCGCGCCTCCAGCGGGAGGTTCTCCTCGGCGGCGCGGCGGTTGAGCCACTCGGCCGTCGCTTCGTTCTCCTCGCGGACGTACCACGCGCTCGACAACAGGATCCGCACCTGGACGCCCCGCCGTGCGGCGTCGAACACCGAGATGAGAAACGGGTGGTCCCGCTCGACCGACACCTGCACCACGTCGACGCGGTCCTCGGAGCCGTCGACGACGCCCACGACGGCGTCCTCGGCGTTGCCCGGCGCGGTCAGCAGTCGGATCGACTCGGTTCGGAGCCGCTCGGGGTCGTGACGCGTCGGGAACGTTCGGTCCGAGAGCGGCTCGCTCTCGGTGAACCCCCGTCCCCGCCGAAAACGCGTCCACGAGGTGACGTCCCGCCCAGCGATGTCCGCAGCGAACAGCTCCGCGAGGTCGTCGGCGAGCGCCGGCGAGTCGACCCTGACGCCCCACCCCCGACTGGAGCGGCCGCCAGTCCCCGACGGCTTCCAGTTCTCCGTGAGGACGAGTGCCGTGTGGTCGACCACGGCGTACTTGGGGTGGTGGTACGAGAAGCGCGCGCCGGTGCCGCCGATAACGCGGACTTCTACCCCGCCCCGGGCGAGTCGGTCGAGCCGCCGCGCCTCGCGGGTGGTGAGCCCGCCGACGGGGGCGTCGTCCACGAGGACGCGAACCCGGACCCCACGCCGGGCGGCGTCGACCAGTGCCCCGGTGATGCGCTCGGAGGTGAAGGTGTACCCCGCGAGGAGGATCCGGTCGTCGGCGGCCCGGAGTGTCTCGAGGGCCACGCCGGGCGTGTCGGGGAGGACGAACGCCGTCGCCTGGGCCGCACCGCGTTCGACGACCGGGCGCGGCTCGTAGCCGAGTGGCAGCCACCGCCGACCGTCGGCGTCGCGGACGAGTCGCTCCCCATCGGGCGCTCGTTCGTAGACGACGGTGTCGACGACCGTCCCGTCGACGGACAGGACCAGTCGCTCACCACCGTTCGCCAGTTCGAGTCCCTCGATCCCGACGACGGGGTGATCGGTGAGCGCGCGTGTCGCGGTCGGTGCCGACGAGAGGGCGACTGTCCCGCCGGGGACGTGCGCCTCGACCCGCGTCTCGCCGTCCGAGAGCGTGACGGTGGTCTCGTGGGATGCAGAGACGACGACGAACTCGCCCGCGTCGCCGTCGGCGAGCGGGTTCGGGTAGACGACCTCGAGCCGGGGGGTGTCGGTGGTCGCCGTCGCGGCCGGGACCGTGCCGACGACGGCGACGAGCGCGACGGCGACGAGCCTGGGGCGGGTACGGGACACGCCACACGCTGGCCGCGTGTTCCGGTATGAACTCTCGGATGGGTACGGAGCAAGACGGAGATGGGGTGTACTAGGGAGAGAACGGGGACCGGAGACGGAGACAGAACGGTGAGCGGGGAGAACCCCGAGCCCGGACGCGTCAGGCGGTGGTCGCGGCCGCGTCGGTGCCGGCGGCGTCGAGCGTCTCACGCGCGAGTTCGGCCTCGTGCTGGACGGTGAAGACGCGGTCGTCGGTGTACTCGGCGGCCGCTTCCAGCGCCGACTCGGTGCCGATCTGCCGGAGCGCCCACGCGGCGGCCGCGCGGACCTTGTCGCTGTCGTCGTCGGCGAGCGTCTCGGTCAGGGGCTTCACCGCGCGGGTGTCGCCGATAAGGCCGAGCGCGCGGGCGGCGTACGGCCGGACCTTGTCGTTCTCCATGACGAGCTTGTCCGCGAGGGGCTGGGTCGCCTCCTCGGAGCCGATCTCGCCCAGCGCCTTGAACGTCACCTTCTGGAGCTGTGCGTCCGAGTCGGCGTCGACGTAGTCGAGGAGGGTCTCGACGGCGCCTTCGGCACCCGCGCCCATCTTCCCGAGCGCCGTGATCGCGGGCTTCCCGCGCTTTTGGGCCCGGGCGTGCATCTCGTCGAACGCCCCGGGGTCACCCATCCGCGTGATCGCTTCGAGACAGTGCTCCTCCATGAACCCCGAGTCGAACGTCTCCAGTCCGAGCAGGATCATCTCGACGTTGCCGCGCTTCTCCCACTCTTTGAGCGCCGACCACTCGGGCGGGTAGTCCTTGTAGTGCCCGAGACAGTCGTAGAAGCCCTGGGCTTCGAGCTGTTCGTGGACGAGGAGGTCGTCCCACTCCTGGGCGTCGTCGAGTCCGGCCGAGAGCGCGTCGGTCGCCTCCAGCAACGCGGCGATCGCCTCGGCGTCCTCGTCGGCGCCGAAGCCGGCGGCGTCGACCGCGTCGGCGACCCCATCGAGCGCCGACAGCAGCGCCTCCTGGTCGTCGCCGTCGGGGGCGGACACGTCGCCAGCGAGGGTGTCCGAGGCGGACCCGACGAACTCGGTGACCGCGTCGGCGATCTCGGTCTCGCCCTGCTCGGTCCACCGGGTGTCCTCGATCGTCGACTTCGCGTCGTCGATCGCCGCGACGATGTCCTCGCCGTACGGTCCGCGCTGGTCGTCGAGCGTCGTCCGAAGCTCTTCGACCGCCGCCTCGAGGTCCGCGCGCGGATCGTCCGCGTCCTCGTCGTCCTCGTCGGGTTCCGGGAGGTCCGCGGCCTCGATGTCGGCCGCGATCCCGTCGAGAGTCGCTTCGACCGCGTCGAGGTCGTCCTCGGACTCCGCGGCGTCCAGTTCTTCCTCGACGGCGGTCAGGCGGTCTTCGAGGCTCTCCGCGGTGGGCTCCTCGTCCGCCTCGTTCGCGTCGTCAGCGTCGTCCCCGTCGCTCATACGTCGGAACTGCGTCCGTCGGTGAAAAGAGCGTTTCCATCTCGGTCTCGGTGACGCCGGGTTCGGACAGGGTCGATCGCCCGGGAGAACAGTGGCGCGGCTCGACCGGACGCGGTACGCTCACTCGAGGGGGGCAGTCGGGAGTGGGTGGTTGTTGAGTGCCCCCAGTGAGGGTGGATCGCTGTCTAGGTTCACTGTTGTGGCTAACTGATTATATCGCCGCGGACTGTCGGCACTCGCGTCCACGCTCATCGGCTCGCCGCGACGTGTGCGCCCTCCGGTTCGAACTCGATTCGCAATCGACGGACGGCCGATCCCGCGAGCGAAGCCCACGGTGCGCTCGGGGACGGCTCCAGACGGGAGGGGCGTCATCCGAGCCTCGGGAGGAGGGGATAGCGGGGGGATCGGATGACACCCCGACGGACGTACTCGCGCCCCCGATTTCTGTAACGTGGCTATCCATTGAGTGCGAGGACGACGCGCTCGGACCGTGATCGGAGGTGGCGACCGCGGCCCTACCCTGCGGGAACCCCATGACGTAACCCGCGGTGATCGCGGTCACCGCGCTGGTCACGACCGACCAGCGTCTCCTCTACGTCAGCAGAGCACATCTGTCTGTCCCCGGCACCGTGTGTCCCAACCGGTCCGCCGACACGACGGTTCCGAGACGATTAGTTTCCACACTCGAAAACAAATTTTTCTAAAACACAAGCATAAAGTGCGTTCTGGCCCAACGAAGAGACGTAATGAGCACACAGGAGACCGTCCGACAGCGCGCGGACACCGTTGAGGGAAGCGAGGCACTCCGTATCGACGCCGACCGCGCCGAACAGCTCGTCGACGCGCTCAACACCGACCTCGCGGCGACGTACGTCCTCTACCACCAGCTGAAGAAGCATCACTGGGTCGTCGAGGGGGCGGAGTTCCGCGACCTCCACCTCTTCTTGGGCGAGGCCGCCGAGGAGGCCGAGGAGTTCGCCGACGAACTCGCAGAGCGGGCGCAGGCGCTCGGCGGCGTTCCGGTCACGGGCGGCAAGCGCCTCGAAGAGCGTGCGCCCGTCGACCCCGAGGGCGGCGACGTGTACGACATCCGGACCTCCCTGGAGAACGACATGGCGATGTACGGCGACATCATCGAGACGCTCCGGGACCACGTCGACCTCGCACAGAACCTCGGTGACCACGCGACCGCGCACATGCTCCGGGAGAACCTGATCGAGGTCGAGGAGGCGGCCCACCACATCGAGCACTACCTCGAGGACGACTCGCTGGTCCTCGAAGAGACGACGCACTGATCCGCCGGCGTACCGTCACCGACTCACCGCGACGCGTCGAGCGAGACGGTCGTATCGCTCGCGATCCACCCGTCCCTGTTGCCTTCTTCGGTGAACACCAGTCGCCCAGGTGAAGACTCCACCGCCGACACCCTCCGGCTCCGAGTTCCGTCCGGTCCGTTCATACAGCCGTGTGAGCGCTTGCGGCACATAACTTTTTGGCCAGCCTAAATCGGTCGCCGCGATCGACAACGGTAACGCACCCGAGGAGAAGGGTGGGTGATGACTCACTCGCTGTTCTCCTCGCTCGGCCTGCGGGAGACGACGGTTCCGAACCGGATCGGCGTTTCACCGATGTGTCAGTACTCCGCCGTCGACGGCGTGGCGACGGACTGGCACCTCGTCCACCTCGGGAGCCGTGCCGTCGGCGGGGCGGGGCTCGTGATGACCGAGGCGACGGCTGTCTCCGCCGCGGGACGCATCTCGCCGGAGGACCTCGGCATCTGGACCGACGAACAGGCCGACGCGCTGGCACGGATCGTCTCGTTCGTCCGCGACCAGGGATCAGTCCCGGGGATCCAACTGGCACACGCGGGGCGGAAGGCCAGCAAACGCCGCCCCTGGGAGGGGTCCACGCCGGTCTCCGTCGACGAGGGCGGGTGGGAGATCGTCGCTCCCAGCGAGACGCCGTGGCCGTACGACGACGGCGACTTCGCGCCCGTTCGTGCGCTCTCCAGGGCTGCGATCGACGGCGTCGTCGACGACTTCGCCGCGGCCGCCGAACGCGCGCTCGAGGCCGGCTTCCTCGTCGCCGAAGTTCACGCCGCCCACGGCTACTTGCTCCACCAGTTCCTCTCGCCGGTCACGAACCGTCGCGACGACGCCTACGGCGGCGACTTCGAGGGACGCAGCCGCCTGGTGCGGGAAGTCACGGCGGCGGTCCGCGAGGTGTGGCCCGACGACCGACCCCTCTTCGTGCGCGTCTCTGCGACCGACTGGCTCCCCGACCGACCGTCGTGGACGGTCGACGACACGGTCCGCCTCGCGGCGCGGTTGCAGGACCTCGGCGTCGACCTCGTCGACGTGAGCAGTGGGGGGATCCACCCCGACCAGCGACTGCCCGACACGGGTCCGGGCTACCAGGTCCCGCTGGCCGAGCGCGTTCGGACCGATGCTGACGTGCCCGTCGCGGCCGTCGGTGCCATCACGAACCCGCGCCACGCGGACGCGCTCGTCCGGAACGAGCGGGCCGACGTCGTGCTCCTCGGCCGCGAGCACCTCCGCGACCCCTACTTCGCCCACCACGCCGCCCGCGATCTCGGGAACGACGCGGCGTGGCCCCCGCAGTACCGGCGCGCGAGTCGGTGACCGCCCGCGGAAACGACGCTGGCGAGGTGCAGAGGGTTCAGGCTTTTCACCTCGCCGCCCCAACCGAACGTATGAGCCGCGACCGCGACCCTGACGACCTCGCCGCCCTTCTCGGTGACCTCCGCACGACGCTCGACGAACTCGAGCGCACGATCGACACCGACGCCCGAACGGACCGCCGACGGCCGCGGTCGCGCGACCCGCCCCGCGGGAGCGACGTCGTCCGGTTCACCGAGGAGTACACCATTCCGACGGTCATTGCGATCCTCGAAACGACGATCCAGTCGCTCGAACTGCTGCGTGGCGTCCTCCGACTGGTCGACCCCGAACGCGGGTTCCCCACCGACCGACGCGGCGGCGACCGGTTCGACGGCGTCGACGGACGCGTGGTCCAGGGGGCCGAACGGGCGGTCGAGGACCTCCGGCGGGCGCTCACGGGCACCGAAGAGCCCGCCGACCCGGTCGCCCGTGACGTGCTCGGCGACGCGCGGGGGCTCACCGCCGAGATCGAGTCGCTCCTCGCCGAGGCGCGCGGGGACGCGGACGCCTCGCGCGCGGAGTCGGCGTCGCGACGCTCGCGAACGGGACGACGGGACGACCGCGAAAGCGTGGTCATTCCGGTCGACGACGAGACCGACGCCGGTCGAACGGACGACCGACAGACCGATGACCATTCTGACGACGAAGCCGGCGACGACGCGGGCGTCGAGATCGACGTGGACGCAGAGCTTGAGTCGATACGGGACGAGGTACACGGCGAGTCGACGGCGGTCGACGGCGCCGAGGCCGACGACGAGGGCGACGGCGAGAACGGAACCGAAAACGAGGTGTGACCCGACGGTTCAGGCCAGGGAGTACGTCTCGCCTTCGCAGTCGACGAGGCCCTTCTTCGAGAGGCTCTTCAGGAGCGGGTACAGCGAGATCTTCTTCATGTCCAACGACGCCTGCAGGTCTTCGACGGTGCACTCGCCCGTGGTCCGGAGATAGAGGTAGACGAGTTTCGAGGACGTGGATTCGAGTTCGCTCGGCAGGGTGGTCGTCTCCCCGTCAGTGCGGGTGAGGAGTTGTTGGCTCATGTCTATTCAACGGATTGACCTGATCGTACTTAAGCTTACCTTGGACACTAACCTATATTGCTAATATTGTGGGTATGTGATTATACGTCCTTGGTCGTTCGGTACACAGTGACGTGTCCCGTCCGTCAGAGGTCCATCGCTCCGTTGACGTCGATGACCTCGCCGGTGATGTAGGAGGCCTCCTCGCTGGCGAGGAACTTGACGATGTGCGAGACGTCCTCAACCTCGGCGAAGCGCCCCATCGGGATCTCTTCGAGGATACGCTCTTGGATGTCCTCACGGACGTCCGCGAGCATATCCGTGCGGGTAAAGCCCGGTGCGACCGAGTTGGAGGTCGACCCCGACGGGGCGAGTTCGAGGGCGATCGTGCGTGTGAACCCGAAGATGCCCGACTTCGCGGTCGCGTAGTTCGCCTGGCCGAAGTTCCCCTGCTTGCCGACGATGGAGGAGATGTTGATGAGCCGCCCCTGGTCCGACTGCTTGATGTCGTCGAAGAACACCTTGGTCGCGTTGAACGTCCCGTTGAGGTTGACGTCGATGACCGTCTTCCACTCCTCGGGACTCATGCGCGCGAACGACGTGTCCTTCGTGATGCCGGCGTTGTTGATGAGGATATCCGCCGGCCCGAAGGCGTCGACGACCTCCTCACGCATCGCTCCGACGGCCTCGTAGTCCGTGACGTCGGCTTGCGCCGCGATGGCGTCGCCGCCGGCGTCGCGGATGGTGTCGACGACGTCCCGTGCTTCGTCGGCCGAGGATCGATAGTTGACGACGACGTTTGCCCCCTCGCCCGCCATCTCCTCGGCGATCCCGCGGCCGATCCCCCTCGATGCGCCCGTGATGACACAGGTTCTGTCTTCGAGTTTCATAGTCGGAGTGAGCACGCGCCCGGTCCGCGCTCGGACCGTGCCAGTCGCTCACAGTTCGTGACTCTCGGAACCGGAGTATAATAGTGCGGGTCCAGCGGTGCGCGCCGGACGGGTCGCCGCTGGTCAGTCCGGTGGTCGCTTCGTCGGGGGGTCAGGAGGTGAGTTCGCCCGCGTGGTCGACCCAGTCGGCGATCCGCGAGGGGGCGACGTCGACGCGGTCGGCGAGCGTCTCGGGGTCGGCCGCGGCGAGTTCGGAGACGGTTCCAACGCCCGCCTCACGCAACCGCTCGGCGTACGCGGGGCCGACGCCGCGGACCTGGTCGAGGTCCGTGTCGTCGAAAGCGTCCTCCTCGCCTCCGTCGGCACCGTCTCCGGCGTCCGTGTCGGCCTCGGCGGCCTCCTCGGCGCGCTCGTCGTCCGGAGCCTCGATCTCGATGTCGACCGCGTCGTCCACGTCGAGCACGGAGCGCTCGGCGAACCACTCGGCGACGTTCGGCCAGAGGTTCGCGTGGGACTTGCCCGACACCGACAGGCCGATGTGTCCGGTCGACTCCTCCATGATCGTCGTGTCGCCGCTCGGCACCTGATCGTTGAACGGGCGGGACGCCTCCGGCGGGATGAGGTGGTCGTACTGGCCGATGACCTGGAGGACGGGCATGTTGATCTCGCCCAGATCGACGTGTTTCCCGTCGAGTTCGAGTTCGTTCCGGTACAGTTTGTTCTCTTGGTAGACGTCCTCGAGGAACTGGACGTACGTCGAGCCTGCGAGATCGATGCCGTCGGAGAGCCACCGCTCCATCCGGGCGAAGTTCTGGACGAAGTCCTCGTCGTCGAGGTTGTCGTACAGCGTGGTGTACTTCGCGACGTAGTTGTTGACGGGGTCCATGAGCGCGAAGCCGACGTCGAGGAACTCCGCGGGGACGTTACCGAACGCGCCGGTGACGTCGCGCGGCGAGTAGTACTCCTCGTCGCCCCACTCTTCGAGGATACCGCCGGTGCCGGCGAAGCAGAGGCCGGCGGCCATCAGGCCCAGGTTCCGCACTTTTTCGGGGTGGTGCGAGGCATACATGACGCTCATCGTCCCGCCCATGCAGTAGCCCAGGAGATTGATCGCGTCGACGCCAGCGCGGTCGGCGACGACGTCGACGCAGTTGTCGACGTAGCGGTTGACGTAGTCGTCGAGCGTCAGCGACTGGTCGAGCATCGACGGCTCGCCCCAGTCGATGAGGTAGACGTCGAAGCCCGCCTCGAGCAGGCGGCGAACCACCGACCGGTCGGGCTGGAGGTCGAGGATGTACGGCCGGTTGATGAGCGCGTAGACGACGAGGATCGGCACGTCGTGAGTCTCCTCGGGGTCGATGCCGGCCGCCTCGGCGTCGTAGCGGAGCAGTTTGAGCTTGTTCTCCTCGTAGACGACCTCACTCGGGGTCTGCCCGACTTCCACCGAGGCCATTCGTTCGAGCCCGTCGGGGGCGGCGTCGGCCGTCTCGACGGCCTCGGTCCACGATTCGAGCATCTTCCGCTGCGCCTCGAACGGTGCGGTGAAGGGGTTCATTCGTCTAGGAGCCGGTCGAGTTTCTCCTCGATGGCGTGCTGGCGACGCTCGATCTCGACGAGCCGTTCACCCACCTCTCGGACGTCACCCGTTGTCGCAAAGCCCATCCCGTGGAGGGTCTGCTCGGCGGCTTCGTTCAGCTGTTCTTGGAAATCGAGGACGTCCTCGACGTTCTGGCCGGTCGCGGCGGCGAACGCGGTCGTCGACATCGACTCCTTGAACGCCTTGTTCGCGGCGTTGAGCCAGATGTCGCGGAACTCCTCGGGATCGACGTCTTCGCCTTCGAGCGCGTCGCCGACGCGCTCGTAGGACGCCTCCGCGGCGTCCATCCACGCCTCGTACGCGCGGACCGCACCCTCGGAGGCGTCGTCGAGCCGTTCCTCGGAGAGGGCCTCCTCCATCGACTCCATCCAGGAGTCGGCGAAGGCGGCCTGGGCGTCCACGTTTCGTTTGATCGCGTCCGTGTACGTCTGCGACATCTGTTCGAAGAACGACTCCATCGCGTCTGCGTCTGTCATGTCAGCCATATCGGTCATGTGGGTGTATACTCTCGAATAATCGGGGCGAGTGGGAAAAGTCGTCGGCTTACTGTTCGACGACTTCGGCGGCCTCGTCGGCGACCTCGGCGGCGTCGGCGTTGACCTGGATGAGCGTCTCGTACAGCTCGTCGACCATCTCGGCCTGCGCCTCGGTCAGTTCGTCGTACGAGTCGACGGCGTCCTCGGCGGACTGCTCGAACGACTCCCAGGCGTCGTCGTGAACCTCGTCGAGCGCCTCGTACTGCTCGTCGATGGCCGCGCGGAGGTCGCCGACGACGTCAGCGGGCAGGGCCTCTTCGACGGCGTCGAGGTTGGCGTGCGACGCACGCTTCGTCAGGTCGACGCCGCGCTTCTGCAGGGACTTCGTCGACTCGAAGCTCCCGAGGAACGCGTCTGAGGCGACCTTCTGGAGCTTGAGGGAGCTCTCGAACGCGGACTGGCTGGCTTCGATGTACGTGCGCTGCATCTCGAACATGGTGTTGAAGGGGTTTGCGGACATGGTAATCACCGGTTTCGTTTGACGGGGATGACGATCGCCTGGACGATGTCGCCCTCCTCGATGTCGAGCGCCTCGCGCTCGGCGTCGGGGATGGAGATGCGGCCGCCGCTCTGGACGCGCGTCTTGAACATCGCGCTGCCCATACTCATCGCGTTCAACTGCGAGAAGCCGTCCACCCCACCCGTTCCGGCCTTCATGAACTGTTTGAACAGCTCCTGCTGGCCCTGGGTGGCCTGCTGGGACGCTTCCTGCATCTGCTTCGCGAACGCGGCGGGGGACCACATCGGTGTCCCATCGTCCGGGTCGTCTGTCATCTCGATTTCAACAATGCCCCACGAGTGGATAAGCTTTACTATCGCAACCATCCAATGCCATCCTATGGCAACAAGTGGTTTGACACGTGGAGAACGGCCGTGGCTCGCCCGCGACATTCACAACTGTTATGAATGTTCCAGACGTTCGCACGGAGCATGGAACACGGCTCGATGGATATGACCGCTCCCGTCCGCGGCATGACCTCCGCGTGGCTCCGGTCGTCGAAGCACTTCTCGAAGAGCCTCGTCCACATGTACTCGAGCGTGGCCGAGGCCAACCGAGCGATGATGACGGGCCGGAACGGCGACTCCGAGCTCCGCGAGCCCGAGATCGACTCGGTCGCGTACACGCGCGAGTCGTGGTCGATGGAACGCACCGTCGACTCCGACGAGGCGCTCGGCGTCGGCGACGTCGTCCGGTTCACGAAGCAGATCACAGAGGAGGAGGTGCTGACCTTCGCGGCCATCAGCGGCGACACCAACCGGCTCCACCTCGACGACGAGTTCGCCGCCGAGACCCGTTTCGGCCGCCGGATCGTCCACGGCACGCTCGTCTCCGGGCTCATCAGCTCCGCGCTCGCGCGCCTGCCCGGCATGACGGTCTACCTCTCGCAGGACCTCCGGTTCCTCAAACCCGTCGACATCGGCTCGGAACTCACGGCCGTCGTCGAGATCGTCGAAGACCTCGGCGACGACCGCTACCGCCTCGACACGGTCGTCGAGGACGCCGACGAGACGGCCGTGATCGACGGCGAGGCCGTCGTGCTCATCGACCCCGCGCCCGAGCCCGAAGCCTGAACCAGCGGAGCCGCCGACGCTCGCTGGCCCGGCGACGACCCGGTTCCCCGGCAACCGACGTCGGGACCCGCGCCCGGCCGTGCCGCCCTTCTCCCGACCAAATATTTAATGATCCTTATACAGGTATGCCCCATCGAAGGGGAATCAGGACAACCTTTTCATACTCTGGTTGTCATCAATGGAGACGAAGGGGGATGCCAGAATGAGCTTCACTATCAGTAGTGCCGACCCACCCCGGGTCACGTTCTACGTCCGGGGGGACATGTTCGGTGCCAACGACCAGCAGAACGCCGTCGTCGACAGACTCCGCGAACTGGACGCCGCCGACCTAATCGAGGGGTACGACGTCTGTGTCTGGAACAGTCGCGTCAGGTTGACCGACGGTGAGACGCCGCCCGCCGTCGCGCAGTACCACGAGTTCGAGTCGTGGGCGGCCGCCGAGGGGGTCGACATCGACCCGTTCTTCACCGTCCGCGAACGCGACTCGTTCGTCGACGGCGTCGCACGCGAACTCATCCTCCCCGTGATGTGTCTCGCGGTCCACGGCGACGACGGCCTCGAAGCGGTCGCACCGAACACGCGCGGTGCCGAAACGAACACCGTGCAGGACTGTCTCGACGCGCTGGAGACGCCCAACGCGCCCGCCCGCCCCGTCACCGTTCCCGCCGAGGACTGACGCACCAGCCCGTTTCCATCGATCGCTGTTTTTCCATCGGCGTCATCGACGGTTCTCGTGACTTCCGTTCCCGTCAGCCCTGCCGGCGTTCACGCGGCGCTCCCGACCCGGTCAGCGACGGGACGCCTCACTCGGTCGGCTGGAACCGCAGGTCCGACCCGGAGACGCCGCACGAACCGCGGCCTCAGACCGGTTCGAACCTGAACCCGTCCCACTCCTGGCTGTCGGGGTGACGGATGCCGGCGTCGGGATCGCGGAGCTCCGCGCAGTACACCGCTTCGACCTCGTCGCCGATGTCGACCTCGCCGTCGACCTGCCCGATCGCTCGCACGGGCTCGCCGTCGACGTCGAACTCGACGATCGCGATCGTGTTCGGCTGGCGGACGCCCGGCGGCGTCGCGGTCGACGTCGTCCACGTCACGACCGTCGCCGTGTACGCGCTCAGATCGACCGTCCCCTCGGGCTCGGAACCGTCCGGACCCACGGGGTGACCGGGGTAGGTGATGCTGCCGTCGGAGTAGCGGTACGCCTCCATCTCGTGTTTTTCCTCGGAATCGGACATTTACTGACCCTCCAGGATCGTGGTGATGACGCAGTTGCCGAAGCCGCCGACGTTGCACGCGAGGCCGACGTCCGCGTCGAGTTGCTGGGTGTCGGCGTCGCCGATGACCTGTTTGTAGATCTCGTACACCTGTGCGACCCCCGACGCGCCCAGCGGGTGGCCCTTCGACTTCAGGCCGCCCGAGGGGTTGACGGGGATCTCACCGTCCAACTCCGTCGCCCCCTCCTCGATCGCCTTCCAGCCCTCGCCCTTCTCGAAGAAGCCGAGGTCCTCCGACTGGAGGAACTCGAGGATGGTGAACATGTCGTGCAGTTCCGCGACGTCGACGTCGTCGGGACCCATGTCGGCCATCTCGTAGGCGATCTCCGAGGACTCGACGACGCCGCGCATCGTCGTCGGGTCCGCGCGCTCGTGGACGACGTGGGTGTCGGTCGCGCCGCCGACGCCCGCGACGACGGCATAGTCGTCGGTGTACTCCTGGGCGACCGACTCGGGACAGAACAACAGCGCCGCCGAGCCGTCGGTGATGGGACAGAAGTCGTACAGCCGCAAGGGGTCGGCGACGATCGGCGACTCCAGCACGGTCTCGAGGGAGACTTCCTTCTGGAACTGCGCGTGGGGGTTGTGGACGCCGTTCTTGTGGTTCTTCACCGCGACCTTCGCCAGCGACTCCCTGGGCGCGTCGTACTTGTCGAGGTAGAGCCGGGCGGTGAGCCCCGCAAAGGAGGGGAGCGTCAGCCCGTGTTTGTACTCCGCGCGGTGGGTGATCGACGCGATGACGTCCGTGGCCTCGGCGGTCGAGCAGTGGGTCATCTTCTCGCCGCCGACGAGGAGAGTCATCTCGCTCGCGCCCGACGCGATCGACTGGTAGGCGGCGTAGACGCCCGCACCGCCGGAAGAAGAGGTCTGGTCGATCCGCTGGGTGTACGACGGCATCGCCGCCAGGTCGTGCGCCAGGTAGTTCATCGACCCCGTCTGCCCCTCGAACTCGCCGCTCGCCATGTTCGCGAGGTAGAGGTGGTCGATCTCGTCCGAGGAGACGCCGGCGTCGTCCAGACAGGCCATCCCCGCCTCCGCGAGGAGTTCTTGGAGCCAGGCGTCCCGTTGCCCGAACTGGGTCATCGATGCGCCGATGATTGCAACGCGTTCCATACCCGACGACGAGTACCAACCCGCTTACCTTTTTCCACTCTCCGGCCGAAGGGACTCACCGACCCGCGTCGCCGGCGCGGCTCGTTTCAGACGTATTAAGGCCGCCGAGGTCCCCGGGCAGAGTATGGAGGTCGAAGACGTCGCGCCGCTCGCCGGGAGTGCCGCCTGCGTCGCCTGCGTCGCCGCGCTCGTCGCACCGTTCGTGCTCCTCGCCGATCCCGGCACCGAACTCGGCATCTACTACGCGTTCGGCCCGGTCGGCGGGACGGCACCGGGCTTTCTCGCGCCCGTCACCGTGGTCGTCTTCCTCGCGGGCCGCCGCGGCCGGACCGATCCGGTGACCGCCGCGGGCCTCACGCTCGTGCTCGGCCTGGGGATGGTCGGACTCGCCGCCTCGTGGGCGCTCGCCGTCGATCCCGAACTCGTCTACAGTTTCCCCGCCGCGTGGATGGGTTACCACCGGTGGCTCGTCCTCGGTGTCTCGGCGCTCGTCCCGCTGAGCGCGGGCGCGTACGCCCGCGCCGTCCTCTGATTCTGGGAGCACCCGCGAGACCCAAGCCGAAAGGCCCTTATGTGGCACCAGGATAGAAAGGGGTGGACTAGGTCGGGCAGTTAGGCCCTGCTCCTCACCCGTGAAATAGGTCTTCAGCGGGGACCGAACCCGGGGGCGTCCGGTCAGACCGACACGGGCCCCGGGAGCCGACGGAGAAGCCTCGTCCGTCGGGGGCAGCGGTCCGCGGTTCCCACCCGCAGGGGTGGACGATCGCGGTCTGTCGGTGGAATCGGGTCAGGCACGGAAGTGAGCAGCCCACCGCCGGACGTGCGCCGCTCGACGGGTTGCGGGGTGGAGGAGGCAACCGGGACTACCCCTGCCGGAACGCCGGGCAATCCCGCTGTCCGCCATTCATACGGATCTCATCCGGCGAGCGACCGGTGTCGTGGCCGTGACCGAACCGACTCGACTCTCGGCCCACACGGACGACGGCGCTCGCTACCCCCTGTCGCGGTCGATACAAAGCCACGAGCGGCGACCCCCCGTACCGCTCGGAGGTCGTGACAGCAGTAACGAATATGTGTCTCGAGAGATAGTTCCGATCGGCACGGTTCAGCGATACGTGGCGGTTGCTGGACTGTCGAAGGGAGATCGGATATGACATGACACAGCGACCTCGGGTACTGGAGCACGAACGACGGACACGCCGCACGTTTCTGAAAGGAGTGGGTGTATCGTCGGTAGTCGCCGGCTTCGCGTCCACCGGAGCTATCGCCCGTGCGAGCCGTCGTCGAAGCGCGACGGCGATGCAGAGCCAGACGACGGTACGGATCTCCGCTCCCCCGTGGCTCACGGATCGGCAGGCCGAACTGAACAGCGCCCTCACCGACGGCGGAGGGCTCCCCCCCGGTATCCGGGTCGAGTTCGACGACGAGGCGTACGCGGGAGACGCACTCGAGACGTACGGTCGGTGGCTGAGCGAGGGGAGAACGTCGCCGACGATCATGGTGATGGACAACCCGTGGCCATCGGTGTTCATCGACCGCGAACAGTTACAGCCACTCGACCCGTTGCTCGCCGAGAGCCTGACGGATCGTATCCGAGAGGAGTACCTGTCGTCGATCGTGTCCACAGCATCCGACGACGACGACACCCTGTACGGCTTGCCGCTCATCATCGACCTCCCGACGATCCTGTACCGAAAGGACGTACTCAGACAGGCGGGATACACCGACTCGGAGTTCCGGCGGTGGTCGAACGACTCGATGAGCTGGCAACAGTTCTCGGCGGTCGTCGAGGCGGGGATGGCGGCGTCCGGACTGGACGGGTTCCTCTGGCAGGGGGCCGCGTACGAGGGCTTGGCGTGTTGTACCTTCGTCGATTTCATGTCGTCGTGGGGCGGGGCCTACTTCGGTGGGTACGAGAACCTGTTCGGACCCGTCGGGGACCGGCCGATCACGGTCGACGAGCAACCCGTCGTCGACGCGATTCGGATGCTGCGGACGTTCATGTACGGGCCGTCGGACGACGCCGCGCTCGACGGATACGCGGCGATCTCGCCGGAGGCCGTCGTCGACTACACCGAAGACGAATCGCACCGGTCGTTCACCGACGGACAGGCGATCGCGCTCCGCAACTGGACGTACTCGATCGACGCCAACGGGGCGGAGGACCGACTCGGTGACGACCTCGGTGTGATGCCGATTCCGTACGAGGTCAGTAGAGCCGAATCGAAGTACGGGCCGGAGATCGGCGGCATGCCCGCGGCACTCGGGGGGTGGCATCTGACCGTGAACCCGAACGCACCGACAGCCAAGCAAGAGGCCGCTGTCGAGGTCTTGCGGGCGTTCCACACGCCGCAGGTACGACACCATCTGTTCGAATCGTACGGGCTGGTCTCTCCGGTGCCGGACGATCTCACACGGGACGAGTTCCGGGAGGCGGATCCCCTCGGCAGATACGCCGATACGCTCCAGACTGCCCTGGAGAACCTGGTTCCACGTCCAGTGACACGCGTCTGGCCACCACAGTCGGACGCGATCGCGACCGAGGTGAACGCCGCACTCCGACGGCGAAAGGGACCGCAAGGAGCGATGGACGACCTCGAACAGCGTCTCCGGGAGATCGAAGAGAGCGTCCTGTCGCCGACTTCGACGCCGACGCCGACGGAGAGGTCGGGAGGGGGCCGGACCGAATCGGCGGGTCCCGGATCGTCCGGGACCAGGGCCGCCTCCGGTTCGACGGGGTCCGGATCGTCAGAGCCCACGACGAGCTCCACCTCGGTGGGGACACCCACCGCCGAGCGGGCAACCGACGTCGCGAACGAGGACGGCACCAGAGCGGGGACGAGCCGTGAGTCCGCCCCGGGGTTCGGGGTGCTCGCCGCACTCGCCGGGTTCGGTGCGCTCGCGTGGCGTCGGCGACGAAGGGACTGAGAACGTGACTCCCTCCGTGAGACGGTTCGGCTCACCGGGGGGAGCGTCGCCCGTCGCGGACCGGTCAGCGAACGTCGAGATCCGCCCGTCGGGATCGCGACCCGCCCAGGTCGTGGCGAGTCGGCTCACGTCGTATCGAGCAGTTCCTGCACGTACCCCGCCGCGTCGGGGTCGTCGCCGTACTCCTCGACCAGCCACACGCGCGTCTCGGCGGAGAGGTGTCGCGACAGTACCTCCCGAAAACCAGGGTCGTCACGGAGCCGCCTGAGGAACACCGCCTCCTCGTCGCGCAGGGCGTCTTCGACCACGGTGTCGAGATTGGCGACGGTGACGCCCGACTCGTGCGGAAACGACGACGGCCGTCCGTCGGAGTAGATCAACACGAGCTCCTGGTCGCCGCCTCGACCGACGTCGACCTCGTGGGGCGCGTACGCCCGGATCGGGTCGATCTCCTCCGGGGGGACGCCGTCGAGCACGAGGAGCGCGGCCGTGCCGGTCCACGCGAGCGCCGCTCGCGTCTCGGCGTCGAGCGCCTCCCAGTCCGCGGTCGTCGTCTCGTACACCCGCACGGTGGGGCTCTCACGCCCCGTTCGTATAGCTCTGCTCCCGCTCCGCGGGCGGACTCACCGTTCGTCGTCTCGGGCCTCGCTCTCGTCGGGTGGCGTCTCCGCCCCAGTCGCGTCGTCAGACCCGCCGACGAATGGGTCCGTGCGGTCGGTCCCGGCCGCGGAATCGGGGTCCGTCGACCCTTCGGTGTCGCCCTCGTCGTCCGGCGATTCACCGTCCGAGCCGTCGGTCGCCGGTTCGTCGCGCGTGCCCCAGACGAAGCCGTCGTCGCCCGCTCCGTGCGGCGCGTCGGGCCCTTGTTCCGAGCGGGGCTGGCCCTCTGGATTTGAACCGTCCGGCCGGCGGTCGCCGTCGGTGTCGGCTCCGGCTTCGCCATCGGCGTCGCACTCTCCGCCCGTCTCGGCTTCGCGTCCGTCGTGGTCGTCGCCGGCGGCCGCGACCGCGTCGGTTTCCCGTGCCCGTCGGGCCCGTCGGACTGCGAGCGCGGTCCGCAGCCGTTCGTCGAGTTCGGCGCGGAGTTCGTCCGCGACCGCGTCGTCGACGTCGACGGCCGCGGCGTCACCCCCGGTGATCGAGAGCGACCCGGCCGTGTCGATCGTCACCGTCGCGAGGCTCCATCGCCGCTGGAACGGGGTGCGAGTGTCGATCACCGTCTGGATCCGGTCGTAGGGGACCACCTTGGTCTGTCGCTTCAACACGCCGTTGCGTGTGACGACGTGGCTCTCGCCGAGCCAGTACCCCCGGTGGGTCCACTTGAGATGAGCCGCGGGGGGGATCGCCACGAGCACGCCGAGCGGTAGATACCACGGGAACGGGAGCCCACCGAGCCCGAACGCGCCGGCGAGGGCGGTGTCGACGCCGAAGAGCACGCCCGTGAGGACGCCGACGACGATGAGATACCGGACGGCGTACCGGCGACGGACCCGTCTCGGAGGGCGCCGCAGGTCGGGTTCGCCGAACGCGTCGATGTCGTTTGCGAGCTCGAACACGCGGTCGCGCGTCGCCAGCGGGACCGCCGCCTCCGAGCCGCGACCGCCGCCCGAGGACTGCCCCGGCGCGTAGCCCGCCGTCTCGATGAGCAGCGTCGCGTAGCCGAAGTACCGCTTCAGGGGGGTGTCTTCGACCGTGAGCGTCTGGACCTTCTCCAGCGGGATCGAGCCGTCGTACCGCTGGAGCAGTCCGCGCTCGTACTGGAGTTCGTCCCCCGCGCGCACAAGGTGGAAGCCATAGTAGTTGACGACGGCGGCGACCGCCCCCGCGGCCCACGAGAAGAGCACGACGCCCGCCACGACGAGGAGTACGAAGCCGACGAGCGCGACCGCCCCGCCGCGCGGCAGGAACGAGGAGACGACCGGCACCGACCCCGAGAGCAACAGCGCGAGGACGCCGGGGACGCGGACGTCGAACGACAACAGCCCGACGAGGGTGAGCTCGCGGTCCGAGAGCGCGAACAGCTCCGTCGCGGGCTCGGGTTCGGCCTCGCGGTCGGCGTCGGGGTCGACGCCGCGTTTCATCCGTGGGACCTCGCGCTGGAGCCGTTTGGCCTCCTCGAACGAGACGAACCTGAGGGAGGCCTCCGTCTCGCTCCCGCCCGCGGTTTCGAGGTCGACGAGGGCAATGCCGAGCACCCGCTGGACGACGTTACGCGAGATGTCGACGTTCTGGATCCTTCGTAACGGAATCTCGCGCTCGCGGCGGGCGAAGACGCCCGATCTGATGTCGAACGTGTCGGCCGTGAGTTCGTACTCGTACCGCTGGTAGTACGCCACCTGGTAGGCGACGAGCGCGAGCACGCCGACGCCGAGGAGCGCGACGAGTGTCAGCGGCCCGGCCACGCCGCCGAGGAACGACCCACCGGAGAAGACGAGGAACACCGCGGCGACGAGGAGGCTCCCGCCGCGTTCGAGGATGCGGTACGGGACCGAAAGGGGTGAGAGCTTCATCTATACAGCGTCGTCGCCCTCCGCACGGATCGCCAGTCGCTTCAGCCGTTCGCGCAGATCGTCCGCGCTCGCCGGCGTCAACCCCGGGACGGTCACGTCCGCCCCCCGTGATCCGGCCGTGTAGATGACGACGCGGCCCAGCCCGACGGCCCGTTCGACCGGGCCGCGGGAGGAGTCGACGTGCTGGATACGGACGAACGGGACCACGGTCCGAACGTGGGTGAGCACCCCTCGTTCGAGGTAGATGGCGTCGTCGCGCACCTCGTACTGCCACGACCGGTATCTGAGCACCGCGTGGACGACGCCGACGACGAGGACGCCGCCCGCCAGCCCGACCGAGACCCACTCGGGGACGAAGGGGGCGACCCGCGCGGCAAGCGCGAGGACGACGCCGAGAATCGCGGCGCTGACGACCGATCGGGCGGCCCAGACGAGCCGGACGCGCGGGTTGAGGCTGGTCATCGGGAGCGACTGACGGAGGGCGTTCGCGGCGAAGCCGGTCTCATGTCCTCCCATCCGAGACCGTGCAGTAAGAAGGTGCGGTCTCCGGGTCGCGTATCGCCTGGTGTCGGGCACCGGTCGTTCGGTCAGGTGTGGTTACTCCGCCCGGCCGAGTTACTCCGCCCGCCCGACCCCGTCCGCGATCGCCCGGCGACCGTCGGTGACGCGCTGGCCGAGCGACGCGATCGTCGCGAGGCCCGGTCGACAGCCGTACAGGTAGCTCGTGACGTCGTCGTCGACCACCGCGAACGAGCGGCGGTGTCGCGCGAGTGTCGCCTGCCGGTCGGTGGCGACCTCGTCGAGGTGCGTCTCGATCCGGTCGAGTTCCGACCACGCCTCGAACGCCGCGTCGAGTGGGACGCCGGCGGCTGCCCGCTCCCACGAACGCGCTCGGTCGATCCGCGACCGAAGCCGGCGACAGGTCCCGTCGACGGCGTCGACGGAGTCGGCCTCGCGACCGAGCAGTTCGACGAACGACTCGCGTGCGCGGATCGCGACGCCGGTCCGGTCGACAAGTGCCTGCCGGAGATCGGGCGTCATCGGGCCAGTCTGGACGCGCCGTGCCAGGTCCGCGCCCAGCTCCGCCGCCACGTGCTCCGTCAGCGTCTCGTCGTCGCCGACGTGGTCGGCGGCCAGGACGGAGCGACGGTACGCGTCGCGGACCGACCTACAGCCATCACTCGCGTCGGCCGGCTGCCCCGCCGGGACGCCGAGCGTGCGGGCCGTGGTCACGGCCGCCCGCCCACCCCGCGCCGTCGAGGGCTCGACCGGAGCGTCGGAGCCGCCGTCGAGTCGGGCGACGGCGGTGCGGAACGACCGGAAGGCCTCGCGTTCGGCGACGCAGACGCGTCGCTCACGGTCGACGGCCCGCCGTGCCGCCGCCAGCGTCATCGCCACCGCAACGCCTCCGGCACGTCAGCGCCGACGGCATCGACGCGTTCGTCGGCCTGCGGAACGTCGGACAGGAGCCCGCGGTCGGCGTAAGCCGCGACCCCCTGGCCGTGGGCGTTCCCGGCGTCAGCGCGGACGTACGCCTCGGCCATCCCCTGCCGCCCGGCGAGCGGGACCAACCTGACGGTCGTTCCGGTAGGCCCGGAGTCGATCAGTAGCCCGGACGGCGGGAACGAGCAGGTGGCGGGCGCGACGACCTCGCGGACGCCGCCGCGTGCCGTCGTCGTCGGGAGGTGGAGGTGCCCCGAGAGGGTGAGGACGCCGCCGCGCTCGGCGAGCACCTCGTGGACGGCCCGGGCGTTGCGGAACTGGTAGAAGTCGCCGTCGGGGAACGGCCCGACGTGGTCGCGGGGGTGAAACAGCGTGTGGTGGGCCACTACGACGGGAGTGTCGACGCGGGTGACGGTCCGGCGAAGCCAGTCGAGCGCCGCCGCGCTCAGTTCCCCCTCGTGGGTGTGCGTGAGGCGGCCACCCGCACTCGCCGTGTCGAGACAGAGGAGGTCGAGCCCACCCACCCTCGCGTGGAACGGGTACGGCCCGAGGCCGTAGCGTTCGCCGAATTCGGCGGCGGTCGGGGCGACGTAGTCGTCCCACCGCTTCGGCACGTCGTGGTTGCCCGGAACCGCGACGAGCGGGGCCGACAGGTCGGCGAGCACCTCGTCGGCGAGGGCGTACTCCGCCTCGCGGCCGTCGCACGTCAGGTCGCCGAGGAGGATGACGGCGTCGACGCCGAGGTCGTCTGCGGTGTCGACCGCCGCCCGAAGCCGGCTCTCGGTCCGGTGGTACACCTTCCACGTCCCCGACTCCGTCGACGACAGGTGTGGATCCGAGACGACGAACAGTCGCGTGGGCGCCTCGGGGCGCGGGCGCGACAGCCTGGCGAACACCGGGCCGACGTCGTGGTCGGTGGCCGTCCTCATCGATTCACCGTCTCCGTGTACGTTCCCAGTGGCGTCTCCCGGTGGACCCGGATGCGTCCCGTCTCGGCACAGAGTTCGATACGGAGCGGAGGGACTCGTCGCTCGTCGTCACCCGTCATCGTTCGTCACTGGCGGCAGTCTGCCTGTTAAACGTATCGTATATATTATATATTGTGCTGCGGTTCTATCTATTCTCTCGGGGGAGATACAGAGCACTCCCGAGACGGGGTGGGCGACGGGCGCTCAGGTCACGATCGCGCCGGCGGTGACGAACAGGAGCACGCCGACGACCGCCGCTCCCCGGTAGAGACCGAGCGCGGCGGCCGCCGGTTCGCGGACTTTCTTCTGCCCGACGCCATCGCGGAGGCGGCTCCCGCCGACCTCGACGAGTCCGGTGAGCGCGAGCCAGAGGACGACCATCGCGACGACGAGGTTGCCGTTCGTCGTCGACGCGAGCGTCCCGAACGTGTAGCCGGTGGCCGCGAGGTGGCCGCCCGACGCCAACATGACGACCGCGGCGAGCCGCGACCACCGGGTCAACGCGGTCTCCATCGATTCGAGCGGGCCGGCGTTCAGCCCGCCGGAGCGAGCCATGGGGAGGACGGCCGCGGCGAAGAAGCCGACGCTTCCGACCCAGAGGGCACCGACCAACAGGTGTACCGTCGCGAGCGCAGTGTCGACGAGAGCCATGCCGCGAGCGACGGACGGCCCCGCCTTGAACTCCCCGTCTCGCGGTCGTCCGCGGCCGGCGTCGGCACGCGTCGGTCCAGCCGACTTCTCCCGCGCGTCGCCAGCGATCCGTTCGCTCCCCCGGCAGTGCAGAACAGAAGAAATTTAACGGATTCCGAACGACAGAACCGCGGGGACGACGCGGCTTCGTGCCGATCCCGTGCACGCCATACCCACCCTTGCACGGAGCGTCCCCTTCTACTCGACGCCGACACCGCTCCGGGGAGACGACAGTCCCGACCGGAGGAGGCTTTTGTCGAACGCGATCGACGAGTCGCACATGGAGTTCACCGTCGTCCAGGGAGACATCGCCACACAGTCCGCCGACGCCCTCGTCAATGCGGCCGGGACCAGTCTCCGGATGGGCTCGGGCGTCGCCGGCGCGCTGCGCCGTGCCGCCGGGGAGGAACTCGACGCGGCGGCCGTCTCGATGGGGCCGATCGACCTCGGCGCGGTCGCGGTGACGGACGCGTACGACCTCGACGCCGACTACGTCGTCCACGCCGCCGCGATGCTCCACTACGGCGACGGACGAGCGACCGCCGAGAGCATCCGCGACGCCACGCGAAACGCGCTCGCGGCCGCCGACGAACGCGGCTGTTCGTCGCTCGTCGTCCCCGCGCTCGGCTGTGGCGTCGCGGGTTTCGACCTCGCCGAGGGAGCCCGCATCATCTGCGAGACCATCCACGGGTTCCAGCCGTCGTCGCTCTCGGACGTCCGGTTCATCGCCTACAGCAATGCCGAGTACGAGACGATCCGGGGGGTCGCGGACGCGGTCCGGGAGTAGCCTTTTGCCGTCCCGGTCCTCAGGAGTCGCCGATGGACGTCCCCGAGGACGCGCCCGCCGTCTGCCCGGTGTGTGAGACCGCCTACGAGTCGGTCTCCCGGCACGACGCGGGCCTCATGGTGAACCTGCTCGACAACGAACGGTACCGTCGGGTCTGTTTCGAACCCGTCTCGTACGAGGGAACCCCTCACGTCCGATTTTACCACCACACCCACGGCCAGGTCGGCTCACGACACGACGGACGCGACGATAGCGCCGCTGTCGACGCGGCCCCCGGCACCGATCCGGTGTCGTGGTAGCCGCGGCGGGGTCGTGCTCGCGTCGAGGCAACAAGTACTGCCGCCGTCTGGGTCAATCGGTTGCTCTTGCAGGGACGCGAAGCGTTGGGCGCTTCCTCCCCGTACCCCCATGCGATGCTCGAAGACCACGACCACGACTACGACCGCGTCCACGAGTACGTCGACGACCGCGTCGACGACCGCGAGAACTGGGCGCGCCGTCGCCGTGAGGGGATCCCGACGGACGAGAACCTGCTCGTCGTCGCCTGCATGGACGAGCGGATCCCCGTCGAGTCGGCGCTCGGACTCGAACTCGGCGACGCACAGATCTACCGCAACGCGGGCGGAAAGGTGACGGACGACGTGATCCGGAGCGCCGCGCTCACGACGAACTTCTTCGACACGGAGGAGATCATCGTCGTCAACCACACCGACTGCGGGATGATGAGCGCCGCCGACGAGGACGTCGTCGCGGGGCTCGAAGCGCAGGCAGGCGACCTCGACGACGTGGACCTCGACCCGGCGCTCCCCGAACTGACGATCGGCGACGCCTCGGTCGCGGAGTAGGTCCGGATGACGGACGATATCGACGAGGCCTGCGCCGCACAGGTCGCCTACCTGGAGGCGCACGAACTCCTCCCCGACGACGTCACGATCTCGGGCTACGTGTACGAGGTCGAGTCCGGCGAACTCCGCCGGCCGAACGGGCGGATCGCCGAGGAGATCAGCGAGCGGCAGGGCTGACGCCACGGACCTTCTTGTACGATGGGGCAGCCACTCCGTCGCGTGATCTGATGCCGGTCACGGGACGGGCCGCGACGCGACGGCACACCCGTCTCGTGTGTGGATCGTGCCTCCGTTCGCCAACCGAGTCGCCTCACGTCTCGTCCACTTCCCCGCGAGGGCTGGCGGCGCGCAGGAACGCGGTGAGGGGACCCAACCGAGTGACCCGTACGAGGGGCCTGCTCGCGGCTCCGTCCGCGAGTGACCCGGCTGGGGAGAGCCGAGACGTCTCGCCGCGCATCGGGGACTGTGCGGTTCCGCTCACCGCGTCGAGACGCATGGAACACCACTTCGCAGTTGTGTGCCGAGACTCGCAGAACCCGACTCCGACCGAAGTCCGTACTCCGGTCGACCGGCGCGATCCCGACCGTCTTGGGAGCACCGCACCCGAGCGACGCGATCGTTTCGACGCCGAGTCTCGACGTACTCACACACGCGATCGAGCCCCCCGAGGTTTTGCCACTCCGGACCCTCACGACGGTATGGTCCGACTCGAGGACCCGCTCGACATCGGCGGTCTCACCGTCCCCAACCGCCTCTACCGTGCACCCCTGCTGGAGTGTGCCGGCAACGGCGACGGTGCGGTCGACGCGCTCGTCTCGCACCTCGAACCCGCCGCGGCGGCGGGCGCGGGGCTGGTCTGCCAGGGGGCGACCATCGTCCGCGGCCCCGGCGGCTGTGCCGCGCCGAACATGACGTACGTCGACGACCCGGCGTTCGTCTCTCGGCTCTCCCGGCTCACCGACGCGATCCACGACCACGGCTCGACGATCGCGATCCAGCTCGAACACGGGGGGCTCCGGAGCATGGAGACGTGGCACGCCGGCTTTCGGGCGAAGCACGCGGACTACCAGCAGTTGGCGGTGTCGCCGCTCCCCCGGCTGCTCCGACTGCTGGACCGTCTCGGGTTCCTCGCGTACGATCCCGTCGTCATGTCGACCGACGAGGTGTACGACCTCGCGGCCGACTTCGGGCGTGCGGCCGGCTACGCCGCCGACGCCGGCTACGACGCGATCCACCTCGCCGGCGCGAACATGGGGATCGTCCACCAGTTCCTCTCGCCGTTTTACAACCGGCGCGACGACGAGTTCGCCGACGGGGTGCGCTTTCTCGAGGTCGTCCACGACGAGATCCGCGAGCGAGCCGGCGACGTCCCCCTCATGACGAAGGTGCCCGCCGAAACCGAGGCCCCGCCGGGCGTCGCCCACATCACCGACCGCGAGGCCGTCCACGTCTGCCGCCGACTCGCCGACTACGGCTACGACGCGCTCGTCCCGGTCACTGGCTCCGTGTTCTGGGACGCGAGTATCGTCCGCGGCGCGTTCCCCGAGACGGCGTGGCGCGACGACCGCTTCCGCGACGGCTACGCCGCTGCCTTCGGGGGCAGACTCCGTGCGGGGCTCGTCGCCCTCGGCAACTGGCTCGAATCGCTCGTCTACGACTTCGAGCCCGCCTGGAACGCGGGGGTCTGCCGCGCGGTCCGCCGCGTCGTCGACATCCCCGTCCTCGCCGAAGGCGGCATCCGAACCCGCGGTGAGATCGACCGTCTCCTCGGTCGGTCGTGCGACATGGTCGGGATGGGGAGGCCCTTCTACGCCGAGCCGCGGCTCCCCGCGCGGCTGCTCGACGCGGCGTCCGAGACGAGCGTCGTCTGTGCGAGCTGTAACAACTGCACCGTCCCACAGGTCACGGGTGCCGACGGCGTCTGCCGAACCCCGGACGTCCTCGCCGCCGCGGGGCGGTTGCGACGCGACGGCGCGTACGAGCGACCGGACGCGGCGTCGACCCGGTCGTCGGACGACGGGGGAGGGGACACCTGAGCGTCCGGCCGACATCGGTGCGCTTTCGCCGTACCGGAACCCCCGAACGTTATAAGTGACCGATGCGGACGGCTTCGTAATGGCTCGCGACCGCTCGGACGAGGAACCAGACGAGTTGCAGTCCGTCCTCGACGCGCTCGACGACGCGGACGCGAGAACGATCATCAGAGGACTCGAAGAACCAATGACCGCGAGCGAGATATCCGAAAGCTGTGAGATCCCGCTGTCGACGACGTATCGGAAACTCGATCTGTTGACCGACGCGTCGCTCCTCACCGAGGGGACCGCAATCCGCGCCGACGGCCACCACGCCACCACGTACGAGGTCTCCTTCGACGCCGTTCGCGTCCTGCTCACCGAGGAGCGCGACTTCGAGGTGGAGATCGAAGGCGCCGGACGGGCACCCGACGAACGGCTGGCGGACATCTGGTCGAAGGTCCGGAGGGAGACGTAATGGTCCACACGGCGGCCTCTCCGGCGGTGGTGTCGCTCATCGTCGCGGTGAAGACGGCGATCCTCGTCCTCGGCGGACTCATCACCTACTTCAGCTACAAGGCGTACCGGAACACGGGCGAGGGCTCGCTCCGTGCGCTCGCCATCGGCTTCGGCATCATCACGTTCGGCGCACTGCTCGCGGGGGTGCTCGACGCACTGCTCGACATCTCGCTCGCGTTCGGCGTCCTCATCGACGCGGTGCTCACGCTCATCGGCTTTGCGGTCATCACCTACTCGCTGTACTCCGACTGAGGCGTGGGCGGTCCGCTCTCCGGTGCACTCGCTCGGCCACGGCCGCGCTCGTTCGTCTCTTCTCGTCTCTGTCCGGTCGCTCCCGAGACCGATATCGCCCCGTAGTGTTGTCATAGACGCGCAAAACCGTTAAGCGTCGTCGCCGAGTACACCCGGCCATGTCCGATTCGGAGGAACTGGACGAGATCCGGCAGCGAAAGCGCGAACGGCTCGAACGTCGCCTCGCGGCGGGCGAACCCGACGACGTCGCCGGCACACCGGAGACGCCGACGGAGCCGATCCACGTCGAGAGCGAGTCGCATCTCTCGGAGATCGTCTCGACCCACGGCGTCGTCCTCGTCGATTTCTACGCCGACTGGTGTGGGCCGTGCAAGATGCTCGAACCGGCGGTCGCCGGCCTCGCTCGTGACTCGCCCGCGGCGGTCGCGAAAGTGGACATCGACACGCATCAGGGACTCGCCTCACAGTACCGCGTCCAGGGCGTGCCGACGTTGCTCCTCTTTTGCGATGGGGAGCCGGTCGAACGCGTCGTCGGGGTGCGCGATCAGGGGTCCCTCGCGTCGCTCGTCTCGCAGTACGCCGGCTGACGCGGACACAGTTAACCCCGTGACACGTGATCGGGGGCGTATGCAGCTCGACGTCGAACCGGTCGACATCGCCTCCCGGTCGCCGACCGTCCTATTGAACGAGCGTGACGCGGCCGAACTCGGCGCGCACCCGCTCGATCGGGTTCACCTCGCTACCGACGACGGGACGACAGTCGCCATCGTCGAACTCACGGACGAACTCGTCTCGCCAGGAGTGGTCGGCACGACGCGACGGCTCACCGACGTGACGGGACCGGTCGACGTCTCGCTGGCCCCGACGCCGGCGTCAGTGCGGTACATCCGCAAGAAGCTCGACGACATCGAGCTCGACGGCGAGGAGTTCGAGCGGATCGTCCGCGACATCACCGAGGAACGGCTCGCGGACGTAGAACTCGGCGCGTACGTCGCGGCGGTGTACGCCAACGGGCTCTCGCTGGCGGAGACGATGCATCTCACGGAGCGGATGACGGCCGCCGGCGAGGTGATCACGTGGGAGCGAGACGTCGTCGCGGACAAGCACTCCATCGGCGGCGTCGCCGGCAACCGCGTCACCCCCGTGTTGGTCCCGCTCGTCGCGGCCGCGGGGCTGACGGTGCCGAAGACCTCCTCGCGCGCCGTGACCTCCGCCGCGGGGACCGCCGACACGATGGAGGTGTTCTGCGACGTGGCGTTCTCCCGCGCCGGCGTCGAGCGGATCGTCGACGAGGCGGGCGCGTGTCTCGTCTGGGGCGGCGCGGTGAACCTCTCGCCCGTCGACGACAAGATCATCCGCGCGGAGACGCCGCTCTCGCTGGACCCGCCCGGCCAACTCATCGCGTCGGTCCTCTCGAAGAAGAAGAGCGCGGGGTCGACCCACGTCGTCGTCGACATCCCCTACGGCGAGGGGGCGAAAGTCGAGAGCCTCGCCGCCGCGCGCGAGTTCGCGACTGACGTCCGCCGCGTCGCCGAACACATCGGTCTGACCGTCGAGTGTGCGATCACCCGCGGTTCACAGCCGATCGGGCGCGGCGTCGGCCCCGTGCTGGAAGCGCGCGACGTCCTGGAGACGCTCGACGGTGCCGGTCCGGCGGACCTCCGGCTGAAGAGCGTCCGACTCGCCGACCTGCTGTTCGACTGTTGCAGCGTCGACGCCGACGCGACCGCCCTCCTCGACTCGGGGGCGGCGCGCGAGCGGTTCCAGCGCATCGTCGCCGCCCAAGGGGGCGACCCGGAGGTCACGCCGGGAGACCTCTCCGTTGGCCGACACACGCGCGTCGTCCACGCCGACCGGTCGGGCGTCGTCACCCACGTCGACAACCGCCTCGTCAACGACGTCGCTCGCCGCGCGGGGGCACCGAAGGACGCGGGTGCCGGTCTCGACCTCCACTGCCGCGTCGGCGACGCGGTCGAGACCGGGGAGCCGCTGTTTACCGTGCACGCGGAGGTGCCAGCCAAACTCGACGACGCGGAGTCACTCGTCGACCGGAGCGAGGCGGTCCGCGTTCGCGGCGCACAGGAGACGCTCGTCGAACGGGTGTGACGTGAGGTCCGCGAGCAGGTCGCGGCGAGCCGTCACCCGGTCACAGGGGTCACCGTCGCCTCCGGTGTCGCACGTGCGGCCCGCCGGAAGAGGACGGCGAGCGCGATCGTCGCGCCGGGGAACGTGACCGCCCACACGGAGGCGATCCAGATCAACGGAGGGTAGTAGATCTGGAGCGCGAGGAACGGGAGCACGAGCCCGTTCGCGATCAGGAACAGACGAACCGCCCGTTCGATCCCCGGACCCGTGAAGACGAACGCGGCGAACAGCGTGGCGAGGCTCATGAAGCTGTATCCGAGGAGATCAACCGAGTAGAGGAACGAGTCGAACGGAACGAAGAGGAACGGCTGGAGTCGGACGCTCTCGGCGGTGCCGTCGAGCAGCCGGGGGAGGACGAAGGTGAGCTGGACGTAGTAGTTGATGCTGATCAACACGGCGTAGATCGTCGCGAACACGACCCCGAGGTGGCTCCAGATCTTCCGGTCGTCGGGCGCGTAGTAGTGGACGCTGACCATGAGGATCGCAAAGGCCGTTCCGAGGAACAGCGACGGGGTGAGGAGCACGACGAGCCCGAGGGGAGTGCTCGTGCTCTCCGGGCCACCCGCCGAGCCCAACAGCCCGAGCCACTCGGCGACCTGCGCGACGACGTAGCTCACGCTGAACAGCGCGGCGAAGAGGGCCGACCAGAACCCGAGTCTGCTGACGGTCCGTGAGGGCGTGATCTCCATGAGTACTCACTCGCGTCGACGGTCGATAAACACGTCTCGTGGTTCTCAGTTCCGTGGATTCCTGGGCCCCGTCTCCGTACAGGATACGCGCCACCTCGTTTTTCCCTCGTGGCGTGAAACGTCCCCACATGGACGTCCACGAGGAGGTGCGCGAGACGGCCGCGGCCATCGACACCATGGAGACGCGTGGCGCGGCGGCCATCGCGGACGCCGCCGCGCGCGCGCTCCGGACACAGGCACGGGCGAGCGACGCCGACAGCCCGGAGGAGTTCCGCGCAGAGCTTCGGGCGGCGGCGCGGCTTCTCTTCGCCACGCGCCCGACGGCGGTGAGCCTCCCGAACGCCCTCCGGTACGTCCTCCACGGACTGGCGGGCGAGACCGTCGAGGAACTCCACGCATCGGTCGAGCGAACCGCCGACGACTTCTGTGTTCGACTCGACCGCGCGCAGTCCGACCTCGGACAGGTCGGTGCGAACCGGCTCCGCGACGGCGACGTCGTGATGACCCACTGCCACTCGACGGACGCGCTCGCGTGCGTCGAAAGCGCCGTCGACCAGGGCAAGGCGCTGGAGGCGATCGTCAAGGAGACCCGCCCGCGGAACCAGGGGCACATCACGGCCGAGGAACTCGACGCGATGGGCGTCCCGGTGACGCTCGTCGTCGACAGCGCGGCGCGACACTACCTCAACGACGTCGACCACGTGCTCGTGGGCGCGGACTCCATCGCCGCCGACGGGAGCGTCATCAACAAGATCGGGACCTCGGGGCTGGCGGTCAACGCCCGCGACCGCGGCACGCCGGTGATGGTCGCCGCCCAGACGCTGAAGCTCCACCCGGCGACGCTCACGGGCCACACCGTCGACATCGAACTCCGCGACACCGAGGAGGTGATCGACGCGACGCATCGAGAGCGGATCGGCGACCCCAAGGTGGTCAACCCGGCGTTCGACGTGACGCCCCCGAGATACGTCGACGCGATCGTCACCGAGCGCGGCCAGTTCCCGCCCGAGAGCATCGTCACGCTGATGCGCGAACTGTTCGGCGAGGGCACCACGAGGCCGTGGGAGGAGCCCTGACGGACTCGAAGCGGGCCGGCACCGACTGGAGCGGTTGCCGGTGTGTGCGGTGGCGCGCGGCCCCCGCGGCCGCCGTGCCGCGGGGACGCTCGTGCGAGGGATGAGCGCACGAGCGTCCGCAGGGAGCGAGAGCGCGAATCGGCTGGGGGAGGCCCGTGGTCTCACCGCCCTGGGGACTGTCGTCGCCCGATTCCGCCCACTGTCGTCGCCCGATTCCGCCCACTGTCGTCGCCCGGTTCCACCCACTGTCGTCGCTCCGATCTGCACACCCGTCGATGGCGTGGCGATGACGAGCGACGGCGACCGACCGCGAGCCACACGACATGAGCGCCGACGTCACACGAACAGGAACGTCGGCAGATACAGACCGAGACACACCACGGCCGTCCGACGGTCGATCCCGCGCCGCCAGTAGAACAGCCCCAGTACGACGAGCGATGCGACCAGCATGTACGTCGCCGACGGGATGACCGAATCGAGATCGGTGACGACGACGTCGGCGACGAGCGCGCCGATGCCGAGCGAGAACACCGGATCGGTGATGTTGCTCCCGAGGATCGACCCGACCGAGATCCCGCTCGACCCGCGGCGGGCGGCGATCCCCGCGACGAAGATCTCCGGGGTGGTCGTCCCGAGGCCGGTGAGGATCCCGACGAGGTACTCCGAGACGCCGACGATCCGCGCGAGCGCGATCCCGTTCGTCACGAGCAACTGCCCGCCGACGGCCACCAGCGCAAGGCCGCCGACGATCCACGGGAGCGCCCGCTCGGGCGGTTCGGCCTCGTCGACGACCTCCTGGGCGATCTCCGTCCCGCCCTCGTTGGTGTACAGCGTGTAGACGAAGTTGACGTACGCCAACATCATCAAGAACCCCTCCGAGCGCTGGATCACGCCGTCGTCAAGCGTGAGCAGCATGACGACCATCGCGAGCGTCATCGCGCCGCCGTAGATCATGACGTTCCGCCGCTCGGCGACGATCGGCGACAGCAGCGCGACGATGCCGATCGCGAGCGTGATCTGGGAGGTCTCGGAGCCGACGATGTTGCCGACGACGATGTCGCCCGCGCCGTACCACGCGCCGTACACCGACGTCACCATCTCGGGGACCGAGGTCCCGACGGAGATGAGCGTGACGCCGATGAAAAACGACGACACGCCGTAGTACCGGGCGACCTCCGCCGCGGCCGTGACGGCGCGGTCCGACCCGACGACGAGGGCGGCAAGTCCGACGACGAAGAGGGCGACCTCGGCGAGCACGTCCGCGGGGACGGCTGTCGGGGAGTAAACTCTTGCCTCTCTGACACCGACGCGCCGGCCTCAGAGCCGGTCGCGAACCTCGCGGAACGCCGAACCGTCCGCGTCGAGGACGGCCGCGACGGCGGCGGCCGCCCCGAGGAGCCACTCCGCGCGCTCGACGCGGGATTCGAGGTCGCCCGGGCCGATGCGGTACTGCTCGACGAGGTCGTCTGTCGAGGCCCCGTCGGCCCACTCCAGCAGGATCCGGGCCGTCTTCACCGCCTCCAGCCAGCGCTCGAACGTCTCCGTCTCGCCCATCGACGTGGTGAACTCGTCGGCGTGGCTCCGGGCGTACTGGTACATCGCTGCGCGTTCGCGGTTGCCGAGGTAGGTGCCGTGCATGTCCGGCGTGTCGCAGACGATTTCGAGCGCCGTCAGCCCCGTCACGCGCTCCATCCCGCGCATCGTCCGGAGTCCGTCGACGATCCGCGCGCCCGTCCGCGGCGCGACGTACTGCCGGGAGACCGCGGTGCCGAGTTCGGTCGCGGCCAGCCCCTCCCCGGTGGTGAGCATCTCCCAGGCGACCAGATCCGACACCACGTCGTCGACGAGCCCCGCGAGGCTCTCCTCGGGTCTGCCGTGGGCGTAGAAGGTCGCGTCGAGGACGTCGAGCACGCCCCCGCGCGACTCGGCGAAGCCCGAGGCGACGATGGCGAGCACGTGCGTCCGGAGCGCCTCGCGGTCGGCCAGTTGCGACTCGACGGCCTCGGGCGCGGCCCCGACGTATCTCGATTCGAGTTCCTCGCGGTCGGCGTCGCCGGCGACGAGCACCGCCTCGCCGTAGGGGTCGAGGTGGGGTCGGCCCGCGCGGCCGCACATCTGGTGGACTTCCAGGACCGGAAGCCACTCCATCCCCGACCCGGTGTAGCGTTGCTGATCGCGGATCACGACCCGGCGGGCGGGGACGTTCACCCCCGCCGCGAGCGTCGGCGTCGCACAGATACACTTCAGGCGGCGGTCGCGGAAGGCGTTCTCGACGATCGCGCGGTGTTCCGAACGGAGCCCCGCGTGGTGGAAGGCGACGCTCCCCTCGACACAGTCGGCGAGCCGCCGCCCGGTGTCCGTTCCGCCCGCGTCCCGCACGTCGGCGGCCACGGCGCTCGCCGCCCCGACCGACTCCTCGGCGAGTCGGGCGGCCAGCGTCTCGGCCTCCCGGCGCGAACGGACGAACGCGAGACACTGCCCGCCGTCGTCGATCGCCCCTCGAACGAGCTCGACCGTCGTCGCCGTCCCGACGCCTCGATCGTCTGCCTCGGCGTCGACCGCGACGGCGAGCGTCGACCCGTCGTCGAAGTCGACGCGTCCCCCGGCGCAGACGCCCGTCCTGAGGTCGACCGGCCGCCAGCGACTCCGGACGAGCTCCGCGTCGAGCCACTCGGCGATCTCCTCGGGGTTGGCGACGGTGGCGGAGAGCGCCACGATCTGGACGTCGGGCGCACGCCGCCCGAGGGTCGCCATCGTCACCTCCAGCGTCGGCCCTCGCCCCTGCGAGCCGAGGAGGTGGACCTCGTCGACGACAACGCAGGCGAGGTCGTCGACCCACGACGCCCCGCTTCTGATCGCGGAGTCCACTTTCTCGGCGGTGGCCACGACGACGTCGGACCCCCCCAACTCCTCGGCGGAGCCGAGGTCGCCCGTCGCGATCCCCACGTCCACGCCGGGTACCTCCGAGAACGTCTCGTACTTCTCGCGTGCGAGCGCGCGAAGGGGAACGATGTACAGCGCCGGTCCGCCGGCGGTGAGCATCGCGAGTTCGGCGACGAACGTCTTCCCGCTCGCCGTGGGGACCGCGACGACGACGTTCGTCCCCCCTGTGATGCCGGCCTCGACGGCCGCCGCCTGCGGCGGATAGAGTTCGGTGATCCCCTCCGACTCGTGGTGGGCGATGACCTCGTCGGGGAGCGGCAGGTCGCTGACGCGCATTCGTTCGGTTCTGGAGCCGTGACGTGATAAAAACTCTCCGCGCCGGATCGGTCACCGGTGGTCGAACGCCCCGCCCACCCGCGGTGAGTTTACGCCCGCCCCGTCCGACGGTCCGGTGTGTTCCGACGGACGTTCCTCGCTTCCGGTCTCGGCCTGGCCGGCGCGCTCGCCGGCTGTGCCGCCCCGCTCGCGCCCGACGGCCGGACCGATCCCCCGCCGACGCCGGCTGTCGGGACGGACTCGCCGCCCCCGCCGCCCGGCGACGCCCCGCTCGGCTACACGCATCTCCGCCCCGACGGGAACCGGCTCATCGACGGTCGCGGCTCGCTCCCCCGCGCCGATCCCGTCGACGTCGGGCTCGACGCGAAGCCCGAGTGGGTCGTCGGCGTACCGTGGGAGGACGGAGTCCGCCTCGCCGTCGTCACCGCCGGCGGCGCGCGCGTCCTCTCGGTCGTCGACGGCGACGTCTCTGTGCTCGATCACGACCTCGACGCCCCGCCGGGACCGCCGCTCCTCGTCGGCGCGTCGGAGCCCGTGCTCGCGCCCGTGATCGGCTCGCCGCTCACCCACGCCGTCCCGACGACGGGTGGGTGGGCCTCGGTCACGCCCGACGGCGCGGTCCGACTCCCGGCCGGGGAGAACGCCGACGTGGATGCGCTCCCCGACGCGCGGATCGTGCGCGCGGCCGGACGGCTGTGCGCGGCCGGACGGCTGTACGTGCTCGCGTCCCGCACGCGCGAGTACGCCCACGGCGTCCTCGGCGACGAACTGGAGGCCGCTTCGATCGCTGTCCTCGACCCCGCCGGCGGCCTCGAAGCCACGCTCGCCCCGCCGTCGGGCGTCGTCGAGGGGATCGCTCCCATCGTCGCCGACGTGGACGACGACGGCGAGCGCGAGGTGGTCGTGACGGCGAGTGACGCGGAGCGGGGGGCGCGGCTGGTCGCGCTCTCGGCGGCGGGCGACGCGACGGAGGGAGTGGCCGTCGGCTCGGGCTTCCGGTGGCGACATCAGCTCGCGGTCGCGCCGTTCGGCCCCGGTGGCGAGACCGAACTGGCGGCAGTGAAGACGCCACACGTCGGGGGAACGGCGGAGTTCTACCGCGTCCGCGACGGCCGGCTCGACCTCGTCGCCTCCCTGCGCGGCTACTCGACGCACGCCATCGGGTCGCGGACCCTCGACAACGCGGTCGCGGGTGATCTCGACGGCGACGGCTCGATGGAACTGCTGGTGCCCGACGATCCGCAGCGGGAACTGGTCGGATTGCGACGGCTCGACGGCGACGGGGGAGGCGTCGTGGAGGCGTGGCGCGTCCCGCTCGGCGGACGACTGACGTCGAACCTCTGTGCCGTCACGGGGCCGGCGGGCGTCGTCGTCGCCGCGGGGCGAGCGAACGCCCTCAGGGTGTGGCCGGCGTGAGCAGTCGAGGCGGCGGGTTCAGATGAGGTCCGCGTCGGCGAGGCGGTCGACCGCCTCGCGGAGGCGCTCCTCGCTGGCGGCGTAGGAGATGCGGGCGTACCCGGGCGCGCCGAATGCGCTTCCCGGTACCGTCGCGACCTGCGCCTGTTCGAGCGCGTCCTCACACCACCGTTGGTCGTCGCCGTCGTCGGCGAACTTCGGCATCATGTAGAACGCGCCGTCGGGGTACGGCACCTCGACGCCGTGGTCGTCGAAGAGGTCGAGCAGCATGTCGCGGCGGTCGCGGAAGGAGTCACGCATCTCCGTTACCGTCGAATCCGTCCGCTCCGACAGCGCCTCGACGCCCGCGTGCTGGACGAAGTTGACGGCGCACGACACGGAGTGCGAGTGGATCTTTCCAGCTTGGGAGACGAGTTCCTCGGGCGCGGCGTAGTAGCCGAGCCGCCAGCCCGTCATGGAGAAGGCCTTCGAGAAGCCGTTGAGCGTGATCGTGCGGTCTTCCATTCCATCTAACGACCCGAGGGAGGTCGGCTCGACGCCGTAGGCGATTCGCTCGTAGATCTCGTCTGAGATCACGGCGATGTCGTGTTCGACCGCCAGGTCGCGGACGCCTTCGAGCGCGGCGTCGCTGAAGACGGCCCCCGTGGGGTTCGACGGCGAGTTCACGATCAGGAGTTCGGTGTCGTCGCCCACTGCTCGGGAAAGGTCGTCGAGGGCGGGTTCGAGCTGGAAGCCGTACGGCGAGAGGTCCACCCGGGAGAGGGAGCCGCCAGCGAGCTTCACCATCGCCTCGTAGGAGACCCACGCCGGATCGAGGAGGACGACCTCGTCCCCATCGTCGACGACGGTCTGGATGACCTCGAACAGCCCCTGCTTGCCGCCGGGCGTGACGACGACGTTCTCCGACGAACAGGGGACGCCGTTGCCCTCCAGTTTCGCGGCGATCGCCTCGCGGAGTTCGGGGATCCCGTTGGAGGAGGTGTAGCCCGTGTGGCCCGCGTCGATCGCGTCCTTGCCGGCCTGGATAACGTTGTCGGGGGTGGGGAAGTCGGGTTCGCCGACCGAGAGGTCGACGACGTCTTTCCCCTGCGCTTCGAGTTCCGAGGCGAGGTTCGAGATGGCGAGCGTCGCGCTCGGCTCGACCCGGCCGACGCGTGCCGCGAAGTCGAATTCGTGCGTCATGCTAGTGCCTCCACCATTTCGACGGCGGCGTATACCGCTTCCGCTCCTTTCTCGACGCGCTCGCGCGCCTCGGCCCCGCTCATCCCCGGTCCCGAGACGCCGAACAGGACGGGCGTGTCCCGGTCGAGGCTCACCTGGGTCAGCCCCTGCGCGGTCGCGTCGGCGATCACGCGGTCGTGGTCGGTGTCGCCGGTGACGACCGCCCCGAGGACCGCGACGGCGTCGACGTCCGACCGGCGGGCGAGCCGGTCGGCCGCCAGCGGCGTGTCGTAGCTCCCGGGCACGTGGATCGTCTCGACGATCTCGGCGTCGCGCTCGGCGGCGGCGTCGCGGGCCTGTTGCTCCATCGGCCCCGTCACCGACTCGTTGAACCGCGCGACGACCAGTCCCAGTTGGGTCATATCCGTGGGTCCGGCGGGTGGGTAAAAGAGGTATCGTCCCGGGACGGCCACACCGCCCCGCCTCACGCGTCGTTCGGCCGGCCCGGTCGGTCGGACAGACCGACAGGGCCGTTCGGCAGGACCGCTCGTCCCCTCCGATCGGCCCCGTCGCGGGCCGTTACCGGGGCGTCAGCGGGCCGTTACCGAGGGGTGACGAGGATCTTCACCTGGTCGCTGTCGGGGTCCAACAGCGACTCGAAGCCGCGGTCGACGATCTCGTCGAGGTCGATGCGGGCCGTGATCAGCGGGTCGACGTCGAGCGCCCCGCTGGCGAGCATGTCGATGACCATGCCGTACTCCTCGGCCGAGCGCGGCCCCCCGAGGTACGCGAGCGTCCCGGTGATGGTCCGTTCGCCGAGCACGAGGTCGATCGGGTGCGAACTCGCTTCCTCCTCGAAGATGCTGACGATAGTCGTCGTCCCGTGCGGACGCGTCGCCTGGATCGACTGTTTGTACGTCGTCTCGATGCCCGCGACCTCGAACGTCTGGTCGGCACCCCCGCCCGTATGTTCGCGGACCTCCTCGACGGCATCCGTCTCGGTCGGGTCGATGAGCGTCGTCGCCCCCGATTCGGTCGCCAGTTCGCGGCGTGCCGGTCGCGGCTCGGAGACGATGATATCCCCCGCGCCCGCCGCTCGCGCCGACTGGATGACCGACAGGCCGATTGGGCCGCTGCCGAAGACGGCGACTGAATCGCCCGCCTGCACGCCCGCACGCCGGACCGCGTGCAGGCCGACGGCCAGCGGTTCGACCAGCGCGCCGTGTTCGATGGGGACGCCTTCGACCAGGGGGACGGCCTGGTGTTCGTCGACGACGACGCTCTCGGAGAAGCCCCCGCCGCCGCCCGACAGGCCGACGAAGCCGATCGAGTCGCAGATGTGGTAGTTCCCCTCGACGCACTGGCGGCACTCGCCACAACAGAGGATAGGGTTGATCGCGACCGCGTCACCCTCGGCGAGCGACGTCACGCCCTCGCCCACCTCGCTCACGACGCCGCTGAACTCGTGGCCCATGGTGACGGGCAACTGCTCCCCGGAGACCGGGTGCGGGTCGTCGCCCGGAATGAAGATCGGGCCCGCGGCGTACTCGTGGAGGTCGGTCCCGCAGATCCCACACGTCTCTACGTCGACCCGTACCTGCGCTGGGCCGACGACTCCCGGCTCGACGTCCTCGATCCGGACGTCCTTCTGCCCGTGGTACACTGCTGCTCTCATTGCACGTACCGGTAGCACGTACCCCATTATAAATGATGATGTATTTGATACGTCGCCTGACAGTCACCGCGGGAGACACGAGCCGTGGGCTTCGGAGCGGTCGTCGTCCGGTCCGCCGCCGGACCCGGGTCACGGACGGGACAGCCGTCACGTCCGACACGTAACACAAGCCGTCACATCCGACACGTAACACAAGCCGTCACATCCGACACGTAACACAAGCCGTCACATCCGACACGTAACACAAGCCGTCACATCCGACACGTAACACAAGCCGTCACATCCGACACGTAACACAAGAGTTGTAATCCACGGGCCCCCGACTACGACTCATGCGTACCGACGAGGGGCCGCTCGCGTCCCGGACCTTCCTCGCCCTCTTGGGGATCACCCTGCTTTCCCTCCTCCTCCGCGTCGTCTCCCTCGGCGGCCGCGTGATGCACTGGGACGAGGGTCGTGTCGGCTACTGGATCCTCCGCTACGGCGAGACGGGGATCCACTCGTACCGTCCGATCGTCCACGGCCCGTTCCTCCCCATCGTCAACGACTACCTGTTCGCCCTGCTTCCCGCCTCCGACTTCGCGGCGCGGCTCCCCGTGGCCGTCGTCGGCGGCCTCTTACCCTTGGCGGCGTGGCTCTTCCGCGACTACCTCCGCGACGACGAGGTCGTGGCGCTCGGCGCGCTGCTCGCGTTGAACCCCCTGCTGGTGTACTACTCGCGGTTCATGCGCAACGACGTCCTCGTCGCGGCCTTTTCACTCGTCGCGCTCGGCTGTCTCCTCCGACTCCTGACGACGCGTCGACTCGGCTACCTCGTCGCCGCGGGAGCCGCGTTCGGCCTCGCCTTCACGACGAAGGAGAACGCCCTGCTGTACGTGCTCTGTTTCCTCGGCGCGACCGCGCTCGTCCTCGATCACCGACTCGTCCGCGAGACGCGCGCGGGGACGCGACTCGGCGACGTCCTCGCCGAGACGTGGCCCACCGCGGCGTACCGCTGGCTCCGCGTCCAGGGCCCGACGTTCGAGCGTGCCCTCCTGCGGACGGGCGCGTACACGGTCGGTGCCGTCGCGGCCTTCTTCGCGGTCGTGGTGTTCTTCTACGCCCCCCGGCCCGACCTCTGGGGGGCGCTCTCGAACCCCGCGGCGCTCCCGGGCGTCGTCGAAGCCGGCACGATCGAGCCGGCCGAACGCTTCTACGGCACCTGGGTCGACGGCAGTCACCAGGACCACGACTACCTCCCCTACCTGTACGACTACCTCGAGACGCTCGCGTACGGCGCGCCGGTCGTGCTCGCGTTCGGCCTGATCGGTGCGGTGACGGACCGGTACTCCCCCGAGACGCCCGGATTCCGCCCGCTGGTCGCCTTCGCGACCTACTGGGGGCTCGCCAGCGTCGTCGGCTACCCGCTGGCGACCGACATCCAGGCGCCCTGGGCCGCCGTCCACGCGGTCGTCCCCTTCGCCGTCCCCGCGGCGGTCGGCGTCGCGTTCGTCGTCCGTGCGGGGCGCGACGCCTTCGCCCAGGACGACGCCGTCTCCACCGGCCTCGCGGCGCTGTTGCTCCTGGCGGCCGTCGGCGGCGTGGTCGGGGCGAACGCGGCGTACTGGAACTCGACCGAAGAGGCCGACAAGGAGGTGCTCCAGTGGGCCCAGCCCGGCAACGACCTCAGGTGGTCGCTCGCGGACGTCCGGACCGTGGTCGAGGCCAACGAGGGGACGGACGTGCTCTTCTACGGCACGACGACGCCCGGCGGCGACTCGGTCGAACTGTACGTCTCGAACGAGTCCTCCGCCGACACCCCGCCGCCGGGCGGTCCGGCCTGGCACTCCCGCCTCCCGTTCCCGTGGTATCTCGAACTGTACGGCGCGGAGGTCACCTCGACGGACCCCGACACGCCGACCGGGGAGGCGCTCGCGAACCCGCCGCCGGTCGTCGTCGCCCACGACTGGGACCGTGACGAACTCGCGCCCCACCTGGAGGGGTACACGGCCCGCGAACACGCGTTCAAGCTCTGGGGCGAACACGTCGTCGTCTTCGTCGACGAGGAGGCGCTCCAGCGTGCCCAGCGGTCGGCACCCGACGCCTGATCGGTCGACGGGTGTCCGGGACGAGAGCCGTCCGACCGACGGCTCCGAACCGTAACCCCGAAAGCCGAGACGACCGAAGCGCCGCCAGTGGCAACTGCGACGGTGCGGCGGCGCTCCCTCTGGGTCCTGGTCGCGGCGGCGACACTGACGGTCATGGCCGGGGCGATCCTGGGTCCGATCGTCCCGCAGATCCGCGACGAACTCGGCGTCTCCGGGGCCGCGGCCGGGCTCATCATCACCACCCACGGCGGGGTGATCGTCCTGGCGAGTCCGCTGATGGGGGTGCTCGTCGACCGCCTCGGCCCCCGCCGGCCGTTCGTCGGCGGGCTCGCCGTCTACGGCCTCGGGGGCGGTGCGGGGCTCGTCGTCGACAGCTTCCTCCCGCTTTTGGCCTCGCGGGCCGTCCTCGGGCTCGGGACCGCCGCGGTGTACACCGCCGTGACGGTGCTCATCTACGACCTGTACGAGGGCCGGGAGATGGAGCGGGCGCTGGGCTACCGGAGCAGTGCGAACAGCGCCGGGGCCGCGGTCTGGCCGCTCGTCGGCGGCACGGCCGGCACGGTCGCGTGGAACCTCCCGTTCGGGGTGTATCTCGTCGCCCTCCCGCTCGGGCTCGTCGCCGCCGCGACGATTCCGGAGACCCACACCGACCGGGGAACCGACGCCGACGCGGTCGCGGACGGCGCTCGCGCGCCGGGGCTCCGCGACCGCCTGGCGGCGACCCTGGCCGTGTTCCGCCGTCGACCGGCGCTCCTCGCGGTGTACCTGCTCTACTTCGGCGCGAACGCGCTCCTGTACGTGGTCGTCGTGTTCTACCCGCAGTTTCTCCCCGGCGTCGGCGTGTCGTCGTCGTTCGCGATCAGCCTCTACCTGGCCGCCAACGGCGTCGCCGGCGGCGTCGCGGCCGCGGGGTACGACCGACTGGTGCGCCGCGTCGATCGGTCGACGCTCGTGTTCGCCGCGCTCTGTCTCTGGGCCGTCGGCTTCGGGGCCGCGACCGTGGCCGCGAGTGCCGTCGCGTCCGTCCTCCCGGTCGTCCTCGCGGGGCTCGGTGTGGGGCTGGTGTTCCCGTCGACGTTCGCCTGGGTTGAGGCATTCGCGCCGCCGGACCGTCAGGGCCAGTTCAGCTCCTACGTCGCGTCGTTCGGCTACACGGGACAGTTCCTCTCGCCGCTCCTGTTCGGCCCGCTGGTCCCGGTCGTCGGCCTCCGCGGAGTGTTCGGTGCCGCCGCGGTCGTGGCCGCCGCCGCTGCGGTCGGCCTCGGAGTGGCGCGCCTGCGCGGATCGGAGCGCGACCACGCGTGAGCACCCGATCGACACGATACCGACACGGACACTCGCGACGGCCGTTCGGCCGACGGCTGCCGGGGTCTGCACGTTCGTGTCTACTCGGCCGCCCGAGGTGGCAACTCTTATGCACCGACGTACACGACTCCCGCGCGTGACACTCGACTCCGACTCGCCAACGGTGCCCGGGCCGACGCTCGGCGTCGTCGGCGGGGGACAGCTCGGTCGGATGCTGGCGGAGGCCGCGGCCCCGCTGGGCGTCCACGTCGTCGTGCTCGACCCCACGCCCGACTGCCCCGCGTCGGTCGCCGCCGACCAGGTCGTCGGCTCGTTCGACGACCCCGAGGGCGTGGCCGAACTCGCCGCCCGCTGTGACCTGCTCACGTACGAGATCGAACTCGCCGACCCCGACCTCCTCGACGAGGTGAGCGAGGCGGCCGGCGTCCCCGTCCACCCATCGCCCGACACGCTCCGCGTCATCGAGGACAAGCTCCGGCAGAAGCGGACGTTCGAGGAGGCGGGGATCCCCGTCCCTCCGTTCCGCCGGGTCGATACCGTCTCGGACCTCGAATCGTGTACGAACGAGTTCGGCGGCGTCATGCTGAAGGCGCGCCGCGGCGGCTACGACGGCCGCGGCAACGTCCCCGTCCACGACGCCGACGAGGCGGCCGCGGCGCTCGAATCCCTTGGAGGGGACGCGATGGCCGAGGCGTTCGTCGACTTCGACCGCGAACTGTCGGTCATCGGCGCCGTCGGCCGCGAGGAGATCCGGACGTTCCCCGTCGGCGAGAACGTCCACGAGGCGGAGATCCTCCGGGAGACGGTCGTCCCCGCGCGCACGACCGACGCCGTGACCGAGCGCGCCGAAGAAGTGGCCCGCGAGGTGCTCGATCTCCTGGAGGGCCGCGGCGTCTACGGCATCGAGCTGTTCGAGGCCGACGGGGAGATCCTGGTGAACGAGGTCGCCCCGCGGCCGCACAACTCGGGACACTGGACCATCGAGGGCGCGGTCTCCTCGCAGTTCGAACAGCACGTCCGCGCCGTCCTGGGGTGGCCGCTGGGCGCGACACGACTCCGCTCGCCGACGGTGTCGGCCAACGTCCTCGGGACGGTCGATGCACCAAGGGCGGCTCGACTGGGGAACGTCGACGTCGTCCTCTCCGAACCCGGAGCCGCGCTCCACTGGTACGGCAAACACGAGGTTCGGCCGCTCCGAAAGATGGGCCATCTGACCCTCGTGGGCGACGCCGGCGACGAGGAGGAGGAGATCGATCGTCTCCTGAAACGCGCGCGAGAAACCCGCGACGGCCTCGACTTCCACTGACCATGACCGACGAACGCGACCTCATCGACCGACTGCGCGACGAAGCCGCACAGGACCGCCCCTCACGGGGGACGCCCGACGTGGGGATCATCATGGGGTCGGACTCGGACCTCCCCGTGATGGCGGGCGCGTACGAGGCGCTCTTCGAGCTCGGCTTCGCCGAACAGACCGACTTCTCGACCCCGCCCGAGGAGCGGTTCACCTTCGAGAGCTACGTCGTCTCCGCCCACCGCACGCCGGACCTGATGTACGCGTACGCCGACACCGCCGAGGCACGCGGACTCGACGTGATCGTCGCCGGCGCGGGCGGGAAGAGCGCGGACCTGCCGAACATGACCGCCTCGATCGCCTTTCCCGTTCCAGTCGTCGGCGTCCCCGTCCAGGAGAAGTCCGTCGACTCCGTCATCGGCATGCCGACGGGAGCGCCTATTACCGCGGTAGACGCGGGCAAGTCGTTCAACGCGGCGCTGTCGGCCGCCCAGACCCTCGCGCGCGAACACGACGAGGTCCGAGACCGGCTCGTGGCGTTCCACGACTCCCAGAAGGCGGGGGTCGCGGACGTCTCCCGGGAACTCCACGACCTGGGCCTCGCGGGCTTCCGCGAGCGACACGACGACGCGTAACCGGGATCGGCCGCGTCCGACCCGCTCACGTGTGGTTTGCTACCACAGGCACTCACAGCGACCCGCTCGGCCGGCGTTTCCGGACGAATCGCTTTTTCGGGCACGCCAGAGCACAAATCAACGCTTATAGTGGTGGTGTTCTAAGCGACGGACGATAGGAGAATCCCGTATGAACGATTGGATAGCAATCGGCGCGTTGGGCCTCGTCGGCGTCGGCATCCCCGTCGGGATGATGGCGGTGTCGGCGCTACTGCGCCCCACGGTGCCCGAACAAGGCAAGAGCGCCACCTACGAGAGCGGTGAAGTCCCCACCGGGACGGCGCGCGTCCAGTTCAACATTCAGTACTACATGGTCGCGCTGCTGTTCGTCGTGTTCGACATCGAGACCGTTCTCATCCTCCCGTGGACCGTCATCTACCGGTCCGCGCTCGAACAGGGTGCGAGCCTGTCGACGGTGTTGCTGCCGATGTTCGTCTTCATCGGCGTCCTCGTCGTCGGTCTCGTGTGGGCGTGGCGCAACGGAGCCGTCAAGTGGGTCAAGAGCCCGCGTGCCAGCCGCCGGAAAACCGAGAGGGAAGCATGAGTAGCGACAACAAACCGTTCGTAACAGACGACACGCAAGTACAGACCGAGACGCGCGACGCCCGGATGGCCGGCGCGGACAGCCGTTTCAATTCGACCCTGCGGGAGGCGTTCGGCTCCTCGCCGTTCATCCTCACCAAGTTCGACCAGTTCATGAACTGGGTCCGCGGGTCGTCGATGTTCATGCTGCAGTTCGGCATCGCCTGCTGCAGCATCGAGATGATGCACACCTACGCCGTCAAGCACGACCTCGACCGCTTCGGTGCCGGTGTGCCCCGCGCGTCGCCGCGGCAGGCCGACGTCATCATCGTCCCCGGAACGATCGTCTCGAAGTTCGCCCCGCGCATGAAGCGCGTCTACGACCAGATGCCCGAGCCGAAGTTCGTCATCGGCATGGGCTCGTGTACCATCTCCGGGGGGCCGTTCCAGGAGGGGTACAACGTCGTCAAGGGTGCCGAGGAGGTCATCCCGGTCGACATCCACGTCCCCGGCTGCCCGCCGCGGCCCGAGGCGCTGGTGTACGGCGTCGCCAAACTGCAAGAGCGCATCGCCAACGGCGAGTCCTCGCCGGTGACCGTGAAGCCGTACGAACTGGAGCAGTTCGGCGACTTGGAGCGCGACGAGATCGTCGACCAGCTCGCCGAGGAGATCGACGAGGACGACCTCGTCATGCGATACAACTGGGGTGACTCGCCGTAATGAGCCTCGAAGAACCGGAACCGGAACCGGAGCTCGTCGAGGAGACGCTCCCGACCACGGGCGACGAACTCGAAGCGCTGCTGGGCGACGACGTGCTCGCCCGTGACGACCACCTCAACGCGCCGGGGTTCGAGATCCGCCCGGACGCGGTCCAGGACGTGCTCTTCCGCCTGCGCGACGAGGCTGGTTTCGACCACCTCTCGTGCGTGACGAGCCAGGAATACGAGGACCGCTACGAGTCGATCTACCACCTCACCTCGTACGACGACCGGACCCGGGAGGTGAGCGTGGTCGTTCCCACGTCGAAGGACGCCCCGAAGAGCCAGACCGCCGAACCCGTGTTCCGGACCGCGGACTGGCACGAGCGGGAGGCTTACGATCTGGTAGGGATCGAGTACGAGGGTCACCCCGACCTCCGACGGATCCTCCTCCCCGAGACGTGGCAGGGCCACCCGCTCTCGCTCGACTACGACCAGGACCGTCCCCAGATCGTCACGCTCAAAGAGCACGCCAACCCGCTCCAGGAGGACCACACCGACGACGAGGGCAACACGATGTTCGTCAACATCGGCCCGCACCATCCGGCGACTCACGGCGTGCTCCACGTGAAGACGACGCTCGACGGCGAGCAGATCGCCGATCTGGAGTCCGACATCGGCTACCTCCACCGGTGTGAGGAGCAGCTCTGTCAGCAGGGAACATACCGGTATCAGATCATGCCGTACCCCGACCGCTGGGACTACATCTCGGCGGGCCTGCTCAACGAATGGGCGTACGCGCGCGCGGCGGAGGACATGGCGGACATCGAGGTGCCGGAGTACGCACAGATCATCCGGACCCTCGGCGCGGAACTGTGCCGCATCGCCGCGCACATGCTTGCCGTGGGAACGTTCGCGCTGGACGTGTACGGCGACTTCACGGCCATCTTCATGTACGCCGTCCGCGACCGCGAGAAGACCCAGAACATCCTCGAAGACCTCACGGGCCAGCGACTGATGTTCAACTACTTCCGCCTCGGCGGCGTCGTCTGGGACCTCCCCGAGCCCCGCGAGGAGTTCTTCGACAAGATCCGGTCGTTCCTCGACGAACTCCCCGAGTCGCTGGAGGAGTACCACGACCTCATCTCCGCGAACGAGATCCTCCAGGTCCGTACCGTCAACACGGGCGTCCTCCCTCCGGAGGTCGCCAAGTCCTACGGTGCGACCGGGCCGGTCGCCCGCGGATCGGGTGTCGACTACGACCTCCGCCGCGACGACCCCTACGGCTACTACGATGAACTCGACTGGGACGTCGTCACCGAGGACGGCTGTGACAACTACTCCCGACTGCTGGTCCGCCTCCGGGAGGTCGAGGAGTCGGCGAAGATCATCGAACAGTGCGTCGACCTGCTGGAGGACTGGCCCGAAGAGGAGCGGAACATCCAGGCGAACGTTCCGCGGACCCTGCGGCCCGAGGACGACACCGAGATCTACCGCGCCGTCGAGGGTGCGAAGGGCGAACTCGGCATCTACATGCGCGCCGACGGCACCGACAAGCCCGCGCGCTTCAAGATCCGCTCGCCGTGCTTCTCGAACCTCCAGACGCTTCCCGAGATGAGTGAGGGCGAGTACATCCCCGACATGATCGCCTCGCTCGGGAGCCTCGACATCGTGCTCGGTGAGGTGGATCGGTGATGCCAGCGCCCCCGCTCTTGCAGTCGAGCGCGCCCCTGCCCGACGCCATCGCCCGGCTCATCGGGCTCGACGGGATCGCCGGTGCGGTCGTCGGCGGGCTCATCGGCGCGTTCATTATCGCGAACCTGATGCTCACGATGACGGCGGTCGCGGGGCCGTGGGCCAAGCGGAAGATCACCGCGGCCTTCACCGACCGAATCGCGGTCAACCGCATCGGGCCGTTCGGCCTGCTCATCATCGTCGCGGACGCCGTGCGACTCCTCTCGAAGGAACTGATCGTCCCCGAAGGGGTCGACCGGCCGGCGTGGGACCTCGCACCCATCGTCCTACCGTTCTCGGCGCTGTTGGGCTTCGCCGTCATCCCGCTCGGCTCCGGCATCCAGTTGGCGGACCCCGAGACGGGGCTGGCGTTCGCCTTCGCGGCCGCGTCGATCGCCTCGCTGGGGCTCGTGATGGCCGGCTACGCGTCGAACAACAAGTACTCGCTCCTCGGCGGGCTCCGGTCGATCGCGCAGAACATCGCCTACGAGATCCCCCTCATCGTCACGGCCGCGTCGGTCGTGCTCTTCACCGGGACGCTCCAGATGAGCGGCATTGTCGCCGCCCAGACCGAGCCCCTCGTGACCGTGGCGGGTGTGTCGATCCCGAGCTGGTTCGCGTTCGTCAACCCGTTCGCGTTCGTGCTGTTCATGGCGGCGAACATGGCCGAGATCGGCCGTAACCCGTTCGACATCCCGGAAGCGCCGACCGAGATCGTCGCCGGGTACCAGACGGAGTACTCATCGGTGTACTTCGTGCTCTTCTACCTGGGCGAGTTCATCCACATCTTCCTCGGCGGCGCGCTCGTTGCCGTGCTCTTCCTCGGGGGGCCGGCCGGACCGGTCCTGCCGGGCTTCGTCTGGATGATCATCAAGATGTGGGCGTTCTTCCTGTTCACGCAGTGGTGCCGGTCGGCGGTGCCCCGCGTGCGGATCGACCAGCTCATCGAGATCGGCTGGAAGGGGATGCTCGTGCTCTCCTTCGCGAACCTGGCGCTCACGGCCATCATCGTGGGAGTGATCGCGTAATCATGATCGGACTACTCAAGGGAATGGCGACGACGATGAAACACGCGCTGGACGGGCAGACGTTCACGGTCGAGTATCCGGACGTCGCGCCCGAGGTGAGCCCCCGGTTCAGGGGCGTCCACAAGTTCTCACAGGAGCGGTGCATCTGGTGCCGGCAGTGTGAGAACGTCTGTCCGAACGACACCATCCAGATCGTGACGGACGACCAGCGAAACGGCGAGGAGTACAACCTCCACATCGGCCAGTGCATCTACTGCCGCCTGTGCGAGGAGGTCTGCCCCGTCGACGCGATCCTGCTCACGCAGAACTTCGAGTTCACCGCGGACACGAAAAACGAGTTCGTTTACAACAAAGAGCAACTGAAGAACGTCCCCTGGTACAAGGGGATGGACCCGCTCAACGAGCGCAATCCCGATCGAAACGCGTGGGTCGGCGAGAGCGACGGCGAGGTCGACTACCAGTAACCGTCGCGGACCGTTCTCGAAATCTTCAAAGGGTACCCACAAGGAGACACACACAATGGCTACCGTTTATGAACTGGCCGCGTTCCTGCTGTTCGCCCTCGTGACCGTGGGGAGCAGTCTGGGCGTCGTCCTCGTGCGGGACGTCTGGCACTCCGCACTCCTGCTCGGGGCGGCGCTTCTGAGCGTCGCGGTGCACTACGTGATGTTACAAGCGGAGTTCCTCGCCGCGATGCAGATCCTCGTCTACGTCGGCGGGGTTCTCATCCTCATCACGTTCGCCGTGATGCTGACGCGGACGGAGACAGAACCGGACGAACCGGAGGTGAGTCGCACATGACGACCAAACCAGAGTTGGACCTCGGATCGCATCTCGTACCGGGCGTCGCGGCGCTCGCGCTGTTCGTCGTGATGGCCGTCGCGTTCCTGAGCGCCGAATTCCCGGCCCCACAGGGCTTCCCGGCGGACGCGAACATCACCGCGAGCATCGGCTACGCGATGTTCAACCTCGACTTCGGCTCCGTGCCCGCGGAGTCGTTCCTCGTCGCCTTCCTCATCATCGCCATCGCGCTCGACGCGGCGATCGACGGGGCGATCATCCTCGCGCGGCGCGAGTCCGACGGCGAGACGGTCTCGCTGCTCACGGACGGCGGCAGGGAGCTGAAACGCGCCGTCCTCGGTGACGACGCCGACGGGGACGCAGACACTGGAGGTGACCGCTGATGGTCCCGCCGCAGTGGTATCTGCTGCTCGCGGGGGCGGTGTTCTGTATCGGCCTGTTCGGCATCCTGACGAAGCGCAACGCGCTTTTGTTCTTGATGTCGGTCGAGTTGATGCTGAACGCCGCGAACATCAACCTCGTCGCGTTCTCGCAGTTCTGGGGGAACGTCACGGGGCAGACGTTCGGGCTGTTCACGATGGCGCTCGCCGCCGCCGAGGTGGCGGTCGGTATCGGCATCATCCTCGTCCTGTACCGCAACTTCAACGACGTCGACGTGACCGTCCCGAAGAGTATGAGGTGGTAAGATGGCGGGAATACTCGACTTCGCGCCGGCCATCGTCCTCCTGCCGTTCTTCTCGTTCGTCATCGCCCTGTTCGCCGGGCGGTACATGCCGAAGGGCGGGGCGTTCGCGGGAATCGCGGCGACCGGAGGATCGCTTCTGCTCTCCGTCGCGACGGTGCTGTCGGTCGCCGGTGGTGGGGCGTACAACGAGACGATCTACACGTGGGCCGAGGGGCTAGAGGCGGTCGACCTCACGTTCGGGCTCCTCATCGACCCGCTCGCGGCGATGATGCTCGTCATCGTCTCGCTGGTCGCGTTCCTCGTCCACGTGTTCAGCCTCGGCTACATGAACGACGAGGGCGAGACGGGGCTCCCCAGATACTACGCCGCGCTCGGCCTCTTCACCGCGAGCATGCTCGGCTTCGTCGTCAGCAACAACCTGCTGATGGCGTTCATGTTCTTCGAGCTCGTCGGGCTGTGCTCGTACCTGCTCATCGGCTTCTGGTTCCGCGAGGCCGGCCCGCCGTCGGCGGCGAAGAAGGCGTTCTTAGTCACCCGCTTCGGTGACTACTTCTTCCTCGTCGGTGTCGTCGCCGTCTTCGCGACGTTCGGCACCGCCGCGTTCGCGGGCGAGGGGTCGTTCCCCGTCCTCGCCGAACAGGCGATCGCGGGCGAGGCGAGCGTGAACACGTTCGGCTTCGACCCGATGACGTGGTTCACGATCGTCGGCCTGCTCGTTCTCGGGGGCGTCATCGGCAAGTCCGCGCAGTTCCCCCTCCACACGTGGCTCCCGGACGCCATGGAGGGCCCGACGCCCGTCTCCGCGCTGATCCACGCCGCGACGATGGTCGCCGCCGGCGTCTACCTCGTCGCGCGCATGTACGGCTTCTACGCCGTCTCGCCGACGGCGCTCGCGATCATCGCCCTCATCGGCGGCTTCACCGCCTTGGTGGCGGCGACGATGGGCGTCGTCAAGCGCGAGATCAAGCAGGTGCTCGCGTACTCGACAATCTCACAGTACGGCTACATGATGCTCGGGCTGGGCGCGGGCGGCTACGTCGCCGCGACCTTCCACCTGATGACCCACGCCTTCTTCAAGGCGCTCCTGTTCTTGGGTGCCGGCTCCGTCATCATCGCCATGCACCACAACGAGAACATGTGGGACATGGGCGGGCTCAAGGATCGGATGCCCGTCACCTACTACACCTTCCTCGCCGGCTCGCTCGCGCTCGCGGGCATCTTCCCGTTCTCGGGCTTCTGGTCGAAGGACGAGGTGCTGTACGAGACGCTCATCCACGGATTGGGCGGCTCGCCGATCCTCCTGTTGGCGTACGCGATGGGGCTTCTCGCCGTCTTCTTCACCGGCTTCTACACCTTCCGGATGGTCTTCTTGACCTTCCACGGTGAGCCGCGGACGGAGACGGCACGCGATCCCCACGGCGTCCGCTGGAACGTGAAAGCACCCCTGGGCGTCTTGGGGACGCTCGCGGTCGTCGCGGGCGTCGTCAACATGGTGCCGATCGAGAAACTGCTCGGGGTCGGCGGCATCGACTTCCTCCACCAGTGGCTCGACGGTGGCTTCGAGTCGCTCACCGCTCACCACTACGGCGACGTCCTTCCATACTCGTCGTCGTACATCGGCGGTGAGGCGGCGACGGTGGCGATCGGCGCGGCCGTCTCGCTCGGACTGGCGCTCGCCGGTGCAGGGCTCGCGTTCAAGCTGTACAACGTGCCCGAGCCGGTCGAACACACCGACAAGCTCGGGAACGTCAAGACGCTCCTGTACAACAACTACTACCAGGACGAGTACCAGGTCTGGCTGGCCGAAGAGGTCGTTCGACCCATTGCCCGGGTCGCCGACAAGTTCGACCAAGGCGTCGTCGACGGCGTCGTCAACGGCGTCTCCTCCGTGAGCCTCGTCGCGGGGTCGCGGATACGCCGCATCCAGACCGGTGTCGTCTCTAACTACGCCGTGTTGCTCACGCTGGGGCTGACGGCGCTGCTCGTCGTCTTCGGTCTGATGGGAGGCTGGTTCGCATGATTATCGAAGCTCTACTCGCGTTCACGTTCGTCGCCGCGCTCGCCGTGATGGTCGCCCCGGACGAGTACGCCGGACGCCTGGCGTTCGCGCTCAGTCTGGCACCCGTCGTCGGGAGCCTCTGGATGTGGTCGCGGTTCGACGCGAGCGGCAACGCCCTCATGGACGGCTCGATCGCGTTCGAGACCGACATCGTGTGGTTCACGCTCGGCGGGTTCGACCTCCACTGGTTCGTCGGCGTCGACGGCATCTCCCTGCCGCTGGTGGTACTGACGACGATCCTCACCTCGCTGGCGATCGTCTCGGCGTGGACGCCGATCGCCGAACGTCAGAGCCAATTTTACGGCTTGATGCTGTTCATGGAGGCGAACCTCATCGGCGTCTTCACGGCGCTTGACTTCTTCGTCTGGTTCGTCTTCTGGGAGGCCGTCCTCGTCCCGATGTACTTCCTCGTCGGCGTCTGGGGCGGCCCGCGGCGGAAGTACGCCGCGATCAAGTTCTTCGTCTACACGAACGTCGCCTCGCTGGCGATGTTCATCGGCTTCATCGCCTTGGTGTTCGGGCTGGGTGACTCGATCGGGTCGACCCGGCTGCCCGAGATCGCGATGGCGCTTCGGGCGGACGAACTCGGCTCGCTGTTCGGCATCCCCGCGCCGACGCTCGCCACCGCCGCGTTCGTGGCGATGTTCGTCGGCTTCGCGGTGAAGGTGCCCGTCGCACCCCTACACACCTGGCTGCCCGACGCCCACGTCGAGGCTCCGACGCCGGTGTCGGTGATGCTGGCGGGCGTCCTCCTGAAGATGGGCACGTACGCCCTCTTGCGGTTCAACTTCACGATGCTCCCGGAGGTCGCCGTCCAGCTGGCGGTGCCGATCGCGATCCTCGCGGTCGTCAGCGTGATCTACGGCGCGATGCTCGCGCTGGCCCAGGAGGACCTCAAGCGCATCGTCGCGTACTCGTCCGTGTCGTCGATGGGCTACGTCATCCTCGGGCTCATCGCGTACACGACGTACGGCGTCGGCGGCGCGACGTTCCAGATGGTCGCCCACGGCCTCATCTCGGGGCTGATGTTCATGACCGTCGGCGTCGTCTACAACACGACCCACACCCGGATGGTCGGCGACATGTCCGGCATCGCCGACCGGATGCCCGTCACCGCGGGCATCTTCGTCGCCGGCGCGTTCGCCTACATGGGCCTGCCGCTGATGGCCGGCTTCGCGGGCGAGTTCTTCATCTTCAAGGGCTCGTTCGAGTCGACCACCTTCGCGGGCATGCCGCTCTTTACCGCGGCGGCGATGTTCGGCATCGTCATCGTCGCGGGCTACCTGCTGTTTGCGATGCAGCGGACGCTCTTCGGGCCGTTCCGGTTCGACGGCGAGTACGATATCACGGAAGCGCCCGTCCACGACGTCGCGCCGCTGGCGGTACTGCTCGCGCTCATCATCGTCCTGGGCGTGGCTCCCGACCTGTTCTTCGGGATGATCCAGGACGCCGTCAATCCCATCCTGGGAGGTGTCTCGTAGATGTACGACCTCGCGCTCCAAGCGTCGCTGCCCGACTGGACCGCCACCGCACCGATCCTCGCCCTGGCGGCGACGGCGCTCGTCCTGTTGCTGGTAGACACGATTGACCCCGACTCGTCCAACAGCACGCTGTTGGCGGCCGTGGCGACGATCGGCTCGCTGGTGTCGTTCGGCCTCGCCGGCTGGCTCCTCGTCGCCGGTACCGGCCAACCCGCCACCGGCGGCGCGATCGAGCTGTTCGGTGCCTCCCTCGTCGTCGACGGAATGGCGCTGTTCTTCCAGCTCATCTTCGCCTCCGTCACGGCGCTGGTCGTCGTCGCCTCGGTCGACTACCTCAAAGGCGAGGCGTACCAGGGCGAGTTCTACTCGCTCGTGCTGTTCGCCGCGACGGGGATGGCCCTGATGGCCGCCTCGAACTCGCTGGCGACGGCGTTCGTCTCGCTCGAACTCGCCTCGCTCCCGTCGTACGCGCTCGTCGCGTTCCTCAAGCGCAACCGGGGGAGCGTCGAAGCGAGCCTCAAGTACTTCCTCATCGGCGCGGTGTCGTCGGCGGTGTTCGCCTTCGGCATCTCGCTGGTGTACGCGGCGACCGGGACGCTCGTCCTCGGGGACGTCGCTGCCGGCCTGGCGGAGGCGACCGGCATGGTCGGCGTCGCCGGCATCGGCGTCTTCATGATCCTCGGCGGCTTCGCGTTTAAGACCGCCTCCGTCCCGTTCCACTTCTGGGCACCGGAGGCGTACGAGGGCGCACCCGCACCCATCTCGGGCTTCCTCTCGTCGGCGTCGAAGGCCGCCGGCTTCGCCGTCGCCTTCCGCGTCTTCACGGTCGCGTTCCCCGTGGGCGAGCTGGTGCCGATGGGGATCGACTGGCCGCTCGCGTTCGCAGTGCTGGCCGTCGTCACGATGACGCTCGGCAACTTCGCCGCCGCGACGCAGGAGAACGTCAAGCGCATGCTGGCGTACTCGTCGATCGGGCACGCGGGCTACGCGCTCATCGGCCTCGCCGCCCTCTCGGGCGGGGGACCGAACGGTGACGTCATCGGCGCGTCGATGGCGCACCTCCTCGTCTACGGCTTCATGAACACCGGGGCGTTCCTCTTCATCGCCATGACCGAACACTGGGAGCTCGGGCGGACGTTCGAGGACCTCAACGGGCTGTCGACGCAGGCCCCGATGGCCTGTCTCGCCATGACCGTCTTCATGTTCTCGCTCGCCGGCCTCCCGCCGTTCGGCGGCTTCCTCTCGAAGTACGCGCTGTTTTACTCGGCGATCGAGGGTGGCTTCTGGTGGCTCGCCGCCGTGGGTGCGGTGAACAGTGCGCTGTCGCTGTTCTACTACTCCCGCGTCGTGAAGGCGATGTGGATCGAAGACCCCGTGGGAACGGTCGAACTCGGCTCGCGGCCGCTGGGGCTGTACGTCGCCGTGATGGCCGCGGCGATCGGAACTCTCCTACTCCTCCCGGCGTTCGGTCCCGTCGTCGAGACGGCGCAGGCCTCCGCGGCCGCGCTGTTCTGACGACCGACCACCGCGCCCGTTCGGCGATCGCTCGCGCTCTCGCGTTCTCGCGTTCACCGCCTCACTCACACTGACACTTACACTCACGCTCGCGCCTCGAAGGCTCTCGTCGCACCGTTTCTCGGCTCTCTCGTCGTCCTCCGCTCGCCGTGAGTCGCGAGACGGCGGTGAGGACATCCCGGCAGGGTTTTTTGTCAGCACTGGCAACCCCCGGCTATGTCGCGGCCCAGTCGACTGGTACTCGGGTGGAGCCCCGTCGCCCGTGCAGTCGTCAGGGAGATCCAAAGACAGCCCGGGCAGCTCCGCGTCGTCTCGCCCGCCCGCGGTCACGTCGACTCGCTCCGCGACGACGGCGTCGACGCGGTGGTCGGCGACCCGACCGATCCCGAGACGTACCCGGACCGAGCCAGCACCGTCCTCGTGGCGGGAGTCGACGCGGAGACGAACCTGGCGGCCGCCCGCGCCGCCCGCGAACGGTTCCCCGACGCACTGCTCGTCGCGTACGCCGGCTCCGACCCCGGCGACGGGGCGGCGGAACTCCGTGCGCTCGCCGACCGCGTGATCGACCCCCGAGAGGCGCTCGCGGACGACCTCGGCGACCTCGTGTCGGGGTCGGACGTGACACGGATCAGCCGGCTCCTGCGCGTCCTCCGGGGGATCGACGGAACGCTGGCGGTCGTGATGCACGACAACCCCGATCCCGACGCCATCGCGTCGGCGCTCGCGCTCGTCCGGATCGCGGATCTCGCCGGGGTCGAGGCGGTGCCGTGTTACTTCGGCGAGATCTCCCACCAGGAGAACCGCGCGATGATCAACCTCCTCGACGTGAGCCTCAGAAACCTCGACCCCGGGGAGACGATGGACGAGTACGCCGGCATCGCGCTCGTCGACCACTCACGGCCGGGCGTCAACGACGGCCTCGACCCGGAGACGCGCGTCGATGTCGTCGTCGATCACCACCCGCCACGGGCACCGGTCGAAGCCCGGTGTCTGGACCTGCGGAGCGACGTCGGGGCGACGAGCACGCTGTTGACGGAGTACCTCAGTCGACTCCGGATCACTCCCGACCGGACGATCGCGACCGCGCTCCTGTTCGGGATCCGCGTCGACACCAACGACTTCTCCCGCGAGGTGTCCGCGGCGGACTTCGAGGCGGCGTCGTTCCTCTGCCCGCACGTCGACCACTCGCTGCTCGACCAAGTCGAGAGCCCGAGCATGGGGCCGGAGGTGCTCGACACGCTCGCACGCGCCATCGGCAACCGCGAGGTGCGCGGCGACGCGCTGGCGACGAACGTCGGCGAGATCCGCGACCGGGACGCGCTCGCACAGGCGGCCGACCGACTCCTCGGCATGGAAGGCGTCCACGTCTCGCTCGTCTACGGCTACATGGGCGACACCGTCTATGTCTCCGGGCGCGCCCGGGGGACGGACGTCGACCTCGGGGAGACGTTCCGGGACGCCCTCGGCTCGATCGGGAGCGCGGGCGGCCACGCCGACATGGCCGGCGCACAGTTGGATCTGGGGGTGTGGGCCGCGGAGTTCGTCGAGGGCGACGAGCGGTTCGAAGACCTCGTCACCGAGGTGATCAACGGCCGGTTCTTCGAGACGCTGGAGACCGCCCCATCGACCCCGTCGTACCCCGACGGGATGCCCGGCTTCGAGTTCTCCGTCGAGTGACGCGGGTGAGGTAGGGTTTTGGCCCCCGTCGGCGTACAGGACGCTATGCCCGGCACGGCGACCGTCAAAGAGTATATGACCCGGGACGTCGCGACGGTGTCCCCCACCGACACCGTGGGCGAGGTCGCACGACGCATCGTCGAGAGCGACGGCCACAACGGCTTTCCGGTCAGTGAGACGCGCAAGGTCGAGGGGTTCGTCACTGCGAGCGACCTCCTCCTGGCCGACGACGACGCGCTCGTCTTCACCGTGATGACCGAGGACCTCATCGTCGCTCACCCGGACATGAACGTCGACGACGCCGCGCGAGTCATCCTCCGGTCGGGCATCCGCAAACTGCCGGTCGTCGACGACGCCGGGAACCTCGTGGGCATCATCTCCAACACGGACGTCATCCGCTCGCAGATCGAGCGTGCCACGCCCGAAAAGGTGGGGAAACTGATGCGAACGCTCGAACAGATCCACGGCATCACCGTCCACGAGGAGCGCGACACCGTCGAACTCGCGGCGCTCATCCCCACGCAGGCGCGCGTCTACGCCGACGAACTCGAAGGCCGACAGTACGAACTCGAACGCGGGCTCGCCGAGCCGCTCGTCGTCATCGACAACGCCGGGACCCTCCTCCTCGCCGACGGTCACCACCGTGTGATGGCCGGCGACCGCGCCGACATCGAAGAGATGGACGCGTACGTCATCGTGGTGGACGACCCCGTCGAACTGGGCATGGAGCGTACCGCCGAGAAGGAGGGGCTCCGCTCGCTCCGGGACATCGAGGTGGTCGACTACGCCCGCCACCCGCTCGTCGAGACGACCCGCCGGCTCCAGTGAGCCCTCGTTCTCAGGCGTCCGTCCGCTCGTCGGCGACGTCGTACGCCTCGCACCACGCCGACACGACCTCCGCGGCCTCGGCACGGCTCCCGACGCGCTCCTCACGGTAACACGACCCCTCGGGTGCCTGCGTGAGCCGATCGAGTCGGACGACCCACGAGCCGTCGCTCCGCTCGCGCAGGCGGATCGTCGCCCAGCCGTCCTCGCGTTCCCACTCGTCGACCGACTCCGCCGCGCCCGTCCGCGTCTCCGTCCACGCCATACGGGTCGGTCGTCCCGGACGGACCTGTAGTTTGCCGTCCACGGGCCGTCGTGATACCGCCGTCGTCGGCCCGTCCGGCCCGCGCGTCGTGAGGGTGTCGGTGGCGCGTGGTCGGAGCGCAGAAGCGCCCGACCGCCGACGGCTCACTCCGCGTTCCGCACGTCCGACGGCCGGCCTCGGACGAGGTCGAGCCGGTCGTCGAGCGCGCCGAGCACGAACAGTCCGTAGTACCGGAAGTAGGTGACGACGGGCACCTGGACGACGACGCTCACGGCGACGACGGCGAGGAGAAAGACGACGCCGAGCACGCCGAGGGCGACGAGCCCGGGGCCCTGCATCCCGACGGCGAGCACGACCGCACCCCCCGCGAGCACGAAGGGGATGATGACGACGAGCGCCGCGAGGCCGACGACGAGGCCGACGACGAGGCTCGCGGCGATCCCGAGTCCGATCCGAATCGCGAGGTAGAGGGCGACTTCCGCCCACATCGAGCGGACGAGCGGCACGACGCGACGCCACGCCGAGAGGACCCCCCGCCCCTCCGCGATCATCGTCGGGACGACGAGCTCGGTCGTGAGCCGGAGGACGAGTAGGCCGGCGAGCCAGGCGACGACGACCACGACGACGAGCAGCGGGACGAAGAGGACGCCGACGGCGGTGATCGATAGCACGCCGACGACGACGAGCACGGGGAGCGCCGCGAGGGCGACGAGCACGACGACGACCCCGAGGCGGAAGGCGAACAGGCGGACGCCGGGGCCGAGGTACTGTCGGAACGGCCGGCGGAGTTCCACCCGGCGGGTCCGCAGACACGCCACGAGCACGAACTCCATGACCGCGCCCACGAGGGCGTGGCCGACGACGACGACGGCGAGCACGGCGACGGCGGCAACGACGACCGCACCGAGGCTCTCGGGGGAGACGTCCGGGACCGGCGGGAGGTCGACGCCCCCGAGGCCGGCTCCCGGCGGCGTCGGCGACGACGTCGCTCCCTGTGCGGCCTGTCCTGCGCCGCCGCCACCGCCGACGCCGCCGACAAAAAACGTCACGACTGCGAGCCGAAGCCACGCGCGCCACGAGACGGGGAAGAGAAGCGACTGCGTCGCGGTCCGGGCTTCGTCGAGCGAGTCGATCGCGTCCCACGACATCTGTCGTCGTCTGCGACGCCCCCGCGGTACAAAAATCGCGTGGAGCGACGCGGCGGAGACAGCTACTTGCCACCGCGTCCGCAACCCTCACGCGTGACCGCGACACCGCACGAACGGCGCACCCGTGCCTGTCAAGAGCGGCTCCGCGCGCTCGACGCGGCGGCCGTGATCTGCTCGCCCGGGGCGAACCTGCAGTACCTGACCGGCGTCGACGAGACGCCGAGCGAGCGACAGTTCCTCTGTGTCGTCTCCGCCGACGGCGACCCCGTCTTCTCCGTCCCCGAACTCGCCGGGACGCAGGTGGACGAGACGACCTGGGTCGACGACGTCCGCGTCTGGCGCGACGGCGGCGAGCCGCGAGCCGCCCTCGACGAGGTGCTCGCCGACTGCGAGCTCGGCGCGGGCCGCGTCCTCCTCGACGAGACGATGCCCGCCCGGTTCGTCCTCGACGTCCAGCGACTCCTCGGGGACCGGGCGTTCGGGCTGGCGACCGAGGCGCTCGGCTCACTCCGCGCGCGGAAGGACGAGGCGGAACTCGACGCGTTGCGCAGGGCGGGTGTCGTCGCCGACCGGGTGATGCGGGGCCTCCGCGAGGACGCTGCGGCTCTCGTCGGTCGGTCGGAGGCGGCGCTCGCCCGCGAGGTCGAGCACCGATTGGCCGACGCCGGCGGCGACGGCGTCTCGTTCGAACCCATCGTTGCCGCGGGCCCAAACGGCGCGAAACCCCACCACGCACACGGCGACCGCGTGATCGGGGAGGGTGATCCGGTCGTCTTCGATTTCGGGACGCGCGTCGACGGCTACCCCAGCGACACCACCCGGACGGTCGTTCTCGCGGGCGATCCCCCGACAGAGTTCGAGACGGTCCACGGCGTGGTCAGGGAGGCAGCGACGGCGGCGATCGACGCGGTCGAGCCCGGCGTCGAGGCGCGCGCGGTCGACCGGGCCGCCCGCGACGTCATCGAGGCGGCTGGCTACGGCGAGGGGTTCGTCCACCGCACCGGCCACGGCGTGGGCCTCGACATCCACGAGGAGCCGTACATCGCGTCGGACTCGGAGACGCGCCTCGAACCGGGAATGGTGTTCAGCGTCGAACCCGGGGTCTACCTCGACGGCGCGTTCGGCGTGCGGATCGAGGACCTCGTCGTGGTCACCGAAGCGGGCTGTGAACGGCTGAACGACTCCCCCCGCGGGTGGTCCGTCGACGGCTGAGCCAGGGGTTCGACGACGCCCGAAGCTTCATGCCGCTGTGACGTGTGTGAGAGGTCATGCCACGGCTCAGTTCCGCGGATCGCGACCGGCTCGGAGCGGCGTTCGACCGACAGCTCGACGTCGGGCTCCACGATGGTGCGCAGCTGGCCGTCTTCGTCGACGGCGAACTCGCGGTCGACTTCGCGGGCGGGACCGACGGACACGGCGGCGAGACGACACCGGAGACGCGCCACCTGATCTTCTCGTGTACGAAGCCGTACGCGGCTGTAGGCCTCCACCAGCTCGCAGAGCAGGGGGACCTGGCGTACGACGACCCCGTCGTCGATCATTGGCCCGGCTTCGCCGACGCGGGGAGCGAGAAGGCCGAGATCACCGTCAGGCAGGTCCTCAGCCACACCGCCGGCATCCCCTACGGCGAGTTCGACGACCGCGCCGACCAGTGGGGCGACTGGGACGCGGTCGTGGCGGCGATGGAGGAGATCGAGCCCGTCTTCGCGCCCGGCGAGCAGCCGGCCTACCACACGTTCAACTTCGGCTGGCTCGTCGGCGAACTGACCCGACGAGTCAGCGGCGAGCCCGTCGAGGAGTACGTCGCCGAGAACGTGTTCGACCCGCTCGGGATGGAGCACACCTCGATCGGTCTGCGCGAGGGCGAGGAAGACGACGTCGCGGCGCTGTCGGGGTTCGAGGTGTTCGACCGCTGTCGCGACCCCGGCGAGGGGCTCGGCATCCCCGCTTCGGAGTCAGCGGCGGCGTTCAACGAGGAGGCGGTCCACCGCGCGGTGATCCCCGCGGCGAACGGGATCGGGACCGCCCGCGACATGGCGCGGTTTTACGCCTGCATCGCCAACGGGGGCGAACTCGACGGGACCAGCCTCCTGACCGAAGAGACCGTGGCCGAGGCGACGCGAACCCACGCCGAGACAGACGACGACGGGACGCTCTCGCGGCCGGCGCGCTACGCGCTCGGCTTCTGGACCGGCGGGCTCGCCAACGACATGTTCGGGTCGGCCAGCCACGAGCGGATGGTCGGCCACGCGGGGCTGGGGAGCGTCTTCTGCTGGGCGGACCTGGACGCGAACGTGAGCTTCGCGTACGTCACGAACGGCATCCGCGAGGAGTCGTGGGAACACGCCGCGCGCGTGGCGGGGCTGTCCGACGCGGTGCGACTGCTGGTCGACTGAGCGCGGTCGTTGTGGGGGTCAGAGATCCGTCTCGTGGGATCGACGTTCCGGTGTCCGGCCGGGGGCCCGTCCGCTCCGGCCGGCTACGGTGGCCCCAATGAGCGGACAGTGACGGTTCCGGATCGAAGCCGGCTACGTCCGAGTGGGGTTCGTCAGGTGATACAGCGGCTCGATCTCCGCCGCCGGTTGGTCGTCGTCGACCACCGCCGCGAGTAGTTCTCGAAACTCGCGGTCGATCTCGTAGGGGGACGACTCGAACGCCTCCTAGGCCCGATCGAGGCTCTCGGCCTCGACGTAAAAACAGACGTAGTCGCCTCGGGGCGTGACTCGAGGAACGCGGCCTCGGAGACAACGCCCCCGTGCTGGAGCGTCTCGACGGCCTCTGATCGGCGAGACCGAACCTCGGTGGCCCACTCACGAACCCGCTCCGTCGCTCCCGGTTCGAGCCGGTATCTGATCAGGGTGATCTCGGCCATACTGGGAGCCGAGACGGCCAGTGCACAAACGCGTTGGGGCGGGCGGCGGCTGTCGGGGTCGGAGGGAGACGGAGGCCGATCCCGACGCCCGAGACGGGTCAGGCCGAATCGTCGCGTTCGGGCTCGGGGCCGGAGCCGACGAGCGAGTCGGCGTCGGCGTGCTCGAAGAGCAGGTCGCGCATCCGGCCGACGGTCCGCTCGTCGCGCGTCCGCCCGCTGTGGACGACTTCCTCACAGCGTTCGACGACCGAGAGGGTGTCGCCGCTGACCAAGAGCACGGGAACGCCCTTCTGTTCGGCCTTGCCGACGACGGCGCTCGGGGGCTGATGTGCGCCCGTGAGCAACAGACACTTCACGCCCGGCGCTTCGAGCGCGGCCGTGTGGATCTCGGCGCGGTCGCCGCCGGTGATGACGGCGGCGTTCTTCGTCCGCCGGAAGTACCGGAGCGCCTCGTCGCCGCCCATCGCGCCGACGAGGAACCGCTCGACGAACGCGTCGGTCGGCACGTCGGTGACGATCTCGGCACCGAGTTCCGCGGCGAGGTCGGCGACGGTGACGCCCGCGAGCTCCTGTACGCGGGGGATGACACCGACGACCGGGACGCCACGGGCTTCGAGGAACGGGACGACGTCGTTTTCGAGCTCGTCGTACGCCGCGTCGGCGACGCGGTTGAACAGCACGCCGCCCAGGCGGTCGCCGATGTCGTCGGCCGCCGCGAGCAACGCGTCGAGATCGGTCGGCTCGGTGTACTCCGTCACGAGGAGCACTTCCGCGTCGAGGAGGTCGGCGATCTGTGGGTCGGTGAGATCGACGATGCCGCCCGTCGTGTGGGTGCCGCCGCCCTCGACGAGCATGAGGTCTCGTCCGTCGGCGAGGGCGTCGTACTGCTCGCGGACGGTGTCGGCGAGCTCGTCGGGGTCTTGCTGCCCCCGGATCGCCCCCCGGACGAACGTCGGCGAGTAGACGATCGGCTCCATCTGGTGCATCTCCGCGTCGAGGTCGAGGAGTTCGCGCGCGAGCATCGGGTCAAGGTCGAGCGTCTTCCCGACGTTCGACTGGAGGCGGGTCCCCTTCGGCTTCATGTAGCCGACGTCGAGGCCGCGCTCTCTACCGAGCAGCCCCAGCGCGAGGGTGATAGCCGTCTTGCCTGTGCTCTCTCCGGTCGAGGTAACGAGTAGTGTCTGGGTCATTGGTCGGGCTCCGTGTCGACGAGCGTCGTCTCCTGTGAGTCGCGCTCCATCGCGTCCGTATCGACGGTCAGCCGCACGTCGATCGCCTGTGCGCCGTCCGGTGTCGCCACGAGGGGGTTGATGTCGAGTTCGAGGATCGCGGGGAAGTCGGTCACCAGTTGCGAGAGGCGCTCGATCGTCTCCGCGACGGCGGCGACGTCGACGGGATCGCGGCCACGCGCACCCCTGAGCAGGGGCGCGGCGTCGATCTCGCCCGTCATCTCCCGCGCCTCCTCGCCGGAGACCGGCGCGACCCGGAACGTCGTGTCCTCTAACACCTCGACGAAGATGCCGCCGAGGCCGAACATCACCAGGGGGCCGAACTGCGGGTCGCGGTTCATTCCGACGATGGTCTCCACGCCCGCGTTGAGGTCGACGATCTCCTGGACCTGCACACCGAGGATCTCCGCGTCGGGCTGATAGTTGCGCGCGCGCGTCACGAGGTCCTCGTACGCGTCGTACACCTCCTCGTTCGGCACGCCGACCTTCACGCCGCCGATGTCCGACTTGTGGAGGATGTCGGGGGAGACGATCTTCATGACCACGTCGCCGTCGATCTCTTCGGCGAGTTCGAGCGCGTCGGTCGGGTCGGTCGCGATCCCCCCCTGCGGGGTGGGGATGCCGTAGGCGTCGAGGAGGTCCATCGCCTCGACGCCGAGGCGGGGATCGTCGCGTTCGACAGCGCGCGCGAGCACCGCCTCGGCGGCCTCGCGGTCAACGTCGAACTCGGTGGGCGCGTCGTACTCCCGGGTCGAGATTTCCTTGAACCGAACCAGCGCGTCGAGCCCCTCGATGGCGCGGGCGGGGTCGAAGTAGTTCGGGATGCCCGCGTCGCCGAGGACCTCGGCGGCGGCGTCGACCCGCTCCCCGCCCATGAAACAGGCGGCGACCGGCTTGTCGTGCTCGCGCTGGAGTTCGACCGTATCGCGAGCGAGCCCCTCGTAGTCGAGCACTGCCGTCGGGCAGGAGAGGACGAGCGCACAGCCGACGTTGTCGTCGGCGAGGGCGACATCGAGCGCCTGTCTGAACCGCTCGTTGTCGGCGTCACCGACGATGTCGACGGGGTTGTAGATGTTCCCCTCGGCGGGGAGCGTCTCGGAGAAGGTGTCGAGGGTCTCCTCGGTGAACGACGCCATCGCGAGCCGGGAGTCGCCGACGGCGTCCGTGGACATGACGCCTGGGCCGCCGGCGTTCGTGATGACAGCTACGTCGCCGCTGTCGGGCATCGGTTGTGACTCGAGGACGCGCGCGGCGTCGAACAGCCCCTGCACCGAGTCGGCGCGGAGGACGCCCGCCTGGTCGAGGCCGGCCTCGTACGCCTGCTCGGAGCCGGCGAGCGTCCCGGTGTGTGAGGAGGCGGCCTGCGCGCCGGCCTCGGTTCGGCCGGACTTGACGAGGACGACCGGGGTGTCCTGTGTCACCTCCCGGGCGGTGTCGATGAACGCCCGACCGTCCTCGATCCCTTCGAGGTAGCCGATGATGACATCGGTCTCGGGGTCCGCACCCCACTCGCGAACGAAGTCCGCCTCGTCGAGGACGGCCTTGTTGCCGAGCGAGACGACGTCTTTGAAGCCGATCCCCTGGTCGTTGGCCCAGTCGAGCACCGCCGTGATGAACGCGCCCGACTGCGACATGAACGACAGGTTCCCCGGGCGGGCGTTCTCCGGTCCGAACGTCGCGTTCATGCCCCGCCGCGTGGACAGGACGCCGAGCGAGTTGGGCCCGACGAGGTTCAGGTCGTGCTCCGCGGCGACCGAGGTCAGTTCGTCTTCGCGGGCCGCGCCGTCGCTACCGGTTTCGCCGAAGCCGGCGGTGATGACGACGACGGCCTCGACGCCGGCCTCGCCCGCCTCGCGGACGACGTCGACGGCGACCGACGGCGGGACGACGACCACGGCGAGGTCGGCGTCGGCGTCGGCGACCGACGCGACGCAGGGACGGTCGAACACCGTCTCTCGCTTGGGGTTCACGGGGACGACCTCGCCGTCGTAGTCGGCAAGGAGGTTCTCCATGATGGCGCGGCCGACCGACCCCTCGCGGTCCGTGGCACCGACGACGGCGACGCGGCCAGGGGCAAACAGTGCAGCTAGCTCTCCCATCGTCTAAACCCTGACTCGGGACGGAATTAAAACCGCCGAGTCTCCCCCGCACGGTGAGAATCGCCCGCCGGCGGGGGAGGTGTCAGCGTCAGACGACGTCGGCGGGGTCGTGCGCCGCACGCATCCGCCCTGCTTCCGCCGCGTAGCGCTCGCGCGTCTCCTCGTCGTCGACCCGTCCCAGCGACTCGGGGCCGACGTCGACCGCCGCCGTGGTGTCGCGCCGATCGGTGAAACTCACGAGCGCACGCTCCTTGCGGTAGTAGCGTTCCCCGTCCGGGGTGGCGTAGACGAGGATGATGACGTTCTGCTCGTCGTCCGAGTACGTCCGCTCGACGAGCCAAACACGGACCGTCTCGTCGGCCTCGTCTCCTTCGACAGCGGCGTTCATACCGACATTCCGACGTGCGGCGGCAAAAGTCCAGCCGTGATCACCGCCGAACGAGAACCGTCTCGACCTCGTCCGCGCGCTCGGCGGCGACCCGCGCGGCGTGGTAGTGGACCCACGCCTCGGTCCGCAGTCGGACGGGCGAGACGTCGTTTCCTCGTCCGAACTGCCTCAGCGTGATGTCGCCGCTCTCCATCGCCCCCGTTGCGTGGCGGAGGTGGTCGCGAACGAGCGGCGAGGGGCCATCGTCGAGCCGACGCCGCAGGGCCCCCCGCGCCGCGCGCTTCTCCTCGAACACCGCGTCGGCGTCCGGCGGCGACGACGGGTCGAGCGTCTCCAGCGCGTCGACGAACGCGTGGCTGTGGACGAACCCCGCGGCCGCCTTGGCCGCGCCGAACGCGGGGTAGCCGTTCGTCCCGCGGTACGCACCCTCGCGGACCTCGTTCCGGCCGCGCATCCCCCGGGTCCAGATCCCGTCGGCGAACGCGTCGGGGTAGCGCTCGTGTTCGTCCTCGAACGTCTCGAACCGCGCGACAAGCGGGTCGAGGTCGGCGACGAGCGCCTGGACGTTCCGCGCGAGCGCGTCGGCGAACGGTCGGCGCTCGACGCTCGGATCGCCGTCGCCCAGTGGCCGTTTCCGGGCGACCGCCCGGTACTGCCGGACGTCGAGGAGCCGGGCGCGTGCCCTTGCGTGCTGGCCGAACAGGCTCGCCTGCCCCTCCGGGGTAGACCGGTCGGCCCCCGACTGAACGTCGCCGCCGGGGACGACCGCCGCCGCCCCGCGCCGACCCCACCACCGCTGGTGGTCGATGCGGCGGGCGTACGGGAGGTACCGTGCGGGATCGGCGCACGCGTGGTCGACCCGGAGCGAGTCGAACGCCGACCGCGTCTCACGGGCCCGGCCGACGAGGTCGTCGAGGTCGAGCGAACCGTCGAGCGCCTTCGCGTATGCGAGGGCTCCGACGGCCGTCGCGACGCGCCACATCGCCGTCCCGATCGTGTCGGAGTTCCGTGGCTTCGCGTCGAGTTCCGTGAGGAACGCCCGGGCGTCCGTGACATCCTCGTGAGTGTAGGTGGGAACGTCGGGCAGCGCGTCGCGGTCGATGGTGCTCCACGCTCGTTCGGCGCGAGGGACGGCACGCTTGAGGCGCGCACGGTAAGCGTCGACGTGGCTCTCGAAGACGGGGAGGGTCGTCTCGACGGACGGGGTCGCCGTGTGTCGGGTTCGTGCACGGACCAGGACGGGTGGGACGGAGCCGTTCGGGAGCGCGGCACAGCCGCTCGTGGCGGCGAGCGCCGCCGTCGCAACCGCGAGGAACCGTCGCCGGGAGAGCAATGGCGGGGACACGTCAGGGTCGTTCGTCCATCGGTGTCATGTGCCTTCTGGTGCTCGGCAGCCCGCGAGCGACGAACGTCACTCGGTCACGCCGACGGCCCGAGCGCCCGCGAGCGAACGCATCTCCTCGGGGGCCATCGGAAACACCGCCTCGGGGGTGCCGGCGGCGGCCCACACCCGTTCGTGATCGAGGAGCGTCTCGTCGAAGAGCACGGTGACGTCCGCGTCGTGACAGAAGGGTGGCACCCCGCCGATCGACCAGCCGAGACGGTCGGCGATACGGTCGGGGTCCGCCATCGCCACCGCCGACCCGTCGACGCCGAGGTGATCGGCGAGCCGCGTCTCGCTGACACGGTTGGCTCCACTGGTCACGACGACCACGAGCTCGTCGCCGGCGTCGAACGCGAGGCTACTGGCGATCTGGGCGACCTCACAGCCGACGGCCGCCGCGGCGTCGGCCGCGGTCTTGGTCCCATCGGCGAACTCCTCGACCGCGACGTCGACGCCGTACTGTTCCCTCGCGCGCTCGGCGAACTCGGCCGCTCGTGGATGCATACTCGGGCGACGGAACCCACCGACAAAACTCCTGGGCGGCGACGTGACCGCGACGCGGCCCTGACACGACCAGGAACTCCCGGGTCCTGGTCGATGGGGTAACCGCTCGCCCGTTTTGGCCGAACTGATATCTGAAGTGATACTCAGACGACTAGTCTTATGTACTCTCTTCCGAACTACCGAACGCGCACAGTCGACGACGGTCGTCCGATCGAGGGGAGGTGGGGAGACAAACTGCGGCTTCCACCCGACCGCAGGCGCACACAGCCCGACCGACGTCGATGCGCGCCCTCTGTACCATGTGTCCGGGCGGTCCACACCGCCCCTCTCCTCTCCGAGCGACGGTCAGTTGACACCCACGTCCGACTCGCGTCTCCCGAATCGTGCCCCGAGCCGGCCATCTCGGATTTAGGGATCCCGAAAACTATCGAGAAGATGATAATACTTATCAAAGCCCTGGTGGTAGCATCCGCCGATGGTCGACTTCGCGAGCCTCACGTTCGTCTTCGTCGCCGGGTTCATCACGGCGCTGGCAACCGGCCTCGGTGCGATCCCGTTCTTCTTCGTCGAGGATGTCGGTGACCGCTGGAACGTGGCGCTGTGGGGGGTCGCCTCCGGCATCATGGTTTCGGCGTCGGTGTTCGGACTCGTCCTCGAAGCGTTCGGCACGTACGTGACGCTCTCGTTCGACGGACTCGTGGTCGGTGCGGTTCCCCCCCGCCTCGTCGGCCTCCTGGTCGTGGGGCTGTCGACCGGCGTCTTTCTCGTTGTCGTCGCCCACCGGATCATCGACGACTACGAGGTCTCCCCGAAACGGTACGAGGAGGCCGACTTCAAGAAACTCCTGTTGATCCTCGGAATCCTCACCGTCCACTCGTTCCCCGAGGGCGTCGCGGTCGGCGTCGCCTTCGCCGACCTCGGCTTCTCGGGGCCGACGCTGTTCGGCTTCGTCGTACCCGTGCTGGGGATCTTCATGACGGTCGCCATCTCCATCCACAACGTCCCCGAGGGGCTCGCCATCTCCATCCCGCTGCGGGCGATGGGCGTCTCGGAGTGGCGGATGGTCTGGTGGGCCGTCTTCTCGTCGCTCCCCCAGCCCGTGGGCGCGGTCATCGCCTTCTACTTCGTCCGCCTCGCCCGCGATTTCCTCCCGTTCGGCTTCGGCTTCGCCGCCGGCGCGATGATCTACCTCGTCCTCACGGAGTTCATCCCCGAGGCGCTCGAACTCGGCCGGGGGCTTCCCGGCGGCGGCAAGCGCGAACTCCTCGCGGGGCTCGCGGCGGGCTTTGCGGTGATGGTGCCGCTGGCGTTCCTCTGACTCTGCCGCGGTCCGGAGCCGGCCGAAAGCTTGTCGTGCGTCGACCCACTATGTGTTTGTGTACCATGTGCCACCACATCGACGACCGACGGTGGGAAGCGCACGCCACGGACGAGTACGGAACTGACGACGCCGAGGACAGCGAGGAACCGGACGAACCGGCGTTCCTCGTCGACGACCCGGCCGAGGACGTCGACCTGCTGACCGATGGCGGCGACGAGAAGTAGCGTCGGCAGCAACTCCGTGTCACGTCACCACCGCCGGGACGGACGCGGCCGGCCCGCGCGTGCGTGAGGGTCGTGACCGCTACGCTCCGTTTCTTCTATCCGACCGGTGCCACGAGGGAGCGACCGCTCGGTCCCGGCGCGCCGGGAACTTCCCCGCGATTCCCCGTGGGGGCTGTCGGAGCGGCTGGCTCGTAAAAAAAGCGCTAGTGCGAGTGGCCCATCGCGTCGGCGAGCGAGACGCCGAAGCGCTCCTCGAAGAGCCGCTCCATCTCGTCGTTGAGCGCCTCGAGGTCGCCGGGGGTGTCGCCCTCGGCGTGGTGGACGACGACGTGTGCCTGCTGTGCGAACGCCTGCACGACGATGTCGCCGACGACGTCGGTCGGTTCCTCGCCCTGTTCGGCGAACACGTCGACGAGGCCGGCCGGGAGTTCGATCGCTTCCGTGTCGCCGCCGGGTCCTTCGATGGTGTACGTCTCGGTTTCGACCATACCCTCCCTGGGTGATCCCCACTAAAGGGTCTGTGGGATTCGGACCACCTCCGCGCACGGTTGGCGGGGGAGGATCGGGGAGACCGCGCGTCCCGCGTGTCGGGCTCAGTCGTCCGATTCGACCGTGGCGGGTTCGCCCGTCGCGACGGGCGAGCGTTCGAGGTCCTCCAGGTAGTCGTCGGCATCGATCGCGGCCTTGCTCCCCATCCCGCCGGCGGTGATCGCCTGCTGGTAGTGGTAGTCGACGACGTCGCCGGCCCCGAAGATGCCGTCGACGTCCGTTGCGGTCTGCCCGCCGCCGAAGCCTCCCTTCGTTCGCAGGTAGCCGTCGTCGTCCATCTCCACGCCCGTTCCCTCCAGATACGCCGTGTTGGGCGTGTGGCCGATGGCGTAGAACACGGCCCCGACGTCGAAGTCGAACTCCTCGACCTCGTCGGCCCGCTCGGAGTCGAGCTTCTCCTTCGGATGCCCCTCGGGGTGACGGACCAGCGTGACGTGGTCGACGCCCTCCTCGGGACTGCCGTGAATCTCGGTCAGTTCGGTGTTGCGCATGATCTCGATCTCTCCGTCCTCGACCTTCTCCATCGTGCGATCGATCCAGTAGTCCTCGGCGCGGAACTCCTCGCGGCGGTGCACGAGGTAGACCGTCGAGGCGAACTTGGTGAGGAAGTTCGCCTCCTCCATCGCGGCGTCGCCGCCGCCGACGACCATGATCTTCTCGTCGCGGAAAAAGGCCCCGTCGCACGTCGCACACGTCGACAGCCCGTACCCCATGAGGTCGTCCTCGCCGGGGACGCCAAGCGTCCGCGCGGAGGCCCCCGACGCCGCGATCACGGCGTCGGCGGTGTAGACGTCGCCGTTCTTCAGTTCGACGCGGAACGGGCGCGGGGAGTCATCACCAGGACGCGTCGCGTTCTGGTCAGCGGTCGAGCTTCGCTCGACGCGCTCGACGGACTCGACGATGCCGTGTTTCACCTCGGCACCGAAGCGCTTGGCCTGCTCTTTCATGTTCGTCACGAGTTCGGGTCCAGAGATCCCCTCGGGGAAGCCGGGGTAGTTGTCGACCTCGGTGGTGAGCGTCAGCTGGCCGCCCGGTTCGTCGCCCTCGAACACGAGCGGGTCGTTGTTCGACCGCGCCGCGTAAATCGCGGCGGTGAGCCCGGCGATGCCCGATCCGGCGATGACGAGCCGACGGTGTTCGGTCACGTCGGCGTCCTGCGACGTCTCTGTCATTGGTACGTCGTTGCCGGTGACGGGCTATTACGCTTGTGCTGTCGTGCACCGATCGGCGCCCACTCGCCAGGCAATACCACACCACACGGCCGCCGCCGGGCAGTCGCGAGCGTGACGGACGGCGCGCCGAGTCCGATCCGGACCGTGCCCACGGTCGCCGCGTCGAAGCGCTCTTTGACCCGCGACGGCTGCGTTCGGCATGGCCGATCTCGCGGAGAAGACCGACCGGTACGAAAGAATGCTCGACGCGGCGCTCGCGGCGGCGACGGTGACCGCCCCGTCCGGGACGCCGCTCGGCGACGCCGCCGCCGAGTGCGAGGAGATGGCTCGGTCGTACCTCGACGACGGTCGCCACTTCCGGGACGAGGACGATCTCGTCAACGCGCTGGCGTCGTTTTCGTACGGCTACGGCTGGCTCGACGCCGGGGTCCGGATGGGGCTGTTCGACGTTCCCGAGGGCTCACATCTGTTCACCATGTGACGCTCTGCGTCCGACTCCCGTAGCTGGATCACGACCGTACTCTGTCGATGACCTTACGTATCGGGGGTGTGTCGGGTGGGGTGATGGAGGCGGTCCTCTGGTACGTGTTCACCGGAACGCGAGGTGGCAAAAACCGCCTCCGTATCCTCAGGGCGGTCGACGAGCGACCGCGAAACGCGAACCAGCTCGCCGAGAGCCTCGACCTCGACTACAAGACGGTTCGACACCACCTCGACGTCCTGGTCGAGAACGACGTCGTACAGAAGAGCGGCGACGGGTACGGAGCCGTCTACCTCCCTTCGGACCGTGCCCGCCACCACTGGGAGACGATCGAGACCATCATGGAGCAGGTAGAGTGAGCCCGAGCACGGCCGCGCCGAGTGGAGTCCCGACTATGGACGAATTTGGGAAAGTCTATTTCATGTCCGAATCGCTAGAGAGGAGTAGATGAGCCTCTGGTTCGACGTCGCGCGGGTCACGGCGGGACTCAACGTTCTGCTCCTCGCCGTCCTGCTGTCTATCTGGGGTCGAAACTACCTCGACCTCCGCTCGAAGCACGCGCTCGGGCTCATGGTGTTCGCCGTCCTCCTCCTCTTGGAGAACCTCGTCGCCCTCTACATCTACCTGGTCGATCCGACGCTCTCCGTCTGGTTCTCCTCCGCAGTGCCCGACATCGCCTGGCAGGGGATGATGTCGCTCCACGTCCTCGAGACGATCGGCGTGGGCTTTCTCGTCTGGATCACGATGGACTGAGCCGACCGGTCGGGCCGGGGTTCCCGGGCCGGTCAGGGGAGCCGGTACGTCGGTCCCTCAGCGCTGTCGCCGACTTCGACGCCGAGCGCCTGGAGCTCCTCACGGAGTTCGTCGGCACGGTCGTAGTGTCCGGCCTCCCGCTCGCGCTCACGCACCTCGAGGACGAGTTCGACCACGTCCGCGGCGAGAGTGACCTCCCCCGTGCCCTCCGCCCCGAACTGCAGGCCGAACACGCCCCCACCGAGTTCCTCGACCGTCTCGATGGCGGCTTTCAGCCCGCGGTAGTCGTACGCCTCGCCGTCGAGGTGGCGGTTCACCGCCGTCGTGAGGTCGAGCAGCGCCGCCATCGCCTCGCGCACGTTGAAGTCGTCGTTCATCGCCGCGCGGAACTCCTCGCGGGTCGTCTCGACGGCCGTCCGCAGGGGCTCGTCTTCGACCTTCGTGCGCGCGTCGACGCTGTCGCAGGCGGCGACGGCGTCCTCGTACGTTCGTTCGAGCCGTTCCCACCGCTCTTCGGCCTCGGCCATCGCCGCCTCGGAGAACGTCTGTTTCGTGCCGTACCGGGTCCCGAGGTAGAACGTCCGGAGGACGTTCACGCCCCAGCGGTCGAGCGCCTCGCTCACATAGAAGTAGTTGCCGAGCGACGACGACATCTTCTCGCCCGCGGTTTCGAGCAGTCCGGTGTGGAGCCAGTACTTGCTGAACTGTTTCCCCGTGGCGGCTTCCGACTGGGCGATCTCGTTCTCGTGGTGCGGGAAGACGAGGTCGTGCCCGCCGATGTGGATGTCGATCGTCTCGTCGAGATGCGTCATCGACATCGCCGAGCACTCGATGTGCCAGCCCGGCCGGCCCTCGCTCCACGGCGACGCCCACGTCTCGCCGCACTCGTCCCCAAGCGGCGGCAGGTCAGGGTCGCGATGCTCGGCCACGTCGTCGGGGGTGACGCCGCCGGCCTTCCAGAGCGCGAAGTCCGCCGGGTGGCGTTTCTCCGACTGCTCGCCGTCGGGTCCCTGCGCCTCCAGGTCGTCGACCCGCTGGTTCGACAGTTTGCCGTACTCCTCGAACCGGGTGACGTCGAAGTAGACCGAGCCGTTGGCCTCGTAGGCGTACCCCTTCTCGCAGAGCGTCTCGATCAACTCGACGATCTCGGGGACGTGTTCGGAGACGCGGGGGTACACCGTCGCCCGCAGGAGGTTGAGCCCGCGCATATCCTCGATCACGGAGGCGGTGAAGCCGCGCGCGACGGCGGCCTCCGAGTCGCCGAGGTCGTCCTCGCCCACCCGCGCGACGATCTTCTCGTTCACGTCGGTGAAGTTCTCGACGTGCCTGGTCGGGTATCCCTCGTGTTCGAGCCAGCGGTGGATCACGTCCGCGTGGGTCCACACGCGGGCGTGGCCGAGGTGTGCGTCGTCCGAGACGGTCAGCCCACAGACGTACAGGAGGACCTCGTCGCCGACTGGTTCGAACGGTTCCTCTTCGCCTGTGAGGGTGTTGGTCACGGACAGCGCAGGCATGGACCGAAGATTGACGCGCGGGTTTTTTGAACTCGTCGGAACGGGCGTCGGCGAGAGACGCGTCAGCCTACTTCGTCCACTCGGGCCGATCGAGTTCGCCCCGTCTGATCTGCGCTTTCGTCTCCTCATCGAGCATCTCCTTCACGAAGCCGGGCATCCCTGCGGGGAGGCCGTCGCCGCCCGTCTCGGCGGACTCACCGCCGTCGTTCCCGGTCGCCTCACGGCTCCACTCGAAGTCGTTCGACCCTCCCCGTCCACGGCCGGGAGTCGACGCGGTTCCCCCGTCGGTCGTCGCCTGCGTCCGCGTCCGGGCACTGGTGTCGCCCGCGGCTGCCTCGACCGATTCGAGTTCGTCGAGCGCCTCGTCGATCTCCGTCGCGGTGTCGGACTGCGACCGGACGCTCTCGAGGAGTTCGTCGAGTTCCGCGGCCACCTCGTCGGCCCGGTCGGCCGTGTCGTCGACCCGCTGGGCGAGTTGGGCGCTCGTCTCCGCCTGGTCATCGGTCGCGCGGGCCACCTCCCCGATTCCCGTCGACGCCTCCTCGACGGCGTCGCGGATGCGTTCGAGCCGCGTCATCGACTCCTCGACCTCGTCGATCCCCCGTCTGATGTGGTCGTCGGCGTCGTCGAGACTGACCGCCGTCTCGTCGATGTGGTCGGTCACCTCGTCGATCATCCCCTCGACCCGTTCGGCCTGCTCTTTCGACTCGTTCGCCAGCGCCTTCACCTCGTCGGCGACGACGGCGAAGCCGGACCCGGCCTCGCCGGCGCGGGCGGCCTCGATCGAGGCGTTCAGCGCCAGCAGGTTCGTCTGCTCGGCGATCCCGTTGATCACCTCGACGATCTCGTCGATCTCGTCGATGGTGTCGACGAGCGTGTCGACGCGCTCCGTGATGTCCCCGCGGGCGTCGTCGACCCGCGCCATCGTCTCCGCGGCGTTGGCGGCCGCCTCGTGGCCCTCCTCGGCCATCTCCTCGGCCCGAGTGCTCGTGGCGGACACCTCGTCGGCCGTCGCAGCGACCTCCTCGACGGAGGCGGAGAGATCCGAGAGCCCGTCGGCGAGTTCCTCCGTGTTCGCGGTCTGTTCCGCCGCCAGCGCGTCGATGGTGTCGACCCCCTCGGCGGCCGACGCCGCCTCCGTCCCGAGCGACTCGACCGTCCCGGCGATCCGTTCGCGCATCTCCCGCGACTTGTCGATCTCCTCGCGCATCTCCCGCGAGTACGAGTGGAGGTAGGTGTCGTTGACGACCTGCATGTCGAGGTTCGCCCCACGGACCGCCGCCCGCGCGTTGGCGAACCCCTCGCCGATCGACGCCTCGACGTCCGCCGCGTCCTCGGCCGACAGCGACTCGGTGGCCGACTCCACGGTCAGGGACTCGATCTCGTCCAGGAGGATGTTCAGGAAGTTCCCGAACATGCCGCCGAAGTAGTGCAGCGGCATGTCCAGGCGGTCGTGGAGTCGGCCGATGCGACACCGGTGGGTGTAGTACTGCTGGTCGTACGTCCCGCCGGTGAACATCTCGAGGTAGCCCGAGACGATCGCTTCCAACTGGTCGTTCGTCCGGGGCGAGCGCCCGACGATCTCCCTCGTGCGCGCGTCCGAGAGGATCGGTTCGAGAAACGCCTCGACGAGTTCCTCTTCCTTCGACTCGACGACCGCCGACATCGACGCCAGCCGCTGTTCGTCCTCGCTGGTGAAGTTCAGAAACTCCTTCCGCCAGGCGATCTCCTCGGCGTCGAGGCCGATCTCCTCCGCCAACTGCTCGGCCGAGATCCCCGTTCCGATGGAGTCGCCGGGTGCGATCGAGTCCATGCGCGTCGTACCGGCACGTGACTGATAACCCTGCGCCCGCGAATATCACGGATGATAGAAAACTTCGAAGACACCGCCCGCGTCGCGGCCGCCGAGCGCGGGGAGCGCCGGCGGGTCGAGCGCGGTTCGACCCCTCAGGCCGGGACCGAACCGAGCGCGTCCTCGACGACGCGGAGCGCCGTCGCTCCCTGGCGGTTCGGCACGACGACGACGAGTTCGCCACCGGCGACGCCCGCCGCGTCGACCAGCACCGACGCCGCACCGAGTCGGGCGAGCGTGTGCCCCAGCGCCCGCGCGTCGACGTCGCCGGCCGTGCGGACCGCGGTCATGTCGCCGCCCCGGACGAGCCGCTGGTCGCCGACCGCGACGACGACGTCCTCGTCGTCGACCTCCTCGGAATCGGCCAGCCCCACCCCCCGTTGCATCCGGACGGGCGCGTCGACCGCGTCGGTCGCGGGCGAGTCGAGTTCGTCGGCGTAGCGCCGGAGGGCGGTCGCCACCGCGTCGGGGTCGCCGTCGAGGTCGAGGTAGTGGGCCGCGGCGCGGTAGTTGACGACGCCGGCCCTGAGCGCGCGGTGGAGGAACGGTTCCGCCCGGACGGCCTCGCGGGCCGCGGCTGCGAGTGACATGTGCTGGCTCTGGGAGCGGCCGCGCAAAAAACCGCCGCCCGTGTCGTGTTCCGCGCGTTTGCGCGTCCGCGCATCCGCGCGGCGGCGCGGGCCGGGTTCTGCCGGGCGACGAACGTCCGAGCCGAAGTCCATAAGACCGCTCCGTCCCGCCTCTCTTACATGAGCGCACTGGTCATCGTCGCGCACGGGTCGCACCTGAACCCCGACTCCTCGACGCCCACGCACGACCACGCGGACACCATCCGCGCCGTGGGCGCGTTCGACGAGGTCCGCACGGGTTTCTGGAAGGAAGAGCCCTCCTTCCACGAGGTCCTCCGAACCGTGGACGCCGACGAGGTGTACGTCGTTCCGCTGTTCGTCAGCGAGGGCTACTTCACCGAACAGGTCATCCCCCGCGAACTGCGGTTGGACGGCTGGGACCCCGAGGCGTGGGACTCAGACGGGACGAGCGCGACCGACGTGACCCTCACCGCCGAGGACACGGGCCAGCGGATCCACTACTGTGGGCCGGTCGGCACCCACGACTCGATGACCGACGTGATCGTCCGCCGGGCCGAGAGCGTCACGGGCGACCCCGCGGTCGGCGAAGGGTTCGGCATCGCCGTCGTCGGCCACGGCACCAAGCGCAACGAGAACTCCGCGAAGGCGATCGAGTACCACGCCGACCGGATCGAAGCGCTGGGCCGGTTCGACGAGGTCCAGGCGCTGTTCATGGACGAGGACCCCGAGGTGGACGACGTCACCGACTTCTTCGAGTCGGAGGACGTCGTGGTCGTCCCGCTGTTTATCGCCGACGGCTACCACACCCAAGAGGACATCCCCGAGGACATGGGGCTCACCGACGACTACCGCACCGGGTGGGACACCCCCACGGAGGTCGACGGCCACCGGATCTGGTACGCCGGTGCCGTGGGGACCGAGCCGCTGATGGCCGACGTCGTCCTCGAACGGGCGGCCGACGCCGGCGCGAACGTCGGCGGGGCGATCGAACGTGTCCGCGAGGAGACCCGTCAGAGCGAGTCGGTCGCGGGCGACTGATCCCGACGCGGTGGACGAGCCCGAGCCCGGGGCGGTCACCAGAGCCCAGGGCGATCCATCGAGGTCTCCCCCGCCCCCAGTCCATCCACACCGAAGCCGTACGCTTTTTTACCGACACCCGCCAAGGGAGAACCGATGAAAGAGTCACTCGTGGACATCCTCTGCGACCCGCTCGACAAGAGCGATCTCGAACTCCACGTCACGAAGCGCGAGGGCGAGGAGATCATCGAGGGGAAGTTCGTCGGCACGGTCACGGGGGAAGAGTATCCCATCGAGGACGGCATCCCGGACCTCCGGCCGCCGGACATGCGCGACGAGTGAGCCGTCGGCGCTCGCCGGTCGACCCTCCACCGCCAAATCAGCCGCCGGCTCGAGACCGACGGCGGGCGTGAGTGGGACCGACGGAGCCTGAACCTTTTTGCCCCCCCGAGCAGAGTCGTAGGTGTGCCAGCGTCGCTACCCGTCGAGCTGAACCGTGGACGGCTCCACGCCCTCGAGGCAGCGGTCGAGTTCGTTACCGACGGGTCGTTTCGCGTCGAACTGACGAACCACGGCGAGGGCGTCCACGTTCACCTCCATCTGGACGACGACCTCTCGACGGTCGCCCGCATCGACAACGGGAACGTGTTCGTCGCCGGCGACACCACCACGCGGGTCGACGTCGTCGTCGACAGGGATCCGACGAACCCGGTCACCGGCAAGCTGAAAGTGTCGACCGGGTACGGGGCCGAAACCACCTACGTCGACGTGACGATCGAACCGGTCGAGGAGCAGCCCCGACAGGTCCCCGTCGACGAGTCGCTGTCGAAGCCCCCACAGCGGGAGCCCTCGGAGCCGTTTCTCGCCCGGCTCCTCGGCGCGCTCCCCGGGCCGAACGCGCTCCCGTTCGTCGTCTTCGTCCTCCTCGCGGTCGCCATCGCGATCGCCGCCGTCGTCGTCGTCGGGGCCACCAGCCCGGCCGTGCTCGTCGGCGTCGGCGTCGTCCTCGGCGGGGCCGTGGCGGCGCTCGTGTTCATCATGAAGTGAGCGGCGCGGGGCCGCCTCGCCTCGGTCCCGACCTCAGTCGTCCGTGGGCTCGGCTTCCGCCGCGTCCTCGTTCTCGTCGGGGTCGGTCGGCGTCCCGGCGAGGTTTCCGTCGTCGTCGAACAGCTTCGCACGGAGGAACCGCGCCCGGTAGCGGTTCGCGCCCTCGTACACGTCGGCCTCGCGGATCTCGCCGGTCCGGCCGTCGGCGACCGCGTCGACGATCGCCTCGACCTGCTCTTTCTCCGAGGGCGTGAGCTCGAACTCGTACGTCCGCGGCTCCTCGGCTTCGAGCTTGGTCCAGCGGCGGGCGGCGGAGACGACGAGCGAGCAGGGCTCCCGGCAGGGGAACACCCCATCGCCGCCGTCGACGTCGAGCTCCGTCTCCTCGTCGTACTGCCACTCGCGGCGTTTGAGACACTGCGAGTCGTCACAGCAGGCCTCGGCCACCCAGTTAACGTGTTCGTACCCCTCACCGCGGTCCCAGGTCTTGACGACGCCGTACATCCCCGTCTGGCGTTCCATCGTCTCGCGCCAGTGGCTCACGTCAAGGTCCCCTTCGCGCTCGCGGTGCCAGTTGGCGATCGTCGCCGGGTAAAACGCCTCGACCGCCTCGACGAGCTCCGTCGGTCCCAACCCGGTGAACCGCCACCCCGTCCGTAGCGACGGTGCGGTCTTCAGTGGCCGGTACCGGTCGCGTGTGTCGGTCGTGGCGATGTCACGGGCGGCCAGCGGGTCGTCGTACGCGTCCAGGCTGTCGGCGTCGCGATCCGCGTCGTCGACGTGCCGGAGGTGGTACCGCCGCCGGCCGGCCTCGCCCAGGCTCACCGTTATCTCCAGCTCGCCCCAGTCGGTCGCCACGCCGTCGGCGAGCGCGTCGTAGCGGTCGTCGACGCCGCCGGAGGGTTCGAGCCACCGGAGGAACGCCCAGCGGTCCGCCTTCTGGGGGGCGACCGCGTGCCAGAAATACCAGTTCGTCGCGTGTCTCGACTCCGCGGCGACCGCACGAATGCTGGACTCGTCGAGTCCAGTGTGGGTCGCCGCGGGGGTCTCGAACGCGTAGCCGTCCGCCGCCCGCTCCACGCGCAGGTCGTCGAAGCTGATGCCGTCCGGGGCGGTGGCCACCAGCGCGTCCACGTGCTCGCCGGTCATGTTCGACGGCAGGGACCGGAGCAGAAAAAGTCGGCCGGTTCGCGGCTCGGGGGACGGTATCTTTGTGTCACCAGCCACCTCGACGAGGCGTTCGCCGCCCGCGGCGTAGCCGCCCCCGGCTGCGAGGCCGTGCTCGGCGCGGTTCAGGGGCTGAAGCCGGCGGAACTCGGCGAGTGACCGGGAGAGAGCCGCGTTACCGTTCGAACGGGTCGTGCAGTTCGATCGTCTCTGCACGATCGGGGCCGACCCCGACGGCGTAGATCGGGACGCCGACCGCCGTCGAGACGTAGTCGAGATACGCCCGGGCGTTCTCGGGGATCGCCTCGTAGCCCGCCTCGGCGACGGCGGTCCAGTCGACCTCGGGCCACGGCTCGAACTCCTTCAACACGGGCTCACACCGCGCCCACTGCTCGGTCGTCGTCGGCACCGTCTCGATCTCGTCGCCGTCGAACGCGTACGCGTGGCCGACTTTTACCTCGTCGAGACCGGCGAGTACGTCGAGGTGGTTGACCGCGATCCCGGTGAACCCGTTCGCGCGAGCGGCGTGTCGCAACATGGGAACGTCGAGCCAGCCGATCCGCCGCGGTCTGCCCGTCACCGTGCCGAACTCGCCGCCCTTCTCGCGGATGTGATCGGCGAGCGGCTCGTCTGTCCCCGTCAGCTCCGTCGGGAGCGGGCCCGTGCCGACTCGCGAGAGGTAGGCCTTGACGATACCGACGACTTCGCCCTGGCCGACGACGGTCGGTCCGACGCCCGATCCGACGGCCGCGCCGCCGGCGGTGGGATTCGAGGAGGTGACGTACGGGTAGATGCCGTGGTCGATGTCGATACTCGTCCCCTGTGCCCCCTCGAAGAGGAGTTCGTCGCCCGCCTCGTGGCGCTCGTGGAGGTACTGCCCCGAGTCGACGGTCATCCCCTCCTCGGCGAGACGCTCGCCGATGGCGGCGTACTCCTCGTGGAGGGCGTCGACGTCAAACGCCTCGCCTGCGTCGAGGCCGAACACCTCCTCGACGAGCGCGCGCTTCTGCGGGACGACGTAATCCAGGCGGTCCCGGAGCACCGCCGGGTCGAGGAGGTCGCCAACGCGGATGCCGCGGCGACCGGCTTTGTCCTCGTACGTCGGGCCGATCCCCCGCCCGGTGGTCCCGGCGTCGAGGTCCGAATCCGACTTGGCCTCCTCCTCGATCCCGTCGAGGGCGCGGTGGTACGGCATGATGACGTGGGCGCGCTCGGCGACCCGGACGTCGGGTTCGAGGCCGCGCTTGCGGAGCGTATCGATCTCGTCGAAGAGGGTCCGTGGGTTGACGACACAGCCGTTTCCGAGGATACCGACCTTGCCGCGGACGGCACCGGACGGAACGAGCGAGAGCTTGTACTCGTCGCCGCCTTCCACGACGGTGTGGCCGGCGTTATCCCCGCCCTGGTAGCGGACGACGACGTCAGCAGCGCCCCCCCACAGATCGACGAGGGCCCCTTTGCCCTCGTCGCCCAACTGAGAGCCGACAATCGTGACGGTCATGGACGCGAATTTCCCCCCGGCGGTCAAACCGGTTACGGTCCGGTCACGCGATGCGTCGTCCGACCCGTCACCGCCCGCTCGCTCGCGGGTGTCCCTGAGTACGGCCGTCGGTCGGCATAACGTGTCGTGACGGTGCCAGAAGTGTTAACATGGTGTACCGTGTGGGAGTATACGATCGCTTTTCGTCCGCCCCCGAGGGCAACGTTTAAAACCTCCAAAGACAAGTTAACAAATGGCATGATAGATCGACTTGAGAAGGAAGTGGATATGTTGGAGCGGCATCTGCAGGTGTTGAAGATGGTCATCGACAACGAGCCCATCGGCATCGTCAAGATGTCCAACGAGACCGGCTATCCACACCACAAGGTCCGCTACTCCCTTCGCGTTCTCGAGGAGGAGAACCTCATCGAGCCCTCCAGCCAGGGTGCGATCACGACCGAACGCACCGAGGAGTTCGTCGACGAACTCGACGAGAAACTCGACGACATCGTCCAGAAGCTTCAGTCGATGAAGATCGAGGACGCCGCCGAAATCGAGTCCTGAACTGTTCGTCGACCGCCCGTCGTACCGACCCCCGACCAACCTGATCCATCGCCCGCACCCGTCGGTCCGGATCGAGTGGCTCCTCTCGCTACAGTTCCGGAACGCTCAGGTGGAACTCGCCGTCCCTGGCTTCGACCAGACCGAGATGGTAGCCCCGTTTTCGTGAGAGCTTCACGAAGCTCTTCTTGCTGTTCCGGCTGAGGAGCCCGCCGGTCGTCTCCGACGTCACGGCGTCGAGCGCGTCCGGCTCGAAGAAGGAGGTGGTGACGAAGAACGCCCCCCCGAGGGTGTCCTTCGAGGTGCCGACCGCCCGCGCGCCCTCGACGAGCGAGCCGACCGCCCCCGCGGTGGTCGCGTTCCGTTCCGTGTTGAGGTTCGCGACGAACAGGGGGTCGCCCATCGAGTCTCGGAAGACGAGGTCGAACGTTCGGGCCTCGTGGCTCTCCCCGCCGTCTCCTTCGACCGTGACCGACACCTCCCCGTCGAACTGTACACGGTCGATCTCGGGGATTCGGTCGAACAGCGCCGACAGGTCCGCTCTGTGCCCCGAGCGCCCGATCTCGTACAGCAACTCCTCGACGACCCACCGTACGAACCCCCACTCGGTGGTCCCGTAGAGGAACGTCTCGTACGGTTCTCCGTCGACCGTCGCCGACTCGTTCTCGAAGGTGGTGTGGTACTCGATCCGAAGGTTCTCCACGACCGCGTCCTGTCTGGCCTCCCCGGCCCGTGCCGTCTCGAGCGTCGGCTTCCCCTTGCTCCGGTACCGCACGAACAGGTTGGTGCCCTCCCGTGCGGCCGCCGGAGACAGCCGCTCGGCACCCGCGTCGTCCCCCTCGGCTCCGGCCCGATCGACCGCCTCGCGGAGGCGCTCGATCTCGGATTCGAGGTCGTCGATGCGCGAGCGGTGCTCGTCGCGTTCGCGGGTGACCGCCTCCAGCCGCGACTGGAGAGTGTCGACCCGCGCGGCGAGTTCGTCGCGCTCGGACTCCGTCGCCGCCAGCTTCTCCCGGAGCGAGTGACGGTCCGCGTCGGGGGCGTCGGCGATCGCCCCGGCGGGCCCGCTCTCGGGTGCGTCCGTTGGCTCCGGGTCGGCTCCCGCCTCGACCGCTTCGGGTCCGCCGCCCGGCGGTTGCTCGGGTTCCTCGACCGACGCCTCCGATCCTTCGCTCTCGTGCGCGCGCGGCCCCTGCCGTTCGGCCGCTCCCTCGGTCTCGGCGGGACGCCCGGCCGGGGGCATCGACTCGTCGGGATCGAGCGCCGGGATGCGCCGTGTCTCCTGCCACTGGCGCTCCGCGCTGAAGGCGCCCTCGGCGGCCGCGGCGTCCGTCGGATCCGTCGACTCCGTTGCGTTCGTCGGCTCCGTCGGAGCCGCGTCGACACCCACCTCCGCATCGGTGTCGGCCTCGGCATCGTCGCCCGTGTCGTCCAGTCGGGCCATCCGCGGCTCGTCGGCCACGGTCGCGCCGTCGCCCTCGTCCACGGACGAACGGCCCGCGCCGTTCGCTGCCTCCGGTCCCGTGCCCGTGACCGCGTCGCCGAACGTCTCGGTGTCGTCTCCCTCGCCGAACGTCTCGGTGTCGTCGGTCCTGCGTCGTTCGTCGACTCCGTCGGGCTCAGCGGTGTCACGTGGTTCCTCGCCCCCGCTGTCGTCGGGATCACTCTCCCGCTCGTCGGCGGGCCCGATCTCTCTCCCTTCGTCGGCCGCTCCGTCACTCCCGTCGCTCTCCGCGCCCGCCTCGGCACGCGCCTCGCCGGTCGGTGGGCGGATGTCGTCTCCGTCCTGCGGTTCGGTGTCGCCGCCGAGACCGAAGTCCGCGGACGAGGCGGCCCGTAGCGACGGGCCGGAGTCGTACTGATTCTCGTCGTCACCGTCGGCGTCCGCGTCGGTGTGTGCTTCCGTCGTACCCGTCTCGTCCGCGTCGCCGCGGTCGCCGAACGTCACGGCCCCCGTCGCGGCTGGTTCGTCCGCTGGGGGATCGTCGCCATCGTCGCCGTCAGTCGTTTCGAGCGACCCTCCAGCCTCGGCTCCGACTCCGGCCGTGGCTCCGTCCTCGTCGGTCATCGCTCCGTCACGATCGACCGACGAGTCCCGGTCGGCGGCGGCCTCGTCGGCCGATTCGCCGGGGATATCCACGACCGTGATGTCGACCGCGTTGACGTCGTAGATTCCGACCTCGTCGGCGGCGAGCTCGAACGCCTCCTCGTCGGTGACCAGGCGCTCGCTCGCCCCGACGTAGGCGACACTCATCGACCGTCCGCCGTGGTAGACGACGTAGTAATCGCCCGAGAGGACGTTCTCGGAGAGTTCGACGTAGCCGGTGAAGTTCCCAGCTGACAGCGTCCGATCGACCTCTTCGAGTGGCGTCTTCTCGGTGTAGTACTGCCCGCGGGTCTCGCCGCCGGTTTCGCGCATGGCGAACAGGAGTGCGAGCGCGGGCTCGAGTGCCCGGTACGCCGTGAGGTCGGCGTCGGCGAACTCCTCGATGTCGCCGTCGAAGACACCGACGATCCGGCCGTTGAGGAAGAACGCCCAGGCGAGGCCCGCCGTCACGGCACCCGAGAAGTCGTCGGCCGCGAGCGACCGGAGTCCCGCGTATCCCGACCCCGCGGTGACCGACTCCCATCCGGTCACCGTGCCGGTGATCTCTGGGTCCATTTGGCACAGTATCGAGGGAAACACGTGAAATACTTTCCCCCGGCGTATCTCCGGTGATAACGCGTGGCGTGTCGAGTGCACACCCCCGCGCCGTTTATTTGACGCCGGCCGATACTCGTCTGTATGAGCGAGGTCCGCGACCCCGTCGAACGGTCAGCGCGGCTCCTCCGGGCGGCCCGCACGGGCGAGGCGGCGACCGCGGCGGAGATCCGGCGGGAGCTCGCCGACTACGCTTCGGCCGACCTCGCGGCGGCCCTGTCGGACGCCGACGCGCGGACGGCGTTCTGGCTCAACACGTACAACGCGACCGTCCAGGACGACCTCCGCGACGACCCCGCTCGCTACGACTCACGGCTCCGCTTTTTCGTCGCCGACCGCGTCACCGTCGCCGGGCGTCGACTGAGCCTCAACGACATCGAACACGGGATCCTCCGCCGGTCGAAATCGATCTTCGGGCTCGGTTACCTCCCTCGACTGCTTCAGTCACGGTTCGAGCGGACCCACCGCGTCACGGAACTCGACGCTCGGATCCACTTCGCGCTCAACTGCGGGGCGGCGAGCTGTCCGCCCATCGCCGCGTACTCCCGCGAGCGGCTCGACGAGGAACTCACGCTCGCCAGCCGTTCGTATCTCGGATCCGAGGTCGAGTACGACCGCGAGGCCGGCGTCGTTCGCGTCCCGCAGCTCCTGCTGTGGTACCGTGGCGACTTCGGCGGCCGCACGGGAATCCTCGACTACCTCCGCACGTACGGCCCGCTCTCGGGCGACGCCGCGCCGAAGCTCCGCTACCGATCCTACGACTGGTCGCTGGAACTGGAGAACGCCCTCGACTTCGACGACGTCGACACGACGGACCGCCCCAGTGAGACGCGGAGCGACGAGGGACGGGCGGTCGAGACCGAGGGCTGACGGTTCGGTCGCCGCGCCGCCCGTCTCACTCGGACTCGCCGTCGGCACCGGTTCGGTGCGCGTAGACGAACTCGACCACGCGGCGCTCCCCGTCGACGTACTTGTGTCTGACACCCGGCTCTTCGTCCTCCGTCCGACGGTGAGAGCCGTCACAGAACGGGGGGGTCGCGGTGATTCCACACCGGCAGACGGCCACGTCGCCGTACTCCTCGTCGATGTCGTCGGTGGTGAGTTCGTACGGTCCGCGGGCCGTGTGTGTGACTTCTCGCGCCATATCCGGCGTCTCGACCGGACGCGGCTTAGTGGTTCTCCCGTCTCCACAGCCGTCGCCACGCGACGTGTCCACCGAGCAGTCCCAAATAGGTACAGAGCCCCGCGCTCAGCGCCGTCAGCACCCACGGCCCCGCGACGACGGCGAGACCGACGCCGCCGACCACGCCGACGCCGACCGCGGCCGCCTGGACCCGCCGATCGGCCCAGACGGCGCGCACGCGCGAGGGATCGATCGACAAGAGGAGTTCGACGGCGACCGCACCCCCCGTTCCGAGCGCGACCACCGTCGGCGAGAACGGCGCGTCGAGGACGACCGCAGCGGCGGCCACGGGTGCCAGCACCGCGAGCGTCAACGCGGCGTCACGACGTGTCGTTCCGCCGCCGTCTCCCATATCCTATCGAAGGACGGTGTGCTTTTATTCCCCGCGGGTCGAAGCCGGGGTATAATGTCGCAGGCCGTCGCCGACGGGGCCCTCACCGAGGCGCGTCGGCGCGTGCTCGTTTATCTCGGCGTGGCCGCGGTCGTGATGCTCGCCTACGCGGTCGTCTACCAGTGGGCGATGGGCTACTTCGAGAGCACGCAGGTCAGCTACGTCGAGTCCCTCCACGTCGTCGTGGAGACGTTCACCACCACGGGCTACGGTGAGGACGCCAACCGCTGGTCGACGAACGGCATGTGGTTCCTGATGATGGCCATGCAGTTCACCGGCCTCGCGCTCTTTTTTCTCACGCTCCCCCTCTTTTTGGTGCCGCTCGTCGAGGAGTCGCTCCGGACCGCGCCGCCGACGTCGACGTCGCTCACGGATCACGTCGTCATCTGCGAGTTCACACCGCGGGGGCGTACCCTCGTCGGCGAACTGGCGTCGATGAGCACGGACTACGTGATCGTCGAACCCGACCGGGAGCGCGCGCGTGCGCTCGACGTCGACGGCTACTCCGTGACCCACGGCGACCCCGAGTCCGTCGACGACCTCGAAGACGCCAACACGGCCGAAGCGGTCGCGCTTGTCGCCGACGCCGACGACGAGACCAACGCCAGCATCATCCTCTCGGCGAAGCAGGTCTCGGACGACATCCGCGTCATCAGCCTCATCGAGAACGCGGACCTCGCCGACTACCACCGCTACGCCGGTGCCGACAGCGTCGTCTCCCCTCGTCGGTTGCTCGGCGACAGCCTCGCCAGCAAGGCCGCCACGTCGATCTCGACCGATCTCGGGGACGCCGTCGAGATCGCCGAGGACTTCGAGATCGTCGAACTCCTCGTCCAGCGTGGGGCCAAGGTCGAGGGCGAGACGATCGCTGACTCGGGCATCGGACGGGAACCCGGGGTCAACATCATCGGCGCGTGGTTCCGCGGCGAGTTCATCTCGCCGCCCCCGCCGGACGAGGTCATCGACGAACACACGATCCTCCTGGTGACCGGCCGGGAGGACCAGATCGACCGACTGAAAGAGCTCACGCTCTCGGAAGCCAGACGCTACCGGCGGGGGACCGTCGTCGTGGTCGGCAACGGCGAGGTCGGTTCGACCGCCGCCGACGCGCTCGTCGCCGCCGAGGTGCCGTCGGTCGTCGTCGATCTGGCGGAGAAGCCCGGCGTCGACGTCGTCGGCGACATCACGGAGCGGCAGACGATCCGCGAGGCGGGCGTCTCCGACGCACGGAGTGTCATTCTCGCGCTCGACAACGACACCACGGCGGTGTTCGCGACGCTCGTCATCAACCAGGTCGCGCCGGGGATCGAGATCATCGCCCGGGCGAACGAGGCCGAGAGCATCCCCAAACTCTACCGTGCCGGTGCGGAGTACGTCCTCGCGCTGGCGACCGTCTCGGGTCGGATGCTCGCGTCGAACCTGCTCGACGAGGAGGTCATCGCGCCGGAGGCTCAGCTGGAGATCGTACGGACGACCGCCCCCGCGCTGGTCGGCACGAGCCTCGCCGAGGCGGACGTCCGCGCGCGGACCAACTGCACCGTGATCGCCGCCGAGCGCAACGGGACGCTCATCACTGAGGTCGGCCCGGAGTTCGTCGTCCAGACGGACGACACGCTCGTCGTCGCCGGTCCCGACCGCGACGTCAACCGCTTCAACGAACTGGTCGGTTGAGGGCTGGCCGACGGCACTCCACAGACCACGACGCGACGTGCCGTGCTCCGCGGGACGCGCCGTGGCTCGTGTTCAACGCACGGGATCGGTGGCTGCGGTATCAGTTATGAACGTTCGGTCAGCGTGTGTTCGGGCATCGGGCTGCTGATCGACCCGTTCCCAGTGAGACGTCGTCGGGAGCCGGTCGAGATGGGGAGTATTCGAGCCGGTCGAGATGATGAGTGACCGGTGTGCGGCGAAACGTCTCACACGCCGAACCGCCGTAGGCGATTCGAGCCTGCACCCGCTCCGCTCGTGAAGACCTCTCCGACCGGTCGCTCACGCCTCCGTTCGCTCGTTTTACTCGCTCACTTCCGCGCGCCGACCGCCGCTCCGATCGCGGTGGCTCGCGGCGTCGCGGATGCCCGTCCGCGACTGACGCGCGAGGGATGAGCGAGCGAACGGAGTGGGTGAGCGAATCGGCTGAGGAGTGGGTGGCGACGCCGCCTTGGTGGCCGCGTTCGACTCGCCCTGCGGTCCGGACTCCCGACGATCCGTTCCGGAGTGGGTCGGTTCCCGTGTCACACCCGGATCCGTTGCACACCGGACCCCGACTCGTCGCACGACTGACTCCAAAACAAGCGTTGCGCCGACAACCCGTGTCAGCGCTCCGTGCCGCTCCGTCGAACCAGAACCGCCCTGGGTCGCCCGCCTGTCACCCGAGTTCCGCGCCGGCGTACAGCACGACCACGAGGAAGATCCAGACGACGTCGACGAAGTGCCAGTACATCGACGCGGTCGACACCGAGACGTGCCGGTCGGCGGAGTACTGCCCAAACAGCGCGCGGACGAAGACGATGCCGAGGATGACCGCTCCGAGCGAGACGTGCAGGCCGTGCAGGCCGGTGAGCCCGAAGAAGGCCGACGCGAAGATGCCCGATTCGAGCGTGAAGCCCTCACGGATGATGAACTCGTAGTACTCGAGCACCTGTCCGCCGATGAAGACGACTCCCAGGAGGAGCGTCACCGCGAGTCCAAGGATGAAGTTCCGCCGGTTCTCGTTGCGGATGGCGACGTGCGCCCAGTGGAGGGTAAACGAAGACGCCACCAGCAGGGCGGTGTTTGCGAGGACGAGCGAACTCGTCAGTGCCGGGAGCTCTTGCGGGGGCCAGGTGCCCGCGCGGATGAAGAAGTAGTAGGTGAACACCGCGCCGAATGTCGCGAGTTCCGATCCCAGAAAGGCGATCATCCCCCATCTGAGCTTCGTCTCGGAGTGGTGGCTGACGCCGCGGTCCCAGAAGTGGACGACGAAGGCGTGGTAGAGCCAGCCGTAGATGCCGACGAGGAACAGCCCGATGGAGCCGACGAACGTCGCCGGGCCGATCATCGGACCGACGATCGGTTCGGCTCCCTGTCCCATGATGTACAGCGCGGCACCGACGTAGATCCCCGCGCCACCGAGGGCGGTGATGAAGGGCCACCAGCTGGCCTCGCCGAAGCCCCGCGGCCAGTCTTCCACCGCCGGGAGGTGGTGACCGTGGTCCTCGTGAGATTCTTCGGTACTCATGGACGGGAGTTACGATTCGACTGGTAAAAATCCACCCAAACCGCCGCCGAGTCGCAACCTACTCTTCGCTCCGCTCCCTAGCGCGGCCATGGACCGTTTCAACCGACGCACGGCTCCCGGTGGTCGCGTCGGTCTGCGCTGTCGCCTCGTCGGACCGGGCGTCGTCGCCGTGTCGACGCTCTTCCTGCTGGTCGCGACGTCGGGAGTCGTCGCCGCCCACGGCGGGGCGGTCCGCGGGGCCGCCCGCGGGTCGATCTCTGTGCCGACGTGGCTGTTCCTCCTCACCGGCGGTGGCGTCGTCGGCGCGTCGTTCCTCCTCGCGAGCTTCGTCACCGACCGGGCGTTCGTCGTCGCCGTCCACGCCTGGAACCGCGCCCTCGCTGCCCCCGGGGTCGTCCTCAGCCGGTTCGGCCAGTTGGGCGGCGTCGTCGCGCTCGTCGCCGTCGTCGCCGTCGGGTTCGGCGGCCCCGACACGCCGACCCGGAACCTCGCAATCCTCGTCGTCTGGGTCGGCTGGTGGGGCGGCTACGTCGCCTCGACGTACCTCGTCGGGAACACGTGGCCCGCCGTCAACCCGTTCCGGACGATCGCCTCGCTCCTCCCGTCGCTCGACCGCCCGTACCCCGAGCGCCTGGGCGCGTGGCCGAGCGTCGCCGGCCTGCTCGCGCTCGTCTGGCTGGAGATCACCTCACCGCTCGCGGAGGACCCGCCGCTGCTCGCGACCGTCGTCGTCGCCTACGGCGTGGTCACCGTCGCCGGCGCGGTCGTCTTCGGCCCCGACCGGTGGTTCGAGACCGTCGACCCCCTCTCGCGGGCGCTCCGGTACTACGGCCGCGTCGCCCCCGTCGAGCGAACGGCGTCGGGGCTCCGGTTCCGGTTCCCCGGGGCGGCGCTCTCGGAGACGCGGCTCGTCACCGGCCGGGACGAGATCGCGTTCGTCGTCGCGATCCTGTTCGTGACGACGTACGACGGGGTCGTCGCCACCGGCCCGTGGGCGGCGTTCGCCCGATCCGTCGTCGGCGCGGGCGTCCCGCCGCTGGCCGTCTACCTCGGCGCGTATCTCGGCGGCTTCGCGCTCTTTTACGCCGCCTACCGGGCCGCGACCGGCGCCGCGCGCCGCACCGGCGACAGCTACCTCTCCGCGACGGAACTCGCCCGCCGGTTCGCGCCGTCGCTGCTCGCCATCGCCGCCGGCTACCACCTCGCGCACAACCTCGGCACCGTCCTCACGCTCGCGCCGACGTTCCTCGCCGTCGTCGCCGCGCCGCTGTCGCCGCCCGCGAACCCCCCGGCGCTGGTGATCCCGGCGTGGTTCGGCGCGGTCGACCTCGCGTTCGTTCTGCTCGGGCATCTGGTCGCCGTCTGGGTTGCCCACGCGACCGCCTACGACCTCTTCCCCAGCCGGCTCCAGGCCGTCCGCGCCCAGTACGGCGTCACCGTCGTCATGATCGCCTACACGATGGTGAGCCTCTGGGTCGTCGCCGAACCGTTCGTCACGCCACCGTTCCTCTCATGAGCCGGTCCGCTCCAGCCTCACCGCCGTCGACCGACGCGCCCCCGAACAGCACGGACGCCGGCGCGGACCCGACCACCGCCGCCCGAACCGCCGTCGAGACCGTGGTGCCACCGGACGGACCGGTCCACCGCTGTGCGTACTGTGACCGACCGTTCGCCGAGGAGTCGTACCTCGTCCTCCACCGCGGCCTCGCCCACGCCGACGAGCTCTCACCCGACGAGCGCGAGGCGTTCACGGCGGCGTACGACGACGAGGAAGCCGAGCTCCAGCGGTTCCGCATCGTCGCGCTCGGTCTCCTCGTCTTGCTGTACTTCGGATTCCTGTTCACGTTCGCAGCCGTGACGTGAGCGGCGAGCCCACCCGCCGACGCCGCGGTCACGACCGCCGTGACCGCCACTCCGTCCCCGCCGTGGGAACTCACTCACGGTCGACCCCGGGAGCGGAGCGTTGATTACCGGTCCCCGAGTATCGGGGGCGGTAGCAGATGACCTCCGAACCCTCGACGGAGACGCTCACGGAGATCCTCGCGCTCTTCGACGCCGGCGGGGAGCCCAGGGCGGCGACCGAGGTCGCCGACTGCCTCGGGCTGAGCCGCCGACGCACCGTCGCCGGACTCGACCGACTCGTCGACCGCGGCGACCTCGCGGCGAAGTCGGTCGGCACCGACGGCCGCGTGTGGTGGCGGCCGCTCCCGGCACGGGCGGACGCCGTGGACGACGCTGCGCGGGAGGCGGTCCAGGCGGGAGGACGCCCCCTCGGGGAGTTCGCCGACCGGGCCGCTGACGCCGTCTGGGCGCTCGACGACCGACTCCACTTCAGCTATGCGAACAGTCGCGCCCGGGAACTGCTCGATCTCGACGGGGCGGCCGTCGTCGGGACGGACGTGCGGGACGTCGAGGCGCTCCCTGATCGCCTCGCGGCCGCGCTCGTGGACACACACCGAACGCGGGAGCCGGTCCCGATCGAGGCGTACGCCGAGCCGTTCGACGCGTGGTTCGAACACCGGATCTCCCCCTCGGAGACGGGGCTGTCGGTCTACTCCCACGATGTCTCCGAACACAAGCGACTCGAACGTGAGCTCCGCACCGAGCGGGAGCAGTTCCGTGTGGCGCTGCAGAACTCGCCCGTCGTCGCGTTCAGACTGGATACGGATCTCCGCTACACGTGGGTCGGGAACCCGCGCGCCGGCTTCGACGCCGCGACCGTGGTCGGGAAGCGCGACGACGAACTCCTCGACTCGGCGGCCGCCGAGACGGTCATGGAACCGAAGCGGCGGGTACTCGAGACCGGCGAGGGTGTCCGCGAGGAGGTGACGTACGAACTCCCGACCGGCGAGGTCACGTACGATCTGACGATCGAACCGCTCCGCGACGACTCCGGGGAGATCGTTGGGCTCACCGCTGCGGCCCTGGACATCACCGAACGGAAGACGCACGAGCGCGAACTCCGGGAGAGAGAGGCGGAACTCCGCCGGCAGAACGAACGGCTGGAACGGTTTGCAAACGTCCTCTCACACGACCTCCGGAGCCCGCTCACCGTCGCCGACGCTCGACTCGAACTCCTCGCCGGACGGACCGACGAGACCGACCACGTCGACGCTATCCGCCGTGCACACCGCCGAATGGCGACGCTCATCGACGACGTCCTGACGCTGGCCCGGCAGGGTAACGCCGTCGTGGAGACGACCGCCGTCCCGCTCCGCCGGGTCGCGAGGCTGGCGTGGCAGCAGGTCGCGACCGGCGACGCGACCCTCGACGTCGTCACGGATCGGACGGTTCGCGCCAACGAGAGCCGCCTCCAGCAACTGTTCGAGAACCTGTTTCGGAACAGTGTGGAACACGGTTCCACAGGCAACTGGACTGCCACGCAGTCCGGTGACACCGTCGAGCACGGCTCGACGAGCCCTCGCTCGCCGGCTCGTGAGGACAGCGTGGAGTACGCCTTCACGAGCAGCCGGCCGGAGGCAGACGACAGCGTGGGACACGCCTCGGGAGCCTCCGGCGGTGCGACCGACGCCGACCGCGCGGGCGTGACCGTCCGCGTCGGCGCGCTCGACGACCACGCCGGCTTCTCCGTCGCCGACGACGGCCCGGGCATCCCCCCGGGCGAGCGCGAGCAGGTGTTCGACGACGCGTACTCGACGGGGGCGGGGACGGGGCTCGGGCTCGCCATCGTCCGGGAGATCGTCGAGAGCCACGGCTGGACGGTCACGGTGACGGACGGCGACGAGGGCGGCGCGCGCTTCGAGATCCGGGGAGCGCGCTAGTCAGTCGGCGCTCGTCCGCGCCAGATGGTACGGCTGGCGGTAGATCTTCTCTTTCAACTCCGCGAGCGAGTCCCGGCCGGCGTTGCCCGTCATCGTGCCCACGACGGCGAACACCTCCTGCCGTGAGATCTTCACGCCGCGGGTGGAGACGGCGTCCTCGGGCCGCGCGAGCAACTCCCGGAGGGTCCCCACGGCGAGGAGGAAGGGGATCGCCCACGCGGCGAGCGTGTTGCCGTCGGTGAGCGGGACCGTCTCGAGGTACGTCTGGGCGTCGTCGAGAAAGCCCGTCGCGTGGTCGGCGGTGCGTTCGACGACCGCCGCGGTTCCCGTCGCGTTCTCGGGGTCGAGGACGGCCTCCTGGCTGACGCCCTCCTCTTCGAGCCACTCCGCGGGGAGGTAGACGTTGTTCTCCTCCTCGTAGTCGTCGTGAACGTCCTTGGCGATGTTCACCAGCTGGAGGAGGAGTCCGAACTCCTCGGCGGTCTCGTACAGCTTCGTGCGAGTCTCGGAGGCGACGTCGCCGCGGGTGACCAGGTTCGTGATGAGATTCCCGACGGTGCCAGCCGCGTAGTAGCAGTACTCTTCGAGCTCCTCGCGCGACTGGATGCGGAGCCCGCCCGTCTCGGCGTAGCGCTCGACGAACATCGCCATTCCCTGGACGAGCTCGCGCGCGGGCGGTGTGACGGCCTCGCGGACGTCGTGCGGGAGGCCCTCGAAGGTGCGGACCACACGCGGGGCGTTGGCCACGACGCTCCAGTCCTCGGAGCGCTCTTTCTCGTCCGGGAGATACGGTTCGACGCCCTCGAGGAACGCCTCGATGGTGGTCTCGTCGTCAGGGTCGAGCGCCGCGTCGTAGCGGCGGAGGATCCGCGCCTGGGCCGCCGGCGGGATGTGGTCGGCGTCCTCAACGGTGTCGGCGATTCGACAGACGAGATAGCCGACGCAGATGTACGACGACATCGGCTCTTCGAGCACGTCCACGGTCAGGGCGAACGTTCGCGAAACCCCCTGGACCGCCTCGTGACACCACTCCAGATCGGCGTCGACCCCCGGTGGGCGGTCTACGTGTCTAGACATTCGAGATAGCCGGATGTAGGCATGGGGGCATAAAAAGTTCGTGGGACATACACTCGCCGAGCGAGGGGGCGTCGGTGTGTGGACTCGACTCACCGCGGTCGGCTCTGGCCGTCGTGGGTCCGCCCGGGGCCGAAGCGGGTCGCTCCGCGCCAACATTCAAGCCGGGACCCACCGAAGCGCGGGTATGGAGTTCGCCCTCACGACCGAACAGAGACAGATCCGCGAGATGGTCGCGGAGTTCGTCGACGAGGAGATCGTGCCGCGCGCGGCGGAGATCGACGAGGCCGACGAGTTCCCCCACGATCTCGTCGGGGAGATGGCCGACCTCGGCCTCCTGGGGATGCCGTTCCCCGAGGAGTACGGCGGCGCGGGCCTCGACTACCACTCGTACGCCATCGGCCTCGAAGAGATCTCGCGCGGCAGCGGCGGCCTCGGGACGGTCGTCGCCGCCCACACCTCCCTCGCCGGGAACATGCTCTACGAGTTCGGGAGCGAGACGCAGAAACAGGAGTACCTCGAACCGCTGAACCTCGGCGACGATATCGGCGCGTTCGCGCTCTCGGAGGCCGGCGCTGGCTCCGACGTGCCGGCGATGGAGACCGTCGCCAGAAAGGAGGGAGACGAGTACGTCGTCGACGGCTCCAAGCTGTGGATCTCGAACGGCTCGGTCGCCGACACGGTCACGCTGTTCGCCAAGACCGACGAGGAAGCCGGCAACCGTGGCATCTCCTCGTTCGTCGTCCGGCCGGACGAGGACGCGGGCTTCCACGTCGAGGGGACGGAGCACAAGCTCGGGGACAAGGGCTGTCCCACCGCTGAGTTGCGATTCGACGGGATGCGTCTGCCAGCCGACCGGCGCATCGGTGAGGAGGGCGAGGGGTTCGTCCAGGCGCTGAAGACGCTCAACGGCGGCCGCATCACCATCGCGGCGCGCGGCGTCGGTATCGCTCGCGCGGCGCTCGACGAGGCGCGTTCGTACGCGACCGACCGCGAGCAGTTCGACCAGCCCATCGGCGAGTTCCAGGCGATCAAACACAAGCTCGCGGACATGGACACGAAGCTCCAGGCGGCGAAGCTGCTCATGCACAGGGCCGCCGACCTGAAGATCCGCGACGAGTCCTACGTGAAAGAGGCCGCCCAGGCGAAGCTCTACGCGTCGGAGGTCTCGAGAGAGGTGGCGAACGAGGCGATCCAGATCCACGGCGGCTACGGCTACACGAAGGACTTCCCCGTCGAACGCTTCTACCGCGACGCGAAGCTCAACGAGATCTACGAGGGCACCTCCGAGATCCTCCGCAACACGATCGGCGATCAGGTCCTCGACGGCTGAGACGCGTCGTCGCGGCGCTTTCGTCTCTGGCCCGCCGCGCCGGCAGTCACTCGCAGGCGTAGGGGTTCTCTCGCGTCCCCGGCGGACGCTGGACGCGGAGGTACGGCGGTTCGTCGACGTACTCAACGAGCGAGGTGGAGCCGACGAACCCGCAGGGCGACTTCTGGAGCGTGACGTACTGCAAGCCGCCGTCTTCGAGCCAGATGTCGAGCACCTGATCGGTGGTGGAGCGGTAGAACGGCGCGACGCAGTCGTCGATCGTCTCGGGACTCGTCACGTGCAACAGCAATTCCTCGTCGTCGAGTGACTGGAGGGCGAGTTCGTCGTCGCCCTCGGTCGTCTGGCCGAGGGTGGCGTGGACGGAGACGAACGTCAGGTTCTCGTGGTCGACGTCGAAGCTGAATCCCGAGAAGGAGTCCCGTAGTTCGCCGATCGTCTGTTCGGTACCGACGTACAGACAGTCCTCGCCGGCGGCCAGTCCCGTCTGGCGGTACTGCATCGCGAGCGTGCTCTTTCCGGATCCCGGGCCGCCGGTCACGAGCACCGTGCGGTTCTCCGGAATCCCGCCGTTGAGCATCTCGTCGAGGACGGCGTCTCCGAGAGCGGCCCGCGCATCGCCATCTGACATGTGATGGTCCACTCCGGGTTCCGAGATATCTGTACCCCTGTCCCTCTCAGTTCTCGAAACCAGCCGGAGTTCGACTCTCGGCTCGGCCTCGGACTCGATCCGGTTCACCCTCGAACCGACTCGATCCGCTCTCGAAAACCGACAGCTTTCCCTGCCTCCGCTCCTTCCCGACAAGCATGAGCGAGGCCCGTGCGGACGACATCGGTGTGACCGCCCGCTACTACGAGACCGACACCGAGCGCGTCCTCGCGTTCGACCGCGACGGACGGACCGCGGCCGTCGCACAGAACCGCGAGGGGTACGCCATGTTGAAGATCCGGCCGACCGCCGACGGCGACGAACTCGAACGCTACTACGGCTTCGACATGGCGCTGGACCACGCCGGCGAACTCCTCGGCGTGAACCCCCACGATCTGCCCGTCCCCGACGCCGCCGCCGACATGGGGATGTGAGCGCGGGGGACGGACGCGCCGACGATGGACGGGCGTCGGGCGCGTGCGGTCCTCGCCCGTCCTCGCCCGAATCCCCCGAACCGTTCTCAGAGCCCGTCGCGCCAGTACAGGACCGGGGCCAAGAGGAGGTAGCCGAGCGCGAGAAACAGCAGGGCGTACGCGAACCCCCGGCCGTACCAGCCCCGGGAGACGACCGCCGCGAACTGGACGAGCCCCATCACGAGCGCGTCCTGTGCGTGGAGGTCGGGGTAGGTGATCGTGGTCACCATCAGGACGGCCAACACGAGCGTGAGCGGCACCAACACGACCGGATCGTCGAAGCCCGCGAGGACGGTCGCCGCGAGGACGGTCGCCGCGAGCGTCGTCTGGACGCCCTGCGTCTCGCTCACGTCCGTGTCGTACGCCGTGTACAGCCCGAGCCGGATGACCGCCATCGCGACGAACGCCGCCGGGAGGCCGACGCCCGCCACGAGCGGTCCCGGATCGACCGCAGCTCCGGCGACGAGCGGCCATTCGGCCTTGACGACGCAGGCGACGAGCAACGCCGGCGCGACCCCGAACGAGGCCACGTCGGCCAGCGAGTCGAGGTACGGCCCCGCGGGCGTCGAGCCGACCTTGCGGGCGACGACGCCGTCGAGCGCGTCGGTGATCGCCGCCAGGAGAATGACGCGGGCCGCGAGGCCCACGTCGACCGTCGCGGCGACCGCGGCGACGAAGCCCAGCCCCGCGTTCGAGACAGTGACGGCGTCCGCGAGGCCGAGCCGACCGACGAACCGCGGTTTCATACCTCCCGCGTGAACGAGAGCGGCTTTACGTCTTTACATCCGGGCGCGCTCGGCCGAGCCGTCGGCGTCTCTCGTCCCCTGTCGCGGCGGTCGACGGCCCGCCGTCGACGCTCTGTGAGCGGGTCCCAAACCACGCGACATTTACGCGCCCGGTCCTGACCGGTAGGTATGAGCCGTCTCAGCGACGCCGCCTCACGACGGCAGGTCCTCGCCGCCCTCGGCGTCACGGGGGTCGCCTCGCTCGCCGGCTGTACGGCGCTCGTCACCGGGAGCGGCGACGAGTTCGACGTCGGCATGACCGCGAACGCGTTCAACCCGCCCGAGATCACCGTCGCGGTCGGTGAGGAGGTCGTCTGGCACAACACCAGCGCCCGCGGCCACACCGTCACGGCGTACGAGAACGCCATCCCCGAGGAGGCCGACTACTTCGCCAGCGGCGGGTTCGACGGGGAGTCGGCGGCCCGCGAGGCCTGGCGCGAGGGGCTCGGCGGGAAGATCGACTCCGGGGAGTCGTTCCGTCACACCTTCGAGATCGCGGGCAGATACGACTACGTCTGCATCCCGCACGAACAGGCCGGGATGGTCGGGGCCATCATCGTCGAAGAGTAGCTGGCTCCGTGAGTGTTCTCGGTCGACACCCGTGGCACGTCGTGTGTTCGTGTAAGACGCGTGGGTTCGTGTTCGTGTAGCTTCGTGAATGGCATACGATGTAGAGGCGTCCACGAGGACCGTGCGCTCCCGTGCTCGCTCGTCTCTGCCGTTTCGATCCTGTCGCCTCGACCGCCCGGCGATCTCTCTCACCGTCGCGCCTCGTGAGTCAAAAAACCGTAACTCGCCTCCGACGGCGGCTCAGTCCTCGTCGACGGGGACTTCCTCGGCGTCGACGTCGACGGCGGCCTCCTCTTCGGCCTCGACCTCTGCGGGGCGGGCTTCGAGGGTGAGCTTCTGGACCTCCACCCGGCGGAGCGGGTAGATGACCTTGGCCTCGCCGTAGATCGCGGAGGAGAGCCGACCCTCGACGACGCTGTCGACGAGCTGTTCGTACGTTCGCTCGCTGGCGGCCTCCTCGACGATGTCGACCATCACCTTGCGGATGGCCTGCTCTTGGCTCCGGTCGGCCTTCTTCGTCGTGAAGGCCGCGGGCTGGAGCTGGACGCGGTAGTCGTCGGTCGTCAACACGGTGATGTTGGCGTCGACCTTCGACGCGCCGCGGCGCACGAGGCTCCGCAGGTAGTCGCGCGTGAGTTCGTGCTTGATGAACTCGGTGTACGCTGTATCGGAGGCGACCTCGGTGATCTTGAACGTGAGCTTGGTGTTGTTCGCACCGGCGTCGCCGGTGAGTTCGCCGAGCGTCACGTCGATGGTTCGTCCCTCTACTTTCTCCGGTTCGTCGGCGAAGGTGGTCCCCAGTTCCTCGCGGTCGAACTGTTCGGGTGCGAGGATGGTGTACCACCGCTTGCCGCGCTTCTGTCTCGAAACTGATCGTTCACTCATGGGTGTCGTGTGTGGTGTCTGTCTGGTCGTCTGTCGGTTCGGTTCTGTCTATCGGTGTGTCCGCCGTCGTGCCGTCCGCGTCGTCGGCCGCCGTCGCGTCGTCGCGTCCGGCCGCGGGCCGCCCTGCGTCGACGAGCCGGTCGGCCACGGTGAGGTTCACGACGTAGTCGTCGACCGACGAGTGGAGCCCGCCAGTCGCCTCGCGCTCGATCGTCGTCACGACCGCGTCGCCGTCGACGCGCGTCGTCATCGAATCGGTGTTGTCCGGCTCGACCGCGCCCGCGACGACCGCCGCGGCCTCGGGGGAGGCGTGCGTCGTCCGGAGCGCCGCTCGTCTCACGACAGTGCCTCCCGGACCGCCGTCTCGAACGCCTCGGCGTCGCCCGCGAACCGGGTGTCGGCCTCGCGGGCCGTCCCGTCGGCGTCCGCTGTCTCGACGGCCCTTCCGAGCGCGTCGGCCGCGTCGACCGCCTCGTCGTGGGTCGCCGCCGCGGCGATCCCGTCGGCGACGGCGAGCGCAGTGGGTTCCGGCGAGCGGAAGTCCCGCGCGAGTCGCGCGACGGTCCGCAGGCGGCCGGCCGTCCGTCGGGCGTGGACATCCGGCTCGGTGTCGTCCGAGTTCGCGTCCGCGCCCCCGTCGGCCGGGAGCGACACTCGAACGACGAAGACGCCCGTGTAGCGGGCCGTCTCGGCCTCGCGGAGCGCCGTGTGTGCGTGCCGCGCGTGCGTCCGCCACGCTTCCAGTGCCGGCGTCCGCGCGTCGTGACCGAGCGCGAGGGCGACCCCCGTTCCCGGCCGTTCGCGGGCGACCGCACAGAGCACGTCGCCGTACCCTTCGACGGTCGCGAAGGGGGCGTCGTCGAGCCTGAGCGGATTGAGCGCCCGCGCGACCGCTTCGGCCGCGCGCGGCGTCGCGCCGGGAGCCGTGGTCGTCTCGACCGCCGCGAGCGAGGCGACGCGCCGGCGTGCGTCCCCGTCGAGTTCGGCCGGCAGTCCCAGCTCGGCGAGCATCGCCCCTGCGGCGTCCGCCCCGTCCGAGAAGGGGGCGTGCAGGAGCGTCGAGTGGCCCAGGCCGTCGGCGAGGTCGGCGACCGGCACCCCCGCCCCGGGCGAGCGGTCGAGTCCCGCCACGTCGGCGAGCGTCGACACCGCGGGGTCGGTCTCGCTCGCGGCGACCCCGGCGAGCGCCAGCCGCGGGTCGGGGTCGGTCCCCAACTCGCGGGCGACCTCGAAGGCCATCGTCGGTGCCCGCGCCGGCTCCGCGAGCGTCAGGTCCGCGGGACCGGTCGAGCCCACGCGGAGGGTGAACGCGTCGTCGGTCACCGCGTACGCGGAGGCGCGCCGGACGCGCACCTGGAACGGGATCGCACGCTCGCGAAGCGCACGCGCGACGACGCCGCTGGCGGCGAGGGAGGCCCCGGTCGGCGCGGCGACGACCCGGACGAACCGGGCGTCGGCGAGCGCGTCGGCGACCTCCTCGGGCGTCGGCGCCTGTGGACCTCGTGGCGATTCCATGACGGCGGTGACGGACATCTACTCCAGCAGTTCGACGGCGACGTCGTAGCTGTAGGTGAACTCCTCGTCGAGTTCGTCGCCGCGGTAGTACTTGACCAGGCGGCGGATCTTCGACTCGGTGTTCTGTAGCGCGCGTTTGTTCTGGGCGTCCTGGGGGTTCGCCTCCATGTGCTCACGCAGGCGGATCGCCCGCTCCATCAGGTTGGTGAGGTCCTCGGGGAGGTCGCTCCCGGCGTCGTGTTCGTCGAGGACGGCCGTGAGCTTCTTGCCCGTCGCGAGTTTGACGTTCGGGATCGGCGTTCCCTTGACGCCCTCGTCGCGGAGCTTCATCCCGATCTGGGAGGGCTCGTACCCCTGTTCTGCGAGTTCGACGATTCGTGCTTCGACGTCGTCGGCGTCGACGTCGCTCCACTCCGGCGGTTCGTCTGCCACCGGCTTGTCCGAACTGGACGAGCCACGGCGGCGGGTGTGCATTCGTGCCATATGTGCGAATTGGAACCCACAGACCGCAGGAGAGCGCCGTGTCTATCGACTATCGACGCACTTCCGCAATCCCAAGTCCGAGCGCCGGACGAGTCAGATTTGCGGCCGTGCTGGTTCCCTATCTCATCGAGCCCGCCCTGCGAACTAAACGGTTACGACATCCCTCGCGGGCTCGTTTCGGGCCCGATGGACCGTCGGACCCCCACGATCCGCGCGAACCACCCGGCGAGGACGCGCACCATCCGGGACGAGACCGTCCGCCGTGGGGTTTCGAAGACGGTCAGTCGTTCTGTCAGGTGTCCTAGTGATATATGTGTGGCCGAGCCGACAGATCCTGCATGGCCCGCATCCGTGACGACCTCAAGGCCGCCAGCGACGAACTCTCGAAAGCACTCGACAGCGCCGGTGACGAGCTGAAGTCCGGCGTACAGCGCGCCTCTTCGCAGGTGTCGCGGCTGCTCGACGACATCGAAGCGGGGGCCGACGAGACCGAGGCCGAGGCACACGCGAAACTCGACGACCTGCTCGCGGACGTCGAACAGCTCATCGACCGCGCCGACGAGGAGACGACGGCGCACCTGGAGTCCGTCCGCGACCGACTCCGCGACGCGAAAGAGGACTGACTCCGCCGTTCTCCACGAGACCGCCTCCGTGAGAGCCAGTACCGCGCTCTCAGCGAGTCGAAGCCCTTAATACCGTAACCCGGATACGGACTGGTGCGACAGCGGGCTCGTAGATCAGTGGTAGATCACTCCCTTGGCATGGGAGAGGCCCCGGGTTCAAATCCCGGCGAGTCCACTACCGTTCCTCGGTCATACTCAGGGTTCACGACCGCACGGTACGGACTCTGATTCGACCGTATTCGCCACTTCTGGGTTTGAGATCACTCCCTCGCAGAAGGGAGTTCAACAGCAAAACAAGCGCGGGTCGCCGCTTGCTTGCGATCCTGTGAGGGAATGGAGGTGGTCGACGTGACCGTCCGCCTGGACGGCATCGACCGCGCTCCACCCATCTGTGAGTTCTGCGGCTGCACAATCGACTATCCTGGCAAGCGCTGCGTGGCGCTCGAGGATGGGAGGTGTCAGCCGTGACGCGAAAGCCCATCAAGAGGGCCCATCACCGTTCCAAGGCATCTGCCCTCACCGGCTTTTCGCTCCAATTTATTGGCGCGCACCGACCAACCGCAGGCCCCAGAGAGGGGTCACAGGAGGTGGTCGGCCGTATGTAACGTCTATATCGGTCCAGTCGAGCGTTACACCGCCGATGTGCCGACCGCCCATACGGGGTGGTTGGCGTGACGGACCCCGACGACTTCTCGACGAGGGGCGATTCGCAGCCGTCGCTGCAGGTGCAGTTGCGTACACTACCCGTAATCCTCTTTGCAGGATGAACCGGGGCTCTGGTCGCTTCCCACCCCTGAACGTTCGGTGGGACGATCACGTACGAACACGGACGGCACAGGTCGCCTCCCTCCGTCAGACGCGCGTCGCACGAGAGTATATTACTCGTGACGTGCCATGACCTGGTGTGTCACTCGGAACGGACCCACTGGACGCTCTGGAGATCCCCGACGGGACCACCGTCGAGGAGCACGACCTCGTCACCGACCGTGACGTGATCGTCGGTGGGCAGAGTTCCGTCGAGTTCGGCGTCCGCGGGCGGAACGTGATGGCGGGCGAGCGCGTCCGGTTCGGCGGCGACATCGAGGCCGAGGGCGACTGTCGGCTCGACGTCTGGTGTCAGGTCGCGGGCAACGTCCTCGTCGGCGCGGACGCCTACCTGGGAGAGCGCGTCCACATCGAGGGCCGGCTGATGGTCTCGGGCGACCTGGACATCGGCGACGACGTCGACATCGACCAGGGGTTCGAGGCGAGCGGCTGGATCGTCATTCGGAACCCCATGCCGACGCTCGTCTTCTACTTCATCGTGCTCTCGCAGTTCCTCCGCATCGGCGAGCAGGACGCGGCCGACGAGATGGCCCAGGCGCTCACCTCGGACGGCGGACAGACGCCGCTGGTCGTCCCCCGGGGCGCGGACGTCTCGGACGACGCCTGGCGGGTCTCGACGCCCGCCCACGTCGGCTCGGACTGCCGCCTCCACGGCAACATCCGCGCCGCCCGCATCGAGATGGGCGAGCGAAACAACGTCTTCGGGAGCCTCCGGGCCAAAGGCGACATCGCCATCGGCGAGGGGACGCGAATCCACGGCGACGTCACCACCCGCGGCGGACAGGTGGTCGTCGAGGAGGACGCCCGTGTCCTCGGCGACGTCTCCTGTGGCGACCTCGAACTCCACGAGGGCGCGACGGTCGACGGGACGGTCCGCGCCCGTGGCGAGATGCGTATCCACGGCGTCGACGCCTCCCGCGACGCGGAGTGAGGCACTCGCTTCCCGCTGTCGGTCGGTCGCAGGACCGAGCAGGCCGGCGGTTCCGTCGCTCCCGGCTACCGACTTGCCGACGCCCGCGTGAGGTGGCGCTGTCGTGCCGGGTCAACGCTTATTTGTTCGCTCGCGTTCGGGGTCAGTATGGAACCCGAGGGGGTGCCGCGCGCACGCGTCCTCCTCGTCGGCGTCGACGCCGACGTCGGCGCTGACCTGGACGCGCGAGGCGAGTTCGACGTCCGACGCGTCGAGACTGCGGCCGAAGCCCGCCGCGTGTTCGGTGAGTGGGGCTCGAACGCCGACGCGACGACCGACCAGTGGCCCGACTGCGTGGCGAGCGCGGCGGTCCTCCCCGACGACGAGGGGCTCTGCCTCCTCCGATGGGTCCGCGAGCACGCACGCGACGTCGCGACGGTGCTCGCACCCGGTCCGGCGGACGGCTCCGAACGGCTGGCCAGCGAAGCGGTCGCCGCCGGACTCACCGGCTACTGCCTCGCGGGGACGCCGCTGGACGAGGCGGTCGAAACCGCGCTCGGCCGGGAGTGGACTCCCCGGACCGACGACGACAGTCAGCGGTACCGGACGCTGGCGGAGAACCTGCCGAACGGTGCCGTCGCGCTCTACGACCGGGAGATGCGCTACCTCGTCGTCGCGGGGACGGTGTTCGAGGATCTCTCCCTCGATCCGGACGACCTCGAAGGCGAACGCTTTGAGGAGGCACACTCGCCGGCGTTCGTCGAGCGGTACGGCCCGCTGTACCGGGCGGCGCTCGACGGCGACCGGTCCGACTTCGAGTTCAGCTACGAGGGGCAGGTGTTCCGCGGGCACACGGTCCCGGTTCGGGACCGGACCGGAGCCGTGGTCGCCGGGATGGCGCTCACGCAGGACGTCACGGCCGACCGCGAGCGCCGAGCGCGACTCGAACGGCAGAACGAGCGGCTCGACCGCCAGAACGAGCGACTCGATCGGTTCGCCGGCATCGTCAGCCACGACCTCCGGGCCCCGTTGAACGTCGTCGAGGGATCGGTCGTGCTGTTGCGAGACGCCGCGGAGGCGGGCGACACGGAAGCGGTCGACGAGAACGTCGAGCGCGTCTCTCGCGCGCTCGCTCGAATGGCCGACATCGTCGAGAGCCTCCTCACGCTCGCCCGCCGGCCTGAGACCGTCTACGATCTCGACGACGTCCCATTCCGTGACGCGGTCACCGAGGCCTGGGCACCCGTCGCGCCGCCCACGGCGACGCTCTCGGTCGACCTCGGAGACCGCGACGGCCTCGTCATCCGCGCCGACCGGGACGCGCTGTACCGACTGTTCGAGAACCTGCTCTCGAACGCGGTCGAACACGGTTCGACGAGCAGTCAGCGGGACGCCGACGACGCCGTGGAGCACGGCTCCACGAGCCCTCGCTCGGGGACTCGCGAGGACGCCGCCGAGCACGGCGCGTCCGTCCACGTCGAGTGGTTCGTCGACGGCGACGAGCGAGGGTTCGCCGTCGCGGACGACGGCCCGGGCATCCCGCCGGCCGACCGCGACCGCGTGTTCGACTGGGGGTACACAACCGACGAGGAAGGGGGGCTCGGCCTGGGGCTCTGTATCGTCCACGAGATCGCCGAGGCCCACGGCTGGACCCTCTCGGTGACGGAGAGCGCGGCGGGCGGCGCGCGCTTCGAGGTGCGCGGGGTCGACACGTCGGCCACCGGAGACGGGGCGGGGGTCGGAGACGACGGCGTCGATGAGTGAAGCGCGCCTTTGTCCCTAACCAAGGGTTTTGACGTGTCCGTGTGACGACCGGGTATGGAACGGAGTCGAACTCGGACAGCCGCGACGGTCGTCGTCGTGCTCCTGACGGTGCTCGCCGGCTGTGGCGGGGCCGCACAGAGCGGGGGTGGCGACAGCGGCGGGGCCGATGGCGCGGAGTACAGTGACGCCGCGGCGACCGCTCAGGCAGAGCCCGAAGCGACCGCCGTCGCCCAGTCGGGGGGCACCTCGGACGACGCGTCGTCGACGGGGTCGATCGACTCCCGGGCGCTCATCAGAACCGGGCGAGTGACGCTCGAAGTCGACGACTTCGAGGCGACAGAGCGGAACCTCACTCGGCTGGTGGAGTCCCGGGGCGGCTTCGTCTCCGACACCAAGCAACGCCAGCAACGTGTGGGTGAACAGACGTACCTGACGGGGACGGTCGTGCTCCGGGTGCCGAACGAGCGGTTCGCGACGACGTTCGCGGACGTCCAGCGCGAGGGGGAGGTCATCGAGTCGTCGACTTCCACGGAAGACGTCACGGAGCAACTCGTCGACATCGAGGCGCGCCTGAGCAACCTCCGGGCTCAGCGCGACCGCCTCCGCACGCTGTACGAGCGGGCGAACGACACCGAGTCGATCCTCCAGGTCGAGCGCCGTCTCTCGGAGGTCCAGACCGAGATCGAACGGCTGGAGGCGCGACAGCAGTCGCTCGAACGCCGGGTCGCGCTCTCGACGATCACCGTCGAGATCCGCGAGGACCGACCCGACCGCCTCGGCGTCGACGAGAAGTGGTACGACATCGGCTTCGTCGGCGCCTTCCTCGAATCGGTCAACGGCGTCGTCGTCGCCGTCCAGGCCGGCGTCGTCGTCCTCGGCTACGTCCTCCCGTACCTGCTCGTGCTCGCGACCCCCTTCGGACTGCTCGGCGGGGCGCTCGCGTGGCGACGCGGCTGGTGGCCGTTCGGCCGCGGCGAGCGCGTCGTTGAGGACGTGCCGAGCGGGCCAGCGGGGCCGCCCGATGACCGCGAGGACGAGACGGAAACCGGGGATGCCGACGCGGACGCCGACGCGGACACCGACGCCGGCCCCGACTCGTCGGACGACAGCCGGGAGTAGGGCCCGTCCGACACCGCGACCGAAAGGCAGTTTTCCCGGACGGACGAGGGAAGCGGTATGCTCTCGCTCGCGCTCGCGGGCAAGCCCAACGCGGGCAAGTCCACGTTCTACAAGGCGGCCACGATGGCCGACGTCGCCGTCGCCAACTACCCGTTCACGACGATCGACGCCAACCGGGGGGTCACGTACGCGCGGACGCGCTGCCCCTGCCTCGATCGAGACGAGCGCTGCGGGAACTGCGAGGACGGCAAGCGGTACGTCCCCGTCGAACTCGTCGACGTCGCGGGGCTCGTCCCCGGCGCGCACGAAGGGCGCGGTCTGGGGAACCAGTTCCTCGACCAGCTCACGGACGCCGACGCCATCCTCAACGTCGTCGACGCCTCGGGCGGGACGAACGAGGAGGGCGAACCCGTCGAGGTCGGGACGTACGATCCGATCGACGAGGTCGACTTCATCGAGCGGGAGATGGACCAGTGGATCGCCGGCATCGTCGAGCGCAACTGGGAGTCCGTCGAGCGCAAGTCGCGGTCGCCGGAGTTCGACATCGACGACGCCCTCTCGGAGCTCCTGACCGGCGTCGGTGCCACGGAGTACGAGGTCGCCGCGACCCTGCGCGATCTGGAGTACCCCGACGACCCGATCCAGTGGACGACGACGGAAACGGAGGCGCTCGCCCGCGAGATCCGCAAACGGACGAAGCCGATCGTGCTCGTGGCGAACAAGGCTGACGTCGCCCCGCCCGAGAACCTCGATCGGATGCGCGAGACGGGGAAACTGACCGTGGCGGCGACCGCCGACGGCGAACTCGCCCTCCGCAAAGGGGCGGAGGCGGGCGTCGTCGACTACGACCCCGGAGACGACGACTTCGCGATCGCGGGCGACCTCTCGGCGGCCCAGCGGCAGGGGTTAGAAAAGATCCGCGAGGTCGTCGAGGGGCACGGGGGAACGGGGGTCCAGCAGTCGATCAACACCGCGGTGTACGACCTGCTCGACCACGTCACCGTCTACCCCGTCCAGAACGAGTCGAAGTGGACCGACGGGACGGGCGACACCCTCCCGGACGCCTTCCTGCTCCCGCGGGGGTCGACGCCGCGTGATCTGGCCTACGCCGTCCACTCCGACATCGGCGAGGGATACCTCCACGCGGTCGACGCGAAGTCGAACCGGCGGATCGGCGAGGACTACGAACTCGTGGAGGGCGACGTGATCAAGATCGTCAGCACCGCGCGGTAGGTCCGACCGACCCCGTGGACCCGACCGACCCCGTGGACCCGACCGACCCCGTGGATCCGTCCGAACCTGTGGATCCGATGCCAGCGAGGCCGTGGCCACCGACGGGTGTGTGACCTGCGCGACTCCGTTCGACTACTGCACGGCCTCGTACGCCGCGCCCATCCGATCCAGCGCCTCCTCCAACTCCGCGACGTTCGTCGCGTACGAGATCCGGGCGTACCCCTTCCCGTGAGAACCGAACGCCTCGCCGGGGACGACGATGACCCCTCGTTCGATGCAGGCGTCGACGAACCCCTCCGGCACCTTCGGCATCGCGTAGAACGCCCCTTTGGGCGTGGGACACTCCAGCCCGATCTCCTCGAGACCGTCGAGGAGGAGGTCACGGCGCTCGCGGAACGACTGGGTCATCTCCGCGACGAGTTCGGACGAGCCGGTGAGGGCGGCTTCCGCGGCGTACTGGGCGGGAGCGGAGGCACATGCCTGCACGTACTGGTGGACGCGGACCATCCGTTCGACGCGCCGGCTGGACCCGTACACCCAGCCGAGCCGCCAGCCCGTCATCGAGAAGAGCTTCGACGCGGAGTTGATGACGACGACGTTGTCCGTCTCGGCGTACTCGATCGGCGAGTGGTGGGCGCCCTCGAAGACGGTGTACTCGTACACCTCGTCGGAGAGACAGAGCACGTCGTGCTCGTCGGCGATCCGGGCGAACTCCCGGACGTCCGCTTCGGTCGAGACCGCGCCCGTGGGGTTGCCGGGAGAGTTGACGACGAACGCGGCGGTGTCGTCGGTGATCGCCGCCTCGATCGCGTCGGGATCGATCGTCAGGTCCTCGCGCAGGGGGACCGGCACTGGCTCGCCACCAGCGAGCTTCGTCAGCGCGTCGTAGGAGACGAAGCCCGGGTCGGGGATGATCACCTCGTCGCCCACGTCGACGTGCGCCTCCAGCGCGATGTGCAGCGCTTCGGAGCCGCCGGCGGTGGCGATGACGTCGTCGGGCGAGAGCTCGATCCCCTGGTCGTGTTCGTGTTTGGCCGCGATCGCCTCCCGGAGCGAGACCATCCCCTTGTTCTCGGTGTACGCGTCTGCCTCGCCCGCCATGATCGCCTCCGTGGCTGCCCGGCGGGCGTGCTCCGGTGCCGCGAAGTCGGGCTGGCCGAGCCCGAGGTTGATCGCGCCCTCGCCCGCCGCCTCGAACACCTCGCGGATGCCGCTGATGGAGATGCGCTCCACCCGGTCTGAGAAATCTGTCATACCCTCACCCGGGTCGCGAGTCGGGATAGTTCTTTACGAACCGTCGGTGCGCGAGCGGTCGTGCGATGCCGGCGTCCGACACCGGTAGCCGGTGCGGCGACGGTGATCAGACATCCGACATGAGCGTGGCGTGTTGTGGGAAATTCATGCCGTGTTCTATGACGTCCGTCAGCGAGCAGAACAAGTCGAAGGAGTCCGCTGACGGCCGATCGCACCGGAACGCGGCGTCAGCTCTCGAACCCGCTGCGGACGACTCTTACCGGCGACGAGTCGGACAAAAGGCTCCGTTCCGTACTAGTGGCAATGACAGCACGCAGACGCGGCGACGCGGTCTCGGTTTCGCGACGGCGGTTCCTGGGTGCGGCCGGCGCGACGGGCGCTGCCGCCCTCGCCGGCTGTACCGGCACGATCACGGGTGGGGACGGCGGCGGCGGGCTCTCGGAGCTCCGGGTCGCCTACATGCCGATCTACCCGGACATGCAGTACTTCGTCATGCAGCAGGAGGGCTACTTCGACGACCTCCCCGTCGAGGTGTCGGGGACGCTCTTTTCCGACGGCCCATCGATCGTCCAGGCCTCGGCGAAGGGGGACTTCGACGTGATGATGTTCGGCATCGTCCCCGCGATGATCGTCATGGACAAGGGGATCCCCTCGAAGATCACGGCGGCGAACATCGAAGACGCGATGCAGATCCTCGCGACCGACGAGTTCGCGGAGATGTGGGCCGAACACGGCACAGACGCCTTCTCGGTGTTCGAGGAGGAGAAGGGCCGCAAGTTCACGTTCGGCACCTTCCCGCCGGGGTCGGTCCCGGACATCCTCCTGCGCTTTTGGATCGAGGAGGTACTGGGGCTCGGTTCCGAGTCGGACGTCGAGATCACGGCGCTCGGCGGGGCCGGGCCGGTCCGGCAGGCGCTCCTCTCCGAGAAGATCGACGGGACGAGCATCATGGAGCCCGTCCCGACGGTGATCGAGGCGAACGACGCGCCGTTCTCGCCCATCGCGTGGGCGGGCGACTTCATGCCCGGTCAGCCCGCCGCCGTAACGCTGATGCACGACCGCCTCCGCGAGCAGAACCGCGAGGTCGCAGTGGAGTTCGTCCGCCAGCACCAGCGCGCGACCGAGTTCGCGCTGTCGAACCCCGACCGGGCCGCTCAGCACGCCTCGACCGTCATCGGCGAGGAGGCGCTCCCCGTCGGAACGGCGCGGCAGGCGATGGAGTCTCGCGCGTCGGCGTTCGTCACGGACCCCCACGAGATCGAGAGCGGTGCGGGGATCTTCGCGGAGTACGCCGCCCGCCTCGGCAAGACCGAAGCGGAGCTGAGCGTCGACGAACTGTTCGACTACGGCGTCTACGACAGCCTCTGAGTGGAGATGGCGATCGAAACAACGTCCGACCCCGAGACGGCGCGCACGCTCGCCGCCGTCGACGCCCGGCGACTCCTCCTCGGCGCGGCGGGAACGCTCGGCTTCCTCGTCGCGTGGCACGCCGCGGCGCTCGCCATCGGGAAGGCGTACCTGCTCCCGACGCCGGTGGCCGTCGCCGTCGCGTTCGTGACGGAGCTCACGGCGGCGGAGACGCTCGCGCTCGGCTTCGGCGTCGAGGTGCCGGCGACCCGGATGGTGGCGAAACTGGTCCAGAGCCTCTTTCACTACCTCCCCGGGCTCGTCGTCGGGTCGCTCCTCGGCATCTCGCTCGGCGTCGCGATGGGGTGGAACGAGACGCTTGACGACGCGCTGACGCCCGTGACGCGCGTGCTCCGGCCGATCCCCCCGCTGGCGTGGATCGCCTTCGCGATCGTCTGGATCGGCATCAACCACTCGGGGGCGGCGTTCATCGTCGGAATCGGCGCGTTCTGGATCAACTTCTACAACGCCTACTCCGGCGTCGAGGGCGTCCCTCAGCACATAAAGGAGGTCGCCGGCTCGCTGGGCGTCGACTCCGACCGCCGGATGATCCGGAAAGTGATCGTCCCCGCCGCCTCGCCGTCGATCATGACCGGGATCCGGACCAGCATCGGTCAGTGCTGGATGATCGTCGTCGCCGCCGAACTGTTCGGCGCGCCCGGCGTCGGCTTTCAGATCATCAACGCCGCGCAGAACCTCCAGATGGACGTCTCCGTGGCGTACATGCTCGTCATCAGCGTCGTCTTCCTCGCGAGCGACGGGCTCTTCCGAACCGCCGAACGGAGGGTTCTCGAATGGCGCGCCTAGAGGGTGACTCGATGACCGACGCCGGCACGGACGCGAGCGAGCGGACACCCACGGACGCGGGGACAGACAGCCGATCCGGGGAGGCGAGACGGACGGTCGTCGTCGACGGCCTCGGCAAGCGCTACGACTCCGAGCGCCAGACGGTCCAGGCGCTCGACGGGGTGAACTTCTCCGTCGGGGCCGGCGAGTTCGTCTGTCTCGTGGGTCCCTCCGGCTGTGGGAAGACGACGCTCTTCCGGCTCATCGCGGGGCTCGAAACGCCGACCACGGGCGAGGTCCGTCTCGACGGCGATCCCGTCACCGGCCCCGGAACCGACCGCGGCATGGTGTTCCAGGAGTACGGGCTGTTCCCGTGGCGCACGGTCGAGGCCAACGTGGCGTTCGGCCTCGAAGAACAGGGGGTTCCCGCGGCCGAGCGCGCCCGGCGCGTCGAGGAGATGATCGACCTCGTCGGGCTCGACGGCTTCGAGGACGCCTACCCGAAGGAGCTGTCGGGCGGGATGAAACAGCGGGTCGGCATCGCCCGCGCCCTCGCCGTCGACCCCGAACTCCTCCTGATGGACGAGCCGTTCGGGAGCGTCGACGCCCAGACGCGGGAGATGCTCCACGCCGAGTTGCTCGAGGTGTGGGCCGAAACGGCCAAAACGGTGCTGTTCGTCACGCACGACGTCGAGGAGGCGGTGACGCTCGCCGACCGGATCGTCGTGATGGCGGCGAACCCCGGCCGCGTCCGCGAGGTCGTCCCGATCGAGCTCGACCGGCCCAGAACGCGGACCTCGCCCGCGTTCGCCGACGACGTCGAGCGGGTCCGGTCGCTCATCGGCGACTGACCCCCTCGCGTGCCGGTTCGAGGTGGCGGGTGCGTGACGACGAGCGAGCGTCGTGGTGTCGCCCGACTCTCGGTAGTTGACAACGAGCGGATCTGTTCAAGTGCGTGTACTGACGACTGACAGACATGAGTGCCACCGCGACCCACATGGATGCGGACGAGATCGCCGCGTTCCTCGACACGCAGGAGACGGGGGTCGTCTCCTTTGCGGACGACGACGACAGCTACGCGATCCCCGTCTCGTTCGCGTCCGACGTGGACGACGAGGGCGGCGCGGCAGAACTCTACTTCCGGTTCGGCTTCGCACCGGGAAGCGAGAAACGGGCGTACCTCGACGCGAGCGACCACGTCTCGTTCGTCGTCTACGACGACACCGCGGCGGGCTGGAAGAGCGTCGTCGCCCGCGGGCGACTCGAAGCGGTCTCGGCGCGGAGCCTCGACGCGATCGTCGCCGAAGCCGTCCACGGCCTCGACATCCCTTACTTCGCCGTCCACGACAGCCCGGTCGGGGAACTCCACTTCACCCTCGTTCGCCTCGACGCCACGGAACTGACGGGGATCGTCGAGGCGACGCCCGAGGAGTGAACGGACCGGCGCGAGAGACCGACCCCCAGCGCCCACCGCTCTCGGCGACCCCGTCCGCCGCCCCTCGCGCCCACAGTGTTATCAGTCTAACACGTGTGTGTCCGCACATGGCCGACACCAAACGTGGGCGAGAGGAACAGGCGCGCCACGAGGAACGCCGCCAGCGCGAGCGGGAGATCGAGCAGGCGCGCGAGCGGGCGGACGAACCCGCACCGCCGACCGAGGACGAGGCCCGGGAAGGCGTCGACGCCCGGAGCTGTCATCGCCGCGGCTGCGACCGGCCGGCGTCGTTCGTCGTCCTCGAACGCTATCTCGAAGACACCGGCCACGGTCCGGTCGAAGCGACGGCCGCACTCTGCGAAGAGCACACCCGCGAGGAGAGTCCGACGCGCCTCGACGACGCCTACGCCGACTACGTGTTCCGCGTGGTATCGATCGGATCCACCGAGCAGGAGTGACGCGGTCGGTTTCGACGTCGGACGAACCACCGATAGCGAACCCGTCCAGCGGATGCATCGCACCCGGCGCGGCCCGTCCGTCCCGGTCGTGACGCCGAAAAGACAATGATTATTGACGAGAGACCGTGTGGCATGTCTTCACCCCACAACCTCACCGACTACGACGACACGGCCGAGTCGTTCGAGTGGACCGACATCTACGCGCAGGCGGACTGGGACGCGCCCGACTCGCTGAACATCGCCCACGAGACGGTCGACCGCCACGCCGACGACCGCTCGCGCGTGGCGCTGTACTACGCCGGAACGGAGGGCGAACGGGAGACGCTCACCTACTGGGAACTCGCCGAGCGGTCGAACCGCGTGGCGAACGTCCTCGACGGCCTCGTCGACGAGGGCGACCGCGTGTTCTCGTACATGCCGCGGATCCCCGAACACTACGTGGCGATGATCGGGACGCTGAAGCGCGGAGCCGTCTGGGGGAGCGTCAACGAGCGGTTCGGCCCCGACGGCATCTCGTATCGACTGGCGGACTGCGACGCGTCGGTCGTCTTCACCACGGCGGAGAACCGCGAGACGGTCGCGCGGGCGCTCGACGACGCCCCGTCGGTCGACCACGTGGTCGTCGTCAGCGACGACGGGACCGGGATCCGACGGGGGGACGTCAGCTACCGCGCCGCCGTCGACGAGGCGTCACGGGAGTACGACGTCGCCGACACCGGCGGCGAGGACGACGCGCTCCTGTACTACACGAGCGGGACGACCGGCTTGGCGAAGGGCGTCCTCCACGGACACCGCTGGGTGGCGGGCGTCGCGGCGACACAGAAGTACAGCGTCGACCTCCAGGAGGGCGACCTCTACTGGAGCACCGGCGATCTGGGCTGGCTCACGGGGCCGATCAACACGCTCGGCGCGTGGTTCTGGGGCGCGACGCTGTTCACCTACGAGGGCGAGTTCGACCCCGAGACGTGGGCCTCGCTCCTCGACGAGTACCCGATCACGGTGTTCTTCTCCGTCCCGACGGTGTTCCGGCTGTTCCGCGCGAACGAGGCGGTCCTCGACGACGTCTCGCTCGACCTGCGGCACGCGCTGTCGATCGGCGAACCGCTCAGCGCGGGCGTCGTCGAGTGGGGCCGCGAGCGCCTCGGCGTCACCATCCACGACACGTACGGCCAGACCGAGACGGGCAACATGATCATCAACAACTACCCCGCGATGGACGTCCGTCCCGGCAGCATGGGCAAGCCGCTCCCGGGCGTCACGGCCGCGGTGGTCGACCCCGACACGGGCGAGGTGCTGGACGCCGGCGAGACGGGCGTCATCGCCGAACGCGGCGACTTCCCCTGTTTCTTCGCGGAGTACTGGAATAAGCCCGACAAGACCGCCGACTGTTTCGTCGGCGACTGGTATCTCTCGGGCGACCTGGGCTACCGCGACGAGGACGGCTACTTCTGGTTTGAGGGCCGCGCCGACGACCTCATCATCTCGGCGGGCTACCGCATCGGCCCGTTCGAGGTCGAGAGCGCCCTCGGCGAACACCCGGCGGTCGCCGAGGCCGCGGTCGTCCCCAAGCCGGACGAGGAACGCGGCAACATCGTCAAGGCGTACGTGGTGCTCACCGACGGCTCCGAGCCGAGCGCAGCGCTCGAAGGCGAGATCCAAGACCACGTCAAGCGCGATCTCGCGGCTCACGAGTACCCCCGGGAGATCGAGTTCGTCGACGACCTGCCGAAGACCGTGACGGGGAAGATCCGCCGGACGGAAATCAGAGACCGGACCGACGACCCGACCGCGTGAGCGTGACCGAGGTCAGTCGTCCTCGTACGTGTCCCGCAGTTCGCCGACGTGGTCGCCGAGACGGGAGAGCGCGGCGTCGGGGTCGAGGTAGCCCTCGTTGTACTCGTAGTAGATCTGTTCGGCGGCGTCGATGAACGCGGCGACGGCCGCGGGCGTCTCCGCCGGGCCGTCCGCGCGGTCCGTGCCGTCCGTGTCGTTCGAATCCGTCATGTCCGCCCAGACGATGCCCGTCGTGTTGGTCGTTTCCCTCCGCCGCCCCCAGAGCGGTGACGCTTTTGCCCGTCGGCCGGCTACCCCTCGCCAGTGACCACGCTCTCGTTCGAGGACGGCACGGTTCGCGTCGACGACCCGCCGCCGGATCTGCAGTTGCCCTTCCTCGAAGCGGACCCGCGGTCGGGGGACGCCCGCGCTCCCGCGTTCCGGTACGCGGCGTTGCGAGACGTCCTCGACGGCTGCGACGAGGTGTACGACGACCGCGTGCGGTCGTGGGACCCGCTCGACCTCTCGACGACGTACGAACTCCGCGACTACCAGCGCGAGGCGCTCGATGCCTGGGAGCGCGCCGACGGACGCGGCGTGGTCGAACTCCCGACCGGCGCGGGCAAGACCGTCGTCGCCATCGCCGCGATCGTCTCGCGGGGGCTCCCGACGCTCGTCGTCGTCCCCACGGTCGACCTGCTGAACCAGTGGCGGCGTGAACTCGAAGCCGAGTTCGCGGTCGAGATCGGACAGTTCGGCGGGGGACAGCAGACGAAACGACCGATCACGGTGTCGACGTACGACTCCGCATACCTCCGCGCCGACGACGTCGGCGGCGACTTCGGCCTCGTCGTCTTCGACGAGGTCCACCACCTCGGAGGAGAGGGCTACCGCGACATCGGCCGCCTGCTCGCCGCCCCCGCCCGCCTGGGGCTGACAGCCACGTTCGAGCGGCCCGACGGGGCACACGAGGTCGTCGAGGCGCTCGTCGGGCCGCGGGTGTTCAGCCTCGCGGTCGACGATCTCGCGGGCGACCACCTCGCCGAGTACGACATCAAGCGGATCGAGGTGTCGCTCTCCGAGGCGGAGCGCGCGGCGTACGACGACGCCCAAGAGACGTTCGTCGACTACCTCCGGACCTCGAACCTCGACATGCGGTCGGGCGCGGACTACCGGAAACTCGTCATGCGCTCGGGGAACGATCCCCGCGCCCGCGAGGCGCTCCTCGCCAAGCAGCGCGCGCGCCGCGTGATGATGAACGCCGACGCCAAACTCGACGCGCTCGAATCGATCCTCGCGCGCCACCGCGACGACCGCGTCATCGTCTTCACCGCCCACACGGATCTCGTCTACCGGCTCTCCGAGCGCTTTCTCCTCCCGGCGATCACGAACGAGACCGGGACGAGCGAGCGGCGCGAGATCCTCGACCGCTTCCGCGAGGGGAGCTACTCCCGGGTGGTGACGGCGAACGTCCTCGACGAGGGGGTCGACGTGCCCGACGCGAACGTGGCGGTCGTGCTCTCGGGGTCGGGCTCCGAACGGGAGTTCACCCAGCGGTTGGGACGGATCCTCCGCCCCAAGTCGGACGGCGGGCGGGCGTTGCTGTACGAGCTCGTCACGCGGGAGACGACCGAGGAGGACGTCGCGGAGAGACGGCGGGGGTAGCGCCGCGCCCTGGGGTCGTGGCGGCGGACGGTCGGGTCGCGGAACCGTCGAGCAACTGAGCCGCCGCGGCCGGTCTCACGACTGATGCCACGGAACCAACATTTATACACACATACGGATAACGTAGCGCTCGTCCGACGGGACGGAGATGACGAACAGCACCGATTCGATTCGCGTCCTCCACGTGGACGACGAGCGCGACTTCGCGGAGCTGACAGCGACGTTCCTCGCTCGCGAACTCGACCGAATCGACGTCGTCACGGCCGCCAGCGCCGACGAGGCGCTTGCCGTCCTCGCCGACGAGGACGTCGACTGCGTCGTCTCCGACTACGACATGCCCGGGCGGAACGGGATCGAACTCCTCGAACGCGTCCGGCGGACGCGCCCGAACCTGCCGTTCGTCCTGTTCACGTCGAAGGGGAGCGAGGAGATCGCGAGTCGGGCGATCTCGGCCGGCGTCACCGACTACCTCCAGAAGGGACAGGGGCGAGAGCAGTACACCATCCTGGCGAACCGGATCGAGAACGCGGTCTCCCGGCACGCCAGCAACCGCGAACTCCGCCGGTGGAAGCAGGCCATCGACACCGCCACCGAGGGGATCGCGATCGTCGATCCGACGGGCCGGTATCTCCAGATGAACGACGCGTACGCCGAGGTGTACGGCGCGTCACCGGTCGATCTCGTCGGGACCGACTGGCGCGAGCGCTACGACGACGACGAGGCCGAACGGTTCGCGTCCGAGATCGTCCCTCGGCTCCGCCGGGACGGGGAGTGGAGCGGCGAGGCGGTCGGCCGGCGCGCCGACGGGACGGCGGTCGACGAAGCGCTCTCGCTGTCGCTGCTCGACGACGGCGGGCACGTCCGCATCCTGCGTGACATCAGCGACGCCAAACGACGCGAGCGCGAACTGGAGCGCTACAAACGGGTCGTCGAGACCGTCGGCGAGGGGGTGTACGTCCTCGACGACGACCTGCAGTTCATCTTCGTCAACCGCGCCATGACCGAACTGACGGGGGTCGACCGCGAGGAACTCCTCGGTTCGACGCTCTCGCGGATCGTCGACACGGAGAGCACCCCCGCGGGACGGGAGGCCAGGGAGGCGTTGTTGACGGGCGACCGCGCGGTCGAGACCGTCGAGGCCGAACTCCGGGCGACGGGCGGCGACCCGGTCCACTGCGAGTTCCGCTTCACCGTCTTCCCGAGCGACGCCGGCGTCCACACGGTCGGCACCGTCCGCGACGTCACCGACCGGGTGGCGTACGAGACGGAACTGGAGGCGGTCCGCGACCGGATGGAGTTCGCGCTGGAGGCGACCGACTCGATCATCTACGAGGTGGACATCGGGACGGGGGTGCAGACGAGACACGGGCCCTTCGAGCGGCTGTATGGCATGCCGTCGACGGACGTGCCGACGACCGAGGCGTTCTACGACCGCGCGATCCACCCCGACGACCGCGACGCGGTCGAGGCCGCCCGGCGAACGTTCCAGCGCAGTCCGAACGAACGCGTCGAGTACGAGTACCGGACCCACCCCGACGCCGGCGCGATCCGCTGGATCCGGTCCGAGGCGTACGTCCACGCCGGCCCGACCGGCGACCCGCAGACCCTCATCGGGTTGGCGACCGACGTCACCCGCCTGAAGCGCCGCGAGCGGGAACTCGAACGCCGGAACGAACGGCTCGACGAGTTCGTCAGTGTCGCCTCCCACGACCTCCGAAACCCGCTGAACGTGGCGATCGGTGCGCTCGAACTGGCCCGCGACGACTGCGACTGCGACACCGAGCAGTTCGACGCGGTCGCGCGTGCACACGAGCGGATGCGGGCGCTCGTCGAGGACCTGCTGACGCTGGCGCGGGGCGACGGAACGCTGGTCGAGACCGAACCGCTCAGCCTGACCGACCTCACAGAGCGGTGCTGGGAGACCGTCCAGACGGCCGACGCCACGCTCGCCGTCGAGGGCGATTGCGTCCTCCGGGCCGACGAGAGCCGCCTCCGGCAACTGCTCGAGAACCTCCTCTCGAACGCCGTGGAGCACGGCTCCACGGGCCCCCGTTCGCAGACTCACGGGGACGCCGTCGAACACGGTTCGACGAGCCCTCGCTCGGGGACTCGCGAGGACGCCGTAGAGCACGGCTCCACGAGCAACCGGACTGCACGGCAGTCCGACGACGCCGCCGAGGGCGGCTCCACGGACGCGACACGGCACGACGGCGTCGTCGCCAACGGCGGGAAAGGCGTCCGGATCACTGTCGGCCCCCTCGACGATGAACACGCGAGCGAGGCGGGGGACGCGAGCGAACGGGACGCTCGTGGAGGGTTCTACGTCGAAGACGACGGTCCGGGCGTCCCGCCCGCCGAGCGCGACCGGGTGTTCGACGAGGGGTACTCGACGGCCGCCGACGGTACCGGCTTCGGGCTCCACATCGTCAGGGAGATCGCCGACGCCCACGGCTGGGACGTCACCGTCGTGGAGGGCAGCGACGGCGGCGCGCGGTTCGAGATCACGGGCGTCACGCGGGTGGAGTGACCGACGGGGCCGCCGCCGAGCCGACGGCCGCTGACCGTTCGGGGTCGTCGTCCGCCCTCGCGTCCTCCAGCGCGTTTTTACCGCCGAGCCCCGTTCGTCCGGCCGTGCTCACGAAAGACCTCCTCCGCGTCTCCCGACGCGGTGGCGGCTACCACCCGCAGTTCGTCGACCGCGCGGCACGGCCGCTCGCCGCGCGAGTGCTGGGGACGTACCAGGGCCACGTCGGCGAGTCGCGTGCCGCGCTGGAGGAGGCACTGGAGACGCTCGAACACGACGCCGACGACTTCAAGCTCGTCCGCGGCTTCGCGGCGCTCGTGGATCGAGAAGCGACGTTCGAGACGCGCGCGCCCCTGCCGCCGACCCGGGCGCGGCGGGCCGCGTTCGAGGCGAGCGAGGCCGTGGGCGTCGCAAGCGAGGCCGAACGCCGAACGGCGCTCGACCGGGCGGCTGAGCGACTCGGCGTCGACGCCGACGCGGTCGCGGCGTCGCTGTACGCCGACCGCGAGGTGAACCAGGTACTCGCCGCGTTCGACTCGCCGTGGGATCTCGACGACCTCCTGGCCCGGTACGACCTCTCGCTCGCACAGACCGCGCTGTTCGACGCGCGCGAGGTCCGGGTCCGCTCCGCGGATCCGCGGGCGCTCGTCTCCGCGGTCAAACGGCTCCGGCTGATGTACGAGATCCGGACGACAGACGACGGCCGAGTCGTCGTCGTCACGGGTCCCGACGCGCTGTTCAGGCGGACGAGACGGTACGGGACGGCCTTTGCCCGCCTGCTCCGAACGCTCGTCGACGCGCCTGAGTGGCGGCTCGAAGCGACGATCGACGACCGCGGCACCGACCGCGAACTCGTGCTCACGGAGGCCGACCTCTCGCCCCCCGACGGCGACCCGATCGCCGAGCCGTCGTTCGACAGCGGCGTCGAGGCCGACTTCGCCGCCCGCGTCTCCAACCTGGATCTCGACTGGGACCTCGTCCGGGAGCCCGAACTGCTGGCGACCGGAACCCGAGCGATGGTCCCCGACTTCGCCTTCGACTACCGACCCGCGGGCTCTGCGGGGCCGAACGACACGGGCGGCGAGAGCGCGTTCCGCGTCTACTTCGAGATCATGGGTTTTTGGACCCCGGAGTACGTCGCGAAGAAACTCGCCCAACTCGAGGCGGTCGAGGACGTCGAACTGCTCGTCGCGGTCGACGAGTCGCTGGGCGTCGGCGAGGAGATCGCCGCCCGCGACCATCGGGTCGTCACCTACTCGGGGCAGGTCCGCGTGAAGGACGTCGTCGACGTGCTCCGGGAGTACGAAGCGGACCTCGAGGCCGCGGCAGCGGCGTCGCTCCCCGGCGAACTCCGCCCGGACGACGACGCGGTGTCGCTGTCGACGCTCGCCGAACGCCACGGCGTGAGCGAGGCCGTCCTCGACGACGTGGCGACGCCCGAACACGAGCGCGTGGGCCGAACGCTCGTCCGACCGGCCGTACTCGACCGCCTCGGCGACGAACTCGAGACCGGGCTGTCGCTCGCCGACGCCGAGGCGGTGCTGGGTACACACGGCATCGACGACGCCAGCGCTCTCTTGTCCCGGCTGGGCTACCGCGTCGAGTGGGAGGGACTCGGTGGTGGCGTGCTCAGGGCGAAGTGAGACGCGCCGGGGCTCGGACGAGACCGACTACTCCGGAAGCGTCTCCTGTGTCCCCTTCGGCACCACCGAACGGAGTTCGCCGTGGAGGAAGAGCCCCACGCCGAGCGGCGCTCGCTGCCCCGCGACGACCCGCGTGGCGATGAGGTAGCCCCAGTCGCCGTCCCACGCCAGTTCCTGGTCCTCGCCGGCGGCGAACCGCTTCGCCTCCTTCCGAGAGAGGTCGACGACGTTCCGCGTCGCGAGGTGACCGAACCGCTGGACGGCGACGGTCGTCGGCTTCCAGTGTTCCTGCCGCGTCCGCAGGAACGTCATCCCGAGCCCCTCGACGCGGTTCGGGTCGGGTGCGTCGCCGGCGAACACCCAGATCTTGCCCGCACCTTTCTCCCAGAACGTGACGTCGGCGAACGTCTCGGGGCCGATGCCGAACCGGTCGTCCCACCACTCAAGCACCTCCGCGCGGGAGGCCCGTCCCGGAACCGATCTCTCCGAAGGTGTCGCCGGGAGCCGGTCGAACCGCTGGCCGTCGTTTTCGCTTTTCTCGTCCCCGCTCATCCCGTCACCTCCAGCTTCGCACAGAAGAACCCACCCGTGTCGTTCTGATGGGGATAGACGCGGTGGGCCTTCTCGACCGAGGGATCGAACGTCTCCCCCTCCCACTCAGTGACGCCCGGCGACGTTTTCAACGGTGGCTCGAACCCGGCGAGCCGGCACGGCTCCTCGCCCAGGACGTGGTCGAGCACCGCCTCGTTCTCCTCGGGGGCGAACGTGCAGGTGGAGTAGACGACGCTCCCGCCGGGGCGCGTCGCCTGGATCGCCCGCCGGAGGATCCCCTTCTGGATGCCGGCGACCTGCCGGACGTGGTCGAGCGTCCACTCGTCCAGTACTGTCGGGTTCTTCCGGCAGGTGCCCTCACAGGAGCAGGGGGCGTCGACGACGGCGCGGTCGAACTCGTCGAACCCCAGTTCGCGGAGCGAGAAGTTCCGCGCGTCCTGGTTCGTGACGACGAGGTTCGTCACGCCCAGCCGTTCGGCGTTGTGGCGGAGCGCGGACAGCCGCCCCAGGCTGTTGTCGTTGCCGACGAGCGTCCCCTCGTCTCGCATCAACGCGGCGAGCTGGGTCGTCTTCGACCCGGGCGCGGCGCAGGCGTCCCACACCCGGTCGCCGGGCTGTGGGTCGAGCACCGCGGCCGGCAGCGCCGACACCTCCTCCTGGCCGTGGACCCAGCCGAGGAAGTACGGCCACGTCCGGCCGGCCTTCCCGTCGAGCGTGAAGAGTTCGGGGTGCCAGTCGACGGGCGCGTACGAGACGCCTTCGTCGTCGAACGCTCCGGTCACGCGGTCGGCGGTCGCCTTGATCGTGTTCACCCGGACGGCGTACGGCAACGGCCGCGCACACGCCTCGCGGAACGCCTCGCGGTCGTCGACGAGCGGCTCGTACCGATCGATGGGGTTCATCGGTGCCTCCGCCGTCGACGACGCGCGCGGTGTGGTCGGGCCGCGACCGAGTTCATGGCCGGGGTTCGATGGGGGCGCGTTTGTGGGTTTCGGAGTGCTGACGAGGGGTGTCTCGGACGCGACCCATCTCTCGAGTTGTCGGTCCAGCACACACCGCCCGCACCGTTATACGACTCCCGGGAGTACGTCAGGTATGGCACACGTTGACGTCCTCGACGCCGTCGAACTGGACGCCCCGACGATGATCGAAGGGTTGCCGGGTGTGGGTCTCGTGGGGAAGATCGCCGCCGACCACCTCGTCGACGAGTTCGGGATGACACACTACGCGAACGTCCACTGTACGGCGATCCCGAAAGTCGCCGTCTACCAGGAGGACGACGCGACCCTCCACCCGCCCGTCCGACTGTACGCCGACGCCGACCGCGACCTCCTCGTCCTGCAGAGCGACGTCCCGGTCACGCCCGACGCGGCCCAGGAGTTCGCCGGCTGTATCGGCGACTGGTTCGACGACGACGGGGTCTTCCCGATCTACCTCTCGGGCATCGGACGCGAAAAGACCGACGCCCCGCCGTCGGTGTACGGTGTCGGCGTCGACGAGGGCGTCGACCGCCTCGACGGTGCCGGAATCGCGGTCCCACCGGAGACCGGGCTGGTGTCGGGGCCGACGGGAGCGCTGTTGAGCGACGCGGTCGAACACGGCCGTCCCGCGGTCGGTCTCGTCGTCGAATCCGACCCGCGCTTTCCCGACCCCGAGGCGGCGCGGGCGCTCATCACGGGTGGGATCGAGCCGCTGGCGGACGTCGAGGTGGCCGTCGACGACCTGGTCGACCACGCCGAGGAGATCCGGGCGGCGAAGGAGCGACTCGCAAAGCGGATGCAGGAGGCGGGCGACGAGAGCACGCAGGCGCGGCCGCTGGGCATGTACCAGTGATCGCCCCGGGAGCGTCGGCGTTTCTACACTCTTAAGAGTCGTCGGCCACTTCCCCCGCATATGAGTGACGACGCGGAGGCGGACTTCGAGTCCACGCCCGACGCGGACGGTGTCTCGGACGCCGACGCCACCGACGCGGCGGCCGACCCCGGAGCCGGGGGCGAAGCGACCGACGCCGAGTCGGCGGAAACGGCAACCGAAACGGACCTCGCGGCCCGTGTCGCCGCCGTCGACGAGGAACTCGCCGCGGAGGTCGCCGAACTGGCGGCCCGCGCCGACGAACTCGACTCGGAGGTCGCGGACCTCCGTTCGAAGCTGAAACGGAAACAGGCGGACTTCCAGAACTACAAACAGCGCACGAAGCGCAAGCAGGAGCAGATCAAAGACCGCGCGGCCGAGGACCTTGTCGAGCGACTCGTCCCGGTCCGGGACAACCTCCTGCGCGCCCTCGACCAGGACGAGGGGGCCGACATCCGTCCGGGCGTCGAGTCCACTCTCACGGAACTCGACCGGGTGCTCGAGGACGAAAACGTCGACATCATCGAGCCCGACTCGGGCGACGAGGTCGACCCCCACCGACACGAGGTGATGCTCCGGGTTGACGCCGACCAGCCGGCGGGAACCGTCGTCGACATCTACCAGCCCGGCTACGAGATGGCCGACAAGGTGCTCCGTCCGGCGCAGGTCACGGTGAGCACCGGCGAGGGCGGCGACGCGGCCGAGTGAGCGACAGCGCGTCGACCGATCCGTGTGCTCGGCGGGCCGCCGACGCTCGTCCGGCCCGCCGTGGCGCGGCGAGACGGCACCCATCTCGATCCGCCTGAGGCGGTGTGGGCGGTTCGATATAAACGTCCCGCCTCGGCGACCCGCCGGATCGAGAAAAACGCATGACTGCGGCGACTTCCGATCCGGGTATGAGGAGCCTTATCTAGTAACCTTTAACCGACGCAAGCCGGTAGGTGGAGTCAAGATGGCGAGCAACAAGATTCTCGGTATCGACCTCGGTACCACCAACAGCGCCTTCGCGGTGATGGAGGGTGGCGACCCCGAGATCATCGTGAACGGCGAGGGCGATCGAACGACGCCCTCGGTCGTCGCGTTCTCCGATGACGGCGAACGACTCATCGGCAAACCCGCCAAGAACCAGGCCATCCAGAACCCCGACCGCACCATCCGCTCGATCAAGCGGCACATGGGAGAGGACGGCTACACCGTCGAGGTGGGTGACGACGACTACACGCCCGAGCAGATCTCGGCGATGATCCTCCAGAAGATCAAGCGCGACGCCGAAGAGTACCTCGGCGACGACGTCGAGAAGGCTGTCATCACCGTTCCGGCGTACTTCAACGACCGACAGCGCCAGGCCACGAAGGACGCCGGCGAGATCGCCGGCTTCGAGGTCGAACGCATCATCAACGAGCCGACAGCGGCGTCGATGGCGTACGGGCTCGACGACGAGTCCGACCAGACCGTCCTCGTGTACGACCTCGGCGGCGGCACGTTCGACGTCTCCATCCTCGACCTCGGTGGCGGCGTCTACGAGGTCGTGGCGACGAACGGCGACAACTCCCTCGGGGGCGACGACTGGGACGAGGCGGTCATCGAGCACCTCGCCACCGAGTTCCAGAACGACCACGGGATCGACCTCCGCGAGGACCGCCAGGCGCTCCAGCGGCTGAAGGACGCCGCCGAGGAGGCGAAGATCGAACTGAGTAGCAGGAAAGAGACGACGATCAACCTCCCGTTCATCACGGCCACGGATTCGGGTCCGGTCCACCTCGAACAGAAGCTCACCCGGGCGAAGTTCGAGTCCCTTACCGCCGATCTCATCGAGCGGACCGTCGGCCCGACGAAGCAGGCGCTCGAAGACGCGGGCTACGACAAAGACGACATCGACGAGGTCATACTCGTCGGCGGGTCGACCCGGATGCCGCAGGTCCGCGACCAGGTCGAGGAGATCCTCGGCGTTGAGCCGAAAAAGAGCGTCAACCCCGACGAGGCAGTCGCGCTCGGCGCGGCCATCCAGGGCGGCGTCCTCTCCGGCGACGTCGACGACATCGTCCTGCTCGACGTCACGCCGCTGTCGCTCGGGATCGAGGTCAAGGGCGGCCTCTTCGAGCGCCTCATCGAGAAGAACACCACCATCCCGACCGAGGAGTCGAAGATCTTCACGACCGCCGCCGACAGCCAGACGAGGGTTCAGGTACGCGTGTTCCAGGGCGAGCGCGAGATCGCGGAGAAGAACGAACTGCTCGGCGAGTTCCAGCTGTCGGGCATCCCGCCAGCGCCGGCCGGAACGCCGCAGATCGAGGTCTCGTTCAACATCGACGAGAACGGGATCGTCAACGTCTCCGCTGAGGACAAAGGCTCCGGCAACAAGGAGGACATCACGATCGAGGGCGGCGCGGGGCTCTCCGACGACCAGATCGAGCAGATGCAACAGGAGGCCGAAGAGCACGCCGAGGAAGACGAGATCCGCCGCGAGTTCGTCGAGGCGCGTAACGAGGCTGAGAGCACGATCCAGCGCGCCGAGACCCTCCTAGAGGAGAACGAGGAGAACGTCTCCGACGAACTCCGCGAGGAGATCGAAGGCGAACTCGAAAACGTCGAGGACGTCCTCGCGGAGAACGAAGAGGCCGACGACATCGAGGCCGCGACCGAGGAGATCGAAGAGGCGGTCGAGGAACTCGCCGCGGCGCTCCAGGAGATCGGCAAGCAGATGTACGAACAGCAGGCCCAACAGCAGGCCGCCGGCGGTGCCGGAATGGGCGGTGCCGGTGGCATGGGTGGTATGGGCGACATGGGCGGTGCGGGTCCCGACGGCGAGGCCGGCGACGACGAGTACGTCGACGCCGACTTCGAGGACGTTGACGACGACGAGCAGTAGCGAGTCGTCGTCAGCCCGCCGGACGCAGTCCGGCGACGTAGACAAAGACGACGAGTAGTCGTCAACGACCCAGCCAGCGTTCCTGCTGCGACTGGAATCGGCGTGGTGTGTGCTTGAACGGCCGAATCCCACCCTCGTTCGGAAGGCGCGTTTTTCAAGTAGTTCGGTCGAGTACGGGTGAGTAACGGATGAGCGAGGACTTCTACGACGTGCTCGGGGTGTCGCGTGACGCCTCGGAAGACGAGATCAAGAAAGCCTACCGGAAGAAGGCCTCGGAGTACCACCCGGACGTGAGTGACGACCCCGACGCCGAGGAGAAGTTCAAGAAGGTCCAGAAGGCCAAGGAGGTGCTCACCGACGACGAGAAGCGCCAGATGTACGACCAGCTCGGCCACGACCGCTTCCAGCAGGCCCAAAAGCAGGGCGGCGTCGGCGGGGGCGGCCGCGGCGGCCAGGGAGACCCCTTCGGCGGCATGGGCGGGGCCGGCGGCATGGGCGGCTTCGAGGACATCTTCAACCAGTTCTTCGGTGGTGGGGGCGGGGGCCAGCGGCAGAACGGGCCCCGTCAGGGGAAGAACATCCGGACGGGCATCACGCTCGACCTCGAGGAGGCGTACGAGGGGCCGACCAAGCAGTTCACCATCCGCCGACCCGAGCGGTGTCCCGAGTGCGACGGGAGCGGGCATCCCCCCGACGCGGACGTCGAGACCTGTCCCGAGTGCGACGGCCAGGGACAGACCACGACCGTGAGCCAGACGCCCTTCGGCAGGGTACAGCAGACCCAGGCCTGCCGGCGCTGTGGTGGCGAGGGCGAACTCTACTCCGAGACGTGCGCGGAGTGTGGCGGGGAAGGACAGGTCCGCCGCGAGGCCGACCTCTCGGTCGACATCCCGGCGGGGATCCAGTCGGGGCAGACGCTCCGGATGGACGGCGAGGGCGCGCCGGGGGAGAACCGCGGGCCGAACGGCGACCTGCTCATCGAGGTCGAGGTCCGCGACCATCCCGACTTCGAGCGCGACGGCGACGATCTCTTCCACCAGCACGCCATCTCGTTCCCGCAGGCCGTCTTCGGGACGACGGTCGAGGTGCCGACGCTCGACGGCACCGTCGAGATGGACGTCCCCGACGGGACTCAGAGCGGCGAGACCTTTCGTCTGAAAGGCAAGGGGATGCCGAAACTCCAGCAGCGTCGGCGTCGGGGGCGACAGCGCTACGGCGACCTGTACGTCCAGGTGCAGGTCGTCACGCCCGACAACCTCAACAAGGAGCAGCGGAAGGCGCTGGAGCGGTTCGCCGAGGCCGGCGGCGACGAGGTCGACGTCAAGGAAGGTTTCTTCGAGCGCATCAAGAACTCGTTTTAACTCCGGGCTCGGGCCGTCCGCCCCCGCGCGGCCGGTCCGCCACTCGACGTTCGTTCGTGATGGAACGTCCGTAGCTACAGGCAGCTGGAGTCGCTCTGTGTAAGACGACCACACGGGATGTTCCTGAACGGCGACGCCCTGCTCTGTCCGTACTGTGGGAGCACGGAGACGGCGCGAGAGTCGGACCGCGATCGGGAGCGCGTCTACGGCTGTCGCGCGTGCGACCGGACGTTCGTCGCGCCGTGACCGCCGCACCCCCGACCGTCGGGGTGGGGGAACGGCTCACGTCCGGTCGATCACCAGCACCCGCAGGTCGTTGACGTTCGTCCCGGTCGGGCCCGTCCGGATCACGCAGTCGCACTCGTCGAGCAACGGGAGCGCGTCGTTCCGCGCGAGGGCCTCCCGCGCCGCCGCACGGCTCTCGCGTTCTTCGAGCGTCGTCCCGTCGACGACGGCACCCGCCACGTCGGTCCCGCCGTCCTTCCCGTCCGTGTCGACGCTCGCGAGTACCGCACGCGTCTCGCCGGCGAGTTCGACCGCCGCCGAGAGCGCGTACTCCAGGTTGGGCCCACCGACGCCGTCGCCGCGGACCGTCACGGTCGTCTCGCCGCCCGAGAGCACGACCGCGGGCGGCTCGACCGGGTTCCCCGTCGCCAGCACCTCCTCGCCGACGGCCACGTGGCTCTTGGCCGCCTCGCGCGCCTCGCCGCGGACCCGCGAGGAGAGCACACAGGGGTCGTAGCCGTGGGCGTCGGCTTCCGCCCGCGCCGCGTCGAGCGCGGTGAAGCCGTCGGCGAGGACGTGGGTGTCGACCCGGTCGAACACCGGGTCGCCCGGTTTCGGCGTCTCGGCGAGGTCGCCCGCCGAGCCGCGCTCCAGTCGCTCTCGAACCGACCCGGGGACCGACAGCCCGTAGCGGTCGACCACGGCGAGCGCGTCGGCGTACGTCGTCTCGTCGGGCACCGTCGGGCCCGAGGCGACCACGCCAAGGTCGTTGCCGACGACGTCCGAGAAGACGAGCGAGACGACCGTCGCGGGGGCGGCGGCGCGAGCGAGGCCGCCGCCTTTCAGCGTCGAGAGGTGTTTGCGCACGGCGTTGATCTCGGCGATCTCCGCGCCGCTGTCGAGCAGTCCCTCCGTCGTCCGCTGGAGGTCGACCAGGGAGACGCCGTCGGCCGGCGCGGGCAAGAGTGCACTGGCCCCGCCCGTGACGACGGCGAGGACGAGCGTCCGGTCGGTGGCCTCTCTGAGCAGGCTGACGACACGGCGGGTGCTCTCGACGCCCCGTTCGGAGGGGACCGGGTGGTCGCCGGGGAGGTGGTCGATCCGTTCTCCGTCGCCGGGGTCGTAGGTGACGACCGCGCCGGCGTCGATCCGGTCGCCGAGCACGCGTTCGAGCGCCGCGGCGACCCCGGCGGCGGCCTTGCCACCGCCGCCGACGACCACGCGGTCGAACCTGGCCAGGTCGTAGGCGGCGTCGGCGACGTGGAGACGGCCGTCGTCGACCCGGACCGTCGACTCGAGGACGCGCTCGGGATGGGCGGCCTCGATCCCCGCCCGGAGACAGGCGAACGCCGTCTCGTGTCTCTCGGTCGGGGCGTCCGCGTCGAGGGTCACGTTCATGTCCCCGGGTCGACCGGACGAGTAATAAAGCACCGACAAGCGTATGAGGGGCCGCCTGAAAAACCCGGCAATGAGTCAGGACGCGGCCCCGTCACCGGCTCGGGGACGGGTGCAGGTCGTGGGGACCGCCCACGTCTCCGCTGACAGCGTGACCGAAGTCGAAGAGACGATCCGACGCGAGCGTCCCGACGTCGTGGCCGTCGAACTCGACGAGGGGCGCTACCGCCAGCTGAAGGGGGGAACGCCCGACGACATCGAGCCCGGCGACCTCCTCGAAGGGAATACCGTCTTCCAGTTCATCGCGTACTGGATGCTCTCGTACGTGCAGGCGCGCCTGGGGGAGAAGTTCGACATCTCGCCGGGTGCGGACATGCTCGCCGCGGTCGACACCGCCGAGGAGGCGGGGATCGACGTGGCGCTCGTCGACCGCGACATCCAGACCACGATCCAGCGCTTCTGGGCGCGGATGTCGCTCGTCGAGAAGTTCCGGATGGCCGGGGGGCTCGTCTTCGGCGTCTCCGACGCCCGCGCCGTGGGGATCGTCGTCGGCGTGCTCGCGGGCGTGCTCGTCGGCCCCATCGTGGGACTGTTCGGCGGGAGCGTCGGCGTCACGCCGTTCGTCCTCGGGCGCGTGACCGGCGGGGTCGTCCTCGCACTCGCGGCCGGCCTCGCGCTCCGAACGCTCGGCGACGCGTTCCTCGACGGCGACGACGCCCTCTACCTCGGCCTCGGCGGCGGCCTCGCGGTCGGCCTCGTCGCCGGCGTCGGCCTGGGCCTCGCCGCCCCGCTGGTCGATCGCCTGAGCACGTTCGTCGTCCAGGCCGTCGGAAGCCTCGCGATCGGTGTCGGCCTCGGGGTCGCCGTCGGTGGGTTCGGCGGCCTCCTCGCCCACGGCCTCGGCGTCGGCTCGTACGAGGAGGTCGACGAGTTCGACATCGAGGAGCTAACCGACGCCGACGTGGTGAGCGTCATGATGGAGGAGTTCCGCGCCTTCTCGCCCGGCGGCGCGGAGGCGCTCATCGACGAGCGCGACGCGTACATCGCGCACAAACTCGTCGCGCTGCGGGACCAGGGTGCACACGTCGTCGCCGTCGTCGGCGCGGGTCACCGCGCGGGCATCGAGGCCTACTTGGAACGACCGGAGACGCTCCCGCCGATGGCGTCGCTCATCGGGCAGTCGTCGAAACGTGGCATCCCGTGGGGGAAGATCGTCGGCGGCGGTCTCTCCGTCGTGTTCGTCGGCTTCTTCGTCCTCCTGGCGATGGCCGGCGTCCGGAACGGCTTCCTGCTCCGGGTGTTCGCCGCCTGGTTCCTCATCAACGGCGTCTTCGCCGCTGGCCTCGCCAAGGCGGCTGGCGCGCGGTGGCCGTCGGCGCTCGTCGGCGGCGCGGTCGCGTGGCTCACGTCCGTGAACCCCCTGCTCGCGCCGGGCTGGTTCACCGGCTACATGGAGCTCCGGCACACACCCGTGAACGTGACCGACATCGGACGCCTGAACGAACTCCTCTCGGACGAGGAACGCCCGCTCCGCGCGATTGTCTCCGACATGTTCGACGTCCCGCTCTTCCGGCTCATCATGGTCGTCGCGATGACCAACATCGGGAGCATCGTCGCTAGCCTGCTGTTCGTCGCGTACGTCCTGCCGCTGTTCGCGGCCGACCTCGGCGGGGTAGACGCCGTCACCCGGCTGATGCTCGACGGGGCGGCCAACAGCGCCGACCTCGTCTGGAGGGCCGTCACGTGAGCCGGACCGTCGACCGGGCGCTCCGGTTTTCGGACCGCGAACTGCGCGACCTCGCGGTCGCGTGGGTCGCCCTCGGCGTCGCCTTCGCGGTCTTCTTCGCCGGCGGCGGCCGCGGCCTGCTCACGCTGTTGTCCCAGGGGGGCTTCGTCGCCGCGGTCGTCGTGAGCCTCCTCACGGCGGGGATCGGCTTCCTCCTGCACGAACTCGCCCACAAGGTCGCCGCGGTCCGCTTCGGGCAGGTCGCGGAGTTCCGCGCCGACTACGGGATGCTCTTCCTCGCGGTAATGAGCGCGCTCGCGGGCTTCATCTTCGCCGCGCCGGGGGCGGTGTACCACCGCGGCGTCCTCTCGGACCGCGAGCACGGCCTCATTGCACTGGCGGGCCCCGCCGCGAACATCGGGCTCTCGCTCCTGTTCCTGCCGATCCTCGCCGTGGGGAGCCTCCTCGGGTCGGGCTTCGTCGAACTCCTCGGCGCACGTGGCCTCGCGATCAACCTCTTCCTCGCGGCGTTCAACATGATCCCGTTCGGCTCGCTCGACGGCCGGACAGTGCTCGACTGGAGCACGCCCGTGTTCCTCGCCGTCTTCGTCCCGAGCCTCGTCGTCGCCATCGTCGTGGTGTTCGTCTTCGGCGTGGGCTTTTGATTCGGACCGGGTTCCGTTTCGATTTCCATGACGCGATCGATCCCGCTCGCCCGTCCGTGTCGTTTCGGCGTGTGCTTCGGGGAGGGAGACGGCGGGTTTTCCGGGGAGGAAACGGCGGGTTTTCTGGGGACGAGACGGTGCGTTCTCCGGGCATGACAGTCGACGGGATGCGCGGCCGCTGGGGCGACATAATGCCTCACGCCTCCCCAGCCGGGTGCTCGCGCACGGAGGCGCTCGCGGCCCCTCGCGCGGTCACTCGCTGACGCTCGTTCCTCGCGCGCCGCTCGTCTCGTTTCGACCGCACTGCGGCGGCGCGTGCTGGCGCGGCCCCCGTGGCCGCGCCGCAGACGAAGCGAAGGAGTAAGTCGGCTGAGGAGGTGGTGGCGTCACCGCCCTGGCTGCCGAACCGTCGATACACCCCCACGGTCGCTCGGTGCTGCAGGGACGCTCGTCAGGTGAGCCGAGAGTGGTTCGAAACCTCACAGCACGAGGAGAACCCATGATGGCGCGGAGGGCGTGCGCGGGTGGAGGGCCGAAACGGAGGACCGGGTTGCGTGTGCGTGGGTCGTGGACGAGTGGGAGCTACCGGCGGTGGTCGTGACCGACCGTCAGGGCGACGACGTTCGCCGCGAGGAGGGTGACGAAGGGGACCAGTTCGCTCCCGGCGACGCCGTCGGCGACGAGGGGGAGGTACGCCACGGGGAGGACGACCGCGAGCCAGAAGGCGACGGCCCGGACTGTCGCGGCCGTCCGTTCGGCGAGCGTCGCGAGGGTGTTCGTGCCGACGCGGCCGAGACGCGGGGACTGAGAGTGTGCACCGGACATGGGCACCTGAACGTATGGACCGGGACCCGCATATAAATAGAAGAGCGTTGTCTCGTCTTCGCCCCAGTTACGAACTGTTTACGACCGTGTGAGACCGTTCTGGTCGTCGTGACGACGTTTCACGACTGTTTCTCTCGCTTCGAGAAGTTTTACGAACGTTTCTCAGGCCGTTTCGACCGAACCGAGGTCGGCAGAGAACCTGACGCTCGCGCGGCGGCAACCGAGGGGTTCTTGCCCGGGCCGTGCGGGCGTTCGGACATGACTACTGGCTCTACGCTCCGGACCGACGGCGGCGCGGACCCGGACGCGGACGACGCGGAGGAACTGACGTACGCCGAGACGGGCGTCGACATCGACGCGAGCGAGGCGGCGACGGCGGCGCTCGTCGCCGCGGCGGGCGACGCCGGGTCGGGCGACTACGCCGGGTTACTCGACATCGGCGACCGCTACCTCGCGCTCGCGACCGACGGCGTCGGCACGAAGCTCCTCGTCGCCGAGGCGCTCGGCGACTACTCGACCGTGGGGATCGACTGCGTCGCGATGAACGTCAACGACATGGTCGCCGCCGGGGTTCGGCCGGTGGCGTTCGTCGACTATCTCGCCGTCGACGAGCCGAACGAGACGTTCTCGGCGCAGGTCGGCGAGGGGCTCAGCGCCGGGGCCGAGGCGGCCGACATCGAACTCGTCGGCGGGGAGACCGCGGTGATGCCCGAAGTCGTCCGGGGGCTCGACCTCGCGGGGACCTGTGCGGGGCTGGCCGGCAAGGACGCGCTCTTCCCCGGCGAGGCGCAGGCGGGCGACGCCGTCGTCGGCTTCCGATCGTCGGGCATCCACTCGAACGGCCTCACGCTGGCCCGGTCGGCCGTCACGCGCCGGCACGCGTACACCGATCCGTACCCCTTCTCGAACGCGAACGACTACGAAGACGAACCCGACTACGACAGCGTCGGCGCGGCGCTGCTCGAACCGACGCGAATCTACTCTCATCTACTGGATCCGATGCGGGCCCACGGCGTCCACGCCGCGGCGCACGTCACCGGCGGCGGATGGACCAATCTGACGAGGATGGGCCCGTTCCGCTACGCCATCGACGACCCGTTCGACGCCCACTCGGTGTTCGCGTTCGTCCAGGCGGAGGGGAACGTCTCCGACGAGGAGATGCACCGCACGTTCAACATGGGGACGGGGTTCGTCTGCACGCTCCCGCCCGAAGACGCCGCGGCGCTGGCCGACGCGACGGAGGGACGGATCGTCGGCCACGTCGAGGCCTGTGACGACGGCGACGCGGGGGTTTCGATCCGTGGGCTCGACCTCTGAACCGACGGACGGACACTTTCTTGAGGGGCGCTCCGAGACGGAGGGACGTGACCGAGAGACCGCCGTCGCCGGCGGGGCTTCCGCTCCTCGGCAACACGATTGCGTACGCTCGTGACCCGTTCGGCTTCGCCGAGCGAGCCGTCGACGCGCACGGGGACGTCGTCGACCTCGACGCGCTCGGGACCGACGGTCCGTACGTGCTGGCACATCCGGACCACGTCGAACGGGCGCTCGTCGACGACCGCGAGGCGTTCGCCAAGACGGCGGACTTCGCCGAAGCGTTCGGCGAGGGACTCGTCGCCGTCGAGGCTGACGAGTGGGCCCAACAGCGCGAGTTCCTGCAGCCACTGTTCTACGGCGACGCCATCCGCGGCTACGCCGACACAATGGTCGAGCAGATCGAACGGCGAATCGACCGCTGGAAGCCGGGCGAGACACGCGCCATCGAGACGGAGATGCAGGCGCTCGCGCTCGACGTGCTGTTCGCCACGCTGTTCGGGCGCGAACTCCCGGTAGCGCCCGACGAGGGAAGCGACGCTGCCCGGCTCCGGGCGGCCGCCGCCGGCCTCAACGCGCGGTTCGTCCCGACGTCGTGGGTACTCCCCGAGTGGGTGCCGACGCCGAGCAGACGCCGGTTCGAAGCGTCGAAAGCGACGCTCCGCGCGGAGGTCCAGCGTCTGCTCCGAGAACGGAGCGGCGGCGAACCCGGCGCTGGGAACGATCTGCTGTCGATGCTGGCGACGGCCCGGTCGACCGACGGCTACCCCAGCAGCGAGAAGGCGATCGAGGACCAACTCGTCACGATGGTGTTCGCGGGTCACGAGACGACTGCACTGACGCTCACGTACACGTGGTACCTCCTCGCACGCCACCCCGACGTCGCCTCGCGCGTCCGTGAGGAAGTCGGCGCGGTCGTGGGCGACGACCGGCCCGCGGCCAGTCACCTCGACTCCCTTTCGACGACCGCCCGTGTCGTCCGGGAATCGATGCGCCTGTACCCGCCCGTACACACCCTCCCACGGCGGACGGATCGGGAGGTCGTGGTCGGTGGCTACCGGCTGCCGGCCGGTGCGGAGGTCCACCTTCCGAGCTTCCTGATCCAGCGCGACCCGCGCTTCTTCGACGACCCGCTCGCGTTCAGGCCCGAGCGATGGGCCGACGGCGACGACCGACCTGCGTTCGCGTACTTCCCGTTCGGCGGTGGCCCGCGGCGCTGTATCGGCCAGCAGTTCGCGCTGACCGAGGCGACCCTCGCCGTCGCATCCATCGCTCGGCGATACCGGCTCGACTGGGTCGGCGACGGGGATCTCGAACTCGCGCCAGCGATGACGACGCAACCCAAGGAAGAGGTGCGGATGCGGATTGGGACGGCGGTCGAGTAGAACGGGGCGCGCGGACAGCGGGCTCGTGGCTCGGTCGCGACGTCGACCCCCGATCAGGGCATCTGTGCCGCGATGTCGGCGTCGGTGATGATCCCGACCGTCGTCCCGTCCTTCATCACGAGGACGGCGTCGTGGCGGTCGAGGTAGCTGTCGACCTCTTCGAGGGTGGCGTCCGGCTCCACAGTGGTGAACGACTCCCGCATCACCTCGGCGACCGGCAGGTCGGCCACGTTGTCCTCGTGGACGTGCCGGATGTCGCTGTTCGAAATAAACCCCCGCGGCTGGCCGTCGCGAATGACGGGTAACTGTGAGAACCCCTCCTTCAGCATCCGGTCACGCGCCTCGCGGACGGAGTCATCGGGAGAGACCGAGACGACGTGTCCGTTCATCACGTCCATCGCCCGGACCACCTCCCCCTCGGCCTCGTTGAGCGCGTTGACGATGCGCCGGAGCGTTGAGAGGCGGGGGTCGACGTCGTCTCCCTCGATCCGGGCGATGAGCGGCTGGGAGACGTCGGCCATCTCCGCGAGTGTGCTCTGCGTCAGATCGAGTGACTCCCGGCGGTCTTTCAGTTCCTGCGGTGTCGGGAGTTCCATACCTCGGTATAACCCAAGGTAATGACTAAAAGGTTTGGTTACGACTCGTCTTCGGCCTCGGTCTCGACGATCTCGATGACCGACAGCGGGACGTCACGGAGGGCCCCGCCGACCTCGCTCTTGGCGATGCGGGCGGCGTGTTTCTCGCTGTCGGCGTTGAACACCTCGATCTCGAGGTCGAGGCCGACGAGCGCCGTGTTCGCGGCGATGAACGCCGAGTCGAACCCCTCCCCGCAGAAGGGACAGCCGGTGAGGCCGACGTTCACGTCGACGAACTCCTTGTTCTGTTCGTTCAGCCGCTTGCCGGCCTCGCTGACGGCGACCCCGATGGCGTCGTCGACGCCGTCGACGTCGCGCACGAGCCACGCGGCTTCGAGGGCGACGAGATAGTTGCTCATACCACCTTCACGGGAGTCGGGCTTTCGTCTCTTGCGGTTCGCGCGTCGAGTGGCAGTCGTTGACAGTCACGGCTCCCGCTCGGCGGTTCTCCCCGGCGTTCGTCGTGGCGTGAGAGAGGCGCACGTCCTCCCGATTACGCTCGTAACTTATGAGTAAATTCGCCGTGAGGCACTTCACCGCTACTCGACTCACACGTGATAATCTACCCGACGGGACGGTCCCCCGACGAGACAGAAAACCGCACGACAGCGGCGGTGTCACTCGATCCTCCGAAGGAGAAAGCTTATGTACTGGAACGCCTGCGTCGCTGGTACGAAGATGATCGAAACCACGTACCGTGTCGGCCTGCTGGTCGCCTACCAGTTCGCCGTCTTCCTTGGCATCCTGATGATGCCCCTCGCACTGCTCGCCCGCCAGGTGGGCGTGACCCTCCCGGTCGGCCGCCTCGTCCGAACGCTCGACACCGCCTACACCGACGCCGCTGGCGACGCCGACGCACGGTAATCGGTACCCGGACCTTCTCGACGCGACTCCCGTCCCGAGTGCCGCGGTCCGTCGTCGACCCATCCACTCGGAGCGGCCGCTGTCGCCCCATCGCCGGTTTTTCGACGCGGCGAGCGATCGAGGCGGCAACGGCGGGGGGAAGGGTTGCATTTATCAGCACCGGACTGCAAGAACCCACGATGCGTACCCCCACTCACGACGGATTCTCCGACGGGCACGACTCGCGACTTCGCGGAAACCGTCCCGTGTTCGGCCCGGAACTCGGCGAGTTCCCCGACGCGGACCAGCGCCGCCAGTCGGCGGGCGAGGGCGACACGAACGAGATGAAGACCGGGACGACGACGGTCGGTCTCAAGACCGACGACGGCGTCGTGCTCGCGACGGACATGCGCGCGAGCGCGGGCTACATGGTCGCCTCGAAGGACGTCCAGAAGGTCGAGGAGATCCACCCGACGGGCGCACTCACCATCGCCGGCTCGGTGTCGGCGGCGCAGTCGCTCATCCGGTCGCTGAAGGCCGAGGTGAGCCTCTACGAGTCCCGCCGCGGCGAGGACATGTCGATGCAGGCGTTGTCGACGTTGACCGCGAACTTCCTCCGGTCGGGCGCGTTCCTCATCGTCCAGCCCATCCTCGGTGGCGTCGACGACGACGGCCCACACATCTACAGCATCGACCCCCTCGGCGGCACCACCGAGGAGGAGTACACGGTCACCGGCTCGGGCAGCCAGTACGCGCTGGGTGTGCTCGAACAGGAGTACGACGAGGAACTGTCGGTCGAGGAGGCCAAGACCGTCGCCGCCCGTGCGATTGAGAGCGCCGTCGAGCGCGACCTCGCCTCCGGCAACGGAATCAACGTCGCTGTCGTCACCGACGAAGGCGTCGAGATCACCCGACACAAGGACTTCGCCGAGGTTCTGTAAGCCGCGGTACCGTCCCGTCGGGTCCGTCTCACCCGTTCTCCGCGTTGTCGCTCGAGTCTCGTTCTCGTACCGAGCACCGCGGCGGATCGAGAGCGGGCCGACGCCGGACCGACCGTGCGAGCGGCGTCCGGCTGGGACCGCCCCCGACCGGGCGTTCAGATCCAGCCGGTGAAACAGCCCTCCAACAGCGTCTCCTTCTGCCGCTCGACGTACGTCCGCTGCATCCCGGACACCGCCGTCTCGAAGGAGTCGCCGTCGTCGAGTCTCGTCCGTACCTCGCTGCGCTTCCACGCGGCGGGCGTCGTCGCGGTCTCCACTCGCCGCCGGAGCGGTTCGACGTAGTAGGCGGCCTCCTCGGCGGTGAAGCCCGCGGATTCGAGGCCGTCGGCCGCGTGGTCGAGGAGGTCGTCGTACAGTTCGCCGGTGTTCGTCGTGGCCTCGCCAGCGTTCGTCACCCACGTCAGGTCGGCGTCGAGCCCGTCGCGCGCGGCGGCGTAGAAGTTCTCCTTCGCGGTCCCCCACGACAGCCCCTCGACCGGGTGGGCCCGCCGCGGCAGGCTCTCCATCAGCCCGGCGAAGGTGGCCTGAAAGGCGATGGAGTCCCTGACGGTCGGCTGGGCGGCGATTGGCCGGAACTCGATCCGGGCGTTCGCGTCCGACCGGGTGGCCCCGTCGAACACCGGCCGGACCCACCGCCAGAAAGTGCCGTGCTTCCGTCGGAGGGTCGCGAAGCGGTCGTCGTAGCGGTCGCCGCGGGAGACGGCCATCGGGACGACGCTGGGGTCCTGCGCCACGCGGTCGACCGCCTCCTCGACGGTCTCGATGTCGCAGGGGAACCGGACTTTTTCGGAGTTCTCGGCGTTGAGCACGGACTCGAACACGGTGATCCGGCTCTCGTCCCAGCCGTCGGCCAGGATCTCCTCGGCCGTCGCCCCGGGCTCGTAGAGGTCCGGCGGGAAGAAGGGCGAGTTGGCCCCGAGCGCGAGCAGCGGCCCGGCCACCCGGAGCGCGTACGAGAAGTACTGCGGGAGGTCCGCGGCGTGGGCGACCTGGAAATGCGGCTGGATCGAGGTGATGAGACTCTCGGGCATCACGGTCGGCGCGTCGAAGGAGACGTGCGGGGCGTCGATCTCCATCGCGTCGGGCGCGTTCGGCCCGTTGGCCATCGCGTGGTAGCGGACCGCGTCGCTCATGTTCGTCGCCAGCCGCACGCCGTCGACCTCGATGGCGTCCGCGAGGTAGCCGCGTGCGGTCTCACCGGCCGGCGGGATCGTCCACAGCGCGTCGCTCACGAGCCGCATCCCCTCCGAGCGGGCGCAGTCGAGCGCGGCGGCGAGGCGGGCTTTCACCTCCGACTCCTGTGCTCGCAGCCCGTACGCCGAAAAGGGCTGTGGCGACGTCGTCATCTCGGCGTTGTGGAGGCCGAGTTCCTTCTCGAAGCCGATGAGTTCGAGGAGCCGACGGGGAACTCGACTGAGCGCGTACGCGCCGTCGTCGGCACGCCAGCGGCCGTCAGCGACGGCGTAGAACTCGTACTCGAGTCCGACGATCGCCTGCTGGTTGTCGAAGGAGCCGTCGTGCAGTCCCTCCTTCACCACCTCGGCGTCGGCGCGGGCCTGTGCCTCGAACGCCTCGGCGTCCACGTCGAGGACGTCCCTGACGCGATCCGCGAGGTCGGCAGTCATACCCCTCCGTTCCCACTCATACCCCTTGAACGCGCCGCATCCAGGACCCGTGGCGGACAGCCCGACCCATTAAGCCGTCGGCCCGTCTTCGCTCGCGTATGAGCGTTCGTCACGACGGTCTCGCCGTGGAGTGGTTCGGCTACGCGACGGTCAGGATCGAGACGCCGGACGGGTTCGTCGCCTACCTCGACCCCGGGCGGTACGGCGTTCTCACAGGTGAGTGGACGGCCCCCTCGGCGTCTGCCGAGGGGGCCCATCCCGCCCCGATCGACTACCACGCCCGCGACGCCGACCTCGTCTGTGTCACTCACGGCCACCACTACGACTCCGACGGCGTCGAGCGCGTCGCGGGCGAGGACGCGACGCTCGTCGTCCACGAGGCGGTCGACGCGGACGAGATCGACCGCGACGTGGTCCCGCCCGAGGAGCTCCCCTACGAGGTCGTCCGTGTGAACGACGACGACCACCGGGTCGTCACGGGGCCGGGCGGGGAGGTCGACGTCTGGACCGTCGCGGCCTACAACGAGCCCGAGGGGCCGTACGCGCGCCCCGACGACTCCGTGGTCCACCCGCGGGGTGAGGGCTGTGGCTATCTCCTGTCGCTCGACGGGACGACGGTGTTCTGGCCGGGCGACTCGGACGCCCACGACGACTTCTCGCGGCTGTCCGTCTCGCTCTTCCTCGCCAACATCTCGGGGTCCGTCTGTATGGACCGCCACGACGCGGCGGACCTCGCCGAGACGCTGGACCCAGACCTCGTCCTGCCGGTCCACTACAACACGCTCGACTTCCTCGAAGCCGACTCCGCCGCGTTCGCGACGGACGTGGCGAAACGCGGGATTCCGATCGTCCTGGACGAGCGCTGAGACGAGTCGTCCGAGTCACTCGACCTCGACGCCGACGGACGAGCCGTCCGTCCCCCACGCACTCGACTCCGCTCCGCGCTCGGACCAGTCGTCCGACAGCGTGTACTCGACGCCGCCCTCGTCGAGCAGTCGCCGGAGGACGCCGTTCCCCCGCGGGACATCGATGCCGACGTGATCGATGTGTTCTTTCGGGTGCTCGGCGGGTTCGGCCTCGAAGTGTGCGGTCAGTTCGAGCCCCGGCGGGTCGTCGTGGCGGTAGCCGCGGATGTGGACCTGCCACCACTGGAGATCAGGGTACGCTGGGACGTGCGCCCACTCGACCCGCCGGAGGTTGAGGATCTCGCCGCGGAAGCTGTAGGACATTTCCCACCCGGGCTCGAAGTTGCGCTCGCCGAAGAAGCGCTGGGCCGCCGCCTTCGTCAGTTCCACCACGAGATACGGGTTGTCAGTCTTCTCGTGGGTGAAGACGGTCTTGCGGAGCCACCAGTACGACCGGAGGAGCTGTTCGGCGACCTGCGGGACGGCCTTGATCCGTCCGGGGTCGGTTCCGAGCCGGGGGCTGTCTCGAGACATACGGGGATATCGACCGCGACGTGCTTGAGAATACCTGTCACGAAACGGTCGGGCGGCTCCAGGCGAACCGGCGGAGCCGACAGGCGTAAGCGGCCCGGGCGTGAGGAGTGAGGGGATGGCTCGTGAGACGACGCACGAGGCGACCGGACCGCTCCGACTCGACGAGGCAGCCCTCGCAGCGAACGGTGGCTCCGTTTTGCTCTGTCGGTGCGGGCTCTCGGCGGCGTATCCGTTCTGTGACGGCTCTCACGAGGCGACTCACGACGAGGCCGAGAGGACGCTGTACCGGTACGACGGCGACGACACCGAGCGCCACGAGATCAGCGCGGTGGTCGCGGTCGACGGCGACGGCGCCCGGGAGGTCGTCTCGGTGCTCACCGACGACGTGGACGGCGCGGAAGAAACGGACGATTCGGCCTCGACAGAGGGGATGGAACTCGACCGGACGGGCGAGGACCGTTAGATGACGCCCATCTCGTCGAGTCGCTCGGGGAGGTAGGTGTCCGTCACGAAGTCCAGCCCCCGGGAGGCCAGCGCCTGCTGTTCGGCCTTCTTCTCGATCTCCAGCTGGAGTTCGATCTGTTCGACCCAGTAGTCGGTCATGAACCGGGGGTCATCGAGTTCGGACTGGAGGGCGTTGACGTCTGAGTCGGAGAGGGGATCGGTGGGGAGGTCGTAGTCGACGATGTCCTGCGGCTGGATGCCGACGAACTCGGCCTCGGGGGTGGCGAGGTACTCCGAGAGGTGCGCGGACTTGATCGAGCCGTAGGCGACGGAACCGAAGATGCGGTAGCTCCACGGATCGCCGTCAGTGAACACCACGACTGGGAGGCCGAGTTCGTCGTGGAGCCGCTTGGTGATGCGCCGGGTCGCCCGCGCTGGCTGTCCCTTGAGGTGGACCACCATGACGTTGTACGCCTCGTCGAAGCCGTTCTCGACCAGGCGGTCGCGCATCCCACCGGTCTCCACACAGAGGACGAAGTCGATGTCGTGGTCGAGGAACTCGATCGTGTCGGGGTTGTTGGGGATCTGGTAGCCACCCTCGCCGACGTCCTCCTGGCAGTGGATCTCGCGCTCGCCGCGACGGGTCTGTTCTCGCAGTCGAAGCGGCCCCATCAGCGTCGCCCCCGACTCCTCGGGCCGCATGTGGAAGTCCTCACGGGTGACGTGCGAGACGATCTCGAGGTCTTCGACCAGCTGGTTGGACTCGTCTTGGTCGGAGAAGTGTGCCTCCTCGGAGTCCCACGACTCCGAGAGGTAGTACAGCTCACGCAGGGTCGACGAGCGGCCCTCCTCGAGCTGCCGGGCGAGGAACTCGATGGTGTACGCCGCCTTGAGGAGCTTGCGCGCGCCCCGGACGGAGTTGGCCGACCGCGTCGAGGTGCGGTCGCCGTACGTCCACACCTTCGACGCCTCGTCGTACTGGATGTTGCTCTTCGTCCGCGTGGGGAGGGTCATCTCGGGGACCTCCCCGCCCGCGAACTGGTCGTAAAACTCCGCCGCCAGGTCGATGAGGCGCTCGCGCGCCAGCTCGTCTTCGAGTTTCGTCTGAGACATTTACGTGTTCACCGTGAGTTTCTCCCGCTCGATGCCGTCGACGTCGATGTCGAAGTCGGTGTCCTCGGGGAGGGTGTAGCGCAACTCCGCTGTCTCGCCCGCCGGGACGGACGGGGACCACTTCACGAACCACTCGCCATCGAGGTCGATCACCTGCGCGTCGCCGTTGACGTCGCCGGGCTCGGCCGAGAGGATGTCCGTGATCTCGGGCGCTTCCGCCCGACTCGAGTGGTTCTCGACGACGAGCGTCACCGTCTCACCCTCGACGACGCGTTCGACGCTGACGTTGTTCATGATGCGGGCGAGCGCGCCGTCGATGTTCGGCCGCTCCCGACCCGTCACCTCGGAGAGCTTGTCGGCCATCTCCGGGAGGATCTTGCCGAGGACTTCCTGTTTCTTCCGGCGTTTCTGCATCGACCGCCGGCGGTTGAGATACGACTTCAACTCCCGGGCGGCCTCGCGGATCGCGAGTTCGACCTCGTCCTCGATGTCGGGGACGTTCGCGACGGCGTCCTTCGATTCGCTGGTGAAGGGGACGTTCGTCGAGGCGACGTGGACCATGACGACCGCGGGTCCCTTCGGGATGCCCGACCCGCCGGGCTGGTCCAGTCCGTAGTTCCGCCACCCGATGCCCTTGACGACGCCCGTGATCGCACAGGCACCCTGCTGATACACCAGCGGGACCCGGTTGGCGAAGCGCAGGAGGTCGACCGAGCCTTCAGAAGCGAGTTCGCCCCCGTAGGCGATGCCGGCCTCGACGACGAACGGATCGCCGGCGTGGACCTCGGCGTCGCGCGTCGCGGCAGCGTAGAAGTCGGCGTCGAACACCTCCCGAAGCCCGGCCTCGATCAGTTCGGCGGAGATCGGCGAGAGACACGTCGTCGGCGGCGCGAGGATGTCCGTCTCGCGCATCGCCTCCAAGAGCGCCTGTGCGCTGTCGCGGTCGTCGACGATCGCACTCACGTCTGGGGGGTCGTCGGGGACCGTCCGGGCGCGGCTCCAGATCGCCTCCGTGACGTTCTCTCGGGCCGTGTCGCCGAAGGTGACGTCGTCGTACTCGACGGTGTCGTCGGCCGCGCCGTCGACGAGATCGACGAGCGCCCGGTGGGTGAGCCGGTGGCGACCGTCGTCGAGCGCCGCGACCTTCCGCGCCAGTCGCTCCGCGATGCCGCGCTTCGTCGCGTCGTCTTTCCGCTTCGACGTCGCGTCGTCGACGAGGGTGTAGAGGTCGGTCGTCAGTCGGGGCTCGGTGTCGTCGTCGCCGTCGTCGTCGGTCGGCTCCGCGTCGCCGGTGCCCGTCACCGCGGCCCAGACGGCCTCAACCGTGTTCTCCCGGACTGTCGCCCCGAACCGTGTCCCAGACTCGTCTTCGACCTCGTCCGCACAGGTGTCGACGACCGCGCGTACGTCGTGGTGGGTCACCCGCTCGCGGTTTGCGAGCGTCGACGCGACCCGCTCGGCGAAGTCGGCGGTCGCCGACGCGCCCTTGTTCGCGACGGCGCCGTCGATCACGCTCGCGAGGTCGACCGTCTCGTGTGCCTGGGGAGGCGTCCACGACAGTTCACGCCCGAAGTGGCGGTCGCGGAAGTTGTCGAGCACCTTGTCGGCGGTCTTCTTGCCCACCCTGGTGAACTCCCCTTGGAGGAAGCCCGAGACCGAGTACGACTCGGTCGCCGTGAGCATCTTCCGTAGGGTGCCGAGTTCGACGCCGTGGGGGTGCGGCCGGATCTCCTCCGTGGAGTCGGGGAGTTGGTCGGTCGCACGCTCGAACTTCATCGGCTCGTCCAGCCCGGGTTCGCGCAGCTCCAGACGGGCGTGGGGGTTGACGACGGCGGTGTGTCTGATGTAGTCGTGCAGTTGCGTCCGGGCGCGCATATTCGCCTCCATCTCCAGTTCGATGCGCGTCCCGTGCGAGCGGTCCCACGACGTCTCCCGCGACGCCTTGATCTCCGGTTCGTTCGTGTCCGTGTCGATGATCAGCTCGAAGTACTGCGCTTCGGGCCTTCCTTGCGTGCGGCTCGTGATGCGTGCGGGTTTCCCGGAGGTGAGCTGTGAGTACAACACCGCCGCGGAGATGCCGATCCCCTGCTGTCCGCGGGACTGTTCGCGGGCGTGAAACCGCGACCCGTAGAGGAGTTTGCCGAACACCTTGGGGACCTGTTCTTTCGTGATCCCGGGGCCGTTGTCCTCGACGACGAGCCGGAGGTAGTCGTCGACCTCCCGGATCTCGACGTAGATGTCGGGCAGGATCTCGGCCTCCTCGGTCGCGTCGAGGGCGTTGTCGACCGCCTCCTTGACGGCGGTGACGAGCCCTCTGGCACCCGAGTCGAACCCGAGCATGTGTTTGTTCTTCTCGAAGAACTCGGCGATGGAGATCTCACGCTGGCCCTTGGCCAGCTCCTCGGCGATATCCTCGTCTCCCTCGCCGAGGGTCGACTGAATCGAGGTCATCGTCTGTCAGCCTCTTCCGTAGCGACGCTTAAGAACTCTCCGTTGGCGTGGTGGAAGTGAAATCGACGGATTCACGCCGTCATGCTGGGGTTGTAGGCCGTGCGTCGCGCGCGCGTCGGACGGCTCCTTCGTACACGGCGTCGGGCACCGAATCGAACGGGGTTACTGGCAGGGTGCGAACAAATCTTGTCCCGATCGGAGCGAACGTTAGCGGATTGCGAAGTCCCTTTTCAGGTACTCGCACGCGCGCGTGAGAGGGTTTAAGACACGCCGTACCCTAGCGTTGGACAGATTCTATGTCAGGAGAAACCGAGTACGGCGCGGACCAGATCCAGGCTCTCGAGGACCTGGAACCGGTCCGACAGCGCCCGGGAATGTTCATCGGTTCTACAGGGCCGCGAGGTCTCCATCATCTCGTCTACGAGGTCGTCGACAACGCGATCGATGAGGCGCTCGCGGGCTACTGCGACGACATCACCGTCACGATCCACGAGGACGGATCGGTGAGCGTCTCGGACAACGGCCGCGGGATCCCGGTCGATACCCACAAGAAGTACGACCGGCCGGCGGTGGAGGTCGTGATGACGGTCCTCCACGCGGGCGGGAAGTTCAACAAGGACTCGTACTCCGTCTCCGGCGGCCTCCACGGCGTGGGCGTCTCCGTCGTGAACGCCCTCTCGAAGTGGCTCGAAGTCGAGGTCAAACGCGACGGCGGCGTCTGGTCCCACCGGTTCGACCACGGGGCACCCGAGGAGGGAGCGTTCGAGCGGGTCCGCGACCTCGAACCCGGCGAGGAGACCGGGACCACTGTCAGATTCTGGCCCGACAGTGAGATCTTCGAGACCACCGACTTCGAATACGCCACCGTCGTCAACCGCCTCCGGGAGTTGGCCTTCCTCAACTCGGGCGTCCGCATCTCGATCGAGGACGAACGCACGGGCGACTCGGACACGTTCGAGTACGAGGGGGGGATCCGAGCGTTCGTCCGCTACATGAACGAGACGCGGACGACCCTCCACAACGACGTCATCTACTACGAGGGCGAACAGGAGGGGATCCACGTCGAGGTGGCGATCCAGGCGACCGACGAGGTGCAGTCGTCGATCCACGCCTTCGCCAACAACATCAACACGCGCGAGGGGGGAACCCACCTGACGGGGTTCAAAACGGCGCTCACCCGGACGGTCAACGACTACGCCGACCGCCACGACATGCTCTCGGACCTCGACGGGACGCTGAAGGGCGAGGACGTCCGGGAGGGGCTCACTGTCGTCCTCTCGGTGAAACACCCGGACCCGCAGTTCGAGGGGCAGACGAAGACGAAGCTCGGGAACAGCGAGGTCAGGGGAATCGTCGAGTCGGTGACGAACGCCAAGTTAGGCACCTACTTCGAGGAGCACCCCGACGTCGCCCAGTCGATCGTCCTGAAGGCCGTGGAGGCGGCGAAGGCCCGGATGGCCGCGAAGAAGGCCGAGGAGCTCACCCGCCGCAAGTCGGCGCTCGAAACGACGGCGTTGCCGGGCAAACTGGCCGACTGTCAGACGCGCGACCCCAGCGAGTCCGAACTGTTCGTCGTCGAGGGCGATTCGGCCGGGGGGAGCGCCAAACAGGGCCGCGACCGCTCGTTCCAGGCCATTCTCCCGCTCCGGGGGAAGATCCTCAACGTCGAGAAACACCGCCTCGACCGCATCCTCGAGAACGAGGAGATCCGCTCGCTCATCACCGCCATCGGGGCGGGCGTCGGCGAGGAGTTCGACGTGAGCGAGGCGCGCTACCACCGCGTCATCCTGATGACCGACGCCGACGTCGACGGGGCACACATCCGGACCCTCCTCCTGACGCTCCTCTACCGATACATGCGGCCGCTCGTCGAGGCCGGCTACGTCTACGCCGCGAAACCGCCGCTGTACCGGGTCCGGTACAGGGGGGAGACGTACGACGCGATGACCGAGGCCGAGCGCGACCGGATCATCGAAGAGAAGTGCGGCGGTAATCCGACGCAGGTCCAGCGCTTCAAGGGCCTCGGAGAGATGAACCCCGACCAGCTCTGGGAGACGACGATGAACCCCGAGAACAGGGTGTTGAAACAGATCACCGTCGAGGACGCCGCCGCCGCCGACCGCATGTTCAACGTCCTGATGGGCGACGCGGTCGAGCCGCGCAAGCAGTTCATCAAGCAGCACGCCGGGGACGCCGAGTGGGTGGACATCTGATGAGCTCCGACTCGGACCCCAGCAAGCCAAAGATCGCCGCACAGATCGAGAACGCCCGCATCGAGCAGGAGATGGAGCAGTCGTACATCGACTACGCCATGTCCGTCATCGCGGGGCGGGCCCTCCCCGACGTCCGCGACGGCCTCAAGCCCGTCCACCGGCGCATCCTCTACGCGATGCACACTGCGGGGATCTCCTCGGGCTCCTCACACCGCAAGTCCTCGTCGATCGTCGGCGAGACGATGGGCGACTACCACCCGCACGGCGACTCCGCGATCTACGATACTTTGACCCGGATGGCGCAGGACTTCTCGATGCGGTACCCCCTCGTCGACGGACAGGGGAACTTCGGCTCGGTCGACGGCGACCCGGCGGCCGCGATGCGCTACACGGAGGCGCGGATGGCCTCTATCGCCGAGGAACTCCTAGCGGATATCGACAAGGACACCGTCGACTTCCAGTCGAACTACGACGACCGCACGACCGAGCCGACCGTCCTCCCGGCGGCGTTCCCGAATCTCTTGGTAAACGGATCGTCGGGGATTGCCGTCGGGATGTCGACGAACATCCCGCCGCACAACCTCGGCGAGGTGATCGACGCCACCGTCGAACTCATCCACGAACCCGACAGCACCGTCGAGGACCTCATCGACACCCGCGACGGCCAGGGCAACGGCTCCGACGGCCCGATCACGGGGCCCGACTTCCCGACCGGAGCGAACATCGTCGGCAAGAACGCCGTCTACAAGGCGTACACGACCGGTCGTGGCCGGATCCGGGTCCGAGCGAAGTTCGACGTCTCCGACGACCGCATCGTCATCGACGAGCTGCCGTACCAGGAGAACAAGGCCCGGCTCATCAAGCGCATCGCCGACGACGTCAACGACGGTTCCCTGGAGGGGATCCGCGACATCCGTGACGAATCGGATCGAGACGGTATCCGCGTCGTCATCGAACTCAAGCGCAACGCCGACCCCCAGCTGGTGAAGAACCAGCTGCTGTCGTCGCATCTCGAATCGACGTTCGGCGTCATCAACCTCGCGCTCGTCGGCGGCGAGCCCCGTATCTTGGATCTGAAGCAGACGCTGACGGCGTATCTCGACCACCGCAAGGAGGTCGTCCGTCGGCGTTCGGAGTACGACCTGGGCGAGGCCGAAGACCGCGCACACATCCTCGAGGGGCGGCTCACGGCGCTCGAACACGTCGACGAGGTCGTCGACCTCATCCGGGGCGCAGAGGACAGAGACGCGGCGAAAGCCGTCTTGCGGGGGACGTACGACTTCTCGGAGGCGCAGGTCGACCACATCGTCTCGATGCAACTCGGCTCGCTGACGTCGATGGAGACCGACGCGATCGAGGCGGAGTACGAGGAGGTCCAAGCGCGCATCGCCCGGCTGGAAGAGATCCTCGCCGACGAGTCAGAGCTCCTCGGCGTCATCGAGGAGGAGCTCCTGGCGATCAAAGCCGAGTACGGCGACGACCGCCGGACGGGGTTCGTCGCGGACGACGGCGAGGTGACGAGGGAGGACCTCGTGCCCGAGGAGGACGTCGTCGTCGTCGTCACCGAGGACGACTACGTGAAGCAGATGCCGCTGTCGTGGTTCCGCGCCCAGCGGCGCGGCGGCAAGGGAATCATCGGGAGCGAACTGAAAGAGAGCGACCGGGTCGCCAGCGTCTTCGTCGCCAATACCCACGACTACCTGCTCTGTTTCACCGATCAGGGACAGGTGTACAAGCTGAAGACCTACCAGCTCCCACGCCCCGAAACGCGGTACACGAAGGGGAGTGCCCTCGTGAACTACCTCGACCTCGACCGGGGCGAGGGGATCCAGGCCGTCGTGAACTGCGACGCCCTGGAGGTCGACAGCGACGACGAGAAGGTCGACGAGCGGTATCTGACGATGGTGACCCGGAACGGGCGAGTCAAGCGCACCAACGTCGACCGGTTCCAGAACATCCTCTCGACGGGGATCCGTGCGATCACCCTCGAGGGTGACGACGAACTCGCGGACGTCGAGGTCACGGACGGGAGACACGACCTCATCGTCGCCACGGCGGGCGGGATGAGCATCCGCTTCGACGAAAGCGAGGTCCGCGCGATGGGACGGAGCGCCCGCGGCGTCGGCGGGATCCGGCTCGAAGACGGCGATCGCGTCGCGGGTATCGCCGCCGTCGACGAGGAGCGCCACGACTGGACGCTCACGGTCACGGAGAACGGCTACGGCAAGCGGACGGCGATCGCGGACTACCGGAGACAGTCGCGCAACGGCAAGGGGCTCATCGACATCAAGACCGACGACCGCAACGGCCCCGTCTGCACGATCGAGACGGTCGGGTCGGGCGACCACGTCGTCGTGATGACCGAAGGCGGCCAGATCATCCGCACGCCCGTCGACGGCGTCTCGATCATCGGACGCAACACCAAAGGCGTCCGCGTGATGGACATCGACGACGGCGACATCGTCGGCTCTGTCACGGTCGTCCCCGCGGCTGTCGCCGACGAGAACCGATCGGACGAAGCGGACGGGACGGACGCGGAAGACGAGGACGAGGGCGAAGACGTGACGGCCGACACCGACGGGACGGAGTAGGCCGCCCCCTCCGACTCCCTCGCGTACTTTCTCGCGCGTTCCCCCGGTCGGACAGTGCCGGCCTCTCGCTCAGAGGACGCGCTTGCCGAACGCGCTCGCGGCGAGTTCGACCGCGAGCGCCGCGGTCTCGTTGTGTTCGTCGAGGACCGGGTTCACCTCGACGAGTTCCATCGACCGGAGCGAGCCGCTGCGGGCGACTGCCTCCATCGCCAAGTGCGCCTCGCGGTAGGTGACACCGCCGCGGACGGGCGTCCCGACGCCGGGGGCGACCGTCGGATCGAGCCAGTCGAGGTCGAGCGAGACGTGGATGCCGTCGGTTCCGTCGGCGGCGACGGTGAGCGCGTCGTCGACGACGGTCGCGATTCCCCGCTGGTCGATGTCGGACATCGTGTACGCGGTGACCGCCGAGTCGCGGATCGCGTCGCGCTCGTCGTCGTCGAGCGAGCGGAGGCCGACCAGCGCGACGTGAGCGGGATCGAGCCCCTGTGCACGCGCCCAGCCGTACTCCGCGGCGGTGAAGTCGCCGACGCCGAGAGCCGCCGCGAGCGGCATCCCGTGGACGTTTCCGCTCGGCGACGTCGTCGGGGTGTTGAAATCCCCGTGGGCGTCGAACCAGATCGCGCCGACGGCGGCGTCGCGTGCCGACCCGGCCAGGGAACCGATCGCGATGGAGTGGTCGCCTCCGAGCGCCAGCGGGGTGGCACCGTCGTCGATGCTCCCGGCGACGCGGTCGGCGAGGGCCGTGCAGACCTCCCGGGTCTCGCGGAGGAACCGGGCGGTGCCGGCGGGGGGTTCCTCGGCGTCGGGGATCCGCTCTTCCATCCGCGGGACGGAGAGATCGCCGCCGTCGCGGCAGGCGACACCGGCGGCTTCGATTTCGTCCGCGAGTCCGGCGTAGCGGATGGCTGACGGTCCCATGTCGACGCCACGACGGTTCGCTCCGTAGTCGGTCGGCGCACCGATGAGCTGGACGCGTCGAGTCATGGTCGAGACGTGACAGAGCGTCCCGTTAGCCGTTCCGGTCGGCGCTCGCGATAACGCACGCCGCCGGTCTGGTGGCACGGTCCGTGACTCGTGGCGAGGTGACCCGGTACCGATGCGGGACGCAAGATGAACAGATCCGGGTTCGATCGGTGGCATAGAATCGGTCTCGTGAGGTGTGAAAACTACCCGCAGTGACGCTGTTTCCCCGGATCGTGTCCTGTGTCATCCATCGCATTTAATAAGCCCACGGACCAACAACGCCCTATGTCATCAATCGAACTTACGTCGAGTCAGAAGACGATTCTGACCGCACTCATCAACCTCTACCGCGAGTCCGAGAGCGCGGTGAAAGGCGAGGACATCGCCGAGGAGGTAAACCGGAACCCGGGAACGATCCGGAACCAGATGCAGAGCCTGAAAGCCCTCCAGTTGGTCGAGGGCGTACCGGGGCCGAAAGGCGGCTACAAACCGACGGCGAACGCGTACGAGGCGCTCGATGTCGATCAGATGGACGAACCCGCGGCGGTGCCGCTGTTCCACAACGACGAGGAGGTCGAGAACGTCAACGTCGACGAGATCGACCTCTCGAGCGTCCACCATCCGGAGCTCTGCCGGGCGGAGATCCACGTCCAGGGCTCGGTCCGCGACTTCCACGAGGGCGATGCCGTCCAGGTCGGGCCGACACCCCTGTCGAAGCTCGTCATCCGCGGCTCCGTCGACGGCAAGGACGACACGAACAACATCCTCATCCTCCGGATCGAGGGGATGGAGGCTCCGGTCGGCGACCCCGCCCACTGAGTCGGCGCTGATCCCGATCGTCCGCGCGGCGCGAGCGGTGTCTCGCCTCCGCGACGTTCCTCGTTCTGTCTCTTCTCGTCGACCTCACTCCGGGAGCCGCGTCGCTCGCGGACCCGTCTCGGAGTGAACTCTCCGGTTGACCGACCGACTGGTGCCCACTGTGGCCGGCCCGGAACCCGGGCCACCGACCGATCGGAGACACAGAAGCCGACGCTGATCGAGTAGGCTCTCACCCGGCGACGCGGCACGGAGCACCGGGTGTGACGATCTCGTGGGCGGTGACGGACCCGACGTTACATGTCCCCCCACGCGTCGATCGCGCGGGAGACCGAGGCGACGTCGGCGATCCAGCGGGCCGCGATGGCCTTCTTGAGCATCCGGGCTGGCGTGCCGCCGAAGACGTTGATCGGGACGCCGTCGACGTCGTGTGCGACGGCGTCCTCGCCGATCGAGACGACCGTCCCCTTGTCCTTGTGCGTCCACGTCTTCAGCGGCTGCCCCCGGAGCGCGCGTGCGACGTTCTCGCCGGCGACGTCGGCGGCCTGCCAGGCGGCCTGTGCGGTCGGTGGGGCGAGCGCGTCGGGGCCCTGTTCGACGAGCGCCGAGTCGCCGAGGGCGAACACCCGATCGTCGCTCGTCTGGAAGTCCGAGGCGGCGTGGATGCGGTTCGATCGCTCGTCCTTGTCGACGGCGCAGTCGGCGATCTCCTTCTGGCCGGTGATGCCGCCGGTCCAGACGAAGACGTCGTACGGGAGCTCCTCGGGCGCTTCGTCCTCGCCGCCGCCGATGTAGATGGTCTCCTCGTCGACCTTCGAGACGAACTCGCCGCATTTGATCTCGATGCCGCGGTCTTCGAGCCGGCGGCGCAGGGCTCCCTGCAGTTCGGGGTCGTTGTTCGGGAACACCTGGTCGAGGCCCTCGACGAGGACGACGTCGATGGGCGCGTCGTGGTCGTCGCGGTACTCGGCGACCTCGCCGGCGGTCTGGATGCCCGAGAGTCCGGCCCCGCCGATGACGACCGTCGCCGGCTCCGACGCCGTCGCGTCCCCCGCGGCGTTCGCGACCCGCTCGTGGATCTCGCGGGCGTCGTCGAGTCCTTTCAGTTCGAGCGAGTACTCCTCGAGCCCGTCGATCCCGTAGAAGGCGGTCGAGCTGCCGATCGCGACGAGCAGGTAGTCGTACGCGACCGACTCGCCGCCGTCGAGTTCGACCGCGCGCTCGTCCACGTCGACGCCGGTGACCCGCGCCTCGACGAACTCCGTCGACGGCGACTTGACCTCGTCGATCGGGATCGCGACCTTCGACTCGACGCTCGGGTCGCTGATACAGCGGTGCGCCTCGTGCAAGACGAGGTGGTAGTCGTGGTCCGAGATCCAGGTGATCTCCGCCTCACCGTCGAGTTCCTTCTCGAGCCGTTGTATCGCGCCCGTCCCCGCGTACCCCGAGCCGAGAACGACGACCTGCGTACTCATATCTGTCTCGTGGTGAGGATTCATCCGATAAGAGGGTGTTGAAATGCTCGTGGGACTCGGTCGTAAACGACCGTTAGAGAACCTATATCGACAGTCCAGCGTGCCACTCAGTGACACCCGCCTCTCGCTTCACCTCGTCCATCCGTGCGAGGAGCGCCACGGCGAGGCTCGCCGTCTCGGCCGCCTTCGACTCGCCCTCGGTCAGGAACTCGCCGGTGACGCGGTTCGCGAAGACGGAGCAGACGACCCCCGCCCGGAGACCGTAGAGGTTCGCCAGCGTGAGGATCGCCGCGGCCTCCATCTCGATGTTCGCCACGTTCGCCTCCTGTAACTCCTCGACGAGCGCCTCCGAGCCGGCGGCCTCGAACCCCCCGAACCCCTCGCGGCCCTGCCCGGCGTAGAAGGCGTCGGCGCTCATCGTGAGGCCGACGTGGTAGTCGTGTCCCAGCCGCTCGGCCGCGGCGACGAGCGCCGAGACGACCTCGTGGGAGGCCACGGCCGGGTAGTCGTCGCGAACGTACTCGCGGCTCGTCCCCTCCTGTCGGACCGCGCCCGACGTGATGACGAGGTCGCCGACGGCCATCCCCGGCTGGATTGCTCCACAGGAGCCGACGCGGATGAACGTGTCAGCGCCGACGCGCGCGAGTTCCTCGACGGCGATGGCCGCCGAGGGTGACCCGATTCCCGTCGAGGTGACCGAGATCGGCGTGTCGTCGTACGTGCCCGTGGCCGTGCGGTACTCGCGGTGGTGTGCTTCCTCCTCCCAGTCGTCCCACAGGTCGGTGATGACGTCGACACGTTCTGGGTTGCCGGGGAGCAACACGGACGCGGCGACGTCGCTGGGAGCGAGTTCGACGTGGTACTGGCGTTCGGCGTTCGGGTCTTCCGCGTCACCGGGCATGGCCCCCGGTCGGGCGGGTGAGAATAAATAACTCGCCCTCCATCTCCCGGACAGACGTAGGTGACTACCGTCCGTCGGAGACGGACGCTCGCCGTCATCCGCGCGCTATCCATTTAATGGGTCTTGAAGCCGTTTAATGGGGTTCCAGACCATCGTGCCGAAGGCTTATGCCTGCCGTCCCCTTCAGTTCAGATATGTCCCCGTCACGGCGGGCACCCCGCTCACAGCAACGGCTGAAGGCGACCCTGTTCTGCCCGGACTGCGGTCACGAGAGTCACGTCACGGGTGAGTGGGTCGTCCGCACCACCGCCGAGCGGATCACGACCGACTGCCCGGACTGCGGCACCTGCATCGACGACCGCCCCCGAGCGGTGGATCCGTCCGGTCGGTCGGACCCCCCGATCGGTCCCGCGTCGTTCCTCGGCGCGGCCGTCGCGCCCGTCGACTTCTCCTGGACGGTCCAGCGGCACCTGCTCGCGTGGTGGACGACACAGGGCAAGCGTCTCCTCTCGACGACCGGGTGAGCCGGGTCGCCGACGGCCGACGGGCGACCAGTGGCGGTTACGGATCCCTACTCGCGGTCGACGCGTTCGGCGGCGTCCAGCGTGTCCAGCGAGATCGTGTTCGGGAGCAGTTCGCCGAGGGTGTACCGAGTCACGGCGTCGCCCTCGTCACAGAGCACCACGAAGTCGTCGTCACAGAACTCCGCGAGTGTCTGGCGGCACATCCCGCAGGGCGTGACGCCGTCGCGGACGCCCGACGAGACGGCGATGCGGTCGAAGCTGGCGTGGGCGTCTTTCACCGCGGCGGCGATGGCGACTTCCTCGGCGTGGAGGCTGTTCGAGTAGTTCGCGTTCTCGATGTTGCAGCCGGTGTACACCGTTCCGTCGGCGGTCACGAGCGCCGCCCCCACGCGGTACTCCGAGTAGGGGACGTACGCGTCGGCGAGGGCGTCACGGGCGGTTTCGACGAGCTCCGCGTCGGTCGGTCCGTCGGACATACGCTGGAGTTCGTCGGTGGGGTTGATATACTGTCGGGCGCGGCAACCCGCCGACGAAAAGGGTCTATAGCGTCGGGTCCTTACCGTCGGGCGTGACAGACGACAGTACCGACGGACGCCCAATCTTCGTCGTGATCGCGGTGACCGTCGTTCTCCTCGCGGGGGTCATCGGCTTTTTTGTCGGGTCGAACGGGGCGACGGTCGCCCCCGCGATCCAGGTAGTCGGGGGGATCGCCCTCCCAACGACTCCCGTGACGATGACGCTGTACGGAATGGCGATCGCGGTGCTCTCGCTCGGCGGGCTCTTCGGCCTCGTCACGCTCGCCTCGCGGTTCGACGAGGTTGACTGAGGCCGTCCCGACGCGTTCCCCCGATAGCGGACCGTTTTTGTCCCTCGCCCCCTCAGTATCCGTATGTCCACCACGCTCGTCGGCGAGACGGGGAAGAACCGCAAGCGTGCGGCGCTGGCAGTCCTGCCGTTCCTCGGTATCGGGCTCGCGGACGTGGTACTCCTCCTCTTTTGGGGGATCGAACCGCTCTGGGGACTGGCCATTCTCCCGCCCATCCTCTTCTGTTCGGTGCTCGCGTGGATCGTCTTCAGCACCGACTTCCTCGAAGACCGGACCTGATACCCCACAGACGCGCCGTCACTGGCCAGTGTCGTACTTGTACGTTGCGCTCTCGGGGTCGATCCCGAAATCCTCGGGCTGTTCTTCGGGTTCGGACTCGCCGCCCTCGACCGGGACCGCCATCTTGAACGCCTCGCGGAGACGGGCGGGCATCTCGAAGGCGTCGACGGGGAGCCGCATCGCGACGATCTCGTCGTCCATCGTCCGGCGTTTCGCGTCGAGGCGCTCGCCCAACGGCTCCGGCAGTTCCGACGCCGAGGCCGGTTCGAAGCCGAACTGTGCGAGGTAGGTCGGTTCGAGCGCGAACGAGTACACCTCGTCGAAGCCGTCGTCGCCGGCTTTCTCGATCAGCCGTTCCACGACGTGCGCGCCGACCCCCTGCCCGCGCCAGGCTTCGAGGACGCCCATCCCCGTGAGTTCGCAGTAGTCGCCCTCGTCGGTCTTGTGGACGCGAACCCGGCCGAACCCGGCTTTCTCGTTCGTCTCCTCGTCGAGCGCGACCACGTAGTCACGGGAGCGGAACGCTGCGTCGTCCAGGCCCATCGCCTCGATGTGGTCGAGCAACCAGACCTCCTCTCTGTTTTTGGCATCCCGGACGTACATGCCCGCATGTAGACGACGGCGTCGTAAAAGGGTTTATCGCCGGCCATCGGGCCGTTCCGGTCGGGATCGAGCACCGGCGATCTCTCCGCCCGCACGACCGTTTCTGACACCCGTCTGCGGGGGTCGGGAGCCGCGCGCTCCTCCTGTCGTTCCCGAGCGTGGCTCCGTCGATCCGAGGCATCGAGAATACCTCCCGAAAGATTAGGGTAAACCACCGTCGACTCTCATGTATGGAGATCCCTGCCACCGACGAGGTCGTGCACGAACCGTCGGCGGAGTTCGTCGAATCGACCAACGTGTTCGAGTTCATGTCCACGTACGGCATCGACGACTACGACGAACTCATCGAACGCACCACCTCGAATCTCGCTGGCATCGACGAGTCGGGCGTCGAGTGGTTCTGGGACACCATGCCCGAGTACCTCGGTGTCGACTTCTTCGAGCCCTACGACCGGGTCAGAGACGACACCGACGGCCCACAGTTCACCGACTGGTACCCCGGCGGGGAATTGAACGTCGCCCACAACGTCGTCGACCGCCACGCCGCCGTCGACGCCGAAACCAGGAACACGGTCGCCTGCATCTGGGAGGGAGAACCGGGTGACGTCAGAGAGATCACCTACCACGAACTCGCCCGCCAGTCCGACAAGGTCGCCAACTACCTCGAATCGAAGGGCATCGACACCGGCGATACCGTCGGCCTCTACATGCCCATGGTCCCCGAGGTCGTCTCCATTCTGTACGGCTGTTTCAAAATTGGTGCCATCGCCGTCCCCATCTTCTCGGGCTTCGGTGTCGACGCGACCGCGACCAGAATCGACGACTCCGAGTGTTCGGTGCTCTTCACCGGCGATGGCTTCTACCGGAGAGGAAAGCCGATCACGCTCAAAGGGACCGCCGACGAGGCGATCGCCCAGGCGGGCCACGTCGACCACACGGTCGTCTACGACCGCCTCGGAGCCAGCGAAAGCGAACCCGACGGCGACGGCGACGGCGACGGCGACGTCGACATCCCCTGGCACGACGAGCGTGACGAGTGGTGGGCCGACGCGGTCGAAACCCAGGACGACGACTACGACACCAAGTCCCTCCCCTCGTCGCAGGAGTCGATGCTGCTGTACTCGTCGGGCACCACTGGGAAGCCAAAGGGCATCGTCCACACCCACGCCGGGGTGCAGATGCAGTGTGCGAAAGAGATCTACTTCGGCTTCGATCACAAGCCCTCGGACCGATTCTTCTGGGTGTCGGACATCGGCTGGATGATGGGCCCGTGGACCCTGATCGGCAACCACACCTTCGGCGGGACCGTGTTCATGTACGAGGGCGCGCCCGACCATCCCCAACCCGATCGGTTCTGGGAGATGATCGACCGTCACTCCCTGTCGACGTTCGGGATCTCGCCCACGGCCATCCGCGCGTTGCGAAAACACGGCGACGAGTGGGTCGAAGACCACGATCTGTCGTCGATTCGACTGCTGGGCTCGACCGGCGAGCCGTGGGACCCCGAGTCCTGGCAGTGGTTCTACGAGAACGTCGGCGGCGGGGAGGCACCGATCATCAACATCTCGGGCGGGACCGAGATCTGCGGCTGTTTCCTCATGCCGATGCCGACGCAACCGCTCAAACCCACCTCCCTGGGCGGCCCCGGGTTGGGAATGAACATCGATATCGTCGACGAGTCGGGCGAGTCGATCGCCGACACCCACGAACGCGGCTTTTTGATCGCGCGGGACTCGTGTCCGTCGATGACGAAGTCGCTGTGGGAGGGCGACGAGAGGTATCTGGCGGAGTACTGGTCGACCTGGGAGGGTCTGTGGGACCACGGCGACTGGGCGCAAAAAGACGACGAGGGCTTCTGGTTCCTCCATGGACGGGCGGACGACGCGCTCAACGTGGCGGGGCGGAAGGTCGGTCCCGCCGAAATAGAAGGCGTCCTCACCGAGCACGAGGCAGTGAACCAGGCGGCCGCGGTGGGCGTGCCCGACGACACGACGGGCACGGCGGTGGTGGCGTACGTCGTGCTCGAACCAGACCACGAGGCGAGTGATGGCCTCCGGGACGAACTGTCGGCGCTCGTCGGCGAAGAACACGGCAAGCCGTTCCGGCCGCGAGAGATCCTCTTCGTCTCCGCGCTCCCGAAGACCCAGTCGGGGAAGATCATTCGCCGAGCGATCTCGTCGGTCTACCAGGGCGAAGAGCTCGGAGACATGTCGAGCATCGAAAACCCCGACGCCTTAGACGAGATCCGAGGGGCGTCGTAGGTCGGGGAGTCACCCGGCTCAGAGCGGCACGTCCGCGGGTCGGCAGCTCCGTGGTTCGGGAACGTCGTCCGTGTCCACGTCCGTGCCGACGACCGCGACATCGGCCGAGTCGCCGTCGTCCGGGACGACGACGGTTCCGCCGGCCAGGATCGGCGCGACGAGGCCGGCGGCGACCACGTGGGGATCGGACAGCGGCCCGCGGACCGCGACACGGCCTTGGGCGTCGAGGCCGAACCGCTCGACTGTGGCGGCCGCGGCGTCGAGCATCGCTTCGTGGGTGTACGTCTCCGTCCCCGCGACCAGGAGGGGATCCGACGGGGTTACCTCCGTCGGGTGGACCGCTGGGTTCTCGCTCCAGAGTTCCTTCTCCCAGTGGAGCGTCGTCGCCCGTGCGGGCGCGCCGCCGTACGTCGCGAGCTTCGTCCCCGGCGGGGGGTCGGCCACGCCCTCGTGGTCGACCGGCAGTAAGAGCACGCGCGGAGCGTTCGCGGGCGACCAGTCGTCCGGGTTAACGAACCGAGTCACGGCACCGAGCTGTGCCGCCCCGTAAAAGCCCCACAGCGGATGCGAACCGACCGTCCCGCCGACGGCGATGGTCGACTCCTCGCGGACACCGAGATACCGGAGCACGTTCCCGGCCTTGTACGCCGTCGTGCAGAAGTCGCGGTACGAGATCGACCGGTCGGTCTCGACGACGTGAACCGCCGGCCGGCCGCTCCGCCGTTCGCGGGCGACGAGGTCTCCGAGGACGTCCATGGGCCTCGTAGCGGCTTCGATCCCATAGGTCGAGCGGTTCGGTTCGTCGCCACCCGGATCGTGTCACGACTCATGTTATTCGTTTGTTGTTTCCGAAACACGCGTGATAAAATGTCAGCCAGTAAATATAATAGTCGTTGCGTTGAGTTCCCTATGAGGTGTCTCACCGATGTCAATGAGAGCAGTCGTGTACAAGGGACCGAAAGAAGTGGCCGTCGAAGAGGTCGACGAGCCCGAACTCGAACACCCGAACGACGTCATGATCGACATCACGACGTCGTGTATCTGTGGCTCCGACCTCCACATGTACGAAGGGCGGACGTCCGCCGAGGAGGGGATCGTCTTCGGGCACGAGAACATGGGGATCGTCACCGAGGTCGGAGAGGGCGTGTCGACGCTCGAAGAGGGCGACCGCGTGGTCGCGCCGTTCAACGTCGCCTGCGGCTTCTGTAAGAACTGTGAGAACGGCTACACGGGGTTCTGTACGAACGTGAACCCGGGCTTCGCCGGCGGGGCTTACGGCTACGTCGCGATGGGGCCGTACAAGGGCGGGCAGGCGGAGAAACTCCGCATTCCCTACGCCGACTTCAACGCGCTCAAACTCCCCGAGGGCGGCGCGAACGAGGACGCCTTCGCGCTCCTCGCCGACATCTTCCCGACGGGCTGGCACGGGACCGAACTCGCGAACCTCCAGCCCGGCGAATCCATCGCCATCTTCGGTGCGGGCCCGGTCGGTCTGATGGCCGCCTACAGCGCGAAGATCAAGGGCGCATCCGAGATCTACTCGGTCGACCGCGTCCCCAGCCGACTGGAGCTCGCCGAGAAGCACTGTGACGCGACGGCGATCAACTTCGAGGAGGGCGACCCGATCGAGCAGATCAAGGACGCACACGGCGGCGAAGTCGACAAGGGCGTCGACGCCGTCGGCTACCAGGCGATCGATCCCGAGACCGACCCAGGGTCGGACGCGTACGACCCGGCGCGGGAGAACCCCGCCGTGGTCCTGAACCAACTGATCCAGGTCGTCCGGCCGACGGGCCAGCTCGGCATCCCGGGACTCTACGTCCCCTCCGACCCGGGCGCGCCGGACGAGATGGCCGCGCAGGGTCGCCTCGGGATCGACTTCGGAAAGCTGTTCGAGAAAGGACAGAAGCTCGGCACCGGTCAGTGTAACGTCAAGAGCTACAACCGCGAACTCCGCGACCTCATCATCCAGGGTCGGGCGGACCCCTCGTGGGTCGTCTCCCACCGCGTCAACCTCGACGAAGCGCCCGAGATGTACCAGGCGTTCGACAGGCGCGACGAGGGCGTCACGAAGGTCCTGCTCGAACCGTAACCGTCTCGGCCTCTTTCCGATCTTCCTGCCTTCCGATCTTCCGGTCGATCCAGTCGCACGCCGCGGCCGGTCGACCCGACTTAGGTGCGGAGCCAGACGCCCGGGTGGTCGGCCCGGAGGTGGTCCTGGTAGGTTTTCACCATCTCCGCGTACGACGTCGTGAGCGCCTGCCACTCGCAGTGGTCGCACCGGCCGGTCAACAGGCCGCCCTGTCGATGTGAGGGGATGTTACACATACCAGGTCATTCCCAATCTCCCGTATCTATCTATCGACTCGGCTCTCACCGCTGAGAACGATCCCGTGCCGAGTCGCGCGCGGGGACAACGTCTTGACGATGCCAGCCGAATCGACCCCCATGTGCATGTACTGCACCTTCCGTGAGGACGGCTGGACGGCCCTCCTCGACTACGACGAGGTGTATCAGGAGGCGATCGACGCCCAGCGGGCGCGGGAGACCAACTACGGGTTCTACGAGGAGTGGGACGACCTCCGCGAGCAGGTCACGCCGGGAACGGGTCGCTGAGGCGGTCGAGCGGTTCCGAGTCCCGGAGGAGACAGTCGTCGAGTTCCCGTCTGACCTCGGCCTCGTCCATCTCCGTCCCGATGAACACCAGCCGGGTTCGACGGTCGTCGTCGGGCTTCCACTCTCCCAGCGGGCCGGCCCGGACCGACGGCCCGGCCTGGCTCAGCCCCATGACCGTGCCGGGACGCCCGGCGAGTTTGAAAAACCCCTTCGCTCGCACCACGTCACCACGCCAGTCGTCGAGCCACTCTCGGAAGCGTTCGGGGTGGAACGGCCGGTCGGTCTCGTAGGTGAACGTCGACACCGCGTGGGCGGCCCCGGCGTGGCGGTGGTCTCCGTGCCCCCGTCCGTGTTCCTCCCCGCCCTCGCCCGAGAGGTGACGCTTCCACCCCGCGGCGCGGCGTGCCTCCTCGAAGTCGAACAGACCGGTGCCGAGGACGGCCTCGGAGGACACGTCGGCGTACTCGGTTCGGTACAGGACCGCCCGCGGCTGGAGTTCGCGCACCAGCGCCGCCACCTCGTCGAGGGCGTCGTCGGGGACGGTGTCGCACTTGTTCAACAGGAGCACGTCACAGAACTCGATCTGGTCGACGAACACCGCCGAGAGCGCCCGGCCGCCCTCGCTGACCTCCCGGCTCGTCTCGGGGTCGAACTCCTTCCAGAAGCCGTAGGCGTCCACGACGGAGACCATCGTGTCGAGGCGGAACCGCTCGGTCGGGTCGACGTCCGAGGCGTCGGTCCCCAGGGTGAACGCCTGCGCGATCGGGACGGGCTCGGAGACGCCCGACGCCTCGACGACGAGGGAGTCGAACGTCCGCTCGTCGGCGAGGCGGGACACCTCGGTCAGGAGGTCGCCCTGCAGGCCACAGCAGATACAGCCGTTCGAGAGGTCGACGATGCCCGTCTCCTCGTTCTCCGCTTCGATGAGTTCCGCGTCGACGTTCACGTCGCCGACGTCGTTGACGACGACGGCGATCGTTCGCCCGCCCGGGTTCGCCAGCAGACGGTTCACGAGCGTCGTCTTGCCGGCACCGAGCGCGCCGCTCAGCACCGTCACTGGAACGCGGTCGTCGGATCCCCCACTCATGTTCGAACTGTGTATCCGAACGACATTAACCTCATCGCGGAGCCCCCCGACCGATCAGTCACTCGGCCGCGCGTCGGCGTCCGGCTCTCAGGGGGCGCCGACGACGACGAACGTGCTCTCTCGCGGCCCGTTCTCGATCTGTCGGCTCGCCTCGGGGGCGACGCGGACGGCGTCGCCGGGGTCCAGCGCCACCTCGTCGCCGTCGACGTACAGCGTTGCCTCGCCGTCGACGAGGTAGTACACCTCCTCGTGGTCCCTGTCGGCGTGGTCGTGTTCCATGCCGGTCCAGTTCGCCTCGCAGTCGACAACGGTCAGGCCGAGGTTCTCACAGCCGAGCGCGTCGCGGAGGAAGTACATTCCCTCCGCCTTCGGGTCGACGTCGCGGTAGTTGACCTTGGTGTAGGACATGCGTTCGAAATCAGACACGCCAGCGGTAAGTATGCTGTCGGTCGGTTCGCTCCCACCGCAGGTCGTGACCGTCGCGCCGGGCCGTCCGCCGCCGACCGCGCGACGCGACGGGAGAGGGGCCCGGGAGTGAAGCGTCACACAGCTGTCACGGGCGGTGACTGTGTGACCAACAAGGTTGTAGCCGTCCGTGTTGAACACGCGCGCATGGCCCGTCTGTTACCCTCCCTCGGCGACACCGCCGCGGCCGACGACCCCGCCCCGCGGGTCATCGGCCTGGACTCCGCCGACGCCGACGACCTCCTCGGCGTACTCTCCTCGCGGACCGCCCGTCGGATCCTCGCGACGCTCCACGAGGAACCCGCCTCGGCCTCCGAAGTCGCCGAGGGGGTCGAAACCTCCCTGCAGAACGTCCAGTACCACCTCGGCCGCATGCACGACGCCGGTCTCGTCGAGGTGGTCGACACGGTGTACTCCGAGAAGGGTCGGGAGATGAAACTGTACGCCCCAACCGACCGGCCGCTCGTCGTCGTCGCGGGGGACGACTCCGATACCGACGGGCTCCGGTCCGTCCTGACCCGCCTCCTCGGGGCCGTCGGCGTCCTCGCGCTGGTGAGCGCGCTCGTGCAGTTCCTCCTCGGGCGGACGACGACCGCCGCGGGGGCCGCCACGAGCGCGGACAGCGCCGAAGCCAGCCGGATCGCCGCCGGGACGACCGCGGCGGCCGCGACGACGGGCCTCCCGCCCGGACTGGTCTTCTTCTGCGGGGGGCTGGCCGTCCTCGTCGCCTGGTTCGGCGTTCGGGCGCTCCGAGCGCGGCGGGCGGGGGAGTAGCTATTCATACCTACACATCAAAGGGAGCGGCATGAACCACGAGGCCGAAGTGCGGGGGATCGGCGTCGGGATGAGCGACGACGGGTCGAACGTTCCGGCGGTTATTCTCTCTGCGCGCGAGGAGTTCCTTCCGATCGTCATCACGGGCGATCAGGCACAGGCGATCCAGCTCGCGCTCTCCGGCGAACCGTTCGAGCGGCCGCTCACACACGATCTCCTCGTCGACATGGTCACCGAGTTCGGCGGTGCCATCGACTCCGTCCGCATCGACGACCTCGCCGACGGCACGTTCTACGCGAAAATCGACACCGAACAGTACGACAGCGGCGAGCCGCACAAGTTCGTCTTCGACGCGCGCCCCTCCGACGCCATCGCCTTGTCCGTTCGCGTCGACTGCCCGATTCTCGTCTCCGACTCCGTGCTCGACATGGCCGGCCAGCCGCCGTCGCGGTTCGACGTCGAGGACGACGAGGACGACTTCGCCCGCTGAGGCGTGGTCGCCGTCGACCCCTCCTTCTGCCCGACCTGCGGCACGTCGCTCGGCCGCCGCCGCGCCGAGGGACGCGACCGCCCGTACTGCCCCGACTGCGAGACGATCGTCTGGCGCAACCCGGTTCCGACGGCCGGCGTCGCCGTCGTCGACCGTCGTGGCGACGAGTCCGCGGTGCTACTCGTCCGCCGCGCCCGCGACCCCGACGCCGGCGAGTGGGGGATCCCTGCGGGCTTTCTCGAACACGACGAGGGGGCCGCGGAAGCCGCGGCGCGCGAACTCCGCGAGGAGACCGGGCTGCGGGTCGCCGCCGACGCGCTGGACCTATTCGCCGTCGACGAGTTCGACCATCCGACCGGTCGCCATCTCGTGACGGTCGCGTACGTCGTCTCGCGCGACCGGACGACCGGCGATCCGACGCCCGGAAGCGACGCCACCGCGGCGCGGTTCTGGACGCTCGACGCGCTCGCCCGCGCAGGAGAGCCCCTCCGAGCGCACGACCACGACCGACTCGAGCGCGCACTCGGCGGGCGCTGACCTCGACGGCCGACCGCAGCCGACGACACGTTTCAAGAGCGACGCGCGCCTGGCCCGTTGCATGGCAGCCGAAACCGCGACGCTCGCGGAGTCACACACCGAGATGACCGAGTACCTGCTCCCGAACGACACGAACAACCTCGGACGGGCGCTCGGGGGCGTGGTCCTCCACTGGATGGACATCTGCGGCGCGATCGCGGCGATGCGCTTTGCGAACCGGCAGGTCGTCACCGCCTCGATGGACCACGTCGACTTCATTTCGCCGATCGACCTCGGCGAGGTCGCCGTCGTCGAGGGGTACGTGTTCGACGTCGGCCGGACCAGCATCGACGTGAAGGTCGACGTCCGCGCGGAGAACCCCCGGACCGACGACGAGCGGCAGACGACCACCTCCTTTTTCACGTTCGTCGCGCTCGACGAGTCGGGCACCCCCACGGCGGTCCCCCGCCTCGACTGCCCGACGGAGGCGGAGACGGAGCTCCGGACGGCCGCCCGCGCCGAGCGCCAGGCGCAGTTGGAGGCGATCGTCGAGCGGCTGGACGGCTGAGGCTCACTCCGGCGGCGGCCGTGCGCCGACCTCGACCGGCACTGTCTGCTCGCGCCCGTCCCGGCGGACGGTCGTCTCCACGACGTCGCCGGGGGCCGTCCGGATCGCCAGATGGGTCGCGAGCGCCGCCTGCGTCGGCGTCGGTGTGCCGTCGAGCGCGAGGATCACGTCCCCGCCGACCGGAACCGACTGGCTGAGCGCCCGCCTCTCGCGGTCGCTCCCGCGCAGGGCTCCCGCGGCCGGCCCGTCGGGGACGACGTCGACGACGAGCACGCCGCGGACGGCGTTGAGGTCGTTCGCGGCCGCGACCGCCGGCGTGACGTCGAGCAGACGGACGCCCATGAACGCGTGGTCGTACGCGCCCCTTTCGACGAGTGCGGGGACGACGCGCCGGGTGAGAGCCGCCGAGATCCCGAAGTTGACGTTCTCGCCCTGGCCGGAGTTGATGACGGCGACGACGCGCCCGTCGAGCGTCACCAGCGGGCCGCCCGAGTTGCCGGGGTTCACCGCGGCGTCGGTCTGGACCGCGTCGGGGATGCTGAAGCCGGTCTGGCTCGGGAGCGAGCGGTCGACGCCGCTGACGATCCCCGCCGACACCGACCCCCCGAAACTGAACGGCGCGCCCAGCGCGACGACCTGCGTCCCGACCGGCGGTTCGGCGTCGACGAGTTCCAGTGGCCGGGCCGCGTCCGGTGCGTCTACCGCGAGGACGGCCAGGTCGCTGTACACGTCCGTGCCGCGAATCGCCGCCGCCCGCCACGTCCCGTCGTCGAACCGCACCCGGACGCTCCGTGCGCCGTCGACGACGTGCTGGTTCGTCACGACGTGCGAGCCGTCGGGGTGGACGAACCCCGAGCCCTGCCCGAGCGGACCACCGGCACCGTAGACGCGGACGAGGACGACCGACGGGATGGTCTCTCGGTACACCGCCGTGTACGTCCCCTCGTCAGCAGCGACTTCGGTGTCGGTGTCACCGTCGACGGCCACCTGCTCCGGCGACGCCTCGCTCGCCGCCCCGGCGGGTGTCCCACGCCGTGTGTCGGCGTCGTCCGTGCTGGGGGCCGTGCTCGTGGGGGCCGAACAGCCCGCGACGACGGTTCCCGCCGCGGCGACCAGTGCGAGCAGTTCGCGCCGGGACCGGACGGCGTGATCGCGCGAATCCATAGCGTCTCGAGCATCGGCACGGCGATGAGCCTTGGGGACGTGGGAGTCGGACCCGGATGGCTTCGACCCGGTTCCACCGTTCCCGGGGGGACACGCTTTACTGTCGAGCCGTCTCACTCCCACTATGCTCGACGTCCCCACGCCGGAGCCACCGACGCTGAACGAGGTCGACCCCAACGAGTACGACGACGCCGAGGTGAGCGGTACCGACTACCACCGCGCCGACCTCGAACGGTTCCTCCACGAGGGCGCGTGGGACGAGGCGTTCGGACGGTGGGCCGAGACGAGCGACCTCTCGGCCGCCGAGTGGGCCATCGTCGAGGACCTCGACCTCGTCTCGCGGTTCGACTTCTTCTGGGACTCCTTCGCCGACCGCGTCGGCTACCACGCCCCCGGACTGCCCGAAGACTGGAAGGAGCGCGAGATCCACCCCGACCTGAGCTCGTGGGGGGAGGTGTCGGGGATCAACGCGGGGCTCACCGAACTCGGACAGGTCGTCTGTGACGTGCTCAAAGCGGAGTACGTCGACTGGGAGTCCGAGTACGAAGCCCCCGACGACCTGCCGGACTTCTCCTGACCGGCGACAGGGTTTTGAGTCGACTCCGCGAACGCGGCGAGTGATGCGCCGCCGAGCCCTCCTCTCCAGCGCCGCCCTCGGTCTCGCCACCGGCTGTCTCGCCGACAGCCGCCGTCAGGTCTCCGGTCCGATCCGGTTCGGTCACGCGACCGAACGGGTCCACGACGCCGCAGACGCGTTCGTCCGCGGCGGGCTCGGCGGGTCGTCACCCGAATCGCCGTACGCCGCCTGGCTCTTCTCGACGCCGCCGTCGGCCGACGTCAGCGTCTTTACCGATGCGCTCGGCGCGGAGACCCAGCGGCAGTGGGACAACGAGGTCCACAACGAGAACTACGACGCCGGCTTCGTGGTCCTCGCGCAGGTGCGGACGAAGCGGTCGCAGGCGACGCGGCTCTCTCCGTTCTCGCTCTCCTGTGACCCCGGCTGGACGGGGTGGCGTCGGGGGCGCGTCCCGGTGGGGCTCGACCCCGCGTCGCTGTCGGCGGACGAACTGCCAGACGCCGAGGAGGTAGTCTCGACGGTCGCCGTCTACCTGGAGTCGACCGAGTCGCCACGACGGGTGACCGTGCCCTTTCTCTCGCCGGCCGCGGACTCCTGTGCGGCGGCGAACGCGACGCCGACGGCCGCCACGTGGACGCCTCCATCGGCGTCCACGGCCGGTCTCGCCGCCGCTCGCCCCCGTCAGCTGTGATACCACGAGTCATTCAATGACGGTGACAGGTGGGTCGAATTTGGGAAAACTCTCTTTATTACATCGTCCTCCGATCCGACTGAGACATGACAGAGAAGTCACGCAGAGACGTTCTTCGCACGCTCGGAGGAGTCGCGGTCGTCGGCGGTCTTGCCGGCTGTTCGTCGAACCAGGGTGGATCGACGGAGACGGAGACGGCGACGCCCGAACCGACTGAGACGCCGATGTCGACCGAGACGGAAACCTCGACACCGGCCCCCGAGACGGCGATGCTCCGCGTGGCGCACCTCTCGCCCGACGCCCCGGCCGTCGACGTCGCCGTCGACGGCTCTGCGGTGCTCGAGGGCGTCTCGTTCGGTGCCGTCAGCGAGTATCTCGAGGTACCCGTCGGCACGCGCACGGTGACGATCGCCGCGGCCGACGACCCCTCGACGGTCGCCTTCGAGGGCGACATCGACGTCACGGAGGGCATCTTCACCGTCGCCGCCGTGGGCGAACTCGCCGAGGACTCGTTCGAGCCGCTCGTCCTCTCGGACGACAACACCGTCCCCGACGACGACACCGCACGGGTCCGCGTCGTCCACGCCTCGCCCGACGCGCCCGCGGTCGACATCACGGCCGGCGGCGACGCGCTGTTCGACGGCGTCGCCTTCGGAGAGTCGGGCTACGTCGAGGTTCCCGCGAACACGTACACGCTGAACGTCCGGGGCGACACGGAGTCGAACGACGGCGAGAGCGTCGCGTCGTTCGACGCCGAACTCAACGGCGGCACGGTGTACACGATCTTCGCTGCGGGCTACCTCACGCCCGACGACGAACCGGCCGACACGGCGTTCCAGCCCATCGCGGCGGTCGACGCCGGTGCCGGCGGCGGCGGGCTCGTCGAGAGCTCGGACGACGGCGGGATGGGCGGGATGGACGGGGACGTCTCGCTCCGCGTCGCCCATCTGTCGCCCGACGCGCCCGCGGTCGACGTGCTCGTCGACGGCTCCGCCGTGCTGGAGGACGTCCCGTTCGGCACCGTCAGCGACTACCTCTCGCTGTCGGCGGGCTCGTACCAGGTGACGGTCCAGGCCGCGGGCGACCCCGACACGGTCGTCTTCGACCAGTCGCTCGACCTCGACGCGGGGGCGTACACCGCCGCCGCCATCGGCGAACTCGAAGACGGCGCGGAGAACGCTTTCGCGGTCGAACTCCTGACCGACGACACCTCGGACCCCGCCGACGACACCGCGCGGGTCCGTCTCGTCCACGCCTCGCCCGACGCGCCCGCGGTCGACGTCACCGTCGAGTCGTCCGGTGACACGCTCGTGGACGGGGCCGCCTTCGGCGACGCCGCGACCGTCGAGGTGCCCGCCGGCTCGTACACACTCGAGGTCCGCCCCGACACGGAGTCGAACGACGGCGACGTGGTCACCACGTTCGACGTGACGGTCGAGGGCGGCACCGCCTACACCGCGTTCGCCCAGGGCTACCTCTCGCCCGACGACGAACCCGTCGACGAAGGCTTCGACCTCAACGTCGTCACCGACAACTGAGGCCGATGCCACCATCGACGGGGGCCGTTCGAGTCCGCCGGGCACCGGACCACGCCACGGACGCGATCCGGCGGCTCCTCTCCACCGAGCGCGGCGGGGGGAACCGCGTCCGGATCCTCCGCGCGCTCGGCGAGCGCCCCCGGAACGCCAACCGACTGGCCGTGGCGCTGGACCTCGACTACAAGACCGTCCGCCACCACCTCGGCGTCTTAGAGAAGGTCAAGGCGATCACGCGCAGTGGCGACCGGTACGGCGCGGTGTACGTGCCGACCGCCCGCGCCAGACGGTGCTGGGACGTCGTCGACGACGCGGTCGGAGAGTGACGACCGCGGACCGACTCACCCCTCGATTTCGGATCCGTCCCCGGTGGCCGGCGGCCGAAGAGCGCGCCCGCGTCCGGCCGACGCCTGCGGCGTGAACACCACCGTTTTGATATACGTCCACGGGTAGAAACGAGTATGGACGCAGACGAGGTCTCCGACCAGTACGCCCCCGCGGACGTCGAGTCGGCGGTCGAGACGTACTGGGACGACCACGACGCGTACGAGGCGGCGAAGGCGGCACACGCCGACGACCCCGCCTTCTTTTTCGTCGACGGCCCGCCGTACACCTCTGGACAGATGCACCTGGGCACGGCGTGGAACAAAACGCTGAAAGACGCGGTCATCCGCCGCAAGCGGATGGAGGGGTACGCCGTCGCCGACCGCCCCGGCTATGACATGCACGGCCTCCCGATCGAGGTAAAAGTCGAGGAGGAACTCGGTTTCGACTCGAAGAAGGACATCGAGGCGTACGGGATGGAGGCGTTCATCGAGGAGTGCAAGGCGTTCGCCGAGCGGAATCGGGAACACATGGACGAGGACTTCCAGTCGATCGGCACGTGGATGGACTGGGAGAACCCCTACAAGACGATCTCCCCGGAGTACATGGAGGCGGCGTGGTGGGCCTTCTCGAGGGTGCACGACAACGGGCTCGTCGAGCGCGGCAAGCGCGCGATCAACCAGTGTCCCCGGTGCGAGACGGCGATCGCCGACAACGAGGTCGAGTACCACGAGATCGAGTCGCCGTCGACCTACGTGACGTTCCCGCTGAGGGGGAGAGAAGGAAGCCTCGTCATCTGGACGACGACGCCGTGGACGATCCCCGCGAACACGTTCGTCGCCGTCGACGCCGAGATGACGTACCAGGCCGTCCGCGCCGAGAAGAACGGCGAGTCGGAGGTGCTGTACCTCGCCGAACCCTGCGTCGAGGAGGTGCTGAAGAAGGGCCGGTACGAGGAGTACGAGGTCGTCGAGGAACTCACGGGCGAGGAGATGGTCGGCTGGCAGTACGACCACCCCCTCGCCGCTGAGGTGCCGGACCACGCCGCCTTCGAGGGCGCGGGCGAGGTGTACACTGCCGAGTACGTCGAGGCCGACCGCACCGGGTTGGTGCACTCCGCGCCCGGCCACGGGCAGGAGGACTTCGAGCGCGGGCGGGAGCTCGGCCTCGAGGTGTTCTCGCCCGTCCGGGGCGACGGGACGTTCACCCCGGAGGCGGGGAAGTACGCCGGTACGTTCGTCCGCGACGCCAACGACGAGATCATCTCGGATCTCGACTCCCACGGGCGACTCCTGCACTCGGGGACCCACCACCACCGCTACGGGCAGTGCTGGCGCTGCGACACGGACATCGTCTTCCTGGCGACCGACCAGTGGTTCATCACGGTCACCGACGTCAAGGAGGAACTCCTCGACAACATCGGGGACAGTGAGTGGTTCCCGCAGTGGGCCCGTGACAACCGCTTCCGCAACTTCGTGGAAGACGCCCCCGACTGGAACGTCTCCCGACAGCGGTACTGGGGGATCCCCCTCCCGATCTGGGTGCCGAAAGACGAGGCGTACACCACGGAGGACATCCTCGTCGTCGGCACGCGCGAGGAACTCTCCGAGCGCGTCGACCAGGACGTCGACCCCGACGAATTGGACCTCCACCGACCCTCGGTCGACCCGCTGACGATCACCGAGGAGGGAACGACGTACGAGCGCGTCCCGGACGTCTTCGACGTCTGGATCGACTCCTCGGTGGCGACGTGGGGGACGCTCGACTTCCCCTCGTCGAGCGACGACGGCCCTTGGCCCGCCGACCTCATCATCGAGGCCCACGACCAGACTCGCGGGTGGTTCTGGTCCCAGCTGGGGATGGGAACCGCCGCCGTGGGCGAGGTACCCTACAAGCGCGTGCTGATGCACGGCTTCGCCAACGACAGCGACGGTCGGAAGATGTCGAAGTCGCTGGGCAACATCGTCACGCCCGAGGAAGCGATCGATCGGTTCGGCCGCGACCCCCTTCGTGCCTATCTGCTCTCGCACAACCAACACGGCGAGGACCTCGCGTTCGGGTGGGACGGCCTCGCCGACGTGCAGTCGACGCTCAACATCTTCTGGAACGTCTTCCGGTTCCCGCTGTCGTACATGGAACTCGACGGCTACGACCCCGCCGCGGCCGACCTCGCGGACGGCGACCTCACGGTCGTCGACGAGTGGGTGCTGTCCCGGTTGCAGTCGGTCGAACGCGAGGTCGACGACGCCTGGGCGGAGTACCGCGTCCACGACGCGCTCACCGCCGTGTTGGAGTTCGTCACGAGCGACGTCTCTCGCTTCTACGTGAAGGCGATCCGCGAGCGGATGTGGGAGGACGAGGATTCGGCGTCGAAGCGCGGCGCGTACGCCACGCTGTCGACGGTGCTCGACGAGGTCGTCAGGCTCGTCGCGCCCTTCACGCCCTACGTCGCCGAGCGGATGTACCAGCGACTCGACGGCTCGGCGACGACCGTTCACGCGCTGTCGGCACCGACGGCCGACGAGGGGCTCCACCGGCCCGAACTGGAGGGCGAGATGGCGGTCCTCCGGCGGGTCGAGGAGGCCGCGGCGAACGCCCGCCAGCAGGGTGGTCGGAAGCTCCGCTGGCCCGTCCCGCGGGTCGTCGTCGAGAGCGACGACGACGAGGTACGCGCGGCGGTCGACTCGCTCAGCGACCTCCTCGCCGAGCGGGTCAACGCCCGCGCGATCGAGGTCGTCGAAGCGTTCGACGAACTCGTCGAGTACGCCGACCCGCAGATGGGCGTCATCGGCCCCACCTTCGGCGCGGACGCCCAGCGGATCATGGGCGCGGTCGAGGGGGCGAGCCGTGACGACCTCGCCGGCGACGGCGACCTCGCCGTCGTGGTCGACGGCGACGAGTACGAACTCACCTCGGAGATGGTCGAGTGGCACGCCGAGCCGCCCGAGGACGTCTCGGCCGCCGACTTCGAGTCGGGGACGGTGTACGTCGACACGGCACTCACTGAGGAGATCGAGGCCGAAGGGTACGCCCGCGACGTGGTCCGCCGGATCCAGGAGATGCGCAAACGGCTCGATCTGCCCGTCGACGAGGAGATCAACACGTCGGTCGACGTGGCCGACGACCGGATCTCGGAACTCGTCGACCGTCACCGCGAGCTCATCGCCGAGGAGACCCGCACCGAGTCGTTCGTCGACTCACCCGACGAGATGGACCTCGTCGAAGAGTGGGACGTCGAGGGTGTCTCGGTCACGATCGGCATCGACCGGCTGGAGGCCGACAAACCGGCCGCCTGAGCGACAGTCACGGGCGAACTGATATTCCTTCCAATTAATCCCGACAAACACTTTTTACAGAGACCGCCGTCTGTCACTCCGCCGTATGAAGAAACTCATCAACGAACCGGCGGACGTAGTGGACGAGATGCTCGACGGGATGGTCGCGGCGTACCCAGACCAGGTACGTCGGCTCGACGACATCGAGGTGCTCGTCCGGGAGGACGCACCGATCGACGGCAAGGTCGGCATCGTCTCCGGCGGGGGCTCTGGGCACGAGCCGACCCACGCGGGCTATCTCGGCGAGGGAATGCTCGACGGGGCCGCGGCCGGGGAGGTGTTCACCTCGCCCACCGCGGACCAACTGCAAGAGATGATCCAGGCCTGTGACGGCGGCGCGGGCGTCCTCTGCGTCGTGAAGAACTACGAGGGCGACGTGATGAACTTCGACACCGCCGCGGAACTCGCGGCGATGGAGGACGTCGAGGTCGAACAGGTCGTGGTGAACGACGACGTCGCCGTCGAGGACTCGCTGTACACGTCGGGACGGCGCGGCGTCTGCGGCACGATCCTCGTCCACAAGGCGGCGGGCGCGAAGGCCCACCAGGGCGGCGACCTCGGCGAAGTCAAGGCCGTCGCCGAGAAAGTCATCGACAGCGTCGGCACGATGGGGATGGCGCTCACCTCCTGTGTCACCCCCGAGAAGGGCGAGCCGACGTTCGACCTCGGCGACGAGGAGATGGAACTCGGCATCGGTATCCACGGCGAACCGGGCACAGAACGGACCGACGTGATGAGCGCGGACGAGATCACTGAACACCTCACGGAGGGCGTCCTCGCGGATCTCGACCTCGATGAGGGTCAGGAGATCGTCACCATCGTCAACGGGATGGGCGGCACGCCGCTGTCGGAGCTGTTCATCGTCAACCGCAAGCTCCAGGAAATCGTCGACGATCACGGGCTGGAGACGTGGGACGCGTGGGTCGGTGACTACATGACCTCCCTCGACATGATGGGCTGTTCGATCACCGTGTGTGCGGTCGACGACGAACTGAAGGAACTGCTCGCACACCCCTGCGACACGCCGGCGCTGACCGTCCGCGACTGACCGACGACGCCTCTCGGAAGCGCGACGGGCCGCCGCGAGAGCCCTACCCCTACCCTTATTTCGGTGCCAACTGATTCCGATGCATGGCAGACACGGACGTTCAGGTGGAGGCACTGCACGCGGCGCTCGCGAACGTCGCCGACCGACTCGCGGCGGAGAAGACGTACCTGACGGAGCTAGACTCGGCCATCGGCGACGCCGACCACGGCGCGAACATGAACCGCGGCTTTCAGACCGTCCTCGAGAAGACGGAGGGGATGGACGGGGAGCCGGCCGAGATCGTCAAGGCGGTGGGCATGGCGATCGTGAGCGAGGTCGGCGGCGCGGCGGGGCCGCTGTACGGGGGGTCGATCCTGACTGCCAGCCAGGAACTCGACGAGGGGATCACGGCCGAGACGTCGGTGGCGTTCGCCGAGGCCTACCTCGAGAAGCTCCAGGACCGCGGCGGCGCGCAGATAGGCCAGAAGACGATGGTCGACGCCGTCACGCCCGCGGTCCACACGTACAAGAAGTCGATCGAGGAGGACGACCTGCCACCCCTCGAAGCGCTGGCGAAGACGGTCGACGCCGCCGAGCGCGGCGTGAACTTCACCGTCCCCATCCGGGCGACGAAGGGACGCGCCTCGTATCTGGGGTGGCGCTCTGTCGGCCACCGAGACCCCGGGGCGACGTCGACGCTTATCATCCTCGAAGAACTGCTGGAGACCGCCACCGAGTACCTCGACGGCGAGGAGGCGCTCGACCGCGACGCCACCTCGCCGACGGTCCCCGACGACGGCGACGACGCGGAGGAGGCGTAGATGGTCGGCCTCGTCGTCGTCTCGCACTCGGCGAAGGCGGCCGAGGGGATCTGTGAGGTGGCGGCACAGATGGCCACCGACGCCAACATCGAACCCGCCGGCGGCGAGGGAGACGGCGGCCTGGGCACGTCGGTCGACCGCATCTCCGCGGCTATCGACGCCGCCGACGACGGCGACGGCGTCGTCCTCCTGGTCGACCTCGGGAGCGCGGTGATGAACGCCGAACTCGCCGTGGAGACGAGCGACGCGGACGTGCGGATCGCCGACGCGCCCGTCCTCGAAGCGGCGGTCAACGCCGCCGTCGAAGCCACCAGCAAGAAGGCGACGCTCGACTCCGTGGTCGCCGCCGCCGAGGAGGCGCGCGACTACCGGAAGCTGAACTGACGAACCAAGGACTACTCCTCGACTTCCTCGGTCGACAGTACCGATTCGAGCGCGTCCAGCGCGGCCTCGCTGTCCTCCCCCTCGGCGACCAACCGCACGCGCTCGCCCGACTTCACCCCGAGTCCCGTCACCCCGAGCATGCTCCGCGCGTTGACGAGCGTGCCCTCCTCGGGGCCGATCTGTAGCTCGCAGTCGTACTCGTTCGCGGTCTCGACGAACTTCGACGCCGGACGGGCGTGGAGGCCCGCCTCCGGGACGACGGTGACGAGTCGTTCCATACCCCTCGGAGAGTGTACGAAGTGTTAGCCGCTTCGATCGCTCGCTTCGTGAGCCGTCCGGTGCCGTCGGTCGGGCGTCGCGCCCGGGTCGTGGCCGCGGCGCCGAACGGGCCCGCGACGGACCGAAGAGTCAAGTCATGTCAGACCAAGGTGGTGTGATGACACACGAGACTGACGTACTGGTGATCGGTGGGGGTGCGACCGGCGCAGGCGTCGCCCGCGACCTGGCGATGCGGGGACTGACGGTGACGCTGGCCGACCGGGGTGGGCTCTCCTCGGGCACGACGGGTCGCTCGCACGGCCTCCTGCACAGCGGGGCCCGGTACGCCGAGGCCGACGAGGTCGGAGCCCGCGAGTGCATCGCGGAGAACCGCATCCTGCGCGACATCGCCGGCCACTGCATCGGCGACACGGGAGGGCTGTTCGTCCAGCTCGCCGACGACGACCCGGCGTACTTCGACGAGAAGCTCGCGGCGTGCCGCGAGTACGACATCGACGCCGAGGTGATCTCGGGCGACGAGGCCCACGAGCGGGTCCCCGACCTCTCCCCCGACGTCGAGCGCGCGATGGTCGTCCCCGACGGCGTCGTCTATCCCTCGCGGCTCGTCGCGGCCAACGCCGCCGACGTCGAACGGCGTGAGGGAACCGTCCTGACGAACGCGCCCGTCGAGTCGATCGTCGTCGACGACGGTCGGGTCGCGACCGTCCACCTCGGCGGCGAGGCGGACACGGACGTCACCGCGTCGTACGTGGTGAACGCCACCGGCGCGTGGGCCGGGAAACTCGCGGCGATGGCGGGCGTCGAGGTCGAGATGCGCCCGACCAGCGGCGTGATGGTGTCGGTCGACTACCCCGACCTCGGGCCCGTCCTCAACCGCTGTCGGGACCCCGACGACGGCGACATCGTCATCCCACACGACGACCAGGCCGTCTTGGGGACGACGAGCAACGTCGTCGACGACCCCGACGCCTACCCCACCGACGAGGCGGAGGTCGAACGGATGTTCGCCGAGTGTGGCGAGATGCTCCCGGCCGTCCGCGACGCGGAGGTCCTCCGAACCTGGTGGGGCGTCCGCCCGCTCTACGCGCCCGACGAGGAAGCCCGCGGGAGCCAAAGCGGGGGCAAGGGGGCGAGCCGTGGTATCTCCCGCGGCTTCTTCGTCCTCGATCACGACGACGACGGCGTCGGGAACTTCGCGAGCATCGTCGGCGGGAAGCTGACGAGCTACCGGCTGATGGCCGAGGAGACCGCGGATCTCGTCGCCGACCGCCTGGGCGTCGACGAACCGTGCCGGACCGCCGACGAACCCCTCCCGGGCGTGGACGATACGACCGAACTGAACCGGTTCGTCTCCACGTACGACGCGCGGTCGCCGACCGACGAGGACGTGGTGGCCGGGGACTGACCGGGACCGACGGTCCACGGGAGCACAAGCCGGGACCGGGCTCTCCGTCAGTCACGAGTCTGACGTGGATTTATCCACCCGGTCGACGATCTATGCATGATGAACGGTGACGACCCACACGCGACGTCACCGAGCGTGCGCGTCGTGAACGAAGTCGCCGCCGCGAAAGGGGTCGATCCCGTCGAACTCGACCCGCTCTCGGAGTATCTCGATCTCGAATCCGTCGACGCCCTGTTGGAGAACAGTTCCGGAGGCGTCCGCGTCGAGTGTTCGATCGACGAACTCCGTGTGGCGGTGGAGGTCGGCTCCGACGGCCACGTCAGGGTCTCTCCGATACCGACCGAGTGACCCCGAGCGTGCGGCGTGCGGGCCGGCGCTCGACCGCCGACTGCCGTCTCAGACGACCGCTTCTTCGAGCAACTGGAGAGGGTGGCGGATCTCGTACCCGGTACCGTGTTCCATCTGTGAGGAACACGTCGGACACTCGGTCATGCCGACGTTCCCTTTCGCGTGGTGCATGTGGTCGAACATGTCCTCGCCGATCTTCATCGACTTCTCGTACTTCTCGGTCTTCCAGCCGTAGGTGCCCGAGATACCCGAACAGGAGGAGCCGACGTCTTCGATCTCGAAGCCGTCGACGTCTCTGAACAGTTCGACTGCCTGACGGTCGAGACCCTGACTGCGAGCGTGACACGGCGCGTGGTACGCCAGGTCGGGGTAGTCGACCGTCGCGCCGTCGAGTCGCTCTTGGATGTCCTCGTGGATGCGGAGGTACTCCAGCGACTCGTAGGTGTGGTTCGACACCTCCTCGATCCCGGAGATCTGGAACAGTTCGGGGTACTCCTGCTTCAGCGACATCGAACAGGAGGTACAGGAGGCGATGACGTCGTACCCCTCGTCGATGAGGTCCTTGAACTCGGGGACGTTCACGTTCGCCGCGCGTTCGGCGTCGTCTAACATCCCGTTCGCGAACATCGGCGTGCCGGAACAGCGCTGCCGCGGGACGGCCACCTGATAGCCGAACTCCTCGAACACCCTGACGAGCGCCTTGCCCACCTCGGGGCTGTTGTAGTTCGAGTAGCAGCCGTGGAAGTACGCGACGCGCTTTTCGTCCGACTGCACCTGCGCGCCGCCGCGCTCGCGCCACCACTCGCGGAACGTCTGGGTGGCGAACTCGGGGAACTCCCGTTCCGCGGTGATACCGAGCACCTTCTCGTTGATCTTCTGCACGAGGGAGTTACCCATCACGGCGTTCGTGATCCGGGGGACCTTGCTCCCGAGTTCGGCGAGCGTCCGGTAGTTCGCGAGGATCCTGTTACGGATGTACTCCCGGGAGGTGTGGTCCATCTGGTTCTCGACGTACTCGCCACGTGCCTCGTTGTGCATCTGGCTCAGCGGCACGCTGGAGGGACAGGCGTTGTCACAGCGCATACAGTTCGAGCAGGACATGATCGAGTCGTCGATCTCGACGTCGTCCTTGCGCTTGAGCCGCCACTGTTCGGGACCCTGGAACTTCGGCCCGGGGAACTCGTCGTCGACCTCGGCGACCGGACACGACGTATCACACGCCGTACATTTGTAACAGTTGTCCGCGCCAGGGCGGAGGTCCATGCCGTCGTCGAACACCTGTACGGGTTCGAAGTCGTCGATGCTGTCGATGCCTGCGCTGGGGTCGAACTCTGGGGGGGATTGTGCGTCACTCATGCGGATTCACCTGCCTCGCGGCCCGCGACCACTCCGGTCGCGAGCGAGACGCCGCTGGCCGACTTCTCGGCCGCGACGTCGGCGCCGCCGACGACACCGCCGGCGGCGAAGAGGTTCGCGAACTCTGCGTCTCCGTCGGCGTCCTGCGGACGGAGTCTGTCGTCGGGCGCGACGCCGAAGGCCGCAAAGGGGTGGTCGCCGAAGGCGTCGTCGACGAACCAGTCGTAGCGGTCCTCGGGGTGGGGGACGTGACAGTCGAAGAGGGGTTCGCGTACCCCCTCGCGCGACGAACCGATCCCCTTCCCGACGAGCCCGCCAGTCGCGAGGACGAACGCGTCCGCGTGGTAGGGAATCTCCCTCCCTTGCCGGTCGACGACGACGGCCGACAGCGCGTCGCCGTCGGTCTCGTACCCCACCGCCTTGTTCCCCGTCGACATCCCGACGCCGGCCTCGTCGAGCGCGTCGAACAGCAGGTCCTCCAGTCTGAGTCCCGGGAGCGAGGGCGGGCCCATCGGGACCTCGAACACCTCGGCACCGAGGTAGGATTCGAGGTCGTCGCGCACCTCGTGTCGGTGGTCGTCGCCCAAGAGCGAGGGGAAGCCGACGCGTTCGGCCCCGTCGAGGTGGGGTTCGACGGCCGCCGCGAGCGCCTCGCGCGTCCCACGGCTCCCGACATCCTCGTCGGTGTCGAGCGCCTTCGCGAAGCGGGTGACCTTCGCGTCCGCCCGGAACGTCTTCGGGAACTCGACGGTCACCCCGGTGACGTCGAACGGGACGCCCGCGGCGTCGAGGTGGTCCGCGGCCAGCGACGCCTCGAAGTCGGTCATCGACTCGAATCCAACGAGCAGCATGTCGCGGTCGTCGGAGGCGATCCCGCCGGCGGCCGCTCGCGGATACCGCGCCGTCGGCTTCACCGCGCCGCCGTGGGTCGGGACGAGCGCGTTCGTGTCCGTGTGGCCACCGAGGTACTCGTCGCCGGCGATTTGATCGAACAGCGCCAGTCCCTCGCGGACCGCGTCGCTCCCGACGACGCGGTAGGGGTGACCCTCGGGGAGCGAATCGAGCGCCTCGTAGGGGTCGGCGAGCGGCCCCGAGCCGTCGGCCGTGTAGCCGAGCACGTCGATCAGCCCGCTGGCGTGTCGAAGCGTGCTCTTCTTGTGGGAGATGAGCCGCACGCTGACTCCCGTCTCCGCGGCCGATAGCGCCGCGACGGAGCCCGCGATCCCGCCGCCGACCACGATGACGTCCTCGCTAATCGGCATCCTGCCGGCCTCCGTCAGCCGCCGCTCGCTCCGCCGTCGAGTCCTCTCCGACCGCCGGCCCGCCGTCGAACGCGCCGAAGTCAACCTCGGTGCCCGTTCGGACCGGGTCGCCGTCGCGGTTCATGGTCGTCGCGTGCAGCAGGTGTTTCAGCATTGCCTGCGAGAGCTGCTCGCCCCAGAGCGCGTGTCGCTCGCCCTTCCAGCGCTCCTGGTAGAGTTCGTCCAGCGCCTCGCGGGCGACCGGTTCGGGGTACTCCATGGCGAGTTCGTTCGCCATTCGGTGACAGCAAAAGGCCCCCTGGCAGTTACCCATCGACGCCCGCGTGCGGATGCGAACGGCGTTGAGGTCCGACCCGGCCTGCTTGATCCCGTCTCTGACCTCCGCGCGGGTGACGCCCTCACACTCGCAGACGGTCGGGTTCGGACCCTCGGTCTTCAGCACCTCGTCGGCGCGCGACCCCAGCCGCTGGACGGAGCGCCGACCGATTGGCGACCGGAGGCCGAACTCGTCCATGTAGTCACGGAGCACGGAGAAGTCCTCGCTCCCGGGGAGCGGGACGTCCGCGGTCCGACACTCGGTGGTGTCGCCGAACTTCTCGCAGACGTGGTCCGTGATCTTCTCGGCCATCATCCGGTACGTCGTGAACTTCCCGCCGACGATGCTCGTCATCCCCGGCAGATCGTCGCGGTCGTCGTGGTCGAGGAGAAAGAAGTCCCGCGTGATGTCGGTCGGGTCCGTCGTCCCCGTCCCCGGCGGCTCGTACAGCGGCCGAACGCCCCAGAACGACCGGATGGTCCGGGCCTCCTTGAGCATCGGCACGAGCTTCGACAGTTCGGAGATCATGAGATCGACCTCCCACTCCTCCTCGGGGTAATCCTCGGGGTCTTCGACCTCCTCGTCGGTCGTTCCGAGGATGGCCGTGGTCTCGTGCGGGACGATGATGTCCGCGTTCCCCTTCGGTTGACAGCGGTTGATGACCGTGTCGACCTGCCGGACGTTCATTATCGTCATGACGCCCTTCGACGGGCGGACCTCGATGTCGACGCCTGCCATGTCGCCGACGCGCCCTGCCCACGCGCCGGTGGCGTTCACCACGTAGTCGGCGTAGATCTTCTCGCGCTGGGCCGTCTTGCCGTGGACGCGCTTGCCCTGCCCCGAGGCGTGTTCGACCTCGACGCCGACGACCTCGCCCGCCTCGACGAGCACGTCGACGACCTTCGAGTGGGTCTCGATGCGCGCGCCGTGTTCCTCCGCGGAGGCGGCATTGGCGACGCAGAGCCGGAACGGATCGATCGCTCCGTCCGGCACCCGGATGGCCTTGTCGATGTCCTTCGCGAGGTACGGCTCCAACTGGCGGGCCTCCTCGTTCGAGAGCACCTCGGTCGGGATGCCGCAGTCGTGACAGCCCTGGAGCTTCTTCTCGAAGTACTCCTCGGTGTCCTCCGGTCGCTTGACGAACAGGCCACCGGTCATCTCGACGCAGTGGCTCGCAATCTCTCGCAGCACCCGGTTCTCCTCGATGCACTCCTTCGCGCTCGGCTGGTCGGTGACCGCGTACCTACCGCCGCTGTGCAGCAGCCCGTGCATTCGTCCCGTCGTGCCGTGCGTGAGGTTCCCCTGCTCGACGAGCGTGGCGTCCATGCCCCGCATCGCCAGGTCGCGGACGATCCCTGTGCCCGTCGAACCCCCACCGATGACCAGGACCTCTGGTGTGTCTGTCATTAATCTTTGTAAGGCTGAGAACGCGGACTACTTTACTTTACCCCTCCTCCGGACTCGGTACGTACTACCCGTGGTATCACGAACCGCGATCCGGTGTTCACCCCCCTGCGTGACCGTCGCTCCGGTGATCGCCGGAAACGCCTCCACGAAGCCGAGACGCTCCGATACATTCTCCATACTCCCTGCGTGCGCGAGCGTGCATTGACTGTTTAGGATCGCCGGAGACGTGTTCGACCGCCGACGAATTAGCAAAGTTTATCACACTCTTTCACACTGTTTACGGATACTGCCGGACCTCAGATAAAGAAACGTCCGGCACGGGCTGGCACACACAGGGTGCTACAACAATGAGTCAGGACACATACGTCGGTGCGATCGACCAAGGGACGACAGGAACGCGCTTCATGGTGTTCGATCACGCGGGTGAAGTGATCGCGAACGCCTACGAGAAGCACGAACAGATCTACCCCGAGCCGGGCTGGGTAGAGCACGACGCGACGGAGATCTGGCGGAACACGAAGCACGTCATCAACACGGCGCTCGACGAGGCCGGCCTCGACGCCGAGCAGCTCGAAGCGCTCGGCATCACGAACCAGCGCGAGACGACCGTGGTGTGGGACGCCGAGACGGGAAAGCCGGTCCACAACGCGCTCGTCTGGCAGGACCGCCGGACCACGGACCGCGTCGAAGAGATCCAGGAGGAGGACAAGGTCGAGTGGATCCGTGGCAAGACCGGTCTGGAGTGTGACGCGTACTTCTCTGCGACGAAGGCCGAGTGGATCCTCGACAACGCGGACCCGATCAAGCTGTCGCGCTCGCGGCCCGAAGACATCCGCGACCGCGCCGAGGCCGGCGAACTGATGATGGGGACGATCGACTCGTGGCTGATCTACAAGCTCACGGGCAACCACATCACGGACGTCACCAACGCCTCGCGGACGATGCTGTACAACATCCACGACAACGAGTGGGACGAGGAGCTCCTCGAGGAGTTCAACGTCCCTGCCTCGATGCTGCCCGAGGTCCGCCCGTCGTCGGACGACGAGTACTACGGCAGCACGGGCGAGACGTCACCCGACTTCCTCGACGCCGACATCCCAGTCGCCGGCGCACTCGGCGACCAGCAGGCCGCGCTGTTCGGCCAGACCTGCTTCGACGAGGGTGACGCGAAGAACACCTACGGCACCGGTTCGTTCATGCTGATGAATACCGGGAACGAGGCTGTCGCCTCCGAGCACGGTCTCCTCACTACGATCGGCTTCCAGCGGTCCGGCGAGCCGGTCCAGTACGCCCTTGAGGGGGCGATCTTCATCACCGGCGCGGCGATCGAGTGGCTCGAGGACATGACACTCATCGACAGCGCCGCCGAGACCGAAGAGCTCGCGCGCTCGGTTGAATCCACGGACGATGTCTACGTCGTCCCCGCGTTCGCCGGGCTCGGCGCGCCGCACTGGGACGGCCGTGCTCGCGGGACCATCGTCGGCATGACGCGTGGGACGCGGCGCGAACACGTCGTCCGCGCGACGCTCGAATCCATCGCGTACCAGACGCGCGACGTCGCCGAGGCGATGGAGGCCGACTCCGGCATCGACATGGGTGCGCTCCGCGTCGACGGCGGTGCAGTGAAGAACAACTTCCTTTGCCAACTGCAGGCGGACATCATAGACACCGACATCGTGCGCCCGGTCGTCGACGAGACCACCGCCCTCGGCTCCGCGTACGCCGCGGGGCTCGCGGTGGGCTACTGGGACACGATCGACGAACTCCGCGACAACTGGCAGGTCGACCGCGAGTTCGAGCCCGACGACGACGCCGACTACGAGTCGAACTACGAGCGCTGGAACGAGGCGGTCGCCCGCTCGGAGGACTGGGCTCGCGACGGTGGTGACGACTAGATGACGTTCCTCCTGCAAGCCTCGGCGATCATCGACGCCATCGCGAACCCCGGGCTGTTGCTCGCGGCGTTTGCAGGCGGTGCGTTCGGTGCGGCGATCGGCGCCCTGCCGGCGTTCTGTTTCACCGGCTTCATGGTCATCGCCGGTGAGGCGGCCAACCTCGCGGTGAGCGCGGTCGGGAGCGCCGAGGCCGTCTCGGCCGCCAACCTGGGCGCGCCGGGCATCACCGGTTCCATCGCGTTCGGGACCGTGTTCGGTCCACACATCTCCTTCGCCGGCGGTGCGGCCGCCGCGGCCTACGCCGCGAAGAAGGGGTACATGGACGAGTTCGGCTTCGACTACCACGAGGCGAAGAACATCCCGGCGGCGCTGGGGACCCAGCCCGACGTGCTCGTTGTGGGTGGGCTCTTCGGCATCCTCGGGTACATCATCACGGCCATCTCGGGGACGGTCGGTCTCCCGTGGGACCCGATCGCCATCGCCGTCGTCCTCTCGGCGGTCGCACACCGCCTCGTGTTCGGCTACGATCTGATCGGGACCGTCCGCGGCGGCGGCCTCTTCGACATGGGGCCGTTCGAGCGCGGCGAGATGCGGTCGAGTGGCGGTGCGGCCGCCACCGACGGCGGCGAGGTCAAAGAACGCCTGGCGGTCGAGCCGTGGCTCGGCCACCAGTACGAGTGGGGTAACGTCGCCATGATCGGCCTCGTGGCCGGTCTCCTCGGCGGCGTCATCGCGCTGACGACCGGGAGTGCGTTCCTTGGCTTCGGGATCAGCGCCGCGTCGCTGACGTTCCTCAACCTCGGCGTCGCGAAGATCCCAGTGACCCATCACATCACGCTCCCCGCCTCGACGGCCGCCCTGGCCGTCACGGGCGGTGCCGCCGAAGTCGGCGCGGCCGCGATGGTCGTCGCCGGTGTCTTCGGTGTCAGTGGCGCCCTCACCGGCGAGGTCGTCCAGCGGATCTTCTACGCACACGCCGACACGCACTTCGACCCGCCGGCCGCGGCCATCGTGGTGAACACGCTCGTCATCGCGCTCCTGGCCATCGCTGGCGTCTTCAGCACCAGCGTCTGGGTTCCGACGCTGGGGCTGTAGTCGCCCTCGCCGTTCCGGCGTGGCTCCGATCTGACGAATCGTTCTCCGACCGTGCTTTCGACGGCTCTCTCAGAAGACGTGTCGCAGCAGCATCGACCCGGTAGCGCACGACAGACCCGTCACGTGACACCCCGCACCACACCCGGCATGGACCTCGACGAACGCATCGAACGACGTCGACGCGGCGAGAGCGAACGCGCACTCGTCCGTGATTTCGACGTACTGAGCCCCGTCACCCACCTGGCCGAGCCGAACGGACGCGGGCCAGTCCTCGAACGCCTGCTCGACGTGCTCGATCCGACGTTCGATAGCGGACAGCCCGACGACGCGTACGTCTGGGGCCCCAAGGGTGCCGGCAAGTCGGCGGTCATCAGCGCACTGTTCGGGCGGCTCTCCGAACAGAACAACCGGCGCCGGTCGACGATCCTCACGACCACCCGCGCCGTCGCGCCGCCGACCACGGCGTTCGTCTACGTCGACGCTCGGTACGCCACCAGCGAGTTCGCGCTGTACCACGACGTACTCGACAGCATCGTCGAGGAGTCGGTCCCGGAGGGTGGGGTCGGGACGGCCGACCTCCGCGACCGACTCGACGACGAACTCAGCGGCTCGACGCAGGCCGTCGTCGCGGTCGACCACCTCGACGAGTCCGACACGTTCTCCGTCGAACGTCTCTCGGAACTGCTCGACCTGCCCGCCGTCTCGTACGTCGCGGTCGGCCGCGAGCCGCCGGGAGAGGACTCCGACCCGGTCGCGGCCGGCGTCACCGAGACGGTCGAAGTGGCGCGGTACGAACGGCACGCGCTGGTCGACCTGCTCACCCAGCGAGCCTCGCTCGGCCTCGCGCGCGGCGCGCTGTCGCACGGCGACATCCGCGACGTGGCGTCGTGGGCCGACGGCGACGCCCACGACGCCCTCGCGGCCGTCTGTGGCGCGGCAGACCACGCGCTCGAACGCGGCGCGAACCGGATCAGGACGGCCGACCTCGAGGTCGGGATGGAGGCGGTCCCGTGGCAGTCCGTGTCGCTCGGTCGCGTCCTCGCCCTGCCGGTGAACCGCCAGCGGATCCTGCTTCGACTCCTCGACCTTGACGCGGCCTCGGTGTCGTCGGTCACCGCCGCGACGGACGCGCTCACCGCCGACCCCCAGGTCGGCCTCTCGGCGACCACGGTCAAGCGCGTCCTCTACGAACTCGCGGAGGCCGGCATCGTCAAACGGGTCGAGACCGAGGGAGATAACGGACTCGGCCGGCCACCGAGTCGGCTCGAACCGCAGTTCCCGACCCGCGTCTTCCGGCGACTGGTCGACGCGACTGTCTGACCGGCTCTCGCCGCCGCACGCCCGCCGAGCCGACGGGCGAACGACGCTTCTTTCACCGCCGCCCGCCGACCGACGGGCATGACACCACCCCTCGCGCTCGACATCGACGGGACGCTCACCACGCCCGGCGGTGCCGTTGATCCGCGCGCCTTCGACGTGCTTCCGGCGTGGGACGCGCCGGTCGTCCTCGCCACGGGGAAGTCGTTCCCGTATCCGATCGCCCTCTGTCACTTCGTCGGGATTCCCGAGACGGTCGTCGCCGAAAACGGCGGCGTCGTCTGTGTCGGCGACACCGTCCGGTTCGCCGGCGACCGCGCGCGCGCCGAACGCGTGATCGAGACGTTCGAAGCCCGCGGCGGCGACACCGGTTGGGGCGACGCCGACCTCGCAAACCGGTGGCGCGAGACGGAACTCATCGTCTCGATGGCGGCCGACGAGAGCCTCCTCCGGGAGGTCGCCGCCGAGTACGAGATGGAGGTGGTCGACACCGGCTACGCGTACCACGTGAAGACGCCCGGCGTCGAGAAGGGGAACGGCCTCGAACTCGTCGCGGCGGAACTCGGCGTCGACCCCGGGACGTTCGTCGCCGTCGGTGACAGCGAGAACGACGCGTCGACGTTCGCGGTCGCGGGCCGGTCGTTCGCGGTGGCGAACGCCGACCCGGTCGCCGGAGAAGCCGCCGACGTCGTGCTCGACGCGGGCTACATGGACGGCACGCTCGCAGTGCTGGAGTCGGTCCGCACGTAGGGTGGTCAGTCCGTCCGCGTCGACGCCTCGATCCAGGAGCCGAACTCGTCGAGCACGTCCGCCTCGTCGAACCGCTCGACGCAGGGGACGTCGTACGGGTGACAGTCGACGACGCGAGCGACGAGGTCGTCGTACCGCTCGTCGGTGGTCTTCAACAGCAGGATCACCTCGTCGTCCTCGACCACCTCGCCCGCCCAGCGGTACGTCGATTCACAGCGCACGCGGTTGACGCAGGCGGCGAGTCGCTCCTCGACGACCGTCCGAGCGATCTCGCCCGCCGCGTCGGGCGGCGCGGTGACGTACGCCGTCGGCACGATCAGTCCTCGAAGGGGGCGAACCGCCCGTTGATGTCCCACTCGTGGATACAGTAGGTGTTGCCGGCGCGTCGCTCGCCGTCCTCGACGACGATCCGCCAGCTTTCGGCCGTCGTGTCCCAGATCTCCCGACGGCCGCACCGTTCGCAGGCACGGTCGGTCGGCCGTCGCAGGTCGCCGTGAGTCATACGGACAGCGCCGTTCGCCAGGGATTTAACCCTGTCTCAGTCCGCCGTGCGGTCCCCGTCGGCGTCGGCGGCGACCGCACGGTCGACGCCGGGCGAGAGCGCACAGAGCGGTCCCAGCGGCGCCACGAGGACGACCACCTCGAATGAGAGCCCCTCCAGCCTCGTCACCCGCCGCTCGCGGAGGGTGAACCCGTGGCGGTCGTAGAACGCACGACCGACGGCGTTGGCCGCCATGACGACCGCCCGGAGCGTCCCCGCGGGGTGGAGGCGTCTGGCCGTCGCCCCCAACAGCGCCGTCCCCACGCCACGGCCCCACGCGCCGGGGTGGACGTACAGTCGCGACAGCGCGCCGTCGCCGCCGGCCACGTGCCGCCCCTGGGCGAACCCGATCACGCCCGACGCACGCTCGGCGACGACGAACGGACCGCGGTCGGCGATCTCACGCCTGAGGTCGCCCGGGGCGTACCAGGCGTCGACGAGGCGGTCGACGGCCGCGGCTCCGAGCCGGTCGTCGTACGCGGCGTGCCAGGACGGGCCGGCGACGGCACGGATCGCGGCTCCGTCGGTGGGGTCGGCGTCGCGGACGCTGAACACGACTCTTCGCGCGCGTTCCGGAGGCATTAGGCTACCGCCGCCCGTCCCCTCGGTATGGGCTTTCACACGTTCGACGTCGACCGCGCCGACGCGCTCGAAGACCCCGGGCGGTACCGCTTTTGCTCGCGCGAGGAGTTGCTCTCGCTCGTCGACCCCGCGCCGACGGACGTCGTCGCGGATCTCGGGAGCGGGACGGGCTTTTACACCGACGAGCTCGCGCCGTTCGTGGAGACGCTGTACGCCGTCGACGTCCAGACGGCGATGCACGACATCTACCGCGAGCAGGGGCTCCCCGAACCCGTCGACCTCGTCACCGCCGAGGTCGCGGACCTCCCCTTTGCCGACGACACGCTCGACGCCGCGTTCTCGACGATGACCTACCACGAGTTCGCCACCGACGAGTCGCTGGCCGAACTCGCCCGCGTGGTCCGTCCCGGCGGCCGTGTCGTCACCGTCGACTGGTCCGCCGAAGGTGACGGGGTCGACGGGCCGCCGACCGACGAACGGTACGCCCTCGGTCACGCCGTCTCCGCGTTCGCCGACGCCGGCTTCGTGACGACCCACGCCGTCGACCGCCGCGAGACGTTCGTCTGCGTCGTTCGCCGCGAGGCCTGACCGGTCCGGGATCGGTACCGACGGTCGCGATCCGTGGTGACGAAGCCGGGACCCCGACGCCCCGAACTGAATAGACGTTTATCCAATTTTCCTCCAGTGTTTGCGCGTTGCATTATGACATTATATCGTTAATGGAGGTATAGGGAGAAGGATTAAGCCGTTGTCCAGACATCCGTATGACATGGTACTGCACAACGCCTCGATCGACCCGCACAAGAGTACACACGGCTACTACGAGTGTCAGGCCTGTGGGGCCCGGACGACGAGCGACCACCGCTTGGAGACGTGCCCCGCCTGCGGCGGCGACGTCCGGAACATCGCCGTCGCCCGCGAGTAACGAACCCGGCCGCCGCCCTGCTGGTTCTTTTCTGCCGCGTGCTCCGTTTCCGTTACGCCGCGTCCGACCCGTCGCCGAGTCCCAACGACGTGCTCCGCTCGACGAGGACGACGATCACGCCGCCGACCACCGCGGCGGCGAGGAACGTGCCGACGAGCTCCGGCGTCCAGCCGCGGTTGGCCTCGGCGAGCCGACGGCTCACGTCGGCGATCGGTGCGCGCAACGCACCCACGATGAGGCTGACGAGGAAGGCGAGCGTCGCCTCGCGGCGGCGGCTGAGCGCCCACTGGACGACGTGTGAGGTGGTGAACAGCCCAACGAGCGCCCCAGTGACGAACGTCACGACGGTGACGAGCGAGGGGCCGAGACCGGGGACACTCCCCCCGAGCGCGACCGCCAACAGCCCGTCGACCGCCTCCCGCAGCGTCCCGATCATGAACTCGTACTGGCCGATGAGGATGAGGATGAGCGACCCGGAGATACCGGGCAGGACGAGCGCGCTGACGGCGATCATACCGGCGAAAAAGGTCACCAGCGGACGGTGACCGAACGCCGCGGCGGCGCGTCCGGAGACGACGAACGCGAAGGAGAAGCCCGCGACCGCGGCGACCACACGGCCCCGCGTGTCGAACTGCACGTCGCTCCACAACACCACCGCCGAGGCGGCGATCAGCCCGAAGAAGAAGCCGAACGTGAGCACGGGTACCGTCTCGATGGCCGTGTCGACGACCCGCGTGACCGTGATGACGGCCGTCACGACGCCCGTTCCCAGCACCGCCAGGAACACGAGGTCCATCTCGCGGGCGGCTCGCCACGCGTCGGCCCGCGTCTCACCGGGCACGACGACCCCCAGGAACTCCCGCAACCGACCGGGGGAGACGGCGGTGATCGCGCCGATGAGCCGTTCGTAGATGCCCGTCACGAGGGCGATCGTCCCGCCCGAGACGCCCGGCACCGCGTCGGCGGTCCCCATACAGATCCCCTTCAGGTAGATGATGAGCCAGCCGAGGGCCGCGTCGCGGCGGTTCATCTCAGCGGACGCGCGCTGCGGGATCGATCGGAGCGGACGGCGCAACGCGCTCGGCGGTCGCGTCGGACGCCGGCTCCGCCGGCGCGTCCGCCGCGCCGGTCGCGGTCGTCGACGGCGTGGTCGGTGCCGTTGGGGTCGTCGGTGTCGTCGGCTCGACACCGGCCTCGACGTCGCTGAACGACAGTTCGTTCGTCTCGCGCTCGAGGGTCACGTCGACCGTCCCCTGCTGGTCGCCGTTGACCTGTCCCTCGCTCACGGTGAGGTTCGACCGGTACTGCTCGACGCCCGCGGAGCCGTTGAGTTCGACGAGTTCGCCGGGCGTGCTGATAGTGTACGGGCCGGTCGCGCGGACGCTCACGTTGGTGTACCCGTTGTCCGGTCCGTAGTCGTCGTAGCCGGTCGTCGAGTACGGTAGCACCATCGTGAACTCGCCGTCGGCGTTCGCCTGCGCCTGCTGTCGGTAGGTGAAGGTGTAGTTGCCGGTCGGGGCGCGCATCTCGACCTCGGCGGTCACGTTCGCGTTCGGCGGTGCACCGCTCCCCTCGACGCGCGCACCCGGAACCCGCTCGAACGTCTTCAGCCACGAGGGGTTCGTGACGAACGTTCGGGCCGCCGGATAGCCCGTCAGCTGCTGGGTGAGGAGGTACTGCCGCTGGTACGACCCCGAACTGACCGCCGACTCGTTGCTGACCTTCACGAGCCGGTAGTGTTGTAGTGCTGGCACTCGCTCGGAGGGCAACGCACCGATACCGCCGACCTGGGCGCTCCCGTCTTGCTCGACGTACGCGCGCGCCTGGGTCATGTTCCGGAACTCGCGGACGCTGTCCGTCCGGTTACTCGGGAACGTCCGAACATCGATGTTCTGGCCGGTCTGGGTCTGCGCCTGGCGGTTCTCCCAGTCGACCACGACGGGCCGCGGCTCGACCGCGCTCCCGTGGTAGTGGTACAGCCGGATCATCTGGCTCTCGTAGTACCGCTGGTCGCGGACGGTGATGCTCCCGCGGAAGTTCTGGGTATACATCTGGTTGACGAAGTCCTCGCGGGAGACGTTCTGCTCGTCGTAGAAGACGACCGGCGCGCCGAACTTCGAGTTGGGCGAGGCCATCTGCCAGTCGACCATGACGAACCGCGTGTCGTTGCCCTCCTCGCTCTGTCGGGCCAACACCGTCTCTGCCTGCTCCTCCGTGGGCGCGAGCAGGTAGTTCGCGGCTTCACGCGCCCCCTCCTGGAACGGGTTGGCGTTCGGGATCCGCTCGCCGCGGACCGTGATCCAGTGGCCGTAGTCCCACCACGACTGGACGCCGTACGCCCCATCCGGGTACGCGAAGTCCTCGGTTCGCTCGAACGTGCCGTAGTAGTCCATCTCGTTCGACGCGCCGCCGAGGGTCCCCTCCGCGGGCGTCTCGTTCGCCATCCACCGGAGGCTCCCGTCCCACTCGAGGACGCTCCCGGGGGCGTTCCCCTGGGCCGTCTCCCACGCGGTCGTGCTGCTGTCGAACTCTGGGTTGCCCGTGTTGCGGACGTTTAGCGGAACCACGAGCACCGGCGCGAGGACGAGCATGACGACGACGCCGACAGTGATGACCTGCCACGCGCTGATCTCCGACACCGACTTCGGGAGCGACTGGAGGTCGATCATGCGTAGGAGTTCGCCGAGCAGGTGCGCGTTCATCACCGCGACGACCACGGCGAGGTAGTAGTTGAACCGGACCTGCGTGAACGCTGCCGCCGTGATGAACGCCGCCCAGACGACGATCAGCAGGCGGTCGGAGTCGTAGTCCGTGAGCAACGTCGCGCCGACGAGCAGAAGCGCCACGACGATGAGGCTGGTGACCTGCGAGTTCAGCCCGACGAAGTCGCCGATCGTGCCGAACACGCTCGGAACGAGAAAGATCAACGCAACGACGGCGAGCGCCCCGCCGACGTACGCCAACTGGCGCGTCTCCCCCTCGTCGACGAGCGGCTTGGCGAGCAGCCAGACCGCGGCCGCGACGCCAGTGAAGAGGGTGAAGCCGTACTCCAGGAGGATCCGCCCCGTCGCGTCGACGGACTGCTGCTGGAGGGTGCCGGGCGAGAGGAACGCCTGTGCCTCGCCGATGGTACGAGTCGCGGCCGCCTGCGAGAAGCCGACGATGCGGAAGAGGCCACCCTGGACGGCGTCGAGCGTCGAGGGGACCACGAGCGCGACGACGCCGAATCCGATGACGGCGACGCCGAACACGCCGAGTGGGAACAGCGCCGGGTCGACGTCGCGGTGCTCCCACTGGCGGGCGAGCCACGCGAAGCCGACGGCGCTGGCGGCGACCGCGGCCGGGGCAGCCACCTGGAGGAGCGAGAACTCGGCCGACGCGAACGACAGCGTCTGCAGCGGGATCAACATGAGGACGGCCGTGACGCCGCCCGCGACCGCGCCGACGAACGCGATGGGGTCGGGCGTCCGGCCGGCGACGACCGTGCTCGCGATCTTGAGCGGGAGGAAGACGCCGAAGATCCCGACGAGGAGGATGCCCGGCGGCCACACCCACATGTAGCCCGCCATCGCCACGCCGGCGAGGGCGGCGTAGATCGCCGGTCGGCGGAGTTCGTCGACCTCCCGGGCGGTGACGAGTTCCCAGATCGGCTTCTCCTCCGCGGCGACCGAGAGCGCGACGACGAGCGCCAGCACGGCGAGCGCCTGGAAGAACGGCTCCGCCCCGTTGTGGTCGGCGAAGCCGACGATCGTCCGCTGGAGGAACGTCCCGGGCAGGAGCGCCAGGATGACCACGCCGAACAGGCCGCCGGCGCGACCACCGAGGCGCGCGCCGAGGTAGTACGTCGGGATCACCGCGAGCGCACCGAACGCCACGGGGGCGACGAGAAGCGTCGTCGAGACGAGCGACTGACTGGGCGATCCGAACCCGACGACGAGCGCAACCGTGGCGACGATCTGGTCGTACAGCGTCCCGAACTGCCCGACGCTCGTTCCGTACGGGAAGTACGTCCAGGGGTCGAACGGCATCGTCGCCGGCCAGTTCCGGACCGTGTAGTTCACCTCACGCAGGTGGTACCATGCGTCGTTTCCGCGGAAGTAAACCGTCCCGTCCTGCGTGAACGTGTCCATCCGTTGGAGGCGGATGGCCACCATGAACGCCATCGCCACGAAGAGAACGGGGACGTGGAACCAGTCTTCGAAGGTGTCGAGGACGGACTGCCCGTCGGCGACGGACACCTCCTCGGCACGCTCGCTACGCTGACTCATTGTTCGTGTGGACCGCCATCGCGCGCATAAGCCTTGTGAAACGCCACGCGTCGTGGGGTTACGCCGACGTACGCACCGGCGTGCGGTGTTCTCTCGCCCCGTCTGGCGGCCGCCGATCAGTGACTCCGACCGGCGTCCCCGCACGACGAAGGACCGTCAGCGTCAGCCGGTGTCGCCCGGCGTCCGCACGCTCACCAGGTCAACCCCTCGTAGACGATCCCCTCGCGGGGTTCGACGCAGTGGCGACCGTCGAGGACGAGCGGCGTGGCCATCGCGTCGAACGCGGCGTCGAGCGCCGCGTACGCCGGCCAGGCGGTCGCCACGATGCAGGCGTGTGCGCCGTCGAGCGCTTCTTCCGGCGTGTCGACGGCCGCGAAGTCGAGGTCGGGGAACGACGCCCGGAACGTCTCGACCGCGGCGGGGTCGTGGGCGACGACCTCCGCACCCCGCTCGGAGAGCCCGCGGAGGAGCGCCGCCGACCGCGTCTCCCGAACGTCGTCGGTGCCGGGCTTGAACGCCAGTCCGAGCAGTGCGACCCGTTTCCCCGCGACGTCGACGTGGTCGTCGAGGAGCGACAGCAGCCGCTGGGGCATCAGGTCGTTCACCTCGACGGCGGCGCTCAACATGGGCGGCTCGTAGCCCGCGTCCCGCGCGGCGGCGGTGATGGCCGCGACGTCCTTCGGGAAACACGATCCGCCCCAGCCGAGCCCCGAGTCGAGGAAGGCACGCTGGATGCGGTCGTCGAGCCCCATCGCGTCGGCGATCTCGTATGTGTCGACCCCGAGTTCCTTGCAGATGTTCCCGAGATCGTTGATGAGCGAAACCTTCGCCGCGAGGAAGGCGTTGTTCGCGTACTTCATCATCTCAGCCTCCCTCGTTCCCGTCTCGACGACCGTCGTCTCGCTCCGTTCCGTGAGCGACTCGTAGAGCGCGCGCTGGTCGCGAAGGGTCCGGTCGTCGTCTGCTCCGAGAACGACCTTGTCGGGGTCGAGGAAGTCGGCCACCGCGGTCCCCTCGCGGAGGAACTCGGGGTTCATCCCCACCCCGACCGTCTCGCCGAGCGTCTTGCCGCTCGCGGCCTCGATCGTGGGCGCAATCAGGTCTTGGGTCGTCCCCGGAACGACCGTGCTCTTGACGACGACCGTGTGCCACCCCTCCTTCGCGGCGAGCGTCTCCCCGAGCTGTTCGGCTCCGGCCTCCATGATCGAGAGGTCGATGCGTCCGCTGGCGTCGGAGGGCGTCGGGAGGGCGACGAACGTCACGTCCGTCTCGAGCACCGCCTCGTAGTCGGTCGTCGCCCGGAGCCGCCCCGTGTCGGTGACGTGTCGCGCGACGAGCTCCGGCAGTCGGTCCTCGTGGATCGGTGGCTTCCCGTCGTTGATCGTGTCGACGATACCCTCGTCGATGTCGACGTTGACGACGTCGTGGCCGAGATCGGCCAGACAGGCCGCGAGCGTCGTCCCCACGTAGCCGCTCCCGATGACGCTGATCTGCATGACTGTCCGTCGAACGAGCAGTGAGAAAAAGCCGCCGTCTATCGGCGACCTGGAGTGGGCCACGCCGTCCCAGCGATGGGACCGGCCGATCCATCCGTTCGACCGACCCGTCCGTTCGACCGACGCGCGTCACCGGCGAAGACGAGAAGACATATGAGACGCGGTCGAGAGATGCCGCCCAGTGAAGGTTTCCGTCGTCATCTGCACGTACTCGCCGGCGGTGTTCGACCACTTCGTCGACGCCGCCAACAGCCTCTTGGCGCAGACGTACGACGACGTCGAACTGGTGGTCGTCGTCGACGGCGACGAGACGCTCGCCGGGCAGGTTCGAGATCGGTACGGGAGCCACGACGACGTCGTGATCCACTGCAACGACCGGAACAGGGGGCTCTCGGAGAGCCGCAACGTCGGGGTCGATCTCGCCGCCGGCGACGTCGTCGCGTTCATGGATGACGACGCCGTCGCCCACCCCGACTGGATCGAGCGCCTCGTCGACCTGTACGACCACCACGGCGCCGTCGCGGCCGGCGGGCGGATGGCCGGTCGGTGGGTCGCCGGGCGGCCGTCGTTCCTCCCCGCGGAGTTCGACTGGCTCGTCGGCGTCACCCACCGCGGCTTCCCGACCGACGAGCAGGAGGTGCGCAACACGTTCGGCTCGAACATCTCCTTTCGGCGCGAGGTGTTCGAGGAACTCGGTGGGTTCGAGACGAACCTGGGACGCTCGGGGGAGAAGAACCTCCAGGGCGAGGAGACGGAGTTCGCCGCACGGGTGCGAGAGCGGTACGGACAGGGCGTCTGGTACGACCCCGACGCCGTCGTCGAACACAAGGTGTTCGACTACCGGACCGACCCACGGTGGCTCGTCGACCGCGCGTTCTGGCAGGGGTACTCGAAGCGGACCATGGCGACGATTCTCCCAGACAACGACGACGACGAGGAGACCGACTTCCTCCGGTTTCTCCTCACGGAGTCGCTCCCCGGGCGGGCCGCCTCGCTCGTGCGGTCGCCGTCGGTCGCCGACGGGCTCCAACTGCTCTCGCTCCTCGCGTTCACCGCCCTCGTCGGCCTCGGCTACCTCTACGCGATCGTCCAGGCTGTCCGCACCGACTGAGTCCCACTACGACACCAATGCACGCACCCGACGACGCTCACACGACGACTGACGACGCGCCACTCGACGGCGCAGCGGAACCGACCGCCGCGGTCGACGGCGTGACGATCGCGCTGTTTTTCACCTTCGGCGTGACGATACGCGCGTGGTTCGAAGACGGCATGCTCGACCGCGAGGTGGCCGTCTACAACCGCCTCGCCGATCACGCCGACCACGTCTACCTCTTCACGTACGGCGACGCGTCCGACCGCGCGTACACGGACCACCTCGCCGACAACGTGGAGATCGTCCCGAAGCGCCGCGTCCACAACGACCTGCTGTACTCGTTTCTCGCCCCCCTCGTCCACTACCGGCTCCTCCGGGAGGTCGACGTGGTGAAGACGAACCAGATGCTCGGTTCGTGGACCGCGCTTCTCGCGAAGTACCTCTGCGGTCCGGCGCTGGTCGTCCGGACGGGCTACGTCCTCTCGACGTTCTACGACGAACTCGACAAGCCGCTCCCGATCCGCGTCGTGGCGACCACGCTCGAGGCGGTGGCGTACTGCTTCGCAGACGCCGTGTTCACCTCCTCTCCCCGCGGGCACGCGTCCGTCGAAGACCGGTACTGGGTTCGCGGCGAACATCTCATGCTCCCGAACTACATCGAGACCGACGTCTTCCGGCCGATAGACGTCGAGACACGCCCGAACAGCCTCTGTTTCGTGGGCCGACTCGCTCCACAGAAGAACCTTCGCGCGCTCGTCCGCGCTCTCGGCCCGACGCCGTACCGCCTGACGGTCGTCGGGGACGGAGCACTCCGCGACGATCTGGCCGAGCTGGCCGACGAGGTCGGTGCCGACGTGACCTTCGTGGGGCGGGTCCCGAACCACGACCTCCCGGCGCTGTTGAACGAACACGAGGCGTTCGTCCTCCCGTCGAAGTTCGAAGGGATGCCGAAAACCCTGCTCGAAGCGATGTCCTGCGGGCTGGCGGTCGTCGGCACCGACGTACAGGGGATCAACGAGGTTGTCACCCACGGGACGGACGGACTGCTCTGTGAGACCGATCCAGCGTCGCTTCGGGCGGCGATCGATAGAGTGATCACCGACGCGGCGCTCCGGGAGGAACTGGGGACGAACGCCCGGCGGACGATCGATACGGAGTACAGCCTCGACACGATCGCCGGGCGTGAGGCGGCGCTGTACGGGCGGCTCGTTCGGGAGGAGAGTTGATGCGGGTCGCCGTCGTCAGTTCGGGTCACGTTCCCTCGCAGTGGGCACACAGTGTCGCGGTCGCGAAGAACGCCAACGGCTTCGCACAACTGGGACACGACGTCGAACTGCTCACCGTCGAGCGGCTGTCCGAGAGACGACACCGCCGCGAGGTATCGTCCGTGACCGACTACTACGGGATCGACTCGTCGATCGACGTCCGCTTTTTCACCGACCGGACGCCGTACTACCTTCGCGACGTCTGGCCACTGGGGCTCGCGCTCGACGCGCTGACGTACGCGACGTTCGGGGCCGCCCGGCGGGTGGCCGACCCCGAACGCGCCATCGTCGACCGCTGCGTCGACGCGGGCGTCGACGTCTGCTACTGCCGGTCGTACCGAGCGGTCAACTACGCCGTCGAACGCGGTGTCCCGACCGTCATGGAGACACACACGCCGCGCATCCGGAAACCGTCGCTCAAACGAGCCGTTCGCAACAGCACGTCGCCGGAGTTCCGCCTGCTCGTGACGATCTCCGAGCGGCTGAAGACGAACTTCGTCGACGCTGGCGTCCCCGAGGAGAAGGTCGCTGTCCTGCAAGACGGCGTCGACTTGGCGCAGTTCGACGCCGCGCCCGACAAGCACACTGCCCGGGAGCGGGTGTCGCTCCCGCAGGACAGCGACGTCGTGATGTACCTCGGCTCGCTACACGCCGACAAGGGGATCGAACACGTCCTGCGCGTCGCCGCGCGCCTGCCCGACCGACGGTTCCAACTCGTCGGTGGCTCCGACGACGACGTCGCGAAGTGGCGCGGTGTGGCGGCCGACCTCAACGCCGAGAACGCTCACTTCTCGGGCCACGTCGAGAACTGCCTCGTCCCGACGTACCTCGCGGCCGCCGACGTGCTGTTGATGCCGTACGACACCGAACGAGAGGTCACGTTGATGGATCTGGAGTCGACGTCGCCGCTGAAACTGTTCGAGTATCTCGCGTCGAGGCGGCCGGTCGTCTCCAGCGACATTCCCGCTGTCAGCCGAACCGTCGAACACGAACAGGACGCGCTGCTCGCGGCGCCGAACGACATCGACGAACTGGCCGCGTTCGTCGAACGCGCCCTCGACGACGAGGCGCTGGCCGACCGGCTCTCGCGGAACGCTTATGAGACGGCGACACGGTACTCATGGCGTGACCGGTGTAAGCGAATCCTGTCCCTGGCAGGGGTGACCGAGTGAGATGTGTGGCATCACCGGTGAAATCGCGGCCGACCCCCTCGATCTCGACCTGTTCGACGCGATGCTCGACGAACTCACCCACCGAGGGCCCGACGGGCGTGGCGTCTACACGAGCGACGACGAGCGCGTGGCACTCGGCTCGCGCCGCCTCTCGATCATCGACACGAGCGCGGCGGGGGACATGCCACTCACGAACGAGACGGGCGACGTCTGGATCGTCTACAACGGCGAGACGTACAACTACCAGCCCGTCCGCGAGGAGCTACAGGCGCGGGGTCACGAGTTCACCAGCGAGACCGACACCGAAGTCATCCTCCACGCCTACGAGGAGTGGGGGACCGACTGCGTCGAGCGGTTCCGGGGGATGTTCGTCTTCGCCATCTGGGACGAACGCGAGGAGCGACTGGTCGTCGCCCGCGACCGCCTGGGTATCAAGCCGTGTTACTACTACGACGTCGACGATCGGTTCGTCTTCGCCTCGGAACTGAAGTCGATCGTCCGAGACCCCGCCGTCCCGCGGGAGGTCGACCCGGCGGCCGTCCACGACTTCCTGCTGTACCGGTACGTGCCGGCTCCCCGATCGATCTGGCAGGGCATCCGGAAGCTCCCACCCGGCCACCTCCTCGTCCACGAGGACGGCACGACGGAGCTCACGGAGTACTGGAGCCTCGACGAGGCGGTCGACGCTCGACGAGCCGAGTTGGATCGAGCAGACGACCCCGAGGCCGTCGTCGAAGGACTGCTCGACGACGCGGTCGCAGAACACCTCGTCAGCGACGTCCCGCTGAGCGTCCTCCTGAGCGGGGGACTAGATTCGAGTCTCGTGACGGCCTTCGCCAGCCGCCACCTCGACGAGACCTCGACCTACTCGCTGGGGTTCGACGGGACCGACGACGAACTCCCGCACGCTCGCACCGTCGCGGGCGCGTTCGGGACGGCCCACACGGAACGAACGCTCTCCTCGCAGGACCTGTCGGACCTCGCCGAACGGCTCATGTACTACTACGACGAGCCGATCGGCGACAGTTCGATCTTCCCGACGTTCATGATCATGGAGGCGATCAGCGAGGAGTTCAAAGTCGCGCTCTCGGGTGACGGTGGCGACGAGGCCTTCGCCGGCTACAACTGGTACAGCCGGCACCGCCGGTACGAGGCACTCGGCGACTTCGCGGGGCTGTTCGGCGCGCTCGACGGGCTCCTGGGGGTCGTCCCGTCGTCGCTCGACAACCGGTACGTCGACGCGGTTCGCTCGCGGCTCGAACCTTTCGACCGCTCGGGCCTCGACCGGTACCGACATCTCATGGCGCCGCGGTTCGAGACGAGCGAGGTGACGGAGCTGTTGAGCGACGACCTGGCGGCGGAACTGAGCGACGCCGACGACGTGCTCGCGGCGCGAGCGTCGTCCGGACTCGACTCCATCCCCGACCTGCAACGGTTCGACGCACAGACGTTCATGGTCGATGATATCCTGGTGAAAGTCGACCGCGCGAGCATGGCAAACTCCCTGGAGGTGCGGGTCCCGTTCCTCGATCACCGACTGCTCACGTACACGCTCGCGCTCGACGAGGAGACGCTGTTCGACGACGGGGAGAAGAAACACCTGCTGAAGCGAGTCGCCCGCCGGGTGTTGCCGGATTCGATCCTCGACCGGGAGAAACAGGGTTTTTCAGCCCCGCTCGACGAACTGGGGTTCATCGACGAACATCTCCACCTCGTCCGGAACTCCCGGGCGGCCGCAGACGGCGTCTTCGAACAGGACGCGCTCGACGCCCTGCTCGCGAGGTCGACCGGGAGTGCGCGCGACCAGGCGAAGCTCTGGCTGCTCATCTCGTTCGAGCTGTGGTATCGGGAGTGGGCCAACCCCGCCGACTCCGACTCGGCGCCCGAACGTGTGCGGTCTCCATCGACATGACTGGCAACGATCAACGGGTACCGGATCGCAGCCTCGTCGACACGCTCGGCGGCGTCAAGGAGTCGATCCTTAACCCCTTGTACGGCCGACTGGCCGAGTTCCGCGGTGATATCGTCACCTACCACGGTGTCACCCTTGACCTCGAACCGCCGGTCGTCACGCGGCGGATCAAGGCGGCGATCGCACGCAACCACTACGAGATCGGCGAGAAACAGCTGCTGGATCGCTACCTGGATCGCTCGACGCCACTCGTCGAACTCGGCGGCGGGCTCGGGTTCATCGGGGCGTACACCGATCGACTACTCGACCCGGGGACGACTCACGTCGTGGTTGAGGCCAACGAACGGTTGATTCCGGTGTTGGAGGACACCCGCCGCCGGAACGACGCCGCCTTCGAGATCGTCCACGGCGCGTATGCGCCGGGTCAATCAACGGCGACGCTGTACACGCACCCGCACTTCTGGAGCAACTCGACGCGGAGTTCGTCCGACGCGGGCGTCGAGGTCCCTGCGACCTCGCTTCGCGAACTTCGCGAACGGTTCGACCTCGACGAGTTCGCGCTGATCGTCGACATCGAGGGTGCCGAGGTCGACCTGCTCGACGAACTGGCCCTCGTCGAAGAGTACTGCTCGCTGCTGGTACTCGAACTCCACGACACGAAGTCCGAACATACGGAGATCGCCGACGACATCGTCGCGCTTCGCGAACGGCTCGACGCCTCGTCGATGACGCTGGTCGAAGCGGACGAGACGAAACGGGTGTACCGGGCGAACGAAACAGAGTAGCGTTACGATGATCCTCCGCGAACTCCTCAGCCAGTTCCCGACACAGCTGTTGCGGCTGGCGTTCTTCCTGTGTTTCTTTGCCGCCGCGGGTGTGGCGATCTACTTCCGCGACCGCTCGGTCTCGCGCCAGGGGTTCATCGCGCTATTTTTGGTCTTCCTCCTGTTGAGCGGGTCGACCGGGCTGTTCGCGTGGCCCTTCTTCAACTGGCACCTGTATCCGGGCGAGCGCTCCACCGAGGAGTCGTTCTACGAGCTCCGCGTGGTCGACGCCGACGGTGACGAGCTGAAATACGACGCCCGGGCGGCTCCACCGATCCTCGCGACGCCGGTCAAGCGGTTGACCGCACAGATGGCGACGGAGTACACGGCGGAGCAACGGCGGCAGATGGGCTGTTATCTCCTCGACCGGGCGCGGTCGTACAGGGCCGAAGTCGGCGAGCCGTCGATCGTCGAGGCGGTGAAGTTCCCGCGGCATCAGTTCGGGTTCCGGTGGCAGCCGCGGCACCTCGACGGAATCGATCGCATCACGGCTGTCCGTGGGTACGCCGTCACCGTCGGGGTCACCCCCGACGGTCGCGAACTGGAACGGTACGACGCCGAGGCAGCGTTCACGGTTCACGGAGACGAATGCTCGTAAACTACTGGGAGGGTGTCATAGAACGATTAGCACACCAAAGAGCAGGGTGAACGCTGAGGTGGATGAGTTCAGCGACCCTGCAAGATGATCCTTCGGTAGACTCGTTCTTCAATGCCGTGGAGACAGAGACGCTAGCGCTGTTCGAGCACCTCTCTTTCGAGTTTCTCGAAGAGTTCGACGTGTTCGCCCCGGCGAAGACGGGGCGAACACGAGACCACGAACCACCAGAACTGATGCGTGGCTTTCTCCACTGCTACTACAAGGACATCTACGGCATTCGTCCCGTTGAACGAGAGCTTCGGAACACGGTCGTCTGGCTGAGCTGTGGATTCGATCGACCGCCGTCGAGAGACGCGGTCGATCGCTTTCTCACCGATCTTGAACACGTCGTTGACAAGGTGTTCGACCACCTCGTCGAGCAGGCCGCCCGGCGCGGCCTGCTCGACTTGACCTACTGTATCGATTCAACAGACGTGAGGGCGATGCCCGCCGATCCAGACGCCTCAAAGTGCTACGATCCAACCGACGACGAGTACTACTACGGCTACGGCTGTACGATCGTCTCGACCGGGCAAAAGATCCCGATCGGAGCGGAGTTCACCGAGAGTAAGCAAGCGCCAGAAGAGACGGCGATGCGCGTCACGCGTGACGCGCTCGCCGTCGCCACACCGATCTGGATGGTCGGTGACAGCGCCTACGACACGCTCGACTGGCACGACCACCTGCTGACCGCAGGGGTCGTGCCAGTCGCTCCATACAACGCCCGGAACGCTGATGACCCGAAAGACATTGAGTACAGGGTCGAAGACCGCATCACCGAACACGGCGAGGACGTTCAGTTGAAGCAGTCCACGTTGGATGAGACGTACAACCGCCGTAGTGGAGTCGAACGAACCAACGAATCAGTGAAGGACTGCGGCCTCGGGCGAACGCACGCCCGAGGCCGCGTCCACGCACGGGCGCAGGTATTTCTCGCCCTGTGCCTTCGCCTCGTCGTCGCAATCACCAACTACGAACGTGGAGACAATCCGGGAAGTACCGTGATCACGGTGTGAGAACTCTTCTATGACACCCTCAAACTACTGGCGCAACCCGGATCGAGCGAGCCCGGTGAACCTCGCAGTCGTTCGGGTGCTCACAGGGCTCTACGCCGTCTGGAAGCTGCTCTCGTACGAGTGGCTCGCGCTCTCGACGTATCCGTACGTCGTCTTCGCCGAGAGCCCGCACGCGTACCTCGTCTCCCCGGTCGTACTGGACGTGCTCCCGGCGCTCGTCGCGGTCACAGTCGGTCTCATTTTGGCCGTCGTCGTCGGGTACCGACTCGCCGCGACCGGCTTTCTGAGTGCGGTACTCCTCGCGTACCTCAGCGGTGTCCACTACGCCGTTTCGAACCAGGGGAGCACGTTCCTCCCGGTCGTGTACCTGCTCTTGCTCTTCGCACTGTTCAGTTCGGAAGACCGCCTCTCGGTGGACGCGATCCGGCGCACGGCCGGGTGGTCGACGGCCTCGCTCAACAGACGCCTCACCACCGACACGCCCGAGACCTACCGTCACTCCGCGTTGCAGTGGACGCTGCTCGTCGTCGCGTTCGTCTACTTCTTCACCGGGCTGGGCAAGATCCTCGACGGCGGGGCCCAGTGGGCCACCGCAGGGAACCTCTCACGCACTATCCTCACCGACTCGTACATGTATCTCGACGGGGTTCCGCCCGTGGGCCGGTTCATCATCGAACACGAGGTCCTGGCGCTCGGCGCGGGCGCGGGGACGCTCGTTCTCGAACTCGGGTTCGTCTTCGTCGTCGTGCTCGGCGCCCCGCTGTGGCCCGCCGTGGTTGGGCTGTTGGGGATGCACACCTTCATCGCGGTCGGGATGCACATCCTCTTTTTCGATCAGTACCTACTGTTCACGCTGTTCCTGCCGTGGGACGACATCTACGGCCGCCTCTGGCGGCCCGAACCACTGACCGTCCTGTACGACGACGACTGTCACGTCTGCGCCCGGTTGCTGTACCCGTTCGAACTGCTCGACGTCGACGACAGCATCGAGTTCGTCACGCCGGCGACCGCTCCGGAGCGGTGTCCATCGGAGGTCGACGCCCCTCCAACGACGGCGGTGTCCGTCTTCGACGAACGTGGAGACGGATCCCACGGCTACCGTGCCCTTCGCTACCTGGCCGTTCACTCACGTGTCCTCGCACCCCTCGGCTGGGCGATGGGGATCGGCCCGTGTGCGACGCTGTGCCAGTCGGCGTACGACCGCGCTACCGCCGATCGGGCGCAGCAAGCAGATCAGGGTGCAGAGAATCGCTCTTCGGAAGAGGTGTGATCGGCCCGGCGACTCGGGCTCTCGACCCGGTGCGTTCTGGCTCGGAGACGCCCGCTTCGCTCTCGAACGACGGGACCGAGCGTCGTCGGTCACATCGGAGACGAGTGTGAGGGCTTAACTGAATCGACGCGGAACCGGGTAGCGAATGAAAGTCGCGATCCTCGGACTGGACTCATTGGATGTGGACCGGGTTCGGGACCGATACGACCTCCCGACGCTCCGCCTCGCCGAGAACGCGAAACTCGACCTGGAAGGACTCACGGGGGCGGAGGTCCACACGAAGATCATCTGGCCCATCCTGCTGGACGGGAACCACCCGAACCACGGCGACGCCGAGGTGTCCACGCCGCAGCGGCTCTCACGTCTCGCACGCTCGGTGGGACTCCCCGAGGGCGTCCGCCAGCGACTCGGGAGCCTCTTCGACGAGATCCGCGTCTTCGACGAGATCGGTCGGAGTCTCACCGTCGCCGACTCCTTTCTCGCCGCGGCCGACACGCCGGCGGCGATCAGCGTCCCGGGGCTCTCGGAGATGACGGTCGCGACCGAGGTCCGAAGCGCCCTCTCCGGGCAGATGCGCGCGGAGTCGATCCAGCCGACCCGAGGGTTCTGGCACGCCTGCGAGGTGGAACACGAGGTCAAACGGGCGGCGACGCTGGCGGCGCTCGACGAGACGGACGTGGTGATGACTCACTTCTACGCGCTGGACGCGGTCCAGCACGTCGCACAGAACACGGACGAAGCGCGGGTCGAAGCCTGGTACCGTCGGTACGCGGACCTCGTCGAGGAGGTGTGCGACGCGGTCGGCGACGACGGTGTCGTCGTCCTCCTCTCCGATCACGGGATGGTCGACGGGGTCCACGGTCCGGATGGTAAGGGCGCGTACGCCTACGCGGCGAGCAGTCGGCCGCTCGGAATCGACGACGGCACGCCCATCAGCGAGGTTCCGTCCGTGCTTCGGAGCCTCGTTGCGGACGCGACGACGGCGAACCTCGACCGGAACACCGATACGGACGAGGAAGCGCCTCTCGGAGACGAGTCGGTCGCCGCCGAACGCCGACAGCATCTCGAAGACCTGGGGTACTTCTGATCGGACGGGGACGCGAGCCGAGACCGAATAGCTGATACGCCCCGTTCGGGAACATCCCCGTCGTGACGGGCCCACCGCGCGTCAGTGTCCTCATGGGCGTGTACAACGGCCTCCCGTACCTCAGGGAGTCGATCGAGAGCGTCCTCGACCAGACGTACGCGGACTTCGAGTTCCTCGTGATCGACGACGCCTCAACGGACGGAACGGCGGACGTCGTCGCGGAGTACGCAGAGGAGGACGACCGGATACGGCTGCTCCGGAACGAGGAGAACCGGGGACTGACGTGGTCGCTGAACCGCGCGCTCGACGCCGCCACCGGTGAGTTCGTCGCCCGCCAGGACGCCGACGACCGCTCGGAGCGCACCCGGTTCGAGCGCCAGGTCGCGTATCTCGACAGCCACCCGGACGTCGCCGTCGTCGGCACCGGGGCGCGACTCGTCGACGCGGCCGGCGAGACGGTCGACAGACGGCTCGTCCGATCGGACCCCTCGCTGGCCGACCTCCAGCGCAAGAACCATCTGATTCACGGGTCTGTCATGGGCCGACGGCGGGCGTTCGCCGACGTCGACGGCTACGACGAGTTCTTCAGGTACTCACAGGATTACGACCTGTGGCTCCGGCTGGCCGTGGATCACGAACTGGCGAACGTTGCCGACCCGCTGTACGTGCTCCGCGAACACGAGGAGAGCGTCTACTTCAGCCGGCGGGACGAGTCGACGCTGTACGCGTTTCTCGCGCGAGGACAGTCGACCGGCGTTCTCGATCCGGAGACCGTGGCCACGGTCCGCGCCGAGGGCATCGAGACGCTCTACGACCACCTGTCGGCCTCGCAGCGGGCGGCGTTCCACCGGGCGCTGGCCGCGCGGTATCTCCGGTACGGCCACCCCGAGATGGCCCGTTCGGAGGCCGAGGAGGCGATACGGCAGGCCGACCCCGCCACGAGCGCGTATCTGCCGTACGCGCTCAGTTTCGCGGGTCCGCGCGCGCTCGCCGCGCTCCGGTGGACCGTCCGAAGAGTGCTAAACCTGGCCACCGCGGTGCACAACGCCACCTGGGCCCAGCGATGACGACGGCCGACCGGACTCACCAGTCATGAGACTCGGACAGTCGTCGCTGGTGACGTTCGCCGCGCAGTTCCTCGGATCGATCATCGGCTTTCTCGCCATCGTCTTCGTCTCTCGCGAACTCGGGGCGGCCGTACTCGGGATGTACTTCCTGGCGCTAGCGGTGCAGAACTGGGTCAGGATGTTCTCGACCGCGGGGGTCGTCACGTCGGTGACGAAGCGGATGAGCGCGGCCGAGGGCGACGGCGCGAGATATCTGAGCGCCGGTGTCGTCATTCAGGGAGCGATCACCGTGGTTGCCCTCGGACTCATGCTGCTGTTCCGCGGCCGGATCGACTCGTTCGTCGGCGAGCCGGTGACGCCGTTCCTGATCGCCATCGTCGGCCTCGGAAGCCTCTACTCACTTGTGAAAGCCGGGCTGATGGGCCAACAGCGTGTCCACGTCTCCTCGCTGCTCGATCCGGTAGACCAGACGTTCGGCGGTGCGGTACAGGTCCTGCTCGTCGCGCTGGGACTGGGGCTGGTCGGTGCCCTCACGGGGAAGATCGTCGGGCTCCTCGTCGTCGTCACGCTCGGGGCGGTGCTCCTCAACGTGCAGTTCGTTCGCCCCGAACGAGCCGACCTCGAAAGCATCCTCTCGTTCGCCAGATACGCGTGGATCCAGGGGTTCCAGTCGAAGACGTACATCTACCTCGACACGGTCGTCATCGGCGCGTTCGCGGCGTCGCAGTTCGTCGGGTTCTACCAGGTTTCGTTCAACGTCGCCGCGATCCTGGCGCTGTTCGGCGTCTCGGTGATTCGGACGCTGTTCCCTGCGCTGAGTACCGCCGACAGCGCCGACGATCCCGAGTTGGCGGCGTCGCTGTTCTCGGACGGGATCGCCTTCTCGGGGCTCCTCCTCGTTCCCGGGATCGTCGGCAGCGCCCTCATCGGCGGGGACGTGCTTCGTATCTACGGCCCCGAGTTCACGGTTGCACGATGGATCCTGGTGCTGTTAGTCGTGAGTCAGCTGTTCTACGTGTACATGACCCAGACCGTGACGATGCTCAACGCCCTCGACCGGCCGGGGCAGGCGTTCCGCGTCAACGCGGTGTTCATCGTCGCGAACCTGCTCCTCAACGTCTGGCTGGTGCCGACCGTCGGCTACGAAGGGGCCGCGGTCGCGAGCGGGCTCACGGCCCTGCTGGGGTTCGCCCTGGGGTACCGGCTGGTGGCGTCGTCCGTTTCGGTCTCGCTCCCTGTCGGCGAAGTCGCTCGACAGGTGGTCGCGGCACTCGTCATGGGCGTGGCCGTCGGGGCGATGCTCCAGGTGCGAACCCCGGCGACGTTGCCCGGGCCGCCGACGATCGGAACTGTGTTCTACGCTCTCGTCGGCGCGGTCGTCTACGGTGTCGTCCTGTACGGACTGTCCGCCCGCGTGCGGACCGTCGTCCACGAGAACCTCCCGGTCGCTCCCGACTGGGCCTGACCCGCCAGCGACGGCGGGACGAACGGTTCCGAGCGCGTCAGGGGACGAGCGCGGTGATCGGGGCCCAGTCGTCCCGGACGATCTCCAGGCGACCCCACTCACCGTCCTCGAACGCCTCGCCGACCGCCCGCGCGACGCCCGCGGCTCGTTTCCGGATGAGGGCGTACTCCGGGAGCCGGCGGAGGTACGGCAGGCTGTTGAGATACTCGAACGGGCCGGTGTCGGTGACGAACCATCGCGTCCACTCGTTCTCGTAGAGGAAACAGTCGTCGAAGACGTGGATCGGGGGGGTCTGACCACCGCGTTCGGTTCCGAGCTCGATCTCCCGGCGGACGTGTTCGTACGTATGTCGGCCGTCGTGGAAGATCAGGTCGATCGATCCGCCGTCCCACTCCGAGAGGATCGCCAGCGAGTCACCGGTGTGGTGTCGGAGGGGGAGCCCCCCGTCGGTTGCGAACGGTTCGACGAGTTCGTGGACGGTCATCTGTCTCCCGCGGGCCGGGTCGTCATCGTCGTGTTTCTTCACGTGCCAGTCGCGCGGTTCGCCGGGCGACTGTACGTCGATGGTGTGGACCGCTCCGCCCGCCTCGCGGTCGGCGACCGCCCGCGCGGCGCAGACCGCCGAGAAGCCGCGCGCGGTCCCGACGTTGACGATCGTTTCGATCGAGGGTGTCCGCCGGACGAGATTGTAGAGGTAGAGCCCGTACGACCGGTACGCACCACCGCGCAACCGGAGGACCGCGTCGTCGTACCACGGCGGGGTCTCCGGCGAGTCGAATCGCTCGGAGAGGCGGTCGTAGATTACCTGGGTCGCCATGGTCACTCTCCTTGGAATCCGGGTAAAACAGTTTGGGTTCAGGTGCGTGAGCCGCTCTCTCGACCGAGAGGCCGGCCGACGGTGAACGAGTGGTTTTTATCACACCACCTGCCGAACGGCGAGATATATGAAAGCAGTCGTCCTCGCCGCCGGGAAGGGCACCCGGCTCCGGCCGCTGACCGAAGACAAACCGAAAGTGCTCGTCGAGGTGGACGACCGGCCGATCCTCGCGGACGTGTTCGACACGCTGATCGACGTCGGCATCGACGAGTTCGTCGTCGTCGTCGGCTACCTCAAGGAGCGGATCATCGAGCGGTTCGGCGACGAGTACCGCGGGGTCCCGATCACGTACGCCCACCAGCGCAAACAGCTTGGGCTCGCACACGCGCTCCTCACCGTCGAGGAGCACATCGACGACGACTTCGTGTTGATGCTCGGCGACAACGTCTTCCGGGCGAACATCCAGGACGTGGTCAACCGACAGCAGGAGACGCGGACCGACGCGGCCTTTCTCGTCGAGCAGGTTCCCATCGAGGAGGCGTCCAGATACGGCGTCCTCCGGACGAACGAGTACGGCGAGATCGTCGAGGTGATGGAAAAGCCCGACGACCCGCCGTCGAACCTCGTCATGACGGGCTTTTACACGTTCTCGCCGGCAATCTTCCACGCCTGCCACCTCGTCCAGCCGTCGGCCCGTGGCGAGTACGAACTCCCCGACGCCATCGACCTCCTCATCCAGTCGGGTCGGACGATCGACGCCATCCGGATGGAGGGGTGGCGCATCGACGTCGGCTACCCCGAGGACCGCGCGCGCGCCGAACAGCGGCTCCGGGAACTCGACGGGCGGGCGACCGCCGAGGGGAGCAACACTCCCGCGGACGCAGACGCGGGTTCGGGTGCCGAACAGGCGATCGAAGAGGGTGACGCCACCGAGACGTGAGCCGCGACCGGCCGGCGTGAGCCACGCTCTCGCCGACCGGAATCGACAAAAGACCCCGGCTGGATGTGGGAGACGAAGGAAATGCGCGTACTCGTTACCGGGGGAGCCGGCTTCATCGGCTCACACATCACCGAAGGGCTCCTGAGTGAGGGCCACGACGTCGTCGTCCTCGACAACCTCGAACCGTACTACGACGTCGGCATCAAGCGACGCAACATCGAGGTCTGTCGCGACCTCGGCGGCGACAGCTACACCGCGGTCGACGGCTCCATCCTCGACGAGGAACTGGTCGCAGAGGTCTTCGACGAGCACGACGTCGAGTTCGTCTACCACCAGGCGGCACAGGCCGGCGTTCGGGCGAGCGTCGAGGCGCCGAAGCGCGTCCACGAGATCAACACGACCGGCCTCCTCGATCTGCTCGAGGTAGCCGCCGACGCCGGGGTCGAGCGGTTCGTCCACGCCTCTTCGTCTTCGGTCTACGGGCGGGACGAATACCTCCCGTACGACGAGGACCACCCCACGAACCCGCGCTCCCCGTACGGCGTCACCAAACTCACGGCGGAACACTACTGCAACGTCTGGTCGGATCTGTTCGACCTCCCATGCGTGAACCTCCGGTACTTCACGGTCTACGGGCCGCGCATGCGGCCGAACATGGCCATCTCGAACTTCGTCTCCCGGTGTCTGAACGGCGATCCGCCCGTGATCTACGGCGACGGGAAACAGACGCGGGACTTCACGTACGTCGACGACATCGTCGAGGCGAACCTCGCTCTTCTCGACACCGACGCCGCGGACGTCGAGACGATGAACATCGGCTCGACGGGCAACATCACCATCACCGACCTCGCGCAGTACGTCGTCGACGAGACGGGCGCGGACGTCGAGATCGTCTACGACGACGCCCAGGAAGCCGACGCCAGACACACCCACTCGGACGTCTCGAAAGCCCGGGAACTCATCGACTACCGGCCGACGACGAGCATCCGCGAAGGCGTCTCGAAGTTCATCGACTGGTACCGCCAGAACCGCGACTGGTACGAACCGCTCGTACTCGACTCGTAGTCGCCGCCCGGTCGTGGAGAGAGGGAAAGTGAGGTGCGCGGCCGTCGGCAGACCGGCTCACTCGACGGTGACGCTCTTCGCGAGGTTCCGGGGTTTGTCGATCGATCGGCCTTTGAGCTTCGCCACGTGGTAGGCGAACAGCTGGAAACAGACGTTCGCGACGAGCGGCGAGAGCGCGCCGAGTTCGGGCACCTCGAAGGAGCGGTCGAGGAACTTCTCGGCGTCCGCGACCGAGGTACAGCCGAGCACGGGCGCGCCGCGCGACTCGACTTCTTTGACGTTGTTGAGCGTCGCGTGCGCGTTCGCCCCCTGCGAGAGGACCGCGAGCACGGGCGAGTCGGACGTGACGAGCGCCAGTGGGCCGTGTTTCAGCTCCCCCGCCGCGAACCCCTCGGCGTGGACGTACGCGATCTCCTTCAGCTTCAGTGCGCCTTCGAGCGCGACGGGGTAGCCGAGCTTCCGGCCGATGAAGAAGAACGCCCCGCCGTCGGCGTACGTCTCGGCCGCGTCCCTGACCGCCGCTTCGGCGTCGAGCACTCGCTGGACAGCCCCGGGGAGCTGTCGGACGTTGGAGAGGAACTCGATGGCCTCGGTCGTCGACATCGTTCCGCGCGCGCGGGCGACCGAGACGGTCAACAGTGCGAGCGTCGCGACCTGCGAGACGAACGTCTTGGTCGCCGCGACGCCGATCTCGGGGCCGGCGCGGATGAAGACGGTGTCGTCGGCTTCGCGGGTCACGGTGCTCCCGAGGGTGTTCGTCACCGCGAGACTGCGGGCCCCGGCGCGCTTGGCGCGCCGGAGCGCGGAGAGGGTGTCGGCCGTCTCGCCGCTCTGGGTGACCGGGACGACGAGCGTCCGCCACGGGTCGCGGCCCCCGTCGAACTCGTACTCGCTCGCGACCTCCGCGCTGGCGCGCACGTCGGCGAGCGATTCGACGAGCTGTGCGGCGTACAGCCCCGCGTGATACGACGTCCCGCAGGCGATGAACGTCACCTCGTCGAGGGAGTTGAGGTACTCCTTCGGGAGGTCGATCTCGATCTCGGCCTCGCCGTTGAGTTCGTCGATTCGACCCGACAGGGTCTGTCGGAGCGCCGTGGGTTGCTCGTGGATCTCCTTGAGCATGTAGTGGTCGTAGCCGCTCTTCTCGGCGGCCTCGGCCTCCCACTCGACGCGTTCTCTGGGGCGGTCGACGGCGCGACCGTCGTTCGTGATCTCGACGCCTCCCTCCGAGAGCACCGCGACGTCGCCGTCCTCGACGTACGTCACCTCGCGGGTGTGTTCGAGGAAGGCGGTGACGTCGCTCGCGATGAAGTTGCCCGTCTCGCCGTGTCCCACGACGAGGGGGTTGTCCCGTCGCGCGGCGACGATCCCGTCGAAGTCGGCTGCCACGACCCCGAGCGCGAACGTCCCTTCGAGGCGGTCGAGGGTACGTGCGACCGCTTCGGGCAGGTCGTGGCCCGCGTCGCGGAACGTCTCGACGAGGTGCGGCACCACCTCCGTGTCGGTCTCGGAGGTGAACGCGTGGTCGCCCAACTCCTCGCGGAGGCTGTCGTAGTTCTCGATGATGCCGTTGTGGACGACGGCGACGTCACCCGTGCAGTCGGTGTGCGGGTGGGCGTTCGCGTCCGTCGGCTTGCCGTGGGTGCTCCAGCGCGTGTGCCCGACGCCGACGGTGGCGTCGTCGTCTGCGGGGAGCGCGAGGTCGGCGATCCGGCCGGCCTGTTTGAACAGTCGGAGTCCGTCATCCCCGCCGAGTGCGACGCCGACGGAGTCGTAGCCGCGGTACTCGAGGTTCTCCAGTCCGGTCCGGAGGATCGGAAGCGCCCGTTGCTCGCCGGCGTAGCCGATAATGCCACACATCTCAGCCCCTCCTGACCGCCGCGCCGTCTTCGAGGTGACCGTCGACCGTCGTCCCCTCGTGGATCCGGGCACCGTTGCCGATGATCGTCCCCGGCGCGAGCGTCACCCCGCCACCGATGGTGACGTTGTCGCCGACGACGGCACCGAGACGGACCGACTCGTACAGTTCGCCCGCGAGCGCGACGGTCGCGAGGCCGCCTTCGACCGTGCAGTTGGGCCCGACGACGGTGTTCGAGCCGACGACGCAGTCCTGGACCACGGCACCCGCCTCGACGGTCGCGTCGGGGAGGATCACCGAGTTCGACACCACGGCGTTCGCGCCGATCTCGGCGTTGGCACCGAGGCTCGAGCCCGCTAGGAGCGTCGCGTTCGGATGGACGTGGACGTCGTCGGCGACGTCGACCGGACCGGCCACGGTCGCGGCGTCGTGGACGGCGGCCGCACGGTCGATCCGGCCGTTGGTCTCGTCGAGGACGCTGCCGTTCACCGAGAGCAGGTCCCACGGCTCGGAGACGTCGAGCCACCGCCCGCCGTAGCGAACCGCCCGGACCGTCCCCTCGGCCGCCAGACGTTCGAGCGCAGCGGTGATCGGTGACTCGCCCGGCGTCTCTACTCCCCGAATGGCGTCGAACACGTCGCTCGTGAACTTGTAGACGCCGGCGTTGATGAGGTCGCTCCGCGCCGCGTACTCCGGTGGTTTCTCCTCGACGGAGACCACCCGGTCGCCGTCGACCTCGACGACCCCGTACGAACTCGGCGTCTCCGACCGGCTGACGGCGACCGCGGGTGCCGGCGTCGATTCGTCGGCGACACGCGAAACGAGCGCGCTGTCGATGATCCGGTCGCCGTTCAGGACGACGAACTCCCCGTCGAGGTGTGGCTCGGCCTGTTCGACCGCGTGCCCGGTACCCAGCTGCTTCTCCTGGACGGCGTAGGTGATCTCCACCCCCCAGTCGTCGCCGTCGCCGAAGTGGCTCTGGATGCGCTCGCGCTTGTAGCCGACCACGAGCACCAGCTTCTCCAGACCCGCGTCGGCGACGGCCTCGACGACGTGTTCGAGGAGGGGACGGTTGGCGATTGGGATCATCGGTTTCGGCCTCGTGCGGGTGAGCGGTCTGAGACGCATCCCCTCACCTGCCGCGAGGATGACTGCATACATACTCCCGTTCTGATTGGACAGTCGCCCGGATATATCTATGGTGGGTGGCATCGGGAGCGGCCATCCGGCGGTCGGACGAGGGGAGCGAGAGCGGAAGTGTTATTTAAAACATGGACGTTAGCGCCGTTGATGCCCCATCGTGACGACGTCTGCGTTCTCGTGCCGACACTCGACGAGAGCGAGACGATCGGCGAGGTCGTCAGCGGCTACCGCGAGGAGGGGTTCGAGAACGTGCTCGTCGTCGACGGCGGCTCCACCGACGGGACTCGGGAGGCCGCGAGGGACGCCGGCGCGCACGTGGTCCTCCAGTCGGCGGACGGAAAGGGTCAGGCGGTCCGTGAGGCGGTCCGCGACCACATCGACGCGCCGTACGTGCTGATGGTCGACGGCGACGGGACCTACCTCCCGTCGGACGCCGCCGCGATGGTGGCCCCGCTCGACGAGGGCTACGAGCACGTGATCGGCGACCGCTTCGCGGACATGCACGACGGGGCGATGACGCGGCTGAACCGGGTCGGAAACCGACTGTTCAACCGGGCGTTCGCGTTCATCCACGGCACCGACTTCGGCGACATCCTCTCGGGCTACCGGGCCTTTACTCGCGAATCGTTCGAGGAGATGACGCTCTCCGCGGAGGGATTCGGTATCGAGACGGAGATGGCCGTCGAGTGCGCGAAACACCGGATCGAGACGATGGTCGTTCCCATCACGTACCTCCCCCGGCCGTCGGGGTCGAACACCAACCTCAGCCCGCTTCGCGACGGCGGTATCATCCTCCTCGAACTGTACCGACGGGCGAAGACGAACAACCCGCTGTTTTACTTCGGGAGCATCGGCACGCTCTCCATGGCCGTCGGCGTCCTGATCGGGATCTGGGTTGGCGTCGAGTGGTTCACCCGCGGTATCGGCCACGAGGCGATCGCGGTCGTCTCCGCGCTCGGCATCCTCTTCGGTGTCCAGTTGCTGATGTTCGGGGTGCTCTCCGATCTCATCTTCTCGTTGCACCGCGAGCAGATGCGGCGGCTGGAGCGGCTCGAAGAGGAGTGACGAAGAGGCGAGAGACGGGAGTCGGTGATCGGCGGGCGACCGGTCGGGCTCAGAACGGCAACAGGCCGCGGAGCCGGCCCACGAGGCTGTTCGACGCGGCGGAGCGGTACTCCTCGAACACCGGGTGCAGCGTGTCGAGGAGGTCCCGCCTGGACTCGTACGTCGTCGCGGGGGCCGAGTCGAGTATCTCCGACAACGCGACTGTCCCGCCGGAGGCGTCGTACGGCACCTGCACGTCACCGATCGACCTGATGATCTCCTCACCGGTCGCGGGGTAGTCGATCCGCTCGTCGAGGTGCGGTTCGAGCGCCGCGATCCCGAACTCGATGTGATCTGCGTCGGACCCGTCCTGTTGTGGTGGCCTGACTCCCATTGGCTCTCGCTACGCGGTCCTCCGTTGAAAAACCCCCGAAGCCGGTCGCCGAACCGGCGCTCCGGCGGCGACGGTCCGCAAACGGTAACCGACACCGGCCCCCTTCCCCGACCATGGCAGAGTACACAACGGTCTCGATCCCGAAAGACCTCGCCGAACGCGTCGACGAGACGATCGAGGGGACGAGTTTCTCCTCGACGAGCGATCTCGTTCGGTTCCTGCTCCGGAGTATCGTCATCCAGTACGAACGGACCGGTGGCCTGACCGAAGCGGAGTTCGAAGAGATCGCCGACCAACTCGTCGACCTCGGGTACCTCGAGTAGTCAGGGAGCGACGTCCCCGAGCGTCTCCTCCGGCGGCACCGCGTCGATCTCTCTGAGTGCGAGCCGGTTCCCCGATCGATCGTACGCCCGGACCGCCATCCGCTCCCACGGCGGGACGGCGACGAGCACCGCGGCCGCGAAGTCGTCTCGCTTCGTCGGTTCGCGCGGTCCCTGCGGGTGGGCGTGGAAGCGCGCCCGGCCCCGCCCCGCCGGCGTCGACAGATCGAGACCGAACACCGCGGTGACGGACCGTCCCGCCTCCGGGAGGTAAAAGTGCGTCAGCACCGGCGTCTCCGCGTCGATCCCGAGGTCCGCCTCGAACGCCCCGGCACGAGTCGGTGTCAGAACCACGCTGAGCGGCTCTGGCTCGGCGCTCTCGCTCATGTCGAGCAGGACGTCGAGGAGGCCGCTCGTGACGTATATCGGCCGGTTGTCGTCACCGGCGTCGCCGTCGTGGGCGTCGTCGTCGTCCGCGGTCGAGGTGTCGCGCTCGCCGTACACGCGCTTAGTAGGGGCTCCGGACTGAAAAAGCGTGTCGAAGCTGCCGTGTTACAACAGTTCCCGAAACGCCCTGGCGTAGGCGGCGGGCAGCCGCGACCGGGCGTTGTCGAGCGCGTCGTGGACGGCGGTCGCGGCGTCGTCGAAGACGCCCTCGCCGTGTCCGACGAGCACGCGCTCGGGGTCGAGCCCGCGGAACGCCCGCTTCGGCGGTGCGGGGCGGAGCATCGGGTGGACGCCGAGGGGTTCCCCTGGGGCGCAGAAGTACGACGCCGTGCCGAGCGCCTCGGGGACCACGAGCGTCCCCGTCTCGTCGTGGTAGAGCCCGACCTCCTGCCACGGGGGCAACGACCGGTCCACGATCGTCAGGGCGCGGTAGCCGGTGTCAGCGAGCTCGCGCCCGAACCGTTCCGTCGGCGCGTCGAGTTTCGACGCCACACCGGTCATCCAGTCGGGGACGTACACCGGGACGTCGTGGCGACGGGCGACCGCGGCCGCGTCGCGTTTGTGTCGGTCGAGACAGACCACGACGCCGGCGACGTCGCCGACGGAGGCGAGCAGGTCGTCGAGCCCCGGCGCGTCGACGGGGTCGACGACCCACGCCTCGTCGTCACCGGACTCCGTCCGGCTGCCCGCGGAGCTCCGCTCCGAACTGCCGACGGCGAGGGCGTGGCTCGCGCGCTGCATCCCCTCCTCGGGGTGCGCGAGCCACCCGACGCCGCCGTCCCACCGGTCGATCTCCCGCAACTGACCCGTTCCGCGGCCCTTCATCGGCATGGTCGGAGGGAGGGACCGGACGCGCATAAAAAACCCGGAGCCGGCTCTCGAACACGACGCGGTCGGCCGGATCCATGGCCACCGCGACGCCTCGACACCGCGGATCCGACCCGAGCGCCTCGGTCGGTTCGATTGCGAGTGGGTTCGGACCGAGGGTTCGGGCCGACGAAACCGACCGACAGTATAACTCGACGGCTGTCGAAACGAGAGTGATGCTCTCCACGCTCACACATCTCGCGCTCGAAGTGAAACACCTCGACCGGGCGCGCTCGTTCTACACCGAACACCTCGGCCTCGAACCGACCGCACAGTCCGAGACGGAGGTGGTCTTCCGGACCGGCGAGACCGCGGTCGTGCTCCGACGGCCGAGCGGCGTTCCACGGGGCGGGCTCCACGTCCACTACGCCTTTGCGACTGGCGCGGACGCCTACGAGACGTGGGAGGCGCGGCTCTCATCGCTCCCCACCGTGGCGTTCGACTTCGGCGGGTCGCGCTCGCTGTACGTCGACGATCCGGACGACCACTGCGTCGAGGTCGGCACCGTCGCCGACGCGTCGACGGACGACCTCGTCGGTGTCTTCGAGGTCGTCCTGGAGGTCGAAGACCTCCCCGCAGCAGTCGAGCGCTACCGCGCGCTCGGCTTCGAGGTCGTCGACCGCGGCGACGATCGTCGCCGAGTTCGGCTCCGTGGGCCCGTTGACCTCGAACTCTGGGAACCGCAGTTGGGAATCGCCGACGCGCGTGGCGGCGTCCACGTCGACCTCGGGTTCGTCGCCGACGATCCCACGGGGGCCGCGCGGGCGGTCGCCCCCGACGCCGACCCCGAGCCGGTCGAGCACGGTGTTCGCGTCCGCGAGGCCGACGGCCACGTCCTAACGTTCGTCGGCGAGTCGGACGCGTAGCTCGCTGGTGGGAGAGCAACTCACCTCCGAAGGTCCGCGGCCGAAGAGCGGGCGAACGGACGACACGCGAGCGACCCGACGGGCAGTGTGCCGTCACTTCGCGCGGTGCCCGTCGGTGGGAGTCAGCGCACGTGACCGGTGGCCGCTCACCGGTATATGAACTTCAGGAGAGGCGATCGGTGTCGATGCTCACGCCCGGAGGGGCGACGACGAGGAACCGCCGGAAGTGCATCAGCTCCCCGCCCATGTCCCTGATGTCGCGAGCGAAGCCGGCCGCGAGCTGGTTGAGATCCCCTTCGATGGCGAGAAAGAGGACGCTCCCGCCCTCGACGGCGGCGGTCCACTCGCCGGGCGGCGTCGAGCCGTCGAGGATTCCGAGTATCACGTTCCCCTCGATGTCGTCAGTGTCGAGGTACTCCTCGGCGCCGCGGAGATCGAGGTCGAAGTCGCTCATACCGGTCGGTTGCGGTCGCACGAGAAAAACGTTCTGTCGGGCCTCGTGGGCGGACGAACCGTCTCTGCAGCCCCCCGTCGGATACTACGCCGGAGGCGGGTTGTGCGATGGACACGGATGGGGGTTCGGCGCAGTTCACGTGGGAGTTCCGACGGGCGGTTCACGGGTCGGCCGAGTGTCGTCCTCGCGATTCGACGTCAGACCCCTCGATCTCACACCGAGTCCGCCTCCGCCGTCGAGGCCTCCGGGATCCGTCTCCGCCGCGAGCGCACGTGTGACAGCGACACTTTGCCGCTGAAAGTGGGACAACGCGCCCGCGACGCAGAACGGCGCTAGCTTCGACCGTCGTCTGTGGCTTCCGCGACGCCGGTGAGTTCGTCCACCTCGAGACGGACGAGCGCGAACACCATCTCGTCGGGGGCCTCGAAGACGTGGTAGAACGGGATCGCGAGTTCGCGGTCGGCCTGGCTGACAGACTCGCCGGGCAGCCGGTGTTTCGCGAGATCCTCGACGGTGTTTCGGTGTTCCAGCCTGCCACGCGCGACGACGCTTTGCCAGCCCGTGTCCGTCTCGGCGGCGACGACGAACGTCGCGCGGTCCGTGGCTTCGATATACTCGCGCTTGCGACTCCCCGGGGCGTAACCGAGTCGGAAGTAGATATCCCCGGTCTCCGGTGCGTAGGTAAACCCCACCGGCACGGCGTAGGACTCGTTTTCTTTCGCGAACGAGAGGGTTCCCGTCGGCTGACTCGCGAGGAACGCGTCGATCGCTGCCTGGTCGAGCGCGCTTGCGGTCGAAGGTGCCATACGCCCACTTCGCCCTGCGATAGTGTAAACGCACCGAGACGGCGGATCGACACCACCGACCGGGACGGCGGCGTCCGCTCCTGCGACGCTGGCGTCCGCTCCTGTGACGCCGGCGACTCCGATCGAGAAACACACAGCAACGACACGTCCTGCGTCGAGAGGGCCTGTGCCGCTGATACGGCTGGTTGCGGTGCGGTGCACGCCTCACGACGGGAAGGACACCTTTATGTAGGGCCGTGGTCTGGAAGGAAGTACAATGTCCAATAACATGGACGTGGAGGACACTTCGTCGGGTTCCCCGGCGGGTCGAGTTCTTCCAGGGCACACTGGAAACCACTTCTGAAATCGAGACGGTACGGATTTTCGACACGACGCTCCGCGACGGAGAGCAGTCGCCACGCACCTCGTTCTCGTACGACGAGAAGCGAGAGATAGCGACGCTGCTCGACGCGATGGGGACGCACGTCATCGAGGCAGGCTTCCCCGTGAACTCGGACGCCGAGTTCGAGGCAGTCAGAGATATCGCTTCGGCGTCGGAGACGACGACTTGCGGGCTGGCCCGCGTCGTCGACAAGGACGTCGAGGCCGCGCTGGAGTCGGGCGTCGACATGGTACACGTCTTCGTCTCGACCAGCGACGTTCAGTTGCAGGACTCGATGCACGCCTCGCGTGCGGAGGCTGTCGAGCGCGCCGTCGAGAGCGTCAAGCGGGTCAAAGACGCGGGTGTCGAGTGCATGTTCTCGCCGATGGACGCCACCCGGACGGAGAAGGCGTTCCTCTTTGAGATCATCGAGGCCGTCTCCGCGGAGGGCGTCGACTGGATCAACATCCCCGACACGTGCGGGGTGTGTACGCCGACGCGGATGGCGAACCTGGTCGGCGAGATCGTCGACGTGACCGACGCGCGGATCGACGTGCACGCACACGACGACTTCGGGCTGGCGGCCGCGAACGCGATGGCCGGCTTCGAGGCCGGCGCGGCACAGGCGCAGGTGTCGGTGAACGGCATCGGCGAGCGCGCCGGCAACGCCGCCTACGAGGAGGTCGTGATGTCCGCCGAGTCGCTGTACGGCATCGACACCGGCATCGACACCCGGCGGATCACGGAGCTGTCGCGGATCGTCGAGACCGCCAGCGACATCCCGGTGCCGCAGAACAAGCCCGTGGTGGGGCGCAACGCCTTCTCCCACGAGAGCGGCATCCACGCCGCCGGCGTGCTGGAGAACGCCAGCACGTTCGAGCCGGGGGTGATGACGCCGGAGATGGTCGGCGCCTCCCGCGAGTTCGTCCTCGGCAAGCACACGGGGACGCACTCGGTCCGCAAGCGGCTCGTGGACGCCGGGTTCGAGCCGACCGACGCTCAGGTGAGAGAGATCACCCGCCGCGTCAAGGATTACGGGGCCGAGAAACAGCGGGTCACGGTGACCGAACTGGAGCGGTTCGCCGACGAGGTCGGCGTCGACCGCGTCGAGGACGAAGAGGAGGAGGTCCGGGCGTAACATGGTCCCGGCCTCGTTCGCGTCACGTCGCGAGCGACAGGTCCGCGTCGGTCCGGTGCGGGCGCGTGGCGGCCGGGGGCCGCGGTCGCTCCCGCGTCGCTCACGAAAGGGTTTTATGACCCGAGCGTATCGGTCCCGATACGATGAGGCATCTCACCCGCGAAGGCGGCGCTCGGCCGACGAGCGCACGCGCTCTCCGGGTCGGTGCCGCCGCTATTCGGTCGATTGTAGGGGCTGCCTAGGCCCCTCACTCACTCTTCTCCGCGCCGATCGTACCGTCCACCGAACACATCGGGGTGTGTCGATCACCCCATCAGGCCAAGCCGAGAAACGTAACACATGAGCGAACGTGCGACACCGACACCCGAGACGGACGACCCCACACACGGGGCGGCCGACACGGAGGAACAGCCACGAACGGACGACGCGGACGACGAACGACCGCCGGTGACCACCGGTGCCTCGTCCGTGGTCCGCGCCCTCGAAGCCGCGGGCGTGGAAGCGGCGTTCGGCGTCCAGGGCGGTGCCATCATGCCCGTCTACGACGCCCTCTACGACTCGCCGATCCGCCACGTGATGATGGCCCACGAGCAGGGGGCGTCCCACGCCGCCGACGCGTACGGCGTCGTCAAGGGGGAGCCGGGGGTCTGTCTCGCCACGTCGGGTCCCGGCGCGACGAACCTCGTCACGGGCATCGCCGACGCGAACATGGATTCGGACGCCGTGCTCGCGCTCACCGGGCAGGTGCCGAGCGACATGGTCGGCTCGGACGCCTTCCAGGAGACCGACACCATCGGCGTCACCGCGCCCATCACGAAACACAACTACTTCGCGGGCGACGCGGACACGGTCGGCGATACGGTCGGCGAGGCGTTCGCCCTCGCCGGCATGGGCCGTCCGGGACCGACGCTGGTCGACCTCCCGAAGGACGTCACGCAGGGCGAGGCAGGCCGCGAACCCGGTCCGGCCCGCCCGCCGAAGACGTACAACCCGCAGATGGAGGCCGACGAGCAGGACGTGAAGGTCGCGGCGAGGGCCATCGAGAACGCCGAGAAGCCCCTGCTGCTGTTCGGCGGCGGCGTCATCAAGGCCAACGCCTCCAAAACCGCCCGCGCGTTCGCCATCGATCACGGCATCCCCGTGGTGACGACGATGCCCGGCATCGGGAGCTTCCCCGAGGATCACGAGCTCTGCCTGTCGTGGGCCGGCATGCACGGCACCGGCTACGCGAACATGGCGATCACCCACACGGACCTGCTGATCGCGGTCGGAACCCGGTTCGACGACCGGCTCACCGGCGGCATCGACTCGTTCGCGCCCGAGGCCGAGGTGCTCCACATCGACATCGACCCCGCGGAGATCTCGAAGAACATCCACGCGGACTACCCGCTCGTCGGCGACGCGGGCCGCGTCATCGACCAGGTCGACACCGCGATGGAGCACTCGCCGGACGCCCGCGAGTGGCGCGAGCAGTGCGGGCAGTGGAAGGAGGAGTACCCGATGGACTACGCGGCGCCGTCGGACGAACCCCTCAAACCGCAGTTCGTCGTCGAGGCGTTCGACGAGGCCACCGCCGACGACACGATCGTTACGACGGGCGTGGGCCAGCACCAGATGTGGGCCTCGCAGTACTGGACGTACCGCGAGCCGCGGACGTGGGTCTCCTCTCATGGACTAGGAACGATGGGCTACGGCCTCCCGGCGGCGATCGGCGCGCGCCTCGCCGCGGACCAGATGGGCCAGGAGGACCGCTCGGTCGTGTGTTTCGACGGCGACGGCTCCTTCCTGATGACGATGCAGGAGCTCTCCGTGGCCGTGCGCGAGAACATGGATATCACCGTCGCAGTGCTCAACAACGAGTACATCGGGATGGTGCGACAGTGGCAGGACGCCTTCTACGAGGGCCGACACATGGCCGCCGAGTACAACTGGTGTCCCGAGTTCGACCGCCTCGCCGAAGCGTTCGGCGCGCGCGGCTGGCGCGTCGACGACTACGATCAGGTGGTCGACGCCGTCTCGGAGGCGTTGGCGTACGACGGGCCCTCGGTCATCGACTTCCACGTCGATCCGGGCGAGAACGTCTACCCGATGGTCGCCTCGGGCGCACCCAACGGCAAGTTCGCGCTCTCGGAGGACCAGCTATGAGCTCCGATCGGACGACCGAGACCGAGTCGAACACCGCCGAGAACGTCCACCGGACGGGACTGAAAGGCCCTGGACCGGACGAGCGGCCCCACCCACAGGGGCGACGCAACAGCCAGGGCATCCGCATCGACCCCGAGGTCGAGGCCGAGCCCGACACCCGCGAGGCGGTGCTCTCGGCGTTGGTCCTCAACGAGCCGGGCGTGCTCGCCCGCGCCTCGGGGCTGTTCGCCCGCCGGCAGTTCAACATCGAGTCGCTCACCGTCGGGACGACCCAGAGCGAGGAGTACTCGCGGATCACGCTCGTCATCCGCGAGCCCGAACCGGGCATCGAGCAGGCCAAAAAGCAGTTAGAGAAACTCGTGCCGGTCATCTCGGTGACCGAACTCACGGACGAGGCGGTCCGGCGCGAACTCGCGCTGATCAAGATCGAGGGCGAACACCCCGACCAGATCGCCGCCGTCGCGGAGATGTACGACGGGCGGGTCGTCGACGCGTGCGCGGACGCGATCACGGTCGAGGTGACGGGGCCGAAGAACACGATCGAGAACGCGCTCGACACGTTCGAGCGCTTCGGCGTCCGCGAGATCGTCCGGACCGGGACGGCCGCGCTGGAGGCGGGCGCGAACGCGACAGCGAAACACTGGCCCGACGAGTGAGGCAGAACGGGACCGAAACGTAAAAATCACAGTTTCCCACCTATCCGACTACTACACATGTCAGACGCAGACTTCACCATCGACGTATACTACGACGACGACGCGGATCGCTCACAGATCGACGACAAGACGGTCGCTGTCCTCGGCTACGGGAGCCAGGGCCACGCCCACGCGCAGAACCTCGCCGACTCGGGGATCGACGTGGTCGTCGGCCTCCGTGAGGACTCCTCCTCGCGCGCGGCGGCCGAAGCCGACGGCCTCCGGGTGGCGACGCCCGTCGAGGCGGCCGCTCAGGCGGAGATCGTCTCCGTGCTGGTCCCCGACACGGTCCAGCCGGCGGTGTTCGACGACATCAGCGACGAACTCGAACCGGGCAACACCCTGCAGTTCGCCCACGGCTTCAACATCCACTACAACCAGATCCTCCCCCCCGAGGACGTCGACGTGACCATGATCGCGCCGAAGTCCCCGGGCCACCTCGTCCGCCGCAACTACGAGAACGGCGAGGGCACACCCGGCCTCCTCGCGGTGTACCAAGACGCAACCGGCGAGGCCAAAGCGGAGGCGCTGGCGTACGCCCACGCCATCGGCTGTACGCGCGCCGGCGTCGTCGAAACCACGTTCCGCGAGGAGACCGAGACGGACCTCTTCGGCGAGCAGGCCGTCCTCTGCGGCGGGATCGCCTCGCTCATCAAACAGGGGTACGAGACGCTCGTCGACGCGGGCTACTCGAAGGAGATGGCGTACTTCGAGTGTCTCAACGAGATGAAACTCATCGTCGACCTGATGTACGAGGGCGGGCTCGGCGCGATGTGGGGGTCGGTCTCCGACACCGCCGAGTTCGGCGGACTCACCCGCGGGGACCGTGTCATCGACGACCACGCCCGGGAGAACATGGAAGCGATCCTCGAAGAGGTCCAGAACGGGGAGTTCGCCCAGGAGTGGATCACCGAGAACCAGGCCAACCGACCGAAGTACTGGCAGCTCCGCGCACAGGAGGAGAACCACGAGATCGAGGAGGTCGGTGCGCGCCTCCGTGGGCTGTTCGCGTGGGCCGACGAGGAGGACGAGGAGACGGCCGACGACGAGAAGATCACACTGGGAGAGTAGCGATGACACGAATGGACGAAATCGAGCACACGAACCCCCACACGGGGGAGGCGTTCGGCGCGAACGGCGGCGTCTTCGCGCGCGGGCCCGCGGCCGCCGACGGCGGCACCGAGGACGACGAGATGCGAGACGTCGCCCACGAAGCCCCCGACGGCGACGGGGCGAACGAGGTGTGGACGCGCGGATCCAAAAACGGTGAACAGACCACCGACGGGGTCAAACCGGTCGAGCAAGTAACAGGGAACAGTACTGATGAGTGAAGGAACACTGTACGACAAGGTATGGGACCGCCACACGGTGACGACGCTCCCGACGGGACAGACACAGCTGTTCGTCGGGTTGCACCTCATCCACGAGGTGACGAGTCCCCAGGCGTTCGGGATGCTCCGTGAGCGTGGGCTTGAGGTGGCGTTCCCCGAACTGACGCACGCGACCGTCGACCACATCGTTCCCACGGCGGACCAGTCGCGTCCCTACGGCGATTCGGCGGCCGAGGAGATGATGTCGGAACTCGAGGAGAACGTCCGTGAGTCGGGGATCGAGTTCGACGACCCCACGACGGGGAACCAGGGCATCGTCCACGTCATCGGGCCGGAGCAGGGCATCACCCAGCCCGGCAAGACTATCGTCTGTGGTGACAGTCACACGTCGACCCACGGCGCGTTCGGCGCGCTCGCGTTCGGGATCGGCACCTCGCAGATCCGCGACGTGCTGGCGACGGGCTGTATCGCCATGGAGAAGCAGAAGGTCCGCAAGATCGAGGTCACCGGGGAGCTCGGAGCGGGCGTCGAGGCGAAGGACATCATCCTCGAGATCATTCGTCGGCTGGGCACCGAAGGGGGTGTCGGCTACGTCTACGAGTACGCCGGCGAGGCCATCGAGTCGCTCGGCATGGAGGGGCGGATGAGCATCTGCAACATGTCCATCGAGGGCGGTGCCCGCGCGGGCTACGTCAACCCCGACCAGACCACCTACGAGTGGCTCGCCGAGACCGACGAGTTCAGAGACGATCCCGAGCGGTTCGAGGAACTGAAGCCGTACTGGGAGTCAGTCAGATCGGACGACGACGCCGAGTACGACGACGTCGTCGTCATCGACGGCGACGAACTCGAACCCGTCGTCACGTGGGGAACGACGCCCGGACAGGGCATCGGCATCACGGAGCCGATCCCGGCTCCAGAGGAGCTCCCGGAGGCGAAACAGGACACCGCCCGCCGCGCGCAGGAACACATGCGCGTCACGCCGGGCGACACGATGGACGGCTACAAGATCGACGTCGCCTTCCTCGGCTCCTGTACGAACTCGCGGCTGGCGGACCTCCGTCGCGCCGCCACCATCGTCGAGGGGCGACAGGTCCACCCGGACGTCCGCGCCATGGTCGTCCCCGGCAGCCAGCGCGTCCAGCGCGCAGCCGAGGAGGAAGGGCTCAAAGAGATCTTCACCGAGGCCGGCTTCGACTGGCGGAACGCGGGCTGTTCGATGTGTCTCGGCATGAACGAGGACCAGCTACAGGGCGACGAGGCCTGCGCGTCGTCGTCGAACCGGAACTTCATCGGCCGGCAAGGGTCGAAGGACGGCCGCACGGTGCTGATGAACCCACGGATGGTCGCCGCCGCGGCGATCAAAGGGGAAGTGACTGACGTGCGCGACCTCAAGGAGGTGGCCGTCGCATGAGCGAGCGACGCGAGCGAATGCGAGTACGCCAGAGCGACGCTCTGGAGGTGGTCGCATGAGCGACGTCGAGATCCCAGAGGTCGACTACGTGTCGGGGAGTGGGGTTCCGATCCGCGGCAACGACATCGACACCGACCAGATCATCCCGGCGCGCTTCATGAAGGTCGTCACCTTCGACGGCCTCGGCGAGTTCGCGTTCTTCGACCTGCGGTACGAGGACGACGACACACCGAAGGAGCATCCGTTCAACGAGGAGCGGTTCCAGGACTCCTCGGTACTCGTTGTCAACGCCAACTTCGGTTGTGGCTCCTCGCGCGAACACGCCCCGCAGGCGCTCATGCGCTGGGGCATCGACGCCGTCATCGGCGAATCGTTCGCCGAGATCTTCGCCGGCAACTGCCTCGCGCTCGGCATCCCGACTGTCACCGCGGACTCGGAGACGATCGAGACCATCCAGGCGTTCGTCGACGAGAACCCGCACGCCGAGATCGAGGTCGACGTCGCGGCCGAGACGGTCACCTACGGGGACACCGTGGTCGACGTCACGGTCGACGACGCACAGCGGAAGGCGCTCGTCGACGGCGAGTGGGACACCACGGCGCTGATGCGCTCGAACAAGAACGCCGTGCGCGACCTGGCGGGCTCGCTCCCGTATCTCGAACTCGAATCCTGACCTGACGGGCTCACGGCGTCACCGTGGTCGCCGTGGCCGTCGTTCGTGGCGCCGACAGTTCACGATCGACTCACTCGACGCCCGCCGTGATCCGCTCGATCCCTGACGGCGAGAAGAGCCCATCCGATCCTTCGGGCGGGCTGAAGGGGTTACGCCGGCTCTTCTTCGCCGCCGACGAGCTCGTCGAACCGGGCGGGGTCCTCCGTCAACTCGCGGAAGGTCGCCGCGGCGAGAAACCGCGTCGGTGCGACGACCCACTCGCTCGTCGCCGGGTCGTACGGCTCGGGCGCGTCGGTGTCGAACCACCACGCGACGTAGCGGCCGTCTTCGAGTCTGGCCGTCGGGAGGAGCCGATCTTTGACCATCGTATCGACGCGGGTCTCCGGATCGAGCGCCGGCGTTCCGTCGGGTGCCGGGGGTTCGAGGATCTCGATCGAGACGTGCCGGTTCCCCGGTTCCCCGTCGGATTCGGTGGGTTCCTCGCTCATCGTCGGCCTGCCTCCGGTGACCGCGACGGTGTCCGGTGAGCGGTCGCCCGTGTCCGCCATCGGCGGTGCATACGCCGTCAGTCGACGCCCCCACGCATAAGTCTCAGTCGGTCACCCGTCAGACGCGCCCGCGCACGGACCGACCCATTCATCACGGGGCCGCACACCTGGGTAAGCATGACCGACGAAATCGTCGTGGTTCCCGGTGACGGTATCGGACAGGAAGTGGTCCCGGCCGCGCGCGAGGTGCTGGAGGCAGTCGGCGACTTCGAGTTCATCGAGGCGCGGGCGGGCGACCACGTCCGCGAATCGGAGGGCGAGGCCCTCCCCGAAGAAACGTTCGACCTCGCCGCCTCCGCCGACGCCACGCTGTTCGGCGCGGCCGGCGAGACCGCCGCAGACGTCGTCATCCCGCTTCGGCGGGCCGTCGGCTCGTTCGTCAACGTCCGTCCCGCGCGGGCGTATCCGGGCGTCGACGCGCTCAAACCCGAGACGGATCTCGTCTTCCTCCGTGAGAACACTGAAGGCGTCTACGGCGGCCACGAACACCGGCTGACCGAGGACGTCTCGACGCTCACCCGGGTCGTCACGGGGTCGGCGTCGCGGCGGCTCGCGCGCTTTGCCTGCGAATACGCCGAGGAGGGTGATTTCGAGGGGTTCACCGTCGCACACAAGGCGAACGTCATGCGGGAGACCGACGGGCGGTTCAAGGAGGCCGTCGAGACGGTCGCCGAGAAGCGCGGCGTCGAGACCGAGGACGCGCTGATGGACGCGCTGGCCATGCACCTGTGTCTCCACCCCGAGGAGTACGGCGTCATCGTCTGCCCGAACCTCGCGGGCGACGTCCTGTCGGACCTCGCGGCGGGGCTCGTCGGCGGGCTCGGACTGCTCCCGTCGGCGAACCTCGGTCCCGACCGCGGGCTCTTCGAGCCCGTCCACGGGACGGCCCCCGACATCGCGGGACAGGGCGTCGCCAACCCGTCGGCGACCATCCTCTCGGCGGCGATGCTCTTGGACTCGCTCGGGTACACGGACGAGGCCGACGCGGTGAACGGCGCGGTCGAAGCGGTCCTCGCCGAGGGACCGCGGACGCCCGACCTCGGCGGCGACGCCTCGACCGACGACGTGACCGCCGCGGTGCTCTCCCGACTGGACTGAGCCGACCCTCCAGTCCACCCGAGTATACGTTCCAGGACTCGCGGGTCGAAACAAACACCGACACGCGCGTTCGGACCGGGTAATCGTTAAGAAGGACGCGGACCGACACACGAACGAGCAACCCCAAACGATGTTACCGGCAGAGCGCAGACGACGGATCGCCGAACGGGTGACCGAACAGGGCGGCCAGTCGGTCGACGAACTCGCCAGCGCGCTCGACGTCTCGAAGGCCACCATCCGCCGCGACCTCACGGAACTCGAAGAGCGCGGGCTCGTCGACCGCTCCCACGGCGGGGCGGTCCCCGTCATGTCGGTCGGCGGGGAGCAGACGTACGACCAGCGCGAGATCCAGAACCTCGACGCCAAGCGGGCCATCGCCGACCACGCGATCGACGAGATCATCGACGGGTCGGTCGTCTTCTTCGACTCGGGAACGACCACGATGGAGGTCGCCCGCGCGGCCCCGAAGGACGGGTCGTTCCTCGCGGTGACGAACTCCCCGCGGCTGGCGGTCGAACTCGGCAAGGAAGAGAACGAGGTGAAGCTCACCGGCGGAACGCTCCGTCGGCGAACCCGCGCGCTTGTCGGCCCGACGGCGGAGTCGTTCATGGGGCGACTGAACTTCGACTTGCTCTTTCTCGGGACGAACGCGATCCACGACGACGGGAGCCTGACGACGCCGAACGAGGACGAAGCCCGCATGAAACAGCTGATGGTCGAGCGCTCGAAGCGGGTCGTGCTCGTCTCGGACTCGTCGAAGCTGTCGCGGCAGAGCTTCGTCCAGTTCGCCCACCTGGACGACGTGGACGTGTTCATTACGGACGCGCCGATCCCCGACCACCACGACCGGTTCGAGGCGTCGGAGGTCTCCGTCGTGATCGCCGAGTAACGTCCCCTTCGAGGCGGCCGACGCGTCCGTGTCGACTCCCGACGGTCGACCATCTGAGCCACCGACAGGTCTCCCCGAGCGGGCGAACCCCGGACTTCCGGGCGGGGCGCGCGCGAACCCAGACCGTGAGGCCTCCGGGGCTGGATGTGTCGCACATTATTGCTTCACACATTTCAATCAAAAACAATCATATCCAAAAATATTTTTGCACAGTACGCCGAACGATCGTGATGTAGTATGGGATCCGTCGTCGACAGAACGTGTGTTTCGACCCCGGCAAGGCCGCCGTCGCCAGCGCCACAGAAGCGAGAGATGAGGGGACCCCGACCTCGCACCGCCCCGTCGAGACGAACGGCTCCCGTCCGCCGTCGTCGCGCCGTCACCCGCCGCGGACGTGACGACTGACAGACCCACCCGATCACGAAGCCAATGACAATCGACCCAACCGACATCGACCGCCTGACACCGCCCGAACTGGTAACGCTCGCCGATCCACCCGCGTCGAAGGAGGCGTGTATCGAGTTCCTCCTCGACGTCGCGGTCGAGGCCGGCCGCGTGGAGGACCGCGAACAGGCGCTCGCCGACCTGCTCCAGCGCGAGGAGGAGGCGACGACCGGCGTCGGATTCGGCATCGGCATCCCCCACGCGAAGACGACCGCGGTGTCGGAGCCGGCGGTCGTGTTCGGCCGCTCCGAGGCGGGCATCGACTTCGACGCGATGGACGACGAACCGGCACACCTGCTGTTCATGCTCCTCGTGCCGGCCGAGGGCGGGGAGGAACATCTCGAGATCCTGAGTTCGCTCTCGCGGGCGCTCATGCACGAGTCGGTCCGCGACTCGCTTCGCACGGCCGACTCCGTCGCGGGCGTCCGCAGCGCGCTGAAGGAGGCGGTGTCCGGATGAGCAACGCCGCCTCCGAACGCCGCCTCCGCGGCGAAGGCGCGACGCCGCTCGCCGGCGTGGGACGGGTGGTGTGGTACCGTCCCGCGGAAGCGACCGACCTCGGCGAACCGCCAGAGTCGATCGACGAGGAGGCCGAACTGGCCCGGTTCCGCGAGGCGCGCGAGACCGCCCATACGGAACTCGAACGCGAGCGCGAGGAGACCCGCGAGCGCGTCGGCGAGGCGGAGGCCGAAGTGTTCGGCGCACACCTCCAGTTCCTCGGGGACCCCCAGATCGAAGACGGCGTCGCGGCGGCGGTCGCCGACGGCCTGCCGGCCCAACACGCGGTCCGGGAGGCGTTCGCCGGCCCGATCGAGCAGTTCGAGGGGATGGAGGGGCGGATGGCCGAGCGCGCGGACGATCTCCGGGACGTGCGCGACCGCCTGCTCCGCGTGCTCACCGGTGGCCGGCGGGTCGATCTGCGGTCGCTCCCCCAGGGGAGCGTCGTGTTCGCCGAGCGGCTCACGCCCTCGGACACGGCACAGCTCGACCCCGAGGTCGTCTCGGGGTTCGTCACCGTCACTGGCGGCCGGACGTCGCACGCGGCGATCTTCGCCCGCTCGCTCGCGCTCCCGGCCGTCGTCGGCGTCGGTGACGAACTCACCGCCGTCGAGGACGGAACCGAAGTCGTAGTCGACGGCGACGCGGGCGAGGTCGTCGTCGATCCGACCGAGGAGACCAAATCCGCGGCGACGGGCGGCGTCGACGCCCCGATCCGGGCGGAACCGGTCGCGACCGCCGACGGGGTCGAGATCGAGGTCGCCGCGAACGTCGGCCGGCCCGCCGAGATCGAGGCCGCCGTCGCTCGCGGTGCCGACGGCGTCGGCCTCTACCGCTCGGAGTTCCTCTTCGTCGACCGCGAGACGCCCCCGTCGGAGGACGAACAGTACGAGGCCTACCGCGACGCGCTCGACGCCTTCCCGGAGGGTCGCGTCGTCGTCCGAACCCTCGACATCGGCGGCGACAAACCCGTTCCGTACCTTGATCTCCCCGAGGAGGAGAACCCGTTCCTCGGTGACCGGGGGATCAGACGGTCACTCGGGGGTGACGCGGACCTGTTCGAGACGCAACTGCGCGCACTCCTCCGGGCGGCCGCCGACGGGGCGGGCCGGTTGGCGGTCATGCTCCCGCTCGTCTCGACCGTCGAGGAGGTGCGAGCGGCCCGCGAGCGTCTCGACGCGGTCGCCGCCGATCTCGTGACCGACGACACCGATCACGCCGACCCCGAGTTCGGCGTGATGATCGAGACGCCCGCCGCCGTCTTCATGGGGTCGGACCTCGCCCGCGAGGTCGACTTCTTCTCGATCGGCACGAACGACCTCGCGCAGTACGTGATGGCCGCCGCGCGCGGCAACGAGCGCGTCGCCGAACTCAGGGACTTCCGTCAGCCGGCCGTCGTCCGGGCGATCCGCGAGACCGTCCGCGCGGCCGACGGGACCGACTGCTGGGTCGGCATGTGCGGCGAGATGGCGGGTGATCCCGATCTGACGGAGCTACTCGTCGGGCTCGGACTTGACGAACTGTCGATGAGCGCCGTGACCGTGCCGGCGGTGAAACAGCGCGTCGCGGAGGTCGACACCGCCACGGCGAGCGAGCGCGCGGAGGCCGTCGCCGGTGCCAGCACGAGGGAGCAAGCGATCGATCGCCTGCGTCGGGAGGCGGGCGAACAGTGAAGCTCGTCGCGGTCACCGCCTGTCCGACCGGCATCGCACACAGCCAGATGGCCGCGGAGAACCTCGAAACGACCGCCGAGGAGCTGGGTCACGAGATCAAAGTCGAGGTACAGGGATCGATGGGCGCGCAGAACGAACTCACTGCCGACGACATCGCGAACGCGGACGCCGTTATCATCACGGCCGACACCGCCGTCCAGCGCGACCGGTTCGAGGGCAAGCCCCTCGTCAAGAAGACGGTGAAAGACGGCGTCAACGACGCCGCGGGCGTCATCCGGGAGGCCGAGCGACTCGTCGAGGACGGTGCGGGGACGACCACGGGCAGTGATGACCGCGACGGCGACGACGCGGACGCGGATGCGGACGCGGACACAGGGGCGGCGGAGCCGTCGCGACGGGGCGGCGACCGCGAGAAGGGCCTGTTCGCCCGGCTGAAGCGACTGTTCTCGTGACTCCGGAAACGCTGGTGGATTTAAGATCGCTCGCCGTTTCGTATTAGCTATGGCACAGATTAGCCTCGACGACGAGACGGTCGAGCGCCTCGACAACCTCCGCGTCGAAGACGAGGAGTACGACGAGATCATCAACGAACTCATCAACATCTACCGCGCGAGCGAACTGACGCTATTTCACACCGGGGACGAGTACTAACCGTCGTACGACTGGCGGACCTGCTCCCACTTCCCGTTCGCTTCGAGGTGTGACTGGAGTTCGTCGGCGTACTCCTGGACGAGTCGTTCGGCCGCGGCGAGTTTGGCCTCCTGGTCCCCCTGGCCGTTTCCGAGCCCGAGCGCGCTCTTCACCGTGTCGAAGACGCCGCCATCGTCCGATCCCGACCCCGGCGACCCGCCGGCCATCGAGCGCTGCCGCTTGCTCGCTTCCTCGATGTGGGGCATCATCCCTTCGAGCTTCTCGGTGTCGGCGACGATCCGGGCGGCGTCGGGATCCTCGGGGTTTTCGATGTCGAACTCCGCGGCGGTCATGATGAGGCTCCACTCTTGGCTCTCGAACTCCGAGGCCATCACACGGTCGTTGAACTCCCGATCGACCGTCATCCGGTCGCCGACGATCCGATCTGTCCAGTCTGTCATGCCTCCGCCTATGACGAGACGCGGTATCAGGATTTCCCTCGCGAGCGCGTCCGACCCGTCCGACCCGAGTGCCGTTCGTCAGTCGCGGCTGCCGTGGGGTGCGAGAAACGCTACGCCGACCGAGTTGGACGCCGAGCCACGGCCACGACCCCGTCAACTCCAGGGGCTCTCCGGGTCGTCGTTGTGGCGACGCTGCTCGGCGTAGATCGAGAACGACAGCTCGATCTCGTCACCCTGTATCTCGTTTCCGACCTCGAAAGGCAGTCGCCACCGGATGGAGAGGGTCCTCGTCCCGGTCCGAAAGCTGTCGAGCCTGACCCCTCCTGCCGCCTCGTCGGTTCGGTCCACTAGATCACTGAGTGCCTCGTCCTCGAAGAGCGAGGTCTCGTCGGAATCGAGCTCACAGTCTCGGTCGTCGTCCCAGAAGAGATCGACGACGATCTCGTCTGCCAGGTCGGTGTGATTCGACCCCGTCGACTGTTCGGTCTCACAGACGGCGAACTCGACGAAACTGATGCCCTGTTCGATTCCCTGCTCGTTCGTCGCCGGGGTCCTGATCTCGTCGGTCGAGACCGTGCAGTCGTCGAACGTGGTGGTGTCGGTGGTCGTGCTCGACTTGACCGTGACGGCACACAGTCCGTAGGAGCCCTCGATCACTTCGGCGGTGAACGCGACCGCCTCGTCGGCTTTGCCGGACTCTGGCTTCTCTTCCGTGATCGTCACCTCGACCGTGACGGTCTCACCGTCGACGCCGAACTCGTAGACACCAGGGTCGACCTGACGCCCGTTCTCGACGGTGTCGAACGTGTCGCCGTCGTAGTTCTCGATCTTGCCGACCGTCGTGCACGTGGTCTCGTCGACTGGATCGGGATCGCCCTCGGTTTCGTCGTCGATCTCGACCGCGAGCCACACCCACGCGGGGTTCGTGTCGTTGTGAACGCGTAGACTGAAACAGCCGGTGTCTCCCGGCTTGACGTCCTCGAAGGCTGCGGCCACCTCGCCGTCGGTCTGGGTCGGCGACATCGAGTCGACCTGCGTGCCGTTGTGGATCGCCTGCCAGTCGAGTTCGACGTCGAGTTCGCCGGCCGAGAACGTCGTCACTACCTCCTCGGTATCACTGAGGAGCGCCCGGGTTCCAACACCACCGAGTGTGGCACCCCCACCGATCAGTCCCAGTGATGTCAGCACCGTCCGTCGGCTCAGTTCCATGCGTTCACACCTCAGGTCCCACCCACGGAGTCGAACCGTGGACCGTGAACCGTCGTGGGACTACGACTGCTCGATCGTGAACTCGGGCGAGGCGGCGACAGAGTAGCCACCGGTGCCGCTGAGTCCCGAGTAGTCGAATCGGACGCCGAGTTCGAAGGTCCGAACCTTCGCTTCGCGTGCCGGGAGCTCCGGTCCGTCTTCGCCGGAGCCGAGTTCGATGTCGCGTTCGTCGAGCACCCGGGCCAGCGCCCAGAGCGTTCCGGGGACCTCCGACACGTCGTCGCCCTCGTACCTGGCGAGGGTGATCCGCGCCGACTTGAGCGCCTCCTCGCGGGTCGAGCCGTTGAGCCCCCGGACATCGACGGAGAGTCGGGTCAACAGTAGACGATCGGCGTCCACTGTTCCCTCGTTCGAAACCTCCCAGTCAGCGACGTACTCCTCCGAACGGTTGCCGGAAGCCTCGTCGCTCGACACCGCTCCAGGCTCATCGCCTTGATCCGTTTCGGCTTCGGACTCGGTCGGTTCCGGCGTGTCGGTCTCGGTCGACTCCGGCGTCTCCGTCGATTGACCCGTCGACTCCGGTGTGTCGGTCTCGGTCGGCTCCGGCGTGTCGGTCTCGGCCGGTTCCGGCGTGTCGGTCTCGGCCGGTTCCGGCGTGTCGGTCTCGGTCGGCTCCGGCGTGTCGGTCTCGGTCGGCTCCGGCGTGTCGGTCTCGGCCGGTTCCGGCGTGTCGGTCTCAGCCGACTCCGGCGTCTCCGTCGAATCGTCCGTCTGCTCCGGCGTGTCGGTCGACTCGTCGGTCGGTTCCGGTGTCGATTCCGGCGTTGAGTCGGCTGTCTCCGTCATGGCCCGAACTCCTGGGTCTCGGGGCTCACTTTGAGGATCACTCGACCCGCCTGGAACGACGCCGTCGCCTCCTCGCGATCGGAGAGTGCGGCGTGCGTGCCGGCCCCACCGAGTGCCGAGCCGGCACCGACGACGGCGACACTCGCGAGCAGCTTCCGTCGTGTGATTTCGGATTCGTTACTCATCTGTTTCACCGTCCACTACTTCGAGTGACTCGTACAGTTCCCACAGCTCCGACGTGATCAGGAGCGTCACCGGAGCGACGACGAAGAGGATCCACCCCGTCTTCGTGCTCGCGAACGCCGTCAGGTATCCCAAGTAGGGGATCGAGAAGGCGACCACCCCGACGATCTCGCTCCTGTAGACCGGCTCGGGGTCGGGATCTTCGTTGTTGTCTCCCTTTGTCCGGAACCTGATCGAGTCGTCGGCCTGGTGTTTCTCGACGACTCTGTGGGTAGTGGTCGGCTGACCTCGTGCGTCCGCGAAGGTAATTACGTTGCCTTCGTCGATTCGCTCGGCCGGCACGTCCTTGACGAAGACGACCGATCCAGTCGGAATCGCCGGCTCCATACTGCCGGACTGGACGACAAACGAGTAGTCCGCTCCGACGGCAGCAGGGAACGCGTTCGCGAGCAGTGCAGCTACCACTATCAGCAGGGCGAGCACCGCGACCGTTTTAGCCGCCCTGCGGATCATGGAGTTTAGGACGTGTGCGTTCCATCTGGCGCGTACGACGTGAAGTCAGGAGCCTCCGTGTGACGGCTCTGGATGAACTGGAAGTCCAGCTTGATAGAACAGCGGTCTCCCTGAATCACGTTACCGACACCGAACGGGATGTGGAAGTCGTACCCGAAATTCAGTGTGTCGCCCGGCTTGAGCGGTGCGACACTCTGCGTGTTGTTGCCCGAGTCTCCCTGATTTCCATCGAGCATGACAGACCCTTTAGCGAGGCTTGCGTGGCCCCCGCTGGCGGTCTGGTATCCGATGGTCATATCGTCATCGTTCCAGAGCGCAGTCCCAATCGCGTTGAGGTTCTGCGAGATGTCGAGCAGGTTTCGCGGAGCGAGGTAGTATTCCATGCTCGGGTCGATTCCGTCGAGATTTCCGGGCAGGGTATCTGCATCGAATTGACCCTGCGCAGTGAACCCGCTATCGTCTTTGGGCTGCGCGTTCGACCAGAATCCAGTCGGCGTTGCACCTTGGTACTGACCGGTGAACCCGTTCGAGTCGAAGAACGAGCAGCTGGCGTCGTTGTCGTAGTACGGGAGTGCCCAGATGTTCTGAGCGAGTTCACCCTCGCCATCGACCATTGCAGCATCGCTCTGCGACGTGAGGTCACCCGTCTCCGGGTCCACGTTGGTAGACGACACATCGTCGTCTGCACCCATCTCAGGCTCGAAGTTCTTGTAGTCGTAGTTGTCCACGACGTTGATGCCGGAGGCAACCCAGGCCTCGTTGTCTTGGACCGTGAGGCTGAAATTGACACAGCCGTAGTCGCCAGGCTTCACGTCATCGAAGTGAACGTCAATCGGAACTGCTCTTCCGTTGTAGCCCGACGCTTCGAGGTCGCTGTCGACAGTGATTGCCGACGAGAACTCACCGCCACTTCCGACCTCAGTACCGTTGTAAGAGCCACTCCACTCAAGCGTACCGTCGAGGCCGCCAGCAGTGAACGTGACCGCTCTGTCTTCAGTGTCGCTGAACTGTGCGTACGTCCCCCCGACACCGAGCGCACCGGCCAGTCCGATGCTCCCGATTCCGGCGAGGGCCTTCCGTCGTGACAGCGTGACCTTGCTGTCTGAGTTGTCGTCTGCCATCGTCGTTCAGGCTCGTCGCGAGCCAGTTAGCTCATTGAACCTTATTGTATTCAGTAATTACACGATCGGCCACATAACGGCCGATTGGATGGGATCTGGGTACCCCTGTCGACCGCTAAACTCTCGATTAACAGCCCGGAAAGGGGACGCTACGCAGCCACTGGGACCGGCATACGTTCCGTCTGCTAGATCATGTATAGGGTACTGACTGTTCAACAAGAGTGTATGAGATGGGGGACATCGATCGGCGTTGGGAGTGGAGGAGCGCACGTGAGCAGCGAGGAGATCTTCGACCTGCTCCGGAACGAACGACGACGAGGAGTCATCCGAGAGCTGTGTTCGCGCGCGGGCCAGCTGACGGTCAGAGGCCTGTCCGAGCGGATCGCGGAGCAGGAGACGGGTGAGTCGCCGCCGCCCCGGTGCGCGCGCGACAGCGTCTACAACTCGCTCATCCAGACGCACCTCCCGAAACTGGACGAGTACGAGGTGGTCGAGTACGACGCGGGCAGGAAGACCGTGGCTCTCGACGACGGCGCCGAGGCGGTGACGCTGTACCTCGAAGTCGTCTCCCCGTACGGGATCACGTGGATGAGCTACTACCGGTCGATCGCGGTCGTGTCGATGCTCGTCGTTCTCGCCGGCGAACTCGGCGCGCCAGGCATCGTCGCGATCCCCGACGTTCTCTGGCCCGTGCTGTTCCTCGTCGTCGTGGCCGTCTCGATGGCGAGACAGTTCTGGCGGCGACGCTGGCTGCTGTTGAACCGATACCTCACGTGAAGCTGAGCCGGTCTTTCGGGAACCGCTGAGTGTACCCACGGATTTATTCCGTCCGCTGACTCTTCCCTTCGCATGGAACGGTACGACCTCCTCTACCGCCTCTACCAGGACTTCGACACGGGGGCGATCCGTGACCTCCAGACGTTCGTCGACGTCTTCCCCGCGGTCGACTCCCGCGTCGCGCTCGACTACTGGCAGGACGCCACGGACGAACTCGCCGAGCGCAAAGACGAGGTGCGGGAGGCGTTCGACGACGGCGAGACGCTCGCCGAGGTGGCGGCCACGGCGAACCGCGACCAGGCGTTCACCGGGTTGGATCTCTACTCGAAGTACGGGCGTGCGGTGAACGTGCTCGTGTTGGACGTCGACGAGACGCTCCGCTCGGCGGGCAGCACGGACAACGAGATCCCGCGCGAGACGCTGTCCGTCCTCACGGAGTTCCACGAGGCGGGCGTCCCGATCGTCATCTGCACGGGACAGACCCTGGAGAACGTCAAGGGGTTTCTCATCCAGGGACTCGGCAACGAGATCGTCCACTCGACGGACGTGAGCATCGTCTACGAGACCGGGACGGGGGTGTTCACTCCGGGGCACGGCTCAGAGACGAAACGGCTCCTGTACGACGAACTCGACCCGGAGATGATCGGGGTCTTCGACCGGGTCCGCTCGCGGGTCCTCTCGGAAGCGCCTGCCGAGGTGGCGCAGGGCACACACCTGCAGGGCAACGAGTTCAACATTACGCTCAAACCGAACTTCGACGTCGGCTCCCCCGACGCGGAGCGTATCATCGACCGCGCGATGGTCTACCTCCTCGACCTGCTCGGCCGGGCGGTCGAGGAGACGACGGACGCGGTGTCGACGGATGGGCCCGAACTCGCCCGGGCGTACTTCGCCGGCACCGATCCCGAGATCGAGAACGTCCTGGTGAGCGAGGGCGAGTCGGTCGACCGCACGCTCGAAGACGTTCCCGACGCCGTGGCCGAGATCTTCGAGCGGGTCGACGTCGCCTACTACCACGCGGACGCGGCCGAGATCGGCTCGCTGGAACTCAACAAACCGCGCGGCGTCCAGGCCGCCCTGGAGGTGCTCGGCATCGAGGACCCGTTCTTGATCATGATGGGCGACTCGAAGTCCGACCTTCGGGTGATGAAGTGGGCCGCGGAGAACGACTGCGGTATCGGTGCGGCCCCCAAACACTCCTCGACGGCCGTCCTCGACCACGTCCGCGCGACGGACGAGCTCGTCTTCGAACCCGGGGACGCGGCCTCGATGCTCCGGACGGTCTACGTGATGAACCTGCTGGCGGCGTTCTGAGAGCCGTCCAGGACCCGTGACAGTATGGTCGTCGGGGGAGACGAAGCTTATGCCGACACCGCGCCAATACTTCTCGTTCCACGAACGGAACGCCGATCATGAACCCGACACTCGCGCCCATCACACACGGCGTCTCCCGGTGGGCCGGCGTCGACATCGACCCGACCCCCGATGGAGTGACGTTCCGCGTCGAGCGCCACGTCCTCGCCCGACTCGCCACGAGTGGGGAACTCACCGTCCCGACGACGCCGGCGCTTCGTGACCAGTTGCTGACCGACGGCTTCGCTGACGGCGTCCCCGGCCGTCCCGACCAGGCCCGCTATCGTGTCCGATCGGCCGCGGACGTCCCCGGTGCGATCCGGCTTCTCCGGGTCGCGTACCTCCACCGACGCGCCGCCCGTGCGCCACACATGCCGCTCGACGACCACCTCCGCCGGCTGGGTGCGAGTACCGAACTCGTCGCGCTCGTGATCCCCGCCGACCGCGAGAGCGCCTGACGCGCCGCCGACCGGACCGTACACGCCGTCTCCTACGTCTCCAAAGATTTACCAGCTATCGAGTGAACCCACGACCATGGGAATCGACTACGGTTCACTCCACGACCCGAACGCGGAGTACACCATGCGGGAGCTCTCCGCGGGGACGATGGGCGTCACGGCCGAGCGCGGTGGCGGCCGCGACGTCGAGATCACGGACGTCCAGACGACGATGGTCGACGGGAACTTCCCGTGGACTCTGGTTCGCGTCTACACGGACGCGGGCGTCGTCGGCACCGGCGAGGCGTACTGGGGTGCGGGCGTTCCGGAACTCATCGAGCGGATGAAGCCGTTCGTCGTCGGCGAGAACCCCCTCGACATCGATCGGCTGTACGAACATCTGGTCCAGAAGATGTCCGGCGAGGGGAGCGTCGAGGGCGTCACCGTCACCGCCATCGCGGGCATCGAGATCGCCCTGCACGACCTCGCGGGCAAGATCCTCGACGTGCCGGCGTACCAGCTCCTCGGCGGGAAGTACCGCGACCACGTTCGGGTCTACTGCGACTGCCACACGGCCGACGAGGCCGACCCCGACGCCTGCGCGGACGAGGCCGAGCGCGTCGTCGAGGAGTTGGGATACGACGCGCTGAAGTTCGATCTCGACGTCCCCTCGGGGCTGGAGAAGGATCGCGCGAACCGCCACCTCCGCCCCGGGGAGATCCGGCACAAAGCCGAGATCGTCGAGGCGGTGACCGAGCGCGTCAAGGACCGCGCGGACGTCGCCTTCGACTGTCACTGGACGTTCTCGGGCGGGAGCGCCAAACGGCTCGCCGCCGCACTCGAGGAGTACGACGTCTGGTGGCTCGAAGACCCCGTCCCGCCGGAGAACCTCGCGGTGCAAGAGGAGGTCACGAAGTCGACGACGACGCCGATCACCGTGGGCGAGAACCGCTACAGAGTGACCGAAGAGCGCCGACTGATCGAGAACCAGGCGGTCGACATCATCGCCCCCGACCTGCCCAAGGTGGGCGGGATGCGCGAGACGCGGAAGATCGCCGACGTCGCCAACCAGTACTACGTGCCGGTGGCGATGCACAACGTCTCCTCGCCCGTGGCGACGATGGCCTCCGCGCACGTCGGCACCGCGATCCCGAACGCCCTCGCGGTGGAGTACCACTCCTACCAGCTGGGCTGGTGGGAAGAGCTGGTCGAAGAGGACGTCATCGTCGACGGCTACATCGAGATCCCCGAGAAGCCGGGGCTCGGCGTGACCCTCGACATGGACGCCGTCGAAGAGCACATGGTCGAAGGCGAGGAACTGTTCGACGAAGCGTAAGCGCAGTGTCGCTTCGTCGGGCAAGCGAATCTTCGATTCGCGGTGTTCGACGAGGAGTGAACCGGCTCTTCGCGCCCGAACAGCGCCGATTTTCGGAGTTCGCCGAGCAGATCTCGGAAGCGAACCCGCCTCCCGTTTTTGTCGCTCGCGGCCGTGGAGACACCAGATGTCGGTCGCAAACGCGCTCGAGGATCTGGCCCGTGACCTCGCAGCGGCCGTGCCGGCTGTCGACGAACGCGCCGAACACGAACGGTGGCAGCCCGGCCTCGGCGCGTTCGAATAGGAGCGGCAGCTCGAACGCCTCGTCACAGCGCTCCGTGAGACGGGCGACTGGACGGTCGAGCGCGAGGCAGCGTACCCGCACAGCGGCCAGCGGTGTGACTTCGTGGTCGAAGCGGCCGGCCGACGGATTCCACTCGAGGCGAAACTGCTCCGCTTCCGGCGGGACAACGGGGACCGCGAACCGAACGCGTTCGGGACCGTCGTCGATCCGTTCTGGAACTCGCTGGTGGCGGATGCACGGAAACTCGCCCGGAGTGGGTTCGCGGCCCCGTGTGGGCTCCTCGGACTCTCCTACGAGCGAACGAACGACGGAGCCCCAGCGGGAGACGTGGCGACGCTCGCGGAGAAGGTCTGTCTGGACGTCGGGTTCTGGTTCGACATCGACGTGCGGACGCGCGCGATCGAGCGGTTCGAGGGACTGCGACATCCCGTCCACCAGCAGGGTGCGGTCGTCACGTGGGAACTGAGACCGGACTGTGTTCTGAGATTTCTCGGCTCCGCCGTCGGTTCGCGGGAGACCGGCGGACGGACAGCGACGACGCGGATCCCGCGCGGTTGCCAGGGCGCTGACGCCACAGTCCTCCCCAGCCGATTCGCTCACTCGCTCTGTCGCTCGTTCGCTCATCCCTCGCGCGGTGCCGGCGCGACATGGCGTCGCGACAGCGCGCGCCACCGGCACGTCGTGGGTTCTGTCGACGCGAGCACCGGACTGGACGGGCCCCATCGAGCCAACAGTTTTGCCGGTCCCTCGCGTGGCGTACTGTCGCATGTCACTCGACTATACGGTCGACCACGAACTGTCCGACGGCGACGAGCACATCCACAACGCCTGGGACAACAGCCTCGATCCGATTCTCACCGTCGAGCCGGGCGAGGTGGTTCGCTTCGAGTGTCGCGACGCGCTCGACGGGCAGGTCGGCCCGGACTCGGACGTCGAGGACCTCGCGACCGCGAGTTTCGATCCCGTCCACCCGCTGACGGGGCCGGTCGCGGTCGAGGGTGCCGAACCCGGCGACGTCCTCGCCGTCGAGTTCCTCGACTTCGAGCACAAGGGCTGGGGCTTCACGGGCTTTATGCCCGGCGAGATGGGCCTCGGCCTCCTCCCCGAGGACTTTGCCGACGCGGGCCTACACGTCTGGGATCTCGACGACGGCGCGGCCCACTTCGTCGACGGCATCGAGGTCCCACTGGACATGTTCCCCGGCATCGCGGGCGTCGCCCCCGCGGAGACCGGCGAACACGACACGCTTCCACCCAGGGACACCGGCGGCAACTTCGACATCAAACACCTCACCGCGGGGTCGACGCTCTACCTCCCCGTCGAGGTCGGGGGCGCGCTCTTTTCGACGGGTGACTGCCACGCTGCGCAGGGTGACGGTGAGGTCTGCGTGACGGGTATCGAAGCACCGATGTTCGTCACCGCGCGCTTCGACGTGCTGAAAGAGAAGTCGATCACCCAGCCCGAACTGGAGACGACGGGGCCGTTCACCCCAACGGGCGCGGACGAACCGATGTACGGCACCGCGGGGATCGCCGACGACCTGATGGTCGCGACGAAGAAGGCCGTCCGGCACATGATCGACCACCTCGAGGCCGAGCGCGGGCTCACCCGTGGCGAGGCGTACATCCTCTGTTCGGCGGCGGTCGACCTGAAGATCAGCGAGGTCGTCGACGCCCCCAACTGGACGGTGACGGCGTACCTGCCCGAGAGCGTCTTCCCCTGAGCGCTGCGCTCGTGCTCACTCCAGGCGGACGCCCTCGGCGGACGCGCAGACGAACGTTCGCGGGTGGACATCGGCCTCCTCGGAGAGCGCCCGGTCGACGCGCGCGGAGAACTCGTCGACGGCGTCGGCGGCGACGAGCGCGACGACGCTCCCGCCGAAGCCGCCGCCGGTCATCCGCGCGCCGACGACGCCGTCGGTCGTCCACGCGACGTCGACCACGGCGTCGAGTTCTCGGCAGGACACCTCGTAGTCGTCGCGGAGGCTGGCGTGGGACTCGTACATCCGGTCGCCGACCGCGTCGAAGTCGCCCGCCGAGAGCGCGGCAGCGGCCGCCCGTACCCGCTCGTTCTCCGTGACGACGTGGCGGACGCGACGGCGAAGCGGGGCCGACAGGTGGTCGGCGTGTGCGAGGAAGTCGTCACGGTCGACGTCGCGCAACGTGTCGACGCCGCCGAGCAGGTCGTTCAGCCGCTCTGCCGCCTCCCGACACTCGGCCACGCGGTCGTTGTACGCCGACGCGGCCAGCTCGTGCTCGACGCGGGTGTCGACGACGACCACGCGGTAGTCGTCGTCGGGAAACGGGACGCGCTCGGTCTCGCGCGAGCGACAGTCCAAGAAGAGCGCCTCGTCCGCCCGGCAGAGCGCGCTCGCGTACTGATCCATGATGCCGCAGTCGAGGCCGACGAAGCCCGTTTCGGCGCGCCAGGCCGCCTCCGCGAGACGCCCCTTCGGGAGGTCCGTGCCGGTTTCGACCCCCGGGTCGAGCCCGTAGGCCGCCGCCGCGGTCGCCACTTCGAGGGCGGCCGACGAGGAGAGGCCCGCACCCTGCGGAACGTCGCCCGTCACGAGGAGGTCGAGGCCGTCGCCGACCGGCGCGAGCCCCGCCGCGTCGAGTTCGACGAGGACGCCCAGCGGGTAGTTCGCCCACGAGTCGTCCCGGTCGTCGATCGGATCGTCGGGGAGGCCGTCGACGACCACCTCGTCGGCGAACTCCGTCGACCGGAGACGGATCCGACCGTCGTCCCGCGGCGCGAGGGCGACCGCGGTCCGGAGATCGACGGCCATCGGGAGCACGAGCCCCTCGTTGTAGTCGGTGTGCCCGCCGACGAGGTTCACCCGGCCCGGGGCACTCGCTACCGCCGTCGGTGTCCGGCCGTACGCCTCCGAGAACGCCGCGCGTGGCTCCCCTGCGGTCATCGTCTGGCTCGTCAGTACCGGGGGTGAGCGCTTCAATCCCGGGGGTCGTGACCGCGGGTGTGACCGGCGACCGGAGTCGATGCGGGCCGTCACGATCGCGCGCGGCCGTCGTCAACCGGTCCGTGGCTCGGCGACCGTCGGATCGACCTGCCGACCGACGTAGACGAGACTCCCCAAGAGTAAGAGCGCCGCGGCGGGGACGAGAAAGCCGAACGACGCGACGATGACGCCCGACGCTTGGATGCCCAGTGCGATGAGGACGACCGGCCCACAGCAGGCCGTCCCCGAGAGGAGCGCCGGGAGGCCGGCGAGGAGTCCCGATCCCCGAGCGCCGCTCCCGATCCCACACGCGGCGGGGTGTCGCCAGGCCAGGAACGACACCGCGAGGTTCACGCCGACGAGGAGCGCGAGCGCCGCGCCGATGGCGACGTTCACGGGCGCGACGAGGAGTTCGAGCGGGCCGACCACGAGCGCTGCGACCGGTTCGAAGGCGAGGGGTCCCCGCGACTCGAACATCCGCGCCAGCGGGTCGGAGACGACGAGGGAGTCGAAGCCGCCGCCGCCGGTGAACCGGAGATGCCCGAGGACGTAGAGGTACAGCCCGAGATACAGGAGGCTGACACCGACGAGGATCGCTCGGGCGTCGCGCCGGACGACGGCACCGCGGACGGCGACGAGCGTCTTCGAGAGGGCCGCGCGCCCGCGATCGACGAGGCCGGTCATCACGCGACCACCACGGTTTCGGGGTAGAAACCCGCCCACGCGAACCACATCGCGTCGAAGTCGACCACCCGTCCGAGCGGGAGCGCGTCGGGAGCGACCGTCTCGCCGCCGACCGACACCTGCCCGTCGGCGTACGAGAGGTCGGTTCCGTCGCCGCGGTAGACGTGTGCCGTGTCGAGCGCGGGATCGTACACGGCGTGGAAGGTCGTCCCCCCGACTTCGCCCGTCAGGAGCCCCTGCTCCCGGAGCGACTCCTTGCGGAAGGCGACTGCCCCCTCCCGCGGGCGTGCCCCGACGACGACTGCTTTCTCCTGGTAGCGGTCGTCCGCCGACAGTGGGGCGAAGAGGGTGTTCTTGTTGGTGTAGTAGCCCCGTGGGGGATTGTACTCGCCGTAGGGGTCGCGGTTGTAGTTGCGGACGTGGCCCGTCTCCTCCGAGAGCACGACCGTGTCGGGGTGGGCCGCCTTCCACTCACCCCAGGTCGTCCACGCGAGGGGGAACTCCGTGAGCGACTGCCCCTCGAAGGGCCCGGATATGGCCGTCGCGAGCACCTGCGGCCACCGCGAGTCCGTCTCACGGTCGTACATCACGAGGTTCGAGTTGACCAGCCGCCCCGACACGCCGAACTCCGTCTCCCCGCGGAAGAAGCCCATCGCCGTCCCCGTGAGCGGGCAGTACGTGACCGAGACGTTCTCTCCGTCGATGGCGTCGTTCGTGATCTCGTGCCAGACGAGGACCCGCTGGGGGTACGCCTTCACGTCGCTCTCGCCCGCGACGCCGAAGACGATGTCACCCGGCGCGAGGAACTCATCGGCCTCCGAGACCGACCAAAAGGATGGCTCGTCGACCGAGGGGATGCCGTCCTTCGGCGGGCCGCCGCTGAGCGTTTCGTCGCGAAGTCGGGCGAACGACCACTCGACCGGGAGCGGCTGGTCGCGCGTCGGCAGGACGCTCGTGTCGGTCGAGTAGTCGCCGCCGTCGCTGGCAGCCTCGGCCGAGCCTCGTCCGGTCGCCGACTGCGTCGATCCGCTGTCGGCCGCCTCGGTGGCGGTGTCTGTTTCGCTCGACCCGCCCGTCCCGTCGGCGTCCCCGAGACAGCCGGCCAGCCCCGCGAGCCCCGCGAGCCCGACGCCCGACGCCGCGAGGAACGCCCGTCGACCCGGTACCCATGACATACTCCTGATCGGTTCTCCTCCCGAATAACCGTATAGCGGCCGTGCATCCGCGAGACCACAGCGCCAGCCGCCGTGTCCAGCGCGGTGCCGGTGCCCACGTCGGGTCACGCGCGGCGGCGACCCTCACTCGCTCGCGTCGCCGCGGAGTCGCTCCGCGATCTCCTGTCCGACCGCTCGCGGCGACGCCTCGACGACCGTGATCTCGTCGCCGACGCGGACCGCTCCCGGCTCGAGGACGTCGGCGCAGATCCCGCCTCGCCCCTCTTTCAGCGCGCGGGCGACGCCGTCCTCACCGGCGACGCGTTCGACGTGTGCGCACGGTGGCCGCGGGCGTGTGCCCCTGAACGTCGCCTCGCCGACCCGGAACGTCGTCTCCAGGAGCGACCGGAGGTCGACGCCGCGCGTGACGACGTTGCGTCGGTGCCGGCCGTCGGAGAGATCGATGTCGTACCGCTCGCGGATCTCGCCGATCGCCTCGCCCGCGACGAACGTCACCTCGCAGACGTCGTACGGCGAGTAGTGGCCACTCCCGAAGAGGTAGCGGTCGCCGCGCAGGCCGCCCTCGACGGCGTCGACCGACTCGTGTGCGTCCATCGGCTCGCCATCCGCGGGCGCGGTGAATACAGCTTCGACCCGTCCCATGCCGGGAGGGACGAAGCGTGGGGAGAAAGCGGTTCTGTCCGCCGGGGCGTTCGACTGCCCCGACGCGACCACCGGCGGTCACGCGGGTTCGCGTCGGTGACGACTCGCTCCGAGGCGGTGCGCTCAGGCGGCCTGCTCGCGCCTGCGTCGGACGCCGACGCCGCGCACGACGATCCGGATCCCGTCGGTGTAGGCGGTGTCGATCGTCGCCTCCCAGCCGTGGGTGCGGGCGAGCATCCGGAGGTTCGGCAGGAGCATCCCGGACGCCGCGTCGGGGACGGAGACGCCGTACCGGAAGAAGTCCTCGGGCGCGTCATCGCCCACGGGGTGGCCGTCGTCGGTGATCGAAAAGCCGTCGTCGTCGAGGGCGACCGCGACCGTCGACGCGTCGTTGTGGACCGCGAAGGCGAAGGCGCTCTCGAAGAGCCCGTGGACGCGACCCCTGTCGGCGTCGACCTGTCCGTCGGCGTCGACCGACAGCGAGACGTCGCCGGTGTCGACTGCGTCCCAGGCGGCTTCGGTGGTCGCCGCCAGGTCGACGCAGTCGGTGCCCTCCAGCGTCTGCCCGTGTCGCGCGAGCTCCGCCAGGTCGCCGACGATGTCCGACATCCGGTCGGCCGTTCGCGAGGCCGTCCGCAACGACTCCCGGGCGGTCTGTACGTCGCCGCTTTCGAGCGCTTCCCCGGCGATGGTCACCCGCCCGCTGACGATCTGGAGCGTGTTGAGCAGTTCGTGTCTGATCGCGGCGGCGAACCCTTCGAGCTGTTCGTTCTGTCGGTCGAGTTCCCGGCGCTGGCGCTCCGTGTTGGTCACGTCGGTGAAGACCACGAGCCGTCCGATGTCGGTCTGGCCCATGGTGAAGGCGGTGTCGCTCACGAGGTAGTACCGCGTCTCCCCGTCGCGGGTGCGGTCGAGCACCGGCTCGTCGGTGCCGAGGCGGGCCGCCGCGTCCGGGAGCACGGCGCTGAACGAGGCACCCGGCGCGCCCGCCAGCGACGGAAACAGCGCCCGAGCCCGGTCGTTGAACTGCCGGATCCGCCCGTCGTCGTCCAGGTACACCACCGCGTCGTCGACGCCGTCCGTGAGCTGGACGGCCAGGAACTCCTCCTCGAAGACGTACAGCACCCCGACGGCGAAGACGGCGACGCCGAGCGGTTCGTAGTTGATGTCGATGAGGCTCGTACTGGCGAAGCCGACGATGTCGAACACCACCGGGAGGCCGGTGATGGCCGCGACGATCCCGAGGGGGCGGGTATCGTAGTCGGATTCGAGGAACAGCTCGTACAGCATGAAGAAGCCGACGGCGACGAGCGCGTACGAGAGCCCGGAGACGATCCAGTGGAACGTCCCGTGTATGACGGTCAGGTGGGGGAACGGCTCCGTCACGAACTCGGTCGTGAAGTAGATCCCGTGGAACGGGTTCGTGAGCTTCACCGCGACGATGGCGAGATACACCGCGACCGCGGCCCGCCGGTAGGTCGGGTCCGTGTGGAACGAGCGGTGGGTGTACGCCGAGCAGAAGTACAGCCAGGCACCGACGGTCGTGAGGCCGACTACCAGGCTGACGAGATAGCTGCCGTACGAGCGTGTCATAGAAGAGTTCACATGGCTCGCTGAATCAGCTTAGACAAATTGAAACCGCCGTGCACTTGGTGCACGCTGTTCTCAGATTGTTTTAGCTATGGCAAAAGAGAAGTTCGGAGTCGCTGTTGACGGGGAAATCGTGCGAAAAGTGGATGAATTGGTCGCTGAGTGTGACGATCTCGGAGCCAGCCGCTCCGAGATCGTCGAAGCCATCCTCACAGCGTTCGTTCACTCCGAGACGAACCACGTTGAACGGGTGCGAGAAATCATTATTCGGAAACGAAAGGGCACTCTCTGACTGGTTTTGAACTCCGTGCACCGAGTGCACGTACTTCTGAGCTAATAACCTGATATAATAGTAATCAAACTGACTATAGTGTGTGAAGAGTTCTATGACACGCTCGCCGTACTGCAACCGGGGGGTCGGTGCGACCAGGAAGCCGAGTTCCCACGCGGCCCAGCCCCCACTCCCGGCGATGAGCGCGACGAGTCCGCGGCGGGTCTCGGCGTCGTCGATCCGCCGCGCGCGGACGAGTGCGACCGCACAGACGAGTGTTGCACCACCGTACGCGAGCACGTAGCCGAGAAACGCCCACGAGACGACGAAGAGACCCATATGCCCGATGGTAGGAACTCCACTACTTAGTGCTGACACTCCGGTTTTCCGCCATGAGAATCAGATCTCCTGCGCGGCGGCGAGCGGACGGCTCCACTCAGCAGACGTCCTTGACACCGAGTCCCAGCTCGGTCAGCCCGTCGGCGTAGTCGTCGTACGCGACCTGGATCACGTACTCGGCCACCATGCGCGCGCGCTCCCACTCGGCGTCGTCCGTGCAGTGCTCGTCGAGGAGCGCGACGCCGTCGTCGATCACGGCTGCGGTCTCGGACTTGAGATCGCGGAAGAGGTCCGCACCCGACTCGTCGGCCTCGTTGATGAAGAAGCCGATGAGCTGGGTGTGCGTGCGGAGACTGACGAGCGGTCGGCCGACCATCCCGCTCGCGACGCGTTCGATCGTCTCCTCGCGTCCCCGCAGGTACGCGTGCATCGGTCCGCCGTCGGCGAGGTCGACCTCGCCGTCGAGCGCCGCGAGGACGCGGTCGAGGTGGGTGTCCTCCTGGGCGGCGACCGCCTCGAACGCCGCCCTCGCGCCGTCGTGTGGCTCGTCGGCCGCCCACGCGCGGAACGTCTCGCGGGCGGCGTGTTCGGAGTGGGCCGCCACCTCGAGGACGCGCTCGCGTTCGATCCGTGCGCCGGTCAGCGCGATGAGCAGCTTGCTCGATCCCAGCCGGTCGAGTTCCGTGCGCTTCGCCGACTCGACCGACTCGCGGAACGTGTCGCCGTCCATACTCGTCGAAGGGCGCGGGCTGGTTTCAACGTTTCCGCGGGGCCGGACGCCGTCGGCCGACCGCACGGACCGTGCCCGACGCCGACTGCCGCCCGTTCGTTTTTGCCGATCGCCCGCCTACGGGAGATATGAGCGAGTATCCGCAGGCGTCGGGGCCGGTCGACGCCGTCGCGCCGACCGAACTGGCCGAACAGCTCCGGACGGGCGAGCCGGTGTCGGTTCTCGATGTCCGCAACCGCGCCGACGCCGAGGCGTGGCCGCTGTCGGGCGCGGCGGTGACCACCGTCCAGATCCCGTACTACCGGTTCGTCGAGGCCGACGTCACCGACGCCGTCGACGACCTCGCACGCGAGGTGCGCGAGGCACTGGACGAACCGGTCCTCGTCGTCTGTGGCCGCGGCGAGTCGAGCGCGTACGTCGCCGAACTCCTCGAGGCCGAGGGGCTTGCCGCCGCGAACCTCGACGAGGGAATGCGCGGGTGGGCCCGCGTCTCCCACACCGTCGAGATCGAGACCGACTCGGCCACCGTCGTCCAGTACCAGCGCCCCTCCTCGGGCTGTCTGTCGTACCTCGTCGTCTCGGGCGACGAGGCGCTGGTCGTCGACCCCCTGCGGGCGTTCACTGACCGCTACGTCGCCGCCGCGCGCGACCACGGTGTCGAGCTGGTCGCGGCGGTCGACACGCACGTCCACGCCGACCACGTCAGCGGCGTCCGCGACCTCAGGGCGGCGACCGACGCGGACGTGCTCCTCCCCGCGGGTGCCCGCGAGCGGGGGCTCTCCTTCGACGCCCGACTCGTCGGGGCGGGCGACACGATCGAGGTGGGTGAGGTCGCGCTCGACGCCGTGGCGCTTCCGGGCCACACGACCGAGATGCTCGGCTACCGACTGGGGGGTCTGCTGTTCGCCGGGGACACCGTCTTCCTCGAGAGCGTCGCCCGGCCGGACCTCGAAGCGGGCGACGAGGGCGCACCCGACGCCGCCCGACGCCTGCACGCGACGCTGTCGGCGCTCGACGACGACCGCCTGATCGCGCCGGCACACTTCTCGGACGCCGCCCGACCGAACGACGCCGGCGCGTACGTCGCACGGATGGGAGACCTCCGAGGGCGCCTCCACGCGCTGTCGCTTGCTCCCGACGAGTTCATCGACTTCGTCCTCGCCGACATGCCGCCGCGCCCCGCGAACTACGAGGAGATCATCGCGGTGAACCTCGGGCGGGAGTCCGCCGCCGCCGACGAGTCGTTCGAGCTCGAACTCGGGCCGAACAACTGCGCGGCGACCCGTGCCGCGGACGCCGACTGAGGCGACGTCGCGTCCCCCTCCGCCGGAGAGTCCCCCACCGCGGGAGGGACGCGCCACGGAGGCGGTCACCGCCTGGAGCGACAGCACGCGCTCTGGGCGTCGGTGAAACGAGCACTCGCCGCAGAGAAGCCGCGACGGCGGGGCGACCGGCTCGGGTCAGTCGTCGGCCGCCGCTGAGTCGACCGCCGCACCGTCGGTGTCGATGCTCGGCGGATACGAACCGCGGTCGAGCTTCAGGTCGGACTGGGGGCGGGCCATACACGTGAGCGCGTACGATTCCTGTTCCTCGTCGGTGAGCGCGTGGGCGGCGGGCTGTGTCACCTCTCCGTCGAGGATCTCGGCCGAACAGGCGAGACACATCCCGACGCGACAGGAGTACTCCTGGGCGATGCCGGCGTCGAGACACGCGCGGAGGATCGTCTCCGTGTCGGAGACGGTGATCGTCTCGCCCGTGTTGACGAACTCGACCGTGTAGTCGGTCATACCGCGCGTTCGACCGAGCGGAGCAAAACTCTTTATGCATCCCGCCGGCCGCGCGGCGACACACCACGTCGACGTGGGCGGGTGGCCGGGCGGTCGGGCCACCCGGGTCGGTCTGACCGCCGCCGACGCCAGACTCCGCACGCCGACACCACCACGCCCTCGTCTCTACGCCGTGTCGGCGTCGTTTCCACCGGATCCGGACTCGGCGGTCGCGTCCTCGTCGTCCGGGCCGACCGTCAGGACGGGAGCCGGCGACGTGCGGACGGTCCGTTCGGTCACGCTCCCGAGGAGGAATCGCTCGACCCCCTGGCGGCCGTGGGTGCCCATCACCACGAGGTCGATGTCGTGTTCGGTCACGTAGTCGCGGATGGCCCGGTGGACCGGGCCGATGACGACCTCGGTCTCGGTCTCGATGCCGGCGGCCGCACAGCGCGTTTCGACCGCCTCGACCGCGGACTCCCCCTCGCGTTCCAGCGCATCGATCACGGCGTCGACGCCCGCTTCGAGCGACGAGTACAGCGCCACGTCGACGACGTACAGTGCGTGGACCGTCGCACCGAACGTCGTGGCGAGTTCGACCGCGTGGTCGACCGCGCGCTCGGCGGCGGGGCTTCCGTCGGTCGGAACCAGGATCGCGTCGTACATACCGCATGCGTCACCACGCCGGGGCTTAGGTGTTGGTGACGGTTCCCGGGTGCCGGGAGCAGCCGATCGTCCGACGAAACGAGCGTCGGCCGCGGTGCGGTTCGCCCGCGAACCATCCGCGCGTGCTGGACGCCGTCCGCCCGACGCACCCGCCGCGAACCGAAACGTTTCTGCCGCGAGCGTCGGCACGAAGAGCCATGTCACGGGCCGGTCGCGTCGACTCCACCCGCGCCGTCGTCGGCGTGATCGCCGTGGTCGCGCTGTCGATCCGGCTCGTCGGACTCGACGGCCGTCCGTTCCACTGGGACGAGGCCCGCGTCGGGGTCTGGGCGCTTCGGTTCGCCCGCGCGGGCGCGTTCGAGTACCGCCCAGTCGCTGGCGGACCGCTCCCGTACCACCTCGCGCGTGGCTCGTTCGCGCTGTTCGGCGCGACCGACGCCGCCGCTCGCCTCCCCGTCGCGCTCGTCGGCGGCCTCCTCCCCCTCTCGGCGCTCGGGCTCCGCGGTCGGCTCGCAGACGATGAGACCGTCTTCCTCGCGGTGATCCTCGCCGCCTCGCCACCGCTGTTGTACTACACGCGCGTCCTCCGCGGCGACGCCCTCCTCGCCGCGGCGGCGTTCGTCGCGTGCGTCCTCGTCGTCCGCGCGGTCGACTCGGGTCGTCGGGGGGCCGCTTACGGCGCGGTGCTGGCGGTCGCGGCCGCGGTCGCCGCCTCCGGCTTCGTCGTTGCCACGTTCGCGTGCGTCCTCGTCGCCTGCGCCGTCGTCTTCGACGCGCGGCGACTCCCGGGCGACGCGCTCGCGGCACTCTCGGACCGTCTTCGGGCGGAGTCGACGCTCCTCGCCCGACTGTTCCTCGTGTTCGTCGCCGCGGTCGTCTTCCTCTACGCCCCGCGCGGCGGGAGCGTGAGCCTCTGGTCGCCGGCGACGTTCCCGCGGGCCGTGGCGTTCGCCTTCAGCGAGGCACCGGGCCGCTTTTTCGCCGTACGGGTCGCCTCCCGGTACGCCGACGGCGCGACCCACCCGCTCGTGCCGTTCGTCATCTCGCTCGTGCGGACGCTCCTCGCCGCGGCGCTCCCGACCGTCGCGCTCGCGGTCGTCGGTGCCCTCTCGGAACGGTACGTCGGGGCGGACCGGACGGTCGTCGCGTTCTTCGCCGTGTGGGCCGCCGCCGCGGTCCTCTTTTTCCCGACCATCGCGGAGGTCGACGCGCCCTGGACGGCCGTCCACGCCGTCGTCCCGCTGGCGGTTCCGGCAGCGGTCGGGGCCGGACGCGGCGTGGCGTACGGCCGGGCGGCCGTCTCGCGTGCGGACGCCTCCGCGGTCGCCGCCGTGTTGCTCGTGGTCGTCGCCGGCGTCGCCCAGGTCGGGGGGGTCCTCGCGAGCGATGTCTACGGGCCGCCGACGCCCGACGGCGCGCTCGCGGAGTACGGCCAGCCCGCGGACGACCTGGAGCCGTTCGCCGCGAACGTCTCGGCGGCGGGCGAGGGGGAGCCGGCGGTGTTGTACTACGGCGACCGCTTCCACACGGGTGACTGGGCCGTCGCCGACGGCCCGCCCGTTCCCACGGCGTGGGGCGGTCAGCTCCCCCTGCCGTGGTACGTCGCCCGCGAGGGAGCCGAGGCGACGACGCTGGCGTCGAACGCGGCGCTCCCCGCCGACCCGCCGCCGGTCGTCGTCGTCGACCCCGACGACGCCGGGTCGGTCGAGCCACGGCTGCCGGGGTACGAGCGCAGCCGCTACCGGCTTGGACTGTGGAACCGCGAGATCGTCGTGTTCGTCCGCGTCTGAGCCGACTCAGCGGAAGCCCATCGCTTCGATCTGTTCTTGGTACCGATTCCGGATCGTGACCTCGGTGACCTGCGCGACGTCGGCGACCTCGCGCTGGGTCTTCTTCTCGTTACAGAGCAGCGAGGCGGCGTAGATCGCCGCCGCGGCGAACCCTGTGGGCGACTTCCCCGACAGCAGACCCTGCTCGGCGGAGACGTCGATGATCTCTGTCGCCTTCGCCTGGACCTCCTCAGAGAGGTTCAGCGCGCTCGCAAAGCGGGGGACGAACTGCTTGGGGTCGACCGGCTTGAGTTCGAGGCCGAGCTCCTGGGAGATGTACCGATACGTGCGGCCGATCTCCTTCTGCGGCACTCGGGACACCTCGGCGACCTCGTCCAGCGACCGCGGGATGCCCTCCTGCCGGCAGGCGGCGTACAGCGCGCTCGTGGCGACGCCCTCGATACTTCGTCCGCGGATGAGGTCCTCGTTGAGCGCCCGTCGGTAGATGACCGACGCGACCTCTCGTACCGACCGTGGGACGCCCAGCGCGCTTGCCATGCGGTCGATCTCGCTCAGCGCGAACTGGAGGTTGCGCTCGCCGGCGTCCTTCGTCCGGATGCGCTCTTGCCACTTGCGCAGCCGATGCATCTGCGATCGTTTCTCCGAGGAGAGCGACCGTCCGTAGGCGTCCTTGTCCTTCCAGTCGATCGTCGTCGTCAACCCGCGGTCGTGCATCGTCTCGGTGATCGGTGCGCCGACTCGGGACTTCGACTGACGCTCGGAGTGGTTGAACGCCCGCCACTCCGGCCCCCGGTCGATCTGCCGCTCGTCGAGGACGAGCCCACAGTCGTCACACACTAACTCCCCCTGGTCGGCGTCGGTGACGATGTTTTCCGAGTCACACTCAGGACAGACGATCTCCTCATCCGTTTCCTGTTCCGATGCCTGCTCGCGCTGACGCTGCCGACTCGGACGTTCCATTATAAGGTTTGTGGTGAGGGGTAAATTTAAACCTTTGTAACAGATTTTTGATATAGTCTCGAACGGCGGCGAGAACTCCTCGGGAGGGACGTCCCGCTGTTTGCCGGTTTTCCGTGGCTTCGTCGCCGTCGGTCGGGGCGGGTGCTCCGACACGAACGGCCCGGCGATTACTCGCGGGTAGTGGCGGTGGGGTCACTCGACGGAGGGGGGATGCCTGTGAGCGTGTGACCCCGTTTCACCCGAGGTGCCGGAGACGTATCAGCGGACAGCGGTCTGGCGTCCCCCGGGCACGCCCGTCGCCGCCGGCATTACTCGCGTACATGCGGGAAGATTTTAGCATAACCGGAAGATATGGGTACCCATGACGCGCTCACCGAACACGACGGACAGGTCGGGCGGAGGCGCACGGATCGATCCGGGTTGCCGTCAGGCGTCGCCGAGGGGTGCGTAGCCGTGGCGACGAAGGCCGCACTGGAGACACAACTCGCCGTCGTCGCGGGGTTCGAGAACCCGAGCGTGAGCCTCGAACAGTACCCGACGCCGCCCGAACTCGCCGCACACGTCGTCCACGTCGCCGACCTCAACGACGACATCGAGGGTCGGACCGTCGTCGACCTCGGAACCGGGACCGGGATGCTCGCGCTCGGTGCGGCCTTGCGCGGCCCGGCGCGGGTGATCGGCCTCGACGTCGACCGCGAGGCGCTGTCGACCGCCCGCGCGAACCGGGTCCGGGTCGGAACGACCGCACCCATCCACTGGGTCCAGGCCGACGCGACGCGGTGTCCGCTCCGACTGACGGAGCGGACGACGGTGGTGATGAACCCGCCGTTCGGCGCACAGCGCGGCCACGAACACGCCGACCGGGCGTTCCTCGCGACGGCCGCCGAGCTCGCCGACGTCTCGTACTCGATCCACAACGCCGGGAGCCAGGAGTTCGTCGAGGCGTTCGCCGCCGACAACGGCGGCGAGGTGACCCACGCGTTCGAGGCCACGTTCGACCTCGCCCGTCAGTTCGACTTCCACGAGGAGAATCGCAAAGAGCTCCGGACCGAGGTGTACCGGATCGTCTGGGCCGGGGACTAGTTCCGCTGACCGGGGTACGTCTCGGGCTTCGCGACCCGGACCCGCGTCCCCTCGTAGTGTGCGACGAGAGCCTTCTTCGTCCGCTGGAGTTCGACGCCTTCGAGCGTCACCGACTCGCCCGCCGGCGGGATGGGCGCGCTCGCGGTCTCGTTGCCGTGAGTGACCCTGACGACGAACCCCGTCGGCTCGGCGGCGACGGTGACGTTTCGGCCACTGACGATCGGCCTGGCTGTCGCGGGCGGCGACCGGTAGACGGTCCGGGTGTCGCCGTCGTGCGTCGCGTTGATCCGGTAGACGTCGCCGCCACCGACGACCGTCCACCCCGACCGGTCGACGACGACCACGTCGCGCCAGCCGACGCCGCCGACCCGGACGGGAAGCCGCCCGGCGAACGCTAGTCGACCTTTGGTGACGGCCGTGGTCCAGATGCCGCGGTCGCGGCTGCGGACGATGACGCCGGAAGTGTTGACGGCCGTCGTCTCGCCGAACGCGCTGACGTCGACGGCCGAGATCATCCCGTCGGGGACGTCCTCGGCGTACGTCACCTCGTAGTCGCGGACCTGGACCGGATCGCCCGGCAGGGGGGCGTCAGAGGCGGTGAAAAGGTTTACCGGCACCGCGGGGCCGGCGAGGGCCGACGCCGACAGCACCATGACGACGACGCCCCACTCCCACCGGGGGAGCGTGAGCAGGTCCGGTTTTCCGCCGTCGCTGAGGGCGCGCCCGAACAGGGGCCGGTCGGAGGCGGTGACCGTCAGCGCGACGACCGTCGCGAGCGCGAAGACGAGGACGACGCCGAGCGCACGGAAGAGGACGAACGTCTCGCCGCCGCGGAACCAGTAGACGGCCCACATCGACTGCGAGACGGCAAAGAGGAGCACACCGCCCCACGTCCGGGCGGTGGGCGGCCGCGGGTCGCCGCGTCGACGGAGGAGCCAGACGCCGAGGAGGACGCCGACGAGCAGGCCGACCGCGTGGCCCTGGATGGCGATCTCGGCCCACCACGGCGACGAGAACGTGGGCTGGGCTTTCGCCTGGACGGTCGGCATCTGGAGCGCCGCCCGGATCAGTCCGAGCACGCGACCGGCGACGAGCGCGACGACCGTCGCCACTGGGTAGCGAACGAGCGCGAAGCCGGCGAAGGCGAACACCACCCCGGAGAAGCCGATGACGGGGCCGATGGCCACGACCGACGTGGCGACGGTGACGACGACGACGGCGGCGGGAAAGAGGACGAACGCACGGACGTACGGGTTGGTCCGCCACGAGGAGAACGACGACGAGCCGCGCCGGGTGGGGAAGTGTCCCCACGCGTACTCTGCCAGCGGGGCGAACACGAGCGTCCCGACGAGGTTCCCGATGAGGTGGTTCGGGCCCGCGTGTGCGAAGCCCGAGACGACGAGGCCGAGCGGGTAGAAGTACGACCACGCGCGGAACGGGACGACGATCGGCGACACCCAGTGGTCGATCCCGCCCTGGATGAAGAGGTAGACGCCGAGGACCATCGCGCTCACGACGAACGTCCCCCACGGGACGCCCGCGAGGAAGCGCCGGCGGAGCAGCTGCCCCCACCGTCCGGCGGGGCGCTCGATGTACCAGACAGTCAGGAGAGAGAGGGCGACGACGCCGAGAACGGCCAGCTGCTGCAGCGGGAGCCAGGGGGGAACGGGTGGGGGTGTGAACGGCACGGCTATCTACGTCGTGTCGGCTGGTCGAGGTGATCCGGCGTCACGCCTCAGAGTTTCGACTCCGCGTCCTCGGCGAGCTCCTCCATGCGCTTGCCGACACGGCCGGCGCTGGAGAACTCGTCGTCCGACATCGCGGCCGCGAGCGCGCTTCCGAGCACGAACACCGCGTGTTTGTGTTCGCTCTTGGACTTGTGAACGTGCGAGGGATCGACCCCGAGCCCCTCGTACTCGTCGAACAGTCCCTCGGGGACCTCTTCGCGCCCTTTGAAGTGATCTTTGATCGTCACGAGCTGTTCGTGTAGCTCTAACAGTTCGTCCTTGTGCATATACACGCGTACGAGCGAGTTCCGTTTAAGCATTGTTGGGGGGCTGCTGACACGGCCGCCGTGGCCCCAGTGACAGCGAACGCTCGTCCCTCGGTCAGTCGACCGTTCCGCGTGACGGTCTGGACGATCGGCCCGGCTCAGCGGTCGTCGCGAGGGGAGCGGCGGTCGTCCACGGCGTCTCCCTCGCCGTGCTCAGCGGGGTCGCCCGCGGCGGACGCGCGTCCGGGGAGGCGAACGCCGAACCGCTCCTCGTCGAACCCACCACGGGCCGCCAGCGCGAGCGTGGCCGGGGCTCTCGCGGACGACCGGCACGGCAGGAAACGTCCTCACGACGAGCCACGGAGCCGCCGGAAAGGACGACGCCCCCGTCCCGCGTGGGAGGCTCAGACGGCGACGGACCGTCAGAACACGTACTCGTCTTCGTGACCCATCATCCCGTCGTCTTGGAACTCTTGGTCGTCGTCGATCGGGCCGCTGGTCTTGAACGCACGCAGCCCCGTCGAGAGCAACTCCTCGATGGCCTCCTCCCGGTTGACGAACTCCCCCTCTTCGACCATCTGCGCGATCTGCATCTCCAGGTGCTCGGGGACCGTTATCTCTACTGTAGGCATCTGACTGTGGGGGGGTTTGAAGTGACCATATTTAGTTCTGGCGGGGGTGTAGCCGGCCGAGCGATCGTCGTGAACTGCCGCCTCACGCCCGTTGACAACCGTTCGGCCCGAGGGGTCCGGCGGACGCGCCGAGTCGCGTCGTCGCGTCCGCCGGGTCCTCCCCAGCCGCCCGGTAGTCACGGCCCGCGCCGGGGCGGCGTCACGGGCCGACCCGAACCCGACAGTATAGGTGCGTCCGTTCCCAACCGCGCGTATGAACGACGTCACGGAGCTCTACCGGGAGTTCGGCGACGAACGCCTCCCGCCGGGCCAGCGCGAGACGAGTCGCTTCCCCGTCCTCTCGAAATCCGGGACGCCGGGGGTCGAGCGCGAGGAGTGGCGCTTCGAGGTCTGGGGTGCCGTCGACGACCCGCTCGAACTCACGTGGGAGGCGTTCCACGAGCTTCCCACCGAGACGCAGCGACAGGACTTCCACTGCGTCACCGGCTGGAGCAAGTTCGACTGCGAGTTCACGGGCGTCACTTTCCCCACACTCGCCGAGGCGGCCGGCGTCACCGACGACGCGGTCCACGTCATGTTCCACGCGATGGACGACTACACGACGAACCTCCCGCTCGCGGACTGCATGCGCGAGGAGGTTCTGTTCGCCTCGGAGTACGACGGCGAACCCCTCCCGTCGGACCACGGCGGGCCGCTCCGCGTCGTCACCCCACACAGGTACGCGTACAAGGGCGCGAAGTGGGTCTCCGGCGTGGAGTTCCTGACCGAGCCCGAACGCGGTTACTGGGAGAAGCGGGGCTACTCCAACACGGCGAACCCCTGGGAGGAAGAACGGTACGCCTGAGCCCCGCGCTCCCGGGCCACACCCCGGCTCGTGACGCCGGTAGGTTCGTCCCGAGCGAAACGCGCGCCGGCCGCGAATCATAGTCAGGTACAAGAGCACGTGGTCCCGAGGGTCGGACGATGGAACCGCCACAGACTGGCGGGGTCGACAACCTCGTCAGCCGGACGGTACGGATACGGGATCCACCGTTCCGGGCCGTCCTCGAGGCGGCGACGCGACCGCGGACGGTCTGGAGTGCACCGGGTGACGCCACCGTGGTCGGCAGCGGTGCCGCGGCCACCGTCACGGCGAACGGGCCGGACCGGTTCGCCCACGTTCGCGAGGCAGCGGAAGCGCTCTTCGAGACCGGCGACGTCCACGCCGGTACGGAGGCGGCCCGCCCGCGGCTGTTCGGGGGCTTCGCCTTCCACGACGAGGGTGCCGAACGGGACCCCTGGCGCGACTTCCCGGACGCCCGCTTCGTCTTCCCCCGCGTGCAGGTGACGTACGCCGACAACGGCACGTGGCTCACGGTCAACGCGGTCGGGTCCGAGGCGACCGTCGAGGCCGTCGAATCACGGCTCGACGCCGAACGCGACCGGCTCGCCGACCTGACTGCCGAGCCGATGCGATCGCGCCCGGGGATCCGCTCGCGAACCCGAACGACGGCCGTCGAGGACTGGCGAACGGGCGTCGAGGCCGCGGTCTCGCGGATCCGCTCGGGCGACCTGCGGAAGGTCGTCCTCGCGCAGGCGCTCGACGTCGACCTCGACTCGCCACTGTCGCTGTCGGACACGCTCGCACGGCTCGACGAGAAGTACCCCGACTGTCACCGCTTCCTCGTCGAACCCGCCGACGGCGAGACGAGCTTCTTCGGCGCGACGCCCGAGCGACTCGTCTCCGTACGCGGGCGGACGGTCGAGACGGGGGCGCTCGCGGGTACGACAGGGCGCGGTGAGACGCCCGCGGAGGACGAGTGGCTCGCCCAGGAGCTTATGGACTCCGAGAAGAACGTCCACGAGCACGACCTCGTCGCCGAGACGATCCGCGAGCAGCTCGCCCCGTTCGCCGCGTCGGTCGCGACGGGCGAGCGCCGAGTGCGCCGGCTGGCGACCGTCCAGCACCTCTGGACGCCGATCACCGCCGAACTCGACCGCGACTACCACGTCCTCGACTTGGTCGAGGCGCTCCACCCGACGCCCGCCGTCGGCGGGCTCCCCCCCGAAGCCGCGCTGGCGACGATCCGCGAGACGGAGCCGTTCGACCGCGGGTGGTACGCCGCCCCCGTCGGCTGGATCGACGCCGCCGGCTACGGCTCGTTCGCCGTCGCGCTCCGCTCGGCGGTGGCCGCCGAGCGGGAGGTGACGCTGTTCGCGGGGGTCGGCATCGTCGCCGACTCCGACCCCGACCGCGAGTGGGACGAGGTCCAGCTGAAGTACCGGCCGATCCTCGACGAACTCGAAGACGACACCTGAACCGTTCGGTCACCGTCCGCACGTCTCCGTCGACCACACACCGACGAGCGTCGGGTGACGGAGGACTCGCGCGACGCTCCGGCGGCCTATGCTCGCCGCCCGCGTCGTCTTCGACCGTCGCGACCCGTCAGCGCGACCCGGTCGGATCGAGCTCCGCCAGCGCGTCGCCGTCGCCCTCGTACGCGTCGAGGCAGTCGCCGATCGTCCACGTCTGCTCGCCGTTCCGGCAGGGGAAGACGCCGACGAGGTCGCCGTCGGCCGAGACCGCGAGGCTCATCATCGGGAGCGTGAGCAGCTCGCGCTCCCGACCGATGAGCGACGAGACGGTCCGCACGTCGAACGCCGGGCGGACGCTCAGCCCATGTGCGGCCGCCCACCGCTCGAACCGCTCGAACGTCTCGACGACCGGGTCGGCGCTGGTCCCGTCGGACAGCACCACCTCGTCGGGCCACGTGCGGACCTTGAAGTCGTCGATCGCCCCAGTCGCCCGGAGCCGCCCGAGTCGGTCGATGACGGTCGTCCGCGAGCCACACACCGGCGTTCGCGTCCGGAGCACCATCGACACCGCCGCGGCCGTCGACTCCGTCTCCCCGGCGTGCGGTGCGTCGTCGGTCGCCCCCCCGACCTCCGCTGTGTCCCCGTTCATAGATGATAATCGTCTAACTACATCGACTTACGTGTGAAAAGCGTTCGCTAGAACGAAGATAATGAATAATATGGTCACTATATTGGCTTCAGAGTTGCGGAATCTGACGTCGTGAGGCAAAAGCGTCAGGAATCGAGGCACGGGGCCGTCGCGGCAGTCGACGGCGTGAGCCGAACCCACAGGAGTATTGACGCCCTCCCCCGAACACGGGGCAATGACCGCGCCGAACCGGAACACGCTCTGGGCCGAGGCGTTCGTCGACGAGCTGGCCCGCGGCGGCGTCTCCGCCGTCTGCATCACGCCCGGGAGTCGCTCGACGCCGCTGACAGTGGCGTTCGACCGCCACGAGGACGTCCACGTCTTCTCGCACCTCGACGAGCGCTCCTCGGCCTTCTTCGCGCTCGGGCGGGCCCGCCGCACGGGTGAGGTGACGCCGCTCGTCTGTACCTCGGGCACCGCCGCGGCGAACTTTCATCCCGCTGTTATCGAGGCGTCGCAGGCACGCGTTCCCCTCCTGGTGCTGACGGCCGACCGGCCCCCGGAGCTCCGTGATTCGGGTGCCAACCAGACGATCGACCAGGAGAAGCTGTTCGGTTCTTCCGTGAGATGGTACCGCGACGTCGCCGAACCCGCGCCGACGGATCGAACGCTCCGGTCACTTCGGACGACCGCCGCCCGGGCGCTGGCGAAGGCGACCGTCGCACCCGCCGGTCCGGTCCACCTCAACTTCCCCTTCCGGAAGCCGCTCGAACCGACCCGCGTCGACAGTGACGTGCCGGACGACCTCCCCGACCTCGCCGCGCGCGGCCGCGACGGCGACGCGCCGTTCGTCCGGACGACCGCCGGTGCGGCCGCGGTCGGCGAGGAGGACCTGCGGACAGTCGCGAGCGCGCTCGACGTCGATCGGGGGCTCGTCGTCGCCGGCCCCGCCGACGCCCCCGGTGTCGACGGCGAGTCGATCGCGGCGCTCGCCCACGCGACGGGCTTTCCGGTGCTCGCGGACCCGCTTTCGGGGCTTCGGTTCGGCGGTCACGTCCGGACGACGCCCGTCGTCGGCGGCTACGACGGCTTCCTCGACGAATCGCTGACGCGAACGTGGCCCGACCCGGAGGTCGTCCTCCGGGTCGGCGCGTCGCCCACCTCGAAACCGCTCCGGAAGTACCTCGCCCGAACGGGCGCACGGCAGTTCGTCGTCGATCCCGCCGCGGGCTGGCGCGAGGCCGAGTTCGCCGCGACCGACCTCGTCGTCGCCGATCCCGCGACGCTCGCGTGGCGACTCGCGCAGGCGCTCGGGCGCGGGTCGGGGAGCGACTCCTGGCGCGAGCGGTGGCTCGACGCCGAGGCGGCCCACTTCGCGGAGTGCGAGGAGTCGCCGTCGTTCTGTGAGGGTCGCCTGCTCGCGTCGGTGGTCGAGGCGGCTCCCGACCCCGCGACACTCTTCGTCTCGAACTCGATGCCCGTCCGTGACCTGGATCGCTTCGCCGCGCCGTCGACGAAGTCGCTGACCGTGCTCGGCAACCGGGGGGCGTCGGGGATCGACGGGGTCGTCTCGACCGCGCTCGGCGCGGCCAGCGCGACCACCGACCCGTTGACGCTCGTCACGGGCGACCTCGCGTACTACCACGACATGAACGGCCTGCTCGCGCTGGGACGGTGCGACGTCGACGCGACGATCGTCCTGATCAACAACGACGGCGGCGGCATCTTCCACATGCTCCCGATCGCGGACTTCGAGCCGCCCTTCACCGAGCAGTTCGTGACGCCGCACGACCTGGACTTCGCACCGACCGAGGGTTTGTACGATCTCTCGTTCGCGCGCGTGCCCGAGGCGGAGTTCCGCGACACGTACGCCGAGGCGGTGTCGAACGAGGGGACGCACGTCGTCGAGGTCGAGACCGACGCCGAGGCGAGCCACCGGGTCCGAGCGCGGCTGAAAGAGCGCGTGATCGACCGGATCCAGTAGCCTCCAACACCGTTAATTGGCTCCTCGTCTACCGTCGAACCATGGACGAGCACCGCGGGACCACACCCGAGATCGAGGAGCGTCGGGTCCGCCTCCGGCCGGAGAACGACGCCGTCGGCACCTGGCTCGAACGGCTCTTCGACGCCACCTCCGAGCTCGTCGTCTTCGCCATCCCGGCGCTCGTCCTCGTCGTGCTGTTCAACAGCGCGACCCTGAGCGGGCGGACGATCCTCACGGCGACGGGGTTCGTCCTCGTCGCCGCGGCGGTGAAACGCCGGACGCTCGCCGTCGGCGCCGAGTGGCCGAAAACGAGCACCCGACTGAGCGTCGCCCGCCTCGCGTACTTCAACGCCGTCGTCGTCTGCGGGGTCGCCCTTCCGGGGCTCGTCGGCGTGGCGACCGGCGGCGGCCCCGCGCTGTTGCTCCCGACCGCGTTCGTCGTCGGCGCGGTCGGCGCGGGGCTGTTCCCCCCGCTCGTCGCGACCCTGGGTCGGTAACGCCCGACCGGGGGCGAAGTCGGGAGACACGAATCTTTTTGCGCGTCGGTCCCGCCGTCGAAGCATGGTCTCGGAACTCTTCGACGCCGCGCGGTGGGAACCGGTGGACGCCGCCGCGGAGTTCACCGACGTCACGTATCACCGCGCCGTCGACGTCCCCGCCGTCAGGATCGCGTTCGACCGACCCGAGGTCAGAAACGCGTTCCGCCCCCGGACGGTCGACGAACTGTACGTCGCGCTCGATCACGCCCGCCAGGACCCCGACGTCGGCTGCGTCCTCCTAACCGGCAACGGCCCCTCCGAGACGGACGGGGGCTGGGCGTTCTCCTCCGGCGGCGACCAGGCCATCCGCGGCGCGTCGGGCTACGAGTACGACGGCGACGAAAGCGAGGACGACGCCGACGACACGCCGCGGGTCGGTCGGCTCCACATCCTCGAAGTCCAGCGGCTCATCCGGTTCATGCCCAAGCCGGTCGTCGCCGTGGTTCCGGGTTGGGCCGTCGGCGGGGGACACTCCCTGCACGTGGTCTGTGACCTCACGCTCGCCTCGCGCGAACACGCCGTCTTTAAACAGACCGACGCCGACGTCGCCTCCTTCGACGGCGGCTTCGGCTCCGCGTATCTCGCCCACCAGGTCGGCCAGAAGAAGGCCCGGGAGATCTTCTTCCTCGGACGGGACTACGACGCCGCGGAGGCCGCGGAGATGGGGATGGTGAACGAGGTCGTCGATCACGACGAGTTAGAGGACGTCGCGCTGGCGTGGGCCGACGAGATCACGAAGAAGTCGCCGACTGCCATCCGGATGCTCAAGTTCGCGTTCAATCTCGACACCGACGGCATGGTCGGTCAGCAGGTGTTCGCCGGGGAGGCGACGCGGTTGGCGTACATGACCGACGAAGCACAGGAAGGCAGAGACGCGTTCCTCGAAAAGCGCGAACCCAGGTTCAGGCAGTTCCCCTGGCACTACTAGGCTTTTGCGTTCCGCTCGTTCTTCCCCCGGAACGCCGTACAGCCGACGCGCGACGCGTAGATTCTCACGGGGTGTGCGCTCGGCGTCGACACTCGTCTCGCGGGTCTCGCCGCCGATGGATTCGCGCACGGCCAGTGGGTCGTTCCTCGTCTGGTCGCCGTTCGTTCGTCCTGAGCCCTTCGTCGGGTCCAACGGCGCGACGAGGCTTTTTGAGTGGCCGTCTTCCCGGCTCCGTTGGGACCGAGAAAGCCGAAGCACTCGCCCCCCTTCGACGTCGAGTGAGACGTCTCTGACCGCTTCAGCCCCACCGTCGTACGTCACGTGAACGTCCGCTGCGCCGATAGCGGCTGGACGATTCGAGGCGTCCAGCTCGTGCTCGGATCGGTGTCGTGCCTGTTGCGATGCCAGAAGGCAAGAAGACATCGAGACGAACTCCCAGAGGCAGTTCTCGAATTCGTGGGGCGTTTGAACTCATCGCCCGGTCACGGAGTGAGTCGTTCTCCGTCAGTCGGGGAGCGGTGGCCACGTCGTCGCCACCGTCTCCTCGATGAGTCGAGTCTGGGCGCGACGTAACCGCTCAGAGACCGACGACGCGGAGATGTCCAACTCTCCGGCGACGTCTTCCAGTGACGCCCGCCGTGGGATGTCGAAATACCCTCGTTCGTAGGCGATTCGGAGTGCCTCGTGTTGCCGGTCGGTGAGTCCGCCCCCCGGCGGTTCGGACTCCCCGTCTCGCGTGAGGCGGTGCAACCGGAAGCCAGCGTTGCGCTGCCAGAACGATGAGAACGTACCGAACGCGTCCCTGTTGGCGAACCAGCCAGTCTGTCGCCACCCGCCCGGTACCACGTCGATCCGCTCGATGATCGCGTCGGCCGTCGCGAGCGCCTCGAGACCTTCGAGGTCGTCGAGGCTCTCACCGAGTTGTTCCGCCAAACTGAGTGCGGGGAATATCTGGTACCGACGGGTTTCGCCGGCCTGCCCGACGAGCGTCCACTCCCCGACGTCGTATGCGTCCGTGAATGCGTCCTCGATTGCCGTCTGAGACCCGTCTTGTACGGTAACGAGAAACAACGGCCGGTTCCCGTGATTGAACTGCATGTCGAGCGTCAGCGTTGCTTCGGGAACGTCTGCTGCCACCCCCGCGAGCGGTAACGCCTGACAGTCGATATCGAACTCAGCCACGAGTCCCATATGTTACCGTTTCGACCGATCGTAATGGGGATGTCGAAAACGTCGATCAACACGGGAACGCCTGACGAGCACTGATCCAGCCGGCGCTAACGAACTCGTCGGTCTGTTCTGTCTGGGCTCTGTCTCCCCATCCGGGTGCCGTATAAACGGCCCGATGACTGAGAGAACGAGTTAGCCTCGTCGTCCTCGAACAGGAAGTTGCATGGTGACGACACAGTCCACAGATGGTTCCGAGATAGCCTACGAACGACACGGCGACGGTCAGCCTCTGATCTTTCTCCACGGGGGGATGGCCCCCCGGCAGTACTGGAACCCAGTCCTGCCGCACTTCGAGGAGTACGCCGCCGTGATCCCGCAGCGACCGGGCTTCGGCACGTGCCTCGACGATCTCGAAACGACGAGCGCCGATGACGTACTGAACCGTGAGACTCAGTACGTACGCACCCTCGTCGACCTCGTCGACGGCGAGCCGATCCTGTTCGGCCACTCCTTCGGTGCGTTGACGGCAGTCGAGTCCGCGACGGACGCGGCGGTCGGGGCGGTGATCGCGTACGAACCGGCGGTGCTCCCAGACGACTACCGGACGCGAGCCGATCTCGCCGACCGAATGGCGGCACTCGTCGAGGACGGTGAACGACAGGAAGCCGTAAAGCGCTACGTCGAACAGGTCCTCCACCCCCATGGAATCGACGACCTCGACGCGTGGTTGGCGGAGTGGCCGGTCTGGCCTGACTGCGTGGAACTGGCCGAAGAGGTCGTCCGGATGAACCGCGCCGTCGAACAGTACCAGCTACCGGAGACGCTCGATGTCACAGCGCCAGTCCTCGTGATGACGGGCACTGACGGACCTGACTTCCTCCGCGAGAGCGCTCGCGGTGTTCACGAGGCGCTTCCACACAGCCGTCTCGTCGAATTCGACGGTGTCAGCCACGGCGGCCCAGGTGAAGCGCCGGGCCGAATCGCATCGGAGATCGATGCGTTCCTTCGCGAGTAGTCTAAACGGGCAGGGATACACCACGGGGAACAGCCGTCGATCGGTGTGCTCGTACGCCCTCTAGACGACAGGTCCTCATCGGACTCGGCGCGACAGCCGCGGCCGGATTCGCTGGCCGTAGCGGCTCTGTCTCGGGTAGGCCGGAGACGATCGACTGTCACAGTTCCGCCCGTTCGCACGGTGCCGCTCAGGCGAGGCCTGCGTACTCGAGGACTTTGCGGCGGTCTGGGACTGGCGTGTCTGACTGCATGCTTAGCTCGGCGGAAGGGTCCCGCCGCCGTTGTCGGGCGGGTCATCATTGTCAGTATCGTTGCCTCCCGGTCCGTCGCTCCCACCGCCATTGTCTTCCCCGTTATTTCCCGGGGTGTTCGGCGGTGGCGGACCGTTCGGGTCATCAGGATCGTCACCGGCTTTCGCGCGGTAGTACGCGGCGCGCTGGTCGAGGCGGTCGGCGGTCCGTTCGAGAACGCGTGCCGTCCGGTCAAGGCGGTCGGCCCGCCGTAGCGCACGGGGCGAACAGCGGCGACCCGCGGTCGCGGCGGCGCGGTCACTTCCGAGATACCAATCCGGCGCATCGCCGAGCTCTCGATTGCTTTCGTGGGACACGCCGGCCGTCTCATCTTCGAGGGCTTCGGACTCTGCTGCATACTGTCGCTATCCCTCGGCGAGTTCGCCTCGACTCACGGGTTTCTCGACGGCAATTTCCCGTTTTCTTTGTGGATGATTATTTTATCCCCTCCGTGAACGTCGAACTTCTCCCGGAGTTCTTTCGGGAGGGTGACCTGCCCGCGTTCTCCAAGCTCAGGCTTCTCGTTGCGGCTCGTACATACTCACATCACGTTCATATTCAAACGGCTCCCTGCTCCTACAGATGCACACTGGGAATCGTCCATACTATCCACGCTCGGCGGATCAGTCACCAAGACGGTCTTCGAGCCGGCCAAGGATTTCCCAGAGCAACGGAATTGGCTGGAGGCTGCTGAAGGAGATCGCCTCATACGCGTACTCGTCACTAGCCGCCGGACGTTCTTGATAGTGCGCCCATCCGTCTACGTGCGGGTTTGGTTCGTGGTGCCACCCACAGTCGAAGCCCGAGCTTTCGCTGTGATAAAAGGCGAACTCTGGGTCTGCGTCGGCAGTCTCGCCCGCGTACCACCGAATCGTAAGCGTTCCCCCGTCTGCTTCGCTTCCGAGGATAGCCGGATCAAGTGTCGCAACGACACGGGTGAATTGCCCGGGGGTTCTCCGCTTGCGTGCAGGATGGCAGGATGCCGCTCGATCGTGCGTCTGAGTTCGAGTAGAACCGTGTGATACCTGTCCGGGGTCATAGCCGCCGTCGAACGCGAACATTCGGTCAGGCAGATACTGGGGCACTCCCAGCGTAGTCGGAGTAGTGTTCGATAGCGTCCTCGACGAGTTGGAGACGATACGCGATGATCTCCCAGTCGTTCGCAGTCCGGCGCATCTCTCGCGTTTTTTTCAGCAGTATCGGTATGTGCCGCCTGCTCGCGAAGCTCGCTCGGTGAAGCCGCGTCGTGCTCGGTCTGCCACTCCTCAACCTGTTCTTGCAGGTCGCCACGCAATTCGAGAAGGCCGTCGCGGTCGCAGTTGTCGAGGAGGTCGCGGAGAGCCTGCATTCGCGTGTAGAGCGGGTCAGGTGCGTACTGAGTTGCGGTGCCCCCAGAGACGGTCCGGAGAACGTTCATCTCGAATCGACGTTCTCCGCCGCCGAGTGGGTGCAGCGCGGACACGACATCGCCGATGTAACCGTCGAGCACGACACGGACCTGTACGACAGCGCGCGCACGGCGACAGTCAAGGAGATCATTGACATGGACTACGATGATATGCTGGACGGGCCAGGCGTCCCGATGTCGGAGTACCACGAGAAACACGTCGAACAGGACGTCATCGACTCGATGCGGGCCGGGGATCCCGTCATTGCTGACCTGCAGTACGGGAGCGGCGAGGATTCGATCTTCCCGCAGCTCTTGGAGTACTGTAAGGTCATTCCGACGTTCGACCAGTTGGGCCGCGTCGATGAAACGTTCCTGAACGTCATCCACAACGAGAGCCGGATGAAACCAGAAGAACGGTTCAACGTCGTCACGTCGTTCGTCGACCTGCTCGGCCCGACCCCGTACTTCGACTTCGACCCGGTCCCGCAGCCAACAAACGCCGGGTACCGAGAGCAAAAGACACCGAATATCCCGAACCTGCGGTTCGGCGATGGCCGAACAGGGTACTACGGGGCTGGCGGGCTGGAACGGAATGGCTACGGCGTGTACAAGGCTCCAGAGTCGTTCGACATCATCGCGCTGTATCCGGACAGCGAACAAGCCGCAGCACGACCGTACGTCCTCTCAGTACTCGGCAAGCTCGCGGAATACGACGGAAAGCCGACGAAGTTCGACCAGGAGACCTACGAACTGGGCTCGGAGTTCCACTACTCCCAGCATGCACAGAAGGCGAGCGACTACGATGCGGCGCTAATCGTCGTCCCTGATAAGGACAAAGCTGCGGCAGCAGACTACGACGACCCGTATCCTGAGTTTAAGCGCCGACTTGGACAACTCGGGGTGCCGAGTCAGATGATCACCATCGACAATCTCGGCAACGACAGCTATCTCGGGAACATCGGTTCGTCTCTAATCGGGAAAGCGGGCGGTGTGCCGTGGCGGATCGACGACGTTCCAGGGGATGTTGACGCGTTCGTCGGCCTCGATGTGACCTACGACCATGCGACAAAACAACACCTCGGCGCGGCCGCGAACGTCATCATGGCCGACGGAACCATCCTCGCGTCCGAGGCCGTCACGAAGCAAGCTGGCGAGACGTTCGACGAGGACGACGTAGCGAACGTCATCAAGCACGTTCTGGAAATCTTCGCCGAAGAGGAAGGCCGACCACCGCGGCACGTAGTCATCCATCGTGACGGGAAGTTCTACCTCGACATCGAGAGCCTGATCAAGCGTCTCGACAAGGCTAGGGATCTCATCCAGCGCTTCGACCTCGTCGAGATCCGAAAATCCGGGAACCCCCGCATCGCCGAGTACGACGAATCGAAATCACGGTTCGATATCGCGGACAAAGGCGTCGCCTTCCACGTCCACAACGGCGACCATTCCTACCTGACCACGACCGGTGGGAAGGAGGGTAGTCCTGGCACGCCGCGGCCGCTACAGATCGTGAAACGCCACGGATCGACAGACCTCGACACGCTCGCGGAGCAAACCTACTGGCTGTCGGAGGCACACGTTGGTTCGCTGAGTCGGTCCACCCGGCTTCCAATCACCACGTACTACGCCGACAAGTGCGCCGACTTCGCCATGAAGGGCTACCTCACCAAGGGCAGCGTCATCCGCGGTGTCCCATACATCTGACCATGCGCCAGTACAGCCTCACGCAACCACGCACGCACTCATCACCACACCGGTAACCCTCGCATGACCAAGACAGAATTCGAAGCAACAGTCGAGTTCGATGACGGCAGCACCGCTGACCTGGAGATGGCTGCCGACAAATCATGGGACAGTTTTCTGAACTACTTCGGTGACGCCCAGCACGTCTACTGCGTCACGTACAGTCAGTCCCCGGCGTTCATCTACAAGATGTTTCAGAACCGGGACCTCGCAGTGGACTCACTGGAAGTCATCGTCGGAGACAACCAACACGACGACTACCGGCGGTCGCTGAAGAACACGAACAACGCGAAGAAAATCGCCGCGCAACTGGAATCGCTGCGACGAGACGGTGATCTCCGCATCCATACTGTCGATTCCGCGCGCGTCCTCCTCCACACGAAGCTCTACATCGTCGAGAATCAGGACGGGTCTCGCACACTCATTTGTGGGTCGGCGAACCTCTCCAAGCAGGCATGGCAGGGGAGCAAACAAACCAACGTCAACATGGCCTGGCGTACCGACGGGGACACGCCCGTCGACGAGTGGTTCGAACGGCTCTACGCGTTCCACAGGGACTACGCGACGCCGTTCATGGAGGACCTCACGGAGGAGATCGAAGACGCCGAAACGGCAGAAGAAGAGGCGAAGATCTACGACATCTGGCTGGGCGGGGACGAGTTCAGTGACGACCCGGTCGCCGAGCTGAACGCCCGACTCGACGAAGCGGTTGACGACGACCAAGTCAACACGTACAACGTCGTCACCGATGCCGAAGAAGCAGAGAAAGCGGTGTTCGCCGCCGAAGATACGGACACCGACCCAACAGAGATCAGTCCGGACAAACGTGTACGCCTCTCCCCGCAGGGTCTCGAAGACGCCATCTCGAATCTGGACGACACGCTATCCGCCAATAACATCCGTATCAACGACGGTGAAATCGTAGCGACACCCGCCGGCATTGCACGGTACAAAGAGACCTTCACCGGATACCCCGACCTCAACGTCGACAAGGACGAGAACACAGTCGGGCTGCGAGTTGACGACTCCGTCCTCGAATTAACGGCTCCCCTCCCGGACGATCCGCAGGAAGTCGCTGACGCGCTCGACTTGATCGAGCAGTACGTCGAAACGGTGGGCGAGTTCGGTGAAACGCGAACGACGAAAGAAACGCGGGCACACTTCTACGAGGGAGTTATCTACTTCTGCTGGGCCCCATTCGCCAACTACTGCGCCCATCACTACGCCGAATACGAATCTGCGGAACTGGACAAGGACCTACCGTTCCTGTTTCTTCACGGCGACAACGACAGCGGGAAGGGCATGTTCCTGCGGTTCGGGGCGCGGCTCATCTCGAACGGGTACGTACAGGAGGTCACCACCGGCGACGACTTCATCAAAAACAATATCGAGCGTGCTCGTGCGTCGGACACTGTTTTCCCGTACATCGTTGACGACGTGGCGAAGTCAAAGATCGACCGAGACATCATCAAATCGTACTGGGAGGGGAAGTGGGACGGCTCCATCCAGATGCCCACGTTCATCTTCTCCTCGAACGACTCGACGAAACCGAAATCCGAACTTCGGACCCGGATGAAGACGCTGGATTTCAACGTCAATTTCTCCGAACTGGAGAAAGACGAGCGGGAAGCCGCCGCGCAGATCGCGGGCCAGGCGGACAGCTGTAATCTGTTCCCGTGGTTCGCCCACCTGTTCTTGCAGCGGGATATCTCGCTGCCAGACCAGTCCGACCGGCTGGCGGATGCTCGGGACGTGTTCGCGGAGCTGTACGCGTATGCCGAGAAGGAACCACCGGAATACGTGCCACTAGAGAAACCCGCCGAACAGGAACACGACCCGGGACGACGGAAGTGGATCAGCGCGCTGTCCGACGGGCTATGTGAACTCGATTTCAAGGACGACGGGCGTGTTATCGCAGATTTCTCAGCGAATCTGGATCAGCAGCAGTGTTGGCAGTTCCAGAAGGCTACGCCGGCCCACATCCGGGCGAGTATTTACGGGCCGGCAGTCCAGTTTGAAAGCGCAAACAGGTTCAAGAATTGGATAGATGAACCCAGTGTTATCGAAGATGCACGACGCGACACCGAAACAGCCGGTGACAACACCGGTGTTCTGTCTCGGGTCACACGGCTCGTCCGAGGGTAACCACCATGTCTGACCACTCATCTCACCGACGGTTCGACGGGACGCTAGTCACGGCACCGTTCGGGGGCGCGAACGTCGAACGGACAGCGCGAGAGGAATACCGAACACTCCTTGACGAGCACGATTCTGAGGATGTGCTCGTCATTACGGGTGCGCCGACGAGTACGGACACGTTCCGGGAAACGTTAGGTGCGGAACTGCCGGGTGCGGCGACGCCGTACGTGACGTCGCTCGTGGTGCACGCGACCGATGTTCTCAATCAGACCGATGACCGCATCATTCTCTCCGACGCGCTACGGCGGGAACTCCTCTATCGGTTCCTCGCAGATTACGAGTGGGACACGGAGTACCTTCGACGGGCATCTGAGCAGCCGTCGTTCATCGAGGACGTGGACGCCGTGATGGGCACGATCTCTTGGCAGACTGTCACGCCCGAGGAAACCCCGGAACTCCGTGATATAACGGCTGCGCTCGACGCGTTTCACGAGTGGCTGGCTGAGCACGGCCATATGGAGCGCGGGCAACTCATTTCTGAGGCACTCGATGTCCTCTCTGGGGATGCGCGCGACGATGTCGTCGATTTCGAGGCGGTGCTCGCAGTCGAGTTTGAGGAGTTCTTCCCGCTCGACCGTGCGTATCTCGACGTGCTCGCAGGGGACTGTGAACTCGTCTGTATCGCCGAAGAGAACGCGAGCGTGCGCCGCACGTGGGTCGAGACGGGACCGATTACGGATTACGTCTCGTTCAGCGAGACTCGCCGCGGAACAGCGGGAGCACCGTCGACGCGACCGGCTGCCACTGCAGCGTATTTCGCTGACCAGACGGTCCCGGAAGACCCGGAAACGGGATCGGTATCAGTTCTCGCTACGGACTCCAGTGACGAACAACTCGCCGAGGTTGCAAACAAGATTGAGGAAGTCGTCGCGCAGCCGGACTGGAGCTACGACGACGTGGCTGTCGCCACGAAACAAAGTGGGAGTACGGTTACGGACATTATCGAAGCGTTCGAAGGCACCGGGATTCCAACGGAATCGACGACAGTCACCGGGTTCGGAGACGACCCTGCGATTCGGGAGCTCCTCGCTGCCGTCCGACATCTCGCCACAGATGGGGAGGAGAGACCCGATCACGGCCCAGACCTCGATACGGAGCGCTTGGATCGCATCCGCGAGATGGACAGCCTCGAAGACGGGGTCCGCTGGTGGGCGACAGACTCGGGGTTGAAAGAGCGAATCGCGGAGCGCGCAACGCCGTTGGACGCAAGGGCACAGTTCGGGAACGTCAAGCGAGCGTTCCGGATGGCGGAGTTCCTCGAAGACACCGAATTCGTGGATGCGACGTGGGCGTCCTTCGAGGAAATGCTCGAACGCGCCCATGATTACGCACCGCAACAAAACCAGACGAGCGCGACGGATCTCGACGGCGGCGTCCGCGTGGACCACTTGCAGGCGATCAAGAACGAATCGTTCCGCGCCGTCTTTCTCGTCAACCTCGTCGACGCCGAGTACCCGGGTGACCCGTTCCTGACACGGTTGTTCCCAACCGAGCGGGTCGCTTCGATGCCGGACTACCCAGGTGTCACGGACCTCGACGAACCAGACGTGGATGCGACGTTCCCGACGACGTCAACGGCGTCAAGTCGCCCGTTCGCGCGGTACCACACGGAACACGCACGGCGACGTCTGGCGATTGGGGCTGGTGCTGCGGACGAGCACCTGTACTGTTGTCTCTACGAGTACGAGGACACCGCGCTCGAAGAGCGTGCGCAGGCGTCACGATTCCTTACCACCGCCTACGAGAATCTGTCCTGGCTGACCGAAGCCGACGATCCACACATCACGAGCGAGCAAGCGGCAGAGGATTTCCTGTTGTCGCGGGTTGATGACGCGCTCGCGGAGGTTCGGCGCGCGAACAGTCAGGACGTGTCGGTGTCGCTCGACGAGGTGGAAGCTGAACTCGGTGAGATTCAGGACCTGCTCGATAAGAGTGGGGCGCGTGGCGAGAAGCTCCGGAAGGCATTGCGTGCACGTGTCGAATTCGCTAACGGAGAGGTGCGACGATGAGCCAAGAGTCGCTCTCACCGTCGCGGCTGGCGAACTACGCGACGTGCCCGCGGCTGTACGATTATCGGTACGTGCAGGACGTGAACGCGCCAGACCGCACCCAACTCTACCTCAATCAGGGGACGATATACCACGAGACTATCGAGGACGTGTGCGAGGCGACCGACCGGGACGATCCATCAGAGGTGATTCACGACCGGGCGATTCGGATCTTCGATGCGAAGTGGGACGAACACAGCACGCCGGATGATTACGAATCGGCTGCGCATCAGGCGTACCAGCGCGCTGAGAACCGGGCTGCCATCGAGTCGTTCTTCGATCCCGACGGCGGGACCGGCATCGAACACGCACGCCGCTCAATCACAACCGAATGCTGGGTAGAATGTGAAATAGATGGGCGCGGCCTCCACGGGAAAGCAGACAACGTCATCCGGACGGACGACGGCCTCCACATCTTCGACTACAAGCGGAAAACACACGGGATGCTCTCCGACGGGACAGCCGAGTACCTTGGCGACCACCTCGGCGGGGAGGCCCACGAGCCGAAACGTGTGCGGAACGCGTTCCAGACGGCGACATACATCGAGGGCGTGAAGAACGAACCGTTCTACGAGGATGGAATGGAGGTCCGGTTCAGTTTCTACGGCCTCCTCAACAAAACGTCGTTCGAGAGCACGCCCGACGGCTACGACGTGTCTGCACGAGGGTGGCCACGGGAAACCACGGAGATCTACGACGACCACTATGACACGATCTGGGCGCTCATTCGCGCCGCACACGACGGCATCACGAACGGAAACCATGAGCCAGAACCGTTCAATCTCCTCAACGAGGAGGCGTGCCCGGACTGTGACTATCGAGAGATGTGTGCGGATCGCCTGTCGACGGAGGTGCAGCGATGAGCGGCGACAGTGACGACTATCCGTCGTGGTTCCCGGTCCCGGAAGAGGACGTATCGCCGGAGCCCCAACAGCAGACGATCATCGACTCCGACGCGTACCCGATGCGTGTGCTCGCCGGGGCCGGGACGGGGAAGACGTTCACGATGGTGCGGAAGATCGAGCACCTCATCGACGAGGAGGATGTATCCCCGGACCGAATTCTCGCGTTGACGTTCACGAACAACGCTGCGGACTCGATGCGTGAGAAACTCAACGCGAAACTCGGGACAGCGGGGTACGACATCGACGCGTACACGTACCACTCGATCTGCAACGAGATCCTCACCGACTACGCGTACGAGGCGGGAATCGATCCAGACTTCGAAGTCGCCACAGACGCCGAGAAGTACGCCATCGTGCTGGACGTCCTGGACGACATCAAGTATCGGTTTGTGAAACCCAACGTGTACGGGAGCGACGGGTATGCGTCAGGGGCCGCGTCGAAGCTGCTCAACTTCATCGGATCGATGAAACGTAGCGGCATCACGCCCGACGACATCGACGCGTTCCTCGGCCCTGCTGACCGCGTCTACGAACTCGCTGACCTCTCGGAGCGCGTCGAGGCAATTGCCAGCGACCATCTGGGCGGCCGGTCCGTGTCGAGCGTGCTGGACTCGCTCCCGGACGCGCGTGCCGACCTCGTCGCTAAACGCGACGCGCTCGGGACGGACGGTATCGAAGCCAGCGCACGCGACTTCCTCGACCGCCTCGTGGATCTTTGCGACGCGCTGGAAGCAGCGTTCGAAGCCCATGAGGCGGGTGAGCGGGAACTACCGGACAACGCGTACAAGCTCCCGAAATACCTGCTCGGTGGATACGCGAGCGGGGCGCCGAAAGGGATTCCAGACAATCTCGATCTCGAACTCACAGACCATCTCGACTCGTTCGTTTCGGACTGTCTCACGGCCCGTGATCTGACGGCGGGGTATGCGGCGTACGAGCGTGAACTCGACGAGCGGAATCTCATCGACTTCGACGGTCTCGTCGTTGAGACGGCTGCACTGATGGATTCGCCGGTCGGTGAGGAAATCGCCGACCGGTGGGACTACGTGTTCTGTGACGAGTTCCAAGACACGGATCGCCTCCAGTTCGACCTCGTCACATCACTCGTCACCGACGAGAACCTGTTCGTCGTCGGTGACGACGACCAAGCGATCTACGAGTGGCGCGGCGCACACGTCGCCAACATCACCGACGAACTCGACCGCGCGTTCACGGCACTCACTGACGAACCCTTAGAGGAGAACTTCCGCTCCCGACAGCCAATCCTCGATCTGGCGAACGAGGCGATACAGAAGCTCGATCACCGCGAACGACACAAGACACTGAAACGCGTCGACGAACCTGCGTACGACGGGGACACTGTCGCTACCGTCGAACTACCAGACGAGGATGACGACGCAGACGGTGCGACCCAACTTCGCACGGTCGTGCAGAACTTGCTGAGCGGTGACGCGGAGAATCTCGACGACACGTACAACCCAGGCGACATCGCGTTACTCGTCCGGAAGAACGACCACGCGACGCCGGTCATCGAGGAATTCGAAGACGCCGGCATCCCGTACCAGGTTGCTGGTGATTTGGCCACGGAATCGGTCGGCGTCGGCACCGTCACCGCCTACCTGAAGGCACTCGCAAGAACCGAAGACGAGGTGAGTTGGAATCGCGTCCTCCTGATGCGGTATCGGCTCTGCGATGCAGACCTCCGCACCCTCAACGCGGGCGATGACCGCCTCGTGGACACGCTCCGCGAAACGCCGCTGGAAGAGTTCGAAGAGCTCGACCGCGTCGCAGAGGCCCGCGAACACGTCACGAAACTTCTCGACCTTCGGGACTCGGCGTCGCTCAGCCACCTGTACCGCGAACTCACGGACATCACGAATATCGAGTGGTATCTCAGTGAGCAGGAGCGCCGAGACCTCGCCCAGCTAGAGGACGTCATCGAACAGTACGGCGACAGCGCCGTCCAGCCGCCGCTCACGCCGGAGTTCATCGACTCGCTCGAACACTACGACTCCCTGTTCGACGAGAGCGGCTCGTCACCGACGAGTCAGCCGGACGTCGCCGACGACGCGGTCAACGTGATGACCATCCACAAGAGCAAGGGCCTGGACTTCCCAGTCGTCCTCATCCCGCAAGTCACGGCCGACGAGTGGGCACCGAGTTCGCGGACGTACGACGCGCTCGAAACCAGCCTCTCGGACGGCTCGGAGGCGGCGTTCGCCGAGGACTTCGTCGAGCGTGACGCACGTGAAACCCGTCGCGTGTTCCACGTCGGAATCACGCGCGCCGAAGACATCCTCGTTCTTCAGGGCGGCAGCGAGGCCGACGATGCTACGGACGTGCATCCGGTTTTAGAGGCGGTTGACGAGATTCTACCGTCACGGATCCCGTGGCAGCCAGAGCGAGGGCAGCTCCCGCTCTGGACCGACGTGCAGGAGTGTCTCCCGGATGACGCGGTAGACTGGACAGACTCGCTGGCCAGCGAGACGGTCGGGCACGTCGGCGGTACCGTCAATCATGACGGGAAAGAACTAACGGTCGAGGCGGCCCGCGACCGAGTGCTAGACCTCGCAACAGCCACCCTCAACGGGGATCTCTCACCGAGGACCGAGCGCAAGAAACTCCAAGTTGCATCGCTGACCGGCCCGTCGAAGCCAGCACCGTCGCTCTCACACAGCTACACGTCACTGGCGGCCTACGAGGAATGCCCGCGGAGCCACTATCTAGACTACGTGGTTAATGCGTTTCCCGATTATCAGGTGACAGCAGCCACGAACGGATCCGGAGATGGCGTGTCCCAGCGCGAAATCGGGTTATTATTCCACGACACTGCAGAGCAAGCCGCGAATCAGAGCGTGAGAGACCGTGAGGGCTGGTACGAGATCTGCGACCGCCTCGCCAGCCAACGCCGCGCCGCGGACGCGCTTCCGGCGGCGAAGCAATGTATCGACCGGTACTTCGAGTTAGACCTTCCCAACTACGAGATCATCGACGCGGAGCGAGAGTTCGAACTCAATATCGACGGACACGAACTCATCGGCTACATCGACGCCGTCTACCGAACGCCGGACGATGGGCTCCTCGTCACCGACTACAAGGCCACCGAACGCCACCGCGACTTGGAGGACGACAAGCAACTCCCGATTTACTTGTTAGCGTGTCGTGACCTGTACGATGAGCCTGTTACACGTGCTGGATACGCCTATGTCGGTGAGATAGGGCCGAAGATCGAATCCCGAACGTTCAGCGATGGCGACCTGGAAGCAGTCAGAGATGACGTGACAGAGTCAATGAACCACATTACTGAATTCTCGTTTAGCCGGTACACGGCTGGTGAGCACTGCCAGTGGTGCCAACACAACCAACTGACCTGCGCACCGGATTCATTCACCGTCGGTCCAGGATTTGAGGAGTGACCAGTCGAACCCGCGTTATTGGACGGACGGTATTCCCGTCTCTCCAGCCCTGTTTCGCCTGAACTTTCGCTGGGCTTGGTTCGTACTCTGCTCGCAGCCTGAGCATCTCCCGGTTAGGTCTGGTTGACCGAATGTTTAAGTCATTATCGCAATAATCATTATCAAGAGTATGACCTTCTACGACCGAGAGGCGGAACTCGATACCCTCACCGCCGCGGTGGAGTCCCCTGGTTCGGACTTCATCGTTGTTTACGGGCGACGTCGAGTCGGGAAGACAGAGCTCCTCAAAGAATTCTGTGCCAACCGTCCCCACATTTACTTCCTCGCCGCGCAGGAGGCCGAGCATAGACAGCGAGAGAAGTTCCTCGACCAGATCGCGGACCACTTCGACGAGCGCGTCCCGCGAATCGACGGGTGGGACGAGGCGTTTGAGTACCTCGGGGAACAACTCCAGCGTGAGGATCTCGTCGTCGTCATCGACGAGTTCCCGTATCTCGTCGCAGAGAACGACTCGCTCCCGTCGTACGTGCAAGGGTTCGTCGACCAAGAACTCGATGGGGCGGATTCGATGCTCGTACTCTGTGGGTCGAGCGTGAGTACGATGGAGTCAGAGATCCTGGGACACGAGAGCCCACTTTATGGGCGACGAACGGCGCAACTCGACGTGACGCCGTTTTCGTTTCGACAGGCCCGAGAGGTCATCTCGTACGACAGCCAAGATGCGATTCGCTCGTATGCCGTCACGGGTGGCACCCCGATGTACCTCACGCTGTTCGATTACACGCAGTCGCTCGCGGCGAATATTCGGTCGCACGTGCTGTCACCGTCTGCGGTGCTATACAACGAACCAGAGTTCCTCCTGCGAACCGAGCTCCGAAACCCGGCCCGGTATATGAGCATCCTCGAAGCGGTCGCGCTGGGCCATACGACACCGAACGAGATCTCCGGTGCAACAGGGATCGACTCGGGACCACTTTCGAAGTACCTCCAGACACTTCGTCGACTCAGGCTCATCGAACGAGACGTTCCAGTCACGGCCTCGGGGAAGAAATCAAAGCGGTCGCGGTATCGGGTGGCCGATGAGTTCCTTCGGTTCTGGTTCCGGTACGTCGAGCCGAATCGATCCAGTATCGAGGAGGCACCGGAGATCGTGTACGACGGAACGATTGAGCCGGACCTCCCAACGCACGTCGCAACCACGTTCGAAGACGTGTGTCAAGAAGCCGTCTGGGAAGGGATTCGACGCGGCACGTTCGACCCGTACTCGGAGGTCGGTCGCTGGTGGTACGGGGAAGAAGAGATCGACATCGTCGGGCTGGCACCGAACGACGACCGAGTCCTCCTCGCCGAATGTAAGTGGACGACAGATCCAGTTGGGGAAGACCTCGTGGAGAGCCTACGAGCGAAGGCCGAGCACGTCCGATGGGGGCCGTCCGACCGAGACGAACGGTTCGCCCTGTTCTCGAAAAGCGGGTTCGTCGACGGCCTCGAAGAACACCTCGACGACTCCTGGTCCCTGTTCAGCGTAACGGACATCGACGATCTCCTCACGCCAGATTGAGTGCTCCTGTCTCTGGGTCATAGAGAATGTCTGGTTGAGTCGTTTTGATTTCGTGTCGTCTTCCAGATTCCGCACATTCTCGGCGATGTAGTGGCATTACAAAGGTTTCATCGAAGAAGGGAGGGATTCCCGGTGGTGCGCGCGATGGGTTGAGCGATTCACCGTCTTTTCGCGGGTGGAGTAGTATCTATATTGTCACTATCGGCGATATGGTCGTACTGTCAGTCGGACGGTCGTGCTGTGAGTCCGGATTTCGGCTTCTAACGGCCTGTGGCGTTAGAAATGGCGGGATCTCAGGGCTAACCCTTTAATACGACCAGGTAATGTCCCGGTTTGCAATGCAGCGCGTCATCGACCAGAAACTGTACGACACGAACCGAGCCGAAGAAATTGCCCAACATGCCCCAAACACGGATCGAGGTGACTTCTACTACCTCATCGAAACGCTATACAAGACCTCAAGCGGGGAATACTTCCTCCACGGTGAGGGCGGTGCGGCAACCAAATACGCCAAGCCGTGTACTGGGGGCGGCACGACTGGCGGTGCGGAGATCGAACCCCTCGACGAGGAAGCAGCGCTGAACTGGTGCGAAGAACGCGGCATCGACGGTGAGATCGTCGTCGACGAATTCAGTCATCTGATCGAAACGTAGCTCCAGCGGCTGTCACGGACACCCAGCGACTGCCTCGGAACCCCACTCCTCACAAGTGGCTGGCGTACTGCGGATCGTGCCCGCAGCGAGGTATATGAGAGACCCAGAAGAGATCACCCGACTCCACCGTCGGGGAACGAATAACAACGCCCGTCCGTATCCACCGACCCCTGTCCCGTCCCCGGTAACGAAGGGCGGGATAGCCCACTCACCGGCCACCCCAGTAGGGTTAGACGCACGGCGGCGTGAACAGGTAGACGACGTCATCCGGCAACTCACGAGCGGCGGGCACGAGATTCCAGCACCGTTCTCGAAGCGAGAGCTGTACCAGACTGCTGCGAGCGTTGGCATCGAGGTGTGGAAACCCGCAGTAAAGAACCGAGTTACCGAGCGTGTGCTTGACCGACTCAGCTACGAGTGGGACTCGGTCTCTCAAACATCCGCGCCCGTCGTCATGGATGAACTCATCAGGGAGATTCGACGGACAGCAGGCACTATCACTCCAGTATTCGATACGGAGTTATCCGAGTCGCTCCGTGAGCGACTCCAAGAGTGGTGCGAACTACACGGGCTGGGGTCGATAGAAACAGGGGCTGTCCAGAAAACTGTTGCGCGACACGCCGTCCTGAGTGTGCTACTGAAATCAGCCCTGTACGAATGGTACCGGTGTCGCGGTGTCGTTCCGCCGCTCTCCGATTCGGTACAAAGGGCGTTTCGAAACGCGCGGAAGCAGACAGGAGACAGAGCGTTCGATCAGTTCGTTCTGGACCACGTCGCGGAACTGGCTGATGAGGACGCCCTGAAATCTGCGTTGGCCCACCGGGATCGATTGCTATTCTCACCCCAGCCAACGGAAGATATTGGGAAGCTCTACGCGGAGCTAACACCGAGCAAGTATCGACAGTCACTCGGGCAGTTTCGGACACCGCCGGAAATTGCAGTGACTATGAAGTCCTGGGTAGACCGTGACGCCGACCACCTTCTCGACCCTGGAATGGGAGCGGGCGTACTATCCAGCGCGTTTCACCCGCGCTGGAGTCTGAACACTGACCCCACGCACGTCGACGGGATCGAACGTAGCCCCCTCGCGCGAGTCATGGGAGCGACAGCCCTCACGTTGGGTGGACAGCTGAATACGCCGCGAACGCACGACTTCCTCAATCTTGATCCAGACGAACTGCAACACGACATCGGCGGGATCGTGTGTAACCCTCCATACACGAGCGGGGACGCGCTCCCGAAGGAGTACAAAGAACAGGTCAACGCCGACATAGAGCAATCGACAGGAATCGACGTCAGTGCACGATCCCCACTCTACACGTACTTCCTGTACCGCAGTCGGTCGTTCCTGTCTTCGGGTGATCGTGCGGCGTTCCTCACGCCGGACAGCTTCCTCACGACGGCCTACGGTGACTCACTCAAGCAGTTCCTACTTGACGAGTTTTCCATCACTGCTCTCGTGCAGTTCGACCCCGAAGGCGAGTCGGTCTTCGAGGACGCCCAAGTCACTGCCCTCATTTGCTTCTTAGAAGCAGATACCGATGGTGGTACGGGTAAGCATTCGTATTCGGTTTAGGAGCTAAATCGCAAGCCGACGGCTACCTGAACTCGTAGAGCAAAGGGGAGGTGAATGAAGCTCTCCCCAGATGCAATTACGTCGCTGTTGACTTCGCTGTTTCCGTCAGGTATGATCGACGACCTCGCGCGTGAGCGCGAAGTCGTCGTGAGAGAGCGCAAACTCGACGTCCGTGTACTGGTTTGGACGATGGTCGTGGGCTTCGCCGTCGGCGGCGAAGCCCGTTCGATCGCCGCGTATCGCCGTACGTACAACGGCGCTACCGGCCAGAATCTCGTCGCTTCGAGTTTCTACGACCGATTCACCGCACAACTGGAGCAGCTCCTGCGCGACCTCCTCGACCACGCCGTCGAGGAGGTCGCTGTCCCTCACACCATCGCTCCAGCCTTCGACCGATTCCGCGACGTTGTCGTCGCTGACGCCACGGTGGTGCGGTTGATTCGGTTCCTCTCAGCGTTCCCTGCGACGCATCCCGGTGTCTCCGGGCTCAAGCTCTACCTCGTCCACAGCGTCACCACCCAGTCGGTGATCGCGCGCGCGATCACCGACGAACGCACCCACGAAAGCACCCTGTTCAAAACCGGCTCGTGGCTGCGAGGACGGCTGTTCCTGCTGGATCTCGGCTTTTTCAAGTATCGTCGTTTCGCGTTGATCGACGAAAACGATGGCTTCTTCGTCAGCAGACTGAAGCGGAGTTCGAATCCGCTGATCGTCCGAGAACTGCGGGAATGGCGCGGGCGCGCCATTCCGCTCGACGGAACGCGGGTCTTCGATGTTGTCGGTGATCTGTGTAGGGAACACATCGACGTTGAGGTCGAAGTCAGGTTCCAGCGGCGAGCGTACAACGAACGGAAATCGTGGGACAGCAAGCGGTTCCGAGTCGTCGGCGTCCGCGATTCGGACGCCGACGACGGCTATCGGTTGTACATCACGAACTTGCCGAGCGGTGAGTTCAGTCCGGAGCAGGTAGCGACGCTGTACCGTGCTCGGTGGGTCGTTGAGTTGTTGTTCCGTGAGCTGAAGTCGCAGTATGGGCTGGGGAGATTTCGGACGGAGAAGGAACACATCGTCCGGATTCAGGTGACGGCGGCTCTGCTGACACTGGTGGTCAGCAGAGCCATCCTTCGGTTGTTCGTCGATCACGCCCAGGAACTGGGTGATGACTGCGTGTTTCCAACCGAACGCTGGGCGAAGACCTTCCGGTCGTACGCCCAGCAAGTCCTCTCCGAGATCGTCGTTTCGTTCAGCTACGAACCGAATCTCCCAGACACGTGGTATCGGGAGGCGAGGCAACCGTCTCCATCACGGCTGACTCTACTTGAGGAGGTGAATGCAGCGCTGTATGCTGGTTTCATGTCTTAACCGAATACGAATGTACGGGTAAGACACGCTTCATTCGCGTGGACGAATCCGTCGAAGCGAATACCCTTCGTGATGCAGTTCGGAACGGTGACCAGGGTGAGACCGACTGGGGTTTCATCAATCATGTACCGCAAGCGGATCTCGCGCCCGGCTCAAACTGGGCAGCAATATTCGATCCCTCCGACATCGATACAAGCGGACTCACGCCGCTCGGCGAGTTCGTCACGATCCACCGCGGGAAGTCCACCGGCGATGTGACGTTTTTCTGCTTAACCCAGGACGAGGTTGACGAGTACGGAATTCCTGAGAAACACTTGTCTCGACTCATTCGCCAACCGAAGCTCGTCAACGGGTACGACTTCCGCGAGGAGGACTGGGAGGAACTACGGGCTGCTGGTGAGGAGGTGTGGCTACTAGACCCGGATGTACTACCAGGTGTCCGGAAGTCACGAGCGGACTTCGAGAAGCAAGTGCTATTCAACGCTGACTCGTTCCCGAGGAACAGTGACGGTGAGATACCGAAGATCGTTTCGTATCTACGGGATAGCGTGTACCGGAGCAACTCACTCGGAGCAACCGTAATCGAAAACCGCCCATACTGGTATCGACCTCGGCGACAGAATTTGCCCCGGGTCTTGGTGCAAGACGCAGGGCGAGATGGATTTACCTTCATCGCTCTTCTGTAGGAGATTGTTGATACTGTTCAGCGGCAGCTGTGGAGTCGAAGAGGACAAGGGCACCGCGTCAGCGGTGCCCGACACGAATGATTCCACTGGAAGTGTTTGGGTCGGAATCGGTCGCAGCGGACCTGCTGCAACAGGTTCGCTGGCGTGACGGTGTCACTTGTCCCCGCTGCCGTTCTGACCTCACGGTCAGAAACGGCAGCTATGGGCACTTTCAGCGGTATCTCTGTAAGGATTGCGACCGCACGTTCAACGATAAGACCGGTACGATCTTCGCTCACTCGAAGGTCGCGCTTCGAAAATGGTTGTTCTCGATTTACGCGTTTCTCCGGTTCAACACGAGCCTTCGCCAACTTCAGCGGGAGATCGATGTCACCTACAAGACGATGCACCGGCGCGTCGAGCGCTTCACCCGAGCGCTCGACGCGCCTTCCCTCACGCTGGAAGGGCCCGTCGAGATCGACGAAGTGTACGTCTCTGCCGGGCTGAAAGGTCGCGAGCGCGACCGCGAGTCGCGCTCGCGTGGCCTGTCCACGCGTGGGCGAGGAACATACGAAGACGACAAACCACCCGTGTTCGTGCTGGTCGATCGAGGCACCAAACAGCGGTACGTGATTCCGGCGAAAGCAGCAGACGAATCGACGATTCGACTCCTGCTGGCCGACCGCCAGCAGGAGTCGATAACCGTCTACACCGACGGCTTTCGAGCGTACGAACCGCTTGAGGAGGACGACTCATTCGACCGCGAATACGTCGTCCACGGCGACGGCGAATACGCGGATGGAGACGTTCACGTCAACACTTGCGAGAGCCACGCGTCGCTGGCGCGACGGTGGCTCTCGCCGCATCGAGGCGTCTCAAAAGACAAGCTGACGCAGTATCTCAGGGCGTTTCAGCTCCGACGAGAACTCTTACAAAAACCGGGACGAGACGCTCTCAGACACGCTGTTCGAGCCACTCTCTGAAATCAACAATGTGCTACACATGAGCGTACCTTCATTCTCAACGAAACAGCTGCGAGGAACATCCACAACTTCCGTGGGTTCTACGACGTGGACCTTAACGAGACGGAGTTGAAGGCGTTGCTCGCGTACTTAAATAGTAACGTCGGGCAGCAGGTGATCCAAACACAGACGCAAACACAGCAAGGCGGCTACGAGAAACTCAGGATCAGGACGCTCAAAGAACTCCCTGTTATCGATCCGACAACGCTCGAAGAGACACTCGTGGCTACTCTGGCTGACTTATTCGATGAGTTGCGTGAAGCTGCCAGAGAGGGAGGGGATTGTGACTCGGTATTGAATCGACTTGACAGCTTGCTCCAACAAGTGATGTAAATCCCCATCCTCGCAGGTTGAGTGCGTTCCACCGAAGATATCGGTGTCCTCATTGAACGGATCAATGAGGCAATCGTCGTCGAACTCGCCACGACACCTGCTAAAGAGTTTACAGAGCTACGTAATTACTCACTTGTGTACATACGTATGTACGTGAGTACGCACCTTGGACTGTACTCAGGGTGGGGGTAGATTTTAGGAATGGTGTCACTTTGTCGACGGCATGTTTCGACGGTCGTTCCTCAGCGTTCTTTCGGCAGTACCGTCGCTTCCACTGATCCCTGACCGAATCCGTAAGGATAAGCGCCCACCCGTTCCGTCTGAGGGGAATCTCATGTTCTGGTTCCATTTCCACGGAGCCATCCAACGTGACCGACCAATGAGCACGGAACGGGCGCGCAAAAAGACCGTGGAGGAGCTGAATCTTCAGAACCTCACCGATGAGGAAGCCGTCCGGCTCTTAGAATTTGCCAACGACGGGGTGTACGACACTGACGACGTGCCCGAACGATGGCGTACTCTCTTCGAGAGGCTGGAGCAGGAACTCTGAGAGACGAGAAACTGCGCGGAAGCAGGCGGAATTCTATCTGATTTTCTGAGGTGCGTGGTGGGATGAGAGTCGAAGTTGAGCGGCAAAACCTCTTGCGCGCGCCGCCAATTACACTCTCCACCCAAGTATTATGTCCCCACAGTGTCATTCAAATGCAAGCGAATCGCATGACACCGGCGACCCCCGTTCCGAAACGTGATGAAATCAAAACGGTCGAAGAGGGGTTCCTTTATAAACGCCGTACCGCCGTCTGCCAAATGTTGCCCGTCACGCAGAATGATGGGCGCTGCAGGTCTTCACCGAGAAGGAACGCGAGACACCCCCCGGTTTCGAGTTGTAACCCTCGGGGGGTGACTTGTTGACATTCCAAAAGGTATTCAAGTAACAAGTCCTGTTGTCGACCTGCTGTCAGAGGCACCCCACTCCCGGAATCGTTTTTGAGACTCATTCGCGGAGCAACCTCCAGCGACGGTCAGCCTTCTCACGCTTCGAGGCACGGTCGTAGTGTTTGTCCAGCACCTGCTCGGAGGCGTCGAGCCGATCGGAGACGACACCGCGCGGGACGCCGTCGTTCCGGTACTTCGTCACTCGCGCTTTGCGAACATCGTGGGGAGATCGAGCCGAGGGACACATGCTCATCTTCTGGAACGAGGTGTAATCGCAGTAGGTCGGATCTTCATCGTGGGGACACTGGATCCCGACCATGCACGGTCGAGTCCACCGATAGAACGAGTCGCGGATGCAGCTGGCAGTGACTCGTCCGTGTTGAGTCGTCACCAGCGGTGCTCGATTGTCGTCGTCCCGAACCTGATTCCGCGGACCGTCGATGTAGCTCTGTAGAATACTCGCTACCCGGTCGCTGATTCGGTTGAACCGCTCGCCTTTCTCGTCGTTCTTGAGCGGGGTCGAGGGCGGTCGGTGGACGAAGTTGAGACCTTTCTTCTGGCCGTCGAGTTCGCAGTCCTGGAGATCGAGCGCGCGGACCGCGCCGAGCCGCGCGCCGGTGTGCCAGATGAGAATCCAGACGACGTGATCCCGACTCGCGTACTGGTACTGGTGGAGGTAGTCGATGATCGGAGGGACGCGCTCGGGAGCGATCGTCGAATCACTCACCTCCTCGGATGCGGAGAGCGAGGGAAGCGGGACTTTCTCGTACAGCTCTTCAGGGACCGCCTCGATCTGCGCGCAGAACCGGAGGAACGAGCGCAGTGTGGCGAGCGCGGAGTCGAGGGTCTTCGGCGCGATCTCTTCGTTTTGCCCTTCGCTGTAGCCGCCGTTTCGTCGCCAGACGCGGAACTCGTAGAGATCGCGTCCGTTGAGGTCGTTCATGTTGTCGATCCCACCCTCCTCGTTGCACCACTCGACGAACGCGCGGAGGTGACTCCGGTGAGAGGTCCGGGTCCACTCCGCGGAGTCGTCTTTCATCGCCTCCAGGTGGAGGTCGCGCGCCTCGGGGGGTGATATCGGAACTAGATCACCATTCATGGATCTACTATCCGTATAGAAATTGCTACACTATATATGTTGTTACGATTCTTTTTTGGTCCTCATCGTGATAGATATGGACTGGAGCACCGGATACGGGTTATGAGAAAATCTGGGAAGTGGATGGTTCTCCTCGATGACCGGATTCTAGAGCTATTGGAAGAGGAAGAGAACGAATACATGGCACCATCTGACATCGCCGAAGACGATCGGATTCACTATTCGTCGAACCACGTCGGCAGAAGATGCAAGAAGTTAGCCGAACACGGTCTACTCCTCTCTGTCGGGAGGGGCGTCTACACGATCACCGACGACGGTCGCGCGTATCTTCGAGGTGAGTACAACGCCGCAGAGCAGAACGACGTAGAGGTATCTGAAGAGTCGAACAACTCGGAAGCCGAGGGAAAAGATGGGGCTTGATCGATGACCGTGAGGCGGATGGGTCCGTGGATGTATCCCGTCGACGAGCGCGTCCTGGAGCATCTGAACGAGGAGTCGTGGGCGTCACCGAGTACGATGGCCTCGGATTCGAGGTTTCAGCAGCTCGGCGTCGACGAGAGTTACATCCAGCAGCGATGTGAGCAGCTGGTGAGTCGGGAGTTGATTGCGCCGATCGTCGAAGACGCGGAGATGTACGAGATCGCGTCGATGGGGATCGCGTATCTTGAAGGGAAGTGTGATGCTCGGTATCTGCCGAACTGGTCAGTTCGGTATGGGTAGATCACCACCCACCCTCACCCCGTAAACGGGGTCGGGTGGGTGGGTGGGTAAATGGATTTAAGTCATATCTCCGATAGGGACAACTGTCATCTCTTCAGACTCACCTTCGACCCAAATAGGTGCGTCAATGAGATCCGATATACTCGTAGTTTGATCAATAATTAGCCTTCTTGTAGGGAACGCTTCCGTGTATTCGTTCCCATATACATCATTGTAGATTAACTTATGTTGGAAAAACATTACTGAGATTCCCTCCTCTACGAGCCGATCAAGCAGTAGATCAAATACGATCACTGGAGGTAGAGAGCCATCATTTCTCTCCTCAGGATTAATAAATGGTCCCGCTTGGTTCTTTGATTTGTTTCTGAAACTAATACGATACTTGAAATTTCCTTTGGATTCTGGTTGCAATACACCTCCCGTCGCGTTTACACCGACCGGTGAGACATCTTCGCTCATATAAACATTTGATTTTGAAGCGCCGAGCTGAGGTATAGATGAGTTAGGATCGGTCTTCTTTTGATTTTTATTGGATGCAGTATTAATTTGCAACTCTGGTAAAAATATATCAGTTCGAAATTTAATTTTATATGCTGTTCCTTGACCTATATTTTCCAGAGCGAAGATCAGTCCGTTACCACGGTCATTAGGGCTGAAATCACCAATCTGACGAAGAATTGGTCTTAATTGTGCTCGTTGATTTTCAATTTGACGTTGCTGGTGCTGAACCAGTTTTTCATTCTGACGGATTGTTTTGAATGTTAGCCAAGCATCCGTGTTCGGTTAAGACGTTGAATCGGGTGACTGCGCTCCACTGACGAAGCTATCGATGTAGACCGCGTGGGGAGAGAATGTGTTCAAGACGCTCTCCCCGAACCTCATACGACGGCGGCTCACTTCCCTGTTTCCAGCAGCGGTTATCGAAGACATCGCGCGCGAGCGCGATGTCGTCCAACGCCACCGGACAATCGACATCACGATGCTCGTCTGGACGCTCATCATGGGCTTCGCCGTCGACGGCGAAGCCCGCACTATCGCCGGGTTTCAGCGGGCTTACTCCGCAGCGACCAACCAGACTGTTGCCCGCTCCAGTTTTTACGACCGGTTCACACCAGCACTTGCGACACTGTTGAGCGACCTCCTCGAGCACGCTCTCGAGGAGGTCGCGGTTCCCCACACGATCGCTCCCCAGTTCGAGTTGTTTCGTGAGGTGTTGATCGCCGATGCAACCGTCTTCCGGTTGCATCGGCTCCTCAGCGAGTTTCCGGCGACTCACGCGGATCAGTCCGGCGCGAAGCTTCACCTCGTCCATAACGCGACGACACAGACGATCGAGCAGTTCCAGCTCACCGACGAATGCACCCACGAGAGCAGCCAGCTCCGCACGGGGAGCTGGCTGCGAGGCCGGTTGGTGCTGTTCGATCTCGGGTTCTACAATTTCCGTCGGTTCGCGTTGATCGAGGAAAACGGTGGGTTCTTCCTGACACGGCTGAAGTCGAACGCGAACCCGTTGATCGTCGGAGAACGGCGGAAATGGCGCGGGCGCGCCATTTCCTTGCCAGGACGTCGCCTCCAGGACGTCCTGAGTGACCTCACACGGGAGATAATCGATGTGACCGTGGAGATCTCGTTCAAGCGGCGAGCATACGCTGGGAAGGAGTCAACCGATTCGATGGAGGTTCGCGTCGTCGGTGTCCGCAACGAGGACACCGACGACTACCATCTGTACGTCACAAATCTCCCCGACGCGTTCACTCCGAGGCAGATCGCGGCCCTGTACGGGTTGCGGTGGGAAGTGGAGTTGCTGTTCCGGGAACTGAAGTCGCTGTATGGGCTGGAGAAGTTCCAGACGAGTGATCCAGCGATCGTCCACCTGTTGGTGGTGGCGGCTCTGCTGACACTGACGGTCAGCAGAGCCTTGCTCGGCGTGTTTCAAGAGCTGTTTCCAGAGACGGTGTTCCCCCGTGAGCGCTGGGCGAAGACCTTCCGGTCTTTCGCCCAGCTCATCCTCGAAGATCTGGCACAGTCGCTCGGACATCCACCGCCGAATCTGTCGGAGCTGATGTTTCGTGACGCCCGCCAACCAGAGAAATCGCGGCTCTTACTCAGCGAACGAGTGGCTGAGGCCTTCATGAGGCGATCCAATGCTTAACCGAACACCGATGGTTAGCCAAGCAAGTGTAAGAGTTCCAACCGCCCCCATCGCGCTTGCAATGCTACTTTCATTCTGAATGGGGTACCAGCCCACCAATTGATTTGCCACTATTAATATTATAAGAGATATTAATATGATGATTAGTAAGCCAACCAGCCATGTGCGAAAAAATTCGTAGATCGCTCTTCGGAAGCAGGTTGTTGGTCAAGTAGAGCCGCCGCTGGCAAAGCGTAGCGGGCAAGGGTGACGCGGTAGCGTCACCCGAACGCAATGTTCCCATTTGAATTGCTTAGCTCAGAGGCGAGCGCCGCGAACCTGCTGGAGCAGGTTCGCTGGCGCGACGGCCTCTACTGCCCGCGCTGCCGGTCTGAGTCAGTGATCAAACACGGCAGCTATCGGACGTATCAGCGGTATCTCTGTAAGGATTGCGACCGCACGTTCAACCCCAAGACCGGCACAATCTTCGCGCACGCGAAGATCGGCCTCGACAAGCTCTTGTTTGCGTTCTACACGTTGCTCCGGTTCAACACGAGCATTCGCCAGCTCGACGCTGAACTTGACGTGTCGTATCGGTCGCTTCGGCGGCGCGTCGAGCAGTTCGCCAGAACGCTCGACGCGCCAGCCATCGATCTCGTCGGACCGGTCGAAATCGACGAGTTCTACGTGTCTGCGGGGCTGAAAGGCCGCGAGCGCGACCGGGAGTCGCGCTCGCGTGGCCTCTCGAAACGTGGTCGCGGAAGCTATGGCGAGGACAAGCCGCCGGTGTTCACGCTCGTTGATCGCGGCAGCGATCAGCGATACGTCGTCCCTGCGAAATCCGCTGGCGAGTCGACGGTGCGACTCCTCCTCGGCGACCGCGAGGAGGAGTCGCTAACCGTCTATACAGACGGATTTCGAGCGTACGACCCGCTCGAAGAAGACGAAAACTTCCAGCGAGAAGCGGTGATCCACGGCGATGGCGAATACGTCGATGGAGACGCACACGTGAACACCTGCGAGAGCCACGCGTCGCTGGCGCGACGGTGGCTCTCGCCGCATCGAGGCGTCTCAAAAGACAAGCTCACGCCCTATCTTAGAGCCTTCCAGCTTCGTCGACGAATCTTGCGTAAACCTGGTCAAGAAGCTCTCAAAGACGTCGTTCGAACTGTGCTCTGACTCACCAACAATGTGCTTCCCATGAGCGTTCGTAGATAGAATTTCTAATACCTCCACGAGAATCACTATCAGGCTGCATATAAAATTTGCTGGGCATAATCTACTTATTTCTATTCTACGAGATATTATAAATTCTATTTTTCAGTCATTTTTCGGATCACGTCGGAGGAGCAGTTCGAGGAATTCATCCCAATCCTCGAATGCGACCGTGAATAAATCTGCCTGAAGATCCCAATTCCAAGGCGAAGCGTCGTCGGGATCATATTCGGTGTAAGTAGTTTCAAGATTGACTAGGGAGCCGCCGAATTGATTCCCAGTGGGACGGTCAGAGTCAGCCGGCCACTCTGTGTAGAACTCCACAGCCGTTTGTTCCTTTTTGAAAAACGGAAGCGTAGTGAGTCGCTTCTGTTCAGGATGGAGATCTTTCCCGGTGTGACCGATCACACCGTTCGCCACAACACCGAGCTTTGAGAAGCGTTTCAGCGCGGGCGTCCACTGAGTAGCCACCTCGCGCCTATTGGTCCGCGCGTCGAAGTGCGTCGAGGCTTCGTCGATGACGACGAACTTCGGTGCCTCCCGATGACGACACAGCTCGACGAGGAGATCGTGCATCGACTGCACGAGAATATCGGTGCCGTCCCAACTGGCGACGTTCGAGAGAACGATCAGGTCGTCCCAGTGGACGCGGGCGAGATCCGCGAGGAGGAACATCGTGTTACTCTTTCCAGTGTTCGGGTTCCCCGCGCCGGTGATCGTGGTGAGCGCGCCGTCGTTTTCGAGTTCGTCCAGGAGGAGCAGCGGGAGCCGCAGCGAGGAGGCGTCGAGTTCCTGCTCGGTCACACCGACAAGGTACGACAGCGCCATCCCGTGTTGGTTCTGGACCGCTTTCGTAGCCGCTTTCGAGCGGAAGGCGGAGTCACAGAGTTGACCGAGGGTCGTCGACGCGAAGGTGTCTCCCTCGAGTAAGCCGGGAGAGTTCAGGAACGACAGGTTCGCGTGTGTTCGGTCGTCCAGAGGGAGTCCGGCGTGATCGAGGAGACGATCGTCACCATCGAGCCGGCCCGTCACCTGTTCGTAGAGCTTCGCCGCTGTCAGGAGGTGTTCGTCAGTCATGGGAGATCCCTCTCCGAATGGGAGCAGTGAGGAGTCGAAGCGTACACAGCGAGCAGCAGTCTCGGGGCCGGCCGTAGTAACAGCCCTTCGACCAGCCGAGGTGGAGCCGATCGTTCGGGCCAGTGAATCGGTCACGCATTGCCGTTCACCTCGGGCGTGGGGTCAGTGGCCTCGAAGTCGAACGAGGGAGAATCTTCCGAGTCAAGACCGAAGTCGTCAGCCTCCTCGAACAGTTCGGTCTCTTCGAGATCGTAGTCAGCCAGGACGGCGTCGATCTCTTCGCGGAACGCTTTCCCGTCGTCGGGAAGCGTCCCTTCCTCGAACGTCCGAACGACCGACCGAGTCGTCCGCATGACCGCAGAGCGGATCATCGCGAAGGCGTTCATCTCGATCGCCTCACCCTTCTTGGCCTTGTTCTCCAGCTGGTTCCGGTTGTACCGAAGGTAGATCAGCGCCCGCATGAGGACGGGCTCGGGAAGCGAGCCAGGCCAGGTGCCTTCGACCGTCTTCTCGTCGAGATCGACGTTCTTCCCGAACGCGAGGTTCGGCGTCGCCCACCAGAGGGAGTCCTTCGTCACCTCCCATTCGTCGTTCCAGCGCGGGGTGGGACAGTTGTAGACACCCGCGCCGTCGCGATCGAGGAGATCCACGTCGACGAGCCACATCAGTTCGGGTCCGCCCATGAGTTCGACGGCTTTGACGCCAGTCGGCCGACCGATCAGGAGTGCCGAGACGAGCGCGGTCCCGCCGATGATCTTCACAGATCGAGGGAGTTCGATCCCGAGGACCAGCAGCGCCGTGCCACCGACGAAGATCAGCGCGCCCGCGATCAGGTGACCGTTCTTGATCAGCCAGACGAGAGCGCGAACGAGACGACCGCGAGAGTCGTCGGCGTCGACGGTCGTCGAAGAGGTCGACACGTCCGGTTCGTTCGACTCGTCGTCGACGCGCTCGGCGTCTTCGGTCGCGTCGGTCATGCCTGTCTCACCATCCCACGGTGGAGGCCGAACCGACGGCGGATGATGACGATCAGCGCAGCGAGGGCCGTCCCGATCGAGGCACCGAGCGCACCGTCGCGAACGTCAGCTGGGCGAGGCGGACCGGAGAGGAACGAGCCACTGCCGCCGTCCGGAGAAATGTACGCGTACTCACTGTTTCGGATCGAGCCGGGAGTCGTGAGGACGATCGTCGAACCGGTCCGTTCCGTGGAGAACCGAACGACGTTTTTACCGGACGCGAGTCGCTGCCGACTCAGGCGACCGTTCCCTGATTCCCGGGAGGTATCGGGGGCTTCCGAGATCGTGAGGAGCGTCGGAGCCTTCGCCTCGATTCGGAGCGTGAACTCTCCGTTTCGGTACGTCCACTTGGTCACCTTCGCGAGCGGACCGATGACGAGGGTAGCGGTCGAGTTGTCGGTGACCGGTGTCTCTGTCGCCGTCGAGGTGGGCGTAGCGGTTTGGGTCGTGGTCACCGTCGAGGTCGAGGAGTTCGTCGGCGTCTCTTGCGCCGCGCCGATCTCGACGACTCCGGTGAGTCCAGCGAGTAGCACTGTCAGTGCGATCATGATTTTGGTGATGGTTGTTGTTTCGAGAGCCATCCGAGGCCCCGCGAGGGAGTCGAACCCTCCGGCTGGGTGCCGGTCCGACACGGGAAGGAGATCTGGGAGATTACCAGGGCCAGATGCTGGTAGTGAACTCCTCAGTTAGCCAGCTGAGGAACGGGTCGATCAGGTTCGTTGTCGCGAACCCGAACACGTCGACTCCCCCGAACTGGAGACCGAGGACGACCAGGACGATCAGGGCGATCAGCCGGATCGGAAGCAGCTCGACGAGGAGCCAGTAGACCATGTCAGGAGGCACCCTCCCTGATTTGACTCTTGAGCCAGCGGGCGAGCCAGACACCGGAGATGACCGAGAGCGGGAAGACGACGGTAGCCGCAGCGAAGTCGACGAGAGTCATCAGTCGTCGTCCCTCCTCCACATGAGCGCCGCGCCCGCCGCGAGGGCGATCACCGCGATCAGCATGGTGTTTGACGAGCCAGTACCGCCGCCGGCAGCGGAGGTCTGTTGTTCGTAGAACTCGCGTTGCTCTTTCAACGTCTCAAGTTCCTGTTGGAGCTTCGAGACGTTCGTCGACGAGTAGTCACGAGTCTCCATCGCGGTCGTGTTGACCGCATCACCCGTTCGGGTGTCGGTTGCTTCGGAGATCGTGAACGGTTCGTCGACGTAGTAGAAGCCACCGGAGTTGTTCAGTTCGGTGCCGTTCCCATCGGTGATCGACGCGACGCTCATGTACACCGAGCCGTTCAGGGTGGCCGGGTCGTACTGGGTTCCCGTGGAGAAGGATTGGTCATCCTCTCCGGTGTAGAACAGCGTCCCGGTGACGACGCGGGTCGAGCCGTTCTCCGTCGTGTTGACGACGTGCGAGACGGTTTCGTTCCCGCTCAGTCCCATCGCGGCGAGTTGTGCACTCGCGAGGCCGTAGTAGCCGGTGGAGTTGTAGTCCGTCGCGGCTTGCGTGGCGATCGTGGTCGGGTCGGAGGCAGCGAGGTCGGTCGAGTCAATCTCACCAGCCTGGTAGGCTGCGTACGTCTCGTTGACGTACGTTTCGAGATTCGACGTGACCTGCGTGTGCTGACTTGTCAGGTTCGAGAGCAAGCTCTCGTACCGGAGCGTCGACAGCACCTCAGTTTTCGTGGCGTCGGTGTCGTTCGCGTAGACGATGACCGGATTGATCGTCCCGCTCGCTTGGTGGTAGGCGTTGTTGCCGGCCATGCGAGGTCCGAAGACAGCACCCCAATCGTATTTGTCAGTCTCCGACGAGTTGACCATGTAGTCGACTGACGAATTGATGTTCGAGGTGATTTCGTAGGACGCCTCTGTGCCGTTCACGTAGCCCTGAGAACTACCGGTGTCGTCCTCGGTGTACAGGGCCGTGCCTGATTGAGCCGACAGGTAGTTCATGTGGGCGGCGCGGGCCTCCCAATCGCGGATGACGTTCTTTTCGCGAGTGAGGTAGTAGTCCTCAACGACTTCTTTCGAGTCGTTGAGGGCCGTGGCCTCCGATTCGTTGTTGTTCAGCGAGTTGATGACCTCGATCTTCGCTTTCGCCCATGCGACGGAGATGGAATCCTGAGCGAAGTTCGTCTGAGTCGTGCGGAACGACTCAGCGCCGTCGCCCAGAGCGAGCCCGCCAGCGTAGGCGTCGGTCTGATCGACCTGCTCCGTGTCGGGGGTGTAGAACGCGCAGTCTCAGTACTTCACGAAACTTCCTCGGCTAACCACCTCTGAAGCTTAAGTTCCGTGTCGAATCGACTCCACTATCGATCTTGACGAGGGGGTCACCGGAAGATCAAGAGAAGATCGTCGCTGTCGGCGGCGATCCGCCGCCGACGCGACAGCCTTGCCACTCACCGCAGGGGCGTACTCGATCGGTCGTTACCGGACGAACCGGTCGTCCGGCGGTCGGTTTGCGGGGACGGCCCGACGCGTCGCGAGGGCCGTCCACGCTGCCCGTCGGATCATGTTGGTGAACTCCTTATACGACCACTCCCAGAGGCGACGCCCGCCTCGGCGGGGCGTCGCCACATACTCCCAGTGCAGATACCGCCACACGTTCTGTAACAGCAAACTCACTACGACGTACAGCAGCCGTACCGCCGGATCCTGTGTCGTAGTCGTCGCAATCGTTTGCTCGGAGAGTCGGTAGCTGGCCTCGATACCGAAGCGTTTCGCGTAGTGGTATCGAGCGTCGCGAGGAGAATTGATGAACGGCGCGTCAGCGGCGTAGCCGTGACGCGCCACGCCATGTTCGTCGTATCGTCCGTTCTGGTAGGTACAGTCGATGTAGACGGGAAACTCGACGGTCCAGCTGTGACCGTCGAGTTTCGCCGTCATGTCGTGGTGAATCACGCGACTCCAGCCCTCGGAGAGTTCTTGCTTGATCGACTGACCCCACCGGATAATCGGGATGACGTACGCGTGGTTGTGCGCCTGCAGCAGCGTGAGACACTTGCTGTCGTAGAATTCTCGATCGAGGTAGACGGCCTTGACGCCGAGGTCAAGGCCGTCAAGGATACCGAGAAACTCGGCGAGGACGCTGCTGGCGGTGTCGCCGTCGACAAGACGGCGCACCGCCAGCGTGTAGCGTTTGTTCTTCACGCGTGCGTACAGCGTCGCGTACGCGTGGAATGCGGTTGTTCCACGCTTGGCTTCCGAGTGGTAGAGGCCCTCTGTGCCGTCTTCGTCACCGTAGTAGGGACGCAGGTGGAGGTCAGCGACGACCTCCACCTGCTTGGGAAGGGCATCGAGAATATCTCGCTGGAGGAGTGTGTTTCCGACTCGTTCGAGCTGTTCCAGCTCGAACTTCGTCCGAAGATGATAGAGGACGGCGTTGGCACGAGGGGAGTTAGCACTATTCTCACAAAGTGTCGAGATTGAGGTCCCGTCGGCGCACGCGCCGACGAGGACCTCACAGATCTCTTCCGACGTTATCTGAGCGTTCTCACCGAGAGTGATCGAAACTTCCTCGTCAAGGGTGTTGACGAGGAAGTTAAGAATCTGGTCCTCATGGAGTCTACTGTCTGCTTGCTGGGTTCTAAGCACACCTTCCGCAAGCAGACGTCTCAACTAACCGGCTTCGTGAAGTACTGAGTCTTGTTCGGCCATCCCGAGGGATGTGCCGATCGCGAGGGTGAGCGAGTCGGAGAACTCGCAACCCTCGAAGTAGCCAGCCTGGACCGTCTCGACGGGTGACGCGGGGCCTCCGAGGCCGCCGAGGACAGCAGTCGAGATGACCAGACCGGTGACGGTGAGCGTCGCGACCCGTTTGGTCGTCGTCGAGGAGATCGCGCGGTCGACCGTCGGGATGTGACGCCGGTAGGCGACCAGCCCGAGGACGAGCGCGATCGCGACGAACAACGCAGACGCGGGCAGCAGGCCGGTGCCGATCGAGCCGCCGAGGTTGGTTGTTGCGTGGACCTGTCCGGTTACGAACGGGTGCAGTAGCGAGCCGCCGATCGTGGCGGAGGCGATCGAGGCGATGGAGAGCAGGCGGGTGCCAGCGCTCATCGTCTCGTAGCCTCCTTGAAAAAGTGAATCATGGTAGATCCCTCAGCGGACAGCGACGGCCCACGAGAGCACAGTCGCGAGGAACGCGAGCTGCATCCCGAGTGGATCACCGAGCGAGACCAGGAAGTCGTGAACCTCGGTCACGTACTGGTCCCCCACGATGACGATCGGGCCGGCAGCGATCGCGATCTGCTCCCACGTCTCGTAGGACTCGAACCGTTTCGTCTCCGAACTCATGAAAGCGGCAGCGTACACGAGCGCGGAGGCGAGCGTCGCGTGTTCCGCAGTGAGAGTGTATCCGCCACTCCCACCGAGCCAGGTGAGCGTCACGTCCGAGATCCCGCCGAACTGGTAGAGACCAGCAACGACGAAGATGACCGACATCATCGCCGGGAGGGTCCGGACGTTCATGTAGTCCGAGAGCATCGAGTTCGCCTTGCTGGAGTACGCCATCAGGCGAGGCACCTCACTTCGAAGTCGTACGCTTCGCGCTCTTCACCTTCGTCAGTTTCGTAGGTGTACGGGTCGTCCCCCTTGCGGATCCCCACGGTGTCGCCGGGTCCGACATCGGCCGCGTTGAGCGCGCGATCGATAGTCGCGTTGGACCACATTTTGCACGGTTCGCCGTTTCGGGTGAGGTGAAGAACCGAATTCTTCCACTTCCCGACGTTCCGCTCAACGTGGCGGACCTCAGCGACCACGGATTCACCGGGGTCGAGTTTGATGACCGGGACGTCGTCGTCGGTGTCGTCCGACGTGTTGACCGGAGTCAGGTCGTCGAACGACGGCGTTTCTTGGGTTGCCATTCGCGATTACAACACTGATAGGAATAATCTAGAAACGAATGGGAAGCAGGGTGAAACTAATACACAGTCCGGAGTCTAATCTGAGTAGAGATTCCTCTACGCAGAAAATGGTCAATAAAAAATCTTCAGCGATCTATGCCGAGAACTCAGCCTGTCCGATGGTCGCTGTTGAATCGGAATTCGACGAAGACCAGATCACCCGAACAGTATCGCCGGATGAAATGGTGCCGCCGGAAGTGGTTGTCAGGCCAAGAGAGTCACCTGCGCTCACCTCACCAGTCCATTCTGGACTGGGAGAGCCGTAGTTTGTCGCAGTATCACTCGTGTTCCAAGCCTCGGTTCCAGCGACGTTCACGGACAGTTGGTCAGCCGAAACGGCGTCACCACCGTCGTGGGTGATCGTGATCGATTCAGACGATGTGGAATCGGAGAATTCGAACGTGAACTGCGCCTGCGGCGCGCTTTGAGACACCTGATCACCGAGTCCGAGGACGAAGGTCCCGATGACGGCTGCAAGGATCACCGTGATCGCGACCATCAGGATCACGCCGATTACTGGGCTAACTGCGCGGTCTTCTATTAGTAGTTTTTTGACATTCATTTTTATGCCTCGAATTGACCAACCGTTGCGGTTTTGTCGGAGTTGGGGCTGCTCCACACAATACGAACAGTCTCGCCATCGAAGGAGCCGTCACCTTTGACGTAGATCGTCGTCCCGGCGTTGATCGTATCACCAGAACTGAACCCGTTACCCTCGAGCTCGACTGTAGTCGACGCTGCGGGGTCTGGTGTGTACGACGACCCGGTTGACGAAACGTTGACGTTAATTCCGCTTGTGATGCTCAGGGTACCTGCATCAATCGCATCACCGCCATCGTGGGTGATGTTGATTTTGCTGTCCCCGTCGTAGTCGAAGGTGAACTGGGCCTGAGGTGCGCTTTCCGACACCTGGTCCCCAAGTCCGAGTACGAACGTTCCGATGACAGCCGCGAGGATAACCGTGATCGCGACCATCAGGATGACCCCGATAACCGGGCTCACGGCCCGATCTTGTGTCATCAGTTGTTTGAGGTTCATGCTTGTTCTTCTCACACGGGCCGAGAGAGGAGATTTATTACCGCGTAGGACGCGGTTTGATGTGTGTGAGGGGATTATCCCCCAACCTTCTCTCAACCGTGTTGGTTCCGAATCGAGAGTCACTATTCAAAACATTACCTCACTGATTATCGGATATGAAACTTGGAGATAAACTCTACTTAAACTCGTAATAAAGCGTATTGGGGTGTGAGACTCGATACGAGAAAGAAAGGAAAATTCAAATATCGATATACAGTATTACCTGCGGTAGGATATTTATTGAGAATATGTCAATATGGTGGGTGAGCCTTATCAATAGAGGGTGAAAGATATGGTATCGTGAGAAGTGAGGACTCGGGTCATTCTGATGAAAATGGTGAGAATAGATACTCTATTTCAGATTTCACCGATGCCCTTAGAACAGTATCAGCGCGTGTCTCCGGTCCATTACGTCTGATCGATTACCAGGAACACCGTGACGAACACCACCCCTCTGCATGGACAATCGTCTCGAGAGTCGGGTGGTCTACAGCATGTGATCGCGCTGGAGTCGAGTCACCTCGATCGAGATCGGAAAAAGAATTTACAGAGACAGATTGCGTTCGGGCAATAGCGACGGCCCTCGTTAAGCGAGGAACACTCATCAGTAGTTCAGAGTACGAACAGTGGTCGCGTGGTCGTGAGGATGTACCGTCATTGCGGACAGTGAAAAAGCGTACTGGGGGATGGTCGACCGCGTTAGAAGTTGCTCAAGAACTCACAGGAGTCGATTAGCTGGGACGGACAGCGGACCAGTGACCAGCCTAACCAGAATCGCGGCGTCGACCGGGCGGGACGGCTTGGCGGTCGCTCCCGCTGGTCGCGCTGCGCCAGCTCGTCCTGCCGGGTCGGCGCTGCTCAGTCGTACGCAGCCTACCGCTGTCTCAGTCCGCAGCTGGATGCTTCATACACTCACGCCGTCTATCGTTGTAATCCTCGACAGTGAGGACGGAGTCCGCACTCTCCGGGTCGTGGAGGCCATACTCTTCAACGAGGTGTCGAGCCATCCACTCCGGCTGGTAGGTCGCCACGTCGCAGTTTCCACAGCGGAACATCTCACCACTCTTCAGGTCATACTGAAGGCGTGTCTCCTGGAGGAGATGGCGAACGGGAAGGTGAAGCGTTACCATGTCGACGCCACCGCCGGATGGCTCGTGCTCCTGTCCATCGCGATCGACGATCGCCTCTAACTGCCAGTCGTTCAGAGGAGCAGGTCGGTGGAACGACTCGGATGTAGGTTCTTGCCCGTCGAGTACCTCGGTGACGATCTGAGCGTGAGCCGGGTCGATTTGCAACTCTCCCAAGAGACGAGGGACTGACGGAGTGGTCTCGGTATGTTGGTGAAGCCAGGAAGACACGTCACTCCGGATACGGGCGCGGACAGTCGACTCACCGAGAGACGCCGCCTCAGTCGCGGATGGCCAGCGTTGAGAGAGTGAGAGCTGATCGTCGAGATCGTCGTCTGCATCGAGAGCTTCGGAGAGTTCGTCATCGGACACGGGTTCGGAAAGACGAGATTGGTCGATGTTCCATCCCGAATCACAGCAGGAGCAGACGACATCGAGGCCGTGGCCGTCGTTCCACTTGACGCGGTCACCGTGGTCGTCGGTCTGTTGAGTCTCTGGGTGTTCGGCGCGCTGCTGACAGGCGTCGGCTTGAATCGCCATCGTGAGCACTCTCGATCGGGAGGTGCGTCGACGAGCAGCTGACCAGTAGACCGCGCCCCAGGCGAGGTACTCGATGGGTTTCTCCAGGAGTTCCTCGGTGTAGCCTCCCATGTAGGTGGCGAGATACGAACCCATGTTCGAAACGTCGGCGTTCAGGGAGATGCAACCGTCCGAGTCCTCTACGTAGTCGTCGATAGCAGTGTAGTCGTGCGCGTCGAACGAGGCATACTCGCAGACATCTACGTGTTTGTCGATGACTCTCTCCAACTCGGCTCCGACGGCGTGCAGATCGAGGCCGTCGGCGTCGAAGTAGATCCCGATGTGAAGGTGTGTGTAGCAGGCGTTCAGTCCCGGTTCGTCGTCTGAGGCCGCGTCGCCCATGCCGTGCGGTTCCGTTTGGAGCCAGTAGCCCCACTCCTCAGAGTCGAGGCCGAGGTGATACTCCATCGTGTTCCGAAGGGTATCACGGACGCCATCGTACGAGAAGGAGTCGTGTAGCGCATCGAAGTGTTCGACAGGTGAGAGGCGGGTGTCAGATGGGACCGAAGAGCCGGTGAGAGTGAGCATCCCTGTAGCGGGATTTGACCACGCAGCGACTGCCTCACCGCCGGAAGGGCGATGGCCGCCAGCCATCTGTCGCTGGAGCGCCATCGCGCGGGCGTAGGATTTCCGTGCGTACTCCTCTCCCCAAGCGTCGACGAGAGGGATCTCGAACGTGTCTCCGTCGTTGTTCGAGAACCGGGCCAAGAGGCCTTTGTACCGGGTGTGAGCCGTGAGGAACGCCGAAAGGGCGTCAGCCCAGGTGGCCGCTTGCCGGCGTTCGAGTTCTGTCACTTTGAAGGTGTTCTCAGTCGGATGATCCGGCTCCACCCACTCGTCCCGCCAGTCGGCTTCAGTAACGATCCGACGGAGTTTGCGCCCGTGGGTACGTGAGAGAGGGAGGTCGGCCAGCTCAGGATACTCTGTGATGAACTCGATGACTCGCTCGTGAACGAGTTCTTCGTAGTCAGTTGATTCGGCGTCGTCGGGGTTTACAGAGTTAGTCTCCTTGGAAGGCCGAGAGGCCGATCGGTTGCTCGGTGTGTCGACGACACCAGGAGCGTGTGTCTCGTCGCTACTCATGATGGCCACCGAGACGAGAGAGGACGACCGACTCACAATCTCCACAGAGAAGGAGGAGATCGTCACCAACGTCCACGAGACGAACCTCTGCAATAGTCCACCCGCAGGCGTCACAGCAGTTAGTCACTGAAGCCACCACCCGTCACGAGAGGCTCATCCTGGAGGTGATGACGACCGTGGGTATCGGGATCTACCGCCGAAAGGTTCGAGGGAAGATTGAGCCACGGAATCGAAATCTCGTGATGGACGTGCCACCCGGGAGGGAGATTGTCGAATCCGTGTTCAGCGACGAACAACAATCGATGGATGTAGACCGTCGAGTCGTCTCCGTTCGCCCGACACCGGACATACTCGTAGCCTTCACCAGTGTGTTGGAGAGTGAGGAGGCTGTCGTCGTTCATCGAGACCTCCGTTCCCATCGCCGTTGGCGAAGATATTCGTCGAGGACCGCGAGCGAGAGGATGACCCCGTAGAGAAGCGAGAGAGTGACAAGAGCGAAGACGAGGACGCTCACGTCTGTCCACCTCCCACCGTTGAATCCCTCGCGCCGACGGTACGGCTTACCGGGCGTGTGGCCTCCCTTCGGTCGGCCATTCCGGGCCGAGTCCGTTGCGTCGCCACTCGGTCATGCTGGCGCGACCGCGTTTCACGGGGGGAGGGAGGGGAAGGGCAGATGTAGCCAGCCAGGTCAGCAGCCGCGAGCCGATGAAGCCAGAGCAGCGAGGTGAGTCGATGATCGACGCGCTCGCGATCGAGATCGGGGACGCGGAAACACGAGTTGCACTCGTGATACTTAGCGCGCGGTTCGGAGTGAGGAACGAGACACCACTCTTTGCAGCTCCCGCAGCGATACTCGATGTGATGACCTGGAACGGCGTTCAATCCAGGTCACCTCCGTTTGCGAGCAAAATCGACGGACGGCGAAGGGACGCGAGTTGTGACGGAGTTGTATTGTTTGAGCGCGGTTCGCCGAAAAATTCGCATCGCCCGAAATCCGGCGAATAGACGGCTCTCCCAGGTGTTTCATTTTTGCGCCGAATCGAGCCGTGAAAAGATGGGCGCTGCAGGCACGATATCGGGGATTGGTTAGGCCGCGTGTCTGCCCAATTACCTTTATCCGAGAGGAAAAATACCCGTCACAAGCCGTGACGAAACCGTTTGTCGCGTCACATGTTTCTATTATCTCATACCACTTAAAATTCTGCCCGTCCTGCTGGTCAGCCGGATCGAGACCGATGCCAATTCGCAGCTGGTTACTCCGTTGCAAATAGCCGAAATCATCCGGACAGTAATGCGGATTTGCCGGCGTTGAGGTTCCTACCTGCTGAGATCACCGATCCCAGCCTCGGCGCAGAACCATTTATATGAGGACTGGATACCGGGGGGCTGGAGGTTGAAGATGAACGGCAAACACAACCCGCCACGGCACGAATCGACGCAGAACAACCGCGATGATACTGGAGGTGCTCGCGAATGAGCATCGACAGCCCGCACGGCAGCCGCGACAGCGATCTCATCCCGCTCACGTGGGACAGTGCGCTTGAGAAGCACGCCGATATTCAGCGCGCCAACAACCGCCGCCGGGCTACTATCGAGTCTCACCAGTACCGTCTCAGTCTCTTCATCGAGTGGCTCACGCCAAAGGCTCTTCTCGAGCCCGAAGAAGACGAGGGGCCTCGCATCTGCAAGACCACCGAACTCAAGCGTCACCACATTCAGGACTACAAGCTCAAGCGGAGCAACGAGGTTGCCAAAACGACGCTCAAAACCCAGATGGACACGATTCGCGTGTTCTTCCGGAACCTCGAATCGTATGGCGCACTCCCGGACGGGATGCACCAGTTTGCGGAGTCACCGAACCTCGAGGATGGGGAGGGACAACGGTCGCAACACCTCCCGACTGAACGCGGCAATCAGATCCGTGACCACCTTCGCAAGTACGCGTGGGCCAGTGAGCGCCACATCTTCCACGAGGTAATCTGGTCGACGGGGATGCGCATCGGTGCTGCCCACGGTATCGACGTCGATGACATCGACTTCGACGAGAACCTCATCCGGCTTCGCCACCGTCCCGATCAGGGCACCACACTCAAGAACGGCAAAGTCGGCGAGCGCACGGTCACTATCCACGGAACTGTCGTCGACGCCATCGAGGACTTCCTTGAGCGGCCTGATCGCCCGGACAACGTCGAAGACGAGTATGGTCGGACGCCGCTCTTCTGCAACGAAGACGGCACGGGACGGCGGCACAAGCAGTATCTCCGCGATCTCTGCTACTCGGTCACGCGTCCATGCCTGACCGAAGACGGCTGTCCCTGCGAAGATCGCGACCCTAAAACGTGCTCGGCTGCGCAGTCGAAGAGCAAGGCGTACGGTTGCCCGGCCAGCATGGCCCCCCACGCTCTCCGCTCGGGTGCGTTGACGCGTATGATGGAGAACGACATCCCACCGTGGGCCATCAGTCGCCGGGTCGACTGCAGCGAGAAGGTGCTGGAGGAACACTACGTCGAACTCGACGAAGACGAGAAGGCCGAGGTCTTACGCGACTACTTCGAGGACGACTACGAGTAGTTACACCATCACGCTGGTTGGTTGTTCGATTAACGCTATCACTGGCGAGTACTCCTGTTGTCTCCTGATTATTTTCGTCGCTTACTACAACTACTCCTCGCGGTCTGTGACGGCTACTAACTCTTGGACAATATGAACAAGATAAAAGTCTGGTTAATTTGAATATATAGTGTTTGGATCTGGCATATCTGGAATGTACGTGTTGCCATATCCAACATAGTACGGGTATTCATCGGTTCCGTATCCATCAAACTCTGGGCTAAGGGGTGTTGCTTCTCTCACTTCTTCTATTTCATTATCGTGTATTCCAATGACTCCGACACATTCGCCGATGTCGCCCGTACTGGTTATGATCTTCTTTGCCCGTCCGCTGACCGATGCAGGAACTGCAAGATATATCCGATCGAGAACACTTGATTCTTTGTACTTCTCCAGTTGTTCTCGCAACCTATCTGTGTTCTTCAGCCCTTCTTCTGTTTTAGCTTCAACACCGATGACTTCTCCATCTGTCTGAAGCGCCTCTGTTGCCGTTTCAGCAGATTCAAAAGTGACTAAATCGATATTTAAAGACTTAGAACCGTAGCCGGAATTTGGATTCGGAATCGCTCCTTCCACTAGTCCACCAAATTCCCGCCATAACCGATAATGAAGCCAAACCTCGTTTTGTAACGTGTTCGGAACGCCTGTTCTTGGGATCCTTTCAGCTTCCCGAATTACTGTTGGTTCTTGTCCCAACTCTGACGCGAGAATAGATTCACACATTTCATTGATTTTTGTCCGGTGCTCATCTTGACGTCTAACATCTATTGGGACGTGTATTATACCGAGTTCGTCAACCAGCGATTGAAAATTCCAATCCCCGTTCACCCACTCTTCAACTAATTCAATCGCTGGTTTGTCAACATCCGGTGAGGCAAGTTCGATACCGAGGTCTACGCAGTCTCTTGGGATTCCAAGTTTCCAATCAATAAAAGCCTCTCCGTTTGTGTCTTCAAATAGGTCAATTAAATACTCAACATTATTAGAGACAAAATAGACTCTGTCAAGGTATTCACTTTCCATGTACCTTTTAAGCTGTTTTAATATGGATGGGGAGGTTTTAGGACAGCCTTTGGTTTCAAATCCAATATAATCCTCCTCTGGAGTCTTTGCTACCAAATCGATCTTTCCCTCCTTCAGTTCCACCTCTGGCCAAACTTTGTATCCCTGTTCTTCCTCAAGCCACATCCACAGGCGATTTCGGACTTCTCCTTCCACCCAAGCTGGCATACCGATGATATTTCATAATTCTATATTATTTAATCCCACGACTGAGTTCAAGAGACATCGCTTTCACTCCATGAGCTGCGAGTGGCTGGCAGGACGAGTCGAAGGCCAACGCCACACTCCTCGGCCAGCTCGCGCAACTTTCGCTCGGCCTCGGCATCCGACTCTCGACGAAGTAGATTGTAGTTGGCGAAAACTACACACCGACGATCAATGCCATCGGGCAACTCTCCCAGCCGCTCAATGTCGTCTGCGATGTCCCGATACTTACTGGCGTCGTCATCCGTTCGGTACCGAAGATAGTTGGTATTCTTGACGTACTTGAATTCGGCTGCTCCGATCAAGTCTGTCGGAGCGAATTCCTGTGTGCCGCCGATGACGGTTATTCGCAGGCCGTCGGCAAACACTCCCAAGTCGAGTCGCTCGCGGCCTCCGAATGGGAAGTCGACGCCCCCCACCTCACATTGTACGCGGTCGATTTCAGTAACGTCCCGATACCGGGCGGTGTATGCCTCGTGATCGGGTATGTCGCCGCTGGCGCGGGAGGATTCTTCGACGATGACTGTCCCGACTGATGCTGGTGTCATTACCGAACACACCCGTCGCCGAACATCCTCTGCGAGTGCCCGTTCGTCGCTGTAGTTGGCCGGGTTCCGCATGAATGACTCTGCCGTCGTTTCGATGGCGAGGTCAAGTGCCTCCCGTGTTTGGGTCATATTGGTCGTGGTATAGCCGACTGCTAAAATCCATCCTATCAATAATACTGCACGATTACTACTCTCTGTTGTGCTACGACTTATCGATACTTTTGATTATTTGATTAGTCAAATGTTCCATATTTTCGTATGCTGAAGTGGACGGCAGATGTTGGCGAAGAGGACGACCTCAGGTCGTACTGCTCTATCCTGCTGGTGAGACCCGAGACGCGTGGAAACCGCACGTCGACCTGCTGGCAGACGACTTCCGCGTCGTCTCCATCAACCTGCCAGCGCATGGTAACCGTCCCAACGCTGACTTCAACTTCGGGCGTGCAGTCGACGACGTCAGCGACATTCTCGACGAGGTGGGAAGTACACCTCGTCTGTCACTTGATGCGTGGATACGTCGTGATCAGAGCGGCCGCGGCGTACGAGACACGCACCGATGGGCTGGTGCTGGCCGGTTCTGCCCACAACTGACGCTCGCCGGGGATGCTCGTGTTCGGTTCCCTCTTTTGCCACCTTTTGTACATGTGTCAGGCACTCTTGTACTCCGAGCGGTTTGAGCGTGCGATTGATCACAACGAGGAGGTTGCCCAGCCTCCTGCAGATGAAGGCGTCCACAGTACCCTTCGAGGAAGGGCAAAATCGATGCTAGAGAGCACCTATCGCCGGACGCGGCTGCACGTTGAGGCGTACGACGAGTCGAGCTCATCGTTCATGGCAACGACGAATATAGTAAGCGTTAGAACTTTCTACCCAAGCACTAGTGGTTATTCATGGATCATCCCGACGAGATTTCTGTCGAGGAACTTCAACGCGCACTCAACAACGTTGAGGGAAACAAGCCGACACAGCGGCTGACTGCGGCGATAGCGTACAAAAACGGCGTCACACAAACTGAACTTGCTGAGTGGTACGGTGTGGGGAGACGAACGATCTACAGCTGGCTCAAGCGGCTCGAAACAGAGCCGCTTGAGCAGGCTGTTCAGGACGACCACCGGTCAGGAAGACCGCGTAAACTCACCGAAGAACAACAAAAAGAGTTGGAACAAACGCTCCAGCAGCCACCTACCGAAGCAGGAATTGACGCGCCGGCGTGGACGCCGGCGCTTCTCGACGAATTTCTCCAAGAAACGTTCGACGTTGACTACTCAATCCCCAGTTGTCGGCGGTTGATGAAAGAAGCGGGATTGAGTTATCAGAAGCCTCGTCGAACAGCCGCCGAAGCTGAGCCTGACGACCGAGACGAGTTCTATAAAAAACTCAAAAAAAAAAGCGACGAGAGATGGACGCCACGGTAGTCTGTATCGACCAAACCAAGAAATCTGTACGAACTGAGCCGCGTGGTTTCCGCGCGGCACGCGGCCGTCGGTCGAACTCTCTGGCCAACGTGATTGGACGTGCGTGCTTGGCGCGATCACCGAGAACGGTGATCGCTTCTTCTCCCGATTCGAGGAGTACGTGACCGCCGAACACGCGAAGCATTTCATTCTCGCACTGTGTGAAGAATTCCAAGGAAATCTAATCGTTGTCCTCGATGGTGCGCCATACTTCCGGGCGTCGGCCGTCACGGACTTGACGGCCCGTGACGACCTTGCCCTCGTGAGATTGCCGGCGTATTCACCTGAATTGAACCCAGTTGAAGAGTGCTGGAGACAACTGAAAGAAGCTCTCGGCAACCGATTCTTTGATTCTCTCGACGAGCTTACCGCTGCGATCGACAAAGCACTCGACCGTGTCTCTGTTTCAAATATGAGCAACTATTTTTGATTGTCACTATACAACGCCGAGCACACTGAGCAAATAGCGGGACGCGTAGATGCCGAGCTCCGGTGGCTGCAGGAAGGGTATTTAGCACCGATGCACGAGCCAGATGCCTTCACGCGGCTGTTGGAAAAGTTCCTCGCCGAAGTGTGCGAGTGCAAATAATTCTACGTATTGAATCTACTCACCGTTGTTGAGTCTCTCAACGTCAGGAATAGAGTCGATATGAGACTCACTCTGGTTAACATCCACAGCAAGCGACACGGTTTCGAGATCGCGAACGAGGCGCTTGAACAAACGGACGGACTGGCTCCGACATAGGTTATATCGGTGGCGTCGGATTCGCGGATCTGTTCTGAACTGTTCTCCACTGTTGAGCTCCTCTGAGAGAGGAGCCAATCTCCAGTACTCGACAAGCCCCTCCGCCAACCGGGCTTCCTGTACCGGTGCCTGTGACGGGAAGAGTTTGATGTCGAGCTTGATCGGCCCCTCAGTGATGTCGTGAGTCACTTCCCACGTGTCAGAGACTCCTTGTTCCTGAAACCCAATCTGGTACCGAGGCGTTCCATTTCTTGTGATTGTGAATGATTTGACCACGATTCGATCGCACGACTCAAAGTCTCTGACTGACTCGTATAGGGCACCTTCTTGATTTACCCACTTTGCTACCTGTTCCTCCACCAAGCGAATGTCATCGGTATCACCGCACCAGTCGGCAAGCGTATTGTGGACTTTCTCGGGAATCTCAGTATCTGAACCTGAAGTTGTATCCGCAAAACTGGAGTCATTCTCGTCATTCTGAGGCAGGCCGTGGACGAACAGGTGTTTGCCATCGAACCTAGTTGGTTCGATGTCGAATGCATACTCGGTTCCTCGATGTGGTTGTATTTTTAATGACACAGCCAATCCCTCTTGCAACTCGAACTGTTCATCCGGGTCATCATACTCCTGCTCACTGAACGGGATAGTTTGATAGTCCACTGTCTGCAGACGCCCGTATCCCTCCTTCTCGTCGAACGAGAGGACGATGCCTTCCGTCTCCCCGTCTCGTGTACCTGTTGTCGCTGCTGTAGATACCTCCTCCACGGCGGCGAGATACTCGTCTGGGAGTTCTTCGGGAACTCTGTCAGTGAGATCCCACGATGACGTTTCGGGGTGGTGCCCCGAAACCTCATTACAGAACCAGACAACGTCGGCATAGACAAGCAGTGCGTCCCTTACGTTCTTTTCTTGAAATTCTCCGTTATCGACGGCTACCCAGTCAACTCCTTTCGGTGAGATATTGAACAGTTGTGTAAACCCATCTCCCGGGCAGACGGTAAACACCCAGTCACACGGATGATCAATCCAGCGGAGGTCAGTAGCCGTCCACTTGCGACCGCCTGTACTGAACGAATACACGGGATTTCCGCTACCCGACATCCGGGCCTCCTTAACGTTAATCGGGAGATCCCAAGCGAGGTGTCTGATCGATTTTATCGTACCTGCTTGATTAGCAGCTCCGTCAAGAAACTCGGCTGTCTCTTTATTGCTGTAGTTGGGGTTAGTACTCCACTTCCTCAGGGCACCGTGGATGTCCTTCGGCACATCGACACTCAGGGAGTCATTAGAGAGGAACTCCTCAAGCTTGTCTTTCTCCCTTCGATTAAGCGAACTGGAATTAAGCTGGCTTTTCGTAATATCAGCCACCTCAGCGGTCTTCCCGCTTCCTCCAGTATAGATATGCCCTTGCTCCCAAAGCGGTTTAATCAACTGCCAACTGACACTGTCGCTGTCTGTGTACCCTAAGTCACGTAGAAAGGACTCTGCGGCCGGAGTTGCCTGTAGAGTAATAAACGAACCATCGATGTTGCTATTGAGATATATGCCGGATCCATCTGTGTAGTCGTGAATGACTGGCACTATCCTCTCAAATTTGGCCACCCTATATAGAGGGTGTCATAGAACGGTTACCACACCAAAGAGCAGGGTGAACGCTGAGGTGGATGAGTTCAGCGACCCTGCAGGATGATCCTTCGGTAGAATCGTTCTTCAATGTCGCGGAGACCGAGACACTGGCGCTGTTTGAACACCTTTCCTTCGAGTTTCTCGAAGAGTTCGACGTGTTCGCCCCGGCGGAGACGGGGCGAACACGAGAGCACGAACCACCAGAGTTGATGCGTGGTTTCCTCCATTGCTACTACCACGACATCTACGGGATTCGTCCCGTTGAACGAGAGCTTCGGAACACGGTCGTTTGGCTGAGCTGTGGCTTCGATCGACCGCCGTCGAGAGACGCGGTCGATCGGTTTCTCACCGACCTCGAACACGTCGTTGACGAGGTCTTTAACCGACTCGTCGAGCAGGCCGCCCGCCGCGGCCTGCTCGACTTGACCTACTGTATCGATTCAACTGACGTGAGGGCGATGCCTGCCGATCAGGACGCGTCAAAGTGCTATGATCCAACCGACGACGAGTACTACTACGGCTACGGCTGTACGATCGTCTCGACCGGGCAAAAGATCCCGATTGCAGCCGAGTTCACCGAGAGCAAACAAGCGCCAGAGGAGACGGCGATGCGCGTCACGCGTGACGCGCTCGCCGTCGCCAAGCCGATCTGGATGGTCGGTGACAGCGCCTACGACACGCTTGACTGGCACGACCACCTGCTGGCCGCAGGGGTCGTGCCAGTCGCTCCGTACAACGCGCGAAACACCGACGAGCCGAAAGATATCGAGTACAGGGTCGAAGACCGCATCGAACAACACAGTGAGGACGTTCAGTTGAAGCAGTCCACGTTGGATGAGACGTACAATCGCCGCACAGGAGTTGAACGAACCAACGAATCAGTGAAGGACTGCGGCCTCGGGCGAACGCACGCCCGAGGCCGCGTCCACGCACGAGCGCAGGTGTTTCTTGCGCTGTGTCTTCGCCTCGTCGTCGCAATCACCAACTACGAACGCGGAGACAATCCGGGTAGCACCGTGATCACGGTGTGAGAACTCTTCTATGACACCCTCTATATAGCTTTTAACCCGAGGGAACCAAACCTATCTTCTATTTTAATCCTCGCTGTACTACACTTTCTCTAATGCTTGATTTCGTCTCCCCGAGACAATTCTAATTAGTAAAATACCCCAGTGTATTTCGATGATTAGCCAAAGGCTCTGTCCCCACTAAACGGTCTCAAGAGAATTCTACCCTTGGTTCGCGTGATGAATCAAATACCCACAAAGCGTGGATTCCGATGCAAATTCGGCCTTCGGCGGCGACGAGGAACCCCCTACAGTTCCAGTGGAGCAGTGAACCGATGTTATTTGTCGGGATTGATATCTATGATCCCGAGAGATACGGGGCACGGTCACCTTTTCAAAGAGTACCTTGCTCGGCATTGAGGCCATGCGGCCCGGGAGTATTACCGGCGAGACTCCCCCTCTATATGTTGACGGCGCACCGGTCGGCTTCAAATAGAGTTGAAATTTGAAATAGAAATTGAATTCGGAGGAGGAATCTAATTTTTTGTAAGATATTTTATGTTATGGGGCCAGAGGTACGAGTGAAGGTGACGAACGAAACAGACCTTGCCGATCGAGATCTGCGAGTGCTCGAACTCGTGGAACAGTTTCCTCGGCCGACCGTGACGACGATTCGAGAGGCTCTCTACTGGGCCTCGAAGAACCAGCACATCCACTATAGGCTGGACAAGCTCGAAGAGCGTGGCCTCGTCGAGACATGGACGGACGAGGAGACACAGACGCGTGGCCCCTTGGATCCACGCAGAGCGACCAACACCGATGCGGGTGAGGCCCTACTCGCCGACGTGGAGCGTGACGAGAGCTCGAAGGATATTGAAGAGCGGCTTGACAGAGTCGAACAACGATTGGAGCGGTTTGAGGAGACGTACGGGAAAGTAAAGAAACGAATCGTTGAGGCAGAGCAGCAGCTTGACGAACACGATGAGGAGATACGCGAGGTGCGGGAAAATCTCGGGCGTGTGAAGCAGCTGATGGAGAACGACCCGATGCCAACGATGAGTGTTGAAGAATTTGACTTCGACCGCGACTAATTTGGTTGCTCTTTCTCCGGGTTCACGCGTCGAGCCTCTCGCGTGCCTCGGCAAGCGTGTCTTACTGCCGAGTCTGGCGACCCAATTTGTCGGTGTGTGGCTCTTGTGGTCTTCAGCTGCCGTCCGTTATTTTCGGATTCGTGGCAACCGCGTACTGGGTTTAATGCGTCTTAAGATCACACGCGGTCTCGGCGAGCTTCGATTTCGTCGTAGAGGCCTTCCGTAACGTCCAGAGTCCAGACTCGGACGTATTCACGCATCGTGCCATCCATTACATCGTCGACGACATCGAGACCGTCCACGACTTCGTTCGCCACTCCAAAGTCGAAGTTGAGCGCGTCCTCAACAGACTGTATCTGCATCGTCTCTCGCGTTTCTTCGCTTAGCTCGCCGAGGATGTCGTCCAGCATCTCCTCGTCGTAGTCAACCTCCTCCGTGGGGAGTTTCTCGTGGATGGCTTCGGTGTCGATCCCGGCGATAAGTTGGTTGACCTGTTCGATGTCAGGATTGGGCTCGTCGCGCTGTTTGGCGGTGCTTTGGAGAATGGAAAGGAGTTCCGTGGGTGACGAGTCGTCGCCTTGTTCGGTGATGATGACGAGGCCATTGGCGATGTTGGCGAGATTGTTCATCCGTTCTTGGGCCTCCGGCGGTACGCCATCGGGTGCCCTCCCGGCGTGTTCCTTGATTTCTTCGGAGAGTGGTTCCAGTTCCGAGCGAAGTGTCTCGGTGTTCGTCTCTGTTTGAAACTCGGTGACCCGTCGTCCGAGGTGTTCGACGCGTGCGATGAGGCCAAGGCTGTCGCCGAACCACTCCTTGACAGTCTGTTTGCGGTCAAGTCGGTATCGGTAGCGTTGGACGAGGATCCCACCAGTCGCACCGATGACGATGCCGCTGGCGACTCCAAGTGGTGTGTCGACCATCTACCCATCTCCCTCGTGGGAATTCATACGATGTCTTGACTTTTTTGCTAGTTAACTGTTCGAGGTGACGAAGGCTCTCTTCGAGAGGCAAAAGAGGACGAATTTCGCGTGCTGCGATTCGACGGGGCCAAGCACGATCAATTGTCGGGGCCGCATCCGGGGTGAGTACTCTTCATCTCGTATGGGCGTGCGTGGTCACGACATGACTACGAGAGTTACCGGCCGGAGAACCAGACGAGATAGCCGATGACTGTCGCAATACCTGAGGGGATGGCAAGGAGTAGAGCGATACCAAGCGAATTGGAGAGAGCAATCTCAGCCGAGTGGAATGGAGCGGAGATGGTACTGGCTTCAGCGGTCGCGTTCAGAAGGAGCATTCCGGTGTACACGATGATGCTGACAACAAGGAGGGTGAGGAAGACCGAGGGCAAATCAGGTGCTTGCTCTGGCATAGATACTACGTGTGAATATGTTGAACGACGGTCTCTGTTGTGATAGGGCAGGTCATTTATCACCTACAGTGGCGCTCAATCGTCGATTGGAGGATTGGAGAGATGTGATCTTGAGGAGGCGAACAACCTCGACTGAACCGATACGTATTGATGTTTGATCACGGAACGCGGTAAGCTTCTCATCCCACGGGCCAAGATCGGAGATTGTGATGACACCGAGATGGGCTGGTGATTTGACATCGATGATGGCCTCGTTGTCGGTGCGGTGGCGGACGTGGCCGGTAACTTCCCACGTTCCTTGACTGGCGTGTGCGAGAAGGAGTTCGACGTAGTCGTCCTTGTCCACGACGTTCATGTCTTCACTCGCCCTCCTGCGGTTCGCCGAGTTCTTCGAGTTGCTGGTGTCCGAAGTCGGTGAGTTCATACTTGTAGTAGGGGTTCGCCACGTCGTCGACGCGTTCGCGGTCGACAAGCATGCGTTCCCAGAGCTGCGTCAGCGCTGGATAAACACTGGAGTCAGAGACACCCGTGACCTTCTCTTTGACCTCGCTCCCGGGGATCTTCCCGCTCTCCCCGAGTTCAGCGAGTTTTTGAAGGACGCGGTGGTGGCTAGTGTTCGGCTTGATTGTACCTTTCTTTCGTTTCTCCTCCTTCCGAGCCTCGCGTTCTTCGGTGGTTTGTTCCTTCGATGATGATTCATCGGTGATGCTCGTCTCGGCTTCACTTTTGCTCTCTTCCTCCTCCGTGAACGCTGAAGTGGGCACTTGGACGCTACCCCCGGTACCTTCCTTGTCGGGGGTGTTGATTTGGATGGTGATGGACGAAATGTCCTCCACGTCATCGTATTGGTCTAAGATGCGACGGGCGTGTGCAGCGGGATTTTTGCCCGAGATATCTAATTTAACGAGTTCCGCCATGTTTTGGGCCACGTGCCGCACGTGTATAAAGTTGTGGGTAATTGAGGGCGTTTTTGCCAAGTGAATTGCTTAGCCTGCACGTTCCAGCAAGAGCTATCTATCCGAGAATACGGCCTTGAGTGCGTTATCGCATTTGTGTAGGCCGAAATTGCTGAATATCTGGTTTGAGCTGAATCGCAACCGATACTTCCTCGGCGTAGGGTCGAATCACACCGTGTGTTAATTGTCCCTCATCGACTGGGCAGCTCGGACAAGCAGGAGAGTTTCGCTGAAGTGTGTGTCCGGGATTCCGGTGAACGAGGACAAAACCACCCCGCCGACCGCTGCTCACCACCCTCTATCTGGGGAGCACTTACCCAAAACGTCCTCCTTTTGCATAACGCGGACACCCCGCGTTCGACAACATGCGAATGAAACCCTACGAGAACCGAGAGGGGAAACGCGTCTGGCTCTCGACCGACGAGATTGAGCAGGTCATCGACGAGGCAAAAGACACCGAACAGCACATCGCACTCTCCCTCGCAGCGAGGTGTGGCCTCCGTCGAAAGGAGATCGTCCAGATTACGCCGGCGGACTTGGTCACCTCGGAGAAGGAGAACTACCACCTCCGCGTCTGGGAGGATGTGGCGAAGAAGGGCCACTACCGCGAACCGCCGGTTCCCGACCTGTTGGCGGACAAGATGGAGACGATGGCCGATCTCACTGCGATGGATAGAGACGACCCGTTCGTCTCGGTCTCCGACCGGACGGTGTATCGGTGGCTCAACAGGGCGACCGACCGCATCGAGGAGCGGACGCAGGACGAGGGTTGGTCTCGCGTCGATGTCCATGACCTCCGCCGTTCGTGGGCCACCCACATCCTCGGCGAGGGGGTTCTTCCCTCGGTCGTGATGTCGTGGGGTGGGTGGCACGACTGGGACACGTTCAGGAAGCACTATTTGGGCGAGTTCAGTCCCGAGGTGCTCGACAGGGAGCGTCAGAAGGTGGACTACCTCGCTGACGGTGATGCGCTCGAAGCCGACTCGGCGGGGAGCGTGATGCCTCCCTCATCGTCCTCAATTCAGCACGCTAACCGCTAACGGGCGAAAATACCCCCGGGGCAGCCTTTTTCGCCCGGGTGTTCTATTATACGCGTGCCCCGAAAGGGGCAATCGCGACTGCCACTTCGGTGGTGGATTCAGGGAGAGTCACTGCCCGGTTATGGGTGGTTACTCCACTTTTGTGTCCCGGTATTTCTCTCATCAAGAATGGCTAAACTAGAACTGTGAAGCACGCAGAATCGCAAACATCTTTCTCCGGATATGTTCACTCACTCTCAGTCAAATCGGAGGAACTACCAATACAATGACATTTGGGGTTGCGCATAAAGTGAACGATATTGTGTGAGCGGCCGCAGTCACTGCACCGAATCTTAACTGAGACGATAACATCTGGTTCGCTGATTGCAACACGACCGTATTTACTGAGCCGACTTATTTCGCCTGAAACAACAATTTTTATTCGACCTATGAATTTCTCAATGTCGACAAGACCTTTACTGAGATCTGGGGTATAGTTGCGGCTCGTATCTACTCCGAGACACTTATTCAGATGATGATATACGGCCTTGTGGGATACGAAATCGTCTTCCACCTCCTCAACATCAACACCCGCTAGACGAAGTCTTCGGCGGGCATCATTGCGTGATGTTTCAGCTACGTCATCGTCGGTCAGTAGTCGATAGTAGTTCCTTTCGGCACCGTCGATTACAGACATCCCCTCGGAGAACATTGCCCTTCTGAGCAACCAATGGTTAATATATGACGCTAGTCTTCGCCCTCCTGCACCATCTTCTGTTCGGCGTGTCAATATTCTATCATCGAGATCCAATAACGCATATTTGTCACTGACACGATCAACCTTGCATCCGCCGCTTTTCGGCATTACTCACAGCTAACAACACCCAATGATATATCCAGAGGTGTTGACGCGGTTATTGCAGTGATTTGTTGATGAACTGAACACATCCTCAGGGGTCGGAGAGTCCCCCAGTCGGATAGGCTCAGGCTATAGAACCCTGCTATGAGTCTGCAGAATATTCATCCTCTATATCATCGGCTTCGTAGTTCGCCTCCTGTACGATTTCACAGTAACCTGTAAACGAGTCTCCGCCGACATCTAGTCGCCCAGACCGATACCAGTCATGGGCTTCGCTGATCATCACGTGAGCCGCTCGCTCGTGTGGAACTTCAGAATCATCGTTCGCTTGTGTGAGTCCGTATCTGTTGAGCAGGGCTGCAAACTCTTTCATAAATACGAGCATCTTTACGTCCTCTTCTGTGGGTTCGATGTCCGGGATATCGCTCATATTCCGTCTCCGAGAAAGCCAGTCTTGTCTTAAATGGGTGTGTGCGCAGGCTGCGTGTAGGTTGAAGAAACAATTGGAGGCACGCTTTTATCAAGCTACCATGAAATCAAACAAGAAATGAATGGTTCCGCGGGAAACTACACGGTAGAGGACGCGAAGGAGAATCTCGACGTCCTCCGTGCCGTCCCGGACAAGGTGGTCGAAGCTGTCGAAGATGCCAACGGCAGCGACGTTCTCGAGTTTCTCATCCGCGAACAGGGATTGGACAAGTACCACGAGGGCGACCAAGGTGTCGGGATCATCAGACAGGCCGTTCTCAAATCACCCCACGCGTCCCAAGGACTGAAGCGAACGGTCAGCACTCGAGGTGACGACACTCCGGAGCGCATATTGGTTCCCGATGACGTAGAACGAAACGCTCGAACCGCCCTTCGCACGGGGAAACCAGTCGTTCTCTACGGCCCAACAGGCACCGGGAAAACCACCTTTGCGAAGCAGCTCGCCCTCCAACACTGTGTCGGCTACTCGCTCCACACCGCAACGCCATCGTGGACAGCCAAGGACATCATCGGCGGGATTGGCCCGAAGCTCACGGGTTCCACCGGTGTTCGCTCGCTAGGCTATCAGACGGAGCTTGGTGCCGTCTCGGAGGGCGTCAAACGGGCTCGCGATTTCGAAATCCCCTACGCCGTGATACTGGACGAGATCACGCGAGCAGACATCTCACAGATCTTCGGGCCGCTCTACACTGCCATCGAGAACCGCAACCAGACACTCATCGAGACCGACGACGGAGAGACCATCGAGCTGGACGAGCGGGTGAGCATCATCTGCACGATGAACATGTCCGACCGGACGGTCAACGAACTGGATAACGCCATCACACGTCGGTTCGCGATGGTCGAACTCGACGAGTACGAGGACGAAGACCGACGGTCGCTGTTCGAGGGGTGGATCGACGACTACCTCGGCGACATTCCTCTACTCGACAACGGAGAGCTACTTGACCTCTTCGAGGCGGACTTCGACGGCATCAATCACGGCTCGGAGAAAGCATCGCGTGGCCCAATCATGCGATTCGGCCCGATGCACTACCGTGACGTCACAATCTTCCTCCACGAGGCGCTCCAAGATGAGAGCCTGTACATGGACGAGCCCGAGGAGGCAGTTGGGCAGGCATTTCGTACGTTCATCGTGCCGCGCCTCTTGAACTCGGCGGCATTCCCCCAGATCGAGCAAATCGAGGAACACTACCGAGCACTGAACAAGTCCTTTGAGCGGTTCGAACTCGGGCCGGCGGCGGAACTCGCCAGCCGAGAGTTGGAGGCCGAACAACGGCAGATGGGCTCGTACCAGTAATGAGTACCGCCGAGCCTGTCGAATCGTACGAGTACGAACCCGGCACGTTCAGCATCCCGGAGCGTGGCCAGATTCGGATCGAGAACTGCCCTCCCACGATCGGCGAGCAACTTCGCCGAGCGTCGTTCGAGCAGGAAGCCGACAACATCTACGTCAAGACTCAGAAGTCGCTCGACGACAGCGACGATGAGTACCGGGTTGTCCGAATCCGGCTCGACGGACGCGTGATGCACGTCACGGCTCGGGACAACGTCGGAATCGTCAGCCTAACGCCGAGGTCGAAGCTCCGAATCGAACCGAAGATCGACTGGGACTACATCTTCGACATGCTGCTCGCCGTGCACGGCCGAAAGCGATCGGTCGAGTATCACGGCATCCCACTGTCCGAGTTCCGCACGGAGGACGTCGACCTCGAAGACGTCTTCCTGATTCTGGCCATCAACTACCTCAACGGACTCGAATCGATTCACCGTAACGGATTCGTCCGGCGGCTGGAGACGCGTCGGGCAGATCTCGAACAGCCTCGCGGTGTTATCGACGTCGAGCAGTCACTCATCAATCAGGCCGAGGGCCGGGCGCAGCAACACTGCATCCTGAAAGAGGTGGAATACGATAACGCTGCGAACTCCCTGCTCCACTACGCCGGTACACACCTCCTCCGGTTGTTCAGCCAGTACGAGGACGAGTACGATCACCAAGCGTACTACCACATCTTCTCGCAGGTGCATCAGGAGGTTCGACACTTGGAGAAGTTGGACGTGGGTAGCGGTCGACGCCGGATCCCCGAGTACCAACGGTTCTCACTTCATGACCTCCCGAAACAGCGCCACTACTACCAGCAGGCCATCGAGGTCTCGAAGGCGATCGTGGCATCGTCTCTGGGGACACCCGCGATGCACGGAGACCGCGAACTCGTCGTGGACTACGTGCTGAACATGGAGTCGCTGTTCGAGCAGTACTCGCAGGTCGCAATCGAGGTCGAACTGGACGCGATTAAGGGGTACGACTGGCTCGACCAGACGGAGAACGTCTCCGCCGTGCGCTCACCGACGGTGAAACCATTCGAGGACGAGGCGCAGGTGTACCACCAGCCGGATCACGCTGTCGAGGAAGGCGACGATACGTTAGCTGTCCTCGACTCGAAGTACTATGCCGAGGGCAAGGATCCAGTGAAGAGTGGGGGCTCCCGGTCACGGCTCTTCAGCTACGCGTACCTGCTCACAACGGATCGGATGGGGTTCCTGACGCCACTCAACGAACCACGCACCCGTGCTATTGCACAGACTGGTGCTGAGCTGCAGGTCATCTCGCCCGACAGCCAGTATTTCTCACTGGGGGAGTATCACGAGGGCATTCAGCAGTACCTGCACGACGTTCTCGCGAGACACTATCCAGCTCTGGATGTCTACAGGGCCGTCAGGGAACACGCCCTCTGTCTCGACCAGCACGACATCTCTGACCTGAAGCGGCTAACTGAACCAGATGGCCCGTTCGACTTCAGCAACGTCCACGAGTTCTCTCTTCGGGTGGTGAACGCGGCCGCAGATACATTGTCGTTTCAACATAAATCACGATCTGACCTCGAGCATGAGGGTCAGTGGACTCGAAAACAAATCGAGACCCATTGTGGGAAGCGGTCGCCTGACTCGACCACTTGTGTACCTGTTTTCCGACGAGACGAACGTGAGGGCCGAATCGACCTGTACTTCGTAACGCGTGACGAGGTCGGAAGCCCCACGCAAGTCTCTATGGTCGGTGACTTCCGGCTACTATGATTCAGTTCGTAACCACATCTCGGTGAAACGCGGCTAAAGGGTACGTATGTCTCAAAACGGTGAAGTAAGCCAACCGCTGCTTCGGCGGTCTATTTGTGGGCCGAAGACCCGACTCAGTCGGAAGAGATCTCCTCCAGCCTGTAGCTCGAAGTCACGCTGTCGGCGCTGAAACGACCCCTTTACAGCGAACTGGATGGTCGGCAGCGGGTGCCTCGTTTCGAGACTGTTCGCGCTCCGATTCATCAACCGCGAGAGTTCGTTCACCGCCTCTTCGTCCTCGAACACTGCTCCGAGACCGACGACACACACCTCGTCTGGCACGTCGTTCTCCCGGAGCATCTCCTCGAATTCCTCGATTGGGACTCGGTGGTCGAAGAGGTCGTACTCGTCCTCGACGACGATGTTGTACTCGCCGGGTAGTTGGCCGGGGTCTGGCATTGTTACTCGAAGTTGATCTCCACGGAGAGACTCGACGCTTCGTCGGGCATCTCCTCGAACAGTTTTCGAACCTTCGTGAAGTCCTCGCCCGACTCGAGCGTCAGCTTCGTCATCGTCTCTTTGACGCGTGCGGTTCCTTGAAGCGGGCCGGGAATCCCCATTCGGTTGTTCAGTTTGAATCTGACCTCTCCATACGTGACCTCGCCAGAGTCCTCCTCGCTACGCCACTTTCGACGCAGCTCGGCCACGTCGTCGCCGTTGAACACGAACCGCCAGCCACCGCTCGGAACACGGAACTGGTAGCCGGGTGACCAACGCGTCGGGTCGCCCGAGCCGTCGGAGGCGATGACGTACTCTGGCTCGGCGTCTCGTCCGAGGTGTTGGAGGAGGAACGTCTGGACAGCGTTTTCTGTGACGGTTGCATCGAACCGGTCGGTCACGCTCCCGACGGTGAACTCCTCGCCGCCATCGAGTCCGCTGATGTACTCGATAATCTTCTCGCCGACGTCATCGGGCACGACGGGGACGAGGGTCACGTCGGTCGGGTCTCGGTCGTCGAGTGAGTCGAAGTACTCGCGGTCGATGTCGATGACGTAGTCGTCGACGAGGAAGTCGTTCACCGCCTCGCGGAACGAGCGAGCGGTGTCGTCCGCCGAGAGGTACACTGTGTCGTCGCGGCGGATATCCTCAAGGATTCGGCGAGTGTTCGCGCGACCGCTCGACTCCAACGCGTCGCGGATTCGACCTCGCACTTCGGGGGTGCCGATTCGCTCGGCGTCAGAGGTGTCACGGATTGTTGCGTCGGATTGTGCCTTCGTGACGATGTCCGTGCCGCTGTAGAGGACGTACTTGTCGTCCTGACCGAGGATGCCGACGGCGGTCATCACCGTGTCGTGGCTGTCTCCTTCGAGCCAGACCTCGGTGTCTTCGAGAAGTTCGAGTTCGAAGTTTCCGACGTCGATGGACTTCTCGCCGCTCCCGAACCGGCGTCGGAGTTCGTCGACCACGTCGTCGACAGTCCATCGCTGGACGTCGCGCTCGTGGAGGATCGTCGTGTCGAGGGAGCTGCCCTTCAGCGACTCCGAGAACCCGTTCGAGCCGTGGGTGATGACCGGCTTGTCGGCGAGGGCCTCGACAGCTGCGTCCAGTACATCGCCGGGACTACCGGGGATCGGGTAGGTCGGTTGGCGGAGGAACTGCTCGTAGACGTCCTCGATACTGGCCTCGCCTCGTCGGTCGAGGAGGTCTTCGACGATTTCCCAGACGAACCGCTGGAGGTCGATTCCCTCGGCGTAGACGCTGGCGGCGATGCCGTCTGCGTTCAACGGCTCACCGTCGGAGACGAACACGTCGAGATCCATCTCGGCGGCGAACTCGAAGTCGGTGAGGAGGTCGTCGCCGTCGATAATCTCACCGTATGCGAGTTCGACCCGGTCGCGGAGTTCACGCCGCTCGTCCTCGCGCTGGCGTTCGACCGAGGAGCGAATCTCGTCGTCGAGGGATTCGTCTCTGAGGACGAGTTTGGCCCCCTCGATGTAGCGGGCTTTCTCGATGAAGCCCGTGCCGGACTCGATTGCCTTGTCACCCTTCGTCTGGACGAACACCAGCGTGTTGCGCCATTCACGGCCGGGCGTACCGCTGGCGTTCTTGATGACGGTCTCGATGTCCTCCTGCGTCCACTTGTCGGCCTTGACGACGACTTTGATGTCGCGGCTGTCGGGTACCTGCTTCAGGTCGCCCTCGGTGAAGCCGGCGGGGTACGCGTTCCGCCCGAACACCTCGGTGACCGTCTCGGCGATCTGTTCGAGTGCGACCTGCTCGTCGACCTCGCTGGCCTTGTTCTGGATGAGCGCGTTGGGGTTCTGGCGGTCGCGGATGGCGTACTTGCCGTTGAGCTTGTGGAGGTACCACGCGACGCCGTAGAGCTGTTCGAGGTTGAGGACGATGTCCGAGACGAGATTGCCCGTCTCGTAGGAGCCCATCACGATCTCGGCCTTGCCCGCGCCCTCGCCCTCGTCTGGCTTCAGGCTGTAGAGGAGGATCGTGTTGAGGATGCGCCGGCCGTAGGGGATCTTGTCCGGGTCGACACGGTTCTCGATGTCCTCGATGCAGACGTTCGGCCGGTCGAAGTTGATTCGCGAGAGTTCGTCCTCGAAGATGACCGCGTCGATGTCGCCGTGGGTGACGAGGTCGGTCTCCTCGATGAGCAGCGCAGCGTCCGCGTCGTCCGGGTCGGCCTCAGGATCTGCAGCGGTCGTGAGGATCTTCGAGAAGAGATAGATCATCCCGCGGGTGTTCTGGTTGCCCTCGTCGGCGTAGTAGCGGGTTTCGAGGGCCTGCAGGAGCACGGGGTGAAAGGGGTACGACTCGCGCATGTCCCGTGCGAGGTCGCTCGGGATGTCTGAGTCCGGGACATGGTCGTTGTCCGCGTACGCGTCCACGTAGCCGTCGACGATCTCGGCGACAGCGGCCTCGTCGATGTCGTCGATGAGCCGGTGGCGAAGCACCTCGCGCTTGCTCACCTTGCTGTTCATATTGACCTCGGACGCGTTCTCCCGTTCGAGGATGTTGTGAACCTCCGAGCCCTTGCGGAGGACGGAGACGAACGCGAAGAGGTCGGAGTTGTCGTCGTCCGCGGCTTCGAGGAGCGCCTGTAGGAAGCCACGGTTCATCTTCTTCCGGTCGCCGGTGAGCGGCTCGAACCAGTCCTCCAGTTCGTCGACGAGGTAGGCGACGGCTCGGTCGCCGACGGCGTCAAGGATGGTCTGGCGGTCGGGATAGCCACCGCTCTCGTACGTGCCGGGGTCGTAGTCGAGGGCGTCGAAGAAGGGTTCCCAGAGATAGTCCGGCTGGTAGTCCTGCAGGGAGACGGTGATCGCCTGTGAGTTGTCGTCGTCGGGTAACGCGTCCCCGAAGCCGTCGACGTGCCGGTCGGCGAACTCGCCCGCGGCAGTCGGCGAGGCGAAGCAGTGGTACATAGCGACCATCTGGTGCGACTTCCCGGAGCCGTACGGCCCGTAGAGGATGTGGCTCCCGTAGTTGGCGTCGCCGTTGAGGGTGTCCCGGAGGTCGACGAACGCCTCGCGGAGCCCTTGGGTCATCAGGGTGCGGTCGAAGAAGGTCGACGCGTCGGCCTCGAACTCGTCCTCGTTGTCGACGTTGTAGAGCTTGACTTGGCCGTCGATCTGGCCTTCCTCGCGGAGTTCACGGCTTATCGTGACCGTGTCCGCGATAGTTCGTGAGAGAGACTCCGTGCTGGCCATGTTATCAAGAGTGGTGTATGTGTATCGCTTAAATACTGTGGTCAAATTATCAACTTCGCCCGACACACTTGGCCACAAGACGAATCAGGCAGGGTAGTCGGTGATGACCTCTCGTTGGAAACCACACAAATATCCTGCCAATTATGACCCGAGCAGTTTGGACTGAGCAGCAATCGCATCATCGCTAGGGTACCATGTACGATTTTGTCTTTCGGCTAGACCTAGCTTGGTAAGCCTGCTCAGAATCGTACCAACCCGGCCCCGCTCACTGCTGCTCTCAGGGTCTGTAAAGGGCGACCCATCCAGCTCAGTCGATTTACGATGTATGACTCGACGAGCGCGTCCATCTGAATACTTGCAGAGTGCTTGGAACACGTATTGTTCCTCCTCCGTGAGTTCAGAAATAGTGTCTTCGGGAGTATCGACATCTGTAAAGCGGGTTTCCGGTGTCTCCCAGACCTCAATTATGAATTCTTCTGCCAACTCTCGTCCTCGAGTTTCAATGGCATCAATCGACCATTCGTCGTACTCTTGGAGCTCCCACTGCGCCCAGAGCTTCGATTTCTCATACCCGCTAGCCCGCTTCTTATCGAATTCGACATTTCCCCAAGTAGAGTTCCATGAGCGGCTTGCCAAGGTGAGATTCCCGAGCCGATCGATGTACGCGTCATACCGCTGCTCTGCGCTTGCGTACTCGCCTTCTTCATCGATTGGTAAGACCTCGGGGTTCCGAGGCCAGATGTGCTCGATGGTGTATTTATCACTCATAGCTTCGTCTAATGAAATCGATCCGCTCTCACCCTCCTCTTCAGCCCGATGCTCATTGTAGAAGTAGAAGAGGTATCGAAGATCCTGTGAAGAACTCTTTGTATAGAGATCAGATAACGAAAGTGTTCGTCGGAATTGGGCATCGTCCTCGTACTGGTTCATTATCTCGACTATCTCTCGGATCCAGAAATCCAGCGAGCTTTCCTTGTCAGCGTCTCTAGCCAGCGTCTGTACTGACGAACGACCTGTGTAGTTGGGATGATTACCAATCGAATAGACCCGGAAAATGAACGTCTCGATAGCATCGAGTAGGCTTCTTCGTTCGGCTTCTTCTAATTGGGGCCATGCCTTGATAAGGAGAGGATAGAACTTTGTCGCGTGTCGGAGTTTGTGAATACGGTCGATCAAATCCGCGATATCGTCATTGTCACGGTGAGATAGGATATCTCCTAGTGCATCGAACGCGTTCTCAAGACTATCAGTGTAATCACTGATGTATTTCAGACACTCATCGGGATCCTCTTCACGGAGATTCCGAATGTGAGCCTTGAGGAGGTCGAGAAACCTTGGTGTCTGATGATCTTCTCTTTTTGACCAGTCGAAGAATGTCATAAAATGGTACCGCTGCACGGCATCGTCACTGATGTCCTCAACATATGGTGAATTTAGCATACGCTGGTGATCGTTGTACATCTCCCCAAACGCATCCCGGATTCGATTAATGAGTTTTTGCCCCTCGTCTTCGTCCTGTGCAGCGAGGTACACCATCCGCATCAAGAACGACTTCGTTTTATCGAAGGTAGATAGTGCCCGGCCACGGTCGTTGACGCTATCGAAGATGAGTGTCGCCTTTTCAGGGCTGTTTTCATCCACGACATAGACCATGAGTTCCAGATTCAGTATCGACTTCCAGAGCTGCCGGAGTCTCGTGGCAACATCCACAGGTTTGAGACTTGGATCCTCGCGGATTTCTTCGAGACACGTATCAAAGTACTCCTTAGCATCGACCATCAGCTGCTGAGAGGGGCGCTCGGGGTCGCGCTGCGGGTTCTCTTCTATTATCCGTTTGAGGTACTTCCAGTCCTCTTCGTCAAGTAGCTTGAGGAAGTAGATGTTATCCTCAACGAGGAACTTTTCCTCCATTTCCTCCACGTCATTGAGAATTGCGTCAGAGTGCTCTGTTTCTGGAGCGATATCTCTGAGGCACTCACTGATTGCTTTCACCAATAACGTCAAAGACGTCAGACGCTGTTGTCCGTCGATAAGGAGATTGATTCGCTTGGTTGTGCTACCACCATATCCCTCGATATTTTCTGCCCTTTCTTTCCGAGTCGTCTTTTGGATAATGACTGTGCCAAAGTAGTGTTGCTTCCCTTCAGGCAGGGTGTAGAGATCCGTCCAGAGATCGTCCCACTCCGACTTTCGCCATGAGTAATATCGTTGGTAATCTGGAATGTGGAAAACACCGGCGGTAGTCAGTTCTTCAAGAGATTTTTTGCCTGATTCCATGGAGTGGCATCCTCTCGGCCCTGTATTATAACCACTGACGTGGACAGTTGGTTCTCGAAATTAACAACTTCCATCATGGTCAGATCACGGGCTACTGATACACCAACTCTTCAGTGATTCATGTCTTTCGATGGGGTGAGGCAGTGTTACATGACGACCATTTGGTGGGACTTCCCCTGAACCGTACGGCCCGTAGAATGTGTGGCTCCCGTAGTTGGCGTCGCCGTTGAGGGTGGGTGTCCCGGAGGTCGACGAATGCCTCGCAGAGCTATGGGTCATCAGAGTACGGTCGAAGAAGGTCGACGCGTCGGCCTTGCCTCGTCGTCGACGTTGTGGAGTTTGACCCGGCCGTCTATCTGGCCTTCCTCGCGGAGTTCACGACTGATTGTGACCGTGTCCACGATAGTTCGTGAGAGAGACTCCGTACTGGCCATTCTGTTGTCAGGTGACTAGTCAAGACTAACATAACTGCTGTGGTGATTCTCGGAGACAATAGTGAACTGAAGGGGATAATCCAGTTGGAATGGTCAGATATACGATATGAGTCCGATTGCCCGGAGCGGAAAGCTATACAACCCTCCCACCAACAGGGTAGGTTATCATCAATGTCCCGGGAAATCGGTCTATCTGAAGAGAGTGAGCGAAAAATGCTGCCCATAGAGAGAGGATTCCCTATTGAACGCGTAAATGAGATTGCTGAAAAAGAAGGCCGAGCGAAGATGCACTACCGGCCCGTCTACACCATGCATAAATGGTGGGCACGTCGTCTCGGTTGTGTTTTCCGAGCAATCTGTCTTTACACCCTCCTTGACGATCCAGAGAATGTGTCTGTCCGTGAGCCCGGAAAAAACGAGTCACTCTCAGACTTCGTCGGTGATGCGGATGAAGTCAAAGAACTTATCGACGGCGTCGATATTTCAGACCCAAGCTCACTCTGGAAACTCTACACCAAGGACGTCCGGGTAGATGACAAGAAAATTCTAGACCCCTTCATGGGTGGCGGGACGTCCCTCGTTGAGGCGTCCCGCTTCGGAGTGGAGTCCGTGGGATACGATCTAAACCCTGTTGCATGGTTTGTGTGTAAGAAAGAGCTGGAAGCAGGTCGTGTGAGCCCTGACAAATTAGAGGAAAGCTTTGAGAAAGTAAAGGAGCGGGTGTCTGACGACATTAAACAATATTACAAAACACATTGTCCAAATGGGGACAACGATCATGACGCGGAAGTTATGTACCACTTTTGGGTAAAGGAACTTGATTGTCCCTCGTGTGACCATACCGTACCTCTGTTTCGTGATTATCGGATCGGAAGTGGACGGTATGATAATAAAGGCAAATATAATGTGTTATGCCCGTCATGCGAATCAATCGAATTAGTTGATGATTGGCAGACAGAGTCTGACTGTAGCGAGTGCGGGGCTACTTTTGACCCATCGACCGGGAATGCGAAGAGAGGCAATTTGAACTGCCCCTCCTGTGGTCAAAAGTATCCGATAATTGATGCAATTCAGGAACAAGACGGGTTCGATACCCGGTTATATGCAATAGAGTACTTTTGTTCTCATTGTAAGGAACAAGGCAATCCAAAGTCCGTACACAAAGGGTACATGCAGGCTAAAAACTACGATCAAGAACAGTTTAGCTCAGCCAAACAAGAGTGGGAAAACTCAGATGAGCTGAAAAAATATGTACCCAATCACCCGATCCCTCTCGGAATAAAAACAGATAGCTCAAAATTTGAGGGCAATATCAGTGGGGGGCATAGTCTACTGCGTCAGGGATATTCTGATTGGACAGACATGTTTAATTCTCGTCAGTTGTTATCGCTTTCTAAATTACTTGAATCGATTGACCAAGTGGAAAATCAGTCACACAAAGAGTTTCTCCTACTTGCGGCGTCTGGAGCACTCAGATATAACTCAATGATGGTTTCTTATAATACTTCATACAACAAGATTGGAGATATTTTCCGGAGTAACTCTTTTAATCCCCCATTATATCCAATTGAAAATAATGTTTGGGGAGCAGAAGACGGTAGTGGCACTTTTGAGGCGATGTGGGATCTAGTAAAAAGTGGAGTCGAGTACGCGAACCGGCCTACAGAACGGTATGTTGAGGACGGTGACACACATAAGACAGATCCGTTTGGCAAACCAATCGGCGAGAATTCAACGGTGTATTGTGGAGATGCAAGGAAGATACAAGATTCAGATGTCGATGTCGTAATTACCGATCCACCATATTACGATAACGTGATATATTCTGAATTATCTGATTACTTTTATGTATGGCTACGGACTGTACTAAAAAAAGATTATGATCATTTCAAGCCGGAAAAAAGTCCGAGAGAAGAAAGCATTGTTGCGAATCCGGCTACACAGAAAGGCGCCAAAGAATTTGAAAAAGAAATGCGCGAAGCCTTTGCACGCATTTCGAGGGTTCTGAAAGAAGATGGCTCATTGGTATTCACTTACCATCACAGTGATTCAGAATCGTGGGGTGAATTGCTAGAAGCCTTATGTGATGAAGGGTTTGAGGTAACTGCCACTTACCCAATTACTGCAGACATTAACAAACTCGTTAAGGGAGAATCGGTCTCGTTTGATATCATAATAGTTGCTCGTCCGGCTGGTCAACGTGAACCGATCTCGTGGAATAGTCTTCGTCGCGAAATCTATCGAACAGCCCAGAAGACCCGTAAGCGCCTTGAAGAAAACCGTGATTTATCTCGTGGAGATATCGGTGTAGTAGAAATGGGCCGATGTTTTCACGAGTACTCGAAGCACCATGGCAAGGTGGAACGCGCTGGTGAAACAATGACTGCTAAAGAGGTCGTGGACGAGATTTACGGAGTCATTCAGCACGGTAGCGATATCGGCGAGATCGACGTGTTCCTTGATCTTCTGGAGACGGCCGGAGCTTCCTACGACGACCTCAACAAGCTCTGCCGTGGAACGAACGCTACCCCTGAGCGCATGAAGGACATGCGCCTCTACCGGATGGACGACGGCTTCAAACTCGGAACGTGGGACGACGAGAAGCGTATCGCCTACGTGCAGGGACGCGTCAACGGCGACGAGGAACTCACCGAACTCGACAAGGCGCAGTTCCTCCGCTACCGCTGGGAACACGGGAAGTCCGTCTCCGAGTACCTCAACGCGTGGGAGATCACCGACAGTCTGCGCGAACTGTGTGAGGGGCTCGCCGACGCGACCGGCGACGACACCTACCGGAACATTCTGGAGTCGCGGCTGAGCGACTACTGAAACCAGAACTGTTCCGGGCTATTATATCGGGGGTGGTAATTAGTGAGAAAGTTTTTTCATGAGCCCACCGAAGGTTACGGACAGTCACCATGAATCCAGAGGAGAGGGACGCACTGTTGGAACTATTGTCCCACGTGTTTGAGTCCAATGACGACATTGACGGACTCGTATATCTGGATATTCAGAAAATCCTCTACCATCTCCGAGAGCGCCTTGACGACGATAACGCGGTTAGAGAACTGCTTCCCTACTACTGGTACATAGATGGGACGGTCAGCGATACTGTCCAAGAAGCCGTCAACCATGGTCTTGAAACTGGAGTTCTCGAAGCGAGCCCAACAACTCGCACCGGAGCCGGGGAGTGGTACGAATTGTCGGCAGAGCGTACCCCGTCGGCTGAGGGATTCGCCCGAGACGACCTCGAAGCTGCCAAGCGGGAAATAGAACGGACTCTTGAGGAGGACTATAATATCTTCGCGAATCACGAGGAGAAGATTGAGGGAATCTACGAGGATGCTCCGTACGACTTCCAGCGTTACTTCAAGTTGAATATCCTGTTCGCGATAGAGCAATTTGCTAGCGGCAGACCACTATACCTTGGGACAGAAAACTTGGCATCAGAGATCGGTACTGCAGAAGCGTATCTCCCGCTCCATCCAGCATTTGAGGGGTTCAATAGAATTTTCAGTCGATACGTGAACACTTCAAAAAGGTATCTCAAACTTGTAAATGGTGACACTCGTGAGTTCGCAGACCGCTTCAAGCAGCTTTCAGAGAGTGTTTGGCGATTGTACTGCCAGCAACTTCGACTACAGGAACACGACCCCTACTACGACTCAAAGGCCGATGATTGGAGTGAAGAGTACGAGAGAACCAAACAGCTTGTCGCAAACGACTTAGTCGAATTTAGGCAGCTTCTTGATTTAGAATTTGAGGGCGGCGAGGAGGCTCCGAGGGTTTCCGAGGAGAGTACTTGGGGTAAAATCGCTGCAGATTATCTTGACGAAGCCGAACTATCTGAGTAATCTTCCATCTACTAATGCCAGACCACTTCATTGAGACCAATATCATCATCGGATATACGGTTGATTGGGATCAACAGGCCCCTGTCGTCAAACAATACCTTGACTCAATCACCCGCATAGATATCCATACGAGTCCCCGAGTCTTGACCGAAGCCGAGGATGTCGTCAACGATCGTAGGCGGCTCACAAAGCAGGCTGCTCGACTCATATTTCAAGATTTTGACACAGGAAGACGCCAACCACCAATCCAGCAAATTGTGGACTTTGTCTGGAGAGAGTTGAGTCACTACAGGGACTCTGTAGTTTCTCATGTCGTACAGCACATTCGGGATCACGAACAATACTACATAGGACTAACACAGGTAGACACCCGGACAGTATTGGAGCGAACGACTGACGATATTGATGATGACTTCGATGCGGTCATATCGATAATAACCAGCATTAGAAACCACAACTGCGATGGGCTCAATTGTTCAGTATTTGCCAATATCAAGCAAGATTACAGCACCCTCTCTGTATTTGGTACCGTCGACAGTATCCTGTCCGGCAAGTCGAACGACAGGGACATTCTATTGGATTCCTACCACCTGACTCAAGAAGAGAGCCTCAATCCACTGTATTTCGTGACCATGGATGGTGACTTCCTTGATAACGAGTCACGGTTGGAGTCTTGTCTTGGTTCGGTGGATATTGAACACCCGACCACTGTCTGATTATGCCCACTTGCCAGTAGATGACGACAGATGACCTCGTGGACGTCGAACTTCACCACGAGGACACTGATCTGACCGACCGTCTTGCCGACGCGTCCTCCCTCGACGACCATCTCGCTTCGAGGGAAAAATTAACCACCCGCCGGCCAAACTTCTCAAGAGACTATGACCCAAGAGGAGCCGGAGTTCGGCGAGCCCGAGTTCTTGGGTTGGTTCCTCTTGCGGAAGCTGAAGGATCAGAGTGACGACCAGATCTCGCGCTCGAAGTTCCTGAAGCTCTGCTGCATCGCCGACCGCCGGCTACTCGATGTCCACGACTACGAGGTCGGCCTGCCGCGCTACTGGTACATGTACGGGGAACTCACGAACGAACACGAGTTCGCCGGGCGGTTCTACAACGCCCCACAGGCAATCGGCTGGGACGGCCAGCAGTACATCCCCAAGCCGATGCGGGTGGACGAGTTCGACGTCTCCGAGGAGGGCCTCGAACTCATTCCGATGGCTGTCAGGTGGACTGTACGCGAGTTCGGAAAGAAGAACGTCGAGGCCATCAAGCAGCACCAGTACGAGGAGTACGCCGAGAACGAGTTCATTCGGGCGTATAGCGAACTCCGGTGGCTACTGAATACCATCGACTTGGGGGAACAACAGCGCCTGCAGAGTTACAGCAGCGGCGGGGAATCCAACGAGGAGTACCTCAAGCGCCAACTGGACGAGATGCTGACGGCGTACCCCGAGGACGAGGAACGCTATGGGGAGATGAAGCGGCTCTACCTGCGGTGGGACGACACGGTTCGCCTCATGGTGGAGCAGTCGGTCGAGTACAGCCGCATCGCCGAGTTCCTCGACGACTTCATTCGAGCACTCAGCAAGGTCGTGCTCCGGTTCACCTACAACCACCACATCTCTGACGAGCGGCTCGCCGCTTGGGAGGAGGACGCCGCCGAGGAGAAATCGGAGTTCGCCACGCGTCTGCGAGAGGAGCGGGAGGAGCTCCTCCAGAACCGCTCCCGAAGCACGGAACTCGACGGAGTCTCGGACGCGTACTCCCTGACCGTCGAAGAGCAGATCGACCAGCTGCTCGCACGGGAATAGATGCCGGACGCGTCGTTCCTCGACACTGGCGTCGTCCTCGGGTTCTGCTTCCGAGACGACTCCCATCACCACAAGTGCCGGCAGTATCTGGAAGACCACGACTTCGCACTCTACATCTCGAACCACGTCGAGTCGGAGTACCTGAATCGTGAGCCCAGCCTCGCCGATGAAATCGCCGACGGAGTCCTCGACCATGTCAGTCGCCTCCGGCGCTCGGACTACGAGGGCCAGCTCGACTCGATGGACACGTCCCAGATACGGCAGAACCTGATTCGTGGCGGCAACAAGGCCGGGAGGACACTCAACACGTTCTATCAGGACGAGGTTCCGAACTTCATCCGACTCGACGACCTCGTCGGGCGTCTCCGAGACCTCGCACGGGACATCGAGCAGAATGCCATCGAGAATCGAAATCAGCTCGTTGGGCAGGCCGAGATCTGGGAACGTGACGAGGATTATTCCGACATTGACGAGGCACTGGAAAAGATTCCGTGGGATGACCGACGAATCTGTCTCGATGCCCACGACGTCGCCGAGGAAACGGGTCACGCGACGGAGCTGGCGACGACGAACCCCACGGATTTAGTCGATGATGGATACCGGGAACTGATTCTTGAGCAGACCGTGCTTGAGGACGTTGTGTCTCTCGCAGTTCGGTCGTAGCTTTGGTGAGGGTGCCCTGACGCGTAAGCCACAGTCGTGGTCAATCAACGGAATTCGTCCGAGAGGTTGCCTGAATCCCCGACGATAACGCTTACAAGAACGCTCTATGTTCGAGGGGATTGTTGATCCACACTCGCTACCACGTCGTCATTCGCTCCATCATACGATGTGTGCGATCTATCCCGGAGAGTCCCTCCAAAACTTCCTCTAGCAGCACAATTTCGACTCCTTCCCGAGTTTCCTTGACGGGGTTACGAGAAAAATAGAACGTCCTCGTCTGGCCATTTGCCTCGTCCTCAAGATCGTCTAATGCGGACTGAGAGGTACCTTTCGTATTCTTCACTTCGCCGAATACAGAATCATCGCCAATCCCGCCGATTAAATCGAAGCTCTGGTTGATTCCAGAAGACCCACCGGGCTGAATCAGTGGGTAATACTGGTACTCTTCGCGGAGGTACTCCTCACAAAGCCTCTCTGTTTGGTCAGGGGAGTATGAAGTCGATTCATCGATAGGTAGCTGCTCACCACTAAGGAGTGCCTTGATCTGATCTTCCACGACTCGCCACCTGCAGAAAGTCGTTGACGGTGGTTCGTATGCACTGAGAAGGTACTCGTGGGAGGTCAGCTCGCGTATCTCGGTCTGCAGCTCAACTCCTTTGTAGATTTTTGTGACCTCTTCGTGTCCTTCGAGGTGGTTCTTTGCTTCTTTCGGATCGGTGAATTCCTCGGTACGCGTCCCGTCCTCGTCAACTCCGATGATGAACGGCTCGGTCTCGGGCGTTACAACGCCAAGCTTTCGTCCCCGGTCGTAGTAGTCGTTATCTGCGTCTAATTGGATGAGACAGATACCTCCGGACTCGGCGAAATCAACAATGTCTTCCAGATCGGCCGCTCCGTTCTCGTACTCGTCTGCAGAGAAGCTCGCGACGTCGTCGTAGTGGCAGAGGATGTATCCCTCGTCGTAGAATTTGAACAATGTCTCATCGGTTGGACTTCCGGGGGCAAGCCGATGAAAATACACGTTCAGTTCGGAATATTGACTCATACATAGGGCCTACCCTCTCCGCTCATAGTCTCTTTGGGCTGAATATCATGTGAAGTAACTATACCGAGCAAAGTAGCCAGTCTACTGCATCTACCCGCCAAGCATGCCTGTAGCACTTGGATTCACCGAAACATTCTGGGTTACTGGTTGAGTGGATTTCAAGGAATCATCCAATGATGCGACTCTCCGGTATTCAGATTAAGAACTTCAAATCAATTGAGCGCACCCAAATCGAGTCAGTCTCAGATCTCTCGGTACTTGTCGGTAAAAACGATGCAGGAAAGTCCTCACTTTTAGAGGCTATTGAAATGTTCCTAACCGAGAAAGGGAAGCCTACAACCAATCAGTTCCACATGGGCACTGAGGACGATATAATCATTTCAGCGTTGTTTAGCCCAGTTCCTGATGAATTGGCCGACGCTCTCGATGACTCAATCGAGATTCCCGATAATACACTCCAGATCACACGGAAGTGGGAGTACCCTGATCCACGGAGAAGCATGGCCGAAACCTATCTTGGGCCTGATGAGGTTGCGATCGGGGCTGATACCCTAGTCGGAGAATACGATTCACTCGGAAAACCAGACACGCGTGACTTCCTTTGGGAATATCTCCCCGAGCCGGTTTATATTCCTGCCGAGAGGAATGTAACAGAGGAGACTACTTTTAAGTCAAATACACTAATCGATCAGCTACTCACTCCACTACTTGAGGAGAGCGATGCTCTTCGACAGGCGAGGAAAGAACTAGAGAGTGAATTGAATAGAGAGGTGGGGGCGGTTCAGGAACAGATCGAAGAGGGCCTAGTGAGCCGAATGGATTCCATAAGACACCTAGAGCTTGATACCGGTGAAATTAATCTGGGTAAGGCGTTCACACCCTCTATTCGAATTACTGATCAGTATTCAGAGATGTCCGTTCCCATTGATCAGAGGGGATCAGGCGTCGGAAGTATGCTGGTTCTTTCACTAGTCGAAACGTATAGAGAGCGCCACATTGGAGAAGGTTACCTGCTGTTGTTCGAAGAACCCGGAAATTGGCTACACCCCGAAGCAAAACGCCGGATGCTCGGGGCACTGAAGCAGATCTCAACGAACGGTGGACAAGTTATGCTGTCTACTCATTCCCCGGAATTCATTGATCGGCGTGGACACGGAGATGTTATACTTGTACAGCGGGATGCTGGCAGAACATCGGTCAGACAAATTGAGGAGGACTATCTATCGGTCATTGAAGAACTGGGTGCTCGCAATAGTGACATTCTCCAGAGTGACTTTGTGGTCTATGTCGAAGGTAGCACTGACGTACAGATGTTGAGAGTCGTCGCAGATAATCACCTCTCGGAGGCAGATAGAGCAAGAATTACCATTCAGCATCTTGGTGGCAGTGGAAATATTCGACAATGCGACCCTGCTGAATTAGCCGAAATTAACCGGAACTTCGGTTTCCTACTCGATAGTGATCGGTCAAGTCCCGACGATTCTGAAAAACCATACATACGTGACCTCCGAGAGCAATGTGATACCTGCGAGTCGGATGTGCTAATTCGTGTTCTTGAGCGACGTGAAATTGAGAACTATTTCACTCCGGAAGGAATCAATGAGGCACTTGGCTTGGAAGTTAGCGAGGGGTTCGTATCTCATTATGTGGACATCCCCGACAAACTCTGTGCAGAAATAGCTCGACAATATACTGGAAGAGATGTCCCCTCACAAGAAGAGCGCACTTGCAGTGAGTGCGGACGTATTCATCGTGTAGGAAATAGTTACAAGAAGTCTCAGGGAAAATCGATTGTAGAAGCCATGTATCGAGAAGGACAAAGCATCGAGACTTTGGAAAGCTTTCTTGATGAGGTAGTTGAGAGAATCAGCTGATGGTAGACGCCCTTGTCGGGCGTCTCCGAGACCTCGCACGGGATATTGAGCAGAATGTGATTGAAAATTGGATACAGCTCGTCGAGCAGGCCGAAATCTGGGAACGTGACGAGAACCATCCCGACATTGACGAGGAGACAGGTTATATAACGGAGCTGGCGACGACAAACCCCACGGATTTGGTCGACGATGGGTACCGGGAGCTGATTCTGGAGCAGACTATGCTTGAGGACGTGGTGTCGCTCGCAGTTCGGTCATAGGAGTCGATGATTACGCCCGAACGCGTGGAGTGTCGGCGATAGTCAACGCGACTGTTAGGTTAATCGACAAAGCTATCTTCTTCATCTGACATTACAGTAGTACAAGAGCAGAAGAGGGGAGGGATCAATTGGAAATGTCCAGTGATGATGAGAGGGAAGATGGCAGAGATGAGATGCTCTCGGCGATCCATAAGAACCTGACATCGACCGAATTTGAGGAATTTGTCGCAGCCCTCTGGACGCTACAAGGTTACCAAACTGAAGTAACAAAGGGGAGCCGTGACGGAGGTGTTGATGTCATAGCAAAGCAGACATTTCCATACGAGGCTGTGACTCATATTGAAGCCAAGCAGTACGACCCGTTTAACCCAAAGGCTAAGCTCGGCTCACCAGATGTGCGGAAGTGTGCGCCTCCCCCGACATCAACGGTTGACCTTTCTGTATTAGTGACCCTCAATTCGTTCCATTCAACAGCGGTGCGTGAGGCAAAGCGTAGACGAGTAAAGCTAGTCGACGGGGAGTCATTATACGATCTAATCCTTCGTCTTGAAGCCGAGCCGCTGGTTGAGGAGTTCATACGGACTCATGATGTGTCGACAATGAATGTCAACAAATATATCGGATCCGACATACGCAATTTGATGAATGAATCTGGAGAGGGCGAAGAGTCCCCATCTTCCACGGCCAGTACCAAACGTGCCGAGGAACCTTCGACTCCTATCGTAGAGATCGGAGACTCTGAACTGCTCCTCATCAATGGACTCGAACCCGAAGGCGTAGAACAATTAGCAAAGTATGGGGTCAATTCGTTTGCGGCTTTGGGTGACGCGGGAGCAGAGTGGGTTGCTGAACACACTGGTCATTCATTAAAAGAGTCAACTGCATTTATCGCTCAAGCAAAATGTTTTGACAACGCTCCAGTTGACACGCTGAATGGTATTGGTTCAGCAAAATCAGAGGAGCTAGCTAAAGCTGGAATCACCACCATTGGAGACCTTGCGCAGGCGAATGCAAAAGAATTAGCTGGAAAAATCAAGTACGGTGAAACTACCTGCGAAGAATGGATCAAGCAAACAAGCGAACGTCCCACTGCACCACTCACTGAGATTGAGGAACTTGGTTCTGGGAGAGAGAAACGATTGAATGCGGCTGGATTTCATTCAGTTGGAGATATCGCCGTAGCAGACCCTGACGAACTGGCTAAGGTGAAGTTTGTAACACTGATGGATGCGCGAATGTTTATTCGCGATGCTGGTGGCCCTATCAAGTAGTTTGAGAACCGTGCCACCTGCTGATAGCTGATCTTTGTCTGATTCAATGAGGCTGAGTCAGTAGGTACAGTCCGAAACTCACTGCGACTGCTAGAGACACAAACAGGGATAGTGAGCTGTCGACATAGTGACCGCCTTCGTCGCCGACATCGCAGTAACCACGACTGCTGACAGAACCGTGGTTAATTGTGCTGCTTGGTTCAAACGCGGACGAGTGTTGCCACTCTTTGATCGATCCTCTCCTGTCATAGTTGATTGGCCGCATTACCCCCATCAGTTCGGGGGAATGGGCACCTCCTATGCAATTGGTCTCACGGTAGGGTACTAAGCAATACCCCATGCAAATTGCCGATAACTGATGCCGGCTATCTCGTCATTTGGAACTGCAAATGGAAGCGACTATGCTTCGCTCCCATCGCCCTTTGCCGTTTCAAAATCCATTATATACTGGTTAGTTGATTATTGCATTAGATAATTTCTCGTAAGTTCATATTATGCCTACAATAAACGAATATCAGAGCAAACGAGGTTATTATATACGTGCTTGGACGCCGAACACGGGGAACATCACCTACAAAATTCGAGAAGAGGGACATCGAATTGTGGAGAGCTACGGCCTCTGCCACGAGGACGACATCTCGTGGGATACCATCAAGACGCTCAAAGCCTTACGCTTGATATACACCGATGGCTCCGGGACGTTAGTCGACGACGAATTTGAACCCGACCCGGATCAAGTAAAAGAAACCTCTCTATCTGAGACCGAGGCGAAGAGACTACTGAAGACAATTCGCGAACATCGGCAACTCTCCTCCGAAGAGATTGAAAATATATGTTCGATTCTAGGCATTGAGCCCCCACTGCTCGATATTGAGAAAATAAAAGCAGGGTTGACTGTTCTACTCCCAGATCAGGTTCAGCATGAATGTTTTCCGACGGAAGAAACGCTAAATGGAGTGGCCTCTGAAGAAATTGAGACATTCGCTGACGTCGTGGATGTGAGTGACGAGATAGAGAACGGACTCTTGGGAGTCACCATCGGACTGTCCGCAGGTGATCCTCTCGACGAGGAGACCCCGACCGTAGTTCACTGGGTGTTCGTTTGTCAGGAACACGGCATTGAGAACTGGAACGTCAGTGGAGTAGAGGAAGAAACGTGGGCAGCGAAGGGAGAAGTCTGCCGCCAGAAAGGACACCTAATCGCCTTCCTCGCGAACATTCTTGAGCTGATTGGCGTTGACCCGGGCAGTCCTCGTGACTCGCCTGCTCCTGAATTCCGAGATATGTCTGAGTGGCTTGGATAATATATCATTTCACCGCCAAATAGTGCTGGTTGATTTCGATGGAAGCGACGTTTCTTCCCAATTAATACAGCGACGACCATTGAGTTACAAGTAACGTCGTATTGATGGGCGAATAGATGACGACAGACGACCTCGTGGACGTCGAAATCCGCCACGAGGACACCGATCTGACCGACCGTCTCGCCGACGCGTCGTCCCTCGGCGACCACCTCCTCACGGTACAGGCCAACCGACTCAAGGCTGGCCAGCCCGATACCGAACTCCGCTCGCTCTCGCACCTCGATGAGGAGAACGTCAAGCTCCTCGAACATCAGGTGAACGCCGCCCACCGGGCGCTCTTCGAGATGGACGGCAAAGCCCTCCTCGCCGACGAGGTCGGCCTCGGCAAGACCATCGAGGTCGGGATGATTCTGAAGGAGATGCACTATCGCGGCACCGACGACGCCGTGTTGATCCTCACGCCGGCACAGCTCGCCCAGCAGTGGCAGGCCGAGATGCTGGAGAAGTTCGGTCTCGACTTTACCTGCAACTACGACGACGACTTCGCCGGCTTCGACGCCCACGACCACATCATCGCCAGCATAGACACCGCGAAGAGTGAGAGCAACCGCACGACCGTCCTCAGTCGCGACTGGGACGTCCTCGTGCTCGACGAGGCCCACTACGTCAAGAACGAGGACACCGACCGCTACGAACTCCTCCAGAAGCTCTCGTACGACTACGCGTTCTTCCTCACGGCGACGCCGATACAGAACGACGTCACCGACCTCTACAATATTGTCTCTCTCCTGCGGCCGGGTCTGTTCGGGACGCGTGAGTCGTTCCACCACTACTTCATCAACTCCTCGCAGGAGACGCTGGTCAATCGCAACGAACTCCAGAACCGGTTGCGCAAGGTGATGATCCGCAATCGCCGAGAGGAGACGGACATCGACTTCACGCCGCGCAACGTGACGACGCGTACCTTCGATCCGTCGCCAGCCGAGCGCGACCTCTACCAGTCCGTCACAGACTACGTGAGAGCGGCGTACAGCGAGAGCGGGGGACAGAAGCTGGTGCTGATGACTCTCCAGAAGGAAGTCGTCAGCAGCCCAGCTGCGCTCCGAGGGACGGTCGAGAAACAACTGGAGGAGGGGAAGCAGCCAGCCCACACTGACCAGCTCGAACAGATCCTCGAACGCGTTGACGCTGTCGAGACCCCGACGAAGTTGGAACGCGTCCAGCATATCACCGAGGAGGCCCGCGAACGAGTCGACAAAGGCCGGGTAATCGTCTTTACGCAGTTCCGAGCCACCCAGCAGGCGATACTTGATCGGCTCGACGAGGCGGGATACACGACCCACCCATTCCACGGTGGGCACACCAGCGACCAGAAGGAAGAGATCGTCAAGCGGTTCGAGGAGGAAGGCGGTGTGCTCGTCTCGACGGACGCGATGAACGAGGGCCGCAACCTCCAGTTCTGCAACGTGATGGTCAACTACGACCTCCCGTGGAATCCGATGAAGGTGGAGCAGCGCATCGGGCGGATCCACCGTATCGGACAGGATCGGGAAGTCTACGTCTTCAACATCGCGCTCAAGGATACCATCGAGGAGTACGTGCTGGAGCGGCTCTACCACAAAATCGACCTGTTCCAGCAGTCCGTCGGCGAGCTGAGCGAGATACTGACCCGGCTGGAAGAGACTGGCCGGAATTTCGAGGACGACGTGTTCGATCGGCTGGTCAACGCGGGCTCAGAGGTCGAGTTGGAGAACGACTTCGACGCGATGGCGATCGACCTGCAGGAACAGCGTGACCTCGCCGACAAGCTGAACGACTTCAACAGCGGCGTGTTCGAGGGATTCGATCTGGGGGCCAGCGATGACTGATGCCGCGATGGCCGTGACGGAGCGGGCAGTCGAGCGGCTCACCGAAGCGTATCTAACCTGCCTCGGAGCCGAAATCACGAAGGAGGGACGGCGATGGAGAGTCACTCTCCCGGACGACGCCGAGACTGACCTCGAGCTGGACGGCGCAGTTCTGGAGATTGCAAACGATCCGGCCGAGGTCGGCGAGGGAGCACTCGCCGTCGCCCCAGAGAGCGCCTTCGTCGAACGACTAATCGACGAAGCCGCAAATCGAACCCCAGTCGGGTCGGTCGCTCTCACATGGCAGGACTGTGAACCCCGACTCCCACCGTGGATCACAGAGGGGCCGGCCGAGGTCACCGACCAGAAGTTCACGCCGTACTACGACCGACGGGCGCTCTGTACGCTCTTCCACGTCGGGATAGAGACGGTCAGCGAGTACCAGACTGAAGATCTCCACGCTGTCGCTGTCGACCTCGGCGACGACGAGCGACGTCCTCGACTGGCCGAGACGTATCTCGACCTGACCGAGGGAAGCGACCGACAGACACCCTCTGAAGGCCGGAACGTCGACGAGCGAGAGCTGTTGGATAGCCTCGACACCGCTCGTAACCACGCCGAGGACGCAATAGCTCCGGTTGTCCGGGACACGCGAGAGCGGGCGACGCGTGCCGCTGATGTGGAACTCGACGAGTACAGGCAGTTCGCACGTCAACGACGCTCCGAGCTAGAGGAGGACATCGACTCGTTGACCGACCGAATCGCCGAGGTGACAGACACCATCGATACGGCTGCTGAACAGACCGAACGCGTGGAGGCACTTCGGAAGCGCAAGGAGCTTCGTGCCGAACTGGACGATGTCAGATCGGAGCTGGACGATCTGACGATCCAGATCGAGAGAGGGTTTCCGGAGAAACGTGCAGAAATACGAGAACGTCACTCCCTCACCGTTCGGATTCGGCCCGTTACTGCGACGTCGGTCATGTACGAACGGGGCGACCTCGAACTTTCACTCCGACTCGACGACGCCTCAACGACAGTGTCGTATCCGTATGCAGTCGGCTCTGGAGTCATGGAGGATCCGGCGTGTGACTGGTGTGGTCGGGAGCTGACGGCAGAGAACCCTGTGATAATCGACGGTAGACGGCTGATTGGGATTGAGTGTTGCAGTAACTGAGTGGGGTGTCACGTACCAAGCCGGTAGAGGAGCATATCGGTATTAGTCGAAAGGATGTTACCGACGAGCGCATCGACCGTCGACCCTGCCGTCGAGACACTGAACACGCAGACGCTTGCTGGACTCCTGTACCCGATGTCTGCCAATTTTTCGCTGACATCACCGTCCAGAGGTGCATTTCCGATATCGACCGTCGGCAAGCCTGCATCACGTAGCGTTTTGACGAACGTCGGTGTCCTCGACAGGACAATTCCACCAGACCGAAGGAACCCACACTCTTCGTTGAGCGTGTTCTGTAGCTGTTCGTCCGGAACCGACCCGTCCAGTGCCTCCTCCCACTGCAGTTTCGTGGGGCTGGAGTCTACCGAGTACCCGGTTACACTGTTTCTGTCGAGCGAGTCGATGATTTGGTCACGGGACGCAGCCTCAGCCTGTCCTCGATAGAAACTCCACACACCGGTGTTTTCGACGACTTGTTCGTCCCCGCTTTCGAGTAGCTCTCGAAAGGTCGCAGGGACACACAGGTCTCCGATTCGCGGCTTCGTGGGCATTTCTCCGAGCGTCGCTTGCGTCTGTGATTCGAAGATCTTGGAGCCGGTCAGGCGCTTGAGTGAGCTATGAGCGACGAGGAGGGATGGGTCAAGCAGTACGTCCAGTGGGGGACGGAATTTCGCATCGAGCTCTCTCCGGAGTTGGTCGTTGCCGGCACTCATTACACCTCGTTCCCCACCGACTACTGTTAATCCACCGTACCGAAAGCGAATCGTTGTAGTCATCTCGGCAATGTGAGTTGTCTACAGTTCTGGCCCCCCGAGACAACGGGACTAAACCGGGGAGTCCCTCCACGTGTAGTTGAACCTCGCCACGGAATTCGTCCACGCATCGAAGAGCCGATCTCCAGTCCACAAGTTCGTCGCCGACCACGGTCAGTCAGTGAACAGTAGTGGTATCGAACACGACCAGATTGCGGGGAGACCGGTTACCGTCTCGAAGGAGTTGACCGAGGCCGAACGTGAACTGGTCGCCGAGGCGATTGAAGAGACGGAACCTCAAACGAAGGCCTGCTGGGCTAATTCTCTCAAGATGTGGGAGTACGATAGTCGATTCTGGTACACGGATGGGTTCGCCGGTGTTTTCGACCTCGACATCGGCGGTCTCGAACACGCGTGGTGTATGCTGGACAGTGAGAAGCTCGTCGACGTCACCACGGAGTTCGATTATTACGACGGTGCCGTCATCGAGGATGTCGACGCTCTCCAACGCCACGCAGACAAGGCTATGAAGACGTATGGGATCCTCCGCGATCGCGACGACCAATACCGGTATCTCAAGAAACGAGGCTATATCGAGGTCTAGCTCACGGTCTGCTTCTTGTAAACGATGAAGTACGAGTGGTTCTTTCTCGCTCGTCGCTGACGCTTGATGTTCGAGAAGGTGGGCCTGTCCGGCCTCACGACTACAAATAGATCCTCTGCAGTGAACCCGAGTTGTTGCTCGTAGATGTTGGTCACTTCGACGTGCGTGAGTCGTTGCTGGTTACGGGACACCTCGTCTTGGAGTTTGACGATTAGGACACCATCGTCCGCCAGAACTCGGTGGGCTTCCCGACCAGCCAGAACGTACTCGTTGATGACTGCCTCATGGTAAGTGAACTCACTTCTCGACCCATCCCCGTATCGCTCTTTGATCCAGTAGTCATCCTCGTCAGATGGTTCCGATGGGGAATAGAAGCCCTCCGCGTACGGTGGATCCAGTACGACTGCGTCAATATTGTTGTCCTCGTAAGGTAGGTCACGATAATCGACAACCGCCTCACAGTACGGAGAGTACTTCGGATTAATGTCGGTCGCAAGTATGGTGTACGCGTCGTGGGGTACCTGCTTCCAGAACGTCCCCTCGTTGAACGTCACGTCGGCGACAACAGATCCTCGCTCGACGTGGAGGTCAAGGATTTTTTTGAACACAACGTCGTTATGAGCTTGGTGCGCGGATAGGATTAGGTCGTTGGGGTCTATCTGTTCGCCGTTGCTCTTTGCTGTCTCTCTCGTGTTTGGAGTGCCGTCCGTGGGATGCCGTTTGCGGACTTTCCGCCATGCGCTCTCGATAGAACTGTCACCTGTGTCGAGACGCGTGACCGCACCTTTCGCGACCGGATCGCCCAACTCTGCTGCGTTCCATACGGCAAGAGCCTTTTCGTACGTCTTTCCGCTACCCAGCCCGACTGCCGAAGCGACCTTATCACGGGTACGTCCGTACTCACGTTGACCACTTGTGGGAAGATTTTCCCGAAGGTCTGTACGGGTGCCCTGCCGTCGTTTCGCTCGTTCGGCTTCTACCTCGGCCAGTAATTCTGCCTCCCGCATCTTCTGGCTGTACGTTTTCTCCCGGTGGAGGTTGTATTGAACAAGGGCTTCGAGGCGTTCAAGCTCGCCTGTAAACTCCCTCATGATCACCGGGACTTCGTCGAATCCGACCCTCTTAGCGGCCTCAAGACGTCGGTGACCCGATATGAGTAGCCAGTCGGCCGCTACCACTAATGGTTGGAGGATGCCGTCCTTCCGGATACTTTCGACGAAAGAGTCGCTCAAGTCCTCACGGTCAGAGTACACCTCCTCGTTTCGTGGATTGAGGGTCGGCCGGTCAATTGGAACGAACTCGATCTGATGTTCTTCGAAAGCCACAGCAACTATTATAAGCAATAATATATAACCAGTCAACATCGCCTATGAATGGGCTTATATACCCATTCTAAGCGACAATACTACCTCTCGGTTTGGAAATATAACCCTAAGTATTAAGTGACCGGTTGTATCCGGCCATTGCATCGCCGTTTTGCCGAGCGGGATCGTCTCGAGGAGAGGTTCTCGACTAATCCTCTCTGTGGACGACGAGTACCTCCAGACGAGCGTTGTGACGTTTGCAGGACGGACAGGTGTCTCGGAATACGTCACCCTCCTCGACCGGGGGTGCATCACGGTACTCGATTAGTACTGTCTCTCCGCATCCGGGGAGCTGTTCGTCCGGGATATCGTCTGACCATCCCTCGTGTTCTGGGCACGGGTGCAGTGCTCTGACGTAATCGGTCATTCTGCACCCCTCCCGTAGCCAACCTTCTGGTATATACTCTAACCCGCAGGCTGCTGTCTCTCTGGTCGATCGTCGTAGCGAGAGCAACTGAAAAAGGGACATTGATTCATGAGGCCGCCTGAAACCATCTGTTCCACGCGTGTTCGTGTCTATGCTATGTACGACTGGGTGATCACTGACGTCCGATTCTCCTCTCGTCCATCCACTCGTTCAGGCGATTGAACATCTCTTGGCGTTCTGCTTCGGTCTTTTCTTCATGCTCAGACACCATCTGCTCGTGGACAGACACGATGTGTCTTGTCCCACACTTGGAACAGGAGGAATGTTGTAGGTCTTCATCGACTTCCCATTCGACCTCGGCGTCGCACGCGTCGCAATTGTCGACGATAGACGGCACGGTCGACTGACACCATTCGATATAAATAAATGTTGAACACGGCGGCAGCGTATGACTCATATTGTTGCACGAAACGAGCCTCGATTCGACGAACAAACCAGTCGTCCGGTTCCATCACCCAAAGAGGCGGCTCAGGAACCCACCTTCGGTATCAGCGTCGTCAGGGGCAGTCAGTTCGTTTAGATTGAGCCACTCGCTGAAGTCGTCGGGATTCTTGACGATAATGTTCCGACCGCTCTTCTCGGGTCGCATCTTCGTCGGGAGCGTCTTGCGGTAGCTGTAGAGTTCATGTGGCTCCAGACTGAACTCGGCGATGAGCTGGTCTTCACGACGCTCGAATTCGACATCGCCCCGTTCGTACGCCTGACGCCACTTTCGTTTCCCGATATTGTACCGGCGATTCGCAGGCTCCCTTGGGAAGTACTCCGGGATCTTTCTGCCGGCCTGATCGTAGAAGTCGAGGAAGACGCGTCGAACGTCTTCGACTGTCCCAGCCGCATCGAGGTACATCTCGTTTTCGAGGATACGACGAGAGACGTAGGCGAATATCGGATTGCGCTCGTCGAGGATCTCGTTCAAATCCTGTTGTGCCTCGTAGAACCCCTCATCCTCGGGATTTGAGGGGAACGCCACGTCAAAGTGAAGCATCTTCGTCCGGTTGCGGAACCAGTCATTCGGCCGGGAGTCGTTACTCGTGAAGATGATCGACGGGTAGGCGATGTCGTTCGTCGGATGCCACGAGTCCTGCCAGAAGTTCCGCAGGGTGTCGATGCGTTCGATCTTCTGCTTCGAGATGTCGGAGATCATGTAGGGAAACACGGTGTCGATGTTCCGAAGTGCCCGAATCTGGTTCTTCCCCACGTTGTCGGCATCTGCCCCACCCGTAACGAGGTCGTCCGAGACGAGACGCAGAACGAACTCGGTGAACATGTCCTTGCCGGCGTCGGACTCGCCGAAGATGTACAGATACTGTAGGGCGTTGTCGAGGGTCACGTTCCCATAGAACTGACGAGCGTACAGATTGACGAAGGGTGCCCACAGCCCGTAGAGTATCCCCTCGTACATGTGGGCCTTCACCGCTCGGCTGTTGTTCGTTTCTCCCCACCTATCGACCGTCTCCACGTAGTCCTCGATATTCGAGAGAGCGGCATCGAGTACCGCTGGATCCGGATCGTGGTCGGCAGTGAGAATTCGGTGGTGTTCTCCGTGCTGGAGGTGAACGCGTCCTGCACCCTCGTCCACCCACATCTTTGGCACGTCGTAGCGTGTCTGTAGGTAGTTCGTGTAGCCCTCGATGGGTGTCGTGATGGCGTCGGAGCCGACGTCTGCGCCTCGGCGCTTGAGGTCGGTTTTCATCTGGTTGACGTAGCCATCGTTCTCGTATCCTTGGGTCGAGAGCGTGATGGTGTACTCGGGCGTCCTTGCTGCGGTGACTCCTTCCGGAGTACTCTCGGCGTTATCGCCTGATCCATCCGAGCTGGATCCGGTCTCCTCGTCTTCTGGCACGACCTCTTCGTGTTGGATTGTGACAACCTCGTCCGCCTCGTCGGGGTCGTCAGTTACCCCGACCACGCGGTCGACCTCGCCACCAAGCTTCTCCAACTCGTTGCCGACGTTGGAGTGAAACTCCCCTTGTTCCGAGAGCTGAGTGTCGCGATTGTCGATCCATAGTTCGATTCGTCGCTCCTTCTCCTCCTCGTCGTCAAGTTGCTCCAGTTCCTTCACCAAGTCCTCCATGAAGATCTCGTTTGCGTAGTTATCACGATGGTCGTCGATCCACTGCTGGAACTGTTGGTCGAGTTGGGATCCCACCTCCGTATCGAACACGACGACACTGTTGGTCTGGTTCTTCCAGCTGTTGTAGGAGAAATTGGCGCTTCCTGAGATGAGCGTGACCTCCTCGTCCTCCTTGACGATTCGATAGAGCTTCGAGTGGACGACTTTCCGGTTCTTCAGCCGGATAATGAGCTTGTCGTCACGGTAGTACTGTTCGAGTTGCCGAGCGACGTTCACGTCGTTGACCGAGGATTGATACTCCTCTCGGTTGCCGACGAGAACGTCCATCGTCTCCAATTGTGACCCACGTTGATCGAACAGGTCGAGGAGAAGACCGGGGGACTCACAGTAAGTCACCGCGTCTATATGTACGGCTCCCTCGAAGAAGTTGGTGAACGACTCCCAACTCTTGACGGTCTGCCACTCCATCCCGGCGGAGTTCCCGAATCCACCCAGATTGATGGTCGTCGACCAGTTCATCTAACTGAAAGTTGAAGAGGCTGTTAATAATGGTTGGTGAATGATTATCAGCCGTCGAGAACCGCCTGCAACACGACTGGAACGTCACAGCCCGACGACCTTTTGACAGGAGTAGCCACACTTCGAGGTGCTTTCTCAAAAACACCATCTAGACGCTTCTTCTGTTAACATAACATGATTATGTTATGGTAACACGCTTGTTGTCTTCCTCCCGATGACGAGGGCCGTGGACGACTAGCGACTCCCCCGACCGAGGACGTGAATTTGATGCGTCCTCGATCGTATCGCCTCACTCCGTAACTTCACCGCGAGGGGCGGTTGATAGTTCTGAAGAGGACACAGTGTTCCGAACGGTTCGATACTCATTAGCTAACACACCCTCTCGGTGTTTGCACTTTTATTCAGCACCGGTATAGGGAGGGGCGCCACGATGGCAAAGAACGAATGGAAGATCATCGGGTTCAGACTACCCGAGATCCAACAGAAGCAACTCGACCGCTTCATCGAACAGAGCGAATATGATAGCAAGCAGGAGTATCTCCACGAAGTGGTGTTGGAAGACATTCGCGACGTCACGCTCGATGATCCAAGAGACGAACTCGAAGAAATCCGGCGTCAAAAAGCCATGCTTCGGAACGACATCGAGGAGGCGTCGGAAGAGCTGAAACAGATGCGTGACCGACTAAACGAGCTTGATGATGAAGAGGCCGAGCTCGCACAGGTCGTTGATGAACAACAAGTGGCAGGGGCAGAGTCGTACGAGGAAGCCGTCAGAGAAGTCGCCGACCGGGTCGTAGAAAATGAACACGTCATCTCCGAAAATTGGGAAGTCATTCAACGCGTCAGTGAAAGATGGCGCGAGGAACCTATTGACGTACTCCGGGACGTCTACATCTTGGATCCTCGGATCACAGAGAGACAGGCGTCACCGTTCAAATCGCAGGTCGTCCCGGAGGATTGGGAGAAACGGGTCGGAGACACCCGTGAGGAGGCAATCAATCTCGTTCGACTGTACTGTGAGACGCACAAGGATGATGAGGGTAGGCTTGGTGATGGGATCTACGTAGAGGATCCATATATTAAGCGAGTCGCCAGTGCCCACGACGAAACGAACGAGACACTCCTTCGTGCGGCAATTGGTGAGATGGACGAGGAGTACGAAGAAATCGTCTACGACCTGCGGGACTGAGCATCTCATTTTCAATCTGGCCCCGCTGGCAGATTTACGACGTATGTCAGTGACGAGGGGGACAGAACAGTGAGTCAATCAACAAGGACTCCATGGGGATTGTCAAGCGGATCGTGGACGAGCCCCTACCACGGCCGGTGGTGCTACACCGCTATCGCACTCAACTATCGTGACGCGTCAGGCAGTACGGGAGCCCCACAACCTCGACGGCCTCGACGTCCGGTGCCTTGATGACGGCTTGGCCCTTCGCGAACTTCGGAATGTCCTTCCGATAACTCCGTGGAACCGAGGGGACATCCTCAATAACCTCGTCACGCAGCTGCAGGAACACGTTGGTGTTGATCTGTTTCAGGATGTCCCCGTCGATGTCGCCCGGGTTCTGCGTAATCATCATCAGCCCCAATTTGTCCTTCCGCCCCTGCTTGGCGGCCTCGCGTGCTCGTCCAACAATGTATGCCTCCCGAACGTTGGACGGCCGTGAGAAGTAGTTGTGAGCCTCGTCCACCGCCACGAGCATCGGTGTGTGCTTGACAGCTGGATCGACGTCGAAGTCGTCGATCTTGTTCTCGATGATGTACGAGAGCAGCGAGAGCACGACGAGATACTCCTTCTCTCCGCGGAGGTGGCTCGTGGGGATGACTGTAACCTGCCCCTCGCGGAAGAGTTGATCCGTCATCTCCGGGAACGGGTTCGTGCCACCGTCGAACACGTCGAAGTACTCGCTCTGCTTGGCGCGTCTCCACACCGCGTCCCACGTTCCGTCGCCAATGCTGTTCCGCTCTCGAAGCCGACTCTCGGCGTCGTCGTGCTCCTCGAGGAAGTCGATGAAGTCTCTGTAACGTGGCTCGCCGACCGACCGTGACGGCCACTCCGCGTTGTCCTCGTCGAAGCAGCTGAAGTACGCCTCGATGCAACTGGTGATCGCCCCGCGTGTCACATCCGACATCTGGGCGAACGGCATCAACAGCCGAGGCTCGTGCTCGACGACGGAGAACGGGATCGTCAGCGGGATGCTTTCCGAGGTCGACGGGCTTCGAGTTCGGTCGACCTCAGGGACGAACACTTGCAGGTCGTCGACTCCGTCAAACTCGACGCCCTGTCGACGGAGTTTCCGACGTTGCTCGTCGGTCAGGCTCGGGTTATCCTCCCGCATCTCCCAGTATTCGTTTTCGGGGTCGAAGATGACGGTGTTGAGCCGGCTGTGCTGGACATCGTCATCGGCACTCACCTCTACCGGGTATCGCTTGCTGTCGACGAACTGACGGAGGAGATTTTTCGTAAAGTGCGTCTTCCCCGTACCAGTTGATCCGGCGACGAGCGCGTGCCTGAATACGGCTGGTTCTCCGTCTTCGGGCTCTCCGGTATCCGGGTCGATACCCGGATTCTGGATGTAGTACGCGAACTCCTCGTCATCGATAATCATCGCATCTCCGCCGACCGAGAGATAGCCGGCGAAGACACCCTCCTTAGGTATGTTCAGCCCCGTCCGGAGGTGATCTTCGTCCCGCGAGAGGCTAACCGACGTGTTCGGTTTCGGGATACGGTTGACGATACCGCGCTCCAGTTCTCCGCCCGCCCGCTGTCGGAGGATTGCGAGAGGGTCAAGTTCGGCGACCAGCACGAATTCGGACTCGTCTAGTTCGCGGCTCTTGCTGATCTGGTTGTGCGTGTCCGACTTGTCGTCGAGTTCCGTGTACGGCTCGTACCGTAGTCCATCGATGACCGAAAAGAGCAGATTGTCGTCGACTGGGTACGGAATCTCGACGTAGTCGCCGACGCGAACAGCGTCTCGCTGTCCAGTCATCACGAACGCGTTGACGTTGTACTCGTCTCGGGCGACACGAATCTCTTCACTCGCGAGAACGTGCCCCACTTCATCATCGCTTGGTTCTGAGGTTTCGTTCGCGACTTGTCTCTCGGGGATGGACGCGTCCACGTCATCGGGGGAGTCCGAATCGGGCTCCTCAGCAGACTCGGATTCTTCAGTTTGGTCTGCGGACTGTTCATCAGCGAAGGGATCGTCGTCGAGTAATTTGTCTACGTCGTCGGTCATAGGTCAGTGTCGTCGTCGAGGTCGCGCCAGCGACCGTCCCAGTTGTGGTCGTACGTTGCTTCGGTGCGCTCGATCAGATCACGAATCTTCCGCCGGTTCTCCCGGCTGATGCGAGCGAGTTTATCGGCACGCTCGATGGCGCGAGGGACGCCCTGTTGCTGTGCGATCTCTTTCAAGGCCTTCAGTTGAACGCGTTCGCGCATCTCGCTGTCCTGTACCATCAGATACGGAGCTTCGACTCGGAGGAGGTCGCCCGTCTTCGGCAGCCGGACAAAGCAGAACGCTCGGCGGTAGTCTGACGGACTTCCGTGTTCCAGCCGGTCGGCCAGTGGCTCAAGCAGCTCGTACCGTTGTCCGTTGATCTCCTGTCCGGCACTTACGAACCACGACGTGTACGTGAGGTAATCCAGATCGTCAAATCGGAGCACCTCGGCCATGAACTGATGATCACGTACCCACGGGACGTCGAGCAGTCTCCCGTTGTCGCCTCGGACGTCGTGTTGTTCGATCTTCTCGCGGAGCGCGTCGAGAACCTGCGACATCGAGGAGGTCTTGACGACTCCGAGCACGGGTTGTTCGCGCTCGTACTGCCGGTCGATGACCTCGATGTAGTTGCCGACGATTTCTGCGGGTAAGTTCCACGACCCAGCAGGAGACCGGCCGCCAGCATGGTCGAGCAGTACCCAGTAGACGATACCCAGCGGCAGGACGGATCCATCGAGGAACAGCGCACCATCCAGAGCATCCAACGACTCGACTGCCTGTCGGCTCTCACTCAATCGCTGTGCTACCGCGGCGACGGATTTGGAGATGTTCCGGGGCTCCTCGGTCGCCTCGGGAAATCGCACTAGATCCGCCGTGACGTACTCTCCTTCGAGGGTCTTCTCATGAAGGGTACTGTCGCCGTCATCGAGATATGCGACACCAACGACCCGGCCAGACCGTTCCAGCGTTCGATCGGCACTCCCGCCGGTAACCCCCGTTTTCGCATGGGCTGCGTCGACGACCAGCCCGTTGTTGTATTCGAGCGGACGCGTCGTGCTGGCGTCGACTCCGTAGGTAGCCCCATCCCACGGGTCATCCATCCACGTGCCCAGTTCGGCGAGACGCGTGCGGTGAAAGGCTGGTTCGTCGACGGCCTCGACGATACCACCCTCACGCTCCAACAGGCCAAACAGCCGACGAGCGTGTTCGGCCTGTGACTCTCGGTCGCGTGGGACGGCGGCGTCGATTTCGGCGAACAGTTCGCGGACGGCACCGATTGCCTCCGAGTCCATCCTCAGTCCGCCCCCGCCGAGCGCATGGTGACTCGGCTGGTGTTCGTCGCCTCGTCCATCTCGACGTAGCACTCGTGGTCAGCACCGTGAATCAGGGCCTCGTCGTGCGAGACGACGATCACCTGTGGGACGTCCCAGTCCCGAATCCGGTCGAGCATCTGTTCGAGCTGTCCCACGTGTCCTTGGTCAAGGAACGTCGTCGGCTCGTCGAGGATGAACGGAGGCAACCGGCCGCGGTCGCCCCCCTCCAACTCGGCGATGAGCTTGTAGATTCCCGCTCGGAGCGCGAGATTTACGATGGCGCGTTCGCCACCGCTCGCGTTGCTCGGGTCTTCTGTCGTGCCGTCGTCGCGGAGTAACTGGATGTCGTAGTCGTAGCTGTCACTCCGCTCCTTGTAGGTCTCGGTGATGACCACCCGCTGGTAGCTGCTGTTGAGATAGATGTCTTGGAAGATGTCGTTCGTGTACTCGTTGATGTACGCGAGGTACTTCTCCCGAAGCTCCGATTTGACGCTCTCGTAGATGTTGAGAGTGGTGTTCAGCTCGTCGTGGACGGCTTTCGCCCACTCGGCTCTCCGCTCGAACTCGTCGATTCGCTGTTTCAGCTCCCGGAGGTTCGATAGCTCGTTCTCGAGCGTGCTGCGCTCGTCGCGGAGGGTCTGTGCCTCCTCCTGTAGGTCACCACGCGTCTCCTTCCGCTGTTGGATTTTCTCCCTGACCTGTGAGAGCTTGTCTTCCAGCTGGTCGATATCGGTATCTCCCAGCTGGTCTTCGAGTTCGTCTTGCTCCTCCTGTAGACTGGAGAGGCGCTCGTTGAGGCTGTCGATCATCTGACGGTGAGTGTCGATGCTCTGGCGCTCGTCAGCGATTTGAGACTGCTTGTCTTCGATGTCGTCGTAGAGGTCAGTGATCCTCTTCACCGTCTCCTTGTGGGATCCGAGCTCCTCAACGCGTGACTCGACCTCTTCGAGAGCGACATGACGCTCATCGACAGTCTCTGTCTGTTCGTCGACATCGGTTTCGAGCGACGCGATCTGTTCTTCGGTCGATTTGATACGCTCATCCAGCTCGTCGAGTTCCTCGCGGAGGTCGTCGATCTCCGCCGCGATCTCCTCGACGTCCTCACGCTCTTCTTCGACTGCCTCGAATTGGGCGACGACCGCCTCACCGGCCTTTATCTCTGTCTCCAGTCGGTCGCGCTCTGTTTCCAGTTCTTCGATCTCTGCTGCGAGGTCGTCGACCTCTGTTTCGAGAGCGTCGATTGCCTCCTCGTACGATTCAATATCCGCTTCGATATCGGCGATTTCTCCCTCGAGTTCGTCCTCACGCTCGCGAAGGTCGGCGAGAGCCTCCTCTGCGACTTCGACCTCCTCACGACGGAACTCGATGAGGTCGTTGATGTCGCTACGGAGGTCGCGAATCTCCGCTTGTTGCTCTTCGAGTTCCTCGCGCTCGATTCGTCGTGCCTCCAGCCGATCACGCGTCTCGGTTATCTCTGATTCCAGTTCCTCGGCCTCCTCGTCGATATGGGCCTCATTGACTGGCTGTTTGCATCGGGGACACTTGCTCTCGGCTTCGAGTTCCCGCAGCTCTTCGAGATCGGCGAGGAGGGTGTCCTTCTGCTGGTCGAGTGCAGCGATACTGTTCCCGACCTCGTCGATTTCGACGTTGACCTCGTCCAGTCTATCGGGGAGCTGTTCACTCGCTGTTGACTCCAACTCCGCCTCAGAGAGATCGATGCCGTGTGCTTCTGCGCGCTCCGCAAGTGACGAGAGACGCTCCTCGAACTCGTCGGTTGCTTCCGTGGCTCGCTCTTGTGCAGTATCGATTTCGGTGTGAAGGTCGTCGAGTTCGTCTCTCTTCTCGTCGAGTGAGGTGCGTGTCGTTTCCAGTTCGTCGCGCTCGCCTTCGAGGTCTTTCTCTCGTTCGCCGAGTGTCGTTTCGCGCTGCGCCAACGTCGTCTCGGCCTCCCCGTGCTCGTCGTCGAGAGTCTCCAGCCGCTCCTTGACTTGGTCGAGCGTCGAGTCATCCACCGTCTCGACCGAGTCGAGGTCTGGGAGGAAATCGACGGCCATCTCGTTGCGCTCCTCGATCGAGGCATCGAGTTCGGTGTTCGCCGAGTCGAGGTCATCTGCTCGGTCGTCAAGCGTCTCCTCGATGGACTCACGCTCCTTGCGAAGGCTATCTAGCTCGTCACGGGCGTCATCCAGCTCACTCTTGAGGTCGTTTATCTCGTCGCGTGCGCGTTCCAGTTCCTTCTCACGGCTGGCCTGCTCGACAGACGCGTCCTGCACCTCGCTCTGCACCTCCTCGAGTGCGGTCTCTGCGGCAGTGGCTGTCCCGACTTCGTACTCGACTTCCGCGGAGAGATCCTCGATTTCGTCTTCGAGCGCCTCGATTTCGTCCTCTAACTCCTCGATGCGCGCCTCACACTCCTCGATCAGTTGCTGTCTGTCGGTTCGGTTCTCGTTTACCTCGTGTATCTCGTTCTCAGTTTCCTGCTTTTGATCGACGAGATCCTCGTAGCTCTTGATATCGCTCCCGAGGTCTGCACGCGTCTCGCGCAGTGTGTCCAAGTACTCCTCTACTTGCTCGATTTTGCCCTCGGTCTCCCGAATCTCTTCGTCCAGTTCGGTGATCTCGTCCTCGAACTCGTCCTCACTGCGGTCGAATTTCTCACGGAGTTCCTGCCGGCGGCTATCGGCGTTGTCGCTGTTTCGGTCGCTTACGCGTCCCGCGCCTCGCCGGGCCATCTTCATTGTCTGGATGTAGTCGTCGATCTCGTCCAGTCCGAGGAGACCGTCGATCATCTGTGCCCGATTGCTCGCCTCGATGAGGCGGTCGATCTCGCCCTGTTTGACGTAGACGGAGTTCGCGAAGTCGTCTTCGTCCATGCCGAGGATCCGTTGTACTTCCTCGCGGACATCACCGATACCCGAAACCGTGCGCGAAAGAGCGGGCGACGTCAGCGTCGCGCTGTTGGGCGTGCTGGTCGTGTATAGCTCCCACTCGACAGTGTAGTCGACACCGTCCGCCTCGAACACTAACTCGACGACGCCCTTCGTCTCACCACGGCGGACGAATTCGTCGAGTTTGAACGAATTGGTGCCCACGTTGCGGATCTCTGAGAGGAAGAGGCCACCGAACAGCCCCATCAGGAGCGAAGTCTTCCCCGCCCCGTTATCGCCGTGGATGAGGATTGTCCCCTCCGGGAAGTCGACGGTCTGGTCAGCGTAGCTGCGGATGTTCTGCAGGTGGAGTTGTTTGACTCTCATTCGGCTCCCTCCTCTTCGGCGGAGCCATCCTCGTCGAACGCCTCGTCTTGTGCCTCCATCAGGTACTCCTCGACCTCGTCGTCGAATCCAGTGGGCGTGGCTTTCCCTTCCCGGACGCGTTCCTCGATCTCGACGGCAACGCTGCTGAGATTGCTCTCGGCGAGCTTCTCTTCGATCAGGTTGTCTGCACTCTCGATGTCACCGCTCGGCCCTCCGGAGAGGTCTAGGTCTGGGCCGCCACGCTGATCGTTGACCCGACAGACTGCTGCTCCTCGATCCATCACCACCCCACGAACGTCGCGTGAGGTGACTGTCGTCGATTCGCCATCGAGCGCAACAGAGACGACCTTCTCCTCCACGTTGTGGCGGTCGACGACATCTTCCGCGTACGCGTGCCCGTCACCCTCGGCGAACTCGATGTCGATGTGGATGAAGTCGCGGGTGTCGAGTTCCTTCTCCCGTCGAATCAGTTCCCCGTCGTCGATTTCGAGGAGACTCACCGTGCGGGGTGAGGCTTCGTCCTTCGCGCACCGCTCGGTCGACCCGGCATACCAGACCTGTGTTCCTTCCTCAACTGTCCCAACGGTTTCGTGGTAGTCGCCGAGCGCGAGCGCGTCGAGGTCGACGTTGACTCGTTCGATGACGTCGCCGAGCGGGTGATTGGCGAAGAGTTCGGGAACGGGCGGATCCAGCAACTGGTGCATACAGAGGATCGTGAACGCGTCCTCGGGCGGCGCTTCGAGTTCGAAGTCCTCGGCGTGCCACGCGGGCTTCGTCACGGCATCGATGCCGTAGAGGGCGACTTCGCCGTTGACCAGCCGAGGGTTCCTGTCCAGTCGCTCGGCTGTCCTCGTCTTGTTGATGAGGTCGAGGTACTGGTCGTCCATCTTACGCTCGTGGTTGCCGACGATTCCATAGAAGGGGATGTCGGCTTCTCGGAGTCGTCCGAGGATATCGATACACCGGTTCAGGTCGGGAAGACTGGGGTCGCGCGAGTCGAACAGGTCACCCGTGTGGATGACGGCGTCGACGTTCTCGTCGATGGCATACTCGATGGCCTGCTCGAACGCCTCGGCGAAGTCCTCGCGCCGTACGTCGCTTCCGTACTGGCGGTTGCCGAGGTGGGTGTCGCTGACGTGGAGGAGACGCGTTGTCATGCAGTGGTGACTTTGGTCTGGCGTGACACATAAGAGCACTTCAACCGGAGTGAAAGTGGAACGGACGCTAACTACGAATCTTAGTAGATACTAAGGATCTCATGTAGCGCGCGCGACGATGTTTATTACCCAATACATATTTTAAAATATATTTAGCGCAGATAATCGCCAGACAAGAAGGCGTCAACCCGTCGCAGGTTGGGTTCACCTCTCTGGGAACTGATAGTATTTATAAATACCCCTCCGCCGTACTGTGATTCCTAAGCAAGTTGTAAGAGGATGGGCGCTGCAGGATTTGAACCCGCGACAACTTGGTCCGAAGCCAAGCACTCTGTCCAAACTGAGCTAAGCGCCCGTATCCGAACGTAGCGAGACACGCCCTGTTAAACCTCGTGGTTTCCCCCGGGATACCCGTCGTTTCGAGGCGGGCCACGGACGCGCAGCCCGAGCGCGTGGGGGTGTCAGCGGCGTTCCCCTCGTTCTTCTCGGGGAGCCGAGAGGAAGCCGACAGACCGTTGTACCCGCCGCTCTACTGGCTGTTTGAGTCGGTGACAGCCGAAAATCGTGATGACTAGTAAGGGAAGCAAAAAGAATATTACCGGCACACTGCATCTTGGTATCATCTAATGACTCCCGGAGAGTCGACCCGTCACACGAACGTCTGTCTACCAACGGGGATGACTACCCGGAGGGTCGTCCATGTATGACCTCTCGCCTGCGCTCGATGCCGAGGTTCAGCCAGGAACCAACATCCTGCTCGCTGGTCCACCACTGACCGGCAAGCGCGCGCTCGGCTTCGACATCCTCGCCGCCGGCGTCGACGCGGGAGACGGTGCCGTCGTCGTGAGTACGAAAGACAGCGCACAGCGCGTGCTGTCCGATCTCGAACGCCGGTTCGACTACGAGAACCAACCCGTCGCCGTCGTCGACTGCGTGACGCGACAGCAGGGGATCAACGACGTCACAGAGGACGAACGGATCAAGTACGTCTCCTCGCCCGTCGACATGACCGGCATCGGAATCAAGCTCTCGGAGATCCTCGAGGAGTTCTACCAGACCAGGGAGATCAAACACAACCGCGTCATGCTCCACTCGCTGTCGACGCTCCTGATGTACTCTGACCTCCAGACCGTCTTCCGCTTCCTCCACGTGTTCACCGGCCGGATCCAGAGCGTCGACGGCCTCGGGTTGTTCGCCATCGACTCGACCGCTCACGACGACAAGACGATGAACACCCTCAAACAGCTGTTCGACGGCATCGTCACCACGCACGAGGAGGGCGAGCCGACCGTCAGACTCCCCGGGAACTGACGGTCAGGGCCCCTCTGTCGACCGGTCGTTTTTATCCGCCGGGGTCGTCGATCCGACGATGCCAGTTACCAGCGACGCGGGACTGTCGCGCCTGCTCGAACGGGATCCGATCGCGATCGTCGGCTGTTCGCGCACCGCAGGGAAGGCCGCCCACGAGATCCCGCGCTACCTCCAGCGCCACGGCTACCGAATCGTTCCGGTCAACCCGATGGCCGACGAGATACTCGGCGAGACGGCGTACGACTCCCTGGCCGCGGTCCCCAACGAGGTCGAACTCGTCAACGTGTTCCGCCCGAGTCGAGAAGTGAGCGGGGTCGTCGATCGGGTGCTCGACCGGAACGAGTCGCGCGACGACGCCGAGGCGATCTGGCTCCAGCTCGGGATCCGCGACGACGACGCCGCGGTGCGCGCCGAGGCCGGCGGCCTCGATATCGTCCAGGATCGGTGTATGAAGGTCGAACACGCCCGGCTGCTCGGTTGAACGGTCGGAGACGGGTCCGGCGATCAGCGGCCACCGGTCACCGAGCTTCGTTCTCGCGTCTCACGCCCACCGGCGACGACGACTCAGTTCTGCGACGGGGTGTCGTCCGCGGCCGCCGTGTCTGCGTCGGGAGCGATGTCCGCATCCTCGTCCCCGTCACTATCACCATCGCCGTCGCCGTCGCCGGCGGCACCCTCGGCCTCTTCGATGTGTGTCTCGGCGACGACGGCGTCGAGGTCGATCCCCTCGCGCTCGGCGAGCGCTTCGAGGATCGCGCGCTGTTCGGCCACCTCGCGCTCGAGCCCGTCGACGCGCTCGTGCGTCGCGGTGACGGTCTCGCGCATCTCGCTGACCTGCGCGCGGAGGTCGTTCATCCGCTTGTACAGTTCCTCGCCCATCTCCGCGACCTTCTGGAGCTTCTTCGCGGTTCCACCGATTCCCATACCTCCGCGTGTGACCGCCGGCCTTGAGTGCGTTCCGCTTGTGCTTCGGCCTCAGCCGAGCGCGGCGGGGTCGACCCGGCGGGTGATCCACCGGAGCCCGAGGTACGCCGCGAGCGCGACGACCGCGAGGACGGCGACCGCCGCGGCGCTCGTCGGGTCCGCGCTGTCGATCGCGAGCCGCGCAGCGACGGTCGTGGGGTTGACCGGGAGCACTGCTGTGCCACCGAAGACGACGAGCACGGCGACGGAGTACAGCAACTGCGCGGTGCGGCGGTCGGGGGTGACGACACCGATCGCGAGCGCGAGCGACACCACGAGTACCCCGAGCGACCCGACGAGAGCGACGAGCAGTGCCGGGTGGGCGACAGCGGTCCCGTTTGCGCGGAGGAGCGCGATCCAGAGTGCCGCCTGGACCGGCGCGAGTCCCGCCGCCGCGAGGAGCTTCCCGTTCACGATGTCGCCGAACGACACCGGCGCGACGCGGAGCAGTTCGAGCGTTCCCCGGTCGATCTCCTCGGTGAGCGAGTCGACGGCGACCGAGCCGCTGATGAACACCGGGAGGAACAACAACAGCGGCACGAGCACGGTGTACGTGAATCCGAAGTACGGGCTCGTCACCCCTTCGGCGGGGAGGGCGAGCGGCGTGCGTTCGAGGGAGGCGGCGCGTTCGGTCCGCTCGGCCCGCTCGAACGCCCGGAGCGCCTCGCGGACCTGCACGACCGTCACGGTCGTCGCGACGTTCGAGTCGGGGACGGTCGCGCGGACGAACGTCCGCCCGTCGCGCCGCTGAACGACGAGCACCGCGTCGACGTCGCCCCGTTTGAACGACTCGACCGCCGCCTCCTGGGTGTCGAAGTCGATCGCCTGCATCCCGGGCTGGTCGCGCACCACCGCGGCGAGTTCGCGCGCCTCCTCGTCGGGGCCCGAGAGCGCGACCTCGACCTGGTAGCCCTGGACGCTCCCGGGATCGTACAGCGAGACGAGGCCGACGACGAGAAACGACGAGAAGGCGGCGATGAACAGCTGGATGAGAAGCGCGAGCACGATCGTCTTCTCGGCGCGGAGGACGGCGAGTTCGCGCCGGGCCACGGTGAGCGAGCCGTCAGCCAAGGAGCGTCACCACCGTGAGGTTGTACGCCGTGTGAACGACGACGGCGGCACCGAGTCCGGCGACATACGGTCGGAACCCGCCTCTGGCACCGAGCGCGGAGAGCGACGCCGTGACGGCGTGGACCACGAGCGGCGCAAGCAGGAGTCCGAGCGCGAGCGGGAGCGCCTCAACGCCCACGGTTCCGGCGGGCGCGAAGGCGGCGCGCCCGACGGCGAGTTCGGGCAGCCCGACGAGTTGGACGACCGCCGTCGCCTTCTCGCCGACGAAAAAGCCCGCACCCGAGGCCGTCCCGAGGGCGAGCGCGGAGCCGACCGTCGGCGCGAACCGCCCCTTCTCGAAGCCCGCCAGCACGTGGAGGCTCTTTGCGACCTCCTCGACGAGCGCGACCACACAGAGCACGAGCGGGATCGAGACGGAGATCGGCAGGGCGAACAGCACGGCGACGCCGAGCAGTTCGGCGACGAAGACGAACGGGATGAAAAGCGCCGACAGAAGCGCCACAGACCACGCCCCCGACAGGCGTGCGTCGAGCGCGTCGAGGAACTTCAGGGGGACGGGCCGCTGGGTGAACATGTCCTCCTCGCGGTAGACGCCGACGCCGAGGCCGAACAGGACGCCGGCGGAGAGGTAGAGCGGCCCGGTCGAGAACGCGTACGACGCGAGACCGACGGCAGAACCCTGGAGATCCCGGACCACGAGCGACAGCGGCGAGATGAGCGCGATCGGCGTCACGTTAGTGAAGATGGCTGGGACGAACGCGTAGGAGGTGAGAAACACCGAGACGGTGACCGTGACGAACGTGAGTTCCTTGAACGACCGGGCGAACATCGCGCCGACGAACGTCGCCGCGAGGAACAACAGCGCGAGTGGGACCACCGCGGCGACCGAGACGGGACCGCCGCCGACCGCGACCGCGATGAGCGCCGTGACGCCGACCATCGCGGCGAAGTACGGGAGCGTCTTCCCGGCGACGATGTCGGTCGGGGAGACGGGTGCGACGAGGAGGAGTTCCCCCCGCCGGTTGACCCGCTCGTTGAGCACGGTCGACCCGTACGCCTGGATGACGAAGTTCATCGGGACGAGAAACGCGAAGGCGAGCACGAGCGAGCCGAACGGAAAGGGCGGGTCGATGTCGGCGGGCGAACCGACGGAGTCCTGCGCGAAGACGCTCCCGCCGATCCCGGGGACCGCGAGCGGGCCGCCATCGCTCCCCGTGCTGGCGTCGGGCCCGGCCAGCCGATCGCCACCACCGTCGCCGGCGGCGGTGCCGTCCGCTCCGCCGCCCCCGCCGTCGCCACCGTCGCCGGCGTCTCCGCCGCTCACCGTCGAGGCCGCCTGGGCCTCCGCCCGCGTCGCGTACGACAGCGAGACGACGACGGGGAACGCGGCGCTCCGGTTCTCCTCGGCCCGCATCAGCGCCGCGTTGTGGCGTTCGACGCTCGCGCGGAACGCCGACAGCGCGGCCTCGCCCTTCCGCGTGTCGCGGGCGACGACACCCCCCTCGCGGACGAGCAGGTCGAGGTCGCCCGCGCGGAAGGCGTCCTCGCTGGGTGGTCGGGCCGCGAGACTCGTCGACGACGCGACCGGGTCGTGGTACGGGCTCGACTCGGCGACGCCGACGCGGTAGAGGTCGCGGTCCAGGGCGACCCCGCTCGAGAGCACGCCGACCCCGATCACACTCCCGACGACGACGAGCGCGAGGAGGCCGAGCACGAGCGTCCGGCGGTCGACGACGGCGGCCGAGCGGTCGACCTCCCAGCGCGCGATGCGGGCGATCGCGCGCGGTCTCACCGGGCCGCCTCCGCACGCGGATCCGTCTCGAGCGGCTGGCCGGCGATGTCGAGGAAGAGATCTTCGAGGCTCGGCTCGCGGGTCCGGATGTCCGAGACCGTCCCGCCGGCGCTCTCTGCCTCGGTCCTGAGCTCCTCGACGGCGGCCATGTCGTCGACGACCGTCAGGTGTTCGCCGTCGCCGGTCGGGTCGCTCCCCTCGACGGGGACGGTCGTGAACACGCGGTACGACGTGGTCCCGTGTTCGGCGCGGATCCGGTCGACGGTGCCGCGCGCGACGATCTGTCCGCGGTTCATGATGACGACGCGGTCGCAGACGCTCTCGACGTGGTAGAGGTTGTGTGCGGAGAAGACGACGGTCTTGCCCCGGTCGGCGAGTTCCCGGGTGAACTCCAGGACGTAGTTCGTCGTCAGGGGGTCCAGTCCCGACGCGGGTTCGTCGTAGATGAGGAGGTCGGGGTCGTTCACGAGCGAGCGCGCGATGGCGACCTTCCGTTTCATCCCCTTCGACATGTCGCCGAGTCGGCGCTCGCGGTGTTCGAGTTCGAGGCGATCGAGCGTCCCTTCGGTCCGCTCGCGGGCGACGTCGCGCGGAACGTCGTACAGATCGGCGAAGAACCGGAGATACGACCGAGGCGTCATGTCCTCGTACAGGGGGGACTCCTCGGGGAGGAAGCCGAGCGATCGGCGGGTCTCGGGATCGCCGGCGTCGCGTCCGTCGATCGTCGCCTCCCCACCCGACGGTTCGACCAGGCCGGCGAGCATCTTCAGCGTCGTCGTCTTGCCCGCGCCGTTGGGGCCGACGATGCCGAATATCTCGCCGCGGTCGACCGCGAAGTCGCTGCCGACGACGGCGGGGAACTCCCCGTAGGACTTCCGGAGATTCTCGACGGAGATCATTGACTCGTGGCTGTCCGCCGACCCTGTTTAATCTCACCCGCCGTCTCTCAGCGATGAGAACCGCCACGCGTCGGTGCCGTGTCGGGCGCCTTCGATCGGCCCACGGCCTTCGGCCACACGCCGGACGAACCTGAGCCGCCCGAGACGGGGCGACTACCTGTTCGTTCGACGTCGAAACCAGTTATTATCGGATAATTAATCATTTAACGGTCTGCGTCGAAGTACATGGTATGTCTACACATACCAAGAAGCCGGCTGTCAGGGCCTACGTCGACGCGTGGAACGCACACGACCCCGACGCGATCGTCGAGACGTTCGCCGAGGGCGGCACGTACACCGATCCGACGCTCCCCGAGGCGGTGGCCGGCGACGCGATCGGGGAGCACGCGGCCAGCCTGTGGGAGACGTTCCCGGATCTCTCGTTCGACGTCGACCGACTGACCGCGACCGACGACGGGGCCGTGCTCCTCCAGTGGACGATGCACGGCACGCAGGAGGGTCCTCTAGAGGGTCTGCCGCCGACGGGCGAGACGGTCGCACTCCCGGGGATGGACGTGATCGAGGTGGCCGACGACGGCATCACCTCGGTCCGCGGCTACTTCGACGGGGGCACGATGCTGCGACAGCTCGGACTTCGCGTCGACGTCCAGCCCGAACAGCTCGGCCCCGTCTCCTTCGGGATCTCGACACGGCTGGACCTCGGGGAGAAGACGGAACCGGGGGCGTTCAGCTTGACGTCGATCTCCTTCCGCGACGAGGAGGACAGAGAAGCCGTCAACGACCGCGTTCGGGAGATCTTCGGGGAGATGACCGAGATGGACGGCGTCATCAGCGCCGTCACCGCACGCGACGACGACCGCGGCTACACGATCACGGCGTGGGAAGAACCCGAGGACGCCCGACAGCTCATGCGTGGGGGCACACACAAAGAGGCGGCGCAGGAACTGTTCGCACGGGACGGGTTGGGAGCCGCGGGGATGACGAGCGTCTGGACGCTCGAACGGATGAACGGCCGGATGCTCCGGTGTCCCGAGTGTCTTGAGATGACGTACGAGGTGGAGGCCGACACCTGCCCCACCTGCGAGGCGGCGCTCCCCGCAGCGCCGCCGTACTGGTAGGGACGGATCGGACTCGACTGTCCGACAGCGGGCTCCGTCGGAACGTCCTCGGTCGACGAGCGTGTCGGTCCGCCGACAGACACAAGAGGGTAGACAGCGGACTGACACGTATGGGGGACCTCAGGCTCGTCCGCGCCGACGGTATCTGGCACCGCACGGACATCCTCGGCTGTTCGTACGTCGACGTCGCGCCGGTCGACGAGGAACGAACCGTCGACCGCGCCGCGCTGTCGGATCTCGAACGCTGTCCGACGTGTACGTGGTAGCCGGGAGGAGATAGAAACGAGGCGGCAGACGGGGGCGGGTGGCGGCCCGCGAACCCACGGCCGTTCGGTCGACGTGACTACGCGTAGCGGCTCTTGCCGGCGCTGCCCGCGATCTCGGCGAGGTCGCCGTAGACCTCGGCGATGCGGTCGCGGACCTGTCGGCCGCCGACGCGCGGGTCGAACACGTCCTTGTTCGGCGACCACTCCACGGCGTTGTAGAACGCGTCGCGGTCGTCCTCGACGCCCTCTGGCGGGACGATGTTCGTCGGCTCCTCGCGGTACAGATCGAACAGCGTGCGGGTGTACTCGTACTGGTAGCGGGTGTCCTTGTTCACCTTGCAGATGCCGTACTGGAGCATCTGCTGGAGCTGTTCGGGGAGGATACCCGACGAGCCGTGCAACACGAGCGGCGTGTCGAGACCGTGGTCGCGGAGCTCCTGGCGGATGTCCTGGGCGATGTCGGGTCTGAGTTCGAGGTTCTTCCCCTTGGCGACCCCGTGTTGGGTGCCGACGGAGATGGCGAGCAGATCACAGCCGGTCCGATCGACGAACTCGACGGCCTCCTCGGGGTCGGTGTAGAAGGCCTCCTCGGAGACGATCTCGTCCTCGACGCCCTTGATCCGCCCCAGCTCGGCCTCGACGAGGATGTCGCGGCCGGCGTCCTCGATCATCTCGACGACCTGTTTCGACTGCCGGACGTTCTCCTCGAACGACTCGTGGGAGGCGTCGATCATGATCGACGAGGGGATGTCGAGGTCGATCTGCGCCTCGATGAATTCCATGTCGGTCTGGTGGTCCATGTTGAGGAAGACGCCGATGTCGTACCGCTCGGCGATGGTCTCGATGTACGTGCCCATCGCTTTCAGCCCCGCGACGGGGTCGCCGTCGCCGGCGAACGAGCACGCACCGCCGCTCAGTTGCATGAGCAGGTCGGAGTTCACCTCCGACGCCCCCTCCATGAGCCCCATCATGACGTTGGGCTCCGCGATGTTGCTCGCGACGAGGCCGAACCCCTCGTCGAGCGCTTCGTCGTACACTGCACTGAGTTCGTCCCCGCTATAGAATGGCATGTGTGGTCCTCGGTTCCCCCATCAGATGACAGCGTAATAATTCATGCGGCGGCACGCGCTCACGAGAGCGCGTTGGAGCGAGAACTGGGTCCGGAACGAAGACAGGAACGCGAGACGGAGACGTGAGCAGACGGGTTTTACGTGAATAGACGGTTTCGGTAACCCCGCGAGCGGCGGTTGGTTTCGGATTCGTTGCATACGCGTCGCGAATCGCTCACGGACCCGACTCATCTCATCCCGAGTCGGCTCACGATAAGAAGAACCACTACGGTCTGCGAGTTCGTCCATCCGTTGTCTGACAGACGCTTCGGTGAGTGGATCGGTGACCGACCGGACCCCGGGAGTGCCAGAGCGGTGACCCGCAGCCGCGTCCCTCCCCAGCCGCTGGCTCGCGCATACAGCGCGAGCCGGCCCTCGCGCGTTCGCTCGCTCCCGCTGGTCGCTCGCTCCCACGCGCCACCCGCGCCACAAGCGGAGGCGGTGCGGTGGCGCGTGACGGTCGCGGCTGGAGCCGCGACCCGACGCGCGAGGGGCGAGTGAGCGACCGAAGGGAGCGAACGAGTCGGCTGGGGAGGGCGAGGTCACACCGCCCTGGCGACCGTTCGCGTTCGCTGTCGCGTCGTCGTTGCGTTCGCTGTCGCGTCGCCGTACGCGAACGCTCGACACTGCCTGACTCAAGGAGAGAGTCCCGCCGTTTACCGCGAGGAGGATGTCATTCGTAGTCGTAGAAGCCGCTGCCCGTCTTCTTGCCCAGCTCGCCCGCCTCGACTTTCCGCTTCAGCAGGTACGCCGGCTTGTAGCGGTCGCCCAGCTCCTCGTACAGCGTCTCGGAGGCGTGCAGACAGATGTCGAGCCCGATGTGGTCGGCGAGGGTCAACGGCCCCATCGGGACGTTCGTCCCGAGCGTCATTCCCCTGTCTATGTCCTCCTTCGAGGCGACGCCCTCGTCGTACGCGCGGATGCCCTCGTTGAGCCACGGCATCAGGATCCGGTTGGTGACGAAGCCGGGCTTGTCGTCGGACTCCCACGTCTCTTTCTCCAGGCTCTCCGCGAAGCGGTGTGCGAGGTCGACGACCGCGTCGTCGGTCAACTCGCCCCGGACGACCTCGACGCCTTTCATCACCGGGACGGGGTTCATGAAGTGCAGACCGACGACGTGTTCGGGGCGCTCTGTTGCCGCCGCGATGGAGGTGATCGAGAGCGTCGAGGTGTTCGTCGCCAGCGCGACGTCCTCGGTGAGGAGGTCGTCGAGGTCTGCGAAGATATCCTGCTTGACGTCCATGTTCTCGACGGCCGCCTCGACGACGAAGTCGGTCGCGGCGAGGTCGTCGAACGCCGTGGTACCCGTGATGCGGTCGCGGGCCGCGTCGGCTTCGCTCTCGGAGAGCTTCTCCTTGCGAACGAGCCGCGAGAGCGAGTCGTCGATGCTGTCGAGCCCGTTCTCGACGAACCCCGTCTCGATGTCGCGCATGACGACGTCGTAGCCGGCGACGGCGGCGACCTGTGCGATGCCGTTGCCCATCGTTCCCGCGCCGACGACGCCGACCGTGTCGATGTCTTCGAGAGTACGCATACGTCTCACTCCTGTCGGGGGTGACGTAAGGCTGGCGTCGGGGGAAACTGACGGTCACCGCCGGTGACCACTCGCGGCCCCCGTGGTCGCCCGACCGCGAGGGCGACGCGCCCGAGCGACCCCGCTCCCCGTTGGCGTTCCCCACAGAACTATATGTGCTGTTGCCCCAGTGACAGGGGATGTACTCAGAGGGCGTCCGAACGGCGGGTCGGGACGCACACCCGACGGCCAGGGGTATCGAGAGTCGACGACGCGTGTGCCGCTCGGGGCGGGTGGTCTGAGATGGACGGCAAGACCCGTGCGGGCGTCGAGGAAATCTTCGAGACGGTCGCCGAGGCGTCCCCGGAGATCCGTGCCGGCCTCCCGAGTCGGCGGCTGAAGAGCGGGTCGGAGAACCCGAGCGGCGAGAAACAGATGGCCGCGGACGTGTTCGCGGACGACCTCCTCCAGGCCCGGCTGGGCGGACTCGACAGCGTCGGCGAGTACGCGAGCGAGGAGCGCGAGGATGTCGACGACGTCGGCGAGGGCTTTTCGGTCACCGTGGATCCGCTCGACGGCTCCTCGAACCTCAAGCCGAACAACACGATGGGGACGATCGTCGGCATCTACGACGCACCCCTGCCGGCGACCGGCGACGACCTCGTCGGCGCGGCGTACGTCCTCTTCGGGCCGGTAGCAACGATGATGTGTGCGGTCGACGGCCAGGTCGACGAGTACCTCGTCGACAACGGCGTCCGCAACCTCGTCACCGAGGACGTCCGGCTCCCCGAGAACCCGTCCGTCTACGGCTTCGGCGGGCGGGTCCCCGAGTGGTTCGACGACTTCACCGAGTTCGCCCGCGAGGTCGAACAGGATTCCTCGATGAAGCTCCGGTACGGCGGGGCGATGATCGGCGACGTCAACCAGGTGATGACGTACGGCGGCATCTTCTCGTACCCCGCGTTCACGAACGCACCCGAGGGGAAGCTCAGGCTCCAGTACGAGGGGTACCCCTGCGCGTACATCATCGAGACCGCCGGGGGAGCCTCCTCCGACGGCTCGCAGTCGATCCTCGACGTGGTGAAGACCGACGACATCCACGCCCGCGTGCCGGTCCACCTGGGGAACCCCGGTCTCATCGAGAAACTCGAGTCGACGCTGGACGAGTCGAGCGAGTAGGCGCTCGGCGCCGCTCGGCTACTCGGTCGACCCGCGCGCGGCCGGTGGCCCGTCCCACCGCTCGCCGTCGTCCCGTGGGTCGTAGCCGACGACATCGCGGGCGTGGTCGAGATCGAACCACCGTCGCTCGTTGTCGCTGACGCCGTAGAAGACGTCGTACCCCACGCTCGAATCCCGGAGACAGCAGTCGAACAGGGCCGCACAGTCGCGCCGAGACAGCCAGGTCGCCTTCATCCGGGCCGCCTGTTCGCGGTAGGCGTCGCTCCCGCGGCTCCACCGCCCCTCGTCGACGCCGCGTTCGGCGTCCCCGTACGGATGATCGTACGCCGGGGGCCGGACGCTCCCGATACGGACGGCGTAAAACCGGAGCCCGCGGTTCTCGGCGTACTCCCGGCCGAACACCTCACAGGCGGCTTTCGACGAGCCGTACGGCGAGTCGGGGCGGTAGGGGACCGTGTGGTCCACTTCGAGGTCGGTCCCGTGGTAGATCCCGGGTGCGTGCTCGCGTTCGTACATCCCGACGACGTGGTTCGACGAGGCGAAGACGACCCGTTCGACGCCCGCGGCGACCGCCGCGTCGAGGACGGTTCGGGTGCCGACGACGTTGTTCTTCAATACCTCCTCCCAGGTGCCGTCGGTCCGCGGATAGCCGGCGAGGTGGACGACGGCGTCGTGACCCTCGACGGCCGCTCGAACCGCCTCGGCGTCGGCGACGTCCCCGGCGATCGCCGCCCGATCGGCGTGCGGATGTGGGCCGTCGCCGTGCCACTCCGTGGTCTGGTCGACCTGCCGCCGGTCGAAGAGGGTGAGGTCGACGTCGCCGAGGTGGCCGGTGAGGGCGGTGCCGACCGTCCCGTGGGCACCCGTCAGGAGCGTTCGCATGACCGACATCTCGGCACACGCGAACAAAACAGTATTTGACGGCGTTCCACACGTTTAATAATGCTGGTTCCCGAGTGACAGTATGCGCCTCGCAGAGACGCGAAACCTGTTCGCACGCACGTTGTCGTTCCCGGCCGACCGCGAGCGCGTCCTCGACGCAGTCGGGAAGACCGAACTCGACGCGCCGTACGGGGATCCCGAGACCATCGAGGAGGTGCTCCGGCGGACCGACGAGCCCTCGTTCGGGAGTCCGGACGAACTGTTCGACACGGTGTTCGCGAACGTCGGCGACCAGTACATCGGTCGCAAACACTACGACGACCGCGGGGCACAGGGCGGGATCGAGACCGAGGAGGTGCACTTCTGATGAGCGTGACCGTCGTCTCGGGCGTCCCCGGGGTGGGTAGTTCGCGCGTGACAGAGGCCGCGGTCGCGTCGCTCGACGAGCAGTACGAACTGTTGAACACGGGCGACGTGTTGCTGGAGGAGGCGCTCGGCAGCGGGTTCGACGTCTCCGGCCGCGACGACCTTGCCGACCTGCGACCCCGCGAACTCCGCCGCCTCCAGCGCCTGATGGGTGAGTACGTCGCCGCCATCGCCTCCGAGCCCGAGACGCACGTCGTTCTCAACACGCACCTCGTCGTCACCACCGCGGCGGGGTTCGTCCCGGGGCTCCCGCCCGAAGTGCTGACCGAGGTCGACCCCAACGCGTTCGTCCTCGTTGAGGCCGATCCCGACGTCATCCGGGATCGGCGGACCGGCAGCGACTATCGGTCGTACCGCGTGGACGACCGGCTCGGCATCGAGTTCCAGCAGTCGATGAGCCGGACAGCGGCGTTCGCCTACGCGACGTCGGTCGGCGCGCCTATCGCGCTCGTCGAGAACACGGACGACGTCGAGTCGGCCGCCGCACGCCTCTCGCGGGAGATCGAGACCGCTTCGACCAGGTGAGCGCCCGGGCGACGCCGCCACGCGCCCGATCGCGACCACCACCACCACTTTTCCCGCCACCCGGCACAGGTCGTAGCATGAAGGTCCGCATCGGGGAGGGGGCCACGACGGAGGAGGCCCACGCCATCGCCACCGCCCTCGCCGAACATCTCGGCGACGCCGTGGAGGTCGTCGCTGACGGCGACGTCGTCGCCAGCGCCGACCCTCCCGAGCGAGCGTATCCACTCGAGGACGACCTCGGTCCCACGGAGCGCGAAGAACGCCTCCGGGAGGAACTCGCCGACATCTACGAGGGCGGCCCCCAGAAGTACCGCGACCGGCTGGCCGATCAGGGAAAGCTGTTCGTCCGCGACCGTCTCGAACGCTGGTTCGGCGAGCCGACGTTCGAGGACGGTCGGTTCGCCAACTTCGACGCGTGGCACCCGAACTCGCCCGAGGTCGCGGAGGCCGACCCGGACAGTCGACTCCCGGCCGACGGTCTGCTCACCGGCGCGGCGGAGTTCGAGGGCCGGGACGTCCACTTCATGGCCAACGACTTCACGGTGAAGGCCGGGTCGATGGCCCGCCGCGGGGTGGAGAAGTTCCTCCGGATGCAACAGCGCGCACTCAAGAGCGGGCGGCCCGTGCTGTACCTGATGGACTCGTCGGGGGGCCGGATCGACGAACAGACCGGCTTCTTCGCCAATCGGGAGGGGATCGGCAAGTACTACTACAACCACTCGATGCTGTCGGGGAGGGTCCCGCAGATCTGTGTGCTCTACGGCCCGTGTATCGCCGGGGCGGCGTACACCCCAATGTTCGCGGACTTCACGGTCATGGTCGAGGGGATGTCGGCGATGGCGATCGCGTCTCCCAGAATGGTCGAGATGGTCACGGGCGAGGAGATCTCGATGGACGACCTGGGCGGCCCGGCGGTTCACGCCCGTCACTCCGGGAGTGCGGACCTCGTCGCGCGCGACGAGGAGCACGCCCGGGAACTCGTCGCACAGCTGATCACGTATCTGCCCGACCACGCCGGGGAGCGCCCACCTCAGTCGGACCCGACACCCCCGACGTACTCCCCCGAGGGGATCGACGAACTCATCCCCGGGTCGCCCACGAAGCCGTACGACGTGCACGACCTGCTCGACCGGGTCGTCGACGCGGAGTCGCTCCTCGAACTCCGCCCGGAGTACGGCTCGGAGATCGTCACCGCGTTCGCCCGGATCGACGGTCGGCCCGTCGGCGTCGTCGCCAACCAGCCCACGCAGCGGTCGGGGGCGATCTTCCCTGACTCGGCGTCGAAGGCGGCGGAGTTCATCTGGACCTGCGACGCCTACGAGATCCCCCTCCTCTACCTGTGTGACACGCCAGGGTTCATGGCCGGGTCGGCGGTCGAGAAGGAGGGTATCCTCGAACAGGGGAAGAAGTTCATCTACGCCACCTCCTCCGCCACGGTGCCGAAACAGACGGTGGTCGTCCGCAAGGCGTACGGGGCGGGGATCTACGCGATGGGCGGCCCGGCGTACGACCCCGAGAGCGTCATCGGGCTTCCGTCGGGAGAGATCGGGATCATGGGTCCCGAGGCGGCGATCAACGCCGTCTACCGGAACAAGCTCGACGACATCGAGGACGACGACGAGCGCGCGGCCCGCGAACGCGAACTCCGCGAGGAGTACCGGCGCGACATCGCCGTCCACCGCATGGCGAGCGAAGTGGTCGTCGACGAAGTGGTCCCGCCGTCGGATCTCCGGGCGGAACTCGCCGCCCGCTTCGCCTTCTACGAGGACGTCGAGAAGTCCTTGCCGGAGAAGAAACACGGCACCGTGCTCTGAGGCGTCTCATGCACCCGTTGTGGGGGGCATAACGACTGCTTACGTGATTTAGCGATCGCGTAAGGGCTCGTTACGGGCTCGGTTCGAACCGGTAGGTTGCGGATACTGATGTACCATACCCCTGTTGAGTAGAGCAGCCACTCCTAATGTCGCGCATCCAGTTCTCCTCGGCCGACGCTACCGACTCGCCGACCCTCGTCGGGGTCGGCTCCCGTTCGACGGACGCGTGGCTCTGGGGGATCGCCGTCGTCGCTCTCGTCCTCGACGTCGTCCTGACGTACTACGGCCTCGGCCTCGGTCTCCAGGAGGGGAACCCGATCGCGCGGTCGTTCTTCTCGATGCTCGGCGTGATCGAAGCGATGGTCCTGTTGAAAGGCAGCGTGATGACGATGGCGCTCGTCGCCTGGACAGCGCTCCCTCGGCAGTACCGAACCGTCGTCCCGATCGGTGTCGCGCTCCCGTGGCTCGTCGCCTCGGCGATCAACGCGACGCTCATCCTCCAGGTCTGAGACGGTCCGGCGTCAGCTCTCCGTCACTTCGGGGCGTTTCAGCGACAACACCGTTCGGTCGAACGAACAGACCAGCGCGTCGTCCTGATCGAACACCTCGACGTGCATCGTCACGACGCCTCGCTCGCCATCGGACGTCTCCCTCTTTTCGGTGACGGTCGACACGGCTCGGATCGTGTCGCCGTGGAACACGGGCGCAGGATGAGAGACATCGTCGTACGAGAGGTTCGCGACGATCGTTCCGTCCGTGGTTTCGGGGATCGTCAGCCCGACCGCGAGGCTCATGGTGTAGAGGCCGTTGACCAGGCGCTCGCCGAACTCGGTGTCCGCGGCGAACTCCCGGTCGAGATGCAGCGGCTGCTGGTTCATCGTCATGTCGCAGAAGCGCTGGTTGTCCGCCTCCGAGATCGTTCGGCGGTTCTGATGTTCGATTCGCTCGCCCTCCGTGAACTCCTCGTAGTAGCGGCCGGCCATGGCGCGTGGTCGGCCGAGGGGGACAAAAGCCTGGGTGCCACTGCCGACGAAACCAACCTTCTTGCACGTGTCGGCCCTTCGCTCCGACATGCCACGCCGAAGCGTCCTCTTCTCGCCCGGCGACCGCCCGGAACTGATGCGCAAGGCACCCCGGAGCGGTGCCGACACCATCGTCTTCGACCTCGAAGACGCCGTCGCCCCGCCGCGAAAAGCCGAGGCGCGGAGGGCGGTCCGCGACGTGCTCGCCGACCCGGCGTTCGACCCCGACTGCGAGGTCGCCGTCCGGGTCGGCGACGTCGCGGCCGACCTCGACGCGCTGTCTCCCGACGCGCGCCTCGACGCCCTCGTCGTCCCGAAAGTCGCGTCACTCGACGACGTGGTCGACGTGGTGGACGTGCTCGAGAGCCACGACCGATCGCTCCCGTTGTTCGCGCTCGTCGAGACGGCGACCGGCGTGTTGAACGCCGCGACCGTCGCCAGCGCCGACGCGGTCGACGCGCTGGTCTTCGGGGCGGAGGACTTCGCCGCCTCGATCGGTGCGACCCGCACCGAGGAGGGAACCGAGGTGCTGTACGCCCGTCAGCGCGTGCTCGTCGCCGCCCGGGCCGCCGGCGTCGACGCTATCGACACCCTCGTCACCGACTACGAGGACGACGAGGCGCTCCGCGACGACACGGCCACGACGGTCCGACTGGGCTACGACGGGAAACTCGCCATCCACCCCCGGCAGGTCGGGATCATCAACGAGTCGTTCACGCCCGACACCGACCGCGTCGCGTGGGCCCGGCGCGTCCTCGCGGCCAGGGACGACGCCGAGGCGGCCGGTCGCGGCGTCTTCAGCGTCGACGGCGAGATGATCGACGCCCCGCTCGTCGCCCAGGCCGAGCGGGTTCTCGAACGCGCTCGGGCGGCGGACACGGAGTCCTAGTAGAGATACTAGGTCACCCCCATGATACATACTCCGGCACACTTATTCTCGCTCCCGCTGGTGATTCGACCATGCCTGACGAGGCGAACCCGTTCGAGAGTCTCCAGGAACAGATCGACGATGCGGCCGCCTTCCTCGACGTGCCGGGCGACGTGGTGACTCGGCTGAAATCCCCCGAGCGCGTCCTCGAGGTGACGCTCTCGGTCGAGATGGACGACGGCTCTCTCGAATCGTTCCGCGGGTTCCGCTCGCAGTTCAACGGTGACCGGGGGCCGTACAAGGGCGGCATCCGCTACCACCCGAACGTGAGCCGCGACGAGGTGAAGGCGCTATCCGGGTGGATGGTGTACAAGTGCGCCGTCGTCGACATCCCGTACGGGGGCGGCAAGGGCGGGATCGTGATCGACCCCCGGAAGTACTCGGAGGCGGAGTTAGAACGCGTCACCCGGGCGTTCGCGACGGAGCTTCGACCGCTCATCGGGCCGGACAAGGACATCCCCGCACCGGACGTCAACACCGGCCAGCAGGAGATGAACTGGATCAAGGACACGTACGAGAAACTGGAGAACACGACGGCCCCGGGCGTCATCACGGGGAAGTCGATCGACAACGGCGGGAGCGCGGGTCGCGTCGAGGCCACCGGCCGGTCGGTGATGCTCGCCGCCCGCGAGGCGTTCGACTACCTCGACAAGGAGATGGAGGGGGCGACGGTCGCGATCCAGGGGTACGGGAACGCGGGGTCGGTGGCCGCCAAACTCATCGAGGACGCCGGCGCGACCGTCGTCGCCGTCTCCGACTCCTCGGGCGCGGTGTTCGACTCCGCGGGGCTGGACACCCGCGCGGTCAAGGGGCACAAGCGCGAGACGGGGGCGGTAACAGGCTACGCCGACGCCACCGAGGAGTTCTCGAACGAGGACCTCCTCACGATGGACGTCGATCTCCTGGTGCCGGCGGCGCTGGAGAACGCGATCGACGCCGACCTCGCCGAACGGGTCGAGGCCGACGTCGTCGTCGAGGCAGCGAACGGTCCCGTCACGCCCGACGCCGACGACGTCCTCACCGAGACGGACGTGACGGTCGTCCCGGACATCCTCGCCAACGCCGGCGGCGTCACCGTCTCGTACTTCGAGTGGGTCCAGAACCGCCAGCGGTTCGCCTGGACCGAAGAGCGCGTCAACGACGAACTCGAGCGGGTCATCGTCGGCGCGTTCGACCGGTTGGTCGACGCCTACGAGACGCGGGATCTGCCGAACTTCCGGACCGCGGCGTACGTCGTCGCGGTCCAGCGCGTCGCGGACGCGTTCGGCGGGGCGGGCAGTTGGCCCTGACCCGTCACGCGTCGCGTTCGTCCGCGGCGTCGTAATCTGCACACGTCGCTGTGCATCGTCTACGGACGCGCTCCCGAGAGATTCAAGACGTTGCCCCGTCCGGGGTACACTGATGCGTCACGACCACCTCATCTCCGCCGCGCAACTGTCGCGAGCCGACGTCGAGGCGGTGTTGGACCGCGCCGCCGAGATCGACGCCGATCCGGCGGCGGTCCGCGAGCGTCACGCCGGGACGGTGCTCGCGCTCTGTTTCTTCGAGCCGAGCACGCGGACGAAGATGAGCTTCGACACGGCGATGAAGCGCCTCGGCGGGGAGACGATCGACATGGGTTCGGTCGAGTCCTCCTCGGTGAAGAAGGGTGAGTCGCTCGCCGACACCGTGCGGGTTATCGAGGGGTACGCCGACGCGCTCGTCCTCCGCCACCCCTCGGAGGGATCGGCGCAGATGGCCTCGGAGTTCGTCGACGTCCCGCTCGTCAACGCCGGCGACGGGGCCGGACAGCACCCCTCCCAGACCCTCCTCGACCTCTACACGATCCGCGAGAACGCGGGGCTCGACGACATCACCGTCGGGGTCATGGGCGACCTGAAGTACGGCCGGACGGTCCACTCGCTGTCGATGGCGCTCACCAACTTCGACGTGCGCCAGCACTTCGTCTCGCCGGCCTCCCTGCGACTCCCCCAGAGCGTCCGGTACGACCTCCGCGAGGCGGGCGCGGAGGTCAGCGAACACGAGGAGTTGGCGGGGATCCTCCCCGAACTCGACGTGCTGTACGTCACGCGGATCCAGCGCGAGCGCTTCCCCGACGAGCGCGAGTACCGCGCGGTCGCCGGCGAGTACCAGATCGACCTATCGACGCTGGCCGAGGCGAAGGAGTCGCTGACGGTGATGCACCCGCTCCCGCGGGTCGACGAGATCGACCCGGCCGTCGACGAGACGGCGTACGCGAACTACTTCGAACAGTCGCACAACGGCGTCCCGGTGCGCATGGCGCTGCTCGACACCCTTCTCGATTCACCATGAGCGACCACGAACTCCGCGTCTCGAAGATCCGCAACGGCACCGTCATCGACCACGTCGCCGCGGGGCAGGCGCTGAACGTCCTCGCCATCCTCGGCATCGACGGCTCCGCCGGCGAGTCCGTCTCGGTCGGGATGAACGTGCCCTCCGGCAGGCTCGGCCGCAAGGACATCCTGAAGGTCGAAGATCGAGAGCTGAGCCCCTCGGAGGTCGACGTCCTCTCGCTCATCGCGCCCGAGGCGACGATCAACATCGTCCGCGGCTACGAGGTGGTCGAGAAGAACCGCGTCGAACGACCGGACCGCGTCGTCGGCGTGCTCTCGTGTCCGAACCACAACTGCATCACGAACGCGAACGAGCCCGTCGACTCGAAGTTCGCCGTCCTGGGGGAGGAGCTCCGGTGTGAGTACTGCGGGACGTTCGTCCGCGAGTCGTTCGCCGACCACATCGACGCCTCCTGATCCCGTTTCGCCCTCGAACGGGCGAAACCGATTTGTACGTCCTCGGATAACTACCGTCCATGTCCGGGAAAGCCAAACTGGTCCTCGTCGTCGCGCTCGTCGCAATCGTCTACGTCATGGTCTCCTCGGGTGGAGACACCGTCGAGGTCCCGACCGAGTAACGGCCTCCCTCCCGCCGAGCACCGCCCCGAACGGCCGGACTCGAACACAAACCGTTACCCCGCGCCGGGCCGTTCCGGACGTATGTACGGTGTCGTCACGCGGAACGCGGAGGAAGTCGAGTGGAGCGACTTCGACCTCGGGTTTTACGAGGTCAAAGACGTCACGGGACGAGCGGCCGCGCCGTTGCCGAACGCGGTGAACATGATCTCGTGTTTCGGCGACAACGCTGCGGCCGACGAGAATCCCGACCTCGTCCCCGTCGACGACGAGGGCCGGCTGGCGACCCGCGACCGGACCTACTTCGACTGGGCGTACGTCTGCCCGACGAACGAGCGCTACCGCGAGGGCCTGCTCGAAATCGTCGACGACTGCGCCGCCGAGAACGACGACGTCCGCCTCGACGACGTCGGCTTCCCGCGCGCGGAGTTCTGTCACTGCGAGCGCTGTGAGCGGCTCTTCGATCGGAACTCACACGACGACTGGTTCGACTGGCGCGCGTCGGTCATCACCGACTTCGTGGCCGACGCCGCCTCCCGGGTCCCGGGGCGCACGTATCTCACGCTGTACCCCGATCCGTACCCCGGTCACCTGTACGAACGCGCGGGGCTCGACATCGACGCCCTCTCGGAGCACGTCGACGAGTTCGTCGTCCCGCTGTACGACACCCACTACGGGACGACGTACTGGCTGGAGACGATCGCCAAAGGGTTCGAGACACGGCTCGCCGACCCCGACGTCGACGTCTCGATCGAGCTGTACGCGGTGAACGTCGACGTCGACGACCTCGTCCACGCGACCGAGGTCGCCGCGGCGTACGGGAGCGACGTCCTGTTCGGCTACGACGCGAGCAACGCCGCCGCCGCCCTCCGCCGGATGCGGGCCGACGCCGAGGAGGGTCGGACGTTCACGCCCGACGACGCGTAGCTACACGCCGGAGAGGACCCAGATCACCGCAATCCCCAGAACCGTCATGAGGATCGCGAAGACGAACAGGCCGATCATCAGCCGTTTCTGTCCCCTGGTGGCTTCTGCCATATCGGTGCCTGGGAGCCGACGGGCTTAGACGCACCGCCTCGCCCAGCCGTCGCCGGCGTCCACGACGCCGTCGGTGGACTCCCCCGTCCCGCCGCGCTCACCGACGCGCGTCGACCGTCGTCGCGTCGGGGATCGCCGAGTGGACGCCCGCGACCTCCGTCGAGAGCGCCGCGGCGGTCACCGCGCGCTCGACCGCCGTGCGGAGGTCGCTCCCGGGCGCGAGCGTCGCGGCGAGATAGCCCGTGAACACGTCGCCCGCGCCCGTCGTGTCTACGGCGTCGGCCGCCGGCGGGGCGACCTCGAACGACTCCGGCCCACCAACGCTCACGAGATCCGAGCCGCGGGTGACGACGAGCGTCCCCGCGAACGTCGACAACGGCTCCTCCAGCCGGACGTACTCGCTCGCGTTGACGACGACGACGTCGACGCCGTCGTGTCCCACGAGTTCCCCCGCGCCCGCCGCCGGGGCGGGGTTGAGGACCACCGTCGGCGGGTCGGGTTCGTCGTCGAGTCGGTCGAGCAGCCAGCGGACGCCGTCGGTCGGGATCTCGTTCTGCAAGAGGAGACAGCCGGCGTCGCGGACGGTGTCGATCCGGCCGCGGACGTAGTCGTGGTCGACGGCGGCGTTCGCGCCCGCGAGGATCGCGATGCGGTTCTCGGCGGTCTCGTCGACGACGATGTACGCCGACCCCGTCGGCCCGTCGACGCGCTCGACGGCCGTGACGTCGACGCCGTGAGCCCGGATCCCGGGACGGACGCCGTACTCCTCGTCGTCGTCGCCGACCGCGCCCAGAAACGCCGTGTCGGCACCCGCCCGAGCCGCGGCGACCGCCTGGTTCGCGCCTTTTCCCCCGAGCGAGACCTCGGTCAGTCGGTCCCGGAGCGCCGCCGGGACGGACGAGACGGCGACCGTCTCACCGGGCTTCGGCAGCCAGTCGTACCGCCGCTCGAGCGCCGCGATCGCGTCGTCACTGAGGTAGCCTACGTGGTCGACGTTGACGCTCCCGAGACTCACCACGTCGTACATACACTCGTCTGGTGGCTCCCTGGTAGATGGCTGTTGGGATACGCGTCCGTCCCCCCAGTCCGCCCGCACCGCACGTCAGCGTTCGACGGTGTCCGTGACCGAGGTGGAGCCACACGCCGGGCACGCGAGCGTCCCCTTCTCGGGGGTCGCCGCCTCGCGCCGGGGGAACGTCGCCCCACAGGTGCCGCACGCCATCGTCGCCGTCGTTCCCGGAGTCGGTTCGATCGATCCCCGACCGGCGAGCGGGTCGTCATCGCTCATGCACCCGGGTCGTCGCCGAGATCACATAGTCGTTCGGGGGGCTCGCGGGTCGTACACGAACGACGAACAACGACGTCACCGTGTGACGCAGAGGCTTTGAGACTCCACGGGAGAGAGTCCACCGATGGACGATCAGAGACGAGTCATCGTCGACACGGACACCGCGGGCGACGACACGCAGGCGCTCGTGACGTCGCTCCTGTCCGAGCGGCTGACGGTCGAGGCCGTCACCGTCGTCGCCGGCAACGTGGAGTTCGAGTACGAGGTCGAGAACGCGAAGTACACGCTGGACCTGCTCGACCGGCGCGACGTTCCGGTGTACGAGGGAGCGCGGTCGCCGCTACTGAAAGAGTGGGAACACGCCGACCACGTCCACGGCGAGGGCGGCCTCGGCGGCGATCTCTTCCCCGAGACGGGCATCCCGTCTGCCGACGACCACGCCGTCGACGCCATCGTCGACCGCGCTCGCGCCGCGCCGGGCGAGCTCTCGCTTCTGTGTATCGGTCCGCTGACGAACGTCGCGCTCGCGGTCGCCCGCGAACCCGCCCTCCCCGACCTGCTCGACGAGGTAGTCGTCATGGGCGGAGCGGTCGGCTGTCTCGGCAACGACACCCCCGCGGCGGAGTACAACTTCTGGGTCGACCCCGACGCCGCAAAGCGCGTCCTCGGCGAGTTCGACGTGACGCTCGTCGACTGGGGCCTGACCCTCAGAGACGGCTCCTTCGACGCCGACGACTTCGCTCGCCTCGACGGCGTCGACACCCCGTACGCCGACTTCTTCGAGACGATCACCGCACACCACCGGGCGTTCTCCCGGGAGGAGAACGGGACCGACGGCGTGACGCTCCCCGACTCGCTCGCGGCGGCGTGTCTGCTCGCACCCGAGATCGTCGACTCTCAGGGGAGATACCACGTCGACGTCGACGAGCGCGAGGGGCTCACGCGGGGGTACAGCCTCGTCGACGTGAATGGCGTCCTCGACGAGCCGGCGAACGCGACCGTCGTCGAGTCGGTCGACGCCGACCTGTTCACGGAGATGGTGTTCGCGACGCTCGCCGGGGAGCCGCCCGAAACCCCGTTGTGAGCGGCCGTGGCGTCAGTCGTGCTCGCCGCCGAGCCCCTCGACGGGCTCCGACGGCTCGAACCGCGGCGTCGGTCCTCCCGTCGGCGCGGCCCAGTCGACGGCGTTGGCGAGCACGCGCCTGATCTCCTCCTGGTAGTAGATGGGATACGTCTCGTGGCCCGGCCGGAAGTAGAAGATCCGTCCCTTGCCCCTCGTGTAGCAGCAGCCACTTCGAAAGACCTCGCCGCCCTCGAACCACGAGAGAAAGACGAGTTCGTCGGGCGCGGGGACGTCGAATCGCTCGCCGTACATCTCCGCGCGCGGGACGACGATCGACTCGTCGACGCCGGCGGCGATCGGGTGGCCTGGCTCGACGGTCCACAACCGTTCGCGCTCGCCGGCCTCGCGCCACTTCAGCGCGCAGGAGGTACCCATGAGCCGTCGGAAGGGTTTGGCGTAGTGCCCCGAGTGCAGGACGACCAGCCCCATGCCATCGCGGACGCGGTCGCAGACCCGCTCGACCACGTCGTCACGCACCTCGTCGTGGGCGCGGTGGCCCCACCACGTGAGGACGTCCGTGTCGTCGAGGACGTCGGGCGTGAGGCCGTGGTCGGGTTCGTCGAGCGTCGCCGTCCGCGCCTCGATGCCGTGGTCGGCCAGTCCGGCGGCGATCGCCGCGTGGATGCCGTCGGGGTACACCTCGGCGACGGCGTCCGAGTCGCGCTCGTGTCGGTACTCGTTCCAGACGGTGACCGTCGGGGAGGTGGTCATATCGGGGCGTCGTCCCCGGGAGTGATGAACGTGCCGTGTGGGCGCTCGGACGGCCGACCTCGGCCCACCTCATGTCTTATTTTTCTCCCCGACGAAGCCCTCACAATGGCCTACCGATTCGTCCGTGCACGGCTGAAGGAGGCCCGGCTGACGGAACTGCGCGACCGCCTCGACGGCGGGGAGATCGAGGCGATGGAGCCGTTCGGCGCGGCCATGACTCGCTCGCTCACCGACGCGAAGTTCGACCCCGAGACGGGCGAGGCGGTCTGGGTCGAGGAGGACTACTGCTCGCCGCCGCTGGCGATGGAGCGCGCAGTTCTGGAGGAGTACTTCGAGGAGATCACCGTCGTCGACGAGGACGTTCCCGAGGCCGCGGGCTGGGCCCGGATCGAGGACCTCCCCTCGCTCTGGGACCGACTACCGACGTCGTCGTAACGGCCCCCACCGCCGTCGTCACCGTGGGCGACAGCGAAGAACACCGACGGCCGAACGGTTCAAACACGCTCACACCTACCGTCGATTGTGTTCGACTCCGACCCCGTTCTCCACCCCGACGACACCGAGGACGCCGACGAGACCGGCCCGTGGCTCGCCGTGCTCGCCGCGAGCGCGGTCGTGTGGGTCGCCCTCGCAGTCGTCGACTGGCGGCTCCTCTCGGAGGGGACGTTCGTCTGGGTGACGGTCAGGAGCCTCGCCACGCTGGTGTTCGCCCCACTGGCGGCCGCGGCGCTCCTCCAGGACACCCGGGCGCTCGGCGTCGACGGCGTCGAGGTCGGCCCGGTAAAATGGGCGTACACGGCGGTCGCGCTCTTTTTTCCGCCCGTCAGCGGGCTCTACCTGTGTCACCGACACCTCCTCGTGGAGCGGCGGGCGACCGCGCTCGACTGAGCGGCGGAAACGCTTCGCATAAGACGACCGCGTGTCGAGATCCGTGTATGAACGAGCGAACGGAGTCGGCGACCCGGCGTCGGGTGCTCCGGACGGGCGCGGCACTCGGCATCGCGGTCGTCGCCGGCTGTTCCGGCGGCGGCGAGAGTGGTGGCGGAACCGACGGATCCGACGGCGACGGCAACGCTGGCGGGGGCGACTCGTCGACCGCCGCGTACGACGACTGGCTCTCGGACGTGCCGAACTACGACGGCTCGGTCGCGGACCGCACGGGCGACGACAGCGTCACCGTCGCCGTCGGCGCGGGCAACGGGCTGTTCTTCGACCCACCCGCGGTCCGCGTGACGACGGGGACGACGGTCGTGTGGGAGTGGACCGGGCAGGGCGGGCAACACAACGTCGCGGAGGAGCGCCGCGCGTTCGAGTCCGAACTCGCGACGACGGCGGGGACGACGTTCGAGCGGACGTTCGACGAACCGGGCGTCGTGCGGTACCTCTGCGTGCCGCACCAGGCTGTCGGGATGAAAGGCGTCGTGGACGTCGTCGACGGCTGATTCGTCAGTCAGGTGTCGAGCGTCGCAAACGCGTCGCCGGCGGTTCCCGGTCCGCCCGGGACCGTCATCCGACCCGCCTCGACCGGCGCGGGGTCGGGTGCGAGGTCGCGCGCCAGCAGGTCGGCCGTCGCCAGCCCACAGGCCGGCGGGTCGCCGAGCGTCGCGGCGATGTGGAGCGCGGCCGTCCGTGCGACCACCGCGTCGATCGTCGTCGTCACGACGCTGTCGACACCCGCCTCGGCAGCCCGTTCGGCGACGGCCAGCGTTCGGTCCGGCCCGCCCATCGCCATCGGCTTCAGAACGAGAACGTCCGCGGCCCCCGTCGACAGCACGGCGTCGACTGAGACGGAAGCGAGCGTCTCGTCGAGGGCGATGCGGAGGTCGGTCTCCGCACGCAACGCAGCGTGTCCGGCGAGGGCCTCCGAAGAGAGCGGCTGTTCGAGGTAGTCGAGCGAGAGCCCGTGGTCGGCGATCGCGTCGGCGAACCGCTCGGCTTCGCCCCGCGTCCACGCGCCGTTGGCGTCTGCCCGGAGGTCGACCCTCGGTGCCGCCTCGCGGGCGGCGACGAGCCGTTCGATGTCCCGATCGACGGCGTCGACGCCGACCTTCATCTTCACACAGTCGTGGCCCACCGCGGCGGCATCGCGGACGGCGTCGGCCGTCTCCTGTACACTCGCGCTCCCGACAGTCGCGTTGACCGGCACGCGCTCGGCGACCGTCGCGCTCGCCCCGCCGAGAAACCGCGCGAGCGACTCGCCGGCGGCGCGGGCGCGGGCGTCGAACAGCGCGAGCGAGACGGCGTGACGGGCGGCGGGGGCGTCGTCGAGGATCCCGGTTCCGAGCGCCGCCCCGGGGTCGTCGACGAGTTCGAGCGCGCGGCGACAGTCGTCGACGGACTCGGTCCAGCCGGGCAGGGGGGTGGCCTCGCCGACGCCCTCGCTGCCGTCGACAGTGCCTCTGAGGACGAAGCCGCGGCGGCGGTCGATCGGCCCCCGGGCGGTCGACAGTGACGTCCGGAGCGGGAGGTCGAACGGGGAAACGTCGACGGTCATCGGTCCGGGCCGTCCCACGCGCCCTCGTCTTCGACGCCCGTCACAGCGCGAACCCGACCGCCGCGAGGACGGCGTACAGCGCGAGCGTCTTGCCGGTCTGTTCGAGCGCGGGGTTCAGCGCGCCCCCCGAGGACTCGGTGAGAACCGTCCGCGTGACGGCGACGGCGAGGGGGAGCGACAGCAGCGGGAGCAACACGGGGAGTTCGAAGCCGGGCAGCGAGAGCAGGTACGGGGGGACGGCGTACGCGAGCGCGAACAGCGCGACGTACTCCGCGCGGCCGAACCGGGAGCCGAACCGGACGACGAGCGTCCGTTTGCCGGTCCGGGCGTCCTCCTCTCTGTCCCGGAGGTTGTTGACGACGAGGATGTTCGTCGACACCGCCGCGATCGGGAGCGACGCGACGAGGGCCGCGGTGGTGATCGTCCCGGGCGGAACGCCGAGGGGGAACGCGCCGGACAGCACCGCGGCGGCCTGGACGTAGTACGTGCCGGTGACGGCGACGACGCCGAAGAAGACGAAGACGAACACGTCGCCGAGGCCGTGGTAGCCGAGCGGATAGGGCCCGCCCGTGTAGGCGATGCCCGAGGCGACGCTGAGGAGACCGACGACGAGGATGGGGACGCCGCCGACGGAGACGAGGTAGGTGCCGACGAGGACGCTCGCGAGGAACGTGAGGTACATCGCGCGTTTGACCTCGGGTGCGGAGATGAGCCCCGACGCGGTCACGCGCGTGAATCCCTCCCTCGCCTCAGTGTCGGCCCCCTGGACGGCGTCGTAGTAGTCGTTCGCGAAGTTGGTCGCCACCTGGATGAGCGCCGCGCCGACGAGGGCGAACAGTGCGGGCAGGGCGGCGAAGACGCCGTCGTGGATCGCGAGGCCGGTCCCGACGACGACGGGTGCGGCGGCCGCCGGCAACGTCTGTGGCCGGGCGGCCATCACCCACGCTTTCGTCCGGGAGACCTCGCTCGGAGTCGCACTCATTGTCCATCGGTCGGGACGCGAGAGGCCTAAATGGTCCGTTTCGGGCGGACGCTACGCCCCTCGCGCGCGCCGTCGGGCGACCTCCGCGATCCCCTCGTTCGGCGCACAGTTCGTGCAGGCGTGTATCCGGCCCAGCTCGTCCGCGAAGACGCGGGCGAACCGGTCGGAGACGTGCTGCCCGCAGTGGTCACAGGCCGCCATGCGATCCTCCGATCTGGTGCGTCATTGTCTCGCTCCACTCTCCCCGACTCCGGGGACAACCGAGGGACAAAAGAGTGCTTTCCGAGTTCTCACCCAAATTCGGACCGAATCTCGCCTCCGACGCCGCCGGGTGGTCCTCGGCCCCCAGACTGGCCTGTGGAGTTTTGCCCGTCCGGTGGGTAGGCAACGGCGTATGGCCGGACCGTACACCATCGACATCGAGGTGACGCCACAGGAGAAACAGAAGATCCTGGAGGCGCTCCGAGCGCTGGCCGACCAGGAGGCCGACCGCGACAACCCCGCCGAGGCCGACCGGATCAGAGGGCTGGCGATGCGGATCGACTGACGAGCGGGGCCGACGGGGCCGACGGGGCCGACGATCGTCGGCGGGGGCACGCTGTGAGAGCGGGCCCCTCGGGAGACCAACAACCCTTTCGGTCGTGACGGCGAACCGGGGACCATGGCAGACGACGACGCCACAGACGAGGTCGAAGACGCGCAGGAACCGACCGACGCCGGAGCGGCCGACGAGGGCACGGCCGAGAGCGACGGCGACGCCGAGGGGGAGGAGAAGTCGTTCCGCGAGCGCGTCGAGGAGATCCGCGAGCGCCGCGAGAAAGAGCGCGAGGATGGCGAGCGTCCCGGTCCCGAGGAGATGATGGGCGGCGAGGGCGGACCGGGCGGCATGGGCGGCGGGAATCCCTTCGCACAGATGATGTCCGGCATGATGGGCGGCGGCGGGCCGGGCGGCATGGGTGGCGGTCCGCCCGGAATGGGCGGTCCCGAACGCGGCCGCGAGGAGAGCGCCGGCAACGAGGAACTCGTCCGCGAGGTCCGACAGCTCCGCGACGAGGTCCGCGACATCACCCGACAGCTCCAGCGTATCGGCGACGCGCTGGAAGACGACTAACTGGGTTCGACCGGTTCGACCGGTTCGATTCTCGGGTCAGGCGCGCGGCGCGAGAGCGCGGCGGACCCGATCGTAGACGGCCGTGAGGTCGTCGACGGCGCGTTCAACGCTGATCGGCTCGCGACGTGCCAGGCAGTTCTCCCGGAGCGTCTCGCGGGTGGCGATCGCCCGCCGGATGCCGTCGCGGAAGCCGTCGATATCACCCGGTTCGTAGTGATAACCGGTGACACCGTCGTCGATCGTATCCCGGAGTGCGCCCTCGCGGACGCCGACGACGGGTGTCCCGCAGGCGATGGCTTCGAGCGCGACGAGTCCCTGCGTCTCGACCGGGCTCGGAAAGGCGAACACGTCGAGCGCGCTGTAAAACGCTGGGAGTTCCTCCCTGGGGAGAAAGCCGAAAAAGCGGGCGTCGATGCCGTGCTTGCGGGCCGCTCGTTCGACGGACTCCCTGGCGGGGCCGTCGCCGCCGAAGACGACCGTGAGTTCCTCGTCCATGCCCGCGACCGCACGGACGACGTCGGGGAGCCGTTTCTCGAAACCGTGCCGGCCGGTGTAGCCGACGAGGGTGCCGGAGAGGTCGTGGCGCTCGCGGAACGCGGTCCCGTCGACGGGAGCGAACCGGTCGATGTCGACACCGTTCTGGACGACGGTGACCTCGCTGTCGACGCCGAGGTCGGCGAGGCGATCGCGGGTCTCGGCGCTCGGGACGATGACGGCGTCGGCGTGGGAGAGGAACCACCGCTCGTAGCGCGTGCTGAGCCGTTCGAGCCCGGATTCGAGCCGGGCGTTCGAGGTCAGGTAGTCGGCGTACTCCGCCGTGGGGGTGTGGTACGAGGCGACGAACGGGCGGTCACGCCGGGACGCGAGCCGGAGCGCCGAGAGCCCGAGGCCGAACGGCGTGTGCGCGTGGACCACGTCGAGATCGGCGCGTCTGACCTCGCGTGGGACGCGCGGCACGCTCACGCGGAAGCCATCGTAGAACGGGAACGCCACCGAGCGGACGGGGTGTTCACCGGTCGCCGGCTCGTGGGCGGCCGCGTCGGGGTAGACCACGTCCATCCGCCCGCCGCGGCGCTCCCACCGCTCGCGCCACGTCTTGATCGTGTAGGTGACACCGTTGACCGTCGGCAGGTAGGTGTCGGTGAAGGCGACGACCGACGCTCCGTCCATGGAAAGAACTGTTCACGACACGGGGGTTAAGCGCTTCCGACTCCGTGACGGCGTCGGGCGTCGTTCGCTGAGCCGACCCACGAGGATACCCTGTGATCGTCTCGTCTCTCCCTGCGTGAGTCCCCTGAGCCGCTCTCAGTCGCGGACCCGTCCGTCCAGCACGTCCTCGTACGTCTCGACGAGCCGTTCGCCGACTCGATCGAGAGAGTGCTCGGCGGCCGTCCCGCGGGCGTTCTCGCCGAGCCGACGGCGGAGGTCAGGGTCGTCGTGCAGTCGCTGGAGCGCCGCGCGGAACTCCGCGCGAGAGTCGCACATGAGACAGTCGTGGCCGTCGGTGTAGAACTCCTCGAACACCGGGATCCGCCGCAGCACGCAGGGCTTCCCGCAGGCCATCGCCTCCAGCACCGCGATCCCCTGGTTCTCGTTCTTCGTCGGGAAGAGATAGACGTCGCCGGCTCCGAACGCGCCGCGTTTGTCGTCGACCCAGCCGGTGAACGTCACGTTCTCGGGTGGGTTCTCGACCCACCGGCGGACGGTCGCGGAGGCGTGCGGCCCCGTGTCGTACGGGCCGAACCACGCGAACTCGTAGCCGGTCTCCTGGGCGAGTTCGCAAAAGGCCGTCAACCCCTTCCGCTCGAAGACGTTGCCCACGGCGAAGACGACCATCCCCTCCAGCTGGAACCGTTCGCGGTACGTCTCCCGCAGGGAGTCGAAGCCGGCGAGCGAGTCGAGGTCGACGCCGTTCGTCATCGACCGAACGGGCGCGTCGACCGGGTACGACTCCAGCAGGCGCTTCGTGTAGTCGCTCGGACAGAGCACGAGGTCGGCCTGCGAGTAGAACCAGCGGAGATACCGCCCGAGAGGACGGGCGACGTACGTCGATCCGCGAAAGGACTCGGCGAAGTCCTCGCGGGTGACGTGTGCGTGAAGCACCAGCGGCGTCCCCGTCCGCCTGGCGTGGCGGGCGACGGCGAGCGTCCCCGGGCCGATGAGGTTGCAGTGGGCGATGTCGTACTCACGAACGGCGCCGCGCCCGCGGAGGGCGTACTCGGCGGCGGCGACGGGCGAATCGCCTCTCCACGGGCACGTGAGGACGTCGACGTCCGTCGTCCGGAGGGCGGCCCGCTGCTGATCGGCCGCCGTCCCGATCCCGCTCCGGTCGAGCCGGGACTCGAGTTCGAGGTAGTTGAGGACCCGCACGGACGGCCCCTCTCGACTGAGTGGCTTCACGCTGTCGCTTCCGTTCGGATCGGCCGCCGGCCTCCTTCGATAGCCGTCGCGCCGGCTCCGGCTTCGGAACGACTTTTTCCGGCCATGATCCATCAGGGCGTATGAGTATTCCCGAGGAGCGCATCGACCGGCTGGAGGCGCTCGCCCGCGAGGCGACGCGTGCCGGCGAGGACGACCGGGCCCGCGAGTACGTCCGGCTGGCCCGACGGATCGCAGAGCGCCACCGCCTTCGGCTCCCTCGACACTTCCGCCGGTTCACCTGCGACCGGTGTGACGCGTATCTCCGCCCGGGCGTCAACGCGCGGGTCCGTCTCCAGTCGGGACGGGTCGTCGTCGCCTGCGACTGTGGCGAACTCACACGATACCCCTACAAGTGAGACGGTCCGCGGGAGCGGCCCGGGAGCGAGGCTGCATGAATTTCCAAGCAAAGTACACGATATTAAAGCCAAAATACAAAAGAGGTGCGTCCGAATAAGGGACGAAATGTGTGCGCAGGAGTTACGAAATCGGGCACACGACCTGGATGTGACCGTCTGGGTCGGCAAGAGCGGTATCGAGGCGGTGGTCGACGAACTCGGGGACCAGCTACGTGAGCGCGATCTGGTGAAGGTGAAGTTCCTCCGGTCGGCACGGGGCGGGACGACCACCGAGGGACTCGCCGCTGAGCTCGCCGAACGGGTCGGCGCCGAACTGTTCGAGACGCGCGGCCACACGGCGGTGATGGTCCGATGAGTCCGGGAGTGGCGTTACAGACCAGTGGCGGCTTCATCGGACGGTTCCTCGCGCAGAACGGCGTTCCGTACGCCGGCACCATCGGCGGCGTCGTCTCGTTCGTCGTGGCGTTCGTCGTCGTCTACATCGTCGGGCGGGCGATCCTCTTCCCGGTGCTCGACCGCGTGTTCACCGCACGGGGGCTCGAAGAGCACGCGATCAAGCCGCTGAAGAAGATCGCCGGCGTGCTCGTCGTCTTCATCGCCATCGCGGTGGCGTTCGGCTTCGCGGGCTACGGCAACTTCCTCACGTCCCTGGCGACGATCGCCGCCGCGGCGACGCTCGCCATCGGCTTCGCGATGCAGGACGTGATCAAGAACTTCGTCTCGGGCGTCTTCATCTTCACCGACAAGCCGTTCAAGATCGGCGACTGGATCGAGTGGGACGGGCAGTCGGGGATCGTCGAGGACATCTCGTTCCGCGTCTCCCGGGTACGCACGTTCGACAACGAACTCCTGACCGTGCCGAACTCCGCGCTCACCGACGGCGTGGTGAAGAACCCGGTCGCGAAGGACAAACTCCGGCTGAAGGTGCCGTTCGGCATCGGCTACGACGACGACATCCCGAAGGCGACCGAGATCATCATGGAGGAAGCCGAGAGCCACGAGGGGATCATGGAAGACCCCGGCCCGTCGGTTCGCCTGACGGAGCTGGGCGACTCCTCTGTCGTGCTTCAGTCCCGGGTGTGGATCGACAACCCGAGCCGCGCCGACTTCGTGAAGACCCGCGGGGAGTACGTCACGAACGTCAAGGATCGGTTCGACGCCGAGGGGATCAACATCCCGTACCCGAACCGGACGCTGCACGGCGCGCTCTCGGTCGAGGGGCTCGACTCGATCGCCACCCCGGCCGACGACTGAGCCGCCTCGTCGCCCGCGGACGCAGCGACCGGCGACGTGCTTTTTTACAGTTCGATCCGTTCGACCAGTGTCGAGTCGTCGGACTTGGTGTTGACGGCGACGATGCGGATCTCGTCTTCGAGCATCGACTCGCTGAGCTTGGCCTTCAGGAGGTTGTCGACCTGGTAGACGCCGGCGGCGTTGACCATCTCGATCTCGACCTGGACGGGGACGCCGTCGCCCTCCCTGAGGTGGACGTCCGTGATGGCCTGCGACGAGAGGGTGTTGATGCCGCGGCCGCCCTTCTCGTAGGGGATGCGCGACCGGCCACGCTCCATGTCGAGCGCGTCCGCGACGCGGATGACGCCGGCTTCCTTCGTCAGCGGCGTCTCCTCGGTGTGATGACAGAGGATGGCGTGGAGCGTCTCGGCCTTCACGCGGACGGCGTTCGCCGTGTCGTAAAACTGGGGGAGGAGGCGGTCGAGGATGTCCGATGCGAGCGGGATGGAGTAGTAGGCGTGTTCGTCGCGGTGGACGATGTGGCCGATGTCGTGGAGCGTCGCGGCAAACGCGATGATGACCGCTTCGTCGGCCTCCCCGAGCCCCTGCTGGACGGCCCCGTTGAACTCACAGCCGCCGCGCTTCAGGAGGTCGTACAGCTGGAGCGCCCGGTTGCGGACGATCGAGATGTGTTTCGGTCCGTGGTCGTTGTACCCTTTCCGGGTGACTGCGTTGACGTTCTGCGCCTCCAGCAGCGTCGTGACCTCGGGGTCGTCGAGGAGGTATGGGAGGATCTCGTTGAGCCGCTCGTCCGGAAAGGCGTGGTCGTCGTCCGGTGCGTACTCGCGAGCGGCGTCGACATCACTCATCGTACCGGCAACGATCCCGGACGAAAAAAACTCGACGGATGCGTGTGCGGCGTGGGCCGCACCAGGTCGCGACGGCGCGACTCAGTCCGAGGCGGCCGCGGCGGCCGCCTCGACGGCCTCGTAGTCGGGTTCGACGCCCGGGTCGTCCGACTGCCAGACGTACGTGATCACGCCGTCGGCGTCGACGACGAACACGGAGCGTTTCGCGACGTCGTAGACGCCGAGGTCGGCGAAGTCCATCGAGGCGTCGTACAGCTCGATGAGCTCACGGTTGGTGTCGCTGATGAGCGGGAACTCGATGCCGTTCTGCTCGCGGAACTCGTTGAGCGTAAAGGGAGAGTCGATGCTGATGCCGTAGATGTTCGCACCGATCGCCTCGAAATCGGCCAGCTGCTCCTGGAACGTCGACAGCTCCGTCGTGCAGGTCCCCGTGAACGCGGCGGGGAAGAACGCGAGCACGAGCGGTGCCTCGTCGAGGTGTTCGGAGAGGGTGAACGACTCGACCGAGCCGGTAGCAAGCGGTGCCGTGAAGTCGGGGGCAGCGTCGCCTACGTTGACCATACTCGTGTTGGGTGTACTGACCGTTTACCGCTTGCGCTCGCGGCAGCCGTGGGAGCAAAAAGCCTATAATTGCCACTTGGTTAAGCTGAGATAGCGATGTTCGATGTCATACTGTTCCCGGGGCTGCCGGGCGGGCCGGAGCTGCTTATCGTGCTGTTCGTGCTCGTCCTGCTGTTCGGGGCCAACAAGATCCCCAAACTCGCGCGATCGACCGGGCAGGCGATGGGCGAGTTCCAGCGGGGCCGCCAGGAGATCGAAGAGGAACTGAAGGAGATGGAGCAGCAGCCGGACGAGGACGAAGAGGAGTTCCAGGCGCGCAAGCGCGAGAAGGAGCAGGAACTCGAAGAAACGGAGACCGACGCCGACTCCGCGTCCAGTAGCTAACGGTACGCTCCTCCTCAGCTCCGCCCGTACCCGACAGTCAGCTTTTAGTCGGCAGCTTCGATACCTCGGGCAGGGCGTGTGGCCTAGTGGACAGGGCGAGAGGTTCCTAACCTCTCGATCGCGGGTTCGAATCCCGCCACGCCCGTTTTCACCGCTCGCTGTCGCTCGCAGGAAAACGGCCGTGGCGTACGCCCACTCGCTTCGCTTGCGGGAGTCCCGCCGCTTGCGGGAGTCCCGTCACACCCGTTCTGCGACGAATACGAGGAGCGAACGTCAGTGAGCCGCCGGCACGGGGCACGGGAGTCCAATCAGGAGGTGGCGCGCAGCGGAGTGAGCACGTCCGACCGTGGTTCGAGTCCCGCCACGCCCGCCACCCTCTTTCCGCCTCGAGTCAGGCGAGTACCGGCGTGGCTCGAGCTGTCACGCGATCAACGTCGTTCTCCGACCCCCACCTCCCCTAGATGACGTTGTCCCGTGCGATCGGATCGCTGTCACGGTCGACTCACTGAACCTCGACGTGGTCGGCTCGCAGATCCGCCCCCTGATAAGGAGTATTTGAACGGCACATATACCTCGTGCCCCTCATCGAAGATATCAGAATCAATAATCTAAACCGGCGAGTCAGATCGAGTTTACTATAAAATTTCGTATGTTAAAGAGGAAAAGTAGGTGCAGTATACCGATTTTGTACGACATGTTTTCTAGTAGATCGACGATACCAGTCGGAGAAGACTTTTTGATGGAGAGAATCGTGAGCGACTACAATGGCTATCGACGACGCTGATCCGACCGGCGAGACGCGGTCCGAGTCAGCGCCGTCGCGGTCGGTGGGGGCGACCGTCGGCGAGTACACGTGGGAGCAGTACCTCGCCGACTACGGTGGAGCGGACGACGCCGACGCCGCCGCCGAGACGCGACACGACGACGGGGGTATCGACTGGGACTCGATCGAGGGTGAGGACGCCGCAGTTGCCGACCTCGGCTTTCACCCGACCGAGACGGCCGACCGGGTGGCAGGCGCCGCGGCCGACGCAGAGCGGCTGAACGACCGGATCGGCGCGTATCTGGATCCCGAGAACCCACCCGTCGCCAAGGACTGGTACGGCGAGGAGGAGTTCGCCGCCGACCACCCGAGAGAGCGCCTCGACGACGCCTTGGGCTTCGATCCCGCCGAGATCGAGTCCGTGATCGGCCACGCGGGGGACCGCGGTGCCGAACTCGCGGAGGTGGTCGACCAGCGGACCGTGAGCGTGCAGGACGACTTCGACGAGGACGCCTTCTTCCGGACCGACGAGGGTCACTCGACGATCGTGACACGGTACGACCTGGAGAAGTCCGTCCCGCTCGCGAAGAAGACGCACTTCCGGGAGGTCGAACGCTACTGGGTCAACAAGCCCTACTCGTTCGTCGTCATCTTCCACTCGACCAAGGAGAACGAGAAGAAGTACTACGTGGTCCAGCCGCACAGAAACCGGATCGAGGACGACCTCGTCGACTTCCTCACCGGGAAGCTCCGAACCGCGATCAAGTACTCCGACGACGACGTCATCGCCGCCGATCTCGAGGAACGACGACAGGTCATCGAGGCGGAGACCTTGAACCTCCTCGAACGGTACGACCTGTTCACCGCGCCGACCGCGGCCAGTGCCGGCAAGGACGGTGGCTTCATCCAGCGCGGCCCGCTGGCCCCGCTCGCGAACCTGCTCGGACTCGGTGACGATCCCGAACCCGCCTCGACGTCGACCGCGCTCGGGGTCGGCAGCCTCGACGGCATCGAGGCGCGGCCCGAACCCGCCGTGCTCGCCGAGGACGCGAAGACGCTCAACGAGTACCAGGTGGAGAAACTGCTGTACTACCTCCGCCGGGATTTCACGGGATACGAGCGCATCGACGGGATCAAACACGACATCAACGTGGAGGACATCTCCTGCGACGGCTACCACTCGCCCGTCTTCGTCTACCACTCCGACTACGAGCAGATCATCTCCAACGTCTACCACGGCCGTGAGGAGCTGGACGACTTCGTGGTGAAACTCGCCCAGCGCTCGGGCAAGGGCATCTCCAAACGGCGGCCGCAGGTCGACGCCACCCTGCCCGACGGCTCTCGGGCCCAGCTCACCCTCGGCCGGGAGGTCTCGGACCACGGGACGAACTACACGATCCGGCAGTTCAAGGACGTTCCCTTCACGCCCATCGACCTGATCAACTGGAACACGTTCTCGCTCGACGAGATGGCCTTCCTCTGGCTCTGCATCGAGAACCACAAGTCGCTCATCTTCGCCGGCGGTACGGCGTCGGGAAAGACCACCTCGCTGAACGCGGTGTCGCTTTTCATCCCCTCGAACTCGAAGATCGTCTCGATCGAGGACACCCGCGAGGTCGAACTCCCCCAGCGCAACTGGATCGCCTCCGTTACGAGACCGTCGTTCGCCGAGGACGACGGCGGCGACGTCGACGAGTTCGCCCTGCTGGAAGCCGCGCTCCGCCAGCGACCCGACTACATCGTGATGGGCGAGATCCGTGGTGAAGAGGGCCGGACGCTCTTCCAGGTCATGTCGACGGGGCACACCACCTACACCACGTTCCACGCCGACTCCGTGGGCGAGGTGCTCAAGCGCTTTACGACCGAGCCGATCAACGTCTCGAAGACGATGTTCACGGCGCTGGATCTGGTGTCGATCCAGACCTCCACCCGCGTGGGTGGCAACAAGGTCCGCCGGAACAAGTCGCTGACCGAGATCAACCACTACGACGCCGAGAACGACGAGATCAACGTCCAGGACGTCTACCAGTGGCAGGCGGAGACGGACGAGTTCCTCAAGATGGGGAACTCGAACACGCTCGAGGAGATCATGTTCGACCGCGGGTGGACCGCGGACAAACTCGACCGGGAGCTGTTCAAGCGACAGGTCGTCCTCGCGTACCTCATCGACCGTGGCCTCAACACCTACGCCGAGGTCGCGGCGACGTTCCAGGCCTTTATCAACGATCAAGAGACCATCCTCGCGCTCATCGCCGACGACCGGCTCAGGCAGTCGCTCGAAGACCTCCGGGAAATGGAGTCGGTTCACATCAACATCGAACCCGAGAAGGAGGCGATGGTGCCGCGTCCCTCCCCCGACGGGGAGACGGCCGCACTGGCCGAGCGGCTCCTCGAACGCGCCGAGGAGTCGTTGCTCCCCGAGTTCCGCGGGAGCGAGGACGCCGACGTCGCGAGCGCGCTCGCCGACATGGAGCCCGTCGCCGATGTGAGCGCCGACCCGTCGGATCCGACAGACGAGACGACCGGGAAGGCGGGGGCGGCCGACGCGTTCGAGGAGGCGCTCGGCGGCTCCGGCGGGGAACGCGAGGGCGACCAGCGGCGCGAGGGCGACGGCGACGACGCCGGCGGCTTCGGCTTCGGCTTCGACGGCTCCGAGGGGGAGTGAGCGATGAGTCTGGAATCGAGCAGCAGTCTCGACGGCAGCACCGACGCGCTCGGCGACGCGTTCTACCCGCTGTTCCAGTTCCTGTTCGACGAGAACAGCGACTTCGTGAGCGACGTCGAGGAGCGACTCGAACAGGCGCGGATGGGCGAGAACGTCGAACTGTACATCTCCCGGGCGCTCGCCGTCGGCGTGTTGCTCGGGCTGACCCTGTGGATCCTCGGGACGCTCGCCGGCTTCGGACTGGTGCAGTTCGGTGTCCTGACCCAAGAGACCGTCAGCCTCGGGATCCCGGTCGGGGACGAGTCGACGGCGGCGACTCTCGAGAGCATCGCCATTCCGGCGGCGATCGGCGTGATGGGAGTCGTCTTCGGCAGCATCGGCTTCGGGGCAGGCTTCGGGACGCTCATCGCCATGCCGTACTCGCGGGCGTCGGCGCGCAAGCGGCAGATCAACATGCTGCTCGCGGACTCGGTGTCGTTCATGTACGCGCTGTCGGTCGGCGGGCTGAACCAACTCGAGATCTTAGAGGCGATGGCCCGCGCGGAGGACACGTACGGCGAGGTCGCAAAAGAGTTCCAGAGCATCGTCCAGGAGACCGAGTACTTCGGGACGGACTACCGGAACGCGATCCGCCAGCAGGCGCTGACGACACCCAGCGACGACCTCTCGCAGTTTCTCACCGACATGCTGTCGATCGTCAACTCCGGCGGGGACATGCAGCAGTTCCTCTCCGACAAGAAGGAAAAGCACCTCCGGACGGCGAAGCAGGAACAGGAGATGACGCTGGAGACGCTCGAACTGTTCGGCGAGATGTACATGACGCTCTCGCTGTTCCCCCTCCTGTTGATCATCATCCTGGTCATCATGTCGATGCTGGGCGAGGCACAGGACATGCTGCTTTTCGGTACCGTCTACGTGCTCATCCCGCTGACCGGCGTGGGCTTTCTCGTGCTCGTCTCGACGGTCAAACAGGACGAACCGGGCGACGGCTACCTGGTGCCGGCCGACGGGGCGGATCGCCTCGACGACCAGCAGAACGAAGGCCTCTTTCATTTGGGCCTCGTCGAGCGCTTCGTCGGCGAGTTCGCGCTCTTCTCGCGGATCAAAACCCGCGAGGGGACGCACAAGACGATGCAGATCGCCACCGCCCCACACGTCTTCCTCCGGGACAATCCGATGTACACGCTGGCGCTTACAGTCCCCGTGGGACTCGTGTTGGTCGTCGTCGCCGCCGTCATGGGCGTCGCCCCGACCAGCTGGGACGGGATGGTCGCCCGGCCGGTTTGGGGGACGTTCATCTGGCTCTACCTCCCGGTGTACATCGTCGCGGTCCCGCTCACGGTGTTTTACGAGTGGAACCTCCGTCGACGCGCCTCGATCATCGGGAAGCTCTCCGACAACCTCCGGAAACTCTCCTCGGCGAACGACACCGGACAGACCCTGCTCGAATCGATCCGGACGGTCGCCGGGACCTCGTCCGGACAGCTAGCCGACGAGTTCGACGTGATGTACGCGAAGGTCAACTACGGGATGAGCCTCCGCGGTGCGCTCGTCGAGTTCAACAACAAGTACCACATCCCGCGGCTGGCCCGCACGGTGAAGCTCATCTCGAAGGCTCAGGAGGCCTCGTCGCAGATCACCGAGGTGCTCACCACGGCGGCACAGGCCTCGGAGAACCAGGACGACATCGACCGCGAGCGCAAGTCGAGAACTAGGATGCAGGTCGCCATCATCCTCATGACGTACTTCACGCTGCTGGCCGTGATGGCCATCCTGAAGACACAGTTCCTCGACGTGATGGCCGGGCTCACCCAGCAGGCCGGTAGCGGCGGCGGTGGCGGCGCGAGTTCGTTCAGCGGCGGCATCGACCCCAACCAGCTGTCGCTGTTGTTCTTCCACGGCGTCACGCTGCAGGCGATCCTGTCGGGCTTCATCAGCGGCTACATCCGGAGCGCAGACCTCCGCTCGGGCGTCAAGTTCGTCGTCGTCCTGATGACGGTCGCGCTCGCAACCTGGACGGTGGTCGGCTGATGCGGGCGCGGCGGCCACCGCGGCCCGGGAGCGACTGGCGGTCGGCGACCGGGCGGGACAGGGGACAGACCACGATCGACTTCGCCGTCGGAGCGACGCTGTTCCTCCTGACGGTCGCGTTCGTCTTCACTTTCGTCCCCGTGATGTTCCAGCCGTTCGCGACTAGCCAGTCGGATCCGCTCGTCGCCGACCGCGCCGCCAACCGACTGGCGACCGACGTCCTCGGCGACCCGGCCGAGCCGTACGTGCTCAACGAGACGTGTACGACCGCCTTCTTCGCCGCGACCGCGCCGCCGCCGGGCTGTCCGGATCCGACCGACGGGAGCCTCGGCGACCACCCGAACCCGATGCTCGGGGTCCCCGACGACACCAACCTCAACGTGACACTCGTCGACCCGGGCGGCACGGTCGAAGGCAGCGTCGGCGACTCGCGGGCGGGTGCGAGTGACGTCATCACCGCCCAGCGGCGCGTGCTCTACCGGGGCGAATCGTACGAACTGTACGTCAGGGTGTGGTGAACCGATGGGGAAGACGGAATGGACGCTCGGCAGATCGACACGCGGGCAGGCACACACCTTGGAGGCGTTCGTCGCGGCAACGATCCTGCTCGCGAGCATCGTCTTCGCCCTGCAGGTGACGGCCGTGACCCCGCTGACCGCCTCGACCTCGAGCCAGCACATCGAGAACCAGCAGGAGGCGGTCGCGACGGGCGTCCTCGCCGCGGCCGCGGAGAACGAGAGCCTGAAGCCGACGCTCCTCTTCGTGAACAACTCGAGCGGCCGGTTCCACGGCAACACGTTCGACGGGGCGTACGTCTCTGGCGGCCCGCCGACGGCGCTCGGCGAGACGCTCGACGACACGTTCCTCGACCGGGGGATCGCGTTCAACCTCTACGTCCACTACCCGACGAGCGAACGGACGATCCGGCGGGAGACCGTCGTCCGCATGGGCGGCCCCAGCGACAACGCGATCTCCGCGCGGTGGCGCGTCACGCTGTACGACGACGACGTTCTCTACGCGGCCGACGGAACGCGGACGACCCACACGCTCACCGACTCGACGACGTTCTACGCCGCGGACCAGTCCCGTGGCCCGCTGTACAGCGTGGTGGAGGTGGAGGTGGTCGTATGGCGGATGTGACGCCCCCGCCGCGGCCCCGGCGACGGTCACGCTGTCGCTCCGACCGCGGCCGGGACGACCGCGGCCAACTGTTCCTCGTCGCCGCGCTGACGCTGGCCGTGCTGTTCGTGGGGCTCGCGCTCCTGTTGAACACGGCCATCTACACCGAGAACCTGGCGACGCGGAACACCGACCCAGGCACCGACCCGTCGATCGGCTACCGCGCGACCGCCGAGGAGTCGGCGCGGGAGTTGTTACGCCGCGAGAACGCGAACAACACCGGTGACCCGGCGAAGGATTACGGCTACCCCACCGTCTCGGACTGGTACGTCGGGAGTGTCGGCGACTGGAGCAACGGCACGGGGCTCCACGCCGCGCGCCACGCCCGCGTGGCGTCGGTGTCGGTCGACGCGACCGAACACGGAACCCGGATCGAACAGTCGAACGCCTCGCGGGCGTTCACGAACCGGTCGGGCGCGGCCGACTGGACCCTCGCTACCGGTATCGACGTTCGTGACGTGCGGTTCACCGTGGCTCACGGCTCGGTCGTCGCGTCGAACGACTCGGCGCTCGCCAACGATCCGTTCCGGGTCGAACTCGACAACTCGACCGACACCTGGAAGCTGTACGTCTACGACGACATCGACACGGGCGGCGACGACGTGAGCGTGGCCGTCGTCAACGACACCGGATTCGTCGGGGAGTGCACGCGTCCGGGGAGTTCCCCGGCGGCGATCGACGTCTCGAACGGGAGCGTCAACGGGACGGCGTGCCCGGCACTGGAGACGGTTGCCCTCGGCGGCGACGCGAACGTCGAGGACAGCGACGTCAGCTTCGTCAACGCCGACCACGCGGGCGGCACGTACGAACTCACGGTTAGTTCCGGGTCGGGCTTTACGAACTTCTACGACAACGACGGCACAGGGCCGAGCCAGGGATCGCCCTTCATCACGGCCGTGGTGTACGACGCCACGGTCACGATCACGTACGAGAGCACGGACGTCTACTACCGGGCGACGATCCGTCTCGCACCGGAGGAGCTCTGATGAGCCGGCTCCGACCACCCGGCCGGGCTCGTCGGGGCTCGTTCGCGGGGCTTCGCGTCGACGACCGCGCCGTCTCCACGGCGCTGGGCTACGTGCTCTCGCTCGCCATCGCGAGCATCCTGATCTCGGGGCTGATGCTCGCGGCCGGTGGGTTCGTCGAGGGACAGCGCGAGGAGGTCATCCGGTCCGAACTGGAGGTCGTCGGGGAGACGCTCGTCGCGGACGTCGAGGGCGCGGACCGCCTCGCCTCCGCGGTCGACGGTCAGGTCCGGGTCAAGTCGACGCTCCCGCGCCGCGTGGGGAGTTCGGCCTACATCATCGCGATCGAGGACGGGGCGGTCCCCGGGGACACCGTCTACCGCATCTCCCTCTCAGCGGCGTCGGTGGACGTCTCGGTGACGCTCCGACTGGTGACGAACACGCCGGTGCGTCTCGGCTCGGTCGAGGGGGGCGAGCTCGTCGTCGTCTCCATTGGGGGAGATCTGGAGGTGCGAGACGCGTGAGCCGTGAGTCGGACCGGGCCGTCAGCGACACTCTCGGCTTCGTGTTCATCTTCGCGCTGGTGCTGTCCATCGTCGGCCTCACGTTCACGCTCGGCTACGGTGGCCTGCAGGACACCCGCGACTTCGAGCGACTCAACAACGCCGAGCGGGCGTTCGACGTGATGGGCGACAACTTCGACGACATGGTCCGACGGGGCGCGCCGAGCCGTGCCACGGAGGTCAAAGTCGCCGACGCCCAGCTCCGGATGGTCGAGCCGACGCGGGTGAACGTCTCCGTGACGAACGCGTCGGGGGCCACGGACAGCTACCGGTTCGACGTCGAACCGATCGTCTACGAGACGGCCGACGGGCGGATCGTCTACGTCAACGGAGCCATCTTCCGTGAGGACGCCGGCGGGGCGGTGGTCGTCCGGCACTCCGAGTTCATCCTCAACCAGAGCCGGGTCCTGCTCCCGGTCGTGACGACGCGCCAGGGTGGAGAGACGGCCTCCGTCGGCGGGACGACGACGGTGCTCGTTCGCGCGAGGCGCCCGGGCGGTCAGCGTGAGAGCTTCAGGGTCGAGACGGCACGGCCCGATGCGCAGGCGGACGTGATGGTGAACGTCACCTCGCCGCGGCCGGCGGTCTGGAAGCGCGAACTGGGTCGGTCGGACGCCTCCTGCACCATCTATGGAGACACTGTCTCCTGTCGCCTCACCGGCGTCGAGCGGGTGTACATCCAGGAGACGCTCGTCGACATCACCTTCGAGTGATAGACATGCACGACGACACACACACCGAGACGGACGAGACGCGTTCCGAGGGGACCGACCGACGACCGGGACGGCGACGAGCGCACAGACCGGGCTCGGCGCGTGGGGCCGCCAGCCCGCCGCGGCCGCCGTGGCTCTACCGACTGGTCCGCGATCGGAGCGGCCAGTCGACGACGATCGGCGTCGCGCTCATGCTCGCGGTCGCGACGATCGGCGTCACGGCCGTCGTCGCCCTCGGCGGGACGGCGCTGACGGACACGCAGGACTCGGCGGATCTCCAGCGGACCGAGCACGCGATGACGCTGTTGGACTCCCGGGGGGCGATGACGGCGCTCGGCGAGGCCGACAGCCAGCGGGTGATGCTGAGCGGCAGCGGCGAGGGGAGCTACGAGGTCGACGACGACACCGGCTGGATTCGCGTCGAGCACGTGAACTACACCGATAGCAACCCCCCACCGGTCGAGATCCTCAACCGGTCGCTCGGCTCGGTCCGATACACGGCCGGCGACACCGTCATCGCCTACCAGGGCGGCGGCGTCTGGCGCACCCAGGACAACGGGACCGTGATGGTCTCGCCGCCCGAGTTCCACTACCGCGACCAGACGCTGACGATGCCGCTCGTCCGCGTCGCCGGCTCGGGGAGCGCCTCGGGCCGCATCGCGGCCGAGGTCACCCCGACCACCGCGGGGTCCGACGCGAACCGGGTCTACCCAAACGAGACGACGACCTACCCCAACGGGAACGCCTACGACAACCCCGTGAAGAACGGGACCGTCGTCGTCACGGTCCACAGCGAACACTACCAGGGCTGGGCGTCGTACTTCGCCGAACGGACCGAGGGCGACCTGACGGTCGACCACGCGGCACAGACGGCGTCGATCGAACTCCGGACGCTCGCGGGCGCGCCGGGCGCGTTCGACATGCCCTCGGTCGGCAATTCGCTCGGCGTGCCGAGCGTCAAACAGCAGCACAACGTCACCACGTTCGACCTCTCGCTCGCGCCGGAGGACAAGAACAACAACCAGTTCCAACAGCTCCACTGGTCGCTGTACGACCAGGGTCCGAACGGACAGCAGTTCGAGATCCACTTCGCGTCGAACGGCCGGTGCAAGAGCGGCAGTTTCAACAACGACATCAGCGTCTCCATCTACTATCGGCACAACAGCTCGGCACCGAACGAGGAGTGGGAGACGACCGTCGACCCCGAAGACACGTCTCAGGATCTGCTCAGGGTCGACTGTAGCGATTCGGTTCCGACGCTCGAAGTCGATCTGACTGACGACGAACCGATGACGTACGGGGACTTCAGCGTCCCGAGCAGCGGGAGCAAGTGGCACTTCGGCAGCGACATCGGAGACGGAGACGTCCCCGAAGAGCTGACGTTCGACCAGCACGCGGCGGACCCGTCCGACGACTACGAAGAGGACGACGGCGACACCGAGGAAGTCGGCTTCCTCGTCGACCACTACTTCTCGCGGATGGGGCCAGACTTCGACCTCACGGTCGAGGGCGGACCCGGAAACAGCAACAACCGCATCGACGAGAGCGCCTCGTCAGGCGTCCTCTGGTACGACACCGTCGACGGCGAGGAGTTCATCCAGTTCCTCCACGTCACCGAGAACGAGGTCCGGGTCGAACTGAACGGCTGAGCCGGGCGGTCACGCCCGCCGCCGGTCGCGTCGGCCGCGCGGTCAGTCGTCGTCTTCGGCGTCGTCGCGCATCTCGCCGAGCCGCCCCACGAGGTCGTCCGTCGAGACGTCCGATTCGACGCTGACCGACCCGTCGTGGTCGTGTTCGTGGACGTTGATGCCGTCTTCGTCCTCGTCGTCGTGACCGCTCTGTTGCTGGCGTTCCTGCTCGGATTCGTCGTAGCTACCGAAGCCCATACCCAGCAGTCACCGACCCGGGCGTAAATATCCACACACATCACCCGCCGCGTGGTACGGGCTGACCTGGTCCACGTCCGCCGATCACGCTACCCGAACGCGCCCAGGCTCGACTGGAGGTCGCGTTCGGTCCCGCCGTCGGCGAGTTCGTAGCCGACGAGGTCGCGGAGGTCTACCGCGTAGGTGCTGCCGGCGTGATCGAGCACCAGGAGCCGGCCTTTCGTCCCGCGGACGGTGCCGGTCGCAATGGTCTCGGCGACCGGCCGTTCCGTCAGCTCGAGGCCGTAGTCGAACTCGTAGCGGTCCAGGACGTCGAAGCCGTCGAGCAGGCGCTCCCACGCGTCCGCGTCGATCCGCGAGCCGAGCCCCGCGCGCTTGGTGTCGACGCGGACGAAGTCGGAGAGGTCGGTCGCGATCTCGGCTTCGAGTTCGCGGGCGATCCGCCCACTGGAGACCGTGTAGAGGTGCGCACCCCGGTCTGCGCCCTGCTCCCGCAGTCGCGTTTCGAGCCGCCACAGCTTCGTCACGCCCACCTTGAACGAATCGGGGGCGAACCCCGCGAGATAGACGGCGTGGTCGTCGTAGCAGTCCATCTCGTCCTTGAGACAGGTCCCGGTACAGCGCGCACAGACCCACGTCGAGGTGTGGGCGGGACAGTACGGTGCCTCGGGCGCGTCACAGGCGACGTGCTCCGGCCCCTCGTCGGCCCCGTGGCCGTACACCGCGCCGGCGCAGTGGCGCTCGCCCAGCGACCACGAGAGCGTCGTACCCGGATCGAGCGCGATCGAGTCGACGTTGCCGTCGGGAGCCGGCCCATCACGCTCGTCGCCGCGGCCGTGGTCGCGGCTCACGAGGAGCGTCGCCGAGGGGGTGTCGTAGCCAACGACCTGCACGGCTGGAGTGAGGGGGTGGGCAGTAAAAGCTCCCGCGTTCCCGGTGGTCGTTCGTCGCGTTCGTCCGTTTCTCCGTGAGCGGCCGTCGTGACTGGAGCCCGGCACGGACACCAAGACGGAGAGTCCCTCTGTGTCTTTCCTCCCGGGCGCTCGTTCGCTCCGGTCGCTCGCGGGGGTCACGGCTCCGCCGTTCGCCTTCTCGCGGCGCAAGCGCCCCGCTCTCCTCGCTCCCGTGCGCCGACCGCCTGGCGCGGGTCCGGTGACGCCACCCCTCCCGGGGAACGCGACTCCGCGCAGGGGCGAATCACGCGAGGCAGGTGTGGCACGAGTGGTCGGCCCCCGCGACCGGCTGGCGGAGGGAGAGACGCCTCGAAGCGCCGGCGACCGATCCACGGTCACCCACAACGCACCCGTTTCCTCACTCGCCCGGACCAGCACCTCGGAGGACGGGGAGTCCGATTCCGTCTCGCCCGCGAACTTATGAGTCTCCACCGCAAACGACCGGAGCGTGGAACTGCGTCGCCTCGTCCGTGGACGACTCGACTGGGCACGGCTCGAACGGGTCGTCAGGAGCCTCCAGACCCGGTACGGCCGCGACGAGGTGTACGTTCGGTTTCTCGACGCCGACAACTGGCTGTCGACGCCGATCGTGCTCGACGAGGAGCTGTTCGTGAAGGTGATCTCCCGGCAGAACTCGCTCGTCCACGCGCTCATCACGACCGGCCGGAACCTCGGCGCGTTCTCCTCGGGGACGGAGGGCTTTTTCGAGCATTTCGGTACGCCGTACGAGATGGCCGAACACGAACTGGAGGCGACGCGTCGCATCCGTGAGCTGGGGTTGAACGCCCCCGAACCGATCGAGGCGCTCCAGATCGACGACCTCGGCGTCGTCGTCCTCGAGTATCTGCCCCAGTTCCGCGCGCTCGATCAGCTGGACCGCGAGAGCGAGGCCGCGCTCGCGCCGGATCTGTTCGCCGCCCTCCGCGTCATGCACGACGACGGACTCGCACACGGCGACCTCCGCGCGGAGAACGTGCTCATTCTCGACGACGAACTCTACTTCATCGACGCGACGCGGGTCCGCGCCGACGCCGCCGCCGACGCGCGCTCGTACGACCTCGCCTGCGCGCTGGCGGCGCTCGAACCGCTCATCGGGGCCCGCGCGGCGGTCGAGGCCGCACGTTCTGCGTACTCCCTGGGGGACCTCGTCGCCGCCCTGGAGTTCCTCGACTTCGTCAACATCCGCCCGGATCACGACTTCGATGCGGCGCGGCTGAAAGGCGAGATCGAGAGACGCGCCTCGTAGTCGGTCGGGACGCGGCGGTCGGGGATCGGGACGTGACACCGACGAGTCGATCGACCGCCCACGGCCGTCAGACGCGTTCGGCGACCGCCCGCTCGAACAGCCGGACGTTCCGGCGGTTCGCCTTCCAGAACACGTCGAAGACGCTGCCGATGACCGGGATCGAGCCGACGACGACGTCGACGGCGACATTGAGTAGCATCCGGGCGACGACGCCGCGCGGCACGCCGCTGCGGATCGCCTCCGCGACGATCGATAGCGCGATCGCCGCGCTGGTTACGGTTCCCGAGACGGGGATCAGGCCGACGAGCGGGTCCAGTCCGACGCTGGTGTTCGTCCCCGGAACCGTGACGGCGTCGTCGAGCAGCGTCGCGACGCGGCGCGCGCGACGCAGCCCCGGCGGGGCCGGTGTGTCGTCCTCGTTCATACCTGTCGGAAGGCGACCGCGGAATAAGGAGTTGCCGCCGATCCCCGTTCGACCCCGACGACGCGGATCAGCCGCCGAGGTAGAGCCGAGACACCTCGGGGTTGTCGAGCAGCTGTCCGGCCTCGTCCTCGTAGGCGACGGTCCCCTGGTCGAGGACGTAGCCCCGGTCGGAGATGCCGAGCCCTTTCTTCGCGTTCTGTTCGACCATGAGGATCGCCGTGTCGAGTTCGTTGACGGCCGTCACGTGGCCGAACACCTCGTCGGCCGTGTTGGGTGCCAGCCCGGCCGATGGCTCGTCGATGAGCAACACGTCGGGTTCCATCACCAGGGCACGGGCGAACGCCAGCACCTGCCGTTGGCCCCCCGAGAGTGTCCGTGCCTTGGCCGCCCGCTTCTCGTCGAGGAGCGGGAACCGTTCGTAGAGGCGATCGATGACGTCATCGAGCCCCGACTTCCGGGCGACGCCGCCCATCCGGAGGTTCTCCTCGATGGTCAGCGACCCGAACACGTTGTCGGTCTGTGGGACGAAGCCGATGCCCTCGCGGACAATATCTTCGGGGGCCATCCCGCCGATTTCGTCACCGTGGTAGCTGACCGACCCGGTCCACGGCGTCAGCATCCCGAAGGCGGTCTTCAGCACGGTCGACTTGCCGGCCCCGTTCGGACCGATGAGACAGACGATCTCACCGGCGTCCAAGTGCAAGGAGAGGTCGTCGAGCACCTGCACCTCGCCGTAGCCGCTGTCAACGTTCGCCAGTTCGAGGACGTGGTCGCTCATGGGCTCCCTCCGAGGTAGGCGTCGATGACACGGTCGTCGCTCTGGACCTCCCCGGGAGAGCCCTCCATCAGCACACTGCCCTGGTCGAGGACGATGACCGGGTCGGCGAGTTTCATCACGAACTCCATGTCGTGTTCGATGAGCAGGAACGTGGTGCCCTGCTCGTTGAGGCGGCGGATCTGCTCGGCGAGTTTGTTCCGCAGCGTCGGGTTCACCCCGGCGGCGGGTTCGTCGAGCAGGAGCAGTTCCGGTTCGGCCAGCATCGCGCGGGCGAGTTCGACCAGTTTCATTTGCCCTCCTGAGATTTTGGTCGCTGGCTGGGTCGCGAGGTGGTCGATTTCAAACTCCTCGAGGATGCGTTCTGCCTGCTCGAGGTTCGCCCGCTCGCGTTCCTCGACCGCGCTCGGGTTGAGAAACAGGTTCCGGAAGGACTCACCGGGCTGGTTTCGGGGCCCGACGAGCATCGCCTCCCGAACGGTCATCCCCTCGAGTTTGCGCGGGGTCTGGAACGTACGGATGAGGCCGTAGTCGGCGACCTCGTACGGCTCCATCCCCGTCACGTCGACGCCGTTGACCGTGACCGACCCGGCGTCTGGCTTGTAGAAGCCCGAGACGAGGTTGAACAGGGTCGATTTCCCGGCACCGTTCGGGCCGATGAGACCCGTGATGGTGCCGCGTTCGACCGAGAACGAGGCGTCGTCGGTTGCGGTCAGCGCCCCGAAAGATTTCCGGAGGCCGTCGACTTCGAGGACGAGGTCGCGACCACCGTCTTGGCCGGACTGAACGGCCTCCGTCGTCGCCTCCTCACGGTCGCCGGCGACCGCCGTGTCGGCGTCAGTCATCGTTCCCTCCCATCCTGGCTTCGCGGACGCCAGATGTCGGCTGGTCGGGTGCCTCGTCGACGACGCTCGGCCAGATGAGTTCCCGTTGTGGCGGGAGGATTCCCTGCGGTCGGTAGCGCATCAGCACCACGATGAGGACGCCGATCAGGAGGATGCGGAGTGGCGCCACGTCGACCGGGATCCACTCGAAGCCGTTGAGAAAGCGCGTCCCCTCGCGGATGGTGACGATGACGATACCGCCAAACAGCGCACCGCGGTTCGATCCGCTGCCGCCGAGGATGACGGCAACCCAGACGTAGAACGTGGTCACTGGGTCGAGGTCGCTCGGGCTGACGTAGAGGTTCAGGTGCGCGTAGAACACCCCTGCGAGCGCCATGATGAGGCTCCCGAGGACGAACGACTGCATCTTGAAGCCGTAGGTGTGCTTGCCGAGTGCACGCGCGAGGTCCTCGTCCCCTCGGATGGTCCGGAGGACGCGACCCCACGGCGAGCGATGTGCCCGCCGGAGGATGGCGTAACTCCCGGCGACGAACGTGACGACGACCGCCACGTTCAACAGCGCGCTCCAGAACGGCTCTTCGAAGACGAGGCGCGTCCCGGGGAGTGGCTGAATGAAGATTCCCGGCAGTTGCTGTGGCAGGGTTTCGAGCACCGGCCACCCCTCGAAGAACGTCGGGATACCACGGACACCGGCGCTCCCATTGGTCACCTCACGTTCGTTGAGGACGATAAGCCGGACCACTTCGGCGAGGCCGAGCGAGGCGATTGCGAGGTAGTCCGCTCGCAGGCGCAGGGTCGGGATGCCGATGGCGACGGCCAGTATCGCAGCCAGCACCAGCGCGGCGACCAACCCGAAGATGGGCAGGAACTGCCCGGCAATCGGCGACGAACTGGCGCTCATCAGCGCGGTGCCGTAGGCGCCGAGTCCGAAGAAGGCGGCCACGCTGAAGTTGATGAGCCCGGTGAACCCCCACTGGGAGTTCAGGCCGAACGAGAGCAACGCGTACATCCCCGCGAGGCCGACGAGATAGAGGAAGTACGCGGGTGCGAGCACCCCGGTGAGCAGGCCCAGCACGAGGAGGACGGCGAAGACGGTGATGGCGCCGACGACCCCGCGTTCGGGGGTCGTGAGGTCTCCCCAGTACCCCCGCGGGTCGGTGAGGGCCCCCATTTCAGGCCCCCTCCCCGGCGATACCGCGCGGCCTGACGAGCAGGACCGCGACCATGATGACGAACGCGATGGCGTTCGCGTACTCAATGCCGATTGGGATGGCGAACGTGTCCGGCACGAGCGGCAGGAGTTCGCCCAGCTGCCCGAGCACGGGCGTCAACTGGTTTATCATCCCGATGAGGAACCCGCCGAGCATCGCCCCGTATACCGACCCGATGCCGCCGAGGATGACGGCAGCGAAGATGAGCAGGAGCAGGTTGAACCCCATGCGTGGCGAGAGCTGGTTGTACAGCCCCAAGAACACCCCGCCGGCGCCGGCGAGACCGGCGCCGATGATCCACGTCCAGAGCTTCACCCGGTCGGTTCGGATACCGCTGACGCGCGCGAGGTCGGGGTTGTCCGCCATCGCTCGCATTTTGCGGCCCAGATCGCTGTACTGCAGCAGCGTGTGCAGCCCCCCGACGAGGATGAACGCCGAGACGACGATGGCCACGTCGTGTTGTGTGACGCGGATGCCGTAGGGCAACAGCGCCTCGATGGGCCGCAGCGTCTGGACGTCGTAGCGCGTGAAGTCCGCGCCGAAGCCCATCTGGATTATGGCACGGTAGATGAACGCGATTCCGATGGACGTGATGAGCAGCTCGATAGAGCCGGCGTCCATACCGTCGTAGACCACCTTCTCCGTGAGGACAGCCACGACGGCCGCTGCGACGATGCCGACCACCAGCGCAAGGAAGAACCCGAGCGGCAGGCCGAGGAGGCCAGCGCCGAGGCCCCCGGTGGCCCCGAACGTGACGAGCGCGGTGTAGGCGCCGACAGTCATCGTGTCGCCGTGGGCGAAGTTCGCGAAGTTCGCGATGCTGTATATCAGCGAGAGCCCGATGCTCCCCAAGACGATGATGCTGCTGAACACGAGACCGCTTGCGAGGTAGTCGACTACCATGACCCGGTCAGGACTCGATGAAGCCGGTGCCGACGTACTCGTGGTCTTGGACCGTCTGAATCTGCAGGAAGCCCACGGGGTCGCCGGCCTCGTCGAAGTTGATGGGACCGCTGACCCCCTGGTAGTCGACATCGCTCGGACCACCGCCGTCGGACAGGATCTGACTGGCAGCTTCGAAGGAAGTGACCTGTTCACCCTCCGGCCGCGACACCTCGCGGACCGTCTCTTGGAGGGCCGCGCCGGTGAACTCGTCGGCGGCCTGGATGGCCAGTGCCGCGTTGATGACGCAGTCGTAGGCGTACGCCGACCACGAGGTCGGTGCCTCGCCGTACGCGTCCTCGAACTCCGCGGCGAACTGCTGGTAGTTCTCCCTCTCGACGGGCGCCGACGGCACGACGATCTTCATGCCGTCGATGCTGCCCTCCGGCGTGTTTTCGAGGACGTTGTCACCTGAGACGGAGTCGGCTCCGTAGAACTGGGCATCGTCGTAGCCTGACGAGAACGCCTCGTTGACCATCGTCGCGAACTCAGCCTGGTAGGTGATGAACAGCCAGGCGTCGGCGTCGGCGCTGTTCATCTCGGAGACCACGCTGGAGTACGACTGCTGTTCCTGGTCGTGTGGATTGTTGTAGGTGATGTCGCCCTCGAACGCGTCGACGAAAGCGTCGGCCAGGCTCTGCCCGTAGTCGTTGTTGACGTACGTGAGCGCGACCGAGTCGTAGCCGTCCTCGGAGATGATGTTCGACAGGGCGATCGACTGGGTACGCCCGGTCGGCGACATCCGCAGCAGGCCGGGGAAGTCCGTGAGGCTCAGCCCCGTGGAGTTCTGGCTCAGTTGGACCACGTCAGTCCCCTGGATAACGGACTCGTAGATGGCGAGCGAGACACCCGAACCCACCGCGCCGATGAGGAACGGCACTTCGTCCTGGTTGACCAGCTTCTGGGCCGCAGAGACACCGCCCTGTGGCTGGCTCTCGGAGTCCTCGACGGTGATGGCCAGTTCCCGGCCGTCGATGCCGACGGCGTTGACCGCCTCCAGTGCGAGGTCCTTCCCGCGCTGGTTGCGTTCACCGAACGCCGACAGCGACCCGGTCAGCGAGTCGACCATCCCGATGGTGTAGGGACCGCTCTCGGAACCGCTGCTCTCGGTCTCGGCCTCGGTTTCGGCTTCGGTCTCCGCCGACCCCCCGTCGTTGGAGCCGCCATCGCTACCACTGTCCCCACTGCTCTCGTCGCCGCCGTCGCTTCCCCCGTCGTCGGTGGTTCCTGCACACCCGGCGAGGCCGGTGAGGCCAACGAGGCCGGAGAGTTTGACAAGATCTCTACGCGTCCAGTTCTGCATGCGATTCGGTTTCATATGCGGCTGTCTCGTCATATCGACACCTACTGTATATAGATAAAACCGTCCATGGTCGGGGCTGGCTGTTCGCTCGTGGTAACTGAGACCGGCTCGACACCTCACTATTTTATTTTCTCACGTTTCGGTCGCGAATTGTATGGTAGGGCCACCCCTTTAGCGTAAACCACCCGTACGGCGTGGTATGATCCCGCCAATCGCCAGCAACTTCGTGGCCGGGGAAGGTCCCGACGAGGCGCTCGACCACGTCGAGGAGCTCAACGACGGGGGCGTCAAAGCGATTCTCAATCTCCTCGGAGAGCATTACGAGGAACGACCCCCGGCGGACGGGGACGCCGACGCCTACATCGATCTCGTCACCGACATCGACGAGGCGGGGCTCAACGCCTGCGTCTCGGTCAAGCCCTCACAGATCGGGCTCGACGTCTCCAACCAGGTGTTCGAGGAGAACATCGCGCGCATCGTCGACCACGCCTCGGAGAAAGGTGTGTTCGTCTGGATTGACATGGAAGACCACACGACGACGGACGTGACGCTCGACGCGTACGAGCGACTCACACGCGAGACGGACGGGATGGTCGGGGTCTGCATCCAGGCGAACCTCAAACGCACGGGTGACGACCTCGAGCGACTGGCACCCCTCCCAGGGAAGGTACGCCTCGTCAAGGGCGCGTACGACGAGCCGAAGGAAATCGCCTACAAACGGAAGAGCGAGGTCGACCGCGCCTACAAGGAGTATCTCGAACTCATGTTCCGCGAGTTCGAAGGTGGCGTCGCCGTCGGCAGCCACGACCCGGCGATGATCGAACACGCCAAGGAACTGTACGACGACTACGGCACCGACTTCGAGATTCAGATGCTCATGGGCGTCCGCGAGAGCGCCCAGTTCGAGCTCACCGAGGAGTACGAGGTGTGGCAGTACATCCCCTACGGCTCGAAGTGGTTCTCGTACTTCTACCGGCGGGTTCGCGAACGCAAGGAGAACGCGCTGTTCGCGCTTCGTGCTGTCGTCGGGAACTAGGGTCGGTTTCGGCGTCTCCAGTGACTCCTACCGCTTGATTGGAGCGGCCCACGACGGGAACGGACAGCTCTCAGGGGTCGAGCAGTTTCGCCTCGGCTTTTCGGAGGTGTTCCAGTAGCGTCGTCTTCGAAACGTCGAGCTCGTCGGCGAGGTCACGCGTCGAAACGCCACGGGGCCACTCGTAGTATCCTCGATCGCGCGCGAGGTCGAACACCTCGCGCTGGCTCGGGGTGAGCGTGTCGAGGCGTCGCTCGCGCTCGGAGTCCGGCGAGCCCGACGAGGCGATTCGGGCGACGTCGATGTCGGCTTCCTCCTCATCGCGGATGACGTCGAGCTTCGGTTCGATGCGCTCGCGCTCGCCCGCGTAGACGACCTGCCAGTACTCCCGGCCACCCTCGATTCGACAGGGGGCACTGTGGACGAACCCCTGTCGGACGAGCTTCGGGCAGATCATGTCCTGTGGGTCGTACTCCAAGAAGAACTCCCGCGCGGCGTTCCCCGGCGAGATGCTCCGGCTCGACCGGCCGAATCGCGCTTTGAGCTCCTGGACTTCGCCGGTGAGTCGTGAACCGCGGATGTGGTCGAGCAGTGTCTCGACCTCCGCGCTTGAGTCGCCGTAGACCGTGAACAGACCGTTGACCGTCTCGCCCGCCGCCGTCGGCGCGTCGTAGATCGCGTGGGCGAGGATGCCGCCGGGGTACTCCGACGTCGCCTCCAGTGCCCAGCAGTTCGGATGCCAGAGGTCGAGTGTCAGCCGCGTCCCCCCGCCAGCCGTTTCGCTGCTCATACCCGCCGTTGACGCTCCTCTATGTTGAGGCTTACCATACCCGTCTCGTCCGAACAGTCGGTCGTGCGACCGGCTATGTCGGGGACCGAGAGACACTCGAACGGCCGATGCTCCCGTGTCGCTAGCGACGGCGTCACCCGGGCGACCCTTCCATGGACGGTTGCGGATATTAGTCCGAAATGCTCGTCCCACCAATCATGACGACAGACGACGTCTACACGCACTACATCGACGGCGAGTGGGTCGACGGCACGGGCACGGAGACGTTCGAGAGCGAGAACCCGGCGACCGGTGAGACGCTCGCGACGTTCAGGCGGGGGACCGAAGACGACGTCGACGCCGCGCTCGCTGCCGCCGACGAGACGTTCGCCGAGTGGCGCGATCTCTCGTACATCGACCGTGCGGAGTACCTCTGGGAGATCTACCACGAGCTCCGCGAACGCACCGACGAACTGGGCGAGATCGTCACGAAGGAGTGCGGCAAGGAGATCTCGGAGGGGAAGGCGGACGTGATCGAGGCGTTCCACATGGTGGAGTGGGCCGCGGGCAACGCCCGCCACCCCCACGGCGACGTCGTCCCCTCGGAGATCCCGAGCAAGGACGCGTACATGCGCCGCAAGCCCCGCGGCGTCGTCGGCTGTATCACGCCGTGGAACTTCCCCGTCGCGATCCCCTTCTGGCACATGGCCGTCGCGCTCGTCGAGGGGAACACGGTCGTCTGGAAACCCGCCGAGCAGACACCGTGGTGCGGGCAGATCATCGCGGAGATGTTCGACGCGACGGGCATCCCCGACGGCGTGTTCAACATGGTTCAGGGGTTCGGCGACGCCGGTGCGACGATCGTCGACGACGCCCGCGTCGACAGCGTGCTGTTCACCGGGAGCGCGGAGGTGGGCCACGAGGTCGCCTCGAAGGTCGGCGGCGAGCCCGGCAAACTCGCCGCGTGTGAGATGGGCGGGAAGAACGGCATCGTCGTCACCGAGCAGGCCGATCTCGACGTGGCCGTCCACTCCGCGGTGATGAGTTCGTTCAAGACGACGGGCCAGCGCTGTGTCTCCTCCGAACGACTCATGATCCACGAGGACGTGTACGACAAGTTCAAAGAGCGGTTCGTCGACGTGGCGAAAGACGTCGCCGTGGGCGACCCGCTGCAGGAAGAGACGTTCATGGGACCGCTCATCGAGGCCGCCCACAAGGAGAAGGTCACGAAGTACAACGACCTCGCGAAGCGCGAGGACGTGAACGTCCTCGTCGACCGGACCGAACTCGACCCCGAGGAGATCCCGGACGGCCACGCCGAGGGCCACTGGGTCGGCCCGTTCGTCTACGAGGCCGACGCGCACGAGGACCTGCGCTGTACCCACGAGGAGGTGTTCGGGCCGCACGTCGCCCTCCTCGAATACTCGGGCGGGGTCGAGGAGGCCGTCGAGATCCACAACGACACCGACTACGGCCTCGCCGGCGCGATCATCTCCGAGGACTACCGCCAGATCAACTACTACCGCGACAACGCCGAGGTCGGCCTCGCCTACGGCAACCTCCCCTGCATCGGCGCGGAGGTCCAGTTGCCGTTCGGCGGCGTGAAGAAGTCCGGCAACGGCTACCCCAGCGCGAGAGAGGTCATCGAGGCCGTCACCGAGCGGACGGCCTGGACGCTCAACAACTCGAAGGACATCCAGATGGCCCAGGGGCTGTCGGCGGACATCAAGACGAAAGACGACTGACGACTGACGACTGACGACTGAGGACAGATGACAGATGCGTCCCGTCGAACGGGTCGACGTGGTCGCTCTCGTTCGTTCCCGTGTCGAGGTGCGGTAGCGCGTGAGCCGAGGGTACGGACGACGCGGACAGTGAGTTCGCCGTGTCGGCGAGTGAAGCGTCGACTACCGGCTGCTCCGGAGGCGAGAGACGGTCAAAACGGGAGGCACGGTGGAGTGAACCGGAGGCGAAGGCGCACCCCTGCCGGGCTCAGGGGCAGGCCGAACGTTCCGGGAAGTGCCACAGTAGACCCCGATACTGCGGCGTCGACGCGGTGTTTTCGTTGAGTGCCAACTTCGACGAGAAAAGCGTCGGTCGTTGGCGAATACTGCTATGGGGAGCAGCGAGTTAAACCCACCGACTGCGGATGGGTCGAACGTGTTCGACCGCGAACGTGAACGGTCATCGACGACGGTCGTTCCACGCCGGGAACTCCTCGCGGATCTCGTCGACGCGCTCGGGCGTCACCTCGGTGGTGACGAGCGTGGGCTCGTCGCCGGCGCTGGCCAGCAGCGTCCCCCACGGGTCGTAGATAGTCGATCGCCCCAGGAGCGTCGCGTCGTCGAACTCCGCGGCCCCGTTGATCGTCGCGACGTAGACGAGGTTCTCGACGGCGCGGGCCCGCGGGAGCAGTTGCCAGTGTTCGACCCGGGGGTAGGGCCAGGCGCTCGGCACGAGGACGAGCGTCGTCTCCGCCGCCGCCAACTCGCGGTAGAGTTCGGGGAAACGGAGGTCGTAACACGTCGTAAAGCCGATCGTGAACCCCTCGAAGTCGACGGTCGGGAGGCGTTCGCCGGGGGTCAGGAGTCGGGTCTCGGCCGAGCCGTAGCCGAACAGGTGGTGTTTCCGGTAGACCGCCCGGCGGCGGCCGTCACGGTCGAAGAAGACCGCGGTGTTGGCCAGGCCCTCGTCGACGGGCACGTCGACGCCGGCGTCGGCGGACGCGGCGAGGTCCTCGACGATGCTCCCCGCGAGGAGGCCGACGTCGTGCCGGTCGGCGAGGGCGCTCATCGCCGACAGCGTGGGGCCTTCGACGCCCTCGGCCTCCCGGGCGTACGACTCGAACGCGAAGTAGCCGACGTTCCACAGCTCCGGGAGGGCGACGAGGTCGGCACCCCGGGCCGCGGCGCGCTCGATGGCGGCGGTCGCGCGGTCGTGGTTCCCGGCGACGTCCCCGGTCCGTTGTTCGAGTTGGATGAGCGTGAGCTGCATCTACGCCGTGAGTTCGAGCTCGCGCCGGAGCGCCCGTTCGAGGTTCCGGAGCTCGCGATCGAGGTTCTTCTTGAAGAAGCGCTCGACGCCCGGCAGCCGGCCGTCGACGACGAACTCATTGACCAATCGACACGACGAGTCGTCGACCCGCTCGACGGTGTGTTCGCCGGTGACGCGCATCACCCGCGACTTGCCGACGAACTTGACGTACTGTGGCGGGTCGACGACGACGTCGCGCGTCTCCACCTCGGCCGTCTGGCTGATGACGGGGATGGGAAGCGTGATGTGCCACGTGGCCCGGTCGCCGCTTTCGCCGACCTCGAACCGTTCGACGACGCTGATCGCCTCGGCACGCTTGCCGGGGTCGGAGATGAACTCCCAGACCCGCTCGCCCGGAGCGTCGAACTCGAAGGTCCGCTGGACACGGACTGTCATACGAGTAGATCGGTGCGAGCCGATAAAAAAGCGCGGAATCGTCCGGGACCGCACGAAGAGAGCGGAGCACAGAGCCAGTGGACGGAACCGAGGAAGAGACTCAGGACGGCGTCACGCGCCAGGTCGTCGACCGGGCGCGGCCCCACTTTTCGATGTCGACCTCGTCGGATTTCTCCGCGAGCGTGGGGAGCCGCGCGCCGACCTGTTTCGCCGACAGGCCGATCGCCTCGGCGATGTTCTTAGCACGGAAATACCGCTCCCCACACGAGACACTCTCTCGCAGGTACGCGACAATCCGCTTCTCTTCCTCGGTGTATTCAGTCATCGTTCAGGCTATGGCGCAGACGTTCTTAACGGTTACTTGTGGAACCTCAATCCCGAGAACAGGGCGTAGGTGTTACCAGTACAGCTGGGTGAAGACGACCGCCAGCATCGCGGCCACCATCGCCAGGGCGAACCCCCACGCCTTCGTCAGCTGTCCGGGACCGGCGAGCATCACTGCGGCACCGACGAGCGTCAGGAGGGAGAGTACCACTGCGAAGCCGATTCCCTTGTCGGAGCTGACCGTAGATTCCATGTTTCGGGGAAGCGCGAGTGCGTACTTAGTTCATTCGACACCGCGTCTCACGTTCGATCCCGAGAGACGAGGATTTTTGTACACCGTTGGGCCACTCCGGGCATGGACGTTCGTTCGACGCTGTCGGACTCGCCGCGACGGACGGTCGTGGGTGTCGTGGTCGTTCTCGTCGCCGTGGTCGGTGCGGCCGTCGCGCTCGGGATCCTCGGCTCGCCCACCGTCACCGGCGTCGAGAACCGCTTCGGCGGCGTCAACGAGAGCGCGACCGTCGTCGAGTCGAACCTCACCGTCTCGAACCCCAACCCGGTCGGCGCGTCGCTCGGCGGCCTCACCGTCGACTACGCCGTCGAGATGAACGGGGTCCGGATGGCGGAGGGGACGAAGGCCGGCGTGTCGGTCCCGCCCGGGCAGTCGGTGCTGCCCTTCCGGACGACCCTGGCGAACGACCGGATCCCGACGTGGTGGGTGAGCCACGTCCGCAACGACGAACGCACCACGCTGACGGTCGACGCGGCCGTCCACTCCTCGGCCGTCGACTCGCCGTTCGGGGCCCCGCAGGTCACTCGCACCGTCGAGACCGACCTGCTCTCGGAGTTCGACTCGACGGAGCCACGGCCGGTGAACGCCAGCGCCCCGCTCGTCACCGACCCCGTCGTCTACGTCAACGAGACGAGCGCGTCGTGGGGCGCGGTGACGACGGAGACGACCGAACTCGACCTCGCGTTCGTCGTCTACAACCCGAAGCCGTACCCCGTGGGGATGACCGAGGTGGGCTACGACGTGTCGATGAACGACGTCACCCTCGGCGAGGGAGCGACAGACGGCGGCGTCGTGATCCCGCCCGGCGAGACGCGGACGATCGAAACGACGACCCGGATCCGGAACGAGAACCTCGACGAGTGGTGGGTGACGCACGTCGAACGGAACCAGGTCTCCGAACTCGAGATCGACTTCGCCGCCCGCCTCGACCTCCAGGCCACCACCATCGAGGTACCGCTGACCGCGCTGACGTACACGAAGACCGTCGAGACCGACGTCTTCGGGACCAAACCGGAGTCGACCGCGACCGCGAGCGGGGCGGAGACCACCTCCGGCTCGGACCGGGTGACGACGACCGAGACGGCGGTGCCCGACGGACGAACCACCACGGCGACCACGACGACTGTCCCGACGGCGACACCGGCACCGACCACGACGGATGTCCCGACACCGACCGACGACGGCGGACTGCTAAACGGCGGCGAGGCGACACGGACCCCGGAGCCGGAGTCGACGCCGACCGACGACGGCGGACTGCTCGGCGAGACCCGCGCGCCTGTCCGATAGACCGGACCGATCCGGCCGCGCCGTCGGGGGGACCCCCTCGGTCGCCGACACACGGAACGGGGTCGGGCCGTCCGGCACCGTCTCCGTCGCCGGAAGCGTGAAACCTCGGGTGGCCGTACCGTGACCTGTGAACCGATGACACGGCACGGTCGTGCGTCGAGTCGGGCGCGCTCACCGCAGTCGCCGGCCCCCGGCGCGTCGAGTGGTGACGCCGCCCGGAGCGTGGGCACCGGACGAGTACGATGAGGGACGGAGCCGTCCGCGCCCTCCACCTCGTGGCGGTGTTCCTTGGCTTCGCGCTGGTGCTGGAGGGCCCGGACCTGCTTCTCGTCGCCGCGTTGGACGTCCAGCTCTGGCTCCCCGTCGGGATCGCGAGCGGGCTCCTCACACTTCCGTTGCTGCCCCGCTGGGGTGTCGGGTTCGTCCCCCCGTGGACGATGCCGACCTACGGCGTGGAGACGCCGCTCCGCCGGGTCGTGGGGTATCACCTGACCTGTAGCGTCCTCGCGGCGTGGCTCTGGACGGCCCCGACGCTCCGCCTCGTCGCCTGGGTCCACAGGCACCGGGGGGTCGAGACCGGCGTGATCGGCGGCGTTCCCGCCGACGTGGTGTCGGTCGCTGGCGGCCTCCTGCTGGCCGGGCTGCTGTTTTTCCTGCCGGCACTCGCCCTCTTCGTCCGCGTCTCCACGTTCCGGACGGCCGTCGATCTCCACGGGGATCGCGCGACCGAACTGCTCCGTCCCGGCGTCGCGGCGATCGGGAGCTACCTGGTGGCCGGCGTCGTCGTGTCACTCCTCCTCTTCGTCCGGTTGGCGTCGCGAACGGCCCCACCCTTGGGGTAGGTCTCAGATCAGCGTGACGTGCTCGGACTCCTCGTTGAGCGCGAGGTTGGCCGCGATTTCGGCGTTCCGCATCGCGTACTGCGCGGTCTGCTGGAGGCTGACGAGCACTTCGCGGACCTGCAGCAGCTTCTGGTTGTCCATCTCTGGGAGGTCGTCGAGGATCTCCCGCTCGCGGTCCCTGAGATCGCGGAACAGGTCCCGCACCTCGATGGTGAGGTCGTAGTCGCGATCGACGACCGCTCGGACGGCCGTCACGGTGATCTCGTCGACCTGGTCGGTGAACTCACGGATGCGGCGCATCGTCGCCGAGTCGACGTCGAGCGTGTTGTCCTCGGCGTCGAGACAGATGTTGGCGATGTCCTCGGCGTTGTCCGCCGTGAGTTCGAGGTTCTTCGCTACCGACCGGTAGCCGATGAGCGGGAAGCCCTCCTCGAGTCCCACGGCGCGGGCGAGGCTCGGGTTCTGGTACGCCGTGAAGATCAGTCGCAGGAGGAGGACGAAGATCTTGTTCGCCTGCCGTTCGCGGTTCAGCGCGCGCTGGGCGAGATCCGGGTTACCGTGGGCGAGCGCCTTGACCGCCTCGCCACGCATCGTACTGCCCGTGTTCTCCAGCCGTTCGAGGAGGTTGTCGAGCGTGAAGTCCTCGGGGTCGACCGAGCACCGGATGGCGATTCGCTCGGGCGTCTCCTCGATGACGCCGAGCCCCATCAGCTGTGTCTCGGCCTTGTAGACGGCATTGATGTGTTCGGAGTCGAGCGCCCCCTCGGTCTTCTCGATGTGGATGATGCGTCGGCCGAGGACGTACTGGGCGACGATGGCGCGTTCGAGCGCGTTCGCGTTCAGTTCGTCCGCCCGGATGATCGCCTTCGAGTCCTCCGTGTTCGCCGACTCGGGGAGCACCGTCAGTGTGCCCTTCCCGCCCATCCGTAACGACACCTCGTCTCCTTTCTCGACACCGTGTTCCTTCGCCCACTCGGCCGGCAGAGTCATCGCCAGCGTCGACGGACCGAGTCGCTGGACCTTCCGCGTCTCCATATACACCTGGTTCCCCTTCAATGACCTTAATCTTCACCATGTGAAGCTAATACAACATAATTCTCTTTGCTATATCGACATATGACGTTATCATATAGTTACAATATCAAAGGTACCCCTCCGGTCGGGGCGAGCCGGTCGGTCATTGGCGGCTTCCGGAGCTCAGACGATCTCCATCATCCGCTGTTCGACGCGGCCGACGCGAACACGGGTCCAGCCACGGAGCTCCGCGTCGAGGTCGGGGTCGTCGGTGTCGACTCGGAGCACACCGATGTCGTCGAGTTTCGCGCGCGAGGCGACGACCCGCAGGTCACACCGCCGAATCACCGCTGGCGACAGCTGTGGGTTCCCGCGGCCGAAGACGAACCCCTGCCCGCCGATGGGCGAGACGACCACGACGTTCTCCTCGTCGAGCGACGCGAGGATCTCCGCTTCGGAGCCGTCGCGGACGATCACCTCCCCGTCGCGCCAGACGTCGACGCCGAGGGGCGACCCCTCGAACCCGAGCGCGCGTTTGACCGCACCGAGGGTGCTCCCCGGCCCGAGGACGTACGTGACCCCCCCGCGGACGTCGGCCGCGACACCCTCGGCGAGCGTCTCGACCGATCCGCCGCCGGTCTGTTTCGACGACTGGAGATTCTCAGCGACCGGGACCCACGCGACGGCGCGGAGTTCGGGGTGGACCTCCCCCTCGCGGTAGGCGTCCTCGTCGATGTCCATCACCTCGCGCTCTTCGGTCCGAGTGAACGTCGCGGCGACCGCCGCGGCGTCCTCGGGCGAAACCGCAAACACCGACGAGTACACCTTCACCCCGGCGGGGACGCCAAGCATCGGCGTGTCGGAGCCGGCGTCGGCCGCCGACAGCGCCTCGGCGACGTCCGCCGCCGTCCCGTCACCGCCGACGAACAGCACGAGATCGACGCCCGCCGTCGCGAACGCCGCCACCGCTCGCCGCGTGTCGGCCGCCGACGTCTCCCTCTCGGGAGCGCCGACTACCCTCGGCTCGAAGCCGGCCGCCCGGGCCAGGTCGGCCCCCATCGGTGCCCCCCAGGTCGACACCGTCGCGTCGGGGACACGCGCCGCAAGGGCGTCGAGCGACCGTCGGGCGCGGTCTGGGGCGCGCGGCTCCGCGCCGCGGGCCCGCGCCTCGGCGACCTTTCCATCGGTTCCCTTCAGGCCGACGCGGCCGCCCAGTCCGGCGATGGGATTGACGACGAAGCCGACGTGCATAGCGTGTGTTGTGTGGGGGCAGGCAAAAACGCCCTGTCTCGCCGCCCGCAGTCGCCGGAACCGCCACGGTTATGCGGGGTGGGCAGGTCCGTTCGAGTATGAACCCCATCGTGCTTCAGGAGGCCGCGGGGGCGGTGTTACCGATCGGCGCGACCGGCGCTGCCGTTCTGATCGCGAGCCTTCTCGTCACCGTCGCCTGGCTGCTCTCGCTCGGCCGCTGACGCCTCCTCGTCCATCGGTGTCACTCGCTCGCGGAGCCAACCGGCCGCCGACTCAACCGCCTCCTCGGTCGCCCCCGAGAGCTTCAGCCGGACGGACTCCCCGGGGTACGAGCCGACCGTCACCGCGAACCGTTCTTGCACCGCCTCCATCGCGGGGATGAGCGACGACTCGGGGTCGGACGTCTCGACCACCGCGGTGTAGCTCCGCTCGCCCGCGAACTCCCCTTCGACTTCGTCGAACATCGCCTTCATCTCGTCGGGGACGCCCGGCAGAACGTACACCGACTCGACGACCGCACCCGGCGCGACCCCCGCCCGGTTCGGGAGCATCCGCGCCCCCTCCGGGAGGTGGGTCGTCCCGTCGACGAGGTCGGCCGCCTGGTACCCGCCGTGCGTCGTGAGCCACGCCAGCGCCTCCTCCGACTGGACGACCGACCGGCCGAACGCGGCGGCGACCGCCTCCATCGTCACGTCGTCGTGGGTGGGGCCGAGCCCACCGGTGACGACGACGGCGTCGTACTCCGCGCGGTACTCGTTGACGACGCGGGCGATGTCGGCGACCCGATCCGGAACGGTCGTGACGCGTTCGACCGTCACCCCCCGATCGGTGAGCCGTTCGCAGAGCCACGTCGCGTTCGTGTTCACCGTGTCGCCCGCGAGGAGTTCGTCGCCGACGGTCACGACTGCTACGCGCATACCCGGCGTACGAACCCGACGATAAAAAGCACGCGGCGTCGACCGTTGCGGTGTCGTGTCGACGTCACTCGACCTGCGGCCGACCGTCCCCGAGCGTCGAGAGCGCAGCCCTGAGCGTCTCCACGCGGTTCTGGTACTCCTGGATGAACCGCGCCGCGGCCTCGTCGCTGTCGACCGGCGTGAACTCCCGTGGCGTCGACTTCTCGATGTCGACGAGGTCCATGTCGGCCAGTTCCTCCGCGGCGTCGTAGACGCGAGTGCGGGGGACGTCGGCCGTGTGGCTCACCTCGACGGCGGTCCCCCCGACAGGGCCGTGAGCGCGACGAACGTCCGGGCGGCGTACAGCCCCAACCCGAGTTCGGTGAGCTGTTCGACTGCTTGCTCGCGCGGGGTGTCGGCATCGGATTTAGTCATCGGTCTGGTGATGTCCGGCGGTGGCGTGATGAGAGGGACACATCACGACCAGACCAGCGTCTAACCGAGTGTCCAGGATCCACATACCCGACAAACGAAACACGGCGTTGAAAACACTTTGTGAGTGAAGGTGTGACACGTTAGCGGTCTGGTGAATCCGGAACCGCCCGCCGAGGGCGCACGATTCGGGTCCGGGCCGAGGGTACGGGGTCCGTTCCGCCAGCTCCGACCCGTGTTGTCACTCGAAATGTCACAAAGATTTACAAAAAGCGCCCACTCAGGAGCGAGGTGGGAGAAGCTACCGACCGACCGGTTTCCCCCTTCCCCCCCCACTGCCGGCAGTGCGCAGGTCGCCCCCGACTGCCTGCGCTCGGCTTCTCCTGTTCCTCCCGTCGTCGCCGTGGGACGCCCGCTCGGCTTCCGTCCCGGGCGGGCCGCCGCCGAACGGATCACCGCATCCCCGGCGGCGGTCCGTCGTCCTTCTCCTCGACGTCCACGTCGAGCCCCATCTCCTCGCGTAGTTCGCGCAGTTCCTCGATCTGGCGTTTGTAGTAGAACGCCCCGCCCAGGCCGATCACGAGCGAGACCGCGGCGATGGCACCGAAGATCGGGATGTCCCGCTGGAGGTAGTACTGGACGGTGACCCCTCGTCCGGTGACCTCCGCCCAGCGGATGTGCGTCTGTCCGTCGATGGTCTCGGCGGTCGACCCGCGCGGCGACACGGAGCCGAAGACGGGGATGTCGACACGGCGGTTCGGCGGGAGCACGACCTCGTACGATCCCTCGACGAACACCGGGAGGCTGAACCGCTTCGGAGTCGCCCCCGCGGTGAACGCGAGTTGGCCTCCGTCGGCGTCGTCGGGGAAGCTGACCGTGACCGTCTCGCGCGAGCGGTTGAGCGCCCCACCCTGCGCCCCGAGCTCCGAGCCCGAGATCACCGTCCCGTTCGGGTAGCGGTACCGGACGGCGCGGACGTCCAGAGGGTTGCGACCGCCGAAGCCGTCGCGTCTGAACAGCTCGATGCTGTCGCCAGTGCCCGAGACGTTGTAGACGCCGCGGAACGACGAATCGGTCTGGATGGTGATGTGGACGTCGCGGTCGGTGTCCCACTGGTACGGTTCGGCCGGCTCTTGGTCCAGCTGCTCGTTGGAGATCGCGCCGGGACCGAAACAGCCGGCGGTGAGCGCGAGGACGGCGAGACCGACGAGAGCGAGGAGATGGCGGCGGTTCATCGAGGTGGTGTCGAACCTAGGGGATGACGCACTTCAATTCCGCGGGAAGGTAGCCGCCGATGCTGGCCAACAGCCCCGGCGGGTCGGTCCCCTCCGCGCAGACGATGCTCTGTTCGAGGAGGCCGAGCCGCTCGACCGTGACGATGTCCTGTGCGTGACCCGCGCGGTTGACCGTCGACCGCGCTTCACCGCGCGTGGTCGAGTTCACGTTGACGCGTCCCGACCCGCGTGACCAGTCGTAGAGGCGGTCGCGCTCGGCGTCGGCCAGCCGCGAGGGCTCGCCGTAGACGAACGTGAGCGGGAGGTGCTGGACGAGCCCGAACCGGTCTCGGATCTGCGACGGCGTGCCCGCCCCGAGGCCGAGTTCCGACGCCGAGATCCGGACCCGAACGCCCGCGTCGAGGACGAACCCCTCGTCGTCCCACGATTCGAGTGTGCCGACGTAGGTCTCGCCCTCGGCGAGACGACCGTCGGTGGGGATCTCGCCCCACCGCTCGCGGAGGAGGTTTCGGGCGACCGTCGCGTCGTCGCCCTCGACCGTGACCGAGACGAAGTCGTCGTCGCGGACGCCGACGGTCCACTCCACCGAGAGCTCGCCGAGGTCGTCTTCGATCATCGAGTGCATCCCGTCGAGCGATCGCGACCGCGCGTCGCCCTCGACGTAACACTTGGTTGCGAGGACGACCATCAGCCGGTCACGTCGACGTTGAGTTCGTCTCTCAACTCTTCGATGCGGCGGTTCATCGCCTCGACGAGTCGCCCGTTCTCCATCGACTCGAGCGGGGAGCCACACTCGGGACACTCGAAGCCGAAGTCCATCGCCTCGCCGAACTCGAACCGGAGCGAACAGACCTCACAGAGGTAGAACTCGTGGGTGCGTTCGTACTCCTCGCGGTCTTCGAGCGCGTCGAGGAGGCGGTACATCTCCTCTTCGAGGTTCTCGGGGACGTTCTCGTACTCGAACGTCCAGAGGTACGTGAGCCACCCCGAGTCCTCGTCGCGCACGCGGCGGTAGGAGGCGAGGTCGTTCTCGTAGAGGATAAAAAGCGCCCGGCGAACGTCGTTGAGTTCGAGGCCGAGCTCCTCGGCGAGTTCCTCGTCGGTCACCTCCCCGTCCGGCGGTGCGGCCGCAACCGGCATCCCCGTCGGTCCCACCAGTTCGTGGAGGTACTTCTGGATGACCGGATCGTTCAGCAACTCCTCAAAAGCCATTGGTCTCCTTTCCGCCGCTCAGTCGTTTCAAAGTTCCGGATGTGTGATGCGGACCGTCACGGCTCAGCCGTGCCGGCTGAAGTGGTAGACGATCCCCCACACGAACGACAGCGACACCATCACCACGACGGTGCCGGCGAACTGTTCGTTGAGTGGGACCGACGCGCCAGTGACCGACCTGACGAGCCGGATCGCGGCGATCGACGCCTCCCCGAGCGGGGGGGCGTACGACCAGAGATACTTCGACAGCATCGTTCCCACGATGAGGGTGGCGAACGCCGAGAGCGCGTGCGAACCGCCGGTCGTTGCGGGCATACCCCGAAATCATCGTGTATTTCTGATATATGTAGGGGTTCAGCGCTCCTCGCTCGCGTCGACCACTCGCTTCCCGGTCGACTTCGGCACCACCCGTTTCTCCGCGTCGGCCCACTCCCGCTCCAGTTCCCGGCCCTCGAACAGGCGGTCGAGGAACACCGCCAGCCCCGCGACCTCCGAGTGCGGCTGGTTCGTCACGGCGACGTTCCAGTCGGCGGCGTCGTACACCTCGAACGGGACCTTCTGGGACCCGACGACCACGAGGAGGGGCTCGTCGGTGTGTGCCTCCCGGATCGCGGTTTCGACGTCCTGGACGCGCTCGCCGTACATCGTCAGGTGGACGACGCGTCCGCCCCACTCCCGGAGGACGGGCCGCCACTCGTCGACGACGCTGACCTCGAACGGGCCGCCGAAGCGGGCGGTGACCCCCTCGACGGTCGCTTTCGACTGTGACGTGTCGCCGACGAGCAACGCCCGGTCGGCTCCGAGCGCGCGAGCCGTGAGGGCGACGTGCGTGGTCATCCGGTCGTCGCGCCCGGGGCGGTGCCCGAGCCGGAGAACCGTGACCGCGGGTTCGTCGTGCATACCCGCCAGTCGCCCGTCGACGCTCAAGGCAGTTCGCTTTCGTTCGTCGCCGGGAACCGCGACGCGCTGGCGAACACCCGCTTGACGACCGCGGGGTCGTACGTCCAGAACCCGGTGAACCCGTCGGTGCGCTCCTCGGCGACGAGCCCACACGCCTGTCCCGGTGTCCGCCCGCCGTCGTACGCCATGAACCAGACCATCCCCAGTTCGTCGCCGTCGCCGTCGGTGTGGAACGTCGCCTCCGGGACCATCGGCGGCGTTCCCTCGATCTCGCCATAGAGGTGCACGTCGAGCCCGCGCTCGGTGAGCGCGGTGTAAACGTCCGTCTGGGTCCGCAGCTTCGACAGCGACTGAAACCCGGCGTCGAGGCGGCCGGTGCCGACCCGCCAGGCCCGGTCTTCGATCTCCCGGGAGGCCGCGAGCAGTTGGCGACGGCTGAGCGACGAGAACACGGTGTCGGGCAACAGCGAGGTGAGCTTCCGGTAGGCCGCCTCGACGACGTCCGACGAACCCACGTCGTGGATCTCGGGCCGCTCGAAGTCGTAGACCGCCGGCAGGTCGACGCTCCCCAGGTAGCGATCCCCCTCGGTGACCGTGAGGAACGGCTCGCTGGCGTCGTGTGGCAGGTGCCGGTGTTCGAGCGCCACGTGTCGCGTGTCGAAGATCGACAACAGGGTGTCGGGAAGCCGCGGAGCGTAGACGGTGATCGTGCGGCGGCGCTCTTCGACGTCGGCGATGAGATCGGCGAACGACGGTCGGGACGGCTCCGCAGTCACAGTACACTGCATGCCAGTCACACGTATTACAGTTCCGCCGTCGCCGCCGTGGACGTCCTCCGAGCGCCACCGCGGACGTCTCACGCGTCCCGTCCGCCGGCGCGGACGCACCACTTCCCGGTATCAGAACGCACTTATCCGTCGGTCGGGACGTGGAAACGACATGGATCTCTCCGACAGACGCGTCGTCGTCACGGGCGGTGCGGGGCTCGTTGGCTCGCATCTGGCGGCACGGCTCGCCGCCGACAACGAGGTCGTCGTCGCGGACGACCTCTCGAAAGGCACGGGCGAGCGCGTCCCCGACGGCGTCGAGTTCGTTCAGACCGACATGACCGACCCGGGCGACGTCGCCGACGCCATCACCGCCGACATCGATATGGTCTTCCACCTCGCGGCGTACACCGATACGAACTACGGCAACCCTCGACAGCTGTTCGAGGAGAACACAGAGATGACGTACAACGTCCTCGAACGGATGGACGAGGTCGGCGTCGACCACGTCGCCTTCACCTCGTCGTCGACGGTCTATGGAGAGGCACCGATGCCGACGCCCGAGGACTACGCTCCCCTCGAGCCGATCTCCGTCTACGGTGCCTCCAAACTCGCCGACGAGGGGCTCGTCTCCACCTACGGCCACTCCTACGGGATGACCGCCTACGTCTTCCGCTTCGCCAACATCGTCGGGCCCAAGCAACGGGGGAACGTCATCCCCGACTTCATCGAGAAACTCCTCGACGACCCCGAGACGCTGGAGATCCTCGGCGACGGCCGCCAGGAGAAGTCGTATCTCCACGTCGAAGACTGCGTCGACGCCATCTGCCACGTCGTCGAACACGCCTCGAAACCCGTCAACACGTACAACCTCGGGACCCGGACGACGACCTCGGTCACGAGGATCGCCGACATCGTCGCCGACGTGATGGGGCTCGACCCCGACTACGAGTACACGGGCGGCGACCGCGGCTGGACCGGCGACGTCCCCCGGATGCGGCTGTCGATCGAGAAAGTGTCGGCGCTCGGGTGGGAGCCCGCGACGCAGTCGGACCAGGCGGTCAGGAGCGCGGCCGAACAGTTGTCCGAGGAGTTGCGGGCCGAGCGAGCGGCCGAGTAGCGCACACGCCCCAGGCGGCCTCCCGCGATGTCGGCACGCGGGAGCGACCGGAACGAACGAGCGCCCGCTGGGGAGGTGTGAGGCGTTTCGTCGCGCCCGGATTCCGCGGAACCCTGTGGGCTTCCTCGACGACATCGATCATCGTCGCGACGCCGTCCGACACGGGCCTCGAGACCGGTCGAACGACACGCGCCGGGCGACGCGGGTCGGCGCTGACTTTATCATCGCGCTCTGGCAAGCGTTGCCCATGAATTTCGAGGTTCCCGCGGAACACCGGATGGTTCGCGACGAGGTCCGGGAGTTCTGCGAGGCGGAGATCGACCCGATCGCCCAGGAACTGGAGGACGAACACCGCTTCCCGCGGGAGGTGTTCGAGGAACTCGGGCGTCTCGACGTGATGGGCGTCCCGATCGACAAGGCGTACGGCGGCCTCGGCGGCGACCAGTTGATGTACGCGCTGGTCACCGAGGAACTCGGGCGCGTCTCCGGGGGGATCGGGCTCTCGTACGCCGCCCACGTCTCGCTCGGCTCGAAACCCATCGAACTGTTCGGCACCGACGCCCAGAAAGAACGGTGGCTCCGCCCGCTCGCCGAGGGCGAAACCATCGGCGCGTGGGCGCTCACCGAGCCCGGAAGCGGCTCCGACGCGAGCGACATGGACACCACGGCGGTCAGAGACGGCGACGAGTGGGTGTTGAACGGGACGAAGCAGTTCATCACCAACGCGAACGTGGCGGGCTCGATCCTCGTGAAGGCCGTCACCGACGCGACCGAGGGGTACGACGGCATCTCGACGTTCATCGTCTCGCCCGAGGAGGACGACGGCTTCGAGGTGACCACGGTCTGGGACAAGATGGGCCTCAACTGTTCGCCGACCTGTGAGATCCAGTTCGACGACTGTCGCCTCCCGGAGGACCGGCTCCTCGGGGGGGAGGGCGAGGGGTGGAAACAGACGATGAAGACGCTCGACGGCGGCCGGATCTCCATCGCGGCGCTCTCCGTGGGACTGGCACAGGGCGCGTACGACGCCGCGCGCGACTACGCTCGGCAGCGCGAACAGTTCGACCAGCCGATCTCGAAGTTCGACGCCGTTCGCGACACGCTGGTCGACATGTACCGCAAGACCGAGCGGGCGCGGCTCCTGACCCACAAGGCCGCGGTCCGGTACGACGCCGGCGAGCGGGTCACGACGGAGTCCGCCCTCGCCAAACTCGACGCCAGCGAGGCCGCCCGTGAGGTGGCCGAAGACGCCGTCCAGGTCCTCGGCGGCTACGGGTACACGACCGATTTCGCCCCACAGCGCTTCTATCGCGACGCGAAGCTGATGGAGATCGGCGAGGGGACCTCGGAGATACAGCACCTCATCCTCGGCCGACAGCTCGGGCTCTGATCGTCCGATCGCCCCGGGCGGACGCCGAGACCCCGTGAGAACCGCTTGCGGGCCGTGCGGATCGGGTTCCAGGTATCAGAGGCGATACCCGGGCCTGACCTTTTAATTGTGTCAGGAGTGACCACCGTAGCAGTCAGACGACCGGCCAGCCAGAACGGGAACCATGCCAGGATGAGCGTGAGAAGACCATGACCACGGACGTGGTGTACGCAGCCGCGCTGTTCGCGGCGGGCGTCGTGTCGGCAGCGACGGCCATCGCGGTCCTCGGTCGCGTCCGGAGCTACACCCAACAGATCCCGCTGGCGTTCGCCGCCGCTACGCTCGCGGCCGCCGTGTGGGCGACCGCGTACGGCTTTCACCTCCTGTTAGCCCCCGCCGACGGGTCGTCGTTTTGGGCCCGCGTCGTGTGGCTCGGGGCTGCCCCGCTCGCGACGTTCTGGTTCCTCTTCGTCCTCTCGTACGCCGGGTTCGAGGACCTCCTCACCCCCCCGACCGTCGCGCTCTCGCTGGTCGAACCCGCGGTCGTCGTCGCGGTCGTGCTCTCCGACGGGAGCGCCGACCTGCTCTCGTTCGCCGCCGGAACGCCCGTCACGACACGGCTAACGTCGGCGGTCACTGGCCCGCTGCTCGTCTTCCACACGGTGTACTCCCTCGTGCTCGTGGTCGTCGGACTCGCCGTTCTGGTCCACCTGCTCACGCGCTCGCGCCGACTCTACCGACGGCAGACCGTCGTCGTCCTGGTCGCCTCGATCGTCCCGCTCGCCGCCCTCGGCGCGACCGTGGTCACCCCAGGGTCGACGCGCGGTGTCGGGCTCACGCCCGTGTCGTTCGGTGTCTCCTCCGTGACCGTACTCGTCGGGCTCTACCGGCACCAACTGTTCGACATCAACCCGATCGCCCGCGACGCCGTGGTCGGGCAACTCCGCGACGGGGTGGTCGTCGTCGACGACCGCGGTCGGGTGGTCGAGACGAACCCCCGAGCCAGACGGATCTTCGACACCGCCGAGGGAGCGCTCCTCGGCGAGTCGCTGTCGGAGGTTCCCGAGTACGGCCCGTCGCTCCGTCGACTCGTCGACGGCGAGGCGGACCGCGAGGAGTTCGTGATCGACGGCGAGGGTCAGCGGCGCTTCTTCGAGGCGACGGCGAGCCGCTTCGACGGCCAGCGGGAGTACGAACAGGGGCATCTGCTGGTCCTGCGCGACGTCACCGAGCGTCGCCACGCCGAGGCGGAGTTCCGCGCGCTCATCGAGAACTCCCGGGACCTCATCACGGTGCTCGGTCCCGACGGAACGCGGACCTACTGTGCGCCCTCGTCCGAGCGCGTCCTCGGTTACGACCCCGACGACCTCGTCGGTCGTGACGCGTTCGAGTTGGTCCACCCCGACGACCGCACGGCGACCCGCGAGGCGTTCGAGGAACTCGTCGCGGACGGCTGCGGCGCACAGGCCAGGATCGAATACCGCGCCCGTCACGTCGACGGCTCCTGGCGGACGTTCGAGGCGGTCGGCGTCAACCTCGTCGACGACCCCACGGTCGAAGGGGTCGTGGTGAACGCGCGCGACGTGACCGGTCGTCGTCGCTACGAGCAGCGGCTCCGCGTGCTCAACCGGGTACTCCGTCACGACCTGCGGAACGAGGTGAACGTCATTCAGGGACACGCGGATCTCCTCCTCGGCGAGGGCGTCACGGCCGAGGCGAAAGAGCACGCTCAGGTCATTCGCCGAAAGGCCGAGACGCTCGTCGACCTCGGCGAGCAGACGCGCAAGATCGACTACACGCTCCACAGCACCGACGGCGTCAAGAAGCCCGTCGAGATCACGGATCCGATCCACGACCGGCTCGACGCCATCCAGGCGGAGTTCCCCGGGGCGATCGTCAGCCGAGAACTCCCCGACGAGCAGTGGGTGCTCGCCGACGACCTCGTCGAGTCCGCGCTGTTGAACGTCGTCGACAACGCCATCGAACACAACGACCGCGTCGTCCCGCAGGTCGCAGTCGAGATCGAGCCCGTCGTCCACGATGGGATCGAGTACGTCGAGGTGCGCGTCGCCGACAACGGACCGGGCATCCCCGAGTCCGAACGACGCGTCTTCACCGAGGGGATCGAGACCCCACTAAGCCACGGCAGCGGCCTCGGTCTCTGGCTGACACAGTGGATCGTCACCCGGTCGAACGGGCACCTCGACTTCGAGGAGAACGACCCGCGCGGGGCGGTCGTCCGGATCCGCCTCCGGGAGACGTCGCCCCAGCACGCGACCGAGACGGAGACGGTGTCGTCGGCCTCCTCGACTGTGTCGACGGACTAGTGCGCGAGCGATCGACCGTCACCGACCGCGCCGTGCGGCCACGCGCTCTCGTTCTCCGGTGGCTGTTCGACGCCGGCCCAGGCCGATTTCGATTGGTCACTCGCGGGTGAGCACCATTGCACTGCGATCGCCGGTCGGCCGGCACCCGACGCTGGCGTCGAGCTGCCGTCGGTGGACCGCCCGAAGCGCCGCCGCCTCACGGCCGTCGAGCCCGAGCGACGCCGCGTACTCGGGCCAGACGGTCCCCGCGACGGACAGATAGTAGACGTCGGGCCATCGCTCGATCACGGGATCGTTCGGAAACGCGTTGCGCCACTCGTAGACGATGTCGTCGACGCCCGGGAGACGCCGGACGAGTTCTTGGTGTCGCCGAACCAGGTCGCGAAGCGCCGCGGTCGGCACGTCGTGAGTCCGTGCGACCGCCGCGAAGACACCGTCGTCGAACGGGGCGAGCGGATCGCGCGTCATGCGTCGAGAGGAGTCCCGGGCGAACATAACGACCCCGCTCCCGATGTCGACTGTTCGGTGGGTCCTCCGGCCGGTCGTGCCCGGCCCCGTCGGGAGCGATGGTGCGCGAAACGAGGTGGTTTCAACTACCGTCTCGGTGTAGCCGGTGGCATGACACGGACCGTCCTCGTCGCCGGCGAGACGCTCATCGACTTCATCCCACAGCAGACCGGCCCCCTCGCGGCTGTCGAGACGTTCTCACGTCGGGCCGGCGGTGCGCCCGCGAACGTCGCCGTCGGCCTCGCGCATCTCGACACCCTGCCCGAGTTCTGGACGCGCGTCGGTGACGGCGCCTTCGGCGACTACCTCACCGGGGTGCTCGCCGACGCCGGCCTCGCCGACACCTACGTCGAAGTCGACGAGGAGGCGAAGACGGGGCTCGCCTTCGTCAGCCTCGGCGAGGAGGCCGAACGCGAGTTCTCGTTTCACCGCCACGAGAGCGCAGACACCCGACTCCAGCCCGGTCGGATCGACGACGCCGCCCTCGCGGACGTCGAGTGGGTCCACGTCGGCGGCGTCACGCTCGCCGACGAGCCCGCACGGACCGCGACGCTCGACCTCGTCGACCGGGCACGGGAGGCGGGTTCGACCGTCTCGTTCGATCCGAACGCCCGGCCCGAACTCTGGGCCGGCGCGGACGCCTCGTTCGCCGAGACCCTCGACGAGGTCCTCGGACGGGTAGACGTCCTGAAGGCGACGCCCGACGACCTCGGCGCGGCCGGGATCGACCACGACGCACCGGAGCGGACGGCCGAGGCCCTGCTCGACCGTGGCCCGCACACGGTCTTCCTGACGCTCGGCGGCGAAGGGTCGGTCGCCGCCGCGAGCGCCGACGCGCCGTGGGCCGGCGCCCCGACGACCGTCGCGCACGACGGCTACACCGTCGAACCGGTCGACACGACCGGGGCGGGCGACGCGTTCACCGCGGGGATCATCGCCGCCCTGGTCGACGGGGCGGGACTCGACGAGGCGCTGGGCTTCGGAAACGCGGTCGCCGCCGTGACCACCACGGCACAGGGCGCGATGACCGCCCTGCCGACCCGCGAGGAGGTCGCCACGTTCCGTGCCGAACAGTCCTGAGCCGGCGTCTAGGAGACGGCGAGTTCGTCGGCCAGTTCCCGTTCGAGTCGCCCGACGGCCCGTTGGCCGGCGGCCGCGGACGGGAGGCGGATCGTCACGTCGTCGTCGCCGGCGCGTTCGACCACGAGGGTCGGCTGCCGACCCCGGAGATACCAGACGGCGAGCGCGACCGCCACGAGGCCGGCGACGACCCCTCCAAGGATGAGCGCGTCGACGAACAGGCCCAAGAGCGTGCCGGCGAGCGACAGGAACGACAGCAGGCCGCCGACCCCGGGCGTCTCCGCCGCGCCGGAGCTCACACTGAACAGCGAGCGCAGGCCGAACGACCGGGCGACGAGGCCGCTGCCGAGGAGCAAGACGGCGTAGACGACCGCCCGCGAGACGTACCCGAGGACCGTCGCGTTCCCGCCGCCCGTCGTCCCCACGCCGACGACGTTCGGCCGGTCGATCGAGGTGAACCGGGTCCCGGCGGCGGCGGGGTCGTACACCAGCACGCGGTGGGTCGTCGCGACGACCCAGCCGCGCCCGACGTCGATCCGCTCCGTGATCGCCTCGCCGGCGAGGAGGTAGCGGGTGGGCGAGAGCGCTGCTTCGGACTCGGGCTCAGGCTCGGATTCCGGTTCGGCGTCGGCCTCGGTCTCTGTGGCCGACAGGTCCGTGCTCCAGACGAACGACGCGGGGTCAGTCGGTCGCTCCCTCGATCCGTCTGGCGTGTCCTGTGAGCGGTCGGTCGGGACGTCGGCGTCGGCCTCGGGGTCCGTGTCGACGTCGGAGCCCATCGGTCGTTATAGGCGCTCTGCGAGCCGGGTCGCGATTCGCTGTGCGCCCTGTGCGGCCGCGAGGTCGGGTCGCTCCGGGGCCGTCGCTTCGACCTCCCGGTTCAGTTCCTCGCCGAGGCGGGTCTCGAACTCCGAGACGATCCCGGGGATGCAGGCCATCCCACCCGTCACGGCGATCGGCCGTGACAGCGCGATCTGGTAGGGCTTCATGTGGCTGTTCGCCAACTCGGAGAGGAACTCGTTCGCCACCTCGTCGACGACCTCGTCGACGTAGTCGTCGAGCGGATCCATCACCGAGCGCTCGATCGTGAACTCGTGGCTCCCGCCGCCGGGCTGTTGGATGACGTCCGTGAACGGCTCGAACGCCGCGAAGTCGCCGTGTTCTTCCTTGTACTCGCGGGCGGTGGTCCGGTCGATATTGACCCGTCCTTGGGTCTCCTCTTCGACCGCGTTCGCGATCCGTCGATCGACCTCGTTGCCGGTGACCGAGCCCGTCGAGAAGGGCGACAACTGTTCGCCGTGACGGTACGCGCAGGCTTCGAGATTCGTCGATCCCATGTTCACCGCGAGGAAGATCTCGTCGATCGCTTCGAGATCGTCGCCGAGTGCGGGGATCGACCCACAGAGCGACTCGGGGAACGAGCGGACGAGCGCCCGGCCGATCCCGCTCTCCTCGATGACGGCGCTGAGGTTCGCGAGACCGGCCTCGTTCTCGATTGTCGGGATCGCGTAGACGACGGCGCTCTCTTCTGGGATGCCCTGTGAGTCGACGAGTTCGGAGAAGAACTGTTTCGCGAGGTCCGCGTTCTCGTCGTCCTCGGGGAGCCCCGAGCGGAGCATGTACCGGACCCGATCGGGGTACTCCCGCGCCGCCTGTTCGCCGTAGATGACGCGTTCTTCGCCCGTCAGCGGGTCGTCGTACGTCGAGAGACACGTGAGCGTTCTGACCGTGCGCAAGGAGCCGTCCTCCTCGGGCACGTAGATCACGGTCCGTGTGCTCCCGAGTTTCACCCCGATCGGGAGCGGCCCGTCGCCGGCCTCGAACGCGGCTTCGGCGGACTCGTCGCCCGTTGCTTCGGTCTCCTCGTTCTCGGCTTCATCCTCGCTACCGTCGGTCGGTTCTGCACCCGCTTCGTCTGCCATGGTTGGCGCTGGACCGCTACCCACTTAACTCATCGAGGCGAGTCGGGCGACGTACACGAGACTGAGCTGGTGATCGTCGACGTTGAGGTCGTGCGAGCCTGTTCCCTCGTCGGAAAAGCCGATCAGGTAGTCTTGGAGCGACGACTCGACGTCCTCGGTAATCCAGTCGATCGTCCGGTAGTACCGGAGGGCGTCCATCGTCCGCTTGAAGCCGCCCTTGAGCACGAGGAATTCGAGCCAGTCGAAGATGACGCGCTCGGCCGCGTACTTTTGGGGGATCGATCCGAGGTACGGCTTCGTCATCTCCTCGGCGATCGTCGCGGACTGGTGGAGGAACAGCTGTTCGAGCTGGTTCGAGCGCAGCGCGTCGGCGGCCGGCCCACGGGTCGGCTCCGGGTTGCCCCGGCCGTTCGTCGCGGGCCCACGGTCGGGTCTCGGACCGACCCGACTCCCCCCGCCGAAGCGTCCACGCGGTCCGCGGCGGCCGTCGACGCCGTTCCGTCGCGGTGCGGACTCGTCGGTGTGTCGCGGCGCTGGGTCGTCCCCGCGTCGCGAGCCCGTGTCGTCGGCGTGTGGAGTCGGATCGTCGGCGTCCCCGCGCCGGCCCTCGGGGCGGTCGACCGCCCGTCGCTCCGCTGCCATCTGCCGCAACTCCTCCGGGTCGTAGTCTTCGGGGTTGACGTTCATGATGTAGTCTCGCGAAACCGACTGTTAATACAGCTGACCAGTGCGACGTGTATAAATCTATTCTGCTGAGTATCGATTATGATACTGGCTACAGCGTATGTGTGCCGGCCGAGGCCGACCTGACGTGCAAGTCGCCGGTTGCCCCGTCGAGTTCGAGCGATCGACCGTGGTCGCCGCCGACGTCCGTGCCATCGATGGGGATTCCGAGCGCCAAGAGCGTCTCGCGGGCTGCTGCGACGTTCCGATCGCCGACGCTCTCGTCGGTCGAATCGAACTCGAACATCGTACTCCCCCCGGCCAGTTTCGCGCGGATCCGACGCCGTGAGGCACCCGCTCCCTCCATCGCCACGATCAGCGCGTGGACCGCGGTGTCGACGTACTTCGCCTCGTCCTCTCTGCCCTCCCCGGCCGGGAGCATCGCGTGGGCGAGCCCGCTGATCCCGGCACGGTCGTCGTACAGCGCGATCCCGACACAGGAGCCGAGCCCACTCGTCGAGAGTCGGCTCTCGCTGTCGCCGACCGCGAAGTCGGCGATGCCGACCTTGATGCGGTCGGTGCGCCGGCGGGCCGGCGGATCGCTCGTGTAGACTTCCATCAGGCTGGGTGTGCCGATAGCTGGTCGAGCGCCTGGCGCAACTCCTTCTCGTTCGGTAACGCGTAGATGTCGCAGGTGAACTCGTCGTCGTCGGTCCTGATGGTCGAGTCGATCAGGAAGGCGTAGTCCTGCGCCTGGGCGAGTTCGGTGGCCAGGGGGTCGATGATCGCCGGACCGAGGTCGTGGACGAACTGTGGCGGGGAGATCTCGATCGTCGTCTCGAGTTGGTTGGCCCAGCCATCGAGGAAACCCGACGTGATGATGTTGCCGATCTCCTGTATCGCGCTCTGGCGCATCGCCTCCCCGGCGTCCGCGCCCGGGAGCAGCGCCGCGGCGATCTGCTCCGAGGAGGTCTCGTCGAAGAGAATGGCGATGTAGCCGCTGGGGACGCCCATGAACTCGAGGACGACGCCGACGCGGGTCGCATCGTCGAGCTGCATCGGGACCCCCTCGATCGGGACGAAGCTCAACCGCGAGACGTCGACGACCGTCTGCGTGCCCGTCATCGCCGAGATGTCCGCCGACGCCTGCTCGGCACCGTCGGAGATCATGTCGCTGAACGTGGTGAGCGTCTCGATCGGGACCGCTTCCTCGGCGTCGGTCGCCGTGTCGACGATCGTCTCGATCGTCCCCGCGGTCGGCACCATGTAGAGATAAAAAGTCACCGCGTCGGCGGTCGTTTCGAGCTGGTTGCGGAAGACGAGGACGTGCTCGTTTTCGCCCTCCAGTCGGTCGCCGACGGCGAACCCGTCGAGCGGCCCGTCGCTGTCGACGTCGAGGTAGGTCGGAGTCGTGATGTCGATGCTGGTCTCGAGGTGGTTCGCCCAGCCGTCGATGAAGCCGCCGAGCATGATGTTGCCGACCTCTTTGAGCCCCGACGTCGCGAGTTCGTCCCCTCCAGCACCGCCGGGGAGGATCGCCTCGACGACGTTCGACGCTGCCTCGCGGTCGAACGCGAGGATCGTCCGGCCGTCGAGCCCGCCGCTGAACCCGATCCGGACGCTCACGAAGTCGTTGTCACGGAACTCACACTCGACGTCGGTGGCGGTCTCCAACTCGATCTTGGTCACGTTGACCCGCGTCTCCATCCCAGTCAACTCTGAGAGCGACCACGCGGCCTTCTCGGCGCCGGAGTGTGCCAGCTGACTGAACGTCCGGAGCGCGTGGACGTCGAGGTTCATACCTTCGCCTTCGCCACGTCGTCGATCGCCTGCAGGACGTTGGGTTTCTGGAACGGCTTGGTGATGTAGCCGTCGGCGCCGGCCTCGACGGCCTCGCGCATCTTCTCCTCCTGGCCGACGCTCGTACACATGATAACCGACGACCCCGGGTCGATCTCCTTGATCTCCGTCGTCGCCTCGATCCCGTTCCTGATCGGCATCACGACGTCCATCGTCACCACGTCGGGGTTCAGTTCACGGTACAGTTCGACGGCCTCGACGCCGTTTTCGGCCTCTCCGATCACGTCGTGTTCGCCATCGAGGAGCTGCTTCAGGGGGTTCCGCATGAACGCGGAGTCGTCGACCACCAGCACTGTGTTCGCCATACAGTCCTGATTGCTGAAATCACCGCATAAATACTTCCCACTGGTTATCACGATCGATAGCAAACTACTCGTCGGCGTCGGGCGGGATGACGAGCCCCTCGTCGCGAACGATATCGATCAGCTCCCGGATCGAGTCGTCGGGCGAGAGGTCGTGCGCCGCGAGCACGTCGGCCACCGTCCGTGCCGGATACCGCACCGGGAGGCGGGCGGCGAGACAGAGGATGCCGAGAACCTCCGGGGCGGGCGTGTCGTCGTCGACGTTCGCCGCGTACCACGTGAGTAACTCGCGAAAGACCGCCCCGGGATCGTCCGAGGTGCTCTCGTGCACTGCGACTTCGTCGTCGAACCGTCCCGCGATGACGAAGCCGTTGGCCGCCGAGACCGACTCCAGGTGCTCGACCAGCGCCGACCGCGGATCGGGCTCGGGTGTTGATGCCTCGCGGAGGTCCGCTCGAAGCTCCGCCAGGTCGCGGTCGTCGGCCCCCGCGTTCTCCGTGGCGATGACGTACTGTCCGTCACGCAGCTCGTGAACCTCCTCGTTCTTCGTGATGTCGAGGTCGTCGGGCTCGACCACCCCCTCCTCGTCGTTCGGCCCGCGCGGTGCCATACGGGAAGTGGTCGAGACGTGATAATAAGCCCATCGGGGAGCCGACTCTCTCTGACCGAACCCAGCGTGCGGCGCCGGTGGGAGTCGAGACCCGTATCCGTCAAGCACGTAACCAATACATTGACATTAGTCGGTATCATGAACGAAAACACTGATGGACCCAGACAGGACACTCGCGGCCCTCGGAAACGATTACAACCCAGATATCCTCCGCTCTGCGCACCAGCCCCACTCGGCACAGGAGTTCAGCGACCTGCTCGACATCCCCATCGCGACCTGTTACCGACGCATCGAGGAACTGTCCGAGGCCGGGCTGTTGACGCTCCACGATCGGGTTCTCTCCGACGAACACCGTCGGACCAACGTCTACCGGCGTGAGGTCGACGAGATCAACGTCCGGTTCGAGGACGACGACCTCGTTCTCAACGTCACCGAACGGCCGGAAGTGAAGAACAAACTCGACGACGTCTGGCGTCGAATCGCCCAAGACAACTGACCCGCCGCTGACCGCGGCGCGCTGGTTCCTGCGTCCCTGGTCCCTCCGTCCCCCTGTTCCTGAGTCGAGAGAGCGGTCGGCCGGGGAACTCGTCCGGGGTGCAGCTCTAGACCTGTCCTGGTCTTTGTTCCGAATCGTTCTCCAGATCTATACTGGTCCGTCGTTCCGGATTGCGTTACATACCCGTGTACGGACGCGTGTATTCGTATGAGAGTCAGTATCCTTGATTGATTTTCTCTCGTGATAATCAGGGGAGTATGGTTATGTATCCACTACCGCTCGATGCGAGTAAGGCCCGGACCCCGTCGGGGGGATCCGGCCGAGACTACCCAACATGTTCGAAGACACAGCAGACAGGGGTCAGGTCGGTATCGGGACCCTCATCGTGTTCATCGCGATGGTACTGGTCGCGGCGATCGCGGCCGGGGTCCTGGTCAACACGGCCGGATTCCTTCAGGAGAACGCAGAACAGACCGGACAGCAGGCACAGGGCGAAGTGAGCGACCGGATTGACGTCGTGAATGCGTACGCCACGGACACTGGTACTAACGGAAACTACGATCAGGTCGTTCTTACCGTCCGCAAGGCGTCCGGCTCCGACGACATCAGTCTCGACGATACGACGTACACGTATCTCGGTCCCGACGGGGCTACCGCCTCCAACACGCTCAACGCTACCTCCAACAACGCGGTGACGACCACCGCGGTTGCGAACAACGACGCGACGATCCTGCGGAGTGAGTCCGACAGAATCGAGATCACGCTCGACCTCACCACGATCGCCAGTTCCCTGTCGCCCGGAAGCGAGTTCGAGTTCCAGATCACGACTTCTTCCGGTGCTTCGACGTACGTCCAGGGACGGATCCCCGACACCGCCGAGAGCGGTGGCGTGGTGGAGATCTGAGGTAGCACAATGAAGCTCAACATATTCCCCGACGACGACCGCGGTCAGGTCGGTATCGGAACCCTCATCGTGTTCATCGCGATGGTGCTGGTCGCGGCGATCGCGGCCGGAGTCTTGGTCAACACGGCCGGATTCCTTCAGGAGAACGCAGAACAGACCGGTCAGCAGGCACAGGGCGAAGTGAGTGACCGCCTCACCGTGGTGAACGCCTACGCCACGATCAGTTCCGGATCGACGGACAACGTCTCGGTAACGGTCAGGAAGGCGTCTGGGTCCGGAAACATCAATCTGACATCGACGACCGTGCAGTGGATCAGCGACGCCAACCAGGGTCAGGCTCCTGTCTCCAACGCTGCAGTCACGGTCTTCGACGAGACGAACAGCACCACCACCTCACCCGTGACGATCACCGACGACTCGAAGTACCGACTCGAGATCGGCGTCAGCAATTCGGCGTTTAACAGCTCAACGCTCCAGAGCGGCGAAGAAGGGACGCTCCTCTTCACGACGCCGTCGGGCGCAACCACTCGTGTCCAGGTGACGATCCCGACCGACGTCCAAGACGACACGATCTTCCTCTAACTCCGCGCACCACGCGGTGCACGAGCGGTTCTGTTTTTTACTGGAGCAACCTTCGATAGCGAACGCTTACTGTACAGCCGATCGCCGGTGGCAGTACATACGCCATGTTCGTAATCGATGTTCCGAAACGCTCGCCGAGACGTCCGGAGAACGTCCACAAGTCGATGTCTCATCGGCCGTTCCGATTCGCCCCGCTATTTATTCCGGGGATGCGTGGACAGAAACGGTCTCGCGGCGATCACAGCCGGTTCTGAAAGCGATTGCCGACTGTCCTGACGAGAACGATTTCGACAATTCCACCCTGTGGAGCGGCCCGATAGCTACTCTCGACCGTTCCGAACGCCTCGACACAACCCACGAGGCGCTCCCTCAGCGCTCGGGCTGGTCGCCGCCACCGAAAAAGGGCGCGCTTTCCCCGACCATCGAGAAGCCCGCGGCCTGCTCGTAGATCTTGATCCCGCCCTGGGAGATCTCCATCGGGAACATAGAGTTTTTGATCTCTTGCTTGCGCATCTTCGCCACCCAGACGTAGCGATTAGAGGTCGAGCCGGCGGGCGACTGCACGAGGTAGATGTTCCCGTCCGTGAGGAAGTTCTCGAGTCCGATCTCGGTCTCGGGGAAGATCGCCGACTGCTCCGTCGTGAGCAGGGAGGTCAGCCCCGAGTCCTTGAGGATGTCGATGAACTTCAGGAGGTAGTGACGCTGTTCCTTCTCGTCCTCGAAGAAGAGCTGGAACATCGTCAGCGAGTCCAGCACCAGCCGGTCGTAGTTAGTCGACTGGAGATCGTCGAGGATGCGGTCGAGCGTCCCGGAGAAGTCCCCGTCGCGCAGGAGCGTTCGTTTGTCGTACACCTTGATGTCGCCGCTCTCGACGAACTCGGGCCACTTGTCGAAGCCGATCGAGAGAGCGGCCTCCTCGATGTCGGCCCGTGACTCCTCGAACGTCAGATAGATACCTCCCTCGCCGTGGTCGGCCACACCGTTGTAGAGATACTGCATCCCGAGGATGCTCTTGCCGGTCCCGGGATTGCCGCTAATGAGGACTGCTGCGTCCTTCACGATACCACCATTAAGGATAGAATCGAGTCCTTCGATTCCGGTTTCGACGAGTTCTGGCATTGAGTTAGATCCTCGGACTTGTACACCGTGGTTACCGGCCCAAATAACTCTTCTCACCGCCGCTACATTCACTGGGATTCGTTCGATCCGAGCGGGGCAAAAACTACGCGCCGGTGTGCGTTATCACCCTCGATAGTCAGGAGCGAAACTTCATGTATCGTTCAGGGTTACCAGACAATCAATGCTATCTGTTCCCCCGCCTCTGGCGGTCGTGTTCGGTGGCGTCCGACGATGTCGGGTCGGGTTCGCTTCGGCGACGGTTCGGAACGGAGCTTCCCTTCGCGTCTCGCGACGGAGGCGATACGGATGGGAATGATGGACTGGGTGAACGACGAGGACGAGGAGGCGTCCGGCGACGTCGACGAGGACGGTGACACGGACGAGTTCGACGACCTCGGGGAGTTCGACGAGGAGTTCGACGACCTCGACGACGACTTCGACGGCCCTACGGCCGACGACGCGGACGGCGCCGACGACGGGTTCGGCGACCTCGACGACGACGGCTTCGGGGGCGGGGGCGGAGCCGGAGCCGGCGGCGGAAACGACTTCACCGAGCGGCTCGCGGACTTCGAGGACCGCATCGGCGAACTGGAGACCGAGGTCGGGTCGATCTCGTCGAGCATGAACACCGTCCGCGAGGAGAACAAACAGATCGGCGAAACCGTCGACGAGCTCGACGATACGATCCGCAAACTCCTCGACATCTACGAGATGGTCACCCGCGGCATCAACCCGTTCGTCGACGACGCCCGGGAGATGGGCGGGCTCGAACACGGCGACGGCGCGTTCGGACTGTTCGACTCCGAGGAGGACGATGAGGACGACCTCGATCCGGACGTCGCGAACGCCAACGCCGAGAGCTTCTTCGACGAGGACTTCGGCGAACTGGACGCCGAGACCGGCGAGGAGCGAGCCGAAGCGGCCGCCGAGGACGAACTCGCGGAGGCCGAACCGGACGGGCCGGAGATGCTCGACGAGGAGCCCGACCCGACCGACGCCGAAGCGGCCGACACTGGCGGGACGGGCGGAGTCTCGTTCGACGATCTCAAAGCCGAGTACGAGGACGGCGACGGCTGGGAAGACACCGACGAGGACGCGGCGGACGACGCTGGCGAAGCCGACGATGCCGTCGACGGCCACGAGGACGACGGTGACGCGGTCACAACCGAGACGGCTGACGAGGAGAGCGACGCCGAGGCGACCGACGAGGAGGACGACCCCGATGACGGTGCCGGCGAGGTCGCTGACGGGACGGCCGCACCCGAGAGCGGTGCCGGTCGATCCGAGCTGGTCAGCGTTCAGTCGGACGACGAACCGGCTGATGCGGACGTGTCAGACGAACCCACCGACAGCGTGCACGACCCGGACGGCGACCGCGAGTCGGTCGAGGCGGCCGAAGCCGTGACCGACGACGAGATGTTTCACGACGCCGGGGCGGGCTCCGCGGACTCCGGGACCGACTCCGCGGACTCCGGGACCGACTCCGAGCGTGCCGACGAGGTCGGACGGGAGAAGCGGGGTGCCGCGAGAGCGGACGACTCGGCCGCCCACCTCTCGACGCTCCCGTCGACGTACGTCGCCGAGTCCGTCGCGATGGAGTGGGTGCGTTTCCTCGTCTCGGCCGGTGGCCCCCTCGGTGCGTCCCGCGCGCTTCGGCTCTACCAGGACTTCGGCTGGATCTCGGCCGACGTGCGATCGAAGCTCGACACGTACGTTCGCCTCGCCGCGAGCCCGCGGGACGACGAACAGCACGCGCAACTGGCCGTCGACCACCACGAGACGAGCCTCTCGTACGTGAGTCGACTCGGTGGCCACGAGCCCGATCCGGCCGCGCTAGAGGCGCTCGTCGCCGACGGGGGGAGTGACCGTGGGATTCGGCGTTAGCGGGGCGACGGCGATCGTCTTCCTCGGGCTGTTCATCGCCGCGGGGACGATGTTCACGACGACCGCGACGACGTTCGAGCAGGTCGACGAGGCCCGCGACGACCGCCAAGAGCAGTTGCTCGACCGCCGGAATACGGCGATTGCCGTGACGAGCGCCGTCTACAACAACACGACGAGCACGCTGAACCTCTCGGTGGTGAACGAGGGGTCGACGACGCTGTCGGTGAACGGGACGACCGTGCTCGTGGACAACGAGTACGACTCCACGGCGTCGGCACGGGTCGACGGAACCGCGGCGACCGACCTCTGGGAGCCCGGCGAGACGATGACGCTGAACGTCTCCACGTCGGAGCCCGCTCGGGTGAAAGTCGTCACCGAGTACGGCGTCGCCGAAACGAGCCAAGTCACGGTGACGTAACATGGCGGAGATATCCGTGCCGACGCTCATCCTGTTCATCGCGAGCATCGTCATCGCGGCTGGCGTCGCCGGGGTGCTCATCGACACGGTGAGCGGCATCTCGAACGCGGTCGACGATCGCGGTGGGGACGTCTCGAAATCGATCAAGACCGACGTGGAGATCATCTCCGATCCCGAGGCGGGCGTCTACGACGACGCGAACGGAACGATCACGCTCTACGTCAAGAACACCGGGGTCCGGACCCTCCCGGCCGACGCGGACGCCGTCGACCTCTTCGTCGACGGGCAGTACCAGACCGCCACGTCCCTGCAGGTGGTCGACGGCACCGAGTGGACGCCGAACGGGGTGGTCGAACTCACCGTCTCGGGCGTCTCGCTGTCGCCCGGTGACCACCGCGTGAAACTCGTCCTCGACAGCGACGAGGAGGTCTTTCGGTTCAGAACATCATGACAGACTCTACGCAATTCCCGATCGGGCTGGACGGACACGACCGCCTGAAGCAGGAACTCGGCGGGGGAATCCCGCGCGGCGCGATCGTCCTCATCGAGGGTGATTACGGCGCGGGCAAGAGCGTCATCTCCCAGCGACTGAGCTACGGCTTCACCGACGAGGACATCACCGTCACGTTCATCTCCACGGAGTTGAGCGTGCGGGGCTTTCTCGATCAGATGCACTCGCTGGAGTACAACATGGTCAGACCGCTGTTGAACGAGGAGATCCTCTATATCCACGCCGAACTCGACTCCGGCGGGGCCCTCAGCGGCCAAGAGCGCGACCGAAAGGAGCTGCTCCGGCGCCTGATGGAGGCCGAAGAGGTGTGGAACGGGGACGTCATCATCGTCGACACGTTCGACGCGATCCTCCGGAACGACCCGCAGTTCGAGGCGCTGGTCCGTCAGAACGAAGAGCGGCAGGCGGCCCTGGAGATCATCTCCTTCTTCCGGGAGGTCACCTCGCAGGGGAAGACGGTGATCCTCACCGTCGACCCGACGACCGTCGACGAGGAGACGATGGGACCGTTCCGCTCGATCGCGGACGTCTTCATCGAACTCGAGATGGTCGAGGTCGGCAACGACGTGCGCCGGAACATCTTCGTCAAGCGGTTCGCGGGGATGGGTGAGCAGGTCGGCGACCGCATCGGCTTCTCGGTTCGCTCGGGCATCGGAATTGTCATCGAATCGAGGAGTGTGGCCTGATGGCGACGGAGCACGGCTCGGCACGGATCTCGGAGGAACTCAAGCGGCACGCGTCCCGCTGGGACCACCTCAGGGATCACCTCAAGCGGTTCAAGCAGATCACCGGTGAGTTTCCACTCCTCGTGGACGAACCGTCCGACTACGAATCGCGCCGTCCGAACGTGCTCTACCACCTCGGCGGGCCAATCTACTGTCAGATATACGGTAACTTCGGCGAGACGACCAAGTACTATACGATCGAACCAGAGCTCGACGAGTCCGAACGCGCCGTGTTCGACGACGTCAAGGACAAGATCCTCGAGTACAGCGTCCGGAAGCCCGCCCCCGAGTCCGACGCCGAGTACGAACAGCGGATCGAGGAACTCCTCGAGGAAGTCGTGACCGTTCGTGAGCCGGTGCCTGAGGACGAACAGACCACGATCCAGCAACTGAAAGGGAAACTCGACATCGGGCGGGTCGCCGTCCCGGAGTCGACGTACGAGAAGATGCAGTACCGTCTCGTCCGCGACATCGTCGGGCTCGGGCCGCTCGAACCGATCATGCGCGACCCCGAGAACGAGGACATCCACGTCATCGGACCCAACCAGGTCGACGTCGATCACGGAACGTTCGGCCTGCTCGAGACGAGCGTCGAGTTCGACTCGGTCGAGCAGTTCGACAACTGGCTCCGGAACATGGGCGAGCGGATCGGCGACCCCGTCTCCGACGCCCACCCCATCGTCGACTCGACGCTCCCGGACGGCTCGCGTATCAACATCATCTACTCCGACGACATCTCGCTGAAGGGTTCCAGCCTGACGATCCGACAGGGCGACGACGTTCCGCTGTCGATTTACCAGATCACGAAGTGGGGGACGCTCTCCCCGGAACTCGCCGCGTACCTGTGGGTCGCCCTGGAGAACGAGCGGACAATCTTCGTCGTCGGCGAAACGGCGTCCGGGAAGACGACGACGCTGAACGCGATGCTGTCGTTCATCCCCCGCGACTCGAAGATCTACACCGCGGAGGACACTGCCGAGGTGCTCCCGCCGCACAACACTTGGCAGCAACTGCTCACCCGCGAGGGACGCGGGAGCGACTCCGAGGTCGACATGTTCGACCTCGTCGCCGCAGCGCTCCGGTCGCGCCCCGACTACATCATCGTGGGGGAGGTGCGTGGCGAGGAGGGGCGGATGGCGTTTCAGGCGGCGCAGACGGGTCACCCGGTCATCCTCACCTTCCACGCGTCCGACATCGTCTCCATGATCCAGCGCTTCACCGGCGACCCGATCAACGTCCCCGAGACGTTCATGGACAACGCCGACATCGCACTGTTCCAGAACCGCGTTCGGCGGGGGGACGACATCCTCCGCCGCGTGACGAGCGTCGTCGAGATCGAGGGCTACTCGAAGGAGATGGGCGGGGTCGTCACCCGCGAGGTGTTCTACTGGGATCCCGTCGACGACGAGATCGTCTTCCAGGGGATGAATAACTCCTACATCATGGAGGAGAAGGTCGCCCAACTGCTCGGCTACGCCGACACGCGCGACATCTACGACGACATCGAGTTCCGCGCGGAGATCATCAGACGCGCGATCCAAGAGAACGTCGTCGGCTACCACGACGTGAACGAACTGATCGAGGACTTCCAGCGTGACGGGGTGGAGGGCCTCCCCTTCGACATGGCCTCACTGAGACGATGACAGATGGGATCGAACACGAACGTCGCGACCGGCACCGCCCGCTTCAAGGAGTTCGCCGACTCCGTCTGGGAGTCGTACCAGCGGATGCCGATGCGCGTCGAGCGCTACCTCCTGCTCGTCGTCTCGCCGGCCGCGCTGTTCTTCCTGCTGTCGACGCTCGGGTCGGTCGTCCTCCCACTTCCGCTCCTCGTCCGGCTGCCGATCTTCTTCTTGGGCGTCCTCCTGGCCGCGACGGCGCTTCTGTACCCGCGCCTGCTCGTCGAACAGCAGCGCCGCGGCCTGGAGAACCAGCTCCACCTACTCATCACCCACATGACGGTGCTGTCGACGACGAACATCGACCGCGTCGAAGTGTTCCGCGCGCTCTCGCGCGAGGAGGAGTACGGCGAACTCGCGACCGAGATGAACCGGATCGTCCAGCTCGTCGACGCCTGGAACCAGTCGCTCGACGACGCGTGCAAACGGCGGGCCCGGGAGGTGCCATCGAAGCCGATGGCTGACTTCCTCGATCGGCTGGCGTACGCGTTGAACGCGGGTCAAGGAATCGACGACTTCCTCCTCGGCGAGCAGGAGGCGATGATCCAGTCGTACGTCACGGTGTACGAGGGTGCCCTGGAGAACCTCGAAGTGATGAAGGACCTCTACCTGTCGATGATCCTTTCGATGACGTTCGGGCTGATCAACGCGATCGTCCTCCCGATCCTCACGGGGACCGACGCGACGACGACCATCCTCGCGGTCATCATCCTGTTCGTCTTCGTCCAGCTCGGCTTTTACTTCGTCATGCGGACGATGTCGCCGTACGACCCTCTGTGGTACCTCCAGGAGGAGTACCGCACCCGGCCGGTCCGCCAGGTGGACATCAGCCTCTACGGCGCGGTCGGGCTGTCGTTCATCCTCATCTTCGCGCTCGCGCTCGGGACGTTCGGCCTCACGCCGGTCGGCCGGGCGATGCGCGGCGTGTTGGAGGGCGTCCCGATCCCGATCCTGATGTCGGCACCGCTCACACCGCTTGCGATCCCGGGGATCCTCGCGCGGCGACACGAGAACTCGATCAAGGGCCGCGACGAGGAGTTCCCCGGCTTCATCCGCGCGCTCGGCTCCTCCGAGAGCGCGAAGCAGGCGACCACCTCGGCGGTGCTCAAGACGCTCCGGAAGAAGGACTTCGGCACGCTCACGGCGGACGTCAACCGGCTGTACACCCGGCTGAAGATGCGGATCGAACCGACGAAGGCGTGGTTTTACTTCACCGCCGAGGCCAGCTCGTACCTCATCCAGAAGTTCTCCGAGATGTATCTCGTCGGCCGACAGATGGGCGGGAGCCCAAAGCAACTCGGCGAGCTCATCAGCCGGAACATGAACGAGGTGCTCCAGCTCCGTCGCCAGCGCCAACAGGCGACGATCACCCTCATCGGCGTCCTCTACGGGATCACTGCCTCGGCCGCCTTCGCCTTCTTCATCGGACTGGAAGTGGTCGAGATCCTCGTCGGGATCTCCGCACAGATGGACCTTACCGGGACGAACGTCGGCACGATCATCCACGCCGGTGTGTACGACGTGCCCACGATCGAGTACCTCCTGACGCTCATCATCCTGTTCAACGCCCTGTTGTCGTCGCTGATGATCCGCGTCGTCGACGGTGGCCACAAGGCCAACTCCTACCTCCACTTCGTCGCGCTCGCGTGGATCGGGAGTATCCTCGCCGTCGTGACCTCACACCTCGCCGGAGCGCTGATCTCCGCGTGAGCGACAGTTCGTCGACCTCGAACCCGGACGCGGATGCGGACACCGAAACGACCGAGGGGGAGCGAAAACAGCAAGCAGCGACCGAGGCCGCACGGGGTGAAGACGAGGCGAGACGGCGGCTCACCCGGACCAAATCGGGGGAGTCAATCGTCGTCGACTTCGTGGCGAACTTCGTCGCCGGGGGGTCGGGGACGTTCGACCCGCTCAAGGGCCGCGTGTTGATGAGCGAACAGCGGCTCATCCTGGCGACGTCGGACTCGAAGACGGTCGTGCCGCTCACGTCGATCTTCGACGTCGCCGTCGGACAGGTCCCGCCGGAGGTCGAGCAGTTCTTCGACCACACGGTGATGGTCGGCTACGTCGTCAACGGCGTCCAGCGGACGACCGTCGTCGGCGGTGACCGCGAGACCATCGAGAAGTTCTCGCTCATCCTCTACCGGGCGACGCTCCACGGGTCGACCGTGGCGCTCAAACACCCCGCGAAGATCGGAGGTCGGTTCCAAGAGGAGTCCATCCGCGAGGTCGGACTCCACCTCGACACCGACTGTGTCGCCTTCCCCGGGACGGAGGAGCTGACGATCGGCGATGGGGTGTTCGAGATCGACCTCGGTAGCGTCGTCTTCTTCGAGGTGCTCGAACGGACGATCGAGGACGAGCCACGGCTCGTGCTCTCCGTCCAGCACGTCACCCAGACCCAGACCGTCACGACCGAGGTGTCGATGTCGTCCCGACGCAAGATGAACATCCTCGGACGCTACCTCAGACAGATGTACCACTACCTCGCGTCGGACGTCCGCGACATCGACCTCTCCGACGACGCCCTCGAAGTGCTCGTCGGCCTCTACTCGGCGGGCACGGCGGCGAGCGGTGTCGACCTCGCCGCGTTGCTCGACGTGGACGAGTCGGTCCTGGACGACCACCTCGAAACCCTCGACGACAACGGGCTCATCGAGTCGATCGATCCGCCGCACGAACTCACACCCCAGGCGCAGTTCCTGATCAACGAGCGGTTCGAGGACATCAACTTCTGAGGAATCTTTCAAAGGACTTCTGCAGAACTTTCAACAGACCTCTACGGAACTCCCAAGAGACATCTGAGCGTCGAATCGACGATCGCCCGTCCTCGACCGTGGTTAGCCGGGGTTACTGGTCGGAGATGACGTCGCTCGCGATGCTCCGGCCACGGGCGTTCAGCGTCACCTCGTGTCGGACCCTGACCTCGTTGAGGACGTCGTGGTCGATGAGCCTGACGTACAGCTCCTCGACCTCGTCGACGTCGAGGCCGAGAAACGAGGGAATGTCGAACGGCGAGACGCCGGAGTACAGCGCCGTGAGCACCTGTTTGTCGGTTTTCGACAGCTCCAGCGACGTCTCGGACTGCTCTTCGCCCTTCCGGAGCACCGATTCGAGGAACGACATCTGGCGGTCGGTGCCGGAGATGTACGTCTGGACGCTCGTCTCCTCGTCGGAGTGTTCGACTTCGAGCACCAGGCGGTCGTCGTCGATGATGGTCCGTCGGCCCGTGGTGATATCGCCGATGTCGTCGAGGCGGATCTCGACGAACGTCCCGCTCACGGTCGCCATGCTCACCGCCTCCGCTTCGACCTTGAGCCGCGACCGCTCCCACTCCGTGTTCTGGACGACGCCGCCTTCGACCGCGGGATGCCGCGCGAGGAACGTCCCCTCGTTCAGGACGGCCCCGTAGAACTCCTGCTCGAACGTCTCGTACTCCGTCGGTGCGACCAGGACGACGCCGTTCGGGATCCGGAGCGAGAGGTAGTTCGAGACGCTCGCGACGTCCTGGTTGACGTCGTAGCGCCCCTCGACCCCCTCGATCGTCGAGAGGGGGAACGTCCGCTTGCCGCCCGATCCCGCGAGGATGAGCCGTCTGTTCGACAGGAGGATCCGTCCGCTCGTCCACGCCGCGTCCTGCAGTTCCCGGCCGTTCCGTTCGGCCCTGAGAAAGCGGCCGTGCGTGTCGGACAGCTTGTACTCACCCTGCTTCATGTCAGCGTGTGCTTCGGTAGATCCGGAGCCGCTTCTCCACCGGTTCGAACCAGGACCGACAGGCCGACGGGACGGTCTCTGTCATTCCGATCGTGAGGTAGCCGCCCGGCCGGAGCCCCGACCCGAGCGTCTCGAACACCGCGCGCTTGGCGTCGGCGTCGACGTAAATGAAGAGGTTCCGACACAAGACGAGGTCGAACTCGTGCGGTGGCGACTCCCTGATGAGGTCGTGCCGGCGGAACTCGACCATCCGTTTCACCGGACGCGAGACGCGGTAGCAGTCCTCGTCCCGCTCGACGTACCGCTCGTAGTCGCCGATCGGGGCGAGTTGGGACTCCAGATCGTTCGTCTCGGAGGCCAGGTACTCGCCGCGTTTCGCCGCCTGGAGGATGGATCGTTTGATGTCCGTCCCGACGATCCGGATCCGGTCCGCGCGGACCTCCGGATCGTCGTGTGCGAGCATCGCCAGCGAGTACGCCTCCCTGCCGTCCGAGCAGGCCGCACTCCACACCTTTGTCCGTCCCGCGGCCGTAAGCTCTCTGAGGACGGGACGGAGCGCCTCCCACACGTCGGCGTTCCGGAAGAAAGAGGTGACGTTGACGCTCAGCGCGTCGAGGAGGGCCTGCTGTTCCTCGTCGTCCGATTCGAGCCGCCGCTGGTACGCGCGGTAGCTGTCGGCGTCGTTTCGGCGCATCCGTGCGGAGATCCGCCGGTCGAGGTACGCGTTGTTGTACATCGACGTGGCGAACCCCAGCGACTCTTCGATGTAGTCGAGGAGTCGGTCGAACGCCCGACTCTCGGTCGTGGCCATCAGTCGGCGCTCCCCCCGTCGGCGGCCAGTCCACCGTACTCGCTCGCGGCGCTCCCGCCCGCGTCGGCCCCTTCGAGCGTCCCGATGTCGAGGATGGGGATGACGTTGCCGTCGCCGATGACCGCCGTTCCGGACAGCCCGTCCGCGCCCGACAGCGGGCCCTGCAACGGCGTGACGACGACCTCCTCCTGCCGCGTCACGCCGTCACACCGGAGCGCGACCTGCCGGTCCTGTGGGCGGATCCGGACGACCATCCCCGTCTCGGGACCGGGCTCGCCGACGCCGAGAGCGTCCCGGAGCCGGATGAGCGGGAACACCTGATCGTCGTGGACGACGACCTCGGCCCCGTTGATCGTGTCGATGCGCGTCTCGCGGCCGATCTCGTCGATGTACTTGATCGGGACGCCGAACTGGCGGTCGCCGACCGTGACGAACAGCACCTTGATGATCGCCACCGACACCGGCAGCCGGATCCTGAACGTCGTCCCCTCGCCGAGCGTCGAGGTGACGGACACCGACCCGTCGAGCGCCTCGACCGTCGTCTTCACCACGTCCATCCCGACGCCCCGGCCGGAGACGTCGGTGATCTCCTCGTTCGTCGAAAAGCCCGGGTGGAAGACGTAGTCGAACACTTCCTCGTCGGGGAGCGACGAGACCGCCTCGGTCGACGCGAGCCCCTTCGAGACGGCCTTCTCGCGGATCCGGTCGACGTCGAGCCCGCCGCCGTCGTCGGCGACTTCGATCACGACAGTGTCGTGCTCTCGGTGGGCCGACAGTTCCACGACACCCTGTTCGGGCTTGCCCGCCTCGGCTCGCTCTTCGGGCGGCTCGATCCCGTGGTCGACCGCGTTCCGGAGCACGTGCATCAGTGGATCGGAGATCTCGTCGAGGATCGTCCGGTCGAGCTCGATGTCTTGACCCTCGACGCGGAAGTCGACCCGCTTGTCCTGCTCGCGGGCGAGGTCACGAACGAGGCGCGGGAACTTGTCGAACACCTTCTTCAGCGGGATCAGCCGCATGTCCATCACCGTGCTCTGGAGGTTCGACGAGATCTTGTCCAGTTCGTCTAGCGTGTCGACGCCCCCGGTTTCGTCCTCGCCGATGGCCTGTCGGAGCTTGATGCGGGAGGTGACGAGCTGTTCGACCAGCTCGTGGAGTTCGTCGAGCTGGTCGACGTCCACCCGGACGGATTTCACCTCGGCGATGCTCCGCTCCGACCCCGTATCGCCACCACTCCCGCCGTCGCCGCCCGCGTCCTCCTCGACGTCGTCGGTCGCCGCCCCAGCCACAGTCGCGGCCGTCGACGCGTCGCCTTCGTCCCCGTCCGTCCCATCCGCGTCGCCGCTCCCCTCGCCCGCCGGTCCGCTAGCGGTGTCGGTCCCGCCGTCTCCGAGCCGCCCACCCGCCCGGGTGATCGCCGTCGAGACGTCCGTGACCTCGCAGTCGGTCACCCCCCAGAGCTCGCCGACCGTCCGCGCGACCGCGTCCGAGTCGGTGTCCGCCACGAACAGTTCGACGCCGTCGTCGAACGCGCCCGCTTCGATGTCGGTCAGCGGCGGGATCGCTCCCGGAATCGCCAGGTCCTCGGGGATCCCCTCGAGGAAGAGGCCCGCGTCGACGCTCTTCATCTCGCCCGTCGAGAGCGCGACCTCGACGTGGTAGAGGGCGTCGGAGCCGGCGAGCACATCCGTCGGAACGGTCTCGACCGCTGACTCGATCAGCGCCGCCCGGGACGCGGGGACGTCGTCGCCCTCTCCATCCCCGGCGTCGACGGTATCGACCGGCGCGGACGGCTCCGACCCGGCGGCGTCGGCCGCGTCCGGGTCGTCGACGTCTCCCTGGCTCTCGGCTCCGTCCGTCCCCTCGTCGCCCTCGGCGGCGGCCCGGAGGGCACTGACCGTCTCCTCGGGATCGATGGTCGTCTCGCCGTTCGCTTCGATGTCGTGGAGGATGTCGACGATGAGATCGACGCCCTCGAACACGAGATCCATCCGTTCGGGCGTCACGTCGAGTCCGCCCTGCCGCACCTCGTCGAGGAGGTCCTCGATGGCGTGGGCGACTGTCGCCGCCGCGTCGAAACCCATCGCGCCGAAGTTCCCCTTCAGCGTGTGAGCCCGGCGGAAGATGTCGTCGATCGCCTCGTCGTCTTCTGGGTTCGACTCCAGCGTCAACAACGAGTTGTTCAGTTGGGTGATGCTCTCCTCGCTTTCGGTGATGAAGGCCTGGTACAGTTCCTCGTCCATGTTAGTTCCTCAGTGTGGCGACAATGCCCTCGGCGATCTCCCCGGCGGGGAGCACCTCGTCGGCGTGTCCCGCCTGGATGGCCCGCTTCGGCATGCCGAAGATCGCCGACGTTCGCTCGTCCTGTGCGACCGTCGCACCGCCGGCCCGTTTGACCGCGCTCATCCCCTCGACGCCGTCGCGACCCATCCCCGTCAGGAGGACCGTCGTCAGCGGCCCGCGGACGGCCTCGGCGGCCGACGACATCGTGACATCGATCGCCGGCTTGACGCCGTGGATCCGGTCGCCGCCACGCAGTCTGAGCCGGAGTTGTCCGGCTCTGTCGTCGTCGACGACCAGGTGTGAACCGCCGGGGGCGACCCGGGCCTGACCGGCACCGATCCGCTCGCCGTCGCGCGCTTCGGCGACGTCGTAGCCGCTGCGGGCGTCGAGTCGCTTGGCGAAGCGCGCCGTGAAACCCTCCGGCATGTGCTGGACGATCAGCACGCGTAGGCCCGCCTCCGGCGGGAGCCCCCCGAGCACCCCCTCGACGACGGCCGGCCCGCCCGTCGACGCGCCGATGACGACCGTCGCGCCGTCGGCTGAAGCGGGCACGGCCGGTGCGATCGAGCCAGGGGTCGCCGCTTGCGGCCGCGCCGTCGGTGGCGAGGACCGCCGCCCGGCCACCGAGAGGTCGACGACGGCGGCCGACTGGACCTTGTCGACGAGTTCGCGTTTCACGCGCGGCATCTCCGAGGTCACCTCGCCGCCCGGCTTGGTCACGAAGTCGACGGCCCCGCGGTCGAGCGCCTCGAACGTCACGTCGGCGTTCTCCTCGGCGTGTGCCGACAGCATCAACACGGGCGTGGGACTGTCGGTCATGATCCGCTCGACGGCCTCGATGCCGTTCATCCGCGGCATCTCGATGTCCATCGTCACCACGTCGGGCATGTGCTCGGCGACCGTCTCGATCGCGGCCTCGCCGTCTGCCGCCTCGGCGACCACCTCGACCCCGCCCTCTTCGAGGAGGTTGCGGATGAGCGTCCGCATGAACCGCGAGTCGTCCACGACGACGGCCCTCGTCCCGCCGGCCGTCGTGCTCATCGCCACCTCCGGCTGAGGTCCACAGCCGGGTGGGTGCGGTTCGAACGGGGCCGAGCCAACGATCCGATTCGCATCTCTGTCCGTGCTTCGACAGTGTGATACATAAACGCATCTCGGCGATAATCAGGCGTGATAACGCGAGGAGTAAGTTTACGTACCGTTTGGCCGACCGCAGAAGTAACAGGCGTCACCGGGAGCCGAAAGACATGCACTCGCAGAAGACACCGAAGACCCCACAGCCCGTACCGCACGACGACGAGGAGAGCGAGGGCACCACCGAGATTCAGGTGCTCGAGTTCAAACTCGGCTCGGAGACGTATTGCGTCGACATCGACTACGTCTCGGAGATCGTCGACAAGGGCTCGCTCACGACGGTCCCGAACGCGCCGCACTACGTCGACGGCGTGATGGATCTCCGCGGCCGGACCACCTCGATCGTCAACCCGAAGAGCCTCCTGAACATCCGCGAGGAGAGCGAGCCCAAGCGGATCGTCATCTTCGACTCGGGTCGGTTCGCCGACGACGCCGCCATCGGGTGGGTCGTCGACGAGGTGTACCAGGTCGTCCGCGTGTCGATGGACGACGTGGAGAAACCACCCCTCGAAAACGACGAGTCCATCGAGGGCATCATCAAGCGCGACGGCGAACTCGTCATCTGGATCTCGCCGGTCGCGGCGCTGTCCTGATCCGATTCCGCCGACGATCCCCGGACACGCGTCGGTCGCCTAGCCGACTACGAGCCGCACGAGCGGCCGCGTCACGATCCGACCGAGCCCCACGGCCGCCACCGAGAGCCAGACGAGATACGCGAGACAGATCCCTCGCCGGCCGCGGCGGGCGGCCGCGTCGCGAACGTCGACGTAGACGTAGCCACCGAGCGCGACGACGAGGACGAACGCAGTCGTCGCGGCCACCGACACGGGATCGGTTCCGGGAAGCGTCAGCAGTGCGACCGACGTACCGACCCACTGGACCGCGAACGCGGCCGGTGGCGTGAGCCGATCGGAGACGGTCGGGAGCGTCGCGGCGACCCGCGGGAGACGGTGCAGCCACGGTGTCGCGAACGACGCCGCCAGGAGGAAGGCGGTCGCCGCGAGCGCCGGTCCCGGCCCCAGTCCGAGAGCCACCCCGAACCCGTCTGTCGGCCGCCCTCCCGGAGAGAGCGTCCCGAGCGCGGCGACGAGCAGGAACGCCTGCGGCACGAGGAGTCCGGCCGGACGGTCGTGCGCGGCCGTGTCGTTCGTGCGGAGTCCCCCCGTCCGTCGGTCCCGGTCCGCCGCGACGAACGCCGGGAGCCACCGAGCCGCTCGACACCAGAACTGGGTGACAGAGACGGTGTATCCGAGCAGGGCACCGGCGACGACCCACTCGGTGAGCACGCCGATCGGCGGAACGACGACGCCGTCGAGCGGCGTCCGGTGGGCGGCGGAGACGGCGACGGCGACGGCGAGGCCGCCGGCGCTGGCCCCGAGGAGGACCCCGGCCGTGACGAGGAGTGCCGACGTGGCCCCCCGGAGGTCGGTGAGCAGCCTGCGTGCGGTCCACAGCCGCCGGCGGGTTCGTCGCGTGGCCCGGGCGTACCGCAGCCGCCAGCGCGTCGGGAACGCGGGGAACAGGCGGTGACCGAGGCCGACCGCGAGCCCTCCGAGCGTGAGGAGTTCCAGCGCCGGGAACGCGAGCGTCGGCAGTGCCGACAGCGCACCCGTGACGAGGACGAACCCGACGGTGGCGACACCGAGCAGTGCCTGGCAGGCGACCCGGACTCGCGAATCGACCGTGCCACGCCGGAACAGCGCGGCGAAGCCGGGGACGCGGTCAGTCGGAACGAACGACGCGAGGACGGCGAACGCCGGGCTGACGTACGGCGTCGCGAAGCGCCAGCTGTCCGTCACCGAGGGGACGACGACGGCCACGGTCAGCGTCGCCGCGACCAGCACCAACAGCGCCGCCGGGGAGAACTGGCGCGTTATCGAGAAGAAGACGACGACCGAGGCGGCTGTCGTGAGTCCGGCGACGGCCACCCGGAACGGGAGCGCCGCCGTGAGCCGGCGCGCACGCGAGGGGTACAGCTCGGGGAGAGCGGCGAAGACGAGCGCCCAGACGAGCAGGAACTCCAGGGCCAGTCCGACCTGGGCCGTGGACGGAAGTCGGCCGAGTAACCACCCGACGGGTGCGTCACCCACCGGCACGTCGCCGGGGTCGACGCCGAACCGAACCCACGGGAGCCGTCCGACGAGCGCACCAACGGCGAGTCCGCCGAGGACCCAGGCACGCCTCCCCGTGACGACCCACCCCGGATGTTGCGCCATCGACTAGTCGGATCCGATGGAGTGACATGAAATTTTTTACGAAGTCTCGTGACTGTCAGAAACGCTGATATCGCCCCGCCCGTCGCCGGCTCAGGCGGTGACGCCGGCGCCCGGCGACGTCGAACCGTCGAGTCCGCGGGCCGCTGCGAACCCCTGCCCGACGACCCTCATCGCGACGATCAACGCGTAGAACAGCACGGCCTGCCCGAGGATCGGGATGCTGCCGACGACGCTGGCGACGATGAGCACTAAGACGCCGACCGCCCAGGGGATCGCGTACGCGCCGTCGGTCCCGACGTCGATGATGACGCCGACGTCGAACCCCGCGCCGATCGTTCCCTCCCGGGCGTAGTTGGCGACGCCGACCAGCCCGACGTAGCTGAACACCAGCGCGAGGACGACGCTCAGGGCGAGGCCACCGAAGAGCCCGGCCATCCCGACCCCGGCACCGACCCGACTCCCGGTGGCGATCGCGGCGAGCGATCCGCCGACGGTCACCGCGAACACGACGAGCGGGATCAGCTGGTAGACGAACAGGATCACCGTCGCGACCAGCCCCTCGACGAACAGCGATCCCCAGTCGCCGAACGCCGGCGGTTCGGGCGCGTCGTCCATCCCGGCGCGGAGCACCCGGACGAGATAGCCGTACACCAAGATGCCCGGGATGATAAAGACCGACAGCAGTGTCAACACGGTGCCGATGAGCACCGTCACGAGCCAGTCGTCCGACTCCATCGGATACGTCAGCAGTGCTTCGATGTCGAGCGCCATGACATCCCACAATCACTTGGGCGGTGGATAACTGTTTCTGCACACCCGCTCTCACCGGATCAGCCACGGAGGCGGCTCAGCGCGACGATGAACAGGTAGCCAACGACGCCGAGCCCGAACAGGACGGCAGGAATGAGGAACGGACCGAACGTGGAGACGAGCGCGTCGACGAACATACCGTCACTGTGGGTGGCCGCCTAACAGGCCTTGCGACTCGTTGTCGCGATTCGTTCGACGCTGGTTCCGGGAAAATAACTGTCTCCAGTGTCGATCCGCCGACGCGATGGACGAAGCACTCGAAGCCCTCGAACTCGTCGCGGAATCGGAGCTCGAAGGGGTCGTCACCTGGCTCCTGCGCGTCGTCGGAACCGTGGTCGTCCTCGCGGGCCTGGGGCTCTGGCTGTTCACCGACGCCGGGCTTTTGATGCTCCCGGCGCTTTTGATCGTCGTCGGAGTCGTCCTCGTGGCCGCCCCGAGTGTCCTGCTCGCGCTCGCGGATCTGGCCTAATCGCGGCCGCCGTCGGTCTCGCTCCGGACCGGTTCGGGCTCGCCGTCGAACGGGGGCTGATGCGCGGCCGTCTGATCGACCGCCTCCATCCCGTTCGTGACCGTGAGATCCCGTTTGGGGTACGGGATCTCGATCCCGCGTTCCGCGAGCGCCTTGTAGATCGCCCGGTTGAGCTCGTGGGTCGCGCGGGCGCGACGGGTCGGGCTCGCCACCCAGCAGAGGAGCTCGTACTCCAGGGCGCTGTCGCCGAACCGACGGAGCCGCATGCGTGGCTTCGGCGAGTCGAGCACGAGCGACTCCGCCTCGGCGACCTCGACGACGAGCTCCTCGAAGTCGTCGACGTCGGTGCCGTATGCGACCCCGATGGGGACGCGGATGCGGCGGCGGCGCTGGGGGGCTGACTCGTTGACGATCTTCGCGGCGTTCAGCGCCGAGTTCGGCACCGTCACCAGCACCTCGTCGCGCGTCAGGAGCGTCGTCGACCGGATGCCGACCGCGACGACCGTGCCGGCCTCGCCGGAGTCCAACACGATGTAGTCGCCGAGCTTGTAGGTGTCGTCGAAGTAGAGGGCGATCCCGCCGAAGAAGTTCGCGACCGTGTCCTTCGCGGCGAAGCCGACGGCGATTCCCGCGACCCCCGCCGCGCCCAGGAGTGGGGTGATGTCGATGTCGTACAGGCGGAGGAGCGCGGCGACGGTCCCCACCGCGACCACGAGCGTCCAGACGTTCGAGAAGACGGGGGCGAAGTCGAACCGACTACCCTTCTCTTTGACCACTTCGACGCTCTCGTTGACCAGGTTGTTGAGCGCCCACGCCCAGGCGACGATGATGATGGCCAACGACGGCTTGCCGAAGAACGTGTCCAACTGCGCGGCGGTGACGAGCGTGCTCTCGACGACCGCGGGCGTCCGCGTCAGGACGTAGATCCCCGCGAGCGCGACCGAGACGACGAGCGGCCACCGGACGTTTCGGACGGTGATGTTGTCGAACTCCGTGTCCGTCCGCCGCACCAGCCGGGACGCCCCGCGGATGACGACCATCTCGACGAGGAGGGCCGCACCCAGCGAGAGCACGACGACGACGAGCGTCGCTTGCCAGGCCGAAAGCCCGTCGAGCAATCCAGTCACCGCGTCTATCACGGGACCTATCGTTCGTGCAGAGGCTTAACCGTTTTCGACTGTCACGGAGTCCGTCAGCTACTCGTGGCCCGAGGTCCTCTCGCGACTGTGTACCGAAACGGCCACTACGGCGTCGCACTCCTCGCCTTCGCCCCGGTCGGCGTCGCGCTCGTCTCGGCTGGGGCCGTAGAACTCGCGCTCGTCGTCGGCGCGGGGACGCTCTGGCTGGCGATGCTGCCCGACGTCGACCACCGCGTCCCCGGCGTCACACACCGCGGCCCGACCCACACCGTCGGCTTCGCGCTCCTCGTCGCGGCCGTCCTCGGCGGAGTCGGTCTCCTCGTCGGTCGCGTGGGCGGTGCCGCACTGTCCGCTCCGGCGACGCTCGGCGCGGTCGGTGCCGCGGTCGGTCTCCTCTCGGTCGGCGCACACCTCCTCGCGGACGCGTTGACGCCGATGGGGATCAGGCCGTTTTGGCCGCTCTCGAACCGGAAGTTCACCCTCTCGGTGGTCACCGCCGACAGCACGCTCGGCAACTACGGCCTGCTCTCGCTGGGCGTCTTCGTCACGGTGGCGTGGGTCGCGCTGGTGGTCGGTCCCTGACCGGGGTCGCCGTTGCACCTTTTACCGCCGGCGGCGAACCGGGTGCTATGACAGACTCCCCGGCCGACGGCTCCGACCCCGACATCGAACTCGACGACGACGCCATGCGGCGGTTCCCCGTGCCCGACTACGACGACCTCCCCGCGGACCTCCGCGAGCGCGTCGCCGCCGAAACCGACCGCGCGGGCTTTACCCCCAACGTCTTCTCGGCGTTCGCGTACAAGCCCTCGCACTTCCGCGCCTTCTTCGCGTATCACGACGCGCTCGTCGAGGATACGGCCCTGGACCGGGAGGAAGTCGAGATGATCGTCGTCGCCGTCTCGGGCGTGAACCACTGCTACTACTGCAACGTCGCCCACGGCGCGCTCGCGCGGATCTACGCGAAGGACCCGCGTCTCGCCGATCAGTTGGTGGCCAACTACCGCACAGCCGACGTCTCCGACGAGCGAATGGCGATGCTCGACGTCGCCGTGAAGCTCACCGAACGGCCCGCCGAGGTCGGCGAGGACGACATCGCCCTGCTCGAAGACGCCGGCTACTCCGAGGAGGCCATCTGGGACATCGCCGCCGTGACCGCCTTCTTCAACCTCTCGAACCGGATGGCGATGTTCGCGGACATGCGGCCGAACGACGAGTTCCACGCGATGGGACGGTAACACTCGATCCAACAGACGAGGCCGACAGCCGAACGTGTGTCAGAGGAGTCTCACCGGCCAGTCGGCACTCATACGCCATCTCTCCTCGCTCCTGTGGTGGTTTCCATCGACGGTCGCTCTGTTGGGCCCACGCGCCGAACGTCCGCTCTCCCCTTCCCATCAGCACTCGCTCGTGTGGTCCGTTCGAGCTAAACGACCAGTTACTCGGAGATCTCGATCTCGAACTCGACCCGTGCCAAGTCGTTCGAGAAGTTTGTTGGAGCGTTGGCGTTGTGAAACACGACGTAGTTGCTTCCGGAATGTATCGGTCCGCTGATCGACCCTCCCCCGTCGTCCCACTGAGACAGCGAGTCGTACTGGAGGTAGTTCTCACCGGCCTCGAAATGTTCGAACTCCTGTGAAGAGAGGAAGATCACGTCTATGTCTGGCCCCTCGCGGACGACGTACTCCATCTCGACGTAGCCGTTCTGATCCAGAGAGAACGGATAGTAGTAGTAGTGATCCTCCTCGATGTTACGCGTATCCGAAGCCGACTCGACCAGCCTGGACCTGGCCGGGTCCGTCGGGTAGTCGTCGTACCCGTCGACGACTCCATCGCCGTCCGAGTCCGGGCGAGGCGTTCGTGTCGGCGTCGCGCGTCTCTCGGTCTCACCGCTCCCATCGGTGGTGTCAGTCGTCGCGCTTCCAAGGCAACCCGAAGACAGCAGAACTCCCACGGTGGCGATGCACCCCCGACGGGTAGTATTACTCATAGGCAGAATGTCAGCTCTAGGTGAATATATGTGTGGGACTCGTTATCAAATTCGGTATTTGAATCGCAACACTCGCCTGACAAGTGGGGCCGTCGCACGCTAACACGCGAGGCGCGCAGGTGGGGGAGCGTCGAACCGACCGATCGGCGTCCCAGAACGCTCTGCTCACAGCTCTCCCTCGCGCGCCTGCTCCCGGACCTCGCTCGCCCGCTCGCGGATCTCCCGCCACTCCTCGTCGTCTTTGTTGTCGACGTGCGAGTACATCAGCCCCATCCGGCCCGTTCCCCGGAGGGTCTCCTCTTTTTCCTTCAGGAAGTCCCAGTACAGCGCGTTGAACGGACAGGCACCCTCGCCGGTCGTCCGCGACACGGCGTACGGACAGTTGGAACAGAAGTCACTCATCTTGTTGATGTAGTTGCCCGACGAGGCGTACGGCTTCGACGAGAGCACGTCGGTCGCAAAGGAGCCCATCCCGACGACGTTCGGGGTCGTCACCCAGTGGTAGGCGTCGACGAAGCCGAGGTGGAACCAGCGGTTGAGTTCGTGCGGGTCGGCACCGTAGACGAGCGCGAAGTTCGACAGCACCATCAGCCGCTCGATGTGGTGGGCGTAGCCCCGCTCGTGGACGTGCGAGACCGCCTCCGAGAGGCAGTTCATGTCGGTGCCGCCGTCCCAGTACAGCGGCGGCAACTCCCGGGTCTGGTCCAACTGGTTCGCCTCGTTTAGCTCCGGCATCGCCCGCCGATAGACGTGGCGCATGAACTCCCGCCACCCGATGAGCTGACGAACGAACCCCTCTACGGAGTTCAGCGGGGCGTCGCCCGTCTCGTACGCCTCGACCGCGGCGTCGACGGCCTCCCGCGGGTGGAGGAGCCCGAGGTTGAGCGACGACGAGAGCAGCGAGTGCGAGAGCGCCCACTCTCCGTCGACCAGCGCGTCCTGGTAGTCGCCGAACTCGGGGAGCCGCGTCGCGACGAAGTGGTCGAGCGCCGACCGCGCCTCCTCGGCGGTGGTGGGCCAGACCATCGCCGCCAGCGAGTCGTCCCCCCAGTGGTCGTCGTACCGCTCGGTCACCCAGTCGTGGGCCTCCTTGGTGATCGCGTCGGGCTCGAACGTGGGTACGGGCGGCGGCGACCACTCCTCGTCGGGCGTCTCGCGGTTCTGGTCGTCGTAGTTCCACTCGCCGCCCGCGGGCTCGTCGCCGTCCATCAGGACGTCGAGCTCGCGGCGGACGAAGCGGTACCACCGCTCCTGCCGGAAGCCGTCGTCGACGGTCCGGTCCCCGGCCCACTCGTCGAACGTCTCGGGGCTGGTCAGGAATCGGTCGTTCTCGACGCGTGTCAGGCTCCCGCCGCGGGCGGCGACCAGTTCCTCGAAGCGGGCCCCCGCGCCGTGGCTCGCCGGCTCCATCATGAGGAGCGAATCGCCGGGAGCGGCCGCGAAGTACTCGTCGAGCCCGTCGCCGAACGTCTCGGCCTCGATGTACGTCACCTCGTACCCCCGGTCGCGGAGGGCGTCGCGGCAGTGACGCATCGCCGAGAAGACGAGCGTGAGCTTCGCCGGGTGGTACGGCAGCCGCTCGGCGAAGCCGTGGGCCTCGATCATGAGGACGTGATCGGTGCGCTCCAGCGGCCGGGCCGCGGGCGAGAGCTGGTCGCCGAGGAGCCAGACGGTCATGCGGCCCCCGCTCGATGGGGTGGTTCGGGCGGTAACACACCGATCGTTAGTAGCCGGTCGGGTAATCCGTTATGGCCACGGCCGCTCGCCCGGCCACTCCCGGCGGGACGCGTCGACGGACGCACGGCGAGGTGTGCGGCGCGCGGGCATCCGAGTCGTCGTACCGCACGCCGTCCAGCCGGGTCGCTCCAGCCGGGACACATCGATCCCGGGTGTGAACCCCGCGCGAGGGGACGGCCGCCCTCGATCGGACACCGCCGCCGGCGCAAACGCCGTCACCATGATATATGAGGAGCGAGAGAGTGTCACCGAAGACAGATGGTAGGCGAAGACAGCGACGGCCTGCCGGTCGTCCTGGTCGCAGACGACGAGGCCGAACTCGCGGAGCTGTACGCCCACTGGCTCGGCGAGTCGTACGAGGTGATCGTCGCGACGGGCGGCGAGGCGGCGCTCGATCTGGCGACCGAGGACATCGACGTGGCCCTCCTCGACCGCCGGATGCCCTCGATGACCGGGGACGAGGTCCTCTCGGCCCTCCGCGAACGCGACATCGACTGCCGAGTCGCGATGATCACCGCGGTCGAACCCGACGTCGACATCGTCGACATGCCGTTCGACGACTACCTGGTCAAGCCCGTCTCCCGCGAGGAACTCCACTCGGTCGTCGAGGTGCTCTTGTCGCGGGCGCAGTTCGACGACCGTACCCAGGAGTTCTTCGCGCTCGCCTCCAAGAAAGCGACCCTGGAGAGCACCGCCAAGGACGATCCCAGCGAGGAGTACGACCGACTCACGAGGCGGATGGGCGAGATCAGAGAGGAGCTCGACGAGACGCTCTCGCAGTACTCCAGCGAGGACTTCGAGGCCGCCTTCCGGGAACTGCCCGGCGAGGAGAGCTTCGACACGCTGGAGTGAGCCTTTTCGCGCCGTCGCCCGGTCGAGCCTTTCCTCGTCGACATCGGGACCGCCGGCGGCCTAGTCGCCGAACGTCGCCTGCTCCTGCTCGCGGAGTTCGATGCGTCGAATCTTGCCCGAGGAGGTCTTCGGGAGGTCGTCGACGAACTCGATTCGGCGGGGATACTTGTACGGGGCCGTCTCCTCTTTCATGAACGCCGTGATCTCGTCGGCGAGGTCGTCGGAGCCTTCGTACCCCGCCGCGAGCACGACGTACGCCTTGACGACGTTGCCGCGCTCGTCGTGGGGTGACGCCACCGCCGCGGCTTCGGTGACGGTGGGGTGAGAGACGAGCGCGTCCTCGACCTCGAACGGGCCGATGCGGTAGCCCGCCGAGATGATGATGTCGTCGGCCCGCCCCTCGAAGAAGAAGTAGCCGTCGTCGTCCCGGGAGGCGAGGTCGCCGGTCCGGTAGTACTCCCCGGAGAACGTCTTCTCGTCGAGGTTCGGTTTCTGGTAGTAGCCGTCGAAGATTCCGGGACAGTCCACGGGAACGGCGATCTCGCCGATCTCGCCGTCGTCGACCGCCGCTTCGTCCATCGTGTCGATGATCGTCGTTCCCATCCCCGGCGTCGGCTTGCCCATCGAGCCCTCTTTGACCTCGATACCGGGGTAGTTGGTCACGAGCGCGACCGTCTCGGTCTGCCCGTAGCCGTCGCGCGGTGTCACTCCCACCGCCTCCTCGAACGCCTCGATCGGTTCGCGGTTGAGCGGTTCCCCGGCCGAGAGCGCGTCGGTGAGCGCGAGATCCCACGTCGAGAGGTCCCGCTGTGCGAACAGGCGGTACTGGGTCGGGACGGCACACAGCCGGGTGACGCCCTCGTCGGCCATGACGTCGAGGAACGTCTCGGGGTCGAAGTCGCCGTCGTACAGCAACTGCGTCGCGCCCGTCGTGAGCCCTACGCCGACGGGGCTCCAGAACCACTTCGCCCACCCGGTCCCCGTCGTGGCCCACATCAGCTCGTCGGAGAGGTCCTCGTCGCCCGACAGGCCCCACCAGTACGGCCCGTTGACGAGCTCGAAACAGCGCATCCAGCGGTGCCTGTGGAGGACGGGCTTCGGCTGGCCCGTGGTGCCGGAGGTGTAGTTGATCGACATCGGGTCATCGGCACCGACCATGGGCCCGTCGTGGTCGGCGGCCCGGTCCGCGAGGAGTTCCGCGAAGGAGTGCCAGCCGTCGGGGTCGCCGTCGAGACAGATCGTGGTCGACAGCGGCGTCTCGTCGAGCACCGGCTCGACCATGTCGGTGAGCGACGCGTGGGCGACGACCGTCGACGCCTCGCAATCCGACGCGCGGAACGCGATGTCCTTCGGCTTCAGCATCGACGAACACGGGACCAAGAGCGCGCCGCGTTTCAGCGCGCCGAGTTGGATCGCGAACGCGTCGGGATGCCGCGGGAACAGATGCATCACCCGGTCGCCCGACCCGACCCCGAGATCGGCGAGCGCGTTCGCGAAGCGGTTCATGTCCCGCCGGAGGTCGTCGTACGTCCGCTCCGTGCGGTCGCCCGCCTGCGAGAGGAAGCGGACGGCGACCCGGTCACCGAAGGCGTCTGCGTGCGACTCGATCACGCTCGGGAGGTTGTACGCCTCGGGGATGTCCCACTCGAACGACTCACATGCCGTGTCGTACTCCAGTACCATACCCAACATATCGAAAACACGTCGAATAATAATTTGGGTCGACTGTCGGTCGATTCGGACCCGCGAGAGGCGGATCGAGTCGACCGAAGCAGCGTCCGGTGACGGGCGCTGACCGTCGACGATCAGGGCCGCTGCTCCAGACGAAGACCGTGGGGGTTCCGTCTCACGTCGCCGCGGACTCGTCCTCGCCGGTGCCGAAGACGAGGCCGCCCTCCTCGTCGCCGCGCGCGCCGCGCGCCGCGAGGACGAACGCCCCGAGCCCCATCAAGAGCACGAGGAAGCGGACGACGCCGCCGACGAACGAGACGGCCCCGACGAGCGAGACCGCGACGACGCCGACGAGGAGGACTGTGAGTAGCTTCGTGGACATCTGAATCACTGACGGAGACACCGCTCGCGTCGGATAGTCGTTGAACGGCTGACAGGGTAAACGTCGTCCGTGCTTCTCTCGGGGTGAGAACGTGCGGCTGTGATCGACGGCCTCTGTACGGCTGCCCGCTTCGAATCGGGCGCTTCCGCAGCCACCTCACTTTTGAGCCCTCGCCGAGAGCGGGTGAGCATGGAGTACACCACCCTCGGTGACACCGGCATGGAGGTCTCCCGCATCTGCCTCGGCTGTATGAGCTTCGGCACCTCGTCGTGGCGCGAGTGGGTGCTCGACGAGGAGGAGGGGATCGAACTCGTCGACCGCGCCATCGAGCTGGGGATCAACTTCTTCGACACCGCCAACATGTACTCGATGGGCGAGTCCGAGCGCGTCCTGGGGAAGGCGCTGGAGGGCCGCCGCGACCAGAACGTCGTCGCCACCAAGGTCTACTTCCAGATGGACGAGGACGATCCGAACTCGGGCGGACTCTCCCGCAAGGCGATCGAACAGGAGGTCGAAAACTCCCTCGACCGGCTGGGGATGGACACTGTCGATCTCCTGCAGACCCACCGCTGGGACGACGACACGCCCATCGAGACGACGATGCGAGCGCTCGACGACGTCGTCAGGCGGGGGCAGACGCGCTATCTCGGCGCGTCGTCGATGTGGGCCCACCAGTTCGCCGAGGCGCTGTCTACCTCGGCTGCGCTCGGTCTCGATCGCTTTCTCACGATGCAGAACCACTACAACCTCCTCTACCGCGAGGAGGAACGCGAGATGCTCCCGCTGTGTGCGAAGGAGAACGTCGCCGTCATGCCGTGGTCGCCGCTGGCGCGGGGCTATCTCGCCCGCCCCCACGAGGATTTCGAGGCGACGACCCGCGGGGCGACCGACGACTACGCCCGCCAGCACCCCTACTTCGAGAGCGGGGGCCGGGAGATCAACGAGCGGGTGGGAGAACTGGCGGCCGAGAAGGACGTGAAGATGGCGCAGATCGCCCTCTCGTGGCTGCTGCACAAGGAGTGGGTCGACGCGCCCATCGTCGGGACGACGAGCATCGAACACCTCGAAGACGCGGTCGAGGCGCTCGACATCTCGCTGTCGGAGTCGGACATCGAGTGGCTGGAGGAACCGTACCAGCCGGTGCGCGTGTCGGGCCACGAGTGAGGCGACCGACGCGGCGGGCGCGAGAGAGCGGGGCTACGGCTTCGTGAGTGCCGCGCGGTAGTACGACCCCTCGTCGGCTCGCCGGACGTCCGCGACCCGCCACCCGGTGCCGACGGTCGCCTCGCGCAGGCGGTCGGGGCTGAACAGCCGGAACTGAAGCGTCTCGCTCACCGCGCCCTCGTACGCGAAGTGGAAGGTGCGGTGGGCGAGCCCCGGCGTCGGGTCGGGTCGGTACCCGAGCAGTTCCGCCGCCGCCTCGTGGCCCGGATCGTAGCCGTCCACGACGGCTGTCGCGTCGGCGTCGGTCACGAACGCGAGGTCGCCGAGCAGCCCACGGAGGCCCTGCATCGATCCCGCGAGGCTCAGTTGGGTGCCGACGACCAGCGCCGACCCGAACCGGTCGCGGTCGAACCGCGACGGGAGCGAGAACATGTCGGCGACGCGGGCGTCCGCGACCCCGCGGTCGGTCATCACCGCCACCAGTGACTCGCTCACGTCGACCGCGACGGTCTCGACGCGGGCACCGAAGACGAGCGCGTGCCGGCCGGCCCCCGCCCCGACGTCGAGGAGTGGGGCGCGAACCCACGACGAGAGCCACCGACCCGCCTCGCTCTCGGGGTCGAACGGCTCGAAGTAGAACGCCTCGATCGGATGCTCCTGTGTCTCCGCGCCGTCTCGGACGAGGAGCGGCTCGTCCATGCGGTCGTGGTAGTGGTCGGCGACTGCGCGGCCGAACAGCTCGGTCATCGCTTGGGGGGAGCCGCTCGCGGGGCAAAAACCCTCGACCGACGGCCGCGCTCAGCCGTCGGCGGCGTGGACGCCCTGCTCGGGATCCGCGAACGGTTCGAGGCGACGGACCGCCCGGAGCGCGACGACCGCGATGGCGACCTCCAGCCCGCCGACGACGAGGAAGGACGGGAGATACCCCAGCGTGTCGGCGGCGAGGCCACCGACCAGAAAGCCCGCCAGGAAGCCGAGCGAGCCGGCGACGTTGAAGCCGCCGAGCGCGACGCCGCGTTCGTCGTCGGGGACGAGGTCCGTCGCGAGCGCCATCGTCGCGGGGGCGACGAGCGCGCCGAAGACCCCGACGACGGCCATCAGCCCCGCCGCGAGCCCGAGCGACGGCGCGAGACCGACCCCGACGATGGCGACGCCGTAACAGACCGACCCGACGACGACGGGGTAAAAACGGCCGACGCGGTCGGAGACGACACCGAGGGGGTACTGCAGCAGCGCGAACGGGAGGAAGAAGAGAGCGAGAACCACCCCGGCACCGGCGGCGTCGAGGCCGAACTGCGTGCGGAAGTAGAAGACGCCGACGAGCGCGAAGAAGCCGGCGGTGAGGCGGTCGACGAAGCCGAACGCGTACGGGACTGCGAGCGCCGGTCGCGTCTTCAGGCCCGTGACGACGGCCCGGAGCCCCATCTCCCGACACGTGGGGGCGCGCTCTGTGACCGTCGCGGCGAGGCCGGCGACGAGGAGGAGCAACCCCGCCGCGGCGACGACCGGCGCGAGCGGGTCGACCGTCGAGAGCCGTCCGCCGACGACCGCCCCGAGCGCCGCCCCGAGCCCGATCGCGAGCCCGGCGGCACCCATGTTCCGGCCGTTGCCCCCGCTCAGGTCGGCGAGCGTCGTCACCGCGAGCGAGAACGCGCCGATGGTAAAGGCCCCGCCCACGACGCGGACGGCGAGCGCGACGCCGAAGCCGACGCCGAGGGCGGGCAGTGCGGCGAGGAGGAGGTACGACGCGGCACCCCCGACCGCGCCGGCGACGATCCAGCGGAGCCGCCGACCGGTGGTGTCCGACAGCGCCCCCCAGACGGAGGCGAAGGCGACGAACGCGGCGACCTCCGCGACGAGGAATGCCGTGGCGGCGTCGATTCCCGACGCGCCGAGGGCGACGACGAGGTCGGCGAGGCCGGGGTACAGAAGCACCTGCGAGACGAGGACGCACCAGACGACGACCGCGAGCACGACCCGATCGCGGCGCTCCGAGCCCATGACTGGTGTAAAGACCCACTCGAACAAAGGGTTGCCGCGCCCGTCGGGGACGGGGGGTCAGCCCGTGAGGACGACCGTCCCGGTCTCGAGGAACGCCGTCTCGTACCCCTCGTGCCGGGCGACCTGCGGCGGGATCTCGACGGTGAGTTCCACCTCGTCGTCGCCGGCGAGTCGGGGGGCGGTCGCGCCGTAGTGAAAGCCGAGTTCGGGGTCGAGCGCGGGATCGAGCCGGCCTGCGAAGGCGGCCCGTCCGTCCCCCGGGACGCGAGCGGACAGCGCCATGCCGGGCACGACGAGGTCGTTGTACGGGGTGCCCGCGGTTACCACGAGGTAGGGGTCGTCGCCGAAGCGGTCGGCCTCGGCGGCGTACCCCCGGAGCACGAGGTCGCCGATGGTCGCTTGGCCGAGCGGCTCCCCGGCGACCGAGTCGGGGTTGGGGACGCGGCCGACCGGGGTCATCTCCATCGACATGGGCGGGATGGCGTCGCGCTGGCCCCGCCGTGACTCCTCGAACACCGTGTAGTCGATCTCGTTGCGCGCGGCCTCGCGGTAGTCGAAGGAGACGGTCGCCGCCGCGGGCTCCTCGAGCCGGTCCGACAGCGAGCCGAGTCGTTCGACCGAGGTCGCGCCGACGCTGACCCGGACGTCGTACACGTCGTTGCCGTCGAGCGGGAAGTTCGCGCCGTAGTGAAAGCCCATCTGCTGGGAGAGCATCGGGTAGACGACCTCCTCGCTGACGAGGCCCTCGTCGGTCGAGATCTCGATCGACAGCCCCGTGTTCGGGACGACGACGCCCGTCTCGGGCTCCCAGACGGTCGCCATCAGGTGCACTGTGTCGTCGCTACCGATGTCGACCTGCTGGGTCTCGAACGCCGTGCCGTCCTGCTCGACGGTCCAAAAGCGGTGGGGGTAGCTGTAGGAGACGGCCACCTTCGCGTCGCCCGCGTCGGCCATGCCGACCATCTCCATCCCCTCGACGTGCGAGGGAACGTACACCGCCGCCGGCGGGTCCTCGACCAGCGGTGGATCGGCGCTGTACGCCGTGGTCGAAAAGCCCGCACACCCGGCTACGAGCGTCGACGACGCACCGGCGGCGGCCGCCAGGAACGTGCGTCGGTTCATGTCTCTCTCACCCGCTGGAGGTCCGCGATCAGCTGTCCCTCGTCGGGCTGTTGGCCCCGGTAGGCGCGCTCGACGTAGCCGTCGGCGTTCACCAGCAGGATCAACCCGAGGTGGACGAACATGTCGGGACCGTCGTCCATCTCCTGTCGCTGGAAGACGATACCGAACTCGTCGGTGACCGTCGCCTTCGCGCGCGCTTCGTCCTCGGGCCGGAGGAACTGCCAGTTGCCCACCCCCGCGTCGACGTTGAACTGCTCCAGTTCAGCACGGAGGGCCGCCTCGTCGTCCCGTGCCGGGTCGAACGTGATCGGGTAGAAGTCGACGGCGTCGGCGTACCCCTCCTCGACCGAGTGGATCTGTACCTCCCGGAGCGCCGAGAGCAACACCGGACAGGTCGTCATGCAGTTCGTGAAGAAGAACGTGGTCAGGAAGGGTCGACCGACGTCGCGGAGGGAGACGGCTCGGTCAGCGAGCGGGGCGGGGAGGGTGACGTCGGGGACCCGCTGGCCCCACGCGGGGTACGGGAGGTCCTCGCTCGACACGTCGGCGGTCCGGTCGGGTTCGCCGAGGACGACGTTCGGGTTCTCGTCTCCGAGGCCGAGCGTCCCCAGACAGCCGGCGGCCGCCGTCGTCCCGAGCGCCGCGCCGCCGGCGAGGAACGTGCGTCTGTTCATCGGTTTCAGGTAGGGGTGCCAGATTAAATAGGCCTGTCCCGTTCTCACCGCGTCGAAAGCGGCGACAACTGTTTGTCGCTCCGTTTCGTAACCTCCGCGTGTTCGACCGCGACCTCTCCCGACGGGAGGCCATGAAGCTCGCGGTGGCGACGGGCGGTGCGACGGCGCTGTCGGCCTGTCTGAGCGAGGCCGACGAACCCGTCCCCCGTGGCACCGCCCCCGACGAACTCCCCGTCGGACAGCACCGCTGGAACGACTTCCTGGCGCGCGACGACGCCGGGAACCACGAACTCCCGCGGCACCACGTTTTCCTCTCGCTCGAACTCGACGACGGTGTCCCGACCGACGACGACCGCGCCGCGGTCGCGTCGGCGATGGCGACGCTCGACCGCGCCTACGAGTGGAGTCACCAGGGGCTGCTCTCGTCGCTCGCGTACACGCCGGCGTACTTCGCGCGGTTCGACGCCGACCTCAAGTATCCACTCCCCGAGCCGCGCCGGCTGTCGGCGTTCGAGACCCCCGAATTCGACCACCAGGACGCCCTCCTCCATCTGGCCTCGGACCGTCCTGACGCGCTGCTGGAAGCCGAGGAGGCGCTGTTCGGCGACCGCGAGACGATGAACGGCCGCGCGGTCGACGATCCCCTCGCGGGCGTGTTCTCGGTCGTGAACCGGCGGACCGGCTTCATCGGCGCGGGGATGCCCGCCGAACGCCAGGGCGAGGTGAAAGGGATCCCGTCCGGCGGCCCGGTCCCCGAGGATTCGCCGCTGTTCATGGGGTTCATGGCCGGCTTCCGGCGAAACCAGGCGACAGAGTCGGCGGTCACCATCGACGAGGGGTCCTTTGCGGGCGGGACGACCAAACACCTCGCGACGATCCGCCAGCGACTCGACGACTGGTACGGCGAACAGGGGTTCGACGAGCGTGTGATGGAGATGTTCTCCCCGCGGCACGCCGAGCGCGGCCTCGTCGAGGGCGCGGGCGCGAACCTGGGCGACTTCAGCGGCGTCGACGACGAGATCGTCGACACGATCCGCGAGCAGGCGCGCGACTACGGCCGCGTGGGCCACGCGCAGAAGGCCGCGCGAGCCAACCGCGATTCCGAGGGAGCGCCGCTGTTGCTCCGGCGACACGTCGAGTCGACTGACGACGGCGAGGCGAGCCTCCACTTCCCCACCCTCCAGACCAGGATCGAGTCGTTCGAGGCGGTCCGCGAGGCGATGAACGGCGCGGACCTGACTGACATCCCGACGATCCGCCAGCGGGTCAACAACGGCATCCTGGAGTACATCTTCGTCAAGCGCCGGGGGAACTACCTCGTCCCGCCACGGCCGCTGCGGGCGTTGCCGACGCCGACCGGGGACGCCGACTGAGACGGTCCGGTCGACGCTCAGAAGTCCAGCGCCACGACCGTCCCGTCGGCGTAGACCACGACCGCGTCGTCGTCGCCGTCGCCGTCGAGGTCACTGAGCGTCGCCCGCGCGAAGATCCGGTCGCCGCCACGGTCGTTCGCCGCCCCCATTGGCGCGTAGCGCGCGACGACGTGGCCGTCGGCGGGGTCGAGTTTCGAGACGCGTCCGTCGTGGGCGGGGACGACCAGGTCGGCCGCGCCGTCGCCGTCGGTGTCGCCGAGCGACGGTGGGGGCATCATCTGGACCGGACCGTCCGTGACGCGCGTCACCCACTCGTCGTCGCCCGTGGCGGCGTCGAGCGCACGGACCTGGCCGGTGTGGTCGGCGACGTACACCTCGCTGTCGCCGTCGGCGTCGCCGTCACCGAAGCCGCCGACGGCGGCGAGCGACCCGACCTGCCGGCTCCACTCCACCTCGCCCGTGGCCCCGTCGACGGCGTAGACGCCGCCGTCGACCGTGGCGACCACGAGTTCGCGCGCGGGGTCGCCGTCGGCCTCGCCGGCGGCGAGCCACGAGATATCGGGGCTGTCCCCGACGGCCGTCGACCACTCGACGGCCGGGCCGGCCGTGCCCGCGTCGTCGGCCGCGTCGTTCCCGCTCGTAGCCGCTCCTGACAGGAGCGTGAGCGTGCCGTCGCGCGGGGCGACGAACACCTCGCCGGAGCCGTCACCGTCGACGTCGCCGACGACCGGCCGCGCCCAGACGTAGTCGTCGAGCGCGTACTGCCACACCTGCTCCCCCGCGGCGTCGAACACGACGACGCTCCCCCGGACGTCGACGACGACCGTCTCCGGCCCGTCGCTGCCACCGAGATCGGCGACCGCCGGGCGGGTGTAGCCGTAGTCCGAGAGGGTGCTCCGCCGGAGGAGGTCGCCGTCGCGGCTGTACGTCCGGAGGTCGTCTTCGGTGGTGGCGACGAGCACTTCCGCGACGCCGTCGCCGTCGCTGTCGGCGACCGCGGGATCAGCCACCGCGTGGATCGTACAGTTGGTCTCGACGGGGGCTCGCCACACCACGCCGCCGTCCGTTCCGTGGAGGGAGACGAGCTCACAGCCCGCGGAGGTACCCGGACCGCTCAGCGGGGCGTACACCCGGCCGTCGGCGACCGCCGCCGCGTGGTGGTTCCCGCCGATGTCGCGACCGGTTTCGCTCACCCAGAGGGGCGTCTCGGTCGAGGGGCCACCGGGGAGGCCGACGCCGGTCGCGCCCACGACGGCGACGAGCAGGCTCCCGGCGAGGAGGACGACCGCGACACCGCCGACGGCCCGGGTCGCCCGTCCGAGGCCGCGCCCGACGGCCGCGACGCCGAGCGCCACGAGGGCGAGCCCCAGAGCGACTCCGGCCCACGTCGGCACCTGATCGACCGGTGAGGACGGAGCCGCGGCCGCCCCGCCGTGTGCTGCCGCGGGTCCGACGGCACCCGCGAGCACGCCAGAGAGCACCACGCCGAGGCCGACGAGGCGTCGACGAGCACGCGGGGACGGTCGACCGCAGTTCATACGCTCGGTGCGGGAGTCCGCGGTAAAACGAGGTCGGTTCACGGCTCAGACCACGCCGAGATACGACAGCGAGACGCCGACCTGTGCGACGCCAGCGACGATCATCACGAGGGCAGCGAGGCGCTGAACGGAGCCGACGTGACGGGAGAGCCCCCGGAGCGCGTCGCTCCCGACCGCCGAGAGGAGCGTCACGCCCAACAGCGGCAGTGAGACGGCCGCGGCGTAGACGCCGACGACCGCGGCCGCCTGCTCCGTCGGCAGGGTGAGTGCCTGCGTCACGACGCCGAGGACGATCGGAACGACGCAGCCGGCGGCCGCGACGGCGTAGACGCCGCCGAAGAGCGCGAAGCCGCCGACAGACGAGCGGTACTGAGGGAGGAGCAGGTGGACACTCGGCGTCCGCCCCGAGAGGACGACGAGGCCGAGCGCGACGAGGCCGACGCCGACGACCGGTTCGAGGACGGTGAGCGTCGAGACGACCCGGGTGCCGACCGAGACGAGCACCCAGCCGACGAGCGTGAGCACGGCGAGGGCACCGGCGGTCGCGGCCCCACCGCGGACGACCGCACCACCGAGGTCGGCCTCGTCCCGGCTGAGGTAGTAGCCGACGTATCCCGGCAGGAGTGGGTACGCACAGGGGGCGAAGAACGTGGCGACGCCGGCACTGAGCGCGAAGGCGAGGGTGCCCGTGAACGCCGCGTCCACCGACACCATCAGACGACGGCTCCGAGTTCCGCGCGGAGCGTCGAGGCGTCCGCTACCCCGCGGTGCGTCCAGACGATCTCGCCCGAGGCGTCAGCCAGCGCGAGGAACGGCAGACCGCCCGCACCGAGTTCGCTCATCAGCCGGCTCTCGGGGTCGTGCCCGACGGTCCAGCGGCCGTCGTGATCGGCCCACCACTGCCGGACGTCGTCGAGCGTGAGGCCGCCGCCGACCCGTTCGTTCGTCACGGAAGCGAACGCGACGCGCTCCCCGAACTCGCCGTGGGCCTCGCGGAGGCTCCGCATCTGTGCCTCGCAGGGGACGCACCAGGTCGCGAAGAGGTCGATGAGCGTCGGTCGGTCCGGTACCGGGAGGCGTCGGCGACCCGCCGTCGACCCCGGAGCGTCGATGGTGTCGACCGTGACGGCGGTGCTGTTGCCGCCCAGTCCGTTGAACGCGACGTATCCCCCGCCGGCGGTCATCGCGAACCCGCCGAGCGCGGCGAGCGCCCGTCTGCGGTTCACGCGCGCGACCCTCCCGTGACGGCGTCGTTCATCGCCGTGTGTGTTCCCGTGCGGGCGATAAAACCAACGTGGTGTTGTGCGCCGCGGATGCGCATGACCGGCTACCGTTCGCTCTCGACGGCCGCGCTGATCTCGTCGAGCGTCGCGCCGACTTCGCGACCGTTCACGAACACGGTCGGCGTCCCCTGGACGCCCATGTCGATCCCGCGCTGTCGGTCGGCCTCCAGGACGGGCCGGTAGCGGTCGTTCGTCGCGGCGGCGCGGACCTCGCAGCCGTCCGCACCCACCTCGTTCGCCTGGGACTCCACGAGCGACATCGAGTAGGAGTTCTGGTTCTCGAAGAGCGCCTTCGCGTAGTCGAAGAAGGTCGCGTCGTCGGTGGCGTCCTGCACCGCGCGTGCGGCTCCCGCGGCGGCCCACGACCACTGCTCGCTCACCGGGATGGGCAGATCGTGGTGCTCGTACCGGACGTCGTCGCCGACGAGTTCCGACTCGATCGACGGGAACGCTTCGAGGTGGTACGTCCGGCAGTGCGGACAGGCGAAGTCCTCGAACGCCATCACGGTCACCGCGGCGTCGTCGGGGCCCAGCGACGGCGCGGGGAGCGACTGGATCGGCTCCCGCGCCGAGAGGTCGCAGTCGGTGTCACCGCCGCCGGCGCCGCTGCTCCCGCCGGTGAGCGAACCGAGACAGCCGGCCGTGCCGGCAACGGCGACGCCGGCACCCGCGAGGAGGGCACGTCGGGTCGTCTGCATGGTCGACTTGTAGGGACTCGACTACTTAGGGGCCGTGGTCGTGATCGGGGGCCAGCACCGATTTACTGCGCCCGTTCCTTCGATCAGATATGCCGACAGTTCGCTTCCGTGACCGAGAGATCGACTGTGACGCCGGTGCGGTGCTGCGGGACGTCCTCCTCGCCGCCGACGAGACGCCACACAACGGTCGGGCCCGACTGGCGAACTGCCGGGGGCTCGGCTCCTGTGGAACCTGTGCGGTCGCCGTTTCGGGTGATGTGTCGGGGCGGACGCGACGCGAGCGGCTCAGGCTAGCCGTCCCCCCGCACGACCCCGACGGGGGGCTCAGACTAGCCTGTCAGGTCCGCGTCAACGGCGACGTCACGGTCGAGAAGTTCGACGGGTTCTGGGGACAGCACGTTCCCGAGGGCGGGGTCGACGATGCGACCGGCGACGAAGGCTAGCGCCGTGGCGCGTGAACCACCGGGAACCCCGTCTCGCAGGCGTCGCAGGTCGCGTCCATCGTCTCTCGGACTCCTCGCTCGGGGTCGTCTCCGTCGCCGGGTTCGGCGGTGACGAACCGGTGTCCGGTCGGGAGCGAGACGTACGTCGCGGCACCGCAGGCGGGACAGGTGATGGAGATCAGCGGCACGGTTGCGGGAGGGACGCGGGGCGGTTATACGCGTCGGTCAGACTGGGGTCTGGATCCGGCCCTGTCGTCCGCCGGAGTCAGGGTCGGCGCTCGGAACGGACCCACTCTTCCAGCGTGAATCCCTCGTACTCGGTCTCCGAGGCGAGCGTCCACGCCGACTCGTCGAACGCCGGGTAGTAGGAGTCGCCCTCGTACTCGCCCGGGACGCGGCTCAGGAGCATCCGGTCGAGGTGCGGCTGGAACAGCTCGTAGATCCCGGCCCCGCCGATGACGTACGCCGTGTCGGCACCGCGGTCGGCCGCGATCTCGACCGACTCGTCGACGCCCGCGGCGTGGACCGCGGTGTCAACCTCGAACGTCCTGTCGGAGCGACTGAGGACGATCTGAGCCGCTCCGGGGAGGTCGTCGAGCATCGATTCGAACGTCCGCCGACCGAGGATCACCGGGGCGTCGGCGATTCGGGCGCGATACTGTTCCTTGTCTGCCGGGATCGACGGCCACGGCAACTCGCCGTCGTCGCCGATGACGTGGTCGGCGGTGAGCGCGGCGACTGAAACCAGTTCCATACACGGCGTTCGACCGCCGTGTGAAAAGCCGTTCGCTCGCCCGTGACCGGGCGTGAGCGTATCACGGAGTTTTTATTCGGCCCCCGCCGATGACCCGACATGAGCTTCGAGAAAGACGACGCCGTCGTCCTGCACGACAAACACAGCGAGTTCGACGGCGAGGTCGGCACCGTGACGCAGGTGATGGAGACGATGTTCGGCGATGCGACCTACACCGTGAGCTTCGAGGAGGGCCAGGAGACGGGCGTCCCCGAGGACCAGCTCGAAGCGAGCGACGAAGCGGACGAGTAAGCGTGGCTCGCGTCCCGTTCCACTACGTCGACCTGCGGGCATTCTCCTACGAGACGGAGGACGAAAAGCGGGTCGAGGCGGCGCTCCGGACGTTCCTCCCGGAGGAGTTCGAGGTGGAGCGGAGCGAGAGCCGCGGGCACCACGGCGACCGGATCGTCGTCCGCTCGGCGCGGGTCGAGCGGGCGGATGATCTCCGGCACGTGCTCGCACGGATCGGGGCGGCTCCCGACTACGACCGCGTCTTCGACGAACTCGACGATCGCATCACCGACAACTGCGAACTGTTCTTGCGGTTCGACAAACAGGTCGCCTTCAGGGGGGAGGTTCGACTCGGCGACGGGATCACGTTCCGCGCGAAGGTCGAGGCTTACCCGGCGAAACGCGAGGCGGCCGTCGAGAACGCTCGCGAGGCGCTCGACGCCGCCCACGAGGAGACGGAGCGCCCGGACTGACGCGCCGTTTCTCCTGTCGAGGCTGGCAGGTGGCTCTCACACTGCGGCGAGACGACGAGCCACGCGACCACGACACGTCCCGCCGTATCGGTCACCGCACGCGTCTCGCAGGCCGCGCTTTCGTATTTCAACGTTCGTGTGGCGTGGCCGAACTCCGCGGAGAGCCCGGACGTCTCGGTCCGCTCGCCTGCCGTGGCTCGACCACACGCGTCGCCGGGAGGGACAGATGATTACGTGGGCACGCCGTACAAGGCGGCATGGTTGCGATGGAAAGCGGACACGTTCTGGACGAGGGCGACGAGGCACCGGACTTCGAACTCACCGGGACCGACGGGGAGACGTACTCGCTCGCGGCGTTCGACGGGTACGACGCGCTGTTGCTCGTCTTTACCTGTAACCACTGCCCGTACGCGAAGGCCAAAGAGGCGACGTTGAACGACATCGCCGCCGCGTACGACGACGTGGCCGTGGTCGGGATCAACCCGAACGACGAGGAGCAGTACCCCGACGACTCCTTCGACAAGATGGTCGAGTACGTCGAGTCGGGCCGGATCGGCTACGACGCGTACCTCCACGACGAATCGCAGGCGGTGGCGGCGGCGTACGGCGCGGTCTGCACGCCCGACCCGTTCCTCTTCGAGAACGACGACGGGGCGTTCCGACTGGCGTACCACGGCCGCCTCGACGACGCACTGAACCCCGACGACGACCCGTCCGGCGAGCCGGGGTTCGAGGTCCGACAGGCGATCGACGAGGTGCTCGCGGGCGAGGCCGTGACGGTCGAGGAGAACCCCTCGCGCGGCTGTTCGATCAAGTGGGCGGCCGGAAACGAACCCGACTACTGGGACGAGGTGTGAGGGGCGGCTCCGGCCGGCGGGTTCGGACCGCCGACCTCAGGGCGGGGTAATGACCGCGCGACCGTCGATCTCGCCGTGTTCGAGCCGCTCGGCGACGGTGTTGATGTCGCCGAGGTCGTACCGTTCGGTGTGGAGGTGGACGTCGCCGCGGTCGACCAGCGCGACGAGTTCCTGGAGTTCGGTGTAGCGGCCGACGAGCGTCCCCCGGAAGGCGAACTCACCGTTGACGAGCGCCTGGGCCGGCTCGTGGATGTGTCCGCCGTAGCCGATGATGTGGTGGTCGCCGCCGGCGGCCGTGATGTCGGGGGCGAGCGCCGTCGTCTCGTCCCGGCCGACGAAGTCGAGCACCTGCTGTGCGCCGACGCCGCCCGAGAACCCCTCGATCGCGGCGGCGACGTCCTCGGCCCCGGGGTCGATGGTGTCGTCGGCTCCCAACTCCGACGCGAGGTCGCGCGCCGACTCTTTGAGGTCGATCGCGACGATGTCGGCGGCGGACATCGCCCGGAGACACTGCAGGCCGATGTGGCCGAGACCGCCGACGCCGATGACGACCGCCGTGTCGCCCGGGTTGAGTTCGTGTACGGCCTTCTTCGCTGCGTGGTAAGCCGTGATGCCGGCGTCGGCGTGCGGCGCGATGTCGGTCGGGTCCACGCCGTCGGGGAGCGGGATGACCGCCCGGTCGGAGGTCTGGAGATACTCGGCGAAGCCGCCGTCGTGTGTGAGTCCCCTGAACTTCGAGTCCTCGCAGTACATGTCCTCGCCGAGCCGGCACGGCCGGCAGGTGCCGCAGGTCTGGACCGGATGGCAGATGACGGGGTCGCCGACCTCAACGGTCGTGACCTCGTCGCCCACCTCGGCGACGATGCCCGCGTTCTCGTGGCCGAGCGTCAGGGGAAGCTCCTGTGGGACGTACTCGGTCCACATCCCTTCGATGATGTGATTGTCCGTTTGACACCATCCCGCCCCCTTGACCTCGACGATGACGTCGCTCGGTCCCTCGACGGTCGGGCGGTCGATCTCGTCGATCGACAGCGCCTCCGTCATGTCGTCGGTGTACTCGTGCAGACGCGCTGCTTGCATAGTGATTAATAGTGATGGTCCCCGGACAAAAGTCCTCGCATCGAGGAGAACTGCCCGCCGGCTCCGGCCGCCGGACCGCGACGCCGTTCGACGACGCTCACCCGAGAGTCACGTCCGATGCGTACAATATTCGCCCCGTGAGTCGTGAACAAATATGTTAATTATTTATTCAACAAATACGCAGGGCAACTCGCATGTACACACACGAAGGCGAGGACGTGTTCGTCATCGACGGACACACCCACATGTGGGACGCGACGGAGGAGAACATCAAACACGAAGGTGGCGAGCAGTTCATCCAGTGTTTCTACGACTACCACACCGGCTTTACGCCCGAGGAGCGCGTCCGCGACATGGACGACTACCGGAAGTTCACGCCCCAGGAGATGAAAGAGGATCTCTTCACGAACCACGTCGACATGGCGGTGTACCAGCCGACGCACCTCCACGAGTTCTACACGGAGGGGTTCAACACCGTCGACGACCTCGGGCAGACCCTGTATCAAGAGCACCCCGACCGGTTCGTCCTCAACGGCCGGTGGGACCCGCGTGACGGCGAGGCGGGGCTGAAGGAACTCGAACGACAGAAGGAGGAGTACGACGTCAGGGGCGCGAAAGTGTATACCGCGGAGTGGAAGGGCGACTCGAAGGGGTGGCGGCTCGACAGCGAGGAGTCGTACGAGTTCCTCGAGAAGTGCGTCGAACTGGGGATCGAGAACATCCACCCGCACAAGGGGCCGACCATCCGGCCGCTCAACAAAGACGCGTTCGACGTGGGCGACGTGGACGACGCCGCGACGAACTTCCCCGAACTCAACTTCATCGTCGAACACGTCGGCCTTCCCCGACTCGACGACTTCTGCTGGATCGGCACCCAGGAGCCGAACGTCTACGGCGGCATCGCCGTGGCCGCGCCGATGGCGCTCGGCCGGCCCAAGAAGTTCTCCGAGATCATGGGCGAACTGCTCTTTTGGCTCGGCGAGGACCGGATCACGTTCGGCTCCGACTACGGCATCTGGGACCCAGACTGGCTCATCGAGGCGGTGATGAACACCGAACTCTCCGACGAACAGGTCGAGGAGTTCGGCGTCCAGTTCGACCTCCAGGCGAAAAAGAAGGTGATGGGCGAGAACATCGCCGAACTGTACGACATCGACATCGAAGAACGCAAGAAGCAGTTCCGCGACGACGCCATCAGCCAGGAGTTCGGCCTCGGCGACTCGTACGGCGCGCCGGCCTCCGCGGACGACTGATGTCGACGACGCCCACCGAGGTCCGTACCCGTCTCGACCGGGTGACAGACCCCGAACTCGACGAGTCGATCGTCGAACTCGACTACGTCGACGAGATAGAGATCGGTTCCGACGAGGTGACCGTCCGATTCACGCTCCCGACCGCGTGGTGCTCGCCCGCGTTCGCCTGGATGATGGCGACCGATGCGCGCGACGAACTGGAATCGCTCCCGGACGTCGAGACGGCCCACGTCTACCTTCGCGACCACATGCACGAGACGGAGATCAACGAGGGCGTCAACGAACGACGCTCGTTCGGCGAGTCGTTCCCCGACGCCGACGGCGGCGTCGCCTCCGTCCGCGCGACGCTCGACGACAAGGCCCGGCTCTCCCGACAGTACGCCGCCGTCGAGACGCTCCTCGACGCCGGCGTCTCGGCCGAACAGCTCTGTGGGCTCACCCCGGGGGACCTGGAGATCGACGCCGAACCGCGGGCCGACGGCGCGCGGGCCGCGGTCTACCTGGCCGGCGACGCGTTCGCGGTCACGGTGGCCGCTCGACCCCTCGACCGCTATCTGGTCAAGGCCCGCGAGGTGGGTGCGATCGAGGCCAACGACGACCCGCTGTTCCGTACGCCCGAGGGCGGGCCGATCGATCCGGACCAGTTCGAACTCGTCCACCGGCGCGGACGGCTGGCGCGGACGAACATGACCGGCCAGGGCGGCGTCTGCGACGCGCTCAACGAGAGCCGCCGGCGGAAACTGGACCGCGAGAGCACGGAAGTCGTCGACGCCGACTGAGCCGAGTCGACCCCACCTGCCGGGGCGAGGGACCCCTCTTTCCGGGCCGAGGGCGTGTGCAAGGCTACACATTGAAAGTTAGATCGACAATTACCCTATCCGATCGAGTGAAGAGTTATACACACAGTAAGAGTAAAAATTATTACTTATACCGTATGTTCAGCAACAAAAACAGCGAGATAAGTTATCGAACGACACTCCTATCGAGGGAATCGAACTCACTGTATCCAAATATATCTATCGCAGAGGTGCCGATTGGCTGATCGACTCCACTGACACCCGTCAGAGCCGAGTGGTGGTGAGTACCGGCCGAATTACACCGATATGCGTGTAATCCCGGGCGTCCTCAGAGGTAGGTGATGTTGAGTTCGATCACGTTGGCAGCGCTCCGCAGTTGTTCGGGGAGCGCCGACCGGAACCGCTCGCCGCGCATACGACTCGTCGGTCCGGCAACGCTGATGGCACCGAGCACCTCCCCGTCGTCGGTACGGAGCGGGACCGCGACGCTTCGGAGCCCGTTGATCCGCTCCTCGTCGTCGAACGCGACGCCCTCTTCGCGGATCCGGTCGAGTTCGTCCCGTAGCACGTCCTCGTCGGTGATCGTGTGGTCGGTCAGCGCGGGGAGCCCCCGGCGGTCGATGACCTCGCGGACGCGCTCGTCCGGGGCGAACGCGAGCATCGCCTTGCCCAGCGCGGCCCCGTGGAGGTGGATCCGCTTGCCGACGTGGGTGTCGACCCGGACCGCCTGGTCGCCCTTCGCGCGGTGGAGGAACACGCCGTAGCAGTGCTCTTCGACGATCAGGCCCGACAGCTCCCCCGTCTCCTCGGCGAGTTTCGTCACCTCGTCGCGCGCGATGCGGTAGACGGGCTGTCGATCCCGCGTCATCGAGCCGAGTTCCAGAAACCGACAGGCCAGTCGGTACTCGTCGTCCGCTTTGACGACGTAGCCGCGCCGCCTGAGCGTGTCGAGGTGGTTGTACACCGTGCTCTTCGGCTGATCGAGCGTCCGGGCGAGTTCGGTCACCCCGGTCGCCCCGGCGTCGTTCAGCGTCTCGACGATGCGAAGGCTGGTGTCCACCGCCCGGATGAGCCCGTCGTCCGGTTCGTCTCGTTCCATGTGTACGACTATCACAGTCGTCCCCCATCAAAAAACGATCGTTCTGTTGGTCTGAACATACTGTCGATATCCTCCCGCGTCGATTTATACTGACACGACACTCGTTCGGGAGTAGTGAACATGTAGTCAGCGACACGCCGGGCCGAACGACCGGCTCGGTCGCCCGTACGGAGCGGGGTTCGCGCTCGCCAACAGCACCAGAGCCCGGCACCCGCTCGCTCGGGACCGACCCACGGCACCCGAGAGAATCGGCGCTCGCTGTCGTTCATCTCTGTGGAACACTCTCGCACGTCGCCGGAACGACGTGAGCCGGACCTGGCAAGGTGGCGAGAACAACACTTATCATGCTCCTGTGGGAGGACCAGGTGTATGCTTGACGGATACGAGATGCACGAGCTCACACAGCCGTGGTGTTCCGACACGCCCGCGTGGCCGACGTACGACAACCCGAAGATCTGGTACGAGAAGTCCCTCGACACGGAGAAGGTAAACGGGCAGAAGATCGAGTTCATGAACCACACGGGGACGCACCTCGACGGCGAGAAACACTTCATCGCTCACGGGCGCGACATCGAGTCGATGCCGTTCGACGAACTCGTCGGCGACGCCGTCGTCGCCGACATCTCCGACCACGTCGGCGAGTACGACGTCTACACGTCCGAGATGATCGAGGAGGTCTGTGACGTCCGCGAGGGCGACATCCTCTTCATCCACACGGGCTTCCAGAAGTACGCGTGGCACCGTGAGGAGGCCGACCCACACGCCTTCTTCTGCAAACACCCCGGCCCGAACCTGGAGTTCGCCGAGTGGTGCCGCGAGATGGATATCAACTACATCCTCGTCGACTGCGGGAGCGCGGACCACCCGATGAACACGGTCATCCGCGACGTCCGCCCCGAACTCGCCGCCGAGGCAGCCGACCACCTCGGCGTCGACGACCTTGACGAGATATTCCCGCCCGAGGGCTACCAGCTCATGCACACGGAGCTGTTCCCCCACGGCATCGTCCACGTCGAGAACGCGCAGGTCCCCGAGGAACTCCTGAACGAGCGCGTCCAGATCGGCACGTTCCCGTGGCGGTTCCGCGGCGGGGAGTCGTCGGTCTGCCGCTGTGTCGCGTTCACCGAGGCGTAGGCGCACCCGCCAGCGCCCTCGCGCGCCCTCCGGCGACGATCAGCGGTGGAAGTCCACTCGGCGTTTTTCGCCCGACCGGTGGACCACTGTTTCCCGCGGTTCGGTCTCCGCGACGACGCGGCCCTCCCTCACCACGACTGTTCGTGCGGCCCGGGTCCGGAGCGCGTTGAACGGATCCGGGCTGTCGTAGACGACGAGCGATCCTTCGTTTCCTTCGGCGAGTCCGTAGTCGTCGGCTCCGAACACCTCGGCGTTCGACTCAGTGAGCATCCGCCAGAGCGTGCCGACATCCCCCCGGCCGCTCATGTGCGCGTAGTGCAGGAGGACGAACGCGGCGTCGAGTTGGTCGCCGACGCCGTAGTGGTACCACGGGTCCATGACCGAGTCGTGGCCGATGGCGACCGTGACGCCCGCGTCGTGCAACTGATCGATCCGCGTGTGTCCCCGCCGTCGGGGGTAGTCGTCGTACCGCCCCTGCAGGACGCTGTTGTCCGGCGGGTTCGTGACGATGCTCACGCCGCTTTCTCTCAACAGGGAGAGCAACTTGTCGGCGTAGGCGTTTGGGTACGAGTGCATCGCCGTGGTGTGGCTCGCCGTCGTCCGACCGCCGAGGCCGCGCTTCAGCGCCTCGCTCGCCAGCACCTCGGTGAAGCGGGAGCCGGGGTCGTCCGTCTCGTCGATGTGGAGGTCGGCGGGAGCGCCGTACCGCTCGGCGAGGTCCATCGCCACCTCGACGGAAGAAACGCCGTCCTCCCGGGTGTGTTCGTTGTGCGGGATCCCGCCGACGAGATCACAGCCCATCGACATCGCCTCTCGCAGGAGCTCCTCGTGTCCCGGTCGGGTGAACACCCCGTCCTGCGGGAACGCGACCACCTGGAGGTCAACGACGTCGGAAACCTCCTCGCGCAGTTCGAGCAACGCTTCGACGCCGGTCAGCGTCTCCTCCGTCGTGTCGGCGTGGGTGCGCACTCGGGTGATCCCGTTCGCGGCCATCCACTCGATCGCCTGCGTCGCCCGGGCTTTCACGTCCGCCGCGTCGAGCGACTCCTTGTGCTCGGCCCAGACGCGGATCCCCTCCGCGAGCGTGCCCGTCTCGTTCCAGCGTGGGTCCCCCGCGGTGAGCGTCGCGTCCAGATGGAGATGCGGCTCGACGAGCGGGGGCGTGACGAGACGCCCCCCGGCGTCGGAGTGTCGGTCGCGGTCGAACGCCTCGGGGTCGCCCTCGCCGGCCGGGACGATCCGGTCGATGCGGCCCGAGCGGATCTCGATATCGATCCGATCCCCGGCGAGCGTGGTCGCGTCGGTGACGACGTAGTCCATGTCGGGGAGGGTTCGAGGAGCGACATAACTGTTCCCCGGCCGGCGGGCGACCGTCGATACGGAATTAAATAATCGAAGGACTGCGGTGGTGTCCACGGGTGTATTATGACAAGAATTATGTCTGGATCCCGGACACGTCGAGCCATGGCAACACGAGATACGGAGTCCGGCTGGCGAACGTTCGTCTTCGGCGACGAGGACCTCCCCGATCCGGACTGGCCGGTCGACCACGTCCCGAAATCCGAGCGCAAGGGCCTGGTGAGCATCTCGGCGGTCCTCTTGGGGTTCGTCTTCTTCGCCGGCACGCTGTGGGCCGGTGCCGAAGTCGGGGCCGCGATGGGGTTCGTGCCGATGCTGACCGCCATGGCCGTCGGGTACGCCATCCTCGGCGTCTACGTCGCCCTCCTGTGTGCGATCGCGGCGAAAGCCGGACTGACCACCGTGTTGCTCTCTCGGTACACGTTCGGTCGCACCGGCGCGAAGTGGGCCGATCTCCTGCTCGGCGGAACGCAGGTCGGCTGGTTCGGCGTCACGATCCCCCTCATCGCCGTCCCGACCGCGACGTTCCTCGGCGTGGACACGCCGATGTTCGTCTCCGCGCTCGTCGTCGTCTGGGGCGTGCTCCACCTCGCGACGGCGTACTTCGGCTACGAGGGGATGGAGCGTCTCTCGTACGTCGCCGTCCCAGCGCTCGTCGTAGTGGGCCTCCTCTCGATGGGAATCGCCGTCGCCGACACCGGAGGCATCGGGGGTCTCGTATCACAGGTCGGCGGCGGTGAGATGGCGTTCGGCGCCGCCGTCACCATCGTGGTCGGGACGTTCATCAGCGGCGGGACGCAGGCCCCGAACTGGGCGCGGTTCGCCGCGAACAAGCGCGTCGCGTTCTGGGCCGGTCTCGTCGCGTTCCTCGTCGGCAACGGCTTCCTCTTCCTCTCGGGTGCCGTCGGCGGCGCGGTGTACGACGTGACGCCCGCGGGCGACCTCTACGCCGTCCTCTCCGCGCAGGGACTCGCGTTCGTCGGCCTCGTGGCGCTCGTGTTCAACATCTGGACGACGAACGACAACGCAGCCTACGCCTTCGGCGTCGCCGGGAGCGAGGCGTTCGACTTCGACCGCAAACGGCCGTTCGTTCTCGCCGGCGGGCCGTCGGGATCGTCCTCGCGTTGGCCGGTGTCGACAGCCTCCTCCTCCCCTGGCTGGCCACGCTCGGGCAGTACATCCCGCCGATCGGCGGCGTCATCATCGCGGACTTCGTCGTCGTGTGGGGACTGACCCGCCTCCCCCGGATGGACGACGTCGCGTTCGCCAGCGTGCGGTGGGTCGCGGTCGTCGCGTACGTCGGCGGCTGCGCCGTCGCGGTCCTCACCGCCGGATCGCTCGTTCCCGGGGTCGACGCGCCCCAACTGCTCCCCGGCATCACGTCGCTCAACGGCATCGTGGCGGCCGCGTTGATCCACGCGGTCGGCTACTACACGCTCGAACGAACCAGGATCGTCGCCGGCCACGCGGTTGACGACGACGCAGAGTACGTGTAACCGTCTCTCCCGTCCTGCTCGCTCGCTCAGTCGTCCGCGCTCTCTTCGGCCCCGACGGCCGCGACCGCGGAGACCGACTCCCCGTCGGACGGCAACACGACGTTCAAGACGAGCGCGGTCACGCCCCCGGCGATCAGCCCCGACCCCGCGAGCAACCGGAGATCCTCCGGCAGACTCGACAGGACGTCGGGTCGAACCTCGACGCCCACCCCGAGAACGATCGACGTGGCGATGATCGTCAGGTTCCGCTGGGTGAGCCGTGCGCCCCGGGCGAGGATGCGGACACCGACGGAGAAGATCATACCGAAGAGGACGATCGCGGCACCGCCGAGCACGGGGTTCGGCATCGCGGCGACGGCGGCGGCGACCTTGGGGACGAACCCGAGGACGACCAGGAAGACGCCGCAGATGGCGACGACGTACCGGCTCGCCACTCCGGTAAAGGAGATGAGGCCGACGTTCTGCGAGAACGACGTGTTCGGGAACGCGCCGAAGACGCCGGCGACGGCGCTCATGACGCCGTCGGCGACGAGACCACCCTTCAGCTCGTCACTCGTCGCGTCCCGCCCGACCGATTCGGTCGTCCCCGAGACGTCGCCGATCGTCTCGATGGCCGTGATGACGTACGCGAAGGCGACGACAACGACCGCACTCGGGTGGAACTCGACGCCGTACCGCAACGGAACGGGAACCGACACCCAGGCCGCGCTCGCCACGCCACTCAGATCGAGGAGTCCGAGGGGGATCGCCGCGAGGTAGCCGACGACGACCGCGACGAGCACACTCGTCATCCGCAGGAAGCCGTCGAAGAACTGGTTGATGCCGAGGGCGACGAGGAACACCAGCGCCGCGAGGCCGACGTTCGCGGCGTTGCCGTACGTCGGCGCGCCCGGGCCACCGGCGGCGTAGTCCATCGCGACCGGGATGAGGGTGAGTCCGACCAGCATCACGACGATCCCCGTCACCAGCGGGGGGAACAGTCCTCGGATGTCGTCGATAAAGTAGCCCAGAGCGATCTCGATCGGGGCGGCGAGGATCACCGCGCCGAAGATCGCCGCGAGACCGAACTGGGTCCCCACGTCGATCAGCGGCGCGACGAAGATGGCACTCGTCCCCATGACGACCGGAAGACGGGCACCGACCGGCCCGATCGGGTACGCCTGGACGATCGTCGCGAGTCCGGCGACGAGAAGCGCCATCTGGAGCAAGAACGTCGTGTCCGCCTGTCCGACACCGATCGCGCCCGCGATGACGATCGGGAGCGCAACCGTCGAGAGGAACATCGCCAGCAAGTGCTGGATGCCGAGCGGGATCGCCTCGCCCGCCGGCGGCTTGTCGTCGATGTCGTACTCGACGATATCGCTCGCCGACGAGTCGTCCGTCGATTCACGGGTATCACTGACTGTCATACACCGCTCCATCGACGACAGCGAGGTAAAGAATATCCGCTTGGTGGCAATATTCGTCGTACTCCTGCGATAACAAATGGTTTTATCCGATATAACCGTCGAAAACGCCAACGAATGGGTTCGATTTGTTTGTCGCGTCCGTTCGACTCGGTTCCGTCGGTCCACGACAACACTTATCAAATCTCACGCCGCAGGTGGTCGCGTGACCGATATGAACGCCGTCGTGCTCGACGAGTGGGGCGGCGAACTCGCCGTCGAGGAGGTCGACCGACCCGACCCGGGCCCCGGTGAGGTCCGCGTCGACGTCCGCGCCTGTGCCGTGACCCGAACGATCGAAAACGCCGTCCAGGGCGGACTCTCCGACGACCCGGCGCTCACGCCGCGGATCCCTGGCCACGAGTTCACCGGCGTCGTCGACGCCGTCGGCGACGGCGTCTCGCTCGACGTGGGCGACCGCGTCCTGGCGTACTTCTACCTCGTCTGCGGCACGTGCGACCACTGCCGCCGCGGCGAGGCGAACCGCTGTACCGGGTTCGAAGGCTGGTACGGCGTGAACTGCGACGGTGCGTACGCGGAGTACGCGATCCTCCCCGCGGGGAACGCGCTTCCTCTCGGTGAGACGGGGTTCGCCGCGGGTGCCGTCGCCGCCGACGGCCTCGCCACGCCGCTGCACGTCTGCGAGCGGGTCGGCGTCGACGACACCGACACCGTCCTCGTCGTCGGTGCCGCGGGGCGAATCGGCGTCCACCTCTCTCAGTTGGCGGCGCTCCGGGGGGCACACGTCGTCGCCGCCGACGTCGCGCCCGACCGTCTGGCTCACGTCGACGACGTCACGCCCGACGCGGTCGTTCCCGTCGACGCCTCCTCGGACGAGTTCGTCGCGCGGGTCCGCGAGGCGACGCCGGCCGACGAGGGCCCCACGGTCGTCGTCGACACGGTCGGCGACGTCGACACGCTCCACAACGCCTTCGCGGCGCTGGCGATGGGCGGGCAGGTCGTCTCGCTCACGACGCACCACGACCGGGTGTTCGACGCCCCGATGAAGGAGTACGTGGTGAAGGAGGCGTCGTTCGTGGGGTCGCGGTACGCGACGAAGGACCAGGTCGTCCGCGCGGCGCGGCTGTTCGCCGACGGTCGGATCCAGCCGGTCGTCCGCCGGCGGGTCGGCCTGGACGAGGTGCCGGCGGTCCACCGGGAGCTTCGACGGAACGAGACGTTCGGGACGACCGTGGTCGAACCCTGACGGCGGGCGACCCCTCTCCGTGCGACGACTCACGCGACAGTAACGCTTTTCGTCCGTCCGGGACGCTGTACGCCGCATGGACGTGGACACGGACATGGGCGACGCACGCATCCTCGACGGCGTGACAGTGGTCGATCTCTCGACGTTCGTCACGGGCGGGTTCTGCTCGCTGATGCTGGCGAACCAGGGCGCGGACGTGATCAAGGTCGAACGCCCCGACGTCGGCGACGATATCCGCCACTCGGGGCCGCCGTTCGTCGACGGCGAGTCCCCCTACTACTGGACGCTCAACTACGACAAGCGCTCGGTGGAGTTGAACCTCAAGACCGACGCGGGCACGGAGGCGCTGTACGACCTCGTCGCCGACGCGGACGTGTTCGTCCAGAACTACCGTCCGGGCGTCGCCGACCGCCTCGGCGTCGACTACGACACCCTCTCGGCGGTGAACGAGGGCCTCGTCTACTGTTCGATCTCCGCGTACGGCGACTCGGGCCCGTGGAGCCAACAGCCCGGCTACGACCTCCTCATCCAGGGCATGAGCGGCATCATGAGCGTCACGGGCGAGCCGGACCCCGAGGGACGCCCGGTGAAGGTCGGCCTCCCCCAGACGGACCTCATCACGGGAATGTGGGCCGCCTTCGGGATCGTGAACGGCCTGCTCAAGCGTGAGATGACCGGCGAGGGCGAGTTCGTCGAACTCGGGATGCTCGACGCGACGCTCCCCTGGCTGACGAAGCAGGCGGGCAAAGTGTTCGCGGGCGAGGAACCCTCGCGCATGGGGACGAAAGACCCCGTGCTCGCGCCGTACCAGACCTTTCGAACCCAGGACGGCCACCTCAACGTCGCCTGTCTCAACCAGAAGCTCTGGGGGGGCTTCTGCGAGGCGGTCGACCGGCCCGAGTTGGCCGACGACGAGCGGTTCGAGACGAACGCCGACCGCGTCGAGCACATGTCGGCGCTGGAGTCGGAGGTCGAAGAAGCGCTCGCGGCGAAGACCACGGCGGAGTGGATGGACGTCCTCGTCGAGGCGGGTATCCCTGCGGGTCCCGTCCAGTCGGTCGAGGAGGCGCTGTACAACGAACAGACCGAGGCTCGAGGCGTGGTCGGCGAGGTGTCGGACGACGACGGCGAGCGCACGATCCCGACGATCGAACACCCGCTGAACTTCCGCCACGCAGAGAGCGGCTTCCGCTCGCCGCCGCCGCGCCTGGGCGAACACAACCGCGAGGTCTTCTCGGAGGTCGGCTACTCCGAGGAGCGCCTGGACGAGCTCGAAGCGGCGGGCGCGTTCGGCGATCGGGAGGAGTGAGAGTCGCGGCATAGCCGCCGCGGTGCTCCCCGGTTCGATCGAAACAGCGCCGAGTTCGATCGGGTTCGGGTGGCGGAGATGGACGAGACAAGCCAGTGGCCGGTGCGCGGTTACGCCTCGTCACCGAAGCCTGCCGCTCCGGTGGCGTGGCCACACCGCCCTGGCGGCTCCCATTGCGTTCGACGAGCCGCGGCGCTGACTGCCAGCGACCCCCGGTGTTCGTGCCGCCGGAAACGGTCGAACCGACCGTCCGATCCGACGCAACAATTATCACGCGAGAACCGGTATGAACGGTCATGAGTACGGGTACCACAGAGAGAGATGAGGCTCGCCCGACGGAGTCAGTCACCGTGACGATCAACGGCGAGGAGGTCTCCCGCGAGGTCGAACCCCGGCTGAAGCTCTCCGACTTCCTGCGCGACGAGGCGGGCCTGCGAGGCGTGCGCGTCGGCTGCGAGCACGGCGTCTGCGGCGCGTGCACGGTGCTGATGGAAGGCGACGCGGTGAAGTCCTGTCTCACCTACGCCGTCCAGGCCGACGGCTTCGAGATCGAGACCGTCGAAGGGCTCGCCACTGACGGCGAACTCCACCCCCTCCAGGAGGCGTTCCACGAGGAGCACGCCCTCCAGTGTGGCTTCTGCACCAGCGGGTTCGTGATGTCCTCGGTCGAACTGCTCCGTGAGACGCCCGACCCCTCGCGCGACGAGGTGAAGACCGCGCTGTCGGACAACATCTGTCGCTGCACGGGCTATCACAACATCTACCGCGCGGTCGAGCGGGCCGCCGCCGAACTGGACGTGCGCGCGGGCCCGGAGGGTGAGTGAATGTCCCGAGCGGAACCCCAGGGCGACGCGGGCACCGCGGCGGAGTCCGAGGGCGAGTCGTACACCGGACAGCCGGTCAAGCGCGTCGAGGACTACGACATCCTCACGGGGCGCGCGGAGTACATCCACGACATCACCCCTCCGGGCTGTCTCCACATGGCGCTCGTCCGGAGCGTCCACCCCCACGCCCGGATCGAGGCGGTCGACGCCTCCCGCGCGCTCGACCACCCCGACTGCGAACTCGTTATCACCGGCGAGGACCTCAAGCGCGACTACAACCCGATGCCCTCGGGCCTGCCGGGGTTCGAGGAGTGGTCGCTCGCCACGGAGAAAGTCACCTACGCGGGCGAGCCCGTCGCGGCCGTGATCGCCTCCGACCGCTACGCCGCCGAGGACATCGCCGACCGCGTCCAGGTGTCGTACGACAAACTCCCGGCGGTCGCCGACGCGACGGACGCCCGCGCGGACGGGACGATCATCCACGAGGACGTCGGGACGAACGTTCCCGACGGCGAACGGTTCGAGTTCGGCTCCCCCTCGGAGGCGTTCGCCGAGGCCGACCACGTGATCGAAGGCGAGTACTCGTGGGGCCGGATCTCGGGCGTCGCCCTGGAGACGGCGGGCGTCGTCGCCCAGTACGACACCGACGCCGACGCGTTCGACATCGACTGCAACATCCAACTACACACGCTCGTCGACGACACCGTCTACGACACGCTCGGCTACCCGCCCGAGAAGGTCCGGCTGAACGTCCCGGCCGACGTCGGTGGCAGCTACGGCACGAAGATCGCCATCCACCGCTACTGCTGTCTGGCGGCGATGGCGTCGCAGTACCTCGACGGCACACCCGTAAAGTTCGTCGAGGACCGCGTCGAGAACCTCCAGGGCGGCGATATGCACTCGACCGAACGCGACTACAGAGTGAAGCTGGCGGTCGACGACGACGGCTCGATCCGAGGGCTGGACGTCTGGTTCGTCGACGACTTCGGTGCCTACCCGCGCTACCCGGTCAATCAGGTGCTCAAGCCGCTCTCGGTGCTCACGAACGCGTATCACATCGAGGACGTCGTCTACGAGTACGAACTGGCGCTGACGAACAAGACGTGCCAGACGGCGTACAGAGGGTTCGGCGTGCCCGCTCACCTCTACGCGCTGGAGTCGATCGTCGACGAAGCGGCCCGCGAACTGGGGATGGACCCCGCCGATTTCAGGCGGCGGAACCTCATCTCGCCCGAGGAGATGCCCTACCGCCTGCCCTCGAAGAACATCTACGACTCGGGTGATTTCCCCGCGGCGTTCGACCGGATCGTCGACATCGTCGACGAGAACGAGCGGGTCGAAGGGGGTCTGCTCGACCCCGCGATCGTCGAACAGCGCCGCGAGGAGGGGTACATCCGGGCGGTCTCCCCCTCGATCCACGTCGAACCGGGCGTGTCGGGGTCGGACTGGACCGACCGTCAGCGGACCGACCGCTCGACCCTCGCCGACCGCGACCGCGACGACGTGGCCGAACTCCCCGAACACCTTCGCGGGAGCGTCCGGGAGGACGGGTCGATCGAGGCGTTCCTGGCGGCGGACTCGCAGGGGCAGGGCCACCGGACCATCGTCGCGCAACTGCTCGCCGACGCGCTCGATCTCACCCCCGACGACGTCGAGGTGTCGTACCTCGACAGCGTCGAGGCACCGACGGAGTACGGCACCGCCGCCTCGCGGATGGCCGTGATGCTCTCCGGGGCGGCCGACGGACTCGGGGCGGCGCTGAAAGCCCAACTCCGCGAACTGGGCGCTCGGGAGTTCGACGCCACGGTGGACGACGTGGTCTACCGCGACGGGGTCGTCGAACACGTCGAGACGCGCGAGCGGCTCACGCTTGCCGACCTCGCCGCGCGTGATTCCGACGGCGAGTACACGGTCGCTTCCTATGACTACCAGCACCCCGCCTCGGTGCGCGAGGAGTTCGACGAGGTGCTCACGGACAAACTGCCGGTGTACCCGACGGCGGCGTTCGCGGCCAACGCGCCGATCGTCGAGATCGACACGCAGACCGGCGCGGTCGAGATCCTGTCGTTCTACACGCTCCGGGACTGCGGCACCAGACTCAACCCGATGATCGTCGACGGGCAGGCGATGGGCGGGCTCGCACAGGGGATCGGTGCCGCCCTGTACGAGGAGTTCGGCTACGCGGACGACGGCCAGCCCCAGGCCATCACGCTGTTCGACTACCTGCTTCCCTCGGTGAAGAACATGCCCGACCTCGAACTCTACCACCAGGAGACGCCCTCGCCGTACACGGTGACGGGGGCGAAAGGCACGGGAGAAGGCGGGATGATCGATGGCCCCGCCTCGATCGCCTCGTCGATCAACGCCGCGCTCGCGGAGTTCGACATCGTCGTCGACCAGATACCCGCCACCGGCCATCGGGTCCGGCGGTGGCTCCGCGAGGCCGGCGTCGACCCGCGGGGGCACGACCACGACCAGGAGGCGGACCGATGAAGCCCACCCAGTTCGCGTACGACCGCCCCGAGACGGTCGACGAGGCGCTCGAACTCCTCGACGAGCACCACGACGCGGAACTGCTGGCCGGGAACCAGTCGCTGGGGATCATCATGGCGAACCGGTTCGCCTCGCCTGAGCGACTCGTCGACATCAACCGCCTCGACGGCCTCGCGTTCGTCGACATCTCGGACGACGAGATCGAGATCGGGGCGATGACGCGCCACCGGACGCTGGAGCGCCACGACGACCTCCGTTCCGTCCTCGAACTCGTCCCCGAGTCGGCCGAGCAGATCGCCGGGCCCGCCGTCCGAAACCGCGGAACGATGGGCGGGAGCATCGCCGAGGCCGATCCCGCGGGCAACTACCCGGCGGTGCTCGCGGCGCTCGGCGGCGAGCTCCACGTCGCCTCCGTCGACGGCGAGCGAACCATCCCCGCCGACGACTACTTCGTCGGCTACATGTTCACCGATTTAGAGGAACACGAACTCATCACGAGCGTCTCCTTCCCGCGCGAGCCGTTTCCCCAGGAACGGACGGGCAGCGCGTTCGTCGAACTCAAGCGGGGCTCACAGACGTGGCCGACCGTGAGCGCCGCGACGGCGGTCCGAGTCGACGACCCCTCCCGCGAGACACCGCTTGTCGAGGAGTCCCGGCTCGCGGTGGGCAACGCCGCCGGTATCCCGCTCCGGATCGACGACGCCCTGGCCGAGCTGGCGGGCGAACCTCTCTCCGAAGACGCGCTCGATTCGGTCGCCGAGGCGGTCCGCGAGGCCGCCGACCCCACGGACGAGATGCACGCCGACCGTGAGTACAAGTCCGAGATGGCCGGCGAGTACGCGATCCGCTCGCTCCGGAAGTCGTACGAGCGGGCCTGCGGGAACTGAACTGACACTCGGCTTCTCGGTGCCGTGACTCTCCGGATGTGCGGTGCGGCCCGGCGCGCGGGAGCGAGTTCACGAGCGACTCGCGCGAGTCGGCCGGGGAGGCGAGGGTGACACCGCCCTAGCGACCCCGCTCGGCTCCGCCACTGTGGGTCCCGGGGCGTTCTGCCTGTCGACTCATCACGACCACGGACGCCGATCGTCGATGTTCTCGATAAAAAGCGACCGCCCAACCGATCAGCGCGGCTGGAGCGGCAGTTCGACCTGCGTCGGATGCGTCGCGCTGTGGTGGACCGTGTTCGTCGCGACGACCGGCTCCGCGTCGTCCGCGCCGCCGTAGAGGGCCCCGCCCGTGTTGTGGTTGACGTCGTACCGCGGGAAGTTCGACGAGGAGACGTCGAGCCGGATGCGGTGGCCTTGCTTGAAGACGTTCGCGGTCGGGTACGGCTCCATGTAGTACTCGTGCACCTCGCCCGGCGTGATCGGGTCCGGTTCGTCGCGGTAGCCGCGGTAGCGACCCCGGCAGATCGAGTCACAGAGGTTGAGCGCGTAGCCGTCGGGGTGCTCCCCGCTCGCGGGGTACTCGTCGATCAGCTTGGCCGTGAAGTCCGTGTCCTGCGCGTCCGTTTCGCCGTAAACCCGGACGCGGATGGGGCCGGCGATCTCGACGGCTTCCTCCAGCGGTTCGGTTCGGAAGGTGAGCACGTCGTCCCTGGCTTCGAGGGGCTCGCCGTCCCCATCTCCCCACACCCAGTCGTGCTCGCGCTGGTCGAACGGGCCGCGCCCGACGAAGTCGATGAGCTTGCGGTCCCCGAGCGGGTACGCACGCACCGACTCCTCGCGGGGCTCGTAGGTGAGGTACGACGAGGAGTTGCCGCCCACGGAGGGGACGGGGTCGAGGGGATCGAACTCGTAGCTCGTCGACGACTCATTTTGACCAGGCTCCTCGGGCGCGAGCGTCCCGTCGGCGTGGGCGTAGTAGCGCGTGAACTCGGTGTCGGCGGGCGGCCACTCCTCGGCGGAGCGCCACTCGCCGCCGTGAAACAGCAGGCCCTCGTCCGTTCGGTGGCCGTCGCCCGTCCCCATCAGGAAGTACTGGACCGGCGGCTGGTCCTCGAACGCGGAGTCGCCTTTGAGGTACTGGTCGAAGAAGCGCAGGCGCGTCTCGCGGTACTGCTTGATCGCATCTTCTCCGAAAGCGAGGTCGCCGGCGGTCGGAACCTCCCACGTCAGCGGCGGATAGAGGAGGGTGTCGGAGTGGTCGTGCCCGCCGGGGAGGCGCGCGAGGTGGGTCCAGGGCCCGACGACGAGGTAGTGGTCTTCTTCCTTTCGTTCGCTGAGTCCGACGTAGTTGTCGCAGGTCGCCTTGGTGTACGAGTCGTACCACCCACCGGCGTACACCGTCGGGACGTCCGCCGACTCGTCGTAGTAGCGCTCGAAGTTGACGCCGGGGTTCTGCCAGAGGTCGTCGCTGGCGGCTCCGGACTCCATGATGTCGAACGCCCACTCGTCGTAGCCGGGGAGCGCCGCGAGGGCGGTCTCGCCCCGGCGCGGCGGCCAGTCTTCGATGACGTCGCGGACGTCGATGTCGGCGAACACCTGCTGGACCTCGGGATCCGCCAGCGACTCGTGGGCGAAGCCCGCGCCGAGGGTAAACGCCCAACAGAGCCACCGGAGTTCGAACGCGCCGTTGTGTCGGAACGTGGCCTTCCGCGCGTTGGCCGCGCCCATGTTGACGAACATCCCCGCCAGCCCCTCGGGGTCCTGGGTGGCGAGGGCGTTCTGGACCCACGCGCCGTAGGAGGTGCCGAGCGTGGCGACCTGGCCGTCGCAGAACGCCTGGTCAGAAAGCCACTCGACCGTATCCGCGCCGTCCTCGGCCTCGGTGGCGCAGATGTAGAACTCCCCTTCGCTGTCGAATCTCCCTCTCACGTCCTGGATCGCGACGACGTACCCTCGGGAGGCGTACCACTCGCCGTGCCGACCCTGTGCGCCACGCTTGCCGTAGGGCGTGCGGTCGAGGAGGACGGGCAGGGGCTCGTCGATGGGCTCGCGGCTCTCGGGGTCGGCCGGGCGGTAGATGTCCGTCGCGAGCCGCGTGCCGTCGCGCGTCTCGATCATCACGTCGAGGTCGGCGTGGACGCGGTAGCGTGGCTCTGAGACCATACGCCGAGCGCGGCCCCCGGAGACAAATACTTTGCCACGCTCCCGCCGTGTCGACCCATAGCTTTATAAATTGTTTGGCGGTAACGTACTGTCGAGGTATAACATATGACGTACCACATTGGAGCCATCCACGCAACGAGACGAAAAGCATGAGTGAGGAGACCAGTCACCAGGAGGTTCGGACGGACGGCGGGACCCACAGCATGGTCGAGTACGGCATCGACGACAAGCCGCCACTGGGTCAGTCGGTTCTGCTCGGCGTCCAGCACTGGCTGACGATGATCGGGTCGACGATCGCCATCCCGCTCGTCCTCTCGGGCGCACTGGGGTTCGACGCCGGACAGACGGCACAGCTCATCGGGACGTTCTTTGTCGTCTCCGGCATCGCGACGCTGGCGCAGACGACCATCGGGAACCGGTACCCCATCGTCCAGGGAGGGACGTTCTCGATGCTGGGGCCGGCACTGGCGATCATCGGCGTGCTCGCGGCGAGCAACGCCGCCCCGACGGTGATGATGCGCGAGCTACAGGGGGCGATCATCGTCGCCGGTCTCGTCGAGGTGGGCATCGGCTACCTCGGCATCTTCGGGCGCTTGAAGCGCTACATCGGCCCGCTCGTCATCGCGGTGGTCATCGCGCTGATCGGGCTCGCACTCATCAGTGTCCCGCAGATCATCAGCGCGTCGCAGAACTGGTATCTCGCGGGGCTCACGCTCGTGCTCATCGTGCTCTTCTCGCAGTATCTCGACGACTACTCGCGGGTGTTCAAACTGTTCCCCGTCCTCCTCGGACTCGGCGGGGCGTACCTGCTCGCACTCGTGCTCTCGCTCGCCGGGGTCGCCACCCTCGTCGATCTGAGCCCGGTCGCGAGCGCGCCCGCGTTCCGCCCCATCGTGCCGTTCCAGTGGGGGATGCCGCTTTTCACCGGCTCGTTCATCGTCGGGATGTTCGCCGGTATGCTCGCGTCGGTCATCGAGAGCTTCGGCGACTACCACTCGGTCGCCCGCATGGCCGGCCAGGGCGCGCCCAACTCCAAGCGGGTGAACCACGGCCTCGGCATGGAGGGGCTCGGCAACGTCTTCGCGGGCATCATGGGCACCGGTAACGGCTCCACCTCCTACACCGAGAACATCGGCGCCATCGGGATCACCGGCGTCGCCTCCCGGTACGTCGTGCAGGTCGGGGCCGCCGTGATGATTATCGTCGGCTTCGTCGGCTACTTCGGTGCCCTGGTGACGACGATCCCCAACGCCATCGTCGGCGGGCTCTTCCTGGCGATGTTCGCACAGATCGTCGGCGTCGGTCTCTCCCAGCTCCAGCACGTCGATCTCAACCAGAACCGGAACGTGTTCGTGCTCGGCTTCGGGCTGTTCGCCGGGCTGTCGATCCCGCAGTACATCTCGAACGTCCAGAGCGCCGACGCGACGCTCGAAGCCGGCCTCGCGTCCGTCCCCGTCCTGGGCGCGGTGCTGGGTATCCCCAGCGTGGCACAGACGCTCGGCATCATCTTGGGAACGCCCATCGCCGTCGGGGGCATCGCGGCGTTCGTCCTCGACAACACGATTCCCGGCAGTCGTGACGAGCGCGGACTGACCGCGTGGGAGGACATCACCGAGGACGAGGACGCGTTCCAGCCGTTCCACCAGCGACTACTCGGCGGCGAGCCGACCGATCCGGACATCGCGAACGACTGATCCCCGGTCGATCGGCGCTGCCGGCTGTCTTTCGCCGTCGTCACAACTGGCAAGTGGGTACGCACCAATCCCGTGGCATGGACGACCCTGCCGGCGGCCGAACCGAGACGACGATCTCCCGGATGTCGCTCCGGTTCGGCGGCTGGATCGGCTACGACGACGACGCCATCTTCGTCCAGCGGGACGACGAGCAGGGGTTCCGGATCGCGCTCGACGACGTCGGCCGGATCACGCTCACGACGTTCGAGTGGGACCTCGTCGTCATGAGCCTCCTGCTCGTCGGCATCGGCGCGTTCGTCGGCACGACCCGGAACGTCCTCGTCGGCGTCGGCTTCGCCGCGGTGGGCTGTTGGAGCCTCTACCGGACGTACCGCAAGCGCTACCAGCTGGTCATCCACGTTCGTGACCAACCCAAACCCGTCGGGGTGCATCCGGTTCACCCGACAGAGTGCCACGAGCGGCTTGGGAGCCTCATCCGCGCCGCCGATGCGGACGCCGAGGCCGACACCGATCCCGACGCAACTCCCGACCCCTCCTGATCGTGGGTTGCGGCCGCTCGGTGGGACCGCCCGGGGCCACCCGCCGCAGCCCACACGCAAATATTTATACTAGACCGCAGAACTGCGAACCACATGACAGCCGACGCTGCAGACCTACGTGTCGTCAACGCCCGAGTCGTCACGCCGAGCGGCACCGTCGACGGCGGTGTCGCCGCGCGGGACGGGACCATCGTCGCGGTCGGGACGGAGTCGAACCTCCCGCCGGCGGACGAAGAGATCGACGCCGCGGGGAACTACCTCGTCCCCGGCTTCATCGACCCCCACGTCCACTGGGGCCTCTCCAGATACGAGTACGACTACCACGAGGGGCTCGCCCACGACTTCGAGACCGAAACCAGAGGCGCAGTCCACGGTGGGGTCACGACCGTCGTAAACTTCCTGCTCCAGCCCGACCCCTACGTCCCCGACATGGACTTCTTCCGTTCCGTGGGGGCGGAGAACTCCTACATCGACTTCGCGTACCACGCGATCGTCCACCAAGACCACCACGTCGAGGAGATCGAGGCCCTCGCCGAAGAGGGAGTCCGCTCGTTCAAGGTGTTCTTCAACTGGTACAAACACGCCTCGCCGGAGCTCGGAATCGACCACTCCGACGCCGGCCGGACGTACCGCGTCCTGGACAAGATCTCGGAGATGAACAACGGGATCGTGATGTTCCACGCCGAGAACGAGGACCTCGCGTACGAGTTGCGACAGGACCTCATGGAGGAAGGTCGGAACGACCTCGAAGCGTGGACCGAGGCCTCACCGAACGTCGCGGAGGCGATGCAGATCGAACAGATCGCCATGCTCACCGAGTACACCGACTCGCGGTCGTACATCGTCCACATGAGCACGGGCGAGGGCGTCGACATCTGCGAGCGCTACCAGGACAAGGGCGTAAACGTCCACGCCGAGACGCTCCCGGCGTTCCTCTCGCACACCAAACACGACACCGAGTTGGGAACGTGGGGGAAGATCTCGCCGCCGCTCCGAGGAGACGCGAGCGTCAAGCGCCTCTGGGAGGGCATCCGAACGGGTGTCGTCGACTACGTCGGCACCGACCACTGCCCGCACAAGATCGAGTTCAAGGAGAAAGGCGAGGGCAAACACGGCGACATGTGGGAGGCCATCCCCGGCGACAACAACGGCATCGAGTACCTCCTCCCGGTGATGATGTCCGAGGGCGTGAACAAGAACCGCATCTCGATGGAGCGCTGTGTGGAGGTGTGCTCGACGAACAACGCCAAGCGGTGGGGGCTGTACCCCAGAAAGGGCGCGATCGCCGAGGGCTCCGACGCCGACATGGTGATCGTCGACCTCGACAAGAGTGCGGTCGTCGACGACGACTTCTACCACACGATGGAGCCGCGCTACTCGACGTTCCACGGCCAGGAGCTCACGGGCCTGCCGACCCACACGATCATCGGCGGCGAGGTCGTCGTCGAAGAAGGCGAACTCCTCGTCGAGAAGGGCGGCCGCGAGTACCTGCCCAGGTACGACGAGGGCGTCCCGAGTCGGTGAGAAGAGCGGTCCGGAGTCGGTGAGTACAACCACTTATATCTTATTCGTGGCTCCCCGTCCGGCCGGATGGGTGGGACGGTTCCGAGCGGCTGAAAACGAGGGCAACGATTATGATGATCTAATATTACCTATCTGATGTGTAGTGGCGCAACCAGTGCGGGCGGATCCGGAGTCCACCAATGTACGACGACGTACTCTATCCGACCGACGGAAGCGACGGAGCGGAGGCAGCGCTCGCCAGTGCGCGCGACCTCGCGGAGACGTATGACGCCACCGTCCACGTGCTCTACGTGGCCGAGCGGCTGACACCCCACGGACTCGCCAGCGACGTCGAAGTGGTCGAGGGCGGCGGGATGATCGGCGACCCGGAGGGCGGTGACGGGGGGATGATGGCCGACCGGACGAAGGACGACGAGATCGACGCGGAGGTCAGGAGACGGGGGATGGAACTCGTCGAGTCGGTGGCGGACCGCCTGGGTGACGTGCGGACACGGACGGAAGTGCGTGGCGGCACCCCGTACGAGGTCATCCTCGACTACGTCGACGAGCACGACATCGACCTCATCCTGATGGGGACCCACGGGCGGACGGGTCTCGACCGGTACCTGCTCGGGAGCGTCACCGAGAAAGTCGTCCGGACGGCCGACGTGCCGGTCCTGACGGTCCGCGGCAGGAACGAGGCGTAGAGACGACTGTCGGATGTCGTCTCTCCTCTCGCCGCCGGCGGACTGTTCCCGGTACCCGTCTCCGCGGACGAGCGGTCGTCGGTGTCATACGGCCAGTCGCACCTACCAGCCAGCGGTCGAGCTACCGTCTCGTGTCTCCGAAGAACAGTTTTATTTGGACACCGAGACGCCGATCCACGGTGTGGCCGGTGGCGGGTCGCGTGTAGGGTCCGCAGTGTGCGACCGCGACCGTCCCGACCACCGGGGAGAGACGAGCGCGGACGGTCGGTCGTCGCAGGGGTGAGAGTCGGGTCCGCGTTCGGCGCTCAGCCCACCCATAGCGACGCGAAGGAGTCGAAGAACTCGTCGCCCGTGCTGACGAGCGCGTGCGTCGCCCGGAGGTCCTCGGCGCGGGCGGAGACCTCGCCGGTGAACGCATCGAGCCGCTGGTGGTACTGCTGGGCGAGCCGCCCGCCGAAGTACGTCCGGAGTTCGGCGTCGGTCTCGGGCTCTTCGAACACCGTGTCGCCCAGCGCGTCGGGGTCGAGTTCGTCCGGCGAGAGCACCTGCGCGGTCACGAGTTCGTTCCGGGCGAGCGACGCCAGTCCCTCCTCGACCTCGTCGATGTCGCCCAGGAAGTCCGAGAGCACGACGATGAGCGAGCGACTGGAGATGCTCGCGGCGTAGCCGTCGAGCGCGTTCCGGAAGTCGGTCCGGCCGCCGAGTTCCTGATCGTTCAGCAGATCGATGAGCCGGAGGAGTTCTCCCCTGTTGGAGCGCCCCGAGTCGAGCCGTTCGTACTCGTCGCCGAAGGTCGAAAACCGAAAGTCGTTGTTCTCCTCGGCGGTGAGATAACAGAACCCCAGGCCGAGTTTGGCGGCGTACTCGAACTTGTGTTCGGCCCCCACCCCGAAGTCCATCGACGCCGAGGAGTCGAGGAGGACGTGGACCGTGAGGTTCCGCTCTTCCTCGTACTGTTTGATGAAGTACTCCTCCGTTCTCGCGTAGAGCTTCCAGTCGATGAGCCGGGTGTCGTCGCCGGGGGCGTACCGTCGGTAGTCGGCGAACGTGAGCCCCTCACCCATATCGGGCGACTCCTGTTCGCCCTGGTGGAGCGAGGTGGTCTCGCGCTTCAGCGACGAGTCAAAGCGGTCGAGTTCGTCGAGGAACTCGGGATCGATGGTCATGGCGTGTCAGCGCGAGTCGGCGAGGATCGACTCGATCACGTCGTCGGCGTCTAGCCCCTCGCGCTCGGCGCGGAAGTCGACGATGATCCGGTGTCGCAACACCGGGAGCGCCATCGCCTCGATGTCCTCCCACTTGACGTGGCTTCTCCCTCTCAGGAAGGCCCGTGCCTTCCCTGTGAGGACGAGCGCCATGCTCGCCCGTGGGCTCGCCCCGTACTCGATCTGTTCGTGCTCGCGGGTCGCCCGCGCCAACTCGACGGCGCTGTCGCGGAGGTCGTCGGCGATCGGCACCTCACGGACGAGCTGTTGGATCTGCTGGAGCTCCTCGCGCGCGAGCACCCGCTCGACGTCCGGCACCCGCTCGCCCTCGGTGTACAGCTGGACGATACGGCGCTCCTCCTCGAAGTTCGGGTAGTCGACGAGGATCTTCAGCAGGAAGCGGTCCGTCTGTGCCTCCGGGAGGGCGTACGTCCCGCCCTGGTCGATGGGGTTCTGCGTGGCGAGGATGAAGAAGGGTCGGGGGAGGTCGTACGTCTCGCCCGCCGCGGTCACCTGCTTCTCCTGCATCGCTTCCAACAGCGCCGCCTGCGTCTTCGGGGTGGCGCGGTTGATCTCGTCGGCGAGGACGATGTTCGCGAACACCGGACCCTTCTCGAAGACGAACTCCCGTTCGCCCTCGCTCTCGCGGATGATCTCGGTGCCGGTGATGTCCGACGGCATCAGGTCCGGCGTGTTCTGGATGCGCGAGAACTGCAGATCCGTCACCTCCGAGAGGGTGCGGATCATCGAGGTCTTGCCGAGCCCGGGGTTCGATTCGAGCAGGGCGTTGCCGTCGGCGAGCACACAGACGAGGATCTGTTCGATGACGTCCGTCTGGCCCACGATCTTCTTTCCGACTTCCTCGCGGACGCGGCTCAGTTTCGACTGGAGCTGTTCGATCTCACTCATGGCTGGCGGGGTTGGCTGTCACTCATGTGTCACTGTCGTCTTCCGACCGGATCCGCAGGTTGTACTCCCGAATGAGCTCCGCGTCTTCGAGCTGTTCGCGCTCGGCGAAGCCCGCCTCCTGTCCCTCGACGTCGGTCGAACCGGAGAAGCCGCTCGAGTCGTACGCCGCCCCCGACGAGGCGCTCCCGTCGTCACCGCCGCCCTCCGTCGCGAGCGTCGTGTTGAGCGTCTCCTCACCCGCGGAGACGTCCTCCGGCTCGCCCAGCACGCCGCTCGCGTCCTGGAGGCCCTCGTACTCCGAGGTCCGGTTGTCGAGGCTGTCGTCCGCCTGCTCGTCGCCGAGGTCGCCGATGTCGAGGTCGACGACGGCCACCTGAATGCTCGCGACGCTCACCACCGACAGCACGATCACTGTCAGGAAGACGCGCTTGAGGTTCACGAGGCCGACGCTGGACGTCCGTTGGAGCCCGGTCAGTACGTCCTCGTAGAGGGCGGTCGCCATCCGGGAGTCCGTGCCCGACCGGACGGCGTCGCGGGCGGTCCGGAGCGCCTCGTGGACCTCCGGGTTCGCGCCCTCGAACTGCTCGACGAACGGACGACGCGTCCGGAGCACGAACTCGCCGACGAGGACGACGACACCGGCGACGAGTCCGACCACGATCGACGTCTGCAACGGGGCCGGCGGTGCTCCCGTCGATCGGACGACGGCGTTGACGACGACCCCTGGCCACGGGAGCGTCACCGGGAGCTCCTGGGGCTTGAGCACCTGCAGAAGGAGGTTCACGACGAGCGCCGCGAGGGCCGCGTCGACCGCGGCGTAGATGAGTGCCACCTTGTACCCCTCGCGGCGGACGGCCGTGATCGCCTGCCGCATCCGCTCGCCGGCGGGGGTGTCCGTGTCGGCGGGCGCTTTCTCGGCGTCCGGGTCCGTGGGGGACGGCTCGGCGTCGGGTTCGGTCGACCGGCGTGGTTCCTCGTCCGAGGAGTCGTCCGTTCCCATCAACTGCACCCCTGCGCCTGGGGGTTGTTGCTACAGATGGTCTGGATCCTGCTCTCCAGCCGGTCGACCTCGTCTTGGAGCGAGCTGATCTCGGTCTCCAGGCTGCTCACTTCCGACCGGAGCGAACTCACTGTCGATTCGAGCTCCTCGTTCTCCTCCGCGAGGTTTTCGTTCTGGTTCTCGAGCTCGTTGACCGATTCCTGGAGTTCCTCGCGGTCCTCTTCGAGCGAGGAGACCTCCGACCGGAGCGAGTCGACGCGGCTCCGTGTCTCCGAGAGGTCCTCCCTGGTGCTCGACAGCTCGCCTTCGGTCTGCGAGAGTTCGCTCTGGGTGGACTCCAGCTGTGACTCGGTCTGGTCGAGGTTCTCGGAGACCTGGCTCACGTCCCCCCGCGTCGTCTGGAGGCTCTGGTTCAGTTCGCTCAACCGGGTCTGTGCGGTGTCGAGCTGTTGACGCGTCGTCTGGAGCTCCCCGCGCAACTCGTCGTTGCGTTCGCGGAGCTCCGTGTTCTGCGTGTCGAGCTGTTCGACGGAGTGCTGGTAGTACATGGTCGCACCCGCCGTTCCGACGACGCTCGTGACGACGAGGACGACGAGGGCAAGGTTGATCGAGGAGCCGAGGACGCTCATGTCAGACCACTCTCGGTGCGGCTTCGCCCCCGGTACACTTGAAGACGACGGACGACGACCTCGGCGAAGTAACCGAGGAGCGCCAACAGGAGCGCCAGCCACGTCCACGACTGTTCGACGTCGCGGACGCGCGTCGACTCCTCCCGAGCGAACTGTGCGATCTCGGCCGCGTCGTTCGGCGAGAACTGCCGGCCGCCGGTCGTCTGGACCACCGAGCGGAGCTCCGCGGTGGGGCCGAACGCGCCGTACTCCCGCCGGTAGTTCACGGCGTACGACGCGTCGAGTACCTCCTCGAAGCCCTGTTCGTCCGGGGTGATCGTCGCCTCGTAGACGCCCGTCGAGACCTGTCGGAACTCCACGTTCTCGGCGTCCGGGCGGTTCCCCCCCCGGTAGACGGCCGTCGTCGACTCGCCGAGCCGCGTGTCCGCGACGTCGGTGACGTCCTGGTTCTTGCGCTCGGGATCGCCGATGGCGTAGTTCACGGTCTTCGTCAGGACGAGCGAGTCCGGCTGCTGGAGGAGCCCGTCGAGCGTGCCGTCGGAGCCGTAGGCGGTGACGGTCGCGACGCGCCCCAGCCCGTAGCGCCACGAGGCGATGGCGGGCGTCCCGTCACCCGTGGCGACGAGGAAGTCGGCCCCGCGACGGATCGAGACATCGTTGGCCGCCGGCGGGTTCGACTCCAGCGTGACGCCGGCCGTGATGAACGTGTTCGGATCGACGACGGTGAGCCCCTCGCCGTCGAACTGTCGCGACGCGCCGCCAAAGAACAGCCGCAGGCGGTCGGTCTCCGTGGCGCGGAAGTACGTCCCTCCCGACTGGGAGGCGATGCGCTGGAGAGTGCCCTCGTTGATCGACCGGCCGGCCCCGATGGTGATGACGCGGGTCCCGCGGGAGCCGAGCTGGTTGGCGACCGTCGCGGCCTCGCCCACGCGGTCCTGGCCGTCGGAGAGCAGGATGACCGTCCCCTGTTCGTCGCCGAGCATCTCCTCCGCGCCGCGCAAGCCCGCGGCGATGGTCGTCGCCCCGCCGCTGTTGAGCCGCCGGATGCGATCCTCGATGAAGCTGCGGTTCTCCGACAGCGGCTGCGGTTCGGCGACCGAGTACGCCCGGAAGTTGAAGGCGACGACGCCGACCGTGTTCTCGTCGCCCAACTGGTTGAGCGCGTCGAGCGCGATGGACTTCTGGAGCCGCATCCCCGACTCCGCGCTCCCGGAGATGTCGATCGCCATGACGATGTTCGCGCTCCCGGCAGAGCCCTCGCCGAACGATACCGGGAGCATCGACGCGACCGCCGAGCCGTCGTAGCCACCGTTCTCGAAGGAGTTGTCCCCGCCGACGACGACGAGCCCGTTGCCGTCGATGACGAACCGCTGGAGCGCGTCGACGTTGCCGATGTCGTCGGCCGCGACGTCCTGGACGACGACCGCGTAGTACTCGTCGAGGTTCTCGGGCACCGACTGCGACCGGTCGACGTCGTACAGTTCCGAGAGGTAGCTCTCGAACGGGTACCGCCCGCGCGAGACGTACAGCACCTTCGGCCGCGGGACGACCCGGACGGTCTTCCGGAAGACGTTGTTCTCACCGACCGTGTCGGGGCCGGAGACGGTCGCGGTGACGCGGTGTGAGCCGGTCGAGTCGAACGTGCGCGTGAACTCGATCGCGCCACCGCGGTCTTCGAGCGTCTCGGAGCGGATCTCCTCGCCGTCGACGGTGATGGTCAGCTGCGAGGCCCCCTCGTCGAGCTCCGTGCCGTCGACGCGGGCGAGGAACGTGCTCTCGACGCCGACGCTCGTCTTCGACGGACCCGACACCGAGACGACCCGTTCGGGGTCGACCGCGTCGATCTCGACGGTGCTCACGGTCGCGTTCAGCGACGTGGCCAGATCCGCGGCCGATCCGAGGCTCCGCCCGCTCGTCACCCGACCGTCGGAGACGAGGACCACGCTCCCGTTCCGCTGGAGGTTCGCGGCGATGCCGTCGCCGATCGGTGACTGCGTGCCGTCACCGACCGTCGCGACCGTCACGGGGACGCCCTCCTCCTCTTCGATCCGCGTGGCGAGCCGGTCGGTGACGTTCTCGGTGACCTGCATGCTCTCGGAGCGGTCGGCGAGCAGCGTCACGCGCGGATCGCCGGTCGTCTCGCGGGTCACCACGGTGAACGGCCCCGCCGCGGCCGTCACGAGCAAGAGCGCGACCACGACCCTGGCGGCGAACAGCAGCCGGCGGTTCCGCGCCGATGCGGTGCCGTCGCCGCGGAGGACGAGCCACCAGAGCGCGACGATGGCGGCTGGGAGCGCGACAAGTGCCAGCGGGCGTTCGAGCCCGACGGTCGTGCCGCCGAGGGTGACCTCCGTCTGGAGCTGTGCGAGCGTCACGCCGAGGGCCATCGGGACGCCGGACATCAGAGATCACCCCGCCGGCGGAGGTAGACGAGTTCGACGAGCGTCACGAGGAGTGCCGCCCCCGCGAAGAACTCCGTCACCGGCCGCGGGACGAGCCGTGTCTCCTCCCGCGCCGGGACGCTCACGCTGTCCGGTCGCTCGTCGAGCGGGGTCGCCCGGACGGCCGACTCGGGTTCGCTCAACAGCGACACGCCGATCCGGCGGTTCCCGACCCGGTAGTAGCCCGTTCGATCGAGCGCGACCTCCCGCCGGGTCACCACGCCGTCGGGCGTCTCGACCCTGGTTTCGGTGTCGAACTGGAGGCTGTCGCCCGCCGGACGGTTCAGTTCGGGGAGCGTGTCCCGGCCGGCCAGGTGAAAGACCGCGCGCTTCCAGAAGACGGGGTACTGGAAGTTGAACTTGAACGCCGACGACTCCTCGATGTAGCCGTAGTACAGGATCCGTCCCGTGCCGCGGTCCGCGGTGGCGATCAGCGGCGAGCCGTCGCCCGTCTCGACGAGGCTCCGGCCCTCCCTGAGCGACCCGGCGACGTACGCCTCCGGCGGCGAGAACGTGATGTCGCGGACGAGCGGGTCGTCGGCGGGGCGATCGATCGCCGGTGCCTGACCGATGCTCGACGGCTCGACGAGCAGCAGGTCGCCGTACCGATCGGGCAGGTCAGACTGCGCCTGGATCGCGACCCCGCCGCCGGATTCGAGGACGTCGCGGCCCGCCTCGACGTTGCCCTGCAGGAGTCGCGAGGGGTTGAGGTTGCTGTAGATGATGACGTCGTAGTCGGCGCTGTCGATCGTCGTCGGGGGCTCGTCGATCGTCAACTCGACCTCCGGGATGACCGACAGCGCCGTCGAGAGGTATTTGTTGCGGTCGTTGGTCAACAGGAGCACGTCGATGGTCGCGTCCTCCGGCGCGGCGAGGTAGACGGTGTTGTCGAGGCCGAACGAGTCGCCGGGCGTCAGCTGGAGGGGTGCCCCGCCCGGCGGGACGGTGAACGTCGCGGTGGTGACGTCGTCGGGTGCGAGCGTGAGTTCGGCCCGTTGGTTCCCCACCGTGAGCGCGCGCTGGACCTGGCTGTCGCCGTAGTTCTTGACCGAGACGGTCACCTCCCGGCCGGTGAACGTCGCGCCGATGATGCCGACGTTGTCGTCGCCGCCGTTGGCGAACTGTCGGAGTTCGACCCGGAGCCCCTGGGCGCGGGCCGCCTGGACCGCGTCGGGCCAGTCGGACTCGTCGGCGAAGTCGCTCAGGACGACGATCTGCGCGTTCTCGCCGGCGATGGCGGCCGCCGTCGACACCGCGGTCCGGAGGTCGCCGTTCGCCGCCGTCACCCGGAGGTCGTCGAGCGTCGACTGCGCCTCGTCGGGCGGGACCGCACGGGTCGCCACCCGGGCTTCACTGGCGGCGTAGACGACGGACGTCGTCCCCGTGATCTCCTCGCGCGCGGCGGCGCGGGCCTGCTCGAAGCGCGTCGTTCCGCCGTCGGTGGTCGTCATCGACCCACTCCCGTCGACGACGAGCACGGTCTCTTCGACCGTCGTCTCCTCGGAGACCGTGATGTACGGCGTGGCGAGCGAGGTGGCGAGCAACACCAGCGCGACGAGCTGGAGGAGCAACAGCAGGCTTCGGAGGAGCCGTTCGAGGAGCGGGCTCGACGCCGACTGTCCCAGCTCCTCGGTCAGGAACTGCAGCGTCGGGAGTTCGACTCGCTCCGGTTCGGGCTTGACGAGATACAGCACGATCAGCGGCACCACAGTCAGGAGGGCGGCGAGCCCGAGCGGACTGAGAAAGACGTCCGAGAGGACCATTGCAAGCGTGCATGAGCGCGGGACGTATTGGCTTTGTGTTGCGGCCGCAGCCCCCTCGACGGGGCCGATTCTTCCGCGAATATCAAAATGTATACACGAATTCGGGTCCGTGACTTTCCTCAGGACGTGTCGGTACATCATCACCGATTCTCACCCGCTACTGTTCCTCGCATTACACGCACTTTCACCAAAATTATACACTCAATGATTATCTGAATAAAATATATGTTTCGACCGGTGGAGACAACGGTATATGAATCGACCCTCCAATTCACACGTAACTAGGACGTATTCGGCGCTGGCGGCCGATGCGCGTCTGGCCGACGAATCGGCCACGGATCCCCGCGACGCGCTCCCCCGCACCGGACCGCGGTCCGTGTCGATCATCGTCCCGACGTTCAACGAGGCCGAGAACGTCGAAACCGTGATCAGTCGCTGCCGCGGCGCGATGGACGGGCGCGACTACGAGGTGCTCGTCGTAGACGACGACTCACCCGACGGGACCTGGCGTGTCGCCGAGCGCGTGAGCGCCGACACGGACCGTGTGAGCGTGTTCAGGCGGCAGTCCGAACGCGGGCTCGGCTCGGCGGTCGCGTTCGGCTTCGAGCGAGCCACCAAGGAGTTCTGTGTCGTCATCGACGCAGACCTCCAACACCCGCCCGAATTCATCCCCGAACTGCTGAACCACGCGACGGAGTACGTCGACGTCGTCATCGGGAGCCGGTACCGCAAGGGGGGGCACGTGGAGAACTGGCCGCTCTCACGACAGGTCATCAGCCGCGGCGCGATCGCGATCGCGAAGCTCTGGGTCCCCGACGCACGCGGGCTCAATGATCCGCTCAGCGGCTTCTTCCTCGTCCGCCGGTCGGTCGTCGAGGAGGCCGCCCTCGAACCGAAAGGGTACAAGATCCTCCTCGAGATCCTCGTCAACTGTGAGTACTCGCACGTGGTCGAGGTGCCGTACCAGTTTCACCAGCGGCGACACGGCTCCTCGAAGCTCACTCTCGACGCGTGTGGACAGTTCCTCGCCCATCTCCTCGCGCTGCGGAGTCGAGCATGAACGGCCGGGTCGCGCTCTGTTCGCACTTCGCCGTCGAGCACTTCCGCGGCGGCGAGAAGTGGGTCGTCGACGTCGCCAACCGACTCGCGGCCGACGGGATCGACGTCGACGTCCGCTCGCTGCCGTACGCGCCGGACGGCGAGCGGCGCGTCGACGCCGACGACGTCCTCGACGGCGCTGTCGGCTACACCGAGGGCTGGCGACACGACGTCTCGGGGTACGACACCGCCTACGCGATGTACACGCCGGGGATGCGACTCGCCTTCACCGCCGGCCCCGACACGCGGACGGTCGCGGGGATCCACTCGTGGGCGTTCGTCACCGATCGGCTGTTCGAGCCGCACTACGGCGCGGTGCCAACCGCCGCGAAGCTCTGTTACCGGGCGATCGGTCCGCGCGAACTCCGCGGGTACGACGCGGTCCACACGGTCACGCCCGCGTTCGACTCGCCCCACCCGGAGACGACGTACGTGCCCAACTTCGTCGACACCACCCGCTTCCGGCCCGACCGCCGTGAGCTCGCCGACGACTTCACCGTGCTCGCGACCGCCGCACACATCCGCGAGAAGGGGTGGGACGTCGTCCGGTCGGTCGCTGACCGGCTCCCGCCCGCGGTCCGCCTCGCCGCGACCGGCGAGTGTGACCACCCGCGGATCGACACGCTCGGCTTCCTCGACGAGGCGGCGCTGGCCGACGCGTACGCGGCCGCCCACCTCGTGCTCCACCCGACGCGAGTCGACACGGACAGCATGGTGATCAACGAGGCGCTCGCGTCCGGCACGCCCGTGGTCACGACGCCGCTTCCGACCCACACGCGGTACGACGAGGCCGCGATGCGGGCCAACTCGACGGCCGAGATCGTCGACCGGATCGCCGCGCTCGCCGAGGAGTGCTCGACCGACCAGGAGCGGTACGCCGCCCGTTGTGCCCTGGCGCGCCACCACGGGTTGACACGCGACACGGAACTGGTGTACCGTCGACTGCGGCGGCTCCTGCTGCCCGGCTGGCAAGACCCCGACGATCGCGTCGACGCCGACCCGGCCACCGCCGTCGACGTGTACACGCCGACCGACTCCGGTGGGGCGGCGTCGAGCGGGGTCGATCCCGGTCTCCACGAGGAGGGGGTTCCGAGTCGATGAGGGGAACGTCGCTCTTCAAGGAGTACGTCCCCTCGGGGTCGCGCAACCGGCGGCTCCTCCAGTACGTCCTCGTCGGGGCGCTCGGGCTCGGCATCAACCAGGGGGTCCTCTTTCTCGCGACCGGGATCGTCGGGCTGTCGTACGTCGTCGGCGGGACGCTCAGTCGCGTCGTCAGCGTGCTCGCCAACTACGGCATCAACGACGCGTGGACGTGGCGGAACCGCGGCGGTGCGGGCGCCCGCGAGTACGTCGTCCGCGGCGGCAAGTACGTCGTCACGCGGATCGTCGGGATCGCGATCGGCCTCGCCGCGCTCGTGGTGTTCGTCGAACTCCTCGGGCTGCACTACCTGATCGCGAACGTGCTCGCCGTCGGCGTCGGCGTCGCCTGGGGCTTCGGCGCGAGCGAACGGTGGGTCTGGCGGTCCGAGGAGGCGACGGAGCTCCGTCCCCGCCGCACGGCCGCCCGCGTCGGTGGCCGGCTCGCCTCGCACGGCCTCGACGCCGACGGCATCCGGCGTCGCCTCCGGCGGCTCCGGTTCCGCGGGGAAGAGCCCGCCGAAGCCACATCTGACGAGGACGCCACGGCGGCGTTCGACGGGGGGCAGCTCCACCAGCGCGTCCCGCGGCTCGACGGCCACAAACTCCGCGAACGACTCGCCGCGACCGACCGGGCGACGCTCCTCGTGTTCGCGCTCGCCGGCGCGCTCTTCGTCGGCTTTACCGTTTACACCTCGCTCCTCTATCGCGGCTACTATCTCACCGGTGCCGACTACGGCTCGTACCTCCACATGTTCTGGACGACGGTCAACGGCCACGGCTTCCTCCAACAGGGGAAGTTCCGCGTCAGCCACCCCAGCATGGTCTACTGGGGCGGGCACTTCTCGCTCACGCTGTTGGTGTTCCTCCCGTTCTTCGCCATCTGGCAGTCGCCGTACGCGCTCTTGGTGATGAAGTCGTTCCTGCTCGCCGGCAGCGTCCCGCTTCTGTGGTTCGTCGCTCGCCAGCACATCGAGAGCCGGCGACTCGCCGGGTTGGTCGTGCTCTCGTACGCGTTCAACCCGTTCCTCTGGTCGGCGTGGGCGTTCGACTTCCAGGAGCAGTCGTTACTGCCGGTGCTCGTGCTCGGCGGCTACCTGCTGTACGCCCGCGGGAGACGGGTCGGCTTCCTCGTCCTGTTGACGCTGGCGATGTTCACCAACGAGTTCGTGATCCCCCTCGCGTTCGGATTCCTCCTCGGTCTCACGGCGAGCGAGTTCACTCACGGGGAGTTCCCGTCGGCCGACCGCCGGACGATCCTCGCCGGCTTCGGGCTGGTCGTGGTCGCACACGTCGTCGCCGGGTTCGTCATCTCCTACTTCAGCACCGTCAGCGGCGTCCCGGTTGGCGTGCTCGCGACGCCGTTCCAGCCGCTGGTCGAGGGGCATCGGATCTCGTTCGGCAGCCTGCTCCCGATCGCCCTGCTCAACCCCGACGCCGTCTTCCAGGCGCTGACGATCAACATCCGTGGGAAGATCATCTACCTCGTCTTCTTCTCGCTCCCGTTCCTGTTCGTGGCGTACGCCGACGAGGTGACGCTCGGGTCGCTCGCGCCGTTCGTCGCGTTCGCCTGGCTCGCCTCCAACCGGCCGGCGTACGTCGAGTTCAGGGCCCACTACCCCCTGTACCTGCTCCCGTTCGTCTACATCGGCGCGGTTCGTGCGGTCGGCCGGTGGGGGCATCTCGTGCCTCGCGTGTCGGACATCCAGCCGCCGGAGATCCCCTGGCGACCGATCGCGAAGGTCGGCGTGGCGATCCTCCTGGTCAACGCCGGGGTGTTCATCGTGATCGGCGGCGGAAACATGAAGCCGACCACGCCGAAGGCGACCCACCACGAAGTCATCGACCAGGGACTGGCCTCCATTCCGCAGGACGCGTCGGTCATCACGCAGAACGATCTCTACCCGCACATCGCCCGTCATCCCCAGTCGGCGTTCGTCGTGGCACAGGGGCCGTTCGCGGCCTACGAGCGGGAGGTCGGCCCCGTCACGCCGGATTACATCGTCTACGATACCGAACTCCACAAGCCCTGGGTCGACGTCCTGTTCGACTCGCTGGGGGATCGAATCGAAACCGACTACGGCCTCTACAAGTACGAAGACGGTTTCTGGATGTTCAAGCGTGGCTTCGAGGGAACGCCGACGGCGGTAACGTCGGACACGCCGCTTACGTGGGTGTCGGACGAACACCAGTTCGACGCCGAGGCGTTCGTCACGGGGACGACCAGCTACGAGAGGAACTACGTCGTCAGCAGGACCGGATCGGCCGGCGATCGGCTCTGGTACGGGCCGTACGCCCTGCTGGCACCGGGGACGTACACGGCGACGTTCGACGTGTTCGCGACGGGTACCGGCGACCAGCCGGCCGCGACGCTCGACATCGCCGTCGGGAAGAACCACCAGGTCGTCGCCAGCCGACAGATCGGCTCGCAGCCGGGGTGGCAGGAGGTCACGCTCCGTTTCACCCTCGACCGGCCGCAGGACAAAGTCGAGTTCCGCGGCGCGCGCGCGTCCGACGCGGGTCTCGTCGCCCTCCGCGGTGTCGCCGTCGAGAAGCAGTCGCCCTCGGAGGCCGCCGCCGACCGCGACCCGCCCGCAGCAGTCGGCGTTCCCGATCCCGTCGCGGTTGACTTCTCGACCGATCCTGTGGTCGACCGCTCGAGCGACACCGGGGCCGACGACGGGACGACCGCCGCGGTCGCCGGTGAGGGGACCGAACCGGTCAGAGCGACGGCAGAGAACCACGCCGCGGCCGCAGAGCGGACGCACAGCCACCGACCGACGATCGACCTCGTCGTCGATCCAGCGACCCACACGGAGACCGCCCAGTCATGAAGATCCTCCTCGTCACCGTCGACGCGTGGCGTGCCTCGCACGCCTCGTTCGCGTCGACCGCGTCGGACGCACCGGCACCGTACACACCGAACCTGGCGGCCCTCGCGGAGTCCGGCACCGCCTTCACGCAGGCGATCAGCCACGGCCCCGCGACGCCGTACGCCTTCCCGGCGATCCACACCTCGTCGCTCCCGCTGTCGCACGGCGGCTACGAACGGCTCGGCGAAGGGCGGACACTCACCAGCGAGGCGCTCTCGGGGACGGACTGGCACTGCGTCGGGATCCACGCGAACCCGTGGCTCGGCGAGCGGTACGGCTACGCCCGCGGCTACGACGACTACCGCGACGTCGGGGAGTTCTCCCTGCCGCTGCTCGACAGGCTCAGGGAAGGGCTCATCGGCCGGTTCGGCCTTGACCACCCCGTCTACCGGGCCGCGCAGTACGGCTACCGGTACGCGCAGAAACCGCTCGCGTCGCTCGGCGGCGGCGGGAGCGACGAGGTGGCGACCGCCCGACGCGCGCTTGCGGGAGCCACCGACCGGACGTTCGTCTGGGTCCACCTGCTCACGCCGCACGCGCCGTACACGCCCGATGAGCGGTACCGCGAGCTGATGGACGTCCCCCGGTTCGAGGGGTCGGCTACGCGGCTGACGACGCGCGCACAGCACGACCCCGCGTCGCTCACGGCGACGGAGCGGGAGGCGGTCAGGCGGCTGTACGCCGCCGCCGTCCGCCAGGCCGACGACGAGGTGGCACGGATCGTCGACGCCGCGGACGACGACACGCTCGTCGTCGTCTCCGCCGACCACGGCGAGGCGCTGTTCGAGCACGGCCAGGTCGGCCACGAGCCCTCCCTCCACGACGAACTCCTCCGGGTTCCGCTCGTGATCCGTCCGCCGGCCGGCCATCCGCCTGCCGTCCGGCGGGTCGACGCACAGGTGGGACACGTCGACCTCGGCCCGACGATCCTCGACTACGCGGGCGTCGACGCGCCCGACGGCTGGGTCGGGCGATCGCTCCGGCCGGCCGTCAACGGCGTGGAGATCGGCGACGAACTCGCCGTGTCGGAGGTCGCCTCGACGGCGACGACGCCGGGGCGGATCGATCCCGACGCGCTGCAGGTCGCCGTCAGGACGCCTCGCCGGAAGGTGGTCGCCGCCCCTGACGGGGCGGTCACCGGCTTCGACCTCGCGGCCGACCCCGGTGAGACCGACCCGATCCGGGAGCCGACCGGCGCGGACTGGAGCCGTCTCCGGGACGCGCTCGCGGCGCGGCTCGACGAGATCGACGTCGGCGGGGCGTCACGGGTCGACCGCGACGACGCGACGGAACGCCGACTTCGCGACCTCGGGTATCTGGAGTGAACCGCATGGTCGACGGGCGAGCAGGCGGCGGGTCTGGTTGCCGACCGGGGGGAGCCACCGGTGTCTGACGAGTCCGGACACCGCTACACGGTCGCCGACGAACTCCTGCCGGTGGTGGCGGTCGTCGCGCTCGGCATCGTCTTCGCAACCGTCGCCGTGCTCGTGAACCCCCGCGGCGTGCCGTACGTCGTCGCGGCCGTCCTCGTCGGGCTCAGCGGCGTCCTCGCCGAGGACCTCTTCGCCGGGCGCTACCGGCCGGTCGGGAGCGGGGTCGGGTTCGCGGCGGTCCCCCGCTGGGCCGCCGCCGTCGCGGTGACGGGCGTGGCCGTCCTCGTGTCGCTTCTCGTCGCCGTCGAGTCCGGCCTCGGGTCGACGCTCCTCCCGGTCGTCTGCGCCGTCTGTGGCTTCGCGTGGCTCGGCGGGGTCGGACTGCGTCGGGCCGTCCGTCCCCCGGTGACGCCGGCGCGCCTCCGGGCGACTTTCGCCAACGTCGACCGGCCGACGTGGTACGTCCTCGCCTTCGCCACGACCCTGTTCGTCGCCTTCACCGCGTACACGACGTGGCTCTACACGGCGTACTGGATGGGTGGCTCCGACTTCGGCGCGTACGTCCACATGTTCGCCACCACGGTCGACGGCGAGGGGCTGTTGCTCCACGGTAAGTACCGGGTGAGCCAGCCGCAGGGGTCGTACTGGGGCGGGCACTTCTCGCTCACGCTGTTGGCGTTCCTCCCGCTGTACGCGCTCGTCCCCTCGCCCGTGACGCTCCTCGTCGCGAAGTCGGCGGTCGTCGCGGCGAGCATCCCGCTCGTGTGGACCCTCGCCCGCGAGCACGTCGGTGACGACGCCGTCGCGGGGCTCGTGACCGTCTCGTACGGCCTGAACCCCTTCCTCTGGTCGGCGTGGGTGTTCGACTTCCAGGAGCAGGCGCTGTTGCCCGTCCTCGTCTTCGGCGCGTACCTGGCCTCGCGCCGCGATCGCCGGGGCGTGTTCGTCGCGCTGGCGACGCTCGCCTTTCTCACCAACGAGTTCGCGATCATCGTCTTCGGCGGCGCGCTGGTCGGGACGGTCGTCGCCGCCGCGCGCGCGGGCGAGTTGCGCGAGCGCGCACCGATGCTCGGCGCGACCGCGCTGGCCGCAGTGGTCGTCTTCGCCGTCGCCGTCGCGGTCACCGCGCGGTTCAGCGTCGAAGCGGGCATCCCGTACGCCTCGTTCGCCGCCCCGCTCAAACCGTCGCTCGGCACCCGCACCGGGATGGGAGAACTCCTCGCGGTGGTCCTCGCGGATCCGGGGGTGCTGGTCGAGACGTTCACGTTCCGGCTCACAGACAAACTGCTGTACTTCATCGCGCTGTTCGCGCCGGTGCTGTTTCTCGGCCTGAACGACGAGGTCTCCGTCGGGGCCGTCGCCCCGTATCTCGGGTTCGCGTGGCTGTTCGCCGGCCGGGAGATCTACTACATGTTCGGGGCGCACTACCCGTTCTATCTCCTGCCGTTCCTCTACGTGGGCGCCGTCCGCGTCCTCGGCCGGATCGAACTCGGCGTGCCCTCGAAGGCGCTCCTCCGGCGGCTGTTCGTCACGATCATCCTCGTCAACGTCTTCGCCGGCTTCGCCGTCGGTGCCGACCACGGCGTCTTCCCCGTCCGGAACGATCCGGCGCACAACCGGGTGGTCGAGGCCGCGATCGAGGACGTGCCCGAGGACGCCTCGCTCCTGACGCAGAACGACCTCTACCCGCACGTCGCCACCCGGCCGCACGCGACGTACGTCGGCCGCCCGGACATGTTCGAGCAGTATCAGGCGGCCCACGGGCCCGTCACGCCGACGTATGTCCTCCTGGACAGGGGGTTGATCGCCCGACAGAACGACTGGTCGCGGCCCGTCCGCGAGGCGTTCGGCGACCGATTCGGAACCGAGTACGGCCTCTACCGGTGCCAGGACGGCGTCGCCGTCTACAAGCGGGGGTACGACGGCGCGACCACGGGGATCACGCGCGAGGCCGCCGGTGAGTGCTGACGGCGGTCGGGACGTCTCTCACGGCTCCGGCTCCGGATCGCCGCCGTCGGTGACAGCCGCCGTGACCGCCCGGTAGATCGGCCGGGCGACGAGGATCACCGCGACCGCACCGGCCAGGAGCAGGTAGCGGTAGTCGAGGTCGGCGTCGTACGCGACCCGCGAGAGCGCACTGCCGAGGAAGACGTAGCCGGTCGCCCAGGGGAGTTCGCCGACGAGCGTGCCGGCGACGAACTGTCGGAACGACACGCCGGAGACGCCCGCGCCGTACGAGACGACGTCGGCGGGGGCCGGCGAGAGGCGCGCGGCGACCGTCCCGCGAAACCCCCCGACGTGGTCGAGCGTCCGCGCGCCCCAGTCGCCCACTCGGTCGAACCAGCCGTCGCCGCGGAACCACGCCGCGACGGCGTACGGCGGCACGCAGGTGAGGATCGTCGCGGCGAGCGCGAGCGGCACCCCGAGCGGAAAGCCGAACCGGTAGCCGACGAACACCGTCACGAGCGTCACCGGTACGAGAAGGAACGCCCGGACGAGCAGCAGGGGGACGAAGATCATGGCGAGCAGGCGGACGTCGACGGTCGCCAGACTCACGAACACCGTCCGCGGGGAGACGACGACGAGGCCGACCGCCGCCGCGACCCCCAGGACGGCGAGGGCACCGAGCCGACGGTGCGACACGTTCACGCCCCCGGCTACGCGGTGGGACGGTTCAAACGTGTCGGGTCGTCGCCGGGGCTACCGCCGTCCCCGCGACGAGGCCGCCGCCGGCCACGCACCGAGTGCCGGCGCGGACCGCTCGGTGCCGCCCGGCTCCCCGCCGGGGTCGGCCTCCGCGAGGCGTCTCGCGGTTCGCCTCGCGCCGACGACGACGCCACCGAGACACGCGGAGAGCACCACGCCCGCGAGCGGGTTCGACACGGCCCAGAGCGCGAGCGGCACCGCCGCGAGGGCGAGGATGGCGGCGGCGAGTCCGTTCCAGGTCGGCGTTCGCGCGGGCTGGCGGGTCGCGTCGTCAGTGGGTGTGGATGGGTACATTCGGAGCGGTGGGCTGTGTGATCTGTTCGGCGGGACGATGCGGGTCGGGTCGAACCGACGGGGGCGTTCGGCTCATACGTCTCCCTCGGACCCCCACGAACCAGGCCGTTCCGTGTACGCACGTCGTGTCGCCCGTCTCACCGGGGCTATACAGCTAGCCACCGGGTCGGTCAGGGCCCTCTCTGCCCTCGATCTCTCGGATACCCACTGGCTCGCGAGGTGGAATCGGGGTGGTCGCTCCGTCGGAACCGTCGCCTCGTCGGTCGGAGACCTGTCTGAGACGGCCGCTACGTCGGTCGGTGACGGCAGGTCGTGCCGCCGCGCGGGCCGCCCTCGAACCGGGCGTGGGGGCCGTGACCCCGACAATACTTACCGGTCCACCGGATACGTGGGGTATGCCCGATCTGTCCGGCGACAGGATCCGGGAACTCAGGCGGACCGAAGAGCGGTTCCGCCTGGTTGCCGAGAACGTCGACGCGGTCATTCTCATCGCCGCGGCGGATCGCTCGACGGTTGAGTATGTCAATCCGGCGTACGAGACGGTGTACGGCCAGTCGGTCGAGCGTCTGTACGACGACCCCCGGTCGACGCTCGACACCGTCCACCCGGCCGATCGAGACCGGTACGAGGCGGACCTCGACCGGATGCTCGACGCCTTCGACCGTGACGACGCCGAGGAGACGTACGAGGGCGAGTACCGGCTCTCCGTCGACGGAGGGATCCGCTGGATCCGCGTCCAGCGGTACCCCGTCGTCGAAGAGGGCTCTGTCGAGCGATTCGTGAGCGTCACCGAGGACGTCACCGATCGGCGGGAGCTCGAACAGACGTACACGGAGCTGTTCGAGCGCACGTCGGACGGGCTCGTCCTCCACGACCCCGAGACGGGCGAGATCGTCGACGCCAACGAGCGGTTCTGCGACATGAACGGCTACGAGCGGGCGGAGCTCGTCGGGGAGCACATCGACGTCGTCACCCCGTCGACCGACGGCCGCTCGTACGATGACGCCCGCGAGCGGATCAGGCGCGCGCGCGAGGAGGGGCCGCAGCTGTTCGAGTGGGACAACCGGCGGAAGGACGGGACGACGTTCCCGGTCGAGGTCCACCTCACGGTCGTCGACGTCCGCGGCGAGGAACGGGTGCTGGCGAGCGTCCGCGACATCACCGACCGCAAGCGCCGCGAACGCACGCGGGAGGAGGAGCGGCGGAAGTACACGACGCTCGTCGAGGGGAGCAACGACGGCGTCGTCATCGTGCAGGCGGGGACGTACGCGTTCGTCAACGACCGCTTCTGCGAGATCACCGGCCGGAGTCGCGCGGAGCTGCTCGACACATCGTTCGACGAGGTGTTCGCCGAGGACGACCGCGAGGTCGTCCGCGAGCGGTACGAGCGACGGATCGCGGGGGAGGAGCCGCAGTCGAGCTACGACGTCGAACTCCTGACGGCGACGGGCGACCGGGTCGCCGCCGAACTCACGGTCTCGCGGATCACCCACGAGGGCGAGCCGGCGACGATGGCGACGGTCCGTGACATCACCGAGCGCAAGCGGCGGGAGGTGGAGCTCAGAACGCTCAAACAGGAGTACGAGACCGTCTACGAGAACGCACAGGACTCGCTGTTCCTCGTCGACGTCGAACGGGGAGCGGAAGGAGAGGGGGGTGGCGAACCCACGTTCGTCTACCGCCGGCTCAACGACACGCACGGGGAAACGACGGGCATCGAGGACGAGGAACTCCGTGGGCGGTCGCCGCGGGAGGCGTTCGGCGCGGACCCCGGGGCCGAGATCGAGGCGAACTACCGGCGGTGTCTCGCCGAGCGCGAGACGATCACCTACGAGGAGGAACTGGCGTTTCCGGCGGGCGAGCGGACGTGGCAGACCAAGCTCTCCCCGGTGATCATCGACGGGGAGGTGCGACAGATCGTCGGGATCGCTCGCGACATCACGGAGCGCAAACGCCTCGAAGAGGAGCTCAGAGGACGGGAGCGCCGCCTGCGGCTGATCGCCGACCACATCGACGAGGTGATCTACCTCGCGTCGGCCGACCTCTCCGAGATCCGGTACGTCAACCCGGCGTACGAAGAGATCTACGGCGAATCGGTCGCGGAGCTCTCCGAGGACCCGCGGTCGTTCGTCGAGGCCGCTCACCCCGACGACCGCGATCGGTACGAACGCGACGTCGAGCGCATGATCGACGACATCGACGCCGGCGACCCCGACGAGGTGTACGAGGGCGAGTACCGGCTCCGCGTCGACGGCGAGACCCGGTGGGTGCGGGTGACGCGCTCGCCCATCGAGAACGACGATGGCGTCGTCGACCGCGTCGTCGGCACCGTCAGCGACGTGACCGACCAGCGGGAACTGGAGCGGACCTACCGCGAACTGTTCGAGAGTGTGAGCGACGGGCTCGTCGTCCACGACCCCGAGACGGGCGAGATCCTCGACGTCAACGACCGGTACTGCGAACTGACCGGCTACGGCCACGACGAACTCGTTGGGGCGGACATCGGGATCGTCATGACGGCGGACCCCGACTACTCGGAGGCGGCGGCCAAGCGGCTGATCGACGCGGCGCGCGAGGAGGGGCCACAGCTGTTCGAGTGGCGGGGCGCGCGGAAGGACGGCGGGACGTTCGCGGCGGAGATCAGCCTCACGATCGTCGAGCTCGAGGGGCGAGAGCGCGTCCTCGCGAGCGTCCGCGACGTCACAGAGCGCAAGCGGAGACAGCGCGAGTACCAGCAGATCTTCGACGGCGTCAACGACCTCATCAGCGTCCACGACCCCGAGACGGGCGAGATCCTCGACGTCAACGACAGCTACGTCCAGGCGTCGGGGTACGACGAGTCGACCATCCTCGACCTCGATGTCGAGGGGCTGACCCCCGACGTGGCGGGGTACTCCGAGGAACGCTCCCGTGAGATCATCCAGGAGGTCGCCGAGACGGGCGATCCCGTGACCGTCGAGTGGCCCGTCGAGACCGCCGACGGCGAGCGTCGCTGGTACGAGGTCGACACGACGCCGGCGCGGATCGGCGGCGAACTCCGGATACTGGGTATCTCCCGGGACGTCACCGACCGGAAGCGCCACCAGCGGATCATGAGTGCGCTCCACGAGTCGACCGCGCGCATCCAAGACGCGGCGACGACCGACGAGGTCTGCGAGGCGACGGTGGCGGCCATGGAGGAGGTGCTCGGCCTGTCGCTCCCGGTCTGCTGGCTCCAGCGGGACGACGGCGGCGGGGCGGGAGCCGAAGACGGCGAGGGCGACGGGGCGGGCGGCCGGACGGTCCTCGAACCGGTCGCCGCGAGCGACGCCGCCAGGGAGTTCGCCGGCGGGCCCGGCCCGCTCGAACCGGGGACCTTCGAGTACGAGCTGTACGAGCGTGGTGAGTCGGCGGTCTACGACCCTAGCGCGCGCTGGGACCGGACGTCGTTGAACCACGCGCTCATGGTCCCGGTCGGTGACCACGGCGTCATCGGCGCGGCCGACCCCGGCGTCGAGGAGTTCGACGAGGTGGTCCTCGACGCCGCCCGGATCCTGGCACGGCACACGACGACCGCGCTCGACCGCGTCGCACGCGCCCGGGAGCGTCGGGAGAGCGAGCGCCGCATGAGCGCGATCCTCGACCGGATCGACGAGGCGATCTTCCTCACCGACAGCGCCAGACTGCTCGGCGACGGGACGGGGGACGTCTACGTGAGCGCCGGCTACGAGGACGTCTTCGGTCGGTCGTACGACGAGTTCGGGGGCGACGACTCGATGGAGTTCATCGAGATCGTCCACCCCGACGACAGGCAGGAGTACCAGACCGCCATGCGCGAGTGGGTTCGGGAAGTCGAGCGGGGCGAGCACGACGACCGGTACACCGGTGAGTACCGCATCGAGCGGCCGGACGGGGAGCGTCGGTGGATCCGTTCTGACTTCTACCCGATCGGGTGGGCCGACGACACCGACCGGTTCGTCGTCGTCAGTCGCGACGTGACCGAGCGCAAGGAACGCGAGGACACCCTCGAGACGTTCCACGGGGCGACGCGCGAACTGACCGAGGCCGGCTCCCGGAAGGAGGCGAGCCAGGTCGCCGTCGACGCGGCCGACGGGGTCCTCGGCTTCTCGCACGTCAGCATCCACCTCTACGACGAGTCCGAGGGGGCGCTTCGGCCGGTCAGCGAGACCGACCGACTCCGCGAGACGCTCGACTTCCTGCCGTCGTTCGAGCCCGGCACGAGCCTGCCGTGGCAGGTGTTCGTCGACGGCGAGACGGTCCGAGGCTCCGAGATCGAGTCGGAGACCGGCCTGTACGGAGCCGGCGTCTCGGATCCGGACCTCCTCCTCCCCCTCGGCTCGCACGGCGTGATGCTGGTCGGCGCGCCAGACCGGGAGTTCGACGCCGAAACCGTCGAACTGGCGCAGATCCTCGCGGCCACGCTCGAAGGCGCGCTCAACCACGTCCGCGGACAGCACGAACTCGAACAGCGGGAGGCGGAGCTCCGCGAGCACCGCGCCCGGGCCGAGCGGCTCGAACGGCTCAACACCGTCATCAGGGAGATCGAACAGGCGACCGTCGAGGAGTCGACGCGCGAGGCGATCGAGGCGGTCGTCTGCGAACAGCTCGTCACGGTCGACCCCTACCAGGTCGCGTGGATCGCCGAGCCGAACCGCCGAAGCGACGCGCTCGTCTCCCGCGCGACGCGCGGCGCAGACGGGGGGCTCGTGGACACGGACGCGGTCGAGCTCGACGGCGCGGGCGTCGACCGCCATCCCGCGGCGGCGGCGTTTTCGAGCGGTGAGACGCGGACGGTCCGGAACCTCGCGACGCAGACCGCCCGCGGGGAGTGGCGGAAGCCGATCCTCCGCGCGGGCTTCCAGTCGGTGGCGGCCGTCCCGGTGGCCCACTCGGAGACCGTCTACGGCGTGTTGACCATCATCGCGGCCGATCCGACCGCGTTCGACGAGCGGGCGGAGGCGATCCTGACCGAGCTCGGGCGGTCGGTGGGCTACGCCATCTCGGTGCTCGAGCGGCGGGCGGCGCTGGAGTCCGACACCACGACCGAACTGGAGTTCGCGGGCCGCGACGACGACCTCCTGTTCGCCCGGGCGGCCCGCCAAGCCGAAGCCGACGTGGCGCTCGAACGGACCGTGCGGCGGTCGAGCGGGGCCTTCGGGGCATTCTACACCGTCGAGGGGGCCGCCCCCGAGCAGGTGGTCGACGAGATCGCCTCGCTCGGCGGCGTCGCGGACGTCACGCTCGTCAGCGCCGACGCGTCCGCGGAGACGTGTCTGGTCGAGGTCGAGACGTCGTCGTGGTTTGGAACCGTCTTCGCGGAGCACGGTGCCGTCGTTCGGACGGCGGAAGCGGTCGACGAGGCGGGTGGCACCCACGGCGACGACGGGGACGGCGACGGTGGCGCCCGCCTCGTCGTCGAAGCGCCGCAGGCGGCCGACATCCGGGCGCTCGTCACCTCGTTCAAAGAGCGGTACCCCGGCACCGAACTGGTCGCCCAGCGGACCCGCGAGCGGTCGGTCCAGACGCTCCTCGAACTGCAGGATCTGCTGGGCGAGCAGCTGACCGAGCGGCAGTTGGAGACCCTCGAAACCGCCTACTCGGCGGGCTACTTCGACTGGCCGCGCGAGTCGAGCGGGCAGGAGATCGCCGCGTTGCTCGACATAACCCAGCCGACGTTCAACAAACACCTCCGCACGGCCGAGCGCAAGACGTTCTCGATGCTGTTGAACCGGGAGTATCCAGACTGACCGCGCGGCTCGCCCGCGCCCGCCGACCGCCCACGGACCGTTCGCGTCCCGTCGGTCGCGGCCACGTCTGACGTGTATAGCCCTCGTTTCGCCGCCGGGGCTACACATGTAGACAGTACAGCCGTGGGGGTAGCCGTCCACCGTACGAGTACATGTCACTGAACGCTGGGATGTTTCCGCACCGTCCGCCGGTCGACGAACCGGAGCGCGAGACGCGGACCGTCACGCTCGGAACCGAACAGGCCGCGGCCCTCTGTGGTGCGCTCGCCTCCGAGACCGCCACCAGTATCCTCGCCCGGCTGTTCGAGGAGCCGATGACCGCCTCCGACCTCGCCGACCGGGTCGACACGTCGCTGCAGAACGCTCACTACCACCTCGAACGCCTGCGGGAGTCGGACCTGATCCACGTCGTCGACACGTGGTACTCCTCTCGCGGGGTCGAGATGAACGTCTACGCGCCGACCTGCGACGAGCTCGTCATCGCCCCGTCGGGCGCTGACGCCGACGCCGAAGACGAGACCGAGACGGGAGAGAAAGAGCCCGAAACGACGCCGCTGATCGCCGGCCACCCCTCCTGAACGCGCCATGCACGGGCAGTCCGGTCCGCCGACCCCTGCCGCCGAGCGGCAGGTCCTGGTCGTCGGCGGGAGCCTCGCGGGGCTCGCCACGGCCGCGTTCCTCCAGACCGGCGGCCTCTCGCCGGTCGTCGTCACGGCGAGAGAGCGGGACGACGAGCCCCCCCGCGACGTCGTCCTCTGGAGCAGCGCGCGCTCGCTCCTCGCCGAACTGGATCCCGACGGACGCCTCCCGGCGTCTCCCACGGTCGTTCGGGAGTGGCTCCTGCGGCGTCCCGACGGGGTGTCGGAGCGACTGACGAGCGCGCACGACGGCCGGTGGCCGGTCGCCACGACCGATCGGGCGCGGCTCAGACGACAGCTCCGCACGCGGCTCCCGCCCGGCGGCATCCGTATGTCGAAGACGCCGAGCCGTCTCGAACCGACCGACGCCGGACTGCTCGTCGAGTTCGAAGACGGGGTCCGCGAGCGGTTCGACGTCGTCGTCGGCGGCGAGGGCCCCCGCTCGTGGGTCAGGCAGGCACGGTTCGACGACGCTCGACCCACGCGTCGGGGGACCGCGAGGGTGACGCTCCGGACCGACGGGCGACTCGGGTCGCCCGGGAGGATCACGGAGCTGTGGACGGCCGAGGGGACGTTCACCTACGGACCACCCGGAACCGGTCGCGCCCAGTTCGTGACGACGGCGGTCGACGGCTCCGACCACACCTTCGAGCCCGCCGTCGACGCGGTGAGCCGACTGTCGGCGGCGGCCGACCGCGCGGAGTGCCTGCCCGACCACCGTCCCCTCGCCGGCCTCGATGTCGTCGACGGGGACGTCGACTTCGGCGTGCCGTCCGACCGCTGGATCGCCGGCCGGGCCGCACTGGTCGGTGACGCGGCCCGGCCGCTTCCGCCGACGCTCCCCCTGGGGCCGTCGCTGGCCATCGAAGACGCGTACGTACTCGCCGAGGAACTCACGCGGCGGGCGTCGGTGACGGCCGCACTCCAGCGGTACGCACGTCGACGACGGGGGCGACAGCGGCTGCTCGGGCGGGAACTCACCGCTGACGACTCGTGTCCGACGACGTTACACGCCAGCCGTGACCTGCGGGCGGCACTGCTGCGCGCCTTCTTCGCCCGCCGCCCGCCGGCGATGTCGCCCGACGTCGCGGACCACCTCTGAGCGGCGGCACGGGTCGGCGCGAGCGGGAGGACGGTCGAACCCGGGCGCGGTCGCGGCGTCGCGCCGTCGGGGCCGGGTTCTCACCCGGGTCGTGGTTGCGTGGTTCGCAAACGCTTTACTCCATGCGGGCCCGCGAAGCGGTATGGACGAGAAGCGGGAACTGCTCGACCTGCTGCGGCACAGCGCGCGCGAGAGCACCGCCGACATCGCTCGGCAGCTCGGCATCGAGGAAGCGCGGGTCGAAGCACTCGTCGCGGAGCTGGAGGACGAAGGGGCCATCAGGGGGTACCAGGCCATCGTCGACTGGGACGCGGTGGACGAGGAACGCGTCACGGCGATGGTCGAACTCAACGTCGAACTCGACCGCGAGACGAAGTACACCGACATCTCCGCGCGCATCGCGAAGTTCCCCGAGGTCTCGGACCTGAAGCTCGTCTCGGGCGACTACGACTTCGCCGTCGAGGTGTCCGGCGACTCGATGCACGACGTCTCGATGTTCGTCTCCGAGCGCATCGCGCCCATTCCAGAGGTGACCCAGACGGTGACGCACTTCGTCATGGACACCTACAAGGAGCGCGGCATCGAGTTCGGCGACCACACGGACGACGACCGCCTGACCTATTCGCCATGAAGCGCGCCGAGCGCGTGCAGGCGATTCCGCCGTCGGGCATCAGACGCTTCTTCGAGATCGCCGAGGAGATGGACGACGTCATCTCGCTGGGCGTCGGGGAACCGGATTTCACCGCCCCGTGGGCCGCCCGCACCGCCGCGATCGACTCGCTCGAACGTGGGCGCACGTCCTACACCGCGAACCGCGGGATGCGCGAGCTCCGCGAGGAGATCTCGACGTACGTCCGCCGGTGGGATCTCGACTACGATCCCGACGAAGAGGTCCTGGTGACGACGGGCGCGAGCGAGGCCGTCGACCTCGCCGTTCGGTCGATCGTCGACCCCGGCGACGTCGTCGCCGTCCCGCAGCCGTCGTACATCTCGTACGTTCCCACGGTCACGTTCGCCGGTGGCGAGGCGCTCGGCGTGCCGACGTCGCAGGCCGACGACTTCGCGCTCACCCCCGAGGCCCTCCGCGAGGCCGGAGCCGCCGACGCCGACGTCCTGATGCTCTGTTATCCGAACAACCCGACCGGCGCGGTGATGACCCGCGAGGAGCTCGCCGAGGTCGCCGCGTTCTGTCGCGAACACGACCTGATCGTGCTCTCCGACGAGATCTACGCCGGCCTCCGGTACGACGGCGAGCACACCTCGATCGCGACGCTCCCGGGGATGCGCGAGCGAACGGTGGTGTTCAACGGCTTCTCGAAGACCCACGCGATGACCGGGCTCAGACTCGGCTTCGCGCTCGCGCCCGCCGACGCCGTGACGGCGATGAACCGGGTTCACCAGTACACGATGCTCTCGTCGCCGACGACGGCCCAGCACGCCGCCATCGAGGCGCTGCGGAGCTGTGACGACGCCGTCGAGGAGATGCGGACCCAGTTCGACCGGCGCCGCCGCTTCGTCATCTCGCGGTTCAACGAGATGGGGCTGGACTGTTTCGAGGCGAAGGGTGCCTTCTACGCGTTCCCCCGCTGTGGGGGCGACGACGAACGGTTCGCGGAGGAACTGCTCCGCGAACGGAACGTTGCGCTCGTCCCGGGCAGCGTCTTCGGGTCGGGCGGGGACGGACACCTCCGCGTGTCGTACGCGACGGGAATGGCTGAGCTGAAGACGGCGATGGACCGCATCGAGGCGTTCGTCGCCGATCAGTGGTCCGTCGCGTGAGTCGCGCGGGGCGACCGCCACGGAAGTGACACGCGAACGTTCCTTCTGTCAACACGTAAAATATTAAGTCCGAGGGTAGAATACTCAGAGAGGAATGGGAACCGGAGGCGACAGCTGGCCAGGCGACGGGGAGACCGAGTCGTTCGTGGACGCACTCGCGGCGCTCAAGCAGCGGGGGAGCGCACTCCTCGTCGTCGGTGCGGTCCCCGAGGACTCGTACCACACGGCTTCGCGCGCGATGCTCGGCGACGGCGGCGCGACCCCGCCCCGTCGCAGACTGCTCGTGACCCCGGGCGCGCGCGGTCACGACGTCGTCGGTCGGGTCCGACGAACCGGTCCGGTCGCGCCGGAGACGGCGCACGTCGTCGCGTGTGCCGACGGGGCGCGGAGCGTCTCGTCGGCGTCCGCCGACTCCATCGAGACGCCGGGTGCCACGCCCTCGCCGACGGCCGGCATCGACGCGACGACCACACACGTCGACGGAGGGATCGGCGAACTCGGGGAGGCGATCAGCCGCGCGGTCGACAGCTTCGTCGCCGTCTCCGGCGGCCTCGACCCCGCGGAGCTCCGCGTCGCGTTCGACTGTCTCCCGTCGCTGGCCGAACGGTTCGGCGAGGAGACGCTGTTCCGCTTCCTCCACCTGTTGACCGCACAGATCCGGTCCGTCTCGGGAATGACCCACGTGTGGCTCCCCCAGCCGCGCACTGCCCGGCTGGTCCGTCTGTTCGAGCCGCTGTTCGACGCGGTGGTCGAACTCAGGGTCAACGGTCTGCTCACCCAGCGCTGGGAGTTCCGCGACTCGGACGCTACCTCGGACTGGTTCGAGTTCGATCTCGACTGAACCAGTCACCCCGCTCGTGGGGGTGGGTCTTTCCCAGTAGTTTTTACCCGTACCGCGTGTTCGTAGGGGTATGTCCCATCCGGGCGAGCGTTCCCCCACGTGCGACGGGTTCGGGGTCTCGTTCTCGCCACTGACGGACGACGCCGGCGTGCTCGTGGTCGATCCGATCGAACGCCACCAGTTCCGGCTGTTCACGCCCACGACCCCCGCGCTCGAACCGGCCGACCCGGCCGGACTCCGGTTCCCCGTCGACGACGCCGTCCGGTTCGTCACCGAGCGCATCGAGCTGTCGTCGGTCGTCGCGGTGTACGTCCGCGACGGCGAGGGTCAGATGCTCGCCGAGGCGGCCCACTTCGCCGACGAGTCGTTCGAGCCGGGGACGTACGGACTCGAACTCTGTGCGCCGATGAAGCTCTACCTCCGCGTCGAGGGAGCCGTCTCCGTCACCGCCGACGCCACCCGGACGAGGCTCGCCTTCGACGGCCCGACCGAGGTCGTCGTGGGTGGGCGCTCACACCACGAACAGCCCGCGGCCACCCTGACGACGACCGACGACCCGGCCGACGTGATGCGTGCGCTCTCGACGTTCTCCTCGGCGCTGAAGACGACCTCCGTGGAGCGGTCGTATCCGACGCTCCGGGGTCACCCGCCTCTCGTCGAGCGCGGGGACGTGCTGTCGATCCCCGACGGGCTGTCGGCGCCGAAGACCGGGATCCGCATCGAACTCCCGCGGTCGCTCGAACACGCGTACGTGGCCGCCCCGCTCGCGTACTACCTCGGGGGCGAACTCGTTCCCGGCGACCGCCCCCGGATCGTCACCGACACGGGCTTCGAACACCGGCTGGATACCCCCCGCGGCTTCGAGCGCGAGGTCGAACGCGTGCTGAAACAGACGTTCTTCTTCGACTGTCTCGTCCGGACCGAGGGCTACTACAAGGTCGACTTACACGAACGCGCGGCGGTCGAACCAGCCGTCGACCTCGACTTCGCCGCCCTCTACGACGCCACGCCCGCCGAGCGACTCGCGGCCACCCTCTCGGTGCCGAACGAGGTGATCCGCGACCAGACCCCCGAGTGGAAACTGACGACGCACGTCGCGCCGACGCCGGACAACGTCGAACTCCTCCCGTTCGTGGTGAACGACCTCGCGGTGGTCCGGACGCCGACTGCGACCTCGCTGTCGGCCTCCGAGGTGCAGGCGACCGCCGCCGGGGAGTTCTTCCGCGCCGGCGACGGCGGTCCTGTCCGGAGCGCGGCGGCCGACGCCGGGCGGGCGTACGTCCAGCCGGAGTCGGCCGACTCGCTCGAACAGGCGTGGATGGGCGACGGCACGCCCCTGGGTGCGTCGAAGACGACGAAACAGGCGTTTCGAAACCGACTCGACCGGTCGCCCACGGCGGGAACGATCGACATCGTCGTGGTGTGTAACGACGAGCGGATGATCGACGAGCGCGACGTCGTCGACGGGGTGTACGGCTCCCGCGAGGAACTCCCGTTCGACGTCACCGTCCAGTACGGTCGGACGGTCGCGGAGCTCCGCGAGACGCTCACGACGGACGTCGAGTTCCTCCACTACATCGGCCACATCGACGCCGCGGGCTTCGAGTGCGCCGACGGTCGCCTCGACGCCACCACTCTCGACGAGGTCGGCCCCGACGCGTTCCTCCTGAACGCCTGTCAGTCGTACGAACAGGGGGTCGGCCTCATCGACGCCGGGGCCATCGGCGGCATCGTCACGCTCAGCGACGTGATCAACAGCGGGGCCGTCGAGATGGGCAAGACGCTCGCGCGCCTCCTCAACCGCGGCTTCCCGCTCGGGAGCGCGCTCGACGTCGCCGGCGACGACAACGCCCTCGGGAGCCAGTACGTCGTCGTCGGCGACGGTGGCTTCGCCATCGCGCAGTCCGAAAGTGGCGTGCCGAACGCCTGTTACGTGCACGAACTCGACGGGGACCGCTTCGAGCTCGAGTACAAGGCGTTCCCCACCAGGGAGCGGGGCATGGGGACGCTCATCATCCCGCATCTGAAGGACAACGAGACCCACTACCTCTCCTCGGGCTTCGTCGATAGTTTCGATCTCACGCGTGAGGAACTGGCGGATTTCCTGTCGCTGGCGGACGTCCCGGTCGTCTTCGAAAACAGGCTGTGCTGGAGCAGCGAACTCGACTTCGACTCGCTCTGATTACGGCCCGGCGGTCGTGCTCGCGTTACTGGCGAGCGCGCCTCCGGCTTGCGACAGCAGCAGGACGATCGTGAACAGTGCACCCATCATGCGCGGGTTGTCCGTGAGGTAGGACACCAGCGCGGAGTTGTCATCCGACATGATACACGTTGACAATCGCCCGGCGATTAAATAAATATTTTCTTACAGTTCTGATACTAAATTAATTTAATTAACAGATTATTATATGTCACTAAACGCTCAGGCAGAATCCCAGCGGCTCTCAGGGTCGGTGCGTGTTCGAGGCGCTCTCTGTCGGTTCTATGATCAGCTCACGGATAGGTCTCGCCTCCGAAGGCGGTGAAAAAGTGCCGGTCGGCCGAACGCCGTCGAACGCGGGCCGTGGAGTCGGCGCGTCGGTCAGAACGGGTCGGAGGTGCCGTCTTCGTCCTCGACGCCCCGACCGATGTCGTGGTAGAGCGCGGAGATCTCGTCGCCCTCGTCGAACTGCCCGAGCGTCTCGTCGAGTTCCTGGCGGAGCTCCGCGAGCTGTTCGTCGAGCTCCTGGTACTCCTCGCTATCGCTGAGCGCGGTCGGCCCCTTCTCGGCCTCCAACAGCGCCTTCTTCGAGGCCAAGGAGAACAGCTCCTGCACGCCGGAGTCGTACGCGTTGCGGAGCAGGAGGTTCGAGACGGTCTGGTGGAGGGCGTCTTTCGAGACGGGCTTGACGAGGTAGTCGTCGAAGCCCATCGCGACGATGTCGAAGTCGGGTTCGACGGCCGTCACCATCGCGACGCGACAGTCGAACCCGCGGGAGCGGATCTCCGCGAGGGCCTCGTCGCCCGACAGATCCGGCATGCGCCGGTCCAAGAGTACGACCGAGACGTCCTCGTCGAGTTCCTCGAGTGCCTCCCGACCCCCGTACGCGACACGGACCTGGTACTCGCCGTCGAGCCACGTCGCGTACAGATCCGCGAGATCAGGCTCGTCTTCGACGATGAGAACGACGGGTGTTTCGTCATTCATGGGTTGGGTTCGTGGTGGCGTCCGAGTGGTCGAGAGGTTCGATCGTGCCGGGACGGTACGACTGTACCACCCGGTTCGGGGGTTGGATTGTCACCTCGGACCCCGGAGACGGCGTTCGCATCAGTGTCGTATTTCGTGGAGGGGACCACATATAGCTACCCATCGCTCAACTGACTCCTGTTACCTCTCTAACGGTTATTCGCGTCGCTTCGACGTCTTCGAGCACCGCACCCCACCCGCCGACGCGGTACACTCGCCCGCCCGAGATGACCGACAGACTGACCTGCCCCGCGAGCTGTGACAGCGCCGGCGCGCCGTTCGACGACGTCCCCCCGGAGTACTGGACGTCCGTGACGTCGCCCACGAACGAGATCGACTTGCCCGTCTCCGTGTCGAACCCCTCGACCGCGACGCGGACCCGCCCGCCGTCGCTCAACAGCGGCTCGATCTCGCGGACGCAGTGGCGGATGTCGGCGTAGTCCAGGGGCAGCGACGCCGACCGCGACGAGTAGACGGTGTCCCACACCTCCCAGAGGCAGGTGAGGAAGTACCAGTGGAAGACGTAGGTGAGCGTGTAGTCGTTGACCAGCACGCCGTACTGGTTCAGCGAGTGGGCGTGGGGTGCGAAACACGTGTCGGTCCGGTCGACCAGCGCGACGAACGGGGTCGGCAGCGTCCGGTGGCGGACCTCGGTCACGATCCCGTCGAACGACGCCCCATTGGGGATCGTCCTGCTCTCTTCGTCCGTGTGTAGCGACAGCTTGATGATCGCACCGTTGTCGTACGCTCGCCGGAGCGCGGGACGGAGTTCCTCGAACTGCGACGGCGTCACCGCGAGCTGCACCTCGTTTTGCGCCTCGCTGATGAGCGCCGCCGCCCGGTCGAAGACCGTGTCGAACCGCTTGACGATGCTCACCTTGTGGGTGTCGACCGCCGGCTCCTCCCACCGTTCTTCGATCTCCTCCGCGGCGTCGGTCAGGAGCGTCGCACGCTCCCTGAGGTCGTCAAGCACCTCGTCGGGATTCCGCGCCCGCGCGTGCAAGCTGTCCTGCTCGTACGTCTCGATGTACCCTTTCGACTCGAGATCGCGAAGCACGTCGTAGATGCGAGCGGTCGGAACCGCACAGGCGTCGGCGATCTCGGTCGCGCTCGCGGCACCGAGCTGAAGAAGCGTGTTGTACGCCTCCGCTTGGTACTGCGAGAGACCAGCCTCTTCGAGTGCCGCGCGGAGTTCGGCCGTGTTCATCGAACGTATACCACCACGGAACCAGATATTAATAATCTTCCTTACTCGTTTACGACCTATCAGAACCGCAGGACGGGGTCGCTAGGGCGCCGTGGGCTCGGACTGTTCGTTCACGCGATCCGTGAGGTTCCGTGTCTGCAATGGCCGAGCGAGGGATCTGCCGTCGGCCTCCCACAGCCCTACCGCCGCGCACGACCACCCCGCGGCGGCGGTCGGAGTACGATTAGCCCGCTGCCCCGGCCCCGTCGCCGCCGTCACCCCATACGGGGGTGACCGATCGAATTCGCGTTACTGATCGGGGCTGTAGTTGGGGGCCTCGTCGGTGATCATCACGTCGTGGGGGTGACCCTCGGTCTGGCCCGCCGCGGAGACCCGGACGAACCGCGCCCGCTCCTTGAAGCCGGAGAGGCTCTCCGCACCGACGTAGCCCATCCCCGACTTCATTCCTCCCACTAACTGGTGGAGCTCGGACGCGAGCGTCCCCTTGTACGGCGTGGCAGCTTCGACGCCTTCCGGGACGAACCCCTCGTCCTCGTCGGCGTCCTTGAGGTAGCGGTCGCCGCCGCCCGAGCGCATCGCACCGACCGAGCCCATCCCGCGGTACTGTTTGTACTTCTTGCCGTTCATCGTGATCACGCGGCCGGGTGCCTCCTCGGTGCCCGCGAAGTACGACCCCAGCATGACGGCGTCCGCGCCGGCGGCGACCGCCTTGATCGCGTCTCCCGAGTATCGGATACCGCCGTCGGCGATGACCGGGACGCCGGCCGCCGAGGCGACGTCTGCCACCTCGGAGACGGCCGTGATCTGCGGCATGCCCGCACCGGTGACGACGCGCGTGGTACAGATCGAGCCGGGGCCGATCCCCACCTTGACGCCGTCGGCGAAGTCGACGCACGCTTCTGCGGCCTCCCGGGTGCCGATGTTGCCGACGACGACGTCGGCGTCGACCTCGCCCTTGATGGCTCGCGCCGAGTCGAGGACGTTCATGTTGTGGGCGTGCGCGCAGTCGATGAACAGCACGTCCGCGTCGGCCTCGTCCGCGGCGACGGCGCGCTCTTCCTCGAAGGGGCCGACGGCGACGCCGACCCGGAGCCGCCCCTCGTCGTCGCGAGCGGCCTCCTCGTGCTCGCGGCGCTGGAGGATCCCCTGCATGGTGACGAGCCCCACGAGCCCGTCGGCGTCGTCGACGATGGGGACACGTTCGATCTTGTGGTCGTACATCAGTTCGAGCGCCTCGCGGGCGGTGACGTCCGTCGTCGCCGTGATGACCTCGTCCGTCATCGCCTCGCGGACCTGGTCGGACTCGCCGACCTCGAGGAACGGGCGGATGTCGGTCCCCGAGATGATTCCCAACACTTTGTCGGCGTCGTCGACGACGGGGGCACCGGAGACGCCGGCGCGCTCCATCATCTCGTCCACCTCGCGGACGGTCTGCGTCGGCGAGGCCGTGACGACGTCCTCACGCCGGATGAACAGCTCGTCCGCGCGCTTGACGGCCTTGACCTGCGCCGCCGTCTCCTCGACGCTCATGTTGCGGTGGAGCACGCCGAGGCCGCCGTTGCGAGCCATCCCGATGGCCATCTCGGCCTCGGTGACGGTGTCCATCGCGGCCGACAGCACTGGGATGTTCAGCGAGACGTGCTTCGAGACGCGGGTCGCGACGTCGGCGTCGTCCGGTTCGACCCGCGACTCCATCGGCCGGAGGAGGACGTCGTCGAACGTCAACGCCTCCGGCTCGCGGAGTTTCTCCGAGAAGGGTCCAAGGTTAGCGTCCTTCGCCATATAAACCGTCGACGAGCGGGCGACAAAAGCGTTGCGAGAAGGCACGTGTATGGGTAGCCGTGCCACTCACTCACCGGCGAATATGCACTCGTGTGGACAGTCGCTCCGACGGCGGTCGCGTCGGCGACCGAACGCTGCCGCTGTCGCTCCCCCGGGCCGTGACGGCGGCAGCGGGCGGGTCGCTCCTCTGAGCCGACGGCTCACGGTCGGAGCAATTCTTGCGGAGCCGTCGGCCCCGAACCGAGAGTTCGTCGGACCGCACGGCCGTTCGGTGACGATCGTTCGGTCGAGCGCAGATGTGCCGACGGTTCTACTGCTAGGTGCGGACGTCTCCCACACAACGTTTAATATGCCAGTCCGGCTTCTTTCGCACATGGACTCCGAGCGTTCCATCGCGACGCGCAGTGCCGGTCAGTCGACCCAGGTCTCCGGCAGCCGTTTCTTTACAGCGATGGAGCGCACATTTAAACACGCCAACGGCCAGAACTCGTGGCAGGTCCCGCGGGAGTCCGGGTCGGGCTTGCGCCCGCATCGCCGTTCGGCCGTTGGTGACGGCCGCTGACGTGAGATGAGCGTCTCTCGGCACCCGATCGCCCTCACCATCGAGCGGCAGGTCGGTAGTGCGACCCGCCTGCTCGCGACGGTGATGGCGTTGCCCCTCATCGACGGCATCTTCCCCGCGCTCGTCCTCGCGGGTGCGCTGACGTACCCCTTCGGTATCCTCGAGACCGGTCTCTTGGTGTTCGGCGGCTCCGCGACCGTTGCGGTGATCCTCGCGGAGATGGACGACTCGCCGCGGGAGATCGTCCCGTCCATCCTCCTGCTGGGGCTCGTGCTCATCCCGATCGCGGCGCTGGAAGCCGCGCTCGCACCCACGATCGCGAGCATGCTCGATATGCCGACGTTCCAGCGCTTCGCCGGCCTGGTCATCGTCGCCGTGGCGGCGAAGACCGCGTCCGCGAGGGTCGGGGAGTACCTCCCGCGCCCGGCAGTCATCATCGGGCTGGGTCTCGTCGCCAGCTTCCAGCCCGGGGGCCTCGACGTAGCGGTCACGACCGATCCCGTGCTGGTGGCGAAGGCCGCGGCGACCGCCGGCGTCGGCGTCGGGTTCGCGCTCGCTGTCGCCCTCGCGGGCCCGCAGCTCCGCGGTGCGGTCGACATCGATCGGTTCCGCTTCGGCTCCTCGGTCGCGCTGGGGATGCTCGCGCTGTCGGTCCTGGAGCTCATGCCGACCGAAGCGCCGGTCGCCCTCGGCGTCCTCGTCGTCACGGCGGTGTTCTCGTTCGATCCCGACGGCTCGACCGCGCCGGTGAAGGCAAACGACGTCGACGACGACGAGGCTCCGGCAGTCGACGGCGATTCGGCCGATTCGACGCCCTCCTCGGGGTCGGCGACCTCGCCCGCCGCGTCGGTCGTCGCCGACGGCGGTGACGGGGACTCGGCTCACGACGCCGACGGGGACGCCTACCGCTACCCCAGCAGCGAGGACTCCCGGCTCCCGTGGCTCTGAGCGCCGACTGGCGGCCCCCGACCCTCTGCGGCTGGCGGTGACAAGAGACATTCGCTCGGGGGGCCTACACCGATCATGACCCGACTGACCGTCTCGACCGACGCCCGGTTGACCGTCGTCGACGTGACCGACGCGGTTCGCGAGGCCGTCGCCGACGCCGGCGTCGACGGCGGCGAGCGCGTCTGTACCGTCTTCGTCGACCACACCACGGCCGGTCTCGTGGTCAACGAGGCCGAATCACGGCTCCTCGGCGACGTCGAATCCTTCCTCGGCGACCTCGTCCCCGACGAGGGCTGGGACCACGACACCCTCGACGGCAACGCCGACTCCCACCTCCGGGCGCTCCTGCTCGGCAACAGCGTCTCGGTCCCGGTCGTCGACGGCGACCTCGCACTCGGGCGGTGGCAGTCGGTGCTCCTCGTGGAGTGCGACGGCCCGCGCGACCGGACGCTTCGGGTCGTCGTCGGCTGAACCGATTCCCGGTCCGACGAGGACGAAGGCTTACTTACGCGGCTCTCCTTCTCGAGATATGAGCAATCGCGTCGTGCAGGGTCGGATGGTCACGCCGGACAAACTCGCGGAACTCGTCGAGGGGTCGCGCCCGATGGAGACCGACGGGATCGAAGACGCCGATCGCGACTGCCCCGACTGCGGCGGGAACGTCCTCTCGGTCGGTTACATGCCCTCCGTCACGGAGTTCGTCACGGGCTACAAGTGCCAGGACTGCGACTGGAAAGAGGCGGACCGAACCTAACCGAACCGAAAGTCCTTTTAACCGAATCGGCTTACGGGAGAGCGCAGGGGTCGTGGCCAAGCCCGGCATGGCGACTGACTCCAGAGGCTACCGCCCGGTGACGACACTCCAGACTGATATACCGAGCGACCGACTGATCATCGGTCGTGTTGACGACCCTCTGGAGGACCGAGGCGCGACCGGAGATATCAGTCGATCGGGGGTTCAAATCCCTCCGACCCCACTCCCTTTTCACGCGAACCACACGGCGAGCACCGCATAGCGTGCGCTCGCTCACCGTGAGCGCGCTCAGTCGTTGACGAAGAGGATTTGAACCCAGCGGGCGAGCGACGCGAAGTCCTCGCGGTTCACGATCCCTCCGACCCCACGTCTCTGTAACGTACCGACAGCCAGCGACGCACCGTTCACTCGGCCCACTGCCCGCTTCGGCCCGCGTCGGTTCGCCGGATGATCGCGTCGACCCACCAGATCTTGAGTCCCATCGCGGCCACACACGCCACGAGAGCTCCGAGGGGTCTCCGTCGCCAGGCGGCCCAGAGCGCGACCAGCGTCGCCGGGACGTTCAGGAGGTTGAGCACGTTGGGGTAGTCCAGACCCATCGTTCCCCTCTCGTCGCCGAGCCACTCGCGCTCGGCGAGGACGATCCGGGAGAGCCACGAGTCGGTCCGTTCGGGGCGCGGGAAGAGAACGGGGTTGACGACGGTGAACGCGACGACGGCGGCGAACAGGCGGCGGTCACGCGTGTAGATCGCGTACAGCAACGCGGGCATCGTGAGAAAGCGGGTGCCGGCGCTCCAGGGGTTCGCGTGGCGTTCCCAGAAGGTGGCTTCGAGGCGGTCGCGGAGGGACGCGGGTGGGTCGGAGACCATGCGTTGCTCTCGTCGGAGATCGCGAATAAGCTATCGGGGCGCGATCGGCGGAGGGGTTCCACGGCGGTCGAAGCGCTCCCGCGCCCACCGTGGTCGGCGTCCACCGCGAATTCCGCACGGTTGAAATGCCTACCCTTCTCACACTCTGGTAATGAACGGGAACCGATTCGGTCGTCTCTTCCAGGTGACGACCTACGGCGAGTCTCACGGCGAGGCGATGGGCGTCACCGTCTCCGGCTGTCCAGCGGGGTTAGAACTCTCCGAGGAAGACGTCCAGCGGGAACTCGACCGGCGCAAGCCCGGCCAGTCGATGATCACCACGTCCAGAGGGGAGCCCGACGAGGTGGTCATCAACTCCGGCGTTCAGGACGGCTACACGACGGGGACGCCCATCGGCATGGTCATCCAGAACAAGGACGCCCGCTCGGGCAAGTACGAACCCTACGTAACGGCACCGCGACCGAGCCACGGCGACTTCACCTACTCGGCGAAGTTCGGCACGCGGAACTGGGGCGGTGGCGGCCGCTCGTCGGCGCGGGAGACGGTCAACTGGGTCGCGGCGGGTGCGATCGCGGGGAAGATCCTCGCTAGCCAGGGCATCGAGGTGAAGGCACACGTCAACCAGATCGGCGACATCGAGGCCCCGCCGGTGAGCTTCGAGGAGATGCTCGAACACACGGAGGAGAACGAGGTCCGGTGTGCCCACCCCGAAACGGCGGAGAAGATGCGCGAGCGCATCGACCAGTACCAGACGGAGGGCGACTCCATCGGCGGCTCGATCTACTTCGAGGCGCGCGGCGTTCCGCGCGGACTGGGCGCGCCGCGCTTCGACTCCTTCCCGGCACGCCTCGGCAAGGCGATGTTCGCTATCCCCGCGACGACTGGCGTCGAGTACGGACTCGGGCGCGAGGCCCGGGAGTGGACGGGGCTCGACAGGAACGAGGACTGGGCGTTCGACGACGAGGGCGACCCCGTCCCCGAGGGGAACAAACACGGCGGCCTCCAGGGCGGGATCACGACCGGTCAGCCCATCTACGGCGAGGCGACGTGGCACGCGCCGACCTCGATCCCCAAACAGCAGAAGACGGTCGACTGGGAAACGGGGGACGAAAAGGAGATCCAGGTCGTCGGCCGGCACGACCCCGTGCTTCCCCCGCGAGCGGTTCCGGTCGTCGAGGCGATGCTGTCGCTCACGATCCTCGACTTCATGTTGCTCGGCGGGCGGATCAACCCCGACAGACTCGACGGCGACGTCGGCGAGTACGACACCGAGTACCACCCCTCCTCGCCGCGAAACGAGTAACGGTCACGGCGGCGGCCGACCGACGCCGGTCTCACAGACATTCGAGGAGGAATCCACGGCCTCAGCCGTGGGGGGCTGACTCCCGTCTTCGAAGCGTGTGACCGCAGAATCCGTTACGTTTGGGGGGATCGACCATACAATATTAGGTCCTTCATCATCTTTCCTTGTCAATGTATAGCAAAGTCTTTAATCGGTACCTCGCCAACAAGTCCCCTAGGGCCCACGGGGCCGTGACCACAACATGACTGATGACGAACTCATCTGGCGAATCGCTGGGGGGTCCGGTGACGGGATCGCCTCGACGAGCCAGAACTTCGCGAAGGCCCTGATGCGGTCGGGGCTGCACGTATTCACACATCGACATTACCCATCGCGCATCCGTGGTGGCCACACGTACACGGAGATCCGCGCCTCCGCGGACCCGGTCGAGTCGCGCGGGGACGGTTACAACTTCCTCCTGACGCTGGGTGACTCGTTCGCGCGCAACCCCTCGGAAGGAGCGTACTACGGCGACGAGGAACAGAAGCCGCTGTACGAGAACCTCGACGAACTCCGCGAGGGCGGTGTGATCGTCGTCGACGAGGGGCTCGTCGACACCTCGGTCGTCGAGGACTTCGACGAACGCGTCGAGGAGAACAACTGGCACGTCTACGAGTTCGATCTGCGCTCGCTCGCACGCGAGTACGGGCGCGAGGTCATGCGTAACACCGCCGGCGTCGGCGTGACGTGTGCGCTCGCCGGGATCGACCGCGAGTGGATCGTCGAGCTGATGACCGACGCAATGCCGGAGAAGATCCTCGAGCCGAACCTCGAGATCCTCGACGAGGCGTACGAGATGGCGATGGACGTCGAGCACACCCACGACGTCTCCGTCCCCGAGGGCGAACACGACGAGGAGCAGGTCCTTCTGTCGGGCTCCGATGCCATCGCCTACGGCGCGCTCGACGAGGGCTGCCGGTTCATCGCGGGCTACCCGATGACGCCGTGGACGGAAGTGTTCACCATCATGTCGCAGAACCTCCCCGAGGTGGGCGGCATCTCCGAGCAGGTCGAAGACGAGATCGCCGCCGCGGCGCTGGCGCTCGGTGCCTCCCACGCGGGCGTGAAAGCCATGTCCGGCTCTTCTGGAGGCGGGTTCGCCCTGATGTCCGAGCCGCTCGGCCTCGCAGAGATGACGGAGACGCCCGTCGTCCTCGTCGAGGCGATGCGCGCCGGTCCCTCGACCGGCCTGCCGACGAAGCCCGAACAGGGCGACCTCGAACACGTCCTCTACACCTCGCAGGGCGACTCCAACCGCGTCGTGTTCGCGCCCTCGACGGTGTCGGAGGCGTACACCCAGACGCGAACCGCGTTCTCGCTCGCCTACGAGTACCAGATCCCCGCCATCGTCATTTACGACCAGAAACTCGGCGGCGAGCTCGTGAACGTGCCCGCGAGCCACTTCGACGAGGAGCCGAACCCCGACCTGGGGTCGGTGCTCACCGAGGCCGAACTAGCCGAGGCACCGCACGACGCCTCTGGCAAGTACAACCGCTTCCAGCACAACGTCGAGAAGGGGATCAGCCCTCGATCGATCCCCGGACAGAAAGACGGTCACTTCCTGGCGACCGGCAACGAGCACATGCCCGCGGGTCACATCAGCGAGGACCCCGAGAACCGCGTCTTCCAGATGGATCGCCGCATGTCGCGGGTTGAGAACATCCGTGCAGATCTCGACGCCGCCGAGGGGAGCAACCAGACCCCACACGGTCCCGAGGAAGCCGAGTACGGTATCCTGACGTGGGGCTCGAACCAGGGGACCGTCTTCGAGGCGATCGACCGCCTCAACGACGACGGCTACTCGGTGAAGGCGCTGTCGGTGTCCGACATGATGCCGTACCCAGTCGACGAAGTTGAAGCGTTCATCGAGAGCGTCGATGAGGTGCTCGTCGTCGAAATGAACGCCTCCGCACAGTTCCGCGGGCTCACTCAGAAAGAGCTGGGACGGTACGGCGAGCAACTCTCGTCGCTCCTCAAGTACAACGGTAACCCGTTCGAGCCCGCCGAGATCGTCGACGGCTTCGTCACGACGATCGTCGAGAACGACACGCTCCCGGGGACCGAGACCAAGTTCGTCCCCGCCGCAGGTGATTAATCATGAGTGCATTCAGCGCAATCGGAGAAGAGACGGAACACGACCAGAACGAGTTCACGCCCGGCCTTGAACCCCAGCCGACGTGGTGTCCTGGCTGTGGTGACTTCGGCGTCCTGAAGGCGCTGAAGGGTGCCGCCGCCGAACTCGGGCTTAGCCCCGACGAGATGCTCCTCTGTACGGGCATCGGCTGCTCGGGCAAGCTCAACAGCTACTTCGAGAGCTACGGCTTCCACACCATCCACGGCCGATCGCTGCCCATCGCTCGGGCGGCCAAACTCGCCAACCCAGGCCTTACCGTCGTCGCCGCCGGTGGCGACGGTGACGGCTACGGAATCGGCGGGAACCACTTCATGCACTCGGCTCGTGAGAACCACGACATGACGTACATCGTGTTCAACAACGAGATCTTCGGCCTGACGAAGGGGCAGACCTCGCCCACGTCGCCGATGGGTCACAAGTCGAAGACCCAGCCCCACGGGTCGGCGAAGCAGCCGATTCGCCCGCTGTCGCTGTCGCTCACCTCGGGTGCGTCGTACATCGCCCGCACTGCGGCAGTGAACCCGAACCAAGCCAAGGAGATCATCGTCGAGGCCATCGAGCACGACGGGTTCTCGCACGTCGACTTCCTCACCCAGTGTCCGACCTGGAACAAGGACGCTCGGCAGTACGTCCCGTACATCGACATCCAGGACTCCGACGACTACGACTTCGACACCAACGACCGGCGCGAGGCCGCGGACATGATGGCCGAGACCGAGGACGCCCTCCACGAGGGGACCGTCCTCACCGGCCGCTACTACGTCGACGGCGACCGCCCCTCCTACGGCCAGGAGAAGCGTGCCATCGGCGAGATGCCCGAGGAACCGCTCGCAGAGCGGTACTTCGACGACGACTACGAGTGGGAACGGTCGTACGACCTGTTCCTCGAAAAGCACCGCTGAGGTCACGTCGCGGTTCCGTCTCTGATCTTTTTCGTGTTCCACCAAGCCCGACCCACGTAGCCGTGGGGCCCCGATCGACAACGCGTGTCCCGCCCCCACCACTCGCGTGTCTCGTCGCGTTCGCCCCCGGAGTCCGGTCCGCGGCTGGACGTGCGACCCGCCGCACGACGTGGGCCGCGCCGGCGTGACCCTCGACGTGTCCGCGGACCGCGCCGGCGTGACCCTCGACGTGTCCGCGGACCGCGTCGTGCCGTGGTACCGCTGTCGGACGCCGTCGTCGGGTGCCGTCACCGGGGAGGCGAGTCTGGTTTTTCGATTCGCAACATATTTTTTCTACGGCCAAAAACGTCACGACATGGGAGTCACCTCCACGGAGGAGCGGATTCTCCGGGTGCTCGAAGACGATGCACAGGCGTCTTACGCCGACATCGCCGAGCGCGCGGAGGTCTCGAAACCGACGGTTCGCAAGTACATCCAGCAGTTAGAGAACGACGGTGTCATCGTCGGCTACTCCGCGGACGTCGACCCGAAGAAGCTCTCCGGGCAGTCCATCGCCATGGTGGGGATCGACGTCGCCTCAGAGCGGTACGTCGAAGCGACCCGGGCGCTGAAACGACTGGAGGCGGTCGAGTCGCTCTACTCGTCGTCGGGCGACCACATGCTGATGGCCGAGGTCCGTGCCGCCGACGGCAACGCCCTCGGCGAGGTCATCGCCGAGGAGATCCTCGCCGTCGACGGCGTCACGGCCGCCCATCCGTCGTTCCTCCAAGAACGGCTGAAGTGACATAGCGTACCGAACCGCGCGAGGGGTTCGGCGTCGTCCCGGCGCACTCTCCTCCCTGGTTTCACTTCCGCTCCGCTTTGCGAACGCTCAGTAGCCTCCGGCACCGACTGGGAACCGATGCGGGATCCGGAGGCTCCGTTCGCCGCCGCCGCGCGTCCGCCCGACGACACCGACGACGCACGCGTCGTCCTCCACGTCGACATGGACTGCTTCTACGCGTCCTGCGAACGACGCCGCGATCCGACGCTGGCGGGCGAGCCGGTCGTCGTCGGCATGGGGTTCGAGCCCGGCGAGAGCCACGGTGCGGTGGCGACTGCGAGCTACGAAGCGCGCGCGCATGGCGTCGAGAGCGCCCAACCCATCTCGCAGGCGCTCGATGCGCTCCCCCGGGTCGAAGACGGCGGGGGCGGACGGTATCTGCCGGTGGATCTCGACTACTACCGCGAGATCGCGGCGCTGGTCAAGGAGGTGTTGCACGACTGCGCCGACGTGGTGCGCGAGGTGAGCATCGACGAGGCGTACCTCGACGTGACCGAGCGGACCTCCTGGGCACGGGTCGCCGGCGACGGCGACGAGCGGACGCTCGCGGAGGGGTACGGCCGGTACGTCAAACAACGGATCGCACGGGAGGTCGGCGTACCGGCCAGCGTCGGCGTCGCCCCGAACATGGCCACCGCGAAGGTCGCCTCGGACCACGACAAGCCCGACGGGCTCGTCGCGGTGCCACCCGATCGGGTCCGCGAGTTCCTCGCGCCGCTCCCGGTCGACGAGATTCACGGCGTCGGCCCGGTCACCGCCCGAAAGCTGCGAGGGATGGGTATCGAGACGGCCGGCGACCTCGGTGCGGCGGATCCGACCGTCCTGCGCGAGCGGTTCGGCGACCGCGGCGTGGCGTTGCACCGTCGAGCGCGCGGCGACGACGACCGGATCGTCGAGCCGACGGGGCGACCGAAGAGCCTCTCGCGAGAGTCGGCATTTACCGACGCGACCGACGAGACGGAGCGCGTACGCGAGAAGGTTCGCGCGCTCGCGGGCGACGTCGCCGCCCGCGCGACCGACCGCGAGGCGACCTACCGCACCATCGGCGTGAAGGTCGTCCGCCCCCCGTTCGACGTCAACACGCGCGAACAGTCGCTCTCGGGGCCGGTCGACGACCCGGCGCTCGTCGAACGGGTCGCGCTCGAACTCCTCTCCGAGTTCGCGAGCGAGACCGTCCGCAAGGTCGGCGTTCGCGTCTCGAACCTCACGTTCGGTGCCGGCGAGCAGGTCCGACTCGACGGCTACGATTCGGCGGTGCCACCGGACCGCGAAGGGGGAGACGACACCGACCCAGAGTCGGCGACCGATCCGGCGGACGACCGACGCTCGCGCCGGGGACAGGTGTCCCTTTCGGCGTTCGACGGCGACGACGAGCGCTGACCGCGGCCGTCAGTCGTCCGTCTGACGTACACCTTTGTGCGCGGCCGGCCACCTATCGACAGACCGCATGACCGATAGGGAGACCATCACAGTCGCTGACGTGAGCGCCGGCCCGGGGGGCGACGGGACGGACCCGGGGACGACCGTCTCGTTGCCCGCCGTCGAGATCCTCACGGGGAGAGGGTTCATCACCGGGAAGTCGGGGTCGGGCAAGTCGAACACGGCGTCTGTCGTCGTCGAGAAACTGCTCTCGGCGAACTTTCCCGTCCTGGTCGTCGACACCGACGGCGAGTACTACGGCCTCAAAGAGCAGTTCGAGATCCTCCACGTCGGGGCCGACGAGGAGTGCGACATCCAGGTCAACCCCGAGCACGCCGAGAAGATCGCGTCGCTCGCGCTCGAACAGAACGTCCCGATCATCCTCGACGTCTCGGGCTACCTCGACGAGTCGGAGGCGAAGTCGCTCCTCCTGCAGACGACGCGGCACCTGTTCGCGAAGGAGAAGAAGCTGAAGAAGCCGTTCCTGATGCTCGTCGAGGAGTGCCACGAGTACATCCCCGAAGGGGGCGGGATGGACGAGACGGGCAAGATGCTGATCAAGGTCGGCAAGCGCGGCCGGAAACACGGCCTCGGGATCGTCGGCATCTCCCAGCGGCCCGCGGACGTGAAGAAGGACTTCATCACCCAGTGCGACTGGCTCGTCTGGCACCGGCTCACCTGGCGGAACGACACGAAAGTCGTCAAGCGGATACTCGGCAAGGAGTTCTCCGACGCCATCGAGGACATGGGCGACGGCGAGGGATTTTTAGTTACGGACTGGTCGGAATCGATCCGGCGGGTGCAGTTCCGCCGGAAGACGACGTTCGACGCGGGCGCGACCCCTGGCCTCGACGACTTCGAGCGCCCGGACCTCAAGTCGGTGAGCGGAGACCTCGTCGACGAACTCCGCGACATCTCCGACGAGAAGGAGCGCCGCGAGTCCGAACTCGCCGATCTGCGACAGGAGCTAGAGAAGAAAGAACACCGCATCGCGGAACTCGAGACGGAGTTAGAAGAGGCGCGCGACCTGCGGCGGTTCGCCGACCAGATGGCCCAGGCGATGTTCCAGAAGGCCGAAGCCCCGTATCGCGATGGCAGCGGCCGCAACCTCTCCCGGCCCGACGGGTACCAGCGGGCACTCCGTGAGTACGAAGCCGGGACAGCCCCGGAGGGCGACCCGCAGGCCGCCGAAGCCGCGAGCGAGAACGGCGACACCGAGGCCACAGAGCCGCCGAACGAGGCGCTTCCGGCTGCCGCGGCGGCAGACGAGGAGACGGTAGTCAACGCCGCCGCGAGCGCCGACCCGGACGCCGACAGCCCGTTCCCGCTGGCGACCGACCCCGAGATGACGGCCGGTGCGGACGGGGCGACCGACGGCGGCGCGACCGCGACGGCCGCCAGCGCGACGCTCGCGGCGGCGCTCGATGAGTCCGCGGAGGAGTCACCCCAGGGGACGACGCCACCGCTGCCCGACGGAGCCGTCGGCGACGTCGCGACCGACCTCAGAGCGCAACTCGCGGATTTCGACGCGGTGACGCGTCGAATGCTCGCCCACTACCGCTCACAGGGCATCGCGGATCCGGTCACCGCACAGGTCGCCGCGGGCGGCCCCGGCGATCACAAGGTCGCGTACGCGCGGAACCGGACGCTCAGGAAGGCGGGCTTCGTCCGGCACGCCGGTCGTGGGAAGTACGCCTACGCGCTCCCCGACCACGTCCGGACGGAGTACGCCCATCGACTACATCCCGACGCGTTCGACGAGGCCGTGGCGGCGGTGGAGGCGGTCTTCGTCGACGAGCCGTCTGACGGGAGCGACGAATCCGACGCCGAGACCGAGACCGGGGCCGGGGCCGAGGCCGAACGCGCTGAGGACACCAACACGTAGCTCGCGGGCGGCGGACGGAGCGAACGAGAGCGGAGAACGGAGTGCGCTACAGCCCCGCGACGAGGTCTTCCAGCGCCGCCCGCGGGTCGTCGGCCTTGGCGACGCCCGAGGCGAGGAGGATGCCCGTCGCGCCGAGATCGCCGGCGGCGACGACGTCGTCGCCGGTCGAGACGCCCGCGCCGCAGTACACCTCGACGTCCTCGTCGACGGCCGCGGCTGCCTCGACGGCGTCGACGACGATGTCGGGATCGGCGGTGGAGACCGAGATGTCGCCGCCGATGAGTTCCGGCGGTTCGACCGCGACGGAGTCGGGGCCGAGTGCCGATACGGCACCGATCTGTTCGGGGTTGTTCCCACAGACGCACGTTTCGAGGCCGGCGCGCTCGGCGGCCGCGAGCGAGGCGTCGATGTCGGCGAGCTTCAGTCGGTTCTCCGAGTGGTTGAGGAGTGTCCCCACTGCACCGGCCTCGGCGACGGCCTCGGCGAGCGTGCTCCCCGTGTGCGAGCCGTGGTCGTTCGGCGAGACGTGCTGGGCCCACGTTTCGACACCCGTCTCGGCGACGCGCTCGATGTGTGCGGCCTGCGGCGAGACGGCGATTCGAACGCCCGACTCCTCGGCGACGTCACGGGCGGCCTCCGCGACCGCGACCGGGTCGCAGGGGTACGCCTTGAGGTTCACCAGAATGAACATGCGGGTGAGTCTTCACTCCGGATCGGATAAATAGCTTCACCTCCGCGGTGCGTCTCCTGGGCTCCGGGGCTGACAGCCGGTACCGGACCGCTCGCGCACGGCGGGGTACCGGACGACCGTGGGTCGCCGTGCGACAGTCGCTACGTCACGCGCCGAGGTGGCTCCGTTCCGGTATTTGAATCCTCGCTCCCGACCGGGCGACGGTCGACGCGTTCGCCAGGTGAGCCGGGTCAGGGTGATCGACGAGCCGGCGACGGCCGAAACGTCGGGAGGGGGTCGTCACTCGAGGGTGGCTCACATGAACGTGGCCTACACGTCGAACCCGGTCGACGCTCAGTCCTTGCGCTTGACCACGTCGCCGAGCGTCGTCGTGGTAGACGACCCCGAGGACCACTCGCTGTCGTCGTCGCCGCTCGACCCCTCGGTCAGCGAGATGCCGAGTTCGCGTTCGAGTTTCTTTCGGACGTCGTCGCTGGGGAGGACGTCACCGCGCTCGATCTTCCGGATGAGGCTCGTCTTCTCGTTGAGTTCGCCGGCGAGCTCCTGTTGGCTCTGGCCGCGGCTCTCACGGGCCTCGCGGACGCGCTTGTCGTAGTCGGTCGCGATCTCGTCCATCGTGTCGAACATGTCCCGTCGGCGTCGCGTCGACGACGAAGAGGACGACGAGGACGACGTGGACGACGAAGAGGACGACTTCCCGGACGAGGACGACGTCGAGTATTTGCTCGTGGAACTCGACGACGACTCAGTGCGGACCTCGGTGCCGAAGTCCTTGCACTCGTCGCAGAGTTCCAGTTCGGCACCCTCGACCTTGACGGTGGTGAGCGACGACTTGGAGGCGCCGCACATCTCGCACTGGGGCATACCGCTCTCTAACAGAGCCCACTGCATAAAAGATGCGCCGCCGATCCCGAGTCGACCGGCCGAGCGCGGCGGAACGGGTCGCGTCGCCCGACGGGCCGATTCGTCTCCGTCACGTAAGATCGGACCACGCGCCCCAGAAGCGTTGGAGGGCAGTGAGGTGGCCGACGACGGCGAAGAAGGCCAAGAGCAGCCCGATCACGGAGAGCCCCGCGACCAGCGGGCCGGGAACGACCGCGCCGACGACGGTCGCGAGTCCCACGAGCGCGAGGCGGTCCGCCCGGCCGACAAGCCCGCCGTAGGCGCGACCGAGCCCGACCGCCTGGATCTGCGTCCCCAGGTACGAGGTCATGACGACGCCGGTGACGGCCGCGAAGCCGAGTCCGTATCGGCCGACGCCGGCGGCGAGCCCGGCGATGATGACGATGTCGGCGTAGCGGTCGAGCACGTGGTCGAGGAAGTCGCCGGCGTCGCTCGCGACCTCCTGCTCGCGGGCAAGGGCGCCGTCGACGAGATCGAGCCAGCCGTTCAGGAAGACGCAGACCGCGCCGACGACGTACGCGAGCGACGAGGCCGCGTAGAACGCCCCGCCGGCGAGGACGGCGACGACGAATGCGATGACGCTCACGCCGTTCGGGCTGAGCCCGACCGCGTCGGCCGCCGTGACGAACGGGCCGAGCGCGCGGTCGGCGAGCGGCCGAAACCGGTCGAGCGTCATGAGTGGAGGTAGTCGAGGAAGTCCACGTCGCCCGCGGAGGGGTCGCGGTCGCCCGCGACGACGGCCTCGACCTCGGCGGCGACCGCGTCGGGCGAGCGGTCGGTCGTGTCGATCTCGTACACGCGCTCGGAGCCGTGAGCGTCGACGGCCTCGGTGAGGATTACGTCGAGCGCCTCGCTCTCGGCGTTCTCGCGGGCTTTCTCCGCCGACTCACCCCGTTCTCGAAGGCGGGATTCGAGCACGTCGGGGCGACACCGAAGGACGACCACGCGGTCGGCGTCGAGCAGGTGAGCGAGGTGTGATTCGAGGACGACGACTCCCTCGTCGTCCGTGGATCCGACGGCGTCGTCGACCCACGCGCGGAGACCGTCGAGGTCGACGACGAGCGAGTCCCGTCCCTCGTCGCGTTCGGTCCACAGTCCCTCACGTTCGATCACCGCGTTGAGGTGGACCACCTCGTGCGGGAGGCGGTCGGACGCTGTCGTCTTGCCCGTCCCGGGCGTCCCGGTCAGGACGACTCTCACGCCTCGGCCACCTCGCGCGCGACGCGGTTCAGCACCTCGACGGCGCGTTTCGTCCCCTCGCGCGTCCCTGTCGACACGCGGAGACAGGCGGGGAGGCCGAACGAGGAACAGTCCCGAACGATGACGCCCGCGCGCTGGCTGGCGTCGGCCACGGCGGAGGCGTCGCCGACGTCGCAGAGCACGAAGTTGCCCGCGCTCTCCCACGTCGGCGCGTCGAGGTGGTCGTACATGTACTCGCGGGCCCAGCGGGCGGTCTCGACCGTCTTCTCCAGATGGGCGTCGTCGTCGAGCGCCGCTCGGGCGGCCCGACAGGCGAGTTCGTTCGCCGCGAATGGCGTGTTCACACGGGCGTAGGTATCGGCCCACGCCGTCGGGACGAGCGCGTAGCCGATCCGCAGGCCAGCGAGGCCGTACGCCTTCGAGAACGTCCGCGTAACGGCGAGGTTGTCGAACTCGTCGAGGAGCGTCGCCGCGCTCTCGCGCTCCGAGTACTCGCCGTAGGCCTCGTCGCAGACGACGAGCGTGTGGTCGTCGACGCGGCCGAGGAGGTCGACGAGTTCCGCGCGCGCCATCTCGCTGCCGGTGGGGTTGTGCGGCGTCGTGACGTAGACGATCCGTTCGCCGTCGTACGCCTCCATGATCCGGTCGGCGGTCTGTGAGAAGCCGTCGGCCTTCGGGAGCGGGTAGGAGGAGACGGTGCCGTGGTGGTAGCGAGCGGTCATCCCGTAGTACGAGAAGCCCGGGTCGGGGACGAGGACGCGGTCGCCGGGATCGAGCATGGCGCGGGAGAGGTAGTCGAGCGAGCCGTCGGCACCCGCGGAGACCCACACCTGCTCGGGCGAGAGGTCCCACTCGGTCGCGAGTCGGTCCGTCAGATCGGTGTGTGACGCCTTCGGGTAGACGTGGACCTGTGCGGCGTACTCCCGAAGGACGTCGACGGCGGCGGGGCTCGGGCCGTGGGGGTTCTCGTTCGACGAGAGCTTCGTCAACTCCTCGGGCTCCATGCCGAGGTCGCGGGCGACCTCCTCGACGCCCCGTCCGGGGACGTACGGGGAGTGTGCGGAGAGGTCCCGTGGCTGCATGGTCGAACGATGCGGTGCCCGGTTCTTAAGGGTGCTTATACCGCCGGTGGCGTTCGCCCCCGTGGGGAGGGCGGACCGAACGGATGCCTCCCCGGAGTGGCATGAATATGCATCCCGTCACGCTAAGATCCCCGGCGGGAAACCTAGCGGTGCCGGTCGGTGCCTCGAGGGGGGAACCTGGGGAAGCACGGATCCGGTGACCGGAACGCGTCGCCGAGGGGGAGCGACGGACCGGCCGTCCGAACCGAGCACTCGGAGCGACGCCGTCGCGTCGCCCGAGGGCTGAAGTCACTCGCTGTCGTACGGGGAGGCGAGCAGGTGGGCCGGCCAGACGCCGCCCTCCGATCGGCCCTTCACCATGATCGTAGAATTCGACATCGACTCGGACGTCCTCTCACACGCGCTGCGGCAGGCTCCCGACATCGCAGTCGTCGTCGATCAGCTCGACGCGTCGGACGCGGTCCCGCTCCGGAACCTCTTCTGGGCGAGCGGCGGCGACTTCGAGACGTTCGAGACCGCGCTCGCGGACGACCCGACGATCACGGCGTTCGAGGGCATCGCCGACGAGAACGGCTCGCGGCTCTACCGCGTCCAGTACGCCGAGGAGGTACCCGAGGTCGAGGCGTACCGCGCCTCGGTCGACCTCGACGGCGTCGTCCTCCGCGCGGAGAACGACGGCGACGGCTGGCTCGTCAGGATGCGCTTTCCGAGCCGCGAAGCGATCGCCGCGTTCTGTGAGCGGTGCTGGGCGGCCGACTTCGACCTCCACATCCGCGCGGTGTACGATCAACACGAACAGAGCCCCGAGCGGCGGTTCGGTCTCACGCCACCCCAGTACGAGACGCTCCTGACGGCGCTCCGCAACGGCTACTTCTCCATCCCACGCGGGGCGTCACTCCAGGACGTCGCCGACGAACTCGGCGTGTCGAGCCAGGCCGCCTCCGAACGGCTCCGACGGGGCATGAAGACGCTCGTCCGCGCCACGCTGGCCGACCTCGCAGCCGACGAGCGCCCGGACGGGGAGTCGATCGAAGCCAACCCCAACCGCTGACGGGGTGAGAACGCGGTCTCGGGCCCGGCGACGGTGACGACGCGGGCGTCAGAGGTCCGCGTCGATCCGCTCGCTCGCCCGGAGCGAAAGCGCCGCGATGGTGAGTGTCGGGTTCATCGCGCCGCCGGTGGGGAAGGTGCTCGACCCGACGAGCCACAGGTTCGCGAGGTCGTGCGTCCTGAGCGAGGCGTCGACCACGCTCTCGTCAGGGTCGGTTCCCATCCGCGTCGTTCCCATGTGGTGAAACGCCGGCCCGGTGTTCGCCGGCCCGACGCGCCACTCGATGGTCGCACCGAGTTCGTCGAGGACGCGGGCCTGCAGGTCGTTCGCGCGTCGCAACGCCGCCTTCGTCCTCCCGTCGAGCGACCACCGAACGTCCGGGACGGGGTTGCCGTGGTCGTCTCTCGTCGACGGATCGAGCGTCACGCGGTTCTCCGCTCGCGGGAGCTGCTCGACGAGCGCCCCCATCCCGACGTGGGTGCCGTACGTCTCGTCCAGTCGCGTCCGGAGGTCGTCGCCCCAGGTGTCCGCCGACAGCGCCGCGCCGACGACGGTCGGGCCGGCGTAGTTGAGGAACTCCAGTTTGAGCCCGTTGACCGGGTCGGTGCCGTCGTAGAACTGGTGTGACTCGCTGGTGTTGAACCCGACGTGGTGCTGGCGGGTGTCAACGTCGAGCCGCCCGCCCATCCCGGCGAAGAGGTGGTCCATGAAGTACCGGCCCACGGCACCCGAGGAGTTGGCGAGGCCGTCGGGGTACGCCGACGAGCGCGACAGCAAGAGGAGCCGGGGGGTCTCGATCCCGCCGGCGGCGACGACGAACCGGCGGGCTTCCTGTTCGTGTTCGGTGCCGTCGGGCGTGGCGTACACCGCCGCCTCGACCCGGTCGCCCGCGGCGTCGTGAACGAGGCGCTGGACCGGCGCGCGGTCGACGACGCGCGCACCGGCGTCGACCGCGCGGGCGACGTGGACCTCGGCGGTGTACTTCGCGCCCGAGGGACAGACGGGTTTGCAGGTGCCGTAGCCGACGCAGGCACCCCTGTCGTCGTAGGGCTCGGAGTTGCGCGCGTTCGGCACCGAGTGCATGTCGATCCCCAGCACCTCGCAGGCGGGCGCGAAGAGCGAGTCGGCGTACGAGGGCGGAAACGCCGGCAGGGGGAACGGCTCCTCGCGGGGCGGCGCGTACGGGTTGTCGACCGCGCCCGCGACGCCGAGTTCGCGCTCCGCGCCGTGGTAGAAGGGGCGGAGGTCGTCGTACGAGATCGGCCAGTCGACGCCGATGCCGTGTCTGGTTCGGAGTTCGAAGTCCCGCTCGTGGAGCCGCATCACCATCCCGTGCCAGTGGAGCGACGACCCGCCGACGCCCTTGACGCGCGCGGCGTTCAGCGGGTAGTGTCGCTCGCCCGACGAGGCGTACGCGTCGCGGGGGCCACCCATCTCCCATGGGTTCGACCGGTCGGGTCTGAGATGCGTCTCCATCCGGGTTTTCCGGTCGCCGTCGAACCGCGGCCCAGCCTCGAGGATCACGACGTCGTGGCCCGCCTCGGCGAGCCGACAGGCGACGAGCGCTCCCGCGGGCCCGGAGCCGATCACGCAGACGTCCGTCCGCGGCGAGGGTGTCCGGTCCCGGCGGCCGGCGTCGGACTCAGCCATCGTCGAGCGCCTCCGGGCCGCGCTGGTACGATTCGGTCCCGCCGGGGTAGCCCGTCGGGTTCTCGGTTCCGACGAGCCGCCCGCCCGTGGGCGAGGTGTAGAAGGCGTACAGCAGGTCGTTGACGACGTACCACCGGAGCCGAGAGGAGATCGGACCCTCGGGGTTGGGGTCGGCCACGTCCACACCCAGGTCGCGCAGGAGTCGGTCGCGCGTCTCGCGGGCGAGCTCCGGGTAGGCGTCGCTGTGCCAGTCACGGGCGATCGCGTCCAGTTCGGCGACCGCCGAGAGCAGCCCCGCACGGTGGTCCGGGTCGCCCCTGACCCGACCGTTCACGTACGTGTCGACGAACGCCTCGTGACCCGTCACCGCCGAGGGGTAGAGCACCTCGGCGGTGGCGACGAGGACCGCCCGGGCGTCCTCGTCCAAGCCTGCGGACGCGGGGCCGTCCGGAGTCGCGTCGACAGTACCCGCGTCGTCGCCGGCGACCGGCGGGCCGCGCGCCGCGAGTTCGACGATCCCCGCGCCACCGCCGACGGCACCGATGCCGGCGAGCGCGGCGAGCGCGTCGCGTCGCGACAGTCTCATCGGTCTGATTTTGGCCGACCTAAACTTATGCGTTGTCATCCCGTTCGGGACGCGAGCGCCGCGGTGGCCGAAGCCGACGGCCGCAGGATGGCGACGCCCGTCGAGGAAACGGGCGAGGGAGCCGCCGCTCCCGACGGCTCACTCGGGGATGCGGACGGCGTGTTCGAGGGTCCCGACGCCGTCGATCTCGATCTCGACGTGGTCACCGTCGGCGAGCGGGCCCACGCCCGCGGGCGTCCCCGTCGAGATCACGTCGCCGGGTTCGAGCGTCAGGTACGAGGTGATCTCCGCGACGAGTTCGGGAACCGAGAAGATGAGGTGCGCGCGCGAACCGTCCTGTCGTGTCTCGCCGTTGACCCGCGCCTGCACCCGTGCGTCGTCGGGGACGTCCTCGGGAGCCGCGAGCACGGGCCCGATGGGCGCGGCACCGTCGAACGCCTTCCCGCGGACCCAGTTTTGCTCTTGGCGCTGATCGTCTCGGTTGGAGAGATCGTTCACGCAGGTGAAGCCGGCGACGTGGTCCATCGCCTCGTCGGTCGAGACGTTCCGGGCCTGCGAGCCCACGACGACGCCCAGTTCGGCCTCGTGGTCGATGCGGTCCTTCCCGGCCGGGAGCGTCACCGTCGAGCCGTGGCTGGCGAGGGTGTTCGGCGGCTTCAAGAAGAGCAGCGGTCGGTCGGGGACAGCGTTGTCCATCTCCGCGGCGTGGTCGGCGTAGTTGCGCCCGATACAGACGAGCTTCGTCGGCTCGCACGGCGGGAGGAGGTCGACTTCGTCGAGCCCGTACTCGTCGCCGGCGAAGGCGACGCCGTCGTCGAGCCACTCGCCGGTTCGCACTGCGCCTGCGGGGTCGGTGAATCTGACGTGACGCATACGCTCCCGTACGAGCGGAGCGAGGAAGAGGTTGGGAAAAGAGAAATCGGGGCGCGGTGCGGCGGGAGCGTGGCTCGGCTCAGAAGGTGATGACCTCGTAGCCGTCGGCGACGAGCTGGCGGACCGAGGGGTGGCCGTCGTACTCGGCGAGCGCGTCCGCCGAGGAGTTCTCGACGGCCTCGGTCACGCCGAACGCGCCGGCGCAGTGGTCACAGACGTAGACGTGCTCCGAAAGCGCCTCGTACAGCGGCGACGCGTCGTGGTCGCCCTCGGAGAGCTCCGGGATCCACTGCGTGCCCGCGCCGTCGAAGATCACCTTCAGTTCGTCGTCGTGGTCCTGAAACTCCTTTGCGGCCTCCAGTCCGTTGACCAGGTAGCCGAGGTTCTCGTGCGATTCCGTGCTGGCCAGGATTACGATCGCTGCCTTCGTCATCTGCAGTTGAGCGTGTGGACCCCGCGGGATAGTAAGACACGGGCGTGTGCGTCCGACGCACCAGCCTGTCACGCTGTGGCGTCCCACACGGCGTCGGTGGCCCCACCGACCCCGGGGCCGTCCTGCCGCCGCGACATCTTTTATGTGGTTCTCGGTACAACTCCGTGACGTACCATGGAACTCACCTGGCACGGACACTCCTGTTGGCACGTACAGGTCGGCGACACCTCGCTCCTGATCGATCCGTTCTTCGACAACCCCCACACGTCGCTCGAACCGGCGGACGTCGACACGCCCGACTACGTGCTCTTGACACACGGGCACGCCGACCACATCGCCCACGCGGGCGAGTTCTCCGAGGCGACGCTCGTCGCCACGCCCGAGCTCGTCGAGTACGCCACGGAGGAGCTGGGCTTCGAGGAGGCCGTCGGCGGCATGGGGATGAACATCGGCGGGACGGTCGAGTGCGGCGACGCCTACGTGACGATGCACCGCGCGGACCACACGAACGGCATCATGACCGGCTACGCGAGCAACGCGGGGATGCCCGGCGGGTTCGTGATCTCCGACACGGTGCCCACACAGGTCTCCGACGAGGAGTCGACCACGTTCTACCACGCCGGCGACACCGGGCTCATGAGCGAAATGCGTGACGTCATCGGGCCGTATCTCGAACCCGACGCCGCCGCCCTCCCGGTCGGCGACCACTTCACGATGGGACCGTGGCAGGCCGCAGTCGCCGTCGACTGGCTCGACGTCGACCACGCGTTCCCGATGCATTACGACACGTTCCCGCCGATCGAGATCGACACAGACGACTTCGTGAACGAGGTCGCCGGAACAGGGAGCGACGCCGAGGTCCACGTCCTCGCGGGCGACGAGACGTTCGAGCTCTGAGCCCGGGACCGGCACGCTTTCGCCCACCGCCGTCACACCGTCGACCGATGGTCTCCGTCTCGACGATCGAACGGGTGTCGGTCGCCCCCGAGCGCGTCTTCGCGTTCCTCGACACGCCGGCGAACCACGAGCGGATCTCGCCGAGTATCGCGTCCGTCCACGACGTCGAACCGCTCGAGAGCGGCGGCCACCGCGCGGCGTACACGTATCGGATGGTCGGTGTCACGCTCGGCGGGGAGATCGAGGTCGTCGCCCACGACCCGCCGCGACGGCTGCGGTTCGCCATCACCGGCGGGATCGACGGGGAGATGGACTGGCGGATCGACGCCGACCCCGAGGGGGCGCTCGTCACCTGTGAGGCGACGTTCGAGGTGCCCGGCGGCGCTTTCGGGTCGGTGGTCGAACCGGTCGTCCGCGCGTACAACCAGCGGGAGCTGGACCGGACGCTCGCGAACCTGCAAGCGGTGCTCGAAGCGCTCGACACACGGTCGTGACTGCGTCGGCGTCGCTCGACCCCGGCCGGTTCTCGCAGTCGATACTCCCGACGGCGGCTTTTTACACACCGACCGGCTCTCACCGGTGACAGCGGCGGCTCACGTCGCTCCCGACGGACCGACCGCGAGAGATGAAGCTCAGAACCAAGTTCGTCGTCGTCCTGTTCGCCGTGACGGTGGTACTCAGTAGCGTCACCTACGGTGGGCTGGAGCTGTACAAACAGGAGACGCTCGAACGGAACCAAGAGAGCGTCGACGAGTCGGCGCGGCTGGCGGCGGACCAGATCGCGAGCAAGGTCCGCGAGCGCCGCGACTACATCGGTTACGTGGCCTCACAGCCGGCCACGGCGAACTTCTCGAAGGCCGAGGCAACCGTCGGGGGCGTCGTCAACAACAGCCGGTTTTTCGCCGCACAGATCGTCGCGGCCAACGGGACTGTCGTGGCGTTCGGCGGCCAGATCAACGAGACTGTCCGTCGAGGGACGCTCGGGGCGAACGTCTCCGACGAGGCGTACTTCGCGGAGGCGACGACGCGGAGTTCGTACGTCTCCGCCCCCGAGTCGGTCCCGTCCCGGGACCGCACGCTCGTCGTCATCAGCGCGCCGATCATCACCGACGACGGGCTTCACGGCGTGTTCGCGGCCTCGATCTACGTCTCGACCGACACGCTGCTCGACCCGGTCGCGGCGCTCGACACGCGGACACAGCGGGTGACCGTCACCGCCGACGACACCGTGTTGCTCGACAGCGACGACCGGTTCAGCCAGGTGCTCGTCGGGAGGGCCACCGTCGAGGGGACCGGCTGGGAGCTCACGGTCGCTCGAGACCGCTCACGGCTGAACGCGCAGCTCCAGTCGCTGGCGCTCGCACAGGGTGTCGGTCTCTTCTTGGTGTTGCTGGCGGTCGTCGGCTTCTGGACGTGGGAGTACCGGATGAACCTCCGGCAGACGGAGCGGCTGCTCGACGGCTTCTCGGCGCTGCTCGACGGCGACCACGGCTACTCCCTCGACATGACGGCGAGCGAGGAGTGGATGCAGATCGGCGAGGGGTTCAACGAGCTCTCGACGGGGCTCGCAGCGCGCGAGGCGGCCGTCAACGAGCGCGAACAGCGGCTCGAAGTACTGAACCGGATCCTCAGGCACAACCTCCGCAACGACATGAACGTCGTGCTCGGCTACGCGGACGTCATCAGCAGCCAGTCCGAGCGTGCGGTCGTCGTCGACGCGGCCGAGACGATCCACGAGACGGGGAGCGATCTGGTCGACCTGGGCCGGAAGGCCCAGTGGATCGACGAGGGGCTCGACGACTCCGCCGCCGAACGGCGCCAGATCGACGTCGTCCCGCTGGTCGACGACGTCGTCGCCGACCTGTCGGCGGCGTACCCTGCGGTCGAGGTCCGGACCGCGCTCGCGTCGTCCGCGCCGGCGCTCGTCGCCCCGGCGGTCGAGACGGCGCTCCGCAACGTCGTCGAGAACGCGTGCGAGCACAACGACGCCGCCGAGCCACGGGTCGACGTGGCGGTGACGGTCGGAGCCGGCGACCCGTCAGCCGACGGCGCTGACGCCGAGTCGGGGGCGAACACCGACGCCGACCCGGTCCCGGCCCCCGACGGCGGCGACGGCGGACGGGTTCGGATCGTCGTCGCCGACAACGGCCCCGGCATCTCAGACTACGAGCGGGAGGTCGTCACGGGGGACCGCGAGACGGCGCTCGAACACGGCAGCGGCATCGGCCTGTGGCTCTCGCGGTGGCTCGTCGAACACTCCGGCGGGACGCTCGACTTCGATGACAACCTGCCGCGCGGCACCGTCGTGACGCTGTCGTTCGCACGGGCGACCCACGACGCGCAGTGAGTCGGGTCGCTCCCGGGTTAGGGTCGAGACGAACCGGACAGTGATGAGGGACTCGTGACGAACCGGACGGTGACGAGAGACTCGTGACGAACGTGACGACCAAGAGTGAGACGCGAGCCGGTCGAGCGGTTCAGCCCGATCGCCGCCGGTAGTAGCCGACGACACCGCCGCCCAGCACGACGACGAGCGCGGCGACGGCACCCGCCATACCGAGGGTCCCGGTGCCGGACGTGCCGCCGTCACCGGGATCGGTTACGGTCGCCGACCCGTCGGCGGCGGTTCCGACGGCCGTCGTCGCCGGGTCGTCGTCCCCGTCGCTCGTGACGATGACCTCGCCGGCGACGGCGTCGTTCACCCGGACGGTGTACGAGCCGGCCTCGGCGATGGGGCGCTCGAACTGGACCTGTCGGCGACCCCCGGCGGCGATGGTCAGCTCCCGGCTGTCGACGACCGCGTCGTCGATGACGAGGTTCGCGACGAACGCGCCGTCGGCCCCGCCGTCGTTGGTGATCCGGACGAACACCTGGAGGCTGTCGCCCACCCGGATCTCGTCGACGGCGACTCTGACCGTCCGGAGCTCGAAGTTCGGCTGTTTCGCGCCGACGGCGAACTCGGAGAGTCCCGGCGACGACGCGCGGAAACGAACGGCGTCGTCGCCCTCGGCGACGACCGTCGTCGGTAACTCGGCCCACGCACCGTCCTGATAGCGGTAGAGCGCGACTTCCTCGGCGGCCACGCCGCGGTCGGCGAGCCGCGCCTTCGAGACGCGGAAACCGACCGAGACGTCCGTCACGTCGGCGTTGTCGATCGAGTGGTCGACCCTGACGTTCGAGAGCAGGTCGGTGTTGTCGTCCCGGTCGAACGCGGGCGAGCCGTCGAGTCCCCGTCCGGTCGTGACGCGGAGCGAGACCGTCTCGCTCACCGACGGGGTAAAGCCGATGCCGGTAACGCCGACGGTCGCGTCGGGGGCGTCGGCCTCGCCGTCGTCGCCGTCGAACGCGACCGAGACGGGGTCGCCCGCGGTCACGGCCGTCTCCGCGGTCCGGACCGTGGGCGCGGGGTCGGGCGTCGTCGCCTCGGGGGTGCTCGTCGGTGCCGGCGTGGTCGCGCCGGGCGTCGACGGTGCCGGGGCCGATCCGGCACCGCTCCCCCCGCCCCCGCCACCGGCCGTCGAGTCGGCCTCGGCGGTGATGCGGACGCTCTCGGACGCGCGGTTCCCGGCGGCGTCCCGCACGGTGAGCGTCACGGCGTACGTCCCGGGGGTGTCGAACGTCTCGGTCGCCGTGCCCCCCTCCAGCCGTGCCGTGCCGTCGACGTCCCACATGTACGAGTCGATGCCGACGTCGTCCGTCGAGGCGGTCGCGTCGAGGGTGACCGGGTCGCCGACGGGCACGGTCCGATCACCGCCGGCGTCGGGCACCGGATCGGTCGTGTCCGAGACGTACACCGTCGTGGAGTCGGTGTCCGCGTTGCCGGCCTCATCGGTCGCGGTGAGCGTCGCGGTGTACGTCCCCGGCGTCGCGTACGTGTGCGACGGGGTCGCGCCGCTCGCCGTCGAACCGTCGCCGAGGCTCCAGTCGTACGCGTCGACGCCGCGGTTGTCGGTCGAGGCCGACCCGTCGAGCGAGACGGGGTCGCCGACCGAGACGGTTCGCGCCGGACCGGCCGTCGCGGTGGGCGGGGTCACGTCCGTCACGGTCACGATCCGGGTGTCGGACGCCGTGTTGCCGGCGGCGTCGGTCGCGGTGAGTGTCGCGGTGTACGTGCCCGGCGTCGCGTACGTGTGGCTCGGGCTCGCGGCGCTGGAGGTGTTGCCGTCGCCGAACGTCCAGGTGTACGAGGCGACGCCCACGTTGTCCGTCGCGGTCGCGGGGGTGAACGACACCGCCGTGTCCTCCTCGGCGGTCGTGTCCGTCCCTGCGTCCACCGTCGGCGGAGTCACGTCCCGGACCGTGACGAGCGTCTCGTTCGACGCCTCGTTGTTCCCGTCGTCCTCGACGGTGAGCGTCACGGCGTACGTCCCGGGATCGCTGAACGTGTAAGTCGTCGACTCCCCGGTCGCGGTGTCGCCGGTGCCGAACTCCCACGAGTACGAGACGATGCTCCCCGTGTCGGTCGAGGCCGAGCCGTCGAACGTCACCGGCGTGTCCTCGTCGACCGTCCGGTCGGGGCCGGGTCTGGCGATCGGCGACGTCGTGTCGACGACCTCGATCGTGGCGGTGTCGGTGTCCGTGTTGCCGGCCGCGTCCGCCGCCGTGAGCGTCACGGTGTACGTCGCCTTCGTCGTGTACGTGTGCGACACGGTCTCGCCCGAGTCGCCGGTGCTGTCGCCGAACGTCCAGGAGTACGTGTCGACGCCGACGTTGTCGGTCGAACCCGAGCCGTCGAACGAGAGCGGTTCGTCGACGTGGACCGTCCGGTTCGACCCGGCCTCCGCGGCCGGCGCGGTCGCGTCCGCGACGGTCAGTTCCCGCGTGGCCGTGTCCGTGTTGCCGGCGGTGTCGGTCACGGTGAGCGTCGCGGTGTACGTCCCGGGGTCGTCGTACGTGTGTGACGGCGTCGGGCCGGTCGCCGTCGCCCCGTCACCGAACGCCCAGGCGTACGAGGCGACGGCGACGTTGTCGTCCGAGCCCGAGCCGTCGAACGCCACCGGCGTGTCCTCGTCGACCGTCGCGTCCGCTCCCGTGGCCGCCGTGGGCGACTCGTCGTCGGTGACCGTCGCCGTGAGCGCCGTCTCCGTGTCGAAGGCGTCGGTGGCCGCGTTCGTCGTGAGCGTCGCCGAGAGCGACCCGCTGGTCGCGGGTGCGAGGGTCACGTCGACGGTCGTCGCCTCGCCCGTCGAGAGCGTGACGGGCGAGGGGTCGCTCGACACCGAGACGGAGGTGGTGTCGCCGGCGAGATCGAACGCCTCGACCGTGACGTCGCCCGAAACGCGGCTCTCGACGTGGAGTGACCGCGTCGTGGTCGATCCGAACCCGACGGTGCCGAAGTCGACCGGCGACGGCGTCACGTCGAACGCGGTGGTCACGTCGGTGAGCGCGAGGTCGTCAGTCGTCCCCGCCGCGACGGTGTAGGACGTGTCGAGGAACGCGTCGCCGTCGGCGTTGTCGTACATCTGGCTCGCCCCCGACCCGTCGGGGGCGGCCCAGTAGTTGCCGCCGACGAGCGACCCGCCGACGACGTTCGTTCCGGTCCGTCGAGAGACGTGCCAGTCGGTCGGGGGGACATCGTCGGCGAACCGGACGTTGTCCGAGTTGTTGAGGTAGTTGTCGTAGAAGAGGTTGTCCTCGGGCTTGTCGTCGGGGAAGTAGATCCCGGCGACGCCGCTGTCGTTGATCCGGCTCCCGTTGACGACGTTGTTGTCCGGTTCATCGAGGTAGAACCCGTAGTCGGTGCTCGATGCGACCGTGACGTTCGCCACCGTGTGGACGTGTTTCTGGAGCCGGACCCCCTCCGTGTTCGCGGTGAGCGTGCTGTCGTTCAGCGTCGTCGTCGCCGAGGAGAGGTGGACGCCGTGTGCGTTGCCGTCGGCGGTGACGTTCGTTACGACGGTGCGGTCGCTGTGGTGGACCCTGAAGCCGGCGTCACCGTTGTCGTCGGCCGTCGCGTCGGCGACGACGCCGTCGGCGACGTCCTCGACGGAGACGCCGTGCAGGCTGTTGCCCGTCGCGGTCGCCGACCGGACGGTCGATCCGTCGGCCGCCTTGAGGTGAACGCCGTGTTCGGTGTTGCTGTCCGCCGTGATCCGGGTTACCGACGCGTCGCCCCCGTCGACGAACAGCCCGTGACGACCGTTGCCCGTCGCCGTGCTGTCGACCACGGTCGACCCGGTCGCGTCCTTCAGGTAGAGCCCGTACTCGGCGTTGGACGACGCGGTGACGCCGTCGACCGTCGACGACGCCGTCGTGTCGAACTCGACGGCGTGTTTGTTACCCGTGCCCTCGACGTTCCGGACGACCCCATCGGTGACGTCCTTGAAGAAGACGCCGCGGTCCCAGTCCCGGACCGTGAGATCCCGCACGGTGACGTTGGTGTACGAGCCGTCGACGTGGACCGCGTTGTTGTTCCCCTCGCCGTCGAGCGTGCGACCGTCGCCGTCGACGACCACGTCGCTCGCCTCGACCGTGATGTAGTCGCCGTCCTCGTGTTCGTCGACGTCGCCGCCCACCACGTAACAGCCGGGCTCCGTGATGACCGTCGCCTCGGAGACCGTCGTACAGGTGGCACCGCTCGCGATCCCGATCGGTCCGTAGAGCGGGACCGCGGCGAAGACGACCGCGAGGACGACCACGACCGCGAGGACGACCACGACGACGACCCCGCGTACGCTTCCGAGCCTCGGTCCAATCACTCGGTTCCCTCCCGATGGTCTGTGGACATGTATCGCTCCTGCCCGTTGAGACAGCGGAGGGTTACAAAAAGCCGTAGTCGACAGTATCTCTCGTGATACTCGACGGGGGAGAGCGCGTCCGCCGCGCTACGACTCCGCCCCGACGGCCACGCTGAACAGTCCGAGGACGACCGCGACGCCGGCCGCGATCGCGCCGACGGTGCCGACGGTGGGTACCCACGCGAGGGTCGTGTACGGTCCGGCGACGCCGTTGGCCGGCGACGCGAACGCCCGGACGGCCTCGACGCCGGCGTAGCCGAGCCCGAACCCACAGAGCGCGGCGGCCACGGCGAACGCGCCGACGCCGAGGCCGACCATCGTCGCGACGTTGTCGACGGCGACCAGGTGAAGCGCCTCGCGCTCCGTGAGCGCCGCGTCGCGGGCGCGGGCGGCGACGAGGGCGACGGCGACGCCGGCGGCGAGTTCGGCGGCGAGCCCGAACACCGCGACGATCAAGATGGCCGGCGACGCCGAGAGCGGCGCGCCGCCGAGGAAGCCGTCGCGGACGGCCGGTGGGAGCGTCAGCCCGATCGGGAGCAGCAGCGACAGTACGCCGGCAGTCAGCGCGAACGCGGCGAGCTTTCGCCGCTGTGAGAGGTTGGTGATCCCGACCGCGAGGCGTTGCCTGTGGAACGCCGTCCCGTCGAGCACCGTCCGGGCGAGGGGGTCGTCGGGGTCGTCGGTCATCGGTGTGGACTGCCGGCGGCCGCGGTCGACGGGCCGCGGGTCGACCCCGGCGACGGTTCGGTCGACGCTCAGGACTCGGTCCACCTAACTCTCATGGCAGGCGGCTCTCCCCCCGGGGCGACCGCCGCGTTTGGGGGAGTCTTTATCAGGTCGCGGCGAGAGTTATCACCCGTATGCCAATTAGAAGCTCGGAAGCGACGTGGGAAGGTGACCTGAAGAACGGAGAGGGGACGATGGCGCTCGGGAGCGGCGCGTACGAGGGGTCGTACTCGTTCCTCTCGCGGTTCGAAGACGGCGAGGGGACGAACCCCGAGGAACTCATCGCGGCCGCCCACGCGGGCTGTTACGCCATGGCGCTGTCGAACGACCTCGCCTCGGAGGGCCACGACCCCGAACGCGTCCACGCGACGGCGAACGTCCATCTCGACATGGAGAGCCTCACGATCGACACGATCGAACTCGTGGTCGAGGCGTCGATCCCCGGGATGGACGAGGCGACGTTCATGGAGTACGCAGAGGGGGCGAAGGAGAACTGTCCGGTGTCGCGGGTGCTCGCCGGCGCTGAGATCACACTCGACGCGACGCTGGTCTGATCCGGCGCGACGGAGACGTCGCGGTCGGTGCGCAGTCGATCCCAGGTCGTGCGCGCGGTCGGCCCGAGTCATCAGCTTTTATGACGCCGTGGCCCTCCGATTATGATTGCATGGCAGATATTCAGACTCACACGCTCAGTACGGACGGCTTCGCTTCGAAGAGCCAGGTCGGCGACTACACGATCGACATCGACGCGACCAACGAGACCGGCCCGAACCCGAACCAGGTGCTGGTCGCGGACTACGCGGCGTGCTTCCTGCCCGCGTTCCGCGTCGGCGGCCAGCAGACGGGCCACGACGACCTCGGAGCGATCCAGATCGACGCCGAGGCCGACCTCGACGACGGCGATGACCTCTCCGGGATCCGGTTCGACATCTACGTCGAGGCCGACCTCGACGACGAGACGCTCGCCGACATCACGGAGCGCGCCGAGGGGATCTGCCACGTCCACGCGGCGCTCCGAGAGGACCTCTACGCCGACGTTACGGTCCACGGCGGCGTCGAGATCGACGCGTAAGCGGGGCGCATCCGGCGGCGTTTGCGCGGTGCTCGCTCGACGTTCTCCGACACCGACACCCGAGAGCCGCGGCTCACGGCGGAGTCACGAAAAAGCGGGACTACCGTCGGTACATCCGGTAACTCATCGCCCGACCGTCGACGATGACGACCTCGCGCTCTTCGGGGTCGTGTGACGGGGGCGATTCGTGCTCCTCGCGGAAGACGTACGGGCTGTTCCGTTCTTCGTCTGGTTCCATGTCTACCAGTAGCACGCGGCATCTATATAAATCTTCGTTAGACGGTAACACGCCTCATGGATCATCGCGGCCGTGACAGTCTCAGTTCAGTGCGTCGATCTCGGCGAGTTCGGCGAGCGAGTCGACGACGTAGTCGGCTTCGATCTCCGACGCCGGAGTCGTCGCCGCGTCGGTCACGCCCGTGGTGACGAGCGCGGTCGTCATGCCGGCCGCCGCACCCATGGCGATGTCCGTGTCGAGGCGGTCACCGACGACGAGACACTCCTCGGGGGGGAGGCCGAGGCGCGACTGGACGAGTTCCCGGGCGGTGCGGGAGGGTTTCCCGAGCACGATGTCGGGGTCGCGGCCGGCGACGCCTGCGATGGCGTGGATGACCGCGCCGGATCCCGGCACGTCACCCTCGGCGGCGGGAATGACCATGTCGGGGTCCGTGCCGACGAACGCGACCGACTCGTTCCGGAGCACCTGCATCGCGACTCGGAGGTCGTCGTAGTCGAACTCGCGGTCGATCGAGGCGACGAGCACCGACGCCGCCGCGGGGTCGTCCACGAGGTCGACGCCCGTCGTCCGCAGGATCTCCCGCAGTCCGTCCTCGCCGACGACGTAGTGTCGGTCCCCGTCGTGTTCGGCGGCGAGATATGTACTGGTGACGGTGGCGGCCGTGACGACCTCGTCGGCCGAGACGTCGAAGCCCGCGCGGGCAAAGCGCGGTTCGTACGCCTCGGGCGCTTTCGTCGGGTTGTTCGAGACGAACAGTCGCCTGAGGCCCGACTCGTCGATCCAGTCGAGCCCCGCCCGCGCGCCCGGAATCGGCTCGTCGCCACGCACCACGGTTCCGTCGACGTCAAGGATCACCCCGCTGAGCATCACCGGGGGAGAAGGACGCGATGTGGTTCAATGTCGCGGTCGGGGATACGGTTAAGTAATGTTACGTGGTATCAATACACATGAACGGGCACGGGGGGACACACGGGCAGACGGAGGAGTGGCCGACGGTCGGTCGTGTCGAGGGGGCCGCCTGCGGTGCCGTCGGGTTGGGGCTGACGGTCGTCGTTCTCACTTTCGGCTACTCGGTCGTCGTCGCGGTCGCGATGGCGGTTCCGCTGTTGTCGACGACGGCGATCGTCTTCACCTGGGCGTTCCTGTGGCTCGTCACGTGGTTCGTCCTCGTCGTGGGCGTCGCGTACGTGCGGGATCGGACGGGAGACGCAACGAGCTACTGACAGTTCGGGCGCCACCCGCGTCTCACAACTGTGATGGGTGCCTCACGATCGTGACGTAAACCAAAGGAGGCATATTCCCGCCCTCCTTGGGTGCGGGTGTGACGAACACGCAGCTGACTCTCGTCCAGATCGACAACTACGGCCCGTGGACGGTCACTCCCGAACCCCGCCGGGAGATGGACCTGCAGACGATGCAGTCGCGGCTGTTCGCCGATCTCGCGAACTTCGTCGGCGCGCGCGACGGCTACGTCTTCTTCACGCGCTTCGACAACATGATCGCGGTCACGAACGGCCTGACCTCCGAGGACCACGCCCTCCTTCAGGAGTCGATCGGGAACCGGTATCCCGTGACGGTGAGTCTCGGGATCGGGGTCGACGAGGTGCCTGCGGTCGCACTCGAACGCGCCACCGAGCGACTCCAGCGGATGGGGAGCGCACAGGACGGCAACCGCCGGCAGGTCCTGAAAGGCGCGCCGATCGAGGCGTCGGCCCGGCGCGACGACGACGTCCGGATCGCGCACTTCGACGTCAACGACGCCACGGAGAAGTACACGGACCAGCTCAACGAGTTCGACTCGTTCATCGAGATCGAACAGGGGTACGCGGCGCTGATGCGCTACATGCGCGAGGCGCACGGCGCGCTCTCGTTTTTCGTGGGAGGGGACAACATCATCGCGGCCTGTCCGGCGCTGTCGACCGAGGCGTATCACACCGCGATCGAGCACGTCGAGGAGAGCGTCGGCGTCGAACTGAAAGTCGGCGTCGGGGTCGGCGCGACCGCACACGAGGCCGGCATGATGGCGAAACACGCGCTCGAGACCTGCCGGCACGACGGCACTGTCGTCGAGTTCGGCTCGCACGCGGCGCCGGCAGAAGTCGAGTCGGACTGACGGCCGTGCGGGTTCGACTCGGCGGCTTCGCCGTCCGGCGCACACCGGCGGACGCCGGAGTCGACGGATCTCCGACCCGGTAGGGTGAACTGCGACTCCGTCACCGCGATCGGGCGCTGGACCGTCGCCGGTCAGCGGTGGATCGCACGCGTGACCGCGACGACGAACATCCCGACGACGAACACGCCGAGAAACCCCTCCAACTGGGCGGCGAGCCGAATCCAGTCGTTCTGGATCTCCGGCTGTGTGATGACGAGCGTGACGAACAGGCCGAGGCTGCCCGAGAGATAGCCGAGCACCCCCGACCCGGCAAACGGCGCCACGCCCCCGACCGCTTGCGCGGCCCAGAAGAACATCGCAAACGCCACCACGATTGAGGCCGCAAAGCCGAGGACACGCAGCGGCCGTTCACCGTAACCCATCGTCGCCCAGAGAAAGACGTTGCCGAGCCAGTCGAGCCCGGCTTCGACCGGTCCGGAGTCGCTTTCGATCCGTCCGAGTGCCCGGTTCCAGTGTTGGCGACGAGCGTAGGCGGCTTCCTTCTGAAAGAAGTTCCCCGCGGCCGTCTCGTCGCCCGCATCGCTCGCGCCGTTTTTCGCCTTCGCGTACGTCGACTCTAGTTGGTTGTCCGTTCCGCGGACGGCGTCTGGATCGGCGAGGTCGCGCGCGATCGCGGCTTCGGTCCTGTGTACCAGTTCGGTCGCGGCCCGAGAGTCGACGCCGTCGGTCGCCAGTGCCCGCCGTATCTCGTCGTCGTCGAGTGCCTCTCGAACGGCGGCCGCGCACCGCTCGACCTCGTCGAGACTCCCCCTGATCGGAGCCGAGCGGCTGACTGAAGGAGGAGTGACCGCTCGCACCCGGTCGAACAGCCACGTGATGGGGTCTCCCTGCGCTCTGCGGTCCGGCACGTCGACCGGTTCGTACGCTCGGTCGAGATACGCGAGGAGACGGTCGGTACCCGCTACCCGGTGTTCGTACCGTTCGACGAGCTCCACGAGCGACCGGTCTTCCGCCGAACCGTGGTCGACGGACTCGGCGACGAGACAGTCCACGAGCGACGCCGCGAGGTCGCTCGCGGCGTCGAAGACGACCTGTGGCCCGGTGTCGTCGCCGGCCGCCTCGCCGTCGAACGAGACCGTCTGTGTCACGGCTCCGATTGCCCTGTACCCCCCGCTGCGCGGCTGGTGGACCATCCAGTCCGTGTCGCGGAACTGCTCGCGCTTGCTGCTGAACACGAACCCGGCGAAGGAAGTCTCGAGAAACCGGGCGTGTGCGAACGGGTTCGGGGCGTCTGCGGCGATGTCGACGTCGCCGATCGTCGTCCGGTCGAAGTCGTAGACGACCTCGGCCGATCTGCCCGCGGCGGCCTGGAGGGAGCCACTGTCGACGGTCGACCCGCGGAGCGAGACCGCTTCGACGGCCGGATGGGCGAGTTCACATCCGACGACGACGCTCGCAGCAGTCGTCTCCTCGACGGCGAGTCGGCCGCCGACACGCGCCGTCGCTCCCGTCTCCGGATCTCGGGTGACCGCGATGCGGCCCCCGACGGTCGATCCGTCAACGATCACCGATCCGCCGGCCGACCCGCCGACGAAGAAGACGCGGTCGTCGACGGTCGCGTTCGCGAGCGCCACGTCGCCGTCGACATCGGTGCCCCGCATGAACACGCCCTCCACATCGCTGTTGGATACCGAGACCTCGCCCGCGATCTCGGCGTCTTCGAGCCTGATGTAGTTCGTCACGCTGGTCACGGAGGTGCTGACGTCCCCGCCAACGGCGGCGTCATCGAGCTTGACTCCTCCGTCGACGTCGGTACTGATCAGTTCGACGTCGTCGTCCACGGACGCGTCCGCAAGCTCGATCTGTCCATCGACGGTCGTCGAGATCAGCGACACCGAGTCGGCCACGTCCGCTCCATTGAGTTCGACCAGCCCTCTGATGTTTGCGGTGTCGAGGTCGACCCGCCCGCGAACAGTAACCGCCTCGGCCTGGAGCCCGTCGGCGTCGACATCGCCGAGGGCGGCGTCACCGCCCACGTCGGCGCCCCCGATCGAGAGGAGTTCGACTGCCGCGTGGTGGCAGTCGAGCGTTCCCCCGATCTCGGTCCGGTTGCCGTCGACGTGCCCGTCGACGGTGGCCATTCGCAGGTCGACGTCTCCCTCGACCACCCCGTCGGTGCAGGTCACGCCCTGCCCGGCTTCCAGTCCCTGACAGCGCACGTCACCGCCAACGGAGATGTCCTCGAACACGAGGAAGGTTCCGAGGGTGACGCCGTCGAGAATCACGTTGTCACCGATCTCTCCACTCCCTGACACGACGCGTGTCCCCACCTCGGTACCGGCGAAGGAGACGCCTCGTCGAACCGCCAACCGATCGAAGCTCACGCCCTCGCCCACCCTCGCGTCCCTCAGCGACACGCCACGACCGACCGACATGCCATCGAGCGTTACGTGTGCCCCGGTGTCGGTCCGGTCGAGTGCGGCGAGTTCGGCGACCTCGGTGCCGTCGAGGGTGAGCGTCTCACCGACGGTCGCGTCTTCGATCAACACGCCGCCCGTCACGTTCGCGTCTGTCATCTCGACCGTCCCGTGCGTGGTCAGCCTGGCGGCCGTGACGTCGCCGGCGACCGTCACACGGTCAAGCGACACGTCGCCAGTGACCGTCGCGTTATCCAGCGAGGCGTCTCCAGCGACGACCGCGCCGTCGAGGTCGAGCGAGGCCTCGATCCGTGCCCGGTCGAGCGCCACAGCGCCCGACTCGTCCGTCTGTGCGACCCCCGACAGCCGGAGTTCGTGCCCGACCCGCGCGTTGCGGAGATCGAGCGTCTCGACGCGGACACACCGCAGATCCACCGGGTACGCGTCCATCGCGTCGATCCGCTCGTTCGACAGCCGAACCGGTCCGAGAGAGGCCCCGATGAACTGCTTCTGTCGGTGTTTGTACTCGTCGCGGGGGAACGCCGCCGGCACCTCCCACAGCCCGTCCGGTTCCCCCTCGTTCCACGGCCGGTCGTCGGTTTCGCCGTTGAGCAGGTCGTGTGCGACCTCGCCCGCCGGGCGTCGGCTCTCGACGCTCGTCTCGGCGCGGTGGTCGTGGAATAAGCAGTAGTCGTCGTCCGGGCGAGTCCGTCGGTGACAGTGCCACGACCCGTCGTTGAGGAACCGGGGCTCCACCGCGACGTCGCTCCCGTGACGGTCGTTCCACGCGTCGACGGCGAGCGCGTACGCACACCGGTTCCGATCGTCAGCACTCACGATCGATGCCTCCGGTCGGTCGGCGTTCGGCCGGTCTCTCGGTCCACCGTCCCCTCCCAGCAGCTGGCGACACGGTAGTCAAACGACAAGCTTTGGCCCTCAAACATAAATCTATCCCACACCGTTCGCCGTCGCGCTGGACGTGCGCCCAGAACCGACCGAACCCGAGCCCGACCGAGGTTCAGCCGTCGAACTCGAACGCCCCGAGATCCGGCGCGTCACCCACGTAGGCGACGCCGACGTCGACGCCGGCGTCGATGCACGGCGACCCCTGCCGGAGGTGGAGGAACAGGTCGTGATCCGTCGCGACGCTCGCGAACAGCGGGTCGTCGATGTCGAGGTCCCACGTGTTGGCCGTCGAGCGGGCGTTGTACAGCAGGTTCGCCGGGCCCTCCCCGTTGGCGAAGGCGATGCAGTTGCGGACGACGTGGTCGGGTTCGGTGTCGCCGGTGAACTCGAAGCCGTACGTGCCGTTGTCGTAGGCGGTGCAGTTGTCGAACGAGTTCGCCGCCGACGCGCCGTTGCAGTCGAAGCCGATCGCGTCGTTGCCGAACGCGACGGCCCGGACGACCTGGTTACCCCCGGTTCGCCACCCCCCACCCATCTTGAAGCCGTTGCCGTCGCCGACCGCCCCCTCGCCGTCGCTCCCGTTCGAGTGGGCGAGGCAGTCGACGAGGACGCTCGGCCGGTCGGGGTCACATCTGAAGAAGTCGAAGCCGTCGTCGGCGTTGTGGTGGGCGACGCAGCGCTCGAAGCGGTGGCCGCCGCTGAACCGCCGGTTCTGCCCGCCGATGTAGAAGCCGTCGGAGTTGCCGTCGACGCTCCCGTGGTGGCAGACGACGTCCCGGACGACGTGATCGTACGAGTCACGGTAGAAGCCGATCCCGTTGCCCTCGGTCGCGTCGCCCTGCCCGTAGTGGTGGATCTCGAGGTCCTCGAACACGCAGCCGATCGCCGGCTGATCGCCCTTTGCGACGCCGGGGACCCGGATTCCGTCGTTGTCGGCGTTCGCGAGGTCGAAGCCGCGAAGCGTCATGTACTGGGCGCCCTCCATGCGGATCGCGGACGATCCCGCGCCGCTGGCGTCGATCAGCGGCCGGCCGTCGCCGTACGGCTCGACGACGATCGGTGCCGTCTTCGTGCCCGTAACGCGGAAGAAGTCGACGCTGTCTTCGAGGACGATCGGTGCGGTCGCACGGAGTTTGACCACGTCGCCGGGGCGGAGCGTCACGCGCCCGCCGGCGGTCAGCGGCTGGAGGTCACGGAATGCCGTCTCGGGGCTCCCTCCCGACTGATCGTTCCGGCCGTCCACGGGATCGACGAAGTACGTCCCCGTCAGCCCCGTCGGCGTCGGCGTCGGCGTCGGTGACGGCGTCGGCGTCGGCGTCGGTGACGGCGTCTCGGACTCCGGCGCGGGCTGGTCCGCCCGCCGGCCGCTACAGCCGGCGAACAGTCCCACGGCCGCGACCCCGCCCACACGGGTGAGGAACCGGCGGCGCGACGGCTGAGCCGTGGCGCGTCCGTCCGGGTTCCGGGACCGTTCCATCAGGCGTACATGGCCGTGAGTCGATATAAATCAGCCGTGAGCAGGAGAGACAGACGCACGCCGGAGGTCGCTCACACGCCTCGCGCGGTCGCACCCAGCCGCCGATCGGGCGAACCGTCGGGCGTCAGGAGGCCGCTCCCGGTGTCAGGCTCGGTCGACCGTCACGCCGAGCCCTTCGAGGACGTCGAAGAAGCCGGGGAACGAGACGTCGACGTGTTCGCCGCCGGCGATGGTCGTCGTCCCCTCGGCGACGAGCGCCGCGACCGCGAGCGACATGACGATCCGGTGGTCGTGCCGGCCGTGGACGTCGGCCCCGACGAGGTCGGTCTGGCCGCCGTGGACGGTCAGCGTGTCGTGTTCTTCGGTCACGGACGCGCCCATCTTCGTCAGTTCTTTCGCCATCGCGCGCACTCGGTCGGTCTCCTTGTACCGGACGTGTTCGCAGTTGACGATCCGGGTGTCGCCATCGGCGACGGCACCGAGCGTGGCGATCGTCGGCAGGAGGTCGGGCGTGTCGCCGACGTCGACCTCGACGCCCGAGAGCGGCGTGCGGGCGACGTCGATGACGCCCGCGTCGCGGTCCCAGTCGACGTCGGCCCCCATCCGTTCGAGGATCGAGACGATGGCCGAGTCGCCCTGGGCGCTGGGCCGCGCGCCGTGGACGGTCACGCCGTCGTCGCCGGCGACGGCTCCCGCCGCCAGGAGGTACGACATCGAGGAGAAGTCACCGGGGACGTGGTACTCGCCCCCCGCGGGCTCGTACGTCTGCTCCCCGGCGACGGAGAACCCCGCGTCGGTGCGGTCGACCGTGACGCCGAAGTCGTCGAGGACCTCGACCGTGATATCGACGTACGGCGCTGACTTGAGCTCGGTTTCGAGCTCGATCTCGATCCCCGCATCGGTGACCGCGCCGGCCATCAACAGCGCAGTGATGAACTGCGAGGAGACGTCGCCGGGAATCGAAACGTGGCCGCCCTGGACGTTGCCGCCGACGACGAGCGGTGCCTGGCCGTTGCCGCGGGTGCTCTCTGCGCGTCCGTCCAGCCCGTCGATCGCGTCGAGGAGCGGGCCGTGTGGACGCGACCGGAGCGAGTCGTCGCCCGTCAGGACGGTGAGCCCGTCGCCGAGCGCGGCACAGGCCGTGACGAGCCGCATCGTCGTCCCCGAGTTGGCACAGTCGATGACGTCGTCGGGCACCGCGGGCCGGCCGTCGAACCCCTCGACGACGGCCGTGCTTCCGTCGCGGTCGACCGTCCCGCCGAACGCCTCGACCGCGCGCATCGTCGCCCGCGTGTCGGCGCTGACGAGCGCGTCTCTGACCGTCGCCGCCGAACTGTACCCCGCGGCGAGGATCGCACGGTGTGTGTAGCTCTTCGACGGCGGCGCGCGCGCGTCGCCCGCCACGGCCGACGGAGCGAGAGAGACGTCCATACGCGGGCATCGCGGAGGGGAGACGAAAGGCTACCGAACGCGGCGAGGCGTGGGTCACGTGACGGTGGTGGGGCTGTGGTCGGTTGTGCGACGTGACCCCACGACCGCAGCGATTTACTTCCCGCGCTCGTACGTCCGGTATGACGATCCGAGAGATTGCACGGCGAGACGTCGTGACGGTCGACCTCGAGGCGACGGTGACGGAGATCGCCCGCGTGATGCGGGACGAACGGGTCGGAAGCGTCGTCGTCGTCGACGCCAAAGGGACGGTCGCGGGACTGCTCACTGACCGCGATCTCGTGGTGTCGGGCCTCGCCGAGGGTCGTCACCCCGACGAGTGCATCGCCAACGACATCCTCTCGACGAACGTCTTCGCCGTCGACCCCGACGACGGCGTCGCGACGGTCGCCCGACAGATGTGCGAGCAGGGCGTCCGGCGCGTCCCCGTGATGGCCGACCACGACCTCGTCGGGATCGTGACGCTCGACGACCTTCTCGTCCACCTCGGCGAGGAGTTCGACTGTCTCGTGTCGGTCGTGAAAAGCGAGTTCCCGGACCGATAGCGGCTCACGGCGCGTCGGCTCCGGCGTCGGTGTCTCCGGCGTCGGTGTACCCGCCGGGGACAACCGTTTTGCCGCCGCTGTCCAATCGGACCGCATGAGCCGCGATCTCACTCCCCTCGACGGCCGTCTCGGCGGCGACTTCGACGGCTACCTGATCGACGCCGACGGGACCGACTCGAACCAGCGGTACCTCTCGGGGTTCGACGCACCGGACTCGTTCGTCACGCTCTATCTCCCCGGTAGCGACGACGACGGCGGCGTCCACCTGCTCGTGTCGAGCCTGGAGTACGGCCGGGCGCGCACCGAGTCCCGTGCGGCGTCCGTCTCCCGGTTCGTCGAGTACGGCTACCGCGACCGGGTCGCCGACCACGGCGCGCTCGTCGGGCGGGCGCGGACGATCGCGGCTTTCCTCGCCGAGCACGGCGTCGAGCGCGTCGTGGTGCCGGCCGACTTCCCGCTCGGCGTCGGCGACGCGCTCCGCGAGGCCGACCTGACGGTCGTGGCCGACGACACGGACGTCCTCACGGGAATCCGGGCGACGAAGACGGACGAGGAGGTCGACCACGTCCGCGAGGCCCAGCGCGCGAACGAGGCGGCGATGGCGGCCGCCGAACGCCTCCTCCGGGAGGCGACGGTCGACGCCGACGGGCGTCTCCAGGGCGACGACGGGACCTTGACAGCCGAGCGGGTCAAAGAGGAGATCGAGATCACGCTTTTGCGCCACGGCTGTGCGCTCGACGAGACGATCGTCGCCTGCGGTGCGGACGCCGCCGATCCCCACGACCGCGGAAGCGGCCCGATCCGGGCCGAAGAGGCGGTCATCGTCGACATCTTCCCGCGCTCGAAGGCGACGAAGTACCACGCGGACATGACGCGGACCTTCCTGAAGGGCGACGCCTCCGCCGAACTCCAGCGACGGTTCGACGTGACCGACGCGGCGCGACAAGCGGCGCTCGACGCGCTCGAACCGGGCGTGACCGGCGAGGAGGTCCACGACGTGGTCTGCGACGTCTACGAGGAGGCGGGCTATCCCACGCTGCGGTCCGATCCCGAAACGGAGGTCGGGTTCATCCACTCGACCGGCCACGGCGTCGGACTCAACGTGCACGAGCGCCCGCGGGTGAGCCCCGACGGCGAGGAGCTGAAGCCGGGACACGTCGTCACGATCGAACCCGGACTGTACGATCCCTCGGTGGGGGGCGTCCGCATCGAGGACCTGGCCGTGATCACCGAGACGGGGTACGAGAACCTGACCGACTACCCGGTCGAGTTCGAGCTCTGACTCGTCGTCGGCCGGGCCGCGTCCCAGTCGTCGAGCAGCGACAGGAGCCCCTCGATCGTCGACGACGACGGGAATCCTGCCGCCTGGCGAACGACGTGGTCCTCGTCGATCAAGAGCGCGTAGATCGTCTCCTCGCCGAGCAGCCCCAGCGACTGGCGGAACTGGCGTTTGTTCACGCGTAGGACGAGCATCCGTTCGTGCTGATCCCCCGAGAGGAGATCCGCGCGCCGGGTCCGCCCGACGAGCATCCGGCTCCGCCAGTCGACGACGAGCAGTTCGTAGTACTCGAACTCGTCGTACCGCTCCGCGAGTCGGTCGGCGACCGAACACCAGGGGTCGACGAGGGAGCGTTGCTGCCACTGGAACGAGACGACGAGCAGCGTCGGGTCACCGTCGAAACCCCCGGGAAGTGATATATGTCTCCCGTCGAGTGTCGATCCCGAAACTCGCGGAAATCTCATTATTCGAAACAGAATTTGGCTCTGTGTATAACATATTAGTTTCAAATATCAAATTAGATTATTAGAGTGTGACGAATGTCAGACGGATTCTTCGAGTCGTTTCAACGAGAGTATACTGTTAGAACCTGGAGACGAAACGGTCGGTCCGGTCGGGATCCGGCTCCGTCGGCCGGCACCGTCTTGTCCGTCGAACGCTTCGAGACGGCTATGTCGCGACAGTGTCATCCGCGTCGCCACGACCCCGACGAGTCCCGGGTCCGTCCCCGTCCACGCACCGAGACGGCCGCGAGCGCCGACGCCCGCCGACCGTCCGCGCACCCATGACCGAGGGGGTCCTGAGTCGGCTCCTCCGACTGTTCCGTGAACCGACCGACGGGGCGGCCGCGACGGGGACGACGGACGACGGTGGTTCGCGGCGTGCGCGCGCGGACGGGGACGGTCAATCCGGGAGCGCGAGTGAAGACCGCGGCGGGGCCGCCAGCGACCGAGGAGATGGGGGCGACGGCGACACCGATGCGATCGCTGTCGTGGTGCAGGCCCCGCCGGCGGGTATCAGACGGTTCGAGCTCACCCTCCGGGCGGGCGTCCCCGTCACCGACGTCGACCCCGAACTACTGACCTCACATTTCGAAGCGTTCGACGAGGGGACCGGGACCGTCCGCGCCCGCGCGGTCGACATGGAGGGCCACGGACGGACGATCGAGGCGGCGGCCCCGTTGTTCGTCGTCCGGTTCGGCGCACCGGTCGATCCCGACACGGTGTCGCTCGACGGCACCGTCGACGGACACGACGAGGAACCGGTCCCGTGGTCGCGGGTTCGGCTCACTCCGGTGGACTGACCGCCCGCTCTCGTCTCGTGGGGTTCGCTCGCTCGGCCGGCGGCGGTCAGCCCGTACCGCTTCCGAAGCCTTTTGCGACGTCCCGGGCTACAGGTGCGCGATGCAGTTGCTCGTCGTGGGCGCGGGGTCGATGGGGCGGTGGTTCGCCGACACCGTCGAGCGCGCCGCACCCGGCGAGATCGACGTCGCGTTCGCCGACACGGACGCCGCCACCGCCGCGAACGCCGCCGCCGCACTCGACGCCCGGACCGTCCCCGTCGACGGGACCGAGCGGTTCGACGTGATCTGTCTGGCGGTTCCCATCTCGGCCATCGACGCGAGCGTCGCCGCGCAGGCCGACCGGGTCCGGGAGGCGACCGTCGACGTCACGGGCGTGATGGCACCGCCCCTGGCGGCGATGCGTGCCCACGTCCCCGATCGAGAGCGGGTCAGCTTCCACCCCCTGTTCGCGCCCGCGAACGCGCCCGGCAACGTCGCGGTCACCGCCGACGAACCCGGGCCGGCGACCGACCGACTCCGCGCCGCGCTCGAAGCGGCGGGCAACACCCTCTTCGAGACGACCGCCGCGGAGCACGACCGGGCGATGGAGACGGTCCAGTCGAGCGCTCACGCCGCCGTCATCGCGTACGCCCTGGCCGCCCGCGAGGTACGACCGGAGTTCCACACCCCGGTCTCCGGCGCGCTCGCCGAGCTCGTCGAGACGGTCACGGGCGGGACCCCGCGGGTCTACCGCGAGATCCAGGCGACGTTCGACGGGGCCGAGCGGGTCGCCGACGCCGCCGCCCGCCTGGCGGCCGCCGACGACGAGACGTTCGACGCGCTCTATCGGGAGGCGAGCGGAGCCGTCGGGAACCGCGACGCCGTCGAGTCCGGCGAAGGCACCGACGATGCCGACGACAGCGAAGGCACCGACGATGCCGACGACCGCGCCCACGAGGACCGCCGATGACCGACCGCGAGGGGATCCGCGCCAACGCGAAGTACCTGCGCGAGGTCCGACCGATCGATCCAGACGAGATCTACGAGTACGTCGACGGGAGCCCCCACCCCGCGGTCGTGCGGCAGGTGCTCCGCGAGGAGGCGGTCGACCTGGGTCTCGTCGAGCGCGACGACGGCACGTTCGTCCCGGCTCCCGAATGCGTCGTCGAACCCGGGTGGGCCCCGACGGCGTTTCCGGAGCGGTACGCCCACGCGTTCGAGGAGTTCCTCGTCGAGCGCGAGGGGATCGACTGGCACCGAGGTGAGTCCGGCGATCGCCTGCGCGAGACGATCCGCCGACTGAAAGAGCGGTACTACCGCCGCCAGTCCGTCGCGTACGACGACCGCGTCGCGCTCGGCTACGGGCTCTACCACCTGCCCGACTACTACGCCACCGTGGGGTACGTCCTCGACACGCTGGCCGAGCGCGGCCTCGTCAAGACGCCGCTCCGCGTCCTCGACGTCGGCGCGGGCACCGGCGGCCCGGCGCTCGGCCTGCATGATTTCTTCCCACGCGAGGCGCTGGTCGACTACCACGCCGTCGAACCGAGCGCCGCGGCCGACGTCCTCGAACGCCTGCTCGGCGAGACCGGGCGGAACTTCCACCCGACGATCCACCGAACGACGATCGAAGCGCTCGATCTCCCGGGACTCGTCGACGACCCCGGTTCGGGCGTCTCGGGCGGTGGCTTCGACCTCGTCGTCTTCTCGAACGTGTTGAGCGAACTCGACGACCCCGTGGCCGCGGTCGAGCGGTCGCTCGACGTGCTCGCGCCCGACGGCGCGGTCGTCGCGCTCGAACCCGCGGATCTCAACACGGCGACGGCGCTCCGGACGGTCGAACGCGAAGTCGTCTCGCGAACGGGCGCGACGGTGTACGCACCGACGCTCCGCCTCTGGCCCGACGCGGAGCCCTCGGACCGTGGCTGGTCGTTCGACGTCCGGGCCGACCTCGCGGTGCCGTCGTTCCAGTCGCGCCTCGACGAGGCCGGCGACGACCCCGGCGCGTTCACCAACCCGACGGTTCAGTTCGCGTACGCCGTTTTCCGACCCGACGGGACCAGACGACTCGCCGTCCGGGCGGACCCCGCACGGCACGCGAAACTGGCCGACGCCGACCGACACGTCACGCGGCGGGTCGATCTCCTCGCGGTCAAGTTGAGCCACGATCTGACGGACGACGACGACACGAACCCCGTCTTCAAGATCGGCGACGGCAGCGAGTCCACCGGCGTGTTCGCGGTCCTCACGCGGGAGACGTCGCTGAACGAGGTGCTCGCGGGAGCCCCGTACGGGAGCGTCCTCTCGTTCGAGCAGGCGCTCGTTCTCTGGAACGACGACGAGGGGGCGTACAACCTTGTGGTCGACGACACGACCGTGGTCGATTTCGTCGGGTAGCCGTCCCCGAGCGCGGCCGACCCGACCCCGCACCCGCCAGCTCGTTATCAGTATGGATATCAGCGGCGATAGCGTTAACCGTCGCCGGACGGCAGAGCGGGTATGCACCGGCGCGCCCTTCTCGTCGCCGTCGCCGGACTCTCCGGCTGTACCGGTCTCGTCCCGCTCGGTGGGGGGACCGGGTCGGCCGGCCAGTCGAGCGGTTCTGCCAGCGATACGGACGAGTCTGAGGCTCCCGGGGGAAGGCAAGGAGGGACGGCGACCGCCACGGCGGCGGCCACGCCGTCGGGCGGCACGCCGTCGGCCGCGGCGTTGCGCCGAATGGACGTCCCGGCACTGCTCGACCGGGCCCGGGACCAGACCGACCGCGCCGTCGACGCGTACGCGGGCGACGGCGGCTCGCTGACGGCGATCACGGCCGCGACCGCCTCCTTCGACCCGACGCCGTCCATCGAACACCTGTACAACGCGCAGGCGGCCTACGAGGCGGCGAACCGACAGGGTATCTCGGCCGAGCAGGAGCAGACGATCCAGCGCCTCCGCCGGGTCAAGACGCTCCTCCGGCTCGCGATCGACGCCCAGTCACTGCTCGTCCAGGCGCACATCGACCTCGAGGAGTTCGTCGACGCCGTCGAGTACGTCGACGCCGAGTCGGTGGGCTCGATCAGCGACCGGGTCGCGAGCCGCCGGGAGCGGGCGACCGCCGTCGTCTCCGAACTCTCCCAGAGGCGGTACGTGCAGTCGGTCGGCGTCGTCGACCGGCTCTCGCGCGCCGAGTACGACGACAAGCGCCTGCAACTCGAGACCGAAGCGCAGGTGCTCGATCGGCTGTTCGACGCGTTGGGAGGGGTGATCGAGGGCGTCCGTCTCCTCTCGCAGGCCCGCGGGAAGCGCCGAAGCGGAGCACCGTACGCCGCCGCCAGGCTGGCTAGGGACGCCGAAACGGCGTTCGTGCGCGGGAGGGCGTCGCTCGACAGCGTGGCCAGCGCCATCCCGCCGCAGGGACAGGGGTTTGCCGCCGTCGCGGCGGCGCTGGTGACCGCGGCCGACGACCGCCGCGTCGACGCCCGGGAGTTCTACGAGGGCGTCGCCTGACGCCTGCTCCGTCCGTCGCGCAAGCGGAGCGTTTTTGCAGACACCATCGATGTGTAGACTATGGAGATCCTCCTGACGAACGACGACGGCATCGACAGCGTGGGCTTTCGCGCGCTGTACGACGCGCTGTCGTCGGTCGCCGACGTGACCGCCGTGGCACCCGCGGAGGACAAGAGCGCGGTGGGGCGACAGATGTCGGCCGACGTGCTCGTCGAGGAGCACGCACTCGGCTACGCGATCCACGGGACGCCCGCGGACTGCACCGTCGTCGGGCTGGAGTCGCTCTGTCCCGACGTCGACATGGTCGTCGCCGGCTGTAACAAGGGTGCGAACCTCGGCGCGTACGTCCTCGGTCGTTCGGGCACCGTTTCGGCCGCCGTGGAAGCCGCGTTCTTCGACGTGCCCGCCATCGCCGTCTCGCTGTACGTCCCCGGCGGTGACCGACCCTGGGAGGAGTTGGCGACCGACACCGAGGACTTCCGGCCGGCGACCGACGCCGCCACGTACCTCGCCGCCCACGCCCTCGAGGCCGGCGTCTTCGAGGGTGCCGACTACCTGAACGTCAACGCGCCGCTGGACGCGGTCGACGAGCCCGAGATGCGCATCACCGAGCCGTCGACGATGTACGACATGACCGCTCGGCCCGACGGCGACGACCGACTCACGCTCCACGACCGGATCTGGGAGCGCATGCGCGACGACGACCTCCCGGACCCCGATGGGACCGACCGACGGGCGGTCGTCGACGGCCACGTGAGCGTCTCGCCGCTTCTCGCCCCGCATCCGACCCGACACCACGAGGCGCTCGACGGCCTCGCGACAGCGTACCGGAGATAAAACCCCGCGCTACTACCGTCGGCGTCGCCTGGACAGGACGACCGACAGCACGGCGAACAGCGCCAGCAGCAGCGTGAGCGCTCCGAAGCCGTCGAACGTCGTCGACGTGGTCGCCGGCTCGGCGTCGGTCGGCGTCGTGGCGTCGGCACCGACCGTTGTCGTCCCCTCGGAGTCGGCAACGGACGTCTCGGGTTCGGACGTCTCGACTGCGGTCGACACACCTCCGGTCGCTGTCGTCGACTCGGACGCCGGTGTCTCCGTCGCCTGCGGAGTGACCGTCGCGTCGGAATCGGACGACACTGGCGTCGGCACCGGGGTCGGTGTCGGTGACTCCCTGTCGTCGCTGTCCCGGTCGGTGTCGGCGCTCCCACTGCCGCCGTCACTGTCCGCCGGCGTCGATGTCAACTCGCCCGCGCCGACCGCGAACACCGAGAGTCCGGGCGACGTCGCCTCGAAGACGGACGCGGTCGGCGTGGTCCTGACGAGCGCCGTCGACAGCGCCGTCGGCGAGCCGTCGACGTAGCGGTACAGCGTGACGTCACCCGGGGAGACGCCCGCGGTGGCGAGTCGAAGCCGTGAGACGCGGAACCGGAAGACCACCTCGTCGACGTTCTCGTCGGGCACGGAGTGGTCGACGGTGACGTACCCCAGCGACGTTCCGCCCGCCGCGAGCGGGAGCGAAGACGTCCCGCTCGGTGCGTCGTCGCTGCCGGTGAGGTTCAGGCTGAAATCTCCGCCGTCGGTCGTCAGGAGCACGCTCTGGAACGTCGTGTTCGACAGATTCGCTAGGCCCTGCGTGCCTCCGTCGACGAGCACCGGCGTTCCCGCCCCCGGGTTCGACACCGACGCGTCGAAGCGGTCACCGGCTCTCGCCTGCTGGACGACCGAGCCCTGGACCCCGATCGTGTACGACGCCGAGGAGTTACTCACCTTGCCGCTCTCGGAGATACTCGTGGCGTTCGCCTGATAATCGTAGCTTCCGTCGACGAGTGGAGACGTCAGCGTCGTCGTCGTGGTGCGCGTCGTGAGGGTAGCGACCCGGTGGTTCGCACCGAACATCGTGGTCCCCGTCGCGGGGTCGTCGACGTCGTAGTCGGTGTACACCTCGTCGTCACCGTTCCACAGTTCGTAGTGGACGGCCACTTCTTCTCCTGGCCCGACTGTCACCGTGTCCTCGTCGTTCGGGAAGGTGCAACTCGACTCGTCGGCTGGGTTCTGACAGGTCGACAGCGCCTGCACCGACACGCCGAGGAGCATCCCCGCCTCGGGAAGCCACTGGTCGTTGAAGTAGTTCCCCTCACCGGCAGGGCTGTTTAGCTGTGTCGCCCCCGCCGCGCGCCGCGCATCGCGATACCACATCGACGAATACTCGCCCGTCGGGTCGCGGAAATAGAGTCGAGTCGACACTGTCGACGACCCCGGCGGTGGCGGCACTTGGAACTCGTAGTAGCCGAACTCGTCCGTCGTCAGCGTGGCGAACGGGTCGAAGTCTCCTGTCCCGTCGTCACGGAAGGCCGTCACTCGGATGCCGTCGAGTGCCTCGTTGCCGTCTGTGTCTGCGCGGACGACGCCCGACACCTGTGTTTTCGGTGCTGGTGCGAGCACTGTGCCGATGAGGTCGATGTACTCTCCCACGGTGCCGCTCTCGACGTCGGCCGTTGCCTTACTGCTCTCGTTGGACTCCCACTCTTCGAGGTAGTCGCCGCTGTCGTCGCGGTAGCGAATTTTCACTGAGACGTTCTGTTCGCCCGGCGGCGGATACACTGCTCCTTCCCAGTAGCCGTTCTCGTCGGTCCGCAGGTTCGTCCACTCGCCGTAGCTACCGGTGCCGTCGTCGCGGAACACCGTCACGCGGATGTCCTCCAGCACGTCGTTGTTCTCGTCGTAGACGATGCCGAAGTACGTGACAGCCACGTCGTCGCGACGGGGCATCGTCGCCATCACGTTCGGGAGCGTCCAGCCGGCGACTGCGTCGTCGATGACGTCTGCGTTCGACACCGTCCGCGCGTCCCGCCAGTACGTTCTCGCGTACTCACCGTCGGGGTCAGCGAAGCCGACCTTCAGGTCGACCGTCGTCTCCCCATCTCGGACGGGCACCTCCGTCTCGTATCTGCCGAACTCGTCGGTGTAGGTCGCTGCCGAATCGTACTGCGTGAACCCTCCATCCGCCTCCTTGCGGTACGTGACGACCAATATGTCCTCTAGGCTGTCGCCGGCTTCGTTCCTGACGACGCCGCTGACCGTGACGACGTTTCGCTCGAGTTCCTCGTTCCGGACCCGTGAGTCACCGACGAGTGCGCTAATCTCGGTGGCATCGGCCATCGTCCGGATGTCTTGGTAGCCGCTGCTGTTCCACTCCTGGGCGTACTCCCACGTCGGGTCGGTAAAACGGAGTTTGACTGTGACGCGGTTGTCACTCGGATTCGCGGGCTCGACGTCGATGTCGTAGCGTCCCTGTGCGTCGGTCGATTCCGTCGTCCACGCGCGGAAGCTGCCGGTGCCGTCGTCGCGGAACGCCGTCACCTCGATACCGGGGAGTGGGTCACCCGACTCGTTCGTCACCGTGCCCGAGAACCCGCCGGTGACGTCGTCCGCCACGGGGAGCGACTCACTCACGAAGCGCGTCTCGCCACCGGGAACGGTCACGGCTGTCGCGTCGCTGTAGCGTGTCGCGTCGTCGTAGTACCGAGAGGCATAGACGTCGTCGGTGTCGGTGAATTCGACCTTCACGTCGACACTCGACTCACCGGCAGGCAGGTCGACCTCGGCGGCGTACTGGCCGCTGGCGCTTGTGAACGTAAAAGCGCCCAGCGAGGCTGCGCCGGTCCCGTCGTCGATGTAGACGTTCACGAACGCGTCTTCGATCGGTGCTCCTGACTCGTTCGTCACCCAGCCGGAGACGCGGGCGACGTCGGGCGCAGGCGGGGCGTCGTCGACGAGTGTCGCGTTCAGATCGGCGCGCTCGGCGCTCACAAGCCCCGCGACGACGGTTGCGGTCGACTGGCTCGCCCCGTCGTACCACTGCTCGGTGTACTGGCCGCTCGGGTCGGTGAAGCGGAGTTTGACGCGCACGAGAGCGTTGTCCGAGTCGACCGGGTCGACGTCGACGTCGAACTCCCCGCTCGAATCGGTCGATTCGGTCGTCCACTCGCGGAACGTGCCGGTGCCATCGTCACGGAACACGGCCACGTCGATGTCCGACAGCGGCGCGCCCGACCCGTCCGTCACCGTCCCCGAGAAGCCGGCCGTGACGTCGGCTTCTCTAGGCAGGGTCCCGCTGACGAGCCGGCGCTCGCCAGCCGGCACGTACACTTCTAGCCCGTCTGCCAGCGTCTCGGCGTCGTCGTAGTACCGCGAGGCGTACACGTCGTCGGGGTCGGCGAACAGCAGTTTGACCCTGGCGCCCGACTGGCCCGGCGGGACGTCCATCTCGTACGTGTACTGCCCTGTCGCGTCGGTTCCGACGCCAGGGAGCTGTCTGAGGTCGCCACCGGCGTCCTCGCGATACGGGACGACGAGTATCCCCTCGATGGGGTCGCCGCTCTCGTTTCTGACCCGGCCGTAGACGGTGGCGGTGTTGTCGGCCAGTTCCGCGTCGGCGAACGCGGTGAAGCCGCTCTGGACGTCGAGCGTGTCGGCCGTACTCTCTCCCGCAGCGTCGTCGTACCACTCGCCGAGATACACGCCGCTCGGGTCCTCGAACTCGACTTTGAACCGGGCGGTCGTCTCGCCCGCCGGGACGTCGACGTCGACGCGGTACTGACCGGCTGCATCCGTCGTGTTCGTCTCGTACGCGGTGAACGTCCCCGTGCCGTCGTCGCGGTAGACGGCCACCTCTACTCCCGCGAGTCCGACGCCGCTGTCGTTCGTCACCGTTCCCGAGACGACTGCCGGCGATGCGGTCGTCCCTGGCGGTGCGGTGAGCGGTGAGCCACAGTCGACGTTGCCGACGCACTGCCCCGCGAGCGGGCCGCTGGCCTGCCCCCACCAGTTGTCGGTGGCGTCGCCGACGGGTCGGCCGTCCCGCCCCTCTTCGGCGTTGATGCCACCGTTGACGTTGCCGGTGATGACGGTGTTGTTGACGGCCCACGAGCCGAGCGTGAACTCCGCGTTGACGCCGAAGTAGCCCCGGTAGTCGCCGTTGTTCTCGATCCGCGAGTCGTCGATGCGCCAGTTCCCTTCCGCGCGAGTCACCGCGATGCCGCCCCAACTGTTGTCGCGGACGGTCACGTTCTCGATTCGGAAGTCACCCGGGTTGTTCGGGACGTACAGCCCCCAGTCGTAGTTCCCCGTGACCACCGAGTCGCGGATGGTCCAGTCGCCGCTGCTCCCGAACCCACCCCCGATGCCGCTGTCGCCGTTGTCCGTGACGGTCGCGTTGTGGATGGTCCAGTCACCCTGGAAGTTCCCGATAGGGTGGATGCCGAAGTCGGCGTTGCCCGACGCGGTGTGGTTCCCGATGACCCACGCGCTGTCCTCGGCGGTGGTTTGGACGCCCGACGCCCCGTTGTCGTTGGTCGTCGAGTCCAGCAGTCGCCACCTGCCCATCGAGCTGCTCGTGTACACACCGTAGTAGCCGTTGTCGGACGCGTTGCTCTCCCGAATCGTCCAGCCGACGGCGTTCGGGTTCGGATATCCGTCGACCTCGATACCGACGTCGCCGTTGCCGACGGCGGTGACGCGGGTCATCGTCCACGGGGTGCCGTCGACTGCCCCGACGTCGACGCCGTCCTCGGCGTTGTCCCGAGCCGTGACGTCACGGATGGTCCACCCGCCCGTGATGATCGACTCGTCAGCGTTCCGGGAGCTCTCCATGGCGGACGCCCCCACGGTGATCCCATCGGTGTACCGCTCGACGGTGAACCCGTCGATGGTCAGGCCCGATCCGACAGCCGGGTCGACGGTGATGCCGACCGTCCCCGCGCCGAGCGACTGCTCCTGCACGGTCGACCCGTTCAGCGTCGCGCCGTTCGGGGCGACGAGCGTCACCTCCTTCGTGACCGTGATCGCCTCCCGATAGACGCCCGGTCGTACCTCGACCGTGTCGCCGGCGTCCGACGCGTCGAGCGCGGCCTGGATCGTCTTGTAGGGAGTGCCGCCGCCCGCGTCGACGACCCGTGTCGTCGCCGCGCTTGCCGGGACGGTCGCGACGTAGACGCCGACGCTTCCGAGGACGACCGTCAGGACGAGCAGAACCGCGAGACCGCCCTGCAGGCCGTCTGTCGTCGACACGTTCACCGTCGCGCCCCGACGCGTCCGTCCGCCGTCGACCACTCCTCACCGACACGCCGACAGTCAGACGTGTCGAACAGTCTGTTAGTACGCACTTCCTTCATAATTGAAATACTGACAGGAGTGTCTTAAGCTCACCCCGTGAACGGCCGTTCACGCCGTGAACGCGTCGAGGTCCAGTGGCACCGCCGCTGCCCGGATCTCGTCGAGCGTCCGCTGCGTCCAGGCGACGAGAGCGTCGTCGTCGGACTCGACGACGCCCGCCGGCGCACCGCTGTCGGTGACGGCCCCGAGAAAACAGCGCCCGTCGAACAGGGCGACGAACGGGAGCGACAGTTCTCGCTCGACCGTGCCGACGAACGCGGCCGCCGCCGCGAGCGTGCGGAACTCGGCACGGAGTTGATCGTCCGCCGCGATGGCGTCGAGCGCGGGGCGGGTGAGGACGAGTTCGAGCCGTTGTCCACGGTTCCGGATCGCCGACCGGTGGATGTCGATCGCCTCCTTCGTCGCCCCCTGGGAGTACATCCGGGCGTGGTCGGCGATCCCACCGACGGTTCCGATCCGTCGGTGGTGACGGTTCGGCTCGGCCGTGGTGGGGACGGTCACGTCCGCGTCGCCGAACGCCGACAGCGGGACGTCGAGCCGGTCGATCGGGAACCACGGTAACACCGGATCGAGCCGGTCGATCGCCCGGAGCCGGTCGAGAACCGACAGCAGCTCCTGGGCGAGCAGTCGGCCCCGTGTCGTCGCTTCGTACCCCTCACCGCTGTTTCGCACCCATCCGCGCTCCCCGAAGTCGTGCAGGATCCGGCCGACCGTCACGCGCGAGGCGGGCGTCTCGTCGACGAGTTCCCGGCGGGAGTACCGCCCCTCGGCGAGCGCCCCCAACACCGCAACCCGATTCGGCGATCGCGTGAGGAAGGCGATCTCGTCGAACGGTGGCGTCATACACAGACATTCACGAGGTGTGATATATACTCTCTCCCGGCGTCGGCGTCCGCCACCGAACCACTGGACTTACTGCCTCGGGTTGCGGCGTCGGCTCATGGACTGCCTCCGGATGGCGACGCCGGCTGACGCACCCGGGATCCGGCGCATCTACGCGCCCTACGTCGAGGAGACGGCCGTCTCGTTCGCGACGACGGTCCCGTCGGTCGCGACGCTCGAGACGAAGCTCTCGAAGACGCTCGAACAGTTCCCGTGGCTCGTCTGCGAGCGCGACGACGGCGTGGCCGGCTACGCGTACGCCGGGGCGCTCCGCGAGCGCGACGCCTACCGCTGGTCAACCGAACTCTCCGTGTACGTCGACGCGACCGCCCAGCACGAGGGCGTCGGCCGCCGGCTGTACGAGGCGTTGCTCACCCTCCTGACGGCCCAGGGGTACGCGAACGCGTACGGCGTGATCACCCTGCCGAACCCCGCCAGCGTCGCCCTCCACGAGGCGCTCGGCTTCGACCGCGTCGGCGTCTTCGACGACGTCGGCTACAAAGACGGCGACTGGCACGACGTCGGCTGGTGGCGGCTCCGGCTTCCCGAGGCTGCCGCGCCCGATCCGCCACGCTCGATCGACTCGCTGGCCGACGACCGGGTTCAGGCCGCACTCGCCGGGTGACTCCCGGACACGATCTCCCTGCTCCCGGACACCCTCAGTCGGCGGTGACCGACGCCTCGCCGTCGAGTGGGTCCTCCAGTTCGCCCGCGATGGTCTCGAATGCGTCCGTCGTCGTGACCAACCCCACGGTGTGGCCGTCGTCGACGACGACCGCCAGTTCCTGCTGTTCGGTCTGGAACCGGTCGATGAGGTCGCTCACGGCGAGCTCCGGCGGGACCGTCATCGGGGCGGCGGCGAGGTCGGCGAAGTCGGCCTCCTCGCGTTCAAGCGCCCCCCAGTGCTCCAGCAGCGACGGGACGTAGACGGTGCCGGCGACGTCGTCGAGGCTCTCGCCGACGAGCGGGAACCGGGTGTGTGGTGTCGCGCTGATCATCGAGAGGTTCTCGCCCGTCGACTGCTCGGTCGAGACGGCCACGATCTCCTCGCGGTCGACCATGACGTCCTGGACCTGGATCCGGTCGATCGCGAGCGCGCTGATCACCTCGCGGCGGCGCTCGGGCGAGAGGTCCATCGTGGTCAACACGTCGCCCATCCGGCTGAGTAGCTCCGCGCGCGTGGCGGGTTCCTCGTCCCCTTCGAGTTCCTCTTCGGCCCACGAGCGAGTGATCTCGACCCCCAGGAGCGAGAGGAGCGCCTTCGCGACCCGGTCGGCGAGGCGGATGACCGGTGAGAGGAGCCGCGTCCACCAGTAGAGGATCGGCGCACCGTACTTCGCGATGGTCTTCGTCCGCTCGATGCCGAGATACGTCGGTGCCTGCTCGCCGACCGTCAGATGCAGCAGGTTGATGATCGCGAGCGCCGTCAGCGCCGCGAGCGCCGAGTGCCCGCCGGTGGTGCCCCCGAGGATGCCCTCGACGCCGACGGCGATCAGCAGGGGGTCGACGATCGCCGCGAGCGCGGGCTCGGCGACGACGCCCAGGCCGACGCTACAGATCGTGATCCCGAGCTGACAGCCGGAGAGGTAGATCTCGAGCCGTTCGGTCATCTCCCAGGCCCGCTCGAGGCCGCTCGATCCCGTGAACTCCGCCTCCGAGAACTGCCGGACGCGAGTCATCGCGAACTCGATGGTGACGAAGTAGCCGTTGCCGAGGAGCAAGACGAGGCCGGCTACGAGCCGTCCCAGTGTAGCGGTGGTGACCATCTGCCGGGTTGCGACTCCCGACGCCCGACGGGAAAACCCACCGGATCGTGGCGTGACGTGTGGCCCACTCACGCCCGCTGAACGACCACGGGCAGGTCCTCTTGTGACCTCGAGAGAACTGGTGTCGGACGCGGAGTCTACCCGTCCGTCAGCAACACTGGTCCGGAACGCCTAGTCTACCGACTCCGCCGTTGCTCCGCCTTATTCAGTTCGATCAGCAACCGGAAGACGGCCTTCACGAGGTTTGCGTCCACCTCGAACCGTTCTGCGTTCTGCGCAGCGCGTTCCATCACGCGCTCTTCTTGGGACTCGTCGGTCGTGGGCAGGTCGCGTTCGGCTTTCACGTCGGCGATCGTGTCGGCCACGTACGTTCGGCGGGCGACGAGTTCGACGATCTCGCGGTCGATGTCTTCGATCTCTGTGCGGAGTTCGTCGAGGTCCATGTCCTCGGGCTTGGGTTCTGTCATGCTGTGAGTGGTGTCGATCGGTGTGGTCTCGGTCAGTCCGTCGTGGCGTGTCGGATCACAGGACGCGCGCGCCGTCGGTTCGCGTGGTCGTCAGCCGTGTCGTCCCGTCGCGCTCGTCCCAGGCGGCGGCGACGGGTTCTAGCGCCGCCCGTTCGCCGACGGCGACGACGCTCGGGCCCGTCCCAGACAGGGAGACGCCCGCGGCGTGGGGCATCGCCTCGATCGCCGGCTCCGTGGGGAAGCCGAGCGCCGCCGAGAACGCGAGGCCGTTGACGGTCATCGCCTCGGCGTATCTTCCCTCGGAGGCCAGGTCGGCGACGAGCCGCGCCATCGGCGCGACGCGTTCACAGCGGGAGACGTCGGCCTCAGCGCTGTACGCGCGCTCCGGCGGGGTCCAGACGAGGGCGTCCCAGTCGCGTTCCTCGCGAGAGCGGAGTTCATCGGCCGTGTTGTCGGTGAGGGTGACGCCGCCCAGCATCGACGCGGAGGCGTCGTCGAACGCGCCGGTCACGGTCACGCCTGCGTCGCGGGCGGCGGCGACGCCGAGCCGGCAGGCGTCGAGCCGGCTCACCGCGGCGGGGCCGTCACCGACGTCGACGCCGAGCGCCGACAGCGTCGCCAGGACGGTCGCGTTCGCCGCGGCGCTCGACGACTTCAACCCCGCCGCCATCGGCACCTCGCTCTCGGTGCGGACGTGGCCGCCGACGCGCTCGTCGGGGCTGTACCGGTCGACGGTCAGTTCCACGCACCGTTCGACGAGTCTCGTGTCGGCGTCGGGCTGTTCCGCGACCGCGCCCTCGATCCGGCCGGAGCCGTCGAGTTCGACCGTCGCCGTCGTCTCGACGTCGAGTGCGAACGCCGAACCGACGCCGGTGGCGAGCGCGTTCAACACCGTCCCGGCACCGAGCGCGACTGCGCGACCGCGACCCTTCATACGTGTCCCGTGTGCGAACCCGTCGTTTAGGTGTGACGGTTCGCGTGGTGGGCGTGTGTCGGCTGAGCGTCGAGAGCGGCATCCGACTCGCCTCGGACCCGGCCCCGCCCGGATCGACGGCCGAGGACGAACCGACGCGCGTGAGGACGGAGTCTCTCGGGACGAACACGGCCGCGAGCGTGACGTGAGCGCAGTCGCCAGGGCGGCGAAACGCCACGTCCCCCCAACCGAGCGCGCTCCTCGTCGCTCACTGCGTTCGCGGCTCCGATGGTCTCCCCTCGCGCGCGGGTCGTCTGGCGAGACCTGCGGTCTCGCCGGCTCCCGTTCGCTCACCTCACAGGAACGCCGATGAGCCGGCGCGACGCCACGCGCCACCCCCGGGGGTCGAAACCGCCAACCGAATACGGACGCTCTTTACCGCTCGACGCCAACGCCCATGTATGAGCGCGCCGCACCGAACCGACGTCGCCCCGAGCACGCTCTCGGTCGCACTCTTAGAGGAAGGCGTCGAGGTCGAGTACACCGACGGCCGCCGGACCCTCTACCGTGGCGTTCCCGAGAGAGTGCCGGGGACGCTCACGACGAAGCCCGGGCGGGACCTCCACGTCCTCGTCACCGATCCGACCGACTCCGAGGGCGTCCTCGTCTACGTCAACGACCGCAAGACCCACGACGACATCCTCGAATCGACCGGCGTCGGCCGCGTCGTCCTCGACCAGGACGAGGACGAAGAACTGTTCCCCGGAGTCGTCGTCCGTCGCGTCGGCGAACTCCGCTACGAGGTCGAAGCCGACCCCGAAACCGCCCGCGGCCGGGTGTTCGCGTTCGTCGAGGACGACTGGGGAGAAGACTCCTACGAGTTCGTGAACGCCGAAAGCGAGGCTGGGGACGATTCAGAGGCCGGGCCGTGAGCCTCCGCAAGCCCTGGAAACCCCTGTCGAAGGAGACGCTTCGGGCGGTGCCGGACCGGTACGGCGTGTACGAACTCGGTGACGACGACGGGAACTCCCTCGGCGTCGACGCCGGCCCGCTCCGGGACGAACTGAAGGAGGCGCTCGCGTACGGCGACGGCTCGACGGTCCGGTGGCAGGTCGCCACCTCGCGCGAACACGCCGAGTCGATGCTCGACGATCACCGCTGAACCGCGCCGTCGACGCCGTGCTCGCGCGTCCCCGGGAGGATGACCGACTGCGATCCACCCCGTGAGGGTGATCGACTCGATCCGACCCGGATCGTCTCGGAGCCGTCGCTCCCCGCGTCGCCGGCGACCCTTCTCCCCTCCCTGTCCGTCACTGCAGATACGAGGGGGATTCGGTGTCGCAGTGTCCTTCGTGCGCCTCGGCGTCCTCCTCGGCGTCGAACAGCATCCCGCAGTCCTCACACTCGTACCACGTCCCGTCCTCTCGGCGGGTCGTCGTAACCATACCGTGCGGTACGGTGTCGTTCGACAAAAACGGTTCCCCCGCGCCGCAGTCCGCGGAAAGCTAAGTAGCGTCGAGACCCAACCACGCGTATGACAGACGACGCGGCGGTCGAACTGACCGTCCGCGGTGCGGAGAAACGCGACGCCGGCCGGGGGATCGCTCGGCTGCCCGAGACGGTTCGCAGACGGCTCGGCGTCCTGAGCGGCGATAGCGTCGTCGTCGAAGGCGACCGGACGACCGTCGCGAAGGTATGGCCCGGCCGTGGCTCGCTCCCGCCCGACGGCCTCCAGATCGACGCCGACACGCGGGCCAACGCCGGCGTGAAGATCGGCGAGACCGTCCGCGTCTCGGCCGTCGACGTCGACGACGCCGACGCCGTGACCGTTGTCGCCCCCGGTCACGTCACCGACGAGAACGCGCTGGAACGCCACGTCAAGCGCGGGCTCCGCGAGCGGCCGGTGCGGGAGGGCGACCGCGTCCACCTCGAACACCTGAGTGAGGCACCGTTTCTCGTCCACGCGACGAAGCCCGACGGCACGGTTCGCGTGACCGAGGGAACCAAGGTGTTCGTCCGGATGCGCGACGACGGGGAACGGTCGGGGTCGTCCGGCGCGGGCGAGTCGGCGTCCACCCCGCCGTCGACCCGCGCTTCGCCCGACGAGACGGGCCGCACCGGTGAGCCACGGACGACGTCCGAGCCGACGTCCGGAGGCGCGCCGACGGCCGCGGAGACGGGCGTCTCCTACGAGGATATCGGTGGGCTGGACCGCGAACTCGAACTCGTCCGGGAGATGATCGAACTGCCCCTCTCCGAACCCGAGGTGTTCGCCCACCTCGGCGTCGACCCGCCGAAGGGCGTTCTCCTTCATGGTCCCCCGGGAACCGGCAAGACGCTGATCGCCAAGGCGGTCGCCAACGAGGTCAACGCCTCGTTCCACACGGTTTCGGGCCCCGAGATCATGTCGAAGTACAAGGGCGACTCCGAGGAGAACCTCAGGCGCGTGTTCCAGCGCGCCCGCGAGGAGTCACCGGCGATCGTCTTCTTCGACGAGATCGACTCGATCGCGGCCAAACGCGACGACGACTCGGACGTCGAGAACCGCGTCGTCGGCCAGCTGCTGTCGTTGATGGACGGGCTCGACGCTCGCGGGGAGGTAGTCGTCATCGGCGCGACCAACCGGGTCGACTCGCTTGACCCCGCGCTCCGAAGAGGAGGCCGGTTCGACCGCGAGATCGAGATCGGCGTCCCGAACGAGGCCGGCCGGCGGGAGGTGCTCGAGGTCCACACCCGTCGGATGCCGCTCGCCGACGACGTCGACCTCGACCGTCTGTCGGCGAGAACCCACGGCTTCGTCGGTGCCGACCTCGAATCGCTGACGACCGAGGCGGCGATGACGGCGCTCCGCCGCCGGGAGGCCGGGAGTGCGATCGGTGAACTTCGGGTGACCCGCGCGGACTTCGAGACGGCGATGGCGGGCGTCGAGCCCTCGGCGATGCGGGAGTACGTCGCCGAGAAACCCACCGAAGGGTTCGACGCCGTCGGCGGCCTCGACGAGGTGAAAGCGTCGCTCGAACGCGCCGTCTCCTGGCCGCTCACGTACGGCCCGCTGTTTGAGGCGGCCGACGCCGCACCCCCCTCCGGCGTCCTCCTGCACGGCCCGCCGGGCACCGGCAAGACACTCCTCGCCCGCGCGACCGCCGCCGAGTCGGGCGTCAACTTCATTCACGTCGCCGGCCCCGAACTCTTAGATAGATACGTCGGCGAGTCCGAGAAGTCGGTGCGCGAACTGTTCGAACGGGCCCGACAGACCGCCCCGGCCGTCGTCTTCTTCGACGAGGTCGACGCCATCGCCTCCACCCGTGGGACTGGCGGGGACACCGAAGTCACAGAACGCGTCGTCTCGCAACTGCTCACGGAGCTCGACCGGGCCGCCGAGAACCCCTCGCTCGTCGTGCTCGCCGCCACCAACCGCCGCGAGGCGCTCGACCCCGCACTGCTCCGTCCGGGGCGGTTCGAGCAGCACATCGAGGTGCCGCTGCCGGACGAAGCCGCCCGGCGGGCGATCCTCGGCGTCCACACGCGCGAGAAGCCGCTCGCCGACGACGTCGACCTCGACTCGCTCGCCGAGCGGACGACCGGCTTCTCGGGGGCCGACCTCCAAGCGCTCTGCCGCGAGGCCGCCGTGCGGGCGGTCACGCTCGTCGCCGAGCGCTACGACGGCCCGGCGGCGAACGAACACGCCGACGAACTGGTGATCGGAGCCGAGGAGTTCGAGGCGGCCTTCTCGGCCGTCGCGCCAGCGGGCGACTGATCCGCCCTCTACTGTTATCCCCTCGCGGCGCGAGACGGTCGGTATGTCCGACAGGTCTCGTCAGTGCCGACCGGGGCGGGGTGATGACAGGTGAGAACGCCGTGGCCGACCAAGCTGCGGCGGGAGTGGCGGGCGCTCACCGGCGGGCCCGTCTCGTTCTCGTGGTGGGTAGTGCGGGCGCTCGGGCGCGTCGCGTTCGCCGTCGCCGTCTTCGGCGTGATCGGCCTCGTCTACTTCGAGCCGCCGATGCTCGCTGACGTCCTCGCCGGCACCGCATCACCGCTGTCGCTCCTCCCGTGGGCGCTCACGACGCCGACGCTCGTCGGCTTTCTCGCGATCGTCGCCGGCGTCGCGTTCGTCCTGCCGTTCCTGCCCGACCGCGACCCGCACGACACCTGAACGGTCATCCCCGCGGCCTCGACTACCACGACGCTGCCCCCTGCACCGACCGCCGGCGTCCCCACCTTCTTGTACTCGGGGCGCGGTTGCTCGCGCATGAGCGACGATACCCCGACGGACGTCGAACTCCTTCCCGAGGAGGCACGAGGACACCTCGCGACGACGTGCCGGACCGCCGCCGGCGACAGCGTCCGCTCGGTCGTCTACTTCTCCCGGACCGACTACGAACAGGTCTATCTCAGGGGAGACCTCGAACGCGACGCCGACCTCGACACGTTCGTCGGGAGCGAGTGGCAGGACTTCAACATCACGCAGAACGCCTACCAGGGCTCCGAACTCGGCGACTACCGCTACACTATCCGGGTGTTCGAGAACGGCTTTCTGGTCAGGGTAACGACCCACAACCACGGCGTCATCATCACCACCGACAACGTCACCCTCCGCGACTTCGAGGAGCTGGCGACCGCCGTGGGCCACCTGTTCGACGAGTGGAACCTCGACTGAGGCTCAGTCCCAAAACGACTGCGTCCGCGCGTACTGGCGCTCCTGTTCGAGGATGTCCCGGTAGAAGTCGTCCTCGTTTTCCCTGAGCTTCGAGATGATGCGCGCGGCGTTGTGCGGCCCGACGCCACGGGCGGCCATCGCGATCAGTGCCTGCTTGCCGTGGGCCTGGACGAGGCTCGCCGAGCGGTACGCGCGCTTCGTGAGCCGCTCCTGTTCGTCGTCCTTCTCGGGCGCACGCACCGCTTTTACCGCGTCGTCGTCCCACGGGTTCAGCGCCGCGATCCGCGTCGCGCCGCAGTCGGGGCACTCGGGGCGGTCGGGTACTCTTCGCACTTTGGTCTTCCGCCGCCACTCCTGGCAGTGCAGGCAGAAGAGGATGACGCGGTCGTTCCGGATGCGTTCGCGCACCGCCTCGATGACGCTCGCGTCGGCGTTCTCGGGGACGAGCAACTCGCGCCCCGATGACTGCCCGCCCGTCCCGAGCGGGGTTCGCTCGCGGGCCACCTCGAGCCCGAGCTCGCCGTCGTGGAGCCGGGTGAGAAGCTCCCTCGTCGCCTCCGGCGCGAGGTCGCGGTGGAACACCTCCCGGACGGCCTCGTCGAACACCGGCGTGTCTTCGAGCGCCGCGAGCAGGCGGTCGCCGCCGAACCGACCCCGGCCCTGGTAGCGTTTGAGCGTGCCGAACTTCGCGGCGACCTGCGCCAGCGTGAACTTGAGCGTGTCCGAGTTCTTCAGCGCGAGTTCGCAGAGCGCCTCGACGTGGGCCGGGTCGGTCTCTTCGAGGGTGGAGACGAACGCCGACGCGCGCGTCCGCTGAGGTACCTCGAACGTCACGCGGTAGGGGTCGACCTCCATGCCGACGGAGGAACCGGTGCGCTGGCCGACGAGCGCCGCCAGCAGGCGGCCGAGCGTCTCGTTCACCTGGTGGCCGTTCGTCGAGTTCAACACCACGGTGCGAGCGTCCCCCTCGACCACCAGTCGGTCATCGGTGGGGAGCGGATGGCCGGTCTCGACGTGGCGCTCGATCGGTTCGAGCGCCCGTTTCACCGTCTCCACGTCCGTCGGATACCGCCCGCAGAGGTCGCGTGCCACGGATCCGAGGTCGGCCCCCGCCGCCAACTGGCTGCCGGCGACCGCCCGGAGTTCGCCGACCTCTCGGGCGACCGCCTGGGGGACGGGGATCTCCTGGCCGATCCAGGAGGGAACCTCGCCAGTGGGGTCCGCGATGGGGCTGACGTTCACGCGGCTCTCCTCGTCGTCGATCTCGTCGATGCGCCACATCTCCCCGCGCTGGATGAACGACGCTCCCGGTTCGGCGAAGTTCACGACGAACCGTTCGTCGAGCGTCCCGACCTGCGTCCGACTCGAGAGGTCGTACACCTCGTACGTCTCCTCGTCGGGGATCATCGAGAGGTTCGCGTAGAAGTACTGCCACGTCCCGCCCGACTTCTCCAGGCGGTCCGCCTCCTCGTCGAGCCACACCAGCCGGTTCGTCGACAGCTCCCGAACCACGGATTTGAAGGCCTCTCGGGAGAGGTCGCGGAAGGGGTACGCCCGGGTGACGAGGTCGTACGCCTCCGGCGCACGCACGTCGCCGACGTCCATCAACAGCCCGACGATCTGGTTGGCGACGACGTCGAGGCTGCCGTGGTGGATGCTCGCGGGTTCGACGGCTCCTTCGACCCCCCGGCGGGCGATGGCCAGCGCCTCCAGCGCGTCGTCGGGGTGGCCGACGACGACGGTCCCCTCAGACACCAGATCCTGGCGGTGGCCCGCGCGGCCGACGCGCTGGAGCAGCCGGGCCACCTCCCGGGGACTGCCGTACTGGACGACGTGGTCGACCCGGCCCACGTCGATGCCGAGTTCCATCGACGACGTACAGACGAGTCCGTCGATCTCGCCGGTCTTGAATGCGTCCTCGACGTCCACCCTGGCTTCCCGGGAGAGCGAGCCGTGGTGGACGCCGATCGGCTCATCGAGCTTCGTGAAGAGCGCGCCGAGCGCCTCGGCGGTCTGGCGCGTGTTGACAAAGACGAGCGTCGACTCGTTCTCGCGGACCAGATTCCTGACGAACCGGACGTGCGTCGCCATCTCCTCGTCGCAGGCCAACTCACCGGCGAGCAGACGATCCTCGTCCCTCGACTCCGGCCACCGGACGGAGAAGTCGACCCGATTGCCCACGTCGACCTCGACGATAGTGAAGTCACGGTTGCCTGTCAGGAACTTCCCCACCTCCGCTGGCGAGCCGACCGTGGCGGAGAGGCCGATCCGCTGGTACGCTTGCGAGAGAAGGCGGAGCCGTTCGAGCCCCACCGACAACTGCGCGCCGCGTTTCGAGGAGGCGAGTTCGTGGACCTCGTCGACGATCACGTGCGAGACGTCAGACAGTGCGCGCCGGAGTTTCTTCCCGGTGAGCATCGCCTGGAGCGTCTCGGGCGTGGTGACGAGGACGTCCGGCGGGTCGTTCGCCTGTTTCGTCCGCTGGTACCGCGTGGTGTCACCGTGACGGACGTCGACGTCGATCCTCAACTGTTCGCCCCACCACTCCAGGCGGTCGCGCATGTCGCGGTTCAGCGCCCGCAACGGCGTGATGTACAGCGCCGAGACGCCCTCGCGCTCCGTTTCGTCCATCCCACAGATGTCGGAAAACACCGGGAGCATCGCCGTCTCCGTCTTGCCCGTCCCGGTGGGGGCGATGACGAGCGCGTTTCGCCCCGACGCGAGCGGCGGGATCGCCCGGCGCTGTGGATCGGTCGGCGTCGAGAAGCCCCGGTCGGAGAGTGCCTCGCGGACCCGCGGGTGGAGATGAGTGAACGCGTCCATCCCGTCGCTCTCGGCCGCGGGGCCGGTCATACCCGCGGTAGCGACGCGAGCGGATTAAGCCACTCGTTTCGCTCGATCCGCGGAGGCGGTGGGCTCTTCACCCCCGCTCCCAACCCCTCCCTATGGCCCACGTCGAAGTCGACTACCCGCGGCTGTACTGGCTCTCCTTCGCCGTCGCCGGGCTCGTCACGCTCGTCCGTGCCGTCGTCCAGGGGCTGTCGGCCGTCACGCTCCAGACGCTCGTGCTCCTCGTCGCGGGGATGGTCGTCTTCGGGACGGCCGCACGGGGATTGAAACATCCCGAGGCCTCCGGGGCCCCGACGGAACCGACGCCGCTGTTGCTCGTCGCCGTGCTCGGGGCGACCGTCTACTCCGTGTTCACGCTCGCGACGATCGTCTGACCTGGGGGACCCGCTCGGGGCCCCGGCGTCTCAGACCTGCCGGTAGTGGCCCAGTCTGGTGCCGTCGAGGAGGTACAGGTCGGCGTCGGGGAGCGCACCGGGGAGGAACGGGGCGAGAAAGCCCTGGCCGTCGACGTTGACCCACGTCCCCCCGGAGCGGTCGTTGAACGCCGGCACGACGACGAGTTCCGTTCCCTCGATCCGATTTCGGTCTCCCACTCCGACTCCCTCTCCGTCGCCGTCGTCCTCGACGTGTCCCGCGAACGCCTCCCGATCGAGGGGACCGCGGAGCCACGCGCGCTCGACCCGACTCCCCCCCACGGCATCCTCGAGTTTCACCGCGGGGTGCTCGTGGCCCATGCAGACGACCTCGGCGCGGAGGACGTCGCGCGCGGGCCAGGTGTGGCCGTGGAGGAAGCCGACGGGGCCGAGTCTGAGACCCGCCGCGGCGGCCACCTCCAGTTCGGGGACCGCGTCGGCGACCCCGCCGTCGTGGTTGCCGGGGACGAGCGTCATCTGGACTCGGTCGGTGACCCTGTCGACGAGCGTTCGGAGTTCGTCGACCTCGTCGCCGTCGGGCCGTCCGATCCGGTGGACCAGGTCCCCCAGGACGAGCAGGCGGTCGGGGGCGGTTCGGTCGAGGAGTCGCTCCAGACGGGCGAGACGCGTGTCGGCTGCGCTCGCCAGTTCGACCCCACGTTCGTACCGGAGCCCCACCTCGATGCCCGCGTGATAGTCGGCGATACAGAGCACACGCTCGTCGCCGGTCGACGCCACGGCCGCCGGCTCGCCGGGGACCGGCTCGACGAGCGCCTCGCCGGACATTCAGATGGCCTTCAGCGAGTCTTCCGCGGGCTCGTAACACTGCCCGCTCATCAGCGCGCTCTGGATGGCGTCCTCGACGTCGCCCGGAGCGACGCCGTACTCGTCGACGACCCATGCGACGACCGCCTCGCGCGACGCACCGTCGCCGTCGTCGAGTTCCTCCATCGCCTCGACGGCGACCGCCTCGACGTCGACGTCCGTGGCGTCCGCGGTACCCTCGGGGTCGTCGGGTTCCGTCTCGGCCGCGTCGGTCGACTCCTGCCCGGTCGACGCGTCCGCGGCGCCCGTCGGCTCGTCGGCCGTTCCCGACCCGGAGCCGAGGTCCTCGTCGAGTTCGTCTTCGAGTTCCTCGACGGAGGGAACGTCGATGCCTGCCTCGCCCGCTGGGTCGACCTCGCTCCCAGTCGAGAACTCCGTGCCGAACTCGGCTTCGATCTCCTCGCGCTCGTCCGCGTCGAGTTCGTACATCTCGTCGCCGGCGACGTCGGTGTCCACGTCCACCTCCGTCCCCGGTTCCGACTCCGGCCCCGTCGGATCGTCCGCGGCGTCCGTCCTGCCCGTCGATCCGCCGGTGTCGAAGTCACCCAGTTCGTCCCCGGCCCCGCGGTCGCTCGTCTCGGGCGTGTCGGCCGTCGCGTCGGTCGTCTCGTCGGGAGCCGACTCCGTCCCGCGCTCGGCGGCGCCGGATGCCTCCGCCGCCGAGGGTGACTCGACTGTGTCCTCCCCGGCCGGTTGGGCGTCGGCCGAGTCGCTCTCGGTCGCGGCCCCTGCGTCGAACGACGGCACCGTCTCGGACTCCGTCGACGCCTCGCCCGTGTCGACGGCCGCGGCGTCGGTGGGCGTAGCGTCGGCGGGTTCGGATTCCCCGGCTCCGGCCGCCGCCCCGGGGGCGCTCTCCGACCCGGCCGCGGTCGGAGCGTCGGTTTCGACGTCGGTCTCGGCTTCGGAATCGGCCGCCGTCACGCGCTCCGCCTCGTCGGCATCGGGCACGGGTCCCGCACTGACGAGGTCGAGATCGGCCGCCAGCGCGTCGAGGTCCGCCTCGTCCGTGCCGGCGTCGCCGGGTGTGAGTTCGAGCGCCCGGACGCTGTCGCGGTCGCCGGCGACGACTTCGAGCGCGTCGAACGCGAGGCGGCGCAGGGCCGCGAGATACGCCGGTGCCGTGCCGTAGTGGTTGAGCGCGAGCGAGACACCCGACGCCAGCGACGCGTCGACGCCAGCCGCTTCGAGCCCGGCGCGGAGTTCGTCGCCTTCGAGCCCGGAGCGGGCCGCGGCGGCCATCACTCCCACTCGATTGAGCGTCGCCTCGGCGGCCGAGACGGTCCACCGGTCGCGCGTGTCGGCGTCGACGCGGCTCAGCGACTCCGGCCGGACCGAGGTAAAGACGCGGTCGGAGTCCTCCGGCTGGAACGTCCGGGCCTTGCCCGAGAGCGCGACGAACGCCGGCGGGGAGGCGCGGTCGAGGAAGGCCATCTCGTCGGGCTGGTACTGCCCCGCGTAGCTGACGAACGCGCCCGTCGGGTCGACGACCCGCCCCCGGAGCACGTCGTCGTTCACGCGTTCGACCTCGGTGAGGACGCCGACGGCGAACAGTCGGTTGATCCGCGCGCCGCTCGGCGTCACGACGTAGTTCGGGGCGCGCTCCTCGTCCGACTCGGAGTACGAGAGGGAGGCGTCGTCGAACTCGGCGGCGAACAGCCGGTAGGCGACCTCGCGGCTCGGCCGCTCGGCGGCGTCCGAGCCGTCCGCGTTCGAACTCACCTCGACACCCCCTCGGTGGCGAGTCGCTCACGCGCCCGCGCCGCCGGGTCCTCGTCGGACTCGGCGAACTCGGCGGCGTCGAGGTTCGCGCCGTAGTCGTCGACGGAGAGGTTTCCTCTGACTCGGTACTCCCGACCGACGAGTCGGTCGCGGATGCGGTCGGCGACGACCTCCTTGTCCATCGCCTCGCGGGCCTGCTCGCGCGCCTCGGCCATCGTCCCGCCGTACACCGATTCGGTGCGGTCACGGTCGAGGACGACAGTCACGGCCCCGGTCCCGTCGTCGAGAATGGCCTTCACGCGCATGTCGTCCTCGCCGTCGACGTCGCCGTGTGAGCGGCACTGGCCGTTCTGGATCACGCGCCCGCAGTCGGGACAGCGCTCGATCAGCCCGGAGCCGTCACGCACCTCGAGGAGGTTGCCGACGACTTCCACGTCGAACAACCCACCCGAAGAGACGGCTTCGCGGATCGACAGCCGCGGCGCGGACTCGCGGACGGAGACCCCCTCGTCCAGGACGGAGACGGTCGTGAACTCCGAGAGGTTCACCGACGGTACGCCCCGAAACTCCCGGACGTACACGTCGTCGAGCCGGAGGTCCGCACCCGCAGTCACGCGGTCGTGTGGGTCCCAGTCGGTAAAGGGGAGCCGACCGGACGCGTCGCCGAGGACGCCCGAGAGGATGTCGGTCTCGCCGTCGCGGCCGTCGATCGTCCGCGACTCGACCTCGACGACGCGGACCTCGACGCTCCGCCCGCGATCGCCCGGTTGTAGTTCAGCGAGGGCGGCCTCCCCGCCGACGGCGTCGTCGTAGGGCGTCTCGACGGCCTCAGAGGCCATCGCGACGGTCGTGGAGCTCCCGAGGTTGAGTTCCGGGTTTCCGTCCCACTCGCGGACGCCCGCGTTGCCGATAGTGACGGCGTCGCCGGCTTCGAAGCCGAAGTCCTCCCACGAGGTGTACGAGATCGTCCCCGTCGCGTCGGCGAGTTCGCCCTCGCGGATGACCTGGTCTTCGCCCTGGTACCGGATCGAGCGCGTTCCGACGGTGAGCACGCGCGCGGTGACCGTCACGTTCCCGTCGTCGGTCGTGATCTCGCCGATCCCCTTCGAGGACGGGGCCGACGTCGACCCGCCGGTGTCGCCGCCGTGCTTGCGCCGGACGCTCTGTTTCGCCTCGTCGACCGGGACGCTGTACTGGAGCAGGTTCTGCAGGTCCGCTTTGACCTCCGCTTTGTCGACGCCGAGGGCGGAGGCGAGCTCCTCGGCATGATCGTCGATGTCCATCGGACGGAGGTATGGGCGGGCTGTGGTAAAAAGCGTTCCACGCGGGCGGCAGCCGGACGCCGCCGACCGTGAGCCCGACAGTTAAGTACCGTCCCGACACACTGACACGTATGGCCGCCGCCGACGACGTCGAGTTCACCGTGGAGATCACAGCGGGCGAAACGCTGATCGAGATGACGGGCGACCGCGACACGGCCGTCATCGTCCGTTCGGAGTCGGGCGAACGGATCTATCTCCCGCCCGAAGACTTCGAGCGCCCGCCCGAGACGAGCGACAGCCCGTACCAGTCCGCCCGGAGCGACAGCCCGTACCAGTCGGCCGCCCAGAGTGACAGCCCGTACCAGTCCGCCCAGAGTGACAGCCCGTACCAGTCCGCCCGGAGCGACAGCCCGTACCAGTCGGCCGCCCAGAGCGACAGCCCGTACCAGTCCGCACGACAGCAGTTCCCCGAGGAGGGGCTGCGGTCGACGGCCGACGGCTACGCCATCAGACATCCCGAACCCGTCACCGACGTCCGCGTTCTCAGGTAAACCGGCCGTTCCCCCTTTTCGTACCCGTCGCGCCGAGAGCCGCGCCGCTCGCGTCGTCGCGGACGAGAACCGACCGATCCGGCGGGCAAGCCCGCCTGGCTGGTCGAGGGCGATCCCGCCGGCCCCGGCGGTTCAGGCGATGCGCTCGTATAACTCGAGATGCTCGTCGACGACGGTGTCCCAGGTTCGGACCTCGTAGTCGAGGGGTTCGTCCATCTCGAGCGCTCGGGCGATGGTGTCGGCGAGCGAGCCGGAGTCGACCTCCGCGGGGACGACACAGGACTCGGGGATGACCTCGGCGGCCCCGCACTCGGTGGCGACGACGCGGGTCCCGACCGACAGCGCCTCCGTGATGGTGATCCCGAACGGCTCGGAGTACGACGGCGAGACGAACAGGTCCGCCGAGCCGTAGTAGTCGCCGAGATACTGCTCCTCGATGAAGCCGGCCCACACGATCCGGTCGTCGACGCCGAGCAGTTCCGCGAACTTCTTCAGCTGGTCCGTGAGGTGGCCGTGTCCGCCCATCACGAGCGTCACGTCGTCGCGCCGGAGCTTCTCCAGCGCGTAGATGAGGTGTGACAGCCCTTTCTGGTCGGTGTGTCGACCGACGTAAAAGAGCATCTTCCCGTCGATGTCCAGTTCGTCTTTGATGTCGCGGCCCGTGCGTTCGAGCGAGGAGAAGCCGTTGTGGATGACCTCGGACTCGCCGCCGTACTCCGCGTTGATCTTGCGCGCGGTGATGTGACTCACCGCGACGAGTTCGTCACAGCGTTCGACGACGCGCCGTTCGGTCTCGACCTCGCGCTGGGGCGGGTCGATGTTCCGGTCCGACGACAGCGAGTGAAACGTCGTCACCCACGTCGCGTCGCTGTTGTTCATCGCGCGCGACCCCGGCCCGTAGCCGAACCAGTCGTGGGTGTGGATGATGTCCTTGTCCTCCGCGCGCTTTGCGAACTCCGCGGAGAGCCGACCGATGCGGGTGATGATGTCACCGTCTCCGGTCGGGACGCCGATGATGTTCTCACGGTCCTCGGGGGCGTACTCCCCCGGCAGGACGAGTTCGATGTCGACCCCGCGATCGAGGAACCGCTCGAACATCTCACCGACGAACGTGTCGAGACCACCCGTGACGTTCGGTGGGTATCCCCATCCCAGCCAGAGCACTTTTGGCGACATCGTTGACACCTCTTTTCGGGAGTGGGTATATAATTCATGGCGGTGGGCCACCCCTCACAAAGGCGGTGTGCGGTCGCTCACCGCCCCGATCCGAACGTCGGGCCGCAGACCCGGGAGAACGCCGTCGATCACCGTCGATCGACCGACAGTCTCATTCGCTCCGCCCGGTAAGTCGGCGGCATGGACGTCGTCGTCAACGCCGCGACGAGCGTCGACGGGAAGCTCTCGACGCGGCGGCGGGAACAGTTGCGGATCAGCGGTACTGCCGACTTCGACCGCGTCGACCGGCTCCGGGCCGCGGCCGACGCCGTCATGATCGGCGTCGGGACCGTTCTCGCGGACGACCCACACCTCACGCTCGACGACGACGATCGACGCGTCCACCGACTCCGCTCCGGGCGGTCCGGCAATCCGGCACGCGTCGTCGCCGACTCCCGCGGCCGGACGCCACTCGACGCGCGGATCCTCGACGACGCGGCCGAGACGTACCTCCTCGTGACCGACGTCACTTCCGAGGACCGCCGCGATGCGCTCGCCGAGGCGGGCGCACGCGTCGTCGTCACGGCGGCCGACGGCGGGGGACACGTCGACCTCACGGCTGGGCTCGACTCCCTCGAATCCGAGGGGATCGACCGCCTCATGGTCGAAGGCGGAGGCGAACTCGTCGCATCGCTCTTCGCCGCGGGCCTCGTCGACGAACTCTCCGTCTACGTCGGGTCGCTCGTCGTCGGCGGGCGGGACGCACCGACGCTCGCCGACGGCGACGGGTTCGTCGACGAGTTCCCGCGGCTGGAACTCCGCGACGTCGAGCGGGTCGACGACGGCGTCGTGCTCCGGTACGACGTCGGCTGAGCCCCGGATGTGCGGTCGCGCGGCAAACCGTCTCAACTCTTAAGACTGTGCCACCGGTACGTGCACGCATGAGCACCGCACAGCCCGGCGAACCCATCCACGTACAGAGCAAAGAGCACCTCGACGAACTCGTCGCCGAACACGACGTCGTCCTCGTCGACTTCCACGCCGACTGGTGTGGGCCGTGCAAGATGCTCGAACCGACGATCGAGGAGATCGCCGCCGACTCCGAGGCCGCAGTGCTGAAGGTCGATATCGACGAACTCCAGGACCTCGCGCGCGACGCCGGCGTCCGGAGCGTTCCGACGCTGCAGTTCTACGCGGGCGGCGAGCAGGCGAAGCGACTCATCGGCGTCCAGGATAAAGGCGACCTGCTCGACGTCATCGCGGAACTGTCGTAACCGGAACTCCGAAGTCGTAACCGGAACGGAAAAGACGTTACTGGATCCGGGCGTACTGTGTCGAGTGATCCGCGGTCGCCGCGTGTTCGTCCGCCAGACGCCGGGCGGCGGTCGAGTCCGACTCCAGCGACTCGAACGCACAGTCCCGACAGACGATGTGGAACGTCGCGTTCTCGGGGGAGAGCATGTTTCTCCACAGACACGCGTCCGTGATAAGTACGCGCCGCGTGTGTTCGTTAAACCACTCCTTCAGCCGATTAATCCACCACTAAACGGCCTCAGAACGGCACGTCGGAGAGGTCCGGTCGCCCGCTGCGGTCGTCGAACCCGTCGCCCGTGGCGGTGTGTACCTCGCGTATCTCGTCGAACTCGGTCACCAGGCGCGCTTCGAGCGCCTGGATCGTCAGTGGCGAGATGCCACAGCCCGAACAGGCACCCGCGAGGGTGAGCCACACCTGGCCCGTCTCTTCGTCGATCGCGTCGATCCCGGCAGTGCCGCCGTGCATCTCGATCTGCGGGAAGTTCCGCCGCATGAACCGTTCGAGCCGCCGTGCGAGCGGTTCCGCTTCGGTCGTCTCCATACCTCTCCGAGCGCGGCCAGCGGTGATAGCGGTTCCGCCCCGATGCCGACAGCGAAGACCGGACAGCGGCGGCCCGAGTCGTCTTCGGACGCAGCGAGGGCTTTTAAATTCGGAGGTGGTAGTCCTCGACATGATTTCACTCGACGAAGCCGTCACCGCCCGCCTCGAATCACACGGTGCCAGGTTCGAGGTCCTCATCCACCCCGACGCCGCGCTCGCGATGAAACGAGGGGAGTTCGACGGCGACCTGGAGGAGGTCATCGCCGCCGAGGACGTCTTCGAGGACGCCTCGCGTGGCGATCGCCCCGCCGAATCGGACCTCGAAACGGTGTTCGAGACGACCGATCCCATGGAGATCATCCCGGAGGTCGTCCGACGCGGGGAGATCCAGATCACGGCCGACCAGCGTCGGGAGATGCAAGAACAGAAGCGGCGACAGCTGATCGACCGCATCGCGCGCAACGCGGTCAACCCGCAGATGGACGACGCACCGCATCCGCCGGATCGAATTGAGCGCGCGCTCGAAGAGGCCGGCTTCCGCGTCGATCCGATGGAACCGGTCGAGACACAGGTCGACGACGCCCTGGAGGCGCTCCGGCCGGTGATCCCGATCCGGTTTTCGGAGGTCACGATCGCCGTGCAGGTGTCGGCCGACAAGGCCGGAAGCGCACAGGCTCGCATCCGAACGTTCGGCGACCTCGAACGCGAGGAGTGGCAGAACGACGGCTCGTGGGTCGGCGTGCTCACGTTCCCCGCGGGGATGCAGAACGACTTCTACGACCTGGTGAACGACGTGACGAGCGGCGAGGCGGAGACGCGCATCATCAAGGACAAGGACGACCTGAACGTCCGCTGACCGTCGAGCGGGAGACCCGAGCTATCCCTTCTTGAACCCGAGCAGGAACCCTCCGGTAAAGCCCGCCGACACCGACAGCGTCGACAGGATCGTCATCGCCCAGTCCGGTGGGGTGCCCGAGGTGGCGGCCTCGCCGGCACCGGCCATCCCTCCGGTGAGCGCCTCCCAGTCGACCGAGAGGATCTGTCGGGACTCGAGGAACTTGAACAGCGCGAGTTCGAGCCCGACGATGATCGCGACGATCTTCGCGACCTTCTTCGCCGCGAACCCGATAATGCCGCCGACGACTGCCCCGCTCCCGAGTTCGAGACCGAGTTGTTGGAGATTGATATCGACCATAGCCACAATCTCACGGGTCTACATAAGTCGTTTGTGGGTATCCTGACAGTCAGTGGAGGTGACGAGTGCCGTCGGCGTGCCACGAGGTAACATACAAGAGCACGTGGTGTCTACGGGCGGCCATGGAGGTGTGAGACCGTCATCACGACTGCCCGCCCGCTTAAGCCGCTCGACGGCCAACGTGGGACAACAGTGCTGGAACACACCCCGGTGGTGGACGGATGAGCCGTAGCACGATCGTCGCCAAGCGCGTCGATGCCGGAACGGCCGACCTCTCGGAGATCAGGGATCTCGCCCGTGCGGCCGGCTACGAGGTCGTGGGCGAACTCACGCAGACGCGCGAGGAGGACGCGGCGTTCATGTTCGGCGAGGGCAAAGTCGAGGAACTCGCGGCGCTCGTCGCCGAGACCGACGCCGACGCGGTGGTCGTCGACAACCGGATCGGCCCGTACCAGACGTACAACGTCGGGGCGAAACTCCCGGGTGACGCCGAGGTCGTCGACCGTTTTACGCTGATTCTCGACATCTTCGGCCAGCGCGCCCAGACGAAGAAGGCACAATTGCAGGTCGAACTGGCCGAGTTGCGGTACGAACTCCCGCGCGCGGAGGCGAAAGCGTCGCTCGCGAAACGCGACGAGCGCCCCGGCTTCATGGGACTCGGCGAGTACGACGAGAGCCGCGAACAGGACATCAAGGCGCAGATCGCCCGCATCAAGCGGGAACTCGACGCCATCGCGGAGAAAGAAGAGACCCGCCGGGAGGAACGCCGCGAGTCCGGCTTCGACCTCGTGGCGCTCGCGGGCTACACGAACGCGGGGAAGTCGACGCTGATGCGTCAACTCGCCGCGGACCTCGCGGTCGACGAGAACGACGACCTCCACCCCGACCTGGACCCGACGGCGGAGTCCGAGGACCGCCTGTTCACCACCCTCGGCACGACGACTCGTCGCGCCGAGACGGGAACCAGGGACGTCCTGCTCACCGATACGGTCGGCTTCATCTCCGACCTGCCGCACTGGCTCGTCGAGTCGTTCAAGTCCACCCTCGATTCCGTCTATCGAGCCGACCTCGTCCTCCTCGTCGTCGACGCCTCCGAGTCCACAGAAGAGATGCGCGAGAAGCTCGTCACCTGTCACGACACGCTGTACGAGCGCAATGAGGCCCCCATCGTCACCGTGTTGAACAAGATCGACAAGGTCGACGAGAGCGAACTTGAGGAGAAGAAACGTGCCCTCTCGGCGCTCGCGCCGAACCCCATCGTCGTCTCGGGACTGACGGGCGAGAACATCGGCGAACTCACCGACCGGATCGAGGCCGAACTCCCCGACTGGCAGCGCGAGCGCCTGCTCCTCCCGATGACGGACGACACGATGAGCCTCGTCTCGTGGGTCCACGACCACGGCCACGTCGAACGCGAGGAGTACGACGGCGACTCCGTCACCCTGGAGTTCGAGGCGCGCCCCGCCGTCGTCTCGAAGGCACGGGCGAAGGCGGGCGACCTGGCCACGGTCGAGTCGGCCTGAGTCCGGGCAGCAAGGTTCAAACGCACGAGCGCCAATAGGCGTTCGTGACCCGTTCGCTCCTCGTCTATGACGGCAGCAACGCCCTGTTCCGAACCGCCGCCGAGGCGGCCACGCGGTATTCGTCGGACGTCCTCACCGTGCCGTGGCAGACCGCCGAGATCCAGGCCTTCCTCGACGCCCAGTTCGGATCGCGGCCGTTCGCGTTCGTCCTCGTCGAGGGCGACAGCGTCCACGTCGGTGGCGACACGGTCGAACGGTTGCTCCGGCGCCGGGGGATCTCGGGCCCCGTGGTGCGGTTTCTCACCCGGGCGTACCCGACGGTCGCGGCCCCGTTCGGACGCGCGGTCCACGGCCGCGAACCCGCCGACATCCACGGGACGTTCCCGCTCGACGACGACGCACGTGCCCACCTCGACCCGCTGCGTCGGGGGTACACGATTCCTGTCGAGACGGCCTGAGCGACTCACGCGGAGAGCGCCCGTCGCACCGCATCGTCGATCGGCGTCCGCTCGATGGGGACGACGCGCTGGAGGTCCATCTCGTCGCTCACCGTCACCGGATGACGCATGCTCTCGACCAGCGGCCGGGCGATGGCGTACTGGACGTCGGTCGTGAACCGGAGCTAGTGCGAGGACAGTTCCGGCGTCATCACCGGGACGGGGAGGATAACTACCCGTCTGCCCTTCTCGGCGGCGGTCAGTTCGAGCAGCGACTCGTACGACCACACCGACGGCCCCCCGATGTCGTACGTCTCCCCACGGGTCTCGTCGACGCCGAGGAGGCCGACGAGATACGCGACGGTGTCGTCGACGCCGATGGGTTGACACGGCGTCCGGACCCACTCGGGGACGACCATCACCGGCAGGCGGTCGGTCAGATCGTCGACGATGCGGAAGCTCGCGCTCTCGGGACCGATGATGATCGCCGCCCGAAGGACGGTCAGGTCGAACGCACCGGCCGAGAGGACGGACTCGACCTCCCGCCGCGATGCCAGATGTGGCGACAGATCCGTCTCGTCGCCGCTGATTCCGCTCAGGTAGACCACCCGGTCGACGCCGGCCCCCGACGCCGCCTCGCGGAACCGGCGTGCGTACCGCCGGTCCTGCCCGGCGAAGTTCTCGGCGGTGAGCGAGTGGATCAGGTAGTACGCGACATCGACGCCCGCACAGAGCCCACCGAGCGAGCCGGGGTCGCCGAGATCACCCTCGAACGGTTCGACGCCGTCGGGGAACGTGGTCTCGCTCGCGCTCCGGGAGAAGGCCACGACGTCGTGTCCTCGGTCGGCCAACGCGTGGACTAAACGGGACCCCACGAACCCGGTCGCACCCGCGACGAGCACTCGCATCGTCTGTGGCTTCGGTCGGACACTAATGACGGTTGTGTCGGTCTCTCATACGGTCTGTCGTCAGTCAGCGCCGTCTGTCGCCGCCCCCGGGGCGTCGACGACCGGTAACCGGTGACAACAGACCGTATCACACCGGTCGGCTCGGCCGAGCCGTCAGACCCGTTCTTTCTCCTTTTCGAGGACGTGGACGTCCGTGATCCGCGTGTCGGGGTACTGTCCCGACTCGTTCTTCTCGGCCGCCTTCACCATGTCCCAGACGACGTTCAGCCCCGTCGTCACGCCTTCGAGCGCCTCCATCTCACAGCCCGTCTTGCCCGTCGTCTCGACCGCCACCGTGAGCACGACCCGGTCGTCGCCGAGGTCGAAGTCGGTTTCGACGTTCGTGATCGGGATCCCATGGCACATCGGGATCGTCTCCCACGTGTGTTTCACCGCCTGCACCGCGCCGACGCGGGCGGTGGCGAGCACGTCGCCCTTGCCGATGTCGTCGGCGCGGATCGCGTCGACCGTCGACGCCTGGAGGTGGATGGTGCCGCGGGCGACCGCGCGACGATCGGAGTCGGGCTTCGCGCCGACGTCGACCATCTGGACGTTCCCCTCCTCGTCGGTGTGGGTGAGTTCGTCGCTCGCTTCGGTCTCCCTGGGGTCTTCGCTCGGGGGCGTCTCGCCGGTGTCACTCATCGCGCTCACCCCACAGCGCCGCGGGGAGCCGATCGAGGAGGTCGGTGGCGACGAGGCCGAAGCCGCGTTCGTCGACGGCGATGTCGCCCGCGCGACCGTTCACGTACGCCGCGACGGCCGCCGCGTCGAGCGGGTCCTGCGTACAGCAGAGCGCGCCCGTGACGCCCGCGAGGACGTCGCCGGTGCCGCCGACCGTCATCCCCGGGTTCCCGGTCCGGTTCACTCTCGTCTCGTGTGGGTCGGCGACGACGTCGTACGCGCCTTTCACCAAGAGCGTGTGGCCGAGGTCGCCCGCGAACTCCGCGACGAGCGTCCGGCGCTCGCGCCACGCCTCGGCGGTGGTGCCGCCCATCTTCCGTAACTCCCCCTGGTGTGGCGTACAGACGAGCGTCGCCTCGGTCTCCACCTCGGGGACGACCTGCAACGCGTCGGCGTCGACGACCGCCCGGCCCTCGTACCCCGTGAGGAACGCACGAACGGCCGCGAGGGTTTCGTCCGCCGACCCGAGCCCGGGGCCGAAGACGACTGCGTCGTGGTCGGCCGCCCGTTCGAGCAGCGCGTCGACGTGTCCCGGCGCGAGCGTCTCGCCCTCGAACGGCACGAGGATGAGGTTCTCGCTGTACCCCTGGATCTCGTGGGCGACGGCGCGGGGACAGGCGACGCGGACGAGGTCCGCGCCCGCCCGGAGGGCCGCGCCCGCGGCCAGCGCGGGGGCACCCGCGTACGGCCCGCCGCCGACGACGAGCACCTCGCCGTGGTCGCCCTTGTGTGACTGTGGGTCGCGACCCAGCGAGAGGAGGTCACCGGGGCCGACGAACGACTCGGCCGCCTCGGGGATCCCGATGTCCGCGACGTGGACGGTCGCGTCCAAGGCGGAGAGCCCCGGCTTCTCGTCGTGGAACGTGACGACGTGGTCGGCGTCGACGGCTTCTCCCTCGAACTCGCCGGTGTCGGCGTCGACGCCGGAGGGGATGTCGACCGCCACGACGGTCGCCTCGGCCGCGTTGATCGCCGCCGCCGCGGTCGCCTCCGGTTCGCGGAGCGCGCCCGTGACGCCCGTCCCGAGCATCGCGTCGACGATCACGTCCGGCTCGCGGAGGTCGAGCTCGCGGGAGTCGCCGACGACGTGGGTGTCGTACTCGGCGTCGACAAGCGCCGCCCAGTTCTCCCGGGCGATGTCGGTCGTGATCGTCTCGGGCCGGCCGAGGAGGACGACCCGCGTGTCGAACGCGTCGAGAAAGCGCGCGGCGACCAAGGCGTCGCCCCCGTTGTTCCCCCGGCCGGCGACGATCGCTACCCGGGAGTCGCCGTCGCGTTCGGCGTCGGCCACCTCGCGGACGACGCGGGCGACCGCGTTCCCGCTCGACTCCATCAGTTGCTTGCGTGGCACGCCGAGCGCGGCTGCGTTGGCGTCGACGGCCGCCATCCGTCTCGCGGAGATCATAGCGCCAGTTTCGGCCGGCCGGTACCTAAATGACCGTGTCCGCGCTCGGGGGGCGCGGGGCAGACCGGTGACGGCTGCTCGCTACCGACCGCGGGACGCCGGTGCGAAGAGCAACCGTTTTCCGCCGACCGGAGTCACCCTCTGTGTGACCCGCCGCCTCTTCGGCTCCCTCCTCGGTCTCGTCTTCCTCGTCAACTTCGGGCGGACCGCGTTCGCGCCGCTGTTGCCCGAGTTGCAGACGGCGTTCGGCGTCGGCCCCGCCACGGTCGGCGTCGTCGCCTCGCTCGTCTGGCTCGGGACCGGAGCCGTCCGCTTCCCCGTCGGCTACCTCCTGACGCGCGTCGCCCGCCACCGGGTCGTCGTCGTCTCGGGGGTCGTCCTAGCGGCCGCGGCCGCCTTCACCGCCGGGGCCGACTCCGTCCGTGCGCTCCAGGCCGGGTCGCTCCTGATCGGCCTCGCCTCGGGCACGTACTTCGCCACCGCGGTCCCGCTCATCGGCGACCTCTTCCCCGAGGGCGTCGGGCGCGCGGTCGGCGTCCACGGCATGTCCGCCCAGGTGGCCGCAGTCGTCGCCCCGACGGTCGTCGTGGTCGTCCTCGCGACTGCCTCCTGGCGGGCGGTGTTCTGGCTCCTCGCGGGCGGGAGCCTGCTGGTGACGGGCGTCCTCGTCGTCGCGACCCGGGGAGAGGGTGTCCCGGCGGACGCGGGGGCCGACCGGAACTTCCGCGCCGCGCTCGGCCACTGGCGCGTGATCGGCACCGGGATCCTCATGATCGCCACCGCGGGGTTCGTCTGGCAGGGGCTGTTCAACTTCTACGTCTCGTATCTCACGACCGTGAAGGCCCTCGACACGGCGACCGCGAGTACGCTCCTCACGATCACGTTCGCTGCCGGCGTCCCCGCCTTCTGGCTCGGCGGCCGCCTCGCCGACCGCCTCCCGCACGTCCCGTACATCGTCGGGCTACTCGTCGCGTTCACCACGGGCGTCCTCGCGCTCACCGTCGTGCAGGACCTCGCCGGCCTCGTCGCCGTCTCGCTCCTCGTCGGCTACGTGATCCACAGCCTCTTCCCCGCCCTCGACACCTACGTCCTCGGCGCGCTCCCCGCCGACGCCCGCGGGAGCACCTACGCCGTCTTCAGCGGGCTCTCGCTCCTCGTCGAGGCCAACGGCAGCGGTGCCGTAGGGGTGCTCACGGAGGCGGGCTACGCTTTCGACACGGTGTTTCGCGCGTTCGCCGCGGGGCTCGCGGTCGTCGTCGTGATGCTCGTCGCGCTCTCGGCCGTCGGACGGCTGCCCGGAACGACGGACGAGGTTCGCCCGGGGGGCGAGCCACACGAGGGTTGATACGCAATGCCGCCGGATCTCCGACCGATGCCCGCTCTCCTCCCGCCGGCGTCGTCCCCGTCCGGCAGACACGACGAGTACTGGGACTGGTTCGCGGTTGCGCTGTTCCTCCTCGTCACGGTCGACCTGCTGACGACGCTGGGGGCGGCCGCGCGGTTCGGCGTCGGTGCCGAGGCGAACCCGGTCGTCGCAGCCCTGCTCGCGGGGCCGACCTGGCGGCTCGTCGCGGCCAACCTCGCGACCGTCGTCGCCGTCACGTGCGGCTTCGCCGCCCTGCTCGGACTGCTCCGCCGGACGCCGCTCCGACAGCGACCCGGGTTCGCGCTGGCCGTCGAAGCCTGGCTCGGATTGCTCGTCGCCGGCGGGCTCATCGTCTTCGCCAACAACCTCACCGTGGTCGTCCACGGCGTGAGCCTGCTGTGAACCGCCTCAGGGCCGACGCGGCCCGTCCACCCAGTCGATCGCGACGCGGTCCGGGTGACCAGTCAGGAGGGGGTTGTCGACGACCTCGAACGTGCGGTCGGTCACCGCCGGCGTCCACGGCGCGGCGGTCATGAGCCGAGCGACGTCGGCCCGCGAGACACAGCCCCAGAGCTCCGCACCCGGCGGCGCGACCTGGACCGTGTCCGTCCGCCGGCCGCCGGTCAGGAGCCCGGGTCGGAGGATCGTGTGTTCCATCGCCGCGTCGCGGAGCGCCGCCTCCGACTCGGCTTTCGCCCGCTGGATCGGCCCGATGACGGCGTTGAAGACACTCCCGAGCGGGCTGGTCGGCTCGTCGCCGACCCCGAGCGCCGACTCCATGACGAACGCTCGGACGCCGGCGTCGGCCGCCGCAGACACGAGGGCTCCCACGCCCTCGCCGTCGACGAACCGCGCCCCCCGAAGCGCCCGGAGGTCGGAGCCGACCGCCGACAGCACCACGTCGACGTCCGCGACGGCGGCCGTCGCGTCCGCGGGGTCGAACAGGTTCCCCACCAGGACCTCGTCCGCGCCGCGGGCTTCGAGCTCCGCGGTTCGGGTCCCCGAGCGCGTCAGCGCACGCACGGTCACGGGGCGGGGCGCGAGCAACCGGAGGATCTCGCGGCCGGTTTTTCCTGAGGCGCCGGCGACGAGCACGCGAGGACGACTCGACATGGCGTGTCGTCGGTGTCACACGTTCGAGAGGGTTTCGGCCAACCCGTTCCCGTCAGAGGACGCGGAGCCGATACGCCTCCGCGGCGGTCGGGGCCGCGAGGCGTCCGGTCTCGGCGGCGACGTCGAGCAGTTCCGCGACGAACGACTTCGGCACCTCGACCCCGATGAAGTCGGCGCCGCCGGGGACGGTCAAGCGCGCCATCGTCTTCTGCGTGCCGTAGTCGTTGTAGATGCTCCCCACCTTCTCGCCGTCGCGCAGGAAGTGGAGCGTGACGTCCGTCGGATCGAGCGTGTCGAAGTTGACCTCGAACACCATGTGGTCGTCCTCGATGCGGGCGAGCAGTCGTCCGTCGTGCTCGGCGATCGTCGAGTTCACGGACGGGCTACGGACCGAGCGGGCATATGCTCCGCGCCGCCACGCTCCGGGGACGGCGGCACCGACCGTCCGGACGTTCAAATACGAAGCCGGCACAACCCGCTCCCGTGAGAACCGAGGGCGACACCGCTTTCTACGTCGAGGAGCGAGGGGCGAGCGTGCAGTGGGAGGAGGTGTTCGGCCACGACTCGCCGTACCCCGAGCAGGTCGACGGCATCGAGACCGCGATCGAGACGGCGCGCCGGGGCGGCTTCACCGTGCTCGAAGGCGCGTGCGGGACGGGCAAGACGATGCTCGCCCTGACAGCGGGGATCGACCTCGTCCGGGACCCCGACACCGACTACGAGCGCGTCGTCGTGCTGACGAGCGTCAAACAGCAACTCCGCCAGTTCGAGTCCGACCTCGACGCGATCAACGAGAACCTCCCCGACGAGTGGCGCCCCGTCTCGGGGCTGACGCTCGTCGGCAAGGCCGACGTCTGTCCGTACGCACGCGAGCGCACCGGCGGGGTCGACCCGACGAACGTGTACGAGCGGTGTGAGGGGCTCCGCGAGCGGACCCGCAACCTCGCCGGTGAGAACGGTCCCGCCACCACGAACGCGCTCGTCCAGGAGGCTCGACGGGCACAGACCGGACTCGCCGACTCCGGGGCCGACGGCGTGCGATACCTCGAAACCGCCGCGGAGCCGACGCCGTATCTCCCCGAGACGCCCGAGTTCGACGGGACGGAGTTCTGTCCCTTCTACGCGGGCTACCTCGAAGATCTCCCCGAGGACGGCGATCCCGTCGAGGCCGTCCCGTTCGCGTTCGACGACCGGGGGCTCGTCGACACCGAGACACTCGTGGGTCTCGCGGCCTCACGCGGCTCCTGTCCCCACTCCGTGATGGGCGCGCTCCTCCCCGAGATGGAGGTCGTCATCGGCAACTACTACCACGCCTTCGACCCCACGACGGCCGCGACGTTCACGGGTGCGCTCTTGGACGAGTCGACGTTCGTCGTCTGCGACGAGGCGCACATGCTCGAACCACGGGTCAGGGATCTCGTGAGCGACGGCGTCGGCGACGCGACGCTCCGGGACGCCGCCACGGAGCTGAACCGGATCGTCACGCCCTTGGAGTTCGACGACGCGGGCCACGAGACCGAGGGGGCCGAACTTGTCCGGGCGGGGTTCGCCGACGCGGACGTCACTCTCGACGAGGTCCGCGCCGTCCGGGACGCGATCGAGGCACTCCGGGAGGAGATCGACCGACGCGTCCGTGCCTACCTCGATCGCGAACGCCCGGACTGGCGCGCGTCGCTCGCCGACGCGCCCGAGACGTTCGACGACCACGAGCTCCCTCTCAGAGACCCCACTGCGACCGATGAGGACGAACTTACCCGGTGGGCGCGCGAGGCGGGCCACCTCGACGCGTGGACCCGCGCCGAGGCCGTCGGGGCAGTGGTCGCTCGCGTCCTCGACGAACTCGACGACGAGGACCGCTCTCGGGCAGTGACGGCCGCCGGCCACGCCCTCACCGCCTGGCGCTCGCTCGACCACGGGAACTACTTCCGCGAGATCGAACTCGAACGGACGTGGGACGAGGGGTCGAGAGAGTGGCGTCGCGGCTACAACGCCCGCCTCGCGCTCCACAACTGCCTCCCCGGAGACGCGATCGCCGACCGCCTCGGGGAGTTCGGCGGCGGCGTGTTGATGAGCGCGACGCTCGAACCGACGGCCGTCTTCCGGCAGGTGACGGGGCTCGACGCGCTCTCGGCCGCGGGCCGACCGGTCGTCGAGCGGACCTACGGGCTCGGCTTCCCCGAGCAACACCGTGCGAGCTTCGCCGTCGACGCGCCGAAGTACACCTACGAGAACCGCGGCTCGGTGGGATCGAACTCCGAGACGCGGGAGGTGTACGTCGACGCCGTCTGCGAAGTCGCACGCTCACCCGGAAACGTCCTCGTCGGGATGCCGAACTACGCCGAAGCGCGCTGGCTGGCCGAGCGCCTCCACGACCGGATCGACAAGACCGTCCTGCTCGACGAGTCGTCGGACGACACCGCCACCGAGTCGTTGAAAAGCGAGTTCTTCGCCGGCCCCGGCAAGGTGCTGGTGACGAGCCTCCGCGGAACCCTGACCGAGGGCGTCGACTACCGCGGCGACCGCCTCGCCGCGGCCGTCGTCTGTGGCGTCCCGATCGTCGACACGTCGAGCCCGCGAACGAAGGCCGTGCGGGCGGCGTACGATCGGGCGTTCGGCGACGGCTTCCGGACCGCACTGCTCGTCCCCGCGGTCCGGAAGGCCAGACAGGCACTGGGGCGAGTGATCCGGGGGGCCGACGAGCGCGGTGTCCGCGTCCTGGTCGACGAACGCTACGCGCGGGAGAGCTGGGACAGCGTTCGCGGCTTCCTCCCGCCGTCCGAACGCGAGGAGTTCCGGCCGGTCAGCGCCGATATGCTCTCGCTCGCCCTCGATCGGTTCTGGTGAGCGGCCTCAAGAACGCTCGCTGTCGTCCCACGCGCCGCGACAGTCCTCGCTACAGAAGTGCCGCACCTGAATCGATCCGTCGGCGACCCAGGTGACGACGTGGTGGGCCGGATCGCGGATCAACTTCTCGCCGCAGACCACACACGCCGGGGCGTTGCTCTCGTCGACGTCCTCGTCGAGGTCGGAGGTCGGGTCTACCATCTCTCGGAGTGAGGCCCGCGCTGGTACTTCAAACCGGCACTTTCGTCGTCGACTCTCTCGCCGTCAGGGATGGCGGAAGACGTACCGGGCCGCTGCAGTCTCGACGAGGAGCTTCCCCGCGGCGGGGTCGACGCCGATCGCCTCGACGTCGGCGGCCTCGAAGCCGTGCAGCGGCATGCCCGCCTCGACCGCGCCCGTCCGGCTGACGGAGAACGTCGCCCCGCCGAACCGACACCGGATCCGCTCGTCGTCACCGTCGACGCCCCCCGCACAGAACCGATCGAGCGCGTCGCGGAGGCGGTCGAACTCCGTGAGCGGGATCAACTCGAACTCGGAGTCGGAGTCGATGACCATACCAGTCGAACAGCCGCCGTCCACTACAGCCCACCGGTGGAACGACCACGAGAGACGAGGACGGTCCTCACAGTAATCCTCCCGCGAACTACGTAGTCGACTTAGCAGGGTTCATGACCGTCCGTGACGCGCCCTGAGGTGATGAGCCTCCACTCGGAGACGGCGACCTGCCAGCGTCGGTTCGATCTCCACGGCGTCGTGGTCAGCGACGAGAACGGGCCGGATCGGTGTACGATCTATCGCCGGGGTCGCTCACGTCACGACCGTCTGGAGACGTGGCTGTCGGCCGACGCCACCGCGTTCGTCTCGCTCCGCGAGATGCGGTGAGTCGGTCGCACCATCTCGCGGACGTCGAGTGGGTCGACCGGCAGCCTGTGCGCCTCCCACATGTGTGTCGTCATCCGTTCGACGGCAGTCTGCTCGTCGGTCGACTCGACTTCGTAGCCGCAGTCGGGGAGGCAGCCGACGCGGAGGAGGGACTCTGAGTTCACAATATCGATCAATAGCTGTATGTACTAAAACCTTTGCAACAGTAAATAAAATTCGTCATTTTTTGTCCATATATGTGTATGATAACACTGTTTTAGTGAATTTTCACCAGTGGATGTTTCGTTTCAGGCCAGATAGCTGCTCACCCCGACCAGCGCGCGTCCGAGAGCGTCCCCTGGACGGCCTCCTCGCCGACCGCCGCGGCGAGCGCCTCGAACCCCTGGCGCTCGGTTCGGTCGCGAGCGTTCGCCACCAGTCGGGAGACGATGAACTCCGGTGTGGACTTGCCGACGGTTCCGAACCGCGGCTGGTAGTCCACTTCGAGTTCGAGGTCGGTGGTGAGCCCCTCGGCGAAGATGCCGTCGGTCCGCGCCTCGGGGGGGAGCGGCGCGAGGTCGTCGGCGAGGTGGGTGACGTACACGCCCAGAGCGTCCCGGTCGACCGTGAGCGAGACCAGCCCGTTGAGGAGGTCGGCAGCCCGGCCGGGCTCCGTGATCGCCTCGAACTCGTCGACGAGCATCAGCGTGCGACCCTCGCGCGACAGCGGCGGCACGATGGTTTTCAGCGTCGATTCGAGGACGCCCGCGTTGAACGACGCGTGCCGCCGGTGGAACACGACGGCGTCGAACGCACCCACCTCGGCCGCGTCGGCCGGGACCGGCAGCCCCATCGACGCCAGCAGGACGACCTGACAGAGCGTCTCCAAGAGGGTCGTCTTCCCGCCGCTGTTCGCCCCCGTGAGAACCGCGACCCGATCCGTAGTCGGTGCCGACAGCGAGTGGCTCCCGATCCCGTACGAGATCGGCTGCGGATCGGAGATCGAGAGGTTCCGGGCCGCGTCGACGGCGAGTCCGTCCGCGACGAACGTCGGCCGGATGAGGTCGTTCGCGTCGGCGAACCGCCCGAGCGACAGCGCGACGGCGATGTCGTCGACCGCGTCGACCGCGCGTTCGACGTCCTCGCGGACCTGGTCGACGGCGGCTTCGAGGTCGGCGCTCACGACCGCCTCGCGCTCGTCGACCTGCTCGCGGAGATCGGCCACGAGCGTCCGGAGCGAACTCGACACGAAGTCGGCGGCATCGACCGCGTCGTCGGCCGTCGCGGCGGTCACCTCACCGCGCGTGAGTTCGGTCTCCTCGGCGACGTACTCGGCGAACGCGCCCCGGAACGCCGCGAGGTCGCGGACGCCGCGCTCACGGATCGTGTCGATGACGTCGAACGCGCTCCCCTCTAGCTCCTCGGCGGCGGCCAGTCGCGCTCGGAGCCGGTCGAGGTCGTCGTCGACGCCCCGTGCGACCCCGTCTCCGTCGTCCACATCGAGCGCCTCGAGCGCCGTGGCGGCCTCGGCGAGCGCGCGCTCGTCGACCCCGTCGAGCGCTGCGAACGTCTCCCCGCTGAGCCCCACGTTGCGGAGTGCGAGCGCGGCTCTGACCGCCGCCGGGCGGGCGGTTTCGGCCTCGTCGTACGCCTCGAACGCGTCCAGTACCCCGGTTCGTTCGCCGTCGTCCAGCGCGCGCCACGCGTCCCGGGCGGCGAGCACCCTGTCCAGGCGGGCCTCGCGCGTCTCGGCGTCGGCGACCGGAGTCATGACCCTGATCCGGTCGGCCGCGTGCGCGGTGATGGCGTACGACGCCGCCCGCGTGACGAGGTCGTCGTAAACGTTCCGAGCGTCGCGCGTCGCGAGCAGGTCCATCCCCGCGCCGCCCTGTGCCCGCCTGAGGATTCGCGTCGCTCGTCCACGGGTGACGCCAGCGTCGACCAACCGCCGCACGTCCGCCGATTCGATCGCGTCGACGGCGGCCGCTTCCCCGAGTGCCTCACGGAGTCGTGCCGCCGTCTTCGGCCCGACTCCCCAGAACTCCTCCAGTGACATACTCGTGGCTACGCCGGGTGTCCCTTAGTGGTTTGCAGAACGCGTGTACCGGGACCGCTCAGATCGTCGTCGACTCTTCGAGCGTGCGGTCCGACCGGCGTGACTGCGCCGTCGACTGGCGTGCGAGGGCGCAAGCGAGCGCTCGCGTGGCCGCCTCGTGGTCGGCACGCGACCGCCGAAGGGCCATCGGGGTCGTCCCAAGGGCGTTGTACGTGGTGAAGTCGTCGGGCGTCGCGAGACCCCGTTCGACGTAGTCCTCGGCCACCCGTGCCAGGAGGGCGTGGAGGTGGACGAGTTCGTTCTTGTTCATATCAGTGCTGATAGGGGCTCGAACAGCCTAAAGCACACGGTGGGGTGCGTGGCCTCCTGACTCGGCTCGGCCTCCCGACCGGCCGTTAGTCGGCGACGGTGGTCTCCAGTTCGTCGTCGTACTTGTCGCGGAACTCCTGGATGAGCTGCCCCATCTTCGCGTACCAGTCGTTGAGCATCCGCTGCATGTCGTCGGTCACTTCGTCCGCGCTCACCGGGCGGTAGACGTGGTAGTAACCGCCCTGCTCGTAGTTGACCTGTTCTTTCTGAACGAGGCCCGCCTGGAGGAGGCGCTGGACGCTCCGGTACGCGGTCGACCGTTCCCGCTCGACCCGGTCTGCGATCTGGTCGACAGTCAGGCGTTCGTCCGCGTCGACGAGCAGCTGAAAGACCTGCCTGTCGAGGTCCTTGAGCCCGTGGAAACACTCGAGGAGCCCCTCACACTCCATATCGGCCCGCAGATACTCGGCCATCGAACTCGGCATTGGTAAACGAGTAGGAATCCCGTGTGTAAAAGGGTTTGTCCTCTTCGCACACGACTGATCGACGAACGACGGGTCGTCGACGGCCGACGCCGGGGTTCGGCGGCGAGCGTCCGCCGATCGGCCGCTGCTGGGCGTCTGCTCAGCGGTTCCAGCCCCCCGCGAACGAGTCGAAGCGGTCGAGGTCGTGGCCGTACAGCACGTCCACCCTCCCGTCCGTCCGGCGGACTTCCTCTTTCAGCCGCTGGAGGCTGTCGAACCAGTGGGGTTCGCTCCAGAGCAGTCCCGGCCCCAGCGGCACCTCCTGGGCGTAGTTGGCGTCGACGTAACACTCGTCGCCGGCGACGAGCACCGTCACGTCGGGGAGGTCGATTCGGGCCCCCAGCACGCCGGGCGTGTGACCCGGGAGGTGGATGAGTTCGAAGTCGGCTGCGAGGGTGTGGCGGTCGCGGTGGACGACCTCCCAGGCGAGGTCGTGATCGAAGTCCGAGGCGAGGTACGCGATCGAGCCCTCGGTTGTCTTCGCCGAGTAGTACGCGAACTTCAGTTCCTCCTCGTGGACGTAGACCGGTGTGTCGGTCCCCGCGAAAGCCGCGAGGCCGCCCGCGTGGTCGAGGTGGAGGTGGCTCATCACGACGGCGTCGATGTCGTCGAGGCCGAACCCCGCGGCGGCGAGATCCGACTCCAGGTCGTGATCGGCGGCGTCGACGTGCTCGAACGCCGCGTACAACGGCTCGGGCCAGTAGCCGCCGCCCGCGTCGGGGTGTGAGCCCGTGTCCCACAGCACCGTGCAGTCGGGGTGATCGACGACCGCGCTCCAGACGACGAACTCGTCTCGCTCGTGGTCGGGGTTCGGTTCCTGCGCGGAGGCCATCGAGTAGCCGTCGACCACGTACCCACGGTCGGCGTGGACGCGGCCGCGGTCGAGGAGGTGGACGGAGGCGTCGACCATACCACCGGGTAGGGACGGGCGGGAATAAGCGTTCAGCCGCGGGTGTGGCGGACGGGCGACACGGACCGGTGCGCCGCACGACCGCGGACGGCCCGTGACAGCGGTCAGGTCACGGGACCGCTGGCCGCGGGATCGGAGATGAACCCTCGCCCGGATCAGTCGGCGTCGACCACTGCCAGCGAGTTTTCGACGGCCTCACCGACCGCCGCCTGCGCGTCGCCGTCGAGTTCGACGAGCGGCGGGCGGACCGCCGTCGACTCCAGAAAGCCCCGCGAGGCGGCCGCCGCCTTCGTCGCCGGAGCGAAGCCGTGAGTCGCACACTGTTCGAAGAGCGGGCCGATCGCCGTCTGCGAGATCGTCACTGCCCGCTCGATGTCGCCGGCCGCGAGCGCCGACGTAGCCGCCTCGAACACCTCGGGAACGACGTTGGCGAGGGCGTTGATGCCGCCCGTCGCGCCGCTCGCCAGCGCCGGAACGAGGACGCTGTCGGAGCCACAGAACAGCCCGAAGTCGTCGGGCGTCTCGCGCACCACTCTGAGCAGGTAGTCGAGGTCGCCGCTGGAGTCTTTGAGTCCCTGGACGCGTTCGTCGGCGGCCAGTGCCACGACCGTCTCGGGATCGAGCTCCGTGCCGACGTAGACGGGGATGTTGTAGAGGTACACCGGGAGGGGGGCGTCGTCGACGGCGGCGCGGAGGAACGCGGTCGTCCCGCCGGTCGCATTCTCGGTGTGGAAGTACGGTCCTGTCAGGAGCACCGCGTCACAGCCAGCCGCCGCCGCGGTCTCCATCCGCGACCGGACGCCGGCGACGCTCGTGTCCGCCACCCCCGCGATCACGCGACCGCTGGCGGCGTCGGCCGTCGTCTCGACGACTCGGCGGTACTCGTCACGGGAGAGGCTAGCGAACTCGCCGGTCGTCCCGCAGGGGACGACGCCGTCCGTCCCCCGGTGTTCGACGCTGTCGACGAGCGACGCGAGCGCCTCGGCGTCGACCGCGTCGTCGTCGGTGAACGGGGTCACGAGCGGCGGGTACACTGGATACGGGGTCATGCTCGTCGAGACCGACCGTCATGAAATAAACGTTGGGAGTGTGGCGGTTAGATGACGTTCTGGGTGATGCCGCCGTCGACTTTGACGGCCTCGCCCGTCACGTTCCGGTTGGTCGCGAAGTAGACCGCGAGCCGGCCCATGTCTTCGGGCGTCTGGTCGCGGCCCAGGGGGATCACGTCGCCGATGATCTCGTCGTAGCTCCCCTCCATCGCCGGTGTGAGCACCTTCTCCCACATCGGCGTGTTCACGATCCCGGGACAGATGGCGTTGACCGTCACGTCGTCCGGCGCGAGTTCGAGCGCGAGACACTTCGTCAGCCCCATGACGGCGTGTTTCGACGCGACGTAGTGCCCGAGTCCCGCCGCGCCGATCTCGCCCGCGATCGACGCCGTGTTGATCATCGTGCCCGTGCTCTTGCGGAGCTCCGGGATGGACGCCTTCGCACAGAGGTAGACGCCCTTGACATTGACGTCCATGACCGAGTCCCACTCCGCTTCGTCCAGCTCTTCGACCGGCGAGAGCGTGATGATGCCGGCGTTGTTCACCATGACGTCGAGCGCGCCGAACTCCTCGACCGTACGGTCGACCATCGATTCGACCTGGTCGGCCTTCGTCACGTCACACTCGACCACCATCGAGCGCCGGCCCATCGTCTCGATCTCGTCGGCGAGCGCGTGCGCGGTCTCCGCGCCGTGGACATCCTCGCTGCCCTGCTGGTTGTACGCCGTGTCGAGGACGTCCACGTCCGCGAGGACGACGTCACTGCCCGCCCGTGCCAGTTCACGGGCGATGCCGCCGCCGATCTGTCCTCCCGCCCCGGTCACGACCGCCGTCTTCCCGTCGAGTTCTGTTGTCGACATGCGCACCGAGTGTATGTCTGACGGTATCAAATAACACTCTCATCGTTCGGCTGAGTATCGTCTCTCTGTGACTGTCGGTCACTGCGACTATCGGTCACCGTGACTGTCGGTAGACCAGGTCCCGCTGGATCTCGTTCGCCCCCTCGTAGATGACGGGGATACGGACGTCCCGGTACACCCGTGAGATCCGGTTCTCCGCGAGGATCGAGCGTCCGCCGTGCAGTTGCATACCGCGTTCGGCACAGTCCATCGCGACCTCGGTCGCCTTCAGCTTCGTCATCGCGGCCCACAGCCCGGGCTGGTCGGCGTCGTGGACCTTCTCGGCGGCGCGCCAGGTGAGCGCCCGGGCGGCCTCGAACTCCGTCCGCATGTCGGCGAGCGTGTGCTGGACGGCCTGGAACTCGCTCACCGAGCGGTCGAACGCCTGCCGATCGTGGACGAACGCCCACGCCTCCTCGATGGCCGCCGCGGCCAGTCCGAGACCGTGACCGCCGACGATCACCCGACCCTTGTTGAAGAAGTCCGCGAGCATCCCGAAGCCCTCGCCCCGCGCGCCGACGAGGTGCTCGGCCGGGACGGTACAGTCGTCGAGGACGATGTGGCCCTGTTTGGAGGCCCGCATCCCGATCTTCTCCGGGATGTGCTCGGCGTGGTACCCCTCGCGGTCGGTGTCGACGATGAACAGCGAGTAGTTCGCGTGGGCCTTGTCGGTGTCGTCCGTCTTCGCGTAGACCGTGAGCCAGTCGGCCTCGACCGCGTTGCCGACCCAGTACTTCTCGCCGTTCAGCACCCAGCCGTCGTCGGTTCGCTCGGCCGAGGTGGTCATCCCGGCCATGTCGCTTCCCGTCTCCGGCTCCGAGACCGCGAGCCCCGAGAGCTGGTCGTTGGCGGCGACCGGTTCGAGCCACGTCTGCTTCTGGGCCTCGTCGCCGTACGACTCCACGATACTACAGCCGAAGCTCGCGAGTTGGAGGGTGAGTGCGATTCCCGCGTCCGCCCGGTACAGTTCCTCGGCGATGGCCAACTGCTGTGCGAGGTCGAACCCCGACCCACCCCACCGTTCGCCGATGTCGCCCGCGACGAGCCCGGCGTCCATCCCGGCTTCGAGCACGTCCCACGGGTACGCGCCCGAGGCGTGGTAGTCGGCGGCCACGGGCTCGATCCGTTCGGCGGCGAACTCGCGGGCACGACGCTTGATCTCGCGGGCACGTTCGGGCACGACGGAGTCGTCGAGGAGGTCCATGTCTCGCGGTAGGGATGAACGATCAAAATAGTTCGTGAACGTTACCGAACCGGCCGGCGGTTCATCAGGTCTGTCGTCAGTCGGTGCCGGCTATCGCCGACCCCAGGGGCGGCGACGACCGGGAACCAGCGACGACAGACCGTCTCAGTCGTCGTCGGGTGCGGCCCCCTCGGGCACGTCGTCGACGTCGTGATCGGCGTACTCCTCGCGGAGCACCTTCTTGTCGAACTTCCCGGTCGCGGTCTTCGGCACCGCGTCGATGTAGACGACGTCGTCGGGGACCCACCACGTCGGGTAGTCCCCTTCGAGCAGGTCGGCGATGTCGCTCCGGAGCGGTCCCTCACCGACGCCCTCGCGCGGGACCACGAACGCCACCGGCCGCTCCTGCCACTTCTCGTGTGGGACGCCGATGACGGTCGCCTCGACCACGTCGTCGTGAGCCATGATGGCGTTCTCCAGTTCCTGGCTGGAGATCCACTCGCCGCCCGACTTGATCACGTCCGTCGCGCGGTCGACGATCTGGATGTATCCGTCGGGGTCGACGGTGACGACGTCACCGGTCTTCAGCCACCCGTCGGCGAAGTCCGTCTCGTTGGCGTCCGGGCGGCGGAAGTACTCCGTCGTCACCCAGGGCCCGCGGATCCAGAGCTCGCCGAACTGCTCGCCGTCCCACGGCACCTCGCCCTCGTCGCTCATGACTTTGAACTCCAGTCCGGGGAGCACGAGCCCCTGTTTGACCCGTTTCTCGTCGCGTCGTTCGGGGGGCAACGACTCCATCCCCGGTTTGAGGTGGGCGACGGCGGCGACGGGCGAGGTCTCGGTCATCCCCCACGCGTGCACCACCTGCACGTCGTACTCCTCCTCGTACGTGCGGACGAGCGACTTCGGTGCCGCGGCCCCGCCGATGGCGACCCGTTCGAGCGACGAGAGGTCCGCCTCGTTCTCCTCGAGATACTCGAGCAGACCCAGCCAGACGGTGGGGACGCCCGCCGAGAACGTCACGCCCTCGGTCTCGATGAGCCGGGCGAGGTCGGCCGGGTCGGGCGCGGGCCCCGGATAGACGTGTTTCGCGCCGGCGGCCGTCGTCGCGTACGGGAACCCCCACGCCATCACGTGGAACATCGGCACGACGGGCATCACGACGCTGTCGGCGCGGAAATCCAGCCCCGCCTCCGGGAGGATCCCCATCGTGTGCGCCCACATCATCCCCTGGCTGTACTCGACGCCTTTCGGTTTGCCCGTCGTCCCCGATGTGTAACACATCCCGGCGGGCGTCTCGTCGTCGAGCGCGGGCCAGTCGTACGTCTCCGCGTGCCCCCCGACGAACGACTCGTAGTCGACCACGGGGTCGAGCGACGTCTCGGGCACGTCGCTCCCCATCACGACGAACCGCTCGACGGTGTCGAACGCGCCGTCGGCCTCTGCGGCCGCGCCCTCGAGTTTCTCCACGAGCGACGGGTCGACGAACAGGAGTCTGTCCGCGGCGTTCTCGACGATGTACTTGACGTGGTGGTCCGGCAACAGGGGGTTGATGGTGTGGAGCTGTGATCCGCGGGAGGGGACCGCGAAGTACGTCTCGAAGTGCCGGGTGTGGTTCCAGCAGAACGTCGCGACCCGCTCTCCGTCGTCGATCCCCACCCCGTCGAGCGCGTTCGCGAGTTGGGCCACCCGACGGTCGTACGCCGCGTACGTCGTCCGATCGATCCCCTCGTGTGTACGCGAGACGATCTCACGGTCGGGGTACAGTTTCGCCGCCCGCCACAGGAACGGTCGTAACGTCTGGGCTGTCGTCCCTACCATAGCTCCAACTGACACGGAACCATAATGATTGTTCCTCCGAGACGGCTCAGTTCTCGTGTGGCTCGGCGTCCGACGCCGCCCGATCGTCCGCCTCGGCGTCGTCGGCTCCGTCGTGATCGTCCTGTCCCTCGGAGTCGTCTCCGTCCGTGTCGCCAGCGCTGTCTGTTCGCTCGTCGGGGTCGGCTTCGACGTTCGAACCGTCGGCGGGGTCCTCCGGAAGCACCTCCCGAACGAAGTCAGGTGGATCCGGCTCGGGCTCCGCGTCGTCCGGCGCGTCGGTCGCGTCGTCCGCCCCGACGGAGTCCTCGGCCGGTTCGTCGCCCAGCCCCCAGGCCGACCCGCCGCCGAGGAACCCGTCGCCGTTCGCGTCGGCGGCCGACTCCGCCCCGCCGCCGACGGTCCGGTCGTCGTCGATCAGTGTCTCGGGCGCGGCGGAGTCGGACGGGTCGGTCTCGCTCTCGTCGGACCCGCCGGCCACCGCCGTGTCGGCGGCGGCCTCGGCGTCCGGGATCGCCGTCCCCTCCGCCAGGCGGTCCCGAACGGCGTCGCGCCGGACGGTCCCCGACTCGGTTCGTGGGAGCTCGTCGGCGAACGACACCACTCGGGGGAGTTTGAACCCCGAGAGTCGCTCGCGGCAGTGGCTGTCGAGTTCGTCGACCGTCAGATCGTCCCCGACGGGCACGACGAGCGCACCGACCAGCTGCCCCCACTCGTCGTCGGGCACGCCCACGACGGCCGTGTCGGCGACCATCGGATGCGAGCGGAGCACGTCGGCGACCTCGCGGGGGTAGACGTTCTCCCCGCCGGTGATGATCCGGTCGTCGACCCGGCCGACGAGAAAGAGGTGGCCGTCCTCGTCGCGGTAGCCCACGTCGCCCGTCCGGAGCCCGTGCGGGCCGAACGCCGCCGCCGTCGCCTCGGGGTTTCCGTAGTAGCCCGGCGACACCGTCGGGCCGTCGACGACGATCTCGCCGATCTCACCGGGACCGAGGGGCGCGTCGTCGTCGCCACGGATGGACACCGAGGTCCAAAACAGCGGCCGGCCGACAGTCCCGATGTCGTCGAACGCCTCGTTCGGCGTGGCCGTGGCGGCCTGGGATGCGGTCTCGGTCATCCCGTACGTCGGGTGGATCGGCACGGAGAAGTCACGACAGCGTTCGAGGAGTTCGTCCGGGGCGGGCGCGCCACCCAGCAACACCACCCGGAGCGAGTCCGCGAGCGTCCCCCGGAGGTCGAGCATCCGCCTCAACATCGTCGGGACGAGCGAGATGCAGGTGACGTCGTAGTTCCCGATGTCGTCGGCGGTCCGCCCCGCGTCGAACGACTCCCGGAGCACGACGGTCGTCCCGTACAGCGGCATCCGGATGACGGGCGACAGGCCGCCCATGTGGCTGAGCGGGAGACACACCAGCCAGCGGTCGTCGCGGTGCAGTCCGAGCCTGAACGCCGAGGCGACGGCGTTCCACAGGAGGTTGCCGGTCGTGAGGCGGACGACCTTCGGCTCGCCGGTCGTCCCGGAGGTAAACAGCAGAAGCCGCGTGTCGCCGAGGTCCCAGTCGACGGATTCGACCGCCGCGGGGGTCGTCTCCGCGAGCGCGACGGCGTCGTCGGTCGTGGGGTCGTCGACCGAACAGATCGGCCCGTCGAACGCCTCGATCGCACGCGCTTCGGTCGTTTCCGAACAGACGAGGGTGGTCACGTCCGCCGCGTCGATCTGGTCTCTCAGCTCGTCAGCGGTGAGCCGATGGCTGAGCGGGGCCAACACGACGCCGAGTCGGTCGGCCGCGTGGATCGCACAGACCGCGGCCAGTCGGGTTTCGAGGACCGTTCCGAGATGGTCGCCGGCCTCGACACCGAGTGCGGTCAGCCGGCCGGCGAGGTCGTCGACCATGGCGTCGAGACCCGCGAAGGAGAGCGTCTCGCCGGTCGCTGCGCGGACGAGCGCCGTGCGCTCGGGAGCCGCTTGTGCCCGGTGAGAGAGCCAGTCATACATCCGTGACTCCAACGTCGCCACCCGGCCACTACTGTCTTTCTCTCGGCGTCGCCCGGCGGCCGATCCGGCGGAACCGCCCACGGCAGGCTCGGAGACGCCGACGGGAGCCGTCGGATCGTCGACGTACCGGTCTCCCTGCGGTCGGCCGCGTCACAGCGGGACTGTCGCAGCCGTGTGTACCGGTGCCTCGTCACCGCGATCCGGCGAGACACCGGTGACGACTCGCGACGGCCTCTCAGTGCTCGACGAACTCCACGAGGACGCCGCCCGTCGACTTCGGATGGAGGAACGCGACCGTGTGTCCCCACGCCCCCGGGCGGGGCTCCTCGTCGACGAGGTCGACGCCCAGCTCCCGGGCCCGTTCGAGCGAGCTGTCGATGTCCGGCGTCCGCAACGCGACGTGGTGGATCCCGGCTCCGTTCCGTTCGAGGTAGCGGGCGATCGCCCCGTCGTCCCGTGGCTCCAGCAACTCGAAGTAGCCGGTGTCCAGTTCGAGAAAGACGACCGACATCCCCTCGAACGTCTCTTCGTGTGCGACCGGCGTCCCGAGCAGATCGGCGTACAGGTCAGCGAGGTCGGCGGCAGCGGTGGTCGCGACACCGATGTGGTCAAACTCCATGCCTCGGTGGTCTCGCCCCGTCGGATAAACTCCACCGCCGAACAGCCGCGCCGGCCGGAGAGTTTCCGATGGTGAATGGTACCGACAGGTATTTGTTCTTCCTGTGCAGATACATCATTAACGATGATGAAGGAATACGCACCGTGCCCGATGTGTTCACAACGCTTCGAGAACCGCACTGATCTCAGGGTTCACCTCATGTGTGAACACCGCAAGAGTGCGATCACGGACGAACTGCTGGCGGCCGTCGAGACCGCCTCCACCCGCCGCACGGTGAGCGTACTCGACTCCTGACCGGGCAGTTCAGTCGTCGCTTTTTCGGCTCAGAGCGCGCTTCCGGGCTGATACTCGCCGAACTCGTCGCGGAGCACGCCGCACACCTCGCCGACCGTCGCGGACGCCTTCACCGCCTCGATGATCGGCGGCATGAGGTTTCCGTCACTGCGGGCGACGTCGCGCACCGTCGCGAGCGCGTCCTCGACCGCCGCCTCGTCGCGGTCGTTTCGGACCCCGTTCAGATGCTCGACCTGGCGGCGTTCGTCCTCCTCGGAGACCTCCTCGATGTCGACCTGCGGTTCCTCGTCGACGCGGAACTCGTTGACGCCGACGATGACCCGGTCGCCTGCTTCTATCTCGCGCTGGCGCTCGAAGGCGACGTCCTGGATCTGCCGCTGGACCCACTGGTTCTTGACGCAGTCGAGCATCCCGCCGCGCTCGTCGATCTCGTCGAGGAGCGCGAAGGCGTCCTCCTCGACGCGGTCGGTGAGCGACTCGACGTAGTACGAGCCCGCGAGCGGGTCGATCGTGTCGGCCGCGCCGGACTCGTGAGCGAGGATCTGCTGGGTCCGGAGCGCGGTCCGAACCGACTTCTCCGTGGGCAGTGAGAGCGCCTCGTCCTTCCCGTTGGTGTGGAGGCTCTGCGTGCCGCCGAGCACGGCCGCCAGCGCCTGGTAGGCGACGCGGACGATGTTGTTGTCGACCTGCTGTGCCGTGAGGGTGGAGCCGCCGGTCTGGGTGTGGAACTTCAGCTGTTTCGACTTGGGGTTCTCGGCCCCGAACCGCTCGTCCATGATCGTCGCCCACATCCGCCGCGCCGCGCGGAACTTCGCGACCTCCTCTAAGACGTTGTTGTGGGCGTTGAAGAAAAACGACAGCTGCGGCGCGAACGAGTCCACGTCGAGCCCCGCGTCCACGGCGGCCTGGACGTACTCGATCCCGTTACCGAGCGTGAAGGCGATCTCCTGGGCTGCCGTCGAGCCGGCCTCGCGGATGTGGTACCCCGAGATGGAGATGGTGTTGAACTTCGGCGTCTCGGCGGCACAGAACTCGAAGATGTCGGTGATGAGCCTCATGGAGGGCTCCGGCGGGTAGATGTAGAGGTTCCGCGCGACGTACTCCTTCATGATGTCGTTCTGGATCGTCCCCCGGAGCTTCTCGCGCGGGACGCCCTGCTCGTCGCCCACCGCGATGTACATCGCGAGCAGGACCGCCGCAGGCGCGTTGATCGTCATCGACGTGGAGACCTCGTCGAGCGGGATCCCGTCGAATACCGTCTGCATGTCGTCGAGCGTGTCGATGGCGACGCCGGACTTGCCGACCTCGCCCGCGGCCATGTCGGCGTCGGAGTCGTAGCCCATCTGCGTCGGGAGGTCGAAAGCGAGAGACAGCCCCGACGAGCCGTTGTCGATGAGGTAGCGGAACCGCTCGTTCGTCTCGCGGGCGGTGCCGAAGCCGGCGTACTGTCGCATCGTCCACAGCCGGCCGCGGTGCATCGTCGGGTAGACGCCCCTGGTGTAGGGCTCCTCCCCGGGGAATCCCAGGTCCTCGCGGTAGTCCGTCTCGACGTCCGCGGGCGTGTACAGTCGGTCGACCTCCTGCCCGCCGGTATCGGTCGTGAACGTCTCCTCGCGCTCCCCGAACCGGTCCAGCGTCGGACCGAGCGTCTCTTCCTCCCACTCGGATTTCGCAGCGCGAATGCGTTCGAGGTCTGCGGGGTCGTACATCGACTACCGTGACGGTCGGGGCGGACTTAACGGTGGTCGTTGGCGGACCGCGAACGCGCGACTCGGGCGAGGCGAGGGTGGGACGAGACGCGAAAGTACGGGAGAACGAGACTGGGTCCCGGTCGCTGGGCGGGCCTGACGCGGCCGGACGCGACTTCGGTCGTCTACGCGCCGCCGGACGGCGTCGAGGGGTCGTTGTCGCCGTTCAGGATGCGGTCAAGGATCTCGTCGAAGTCCGGGAGGTACGGGTCTCGTTCGGGCTCGTCTGAGGGGTCGTACGGAACGAGTGGCATCTGTGTATCCTCCGTTCGGTTCTCGACAACTCCCCGTCAGGTGATAATAGTTGTCCTTCTCGGACGGGGAGACGGGGTTGATCGACGGCCGCCGGCGACGACACCCACGGGGGAGGGTTAATCCCGGACCGGGGCAACCGGTGAGGTATGGACGAACAACTCCGTCGACTCCTCGGGGCGGTCGCGCCGACACACGACGACCGGCAGTCCCGGATGCTCGACCACGGCGTGGCCGAGGGCTTCCCGACCGTCGGGCCGCAGGTCGGGGGCGTCCTCCGCCTCCTCGCGCGACTCACGGACGCCACCGACGTCTTCGAGTTCGGGTCGGGGTTCGGCTACTCCGCCTCGTGGTTCGCCCGCGGGATGGACGGCGGTCGGATCGTCCTCACGGAGTACGACGACGAGGAACTCGCGCTCGCACGGGAGTTCCTCGACGGCGCGTACGGTGTCGACTTCGTCTTCGAGTCGGGCGACGCGATGGCCGCGGTCGGCCGGTACGACGGCCCGTTCGACGTGGTATTGCTCGACCACGAGGGGGCACGCTACGCGCCGGCGCTCGCGCGGGTTCGCGAGAAACTCGAACCCGGCGGTGTCGTCGTCGCCGACAACGTGACTGCCGGCCCCGTCGACGCCGAGACCCTCTCCGTGATGCTCGACACCGAGGAAGATCCACTGGTCACGCGCGACGAGCCGTGGGACGTCGACACGACGACCGAAGGGATCGCGTCGTACCTGGACCTCGTTCGGAGCGATCCGGCGCTCGAGACGGTCGTCCTCCCGGCCGGGGAGGGCGTGGCGGTCAGTGTTCGGGTCGGGTAGTCGCTCCGTCGACGCGTGCGGGGGAGGGATTACTCGGACGCGTCGAAGGTCGTCCGCCGCCGGTACAACACACCGAAACCGGCGACGAGCAGTCCGAGGAACGCACCGACGACCACGGGAATCAGCGGCGCGTATTCGAGTGCAGACGTCTGTCCCGTCCTCGGGGTGGGTGTGGGTTGCAACCAGAGTGAGACGCCCAGCGCGACCCCACCACAGACCACGAGCGCCGCGACGACGTACGACGTCCGAACGACGACGAAGCGCGGAGCGGGCTGTCTCGCGCCGTCGACCGCGACGAGGAGCCCCGTGCCCGCGGCGAGGGCACCGAGTTGCGCGAGCGAGAACTGGAGCGGCGTCGTGGCCTCGACCACCGGGGTGAGCAGGAGGGTCACGAGTGCGGTGACGCCGCCGGCGAGAAGCGCGACTCCGAACCGCAGGACCGGGCCCGGCGTCGGTGTCACGTCCCCGTCGGTTCTGTGCCCGTCTCGCTCGCGTGGCTCCGTCGACATCAGCGCGCTCCCGTCCGAGCGACCAGTGCCGTGAGGTGACGTCCGGGCATCGGTCAGTACTGCTCCCGTTCGACGTGCCGTCGGATCAGTGCCTGGACCCGTTCGGACTCGGGGACGTTCTCGAACGCGAGGAACCCGATACCGCGGGCGTCCGCGGCCGTGAGGAACCCGACCGTTCCGACGTTGAGGGCGGTCTGGACGCGACTCTGTGTCCGTTCGTATCCACGGACCTTCTCGAGCGGGAGTTCGCGCGACTTCGAAGAGTACAACAGCGAGTACTCCCGGCGAAGCGCGTCTTCCGTGACCACGTACCGGAACCGTGTGAGAAGGTAGACCCGGACCAGCAGTCGCGCGACGGCGACCACGAACACGAACGCGACGACGTACACGCCGATCTGTGTGGCCTCTGGCCCGCCGAGCAGGTCCGGCCTGGACAGGAGGTACCCGACGACCGCGAGTCCGACGAGGGCGGTGAGTCCGAGTTTGACCGCGGTCGGTTTGGCCGACGGGTTCGTGACGAACAGGACGCCGGACGCTCCCTGGTCGGCGTGGCTCCCGTTCGTCGGGTCACCGTCGGTTCGCTTCCCGTCGGTGTCTGCGAGCTGTTCTGCCGTCGTCCGCTGATTCGCATCTGTCATACGAGACTGCCTCCAGTGAGGGTGAGCGCGATGGACCCGAGCACGAACGCTGCCGGGGTCGCCCCGACCGTGACGACCGTTATCGCTGCCGTCGTCTGCGACGCGCCGTGGTTGAGCCGCGACCCGAGGTACATCGAGTAGACGAAGTACCCGACGGTGACGACGAGCGTAGCGAGTGCGAGCTGCCCGGTGGGCGTCGCCCCCGCGAGGTCGACTGCGGTCGGACGCCCAGACGGGAGTTCGAGGCCGGCCCCCGTGGCGTCGATGAGGGTGTAGATGAACCGCTTCTGGACGTTCAGCACGAACTGGTCGACGACGACCACCGACGGAGCGGTCGCGATGAACCAGACGACGCTGAACACGCCCGCGAGGTACGCACTCGTGCTGTAGACGACCGTGTGTAACGACGGGAGGACGCCGGCGGAACTCCGGGTCAACCAGACGCTGCCATGGAACGCGAGAAACGTAAGCGCGGCCCCGAGCGAGATGTACAACGAGTTCTGCACGAACCGTTGTGCGAAATCCCACGCCTCGATCGGCGAGAGGCCGCCGACCCGCGTGACCGCCGCGATCGCCGACGGCGGCGCGGTAGCGGTGAACGTCGAGCCGAACCCGGCCAGCGTGATCGGGACCGCGTAGATCACGAGATTGACGACGAACACCGTAAGGAGACGGCGACTCCCCGAGACAGTTGCTCCGAGCGAGCCGCTGGCACGAGCGACGTCCGCCCGGACGAACCGCGAGGGGCGAACCACCGCGTTGTAGGTACTGCCGACGACACCAGTCGTCACGAGACGACGCATACGGAGTAATGGTCGGAAGTACTGAATATAACAGTTCCGAGAAATAATCAGAATCGATATCGTCTACTCAAGCTATATGTCAGCCGAGCCGTACCGTACCCTATGCACAGACGAGATCTGTTGGCTCTCGTCGGGATGGCGGGAACGAGCGGGTGTCTTCGACTACAGGAGAGCGGCCCGGCAGCGGCCGATACGACGACCCCGGCGACCGGAGGCCCCGACGGCGACGACGCGGACACCGAGCCGTCCACCGGCGAGGAGGACACTGGAGACACGGTCGGAATCGGCGAGGTGACGCTCACCGAACGCTGGACCGACGGGTGGCACGTGAACGACGGCTGGGTGTCGAACCAGACGTTCTACCTCAGCGGGACCGACGGCGTGGGGACGGCACATCAGTCGGAGATGGGCTGGACCGCCGAACTCGCCGACGACGACGTCCTCGGCACCGAGGCGTTCGGAATCAGTGGTGGTCGGGCGGTGTTCGGCCTGAGCCCCGACCCGGACGGCGAGGGTTACTCGCCCGAGGTCGGGGCGCAGTTCTACGCGTACGACCACCCCGCCGGCGAGAAGGCGTGGCGCTTCGACGCACCACCCGACGCGCGACACAACTACGCCCGGGGCGTCGCGGTCGTCGACGGTGTCGCGGCGGTCGGAAGCCACACCTACGGGATGGACATCGACTACGACCCGCTCGTCACTGGCGTCGACATGCAAACGGGCGAGCAGGTGTGGGACACTCACCTCGCCGAGGTCGGTGGCCGCTATCTCGTCGACATCGCGACGTACGACGGAGCCATCTGTGTGGGGTCAACCGGGACGTCCGACGCGGGAATAACGCTTCTCGACCCGGCGACGGGTGAGATCGTCAAGCACTACGACAGGATCAGGATGTCGACCGACGGCGCGGCCGTCTCGGGCAGCAGTTACTACCCGTGCGCGTTCGACCAGATGGCCGCTTACAGCCTCGACGACGGGAGCACGCGGTGGTCGACAGACGTCGACGACCGCATCGTGGCCCAGCCCGTCGTCGACAACACGCTGGTCGTCTGCGGGACGGTCGCCGGGACGGTCTACGCGATCGAGCGGGACACCGGAACGGTGCGCTGGCAGGCGAGTGTCGACGAAACCGTCGAATCAGTGGCGCTCTCGGTGTCGCACGTCTGGGCAGCCAACCAGGCAAACGGCCTCACCGGGTTCGCCCGGGACGGTGGGTCTGTCGTTCACCGGTCGACGCAGGACGTGAGCGATCTCGCCGTGTACGACGACACCCTCCTCGTCGGCGGTGACGACACGACCGCCTACACCATCGAGTGAGGCGCGCCGGCGCGGGCCCAACTTATACGTACCCGACGACGGATGTTCAGTCGATGTATCTCGCAGACGAGGCGTGGCCCGACCTCGAAACCTACTTCGAAGCGGAGTCGCTGGCGATCGTCCCGCTCGGCTCGACCGAACAGCACGGCCCACATCTCCCCGAGGGCACGGATCACCTCATCGCCGAGGCCTTCGCGCGCGAGGCCGCCGAGCGCACCGGCTACCTCTGCACCCCGACGATAACCGTCGGCGTCAGCCCACACCACCGGCAGTTCCACGGCACGATGTGGGCGGACGCGCCCGCCTTCAGAGACTACGTCGAGTCGCTGACGCGGAACCTCACCTACCACGGAATCGACCGCGTCGTCTACGTCAACGCCCACGGCGGCAACGTCGTCCATCTCCGTGAAGTCGGTCGCCGCCTCCGCGACGCCGGCGACGCCTACGCCATCGAGTGGATGTGGGACGAATCGATCCCCGACCTGATCGAGGACGCCTTCGCCCAGCCCGGCCCCCACGGCGGCCCGAAGGAGACGTCGCTCATCCAGTACCTCCACCCCGAACTCGTCCACGACGAGCGGTTAGCGGACGCGCGAGACGGCGGCCTCGTCGACTGGGAGAACCACCCCGAGGCCGTCCAGAACGGCGCGCGGACGTTCTACGACGCCATCGACAACACGGACAACGGCGTGCTGGGCGACCAGACCGACGCCTCCGCCGAGACGGGCGAGCGGCTGTTCGAGGCCGCGACGACCCAGCTCGTCGAGCTCTGTGAGTGGCTCGCAACCCGGGAGTTCGAGGCGCTGTTGCCGAAAGACCACGTCTGAGCTCTCTCGCGCCGGCGGACGCGCTCCCGTGGTTCGCCACGCTTTTGCCGACCCACACCCTCTCGCGAGATATGTTTGGAGGCGGCGGCATGAACCCGCGGAAGATGCAGCAGATGATGAAACAGATGGGCATCGACGTCACCGAACTCGATGCCGAAGAGGTGATCATCCGGACCGGAGACGAGGAACTCGTCTTCTCCGACGCACAGGTCACCCGGATGGACGCCCAGGGGACCCAGACGTACCAGGTCGTCGGCGAGCCCGAGACGCGAGAGCGCGGAGCCGGTGAGGCGAGCGACGCCGATGCTGTCGACGATGCCGACGACGGCACGACGGGAGTCGACGACGCGATCCCCGACGAGGACGTTCAGCTCGTCGTCGAGCGCGCCGGCGTCACCCCCGACGAGGCCCGCGAGGCGCTCGCCACGGAGGACGGCGACCTGGCGGCGGCGATCGCCCGGTTCCAGTGACGCGGTGAGGCTCCTCTTCGTCAACGGCGACCGCGAGTACCTCCTCGAACCCGGCGCGGAGTTCGGGACCGATCTCGGCGTCATCGACGTGCCCGACGACGTCGCGGCTGGCGACACCGTCGAGACGCATCTCGGCGAGCGCTTCCAGGTGCGCGAGCCGCGTGGCCCCGACCTCTTCGACCACTTCGAGCGCACCGGCGCGCCGATGATGCCGCGCGACATCGGCCTCGTCGTCGGCCACACGGGTGCCTCTCGCGGCGACCGCGTCCTCGACGCCGGCACGGGCACGGGGGTCCTCGCCGCCTATCTGGGGAGAGTCGGTGCCGACGTGGTGAGCTACGAGCGCGACCCGGACTTCGCCGACGTGGCCCGCGAGAACATGACCCTCGCGGGCGTCACCGACCGGGTCGAGGTCCGAACCGGCGACCTCACTGACGACCTCAACTCGCTCGATGGGGAGTACGACCTCCTCACCCTCGACACCGAAGACGCACCGGCGGTCGTCGCGCGCGCGCCGGACCTCCTGGTTTCGGGCGGGTTCGTCGCCGTCTACTCGCCGTTCGTTGAGGGGACCCGCGCCGCCCACGAGGCCGCCCGCGAGGCGGGCCTGTCGGAGGTCCAGACGTTCGAGACGATCCAGCGCCGCATGGACTTCGGCGAGCGCGGCTCCCGGCCGTCGACCGCGGGCGTCGGCCACACCGGCTACCTCCTGTTCGGGCGGCGCTGATCGGCGAGACGGTTGCGAGTTCTCGTGATCGACATCGATCTGTCTCGGAGGGATGCCCGCGAGAGGATTGGGGATCGAGGATATGAGGATCACCGATACGGGGAACGAAGGCGCAGTAGCCGGGGCGCGACGAACGGCCTCACCCTCCCCAGCCGGGTCGCTCGCGCACGGAGGCGCGAGCAGGCCCCTCGCACGGTCGCTCAATCCCTCCGGCCGATCGCTCCTCGCGCGCCGACCGCTTTTGAACTGCGGTGCCGTGGCGCGTGCCGTCGCCGGCTCCGTCCGGCAACGCGCGCGCGAGGGATGAGGGGTGCAGCGAGCGCGCACCGCAACCGGCTGGGGAGGTCCTCACGGGTAAAACGAGTGCGGGGTCGAAGCGACCGGGCCCATTCAGTGCCGTGGTATCACCGCCCTGACGCTCGCCTCTCGTGCGGTCCGTCTCCGAGAACGATACGTAGCCCGTTACCTCAGAAACCGCTCCCACGTGCAGTCCGTCGCTGAGCATGACACGTGACGACCTCGTACTGGAATCGACACCCACCAGTTAGACCGAGTGCTCGCAAGTCACGTCCTCCAGTTCGACGCGGCCCTCGGGGACGCGGTACGCGACGACGACCTCCCGGTCGGCGTCGGGGGAGTTCACCGTCTTGTCGACGGCGTAGCCGACGTAGGTGCAGTCGTCGGGTGTGAACTCCACGACCGAGTAGCCCCAGTTGTGGCCGTCGAAGAAGTCGATGTGGGGGTTCATCAGCGGGACGAGCTTCGAGAGGAGCGGCTCGGTGAGCCGCTTTCGCCGCCCGCGCGTGAGGTGGAGCGCTTCCGCGACGTTCAGCGACGTGATCGCGGGCGTCATGAACTCGACGCCGATCCGGTCGCCCTGTGCGACCCCCTCGCCGCCGGTCACCCGGCCGGGGTAGGAGGTCTGCTGGTAGGCGGCGACGTAGCTGTGCATGTCGCCGGTGAGCGTGACGAAGTTGTCGACGCCCGCCTCGGCCACCGCTTCGGTGATGCGCATTCGCTCGCGGGTGTAGCCGTCCCAGCCGCCCTGCACCGGGTAGAGCGAGAGCGGGCCGGAGCCGATCCGCAGGGGGACCGTCAGCACCTCGTCGGCCCAGACGGTCCACGTCGCCTCCGACGTCGTGATCGTCTCGACAAGCCACGCGCGCTGTTCGTCGCCGAGCATCGTCCGCCCGGGCGGTTCGTACTGCGGGCCGACGTTGTCGACCGTCGGGATGGCCTCGCGCGGCGGATCACGGAACAGCCGCTCGTCGGTCATCACGAGCGTCACGAGGTCGCCGAACTCGAACGAGCGCCAGAGCCGGAACCGCTCCTGGAGGGAGTCGCCCCCGGGGTCGTACTCGACCCGCGCCGGCATGAACTCCCACCAGGCGTGCATCGCGTCGGCGATCAGTTCGGTCATGAACTGGGGATCGTCGCCGCGCGGATGGTCGCCGGCGGGGGCGTTCGTGACGCGGTCCCAGTAGACGTCGTTGACCATCTCGTGGTCGTCCCAGCCGGCGATGAGCGTGTGTGACTCCATCGCCTCCTGGAGGAACCGGTCGCTCCGGTAGGTGCGGTACAGATACCGGTAGTCGTCGAGGTTCCACACCCGGCCGTTCCCGCTCGGGAGCGACTTCTCGCGGTCGGGGTAGTCGTACGAGCCGAATCCCTTGAAGTCGCCGCCGTCGGACTCGTAGACGAAGTCGCCGACGTGGACGAGAAAGTCGACCTCGGCCTCGGCGACGTAGTGGTAGGCGGGGTAGTAGCCGTTCGAGTAGTTCTGACACGCCAACAGTGCGATCCGGAGCGACTCGGGCGAGGAGTCGGGGTGCGGGAGCGTCCGGCACCGTCCGGTCCGGGAGGCGACGCCCCGGTAGACGAACCGGTACCAGTACTCGCGGTCGGGATCGAGGCGGCCGTCGAGGTCGACCTTGACCGTGTAGTCGTGCGCCCGGACGCGCTCGGCGTCGGTCACGACGCCCTCGTAGACGACGTCGGTCAGTTCGGCGTCTCGGGCGACCTGCACGCCGAGCGATTCGTCGGGGGCGAAGGCGTCGGGAGCGATCCGCGTCCACAGGATGACGCCCTCGGGGGTCGGCCCCCCGCTTCCGACCGACTGCGGGAACGTCTCGTCGGGGTCGGCCGTGGGGTCGTCGTCGAAGACGCCCGCGTCGGCCGGCGCCTCGGGATCGGTCGCGACCGCGAGGTCGTGCGAGTCGAGTTCCGAGAGGAGTTCCGAGTGATCGCCCGGCACGCGTGCCGGTTCGTCCCGCCCGCCGATGCCGCCGTCGTCTCCCATCGCCGACCGTTCGACCCGGCAGGACTTGCCCGTTACGGCTCTCCGACCCCGCCGTCACCACGCTCACCGGGAGCGACGCGGTGTGTGGTCAGCGGACGCTCCGCAGGATGGAAAAGAGGTCGTTCCTGAACCGGTTCGGTTCGAGCACCTCGCTCAGGTCGCCCTCGAGGACGTGCGTCGGGTAGGCCCCCCCGGCGACGAAGTATTCGCCGTCCGCCCCGGGCCAGACAGCGACCCAGCCGTCGACGGCGAGGGTCGTCCCCTCGATCGTACAGGTCGCGTCGTAGCCGACGAGCGGGGCGTCGGTCCCGTCGACGCGGAACCGTCGCGTCTCGCACGCGTCGACGTCGGCCATCCCCCGCGCTTCGAGGCGGTCGGCGAACCCCGCCTTCGCGCGCGACGTGACGAGCTTCGTCAGCGGCTTGGACGGCGTCGCCGACGGACGGAGCCGGAGTCGACTGGCGAAGACGAACCGGTGAAAAGCCGCGTCGGTCTCCCGTTCGACCCGCTCGCGGAGGCGCTCGTCCTCGTAGACGACCGTCGTCGCCGTGACGGTCACCTTGCTCACCGAGAAGACGCGTTCGGTCGTCGTCTCCAGTTCGACCCAGCCGTCGGGCACCTCCACCGACGGGGGCCGCGGGTCGTCCTCGGCGCTCATCGGGTCCCCCGGACGAGGTCGATCAGTTCGTTCCGGAACTCGTTCGGGTCGGTCTCCGGCGCGCCGTTGAGCGTGCTCGCGAGCGACTGCTCGGGGTACCACCCGCCCGCGAGGCGGAAGTCGCCGTCGTGGGTCCACACCCCGAGCAGGCCTGCAATCGGGACGTCGAGCGGGCCGCCGTCCTCTTCGAGTCGGTACCGACCCCGGTAGCGAGTCAGCGAGACCCGGTCGCCCGTCTCGGTCCGGGCCCGCTCGGTTCGCCCGCGCTCGATCGCCCCGACGCCGCGCTCGCGGAGGTCCTCGACGAACGCGTCGCGCGACTCCGACCGCACCGAGCCGTACACCGAGGCCGTCCCCGTCAGCGGCGGGAGCGGCGGCTCGAAGCCGAGCCGGGTCGCGAAGAAGAAGCGCCAGGTGTGGTCGATGCCGGTCGCCTCGCGCACTCGCTCGCGGAGGGCGTCGTCGTGGTAGACGAGCGTGTGCGCCAGCACCCGCATCGTCGGCAGCTCGAAGCGGACCTCCTCGCGGTCGGCCGCGAGCGTCCACCCCCGCCCGTCGAGCGCAGGGAGCGTCGGAGCGGGGGGGCGGGCCATCTCAGTGGTCGTCCTCCCGCCACTTCTGGCCGCACTCGGTACACGTGAAAAAGCGCGTCTCGCTCTCGTCGGCCGACCGGATCTGCTTCATCTCGTAGCGGGCGCGGTCGTTGTCACAGTCGGGGTTCGGGCAGTTGACCCGGGTCGTCGGACCGATCTCGGCGTCGTCGACGTCCGACATGTCGACCGCACTGCTGTGTTCTTGACCCTGGGTCGTCGTCATCGTGGCCTCGGTCGCCTCGTTCCGCAGCTTCTCGTGTCCGTTCGGACAGACCCACTTGTCCCCCTCGGTCTTCATCATCGAGCCACATTCGTCACAGAACTCCATAGTATGGGATTCACTTGGTTGGCGCACTTAAGCTCCTCGGAGTTCGGAACCGGCCTCGACAGACGCCACGAGTTCGTCGTACAGGTCGTCCGGGCCGGTGAACGAATCGCAGGCTAACTCCGAGATGACGACGCCGAGGTTCGTCTCCCCGTCGTCGGTCTCGACCGTCACGTCGGCGAAGGCCGCAGCCGCATCGGCCCGCAACAGGGGGTACTGCTGTCGCTCGCAGCGTGCCCTGAGGTCGGTCGAGCCGAGCGTGTCGTCCATACGCGGCCCACGGCGGCGACCGACTTGGCTCTATGGACCTCTCGGCGCAGTGATACGCAGACGACCGTTCCAGAGGCCGCCCCCTGGGCCACACGCCGCGCGCGACGCGTCACACGTCACGCGCGACGCCGGCGATCTCGAATCGCGCCCCGCCGCTGTCGCCCCGTGTCACGGCGACCGTCCAGCCGTGTGCCTCGGCGACCGACTCGACGATCGAGAGCCCGAATCCCGTCCCCGTCTCGTGCGTCGAGTAGCCGTTCTCGAAGATGCGGTCGCGGTCCGCGGGAACGATACCCGGACCGTCGTCCTCGACGTAGAACCCGTCGTCGAGGTCGCCGACCGTCACGGCCACCGCCACGTCGCCGTTCGCACCGTCGTCCTCGTGAGTCTGCGAACGAGGGTCCGTGGAACCGTGTTCCACGGCGTTCCGAAACAAGTTCTCGAACAGCCGCTGGAGCCGGGGGCGGTCGGCGAGGATCGTGGCCTCGGTCCTCGTGGCGAGAGTCGCCCCGTCGGTTCGGACGTTCTTCCAGCTGGCTTCGACGAGCGCGGCGAGATCGACCGGATCCACTTCGACCGTCGAACCGGCCTCCCGCGCCAGCGTCAGGAGATCCTCGATCAGCGTCGCCATCCGGTCGTGCGCCTGTGCGACGTGGTGGAGGTGATCGCTGTCGCACTCCTGGCGGGCCAACGCCAGCCGGCCGTCGGCCACCCCGAGTGGGTTCCGGAGGTCGTGGCTGACGATGCCCGAGAACGCCTCCAGCCGCTCGTTGGTCCGCCGGAGTTCCCGCTCGCGCTCCTTCCGTTCGGTCACCTCCCAGGAGAAGCCTTCGAGGAAGCGCTCGTCGCCGCAGTCGGTCAGCGTCAGCGTCGTCGACACCCAGATCCGCTCGCCGGAGAGCGCGGTGAGTCGGATCTCTTCGTCGGAGACCGTCCCCTCCCGTTCGAGCTTCCCGAGCAGCCGACGGCGACTGTCGGCGTCGTGGTAAAATTCGCTCGCGTCCCGTCCCACCAGTCGCTCCGCCGAGTCGGCGCGCAGCAGCGAGACGAACGCCGGGTTGACGTCGACGAGTGTCCCGTCGAACCGGCTGCGGAAGACGCCGACCGGCAGGCGCTCGACGAGTCGCGCGTACTGTTCGGTCGTTCGCCCGTCGTCGTCGGTCATCGGACCGGCCGGGCCGTCCGAGACGCCGGCGTCCTCGACAGCGTCGTGTTCGTGCGCTCCTCACGGGCCGCGGTCGTGGTGTCGTTGGACCCCCCGATCCGTCGCGTCCTCACCATCGGCCTACGTCGTTCGCCACGGTTCAAAAGTCTGACCAACCCGGCGGGTCGGACGACCGACTCCCAACGCAGACCCGTGGCGGCAGTCGATCAGGCGTCGCCGTCGGACTGGCCCGGTTCGCCGACGGCCTCGATCGGGAGCACCGTCTGGAGTTCGACGAAGAGGTCTTCGGCCGACGCGAACGACCGGGTGTGCGTCCGCTCGATGAGCGACCCGAGGTTCGTCTCGCCGTCGGCCATCAACAGCGTCGAGTCGTCGAACGCGTCGGCCGCCGCCTCGCGGTCGATCGGGTAGTCGAGCGTCTCGAACTCCTCGATGACAGTGTTGAGTTTGAGTTCCGATTCCATGCACACTATTAATCGTGATCGTACTTAGCCTCGCCGGTCGTGTCAACGAAACTCATAGCATCGACCACGGTCGGTCCACGTCCGGACGACCCGGAATCGTCTTTCCGCCGGGGCCACACCTGGGGGTAGATGGTTCTCGGAACCGACCGCCGCATCCTCGCACTCGGTGTCGCCCGGATGGCCGACGCGCTCGGCAACTCCTTTCTCATCGTCGTTCTCCCGTTGTTCGTCGCCAGCGGTCGGGTCTCGCTGGCCGGCATCGCCGGCGTTCGCCTCACGGCCGGCCCCGTCTCGTTCCTGGTGACCGAGTCGCTCCTCATCGGCGTCGTGCTCTCGCTGTTCGGCTTCCTGAACTCCTTCTCACAGCCATTTACCGGGCGGCTCTCTGACCGGACCGGCCGCCGCCGCGTCTACATCCTCTTCGGCCTCGGACTCCTCGCGGTCGCCAGCGCCGCCTACCTCGTCGTCACCTCGTACTGGATGGTGCTCGTCCTGCGCGCGCTCCAGGGGCTCGCGGCCGGCTTTACCATTCCGTCGACCGTCGCGCTCGTGAACGAGGTCGCAACGTCGGAGGACCGCGGCGGCAACTTCGGCGTGTTCAACACGCTCCGGCTGGTCGGCTTCGGCTTCGGCCCCATCGTCGCCGGGGTGGTCATCGAGACGGTCAGCGTCGACGCCGCGTTCGCCGTCGCCGTCGTTGGCGCGCTGCTGTCGTTCCTCCTGGTGGTGATCCTCGTCGAGGATCCCGACCGGACCGAGACGCGCGCGGCCGACGACCTCTCGGTCGCCGTTCGCGGGACCGACTCCCTGTTCGACCCCGTCTTCGCGCTCGGACTCGGCACGTTCTGCATGGCCATCGGCATCGCGCTGTTCGCGACGCTCGAGGGACAGATCAACGAGCGGTTCTCGCAGGGGACCTTTCTCTTCGGTGTCCAGTTCGGCGCGGTCGTCATCGCCAACGTGGCCTTTCAGATCCCGGTGTGCCGCGCCTCCGACCGCTACGGCCGCCGCCCGTTCCTCCTCGCCGGCTTCGTCCTGCTCGTCCCGTCGGTGCTCGTCTAGGGGTTCGTCACCGACTCGCTGTCGATGGTGGTGGCACGGTTCGTCCAGGGGGCGGCGGTGGCGATGGTGTTCGCCCCGTCGCTCGCGCTGGCCGGCGATCTCGCGGGCGAAGGGGAGTCCGGCACCACGCTGTCCGTCCTGACGATGGCGTTCGGCCTCGGCGTCGCCGTCGGCCCGCTCGTCTCGGGCTTCCTCGAACGGTTCGGCTTCGCCGTCCCGTTCGCCTTCGGCGCGGCGCTGGCAGTCGTGGCGCTCGTCGTCACCTACAGCCAGGTCGACGAGACCGTCGGCGACGCGCGAGGCCTGGGCCGCCCCTCCCCGCAGGACGACTGAGTCCGCCCTACTCGAACTCCGGATCGCGCTTCTCGACGAACGCCTCCATCCCCTCGCGCTGGTCCGGGGTTCCAAACAGCCCCGACCAGGCGCGGCGCTCGAAGTCGAGGCCGACGTCGCGGGGGGCCTCGTGGGCCGTGTTCAGCGCCTCCTTCGCCGCCCGGATCGCGAACTTCGGCTTCGCGGCGAGTTCCGTGGCCATCTCGGCGACGTGATCGTTGAGCTGGTCGTGGGCGACGACCTCGCCGACGAGCCCGTGTTCGTACGCGTCGCCGGCGTCGATCCGCTCGCCGAAGAAGATCAGCCGGCGGGCGACCTCGTCGCCGACGAGTGCCGGGAGGCGCTGGGTGCCGCCCCAGCCGGGGATGATCCCGAGGTCGATCTCGGTCTGGCCGAGCACCGCGCGCTCCGAGGCCACCCGCAGGTCACAGGCAAGCGCGAGTTCACAGCCGCCGCCGAAAGCGTAGCCGTTGACGGCGGCGATGGTGACGCCGGGGAACCGTTCGAGTCGGCGGCAGATCGTGTGGCCCTGTTCGGCGTACGCCTCGGCTTCCTCGGTCGAGAGCGACTGCATGTAGCCGATGTCCGCCCCCGCGACGAACGCCTTGTCGCCCGCGCCCGTGAGCACGAGCACGCGAACGTCGGCCTCCTCGGCGGCGTCGAGCGCCGCTTCGAGGGCGTCCATCGTCTCCGTGTTGAGGGCGTTGAGGCTGTCGGGGCGGTCAACGGTGAGCGTCGCCACGTCATCGTCGACGTCGAGCGAGACTGTCTCCCAGTCGGTGTCCATGGGCGGGGCCACGTCGGCCGCCGGTATAATCGTTGGCTCCGCGGCCGTCCGCACGCCGCCCCGACCGCCCGCTCACGCGTGCTCCGTCGCCTCCTCCGGGATCGCGTCGACTCGTCGCATGAGGCCGACCGTCTCCATCTGATGCCACATCTCGACGACGCGGCCGTCCTCGATCGTCGTGGGCGGCGCCCGAACCGTGGACGGCGAAAAATATCATCTCGTTCATAATTGTCGGGTCGGAGAACCACGGACACGTCTAGAACAGAACATCCATGTACGACGCCGCCGCACCGAACGACAGATGACGCTCTCCGAGGAGGCCACGGAACGGCTGGCCGACATCGTCCGCCTCCAGCCCACGAAGAACAAGGAACTCCAGGAGCGGTGGGGCCTCGACAGCGGGAGCGAGGTCCACCAGTACCTCGAGAACGAACTCAAGGAGTACTACTACCGCGACGACAACAGCCTCATCCGGGCGACCGCCGAGGCCGCGGATCTCGTCGACGTCGACCCCGGCGTCGAGGCCGGCGACGACTCGGGCGTCCCCTCGGTGATCCGCGTGCCGGAGCTCGAAGCGCGCGTGTTCGACACCGTCGCCGGTCCGGACGACGAGTCGATGAGCGTCGTGAGCGTGCTCCACGCGCTCCGACGGACGACGACGCTCGACCCGCCCGTCGAGGCGGTGCGGCAGGCACTCCAGAGCCTACGCCGAAAGGGGGTCGTCGAGATCGAGTACCGGGCCGTCCCGACGTTCCGCCGGGCGGTGGCGGCCGACGCGGTCACTGTCGAAGCCGTCGACGACGAGCCGGCGACGGACGACCGCGAGACGGCCGACGACTGACCCGCCGTCACTCCCGGCGACGGTCCCACGCGCGAACCCGGTCGCGCCGACGATCGAGCAGGAGCCGGACGCCCTTGCCGGGGCCGCCTTCGATGGGCCAGCCGCGCGTCCGCCAGCCGGGCGGCTCCGGCTCGAACGACGGGCACGACCCCGAACACTCCGCGCCGGTCTGACACCGCCCTTTCGCCGCGCAGAAGGGGACGAACGTCTCGCCCACCTCGCGGAGTTCGAACCCCCGGCAGTCCGGCCGCATCGCGTCGGCGTACGACCGCCAGCCGCGGCCGTAGGCCCGCTCGGCGATGACTCGCCGGCGGTCGTGGTCGGCGGGCGACAGCGTCGAGGGGTGCCAGAGCACCTCGGCGGCTCCGTCGAGCGGGTCGACCGCGAGGACGCCGGCCTCGACGGGGAACTCCTCTAAGAGGACGGGCGGGACGGGGTCGTCGGTCGCCCGCGTGGCGACCCACACCTCGTCTAAGAGGCCGCAGTCGACGTCGTACCGGATCTGTGACGCGAGCGCGCGGGCCGCGCTCGCGTCGAGGTCGGGCTTGTTTTCGACGGCGACGATTCGGGAGATCCAGTCGGGGTACGGCGCGACCCGGCGCAGTTCGATCCGGTTGCCCCGGCGTCGCGTCTCGACGGCGTCGCGGGCCGCGGCGCGGTGGACCGCCTCGCGGACGTAGCGCCAGGGGTAGCCGGGGTGGGGCAGGGCGTCGCGGTACCACGCCCACTCCGCGGGCGCGTGTCGGACGACGTGCAGTAAGTCCGAGTCGAGCTCCGCGGGCCCGAACCGGTCGCGGACGGCGACCGCGTCGCGGTCACACTCGACGACGAGGGTGTCCCAGCGGCGGTCGCGCGTGCCGACCTGGCGGCCCACGAGGACGGCGCGGTCGCTCCGTCGGTGCGGCGGCCACTCGCGTTCGGCCCACCGGCAGGTGACGAGCTCGAAGGTGAACTCCGAGTCGACGGCGGGGCCCGTCACGCGCGCTCGCTACGCGAGGTAGGTCCGTCCCTCCTCGGTGGTGTCCGCGAGTTCGTCCAGATACGCGTGTGCGCGTTCGAGGATCTCGCGGGGGCCGTCCTGGGTGATGGTGTTGATCGCCTGCTCGTAGTCGCGCCACTGCAGGTCGCGGTGCTCGCGGGAGAGCTCAGCGCTCGCCTCGAACGACCGCGCGATGAACAGGTGGACCGTCTTGTGGATGGTCGTCCCGTTCGCCTCGAACACGTAGCTGTAGTCCTCGCGGAAGCCGTCGATGAGGCGGAAATCCTCCACCCCGGCTTCCTCGGTCACCTCTCTGATCGCCGTCTGCTGGAGCTCCTCGTCCCCTTCGACCCCGCCTTTGGGGAACTCCCAGTCCCCCGGTCGGCTCTTCAGGAGCAAATACTCCCTGTGGCCACGGGTGTCGCGGAAGAGGATCGCTCCAGCGCTGACCGCTTCCACTGCCATTACCTCTGATAACCATACCAACGTTTAAGAGGGTGTCGGAGGGCAGCCCCGTCGATTCGCCCGTCGATCTCCGCGACGACGGCCCCGATAGACGACGCCACGGGACGGGCCGAGATAAGCCGGGACCCTCAGGACCCGTCTAGGTGCGTTTTTGAACCCGGCGGACCCAGGGAAGGACAATGACCTACGTCACGAAACTCTCGCTCCAGAGCGGTGACCGTGTCGCACTCGAAGAGACCGTCTCCGAGATCAAGACGCTCATCGAGCGCAAAGGTGCCGAGTGTCGGGGACCGTTCAACGACCCACCCGAGCACCTCACCGTGCCGCGGTACCGTAGCCTCGCGCCCGGCGACCGGTTCGAGTCGTGGAACTACTCGGTGTACGCCCGACGCCTCGAGATCCACGGCAACGATCACATCGCCCGGCAGGTGGGCCACATGGAGTTCCCCGACAGCCTCCACGTGGAGATCGAGGTCGAACACCGCAAACCCGCGGGCCACCGTCGGTCCTGACCGGCGCGCGGGCGACCCCGTCTGACGGGACGAGCACCCGACCCTCCGGTCAGTCCGCGTCGACGACCGAGCGGAGTTCCGCCCGCCCCTCGTGGGCCTGGGTGTCGAACGACTCGACGCGGAGGCGGACCCGGCGATCGACGAGCGACTCGTTGCCGCCCTCGAGTCGGAGCACCGAGTCGCCGATCCGGACCAGCGCGTCCGTCCCGTCCGTTCCGGTGACGTAGGCCGTGAACTCCTCGCCCGCCTCGAACGCGGGCGTCGAGGTCCGAAAGGTCAGTCCCGCCAGCACCGTCTCCAGCAGGCTCATACGCGGCTCACCTCCCCCGACCGGCGGTCCGAGACGTACTCGCGGCCGTAGCCCGTCCACGCCGCGAGGAGGAACACCGCGACGAGGAACCAGCCGTGAAAGACGAACGGCCACACCGCGGCGGGGTTGACGAGCATCGATTGGGTGAACCACTCGTACTCCGCGGGGAGCCGTTGCATCGCGGTGAACCCGGCGAGGACGCCGCCGCCCCACGGGAAGATGTACCCCAGCGCAGAGGTGTTGGCGTCGAGGATGTTCGCCCGGCGGTAGCCGTTGATGTTGAACCGCGTGCCGAGGCGGGCGACGTACGGCGCGACGGCGATCTCCGCGGCGGTGTTGATCGTGATGGCGGCGTTGACCGTGGCGGTGCCGAGCACCATCGTCGTCTCCGCTCGCCTGACGTTCGTCGCCACCCGGTCGAGCAGGAACGACTGGACGGCGTCGAAGCCGCCGCCGCGCTGCATCACCTCCGCGCCGGCGACGATCAGGAGCACGAGCACGATGAGGGGGAAGAAGTCCGCCGCACCCGTGTACAGCGCGCCGCCGACGCCCGTCTCCGCGGTCGGGACGAGTTCGACGACACCCCCGACCACCGGCGTGGCGTCGATCGCCTGTACGACGCCCGACGACTCGGGCGCGCGGAAGACGAGCATCCGCGACGCCGGTGCCAGCCCAAGCAGGAGGTTGAGTGCGACGGCGACGACGAGTCCCCACGACACCGCCTCGACGATGTGTCGCCCGCTGACCGCCGTGCCGATGACGACGGCGATGGAGACGAGGTGGACGAGACCGAGCGGCCGGGCCGTCTCGGCGATCCCCGCGGCCCCCGCGAGCGGCACGGCCGACATCGCGCTCCCCGCGACGAGGTAGCCGCCGAGGGCGAAGACGGCCGCGACGACCGCGTACTTGAACCGCGAGGCGACGACGCCCCCGATGTCGGCGTCCTGGGTGACCGCCGAGACGATGGTCGTGTCCGAGACGGGCGCGAGGTTGTCGCCGAACACGGCTCCCGAGAGGATGGCCCCGAACAGCAGGACGGGCGATGCCCCGAGCAGGACGCCCGCGGGGAAGACGAGCGCGGTGAACGCGATTGCGGTCCCGTAGCCCGTCCCGATACCCGTCGCCAAGAGCGCCGCCAGCAGGAACGTGGCGGCGGGGAACAGCGCCGCGCCCACGTCGAGCGCGACGGCGGCCCACACGAGGCCGTCGACGAAGCCGCCCGTCTGGATCGTCGCCGCGAACATCCCGGCCCAGAGCCACGCGACGATGGCCGTCGCGGCCACCCGTTTCGTCATGCCGTCGAACACCACGTCGGCGTACGTCTTCCACTCGCCGCGGACGAGGAACAGCCCCACGATCAGCCCGAGGAGCATCCCCACGACGAGCCCCGTGGTGTCGCCGATCCCCAGCACGCCGCTTTGGACGACCGCCCAGACGACGAAGAACACGACGGGGACCGCGCTCACCGCCGGACCACCGCGGAATCGTAATCGCGTCGCTTCTTCGGGTTCGGAACTCATCTATGCCTATCGAGGTGAGGTGGCTGATAAAATCGTACGGATTGCCGCTTCTGTGACTCGTGTTGACGTGCTTCGTTCGCCTGTGCGGGTGAACCCCGCTGGACGTCCGTTCCTCCCGCCCGAATCTTACGCTTCGGTCTCTTCGTCCTCCGCGTGTTCTTCCTCTCGCCCGTCCGCCGCGTCCTTTTCCTCCCCGTCGCCTTCCGCGTCTTCGTCCCCGTCGCCTTCACCTGTCTCCGCTCCGCTCGCGTCGTCTCCTTCCGACGGCTCTATCTCCTCTCCACCCGGTTCGCCCTCTCGTTCGCGCGCTGCCTCGGCTTCACCCTCCTCGGGCACTTCCGAGGCAACCGCTCGCTCGGCGGCGTTGACCCACCGTCGACCCCGCCCCGGTGCAACGGACGCGGCCTCGGCGACGGCGACGGGGTCAGACACCGCGAGGTCCGCGAGCGTCTCGTATCCGGCCGCCTGCAACCGTTCGGCGTAGGTCGACCCGAGGCCGCCGAGTCGACACAGTTCGCTCTCCTCCGCTGAGGCGTCCGCGGCCGGTTCGGGACGGAGCTCGACGGCGTCCGCGTCTCCATCTCTGCCCTCGCTCACGGCCACGGTTCCGTCTCCGCCCAGTTCCGCGGCGGGTTCTGTAGCGCTCGCCGGCGGACCGACGACCAGATCGTCGCCGGTCGCGTTCTCGACGCGTTCCTCGTGGTCGTCGGCCGACCCGGCGGCCTCCCGTTCCGTCTCGACCGGTGTGGCTTCGCCGCCGACCGTCAGTTCGAGGTCGTCCGGGACGACGTATCGCAGTTGGTGGTTCGGGACGAACCCGATGACCTTCTTCCGTTTCTCGTCCTTCGTGAGCAACACCCCCGAATCGATGGCCTTGAAATTCCGGCAGGACAGTTCTGACCCGTCTGTGAGGATGACTCGTATACACGTATCTCGTCAGCGACGCACAAGAAGCCGCCCACGCTCGTACGCCGGAACCTCTTAGACGGGTGGGTGTTTCCACCCGGTATGAGCAGTATCGAGGATCTCCGAACCCTCCGTCGTGACCTCCACCGTCACCCCGAGCCGGCCTGGCGGGAGTTTTACACCACCGCTCGCATCGTCGACGAACTCGAAACGCGCCCGCTCGACGCGCTCTACGTCGGCCCCGAGGTGCTCGGCGAGGAGCGCCGCGCGGTTCCCGACGACGCCGACCTCAAGGCGTGGCTGGCGCGGGCCCGCGAGGCAGGTGCCCGCGAGGACGTCCTCGACCGACTCACGGGCGGCTACACCGGTGCCGTCGCCGTGCTCGAACGCGGTGAGGGGCCCACGATCGCCCTCCGCGTCGACATCGACGCCCTCCCGATCCGCGAGGCGGAGGGGGACGACCATCACCCGGCCCGGGCAGGCTTCCGCTCGGAGAACGAGGGGTTCATGCACGCCTGCGGCCACGACGCCCACGCGACGATCGGCATCGGCGTCCTCGACGCGCTCGTGGAGAGCGACTTCGAGGGCACGCTCAAGATCGTGTTCCAGCCGAGCGAGGAGGTCATCGCGGGCGGCGAACCCGTCGTCGCCGGCGGCCACCTCGACGACGTCGACTACCTCCTCGCGGTGCACGTCGGCCTGGATCACCCCACCGGGGAGGTCGTGGCGGGCGTCGACGGCTTCCTCGCGGTGAACCACCTCTCGGTCGCCTTCCACGGAGAGTCCTCCCACGCGGGGGCCCGTCCCGAGGGCGGGCGGAACGCGAACCTCGCGCTCGCCGCGGCGGTCCAGAACCTCCACGCCATCCCCCGGCACGCCGACGGCGCGACCCGGGTGAACGCCGGCGTGATCTCGGGCGGCACGGCGTCGAACATCGTCGCCGAGGAGGCCGAACTCGAAGCGGAGGTGCGCGGCGAGACCACCGAACTGATGGAGTACATGCTCGCCCACGGCGAGCGGGTCGTCCGCGCAGCGGGGCAGATGCACGACTGTTCGGTCGACGTCGAGAGCGTCGCCAGCGCCCCGTCGGCGACGAGCGACCCCGAACTCGCCGACGTCGTCGGCGCGGTCGCGTCGAGCGTCGACGGCGTCGACTCGATCCTCCCGGCGGACGACCTCGGCGGGAGCGAGGACGCGACGTTCCTCATGCGCCACGTCCAAGAGCGCGGCGGTAAGGCCGCGTACGTCGGCATCGGCACCGACCACCCGACCGGTCACCACACCTCGCGGTTCGACGTGGACGAGGAGTCGATCCGGATCGGGATCGAGACGCTCGCGGGGGCGATCACGAGGATCGCCGCCCAGCGACCGTAGCGAGACGGTCGCCCGACGGTAGCGCCGCCGACGCGCGCGCGACGGTCGCCCGACGCGGGACAATCATTGACGCAGGACTGTCGCCGCCAGTGACCTGTCGCCGTTCCGGTCAGTACACGTACATTTTTGAGGGGCCTCGCCATGTTGTCACCAGAATCCGGATGCAAGCCGACAGCTGTGACCTCGACGACGAACACCTCCTCAGAGCGCTCGACCGCATCAGGGACGTGTTCGCCGTGTTCGACGATCATAACCGACTCGTCTACTGGAACGCCCACTCCGAGCGGCGGTCGGGCTACTCGGCCGAGGAGTTGGCCGGGATGCGCCCGGAGCAATTGGTCGCGGATGCGGACCTGCCGACGCTCAGGAGCTACCTCCGGGACGTCCACCAGACCGGGCGGAGCACGGTCGAGGTCCGACTCGTCACGAAGAACGGCGAGACGGTGCCGCACGAACTGTACTCCGACCTGCTGACTGACGCCGACGGGAGCGTGATCGGGCGGGTCGTCGTCGGCCGCGATATCAGCGAACGCTGGGTGTACGAGCGCGTGCTGGAGCACAAGAGCGACCGCCTCCAGGAGTTCGCGGAGTTCGTCTCACACGACATCAGGACGCCGCTGTCGGTCGCGGCCGGGTGGCTCGACGCGTACCACGAGACGGGGACCGAGGCACACTACCAGCGGGTGGTCGACGCACACGAGCGGATCGAGCAAGTCGTCGACGACCTGCTCGGGCTGACGTCGTTCGGCGGCGTGATCGAGGACCTCGAACCGGTCGACGTGGGCAACCTCGCCTGGGCCGTCTGGCGGTCGGTCCCCACCGGAGACGCGGCCCTCGAGGTCGACGACACCGGCACGGTCATGACCGATCGGGCCCTGCTCCGGCAGGTGCTGGAGAACCTCTTCGACAACGCCCTCCACCACGCCGGGCCGGCGGTGACGGTCCGGGTCGGCCCGCTCGACAGGGGCTTTTTCGTCGAGGACGACGGGCCGGGGTACCCCGACGACGAGGACAGGTCCGTCCTCGAGGCCGGCATGTCGAGGAGTCCCGAGGGGACGGGGCTCGGGCTGGCGATCGTCGACGAGATCGCCACGATGCACGGCTGGTCGATCGACACGACCGACGGGAGCCGGAGCGGGGCCCGGATCGAGTTCACCGAGGCTCGCTGACGGCTCCGCCCGCGCCGCGGACGCGGGCGTCGATCCCCCGTCTCAGCCGAACAGGACGAGGCCCAGGGGCGTCCCGACGAAGCCGACGAGCGCGGCGATCGTTCGTCGCCACGAGACGAGTACCTCGTCGAGGACGCCCGTGGCGAGTCGGAGGAAGGGGCGAAAGGCCACGAGCGCGAACGTCGTCGCGACGCCCGCCGTGACTGTGACCGCCAACACGGTCGCGACGCCCACCCCGTCGCCGATGAGCACCGCGACCGCGAGCGTGTCGGCGAGCGTCCCGACGTTCGCGCCGAGGACGTACGGCACCGTCTCGCGGCGACTGACGTAGCCGCGGTTGTACAGCGGGACGATCACCCCGAGCGAGAACGCGACGCTCGTCGTGAGCGCGGTCACGACGCCGCCGACGGCCGCGGCGCGCCAGCGGCCGTCGAGCCACACCGCGACGGTGGACCGGACGCGGTCCGTGTCGGCCGCCCCGAGCACGCGGTCGAAGAGGTCAAGCGCGACGAACACGAGCCCGACGGCACAGAGCGCGGTCGCCGGTGCGCCGATCAGGTTCGTCAGCGAGACGGCCACGGGCTCGAAGACGGTCGGTGGCGAGAGCCCGCCGTCGACGCCTATGCCGATGCCGATGGGGGCGTCCGCCGTCCGGCCGATCGCATCGACGACCGTGTCCGACCGCGTCAGGACGTATCCGGCGACGGCGGTCGGGAGGTAGACGGCCGCGGTGAGGCCGGCGGCGAGCAGTCCGAGTTCGAGCGACTCGCCGACCGCCTCGGGCCGTCCCCGGAGGTGGTCGACACCGCCGATGAAGATGACGATCCCGGTCGCGCCGAGGCGGGACCCGACGATCAGGAGGAACAGCTGAGGGGCCGTGACGAGCCCGGTCGCGTGAAGCGAGAGCGAGACGGCGGCGACGATCGTCCCGTTCCCGAGCGTGGCCGCCGCGACCCACCCCAAGCCCAGGGCCGGCGGGTCGGAGACGAGGACGGCCCCGAGGAGCCGTCCGAGTGTGGGTGCGCCGGCTCCGGTGGCCGTGCCGAGGAGACGGACGGCGAACAGGAACGCGACCACGGCGACGGCCGCGCCGGCCCAGGTCGGCAGGCTGGACACGGCGCGCCCTATCGGCCCGTCGGCTCCCCGAGGTCCCCCCATCCGGGCGTGCCTAACGACCACCAGATCAATAAGCGACCCGGTGGGTGGCGCGTCAGTACTTCGCCTCGGCCCCGGTCGTCTCGTACACGCGGTCCATGATCCCGTCGCGTCCGGCCTGCCAGCCGCCGAGCGCCCCGGGCCGCGACGGGTAGCGCTCGTAGTGGCTCAGCAGTTCGTCGGCGACGCGTTTCGTCTGGAAGAAGTTCCAGATCTGCTCCCAGTGACCGTAGCTCTCCTTGATGGTTTTCGCGACCAGTAGCGGCGACATCGAGGTGGAGCCGTCGTACAGCGCCTCGGCGATCTTCTCGCCCGGGAGCGACGCGAGCAGGCCCATTAGCCCGTCGACGTCGACAGCAGTAGAGAGGATGTTGTAGACGTCGAGCGCGGCGTAGCGCGCGCCGAAGTGGTCCATGACGCGCTCGTTGTAGCGCCAGAGGTTCTCCTCGCTCACGTCGCCGTCGCTCACGGCCTCGATTATCTGCTCGGCGGCGTACTGCCCGGAGTAGGCGGCCCCGGCGATGCCGCCGCCCGTGGTCGGGTTGACGAGACCGGCGGCGTCGCCGGCGGCGACGAACCCCGGCGCGACCGCCGAATCGTACGGCCGTCTCGTCGGCAGGGCCGCGCCCAGTTTGTCCGTGACCCGGGCGTTCTCGAATTCCGGCCGGTCGTGGAGATCGCGCTTGAGGTCCTCGACGAGCTTCATCGGCTGTTCGTTCATCTGGAAGCCGAGCCCGGCGTTGATCTCCGTCCCCGTGCGCGGGAAGTACCAGAGGTAGCCCGCGGCGCGCTGGGTGGGCTTGAACACGAGCGCGTCCTTCCACGGCACCTCCTCTTCGACCTCGACGATCTCGCGGTACGCCGAGGAGAACTGCGAGTACGAGACGTTGGTGTCGAACGTCGCCCCCGAGAGGTCGGCCTTGTCCTGGAGCAGCGAGAGCGACCCTGCCCCGTCGAGCGTCACCTCGGCGTCGTACTCGATCACGTCGCCGTTGTGCTTGGCGCGGACGCCCGTCACCCGGCCCTCCTCCTGGGTGACGTCCTGGACGACGGTGTCGTAGTGGAACTCCGCGCCTGCTCGCGAGGCTCCCTCGATGATCCGGCGGCCGTACTCCCAGCGGTCGATGACCGCGAGCTCCCCCGGGACGGGGATCTCGAGGACGGTGTCTTCTTGCGGGATCTCGAAGCGGCCGTGGTCGACGCCCGTGTTGGTAAAGGCAGGTTCGAGCTGCGACTTCGGGATGGCGTCGGGGAAGTTGTCCGCGCCCTTGAGGGCGTCGCCACAGGCGATGTGGCCGGCCTCTTCCTCGGTCTTCCGCTCGACGATGACGACGTCGAGCCCTGCGTCCGCGGCCGTCGCCGCGGCGTAGCAGCCGGCGGTCCCGGCCCCGACGACGACGAGGTCGCACTCGTGTGTACTCATTGGTACTCTTTCCCGAGTGCGGCAGGAAAACTCTTTACTCCCGATCCGGTCGCTTCCAAGGCGACACGATCGCGGTCACCGACGCCCGACGGTGAGGAGCAGGAGACAGCTCACGAGGAGACAGCCGACGAGCCCGGTGAACGCCACGGCGTAGTCGGCCGCGTCGGCCACGACGCCCACGTACGTCGGGCCGAGCGCGCCAACCCCGATGTAGACGGTTCGCATCGCGCCGAGATCCCCACCCATGCTGTCGGTCGGAAACGAGTCCATGAGGTACGCCTGCATCACCGGCGGGAACGCCATGAGCCCGAGGGCGAACGCGACGACGGCACCGAGCACGACGGCCGGCGTCGACGCGAGGAGCATCACGGTCAACATCGCGGCGGCGACCGCCAGGACGACCGTCGCGAGCAGGCCGCGCGAGAGCCGGTCGCCCACGCCGCCGGCGACGGGTTTGGCGACCGCGCCGACGACGAACAGCGCCGCGAACCCGGTGTTGGCGAGCGCCGGCGAGAGCCCCTTGCTGACCCGGAGGAACGTCGGGAGGAAGCCGACCATCGACTGCCAGGTGAACGCGTACAGCGAGTACGAGAGGAGCAGCCACCGGAGCTGGGGCTCTCTCAGGAGGCGGCGACCGGTGTCGACGACCGCGAGATCGACCCGTTCGAGGACGTACGTCTCGCGGCTCCACCAGTGGAGCGCGAGCGCCACCGCGGCTACGACGACGACGACGGGGAGAAAGGCCGCGCGCCACGTGGCCAGGCCGAGCACGAGCGTCGCCAGGACGGCCGCGACCACGCCGCCCGTGTCGCCCGACGCGGTGTGGATGCCGAACGCCTGGCCGCGCCGGTCGACGAAGAGGTCCGAGACCAGCCCGCGGGCGGGCGTCGGATAGAGCCCCGCGCCGACGCCGACGACCGCCGCACCGACGAGGAAGACGGGGTAGGTCGGCGCGGTCGAGAGCGCGACGAAGCCGGCGCAGAGCAACACGAGCCCGCCGACGAGGAGCGTCTTGCGGGAGAGCCGATCGGAGAGCCGACCGCTGGGGTACTGCAAGAGCGCGTACAGCCCCCAGAGGACGGTGAGCGCGAACCCCGCGCGCGTACTGGAGATGGCGAGGTCGGCGCTGATCGCGGGTAACAGCGGCGAGACGACCAGCCGGCCGGTCTGGATGAGCCCCCAGCCGATCGAGACGGCGATCAACAGCCGTCCGCTGTAACCGGTCACGAGGCGCTCGTCGTCGCGGGCGGCGGCCGGTTCGGTCACTGCTTCGAGCAGAGCCGCCGAGCACTTGAACGCGCGTGTTCCGGCACGCGGCCGTCGGCCCCGTGCGGCGAGTGCGGGCCGCCGTTACCGGCTGTCGTCGCCCGACTCGTAGTGTTCCCCGGCGGCCTCGGGGATCCGCGTCCGGCCGACCAGCGCGAGGACGACGATGACGGTCACGAACGGGAGCACCCGGATCAGCTGGTTCGGCACGCCGACGTTCTGTAACTGGAGGGCGGTCTGCATCGCGTCGAGCCCCGCGAAGAGGAGCGTCGAGAGGAACGCTCCGATCGGGTTGTAGTTGCCGAAGAGGTACGCGACGATGGCGATGAACCCCTTGCCGTTGACCATCGTGGGGCCGTTCCCCGTGAACTGCCCGAGGTCGAGCGACAGCGCCGCGCCGCCCATCCCCGCGAGGAGGCCCGAGAGGAGCACGGCGGCGTAGCGCACGCGGGAGACGCTCACGCCGGCGGTGTCGAGCGCCTTGGGGTTCTCCCCGGAGGCGCGCACCCACCGGCCGAAGCGCGTCCGGTTGAGCAGGTACCACGAGGCGGCGACGGCGACGAACATCAGGTAGACGGTTGGCGAGGCGTCGAACAGCGCGCCGAAGAACGGAAGCTCCGACAGGACGGGCACCGTGATCGTGCCGGGCGTCGACACGCTGGGCGAGTTCGGCCGGCCGTAGATGACCTGCGAGGCGAAGGGGGCGAGGCCGAGCGCGATGAGCCACACCGCGAGCCCGGCGATGATCTGGTCGGCGCGGAACTCGATGACGACGACCGCGAACAGCCCCGCGAGGAGGATCGAGGCGACGACGCCGCCGGCGAAGCCGATCCAGACCCCGTCCGTCACGTCGGCGACGTAGATCGCCGAGAACGCCGAGATGATCAACAGCCCCTCGAGGCCGATGTTGATGACGCCCGCTTTCTCGGAGAAGATGCCGCCGAGCGCCGCCAGCGCGATCGGCACGGAGAGCCGGAGCGCCGACGAGAGCGTCCCCTCGCTGGTGAGGATCTCCACCAGCGTCCCGGCGACGGAGCCAGGGGCGAGGAAGCCGGCGACGAAGACGACGAGGAGCGCGCCGATCGCGGCCGCGGCGGTGATCGCTCGCGGGGACAGCGCCGCGAGCCGCCCCTGCGACACCGTCCGCTCACTCATCGGACCCACCCCCCGCTCGGCCGCCGTCGGTGGCGACCGGCTCGGGGCCGCTGCCGCCGACGTCGAGGAACCGACGGCCGACGAGCCGGAAGAACTCCGGCATCGCGACGAAGAGGATGATGAGCCCGCGGAGCACCCCGACGAGCTGGGGTGGGACGTCGGTCGCGAACTGCACTACGGTGGTCCCGCTCTTGAGGACGCCGAACAACAGGGCTGCGAAGCCCACGCCGAGCGGGTTGTTGCCCGCGAGGATCGAGACGGTGATGCCGTCGAAGCCGTACGCCGGGACGCCGGTCTGGAACTTCCCGAGGATCATCAGCACGTACATCGCGCCACCGATCCCCCCGAGCGCACCCGAGAGCATCATGCTGGCGACGATCGTCCGGCCGGCGTCGACCCCGCCGTACTCCGCGGCCTCGGGCTGGAGCCCCGATGTTCGAACGTCGTAGCCGAACGTCGTCCGCTCGATGAGGACGTAGAGGACCCAGAGCGCGACGACGCCGACGAGGAGCGCGACGAGCGAGAAGTCGGTCGAGGAGTCGAACAGGAGGGCGGGGAAGCTCGCGAACTCCGGGAGTGGGACCGTCTGGTTCGCCTGGCTGTTTGGGTCTTTGAACACGTCGGAGACGAGATACAGCGTCACGCCCGTCGCGATGAAGTTGAGCATGATCGTCGTGATCACCTCGTTCGCCTCGGCGTACGCCTTCAGAAGTCCCGGAATCGCGCCGTAGAGCGCGCCGAACGTCCCGCCGATCGCGAGCCCGAGCGGGATCAAGAGCACGGTCCCGACGACGCCCGAAACGAGCGGGGAGGCCCAGAGCACGCCCAGGCCTGTCGCGAGCGCGCCGACGACGAGCTGTCCCTGGGTCCCGATGTTGAAGATGCCCGCGCGGAACGCGATAGCGACCGACAGCCCGGTAAAGATCAGGACGGTCGTCTCGCGGAGCGTCACCGCGAGCTGGCTGTTGAGCGGCGACCACCCAGCCCGAAGCGGGTCGCCGAGCGCGCCGAGGAACAGCCGGTCGTAGACGACGACGGGGTCGTAACAGAAACTGATCCCGAGGTAGTACGCCGCCTGCGCGGGCGAACAGGTCGTCATCCGCCCCGAGACGAGGATGATGCCCGTCCCGACGACCATCGCGAGCGCGAGCGAGGCGAGCGAGATGAGCGCCCGCTCCAGCCGAGAGGCCCCGACGAGCCGTTCGAGCGCCGCCACGACGCCGTCGCGCGCGCTCATCGCCCCTCACCGTCCGTCGCGACTTCGTCGGGCGGTCGCTCCTCGGCCGACCGATCGTCCCACCCGTCGGGGTACTCACCGCCCATCAAGAGGCCGATCTCTTCTTCGGTCACGGCTGCCGGATCGACCGTGTCCATGATCGTCCCGTCGTGCATCACCGCGAGCCGGTCGGAGAGGCCCTGGACCTCCTCGAGTTTCGAGGAGACGAGGAGCACGGCGACGCCCCGTTCGCGGAGGTCGAGCAGGCGCTCGTGGATGAACTCGATGGAGCCGACGTCGACGCCTCTGGTGGGGTGGGCCGCGACGACGAGCGTCGGGTCGCGCTCGAACTCCCGACCGACGATGAACTTCTGCTGGTTCCCCCCCGACAGCGATTCGGCGGTCGTGTCGGCGGTCGGCGGTCGGACGTCGTACTGCTCGATGACGGATTCGGCGTGGTCGCGCGCGGCCGGCCAGTCGAGCCGACCCGAGCGCGCGAAGGGCGCGCGGTGTTGACTGCCGAGCATGCCGTTCTCGACCAGGTCGAACGGCATGACGAGCCCCCGTTCCTGGCGGTCCTCGGGGACGTACGACATCCCGGCGTCGATGCGGTCGCGCCGCGACCAGTCGGTGATCTCCTCGGCGTCGAAGACGATGCGGCCCGCCTCCGGTGTCCGGAGGCCGGTGATCGTCTCGACGAGTTCGGACTGGCCGTTGCCGTCGACGCCTGCGATCCCGAACACCTCGCCCGCGCGGACGTCGAACGAGACGTCGTCGACGGCGCGGACGCCGCGTTCGTCCTCGGCGACGCATCCCTCGACGCCGAGGGTCCGTTCCCCAGCGCTCGCAGGCCGTTTCTCGACGTCGAGGATCACCTCGCGGCCGACCATCAGCTCGGCCAGCTCCTCTCTCGTCGTCTCGTCACCCCGAACGGTCCCGACGTTCACGCCGTCGCGGAGGACGGTGATCTCGTCGGCGGCGTGCATCGCCTCGCTCAGCTTGTGGCTGATGAAGACGATCGTCTTCCCCTGTGCGGTGAGTTCCTCGAAGACGGCGAACAGTTCCTCGACCTCCTGCGGGGTGAGCACCGCGGTGGGCTCGTCGAGGATGAGCACGTCGGCCCCGCGGTACAGCGCCTTGAGGATCTCCACGCGCTGTTGGACGCCGACCGAGACGTCCTCGATCCGCGAATCGGGGTCGACGTCGAAGCCGAAGCGATCGGAGAGCGCCGCCACCTCTCGCCGCGCCTGCTCGCGGTCGACGGCGAGGCCGCCCCACTTGCGGGGTTCGTTGCCGAGCGTGATGTTCTCCGCGACGGTCATCGGGTCGACCAGCATGAAGTGCTGGTGGATCATCCCCACGCCGGCGTCGATCGCATCGCGCGGCGAGTCGAAGTCCCGCTCCGTGCCGTCGACGACGACGCGGCCGTCGGTGGGTTGGTACAGCCCGTACAGGACGTTCATCAGCGTCGTCTTCCCCGCGCCGTTCTCGCCGAGGAGGGCGTGGACGGAGCCTTCCTCGACCCGAAGGGTGACCTCGTCGTTGGCCACCACGCCGGGGAACCGTTTCGTGATGCCGTCGAGATGGACGGCGAGAGTCATTGGCTTCCACCTCGGACACGAATCGTTTAAACCCGCGGGTTCGCTTCGAGCGATCTATCGCGTCGACTGACAGTTCTGGCACGCTGATACGATCGAAGTCCTCGACGCGTGAGAGGTTGTAGAGCCCGTGCTGAATACAGGGCGCGTATCCAGCAGTCGGGCGCTGCTCTGTGAGTCCGTGGTACGGTGGCCGCTGGAGGGACAGAACGAGCGCACGACTCGTCGGAGCGACGGTACACTCAGAACGAAGACGGCGAGTGTCGACGCTCTCTCGGGGCATTCTCTGTGCCGATCAGCCGTGTTCGGTTACGGCTGTGTGTGACGAACTCTCGGACTTTGGGTGGTCTGCAACGTATCCAGACGACCGAAGTCGGCCGTTCACGCAGACACCGACTAGTACTCATACTGTTAACCGAACACCAGTGCTGTGACGACAGCCGCCTCGGTGCTCGCCACTCGTCAGCCTCACCGCTCTCACCCAGCGAGGTACGGACGGGGTGAAGAATCCACGGATTCCTCCGAACCCGGTATAAATAGATTATACGAATAAGCTGCAAACCGATGTGGTCACGGGTCGTCCACTGGGCCGTATGGCAGCAAGAACCCGTGCCGACGATCGAGACAGAGCGACCGAGCCTGAACTCTACCTCCCCGCCGGTGTCACCTCGCCGGTCGAAACCAGTCGGTTCGAGCGTCTCTGGGGACGGCTGTTCAACCACGGCGTAGGACCACTGAAATAGACAGTAATGTCTGAAAACGAACGCAATCCGAACCACCCCAGCGTCGACCAGTCGGATCGCACCGTTCCCCGAAATCTGCGCCAAACGGGCGACGCAGACATCGACCTCGTGATCTCGAACCGGGTCCGGAAGTCACCGTTCTGGCACCTCTCCGTCGAGGAAGGCTGTCACGAGGCGACCGTGTACAACCACATGTACCACCCTCGGGCGTACATCGACCCCGAAGACGGCGGTTCGGAAGCCGAGTACGAGCTGCTGGTCAACCACGTAGCGCTGTGGGACGTCGCGGTCGAGCGCCAGATTCGTGTCGAGGGGCCCGACGCCGAGGCGTTCGTCGACTACGTCATCACGCGGGACGCCACCGACATCGAGCCGATGCGTGGCAAGTACGCCATTTGCTGCAACGAGGACGGCGGCATCCTCAACGACTTCGTCTTGTTGCGACCCGACGACGACGAGTTCTGGTTCTCCATCGCCGATTCGGACCTGCTACAGTGGTTGCAAGGGGTCACGGTTGGGAACGACTTCGAGGTCGACATCGACGAGATCGACGTCTCGCCGATGCAGGTTCAGGGCCCGAAATCGCCCGATGTGATCGAGTCGCTCATCGACGACGCGGTCGAAGACGTTCCGTACTACGGATTGTTGGACGCGACGATCAACGGCGTCCCGGTGTTGGTGAGCCAAACGGGCTTCTCCGGAGAGGCGGGGTTCGAGATATACGTCCGCGAGGCGACGACGAACGCCGAAGCAGTGTGGGAGCCGGTGCTCGAAACGGTCAAAGGTCACGGCGGTGCCGCGACGCCAGTTAACGGTCGTCGACGGATCGCGGCCGGAATCCTGTCGTTGGGGCAGGACATGGACCACGAGACGTCGCCGTTCCAGGTCAATCTCGGCTATCAGGTCCCCGACGACAAGGACGCGGACTACGTCGGCAAAGCCGAACTGGAACGCCAGAAGGAAGCCATCGAAAACGGCGAGTTCCCGTTCACGCACAAACTGGTCGGCCTGAAAATGGCAGGCGAACCGATTCTGGAGTGGGCCTCGGACTTCTGGCTCATCTCGGACCCGGAGACGGGCGACGAATGTGGCTACCTGACGTCGGCGGGCTGGAATCCGGACCTCGAGGCCAACATCGGCCTCGGGTTCGTGCCAGCGGCGACGCTGCAGGCCGCAACCGACGTCCCGCTCGACGACTCGATATACGACGCGGACCTCGACCTGGAGTTCGAGGTACATCTCCCGGACGAGTACGCCGAGGAGTCCGGCGACCCCGTCTATGCGACGCTGGCGAAGGTTCCGTTCAAAGAGTCGGTCAATCCCAGTGCTCGCGAACAGGCTAAGATTCACGCCAGGGACGACGTGGACGAGTGAGAGTCGTTTCTCCGAAGCCAACTCATGGGGAACGCAGCGGGGTACCGGCGTTTGCGTGCTGAAGACGCTCTCCGTATTCTGCGGGTCGTCTCCCGCACCCGCTAGAGCCTCTGTATCGGTCACACGGGTTCTGACTGGACGCTGAGGGTCGTTCAACTGGTGCCGAACACGAAGCGCGAGTCGGTCGCTACCGATCAACTGAGCGACTGGCGGAATTGCCGACCGGGGACGGGAATCAGCACCGTGCAGATTCGAGGAGTTCTTGCTGTGCGGAGCCATCCTCCAATACGAGAGAACGGTTCATGCAGATGCGACCGTTTACTGCAGGCGATGCTGATGCTGTCTACGAGGTGCATCGGCGTGCATTCGACGGGGGGACGGACTCGTCGCGTACCAACCAGAGTTTCGACAGGCGGAGAATTAACTCACGTTTCGGACTGCTGGCTCTGCTTACGGAGTGAAACGGAGTAGCATCCACCAGTATCCAGACTGACCGACTCGACCTCGGTGTCCAGCAGGCTGGTTCTGACAGGGTACGACGGAATCAACAGCGTCAGGTCTCCTGACGCTCGGGTCCAACCGACTCCTTCTCGAAGAGTCGATACCTACGAAACAAGGGTTCGGTACGGGCCACCATCTCCTCGAGAAACCGGTAACGGTCGGCGTCCGCCTCGGACTCGGCCTTACTGCGGGCTGGTCGGCACCGACACGTCGCCGGCGATGATCGACTCCCGGGAGGCGGTGACTGCGTCCGTGACCTCTTGGGGGAGTTCGCTGCCGAGTTCGGAGCCGTAGACGGCGGCGACGCCCTCGGCGTCGAGGCCGAGCGTGACCGTGCTCCCTCCCTGGAACTCGTCGTTGACGATCGACTCGATGGCGTCGTACACGGCGGTGTCGACGCGCTTGACCATGCTGGCGAGGATGACGTCCGCGAAGGAGTCCTTGGTGACGGACTGGTCGCGGTCGACGCCGATGGCGAACCGGCTCTGTTCCTGGGCCGCCTGGAAGACGCCCGTCCCGGTGTTGCCCGAGGCGTGGTAGACGACGTCCGCGCCGTTGTTGTACATCGCGAGCGCCGCCTCCTTGCCCGCGGCGGGGTCATTGAAGCTCCCCGTGTAGTTCGTCAACACCTCGATATCCTCGTTCGCGGCCGCGACGCCGGCCTCGTAGCCGGCCTGGAACTTCCGGATGAGGTCGGACTCGACGCCGCCGACGAAGCCGACGGTCGACGAGTCGGGAGCCGTCGACCCCGCGCCGGCCGAGAAGTCCATCGTCGTGAGCAGCCCCGCCATCTGCCCGACCAGATACGACCCCTCGTGTTCGGCGAACACGTAGTTGGCGACGTTCGACGCGTCGACGACCGAGTCGACGAGCATGAAGTTCTGGTCGGGGTACTCCTCGGCCGTGGCGCTCAGCGCGTCGGTCTGGAGGAAGCCGATGCAGCAGATGAGTTCGTACGTCGGGTCCGACGACTGGGCGAACTGCTGTTGGAACGTGCTGAACTGGGCCACCTCGTCCGGCTGGGTCTCGCCGATCTGGACGCCGAGTTCGTCGCGAGCGCGGAACGCCCCCTGCTGGGCCTGGTCGTTGAACGAGCCGTCGCCGAGGCCGCCGGTCGCGTACACCATCCCGACGTTGGTCGCGTCTTCGCCGCTTCCGCCGTCGCCTCCGCCACCGGAGGCGCCACCGGCACAGCCGGCGAGTCCAGCGAGGCCGACGACCCCGGTTCCCTTGACGAACGTCCGTCTATCCACGTTTTCGAGAGGCATACGCAACACCAGGCGGCGTGCCGTCAATAAATCCGTCGTTTAGTGGACCACGCGAAACGGGCGGCTCAGGCGTCGTCGACGGCGCGTTCGACGACCTCGCGCGCCTCCGCGACGAGCGCGTCGACGGCGTCGCTCTCGGCGTAGATCCGGACGTACGGCTCCGTGCCCGAGGGTCGAACGAGGAGCCACGAGGCGTCGGGGAACTCCACCCTGACGCCGTGTTCGGTGTCGACGTCCGCCCCGGGGAACGCCTCCGGGAGGTCGGTTTCGAGCCGACCCATGGCCGTCCGCTTGGCCGCGTCGGGACAGGGGACAGACACCTTCCGGTAGGGCCGTTCCGTGACCGGCGCACGGAGCCCCGCCAGCCCCTCGTCGTGGCCGGCGACGAGGCGGGCGACGACCGCGGCCGAGCAGATCCCGTCGATCCAGCCGCCGAACGCGGTGTGGACGTGTTTCCACGGTTCGGCGGCGAAGGCGACGTGACCGCCCGCCGCACGGGCGCTGGCGATGCCCTCGTGGAGCGCCCCCAGGCGGACCCGTTCGACCCGCCCGCCAGCCGCGGCGACCTGTTCGTCGATGCGGCCCGAGGCGTTCGGCGTCGTCACGACTACGGGCGTCTCGATCCCGTCGGCAACCGCCGCACGGACGTACGCCGACGCGAGGATCGCGACGACCGTGTCCTCGTGAACGACCTCGCCGTCGGCGTTGACCACGACGATCCGGTCGGCGTCGCCGTCGTGACCGATCCCGAGCGAGACGTCGCCGTCGGCGACGAACGCACGGAGGTCAGCGAGCGATTCGGGCGTCGGTTTCGACTCCCGCCCGGGGAAGTGACCGTCGACGTTGTCGTTGAGGCCGACGACGCGCGCGCCGAGTTCGCGGAGCACGCCCGGCGTCCCGAGCGACCCCATACCGTTACCGCAGTCGACCGCCACCGGGAGGCCGTCGAGCGCCCCGCCCACGCCCCGGGCGTACGAGACGACCGCGCGACGGTACCGCGGCAACGGGGCGACGTGTTCGGTGGCGCCCCAGCGATCCCACGAGACCGGCGGGGCGTCCTCCTCGACGCGCGACTCGACGACCTCCTCCATCGAGCGGTCGTACTCGACGCCGTCGACGAACAGCTTGAGCCCGTTGTCGGCCGGTGGGTTGTGGCTCGCGGTGAGCATCACGCCGCGCCGACCGCGGGAGGCAAACGCCAGCGTCGGCGTCGGGACGACGCCGGCGCGCCGAACCGTCGCACCCGCGGACAGCAGTCCGGCCTCGACCGCCGACGCCAGCGCCTCGCCCGTCGTCCGCCCATCTCGCCCGACGACGAACTCCGCGTCGCCCGTCGCCACCGCGGCGAGGCCCGCCGCACGGCCCACCGCGAGCGCGAGCTCGGGCGTCACACGCGATGTCGTGTCACCGCGGATCCCCGCGGTACCGAACAGCTCCATACCGGACCCCACTCGGGGGCTGCACTTATACTGTCGGTCATCGATCACCGGCCCGAGGAGGGGCAGGCACGGGTCGGGCCACGAGGGTTCATTACGCACCGCGCACGAACGAGGGGTATGAGCGAAGCCGACGCGGACGACGACCGGGTTCGCGCACACGTGTTCGTCTCCGGCCGCGTACAGGGCGTCTACTACCGTGCCAGCACCCGCGAGGCGGCGGGTGAACGCGACGTCGACGGCTGGGTCCGAAACCTCGACGACGGGCGGGTCGAGGCGGTGTTCGAGGGACGAGAGGCGGACGTTGAGGCGCTCGTCGAGTGGTGTCACACCGGGAGCGCCGCGGCCGTCGTCGAGGACGTCGACGTGCGCTACGACCCGCCCGAGGGGGAGTCGGGCTTTCGGGTCCGCTGGTGACGGTGAGTCAGTACGCCGCGGCTAGGTACGCGTCGATCTCGTCGACGAGGTCGGGTGCGTACGTCAGAAAGCCCGAGAACCGGCCGTCGTCGCGCTCCTCGGCGAGGAGCGTACACTTGTACTCGTTCGCCCCGTCGCCGCCGTCGTAGACGACGAACCAGGAGCGTTCGATCTCCGGCGCGGCGTCGAGGTGGACGATCGCGGAGCCCACGTCGGGTGGGTGACGGCGACCGTCGGGGGCGGCGTACGCGTGCACGTCGAGCACCAGCGAGAGCCGTGCGTAGACCGCGCGCTGGTCGACGAGCGCACGGACGTGTTGGAAGCCGGCGCGGAGGCGGCCGCGGCGGACGCGCCAGGCACGGTCTTCGATCTCCCGGGTCGCGGCGACCATCCCCCGGCGGTCGGCGGAGGCGAACGTCGTGCACTCCGGCGTCGACAGCGCGGACGTCAGTGCGTCGGTCGCCGATTCGAGCCCCGCGTCGCTCTCGTCGAGCGGGACGACCGAGACGACATCCGTGCCGTCGTGAACCATCGCGGTCGGCCGGTCCGTCCCCTCCTCGACGTCGACGCGGACCCACAGCGGAGCGAAGGCCCGCTCGACCCGATCCACGACCGCCCGCGACGGGGGCGACACGAGCGTCAGGCGACGCTGGGACCGTTCGACCCGGTCGATGATGGCTCCCAGCGACATTCGGTTCGGCTACGGTGAACTGGGAGATAACCGTTCGCGTGCGGGCCGTGGCGGGACGTTACGCGTGGTCCGGGGGGCGTGTACCCGGGTCGTCCTCGCTCACGACGCCGAGTTCGTCGAGCGCGCGGAGGACGACGCGCGCTTGGACCGCCGCTTGCGGTTCGGCGTCAGGGTCGTCGACGACCGACCGACTCCGGTCGACCACTCGACGTTCGAGCGCCGTCTGATCGGGTTCGTCCCGCGTCTCGTTCAACAGCGCCTCGAAGTCCTCGCGGAGCGAGAACGACGCGCGCGCGACGTTACACCGCGACAGCGGTTGCATTCCCATGTCGAGAACGAGTTCGCGGACGAGTTCCCAGTCGCTCTCGCAGAAGTGGATCGAGACCTCCCCGACGATGTCCCGCCACGCGATGGGACCGGAGTTCCGCATCAGCGTCACGGCTCGTGGGGGCAGGTCGAGTCTGGCGACGGTGTCGACGTCGTCGCAGAGACAGCAGGGTTGTTCCGTCCGGCCGGTGTACATACCGGCCCTGAGGACGGAACGGATTAGTGACTTTCGCGGCGAAGGGGAGCGGTAATGGCAGGGTGATGGCGCTCCCGCGGTCGCTCGGGAAGACTGTGGCGCAACGACGTGGCAGGTACTGAGACACACGGTGGGTTGCGGTGGGTCGATGCGTCGTTCACGCCAACTCTTCGTAGTGGGTTATACAATAAAAGCCTTTCGCGAGTTCATATATGAACATTATATATCGTATATACTGTTTTAATCGGCTAAAATTCCCGGCATCACGTGTCGAACGCGTGGTCGGCCAGGTACCGAATCTCCATCGGGAGCCCGACGGCGTCGCGGGGGACCTGCTCGTCCGGGACGGCGGGGACGCGAGCGAGCGGCCCCGCGGCGCTGACGGCGAGCACGAGCGCGTCGAGGACGTCGTCCCGCGCCACGTCCTTCCGCAGGGTCGCGTCGAGCCAGGCCTCGTACGTCCTGTCGACGTCGGGAAGCACGGCGCGGAGACGGTCGAGCCGTTCCGTCCGACCGGCCGCCGTCGCCTTCGACGCCGAGACGGGTCCGTCACCTAGCGTGGCGAAACACAGTTCCGGGTGTGCCTCGACCACGGGCGGGATCGCCCGCGAGGACCGGAGGGTCGCGTCGACCTCCCGGATGCGGGGGACGAGATGCCACGCCTGGATGGAGAGCCCGTAGCCCGTCCGGTCGCGGTTCACCGCCGACGCCGCCTCGTGGTCCCGGGCGTCGAGGACGGCGCGACACGGCGCGAAGAAGACGGTCGACGCGCGAGACCCCAGTCGCTCCCGGGCGGCCTCGTCACACGCCCGGCGGCCGCGCTCGGGGAGGCCGATCGGCATGTCGACGAGCAGTCGGTCGGCCGTCGGGACGGCGTCGACGACGGCCGCGAAGTCCGAGCGGAGCGCGTAGTCGAGCCCCTCGTCGGGGTCGCACGTGACCGCGAACCACCCGCTCGAACAGCCGTCGACGCCGACGTAGCGGGACACAGTGGTTCGGACGAAAGGGGACCGAAAGAGTCTTTGGACGGCCCACGGCTGGACGCGGAACGAGCGGTCGACCGAACGGCCTTTGAGCCGCGACCGAGAGCCTCGCCCATGACACTCCTCGACTCCGATGCCGACGCGCTCGTCGTCGGTATGGTCCACCTCCAGCCCTTGCCCGGTGCGCCCGGCTTCGACGGTGACCGCGACCGGATCCGCGAGCGCGCCGTTTCTGACGCCCGCGCGCTCGCCGCCGGCGGCGTCGACGGCGTGATGGTCGAGAACTTCGGGGACGTCCCGTTCTACCCCGAGTCGGTCCCCACACACGTCGTCGCGTCGATGACCGACGCGGTCGGCCGGGTGGTCGAGGCCGTCGACGTCCCCGTCGGCGTGAACGTGCTCCGGAACGACGCCGACGCCGCCCTCTCGGTCGCGGCCGCAACCGGGGCGTCGTTCATCCGCGTCAACGTCCACGCCGGCGCGCGCGTGACTGACCAGGGCCTGATCGAGGGTCGCGCCCACGAGACCGTCCGACTCCGTTCACGGCTGGCGGCCGACATCGAGATCATGGCAGACGTCGGGGTCAAACACTCCGCGCCGCTGGGCGAGCGGCGGTCGCTCGACGAGTCGGTCGACGACGTCGTGACGCGCGGCCTCGCCGACGCAGTCGTCGTCTCGGGCCGGGGGACCGGCCACGCGGTCGACCCGGCGCGGCTCGAACGCGCCGCGGCCGCCTGTGCCCGCCACGACGCCCCGCTGTTCGTCGGGAGCGGCGTCACCGCCGAGGCGGTCGGCGACTGTCTCGCGCACGCCGACGGCGTCGTGGTCGGGACGGCGCTCAAAGCGGGCGGCGAGACGACGAACGTCGTCGCCGAAGACCGCGTCCGGGCGGTCGTCGACGCCGCTCACGAAGGGTAGTCGCTCCGAAGATCACGCGGCAGCCGTCGGCCGTCAGCCGCGGTCCGTCGGCCGGCCCGCGACGCCGCTACGCCGCGTCGTCTTCCTCGTCCGCGTCGTCCGTCGCATCCTCGTCGTCGACGGGGATCTCGATCTCGATCGGATCCGTCGGTTCGCTCCCGGTCTCGGGGTGGACCCCGTCGACGGCGGGGACGGCGTCGTCGAGCGCCGCCTCGGCCTCGGCGGCGTGGTCGCGTCGCACGCTCCGGGGGCCGAGTTCTGTCTCGACGAGTTCGGCGGCCTGCCGGACCGCCCCGACCGAGGAGAGGTGGCTCGCGCCGACGGTCGCTTTCATCGCCCGTGCCGCACCCCCGCGGAGCACCGTCGGGCCGACCTGCGCGACGGTGCCGTCGCCGACCGAGACGATCCACCCCGGCACCTCGAAGCGGTACTGCTGGAGGTGCGGGCGGAACTCGTCCGGGTCGGCGTCGCGGTCGTGGCGGACGAGCGTGAGGAGGTTGTCGGCGACGACGCGCGCCTCGCGGAGCGCCGCGGAGGCCGACGCCGGCACGGCCTCTCCGTCGGCGTCGACGACCCGGGCGGCGTCGCCCACGACGAACGTCCGGTCGTCGAGTCGGAGATCGCTCCGGACGGGCGGGCGCTCGCCGTCCATCGCGGCGGGACCGCTGATGCCGCCGGTCCACACCAGCGTGTCGTACGCGATCGACCCGGCATCGGTCTCGACGGCGTCGGCGGTCGCCCGTTCGACCGTGGTCCCGGTCCGGACGTCGACGCCCTGTCGCTCCAGTTCGTCGTGGACGGCGCGCTGGAAGTTCTCGGGGAACGACGGGGCGACCGCGCCCAACTGTTCGAGCAGGACCACGTCCACGTCGGCGGCCGCCTCGTCGGCCACCGCCGCGAGTTCGCCCGCGACCTGTACGCCCGACAGGCCCGCGCCGCCGACGACCGCCATCCCGTCGGCGTCGCACGTCTCCGAGAACGACTCGCGGATCGCGCGGGCGTCTTCGACGCGTTTCAGCGGAATCGCGTGCGATTCGAGCCCGGGCAGATCGTAGAACGCCGTCTCCGCGCCGAGACAGACGGCCGCGTAGTCGTAGTCGAGTTCGCCGCCGTCCTCGCCGGAGAGATGGACCACGCCGGCGTCGCGGTCGATCGACTCGACCCGTGCGGTCCGGACCGTGGCGCGATCGAACAGGTCCAGAAGCGGGACCTGGATCACGTCTTCGAGATCGGGGTAGCGGACCAGTCGGTGGAGTTCGTGCTGGACGAGGTGGGTGGGACGCTCGTCGACGACGACGAGTTCGACTTCGGGGGGGAGTCTGGCGTCGAGACGGCGGGCGACGGTGACGCCCGCGTAGCCGGCGCCGAGGACGGCGACACGCATGGGCGAGTAGAGGGACGCGAGGGCAAAGAACGTTTCACGATGGCGGCAGTCCGACTCTCGTTCGAGCGCGTCGTGGGCCGGACGGGAGCGTTTATGTGCCTGCACCGACAGCTACCGGTCATGACCCGAACTGGTCCCCTCCCTCCCTCCGTGAGCGACACGTGGAAGTACGCCCTCGTCGGCGGCCTGGTTTCGATCCCACTCACGACCGTCGGCTACTGGCAGTCAGGGTCGGAGCTGTCGCTGTCGCCGGTGCTTCTCGGCGGGCTCGTCGCCGGCTACCTCGCCAGGCGCGCGACGGGCACCGCCGACGGCGTCGGGGTCCGGGCGGGGCTCGTAGGCGCGCTCCCGGCGCTCTGGATACTGGCCGACGTCCTCGGGGCCGCGTCCGCGCTCTCCGGGCCGGCCTGGTTCGTGGCTGTCGGGGTCGGCTTCACCGGCGCGATCCTCCTCGTCGTCGCCGTCGTCGGCTTCGGTCTCAGCGCGCTCGCGGGCGCGCTCGGCGCGCGAGCCGGGAGTTGGCTCGCCGGGCGCACGGGCCGACGGAGTCCGCCCGCCGCCGGAAACTAACCTCGCCGGCCCTCCGCCCTGCCGCCCGTTAGAACAGCGCCTCCGACTCGTCCAAGACGCGCGCCGGCCCTCCGCCCCACCGCCCGTTAGAACAGCGCCTCCGACTCGTCCAAGACGCGCGCCGGGCCGCCCACCTCCCACACCTCGGTATCGACGCCGCAGTCGGCAACGGCCTCCTCGACGCGGTCGACGTGTTCTTCGGTCGTGTTGACGTACACCGACGCCCCGGTGTCGGTCGAGAAGTAGACCGGGACGTCTGCCGACCGGAGCTCGCGCACCGCGTTGAAGATGGCGATCGTCCGGGGCTGCCAGTACACCCACCCGGCCGGTCCGGTCATCGTCGTCGCCGCCAGCGACAGCGAGTCGTGCTCGGCGAGTTCGAAGGCGCGGTCGAACGCTGCCTCTCGAAGGGCATCGCGCATCTCCGCGATCTGGCCGTGAATGTGTGCCATCCGCGCCTGGAACATGTGCGAGTCGGCGGCCTCCTCGTGGGCCTGTTCGGTCTCCTTGTACGCGGGGACCAGCCCTGTGACGATCCTGAGTTCGGATTCGAGTTCCGTCTCGATGCGCTCGGAGCGACAGTCCTCGTCGTTCAGGCCCGTGTACAGCTGTGAGAACGCCCCGGTGACGGCGCGGGCGGCCGACGACGACCCGCGGCGGGCGACCGTCGAGACCTCCGGACGGCTCAGATCGAGCCCGGCGGCCTCGCAGGCGGCCATCGCGAGCGCGGCGAACCCCGACGACGACGAGCCGAAGCCGACGTTCGACGGGAAGGAGTTCTCCGACTCGACCCGGACCCGGTGGTCGAAGCCGGCGAGGTCGCGGACGTGGTCGACGACGTGTTCGATCCGCTCGGCCCCACGCCCGGCGACGACCTCGCCGTCGATCCGGTACTCGTCCCCGTCGGCGTCGGGGTCGAAGGCGACCGTGGTGCGCGTGTGCGACGGTGCGGTGCAGACGCTGATGCTGTCGTGGTACGGCAGCCGCAACTCGGCGTCCCGCATCCCGTGGTACTTCACGAGCCCCTGGATCGGGTGCGCTCTGGCGGTGGCTTTCATGTATGGGAAGGGATCCGACGCCGGGTTAAACGTCCCGGAACCGCACCGAAGGCTGTCGCTTGACGGGAGAGACGGTCGGAAAACCGGGGCTCAGTCGTCCGCGGGCGTCGGTGTCTCCGCGGTCGATTCGGCTCGGCCTCGCTGCCAGACGTTCGTGACCGAGTCGCCCTCCGGGGGTGTGTGGCTGACGTCTTTCATCCGTGGCGTGGTATATTCTGTCATTGTGCGTCCGAGGTAAGCAGGCAGCTTAATCCTTTCCCGAGTGAACGTATAAGGAATCGATATCATGCCCGGGGATACATACTCACACGCCGTCGGGGTCGAGCGGACACCGGAGGGGCGACGGATCACGGTGTCGCGCGTCGTCGACGCGCCCGCGGACGCAGTATGGGCGCTACTCACGGACACGACCCGGTGGCCAGAGTGGGGTCCGAGCGTCGCCGCCGTCGACTGTCCGACGCGGTTCATCGACGCGGGAACCACGGGGCGGGTGAAGCTCGCCGGCGTCGGGCTCTGGGTGCCGTTCGAGATCGAGTCGTACGCCGACGGGGCGGAGAGACGGTGGACGTGGTCGGTCGCGCGCCTCCCGGCGACCGGCCACCGCGTCGACGCCCTCGGCGACCAGTGTCGCGTGACGTTCGAGATCCCAGCGCTCGCGGCGGGTTACGCGGTCGTCTGTCGGCGGGCGCTCGACCGCATCGCTTCGGTCGCCACGACGCTGGACGACGACTGACCCGAGCTACCGTCAGGTCGGGAGGCGAACGCCACTCTCCGGGGCCTCGGACGGAGAAGGCCACCCGCCAGCGGGCTCACGCCTCAGGGACGAGGACAATGGCGACGATCCCGCCGACCGCGAGCAGGCCGCCGAACCCGAACGCTGCCATCCACGAGACGCTCTCGACGAGCCACCCAGCGGCGACCGGAGCGACGAGCGAGCCCGCGACCGAGAGCGTCAGCAACACCGCGAGGCTCGTCCCGCCCGATTCTGCCGGAGACAACTCCTCGACGTAGACGTAGAAGACGCCCGTCCCCAACTGCGAGCCGACGCCGGCGAAAAGCAGTGCCGCCGCGAACCCAACCACGGACGTGGTGATGGCCGCGAAGACGAGTGCCGGTATCACCACCAGAAACGCCGCGACGATCACCGGACGGCGGCGACCGTCGATCCGGTCGGAGAGCCAGCCACCACCCGGTCGTGCCGCCAGGCCCATCGCGGGCAGGAGTGCCGCGAGCGTCCCCGCGGTGCCGGCGTCGACGCCGATGACCTCGGTGGCGTACGTCGGCATCCACGAGTTGAAGAAGACGAAGAGCGAGTACGCACAGAAGCTGCTCAGGGCGACCGCCAGCACCCGCCGGTCGCCCAGTGCGGCGGCGAACGTCTCCACCGAGAGGGCCGACTCGTTCCTGATGGGCGCGTCGAGCGCCCCGACGAACGGTGGTACTCCACAGACGGCGATGACGGCGTATGCGGCCACGACCCCGCGCCAGCCGATGACGGCTTCGAGCGTCGGACCGGCGGCCTGTGCGAGCGTCACCCCGGCGGGTGCGCTGGCGACGAAGAGGCTCGTCCCGACGGCTCGTCGTGCCGAGGGGAACGACCGACCGACGATGTTGGCGTTCGCCGTCCAGAGGAACACCGCCGTGGCACCACCGACGAACCGTGTCGCCAGAAACGCCGGATACGTCGGTGCGAACAGTCCCGCGACGGCGGCCGCGAGGAACACGAGCACGCCACCCCACACCAGCCGTCGGTTGTCGTACCGGTCCATCAGAAGACCGCCGGGGACTTGCAGCAGCACCCACGCGAAGAAGACGACGCTGATCGACAGCCCCGCCGCGGGCTTGTCGATGTCGAACGCCGCGACGAACGGCGGCATGATGCTCGCGGGGGCGAAGACGTAGGCGTTGAACCCGGTGGCGATCAGGAAACAGCCCGCGAGTACCAGCCACGGGCGCGTCTCCGACGCCGACCCGGTACTCATACAACCGCTCGTCCAGCCGCCGGCAAAACCCCACCGATAACGGCAGACCGTCAGGGCGGCCGTTCGAGGTGGTACCGGTCGCGGGTCGACGCGTAGTAGCCGCCGGCGAGCCGGCCGACAGCGTCGAGTTTCGTCACGTCGAGTTTGCCGTCGACGAGGAGGTCGTCGTCGACGTGGGCGTGGACGACCTCGCCGAACAGCAGGGTCGACCCGCCCAGTTCCATCGACTCGGACAGCGTGCACTCGAACGAGACGTGCGCCTCGGCGACGCGCGGAGCGTCGACGGCCGTCGCCTCGACCGCCGTCACGCCCGCGCGCTCGAACTCGCTCTCGCCGGGGGCGAGCGTCGCCGCCGTCTCGTTCATCGCCTCGACCAGATCGCCCGTGACGACGTTGACGGCGAACGCCTCGGTCGCGAGGACGTTCTCGGGGGTGTCTTTCCTGTCCTCGCCGACGCCGACCGGCGCGACCATGACGATCGGGGGATCGATGGCGACGACGTTGAAGAAGCTAAAGGGAGCGAGGTTCTCGCCGCGCGGCCCGCGCGAGGAGACCCACGCGATCGGTCGCGGGACGACCGCCGCCGACAACAGCCGGTAGGGAGAGCCGAACGTCTCCGGTGGGCCGTCCATCAGTGTTCTCCACCGTCGTCGGCGTACCCCTCGTCGTACGGGTCGATGGCGTCCGAGCCGAGGACCGCTTCGTCGACCGCGAAGCCTGGCCCCATCGTGGCGAGCTCGAAGACGAGGCCGTCGGGGTCGCTGAAGTAGATGCTCTTGAAGTACGTCCGGTCTTTCACCTCGGAGACGCGGATGTCGTGCGCCTGGAGGTGGGCACGCCACTCCTCCAGGGTGGCCTCGTCCTCGACGCCGAAGGCGAAGTGGTGGCTCGCGCCTGGCCCCGGCTGGCCCCGTCCGTGGGGGTACTCGAAGTACGTCACGTTCGTCCCCGGATCGCCCGCCGACGTCGGCGAGAAGTAGTAGTGCGGCGTCCCGGGGTCGTCGTAGTTCTGCGTTCGTTTCACCGTGTGCCACCCGAGGACATCCTCGTAGAACGAACGGGTATCTGACATGTCCGTACAGATGTTCGTCACGTGGTGCAGTCCGGTCGTCGGGGGTGCGTCGGTCATGGGTGTCGTATGGGGGAGGGGTGCAAAAGCGTCGTTCGGTTACAGGCCGATGCCGACCGCGAGGGGCCACTGCGTCCCGCTCACGGCGAGGAAGCCCAGCGCCGTGCCGAGCAGCGCGACGTTCTTGAGGAACTGCGTCATCTCCGTCATCCGTTCCTCCTCGGGGGCGGCCCAGAAGTCGTGCATCTTCGGCGTCGCCACGACGAGGAAGACGACGACGGCACCGGCGGCCAGCGCGGTGAACGCACCGAGGAGGAGGCCGAGGCCACCGAAGAGCAGCATCCCACCGGTGAAGGGCACGGCGAGGTCGGGCGCGGGGATGCCTTTCGCTCCCGCGTACCCCGCCATCGTCTCGGCGTTGACGAAGTGGTTCAGTCCCGTGAAGGCGATGACGGCTCCGAAGAGGACGCGCGCGCCGAGGAAGACGAGCTCCGCGCCGGGCGAGCCGAACAGCTGAGTGCTCTGCAGGACGACATCGGTACTCACAGGGGGTGTGCCTCCGAGTTGGCCGGTTGTTGCGTCACAGGTTAGTCGACGAGCCGGCCAAATATATAAGTTCCCTGACATTGGTGTCACCGGGTAACGCCGATGCCACTGGCACGCTGGGTGAGGCGTCCACCGGCGACTGCTCGTTCGACGCGCCGGGGTTACGAGTTGTCCTCCTCGATCTCGCGCGCCTCTTCGGCTTTCGACGCCGCGATGTCTGCGAGGTCGGTCGCGAGGTCGCTGATCGAGGTCCCGCCGTCAGGAAGCCCGGTCGCGAACTCTTCGAGCTCCGTCGCGAGCGTCTCGAACGCCTCGGCCGCCTCTTGGGCCCGCGTCCGGGCGTTCCGCTCGCTCTCGACCCGGTCGAACCGCTCGGCGTCGTTGAGGTCGACGACGGCCGCCTGTAGCCTGTCGAAGAAGTCGGCGAGCGACTCAAATCCACCGATCTCGGCGTCGAACTGCCCGACCTTGGCCTCGTAGTCCGCGGCGGGAATCGCGGGGACCACGGAGACGTTCTCGGCGCTCGTCTCGTCCTGGATGGTCTGGAGCGGCTGGGCGGCCCGACGACGTCCGTCACGGAGGTCCCTGGCCGCGTTCTCGATCTCCCCCTCTTGTTCGCCGTCGACGGCGTCGCGTGCGCGCTCGGCCTCGTCGAACGCCGCGATGACGCGGCTCTGTGTGTCGACGCTGAGCGAGAGGAACCGCCTCGCCTCCACGATAGCGGCGAGCCGTGGCTGTTGCCGCTCGCTCGCGGACGCGCGGGCGTCCTCGATGTAGTCGTCGGCGTCCGAGAGGTCCCCGATGATCGAAACGCGGGGGAACGACCCGTCCGCGGCGGACACGTCGAGAAGCGAGCCGTCCTCGCTCCCGGCGTACGTGTAGACGGCCTGGTTCAACTCCCTGATGGCCCGATCGAACGCCAGCGCGGCGTTCTCCTCGCGTGCGCTCAGCTCCGGCGTCTCGGTTTCGGTCGGAGCGTCGGTCGCGGTTTCGGTCTCTGTCGCCGTCGGGGTCTCGGTTTCAGTCGGGGTGTCTGTCGCGGGTTCTGTCGTCGTCGTCGCCGTCGTCGTCGTCGTCGCCGTCGGCGTCGCCGTCGAGTCGTTGGAGGGTAGTTGACCGCACCCGGCGAGAAACGCCGCCGAGACGGTGAGGAACGAGCGTCGATCCATGTCCACCCCTCCTGTCGGTGTGCAAATAAGTATACCGCACACGAACGACTCGCGACCGATACTGTCACTGACAGTTCGTCGGGACGACCGTCCCGCGAGGCGTCGACGACGACAGCCGAACGCCCGGCAGCGGCCGGCGTGCCCGTTCGAGCCGTGTTTCCTTCGATAGATACCACACGAAAATACTATACGAGGGCGTCGGAAGAACAACAAACTGAGAGACGATCACGAATGACTGACACATGGGACGCGGCGGGCTACGTCGCGAGTTCGCGCTACCGGCTCTCCGTCTGCGAGTACCTCTCCGAATACGGTCCCGGGTTGCCGTCGGAGATCTCGTCGGACACCGACCTCGCCCAGCCGCACGTCTCCCGGGCGCTGTCGGAACTCCGCGAGCACGACGTGGTCGAACTCCTCGTCCCCGAGTCACAACAGAAAGGACGCCTCTACGATCTCACGGAGACCGGCCGGGTCGCGCTCGACCGACTGACGCGTGGACGAGACGCGGTCGACCTCCGGATCGTCTCCCGCGAGGGGTTTCCGTGCGGCGGGCTCGTCGAGTTCCTCGAGGAGCGCCACGCCGCCGTCGCGCAGGCGGTGGCGACGTACGACGGTGACGTGGCCTACGTTCACTTCCTGGATGGGGAGCCGGCCGACGACCGAACGGCCCCGATCACGCGACTGTGGGAGCACTCGCGTGGAGCCGACGGGCTGAGTTCCGGATCGACGGGCCGACACGAGTTCACCGTCTACGGGCTGGAACACGTCACGCTGGTCGATCTCGTCGTCGACGACCTGCGTGTCGGGATCTCGCTCGACGACGATGCCGACGTCGCGGTGCGGAGCTTCGTCGCGGACGTCGAAGCGCAGCTCCGCAACTGACACCGGCCCGTCTCGGATCCTCGACTCCTCTGGACCGACGGGACTCAAAACCGGAGGTTCACCATGACGAAGACGATCGCGAGCTGCATGAGTCCCTGGAGGCCGCCGAGTTTGGCGTTCCGCATCCCGATCGCTCCGATCAGATCGATGTCGGGTTCGGCGGAGGTCAGCTGCCGGTAGATGCGGATCTCCCCAGGGAGGATGACGCCGAACCCGACGATCGTAAGCAGCGTGACGATCGCCAGCGCGGCGAGGATCCACGGGTCGGCCATCGTGAGCGAGGGCAGGGTGACGAACAGCCCCGCCCCGGACGCGACGATCACGGTGCCGAGAACCGCGAGGGTTCGCGGGTCGGCGAGCGCGTCGAACTGGTAGCCGACGAGGACGACCACCGGAACGAGCGTCGCGGCGCTCATGATCGCGAGCCAGGGATCGGCGTTCGGGAAGTGTCCCAATCGGCGTGCGAGCACGATCCCGCCGACGATCGTGACGGTCGCCAGCACGGGCATCAGGAACGTCATCTTCGGGGTAAACCGACGGAAGAAGCCCGCCCGTCTCTCGGGGTCCATCCCGCCGATCACGGGGCCGACGATCAGCCCGATGAACAGATCGATCCCGGTCCACAGCACGCCCGTCATCACGTGGACGTAGGTGAGATGTCGGACGTCGTTCGAGACGAGCGCCGCGGCGAGCGCGACGATCGGCACCGCGACGGCCCCGCCGGCGAAGGCCGGGTTCGCCTGCCCCGCGAGCCCCCTGATACCTCGAACCGGTCGGTGAGAGACCTCGGCGTCTGCCATAGCGGACGCACGACAGCAAGGGTCTAAATAGTACGGAAGGGCGACGGGTCGCCGTGCGGCCCGGCGTGCGGTGACGACCGGCCCCGGTCGATTCGTGGCCGTGTGCTTTTATACCCCCGAGCGATAGAAGCCTCCATGACTGCCCTGTCGTTCGACGAACACGGTGTCGACGTCGTCTACCAGGGAACCGATTTCCGGCTCGAACGAACGCTCATCGAGGAGGCGACCGGCAAATCCTACCCGGACGTGACCGACCACGAGGTGCTGAAGATGGTCGAAAAGAACCCCGCGCTGTCGGGCGAACCGCGCCGCATCCAGGACATCCTGCGGCGGTAGGTCGACGATCGACGTCTTCCCGTCGGCTCGGCGACGAGCTACGCCGACCGGGTCGACGCGCGGCCCGTGTCCGGCGAGAGCCGACGCAGCCACTCCTCGCCCGCGACGCGGACGATCGAACCGGCGATTTCGGCCCCTCCGGACAGCGGATCGAGCGTCGTCTCCCCGCGTCGCTCGCGGTAGTCGATCGTCAGTTCCCGGACGCGGTAGCCGCGCATCACGGGTCTGAGGAGCAACTCCGCCGAGAGACCCGTGTTCTCCGTCCAGGTCACGTCCTCGATCACTTCCTTGCGGTAGGCCCGCATGCCGGTCGTCGTGTCGCGCAGCCGACGGCCCACGAGCGCGGACGCACAGAGCGCGAACGCCTGGTTGCCCAGACGGTTGAACCGCGGCATCGTCTCCGCGCCGCGCGAGAGGCGGTCGCCGGAGACGACGTCGTACCCCTCGTTGATCGCGTCGAGGAAGTCCGGGAGGCGCTCCATCGGGTAGGTGTCGTCGCAGTCGGTCGTGACGACGACGGGGCGATCCGGCGCGAGCACGGCCTCGCGGACCGCAACGCCGTACCCCTGTGGCTCCTGTTTGATCACGCGCGCGCCGTGGTCGCGGGCAACCGCCGCCGTCCGGTCCGAGGAGCCGTCGACGCAGACGACCTCCGCACGGCCGTCGGTGACGCGGTCGATGTCTTCGAGTACGTGTTCGATAGCGGCTTCTTCGTTGTACGTCCCCATCACCACGGCGACGTCGTCGAAGGTGTACGCGGTCATCGTCCACCGCTTACGCGTGGAGTGATTTGAACTTTTAGGTTCGCCAAAAACAGCTGTCAGCCGTACGACCGGTACCCCTGGCAACACCGCTTTCGAGGGAGTCGGCTCGTTTAATAGTGTGCGAAATAAGCTATATTATATCGAAGGGAAAATCTGAATTATGCTGACTTGACGCTTTTGAGCTGAGAATTTCGTAGCTGATAGTCAGGGAGATCCGGGTGTAACTGCGAGTAGTATTGCTTCCTAGAAGGCTTATCACGTCATACGTCCTCCGTCCGAGACGAGACCTTCGGACGTGACGACTCGCGTCGGGCGCGCGCGAGTGAGTGACGCGGTCGCCACGGGTGCCAGGAGGCCGCACACATGAGTTCAACTGCAACGAAACTACAGGTCCTCGCACTCACGACGCTGCTCGTCAGCTCCGTCTTCGCGGGAAGTATCACCTTCGCTGGGACGGCGAGCGCGCTCGTCACGGGCGCCGTCACGGCCGAGAGCGCGAGCGACGTCCAGGCGTACAGAACGGCGAGCACACAGACGGTCGTGGGGACGGTCACGGTGACCAACGGGAGTTCGGGCAACACCGTCGCCGTCGACGTCCCCGACGGGAACATCGTGAGCGCGACCGGCGTCTCGGTCGACAACGCCGACGTGAGCGCGTCGGACCTCTCGGTCGACAGCCCCACCCGCGTCACGGTCGGCCTCGCCGACACGAACGCGGGCGACGGTGCCGACGAGACGGTCCGGGTGACGGTCACGGTGACGCACAACCTGGCGAACGTCGGCCCCACCGCGGGGCTCGACGCGACCATCTCGGCCGGTGGCCGCTCGGACACGACTCAGTTCGACGTCGTCAGGTACGTCGGCCCCACCGGGCCCGTGGGACGCGTCTTCCTGGGGGACCGCGGTGTCGACCTGACGGGGATTGACGACATCCCGGACGCCGGGGGCGTGACGCTGTTCGGCGTCGCGGGCGACGCCGACGGCGGGATCGCCAACGTCGGCGACGTTCGACGGGCCGACATCACGGAGGCGAACGACTTCCAGCCCGGCGGCTACAGCTTTACGGAACCGGACGGTTCGGTCGGCCTCTCGGTCGTCGAACCGCGCATCACCGAGGCGACGCTCTACCGCGGCAACGGGACGAGCGGCGCCGACGTCACCGGCGGTTCGATCCCCATCACGATCGACGCCCTGACGCTGGCCGTCGAGTTCAACTTCGCCGACGCCGAGGACGTCGAAGTCACCGTCACCGACGAGGACGGCATCGACGTCACGCGACAGCTCACCAGCACGAACCGGATCAGCCAGTCCGGCGGGACCCTGGTGCTCACGGGTGTCGGCGAACTGGACCCCGGCGATTACACCATCGAGGTCGAGGGAGCGGACGACCTCGACGACGTGCGGCTGACCGTCGGGGCCGGGGTCCGTGACGAGGCACAGACCATCTCGCTGGACGAGTCCGCGGTGACCCAGGGCGAGACCGTCGTCGCGACGGTTCGGGGCTCACCCGGCGAGTACGGGCTGGTCCGGATCGACGCCGCCGACCTCGACGCGCTGGCGGCGACCGACGAGAACGCCGAGCGAGTGTTCGCGGCGACGGGCGACGTCCAGTCGCTCGTCGGAACGGACACGCTCGGCGGCACGACCGAGGTCGCCGTCGGTGCGGTGGTCGACCTCGACGACGAGGGCAAGGCGCAGGTCCGCATCGACACCGCGTTCCTCGGCGCGACGACCGTCGACGTCGAGTTCGTGGAGCTCGACGCACCGAACACGGACCCTGGGACCCTCAGAGCCGGCTTCGACGCGAGCGCGGACGACAGCGTCGAACTCGACGTCGACGAGCGGGAGCTCGTCTTCACCGACGACCTCGGCATCGTCCAGATCGGCGAGGAGTTCGTCCTCGAAGGGACGGCTCCCGAGTCCGACGACGTGAAGGCGTACGCCCGCATCGACGACGAGTGGGTGCCGCTCCGCGACGACGACGGCAGCCTCGCCGAGGACGCGGTCGACAGCCAGGGCCGGTTCAGCGTCGAGATCGACTCCGGACAGGTGATCGACATCCCGGACACCTACCGGATCGCGATCGTCGCGGACCCGGTCGCCGACGGCACAAACTACATCGGGAGCGACGAGTCGATCTCGACCGACGTCTACAGCGAGTTCGACACGGCGACCACGACGACGGTTCGGACGGCCGAGGGTGAACTCACGTCCAACGTGTCGTCGTCGTCGATCGCCGCGGACGTCGGCGACGAGGTCGTCCTCTCGGGGACGGCGTTCGGACAGGGCGACTCCGTCCGCGTCTATCTCGTCGGTCCGCGCGGACAGTTCCTCACCGCCGACGGCGGCTTCGGCGCCGAGACCGTTTCCGTGGACGACAACGAGTTCGAAGAGGAGTACGCCACGTTCGAGCAACGCGGCCAGTACACCTTCTTCGTCGTCGGGCAGGGACGGGACGGCGAGTACGGCTCCGACATCGGCTTCGGCGGGGAACTCCGCCGTGGCCTGACGCCCCAGCAGGCGGTCGAGATCGTCAGGGACGAGTACTCGGGTGCGGGCGTCGACGATCCCGTCGTCGAACACTCCGTCGTGGCGGAGAACCCGTCGATCTCGATCGACGAATTCGGCGAGAACGGACAGGTGCTCGCCGAGGAGCTCACGGTGTCGGGGGCCTCGAACCGCGAGGACGGAACGCTCGTCTTCGTCGAAGTGGTCGACGCGGACGACGAGGTCGTCGCCACGGGCGAGGCCGAGGTCGACGGCTCGACGAACCAGTGGGAGACGACGGTCGAACTCTCCGGCGTCGAGACGGGGACCTACACGCTCCGCGCGAGCGACGACGAGACCGACGCCTCCGTCGAGTTCGAGGTGGTCGACGAACTGACCACGCCGGCGGAGACGCCGGCCGACACCTCGACCGAGACGGAAACCGCCGCGCCGACCGACACGCCGACCGACACTGGAACCGATACCCCCACCACGACGGAGTCGCCCACGACGTCGACTGAGTTCCCCGGCTTCGGGGTGGTCGTAGCGCTCGCGGCGCTGCTCGTCGCCTTCCTGCTCGCGCTCCGTCGCGACTGACGGCTGACGGTCGGCGGGTGAGGGCCGATGGTTGGACGGCTTGACGACTGACGAACGACGGGTCGAAGTGGGACCGGGGTCGGGTTAGCTCAGCCCACGGTCGTCCGAGCGGTCCTCCAGCCGTTGCGCCTGGCCGACGAGGTAGTCCATGAGCCCCCGTGCGGCGTCTTCGGCCGCGTCGAGGTCGTCCGTCGACTGGCCGCTGACCCGGACCGAGAGGTCGTACAGGTCCAGTTCGACCGCGGGGACCGTCTCGGTGCCGTTGCCCTCGTCGCCGTCGGTCGCGTGCGCCGGGGGGTCGTGTTCTCGACGGTGCCGAGTCGTCGCTCGTCGTCTCCCTCCTCGTCGTCGACGGCGGCCTCCGGTTCCGTGTCGGTCGTCGCGCCGGAGTCGGTCCCCGCGTGCGCACTCTGATCAGACATACCGCCACCACCGCCGGACGAGGTAAAAATCACTCGGCGGATGCGCCGTCGTCGCCGAAGGCCTGCTCGTCGAGGCGCGCGGTGACGTGGTCCGCGAGCGTCGCGAGGTTCACCGTGTCCTCGCGGTTGTACGAGACGAGCGTGTCGAGCGCACCGTCGTCGCCGCGTTCGTACTGCCGCCAGAGGCGGACGGCGTCCCTCCCCGAGAGGTCCGGTCGGTCTCGGTCGATGCCGATCTCGTTTTCGATGGCTTTGAGCCCGCCCGTCAACCCAACCGAGCGACAGGCGTACATCAGGTCGAGATGTGGGTAGTCGAGATCGACGTCGAACGACGTCTCGAGGAACGGCACGTCGAACCGCGCGCCGTTGAACGTCACGAGCAAGCCGGTGTCGGCGAAGGTCTCTTCGAGCGCCTCGGCGGTGAGGTCGTCGCCACGGACGAGCGTGATTGTCTCGCCGTCGCGGTGGAGCGAGACGGTCGTGACCGCGTCGCGAGCGTGGTTCAGTCCCGTCGTCTCGATGTCGAAGAAGCAGGCGTCGTCGCGGAACGTCTCGTAGAGCCGCCACCGCTCCCCGTCGGGGAACGTCCGGGCGAAGTACGCCGAATCGCGGTCCGACAGGCGGGGGCGTGCCTCCTCGATGAACGCCTCGATGCGCTCGGCGGTCGTCGGTCCCACGCCGTCGACGCCAGCGTGGAAGTCTCCCCACTCCCGGACGCCCTGTCGCCACAGCCGCCGTTCGGTCGTCTCGCCCACGCCGCGAACCGGGATGAAAGAGTTCTCCACGCGCATGCTCGGGAGAAGGGGAGCCGACGGTGGTAAACCCCTCGCTCGGCCGGGAGACGGAACCCGGCCGACGGGCCCAATCCGGTGTCGCCGTGAGGAGAACCCATCGGCCCGCCTCCGGGAACCGATCCGTATCGTGGTCTCCCGTTTATCCGGTGGTGAGCGGTCAGCCACTCGTCGGAGCCGTCGTCGACGCCGCGGTGGCTGATAGATCCGGCTTCGGTGTCGCGACCCACAGTATATGTCCGGTCGCCCCGTTCGACGTCGTATGTGCGGTCGATACACCCTCTTCGCCTCACAGTCGGCGATCGAAGACCGCTTCGACGCCTCGTTCGCCCGGCGGGTCGAGCCACGGTACAACTGTGCGCCCGGACAGCACCTCCCCGTGCTGACGAGCGACGACCCCGACCAGTTTTCCTTCAAGAAGTGGGGGTTGATCCCCTCGTGGGCCGACGACGACTCCAAGTCGTTCATCAACGCACGCGCCGAGACGGTGCGTGAAAAGCGGAGCTTCGCCGAACCCTTCGAGTCCCGGCGCTGTCTGGTGCCCGCCGACGGGTTCTACGAGTGGACCGACCGCGGCGGGAGCAAACAGCCGTACCGCGTCGCGTACGACGACGACCGCCTCTTCGCGATGGCGGGGCTGTGGGAGCGGTGGACGCCACGCGTGCGGCAGACCGGACTCGGGGAGTTCGGCGGTGGTGTCGAAGGCGAAGCCGAGACCGTCGAGACGTTCACCGTCGTCACGACCGAACCGAACGCGGTCGTCTCCGACCTCCACCACCGGATGGCGGTCGTGCTCGATCCGGCGGAGGAGTCGACCTGGCTCCACGGCGACCCCGACGCAGTCGTCGAACTACTCGATCCCGCGCCCGCCGACGACTGGGAGGCGTACCCGGTGTCGACCGCGGTGAACAGCCCGGCGAACGACGGCCCCGAACTCCTCGAAGCGGTCGAGTGAGCCGGTTCTCGTCGGTGTTCTCGGTGGGGAGCGGAGCGGCGCGAGATCGAGCCAATTCGATATAGCGAGATACGATTTACACGTCCGAGGGACGACCGTCGTTCAGGTGAGGAACATGTCGATCTCATAATATAAAACGCGACTGGTCAAAAACTCCCCGTGCTGACCGCCACCCGGCCTCTCGCTCGGCGAATGAGTGCCGCGTGCGGTCGGTCCGGCGATGGGACACTCCCGACGAGTCACGCCCGCTGCCGGAGTGTGTGCGCGCCCACGGTGATCGCGCCCGAATCAGTCCTGGAAGGGTCGATGAGAGCGTCTGTCGAAGGCCAGCATCGCTCCCTCAGGCGCCGCGATGGGACCGCTGCTCGACTCCGTCGCCCGACGGTACAAACGGGTGGATGAGACGCTCTCACGTCGTGTCGTCCTCCGTGGACCTGTTCGCGCTCGCCTGTTCCAGAGCGAGTCACGTCGGACGTGGTTCCCGTTACCCGTAGACGACGAGGGGACGCCGGATAACGGGGTCCGCGCGGTCGGATCCGGACAGGAAGGTCGGCACGCCAGCAGGTGTCGCGCTCGGTTGAACGACCGGAGTTGGTCCGAACGGTCGGCGCTTGGACAGCCCGTTGGCCGCGTGAAGACGGAGGATATCCCCTGGAACACTGGCGAGTCGCTCCTCGAGACGACAGAGGTCACGGCCACGCAGGCAAGCGGACACCAGGCCGTGATGGCACGCGACGGGAACGACGCTCGGTTCGAACCGTTCACGCGAATTCGACACTGTTTCCTACGTTCGACCGGTCGTCTGCTCGTTCGTCTCGGCGTGCGGACGGCAGTTCACGGGGAGAGCAGTGACCCGCGTCCCGGTCAGCCCGTCCGAGTCGTACTTCCCCTCCTGCTCCACACGCCGCCGATTACGGTGGTGTGACGGCTACGCTCGGTCCGCGTTCTCGCAATCGCGCACGGTTCGTGCAGCACGGAGTGACGACCGGCAGGTCGTGTCGGTACACGAGACGCAGACAGACAGCGCTCTGTATCCCCGGCAGGGAGTTCGCGCGTCCCATGAGTGAGAGTCGGTCCCCCGACGGCTCCCAACCCGGATCACTGCTCGGTCCGTGTTGTCCTGCAGTCACTCGTTGACGAACTCGGCCGTACCGAGACACGCTCTCGAGATACCAGCCAGCGGGACGTGGTAACTGCCGAGACCCCCTTTGTCTCCGTCGACCGTCGCGATACGCGCCCGGTTGGCCCGTCTGACTCGGGGGACGAGGCGACCGGATTGTCGGATCAGAGAACTGACCGGAGTCGAGTCGGCTCGGACCGTCTCCCTTGACTCCGGTCGCTTCGAGTGGAGTCGTCGAGTATGAAGTATATCACTGATTAAATCACGTGACAGCCAATTTTTGGGTATTCAAAAAGAGATAACAAGCCCATTCCGCCGCCACAGTAGGTAGTATATCGGAGATAAGATCCCTTATCGCTGTTTGAGGGGGTACTTTGATATCACGCCGGTCCGATGGCCGAACCGTGACCGGAGAAGCCGACTCGGAACGAACCCGTGTGCAGACGTACGTACCGAGGTATCAAAAAGACGTCTGGCAGGACCACGCGGATGACCTCGGCATGACGCAGAGCGAGTTTGTCCGGACGATGGTCCAGGCCGGCCGGCGAGGGTTCCTCTCGAGTGGGGGCCGCGACGGCCAAACACCTGGAGAGGTGTCTTCAGGCCCTGACCCCGGGGGTAAACACATCGAAGAGGCGGTGACAGATCTCCTCGGCCGCGAGGGGCCGCTCGACTGGGACCAGTTGGTCGAGCACCTCACGGCCGACGTGGAGGATCGGCTCGACGACGCGCTCGCCGCGCTGCAGGACGCGAACCGGCTCCGGTACAGCGGACGCGACGGCGGCTACGTCCTGACCGATGAGTGAGACGGCATCGGAACGGCCGATCGACTACTTCCTCCAGGACATGGAGTACTACGGTCGGTCGGATCGGACGCAAGAGGCGTACCGACGGGTCCTCGAGGACTTCGAGGCGTTCCTCGACGGGCGGTCGACGGCGCTCGACGAGGCGACGAACCGCGACTGCATGGCGTGGATCCACCGCCAGCGGGGGAGTGCGGCCGAGAGTACCATCGCGACGTACGCGGCGTACCTCCACCGGTTTTACACGTACATGAACTCGGTCGAGGCGTTCGAGTCGAACCCCATGACGCTGGTGATGGAGGAACTCGACGAACGGATCGAGACGAACCCGACGCGGCGGGACGTGTCGGTGCCCGAGATGCGGTCGTTCGTCGGTAGTATCACTCACCCGCTCGACCGGGCCGTCGTCGTGACGCTTCTGAAGAGTGGCGTCCGGGTCGGAGAGCTCTGCAACCTCGACGTTCGTGACCTCCGACTGTCTGACACCGCCGCGGCAGACGAGTACAGCCTCGGCGGACGACCCCAGCTCGACGGCCGCGGCGACTCGCTGTTCGTCTCGTCGAAACCGACACGCGGGGAGACCACGAACGGCGAGCGCCGAACCGACTCGAACAAACGGGAACGATCGACGGTCGTCCCAGTGGACGACGAACTCGCCACCGTGCTCACGGAGTGGCTCGCGATCCGTCCGGACGTCCGCTCGCCGGCCGAACCACTCTTTGTCCGCACCCGGGACCACTGGGGGACGCGCCTGTCGGCGAAGGCCGCCCGACGGATCGTCGTCAACCACGCCGAGGCGGCGGGGTGGCACCGCACGGGCGGCGGGAGCGACGAGAACGTCACGCCACACTACTTCCGTCACTTCTTCACCACCCATCTCCGCGACCGCACGGGCGACAGGGGCATCGTGAAGTATCTCCGCGGCGACGTCGCGGGCGACATCGTCGACACGTACACTCACAACTGGGGCGACCGCGTCCGGAAGACGTACGAACACCACATCTACTCGCTGTGTTGAGGTCTCGAACTGGCACGCTCTCCCCCCGTCCGTTCCGGTCTGGTAGTCGAACCCTACCGGCACAAATGTCTAAACACCGAACTGTTCGGCGTCCGGCTCCCGACTCGTAAATTGTATATCGCTATATCAATTTGTGGGTCTGAAGTCAGGCACGTCAAGAATAACCGGTTGGATTGACCAGCTCAGAGGAATCTGAGGACGAGATGCCTGCGTCGGAGATTCTGTAGGAACTCTGAGGCCGAGACAAGGAGTGCAGCTAGTACCGCTGCGAAGCCCGCCATTTCAATCCCGCCGCTGCAGCACCCAGCACTATTGGGATGATTACATCCCAGACCGAACTTGGTGGCAGATACTTCGTTTGGAGATACGTGACCAGAATGGGGATGAATGTCTCGACCGTGAAATGGCCAGACGGAGGTCCTGCATCAATCGCTCGGAGGATTGCGTAGAACCCACCACCATACTTGAAGAAGTTCACTGGGCGAGCGAACGGAGCGTTCACCATGTATTTCAGCATTCCCCAGTTCTTACCCATAGACAGAACACCCGTACATTCGGACTAAATCATTCCCCCTCCCCGAAAATGAGTCTCGAATAGGATGCGGGTGAGTCGGAAGAACTGTTCGTGTGGTGATTTTTCAGAAACTTACTACTGATTGGGCTTATACTGAGGTCATATCCCGGACCATGAGTGAAGCAGATATCCACTTCGACTTCTACGCCCACCTCAAGAGCGCAATCAACGAACAACCCAATCGAGGGGCAATCACGTACGGCGACGTACGCGCTGAATACAGCGACGGTATCTCAGGTCGCGCCGACATCGTCGTATTCGACAACAAGGACGACCCCGTCTTCGTCGTCGAAGCCAAGCGTCCCGAGGGCGACGGCTCCCGTGAAACAGACCCGTACGCAGCCGACGTAGTCCGCCAAGCGTTCGGATACGCAGGAGACCTCGGAGCTCCCTTCTTCTGTACCTACAACCAGAAGCGGATGGTCGTCTTCGACGCCTTCGAGGAGGGCGTCCCCCTGCTGGAACGGTCACAGAAGTCCTACATCATCTCCGACCCAGAGGAGTTCGCAGGAACGCTCCTCGACGAAATCGCGCGGCTCTCGGAGGGAGCGCAAAAATGGGACGCCGTAGACGACGTGTTCATCGAGCGAGTGAACACGCTTCACGAGTTCATGGCCCCGCGCGTAGAGGACGAACTCGAAGACCACCTCGAAGAAGACGATAGTTTCCAAGAGGATTTTAGCCAGTGGACGGCGGCACAGGGTATCGAGTACGACCCGAGTGACGAAGACGAGAGCCAAGAAGTTCGACGTGAATTCGCTGAGCAAGCAGCGTACCTGATAATCAACAAGGTCATCTTCTACAAGATACTGGAAGACTCTCCGACGTACTCGCAGGATATCGACCCGCTCGCTCCACGACCGAACCACGTGCAGGATGACCTCGAAGAATACTTCACGCATCTCGTAGAGGAAGTCGATTTCGAGGCCATCTACGAGCATGACGACATATACAGCGAGATACCGCTCGATTCTGTAGAAAGCAAACTCCGTGCGTTCATCAATGAGCTTGATGACTACGACCTTAGCCAGTTCAACAGCGACGTTATCGGGCGCATCTACGAGGGCGTCATCCCCGCTGAGCGGCGGCGAGCCATGGGCGAATACTACACGCCTCCAGCCATCTGTGACTTGATTACGCGGCTAACCATCCAATCATCAGATGATGATGTTCTGGACCCGGCTTGTGGCAGTGGCGGCTTCCTTGTGAGCGCGTATCACCGGCTCCGAAACAACCTTCCTGAATCCACGGGAAGCCACGACCACGTCCTGAGTCACCTCTCTGGTGTCGAAATCAACCGATTCCCCGCGCATCTCACAGCGATTAACCTCGCTATTCAGGACCTCTCCGCATACACAGATGAGGTCGACATCGAAATCAAGGACTTCTTCGACGTGAAGAAGTACCAGCTCCTCGGTGAACGTGAGATGGCAGGGGCGAGCGGGTCGGAAAGCGAAGGCGGTCTCGGAGAGCAACGCGGCGGCTACGACGCTGTCGTTGGAAACCCACCGTACATCCCACAGGACAGCATCGATGACAAGGACAAAGTCCGTGACCACCTCACTAACGCGGAAATCGACGCGGATTACATCTCAAGCTATGCGGACATCTACGCGTATTTCATCACGCATAGCACGGAGTTCCTCTCCGAAGGCGGTGACTTCGGCTTCATCACGAGTGACCGCTGGCTCGACACGCAGTACGGCGAGGACGTTCAACAGTTCATTCTCGACCACTACGAGGTTCGCGCCGTCATCAAATTCGACCGGCAACTGTTCGACGACGCACTGGTCGATAGTAGCATCCTCATCCTCCGCAAACAGAGCGACGAGAGCGAACGAGACTCCAACGTAGCGAAATTCCTACGGATTAAGCAGGAGCTCAGTCTGGACGAAATCGCAGCGGTCGTGGAGCAGGACGAGGAACCGAACAAACTCATCACGAACGACGACTATCGGCTCGTGACTCGGAAGCAAGCGGCCCTCCACCACGAGGCGAAGTGGAACGTCTTCTTCTTCGCGCCTCCGCTCTACTTCGACCTTGACGCTCACGAGAACGTGGTTGACCTCGGTGACATTGCCGAAGTAAGCCGCGGCATCACTACCGGGGCAAACCCCTTCTATTTCGACCATACTGAGGACTTCCACGAACTCGGGTTAGAGCCGTACACCTCTCACGCACTGAAGGCCACTGGTCAGGTAGACACAATCAAAGTCACCGACGAGGACGCCAGTGAATGGAGTATTCTCGACGTTCACGAGTACGTCGACGAGGCAACCGAAGACGACGCTGAATTCGGCACGACAGGCGAGCAACAGGTGAAGGGATGGTTAGAAGAGAATGACCACTCAGCGTTGCTGGAGTATATCGAGTGGGGAGAGGATAATGGATATCACGACCGCCCCACCACGCGAACAAGGGACATCTGGTTCGACCTCGGTAATCTCCCTCGTCCAAAGATTCTCTCGACGATGTTCACGTGGACGACGCATCGAGTCTTCTGGAACAACGCGGACGCGCCGACGAGTGACCAGTTCTACTACGTGGCTCCGCATGGCGACGTAGACCAGAAACTGCTTGGTGGATTGCTGAACTCCCGGGTCGTCTGGCTCTCGAACGAACTGAAGGGCAGACGTGCTGGAGGGCAGGGGATGACGCGGTTGCAGACTAAGGTGTACGAAACTGAACTCTGGAAGGTGCCGAATCCTCGTGAATTTGATGACGAGACGACGGAACGAATCAAATCCGCGTTCGACGACCTCATGGAGGCCGAATTAGCACACGAGGAGCCCACACACAAGGACACGGAGGAGGAAAGGGACAAGTTGGACCAAGCTGTAATGGAAACGTTGGGGATGGGTGACCGCCTCGACGAGCTCAAAGCATCTATTGACGCAATGCTCCAGATGCGTGAAGAGGGTGCTGGAGAATTGACGACGGTTCTTGTCGGTCGGGAAGCGCGGCGCGAGGCAGATTCGAACGTGGTAGAACTCCCCGGTGTCGCAGAGGCCCGCGAGAGTACGACTTTAGACGACTTCTGACTTCGTCGTTCGCCACGGCCTCCTAAGCGTCAGTTCATCTGTGAGGTCGAAGGAAGGGCAATAGGCTCGCTACGAGTCAACTGTCACATGAAACCCCCGTCCGACGGCCCCGAACACGAAGCCAGACAGATTATCGACTCTAAGCTTGCTGACGCCGGATGGGACCGAATAGACGACACAGACACTGATGACACAGGGTATCGAACTGAAGTCATCACAGAGAGCGGAATTCGCTGCGACTACGTATTCTATCTACAGGGCATCGAGGCCATGACTCTCGAAGCGAAACCGCTCGACGAAAGTGCATACGCGCCACTTGAGCAATCTGAAGAGTACGCACTTGACCTTCCCGGACCTGCTGAATTCGGACACGTTCCCTTTGCGGCAGCCACGAACGGGTCGGAAATCCGGTTCCGCGACCTCCGTCCGAACACGTTTCGCGAACGAGAACTCTCACAGTTCTTCTCTCCCGACGAGCTTGAACGGCTCCTATCGAAGGACTACACGAAGGGGCTCGAATGGCTCTCAGACAATCCCGTGGAGACGACAGACTCTGGTCTCCGATATTATCAGAAAGACGCTGTAGAGGCAATTGAAGCGCAACTTGCGGACGGTCGGATGGCAGCACTAATTCACATGGCCACCGGGACGGGGAAGACCAGAACAGCAATCGCCTCTGTTTATCGGTTGCTTCGAAGCGGTCTCGCGACACGCGTCCTCTTTATTCCAGACACGCGAGCGTTGGCAAACCAAGCACACGGGTCGTTCTGCTCGTATAAGACCCCCTCGGGCCAGACCCTTGCCGATGAGTTCGTCGTGACGAATCTTGAGGAGGATGATTCAGACCTTCGAAAAGCCGATGTAGTCGTCACGACGCTCCAGAAAATGTACACGCTCACCGAACGCGACGATTTCGAGCTTCGGATTGGCGATTTCGATGTCATTGTGACTGACGAGTGCCACCGGTCGATTTACAAGAACGATGGCTACGGTGCAGTTCTCAACCTCTTCGATGCGTTCGAAATCGGACTGACAGCAACCCCGACGAAGCGAACTGTTGCCCGCTTCGAAGGGAAGGTCGCGGCACGATATGGATACGAACGTGGTGTGGAAGATGGGTACGTTGCTCCGTTCGATATGCACCGTATTCGAACACGAATCACAATGGAGGGTATCGAGGACAAAGATGGAGTTTTCCACTCAGCGGACACGCTCGGACGGTCATTTCACCCGAAGGACACTCATAGAAAAGTTGCAGAGATATATAAACAGAATTCTGGACCGAAGGACTTGGCACTGGTGTTCGCAGTCAGTCAAGCCCATGCAGAAGAGGTTGTCAAGGACTTCCGAACCGTATTCAACAAGGACGAGGTTGACTGGTTAACTTCGAAACGCCGCAATCAGGACACGGTACTGCAGAACTTCCGCGACCGTCACACCAACCCTCGGATTCTCGTCACGGTCGATATGCTCACCACCGGTGTCGATATCCGCGCACTCAACAATATCATTCTCCTCCGTCCCGTCCAGACCCCCGTTCTCTACAATCAGATGATGGGCCGGGGGACGCGCCAGTACGATGGAAAGACCCACTTCACTATATACGATTGCGTCGGTGCAAGCGAATACTTCGCGGCAGTTCCACCGTTCAATACTGAGACGTGGCCTCCGAATGACCCGACAGACGGTGACCCGACTGAAGGCGGTGGAAACCCACCCGAGTCGGAGTTGGTCATTGTCAACGATTTGGACGAGGTCGTTGAGAACACTCGATTCATTCGCACCCGGAAAGAGATTCTCCCGTATGAGGCCTACCAACTCCGATTCATGGATTTCGTTCAGGATGCTCTCAACGACGATACCGTTATAGCAGCGATTGCGGATACGACACGACCAACGACTGAGGAACAGATAGCTGATGCAGAGGAAGTGCTTGAGGCGCAGGAAGAGAAGTTTTCACTGGACCGCCTCCGGCGCGTGTTCGGTAGCGAGCAGTCCGAACTCATCGATTTCATCTATTGGGGGGTCTCACCCCGCAAGGTCATCTCCACGCCGGAAGACCGCGAGGAGGCAGCTGTAGAACGATTGACGGAACAAGAGTCGGTTTCCGACGAGGAACGTTGGTGGCTACGCATACTCGTCAAGCGAACATCGGTCGAAGAGACGGCACTAACGCGGATTCACTTCACGCATCCCCAGCTTGTGGATGCTGGTGGGTGGCAGTCGGCCGCAGATGCCTTCGGTTCTGACGAGGCTTTGGTTGACGTGTTAGAACGGATTCGTGGCGAGTTGCTCCAACCGGCGTATTGAGGAAATGGGTTTAATCGGATTCTTTGACTGCGGAACTAATGAGTACAGCAGATGAGCGGGAGGCACGTGAAGCGTTTTGGAAAGCGTGTGACCCGCTGAAGGACGATGGTGTCTTCATCGGGGACTATATCGAACAGCTCACAGCACTCCTCTTCCTCAAATCGGTCAAAGAGAGTGACCGCCTGACAGACCTCCAGTCGGAACTACCGCGGGGGACTCGATGGGATGATATTCTTTCGAACGTTGAGTCACTTGACCGTACGTTCCGAATCGACAGTAATGCTCTCGATTATGAGGAAGGACACGAGTACGAGGAGGTATTTGAATATTATAATGACGTTCTTGTTGCGTTGAGGAACGATGGGGATTTTTTCTCGGAAGCATATGAAGGAGTGACGAACAAGTTTCAGAGTTCTTCGAATTTCAAGCGCGTTGTTTACGAAATTGAGGCGATGCCCTTCTGGGAGGGAAACACGCTCGACCCCGATACACTAGGAGCGGCATATGAGGAACTTCTTGGCCGATACGCAAAGGAATCCAAGAGTGGGTTGGGTCAATACTTCACACCGAGGCCGCTCATCCGCACGATGGTCCAAGCGATTGACCCGGATTTTGGTGAGACGATTCATGACCCTGCGTCGGGGACATGCGGGTTCATTACAACCGCGTTTCGACACGTCTACGAGGAGACTGACTCGTTCGCGGACTATTCCTTCGACGAGGTGGCGGACTTCTCCAGTGGTGTAACTGGCGTAGAGCTGGTTCCCCAGACGCGTAGACTGGGCTTGATGAACATGATTCTCCACGACATCCGACCTACTACAATCAAACAGGCAGACTCGCTCAAGCCGACCACGTACGATGACGAGGATATCGATAACGAGTTCGACGTAATCATCGCAAATCCGCCGTTCGGCCCGGGGTACAACAAAAACCTCGATAGCAACGAACAGATTCGCTTCAAGAATCCTCGGGCGATTGAATTCCTCTTCCTTCAACACATAATGGGTCGACTAAATGATGAAGGGCGTGCGGCGGTCATCGTTCCAGAAGGCGTACTGTTCAATGACGATGCTGAGCAACATCGGAAGTTCTTATTGGAGAATTACAACCTCCATACGATTCTTGTCCTGCCACAGAACACGTTCGCCCCGTATACACCTGTTGACACAAATGTTCTGTTCTTCAACCGAGACTCAGGTGGAACGGAGAATGTGTGGTACTACGACCTCCGAAGCACTGAAGAACCTATCAATAAAGCAAATCCGCTGACAGAGGACCACTTCAGGAGATTTGAAGAATTCTATCATTCGGCCTCGCGAGAGGAAAGCGAGTGGGCGTTTCAGGTATCAATAGATGATGTCAAATCCGAAAACTACGCTCTTAATTATTCCTCATACACGGATGCCCCTCCGAGCGTTCCTCGTCCTCCAGATAGTGTGGTCGACGACCTTCAACGACACGTTGACGGGTTACAAAATAACGTCAGCGAACTTGTTCGTGCAATCTCGCACTTCCAAACAGGTGATATAGCGACTCCAGATGACTGGGGGGCGTGCGAATTGAGGGAAGCGGTTGAGTACAAATCGAACCTAACGACACCAAGCGACACGCCAGATAAAGAGTTCACTCTTCTTGACCTCGAAGATGTAGAGTCTCACACGGGGCGTATCATTGGAACAAAGCAGGTGGTCGGGTCAGAAATTGGTTCAAGTAAGCGGCAGTTCGGACCCGGTGACATCCTTTACTGCAAACTTCGACCATATCTCAACAAAGTGGTGTGCCCCGACTTCGAGGGAGTTGCATCAAGCGAACTTCTAGTTCTGGAACCGAAGGAAGGGTTCCTTAAGCAATACATTGCGTACTTTCTTCGGTCTCCAACCGTCTGGAGACAGGCAGAATCACTGATGAAAGGGGCTAATCAGCCGCGCATTAGCAAATCAGACTTGCTCTCATTCACGATTCCAAAGCCACCTCTGGATGAACAGGAGCATATCGTGAACTTGCTGGACCGAGCGACCGGTCATACAGAAGGCTCAGAGACGAATGCAGTACAGGTAAGAGACTACACTGAAGAACTCCGTGAATCCCTCATACATCACGCAGTAAATGGACAATTGCTACGCGACTGAGTGATAAGTGCGCCCGCGGTTCTGGCCCTCAGCGCGAACGAGATTGTACCGCTCCATCTTCCTGAGGTAGTTCCGAACCATCCTATCTGACTTCGGGTCGTCAACGCGGTTACGGTACTCCGCATACAGGTCGCTTGGTTGGATTTCTCCGTAGTCCGTGATGATTTCGTAGAGCACTCGCTGATGCTCAGTCAGAACGTCGACGTTTCGCTTCCGGATTTCCGATTCTGCTTCCGGTACCGCCTCACGAATCACCTCGTCGGGAATTGTATCGAGACCTTGGTGCTCGGCCTGACGTGCCGCCACTCGCAAGACTTCAAGTCCGACTCGTGCATCACCTGCCGCAGTTTCAGCAATCAGTTTCAATTGCGCGTGCGTTATCGCGTCTTCGTGTAGCCCCCAACGAACACGAGGTTCAAGAATACCGATGAGTTCGTCGGTGCCGTACCGTGCAAATTCAATTCGGCTTGCTGCCCTCAGTCGGCTGGAAACACGGGGAGACAGCGGTTCGAAGAGTTCTTGTTCCTGATTAGCGATGAGAATCAGCGTAAGATTCGGTGTCCGGTTCAGTTCATAGAGGACGCTCTTGTCTTCCAGTTGGTCGACTTCGTCGAGGATGACGACATAGGGCGCATCGTTGTATTCTCGTAGACGTTCGAGGAGCTCGTCTTTCGGCGTGGACTGACGATGCACGTTCATGGTCCGACCAATCCCATCGAGTATCCGGTAGAGCGTCTTGAAGCGTGAGTAGTCCTCCCAGCAGTTGACGTACTGGGTGGTGAGGTCAATGACGCTCTCGTGGAGTTTCTCGGTGAGGTACCGGGCAATGCAGGTCTTTCCGGTCCCCGATGGGCCGTACAAGAGTGACGTTTCCCCTTGTTCCCCGTCGGTAACGGGGTCGAGAGCCGCGGAAAGCGTGTTGACCTGATGGGTTCGATGCACGATGTCCTTGGGGACAAACTCCGGCTGGAGCACCCGTGCATCTTGAATCATATTGTCGGTATTCTGATTCCAACGTAATAAGTGGAAGTGGGTGGTTTCCAATTCTTCCAATTGTCTCCGACTCGCTCTGTGGGAGGGTAGTGGCCGTGCTATCGAAGGATTTCCAATTCACCGCCGAACCCTTCCAACTCGGAAAGAATCCGGTCGACAGTGGTCTCCGGACCATCGAATTCAATAGGCGTTCGTTCACCTGTATCGACAGAGACACCCATAGCTGCCTCGTGAATCAGTTCGGCTATTTTCTGACACCCAACGGTCTCCCAGTCATTATCGTACTTGGAGAGGAGACACTCGAACGCCTTTGACTCACCTGCCGCCTCAAAGAGATATCCAACAACAACGGTCTCCCCAGCGTTCGGGGTCGATACAGGGACATGGAAGACGCGAGGTCGCCTGATGTCGGGTCGTTCAGGTCCGATACGAACGAGAGTCTGTTCATCCGAGGGCGTGATTTCGTGTAGCCGGAGAGCAATCGCTGGGGAGATTTCCACAAGATTTCCCATACCTACACCTCACTACATCGCGCTAAAAGAGTTGCTTCAGCGGGGTACGGACGAGGATTTCTGGACCGTGGCGAGGGGCTCAGACGCTCTATTGGAAGTGTGGAAATGACACGCCTTTGCTTACTATCGGATTCGTTCTGGATACTCGTATGGGTAATCTCAGTCCCATTGCGTTCGACATCGAGACCTCGGGATTAGAACCGGGGTCGGTCGTCACAGTCGCAGGCCTGACCACAGATATGGGCTCGTGGCTCGCACTAAACACCACTGGGCGTGAAGCCGACGCCACTCGACTCTCAACCGAGGTTGAGCATGAATCCGGCTCGAACGTCCGTGTGTCCGTCTTTCAAGACGAAGAGCACCTCTTGACCGGGTTGGAGGACTTCGCAACCCGAACCATCGACGGAGACCGCCATTACCTCACTGCGTACAATGGCGAGCGGTGGCGGGGCGGCTTCGACCTTCCGTTCATCCGGAGTGCGTGCCTCCGCCGAGACGTATCATGGCCGTTCCCTGACGTAGCGTACGCGGACACGATGGACATGGTGGACCGGTTCGACACGGGCGATGTCAGCGACCTCGTAGGCGTGTACGACGCGCTAATCGGGAAGGACGACTGTGACCCGTTCGACGACAGCGCAAGTGCCGTGCAAACGCACCGAGACGGCGATTGGGTTCCGTTGTTGTTGCACAACCTCGCCGACATCGAGCGGACACGTGAGCTCGCCGTCCTCGCTGGGCGGTACGTTCCGAAATCAGACTTCCGAATGAAGAATCTCAGTCCCCCCGATGGCTGAATCGGCGACGTAAAGGTCAGTGCGGCAAGTGTTTGTCTGTCATTTCTCGTCGTCTGTTTCTTCGACCTGTTTGTAACGGTCGAGAAGACGCTCTAAGCTGTTCTCGTTTGCCTCTGCGTTTTCTAGTCCTTCGAGATTCTCGAAGATTCTGTGGCGGGCCTGCCCGACGTGTTTTTCATACCGTGCTTTCGCAGATTTGTAGTCTTTGTAGGCCCCTGTCGTACCCATATCTTCCAGTACCAGCCGAAGCGTTGCTCCCTTCGGCGTAAACCGCCACCCCAATTGACCCTCTGGCCCTGTTATTGCGTATTGTTCGAGGAGACCCAGCATTCGCCCCTGCCCCAGTACCTCACTAATCGTGCTTCTCGATGTTGGACACCTTTCGTCGAGTTCGTCCAAGCGGGACCCTTCCGGGTCAAGTTCGCATAGAACGTTGATTGCGGAGTCTTTGAAGAGGTAATCCTCGATAGAGAGGGACATCAACTGGGAATCGCTCGCCCGAGGTTGATAAGATATGAACTTAGGTTCTAATCAAACTCAGATTCTATACATACTGTAACTTGCTGTTACAGCGGGTTCTGGTCGAACTCAGGTTCTGGCTTCCTACCTATCAATCGTGCCGGTCATAGTGGTATCTGAAGTGGAAGAAGTGGAAGCCACACGCCGAAGATTAGGTTTGAATCAAACCTAGCCTCGGCAAGCCAGAAAGCCAATGTCAGACGACGCCTCGGACCCACCAACCACCGCCCCCTCCGATGAGAGCCAGCACTGGGTGGGGCTTTCTCGTGGGGCCGATATTTGGCGTCACCAACTCCCTGATTACCCGTTTGATATTGCCCACGATATCTACATATCAATAGGCGAAACCCCTTCACCTCTCCGAGCCAGCCTGTGGTACGGTAAGCACGAGGAGGAGAACGACAGTGTCAAAGACCTCGTAGCGGCCCTTGAGTTCAGTTCTGCGGTGCCTGATACCCGCGCAAGGTGGCATTACAACTACACGGGGCTACCACCCTTACTACGGGCACATATCCTGCGTGAAGTGATGGGGTGGCGAGAGACGCGTCTTGAACGGTACTTCCAGCAACACCCTGAGATGGCAGTCCAATACGGGTTTGTTGAAACGACCGATAGCGATGTGATTCAGCCAGCCCCGCCAAAACAATCTCGACTCTGGGAGTTGTGGACAGATTCGTTCCCTGAGACGACGAAGGCGTTCTGTCGTGTAGTTGCTAAAGAGGTGGTGCGTGTCGCACGTGAGAACAACATCCCTGCTCCAGACGAGGTGTTCCAACCGGAGGCGACCGCCGCGACAAGCAAGCGGTCGGAAACCCGTCTCATCACAGAGAAAACGGAAGAGGTCTGGCAACAGGCCAAACCGTTCGTCACAGATACGTTCTACTTGAAGCGGGCTGAGAATACGTCGATTCACGAGAATGCGTTCTGGGAGCAGCATGCCTACATGGGGATGCGGGAGAATATGTACGCCCAGAGTGGTCAGCACTCCTTCTTCATCGATTCTCAACGTGACCGAACGCCCAGTGCGTCGAATCACCGTTACCAGATGGGGAAGCTCACTGTCGAAGAAATTCGCTCAATGCTCCACGAAGCCACGCGGATGCTCATCGCCCGCGCTCGGCATAATGCAGAGCTCGTCGGAAAACTCTGGGCGGCCATCGACATCACGAAAGGAAACCCGTGGACTGGCCAAATTGAGCGCGGCGAGGACAACCGCATCACCGAAGACTGGCTTCTCGGCTACAAGGATGGCGAGGTGTATTATCAGTGGGCGACTATCCAGATTGTAGGCTATGATATCCCACTTGTTCTTGATGCGGTTCCGGTCAAGCGTGGGATGAAGCGAGCTGATATCGTGGACAGTCTGCTGGACAACGCACTCGACCTCGTGGACGATATCGAACTCGTGATGATGGACAGAGAGTTCGACAAGAAGGGTGTGAAGGACGCGTGTGAGAAGCATGGTGTCTACTACCTGAACGGCGCACGGAAGTTCCAGTCCGAGAGAGCGACGTGTACGCGGCTTCGTCGGGCAGGGAAGACGGTTCATATCGAAGAGAACCGCGTTGAGGATGGCCCGAACCGTAAGCAAATGTTTCTCCCGTCCAGCAAGGACACCACTCCCGAGACAGAGGACACGGAAGAGCCCCGAGAATCCGATGAGGAGAGGCCGAGTATCCGGGAGGAGATGCGCGAAGAACTCGCCGACCTCGGTATCGGCCTTGAGGAAGACGACGACCGGCATGGGTTCGGGTCAGTCGTAGATGAAGTTCGGGATGACGAGGCGAACAAGCCAACCCCCGGGAACGACGAAGACGTACAGGCGTACGTGCTGTTCGAAACTAACCATCCCAGCGTGACGATAGATGAGGGAGATAGCGAGAAAGAGCGCATCCACATGGTGGAGCGGATGGTTCGCCGGTACCGCCACCGCTGGGGTATCGAGAACGGCTATAAGCAAATCAAGACGTTTCGTGTCCGTACGACGAGCAAACGCCACACGTATCGGTTCTTCAATTTCGCGTTCGCGTGCGTCTTGTACAATGTCTGGCGTCTTGTGGACTTGTTGGTAAAGCTCGCTATCGAGGGCGAGAATGCGACGTATTCGCCGCGTGTGGACGCGAATCAGTTCTTGACGGTGGCGAAGAAGTTCTACGGTCTTGACCCGCCCGACTAGCTCACGTCTCCCCGTGCCCGCTGACTACTGAGCGGCGGCACTGTTCTGTACCCCTTGTTTTCGGCTGAGTTACGCTGGCTTCCTGTACTGGCTGTTCCATTTGCTCTCTCGGGGGTTTAGCACAGTGTGATTTTAGTCGATAGAAACCGCCAGCCAACCGATTATTTGGCCACGTGCCTGCCTTCAGGTGGGTCGCGCGCGCACTCGGGAGTCCGGCATCGAGACCGGGACACGCCGTCGGAGACGGCGGATCGCCCGCTCTTTGCCGAGTAGTCGGGGTCGAGCCGGCGTGACGGCTGGTCGGATCGTGGCATGCTCGTGCCACCCATGCCAAACTTATTTGAGCGCCGTTGCCGACAAATCGCGTATGACAGCCGGACCACCGATCCAGGACCTGCACTTCGCCGACGCACCCTCCGTGACGACGCCGATCCCGGGCCCGAACTCCGAGGCGCTGCTCGCGCGACAGCGCGAGGTCGACTCGAGCGCGGTCGCGTACCCGCGAAGCGTCCCGATCGCGCTCGAGGAGGCGCGAGGGGCGACCATCCGCGACGTCGACGGCAACGTCTTTCTCGACTTCTTCGCCGGCATCGGCGTCCTCAACGTCGGCCACTCGAACCCTTACGTTCTCGACGCGGTCCACGAGCAAACCGAGAAGATCGTCCACACGATCGACTTCCCGACCGAGGCGCGACTGGAGTTCATCGAACGACTGAACGACATCGCCCCTGACGGCCTGAAGGATCACAACAAGATCGTCTTCGGCGGTCCCAGCGGGAGCGACGCGATCGAGGGGTCGATCAAACTCGCCAAACACAACACCGGTCGCACCGCGATGATGGCGTTCGAGGGGTCGTACCACGGTGCCACGGCGGGCGCGTTGAGCCTCACTGGCGGACGGAGCTACACGGAGGGGTACGACCCGATGCTGCCCGACGTGACCCACATGCCGTACCCGTACCCGCTCCGCGAGCGCGGAAACGCCGACGCGGAGAACGCGCGTGCGGTCTGTCCCGCGGCCGACTGCTGTGGCGACCTCTCGTGTGGCCGGGCGCTCGAACGGGTGCAGGTCGCGGTCGAAGACCCCTACGCGGGCCAGGAGAAGCCCGCGGCCATCTGGGTCGAACCGATCCAGGGCGAAGGTGGCGTCGTCGTTCCACCGGCCGGCTTCCTCCAGGGCTTGCGCGACATCGCCGACGACAACGACGTCATGCTGATCTTCGACGAGATCCAGTCGGGCTTCGGGCGGACCGGCGAGTGGTGGGCCGCCGAGTGGCACGGAGTCACCCCCGACGCGATGACGATGGCGAAGGGGATCGGCGGTGCCGGCCTCCCGATCGGCGCGATGATGTATCACGAGGAGTACGATACCTGGGGTCCGGGCGGCCACATCGGGACCTTCCGCGGGAACGTGCCGGCGATGCGCGGCGGCGTCGCGGCGATCGACTACATCGAGTCCCACGACCTGCTCGCCCACGCCGGGGAACTCGGCGACTACATCAGAGGCCGACTCCGCGAAGCCGGCAACGACCACCTCGCCGAAGTCAGGGGGCGAGGGCTGTTCATCGGCGCGGAGTTCCTCGACGGCGAGGGCGAACCGTCGAAAGCAGCGAAGGGAATGGTCGAAGACATTCAGACGTACTGTTACGAGCGCGGCGTCCTCGTCTGGACTGCGGGCCGCCACGGTAACGTCCTCCGGCTGTTGCCCTCGCTCGTCATGACGCACGAACAGGCCGAAGCGGGACTCGACGTCGTCGTCGAGGCCATCGAGGCGCAGGTCGACTGAACCGGGCGACGCTCATCGGCCGGCCGCCGTTCATCCGCGTCGGGAGATCGCCGTTCATCGGCGTCGGGGGACCACCGATGATAAACTCCCGACTCCGATACGAACGAGGACACCCGGCAGTGGTACCGACCCGACTCACTCCCCTTCGAGGTCTTCGGGCTGTGTCCCGATCCCATCGGGCCACCCCGTCGGTCGCGCGGGCGAGGGCCGGGCGTGCTCGCGCTTGAGCACCATCGGCGTCCGTTCGAGGGAGAGCACTTTCGTGTCGTCTTGATTGTACGCCCGCAGTTCGGTGGTGACGATGCCGACGTGGTCGCGCGAGGAGGACTCGCGTTTCTCCAGCACCTCGCTTTCGGCGAACAGCGTGTCGCCGTGGTACACCGGCGCGTGGTGGCGGACGTCGTCGTACCCCAGGTTCGCGGTGGCGTTCGCGGAGACGTCGATGACGCTCATTCCCACGACGAGCGCGATGACGAACGTGCCGTCGACGAGTCGCTCGCCGAACTCGGTCTCGGCGGCGTACGCCTCGTTGAAGTGCATCGGGTTGAGGTTCATCGTCACGTTCGTGAACCAGACGTTGTCGGTCTCGGTCACGGTGCGTCCGTAGGGGTGTTTGTACACGTCGCCGACGGCGAAGTCCTCGTAGAACCGGCCCTGCCAGCCGCTCACCAGTCGGCGTCCCTGCCCGCCCGCGTCGTCCGTCTCGTGGTCTGTCATCGGTAGCCGAGGCCACGACGCCGACCAATACCAAGGTTTGGATGCGCACGGTCGTCCGACCGACTCTCCAGCGTCGACCGGCACGGTACCGAGCGCGCTGTCGGGGCAACAGTGGCGTTCGAGGTCGGACACGCGGGAGCCATACGTTTATCGCCCGGACCCACATACTGGACCTGTATGGCCGCGTTAGCTGCTGATCTCGTCGAGCTGTCGGACCAACAACGCCTCGTCCGCGACAGCGTCCGCGAGATCTGTGACGGATACGACGACGAGTACTGGCGACGGAAGGACACGGCGGGCGAGTACCCCACGGAGTTCGTCGAGGAACTCGGTGCACACGGCTGGTTCGGCGTCCTCGTCCCCGAGGAGTACGGTGGTGCGGGGATGGGAACGCCGGAGACGGTCGTCATGATGGAAGAGATCGCGCGGGCGGGCGGCGGGTTCGCGGCCGCCCAGGCCGTCCACGGCGGCATCTACAATTCGGTGCCGCTCGTCCGGTACGGGAGCGAGGAGCTGAAAGAGGAGATCCTCCCGGCGGTCGCACGCGGGGAGCACGCGATCCAGGCGTTCGGGCTGACGGAGCCGAACGCCGGGTCGAACTCGACCGCCATCGAGACGTTCGCCGAGCGCGACGGCGACGACTACGTGATCAACGGCCAGAAGATCTGGACCTCGCGGGTCGATGCGAGCGACTCCCTGCTCGTGGTCGCCCGGACGACGCCGCTCGACGAGGTCGACAAGCGAACCCGGGGGATATCCATGTTCCTCGTCGACATCGAGGCGGCCGTCGAGGCAGGGAGTCTGGAGTCGAGGGAGATCCCGAAGTCGGCGAGCAACGCGGTCCACGCGTTCGAGCTCTGGTTCGAGGACCTCTGCGTCCCAGCCGAGCGGCTCGTCGGCGAGGAGGGGAACGGCTTCTACCAGGTGCTCGACGGCCTCAACGAGGAGCGGCTCGTCATCGCCGCCGAGTGTATCGGGCTCGGCGAACTCGCCCTCGAGCGGGGCGTCGACTACGCGAACGACCGGGAGGTTTTCGGCCGCCCGATCGGGCAGAACCAGGCGATCCAGCACCCACTGGCCCGTGCGTTCGCGCAGATACAGGCCGCGAAACAGCTCACCTACGCCGCCGCCGACGTCGTCGATAGCCAGCGCGGAACGGCGGTCGGCGCGCGCGCGAACACGGCGAAGTACCTCGCGAGCGAGGCCGCGTTCGCCGCGGCCGACGCCGCGGTCCAGACGCACGGGGGGTTCGGCGTCGCCACCGAGTACGACGTCGAGCGCTACTTCCGCGAGGCGCGACTGACCAGGCTCGTCCCGATCACCCAGGAACTCGCCCTCAACTACCTCGGCGAGAACGTGCTCGGCCTCCCGCGCTCGTACTGATCGCCGCGTCCACGGCCGAAGACGGACGAGAACGCAGGTGCTTCCCGGTGGACGGCAAGCCGTCGAATCCGAGCGAGCGATCGGGAGAGCCGAACGGTGTCGGCGATAATCCGCTCGGCGGACGAGCCCAGAACAGTACAGAGACTCCCGTTCACCCCGGCTTCCGTGCTCCGATGGCTGGGGCCGTCAGCGTTTCCCAAGGCCGAACGGTGTGCGGCCGACCCCGAGCGCGTGTTCCGTGACCGACCCCGCGGCACGGAGTGGGGCCAGGCTTAAGAACCAGGCATCGGTATAGGGACCATCAGATGGTGACGATAGACCACTCGGACGACAACATCCGGTCGGTGGAGCTCTCGTTCGGCATCATCGAACTCGTCCGCGAACACGGGAGGACGACGCTCGCGGAGCTGACGGCCGAGACCGGGCTCGCAAAGAGCACTGTCCACGCTCACCTCGCGACACTCACCGACCTCGGGTTCGTCGTCCGTGACGAGAACGACTACCGGCTCGGGCTGCGGTTCCTCGAACTCGGTGAGGAGGCCCGGAACCACCGGTCGGAGTACCTGCTCGTCCACGACCACGTGAAGACGCTCGCGGAGCGGTTCGACGAACGGGCGCAGTTCATCGTCGAAGAGAACGGCGAGGGGGTGTACGTCTACCGGGAGACGGGGAGCCACGCGGTCCAGACCGACTCGGGCGTCGGTCGTCGCGTCCACCTCCACTCGACCGCGGCCGGCAAGGCGATCCTGGCGAGCCTCCCCACCGAGCGCGTCCGCGAGATCGTCGACGAACGCGGACTGACCGCGGTGACGAAGCGGACGATCACCGACGAGGAGGCCCTGTTCGACGAACTCGACGCGGTCCGCGACCGCGGCTTCGCGTTCAACCGTGAGGAGAACCTCGCCGGCCTCAACGCGGTCGGCGTGCCGGTCCGTGGCGCGAGCGGCGAGGTGTTCGGCGCACTGAGCGTCTCCGGTCCCTCTCACCGGATGAGGGGGGAGGCGCTCGAACGGGAGATCCCCGACCTGATGCTCGGGATGGTGAACGAGATCGAACTCAACCTCGCGTATCCGCAGTGACGACAGCGACGGGTCGTGTCTCACGTTCGTTACACCGATACGCGTGTAATATACCGCCCGGGTCGAGCCGAACGATTTTTTGCGTCGATCCGACGTAAGTCATTGTATAGATCGCTTTTGATCTATCAATCGAAACTTTATATTTAATTTATTTTAGTGAATTTTATTTCTGAGCTTCGACTGAGAACAGCTATTCAATTTATACGACGATAAGCTGATTATATGTAATTCAACCGAAAACGCCGACTCTATAGACTTCTATAGTATTTTATGAAAGAGATCGGGCAGGCGTTCGCTCGGTGGACCGTCTCGGGACTCGGGTGAGGCCACCGGAGGACGGTGGGTCGGCGGCCGTGGTCAGTACCCTTAACCCCCACGCCGCCTTTCGCTGTAGCGTGTCACGCCGCACGACGGCAGGTGTCGACCGACCGCGGGGACTCCGCGTCGCCCTCCGGTCGTACTGGCGGTTCGTGGTCGTACTGTGGTCGTTCCTCCCGCTACTCGTTGCGTACGCGCGCGACTCGCGACGGTTCGTACTGTTCGGTGGTCCACGGCGCGTTACGGACGCCGACCGGCGGCGGCGGGCCGAACAGCTCTTAGAGACGCTTGTGGACCTCGGGCCGACGTTCATCAAGATCGGACAGATCCTCTCGACTCGTCCCGACGTTCTCCCGCGGGTGTACGTCCAGGTGCTCTCGCGGTTGCAAGACCGCGTCCCTCCGGATCCGTGGACGGAGGTCGAACCGCTCGTCAAGGCCGACGTGGGGGCGGTCGCGGAGGCCTTCGACGAGTTCGACACCGAGCCGATCAGCGGCGCGTCGCTCGGACAGGTGTACACGGCGGTGGCCGACGGCGAGCGGGTCGCGGTCAAGGTTCGGCGGCCGGGTATCGTGCGACGGGTGGAGGCGGACCTGCGGGTCATCCGGACGCTGCTGCCGCCGATCGTCCGGTTCGCCCCGCCCGGGCAGGCGTTCACCATGGAGAACCTCGCCGATGAGTTCGAGACGACCATCCGCGAGGAACTCGATTACGGACACGAGGCGGCGATGCTGACGGCGGTCCGGGAGAACTTCGCCGACGACCCCATGGTGCGGATCCCCCGGGCGATCCCGGCGTACTCGACGGACCGAGTGTTGACGATGGAGTACGTCGACGGGACGAAGATCAACGACGTCGACGCGATCGACGAGATGGGGCTCGACAGGGAGGCGCTCGTCCGGCGGCTAGAGGAGACGTACATCGAGATGATCATCGAGCACGGGCAGTTCCAGGCCGACCCCCATCCCGGGAACATCGCCGTCCAGCCCGACGGGACGCTGGTGTTCTACGACTTCGGGGTGACGGGAACCCTCGACGCGCGCACGCAGGAGACGCTGTTCGACTTCTACGTCGCCGTCGCCAGCGACGACATCGAGGCGGTCATCGACGCGTTCATCGACCTCGGCGCGCTCGACCCGACCGTCGACCGACGCTGGATGCATGAGGTGTTCGAGATCGTCTTCGAGAGCCTCCGCGGCGGGGGCGTCGAGGCGTACGAGGTCCGCGAGATCGTCACGCAGTTCCAGGGGACCCTGTACGAGTTCCCGCTCCGGTTGCCCCAGAACCTCGCGCTCATCGTCCGGGTGTCGACGGTGCTCGAAGGCGTCTGTCGCACCCTCGACGACGACTTCGACTTCATCGCCGTCGTCAGCGACTACGTCCGCGAACGCGGCGGGACCGAAGAGAACGTGCGGACGCTCGTCGATCGGTTCGGGGACGACGCCGACGAGATCGTCCGCGGCTTCTTGGGCGCTCCGACCGGGATCGACGACGTCCTCACCGACGTCGACCGCGAGGCCGTCACCGTCGAGATCGACCTCACGGCGCGCAACGTCGCGCTCGACCACCTCGCCAGCCGGGTCGTCTGGGGGGCGCTGTTCGCCGCGGGAGCCCTCTCGACGACCGTACTGTACGTCTTCTCGGACATCCTCGCCGCCGAAGTGACCGCCGTCGGCACGGCGCTTGTCGGCCTCTTCTTCGCCCGCGCGATCCGCCGTGGGCCGGGGGGACTCAGCGTCCAGCCTAGTTTCACGCGGTACAACATGCGCCGCCGTCAGGAGTAGTCGTCGGCGACCCGGACCACCTGTTTGCCCACGTTCTCGCCCTCGAACAGCCCGCGGAAGGCGTCGGGCGCGTTCTCGAGTCCGTCGGTGACCGTCTCCCGGTAGTCGATCTCGCCGGCCTCGACCCACCGCCGGAGGTCCGCGGTGGCGGCCTCGAAGCGCGGAGCGAAGTCACTCACCAGAAAGCCCTCGACGCGGGCGCGGCTCGCGATGAGGCTCCCGAGCTTTCGCGGCCCGACCGGTCGTTCCTCGGCGTTGTAGAGCGCGATCTGCCCACAGACGGCCACGCGGGCGTCGACGTTCAGGCGATCGAACACCGCGTCGGTGAGCGGTCCGCCGACGTTGTCGAAGTAGACGTCGACGCCGTTGGGGGCGGCCTCGGCGAGCGCGGCGTCGTAGTCGTCGGCGGCGCGGTAGTTGACGGCCGCGTCGAACCCGATCTCGTGGAGCCACTCGAGCTTGCGTTCGGAGCCCGCAGTGCCGACGACGCGCGCCCCGGCCATCGACGCGAGCTGTCCCACGACGGAGCCGACCGCGCCCGCCGCCGCGCTCACGACGACGGTGTCGCCAGGCCGCGGTTCGGCGACCTCGCGGGTGCCGAAGTAGGCGGTCCGGCCGGGCATCCCGAGCACGCCGAGCGCGGTCGACGCCGGCAGGTCACCGACGTCGACAGGGGTGAGCGCGTGGGCGGGCGCGGTCGCGTAGTCGGCCCACCGGAGGTTGCCGACGACGAGATCGCCACGGTCGAAGGGCGTCCCGTTCGACGTGACGACCTCACCGACGACGCCGCCTTCGAGCGGCGCGCCGACGTCCCACGGCTCCGCGTACGACTCTCCCGCGCGCATCCGCCCGCGCATGTACGGGTCGACAGAGAGAAACAGCGTCCGAACCAGCGCCTCGCCGGAGCCGGGCTCCGGCAGCGGACGGGACTCGAACGCGAAGCAGTCGTCGGTCGGTGTCCCGCTCGGGCGACGAGCGAGCGTCCACACGCGGTTGTGGTCTGCGGGATCGGACATACCGTCGGATGGACCGACCGGCCCGAGGCTCTTTCGGTCGCGTCTGCCTCGGGAGCCGAATCGAGCGAGGAGTCGGCTCAGACGACCAGCTGGGTCTCGTCTCGTGGTGCCGACAGGAGCCGCTTCGCCTCGCTCGCGGACGGGCGTACCTCGGCCTCGTTCTCCATCAGGACGGTCTCGCTCGGGAAGAGGTGATCGCCGAGCACCAGCCCGTGGTCGCGTGCGGTCGAACCCGTGACGGTGAGGTAGACCCCGAGCCCCGTCTCGGCGATTGCGGCCTCCTCTTCGGCCGGGTCGGCGGGGTAGACGAAGTCGACGTCCTCGATCGCACCCGTCCCGAGGACCGCCTCGACCAGCCGTTCGTACCGCGGGGAGATACAGAGCGGCCCCTCGTACCCGTGGACGAACTCCCGATCGAGGTCGGCACCCGGCGGCAGGATTTCGGGCGTCGCCATCAGGGTGTGGTACACCGTGTCTCCGAGCCCCGAGACGACGCGCACGTCGGACTCCATCGGATCGATTCGGGCGTTCACGTCCGCGAGGTCGGCGATCCCGGTCTCGCCGAGCGCGACGACCTCTTCGAGGACGAGATCCGCGCTTTCGAACCCCAAGGCGAACTCGTGGGTCCGGAGGGCGCGGAACGGTTCCTCGCGTCCGATCAGCTGGAGGCGTACGTCGCCGGCGTCGACGTCGACCGAATCGAAGACGATTCGGCGGGGCATCCCGTCCCTGTCGTCGCGCAGGAGCGTGTACTCCGGGCGCGTGGGATCGGCGAGGTCGCTGTAGTCGGCCAGCCGCTCGTACACGTCACGGTCCGGCTCCGCACGACCCTTCGTGACGCTCTTCTCGTAGCGGAGCGTCGACGAGATCTCGTCAACGATCTCGTCGATGCCGGCGTTCGTGGCGAGGCGTTCGAGCACCGCCTCGAGCGGCCGTCCCTTGCGGGGGACGGCGACGCGCACCGTCGCTGTCATTGTCGGAGTGAGGAGAACCGGTGATAAACCGGTTGTGTTTCCCGACCGCGGGCGCGGAGCGGATCGGTTACGTCCCGTCCGCGGCAGCTTCGCCGGAACCGTCGGAACCGTCGGAGTCGTCGGTCTCGCCGGTCCCGTCCGCGTCGCTCGTCCCGTCCGCGCCGTCGCCCGCCGAGTCACCGCCGGCGATCGTCCCCAGGGCGCTGCCCAGGCTGTCACGGAACGCCCGGAACTCCGCGACCGTCTCGCCCAGGTCGTCCAGGTCATCCTCGAGCGCGGCCACGTCGTCACGCACGGCCACGACGTCCTCGTCGAGCGCCTCGCGCGTCTCCGCGAGGTCGTCGGTGAGCTGTTCCCGCGTCTCGGTGAGATCGTCGGTGAACTGTTCTCGCGTCTCGGTGAGCTCTTCGCCGAGCGTCTCCCGCACCTCGGTGACGTCGCCGTCGAGCGCCGCGAGGTCCTCTCGCACCTCGCCCATCTCGTCGTCGAGGCGCTCGGCCGTCTCTTCGGCCGCCGTCGCGCGTGCGTCGACGTCGTCGAGCCGGTCGTCGACCGCGGCCAGGTGGTCGTCGACGCCGTCGAGTCGGTCGTCGACGCCGCCCAGCCGTTCCGTGATCCCGTCGAGTCGGTCGTCGACCCCGTCGAGACGGTCGTCCTGTTCCGAGACGTCCGCGCGGAGGTCGGTGACGTCTTCCTGGAGGTGGCTCCGGTCGTCGGCGGCCTCGTCCGCGCGCGTCGAGAGCTCTTCGAGTCCCTCCTCGACCGACTCGACGTCCGCGCGGAACCCCTCGATGAGCTCCTCCGCCGTCCCCTCGTCGTCGAGGAACTCTCGGATCCCCTCGGCGTACGCCGCGAGGTCTTCGACCTGGGTCTGGAGCCGGCCGATCCGGAGGTCGAGGCTCCGCGGGATCTCGGCCGGGTCGTCGTTGACGCCGAGGGCATCCCTGAGCGCCGCCACGTCTTCCTCGTCCGCGTCGCCGCGGCGAACCTCCGCGGCGAGCGTCGAGACGACGCTCCCGCCGGCAACGCGGTGGCCGTCGTCACCCTCGGCCGACCCCGAATCCGCGACCGGAGCGCCCTCGTCGTCACCCTCGTCCAGTTCCAGGTCCAGTTCGCCCGTCTCGAGGTCGTCCGTGCCGGCGTCGTCCGTCTCGACTGCGCTCACCGCCGTCGTCTCGACGTCGTCCGTCGACGAGTCGCCCGACCCGTCGAACGGGTGTGGGCTCGACGCGTCCGGATCGCCGGGGGCTTCGTCGTCGGTCGGTGCCGCGTCGTCCGCGTCGTCGCCCTCGTCCTCGTCGAAGTTCAGTTCGATGTCCTCGGGGGGTAGATCCTCAGCGTCGTCATCTGTCGTCGCCTCGGCGTGGTCCGTCGACGAGTCGGCCGCCGTCATCTCGGCGTCGACCGCCGCATCGGGCGTGAGGTCCGGTGCGTCGACGCCGTCGTCCTCGCCCAGTCCCGGGAGCGAGTCACGCTCGCCGGAGAGGACGTCGCGGACGATCTGGTTCGAGTCCTCGCCGAGGACGTCGTCGACGGCACCGCGGGCGTCGGGTCCGGCGTCCGCCTCGGGGAACGACAGCGTCGGTTCGGTCAGGAACGTCGCGGGGTCCGTCCCGTCGAGACGGACGCCGTAGACGGTCGTCGTCGACGCTTCCGGGTCGAGGGTCCGTTCGTACTCGACCCGGTGGCTCTTGTACGCGGTCCAGTTGTCCTTCTCGAAGTCGGGGTGAAACCCGACGTTCTCCATCGGAAACGCCTCCGGAACGGCGTCCGTCAGGCGGATACGGACCGGCTCCGTCGCGGTCGACTCCAGCACGAACTTGATCGCCGGCACCGGAAACTCGTTGGGTTCGAACGACTTCGTCACCGTGACCGGCCCCTCCGTGACCGAGAGCGCGGCGTCGAGGTCGGGATCGGAACTCATGAGACTCAGTTCCGTTAGCTATCACATAAAGTACGTGGGGGCAGGTATCACAGTTGAGACTGCCGGTGCGAGGGGAACGTAACGGGCCGAGCGACGGCCGCGGCGAGCGCTCGGGGCGGACCGGGGCCCTCAGAGGTCGACGCGGTCGCCGATCTCGACGATCTCCAGTTGTTCGGGGTAGGCGAACGAGGCAGTGTGGTGGTGCAACACCGTCGGGTCGGCGGTCATGCCCTTCCACATGTCCCAGTGCGAGGGGAGACAGCGGGTGAGCCGGAGATCCTTCGCGGCGCGGGCGAGTTCGTTCTCGTCGGCGTACCACTTCGTGTGGACGGGTTCGCCGGTCTCTTTGTCGGGGATGTTGCCTTCGGCACCGAACGCGAGGACGCCGAGGTCGATGTCGTACCGTTCGCCGACGTCGACGAACTCCTCGGCCGGCTTGGTGTCGCCGCCGTGGAAGGACGTTCCCCCCGGGTGTTCGATGACGTAGCTCACGGGGTGCGTGGAGTCGGGGTCGTACGACGGCTCGACACTGACGGTGAACTCGCCGACCTCGAACGTGTCCCCCTCCGTGACCTCCGAGAACTGGTCGTCGGTGACGTCCCAGTGTTCGGTCCAGGCTTCCGTCTCGCGGGCGACCGCGAGCGCGTCGTCCGGCCCGTACAGGGTCGCGCCCGTGTTCGCCAGGATGGGTGCCTGGCTCGGGCCGTGGACGTGATCGGTGTGTTCGTGGGTCGCCAAGACGGCGTCCATCTCCGCGACGTCGTCGGGATCGAACGGGACGGGGATCATCCTAACCGTCCGCGGCGGGTCGCCGAGTCCGACGTACGGGTCGATTGCGAGCGTCGTCCCCTCGCTGCCTTTCAGGAAGAAGCCGTTACAGCCGAGATACCAGACGGCGACCGTGTCGGGCGTCGCCTCGCTGACCGCGCGCGGGAGCCAGTCCCCCCAGTCGGATGTGGACATACGCGGGGGTTCGACGGGGGTCCGTCTAAGCGTTGTGGATGCGGAGTCGGTCGGTCGGTGCGGGCGATGTACGTTCCGACCGTGAACGGTGCGAGGCCACCGGTACCGAGCAACCGGTAGGGACGAGAACGAGACCGGAGCCGGCGTGCGACGTACGAGATCAGTCACCGAAGTGGCCCCGCCACTTCGAGCCCCCGCGCGCCTCGTTCGCGAGTGACCGAGCGCCGAGGTCGCTCCGGTGGCGCGGCCGGTCCGACGTCGGTCGGACCGCCGCGCGAGGGATGAGTGAGCGAGCGAACGGAGGTGAGCGAGTGAGCGAATCGGCTGGGGAGGGCGTGGCTCATCGCCGCCCTGGCGACAGCACTCGCTCTGCCTGTCGTTCACGCTTGAACACCGACGATCCGTTCGACCGACACCGATCAGCACGCATCACGAGTTACGTCACCGTTCGATGGCGCGCGTCGCGGTCGCCTTGAACGAGACGACCACGTCGTCGCCCTCCGCGAACGCCATCCGGTCGAGGCTGTTCGTCGTGAGCAGCGCCCGCAGGGGTGTCTCGGTGCCGACGTCGACCGCGACGCGCCCGATGGCCTCGCCGCGCGTCACCGCCGCGACCCGCCCCTCGAACCGGTTCCGGGCGCTCGTCGCGTCGGGTGCGGGTGCCTCGCCGGGGAGTTCGACCGTGACCGCGTCGGCCCGGACCGACACGTCGACCGTCGCTCCGACGACCACGCCTTTCGGCACCAGCGCGAGAACGCGGCCGGGTTCGGTGTCGACCGTCGCCAGTTCACCGTCGCGCGCTCGCACCGCCCCGGTGAACACCGAGAGCGTCGCGTCGGCGACGCCGGCGAACTCCGCCTGGAGCCGGGCGAACCGCGTGAGGAGGTCACGGGCCCTGTCGGTGAGTTCGCTCCCGCCCCCGCCGGCGCCGCCGCGCCGCCGTTCGACCAGCGAGCCGAACGCCTCCTCCAGTTCGACCACGCGCCGCTGTGCGTGGGCGAACGACCGTTCGAGCGCCGTCGCCGCCGCGTTCAGCGAGCCCTGTTCGTCGATGGCGCGCAACAGGGCGGCGTCGCGCGCCTCGAAGACGACGCCGTCGGACTCGATTCGAACCGCGGCGTCGGGTATTCCATCCACGTAGCAGGCTACGACCGCGCCCGATATAGGTGTCCCGACGGTCCGTCGGGCCAGTCGACAGTCCACGACTGCGAGCGCGTCCGAACGGTCGGTCACTGTGAACTATGTTCACACGTTTTATTTACGGTATAATATCGAATCCATAGAGAGTATAGAAGAAAGACATATATCCACCGGGGGCTGATAAGGAGTACCATGCCATCCGAGAAGCGTCGGACGGCCCACTTCGGTCAGATGTCGGAGACGCTCCGCGCGCTGAGCGTCGGCGCGTCGGACGACGTGACGCCGCGACCCGCCTGAATTAACTGGGCGGACCACGACGTCGTCGACATGGGACCGAACTCCGGGGGGGAGAACAGTCCGTGCGGGTGAGCGTCATCGGCGGCAGCGCCGTGGACACTCCCGAGCGATCGACCGCCCGCGAGCTCGGCGTTCGGCTCGCCAACCGCGACCACGTCGTCGTCTGTGGCGGCCTCGGCGGCGTCATGGAAGCCGTCTGTGAGGGTGCTCTGACCGCGGGCGGACGCACCGTCGGGATCCTCCCCGGCGAAGATCCCACGGCGGCGAACGAGTTCGTCGAGACGGCGGTCGCGACCGGGTTGGGTCACGCACGCAACGCGCTCGTCGTGATGAACGGCGACGCGGTCGTGGCGGTCGACGGTGGCGGCGGGACGCTGTCGGAGATCGGCTTCGCCTCCGTCTTCGATCGGCCCGTGGCAGGGCTCGGGACGCACGCGGCCGCGGGCGTCCGTCCGTGTGAGACGCCCACCGAGGCCGTCGACTACATCGAGCGGACGGTCGACGACCGCCGGGAGGGAGCGCTGTGACGGAGTGGAGCGACTGCTGGAAATGTGGCCGGTCGGTTCCCGACGCGGACGGCTGTGCGGCGGATCGTCGCCTGCGCTTCGACGACGGCACCGACGCCGAGCCGGTGCCGTACGGCGCGGGCCACGGCTACCTCACCTACGAGGAGCTCCTGGCGCATTTCGACGAGCGGATCGCGGCCGGACAGTGGGGGCCGCTCTCGACCTCCGAACTCGTCAAGGAACGCGAACAGTTCACGAGCCGCTGGACGGAGGCGGCGTTCGACGACCGGCCGTGTCGCGACTGCGGCGTCGCCGTCGGCGCGTTCCACCACCCGGGCTGTGTGGTCGAGGAGTGTCCCCGGTGTGGGGATCGCTACGCCGACTGCGACTGTGAGACCGGCGAGAAGGCGGCGCTCGACCTGGATTAGCTCCGGTCGAGGCGGTCGCGGACGGACGCCTTCAGGTCGACCACCGGCGAGCCGTCGGCCATGTCGACCCCGCGCACGCGGAGGCGACGGTCGTCGACCGCGAGGACCGTACACTCGGTGAGGCAGACGGGGTTGGGCCGCGCGGGCGACCGCGAGGTGAACACCCCGCGCGAGGGGTCACGGTCGAGCGTCAGGACTGACCGGTCGGCGCGGTCGGCCCACCAGACGATCACGACCGACGGCGCGTCGAACCCCGAAAGCCCCGCCGCGAACTCCTCGCGGACGCGGACGACCCCCTCGGCGTCGCCCTGAAAGCCCTGTGGCGGGGCCTCGCCCGTCGTCTCGAACGGCGTCGATACGGTCCCGATGGGATCACAGTGCATACGATGGATCGACACCAACTGGACAAAAACGACGCGGCGACTGGCGGACTGGGCGCTACCAGGTGCCGTGGAACGTGTCGAACGACAGATCCTCTAAGGGCTTGTTGCCGACGGCGATCTCGTACTCACCGGGGGTGAGCATCGGCTTGTGGAACCGGGGGCCGTCGTCGGTCGTGATGCGCGGACAGCCGGTGTTGACGAAGGCGTCGAAGTCGAAGTTGCGCAGGCGGTCGGGGGTCACCTCGTCCATCGTCACCAGGTAGGCGTCGTCGTTCTCCGCGAGGATCTTCTCGGCCTGCTCCCACCGACCCTGTCCGATCTTGGTGCAGAAGATGACGCCCCACGTCCGGGCGTCCATCGCGCGGTGGACCGCGCCGTAGCGCTGTTTCATGAACTTCTCGGTGTCGGCGATCGTGACGACGTTGTTGACGGGGTCGGCGATGACGACGTTCTTGTCGGGGTGTTCCATCGCCAGTCCCAGCGGGTGGAACTTCCCGCCGCCGACGTACAGCACCTGATCGGCGGGGATGTCGGCAGAGGCGTAGTTACAGCCGAGCACCTGCCCCTCGTGGGTGAGTCGCTCGTCGCCGCGGCGGGTCTGGACGTCGAAGCCACGATCCTCGAGCCACTCGACCATCTCCCCAAACCGGTTCATGTGCTGGGCGGTCGTGACGAGACCTACTTCTCCCTCTTGGAGTTCGTCGACGGCGTCCTCGAGGATCGGGAACGGGTCGACGTTCGAGAACAGCGGGACGTAGATGATCTTCTCGGACTCCTTCATCGGCGAGTGGCCGAAGTGGACGAACACGTCCGTCCGGCGCATCAGGAAGGTGTCGAGGTCGCACGCGCCGTAACACGGCTGCCCGGAAATCATGAACGTGACGTCGTCGGTCAGCGCCCGGAGGTCGTCGGCGACCGCCGGGGCCCGCCGCTTGAGCCCTTCGGGGAACTGGAGTCCGACCTTCGTCGCGCCGCGCTCCTCGACGGCGTCGACGATGCGATCGAGTTCGTAGTCCCACTCTCGGTCGTGTTTCAGGGCCATCCCCGTCTTTCGGAGGTCGCCCTCGGAGTAGGCGTCGTTGCTCATTACCCCTATTTAATTGTCGAGTCGTTTAACGTCGGCGTTTCGTGACGCGGGCGGCGCGGCAGGCCGGAGTTTCGCTGTCGTGCGTTCGCGTCGCACGGGGGTAGAGAGATTAAGTATCGACGCGACGACACACAGCTATGGCCACGGAACAGATCGAGTGTCCCGAGTGCGGCGCGGAGATCGAATCGATGGACCAACTGGAGAGCGAGGAGCTACACGAGATCCACTCGACCCCGAAAGGTGGCATCGGCTACGGTGAGGCGACACGGAACCTCTACCTCTGTAAGAACTGCCGGAAGCCGCTCGGCGTCGGTCGAGGCGACGCCGACTGAGATCGCGACGGTGAAGACGGACCGCTCGACGCCTCAGAAGAGTTGTTATCAGTCATCGATGGCCGTTGCTGCCTCGGAGGCGGCGACGACCGGTACACGGTGACAACAGAGCGTCTCAGTCGTCGATCGGGGTCACGGTCTGCTGGCCGTCGCCGGTCGCGCCCGTCGGGATCACCTGCGAGACAACTTCGATCGTTTGGGGTGCCAGCCGCTCCGAGTAGCCGCCGGCGAAGGCGATCGCGAGCGCCAGCGGCGCGGTGACCCCCTCCTGGATCGGTAAGAGTCCGGTGAACAGCACGAACACTAAGATGAGCGCCGACGACGCGCCGATGAACACCCGTGCGCCGGTGACGAACAGCCCCGGCACCTGGCTCGCGGTCTGCACCGACAGCGGGAAACTCCGGAGGGACCGCATCCCGAAGAGCGACGCCCCGATGACGCCGACGAGCACCACGTAGAGCGCGAAGCCGACGGAGGTGAGATCCGTGGTCGTCAGCGGGCTGACGAGGATCGGCGACAGCCCGAGCTCGGCGGCGAAGGCGACCGCGAGCAGGACCAGGAGGCTGACCGTGCCCTGTACGAGGAGTTGGTTGAACTGTGACTGCAGATACCGCCGCCTGAGCAGGAGACGCTCGTACTGCTGGTGGAGGACGCGCATCGACTCCGCGAGTTCGTCAGCGGTGGGTGGGGCCTTCAGCGTCGACCCGTCGGTGAGGAGTGCGACGACCGCCCGCCGGTGGTTCCCCGCCAGCGTCCCCAGCGCGTCCTCGTAGACGGTCCGTGCCCGTGTGGTGAGGCTGTCGGTGTCCCCCACCGCCTCGGTGACGAACACGGTTAACCGCCGGGCCCCGTGGTACCGTCCCCAGGCTGCTTCGATGTGCCCGCGAGCCAGGAGGCACCGTGCGTCGGAGACGAGGTCCTGGGCGGCCGTCAGGTACGCCTGGGCGCGGGCGGGGTCGTCCGTTTCGGACGTGGCGGAACGCGACTGGTCGAGCCTCGACCCGAGCACGGTCAACTCGGCGTCGAGGGTCGCGAGACGCGTCGACAGCTCGATGTGGCTCGTCTCGCCACGAACGAGCGCGAACACCGCCCGGAACAACGAGTCGGTTCGGTCGGCGGGACGCGGCTCCGCGTCGAGCCCAGTCTCGGCTCCCCCGTCGACGAGCCGACGCCCCGGACCGCCGGTACGGCCGTCTCTCCCCCCTTGGCGAGTCATATCACTCCGTTGAGTGGTACGGGCGCGACGAGCATAGTATCCCGTGGGGACTCGCCAGACAGTCCGCAAATCGGGGGTGACACCGATGTCACTCGGGGGTTCTTGCAGGTCGCCGCCGTATCGATCCGCGATGACAGACCAGCCGCTCGGCACCGACCTGCCGCTCGAGTTCGTCTACCGGCCACCGCCCACGGGTGAGAGCGACCGGCTCGTCGTCGTCCTCCACGGACGCGGCGCGGACGAGACCGACCTGCTCCCGATCGCCGCCGAACTCCCACCGTCACACGTCGTGAGCCTCCGTGCGCCCGACCGGCTCATGGGCGGGTACACCTGGTACGACCTCGACATGCCCGACGGCGACCTCCACCGGAGCCAGCCCGAGCCCGTGGGGTTCCGTCGCAGCCTCGACCGCGCGACGGAGGCGATCGACCGCGCGCGGGAAGAACTCGGGGCCGACGCGGTCGGCCTGCTCGGGTTCTCACAGGGCGCGATCATGAGTACGGCACTGCTGGTGGAGTCGCCGGCGGCCTACGACTGGATCGTGGGGCTCCACGGCTACCTCGCCGCCTCGCACGCGGAGCGCGACGAGGGCCTCGACGGGTGCCCGGTGTTCCTCGGCGCGGGCCGCGCCGACGAGATCATCCCCGAGTCACGGGTCACCGCCGCCGCCGACCGTCTCCGCGAACTGGGGGCAGCAGTCACCTACGAGGCGTACGACGCCGGCCACGGTGTCGCTCGTGACGAACTCGCGGACGTGGTCTCGTTCGTCGAGTCACGGTGACGAGACCGAGACGGTCGTCGCCGGACGCCCGTCGGCGAGGCGCTCGCGAGTGGCGTTCGTTCCCGTCGCGGCGCGCGCGTCGTCGTACCATCCCGGTGGCCGGACCCGTGTGTCGTCGACAGCGGCGTACTCGAACCGGAACCGGACGGTCCGTTCGCTCGTCCCCTCGTCGAGCGTGTACTCGACCGAGAGCGTCGAGACGAATCCGTCGCGGTCGACCAGGGCCGTCGCGGTGTAGTTCGAGACGTCACCGTCGACGGCCGTCGGCCGTCCGGTCGCGACGATGCGGTACATCGAGGGGTTCCAGGAGGGTCGGTCGATCCTGACCGCCGTCGTCGCGAGATACCGGCGGAGGTAGCGACCGGCCCGGTCGGCGTGTGGATCCGAGCCGCCGGCGGTTGCACGGACCGGCCGCCGCTCGTAGGCCGGATCGGTCCCGTTTTCGGCGCGACGGTAGACGGAGTTGCCGTCCGCGTAGGTGGTGTACTGGACGAGCCGCGAGTCGTTTCCGGCGGCGGTGTACCCGACTATCGAGTAGAGCCAAACGTCGTCGTCGACGACGGCGTGTTGCCACGCGGTGTCCCAGCGTCGGTCGCCGTCGAGCGCCTCGGCCCCCGTGTGCCGGGCGATGAACCGATAGGATCGCCCGTCGACCGCTGCCGTGTGGGCCGCCGAGAGCACCCACACGTCGAGGAAGTCGTCGTCGACGCCCGGCGGGTACGTCGCGTTCGCGGATGCGGTGCGCTCGGGCGCGATCCGCTCGGTGGCTGCGACCGCCGGTGGTGCGTCGGTGCCCGTCGCCGTGGTGTCGCCTCCACCGGGCGCCCACGCGCCGGCGGCGGCCGCGGCCACCACGAGACAGACGACGGCGGCGAGGGCCGTGACCGTCGTCAGCTCGGGGCGCGAACGGGCGACAGCGAACCGCGGTGTCACGTCGCCCGCGGCCAGGAGGGTCGCCGTCGGCACGCCCAGATACCGCACGGCGAGCCCGTCGGCGTCGGCCCGCGAGAGCCCGTACAGCAGGCGGTCGGCGAGCTCTCGCGGGCCGACGAGACGCCCCCGTGACGGTTTGCCAGTCGCGACGCCCACGCTGCGTCGACCGGCGCGACCACGACGTCGATCCCCCGGTCGACGGTCGTCGCCGACCGGTCGACGAGACGGGAGCGAACCCTGGCGGCCGCTCTGGCGACCACGCCGGGCTCGGCCCGCGGGAGCACGGAGAGACGCTCGTCACCCCGCGTCGCGACGATCAGGTCGTCGTCGATTTGCGTCTCGTAGCCCCGGGCGGCCCACAGCCCCGCGCAGAAGGCGACGAACTGCCGGCTGTCGAGCCGTCGGAGTCGGCGTTCGACAGCCGCGGTCCGCACCGTCGACGACTGCATCGAACCCACACCACGTGAACGGCACCCACGCACTCGAACGTTTCGTCGGACGCCGCGCCACCGCAGCCGGCAAATTCAATTGTGTCCTCCCCCAAGCGAGTCCATGAGCGTCGAGACGACGAGCCTCGAAGAACTGGGTCGCGAACTCGGAGCGGCCATCGCCGAGACCGACGAGTACGAGCGTTTCGAGGAGGCCAAGGCGGCCGTCGAAGCCGACGACGAAGCGCAGGAACGCATCCGCGAGTTCAACCAGCTCCGCGAGGAGTTCATGTTCGCCCGCCAGACCGGCAACGCGACGCAGGAGGGGATGCAGAAGCTCCAGGAGAAACAGCAGAACCTCCACGACCTGCCGGTCATGGCCGACTACCTCGACGCGCAGTCCGAACTCCAGTCGCGGCTCGAATCGATCAACCAGGCCATCTCCGCGCCGCTCGCGGTCGACTTCGGCGGCGAGGCCGGCGGCTGCTGCCAGGACTGACCGACGCGGGGGCGGTCCCCGGATTCAAATACCATCACGCCGCCAGCGTCGTCTATGCTCGCAGTCGCAGGCGGGAAAGGAGGGTGTGGGAAGACGACCACGGCGCTCGGCCTCGGAGCCGCCCTCGACGGGGAGGCGGTCGTCGTCGACACCGACCGTGACATGCCGAACCTCCACGCGATGGCCGGCGTCGCGCGCGAACCGACGGCCGCCGACGGCGTGGAACCCCAGCGCGTGATCGAAGGCGTCTCGGTGCTTCCCGCACCGCCACCGACGACCAGTGACGCCGAGGTGACGACGGTGTTGTCCCGCGTGGCCGCAGCGACGGACGCGCGCGTCCTCGTCGACTGCCCGGGGGGTGCGGGGCCGGACGCGGCCGCGCCGCTGTCCGCCGTCTCGGACGTGGTGCTCGTCTCGACGGCCTGTGCGCCGGCGCTCCGCGACGCGGCGAAGACGGCCGCGATGGCGCGCGCACTCGGCTGTCGCGTCCACGGAGTCGTCCTGACGCGGACGAGCGCGACCCCACGGGGCGTCGAGTCGTTGCTCGACTGTCGCGTCCTGGGGACCGTTCCGAACGTCGCCGCCCCGGTCCTCACCGACGACCGGGTCCACAGCGCGTACACGACCGTCGCCGAACGGGTGGCCTCGCGCGGGAGGCGGACGGGCGAGCACGATCTCACCACTCAGGGTATCAGATCCGATATCAGTATGACAACTCATATGTGTGACGACGTGTAACAACCCTGTATGACGAAGCGACTTCCGACCGGGATCACCGTCCTCGACAGGCAACTCGACGGCGGCATTCCGGCCGGGAGTATCGTCTTCCTCGGTGCGGATCCAGCGAGCCAGTCGGAGCTCATTCTCTACGAGTTGACCGCCGCACGCGGCACACTCTACCTGACGACCGCGCGCTCGGACCAGGCGGTTCGCGATGCGCTCGACCGCTCGTCGGTCCGCACCGGGAACCCGACGGTTCGCGGCGTCGACGGCGACGGTCCGGTCGACCAGGCACACCGACTCATCCGTGGCCTCCCCGAGGAAGCAAATCTCATCATCGATATCGTCGACGTCCTCGAACGCGTCGAGCCCGCTCGGTATCAGAACTTCCTCAACGAGGTCCAGACCCACATGATCAACACCGGCGGACTCACCGTCCTCCACGGACTGAAGTCCGCGAACCTGCCGCGAAACCGCGGGCTGACGAAACACATGTCCGACATCGTCTTCGATCTCGACACCTCGGTGAGTGGCTCGGAGATCGAGAACCGCCTCGCCATCCCGAAGTTCCGCGGCGGTCGGGCGCTCGACGAGACGATCAAGCTCCGGCTCACCGAGGAAGTCGACGTCGACACCAGCCGCGACATCGCCTGACGCGGTCGGTCGACTCGGACGCGACCCGGACGCGGCTCGGCTCCGACGGCGGTCGACCGGGGAGGGACAGCGCGGACTCCGAGGCGGTGAGGCCACGTCACCGAGATACTCGCGGCGCTCCGAGTCCTCACACGACGAAGGAGGCGAACGTCGCCAGCGTCACGACGACCGTCGTACCGATCCAACTGCGCGGCGAGAGCGTCGACAGCGGACCGCTCCGTTTCGAGAACAGATAGCCGAAGTACGGAACCATCGGCGCGAGCCGCAGCAGCAGCGGCGGGCGCAGGCCGACACCGTACCGGAGTGAGAGGGTGAGCGCGACGGTGCAACCGGCCGCGACGAGGGCGACAAGGAGGTCGTCACGGACGCTCCCGGGGAGTTCCATACGAGCGAGGGCGTAGCCCACCCAAATAACGGATACGATACGCTACGGGCTCGCAACCGGAACGGCGAGCCGAGTCGAACGGTCGGCCGTCGAAGGACGGGGCGTTACTCCTCGTCGAGGTCGGCGTCGAGTTCGTCGGCGATCTCGTCCGCGTCGACGTCGACGTCGTCGAGGGCCTCTTCGATATCCTCGGGGGCCGCACCGCCGCCCATACCGCCCATCATTCCGCCCATGCCGCCCATCATTCCGCCCATCCCGTCGATGGTCTCCTGGACGATGACGCGGTCAAGGTCGAGACGGTTGATGACGTCCTGGGCGATCTGCTGCTTCGAGAAGAGCCACTGCTGGTTCATCGTCATCTGCGGCGTGGCCTCGATGTACAGCGTCTCCTTCTCGGCCGTCTGGAGCTCGGTCTCGTACTCGGGTTCGCTCTCCTCGTCGTCGTCGTCGTCGGATTCGACTTCGACTTCCACTTCTTCTTCGACCTCGTCGGTCTGGATCCAGAGTTCGGGCGTCTGCTGGAGGTACAGCCCCAGGAGGCCCTTGGCCTTGTCCGTGCGATCGTCGACGAGATCGAGGATCTCGTACTCGTACTCGAGGTCCTCACCCGCGAGCGGGTGGTTGAAGTTGACGCGCGCGCGGCCGCCGATGATGGTCTCGATCCGGCCCTGTTCGCCGTCGATCTGGACCTGCGCGCCGGGGTAGCGGTCGTCCTCGTCGATCTTCGAGGCGCTCACCGTGCGGATCTCGTCCTCGTCGACTTCCCCAAAGGCCTCGGCGGCGGGGATGGTCACGGTGCCGGCGTCACCGGCCTCGCCGCCGACGAGCGCGTCGTCGACGGCCTCGAACACGTGGCCCTCGCCGACGATGATGATGCGGGGCTCGAAGTCGTACTCCTCGGTGTCGATGTCGGCCTCCTCGGCGACCTCCTGGTCCGTAGTGTCGACGACCATTCCCTCCTCGTCCTCGTCTTCGTCGGGGATGGTCCGCATCGTGTACGCGAGACGGACGAAGTCGCCGTGCTGGATACCGTGTTCTTCCGCGTCGGCGTCGGTCTCCGCGTCGGCGTCGGTCTCCGCCTCGACCTCGGCGTCGACGTCCGTCGACTCCGCCTGCTGGTCATCGGTCATACCCCAACGGTGAGTCGTCCGACTCTTAAGAATCACGTTTCGGGCCGCGCGCGGCGTTACTCCCGGATCGTCGGCCCCACGACGGAGACCGCACGCGAGACGGGTCGTCGTCGGGAACGGGGAGTCGGAGAACGTCGAAGCGATTGACAGCGGCGTCATCGGCTCGAACTCCCGCGAAGAGCGAGCGATCGAGCCCCCTTCCAGGTCACGCCCGGCCGCTTCGTCGCCCCACGGCCGGAGACGACCACGCTTTTGTCCACGGCTCACCCTCTCGGGGGCGTGTACGAAGTCGAAGTGAAACTGCCCGCCGACCACGCCGGCGTTCGAGAGCGACTCGCGGAACTGGGTGCGGAGTCGCTCGGTACGGTGACCCAGCGCGACACGTACTACGACGCTCCCCACCGCGAGTTCGCCGAGACCGACGAAGCGCTCCGGATCCGCCGCGTACGCGGGGATGACGGGGGAGAGACGCTCGTCACGTACAAGGGGCCGCTCGTCGACGCCGACTCGAAGACGCGCCGCGAACACGAGACGGGCGTCGCCGAGGACGAGACGATGGACGAGATCCTGCGCGCGCTCGGGTTCCGGCCGGCGGCCGTCGTCGAGAAGGACCGCGAACGCTTCCCTTTGGGAGAGTACACGGTCACCCTCGACGCCGTGACCGACCTCGGCGAGTACGTCGAGGTCGAAACCGAGTCGGCCGCCGTCGACGACGCCCGGGAGGGCGTGTTCGCTCTCGTCCGCGACCTCGGCCTCGACCCCGACGACCAGATCAGGACCTCCTACCTCGGGTTGCTCCTCGCGCGGGACGACGCGAACGGGACTGGAGGCGACGACGGCAGAGACGCAGGAGTCGACGTCGGGACGGACACGACGTGAGCGAGCGCGGACAGTGAGGGCAGGGCCGAAGATAATACACCGTGGTAATACATCCGTTCGAGAAACTTTCCGCAAGTTATAGGCGATGGCCGGGTTTATCCTCCCTCAATGACCGAGCGGAACATCCAGATCGAGTCCGTCGACCGGCTCGCGGTGGAAGACCAGCAGGTAGAGATCGTCGAACGGAAAGGTCTCGGCCACCCGGACTCCATCTGCGACGGCATCGCTGAGAGCGTCTCCCGCGCGCTCTCGACGCTGTATCTCGACCGCGTGGGCCACGTCCTCCACTACAACACCGACGAGACGCAGCTCGTCGCGGGGTCGGCCGCGCCGGCGTTCGGCGGCGGCGAGATCCTCGAGCCGATCTACGTCCTCATCGTCGGCCGTGCGACCAAACACTACGTCGACGACGAGGGCACCGAGTACACCCTCCCCGTCGACGCCGTCGCGCTCGAAGCCGCGCGCGACTATCTCAACGAGACCATCCCCGAACTCGAAGTCGGCACCGACGTCGTCGTCGACGTCCGTCTGGGCGAAGGGTCGGGCGACCTCAGAGACGTCTTCGGCGACGACGGCCAGGTGCCGATGGCCAACGACACGAGCTTCGGGGTAGGCCACGCGCCGCTGACCGAGACCGAACAGATCGTCCTCGAAGCGGAGGACGCGCTGAACGGCCGGTACGCCGAGGCCAACCCCGAGATCGGTCCGGACGTGAAGATCATGGGCAAACGCGAGGACGACCGGATCGACCTGACCGTGGCCGTCGCGCTGGTCGACGCCTACGTCGAGGACATGAGTTCGTACAAGGAGGCCGTCGCCGACGTCCGGGCGTTCGTGGCGGACCTCGCGGGCGAGTACACAGACCGGGAGGTCCACGTCGACGTCAACACCGCCGACGACTACGACGAGGGCGCGATCTACCTCACGACTACGGGCACCTCGGCCGAGCAGGGTGACGACGGCTCCGTCGGGAGGGGGAACCGCTCGAACGGGCTCATCACCCCCAACCGGCCGATGTCGATGGAGGCCACCTCGGGGAAGAACCCCGTCAACCACATCGGGAAGATCTACAACCTCCTCTCGACGGAGATCGCTCATCGTGTGGTCGACGAGGTCGACGGGATCCGTGACCTCCGCGTCCGCCTGCTGAGTCAGATCGGCCGCCCAATCGACCAGCCACACGTCGCCGACGTCGAACTCGTCACCGAACCGGGCGTCCAGGTCGGCGACATCGAGGGCGCGGTGGAGACGATCGTCGACCGCGAGCTCGCGGCCGTCACCGAGATCACGGAACGGGTCATCGACGGCGAACTGCGCACCTTCTGAGGCCGGTGTCGTCGCGGTCGGGGGTCGGCCGCCGGCCCACCCGACTCGGTCGTCGCGTGCGAGTAATCAGATCTTTCACCAAGGGACCGCTCTACATACAATATCTACACCTTATATGCGTCTGTAGGCAAGTTTTAACACCCTATTCGACATCAATGTGAACAATGTCAGCAGACGACGCACCCATCACCGACCCCGTTCCAGCCGACGCCAGTGCCGACCCGACCCGCCCGCGCTCCCACGGACTGCCCGAGGACGACTCGGCGACCGCGTCGGGCACGAGGACGCGTCGGACGGCCGCGTACTGCTCGATGCAGCGGACGATGGACGAACTCTCGACGTAATCCGAACGCTCGGCCCAGCCCATCCATTTGGACACGTCACCCCTCTACTCTTCTCCGTCGGTCTCCGTCGACCACGCTCGGCCCGTACTGACTACGCCCAGTACCGCTCCACCAAGGCGGCCGCCGCCTCTCTCGTCTTCCGGTAGTCGCGGCCGCCGTCGGGCGTCCGGACCGCGAACCCGTAGCGGTCGCTGTCGGGGACGTACCAGCGGTCGGGGTAGTCGGCCAGCACCGCCGGGAGCTCCCCGTCGGCGACGGTGTCTGGGTCGCGTCCCCCGTCGCCCGAGGCCATGTGGGCGTTCGGTTCACCCTCGGTCGCGGGGTCGGTGCCGTCCGTGTCGTCCGCGTCGGAACGGTGTTCTCCGTCCGCCTCCAGCGACGGGCCGGTATCCGGTGCCGTGTCGGCCGGTCTCTCGCACAGGAGGGTCGTCTCGACGGCCGGGTGTTCGGGGACGATGCCGCGGTCGTCGCCGGCCTCGTGTGCGGCACGGGCGCGGTCCATCAGGACTTCCTGCGTGCAGACGGTCGACTCGTCCGGGCCGGGCCGGCGCTGGTCGTACGTACCGTCGGCGTTCATCACCCACGCCGACCGGTTGTCCTGCAGACAGAGGTCGAGCACGAATCGGAGCTGTTCGCGGATAGCGGGGTCGGAGACGGGCGCGACCGCCTCGACCCGGTTGTCGAGGTTGCGGGTCATCCAGTCCGCGGAGCCGACGTAGTACTGGGGGTTCCCATCATTCTCGAAGTAGAAGATGCGCGAGTGCTCGAGGAAGCGGTCGACGATGCTGTAGACGTCGACCGTCTCGCTCACGCCGTCGAGGCCCGGTCGGAGCCGGCAGATGTCGCGGATCACGAGGTCGATGTCGACGCCCGCGATCGACGCGCAGTACAGTTCCCGCACGAGGCTCGGATCCTCGAGCGCGTTGGCCTTGATCACGATGCGGGCGCGGCGACCGGCGCGGGCGTGTTCGGCCTCACGGCGGATCAGTTCCGTGAGCCGCCGTCGCATCGTCACCGGCGAGATGAGCAGTTTGCGGAACTGCTCGTCGAGCGAGGGGCCGGTGAAGAAGTTGAACACTTTCACCAGGTCTTGGCCGATGTCGCGGTCCGCCGTGAGCAGTCCGAGGTCGACGTACCCCTTCGCCGTACCGGAGTGGTAGTTACCCGTGGCGACGTGTGAGTACAGCTGGACGCCGTCTGCCTCCTCGCGGACGACGAGTGCGGTCTTCGTGTGTGTCTTCAACCCCACCGTCCCGTAGGCGACGTGGATGCCTTCCTCCTCCAGCGTGCGCACCCACTCGAGATTGTTCTGCTCGTCGAACCGCGCTTTGAGTTCGACCATCACCGCCACCTGCTTGCCGTTGTCGGCGGCGTCGATGAGCGACTGGATCACCTTCGAGTCCGACGCCGTCCGATAGATCGCCGCCTTGATCGCGAGCACGTCGGGATCGTGGGCGGCCTCGTCGAGGAACCGCTGGACCGTGTCGGTAAACGAGTGGTACGGGTGGTGGAGGAGCACGTCGTCACGGCGGATCTCGTCGAAGACGGTGTGGCTCCGCCCGTCGGGCCCCTCCGGCATTCGTTCCGAGTTCGGCAACCGCGGATGCGGGAGCGGCGACCAGTCGTCGAGCTTCAGTTCGGGCCGGTCCAGTTCGGTGAGGGCCATGAACTCGCGGTAGTCGATCGGCCCGGAGACGTCGTACACCTCCCGCTCGACGAGGTCGAGTTCCTCGATCAGCAGATCGCGGATCCGGTCCGGGGCGTCGGCCTCCAGTTCCATCCGGACCGCGGCGGCGAACCGCCGCTGTTCGAGCACCTCTTGGATGACCTCGATGAGGTCCTCCGCGACCTCCTCGTTCCGCCGGACCTCGGCGTTCCGGGTGAGTTTGAAAAGCGCCGTGTCGACGATCTCCACGTTCGGGAGCAGGAGGTCGAGGTTCGCGCGAACGACCTCTTCGAGGAGGACGAACCGGCGTTCGGGGTCGCCGACATCGGCGTCGACCTCGACCAGCCGGGGGCGGTTCTGGGGGATCTTCACCCGGGTGAACGTCGGGTCGGTCTGCCCCGGTTTCCGGGTCAGTACCGCCAGCGATAGCGAGAGGTTCGAGATGAACGGGAACGGGTGGGCGGGGTCGAACGACAGCGGCGTCAGCGTCGGTAAAACGCTCTCTTCGAAGTACGACCGCATCTCCGCTCGCTGGCTCTCCGTGAGATCGTCGTAGTCGGTGACGTGGATGCCGACCTCGGCCAGCGCCGGGCGGACCGTCTCTCGGTAGCACGCCGACTGCCGGTCGAACATCGGGCCGGCGACCTCGTGGACCGCCGTCCACTGGGCAAAGGGGGTACGGCCGTCGGCCGTCCGCTCGGTGACGCCCGCGTCGACCTGCTGTTTCAGGCCGCCGACGCGTTTCATGAAGAACTCGTCGAGGTTCTTGGTGAAGATGGCGAGAAAGCGGACGCGTTCGAGAAGCGGGTTGCGTTCGTCGAGCGCCTCGTGGAGGACGCGCCGCTGGAACGCGAGTTCGGAGAGTTCGCGGTTCAGATACAGCTCGGGGTCGCCGAAGTCGACGTCGGTGTCGGCGGTCGGTGCGGGGGGTGTGTTGCCGTTCTGTGACATGAGCGCGGGGGAGCGAGAGCCGTCAGTTGAGTAATAAGAGGGCTTCAGCACACAAGAGGGTTTATATGAATTCGGAAGTGGGCTACATAGCCCCGGTGAGGGGTACGAAGGCTCGCCTGTGCGGGGCCGTGCGGCGCGGACCGGAAACGCTGAAGCCCGCGGGGAGATAACGTCGACTGTGGTATCCAGCGCGACCGTCGTCGTCGGATACGGCGAGATCGGGATCAAGAGCGCGTCGGTCCGGACGAAACTGCTCGATCGGCTTGCGGTAAACCTCGACGCGGTCCTCGCCGACCGTGGACTCGACGCGACGGTCGAGCGGACGTGGTCGCGACTCTACCTCCACGGGCCGACCGCCGAACTCGACCGGCGTGCCCGGGCCGCCGCCGAGACCCCCGGGGTCGTCTGGGCGCGGCCGGCACGGCAGCGCGAGCCGACCCTCGACAGCATCGCCGAGGCGCTCCGGACGGCCGCGAACCACGCCCGAGACGAGACGTTCGCGATCCGTGGGGAACGCGCGGGACCGACCGACGCGCACCCGTTCACCAGCGCCGACATCGAACGCGTCGGCGGCGACGCCGTGCTCGACGCCGTCGGCGGCACCGTCGACCTCGACGACCCCGACCACTGTTACCGGGTCGACTGTCGCGAGGCGCGGGCCCTCGTCAGCGCCGTCCAGTACGACGGCCCGGGTGGGTTTCCCGTCGGCTCGCAGGGGACCGTCGTCGCGCTCGTGAGCGGCGGGATCGACTCCCCCGTCGCCGCCTGGCAACTGTTGCGGCGTGGCTGCGGTGTCGTGCCGTTGTACGTGGATATCGGGGCGTACGGCGGCGCTGACCACCGCGCCCGCGCGGCCGAGACGGTCCGCGGCCTCCGGCGGCGCGCGCCGAACGCCGACGTCCGCCTCCGGGTCGTCCCCGGGGGACCGGTGGTCGAGCGCCTGGTGCGGGAGGTCGGCGACACGCGGATGCTCTCGCTCCGCCGGGCGATGCTCCGGATGGCCGAAGTCGTCGCCGAGACCGAGGGCGCACACGCCGTCGCGACGGGCGAGTCGGTGGGCCAGAAGTCGAGTCAGACGGGCCCGAACCTCGCGGTCACGGCCGCCGCCGTCGACTGCCCCGTCTACCGACCGCTCTTGACGTGGGACAAAGACGACATCGTCGCCTGCGCGCGTGACATCGGGACGTTCGACGACGCGACGCTCCCCGTGGGTTGTGAGCGCGTCGCGCCGTCGCACCCCGAGACGGCCGCCGCCCGCGCCGCGGTGCGGGCGGCCGAACCGGACGACCTCCTCGACCGCGCGGCCGCCGCCGCCCGCGAGGCGACCGTGGCCGAGGAGGAACCCGGGAGCGACGAGACCTGACAGATCGAAGATGTCGTCCGACCGAACACGAACAGTGCTAACCGAGTCGGATTATTCCACGAGATACGATCTGAAACACGGTGAACGATCACACAAAAATGGATTTACATAGCTGTAGCTCGTACAGGGGAGTATGTCCCACACGAAGCGCCACGTCGCCCGTCCCCGCCCCGGCCCGGACTGGGTCGTTCAGGACGTGCGTCCGTACGCCTCCTGGCGTGAGGGGATCACCGAGTGCGCCGCCTGCGGGGCCGACGTCGACCTGACCGGTACCCACTACGGAATGGAACTCCTGCGACCGGACGACGCGGGCGAGAAACGGAGCGTCGAACGCGAGCGGTTCGTCTTCTGTTCGGCGCGGTGTGTCGATATCTGGCGCCGTGACTGACCGCAACCACTTTACTCGCAGGCGGTCTCCGCCGAGACGTGACGCGGGTCTGTGTCGTCGGGAGCGATGACGTGAACCTCCGGTACGAACTGCTCTCCCGAGAGACGTCGCGGGCCGCGCTGGCGACGTACGACCTCGACGAGCCGTTCGAGAACAGCGTGGCCGTCGACACCGTCAGCCTGGGTGCGGCCGTCTCGCTCCTCAACGATCTGAACTGGTATCTGGTGCGCTTCGCCGACCGGGCGTTCGTCCGCGACCCCTCGATCGACGCCGATGAGTGGCTCTCCCGCGATCTGGCGAGTGCGGTGCGGGACGGACGCCTCGACCCCGACGAGACGGACGAGTACGTCGCGGTGTTCGGCGTCGACGACGGCCGGTTAGTCGAGCCGATGTACGCCTCGCGCATCGACGGCGGACTGCCGGAGTACGACCTCCGCGACGTCGCGGAGACGGTCGTCGTCCGGCTGACGAGCGCGGAGTTCGACGCCGGTTAGTCGGTCTCGGCTCCACTCTCGCCCGACTCTTCGTCGACATCGAACATCCCCGTCGACATGTACCGCTCGCCGCTGTCCCAGTACACCGTCACGACGAGCGGGTCGTCGACACCGCGTTCGAGGAGCCGTTCGGCGACGCGCCGGGCGACGAGGTTCGAGGCCCCGCTCGACTGGCCCACGAGGACGCCCTCCTCGCGCGCCAGTCGCCGGCACTCTGCTTCTGCCTCCTCGATCGTGACCGTCTCGACGTCGTCGAGGAGGTCGACGTCGAGGTTCGGCGAGACGAAGCCGGGGCCCATCCCCTGGAAGTCGTCGATCCCCGGTTCGCCGCCCGAGAGCACGGCGTTGTCGGCGGGTTCGACCGCGACGACCGCCATCTCTGGGAAGGCCTCGCGGAGCCGACGAGCCGTGCCGGTGATGGTGCCGCCGGTGCCGACACCGGCGACGAAGGCGTCGATCTCCCGGCCGTCGACCTGTTCGATGATCTCCGGGCCCGTCGTCCGGTAGTGTGCCTCGGGGTTGGCGGGATTCTCGAACTGTCTGAGTTGGTGCATTCCCTCGGCTTCGAGTTCGTCCGCGCGGTCTTTCGCCGCCGAGATGTCGCCGTCGACCAGTTCGATCGTCGCACCGTACGCCCGCATGATTCCCCGCCGCTCGGGCGACTTCGACGCGGGCATGACGACCGTGAGGTCGTACCCTTTCGCCGCGGCGACCACGGCGAGTCCGATCCCCGTGTTGCCGCTTGTCGGTTCGACGAGGGCGTCGCCGGGTTCGATCTCGCCCGCGTCCTCGGCCGCCTCGACCATCGCCAGTGCCGGGCGGTCCTTGGCGGAGCCGCCCGGATTCTTCGACTCGATCTTCGCCGCCACCGTCGTTCCCGGGGGTGAGGAGACCCGGACGAGCGGCGACCCGATGGTGTCGAGGATGCTCCGGTTCATGTCGTCCGCTACACTACCCGATGGTAAACCGGTGACGGACCCGGCGACGGTGGGGGTTCGACGTCGAGAGGGCGGATTTTATATACTCCCCTCTCCCTTCAACGGGTGAACATGACCGAGCTGTCGGACGGCGCTGTCAGCCTGCGCCCCCAGGAGTCGTCGGTGCTCGTCCACGGCGACCCCTTGGCCGTGGCCGAACGGCCCGAGATCGACGCGACCGCCCGACTCGGGAGCGGTCGAATCGTCACGGCCGACGTCCGGTTCGGACGGCTCCCCGCCGCGGACGACGTGGCTGACGACGTCGTGCTCGTCGGGCCGGCCGAGGCCGGATCCGTCGGCGACGTCCCCGTCTACACGGTCGCCGGGCCGGGGGACCTCACGGGGTACGGGGTGGCGCTCACACAGGTGCTCGGGGACGTCGACGACCCACTGTTCGTCAGGATCGACTCGCTCACGACCCTCCTCCAACACGTCTCGGCCGACGCCGCGTTCCGGTTCATCCACGTCCTCTGTGGCCGGGTCGACCGCGAGACGGCGGTTCTCGCCGCCACCGTCGATCCGGCCGCGCACGACGAACAGACCATCGCCACCATCACCCAGCCGTTCGACATCGCCGTCACGGGCGACGACGGCCAGCGGCGGATCCGTCGACGCGGCTGAACAGGGTTAAGACGCTCGATTCCGAACCCGTGCGTATGAGCCACAGACTGGAGACGATGCGGCCGAACCCGGCCTGGGACGCCGCCTCCTACCCCGAGGTCGTCGAGGCGCTCTCACAGGAGGGTCTCGTGTTCAAGGTGTGGGGCGGCGACTGGTGTAAGGACTGCCGCGCGCAGTTACCCGACTTCGGCGCGGCGCTCGACGCCGCGGCGGTCCCCGACGAGCGGATCGAACACTACCCCGTCGAGAAGCACGACGACGGATCGAAGGCCGGTCCCGGCGTCGACGAGTACGGCATCGAGTTCATCCCGACGGTCGTCGTCGAGCGCGACGGCACGGAGATCGTCCGGTTCGTCGAGGAGGCCGAGGTGCCAGTCGCGGTGTTCCTCGCCGAACGTCTCGCGCCCGACGCGGTCGAAGCCGACGACTGAGCCTCACTCGTTTTCGTCCGCGCCGTCGAACCACGCGAGTGCGTCCTCGACCGTGGACCGCGGCGGCGAACACGAAAAGCCCTCACAGGCGTACACCGTCGGCCCGTCGCGGGCGTCCCGACCCGCCCACACCGCCGGTAGTTCGTCGAGATCCAGCCGTCGAAGCCACGGCTCGATAGCCTCGTCCGTCGCGGGCCGGCGGGCCACCACCGCCCCGGGGAGGTACCGGGTTGCGAGCGTCTCGCGCCAGGCGTCGGGGAGCGAGTCCGCCGCGAGCGTCAGTTCCAGGACGCCGCGGTGGTACGTGTCGGCGGCGAGTGCGAGCGAAACGTGCTCCATCGGGTTCCCCTGGAGGCGGTTGGCGTGCGTCTCCAGGACGCGTTCGGCGACGGTCGAAAACCCGGCGTCGGGCGCGAAGCCGTCGAGGGCGAACAGCAGGTCGACGGTCACGCCGAGCGACGAGGGCGTCGACTGGTCAGACAGTTCCTGCGGACGGGTGACGAGCGTCTCGCCACTTTCGGGCGTGAAGTACAGCGTTTCTTTCCCCTCGTCCCAGAACTCCGCTTCGATCGTGCGGGCGAGGTCGAGCGCGAACGCCAGGTGGTCGACCTCGCCCGTGGTCTGGTAGAGGTCGAACGCGCCGCGGGCGAGGAAGGCGTAGTCCTCGAGGAAGCCCGGTCCCTTCACGTCGCCGTCCTTGTACCGGTGGGCGAGCCCGCTGTCCGGCACCCACAGCCGGTCGCGCACGAACGACAGCGCCTCGCTCGCGCGCTCGGCGTACGCGTCGTCGAGGACCCGCCCGCCCAGGGCGAGCGCCGAGATCGCCATCCCGTTCCACGACGCCAGCACCTTCTCGTCACGGGCGGGACGGGGCCGTCGCTCGCGCGCGTCGAACAGCCGAGCGCGCGCGTCGTCGAGTCGCTCGCGGACGTCCTCGGCCGTCGAGTCGTACTCCTCGGCGAGTTCCGCGAGGCTCGTTGCCAGCGTCAACACGGTCTTCCCCTCGAAGTTGCCGCCGGGGGTGACGCCGTAGCGGTCGCAGACGAGGTCGGCCAGCGTAGCGTCGTCGAGGGCGTCGTGGACCCCCTCTGGCGTCCAGACGTAGTACGTCCCCTCCTCGCCCTCGCTGCGTGCGTCGAGCGTGCTGTAAAAGCCGCCCTCGGGGTGTGAGAGCTCGCGGTCGAGAAAGGCAAACGTCTCGCGGGCGACCTGCGCGTACCGCTCCGTGCCCGTGAGCTGGTACGCGCCGAGGTACGTGCGCGGCAGCAGCGCGTTGTCGTACAGCATCTTCTCGAAGTGGGGGACGACCCACTCCCGGTCGGTGGCGTACCGGTGGAAGCCGCCGCCGAGGTGGTCGTACATCCCGCCGTCGGCCATCGCGTCGAGCGTCTTCGTCACGACCGCCAGACACTCGTCGCGACCGGTGCGGACGTACGAGCGCATGAGGAGTTCGAGCCGCGTGGGCTGGGGGAACTTCGGTCCCGTGGAGCCGAAGCCGCCGTACTCGCGGTCGGCGCTGCGGAGCGCGGCGCTCGTCGCGTTCGCCAGCGCCTCGGTGGAGACCTCGCCCGGGGAGTCGGGCGTCTCCTCCAGTTCGTCGCGCAGGAGTGCGCTCCACTGGTCTGCGCGGTTCTCGATCTCCTCTCGATCCTGTCCCCACGACTCCGCGAGGCGTTCGAGCAGGTCGAGAAAGCCCGGCATCCCCCGGCGTGCCCGTCGGGGGAAGTACGTCCCGACGAAAAAGGGCCGGCCGTCGGGCGTGAGCCACACCGACAGCGGCCAGCCACCCCGGCCCGTCGTGCGCTGACAGATCGTCATGTACACCGAGTCGATGTCGGGTCGCTCCTCGCGGTCGACCTTGATCGGGACGAAGTGGTCGTTGAGGAAGGCCGCGACCTCCTCGTCCGCGAACGACTCCTCCTCCATGACGTGACACCAGTGACAGGCGGAGTAGCCGATCGAGAGGAAGATCGGCACGTCTCGTTCGCGCGCCTCTTCGAGCGCGTCGCCGTCCCACGGCTGCCAGTGGACGGGGTTGTCCGCGTGCTGACTGAGGTACGGGCTCTCCTCCTCGTCGAGTCGGTTGCGGCCCGCGCGTTCGCTCATGGTCGAACCTGGGGCTCGGGCTACCTAAAAGGCGGCCAGTCCGACCGTTGGACCGGCCGCCCGGCGACCGCTCGACTACGGGTCCAGTCGACGGCGTCCGCTGCGCGGTTCAGAACCGTCCACTTCACGGCGTCGACGGTCCCGACCCCCTCGACATGGAGGTCGTCGCGCCGGTACGCCCGGCCGATCTCCCGGCCCGGGGCATCGCTCTCCGCGATCTCGTGAACCGTCCCGCGGTCGGTCTCGATGTCGAGGGTGGCGTCCTCGCGGCCACAGCCGCGGACGTCCTCGACCTCGAGGTTCTCGCCGAGTTCGAAGGAGTACGTCCCCCGGTCGGCGACGCGGAGGTTGACGACTTCGCCCCCGAGTTGGGACACCCCGACCCCGAGGTCGTCGTTCGCCGCCTGTGCGTCGACCCGTTCGAGCGCGGAACGCACGTCGTCCGACGAGTCGTCGCCATCGCCGTCCGATCCGGGCGGCTCCGATGGTGCGCCAGTGCGGGTGACGGTGAGCGTGTAGCGTGCGCTGTTGCCGGCCCACTCGGCGGCACCGTCGATGGGATCAGTCGATCGACGACTTGTCGCGGTGGAGTTCGTCGTACGCCACTTGGTCGACAGGGTTGACGCGGTAGTCGCCGGACTGGTTCGACGCACCGATCGTCGGGCGGAACTGAAACGACGGCTCGTCCCAGCGGGCGTGGTTGTACGGTGCCCACTCCTCGTCCGTGATCGGGTCCTGCACACGCACGGGTCTGACGGTGGGGCTTCGCTCCCAGTGGGCCTGCGTCGTGAGGTCGATAGTGACGTCGATCGTCTCGCCCGCTTCGACGTCGAGCCGGTAGAAGTCCTCGTCGTAGGTAGTGACCGTGAGGTTCTCGTAAGCTCCCTCCGTGAGCGTCGGGGCAGTCCCGCGTGCGTCGTTGTGTTCGAACCGGTCGTCGACTTCGAGGCGGTAGGGTGCACGGGTCGGCCCGTCGTTCCGGACCTCGACGTAGTAGGTGCCGGCACACCGTGCGGTGACAGTCGTGTTTCCGCGCTGGATGGCCCGGTCGGTGCGGACGAGCGCGGAACCCGTGCGCTGCCAGTTTCCGTCGGGATCGACGGTTCTCACCTCGCTCTTCGAGGGATCGTAGACCGTGTACCGGAGGTTGCCGTCGCTGCCGTCGTGGTACAGCGTGACGGGCAGGGGATCCCCGCGGTCGAGGTCGACGGCGTAGATGTCCTCGTCTTCGTCCTCGATCGTCCAGAAGCCGCTCGGCTCGTCGATCTCCGACCCCGGGCTCGTCGACGTGTGCTTGATCGGACGCAGTCCGTGCAGCGTTCGGGGACCGATCTCAGTCGCCCGGTCGAACTCGTCGTTCGGCTCCAACTGAGGGTACGGTGGGGAGGTCTCGTGTCCCATGGCGGCCGGGAACGTGGCAGTCACACAGAGTGCGGCGACGAGACAGACGACGGCGGCGTGACGCGCGTGTGGCATGGTCTCCGTTTCCGGCTTTCCAACAAGTGTGAACGAACCACGTATTCACACATACAGAGATTAAGCGCTCGGTCCGGACGCGTCGGCTGTGTACGCACGTTCGTGGACAGCCTCGCTCGTCCGAAAAGCAACCTTTACACTCCAGTGCTCAACTCCTCCGACTATGACCGAAACCGTACTCTTGGTGGGTGGAGGCGGCCGCGAACACGCGATCGCTCGCGCGCTGGCCGAGGACTGCGAACTGTACGCCTGCGCGTCGAACCGGAACCCGGGGATCGCTCGTCTCGCCGCGGGGACCGAGGTCGTCGACGAGACGGCCGTCGAGGAGATCGTCGCCTACGCCGAGTCGATCGACGCGACGCTCGCGGTCGTCGGTCCCGAGTCGGCGCTCGAAGCCGGGGTGGCGGACGCGCTCGACGACGCCGGGGTGTACACGTTCGGCCCACGGAAGGAGGAGGCGCGCATCGAGACGGACAAGGCGTTCCAGCGGCGGTTCATGCGCGACAACGACATCCCGGGCTGTCCCGCGTTCGAGACGTTCGACGACGTGGAGGCGGCCTGCGACTACATCGACTCGCACAACGGGGATCTCGCGGTCAAGCCCGCCGGCCTCACCGGGGGCAAGGGCGTCAAGGTCATCGGCGACCAGGTCACCGAGGCGGAGGCGAAGGCGTACCTCCGCGAGGAGGCGTACGACCGGGTCGTCCTCGAAGAGCGCCTCGTCGGCGAGGAGTTCACCGTCCAGGCGTTCGTCGCGGACGGCGACGTGCGCGTGACGCCCGCGGTGCAGGACCACAAACGCGCCTACGAGGGCGACGAGGGGCCCAACACGGGCGGGATGGGGTCGTACTCCGACGCGTCGCTCCACCTCCCGTTCATGACCGAGGGCGACTACGCCGCCGCCGTCGAGATCATCCAGGCCGTCGTCGACGCCCTTCCGGAGTACAAAGGTGTCCTCTACGGACAGTTCATGCTCACCGCGGATGGCCCCAGGGTCGTGGAGTTCAACGCCCGCTTCGGCGACCCGGAGGCGATGAACACCCTGCCCGTCCTGCGCACGCCGTTCATCGACGTGCTGACCGCCGCACGCGAGGGCGACTCCCTCCCTGAACTGCACTTCGACGAGCAGGCGACGGTGTGTAAGTACGCCGTTCCCGAGGGGTACCCGACGGACCCCGCCGCCGGTGCGCGCATCAAGGTGGACGAGGAGAGCGTCGGCACCGCCCTCCTGTTCTACGCCTCGGTCGATGAGCGCGAGGACGGCATCTACACCACCACCTCGCGGTCGTTCGCCGTCGTCGGGGTCGGCGACACCATCGAGCAGGCCGAGGGCGTGGCCGACGGCGCGCTCGCCGCCGCGGGCGACGGCCTCCGTATCCGCCACGACATCGGGACGCACGACCTCCTCCAGGCACGGATCGACCACGTAAACCGACTGCGCGGCTGAACGGGCGGCCCACCGGGGTTTTTGCCCGCCGCCGCCGAAGCCGCGGCCGTGACAGACGACGCCGCGGGCGCGACCGGCGACGGCGAGGGTGACGGGACGGACGAGCACGGCAGGGTCGATAGCCGCCACGACCGGCTCACCCGCCACCCGACGGGTGGGCGGGGGAACTCGCTGATGCGGTGGACCGACGCGAAGTCGCCGGTTGCCGTCACGCGGAACTACGCCGTCGTCCTCCTCGCGCGCGTCTCACCGAGCCTACGCCTGAAAAACCGCCTCTTCCGCGCGCTCGGCATGACCGTCGGCGACGGGGTTGCGTGGGGGTTGGAGTCGACGCCGGACGTCTTCTGGCCAGAACTCGTCACCATCGAGGACGACGCCATCGTCGGCTACGACGCGACGCTCCTCTGTCACGAGTTCCTCCAGGAGGAGTACCGGACGGGCGAGGTCCACGTCGGCGAGCGGGCGATGATCGGCGCGGGGGCAGTCGTTTTACCTGGTGTTCGGATCGGCGCGGACGCGCAGGTGGCCGCGAACTCGCTCGTCGACAGGGACGTTCCGGCGGGCGCGACCGTCGCGGGGGTTCCGGCACGGGTGGTGTCGACAGTGGAGCGCGACGACAACGGCGGTGGCGAGGACGGTGCTGTTGACCGCGAGGACGGACGGTACTGACGATGGGGCGCGAACGAGCGACACGGCCGACGAGCATTACCGGCCGGCCGTTCACCACTCGACTTCGTGGCCCGGATCGCCCCGAACCGGTCAGCCCTCGGAGACCGGTTCGGAGAGGTTCTCGCCGAGCGTGGTGTCAGAGGCGTGCTGGAGGCGGACGGCGAACACCGCCCCTTCGGGCTCGTTTTCCTCGACCCAGACGGTGCCGTCGTAGTTGCTGATGATGCTGTCGACGAGGAACAGGCCCAGGCCGGTCCCGTGGTGGACGACATCGACGTCCTCGCGGCCGAAGATGAGGTCTTCCTGCCCCGGCGGGACGCCGGGACCGTTGTCGCTGATCCGGACGACGACGTCGGTCTGACGATCCAGCGCCTCGATCTCGACCCGGGGAACGTCCTTGTCGTTGTGGACGACGGCGTTCTCGAGGAGCGCGTCGAACGCGGCCGGGAGGAGGTCGTCGGCGTACACCCGGACCCCGGGCGTCCGTCCGAGGTCGAACTCCGCGTCGGGGAACCGCTTTCGGGCCGCGACGACTCGTTCTTCGAGCAGCTCCCCGAGCCGAACCGGGCGGCTCTCGGCGTCGTACGACTGCTCCAGGAGGTCCCGGAGGTCCCGGACCTGGTCCGATCGGCCGACGATACGCTCGACCTGGTCTCTGGCCTCCGTGAGCGCCGCGAGCGCCTCGGGATCGTCAGTGTTCTCGCTGGCCGTGTCGAGGTAGCCGTACAGCAGGTTGAGTTCGTTCCGGAGGTCGTGGCGAAGGAGTCGGCTCAGCACCCGCGACGTGCTCGCGTAGCGCCGCTGTTTCGTCGTGTCGACGAACACCGCCACGTACCCTCTCGTCTTGCCGTCGACGACGACCGGGGCGGCCGACCCCCGGCCGTAGACGCGCGTCCCGAACTTCGTCTGCAGGGCGAAGTCACCCCGCCAGGGCTCGCCGCGGACGAGCGTCTCGACGATCTCGTCGATGACGTCCGTCGTCCCGGCGATGATCGACACCGGTTCGTCGATCAGTTCGTCGCGTCCGTACCCCGTGAACGCCCGCCCGGCGCGGTTGACGTCCCTGATGAGGAAGTTCAGATCTGTCAGAAGCATCGGTGTGTCCGCGCTGTGGAGAGCTTCGACGTAGACTGAGTCGCTCAGGGGAGACATGAGACGCGTGCCCGACCGTTTGCGCCGAGAGAGTATAATGCGTGCGCTACACACACCGCAGGAAGAAACTCAGGTTAACAGTACACTCACCGGTTTCGGATCGGTCCGCGGCGTCCCACGGCCGACAGGATTCGTCGTCGCGTCCGGCGTCCCGTGCGTGCCAGGCGGGACGGAGGTCTCGTGCGTCGGGTGGGTCTCGTGCGGTCACCGCGTGGGGTCGGCGGCATCCGTCGCGCTCGGCTCAGTCCGCGCGGAGGGCGAACAGTTCCTCGTAGTAGCTGGTGACGAGGCCGGCGACGCCGCCGACGGCCTCGACCTCGTCGTCGCCCCACTCGTCGTGGGCGGCGACGCCGGCGACGAAGTAGTCCGCAAGGCGAGCGACGTCGGCGGCGGTCGCGTCGGTGCCGTCGAGCATCGCATCGAGTTTGATTCGGTGGGCGCTCGCGGCGGCGTCCATCCAGTTCATCGTCTGGCCGTGGAGCTTCCAGAAGCGGGTCTGGGCGCTCGCGTAGTCGTGGTCGACGTCGACGTGGTCACAGACGTCGCGGAGGTACGCCTCGACGAGTTCCCACCGCGGGTCGGCGAGAACCGGCCCCTCGTGGACCGTCGCGTCGGTGAGAAACAGCGTCTCGTCGAGGTCGCTCTCGGCGGCCGCCGAGGCGAACGCCTCGGCGTTCTCGATCTCGTCTTGGACGAACAGCGCCTCGGCGAAGCGGACGCCCGCGAGGTGGGCCCGCGCGCTGGGGACGTGGGGGAACTCGGCGACGAACGCCTCGCCCATCAGTTCCCGGGCGGTGTCGGCCGCCCGGGCGGCGGCCGTGGCGTCGCCCGCTCGGAGCTGTGCCTCCCGTCCGTCCTGGGCGTAGAAGGCCCGCAGGAGCGTCTCGGCGACGTCGCTCGGGGACTGCGCGTCGTGGGTCGTCGTGTCGGTGCGGCGGACGGTCGTCGTCCGCACGGGTTCGCGTGCCAGAGAGTTGGTAGATTCGGACATGTGTGGGTAGTTCGCGTGCCAGGCGACCCCTGCGGCCAGGGTCGTCACTCACACCGTTCGGGAGGTGATACATAAGTTCAACTCACCAACTATCACGGGTGAAAATGTGTGAAATGTAATATTAATCTGAAAGTCAGTATTTCGATACAGTATTGTACAATAGAGTGTATGGATTATGATTGAATGAATATTCGCGATGATTCGTTAATGGGACGTGAAACGGGAGACTGCACCCGAATATCTGGCGTGGGCGTCATCGGAGCCGCGCGACGCCACGCTCGAACACTTTGTCGTTTGGGAGGATGACCTCCTCCTCGTCAGACTCGACGTGGGTGACGAACAGGTCCATCTCACAGACGATTCCCCGGGTGTCGCCCACGCGGACCTCGTCACCGATGCCGTACGGCTGGTGGAGGAGGAGGTAGATCCCGGCCGCCCCCGACGCGAGCATCTGTTTGAACGCCACCGCGGTGAGGACGATGACCGCGAGGAAGTAGGCCCCGAGCGACACCACGAGCGCGCCGGTCGCGACCCCGATCTGTGAGAGCGCGATGAGCGTCGCGAGGAACAGGACGCTGTACTTCGCCCCGAGTGGTACGACGTCGACTCGTTCGAGTTTGATGCCGCGGAGCTGTTCGGCGACCAGCAGTTCGACCTTGTCGGCGACGACGAGTCCGATGATGAGGATGAGGGCGGCAGCGAACAGTTGCGGGAAGAAGGCGGCGACCGCACCGCCGAGTTGGTCGACGTAGTCGATGCCGACGACCGAAAGCGCGACGAGCACGGCGAGGCCGACGACGAAGTAGCGAGCGAGTCGGGAGAGGATGACGACCGTCGACGTCCCGAAGTCACGCGCGGTTCGCTCGAACGAAGTGCCTTCGATGGCGTCGGGGACGCCCACCCGGACGAGGAGCCGTCTGAGCACCGCGCTCACGAGATAGCCGACGAGGACGCCGAGCACGACGAACGCGAGCGCGACCCACACCTGTGTCGGGACGGCGTTGACCACCTCCGCAGCGGTCTGCATCGTCAGTAGTCCTCCGGATCGATCTCCAGAACGAGTTGACCGCCTTTGAACGCTCGAACGAGCCCGTCGGACTCCGAGAGCACGATGGCCGTCGCGTTCGTATCGCGCGTGATCGCCCCACCGGCCATGTGCCGTGCGCCGAGTCCCTTCGGGATGTCGACGCCCTCCGCGGACGGTTCGAGGTAGCGGTACGCCGAGACGATCTTGCCCGAGTCCGAGATGATAAATGCGCCGTCGAGCCGCGAGAACTCCTTCAGCATGACGTTCACGATCGGATCCCCCACGTGGACGTGAGACTTCTCGAACGGGTTGTACGACAGCGGCCGCGACTTGTTCATCACCTTCCCGGCGTCGCCGACGACGAACAGCGCGCCGACCGGTTTGCCTTTCTGTCCCTTCTTGCCCAGTTCGATCGCCACCTCGAACACGTCGCGGATGACGCCGGGTTCGGCCCGCGAGTGCGTGAAGAGGTCGTACAGCCCCGAGTGCATCGACTCGTCGACGCGCACCCGGACGACCGAGTCCGGATCGCCGTCGAAGACGGCGACGGAACAGGCCAGATCGTCCCCCTCGGCGACGATCCCGCGGTCCATCGCCCCCTCGACACCGAAGCGAATGCGGTCGCGCACGTTCTCGAACGACAGCGGGAGTTCGACGTACGTCTCCGCGTCGACCGCGTTCTGCGGCGCGACGACAACGACCTCGGTTTCGGCGTCGGTGCCTGCGACCTGCTCGTAGAACGAACTGCTCGGCGAGAAGAGGAACACGCCGTCCACGTCCGTGATGAGGTAATCGAGGATCTCCGAGAGGGTCGCCATTGGTCGTAACTCGCCCCCCTGCGGGATAAGGGTTTACGTCGTCGTCATGCGCCCGTCGTGCGAATTCACCCCGGTTCGGACCGGACTCGACCAGGGCCCCCGTCGGTCCCGCCGGCCACGACCCAGGACCGTCTCGCGTGCGCGCGGGCGAGTCGGCGAGTCCACCGTGGCGTCGGTGGCGAACGCGCCCGTTGGCCACCCCTCCCGTGGAGCGCTCCCGCGGGGACGGCGTCGTCCGGTGTCGAGAATCAGGAGTGATAGCCGACAGTGAAACGTTAAATCGCCGCGATGGGACGCTGGAGCGTACGATGACAGACCTCTGGCGTTTCGTGCGGGGAACGAACCACGACGCGGACGGCGAGGGGAACGAGCCACGCGAAGGGACGGGCGAGCCGTCGTCGGGCCGTACGACGACCGCGGACCGGGACGTGCGTGACGCCGGTGGCAGGGACGAGGCGGGTGAGAGAGACCAGTCGACGACTTCGCCGGCCACGGACGGCGGGACCGCCGCACAGGGGCCGCCGCAGACCGAGTCACTGTCCGAGGTGGCGGAGTTGCTCGCGGCGGTCGCCGACGGCGACCTGACCCGACGGATGGACGAGTCACGGGGCTCCGACGAGCGGCGTGCGGTGGCGCGGGAGTACAACCGACTGGTCGATCGCTGGAGCAAGACCGTCACCGAGGTCGAACGGTTCGGCGGGCAGGTCCGCGGGGCGACGGAGGGCGTGGCGACGGGGATGGACGAGGCCAAGGACGCGAGCCGGGCGGTCGCGCGGGCGGTCGAGGACATCTCCGACGGGGCGCGGCGACAACACGACCACATCGAGGACATCACCGGCGAGATGCGGAACCTCTCGGCCGCCACCGAGGAGGTCGCGGCGACGGCCGACGACCTGACGAAGGCGACCGCGGAGGCGACCGACCGGGGGGAGACAGTCGACGCCTCGGCCACCGAGGCCGTCAAGGTGCTGGCCGAGATCGACAACCGGATGGCCGAGGCGCTCGACCGCGTCGAGGACCTCGAAGACGACGTCGAGGAGATCGAGTCGGTCGTCGAGTTCATCACGGACGTGGCCAGTCAGACGCACGTGCTCTCGCTGAACGCCTCCATCGAAGCGGCTCGCGCCGATCAAAACGGTGCCGGCTTCGCCGTCGTCGCGGACGAGGTGAAGGAACTGGCGAGCGAGACACAGCGGGCGACCGACGAGATCACCGCCTCGATCGGTACCATCCGCGAGGGGACCGAGCGGACCGTCTCCGAGATGCGCGACACGCGACAGCGCGTCGAGTCCGGTGCGGAGACGATCACCGACGCGCTCGACGCCATCGCGGGGCTCGTCGACGACCTCGAAGGAGCCAGCGCCAGCATCGAGGAGCTCTCCGACGCGACCGAGTCGCAAGCCGACGCCTCCCAAGGGGTCGTCGAGATGCTCGACGACGTCCGGGAGATCAGCGACGACACCGCCGACGCGGCCGACGACGTGGCGGCGACGGCGCGCGGACAGACGACCTCGCTCGTCGAGGCGGCGACGAGCGTCGAGACCCTCTCGGAACGGACGGCCGCGCTGGACTCGTCGATGAGCGACGTCAGGGTGCGGTCGTCGCGGGCGGCCGCCGACGCGGAGACGACCGTCCGGATGTGGCACGCGATGGGTGGCGCAAAAGGGCTCCTCCTGGAGGAACTGGCGGATGAGTTCGAGGCCGAGACCGGCGTCCCGGTCGAGATGGTCTCGAAGGGGAGCTACCGCGGCACGTTCAACGCGACGATGGACGCGGTCGGCTCCGACGACTCGCCGACCGTGGCACAGCTGTTCGAGATCGGGACGACGCGGGCACTCGACAGCGGCTCGTTCGTCGCCGTCGAGTCGATCCTGCCCGACGACCTGGTCGACAGCCTGCTCGACCCCGTCGCCAACTACTACCGCCACGACGGCCGGCTCTGCTCGCTCCCGTTCAACTCGTCGAACCCCGTACTGTACGTCAACCGCGACGCGTTCCGCACCGCCGGGCTGGATCCCGACGAGCCGCCCCAGACGATCGCCGAGGTGGCGGCCGCCAGCGAACAGCTGGTCGACGCCGGCGTCGTTAGTACTTAGCGTAACTTCTGAAGATAGCCGCCGAGATAATTGTCGATCCAAGAGGCCGCGAAACTTAGCTGGGTCGTGAGCTTCTCGAAGAGCTCGGTGAGGAGAGCGCGGTATTCTGCCGCGCTCTCCACAATCAATGGTGACGCTTCCCATTTCAGACTCTTCCAGACCTGCTCGATCGGATTAAGATCCGGTGAGCCAACGGGGAGAAACACGAGGTCAATCCCAAGCTGATGAGCTCGTTTGCGTGTGTACTCGCACACGTGTGAAGAGAAGTTATCCAAGACGAGCAGAATCCGCTGGCTCGGATTCTGCTCGCGGATCCCTTCGAGACACTCGCAGATTCGCTCTTTCTCCTGAGTAGTCGGGAACTGGAGTACACTCTCACCAGAGAGTGCATAGAACCCGACCGCTGGTGAAGTTAGACGAACCAGCGGTCGGGTAATGTGAGGGTCGTCGACGGTGTAGAGTCGCTGTGAGTTATCCCACGGTTGTGGATGCGATGTGTCGAGAAATCCAAGCACAGTTCCACCGTCCGTCCGGATCTCTTCGTCAACGACCCAGCCTTCCTCGTCGTCTCCGTCGCGTTTGTTGTGCGGCTCATCAGATCCCTCGTCGAACGCGTCGCCGACGCGTTCGTCGAGGATCTCTTCGGCATCCTCTGGCCGTGATGGACGCTTAGTCCGCGGAATTGCGTAGGAGAGGCCGAGCTTTTCGAGGAACGTAGTGAGGTGGCCTGGGTGAAACTCAACGTCGAACTCCTCGTTGATGAGGTGCTGTATCTCCTGTTTCTTCCACGGTTGGCCCTCACGGAGCAGTTCCAAGAGGCGTTCCTGTTGTTCTTCGCCGAGCTTCGGGGGCCTGCCGCCCCCGAAGTTCGGCATCAAAAGTCCGAGGCCACCCTTGTTCCATCGGCGGGCCCAACGTGTTCCTGTTGCGGAGGACCTGCCGACATCGTCGGCAGCGTCCTCCAAGGTCGCACCCTTGTACAACCGCTTGATGAAGATCAGCCGCTCAGTGAGTTTTTCATCTGTAGACTCCGTGAGGAGTCGATCGAGATCGTCCTCACTGAGGTGACGGACGATCTCTTTGCGGCGATCTCCAGACATACCTCAGACATCAGATTCCACCTTCATAACTTCCACTAGGCACTATCGACGCCGGCGTGACGTGGGCGAACTACTCGTGGTTCGTCGAACAGTGGTTCGCGGAGGCCGATCAGCCGCTCGTCGACGCCGACAACGGTCGACGCGGCACACCGACGACGGCGCGGCTCGCGTCCGACGTCGGCTACGAACTGTTCGAGCAGTGGTGGCGACTGGAGCGCGACGGGCTCTACCACAACCCCGGCGTCGAGGCCCGCGGCGAGGCGCGGTCGTGTTTCATCGACGGCGACGTCGCCATGCTCATCGACTCGACCTCCAAGCGCACGGCGGTGGTCGACGGGGCCGCCGAGAGCGGCTTCGACGTGACGATGGGCTACTTCCCGGTGCTCGACGATCGCAGCGGCGTCGTCGTCGGAGGGGCGTCGCTCTGGGTTCCGGCGGACCTGCCCAGAGCCGAACAGGAGGCCGCGGGCCGGTTTCTCGCGTGGCTCGCCCAGCCGGCACAGCAGGTCCGGTGGCACCGCGAGACGGGCTACTTCCCCGTCCACGAGGCCGCGATCGACGACCTCCGCCGCGAGGGCTGGTTCGACGACAACCCTGGCTACGCGACGGCCGTCCGCCAGCTCATGGACACCCGCGACACCCCCGCGACCCGGGGGGCACGGATCGGCTCGTTCGACACCGTCCGCACGCTGGTCGAGGAGGCGTACGTCGACGTGACCCGCGGCCGCGACGTCGAGAGCGCCGTCGACGCGCTGGACGAACAGGTCGAAGCCCGGCTCGGAGAGTACGCCGCCTCAACGTGACGGCGTGTGGCCTCGTGCGGCCGGATCCGGATCGTTGGCTACGCCGTCGCTCGGGCAGAACTATGACCGGATGTGAACGGATCTGAACCGTGCCGAGACGTTCCGGGTCGCTCACTCCGTTCGCTTCCCGGGCTGCGACTCGTCGGAGGCGAATCCGGACGGAACACTCTCACCGGTCACTGACGTTCGCAGGAGAGTGCGTGGGACCGGATTTGAACCGGCGGACCCCTATGGGACAGCGTCCTAAGCGCTGCGCCGTTTCCTGGCTTGGCTACCCACGCGCACCCGCCGCTTCACGCGGCCGAGAATTCAACCCATCGCTTCGAAGCCGACGGTTGGTTTTTATCCGCCCGCGGCGAAGGGCGACCCATGTACCGGGCACGCGACCGTGTGGAGAACGAGGAGTGGCTGGCGCGGATGGACCGCGCGGCCGACAGCCTCGAACTCGGCACCGAGGCTCGCTCCGTCGCCGTCGATCTGTTCCTCTCGCACGTCCCCGACGCCGAGCGGTCGAAGCCCGCGGTCGCGGCGGCGAGCATCTACGCCGGGAGCCTCATCGTCGGGGAGGAACGCTCGCAGTCCCGCGTCGCCACGACGATGGAGGTCTCTCGGCTCGCCGTGCAGACGCGCTGGAAGGAACTCCTCCGCGACGCCGGCTTCCAGCCGCCGGAGTGGTAGGTCGCGGCCTCCGTAGCCCGCCGGTCGTCGATCGCACGCTCAGGCCCGTCGCACGCCCAGCTGTCGCCAGAGCACGTAGTACGTGACCAGCCCGCTGACGATGGCCGCGGTCGCCCCTGCGGGCGCGCCGATGAGCGGTGACGCGTCCGTGGTCGCGCCGATCGCGGCCCGTCGGGCCAGGAGGTGCGTGACGCCGAACCCCACGAACGCGAACGCCGCGAGCCCGACGACGACGCTCCCGGTCGCGGCGAGGGTTTTGGGACGCATACGTGCCTGTACGCCTACCCGGTGGGAGAGCGTTTCGCCGGTGTGGGGTCGAGAGCCCGGGCGTGGGACTGACCACGCTGGCCGGATCGACCGCGGTCGTTGCGGGTCACGAGCCGGATTCGGAGCCGCGGACCGCCGAGCGGCCGTCGCGCTCGGGCGTGGGGTTGCCGTGTTCGTCGATCTCCCCGCGGACGATGCGCGTCGAGGAGATCCGCTCACCGTCGGTGGCCGGGACGTGGTCGACGACCGACACCTCCAGCGGGTCGAGCCCTCGCTCGCGCCTGATCCGGTTGACGGCCTCGGCACCCGACTCGGTCTCGGGCGAGACGACGAGCGCGTCGAACCCGGATTCGGTCGCGATGCCGGTGGGTTCGTCCAGCCGCCTGACCTCGAACTCGCGGCCGTACTCGTCGGCGAGTACGGCGAGTTCGGCTTCGAGGTCGCGCTTGCGTTCCTCGAACGGCCGGACGTAGCGGTCGACGTTCCTGGTCTCCGGCGCGAGTTCGTCGCTCGTGAGCCCGACCGTAACGTCTCCGAGCTCAAACGCGCGCTCGAAGAGGGCACGGTGCCCATCGTGGACCGGATCGAACGTCCCGCCCAGCGCGACGTGCATACCCGGGCGTCGGTGCGCCGCGTCTTAAAATCGACTGCTCCACCAGGGCCGGTCGGTGGCGGGGTCAGCTCACTCCGTCTGGCTCTCGTCCTCGACGGTGATCGTCACGGGCGAGTCGTCGCCGGCGACGTCGGCCCCGCCGAGCCGTCGGTCGAGGTTGAACACGGTGTTGAGTTGGTTTTGGACCTGATCGACGACCCCGTTGACGAGTTCCGAGGGCGCGATGGCCTCGTACTCGTAGGGGTTGTTGCCCGCGCCGGCGCTCTCGCGCTTCCCGCGCGTCACCGTCCCCTCGTCGTGGAGCTCCGCGAGCGCCTCCCGGACCGTGCTCGGATAGAGGCCGGTCCCGTCGGCGACCTCCTCGCTCGTCGACGCCGGATGCTGTCGGAGGTAGACGTAGATCCGTGCGCGCGTCTCCGTGTCGAGCAGCCACGCGAGGAGGTCGACCACGTTCTCGTCGAACCCCTCGACCGCGCGGTCGGCCTCTGCTTCGAGCCGTTCGCGCGCCGCCTTCGCTTTCGCCGTCGGCGACCCGTCGGCACCGTCGACCACGGGCTCGTCGAACTCTTCCATCTCGAGGTCGGGGTCGTCTTTCACCTCGGGCTCGTCGTCGGTGGGATCGAAATCCTCGGGCGGCATCTGTGTTCGTCCGAAGGTCAAAACTACGGGCTGAAAAACCTTTGTGTCGGTCGAGGTCGACGACCAGGGGGAGCCGGTCAGAGCAACAGCGACCGACGGAGGGCTGCCATCCCCTCCTCGTCGTGGATCCGTCGCTGTCGGGCCGAACAGCACTCGCCGTCGAGCACGTCCCGGAGGCCGGAGACGCCCAGTCGGTCGCACTCGGCGTCGACGTGGGTGACGAGATCGACCACGTCCTCGCCGTCGGGGGTGACGAACGACGCATCGCGGCCGTGGCGGATCGCCCGCCACTTGTTGTCGTCGAGGCGCTCCCGCCTGATCTCGGTCCCGGTTTCGCCGTCCTCGTACCGTTCGGCGAGATCGATCACGAGCGCGTGGACGTACTCGGTGAAGGCCGTCACGCGGGCGGGGTCGGTCTGCCCGTCCGGCGTGCGGACCTCGACGGTCCCGTGGCCGGTGTGCGGCCGGACGTCGTACCAGAGCTCGCCGCGGTCGTTGATCGAACCGGTCTCGACCATCTGTCGCTCGAAATCGAGATACGAGTCGAACGAGTCGAAGGCGGTCGGCATGCCCGTGTTGGGGAGCGCCTCGAACACCTTCGCGCGGGCCGATTCGAGCCCGGTGTCGAAGCCGTTCCAGTACGGCGAGTTCGCCGACAGGGCCAGGATCGGGGGGAGGTACCACCGGAGTTCGTTCGCCACCCACGTCGCCTTGTCCGCGTCGTCGACGCCGACGTGGACGTGCAGCCCGGCCGTCGTGTTGCGGTGTTGCGGATACTGGATCCGATCGAGTTGCGCGCGATACCGGGGTTTCTCGGCGTGATCGAGTTCGCGCCACTTCGCCGCCGGGTGGAGCCCTGCGGCGGCGATGCGGTAGCCGTGGGCCTCGGCGTGATCGACGAGCGCCTCGCGGATCGCCCGCACCGTCTCGCCGACCGCGTCGACCGACTCGATGAGCGGCGTCTGTGTCTCGATGGTGAACTTGAACAGTTCGTGGTCGAGGCGGTCTTCGAGCAGTTCGGGAGGGGTCGAACCGTACACCAGATCGTCGATGCCCGACGTCGGCTGTCCGGCCTCGTCGACGATGTAGAACTCCTCTTCGACGCCGAGCGTCCCGAGCCGAGAGAACGCCTCAGACGAGCCGATATCCATCGAAGCGGGCTTCGCTCCCGTCTGTTAAATAAACCGTGGACCGCGTGCGGGCGTCGGGTACGTTCGCTCCTCGACGGACCGCACCGCCACACGGGAATCGGCCGACGCGAGTCGGTCGCGCGGCGACCGGTCGCTCGCGACGACGGTCACCGCGGGCGTGCGACGACGGCGAGGTGATCCTCGTGGTACCGGTCGAGCCGTCGCGTCGCCAAGAGTTCGTACCCCTCGGCGAGCGCCTCCTGCACCCGACCGAACACGTCCTCGGGGGCGGCCGTGACGTCTTCGCTCCGTGCTTTCACCGCCAGGAGAAGCCGGCCGTCGTCGCGCAGGAACCGTCGGTTCCGGAGCGCGACGTCGGCCTGCCCGCGCGTGGCGACGTCCTGGACGAGCAGATCCACCCCGGACTCGACGACGTGTGCGTACGTCTCGGGGCGGCGGGCGTCTTTGAGCAGGGGAAAGAGGTTCGGGCGGGCCGCGGCGACGTCCAGGAGGTCTCGGGTCGGCCGCGGGGCGAACTCGACGGCGTACGTCGGCCCACAGACGTCCGCGACGTGGCTGACCGTCGTCCCCGAGGCGGCCCCGAGATACAGCACGGACCCCCCGCCCACCATCCCCGTCTCCATCCCGAGTGCGAGCATCGCCCCGAGCTTCGAGCGGCCCGCGTCCCAGACGCGCCACTCGCCGTCCGTGGGCTCGCCGTACACCGGTTCACCGCGGGTGACGAGTCGCTCCCGGCCGTCGACGGTCCGCCGCTGAACCCCGGTCGGGAGGGTCACGCGTCGTCACCCTCCGTGGCGTCGGCGCGGGCCCGAATGCGTTCCATCCGCGACGCCAGGTCGGCGTGGAGCGACTCTCGACGCTCGCCGGCGTAGTGGTCCGCTCGGGCGGCCAGCGCTAGCTTCGCGGCGAACGCGCGCGCCGCCGACCCCCTGTCGGCGCGGCGGGTGCCGCGAACGAACTCGTGGGTGAAGATGACGCCGTGCTTGGGTGAGGAGGCGTGGCCGCGGAGATGCGCGAACAGCGCGTCCTCGGCACCGAGCACCTGCACCGTGCCGGCGGGCATCTTCGCCAGCTGTTCGAGCCCGCCGGCGAGGGCGACGAGACGAGCGGCCAGCACGGCCCCGGCCATCTCGGCGAGGTTCGGCGCGACCGTCGGTGCGTGCGTCTCGACGTACGCCCGCAACGCGGCGCGTTCGTCGTCCAGCGCCACGACCCGCGCGGCGAGCGAGACGACCCGCTCTTCGGTCGGATCCGCCGGGTCGCGCGCGGCGACAACTCGCGCGCCCGCGAGGCCGGTCCCGACGTCGTCGAACAGCGAGCCCGCCCACTCCTCGACCCGTTCGGCGAGTTCGTTCGCCGTTCGCGCGGCGTCGTTCATGGCGCGGATCGCGTGTTTCAACTGTTGGTCATCTGCTCTTTCTCGTTCTCTGACTTCCGCCTCCGTCGCGCGAATCGCCGCCTCGTGAAGCCGCTCGTAGTACTGTTCTTCCGAGTCGACATATCCGGCCTCGACGGCCACCGCTGGCCAGTTTCGGGGTTCGTCGGCTTCGCCGTCCGAGATCGCTGCGGCGGCGGCATCGAGATCCTCGCGATCGATGTTCTCGAACCAGCCCGCTCCCCTCGGGGCTGTCTCGTCAGTCATACGTGGAGTCTCTCCCCGCGCGTGTAAATCCGTCCCGGTACTGGCGGCCGAGAGCCGGTCGGTCGACGGAGTCCGCGTTGAGGCCTCGGAACGGCCTGTCGCGGTCCAGACGGTTCCCGTAGTGGGGTGGTCACAAGTGAGCGCTCGTCTAGCCCACCGACGAGTGTCAGGACCACCCTCAGGGAACGAAAGACGCTCGTACCGAGATAGACCGGTCGTGCCGACTGATACTCCGTGGTGAATTCGACGGGCTCTCTGAGAGTCACATGCACTTATTTGTCAAGTTTTTCTGCTATTTATTAAAATAGACACAACATATTAGCCCTCAGACCGCATCTTATAGAAAAATGGCAGAACGCTCGGATTCACCGCTCGACTTCGGGATCATGTGCGGCGGGGACGTCTTTCAGGACTGGCAAGCGAAGTGCATCGGTCGGCTGTTGGAGATGGAAGGCGTCAACCTCCGCCTCTTGATCGTCGACGGCCGGGATCCGAGAGGGAACGTCTCGCGGTTTCTGGACGCGGTGTCTCGTTCCGGAGCACCGACTGCGGTCTCGAAAGCCGTCTGGCAGATCCACCAGGACTACCTGACCAGTCGTCCGCCGGCCAGACGGAAAGTCGATCTGACGCGGCTCCTCGACGGCGTGGACAGGGTCCACTGTACGGTGGAGCGGGAGGGCTTCTCGGAGTACTTCCCGCCGGACGACATCGAGTCCATCGAACGGTACGACTTGGATTTCGTCTTGCGGTTCTCGTTCGGGATCATACGAGGTCGGATCCTGACGGTCCCCACGTACGGGGTGTGGTCGTTTCACCACGGTGACGAACGGAGATACCGGGGGAGTCCGGCCGGCTTCTGGGAGATATACAACGACGACCCCGTCACCGGGGCGATCCTGCAGCGGTTGACGGACGAACTCGACGGTGGCGTCGTCCTGAAACGCGGTCGTTTCAAGACGATACCGCAGTCGAGAGAGCAGAACCTGAACAAACTGTTGTACGCGACCGCCGGCTGGCCTGCGCAGGTAGCGACCGACATCCTGAACGGGAACGTGGACGCCACTGGCGGGGAGCAATCGAACACCGACGCACCGATCTACACGGCTCCGAACCCGCATCAGTTGCTCGGATACCACCTGAAGCGGGCGGGGTGGTACCTACGATCCCGGTTCAAGACGAACGAGCGTCGGACGATCGGACTGACCGACACGGAGGTGGAGACGATCGGGGAACGTGGGCTAGCAGACCTCCAGTGGTTCCCCGCTCGGTCTGGGGACGGATCCGTGGGGGATCCGTTCGTGACCGAGATCGGCGACGACGTCGTCGTCTTCTTCACGGACTACACTCACCCGGATGCCGGCGGGAGGATATCGTACTGCAAATACGAGGACGGAGCGATTCTCTCGGACGTCCACCACGCCTTCGAGGGCGAGGGTGACGTTTCCTACCCGTACGTCCTCCAAGTTGACGGGAGGCACTTCGTCGTCTCCGAGACGCGTGGCCGAGACGGGATCCACCTGTACGAAGCGGTGGAACCCGGCCAGTGGGAGTTCGTGAAGACGCTGGTTCCGGGCACACGGGGAGTCGCCCCCACGCTGTTCAGACACGCCGACAGATGGTGGCTGTTCTTCACGAAACGGAACGCGCTCCCGGACACGAACCTGTACGTCTGGTCGGCGGAGACGCTGTTCGGAGCGTGGCGGCCACACGAGAACAACCCGGTCAAGACCGACGTCCGGGGTTCGCGGCCCGCGGGGAAGCCGTGGATCGAAGCAGGGCAGGTGTACAGGCCCGCGCGGGACTATGCGTCTCCTGGAAGCGCCATCACGGTGAACCGAATAACCGAACTGTCTGAGGAGACGTTCGAGGAGGAGACGTGTTACAGCCTGTCCCCCGGCGAGGAGTCACCGATCGAAGGTGGAGTGCGCACCATCTCACACTGTAACGGCGTCGTCGCCATCGGCGGTACCGGAGTCGTTCCACCGACTCCCGACCCGCGCTCGCCGAAACGCGAGGCGAACGTCGATTGGACACGGAGTCAGGGAACACTGACCCGGTGGTCGGAGGACGCTCGGACCGCCACCCATCGGATCGTGTCACGCTTCGGTGGGTAACTGAATATCACGACTCGTGACAACACTTAACATAGACACTCCCGTATGTGAGAACGATGTCCGAACGGCCGTCGTACGTGTGTCGAGAGTGTGAGGCACCCGTGAGCTCCGGATCGTACCGGGCTACGTGTCCAGAGTGTGGCGGCACGCTCCGGCCCAAAGCATACGCTGGCAGCCACGAGCGGACGACCGTAACACCGAACGACCGTGTGTGACCCCCGATCGGCGGCCCACACGGTGTGATCCGATCGGATCGACAGGTTACTTGCGTCGGAGGTCCTGAGCTACGCGTATGACGACGGGCTTCGACAGGCGGACCGAACACGGAAGCGACGATCCGGGGGCGATCCGGAGCATCGCCGTCACCGTCGACGACGTCGTGACGGCGCTGGAGGCTCGCCAGCGAGGGGATACGGAGGCGGTGCTCCGCGTGACGCCGCCGTTCGCCGGGCGGATGCGCGCACGCCTGCACGTCGTCAGTGGTGAGGGCGCGTCCGACGGCGGGGCCGAACCGATTCACTTCCGGCCGGAGCGGTTCGTCGACCCCGACGTGTCGTCGGTCCCGACGGTCGACGAGACGGCGGACGAGCTCCGAGCGCGCGGCGAGTACTCGGTCGACGACCACCGGGCGTTCCACGCGGACGTGGTCGAGTCGTGGCGGGAGACCGTCCGGGAGGCGCTCGTGGAGCAGGTGACCGTCGAGACGGCCGCGGCGAGTCACGCGGTCACGGTGAAGTATCTCGACGGCCAGCGTGAGTAGGGCTTTTGTCCATCCGTCGTTTCGGTAGGGGCGTGAGTACGAACACCACCGGCGACGAGTACAGCCGTGGTCGCGAGGTGGAAGAGCGACAACAGCGCCAGCCGGCGGTGAGCCCGCTGTACCGGCCGATCATCATCGTCGTCTGGGCCATCGGCGTCGTCATCGCGTTCGTGATGACGCTGTTCAGCAACGCCGCGGCGACCACGCTGTGGGTCGTGCTCATCTCACACCTGTTCCTCGCCGGACTGGTCCGCCAGGACATCAACTCCATCCGCAAACAGGGCGTCGAGTGGGGGCTCTCGCGGCACGTGTGGTTCGCCGCGACGCTCGTGTTCCCGCTCGTCGCGCCGCTGTACTACGTGTACAGCGGTCGGATCGTCAGCCGCGAGAACGAGCGTCGGAAGCGACGGCAGGGGATCGAGACCGACGGAACCGGCGGAACCGACGGAACCGACGGAACCGACGCCGACAACATCGACGACGCCGACCCCGCGTGACCGGGCGGTACTGTTTTCTTCCCAGCGGGCCGAGTAGTGACAGTGAGGCTACACCAACGCCGCGGACTGGCGCTGGTCCTCGTCTGTCTCGCCACCACGAGCGGCTGTCTCGGCGTGTTCTCCGCCGGTGTGACGACGTTCGAGGCGGCACCGGCGGACGTCGGTGACGGGGCCGCCGCCGAGACGGGGTTCGAGCGGAACGGGACGCGCGACAGCGTCGTGACACGGCAACTGGGCCCCGAGAGTGCCTCGAAGACGGTGCGCGTGGTCAGCAAGGTCACGACGTACGAGAAGCCGCTCGAGATCCCGCGCTTGGGAAGTGTTCGGCTCGGCATCTTCAGCGTCATCTCGACGCCTGCAGTCGAAGTCGCCGGGCAGACGTTCAACCCGATCGGGGAGTACTCGAACGACCGACTCGTCGACCTCGTCACGGACCGGTTCGGGTCGTTCTCGGGCCTCGAACGGGTGCGTTCACGCCAGGTCGTCGTTCGCGGGACCGAGACGACCGTGACGACGTACGCCGCGACGACGACGGCGCGGGGGCAGGAGGTCCCCGTCTTCGTCCACGTGACGAGGCTCCGTGACGGCGACGACTTCCTCGTCGGGATCGGCGTTTACCCCCGAGCGCGGGAGCAGCGAGCGGAGATCACGACGCTCCTGCGGGCGATCGAGCATCCCGCCGAGGCGTGACCGCCGGGCGGGACGCGGCGTTCCGACACGACGGACGCGGGCAACGCTTTTTCATCCCGCTCCGGTGGTACCGAGCATGAACCACGTGCAGGCGGCCGGAGCGCTCCTCTTGATCGCGGGTGTCGCCGGCTACGTGATCGGCGTCCTCGCGTCGTATCCGGGCCGAGGATTCAGTGTCGCGGGCGTGATGGTCGGGATCACGCTCCTCGCGGTCGGGGGTGTGTTCCGGTGACGGTCGGAGCAGTCGTCTACGCGCCCGAGGGCGTCGACGCCTACGACGACCTCCAGGCGGCCCGCGACGCCGACGGCACGACGTGGGTTCGCGCGTCGGCCGCCTCCCCGGCGGAACTCGACCGGGTCGCGTCGATATTCGGGATCCACCCGCTCTCGATCGAGGACGTTCGAGGTGACGTCCGACCCAAGACCGAGGAGTTCCCCTCGCACACGTTCGTGCTGGTGAAGACCGCGGCGTTCAGCGGCGGCGAGACGACGTTCGGTGAGGAGATCACGACACAGCAGGTCGGCCTGTTCGTCGGGCGGGACTGGCTCGTGACGATGTCGACGCGGGAGGTCGACGCGGTCGAGCGCGTCTGGGAGGCCGTCGAACGCGAGGACGCGCGCGTGCTGCGACTCGGTCCCGATTTCGCGGCGTACCGCGTCCTCGACCGGATCGTCGACGACTACTTCGTGGTGCTCGACGAGACCGAAGACCTCATCGAGGAGGTCGAAGACGGCGTGCTCGCGGGACCGAGCGAAGACGTTTTGATCTCGCTGAACGACGTCAGACGCGACCTCCTCTCAATCCGGAAGGTACTGTGGCCGACCCGGGAGGCCGCCGCCGTGTTGGCGCGTGGCGACCCCGACTACGTCCGCGAGCCCACCGAGAAGTACTACCGCGACGTCTACGACCACCTCGTCCAGCTCGTCGACCTCACCGAGACGTACCGTGAGCTCGCCCGGGGGGCGCGTGACATCTACCTCAATTCCCTCTCGCAGTCGACCAACGAGGTGATGAAGACGCTGACGGTCGTCGCGACGCTCCTGCTCCCGCTCACGTTCGTCGTCGGCGTCTACGGCATGAACTTCTCCGCCGGGCCGTACAACATGCCCGAACTCGGCTGGCGGTTCGGCTACCCCGCGGTCATGATCGGGATGGCCTCGGTCACGCTCGTCCTGCTCGTCTACTTCCGCCAGGAGCGGTGGCTGTGACCACCGCGCTCGGGAGTCCGGGAAGATTTGGGTGAGAGTTCGGCAAATCCTCTTTAGTGTTCACTCAAATCTACGTGCGGAGGCGCACCGGAGACACTACCCCGATCGCTGTCAGCTCCGCGCTGACCGCCCCTTCACCGTGAGTCGCCGTCGGCGAAACAGATATAACGCGCTTCCGCTTCGGCCCAACGCCAGTGACACGAGACCCAGACGCGAACGCTCCGCTGCCGTGCTTCGGTTTCCTCCACACACATCGAGCAAAGGTTTATATACTTTCGGAACTTACCAATGGTAAGGAGACGGTCCCCGGATCTCGCGTTATCTCTCTCCCGGCCGAGCCCGTCCCAGTACCCACCCCAACATGAGCGATACCACACTCCGAACCTTCAGTACGGATCACGAGACCGACCTCGACGTCGCCGCAGGCGAGGGCGAACGAGAGGACGAACAGACGCGAGTCTGCCCCGAATGTGGCGGTAGCCTCCGATTCGACGACGGCGAGACCGTGTGTGCCGAGTGCGGCCTCGTCGTCGAGGAGACTAACATCGATCACGGCCCCGAGTGGCGGGCGTTCGACTCGACGGAGAAAGACCAGAAGTCACGCGTCGGTGCCCCCACGACGAACATGATGCACGACCGGGGGCTGTCGACGAACATCGGCTGGCAGAACAAGGACGCCTACGGCAACTCCCTGTCGTCCAGCCAGCGCGAGCAGATGCAACGGCTTCGCACCTGGAACGAGCGCTTCCGCACGCGCGACTCGAAAGAGCGAAACCTCAAGCAGGCGCTCGGCGAGATCGACCGCATGGCCTCGGCGCTGGGACTCCCGGAGACGGTCCGCGAGACCGCGTCGGTGATCTACCGCCGAGCGCTCGGTGAGGATCTCCTCCCCGGTCGCTCGATCGAGGGCGTCGCGACGGCGTCGCTGTACGCCGCGGCCCGACAGGCCGGCACCCCCCGCTCGCTCGACGAACTCGAGGTGGTCTCGCGCGTCGACAAGATGGAGCTCACCCGGACGTACCGCTACATCGTCCGCGAGCTCAAACTCGAGATCGAGCCCGCCGACCCCGAGCAGTACGTCCCGCGGTTCGCCAGCGACCTCGGCCTCTCCGACGAGGCCGAACGGCGCGCGCGCGAACTCCTCCGGAACGCCAAGGGCGAGGGGCTTCACTCGGGTAAATCCCCGGTGGGACTCGCCGCCGCCGCGGTGTACGCCGCCGCGCTGTTGACCAACGAGAAGGTCACCCAGTCGCAGGTGTCGGAGGTCGCGAACATCTCCGAGGTGACGATCCGCAACCGGTACAAGGAACTGCTCGACGCCGAGGATGCCGGCGTCCTCGCCTGAGCCGAGCACCCCGACCACTCCCGCCCCGCCACGCGCCGCTCGGAGTGGGCCCACGCAACGGCCCCACACAACCTTTATTCACCCGTACTGTGACATAGAAACCCATGGTCGAGGCCTTCGTTCGACTGCTATGCCCGGAGTGCAAGAAGGACTGGGAGACGAAACCGACCGACCTCCCCGGTCTGCGGCAGAACTTCTCCTGTCCCGGCTGTCACGCCACGCGGCGACTGGCGGAGTTCATGCGAACGGAGTACGACCTGGACACTCTGAAGCAGTTGCGGTAGGGGCCTCGGTTCGGTGCCGAGCGGATCAGTTGTCCGGGACCGTCGAGAGCGCGCCGCACGCGTCACACTTCAGCATCGCCGCGCCGTTCTCGTCGACGAGCCGCGTGTCCGGGAGCCCACACTCCGAACAGCGGACGAAGCCGTCGACGTACGCGTCGAGTGCGTCCGCGATGCGGGACTGTTTGAACGAGCCGGTGAGCCGGGCACGACCGCTCTCGTCGATCCGCGCGGCCGTCCCGAGCTCGGACTGGAGGAACTTCAAGACGTGCGTCCCGTCGCGGTCGAGGCGGTCGAGCGTCGCCTGGAAGTTCTCGTAGACGGTGACGTTCCCTTCCGGCCGGACGTCCGGCTCCGGCACCTCGTACCGGGAGCCGGCGTCCCCGATGTCGGGTGCTCGGTCGAGCCCGCGGTCGAGTGCGTCATCGTAGTCCATATCCCACGGGGAGTGAGCGAGGACAAAAATGTTCACGACCGCGCCGGAGGACGTGTCAGTCGGTTTTTTTAACGGTTCCTGATGGTCGTGTTAACGGGGTGCACCAACTGTATGTTAACGCGACTCAAGATAATAATATAATCCCTCGGTGGTAACGTGGGTTTGCTCATGAAGAAACAGGAGCTCATCCACCTGCACGGTCTGCTATCCGAGGTACGAACGCAGATGGAGGCATGGGAGAGCACCGAACTGGACGTTTCCGAGTACGAGACGATGGGTGTCAGACCGACATCGATCCACCGCTCGAAGACAGATCACAAGGCGGCCGTGTTCGAGATCGCGAACGGGATCACGACCGCGATGGAAGAAGCAGAACCCGACCGCGTGGCCCCAAGGGCCGACTGAACGACTTCTCGAAATCCCCTGTGATTCGACCGCTATCAAGACCGCCCAGTCAGCGGCAGCGCGGTCGCCCACACCCAGTTCGGGGCCTGGACTCAGTTGTCCTCGACGAGGTCCTCGAACTCGGGGATGAGGTCGTCTTCCCCGCTCTCGTTCCCGTCCTCATTCGACCCGCCGCTCTCGGCGGTCGACTCCTGCGCCGTCTCGTCCTCGGACTCGTCGGGGAGCGGATCGACGCGGAGGATCTTTAGCGGAATGTTCTGGAGTCGCGTCCCGATCTCCTTGCGGGCGATCCGGGCGGCGTGTTCCTCCCGTTCGACGTTGAAGACGCGCATCTCGAGTTCGAGCGCGACGAGCGCTTCGTCGGCGGCGATGAACGCGGGCGGCATCGTCTCGCCCGACGGCGACGTCCGTGAGCCCATCTCGATCTCGACGTAGTTGAGGTCGGGGTTGAGCATGTCACCGGTCTTCGAGATGGCGATCCGGATCGCCTCGTCTTCCGTCTCGACGTCGTACACCGGAACGGCGGCCTCGACGACGACTCTACAATCCATATCGGATAGTGTCGCTCCGTCTTCAAGAAGGTTCTCCCGGGGCGGAGGGTCGGGCGAAGCCGGGGACGAGGCGGCCGAGCGCGTCGCTCAGGCCGAAAGGTCGCCCTCGGCACGGAGGTAGTAGAAGACGTACGTCTGCGCGTAGCCGGCGTAGCTGCCGCCGAACCGCTCGCGGATCGCACGCGACGTGTCGGCGTAGGAGCCGCGGTCGCAGTCGGGGTAGTAGTCGGCGATCGCGGTCTGGATCCACGTGTCGAGCGGGACCGCTTCGAGAAAGCCCAGCGAGAAGAGGAGGACGCAGTCGGCCACCTTGTCTCCGACGCCGACGAACCGGGTGAGGTACTCGCGGGCCGCCTCGTACTCGTGGCCGGCGGCCGTCGCCGGGTCGGCCTCGCCCTCGGCGACCATCTCGGCCGTCCGCTGGACGTAGGGCGCGCGGTAGCCCAGCTTCAGTTCGCGGAGGTCGGCCTCCGTGGCGGCCGCGAGCTGGTCGGGCGTCGGAAACGCGTGGTACGTGCGTCCGTCGACCGCGACGGTGTCGCCGAACGCGCGGGCGAGTCGCCGCTGCATCCCGTGGATGCGCGCGACGCGCATCTGCGCCGAGCAGATGAACGAGATCAGACAGGCGAACGGCGGATCGCGCACGAGCCGCATTCCGCGGTAGCGGTCGTACGCCCGCCGGAGGAGCGGCAGCTCCGGCGTGGCGTCGAGGATCGCGTCGAGGTCGTCGTCGAGGCGGAGGAGGTGGGTCAGCACCGGGACGGGATCCGTCGTCGCCTCCCACTCCAGTGCCCCGTCGTGCTGGCGGACTCGAACGACCATGCGCTCCTCGCTCACGCCGTCGATGGGCGGGACGCACGTCTCGTACCAGGCGTCGCCGCCGTGGGCGTGCAGCGAATCGTACATGCCGCCGTCGGCGCGGTCCCAGAGGTACGACTGGCCGCTCTCCAGCGTCGCCTGCAGGTCGAACAGGCCGACCTCCGAGAGCGGGATCGCTCCCGTTTCGAACGTGGCGGACTCGCCTTCCATCGGCGGAAGCGAGGGAGTGTGGGCTGTTGTCGGTTTCGGTCCACACCGGAGGGCCCGGGAGAGCGTCCCGCCGGCGAACGTGCGAGACCGAGCGGCTCCGAACAGCCGCGGTAACGTCGGCGTCGGAGGACCCGAGAGCGACGAGAGCTTCACGGGCGGGTCGCGTTCACCGGGAGCGCGACGCCACGCGCCACCGCGACCGTCGCGGGCGGCGGGCGAGGCCGGGCCACTGTAGACCGCGCGTCGCGGACGAACGAATCCGGCCCCGGCGCAGGGGGCGTCAGAACCGCGTCAGCGGCTCCAGTTCCACGCCGACCTCCTCGCGGTAGTCGCGAGCGGCGACGTAGACGAGCACCCCGACCGTCTCCCAGCCGACGAGCGCCGGGACGACGCTCCGCAGCGGGTCGACCACGAGCGGATCGGCCGCCGGGCCGGCCACGGTGGGTCCCACGCGGGTGTAGCCGAGGACGACCGCGGGGTCGAGCGTGAGCGACTGCCAGAGCAACAGCCCCGCGAGTCCGGCACCGGTGAGTCCGGTCAGCGCCAGCAGGCGCGGTGGGGGCCGGAACTCGCTGGCGGCGTACAGCTCCGGGTTGACGACCGGGAGGGCGGCCGTCGTCAGCCCGTGGGCGACGTAGAGGGCGAGCAGGCCGGGGACGGCGAGGTAGAGCGCGACGAAGGCGGCGTCGGCGGCGACGAGCCCCGCGGCGAGCCCGAAGACGACCACGCACGCGAGGTCGGGTGCGCCGAAACGGTTGGTGTGTGCGAGGGGTGGGATCACCTCGCCGAGCCCGGCCAGCGCGCGTGTCGCGGGCCACGAGAGCGTGACGAGGGCGGCGAGCGTACCGGCGACGATACCGGGTGGGAGGAGCAGGGCGGTGGCGACGCCGAGCCCCGAGGCGGCCGCGTCGACGAACGGGGCCTGCGCGAAGACGAGTCGGGGCCAGGGGATGACACCGAGGGTGACGAACGCCATCGCGGTGGCGAGCAGTCCCGCGGCGGCGACCCCCGAGACGAGGGCACGGGGGAGCGTCGTCCTGGGGGAGCGGACCTCGCCGGCCAGCGCCGCGATGGCCTCGAACCCGACGAAGCCGAACAGCGCGACGAGCGTCGCCCGCCCTACCGACAGCACCGGGCGTTCGCGCAAGGTCGGGGTCGGCAGGAGGGGGAAGAAGTTGCCCAGCACGACCGCAGTCAGCCCCGCCGCCACGAGGACGACGAGAAAGAGAGTAAAGCCCGCCGAGAGGACGAGGCCGAGCCGGCCGACGGCGACCGGCCCGACGAGGTGGACGACGAGGAGGCCGCCGAGGAGCGCGAGCGCGACGACGCCGTCCGGCGCGGGCAACGGAACGAAGCCGGCGAGGTACTCCGCCAGGAGCGCGACGAGGGCGGCGTAGGCGGCTGGTTTGGGCCAGATGGCGAGGAAGCCGAGCGCGCGCGAGCGCCACGTCCGCGAGAGGTGGAGGTAGCCGCCGCCACCGCTGTCGCCGAGCGGCCCCGAGAGGAAGACCGCGTAGCCGACGCTCAGCGCGAGTCCGCCGGCGGCAGCGAGGAGGAACGCGAGCGGCGTCGCCGGGCCGGCGAGGTTCTCGACCCGATCGGGGACGTACAGCGCGCCCACCCCGAGCAACGCCCCCGCCACGACGGCGAGCGCGTGACGCATCGACAGCCGGCGGTGTCTGCCAGCCATGCGCGGGGCGACGGCTCCCGGGGCGATATAACCTCGGTCCGGACAGTCCGTAAGGGTGAGAACGCTCCGGCCGCGACCAGTGCGACCACCGCTGGGGGCAGGTCTGGGAAAGAGTCAGGCACGTGGCCATACGAGGTGAGCCCATGTCCGTCGAGACGGCACACGCGATGGCGGTCCGCGAGCGCGACCCGGGTGGTGACGAGCGTGGATCGGAGTCGTGCGGTCGCCGCCCGGGTGGTTCCGCCGCAGGGTCGACGCCGTCTGCCCGGAACTCGGGCTCTCGGCGGAGACGCGCGCGGCGCTCGACGACCGCCGGCGGGAGCTGCGGATGCAGGGACTCTGCGAGGCGGGCGCACACAACGCCGCGTGGGCCGAACTGGCTGTCGACGACCGCTACCGGGCGCGCTTGCGGAGCGGCTCGACAAAAGAGCAGGTCCCGGCCCTCGCCTCACGGGTGGGGCCGGTCGTGCTCGCGACCGATCGCCGGCCGGGGCTCCGGTGTCACCGTGAGGTCCTCGCCGCGACGCTCGACGCGCGGCGCGACGGCCCGTGACGCCTACCGGTTGCGGCTGACGGGGAACTTCACGCGGTCGGGATCGTCGTTGAACCGTTCGAGGATGCGTTCGTAGAGGACGTTTCTGGTTCGAGCGCCACGCCGCGGGTGGACGAGATAGCGGAGGCGGAGTTCGACCCAGGACTCGGTCTGGACGACGTTCACCGTGGGACGGTCCTGTACTTCGAGTTCGACGGCGGTCTCGTCGAGTCGCTTGCGGTAGGTGGCGATCTCGCGGGCCATCGCGTCGCCGAGGTAGTCGTCGGCGACCTCGATCATCGTCTCGCGGGCGAACGCGAGGTCGGTCTCGTACGCCACCTGGATGGAGAGTTCGTTCCAGACGTGGTGGACGAGCGCGCTGTAGTTGACGATCTGTGAGGAGAGCACGACGCTGTTCGGCACGGTGACGACCCGGCCGGAGGGCTGGTGGGTCGAGACGAGGTCGCCGTTGACCTCCCAGAGCGTCGTCACGAGGAAGTCGACCTCGATGACGTCGCCCTTCGACTCCTCGATCTTCACCCGGTCGCCGACGGCGTACGGCCGCTTCAGCATGATGTACACCCAGCCCAGGAGCGAAAGGAGGGGCTGCTGGAGGGCGAACGTGATCGCGAAGCCGACCACCCCGAGCGAGAGCAGGACGCCGACCCACTGCTCCGTGATGACGCCGAGCACGGAGACGAGCGCGCTCACTCCGAGGACCAGCCGGAGGACGTTCCGCACGTCGTGGACGCGCCGCTTCGTGAACCGGTCGGTGAGAACGCGGATCACGATGACGTAGACCCCGTAGAAGCCGAGTGCGGTCGCGGCGACGAGCAGCAGCTTCACCAGCACGACGTCGGTCGAGAGCGCCGTCGTGGGGAAGCGGTTGGGGAAGGGACGGGCGGCCTGTACGTAGCCGGCCACGAGCGCGAGGATCGCGGCGACGGCGAGCGAGGCGTAGCCCAGTCGACGGGTCACGGCGCGGAGGTCGGGGGCGCGGGTCAAAACAGTACCGACAGAGTCGATGGGGCTCTCGCGGTCCGCCCCGGGCGGAGGCGGTCGGCGACGACTGCGGAGAGGACCGGACCGTCACGGACACTCGTTCGTTCGCGGGGAACCCCGGACGGCGCCGACGGCCGAAGCGAGGCGATCACTCTCGAATCCGACATCGGTCCGAGGCGAACGAGTCAGACGACCATCTGGAGCGCTTGGCGGATGTGGAACCGGACTTCGGGTTCGGTCGATTCGGCTAACGCCCGCTCTAGCTGCTCTCTGACGGCCGTTCGTGGCGGGTCGATCGTGGCACTCGCGGTCATACTACGAGTGTGGTTCACACCGTATATAACCCTATGTTGCAGAGTATGATAACTGGTAACCAATTAACGTGGCCCGGGCGATGAGTTAACGAACGTCTGTCGTGAGTTCAAGAATTACTGGATTCGACGACAGTACGGCGCGTCACTGCAGGGAAGTGCCGGGGCGACCGACGACACGAAGAGTCGGCAGGGTGCGGTCCAGACGTCGGTGCGCCTCAGCGGATGTAGATGTCCGTGAGGCTCGCGAGTTCGTCGGCGACGTCGTCGGCGAACCCCTCGCGGGTGACCCGCCAGCGCCAGTTGCCTTCGGCCGTGCCGGGCGTGTTGAACCGGGCGTGTGAGTCGAGGCCGAGGAGGTCCTGCATCGTCGTGAACGCCAGGACCGCCTCGGAGTTCCAGACGGCTTCGATCACCGACCAGTGGATCTCCGAGCCGTCGACGCCGAGGTTGTAGTGGAGACACTCCCGCTGGCGCTCCCCGAGGTCCTCGTAGTAGCCGACGAGGGTGTCGGTGTCGTGCGTCGAGGTGTAGCCGACGACGTTGTCGGGGTAGTGCATCGGCTGGTACATGTGACCGGCCTGGCACCAGTCGGCGTACTGCGGGACGCGCATGCCGGGGAACTCGAACCGGTCGCGGAGTTCGACGAGGCCCTCGTCGAGGAAGCCGAGGTCCTCGACGACGAACGGGAGTTCGCCGAGTTCGCGCTCGACGGTCTCGAAGAAGTCGTGTCCGGGGGCGTCGACCCACTGGCCGTCGCCGGCCCACTCGGAATCGGCTGGAATGGCCCAGTACTCGTCAAACCCCTTGAAGTGGTCGATTCGGGTGACGTCGACGAGGTCGAACAGCCGGCGGAGGCGGGCGAGCCACCAGTCGTACCCCTGCTCCCGGAGGTGATCCCAGTCGTACAGCGGGTTGCCCCAGCGCTGGCCGTCGTCGTTCTGCGGTGGAACGCCCGCGACGACCGTCGGTTCGTTGTTCTCGTCGAGTCGGAAGGCGTCGGGCGCGGTCCAGACGTCGGCGCTGTCGAGCGCGACGTAGATGGGGAGGTCGCCGACGAGTCCGACGCCGCGGTCGTCGGCGTACTCGCGGAGGGCGTGCCACTGTCGGTCGAAGACGAACTGGACGAACTCGTGGTAGGCGATCTCCTCGGCGAGTTCGTCGCGGTAGCGGTCGAGGGCGTCGGGGTCACGCGTCTTCACTTCGTGCGGCCACGTCGTCCAGAGCGACCCCTCGAACTCGTGTTTGAGCGACATGAACAGGGCGTAGCCGTCCAGCCAGTGGGCCTCGCGGTCGCAGAACGCGCGGTAGTCGTCGCCGGGCTCGAACCGCTCGAACGCCGTCCGGAGGCGGTCGCGCTTGAACGACGCGACGCGGTCGTAGTCGACACTGTGTGCGTCGAACTCCTCGCCGGTGAGTTCCGCGTCGGTGAGCAGGCCGTCGTCGGCGAGGCGGTCGAGGCTCACGAGGAGCGGGTTCCCCGCGAACGCCGAGAAGGACTGGTACGGAGAGTTGCCGTGGGCTTGCGAGGTCGGCCCGAGCGGGCAGAACTGCCAGAGCGACTGGTTCGCACGGTCGAGGAAGTCGAGGAAGTCACGTGCGCCGCGTCCGAGGTCGCCGATGCCGTGCGGGCCGGGAAGTGACGTGACGTGCAAGAAGACGCCACCCTGCCGCTGGAATCTCATGTCACCGGGTGGATAGCGCGCGACATTAAGCGTGTGGGGTCGGGCCGCTGGACCGTCCGCGCTCGACACTCTCGCCGTCCGTACATTCTCCGTCGACTGAGAAACAGTATTACCCACTGGTGGAGTGCGAGTACGCAGAGACCCCATGGACACGGACCCACCTAGCGGTGGAGCCGAGCGTGCGGCCCCCGACAAGGGCGCGGCTCCGCATGGAAGCGAGCCCGGAGGCGGGGCGGAGCCGACGGCGGGCGGAGCCGACCGCCTCTCGACCGGCATCGACGGCCTGGATACGGTTCTCGACGGGGGCTTTCTCGCGGGCTATCACTACCTGGTTCGCGGGAGCCCGGGGGCCGGCAAGACCGTCCTCGGCTGGCACTTCCTCGTCGCCGAGGGGGGTGCGGACGCGCTCTACGTCGCGTTCGAAGAGCGCCCCGAGAAGATCAGGCGCAACGCCGCGTCGCTCGGAATCGATCTCGACGCCGTCACGATCTTGGATCTGAGCCCCGAGTCGCGGCTCTTCGCCGCCGGCGAGGGCTACGACGTCTTCACCACGGCGGCCGTCGAACACGAGTCGCTGACCGACCGGGTCCGAGGACGGATCGACGCCGAGGAGCCCCGGCGCGTGCTCCTCGACCCCGTGACACAGCTTCGGTATCTGTCGCCGGACGAGTACCAGTTCCGGCGCGAGTTGCTCTCGCTCATGGGGCTGCTGACGGACCGTGGCTCGACGGTGCTTTTCACCTCGCAGGCGTGTTCGGAGACCCCCGACGACGACCTCCAGTTCCTCGGCGACGGGGTGATCGAACTGTGCCGGCGAGGCGGCGGCCGACTGCTCCGCGTCCCGAAGTTCCGCGGGTCGGAGACGGCCGCGGGCGGCCACACCGTGACGGTGGGCCGGGGCGGGATGACCGTCTATCCGCGGGTGGTGGCCGAACGCGAGCGGCGGCCGTTCACCCGTCGGCTCGCCTCGTCGGGCGTTCCCGAACTCGACGAGCTCCTCCACGGCGGCGTCGAGCGGGAGACGACGACGCTCCTCAGCGGACCGACCGGCGTCGGGAAGACTACGGTCGGGTCGCTCTTTCTGAAGGAGGCGGCCAGCCGTGGACACCACTCGATCCTCTATCTCCTCGAAGAGAAACGCGGGACGTTCGTCGAGCGATGTCGGTCGATCAACGTCCCGGTCGCCGAGATGATCGACCGGGGATCGCTCGACGTCGTGGACGTGACGCCCGCCGTGATGACCGTCGGCGAGTTCCTCGGTCGGGTCCAGGCCGGCCTCACCGACGACACCCAGTTCGTGATGATCGACGGGATCCAGGGCTTCGCGAAGCTCGCGAACGGCTCGGCGGACCTCGAGGAACTGTCGGCGCTCACGAGCCTGCTGACGGCGCGCGGCGTCACCGTCGTGCTGACGGACGAGATGCCGAACGTCGTCGGGGAGTTCCGCCCCACGAAGTCCGGCGAGACGGCGATCGCGGACAACATCGTCCTCATGCGCTACGTCGAGTTCGGCGGCGAGATCCACCGGGCCATCGGCGTGTTGAAAAAGCGGACGAGCGACTTCGAGCGCCGCCTCCGGCAGTTCGAGATCACGGAGTACGGCGTCAGCGTCGGCGATCCACTCGAGGGACTCTCCGGCGTGCTCACCGGCGACCCACGCTGGGTCGGCACCGATCCCGAGCGTGAAGAGGTGCTGTGAGCGTGCGAGAGGCGTGGACGGCGTGTTCGCGCGTCCGAGGCGACCGGTGTCACTCGACGCCGGGCGGCCGTCGGAGGTAAGACGTGTGGGGCTCGCCCGGGCGGACGTGGCAGGCCGGGGACGCGGAACACGAACAGGCCTCGCCACCGCCGGTCGACGACTTCGCGCCCGTGTCGAGGGCCACGCCCGTCTCCCGGATCCTCCTACTCGTGGCCCACGACCGGAACCGGACCCTGCTCGCCGACTGGTTCGACGACAGTCCGAGATACGACGTCGTCGACGGGATCGCCGCACTCGGCGACGGGCCCGCGGGTGCGTCCGACGAGACAGCTCCCAACGGCTCGGGATCGGGCACGTCGGCTGCAAGATCGAACAGCGGCGTCCCCCCGGAGTGGCAGCGGTCCGACGGTGACGGCGGTGACAGCGACAGCGGGGACGCCGCCGGGCCCGGTAGGGACGCCGCCGAGCCCGGGAGCACGAAAATGATCACCGCACTCGGCGAGGCGACCGTCGATCTCTGTCTGGTCGACTTCGCCGCGCTCGGACGCTACGGGGCGCAGTTGGAGCGACGCATCGAACGGGACCGTCCACTCCCGCTTCCGTGCCTGCTGCTCGCGTCCGAAGCCGCCGGACGCCGGTTCTTCGCGGCGGAGCAGGGGCACGAACGGAGTCACCTCGTCGACGACGTCATCACGACGCCGGTCGAACCGGCGCTGCTCGACCGGCGCGTCCGGGCCTACCTCGGTCTCAGACGGCAGGCGTCCGAACTCGACCGCCGCCACGAGCAGCTCTCGTTGCTCGCGCAGGTGCTCAGACACGACATCGCGAACGCCGCGACGGTCGTCACCGGGTGGGGAGAGGTGCTCCGCGGGGAGGTCTCCCCCGACGGGGTCGAGGCACTCGAACGCGTGCTCCGCGGCGGCCAGCGGATCACGGAACTCGTCGAGAACAGCCGCGATCTCACGAAGCTGATCGAGGCGGGCCACGACCTCGAAACGGAGGCGCTGGCGCTGGGACCGATCCTCCGGACGGAGGTCGACGCCATCGAGCGGGCCCACGCGTCGACGACACAACGGGTGACGGTCGATCTCGACGCGCCGCCGTCGACGGTCGAGGTGGTCGCCGGCGGGATGCTGCCCTCGGTGTTCGCGAACCTGCTCTCGAACGCGGTCCGCCACGGCGACACCGAGACGGTCGAGATCAGCGTCGCGGTCGAGAGCGGTCCCAGCGAGGTCGTCGTCCGCGTGACCGACAACGGCCCGGGCATCCCCGACGAGCAGAAAGAGCGCGTCTTCGAGCCGGCCACGAAGCGCGGCGACAGCCCCGGCGACGGGCTGGGGCTCTCGCTCGTCAGACGGCTCGTCGAGTCGTACGGCGGCCGGGTCTGGTTCGAGGACGCCGGCGGCGGGGCCGTCGCGTGCGTCGCGCTCCGCCGCGTCGACGCCCGATGAGCGCCCGACTGCGCGTTCGTGGGGCTTCGACGGGGGCGACGCGCTACGACTCCGCCGACGGGAAGCGAGCGCGCCGGCGCGCGAGGAGCCACCAGCCGGCGACGCCGACCGCGGCACCGATGGCGTTCGCTACGGCGTCGGCCCCGGAGGCGGTCCGCCCGGGGACAAACGACTGGGCCACCTCGACGCCGGCTCCGAAGACGGCGACGGCGACCACCACGGCGACCAGCGCGGGCACGCGGCGGCCCCAGCCACGCGTCGCGGCCGCGAGCCCCGCGACGACTGCGTAGCTGGCGGCGTGAACCCACTTATCCGCCCCGACCCCCAGCGGGGCGACGACTGATGCCTCGCTTGCGGTCGTCGGGGCGGGGAGGAGCGAGCCGACGAGGACGACGGCGGCCGCCACGAGGACGACCGTCGCGCCGAGAGGACGACCGTCCCCGGCGGGGAAGACACGCATGGAGGCACAGAGGCGCTCGACGATATAAATCGTCGGCGTGTCGTGGTACTCGATCGCACGGGTCGTGACACGGAGCGACACTATTTCGCACGCAGACGGCCTCCCGGACGGCCTTCCGGCCGGCCTCGCGTACACGTCGGGGGCGCGTCGGTTCCAACAACACTTAATCTCCGGCCTCGTTTTCCACGACGTATGAGTGATATCGTGGTGACCCTCCCGGACGGTTCCGAACTGGAACTCGAGGAGGGATCGACGGTGCACGACGCCGCGTACGCCATCGGACCGGGGCTCGGCGACGACACCGTCGCGGGTGTGGTCGACGGCGACCTCGTCGACAGGGCCGATGAGTTACACGACGGCGCGCGGCTCGTCATCGTCACCGACCAGTCCGACGAGTACCTGCGGGTGCTCAGACACTCCGCCGCGCACGTCTTCGCCCAGGCGCTCCAGCGACTTCACCCCGAGGCGAAGCTGGCGATCGGGCCGCCGACGGACGACGGCTTCTACTACGACGTCGCGGGTGTCGATCTCGACGAGGACGACCTCCGGGAGATCGAAGCGGAGATGGCGGAGGTCGTCGACGCCGACTACCCGATCGAGCGCGTCGAACGCCCTCGGGAGGAGGCGCTCGCGCTCTACGAGGACAACCCGTACAAGCGCGAGATCCTCGACACCGAGGCGGCCGACGAGGACCCCCTCTCGTTTTACGTCCAGGACGACTGGCAGGACCTCTGTAAGGGTCCGCACGTCTCGTCGACGGGCGAGATCGGCGCGTTCACCCTGCTAAACATCTCCTCGGCGTACTGGCGCGGCGACGAGGACAACGAGCAACTCACGCGCGTCTACGGGACGGCGTTCGAGGCCGAGTCCGAACTCGAGGAGTTCCTCGCGATGCGCGAGGAGGCCAAAGAGCGCGACCACCGCAAGATCGGCCAGGAGCTCGACCTCTTCTCGATCGCCGAGGTGACGGGCCCCGGGCTCCCTCTCTATCATCCCAACGGGAAGCGGATCCTCAACGCGCTGTCGAACTACGCCGAGGAGCTGAACCTCGGTGCCGGCTACGACCCCGTCGAGACGCCCCACCTCTTTCGAACCGAGTTGTGGAAGCGCTCGGGCCACTACGACAACTACGTCGACGACATGTTCCTCCTCGACGTGAACGACGAGGAGTACGGGCTGAAGCCGATGAACTGCCCAGGGCACGCGACCATCTTCGCCCAGAAGAACTGGAGCTACCGCGACCTCCCCATCCGCTACTTCGAGGATGGTAAAGTGTACCGGAAGGAACAGCGGGGGGAACTCTCGGGGCTGTCGCGGGTGTGGGCCTTCACGATCGACGACGGCCACATCTTCTGTCGCCCCGACCAGATCGAAGACGAGATCAATCTCATCATCGACTCGATCCTCACCGTCTTCGATACGTTCGACCTCGACTACGAGGTGGCGCTGGCGACCCGGCCCGAGAAGTCGGTGGGCAGTGACGAGATCTGGGAGCACGCCGAGTCCCAGCTGGAGTCGGTGCTGAACGACCAGGGCATGGACTACAAGCTCGAAGCGGGCGACGGGGCCTTCTACGGCCCGAAGATCGACTTCGCGTTCGAGGACGCCCTGGGGAGAAACTGGGACGGGCCGACGGTCCAGCTCGACTTCAACATGCCCGACCGGTTCGATCTCTCCTACACCGGAGAGGACAACGAGGAGCACCAGCCGGTGATGATCCACCGCGCGCTGTACGGGAGCTACGAACGGTTCCTGATGGTCCTGACCGAGCACTTCAACGGAAAGTTCCCGTTCTGGCTCGCGCCCGAACAGGTCCGCATCCTGCCGATTAGCGACGATCAGATCGGCTACGCGAAGAAGCTCCGCCACGAACTCGGCGAGTTCCGCGTCGGCGTCGAGGACCGCTCGTGGACCCTCGGGCGGAAGATCCGCGAGGCCCAAGAGGACCGAGTCCCGTACATGCTCGTCGTCGGGAGCGACGAGGCCGAGGCCGGGACGATCTCCGTCCGGGACCGGAAAGAACGCGAACGACAGGACGTCTCGGTCGAGGCCTTCGGCGACCACCTCCGCGACGAGGAGGCCGAAAAGCGGCCCGAGCCGGACTTCCTCGCCTGAGGCTCCCGCCACGACACACACCCGACACACACGATCACGAACACGATGCAACAGTATCTCGATCTCGTCTCCGGCGTCCTCTCGTCGGGCACGTACAAACCCAACCGAACAGGTGTCGATACAATCGCCGGCTTCAGCCGGCACTACACCGTCGACCTCCGGGAGGGCTTTCCGCTCTTGACGACCAAGGACCTCTCGGGCTTTCGGTGGAACTCGCTCGTCCACGAGGTGCTGTGGTACCTCTCGGGGGAAGAACACGTCCGTGAGCTCCGGAAAGAGACGGGTATTTGGGACGCGTGGGCGGACGAGGAGGGCCGACTCGACACCGCCTACGGCCGCTTCTGGCGGCGGTTCCCGGTCCCCGACGACTCCCAGCGGCTGCCGGGGGAGTCCTGGCCCGACGACGCCCACCGGTGGGTTTCGAACGGCGAGTTCGACCAGCTCCAGTACGTCGTCGACAGCCTGAACGAGCGCCCCAACTCCCGCCGACTGGTCGTCAACGCGTGGCACCCCGCCAACGCCGCCGTCTCGACGCTCCCGCCGTGTCATTACACCTTCGTGTTCAACGTCCAGGGCGACCAGCTGAACTGCCACCTCACCCAGCGGTCGGGTGACATCGCCCTCGGGATCCCCTTCAACGTCGCCGCCTACGCGATGCTCACGCAGGCGGTCGCCGCGCAGACGGGGTTCGAGGTCGGCACGTTCGGCCACACGATCGTCGACGCGCACGTCTACTGCGGGGCGGGCGATCGGGGACGCTGGTACGGCGACAACCTCGACCGACTGCAGTCGCGGCTCGACGCGATCGACGCCCGCGAGGACTACCGAGCAGTCCGCGAGTGGGTCGAGGCCGAGGCACCGCCCGAGGCCGAAGGCGAAGCGCGGTACGATCACGTCCCCGGCCTGCTCGAACAGTGCGCGCGCGAGCCCCGGTCGCGGCCGGTTCTCGACATCGCCGACGAACCGCTCGACGACCTGACCGCCGACGACATCGTGCTCCGAGGGTACGACCCCGCACCGGGGATCCGCTTCGCCGTGGCCGAGTGAGATGAGCGACGCAACCGACACACGGGTCACGTTCGTCCTCGTCGCGGCCGTCGCCGAAAACCGCGTCATCGGTCGGGGGGGAGAGATGCCCTGGCACCTCCCGGCCGACCTCCGACACTTCAAGGAGACGACGACCGGCCACCCGGTGGTGATGGGCCGACGGACGTACGACTCCATCGCGGCACAGCTCGACGGCCCCCTCCCCGAGCGCCACAGCGTCGTCCTCTCGTCGCGCGACCTCGACCTCCCCGAGGGGGCGACGGTCGTCGACTCCGTCGACGCGGCGCGTCGCGCGGCCGGACGCGCCGCCGCGCGCATGGGCGTCGACACGGTGTACGTCGTCGGCGGGGAGACGGTGTACGAGCAGTTCCTCCCGCTCGCCGACGGGCTGGTGCTCACCGAACTCCACGACGCGTACGAGGGTGACACCGTCTTTCCGGTGTACGACCCCGGCGAGTGGATCGAGGTCGACCGCGACCCACACGACGGGTTCGACTTCGTCAGCTACGAGCGCGCCTGATCGCGCGCGTGCACCGCCGAAACGTTTGATTCGCTCCCCCGACAACCAGTGGCATGGCCCTTGTCTCCCCCGCGGCGGTCCGGCGCCAGCTGCGCCGCCTCTCCGACGCGCGGTTCGTCGCGTTCGTCGACGCGCTCTGGGCCGCCCGCGGGGTCGAGACGGCGGTTCGTGGGGACCGTACCGTCGAGGCACGGCACGACGGGCGCGTCGAGACGCTCAGAGCCGTCACCGGGCGGCGGGCCCCGTCCGACGCGGCCGACACGGACGTACTGGTGCTCTCGCGGCCGGCGTCGGAAGTGCGAGGAGTCGACGAACACCCCGGCAGAGTCGTCGACGCGGACGACCTCCACGCGATGCTGTTGTACGCCGTGTCGCGGTCGGCGGCCGACGACCTCTGCCGGCGGTTCTTCGACTGGCCGCTGTCGGCCGCGGGCCCCCCCGACCGATCGATCGCGGTCCGCGTGCCCGAGTCCTCGGCGCCGCTCGTCGTGGGGCTGCTCGGGATCGTCCTGATCGTCGCCGGTGTCTTCGGCGGCTCGGCGGTCTACACCGACGACGCGGCGGTGTTCGGGGCTCCCGACTCGGCCGGGAGCGACGCGAGCGACGTGGTCGAGACGGCCGACCCGCCGACGACCCGAACGCCGCTCGGGACCGAGTCAGCCTCGTTCGAGTCCACGACGTTCCCCCCGGGGATCGGCCCGGGCGGCGTCGACGACGAGGCGATCCTCGCGGACAGCCACGCCGCGGCGGTGACGGGGCGATCGTACCGGCTGACGATCACCCACCGCGAGTACGTCAGCGGCCGACCGAACGCCTACCGCCGCGAGACGGTGTTCGTCGCCTCGCCGACCGAGTACCGCACCGAACTGGACGGGGCCGGCGAACTCCGCCGTCCCGACCTCGTCGTCTCGGGCGTCGAAGCGTTCGCCGACGGCGGGACCCGGTACGAACGCCGCGTCGTCGCCGGCGAGGTCGAGCCGGCGGGCACGGTCGACGTGACGCCGGTCCGCGGCATCCGCAGTGACGAGGGACGGTACGCCGACCGCGTGGAACGGTACGTCGAGTGGTATCTCTCGGTCTCGGAGTCGGCGATCATCGACAGCTTCGAGCGCGGCGGCACCAGCTACTACTGGATCCGCCTCGGGAGCGACCCCTACCCGGGCGTGGCGAACTCCACGGGGAGCGCGGTCGTCGACGAGGACGGCGTCGTCCACGAGATCAGACGACGGTACGACCACCCCGACGAGGGGAACGTTTCGGCCGTCGTGACGATCCGCTACACCGACTTCGGGACGACCACGGTACAGCCGCCTGCGTGGCACGACGCTAGCCCCGCGGGGACGGAGAGCGACCCCCCGACGAGCGCCGACAACGAGACCACGACGCCACAACCGACCGTGGCGCCGCAACCGACCGTCACGACCGCCACCCCACAGCCGACCGTCACGACCGCCACCGCGACGACAACAGGTCGCCGTACCGACGAGTAACGGTGTTCTCGGCGGTTCCGGTCGTCGGTACCGACACACTTCGGTGGAAGACGTATCCCCATCGGCGGCGAACGGGGAGCATGACCTCGCCCTCCGGTCCGGGCACAGACCCCGGGTCGTTCCCCGAGGCCTCCGTGTACCGACTCGCGATGGAGTCGCTCCCCGACACCGCGTTCGTGGCGACGCGCGACGGGAGCGTCCGGTGGGTGTCGCCGAACGTCGCCGAACTCCTCGGGCGGGACGCGGCGACCGTCTGCGAGACGGAGACCGTCGCGTCGCTGTTCGGTCCCGAACTGGTCGCCCCGCTCGCCCCGAGCGAGGAACGCCTCGACGACCACCCCGCGGTCGTCACCGACGCCGACGGCGTCGAGCGTCACCTGCTCGTGACGGTGCGGCGACTGACGCCCGGACGCGACACCGCCGATCGCGCCGAGCCGGCGGACGCGAGCGCGGCCGACGGCGAGAGCGGGGATGAAGACGAGCGGGGACGAGCGGCGCTGTTGTACGCCTGCCGCGACGTCACCGAGGTCGAGCGGCTGGAGCGCGAACTCGACGAAATGCTCGACCGGATCACGGACGGCTTCATCGAGCTCGACACCGAGTTCAGGATCAGTTCTGCCAACGACCACGCGGTCGAGATGTTCGGCACCCCCCGATCGGAGCTCGTCGGCAGTCGGCTCTGGGACTTTTCGCCTGCCCCCGAGTCGACTGAGTCGTTCTCCGCCTTCCCGGAGGCGCTCCAGACTGGGGAGCCGGTGTCGTACGAGACGTACTTCGAGCCGCAGGACCGCTGGTACGAGGCGCGTGCGTACCCCTCGGAGACCGGACTCTCCGTGTACTTCCGCGACATCTCGGCGCGCGTCGAGCGCAAGCGATCGCACGCGGAAATCGAGTCGCGGTTCCGCGCGCTGTTCGAGGGGACGCTCGACGCGCTCGTGCTCGCCGACGACGACGGGCGGTATCTCGACGTCAACCCCGCGGCCTGTGAGCTGTACGGGCTCCCCCGTGAGGAACTCCTCGGCAAGACGGCGGGGGATTTCGCCCCCCAGGAGTTCGACTTCGACGCGGCGTGGGATGCCTTCCTCGACGTCGGATCGATGCGCGGGGAGTTCGAACTCGTCCGACCGGACGGAGAGGTGCGGATCACGGATTTCTCGGCGCAGGCGAACATCCGGCCGGGGGAGCATCTCTCGATCCTCCGCGACATCACAGAGCGCGTCGAGCGGGAGCGTCAGCTCGAGATTCAGCGGGACGAACTCGCGCATCTGGCGCACATCAACCGCCTCGTCCGAGAGGTGAATCGAGCGATCGTCGGCGCGGACACCCGGACAGAGGTGCTCTCGGACGTCTGCCAGCGGCTCGTCGCCGCCGACGTCTACCGTCACGCGATCGTCGCCACCGAGACGACCGGCGGGCGGTTCGAGGTCACCGCGGCGGCCGGGCTTTCGGCGACCGCGGCCACCACGGTCGTCGGGACGTTCGAACGGGAACTCATCACCGCCGCCCGGCGCGTGACGTCAGTCGTCGCCCCGCCGCCGGAGGACCTGCGGGACGCTCAGTCCGAACACGAGGGCGTCGACGTCGGCGTCTTCGGCTGTTTCCCCCTGGCGTACGCCGGGATGGTCCACGGCGTGTTGCTCGTCGGTGCGGACCGGACCGACGGGTCGCCGGTGCTCGTCGGCGGCGAACAGCATATCCTCGACGACCTCGGCGAGACGGTCGGGAAGGCGATCACGGCCGTGACGGCCCGTCGGCTCCTCCACGTCGACGAGGTGGTCTCGCTGGAGTTCACTGTCGGCGACGCCGACGACGTGTTCAACGAACTGAGCCGGGCGCTCTCGGCGACGGTGACCGTGACGACGCTCGTCCCGCTGTCCGACGGGCGACACACCTGTTATCTCACCGTGACGGAGCCGGACGACGAGCGCGACGACTGGGATCACGACGAGGTTCGGCGGACCGTCGAGGCCGTCGACGCCGTCGACGGCTGTCGGGTCGTCTCGACGAACGACGCGCTCCGGCTGGAGGTGCGCGTCGCGGACAGTTCGCCCGCGCTCGTCCTCGAACGACAGGGCACTCACGTCCGCACGCTGTCGTCGGCCGACGGCAAGGGGCGGCTCGTTGTCGAACTGCCGACGGAGTCGGACGTGCGACGGCTCGTCGCCAGGGTGAGCGACGACTACCCCGAGACGACGCTCGTCCGCAAACTGCAGGAACGCCGGTCGGGCGGGACGAACGGAGCCATCGGCGATCGGGTCGCCGACGCCGGCGGCGACACGGCCCGCCCGCTCACCGAGAAACAGCTCGCCGCGCTCCGGGCGGCCCGGGCGGGCGGTTACTACGACTGGCCGCGCCGCGGGAGTACGGCACAGGAACTCGCCGAGGCGCTCGGCGTGGCCCCCGCCACCTACCACCAGCACCTCCGTGCGGCCGAAGGAAAGCTCGTCGACGCCTTCTTCGAGGGTTGACGTTGACCTGCGGAATCAGCCGAGGCTGCCTTCCATCTCCAGTTCCACCAGCCGATTGAGTTCGACCGCGTACTCGATCGGGAGCTCCCTCGTGATGGGCTCGATGAAGCCCGAGACGATCAGCTGCTTGGCGTCGTCGTCGCCCAGCCCGCGCGACTGGAGGTAGAAGACGTCTTCGTCGCCGATCTTGCCCACGGTGGCCTCGTGGGCCACGTCGACGCGCTCTTCCATGATCTCGATGTGGGGCATCGTATCCGAGAGCGAGTCGTTGTCGAACATCAGCGCGTCACACTCGACGGTGCACGACGAGTCGTGTGCGCCGTCGGCGATGCGGACCAGGCCCCGGTAGTTCGTACGGCCCCCCTCGCGTGCGATCGACTTCGAGACGATCGTCGACTTCGTCTCGGGAGCGTTGTGGTACACTTTCGCACCCGTGTCGATGTCCTGCCCGCGCGAGGCGAACGCGATTGTGATGTGGTTGTCCGAGGCACCGCGCCCGTTGAGGATCGTCGCCGGGTAGAGCATGGTGGCCTTCGAGCCCATCGAGCCCGAGATCCACTCCATCCGTCCGTTCTTCCCGACGATGGCGCGCTTGGTGTTGAGGTTGTACGTGTTCTTCGACCAATTCTGCACTGTCGAGTACTGGACGTGAGCGTCCTCCTTCACGAACACCTCCACGCAGCCGGAGTGAAGGTTGAACGCGGAGTACTTGGGCGCGGAACAACCCTCGATGTAGTGGACCTCGCTCCCCTCCTCGGCGACGATGAGCGTGTGCTCGAACTGGCCCATGCCCGCCGAGTTCATCCGGAAGTACGCCTGGATGGGCATGTCAAGGTGGACCCCCTCGGGGACGTAGACGAACGACCCGCCCGACCAGATCGCGCCGTGGAGGGCGGCGAACTTGTTGTCGGTGGGCGGGACGCACTTCGTCATGAAGTACTCCTCGACGAGTTCCGGGTGTTCCCTGACCGCCCTGTCCATGTCCATGAACACCACGCCGAGCGACTCCCACTCCTCGCGCATGTTCTGGTAGACGATCTCGGACTCGTACTGTGCGCCGACCCCCGAGAGCGCGTTCTTCTCTGCCTCGGGGATCCCCAGTTTGTCGAACGTGTCCTTGATGTCTTCCGGGAGGTCGTTCCAGTCGCGGACGCCGCCGCGGACCTCGACGTCGGGCCGGATGTACGGGACGATGGCGTCGACGTCGACGTCCGAGAGGTCGGGCTGGTTCGGCCACCCGGTAGGCATCGGCATGGCGTCGAACGTCCGCAGCGCGCGCAGGCGGCGCTGGAGCATCCACTCCGGTTCGCCCTTGTCCGCGGAGATGAGGCGCACCGTCTCCTCGGTCAGCCCCTTGTCGGCGACGAACGCCGCGCGCTGTTCCTTTCTGAACTCGAAGCGCGCCTGTGCGTCCGTCTCTTTGAAGTGTTCCTCCTTGCGGGTACTCATGCTCCCACTCGGTGCCGAGAGCTTATCACCTTATCTGGATTCGTGATTCGAGAGGAGATATACGAACGAACCGTGAACGTATCGTGAGCCAGAGCGCCGGCTGGGCCGCCGCGACCTCGCACCTCGGGGAGCGTGGCAGGAGGCCTTTTCAGCGTTCGTGTCGAACGGCGGGCATGAGCAAGGCGAGGTTCGAACTGTACGTCGACCGCGCCGGCGACCACCGCTGGCGGCTCGTCCACGACAACGGCAACGTGCTCGCCGACTGTGGCGAGGGGTACGCGTCTAGACAGAAGGCGCGGCAGGGGCTCGAGAGCGTCAAGCAGAACGCGCCGGACGCCGAGGTGACCGTCCTCGACGACGGCTGAGACGGTCTGTCGTCACCGTGTGCTGGTCGTCGCCGCCCCGGGAGGCGACAGCCGGCACTGACTGACGACAGGCCTCGTGCGGGGGGTGGCGGTCGTGAGGCTGGTGCAGGGATTAAACGCCGTCGGAGACGGGTACCGCCGCCGCCTCGGGAGCCTTTATCCGTGCGTAGGGCCGAAAGGATGGTAATGAAGCGCAACGACCAGCAGGCGTACGACCGGGGGACGTCGCTGTTCTCGCCGGACGGCCGGATCTACCAGGTCGAGTACGCGCGCGAGGCAGTCAAGCGTGGCGCACCCGCCGTCGGCGTTCGCGCGTCCGACGGGGTCGTTCTCGCCGCACAGACTCGGACGAGTTCGTCGCTCATGGAGACCGAGAGCGTCGAGAAGCTCCACAAACTCGACGACCGGATCGGGGCCGCCAGCGCCGGCCACGTCGCCGACGCCCGCCAGCTCGTCGACGACGCGCGACTGGAGTGTCAGACCAACCGCCTGCGCTACGGCGAACCGATCGGGCTGGAGACGCTCACCAAGGCGCTCACCGACGACATCCAAGAGAGCACGCAGTTCGGCGGCACCCGGCCGTACGGCGCGTCGCTGCTCATCGGCGGGATGGACGGCGACGAGGCGGGGCTGTTCGCGACCGACCCCTCCGGCACGCCCCAGGAGTGGAAGGCGGTCGCCATCGGCGGCTCCCGAGGCGAGATTCAGGAGTTCCTCGAAGACGAGTGGACGACCGAACTCTCCGTCGACGACGCCGTGACGCTCGCCATCGAGGCGTTGCTCACCGGCGTCGACTCCCTCGCTCCCGAGGAGGCCAGCGTCGCCGTCGTGACGAGCGAGGGTTACCGGCACCTCTCCGTCGAGGAGGTGGGCGACGTGCTCGCCGAACTCCAGCCCGACGACGCCGACAGCGAGTGACCGCCGACGGCGACCCACACCTCGCCCGCATCACCGTCTACCCGGTCAAGTCGCTCGACGGGCTCGAACGCGACCGCACCGGCTTCGCGGGTGAGGGGCTCGAACTCGACCGCGAGTACGCGCTCGTCGACGCCGACGGCGCGTACGTCAACGGCAAGCGCGAACGGGCGATCCACCGGCTCGACAGCGCGTTCGACCCCGATCGGCGAACGCTTCGGCTGTCGGCTCCCGATCGGACGGAACGGACGTTCGCGCTCGGTGCGGACGGGAACGAGGATGCAAACGCCGGCGACCGCGACGATATCACGGAGTGGCTCTCGGCGTACTTCGGCTACCCCGTCTCCCTCCGGCGGGACGACGCGGGCGGCTTCCCCGACGACACCGCGGCCGCGGGCCCGACCGTGGTCTCGACGGCGACGATCGAAGAGGTGGCCTCGTGGTTCCCGTCGATCACCGCCGAGGGGATGCGGCGACGGCTCCGTGCGAACCTCGAACTCGGCGGCGTGCCGGCGTTCTGGGAGGACCGGCTCTTCGCCGACCGCGACCACGTCGTCTCCTTCTCGATCGGCGGCGTCGAGTTCGCGGGCGTGAACCCGTGTCAGCGCTGCGTCGTCCCCTCCCGCGACCCCGACACCGGCGCGGAGACCGACGGTTTCCGCGAACGGTTCGTCGAGCGTCGCCGGGAGACGATGCCGCCGTGGAGCGGCGGGGACTGGTTCGACCACCAGTTCCGGCTGATGGTCAACACGTGCGTCGACGGTGACGCCGAAACCCGGGAACTGGTCGTCGGCGACCCGGTCACGGTCGGCGAGACGCGGGCCATCGACGGGTAGCGGTCGCGAGGCGTCGTCGGGCGGGCACAGATCAGATCAGCTCAGGGCGCAGATCAGCTCAGATTAGATCTCGCTGAACTTGTCGCGACGGTAGATGTCGAGTTCCTGGACCGTCGAGCCGTCCTGGCGCGCGGCGAAGAGGATGGCGTCTGCAACCTCCTCGGGTTCTGTGACCTCCCCGGCGTCGAACCGCTCTTCGAACGGGTCGCCGTCCTCGCTCCCGAACTCCGTGCGGACCTCGCTGGGGTTGACGACCGTGACGCCAACGCCCAACTCGCCCACCTGGGCGGCGACGCTGTGGGCGAAGCCGCGGAGCCACCACTTGCTCGCCGCGTACACCGGGTTGAAACCGCGGGGGTACTGACCGGCGAAACTCCCCACGAAGACGAGCGTGCCGTCGGCGTCGCGGAGGTGCGGAAGCGCCGCGCGCGTCGCGAAGAAGCAGCCGTCGACGTTAGTGTCCATCATCTGGCGGTACTGGTCGGTCGACAGCGACTCCACGTCCGACCCCCGTCCGAGGCCGGCGTTGTTCACGAGGACGTCGAGCGTGCCGAACGCGTCGACGGTCCGGTCGATCATCGTCGCCACCTGGCTCTCGTCGCGCACGTCGGTCGGCACGACGAGCGTCTCGACGTCGTACGCCGCGAGGTCGGCGGCGATCTCCTCGAGGCGGCCCGCGCGTCGGGCCGCCAGCGCGACCGACGCGCCCTCGCGGGCGAACGCGTGTGCCGTCGCCTCGCCGATACCCGAACTCGCGCCGGTCACCAGGACCGTTCGTGTCGATAGATCGTGCACATCACCGCCTCACGCGCGGGGTACTTCAGGTTCTCCCACGCGCGTCGCATATCATGAACGATCATTAAGATTGATGTGGGTTCGGGACGTTGGACGACTCACGATGACCGAGTCCGTATCGGGACGCGACTAGTTCTCGACCCCGGACGTGTGCCACTCCGGCCGATACGCACCGACTTCGACCGACCGACGACAACCCACCGAACACATGAGTTTCGAGCCGACCGACACCGGGATGAATCGCCCGACGACCGACGTTCAGCCCCTGGTCCCGATCTTGCCCGACAGGACCCCCGCGACCCGCGACGGACCGACACCATCGACGACGGACGCGGGGTGTGCGCCGCCGAGGCGAACCGACTACGCGACGCCGTACACGCGCCACAGGGAAGCGATCCTGCCGGGCGTCGCCCCCCGTCGCCGCGACTGAGCCGGCGTGGTGAGGACGCCCGGTGATTCGCGTGCGAGGAGTCCACCGCCGGTGCGTCAAACCGCCGCACGGTGGCGATGAAACGGAACTGTTTTACCTGTCTCAACGTATTTTTCAGATACGCTCCGTTGGTGTAGTCCGGCCAATCATCTTGCCCTCTCACGGCAAGGACCAGGGTTCGAATCCCTGACGGAGCATCCCTTCCTGCCGCCGTCTCCGGGTTTCGACTGTGACCGATGGTCATATCCACCGATGGCACAGGGCAAGTGGATTCGGAAGAGCTGGAGAATAGACCGCTGTCTGGCGGTTAGCAGTATTGCCAGGGGACCTCAACTCGAACGTAACTCCCAGTGAACGCGACCGATGGAAGCAGTATCTCGCCCAACGGTTCGAGAGGCCGAAGTCCGAGGTTACTCGGACAGATTGGGAGCGCGCGAATAGTTGGAAAGTGCCTTCGTTGGTTTGGACCAGTTTGGATGCCGAACTCCGACTGGTCGAAGTCGGCAAGGCCTCGGTCGACTGGGTCGACACAAAAAACAGTGTACTCCGAATTCCAGTTCAGGATAGCGCCAAGTCCCAGGACAGTTGGATGGTAAGTCTTCGAGGTCGAACCTCGACGTTTCTGGAAACACTCATTTGCGTTCGGCGTCCAGCGTATGCGAATGCTTCGTGCGAAACTCTACCTCGATATGGAGACGGACTGTATCCTAAGTGAGGTGACTGCCCGCTGGGATACAGCGTTCACGGTCAACTACGAGGAGGTGATTGACGACGAGCACATCAAGTTTGTTATCGATGCCGGGGACAACGTCGACGAGTTCGTGCGGTTGTTCGAGGCATCGGAGCAGGTCCGCACCGTCGACCGGGTCGGTGGAACCCACGTGAAACTCACGAAGCGCTCGTGTGGTGCGCTGCCGATTATCCGGAATAACCATGGGATGATGCAGTGGTGGGACCGCGTGAACGGGACAGAGCGCATCTTCGATATCGTCGTCTATCGTCGGGACGACCTTCGGAACATCGTCCAAGAGCTTCGAGAGTTCGGATCGGTCGAGGTCATGCAGTTGTTACCGTACAACTCGTCAGAGACGCTGCTGTCAGACCGACAGACCGAGGTCGTCACGCTCGCGCTCGCAGAGGGATACTACGATTGGCCCCGAGCGGCAGATGCCGAAACGCTCGCGGCAGAGCTTGATATCGCGCACTCGACATTCCTCGAGCACCTACGGAAGGCGGAGGCCCAGCTCCTAGCCAGCGCACTCGAGGGTGAACAGCGAAGTGGCACGAACAGTGACGGGGGGTTGCATACCTCCTCGTCTCTTGAGAGTTAGCTATCCGGCTCACCATGGCGTCGAGTCACACACCTGCTGGCACGGCAACTGGCAATGGTTCTGGAGCAGCCGACCCTATTTAACTGACCTACACATGTAGGCCAAAGACGTTCATGATTAAGTGGAAAAGTAGAGGTTATGTCTCGGAGACACCGGTCTCGGCGTGCGTTCCTCACAGCAGCGGGCACCACAGCGACAATCGGCCTTGCAGGATGTCTTGGCAACGGTAGCAGCGACGGTGGCGGTGGGGATACCAGCGGCGGTGGGAGCAGCGATGGAGAGAGCGGTGGAGAGAGCGATGGAGGGGGCGGTGGAGGCGGCGGGAGCGACACCTCGAGCACCATCACTTACCTCTCGGACCGCGGGGACTCGAAGGACGTCATTGACCAAATCATCTCGGAGTTCGAAGACGAGTACGACTACACAGTCGACGTCACGTACACCGCAAAAGGGACATCGACCGACGAGCAGTTACAGAAAATGCGGGCCGCGAACAACCCGCCGGACATCGTCTTCGACACCGCTTCAGACGCGTACCGCTACCAGCGTGACGGCAATGCCGCACCAGTCACGGACGCCGTCCAGGGAACCGGCCTTCCGGACCCCGTGAACGTCGGCGGCGAATCGTACTTCGTCCCGACGATGGTCGAACCCTTGATGGGGTGGTACCGGAACGACATCTACGAGGAGAACCCGACGACCTGGGAGAACTGGCTTTCCGAGGCCCAGCGCGCGAGCGAGGAGGAGGACATCAATGGCTACGTCGTCCAGTCCGGGAACACGAACAACGCCGATACCTCGGTCACACAGACGCTCTGGCAGAACGATGTCGACATCTACAGCGGTCCAGAAGGCGATATCGAGGTCACTATCGATCAAGGAGAAAACCGGACTCGCGCGGTCGAGACGTTCGAGTGGCTCGCGTCGATGGCCGAATACGCGCCGAACGGCTCGGGCTGGGAGTGGGGCGATGCGATCTCCGCCCTCCAGCAGGAGAACGCCGCCGCCGCAATGAGCGTCGGTGGGCTCCCGATTCTCACCATCATGGGGAACCGTCCCGACCTCGCTGAGAGACTGTCTCCGACCGCGTTCCCCGTCCCTGACGGCAAAGAACAGGACAAATGGTGGGCGTACATGGAGGGCCACGTCGTCTGGGCCGATGGCGAGGCGACCGACGGCGCTCGCGAGTTCGTCAAATTCTTCAACGAGTCAGACAGGTTCATGGACTTCCTGCTCTCCGCACCGCTGTTCCAGTTCCCGCCGACGCGCGAGGGACTCGACAGTGAGGCGTACACCACCAACGAAACAGTTCAGAACAACTCCGAGGTCATGGACCTGGTTCGCGAGAACTGGGATGCGTTCACGACCGTTCTCGCGACCGGTGACGACAACGCTCCGAACATCGTTGCCGCGGACGCCTACGGTCAGCAGAAGTTCGGCGAAGCCGCCGACCAACTACTCGTCGGCGGGCTCTCGCCAAGTGAGACTGTCGACTGGCTCGCGGAGGAACTCCGGGCACTCCAGGGCTAACTCAGGTATCTCTCCGCAATGAGTACCTCGACGTCTCTTTCGACACGGCTCGCAGACATCGACGAGCGTCGCCTGCTGCTGTTAGCGACGTTCGTCCCCCTCGTAACGTTCTTCATCGTCGTGTGGGCGGTTCCGATACTCTACGCGCTCGGGATGAGCCTGTTCACCGACCCGACCGGCGCGAGCGTCTTCGTCGGGCTGGAGAACTACGCCGAAATCTTGACCGCACCGGACTTCCTGACGTTCCTCTGGAACAGCGTCGTCTACGCCGTCTCGACAACGGTGTTCAGTCTCCTGCTCGGACTCGCGCTCGCGTTGGTCGTCAATCAGCAGATTAAGGGTGGGAACGTCCTTCGGACGATGATGATTTTCCCGTACCTCCTGCCGACGCTCGTCGTCATCTTCATCTGGCAGTTCCTCTTCGACCCGAACCTCGGCGTCATTAACCAGTGGCTGCTTGACTTCGGTGTCATCGACGAACCCATCGCGTTCTTCTCGACACTCCAGTGGGCGATGCCGGCCGTCGCAATCACGAGCGTCTGGAAGTTTGGTTCGTTCGCGTTCTTCATCCTGCTCGCACGTCTCCAAGCGATTGATCCGAACCTCTACGAGCGCGCCCGCGTTGAGGGTGCGTCGTCGTGGCAATCGTTCCGTGATATCACGATTCCGCACCTCCGCGGGGCCATCCTCATCATCCTCCTCGTCCGCGGGATTTGGATGTTCAACAAGTTCGATATCATCTACCTCGCCACCAGAGGTGGTCCGCTCGACGCAACGACCACGCTCCCGATTCGCGTGTACGAACTCGCGTTCAACGAGGTGAACTTCGGGGGCGCCACCGCATTGGCAGGGATCATGTTCTTCCTGCTCGCGATGGTCGCTGTCGTCTACTTTAGACTCTTCACTCCCGAGGAGGAGGTGGCGGCCTGATGGCCCTCGGCGAAGGCGCGGCAGGGTCGTACGTCCCCCAACGTGTCCAGGCGCGGGTTAAACGTGTCTCGCTCGTCGTGGTCGCGGTACTGGTCGCCATCTTCGTGACTATCCCCGTGTACGTGATGGTGGCTGTTGCGGTCCAAGCACCCCAGACGGTATTCGCCGGCGGTGACGTGAATCTCCTCGTCGACTCGGTCACGTTTCGGAACTTCGCGGTCCTGTTCGAAGAAACCGCGACCGTCCAGTACTTCACGAACAGTCTAATCGTGACGGTCTCTTCGACCATCCTCTCGACATCGCTTGCGGTGGCGGCCGGTTACGGCCTCACACGCTTCGACTTCAGAGGGAAGACGATGGCGGCACGTGCGGTGTTGTTCTCGTATATGTTCAGCCCGATCGTACTCGCGATTCCGCTGTACGTCATCTTCTTCACGCTTGGCATGCTGAACAGTTACTTTGCGCTGACGCTGGCACTGACGGGCATCTCGGCACCGTTCACGATCTGGTTGATGTGGCAGTACTTCCAGACTGTACCGATCTCGCTCGAGGAATCGGCGTGGGTTCGCGGTGCGAGTCGCACCCGGACGCTCTGGGACGTCGTGCTCCCGGTCGCGCGGCCAGGGTACGTTTCCGCAGCGATCTTTTCGTTCGCCGTTGCGTGGAACGACTACACGATGGCACGCGTCGTGATGAGCCAAGACGAGATGTACACGATTACCGTCGGAGCGAGTCTGTTCCTCGACCGCGTCAGCATCGGCTGGGGGGAGACAATGGCGGTGTCGCTTCTCATCTGCATTCCGCCGTTCCTCATTGCACTGTTCCTTCAGAACTACTTGCTGCAGGGCTTCAACGTTGGAGGGCTCGAATAATGGCACGACCAATCCACTTCGATACGGTACGTAAAGAGTACAACACAGCCGGCACGGTCCATGTCGCCGTCAACGACCTCACACTGTCGATTCCGGAGGGCTCGTTCACAACGCTCGTCGGGCCGTCCGGCTGCGGAAAGACGACCACGCTCCGCATGATTGCGGGGCTGGAGACGCCGTCGAGCGGCCGCATCGCGTTCGGTGACGAGGACGTCACCGATCAGTCGCCACAGGAGCGTAACTGCGCGATGGTGTTCCAGTCGATCGCGCTCTACCCCCACATGACCGTCCGCGAGAATATCGGATACGGTCTCAAGATCCAAGGGGTTCCGAAAGCCGAACGCGACGAGCTCATCGACGAGGCGGCGGCTACACTCCAGATTACCGAGCAACTTGAGAAGATGCCGGCGGAGCTTTCGGGTGGCCAACAGCAGCGCGTGGCGCTCGGATCAGCTTTCGTCCAAGACCCCGACGTTCTCCTGCTGGACGAACCGATGAGTGACTTGGACGCGAAGCTCAAAGCCGAGCTTCGCGTTGAGGTCCAGCGCCTTCATCAAGAGCTCGACGCAACGGTCGTCTACGTCACACACGACCAGACCGAGGCGATGACGATGAGTGATCAGGTGATCCTCCTGAACGAGGGGCGGCTGGAGCAGTTCGCACCACCAGGCGAGTTGTTCGACCGGCCAGTCTCCGCGTACGTCGCGGAGTTTATCGGCACACCGTCGACGAACCTCCTGGCGGCGACCGTCGAAGCGTCCACAGACGAGTACGTCCTCAGCGCACCGGCGTTCGATGTCGTCGTGCGGGCCGAACAGTTCGCGAATCGTGTCGGCGAGCGCGTCACGGTCGGCATCCGCCCCCAGTATCTCTCGGCGGACGGTGGCACGTACGACCTCGACGTCACCGCCGAAGTCATCGAACAGCTCGGCACCGAGTTCGTCGTCCACGGCTACACGAACGACGGCACGGCCGTCGACGCCGTGTCCGCCACCTTCGGAGACGTCACCAATGGCGACGAACTCAACCTGTCCTTCGAGGCGAGCGACCTGTTTGTCTTCGACGCCAACGGGCAGACCATCTGTCACGGTCCGGACCTCGTCCAAGAGAACCTCTCACAGCCGAGCTGACCACCCATGTTTCGATCATCCATCTCATGACACACGATTCACCGACACACGGAGCGCGAACGAGCTCCGAAGCGCGAGGCAGAGAAGACGGACCCGAGAACGTGACGTCGGTTATGACCGACGGTGGGCGCGTCACGCCATCGATGCTTCCGGGCGGCGAGGGGCGGCCACTATCGGACGTGACGGTCCTTGAACTCGGGCACATCATCGCTGGCCCGTTCTGCTCGATGATCCTCGCCGATCTCGGCGCGGAAGTCATCAAGGTCGAGTCACCGGGCGGAGGCGACGCCATCCGCGACTCCAGCCCGATCGGGAACAGTTCGTTCAACTACGTAAATCGGAACAAACTCAGTGTCACGCTCGACCTGAAGTCTGACGATGGCCAAGCCATCTTCAGGGAACTCGTCGCGAACGCAGATGTGTTGGTCGAAAACTTCGCCGCCGGGACGACCGACCGCCTCGGCGTCGGCTACGACGACCTCAAGACCGCCAACGAGGAACTAGTGTACTGCTCGATCAAGGGGTTCAACCAGGGCCCATACGAGCGCTTCCCAGCGCTCGACCCGGTCGCCGAAGCGCTCTCGGGGGTCATGAGCGTGACTGGCCATCCCGGTCAGCCGCCAGTCCGGTCAGGCACGAGCCTTTCGGACATGGCGGCGTCGTTGTACGCCGCCGTGACAGTCCTCGGTGCCATGCGTCAGCGCCAGGAGACGGGGACCGGCCAGCACCTCACTGTCCCGCTGTTCGAGAGCACGGTCGCACTCATGGGATACTGGCTCGCGTACACACAGGCGTACGACGACATCCCCGATCCGATGGGCGCGAGTCACCCCGGTTGGGCGCCGTACGACGTGTTTCAGTCTGCCGACGACGAGTGGGTGTTCATCGGACCGTCCTCCGACCGGCAGTGGCGGCAGTTCTGTGACGTTCTCGACCTCGACATCGGTGACGACGAACGGTTTGCCGAACTCAAGAACCGCTTGAAAAACCGCACGGAACTCCACGGCATCGTGGAGGCGACCTGCAAACAGTACACGAGAGACGAGCTCGTCGAGCGACTTCAGGACGGGGGCGTTCCGGTCGCCCCGGTGAACGATATGGGCGACGTCCGAGACGACCCGCATCTCGAGGTGACGGAGGCCCTCGCTGAAGTCAATGCTACCGAAGGTGAGGGCGGCCGGATCCGGACGCCACGGTTCCCCGCGCGCTCGACGGGCTTCGACCGGGTCGAGTCAACGGACCCGCCATCGCTTGGTGAGGACACCACTCCCGTCCTCGAGGCACTCGGCTACGACGAGGGAGAGATCGAGAGACTCCGAGAGGCGGGCGTACTGTGAAGCTTCTCGACCTCACCCTGCGTGAGGTGGAACAGCGTCCGAGTGTCGAGTGGAACAGCGTCCGAGTGTCGAGTACAGGTCAACGACCTCTGGTACTGACCGACCACATGTCGGTAAGCAAGCGAGAGGAGCGACGAGTGCTGCGTACAGCCTCTGTATTCAGCAGGCGATCTCTATCAACTGATGTGGATCTCAACGGGGCAGGGTATTTCAATGAGTTCGGTGAGGAACGCTTGATAGGTCGTATTTTCCGAACTCTGAGACATTGGTGATTGATGTACTGATGGAGTATGTGGCGGGTTTCCGTGGGCGTCACGGAGTATCGAACCACGGCTCGTCGCGCGAACTCAAATGCGTCCTCGACATGGACCTCGTCGTCAAAGACGGGACACTCGTCACAGCTGACGGTACGATTGCTGCCGATCTCCTCGTTGAGAGGGGGCCGGATCGCAGGGATCGTGAAAAAACGGTACCGACATCGAAAGCGCGGCTACAGTCGACGTGTCCGATCGGCTAGTTCTCCCGGGAGTCGTCGACCCTCACGTCCATCTCGAGGGGCCATGGTTGATCGACTCCTCTCGAACAGGAGGTCAAGCCGCGGCGTTGGGTGGCCCGACGACTCTCCTAACCTTCGCCTGGCAGGGACGGGACGGAGTGGACTCACTGTGTACGAGTGACAGGACGCTGCACGAGGCGGTCGAGCGCCAGCGGTCCGCTGGAGAGTCCTCGCTCGTCGATTTCGGTTTCCACGGGACGATTACCGGGGAGGACCCCAACGGTCCTAGACGAAATCGCGGATCTGGTGGAGAGCGGGACTGTCTCGTTCAAGATCTTCACCACCTACGACTTCAGGCTCCGAAACGGGTTCATAGAACGAGCCCTCGAAGGTATCGAAGCGGCTGACGGGCTCGCTGTCCCCCACACGGAGGACGACAGCGTGTGCTCGACACGGGAGACGGATGCGCACTGAGGGGAGGGGTGTGCCGACCGACTACCTTGACTCGCGCCCTCCCCATGCCGAGGCGAAGGTAGCCGACGACGCCGTTCGGTTGGCGCAGGGAGTCGAGATCAAATATTACGTCATCCATACGTCGTGCTGGGCGGCCGCTGAAGCCATCGAAGCAGCACAGACGGATAAGTCGCAGATCCGCGCTGAGACGTGTGTCCACTGTACGACACTCGACAGGACCGACTACGAGGAGCAAGGGCTGCTCCCGATGATCGCACCACCACTCCGGACGCCCGATGACGTCGTTCTCTCGAGCGAACAAGACTACGACACGGTCGGACTGGATCGAATACCGCTCGAACCGGACGCTGACGACACTGACGAGTGAGCGGCGAGACGGAGCACTTCTCTTCCCGTTATCCACAGAGCGTCGCGAGGCCGGCGACCGGAATCCGCTTCGATCCCCGCGCGACGGGTCGGCGGGGCGGCCGGGACGCCCCGCCGGGTAACACTGATACGTCGTGTCGATGACACACAGACACATGAACGAAGTCGTCCTCGTCGACGGCGCGCGGACTCCCCACGGGACGCTCCTCGGCTCGCTGGCCGGCGTCGGCCCCGTCGAACTCGGGCGCGTCGCCCTCGACGGACTGCTCGATCGGATCGACCTCGCTCCGAACCGGGTCGACCACGCGGTTCTCGGCAACGCCATCCAGGCGGGGATCGGTCAGGTACCGGGCCGACAGGTGGTCGTCGAGTCGCGGCTCCCGGAGACGACGCCGGCGACGACGATCAACGAGGCCTCGGGGTCGGGCGTGCGGGCGATCACGCTCGCGGCCGATCGCATCGCCGCGGGACGGGCGTCGTTCGCGGTCGCCGGAGGATTCGAGTCGATGACGAACGCGCCGTGGGTCCTCCCCGGCATGCGGGGCGGAAAACGACACGGCGACGTCACGCTGAAGGACTCGATGCTGCTCGATTCCCTCTGGGACGTCACCCTGGACGTCCACATGGGCGAGATCACCGAGCGACTCGTCGATCGGTTCGGCGACGAGTACGACCTCTCGCGGGAGGCACAGGACCGCTACGCGTTAGAGAGCCACCGGCGGGCCGCGGCGGCGACCGCCGACGGGCGGTTCGACGCGGAACTCGTCCCCGTCGACACCGGGGCGGGGACGGTCACCCCGGACGAGGGACCACGCCCGGAGTCGACTATGGACGACCTCGCACGCCTCACGCCGGCGTTCCGATCCGACGGGACGATCACGCCCGCGAACGCCTCGAAGCTCTCCGACGGTGCCGGGGTCGTGCTCCTTGCCGACGCCGACGCCGCGGCGGACGCGGGGCTGGATCCGATGCTCCGCCTCGTCGACGACGCCGTCGTCTACCGGGCATCCGACGAGTTCAACGAGGCCGTCGGCGACGTGATCGAGAAGCTGTTGGCGGCCAACGACCTCGGGATCGACGACGTCGACGCCTGCTGGGTGAACGAAGCGTTCGCCGCCCAGTCGGTGTACGTGATGGAGCGGCTCGGGATCCCACGCGAGAAACTGAACCCACGCGGCGGCGCAGTCGCGTTCGGGCACCCGATCGGCGCGTCCGGAGGGATGTTGGCGACGTCGCTGGCGTACCAGTTCGTCGAGGAAGGTCTCGAATACGGCCTCGTCGGGATGAGCGTCGGCGGGGGCGGCGCGGTCATGTCGCTGTGGCGACGGCGGTGAGCCTCCCGAACGGGACGCCGCTCCGCCGGAGGGCCGCAGAACTGTGGGTCGTGAAGGGCGGTACTGCTGCTCGTAAAGGGCAGTACTGTCGCTCGTTAATCCAACGCGGGGCCGTGAATACGCGACGTTTCGCCGGGTCAACGCCACGGAGGCCGGTGTGACGAGGCTGGGTTCGGGTAGTGAACGTCTGCCCGCGGCGCCGAGAGTCATCCGGTAAACGTCGCTCTCGGCGTCCCGGACCGTTCCGGCGAGGGCCGAATCACCGATCGTCCGAGGCGGCTCGCGGAGTTCCACGAGCCGACACGACGTCAAGTGCTGGCCAGGGTGACCTACTCGGCTGCGCGAACCGCCCGTCGCGGTCCGCAGCCTCTCCCCCTTCTTGGGTTCTCCCCAGTTCGTCTCCCCCTTCTTGGGTTCTCCCCAGTTCGTCTCCCCCTTCTTGGGTTCCCCCCAGTTCGTCTTTCCCTCGTTTTCCCCCCACCGCGAGTAGACGAACGAACCCCCGCCACATACCGGTTGAGCCAAACATATTAGGCTCTACTGCGGCCGATGACGGGACAGGGCCCCGGACATCCGCGATCAGAGAGCGGTTCGTTCGTCGGAGCGGGCCACGCCGACACGACGCCGCGACGGACCGATCTGGCCGTCGCAGAGGGCACCAGTTCGGCCGACATAGTTCGGTCTCCCCACACCGAATTCCGTCAACGGTATATTTATATCAGGAGATCGTACCCCGACGGGATGTCCTCTGCAGGCCCGCTGTCGGAGCGACTGAGCGAGACGCTCTCGGCTTTCGACCGGCCCTCGTCCAGCTTCACTCCCCTCACCACGAGCGAGGTGGCGGACGCCACCGACTGTTCGCGCCGTGCCGCGTACAACCGACTCGACGAACTCGTCGACCGTGGCGCGCTGGCGACGAAGAAAGTCGGCGCGCGTGGCCGGATCTGGTGGCGCACGTCCGGCACCGAGTCCGAAGACGGCGTCGGAACGGACGGTCCCGGAGAGACGCTGGCGGGAGACGAACGCGGGGTGGAGTTCCGGTCGCTCGTCGGGGCCGTCGACGAGTACGCCATTTTCATGCTCGACACCGACGGCGCCGTCGTCACCTGGAACGACGGGGCGAGACGGATCAAGGGTTACCGGCGCGAGGAGATCGTCGGCGATCATTACGGCAGCTTCTACACGGAGGCAGCGGCCGAAAACGGCGTCCCGGAGCGGAACCTCGAACAGGCGGCAGCGCAGGGCTCGGTCGAGCTGACGGGGTGGCGCGTGCGCGCGGACGGCTCGCGCTTCTGGGCGAACGCGACGCTCACAGCCGTCCGTGACGACGACGGCACGCTCCAGGGATACGTGAAAGTGACCCGGGACATGACCGACCACCGGGAGTACGAGACGCGGCTCCGCCGACAGCGGGACCTCGTCCGGAAGCTGTTCGAGACCAGCACGGCCGGGGTCGTCCTGATCGACGCGGACGGGACGGTCGAGGAGACGAACGAGCGCGCGAGGGACCTACTCGGCGTCCACCCCGCCGGCGTGCCCGCGAGCGAGTGGCCGCTCGTCGACGAGGCCGGCGAGCCGATCCCCGGGGATGATCGCCCCGTCGCACGCGTCTTTGAGACCGGCGAGCGGGTGGGCGACTGGGAGGCTCGCGTCGACAGGCCGGACACCGAGCGGTGGGTCTCTGTCACGGCGGCCCCGCTGACGTGCGACGACGGCGGCGTCGAGCAGGTCGTCGTCACCCTCTACGACGTCACGCCGCTGAAGTCACGACAGCGGCGGCTGGAGCGCCACCGAGACGACCTCCAGCACGAACTCGGCGAGGTGTTCGAGCGCATCGACGACGCCGTGCTCGCGCTCGACGACGACTGGCGCGTCACGTACCTCAACACACGGGCCGAGCGGCTCCTCGGTCGATCCGCCGACGAACTGGTCGGGCGGTCGATCCGTGAGGGGGTCCCCGACGCGATCGCCTCGACGTTCCGTGGGGTCGAGGGAGCGATCGACGCCCGGGAGACGGTCACGTTCGAGGAGTACTACTCGACGCTCGACGCCTGGTTCGACGTCCGGGCGTATCCGTCTGAGACGGGGCTGTCGGTCCACTTCCGCGACGTCACGGAACGGAAGGAACGTGAGGCCGAACTGGAGCGCTACGAGACGATCGTCGAGACGATCGACGACGGCGTGTACGTCCTCGACGACGATTACGAGTTCGTCCAGATGAACGACGCGTACGCCGAGATGACCGGCTACGACCGGACGGAGTTGCTCGGGTCGCACTGCTCGCTCGTCGTGGGCGAGGGGATCTCCGAGCGGGCCGCGGCGTTCTCGGAGGCGATGGTGGCCGGCGACGGCGATCACGCCACGATCGAGGCGGAGATCCAGCGAGCCGACGGCGACGCGCTCCCGGCCGAAAGCAAGTTCACGCCGCTCCCGAGCGACGACGGGACGTTCCAGGGGACCGTGGGTGTCGTCCGCGACGTGACGGAGCGGAAGCGACGCGAACGGGAACTCGAACGCTACGCCACCATCGTCGAGACCGTCGACGACGGCATCTACGCGGTCGACGCCGACGCGCGGTTCATCCTGGTCAACGACGCCTTCTGCGAGCTGACCGGCTACGGCCGCGCGGAGTTACTCGGCGCACACGCGACCACGGTCCACGGCGACGAGATCACGCCGAAGGCCGCCACACTCGTCGCCGAGGTCGACGCCGGTGAGCGGAAGGTAGCGAACGTCGAACTCGACATCCATCGGGCAGACGGTACATCCGTCCCGGCCGAGAGCCGTCTCGGGCCGATCGACCTCGACGACGGCCGCGGCCGATGTGGCGTGGTCCGGGACGTCACAGAGCGCGTCGAACGCGAGCGCGAACTCGAACGACGGGTCCGCCAGCAGGAGGTCGTCACCGAACTCGGTCACCGGGCGCTCGAAGGCGAGGGGCTCGACGCGCTGATGGCCGAGGCGGCCGAGCTGGTCGCCGACACCCTCGACACCGACTACTGCAAGATGCTCGACCTCGACGCGGAGGCAGAGGAGCTTCTGCTCCGCCAGGGCGTCGGCTGGGACGACGGCCTCGTCGGCTCGGAAACGGTCTCGTCGGTCGAAGCCGAGTCGCAGGCGGCGTACACGCTGGGGTCGGACGCCCCCGTCGTCGTCACCGACCTCGCGACCGAATCACGGTTCAGCGGACCCGACCTGCTCGCGAGCCACGGCGTCCGCAGCGGCGTCACGACCGTCGTCGGTCCCGTCGACGAGCCGTGGGGGGTCCTCGGCGTCCACGACCGACGGGTGAGGGAGTTCGCAGACCACGACGTGGACTTCGTGCAGTCGGTCGCGACCATCCTCGCCAACGCGATCGATCGCCAGCGGAACGAACAGCAGCTGCGCCGCCAGCGCGAACAGCTCGCCGCGGTGAACAACCTCAACGAGATCGTCAACGGGATCGTCGAGGCGGTGATCGACCGGTCGACCCGCGAGGAGATCGAACGGGCCGTCTGCGAGCGGCTGGCCGCCGCCGACTCGTATCTGTTCGCGTGGATCGGTGACGTGGACTCACACTCCCAGACCGTTCGAGTTCGGACGGAGGCCGGCGTCGACGGCTACCTCGACGACGTCACGGTCTCGATCGATCCCGACAATCCCCGCTCGCAGGGCGCGACCGGGCGGGCGCTCCGGACGGGCGAGACGCAGGTCACCCAGGACGTCCGGGGGAACCCTGACTACGAGCAGTGGCGCGAGCACGTCCGCGCGCACGGCTTTCGGTCCTCGGCGGCGATTCCGATCACGCACGAGGGGACGCTATACGGGGTCCTGAACGTGTACGCTAGCCGGCCGAACGGCTTCGAGGGCGACGAGCGGGCGGTCGTCAGCCAGCTCGGCGAGGTGATGGGACACGCCATCGCGAGCATCGAGCGCAAGCGCGCGCTCATGAGCGACGAGGTGTTGTCGATCGAGTACCGGATCCGGGACTGCTTCGACGTGTTCGACGCGCCGGCCACGGCGGAGACGATCAGGCTCGACCAGGTCGTTCCCGCCGGGAACGACGAGTACCTCCTGTACGGGAGCACCTCGGCGCACGCCTTCGAGACGGTGCTCGCGCTGGCCGACACCGTCCCGACGTGGACGACGGTGACGCGGCTGACCGAGGGGTCCGGGACGGTGCGGTTCGAGGTCCAGCTGTCGGAGCCGCCGGTCGTCTCCGAAGTTGCTTCCCACGGGGGGTACGTCGATCAGGCGGTCATCGAGGACGGCGACTACCGGATCGAGTTCCACCTGCCGCCGGGGGTTGAGCCCCGACGGATCTCCGAGGTCGTCCGGGAGTCGTACCCCAGCGCCGAGTTCGTCGCGAAGCGTCACGTCACCCGCACACCCGACAGCGTCGACTCGCTGAAGCGCGTGCTCGCGGAGGAACTGACCGACCGGCAGCGGTCGGCGCTCGAAGCGGCGTACTTCGGCGGCTTCTTCGAGTGGCCCCGGGAGCAAAACGGGGAGGACGTGGCCGACGCGATCGGGATCTCGCCCCCGACGCTCCACCAGCACCTCCGGATCGCACAGCGGAAACTGCTCAGCGCGACGTTCGACGACGCGCGGGACGCCCGGGACTGACCGACATCCACGCCGGAGGTCGTCTCCGAGACCTCGTCGCGGCACGATGGCGAGCACGGGCTTTTGTCGTCCGCGCGCCTACGGAGACCGTGAGACGGTTCGACGCGATCCTGTTCGATCTCGACAACACGCTCTGCCGCCACGAGCAGTCCGCCGAGACGATCTACCGCGGGGCGTTCGAGTACGCGGGTGTCGATCCGTTCGGTGCCCCCGAGGAGCTCTGGCGCGCACTCGACGGCGATCCCCCACCCCGCGACGCCGCGGGCTACCTCGCCGACGGGTTCGGACAGATCGCCGACCGGCACGGCGTCAGCGTCGACGCGGACGCGCTCGCCGCGGGGTTTCTCGAAACTGTCGACTACCGTGCGGTCTCGTTTTGCCCCGGCGCGGAACAGGCGCTCGCCGCCGCGCGCGACCGCGCTCAGATCGGACTCGTCACGAACGGGCCGTCGTCCCGGCAGTCGGTCAAACTCGACGCGCTCGGACTCGCGGCGGCGTTCGACGTGGTCGTCTACGCCGGCGACCTCCCGCGTCGGAAACCCTATCGGGACCCGTTCGACCGCGCGCTGGAGTCGCTCGCCGTCGCCCCCGGATCGGCGCTCTACGTCGGCGACTCGGTCGAACACGACGTCGTCGGGGCACGCCGCGCGGGGCTCCGGGTCGCGTGGTGTCCCGCGGACGACGAGACAGCGGCGGCGTACCGGCGGGGCGAGGCGGCGTGGCCCGGCGGCCGGGAACCCGACTACGTGCTCGACGGGCTCGGTGAACTCGTCGCCGTCCTCGGCGGCGACCGGGATCGACCGGCGTGATCGAGCCGGCGGCGGTAGCGCGCGAGTGCCGGCTCCATGGGGGTGATCCCCGCACCGCCGTATTGTGATCCGTTCGCGATCCACCCCGGCCACGCGACGCGGTCCAGGCGTTCCGGCGGTCCGGCGGTCCGGTGCTTCGGCGCTTCGTGAAACCGCGAGAGCCAGCCCCACCGCTCCGTCGGAGAAACACGTTCGGGACGAGCGGTCGGGGGCGACGACGGCCCGAGCACGGCCCGTTACGTACACCACCGTCCGACCGAGAGAAGCACGAACCCCACCACCACCACGACGGCCACGCCGAGTTCCGATACCGAGGCGAGGAGGGGGACGTCGAGGGCCGCCATCGCGAGCACGGCGGCCCCGACGATGGCGAACGCGAGCGAGTACCGCCGCCACCGGGCGTCCGTGTCGTCCGTCTCGCCGTTCGTCCTCTCCCCTCCGGCGTCCTCGGAGGTGTCGGCCGAAGGACCGCCTGCGCCGACGAGCCCGCTCTCGGTCGCCATGTCGAGGTAGTCGACGATCCGTTCGGCACGGACGCGTGGCGTCACGAACCCCCGACTCTGGTTGTAGTCGAGGACGTCCATGTCGTCGAGTTTGGGGAGGTGTCGCTGGTAGAGCGCGATGTAGACGCGCTGGCGCTGTGTCGACGTGAGCGCCTCGACCGTCGTGCCGTGTTCCCAGGCGGCGACCTGTTCGGTGAGGTCGGACATGGAGACGGTCCCCTCGACGCCGCGGAGGCACCTGAGCACGCGTCGCCGCCGCTGGTTCTGGAGGAGGTGAAAGACGTCGTCCGGTCCGAACTCCTCGTCCTCGGAGCCGGTTGGGCGCTCGTGTGGGCGGTCCGTGGGTGGGTGTTCGAACGTGGTATTCGTCGCGTCGACTGACATCCAGTTCAACTGTACTATGCGTGGTAATAACCTGAGGAGCCCGTTCTCGCTGTTGCAGGCTCGGTAAGTGAATCGTAACTGACCGTTTCGCCCGCAACGGTCGAAGCATATAAGTACCGTTCTTATACAGCCGGCGCGTCCGGACGGGCGGACCGACGGTTCGCCGTCCGGCTGTGGTTCGACAGCTCCACCCGAGGCGCCACGTCGATCCCCTCGCGCGGCTCGTCGATCGGCCGTCCGGCCGCGTCCACAGACCGCCTCCGCCCGAACAATCATATCCCTCCGCGCCGCAGGGCTCCCAAGGTCGTTCTATCATGTCTCGGGGATACAGCCACGGTCGGGTGCAGGAGTACTGGCAGTCCGTCTGGGAGCGGGAGGGCGTCTACCGCGTCGACGACGCGGCCGACCCGACCTACGTACTGGGAATGTTTCCGTACACGTCGGGCGAGCTCCACATGGGTCACGTCCGGAACTACACGATCACGGACGCGTACGCCCGTTACCGGCGGATGCAGGGCGACGACGTGCTCCACCCGATGGGCTGGGACGCGTTCGGTCTCCCCGCCGAGAACGCGGCGTACGACCGCAACACCGACCCCCGATCGTGGACGGAGACGTGCATCACGCAGATGCGCGAGGAGATGGAGACGATGGGTTTCGGCTACGACTGGTCGCGGGAGGTCACGACCTGTGAGCCCGACTACTACCGCTGGAACCAGTGGCTGTTCAAACGCTTCTACGAGGAGGACCTCGTCGAGTACGAGGCTGCGACGGTCAACTGGTGTCCCGACTGCGAGACCGTCTTGGCGGACGCGCAGGTCGAGACGCGCGAGCGCGCGCCGGCGACGGACGGATCGACTGGGGACGAACACGCCACCCACGACGGCGGGAGGGAGACGGTCGACGTCTGCTGGCGGTGTGAGACGCCTGTCGGGCGGCGCGACCTCGACCAGTGGTTCTTCGGGATCACCGACTACGCGGAGGAGCTCCACGCCGGGCTGGAAGAGCTCGACGGCTGGTCGGAGGGCGTCCGCGAGATCCAGCGCAACTGGATCGGGCGACGGGAGGGGGCGCGGGTCACGCTCGACGTGGTCGACCGCGACGCGACGGTCGACGTGTTCACGACCAGGCTCGACACGGTGTACGGCGGGACGTTCGTCGCACTCGCACCGGGTCACGATCTCTCTCGAGCGGTCGCCGCCGAGGACGAGACCGTCGCGCAGTACGTCGACATGGTCCGCGGTCACGCCGACACGGAGGGGACGTCGGGCGTCGACACCGGGCTCCGCGCGACCCACCCCCTCACCGGCGAGGAACTCCCCGTCTACGTCGCCGCGTACGTCCTCGACGACGTGGGGACGGGCGCGGTGCTGGGCGTCCCGGCGCACAACGAGCGCGACCACGCCTTCGCCCGCGCGCACGACATCCCCGTCACCCAGGCCGTCGAACCCGTCGACGGTTCGGGGACGAACCTCCCCGACGAGCCCTTCACCGGCGACGGGATGCTCACCGACAGCGGCGCGTACGACGGGCTCGCGAGCGCGGCCGCGCGCGACCGACTCCTCGACGAGCCCGCGGTCGAGTCGTCGGTGACGTACCGCCTGCGCGACTGGCTCATCTCCCGCCAGCGCTACTGGGGGACGCCGATCCCCGTCGTGCACTGCGACGACTGCGGGCACGTGCTCGTCCCGGACGAGGAGCTCCCGGTCGAACTCCCCGCGTTCGTCAAGACGACCGGCAACCCGCTCGACGCGAGCGAGGAGTTCGTCGAGACGACCTGTCCCGACTGCGGCCGCCCGGCGCGGCGGGAGACAGACACGATGGACACGTTCGTCGACTCCTCGTGGTACTTCCTGCGTTTTCTCTCGCCCGACCTGGAGACGGCACCGTTCGACACCGAGGGGGCGAACGAGCTCCTGCCCGTCGACGTCTACGTCGGCGGCGACGAACACGCCGTGTTGCACCTGCTGTACATCCGGTTTTTCGCGCGGGCGCTCTGTGATCTCGGTCTCCTCGACGTGCGCGAACCCGTCGAGCGACTCGTGAACCAGGGGACCGTCCTCTACGACGGCGAGAAGATGTCGAAGTCGAAGGGCAACGCCATCGCCCCCCACGAGTACGGTGCCGAGACCACCCGGCTGTTCGTGCTGTCGGCCGCGCACCCCGAACAGGACTTCGAGTGGACCGCCAAGAAGGTCTCGACGGCGTACGATCTCCAGCAGACGGTCTACCGACTGGTCCAGGAGTACACGGAGCGCGACGAGGAAGCGGCCCGCGACGAACACGCCCCACACGACACGTACCTCGAACGCGAGCTCGACCGCACGATCGCCGCGGTCACCGCCGACTACGAGCGCTTCCGGTTCCACCGGGTAGTGAGCGAGATCCACGGGCTGACGCGGCTGCTCCGGCGCTACCGCGCGTACGACACGCCGTACAAGTACCCCTACGAGCGCGGTCTCCGGGCGCTGGCCCGCTTTGTCGCCCCGATCACCCCGTTCCTCGGCGAGGAGCTGTGGAGCATGCTCGGGGAAGAGGGTTTAGTCGCGGAGGCGCGGTGGCCCGAGCCGCTCCGGGCGGTCACCGACCACCGGGTCGAGCGTCAGCTCGTCCGGCGGACCCTCGACGACGTCCGCGGGATCACGGACGTGGTCGGGATCGACGCACCGGAACGGATCGAGATCGTGGTCGCCCAGCCGTGGAAGTACCGGGCGTACGAACTGGCCCGCGCGGCCGACCCGGACGCGGCCGTGGTGGGACAGCTCATGGCCGACGACCGGATCGGCGAACACGGCGAGGTCGCCGCGGAGTACGCCACCCGCGTTGCCGAGCGAAAGCCGGGACTCGAACCCGTGCTCGACGCCGACCGCGAACTCGCGCTGTTCGAGCAGGCCGCCTGGCTCTTCGAGGAGGAGTTCGGGGCCGAGGTGGCGGTCCGCCGGGCGACCGACGACCCCGACGACGACCTCGCGCGGAAGGCACGGCCGGACAAGCCGGCGATCCACATCGACTGACAGCCCCCTCCGCGGCGTCGCGAGGCTTCATGTGTCCGCGGTCCCGCCACCCCACATGGACGCACACGACGAGACGGTCGAGGCCCGCGTCGGCGACGCGCTCCGAGCGGTCGGGCAGACGGTCGCCGTCGCGGAATCGCTCACCGGCGGCCTCGTCGGCTCCCGGCTGACCGACGTTCCCGGGTCGAGCGACTACTTCGACCGCGCGGTCGTGACGTACTCGAACGACGCCAAGCGCGACGCGCTGGCGGTCTCGCGGGAGTCGCTCGACGCGCACGGGGCCGTGTCGGCCCCCGTCGCCCGCGAGATGGCCCAGGGGGTTCGAGACACCGCGGGGACGACCTGGGGCGTCTCGACGACGGGGATCGCCGGGCCGACCGGCGGCACGGCCGAGAAGCCGGTCGGGCTCGTCTTCGTCGGCGTCGCCTACGCCGCGCCGTGGGGAACCGGTGAGTCGTTCACCCGCGCCGAGCGGTACGTCCTCGACGGCGATCGCCACGAGGTCAAGACGGAGAGCGCGACACGGGCGCTGGCGGCCCTCCTCGCGGGTGTCGAGGGGGACTCGGCGTGAGCTACGGCTCGTCCGGCGTGGCGACGACGTGTGGCTCGCCCGTCGCCCGGTCGACGTAGACGGTCACGTGTCGGTCCCCGGCCGAGCCCTCGAACACCCACGCGTGCTGTTCGCGGTACGCCCCTCGGCCGAGGTCGACGTCCGGGCCGTACTCCTCGGCCACCGCCTCCCGAGCGACCGCGCGTGCGTCGTCCTCGGCCGTGATCTCGTCGACCGAGCCGCGCAGCCCGACCGTCACGACCGGGACGGGCGCGGACCGGACCACGCGCTCCGTGACGCTCCCGAGCAGGTGCCGTTCGATGCCGGTCCGCCCGTGGGTCCCCATGACGACGAGGTCGATGTCGCGCGTCTCGACGTACCGGAGGATCTCACCCTGCGGATCGCCATACCGGATGTCGCTCGCGAACGGAACGCCGTGGTCGGCGGCGTACCCCTCCACGAGGTCGATCGCCTGCCGCCCCCGCGCCGTGAGTTCGTCGTCGACGGACCCCGCGCTCGCGACCGGGATCGATCCGTCGTCGACGACGTACAGTGCGTGGAGCGTGGCGTCGTAGGTCGCGGCGAAGTCGGCCGCGCGTTCGACCGCGCGCTCGGAGCCCGAGCTCCCGTCGGTCGGAACGAGGATTGCGTCGTACATCGTGTTCACCGTGTCGTCCTCGGCACCGAACGGGCAAATAGCCGGGAACCGGTTCCGACGAACTGACAATCGTCGTGGTTCGTCGGTCAGTTCGTCGTGACGAGTTCGACCACGTCGCGGTGGGCGAGTTCGTGATCGCCGCCGATCTGCCGCCCCGACCGGCAATCGATGCCGTGTAAGAGACCGTCGCCGAGGTCGGAGTGGATGTGGTACGCGAACGCCTCGGTCGTCGCCCCTTCGGGAAGGATGAAACAGTCGCGGAAGACGCCCTGGGAGTCCGCACGGCCGTTGGCACTCCCGGGGAAGACGGCGAGCGCGCCGAGTTCGTCGAACAGCGCCGTCTCCAGGGCCTGCTGGACGCCCGTGCCGCCGTACTCGGAGACGAACTCGCGGATCCGCTCGAGTCCCGCGCGCTGTTCCTCGGAGAGTTCGCGCTCGACGGTGAACGCGTCGTCGCCGGCCTGATACGCCACCGCACCGCCCTCGGTGGCTTTTTTCAGCGCCTTCTCGGCGTGGGCCGACGCGGGGACGATCGTGAGGTGGTCGTAGTCGGGATCGGCGGTGATCTCGGCGTAGTTCTCCTGGGCGGCCTCGGTGTCCATCTTGTTTGCGACGATCACCATCGGCTTCGTCCGCGCCCGGAGTTCGCGCGCGATCGCGAGTTCGTCCTCGTCGGACCAGGTGTCGGGGTCGAGCCCGAGGTCGAGCCCGAGGATGACCTGCTTGATCTCCTCTTCGGAGGTCCGGAAGGCGTCCATCTGCGTGGCGAGGTCGGCCTCGACGTCGCCCGCCTTCCCGTGGTAGCCCGACTCGTACCGGTCGAGGCCCTTCTTCAGCACGTCCAGGTACCACTGGTCGAGTTCCGTCTCGAGGAACGCGATGTCCTCGCGGGGGTCGTGGCCCTCCGTCGGTTCGCCCTCGATGTCCGTCTCGCCGGAGAAGTCGACGACGTGGACCAGGACGTCGGCCTCGTTGAGGTCGGTGAGGAACTGGTTACCGAGGCCCTTCCCCTCGTGCGCGCCGGGGATCAACCCGGCGACGTCGACCAGTTTCACGGGGACGAACCGGGTTCCGTCGTCGCAGAAGCCGACCGACGGCGTGCAGGACTCGTCGAACTCGGGGGCCGCACACGGCACGCGGACGTACGCCTCGCCGATGGCGGGGTCGATCGTCGTGAACGGGTACGCCCCCTCCGGGACGTCGTTCATCGTCGCGGCGTTGAAGAACGTCGACTTGCCCACTGAAGGCTTGCCGACCAGACCGATCCGGTAGCTCATTACCGCACGCTCTCACGTCGGCGGACAAAAACGCCGCCATCCGGCGGCGGTCTGCCACGTCGTCTCGTATCACGTATCACGTCGCGGGCCGAACGCGGCGGCCCCGAATCCATGACGGCGAACGCGAGCTATTTGACGCGCGCGTGCCGAGGAGTGGGTATGAACGACGGCGACCCCGAGGCGGCCGCGAGCGGCTCCGGTGGTGGGACGGTCGACCGCGACAACCCCGACGCGGGCGAGGACACGGTGGCGAGCCGAGCCACGGGAGCCGGAGACGCAGACACGTTCGGCGTCGGGATCCACGTCACGGAACGGGAGTTGCGGTTCGTCGTCCACGTCCCCTCGTCGATCGATTCGGGCTGGACGGATCCCGAAGCGTTCCAGCGGCTGGTCGAGCGCGTCGTCTGGCGTCAGCTCGACCAGGAGTCGACCCTGCGCGCCATCGCGTCGTCGACGGCGACCGGCGAGACCGTCACACTGGGGACCGTTACGCTTCGTCCCGACGAGACGGTCGTCGACCACTCGCTGTCTCGACCGTCGGCGACGGAAGCGGGCGGGACGCACACCGACGGGGAGACGAACCGCGAGGACGACCGACCGAATGGCGCGTGACCCGCTCGTCGCCGTCCAGCGGGCTGCGCTCGAACGCGCGCTCGTGGACGACGTCGACGCCCGGCGTTACTTCGCCTTAGCGGGGGCGCTCGATGCCGCCCCGGCGGACGAGACGATCGAGGGCGACCGGGACGAGACCGTGCCCGCGGTGGGGCGCGGATCGGGTGTATCCGGCACCGACACCGAGGTCGAGTCCACGGAGGTGTTACCGGTCGCCCTCCTGTCGCTGGCTGTCGCGCCCGCCCTCGACGACGGACGCACCACGCGCTCGACGCGAGCGAACCCGTGGACGCCGGCGCCGGACGCGAGCCGACCGGCCGTGAGGCGCGGTGCGCGGCTCGCACTCCGCTGGTTCGACGTGTCCGCCAAGCGGATCGCGGCCCGTGCGGGGCTCCCGACGGTCGTGCTCACGTCGTCCGACGAGTGACCGGTCGGTTCGCCGGACGCGCTCGCGCTCGTCGAGTGCGTGGACCGCCGAAGCTCCGGCGCGACTGCCAGGTGATGGAAAAAGAACCGCTGGTGGGTCCGTTCCCGTCGACGCGCGACCGTGACGGGCGGACCCGTCCCTGCTTACTTCCCGCGACCGTTGCCGTTACCGTTGTTTCCGTTCGATCCCTCGCTGTTGCCCTTGTCCCCGCTGTTCCCGGGTGCGCCGTCACCGTCGTCCTCGGATTCGGCCTCGCCATCGCGTTCGGCCTCGTCGTCTTCGCTGTCGCACGTTTCGGCGCTGTCCTCGGCGTCGCAGTCGTCGCCCGCCTCGCCGGCGCCGCCAGCGTCTGCCTCGGTTTCGTCCGCGGTGGTCGTGTCCGAGCGCTCGTTCTGCGCGTGTGCCGGCGGCCCGCGGTCGTCGTCTTCGGGGGCCGACTCGGCCGCGCCGTCCGCTTCGTCGCTCGACTCCGTCCCCTCGTCGTCAGCCTGCTCGTTCGGACCCGCGTGGTCGGGTCTCTCGTCGGCACCGGGGTTGTTCTCGGTCGCGAACTCGGAGACCTTCTGACCGAACTCGGCCCCGAAGTACCCTTCGTCACGCAGCTGGTGCACGTACGAGGAGACCCACTGCCCGAAGTTCGCGAAGCCGCCGTTCTCGACGATCTCGAGTTCGGCGGTCGCCGTCGCTTCCTCGCTTCCGTTGATCGCGATGACGGTGATCGTCACGTTCTCATCGGGGCGCGGGAGTTCGACAGCTCCCTCTGCGCCGGTCGTGTACGTCCCGTTCCCGTCGTACGCCACGTCGGACGTGACGTTCACGGTCGCGTTCTCGACGGCCGAGCCGTCGTCGGTGACGGTCACCGCCGCGGTCCCGTCGCCGTTCTGCACGACGTCGACCGCGAGTCCGGTATCGACCGGCGACAGGTCCGCGTCGGTCGTCGCTTCGTCCTCGCCGTCTTCGGCGGTGATCGTCACGGCGATCGTCCGCTCGGGTTCGGGGAGGTCGACCGTGCCGTTCGCGTCGGTCGCGTACGTGCCGTTCCCCGCGTAGGCCCCGTCCGAGGTGACGGTCACGGTCGCGTTCTCGACGGGGTCGTCGTCGCGCGTCACGGTGACTGTCGCCGTCCCGTCGTCGCTCGCCGCGAGACCGACCTCGAACTCGGCGATCGGTTCGATGGTCGCCGTTTCGATCGCTTCGAGGTCGCCCGCGGTGACGACGGCGGTCAGCTCCGCCGTCTGTTCGGGTTCAGGGAGGTCGACGGTCCCGTTCGCGTCGGTCGTGTACGTGCCGTTCCCCGCGTAGGCGACGGTGGAGCTCAGTTCGACCTCGGCACCGCCGAGTGCCGTGCCGTACTGCGTGACCTCGACGAGCGTCGTGCCGTCGCCGTTCTGCGTGATCGCCACGTCGATCGACTCCTCGACGGGGACGAGCGTGAACGTCTCGGTCACTTCGGTCCCGTTCGACGTCACTGCGACGTCGATCTCGACCGTCCGCGCGGGGTTCGGGAGCTCGAAGGTTCCGTTCGCGTCGGTCGTGTACTGGCCCTCGCTTCCGTACGTCACGCTCGACGTGACGTTCGCCGTGGCGTCGGTTACCGGACCCGCGTCGTCGGTGGCGGTCACCGTGGCGATCCCCGTTTCGGGATCCTGGGTGAGCGAGACTGTGAGGTCGGTCGTCTGAGTACTCTCCTGTGCGCTGACGGCCGCCGGTGCGAAGGCGGTCAGCACCAGCATCGTCGCGAGGAGTGTCGCTACCAGTTTGCGGTTCATTTCATTCGTTCCGAACAGTCTGAATATGTTAAACGGGGTCGTCGCTGAACCCCGTTTCGGACCGGTTCGGCCCCAGTTTAGCCGGATTTACACCGTTTTAGCGGCCGAGAGCGGGCCTGAATCGTCTGAATTCGGGTTTCGGACGTTTCGAGCCGACCCCGGCGTTCGCGCGCGCTCGCCGCCCGTCGACTGACTGTTTTCCACAGCGGGGCATTCGGAAATCGTGCTACCGGGCGCGATGGGACGATCAGTAAAGCGGGGCCCCAGTTCGGGTCCCGGCTCACAGCAGTTCCGGCGAAGTGGTGGTCGCGACGAACACGGCCACGCACGAACCCATGCCACAGTCATGCCGTCGCCGTGGCGGCCGCGTCGAGTACTGCTGCCGCTGGAAACTGAACTCGAACCGAGTGCGCCCTGGGTCGCCTGAGTGGACCGCGAACGCGGTCCGGTGACTCTCTCGAATCAGTCTGTATCCCCGAGTGAAAACCAGTGCGCGCCCGCGACAGACACGGCGGATCGGGACGCTCTCGTTCGTGCGTACTGACACGCCGGACACCCCCCGGGCGCGTCTCGGATGTCCAAAACCCCGGAACTACAAACCCTCAAAATCCCAAAATTCCAAAAGCAGTCAAAAACCCCGCGAGTCCCGAGTGCCTCGCCGGAGACGGTCAGAACGAACCGGTCTCGATCGGCCCTGCGCTCTCGGGTGGCACTCTTCCGTGTCCTGTCGCCGAGCGACGGCTCATAACTGCAGAGCGACGACCGACGACTGATGATCGCCGTGCGAGCCAGAACCGAGCCGAGCCGATCCCCAACGCGTGGTCGCTGTCGCCTGGTGACCCGTTACTCTCGTGATCGGAGTCTCGACTACGGGGGAACGACTGGTGAAAACTGATAGATGATACTGAAGCAGAGTGGATGAAGTATGAAGTATGAATGGGAGGCGGCGAATCACTGTTCCCAGGGGGTCGCCCACCCCAGTACTTGCTGATACGCTGGCGAGCTTAACTTCCGTGTTCGGGATGGGTACGGGTGTTGCCTCGCCGCTCTGGCCGCCTCAACGCCGACCGACGGAATCGAACCGTCGTCATCGTCTGACCACTGTCGGTATGACCGAACGTCGATCGTTCGGGTCGTCTGATCGTGTGTAGGAACGTGCAATCCAGTTTGCGCCTGGACTCGTTCAAACGAGTCTCAGTGCGGGCCACATTCGGTATGATATGACTGTGGCTCGGTCTGTTAGTGCTCGCGGGCTGAACGACTCGTTGCCTCGTCGCGTACACCCGAGTCTATCGAACTCCTCTTCTAGGAGTGACCTCGGTGACACCTCTTTTTCAGGTGGGTTTCGAGCTTAGATGCGTTCAGCTCTTACCCCGTGTGGCGTGGCTGCCCGGCAACTGCCCTCTCGGACAACCGGTACACCAGTGGCCACCACTCGTAGTTCCTCTCGTACTATACGAGCGTTCCCGTCAGGTGTCTTCACACCCCCAATAGATAGCAGCCGACCTGTCTCACGACGGTCTAAACCCAGCTCACGACCTCCTTTAATAGGCGAACAACCTCACCCTTGCCCGCTTCTGCACGGGCAGGATGGAGGGAACCGACATCGAGGTAGCAAGCCACCGGGTCGATATGTGCTCTTGCCGGTGACGACTCTGTTATCCCTAAGGTAGCTTTTCTGTCATCTACGGGTCCCATGAATGAACCTCGTAGGTTCGCTAGACCACGCTTTCGCGTCAGCGATCCTCGTTAGGAAGATCACTGTCAGACGTCCTTTTGCTCTTGCACTCTTCTGCGGGTTTCCGACCCGCGTGAGGACATCTTCGGGCGCGCTCGATATCTTTTCGAGCGCGTACCGCCCCAGTCAAACTGCCCGGCTACCGGTGTCCTCCTCCCGGAGTGAGAGTCGCAGTCACTGACGGGTAGTATTTCAGTGTTGTCTCGGTGGCCCGCTAGCGCGGGTACCTGTGTAATGACTCCTACCTATCCTGCACATCAGCGACCACGTCTCAGCGACAGCCTGCAGTAAAGCTCTATAGGGTCTTCGCTTCCCCTTGGGGGTCTCCAGACTCCGCACTGGAACGTACAGTTCACCGGGCCCAGCGTTGGGACAGCGACGCTCTCGTTGATCCATTCATGCAAGCCGCTACTGAAGCGGCAAGGTACTACGCTACCTTAAGAGGGTCATAGTTACCCCCGCCGTTGACGGGTCCTTCGTCCAGTTGTACCTGGTGTTCAGATACCCGCACTGGGCAGGATTCAGTGACCGTACGAGTCCTTGCGGATTTGCGGTCACCTGTGTTGTTACTAGACAGTCGGAGCGTCCGAGTCACTGCGACCTGCCTCTCCCGAGGCAGGCATCCCTTATTGCGAACGTACGGGACTAAATTGCCGAATTCCCTAACGCCGGTTGCTCCCGACAGGCCTTCCCTTTCTCCGGGAGAGCACCTGTGTCGGATCTCGGTACGGACACACACCTCGTCTTTTCACGGGCTCTGGGTAACACCGACTTGCGCTGTCCCAGGATTCGCTCGCTTCGTGCCATTACGGCTTCCACGAGTTTCTCTGGTTCGACCGGGCGAAGGCCCGGTTCGGTGGTTCCCAAAGCGTCGACTTTGAGTGGTGGTGGTACTGGAATATTAACCAGTTTCCCATTTGACTGATTCGAGTTGCGGTCAGTCTTAGGACCGACTAACCCTCGGCTGATTGGCAGTGCCGAGGAACCCTTGCTCTTGAGGCCGTCGGGGTTGTCACCCGACTTTCGCTGCTACTGTGACCAGGATTTTCGTTTCCGTACGGTCCACACGAGTTCTCACCCGTGCTTCCGCCCGCGCGGAACGCCAGTCTACGAGATTCCTTTCGGACTGGTAGGTCTCGGAAGTGGATTTGAGCCCCGATCATTTTCGACGCCTCGAACCTCGGCCGGTAAGCTGTTACGCTTTTCTTAGAGGGTAGCTGCTTCTAAGCTCACCTCCCGGCTGTTTAGGGCTCGAGACAATCTTCGGTCGCACTTAATCCACATTTGGGGTCCTTAACCTACCTCTGGGTTGTCTCCCTCACGGTACCCAAGCTTACCCCGGAGTACCGGACTCCCAGCTTCTGCGACGTACGCAGGTTCGGAGTTCGACAGGGAGGCCGACTCCTCTCGGAGGCGGGTCTCCCAATCGGTCGCTCTACCCCGCGTACTATCTCTGCTGAGGTCATGCTTCGACATGTTTCGACTGGAACCAGCTGTTGCCGAGTTCGATGGGCCTTTCACCCCTACGCGCGGGTCACGGGAGGGTATTGTAGGACACCAACCCTAACGGGCTTCCACGTGGCTTTCGCCACGCTTCACCCTGCCCCCGCGTAGATCACTCGGTTTCGGGTCGCAACTGTCTGACTCCCCGCGCTTGAACACGGTGAGCCTGGTCTCGAAGAGACTGCGCTCGTATCGGTTTCCCTGTGCCTTCCACGGTTCTCGTGTTAGACTCGCCAGACAATTGCACTCCCTGGTTCGTTTTTCAAAACGTACGACGCGACACCGGCTCCTCTCACGTTCTACTGCACGCTCGCGCGTGGGTCGTTTGGTGAGAGGCCTTGTATGCCCCGTCGTTCTATCACTGACTGAGTTCAGGCCCTATTGCACCGCCCTTCTCGGGGTGCTTTTCAGCGTTCGCTCACGCTACTTGTTCGCTATCGGTCTCGAGGAGTGTTTAGTCTTCTCAGGTCATGCCTGAGGTGTTCACGAGGGATATCCAACCCCCGCTACTCTGGAGCTGACGCACGCTGTAGTAGATCCCGATACGGGACTGTCACCCTGTATCGTACTCCGTTCCAGGAGATTTCTCGGGATGGTTCCAGCGATGAAAGTCAGTCCGAACACCACATGTCCCGTGAGGGATTCGGTTTGGACTGTGTCGCGTTTACTCGCCGTTACTAACGACATCGCGGTTGCGTTCTTTTCCTGCCCCTACTAAGATGTTTCAATTCGGGGCGTTCCCTATTGCGCGAGGCAATTGTGGAAGGGATTCCCATTCGGAGATCTTCGGTTCTTCGCCTCCATGCGGCTTCCCGAAGCTTATCGCAGCTTGGCACGTCCGTCGTCGGCTCTCGAGCCGAGCCATTCACCAGCCAGTACAGTAGCCAGTTGGATCTGACTTCACGATCGAACGTCAAGTCTGATCAGTATAATGTGGGCGCACTTGTGACTCGATGAACGAGTCCAGTGGACGCCTGGATTGCACGTACACACGATCTCATCACGCTCTCCGTGACGGCGGAGCGCGTTCGACCCTTCCCAGCCGCGCTTTCGCGGGTTGGTGCATCGGTTCGGTTCGGGACTTACCGTATCGCCGTCTTCCTTATAAGGAACACGGTTCGTTGGTGCGTCCCGGGAGTGGACCCGCTGGGAGTTGAACCCAGGGCTTCCTCCTTGCAAAGGAGGCGCTCTACCACTGAGCTACGGGCCCGGTTAGCCCTGGTAGTTCTAGAGTGCCCGGTCGGTGGTCGGGTGGTGTGTCGGTGGGTGGACTGTGTTGCAATGCGGAAGGTGGGCTTCCCGTGCAGGGAAGTCCCGGTCTTTAGGAGGTGATCCAGCCGCAGATTCCCCTACGGCTACCTTGTTACGACTTAAGCCCCCTTGCGGAGCCCAGATTCGACCTGGGAGCCAGGCCTCATCCGGACCCCACTCGGGTGCTTTGACGGGCGGTGTGTGCAAGGAGCAGGGACGTATTCACCGCGCTCTGCTGAAACGCGATTACTACCGAATCCAGCTTCATGTGGGCGAGTTTCAGCCCACAATCCGAACTACGACCAAGTTTCGGAGATTACCGTCCTCTTTCGAGGTTGGAACCCATTGTCTTGGCCATTGTAGCCCGCGTGTAGCCCAGCTCATTCGGGGCATACTGACCTACCGTTGCCCGTTCCTTCCTCCGCTTTAGCAGCGGCAGTCCTCTTAATGTACCCATCCAGGAAACCTGATGCTGGCAATTAAGAGTGCGGGTCTCGCTCGTTGCCTGACTTAACAGGACGCCTCACGGTACGAGCTGACGGCGGCCATGCACCTCCTCTCTACAGCGTCGTGGCGAGGTCATCAACCTGACCGTCATCACTGTAGTCGGAGCTGGTGAAATGTCCGGCGTTGAGTCCAATTAAACCGCAGGCTCCTCCGGTTGTAGTGCTCCCCCGCCAATTCCTTTAAGTTTCATCCTTGCGGACGTACTTCCCAGGCGGCCAGTTTCACGGCTTCCCTACGGCACAGCACAGGCTCGTAGCCTGTGCCACACCTAACTGGCATCGTTTACGGCTGGGACTACCCGGGTATCTAATCCGGTTCGAGACCCCAGCTTTCGTCCCTCACTGTCGGATCCGTCTTCTCGAGGTGCTTTCGCCATCGGTGGTCCGTCCAGGATTACGGGATTTCACTCCTACCCCGGACGTACCCCTCGAGCCTTCCGGTCCCAAGCCACGCAGTTTCCGCCGGACGCCCATCAGTTGAGCTGATGGATTTCCCGACGGACTTGCGTGGCCAGCTACGGACGCTTTAGGCCCAATAACAGCGGCCATCACTTGAGCTGCCGGTATTACCGCGGCGGCTGGCACCGGTCTTGCCCAGCTCTTGTTCCTGTACCTCCCTACGGTACAGAAAAGCGAGGACTAGTATGTCCTCGCACTCGGGGTCCCCTTATCGCACTGGCGTGCAGTGTAAAGGTTTCGCGCCTGCTGCGCCCCGTAGGGCCCGGACTCTTGTCTCAGAGTCCGTCTCCGGGCTCTTGCTCTCACAACCCGTACTGATTATCGGCACGGTGGGCCGTTACCCCACCGTCTACCTAATCAGCCGCAGCCACATCCTGTGGCGCCGGAGCGTTTCGGACACGCAGTATTCCAACTTGTGTGTCGTATGGACTATTAGCCTCAGTTTCCCGAGGTTATGGTCCTCCACAGGGTAGTTTGGCCACGTGTTACGGAGCTTTTCGCTACGGTAAACGTACAACTAGCATGGCTAAATCGGACCCCGATAGCAATGGCCTCCGGCAGGATCAACCGGAATGTTCCTGTCGCCTCGTGGGAGAGGGGACAGGGGGTGGCGGGATTCTGTGCTCTATACAGAGCACGAATCACCAATATCGTTGCATTGCAAGGTCCGTCCAGTGACACACGCTGGTCGACGACCGACCGGGTGTCACCGAACTACCAGGGCTAACATCAGATTCCGTCTTACGGCGGACCGCAGGGGTGGAATCCTCACGGGTTTTTCGGACCTGAATCAAACAGGCGGACGGGTATAAACCCGTCGAACCTGTTTGGGAGGTCCGAGCGCGAGTGCGATCGCGGGCCGGGTTGAACGGCCCGCAGTCGCGGTGTCTGCGTTTCGCGTTCGCGTTCCATCGAAACGCGCTGGGACACTTAAGGCCGTCGAACCGCGACGGGCTCGAGCGTGTGAGCGCGGGTGGATGGGGTGACACACCCGGGCGCTCCCGGGTGCGTTCTTCGCATTACGTCCGAGGCTGGGTACACATAAAAGGCCGTCGAAGCGGAGCGACTTCGTCAGGCGGTTTCATGGGAGGCACCCTCATAAGCGGGTGGGAGGTGTTCGCACGATCTTACGGGGGGACCCGCGGCTCGTCCATATCCAACGGGACCGCGAGATTTCCGTTCGGTTCGAGGGAGACGAGCCGGTGTCTCGGCGAACCCCGTCGACCTCAGTGATGCGTGTTCTCGAATTGCGCGCACGCGTGGGGCGCACGCAAACAGGCCCAGTGCCGAGTGAAACGAACGACGGAAAGAGTAGTCGAAAGTCCCGGCCGAGTAAAGCGTCGCGGAACGAAGGCAGGAGTACTCGGCCGTGCAGGTCTGCACGGTGGGACCCGATGTGGGGAGCAAGAGGGGACGTCTTTTCGGCCTATCGGCAGACTATCTCTCAATCCGACAGTTCGGGCGATGTCCTGCGTGGTCGTCCCGGATTTGGCCGCGAGCACCGAAAACCGGGCACTCCTTTTATAAGGGTGCCGTTTATAAATGCGGACAGAGGAGACAACAACGAGACAATGAGTACACCGGCAGACTCTATCGAGATTCAGAACGTCGTTGCATCGACCGGGATCGGCCAGGAGTTAGACCTCGAAGCCCTCGCGGAGGACCTCCCGGGGGCGGATTTCAACCCGGACAACTTCCCGGGACTCGTCTACCGCACACAGAACCCGAAAGCCGCCGCGCTCATCTTCCGCTCGGGGAAGATCGTCTGCACGGGCGCGAAGAGCATCGACGATGTCCACGAGGCGTTGGGGATCATCTTCCAGAAGCTCCGAGACCTCCAGATCCCCGTCGAGGACGATCCGGAGATCACGGTCCAGAACATCGTCTCGAGCGCGGACCTCGGGCACAACCTCAATCTCAACGCGCTCGCCATCGGGCTCGGGCTGGAGGACGTCGAGTACGAGCCCGAGCAGTTCCCCGGGCTCGTCTACCGCATGGACGAGCCGAAAGTCGTCATCCTGCTGTTCGGGAGCGGAAAGATCGTGATCACGGGTGGGAAGCGGACGAGCGACGCCGAGACGGCCGTCGTCGAGATCGTCGATCGGATCGAGGGACTCGGTCTGCTCGGATGACGCCGCCGGGAGGGGGCGCGAACGGGGGCCGGGATCTGCGGGCGGACAGCTCGCTCTTCCGCAAACGTGATAGTGGCCGCCGAGACACTGTACAGGTATGAACGCTCGGGAAGACGTCGCGTATCTCGTCGGCTCGGAGTGTCGCGTCGAGACGCTCCGAACGCTCGACACCGAATCGCTTCGCCCGAGCGCGCTCGCAGAACGGGTGTCGTGCGCGAGAGAGACCGCACAGCGGAACCTCGCGGGCTTCGTCGAGCGCAACTGGGTGCAGAAACGCAACGGGACCTACGAACTGACCGCGGCCGGACGGATGGTGCTCCGGCGATACTCCCGTCTCGAGCGGACCGTCGAGAGCGCGGAACGCCTCACCGTCTTCCTCTCCAACGTCGACGACGTTGTCGACGGAGTCGACCCGGAGTTGCTCGCTGGGCAGACGGTCACGACATCGACGGCGGAGAACCCACACGCCCCGATCGAACGGTGGCTCGGGATCGTCGACGGCGTCGCGGGCACCTACTACGGGATCACGCCGATCGTCAGTCGGGTGTTCAACCAGGCCGCCGAGCGGGCGATCGGTCCCGACACCGAGATGGAACTCCTCATCGACAGGTCCGTCCTCGATACCTCCCGCGAACAGTTCCCCGACGCACTCGAGTTAGCGCTGGAACTCGATCAGTTCACCCTGTGGATCTCGCCGACTGACCTGGAGTTCGGACTCACGATCTGTGACGGGCACGTGTGGCTCGCCGCGTACGACGACCTGGGCAACGTCGTCGCGAGCGTCGACGGCGACGACGAGGCTTTCGTCGAGTGGGCACACGAGGTGTACGAGAGCCGCTGCGAACGGGCGAGCCGAGTCGAATCCGAGGGCCTATCCGTCCCCTGATTCACCGGCGATCCGTTCGGAACCGACTACTTCGAGGTCTGCGTGGTTCGGCACTCACCCCTCGACACCTTCGGTGAGTACCTCTCGAACCACGTCCGGGTCCTCGAGGAGTTGGTGTTTCGTGTAGCTCCCTTCGGCGCTCCCCCCGCTGTGTTTCGACTGTTCGATGATGTCGAGAAAGGCGTGTTCCTTGAGGAGGTCACGGACGCGTCGGAGCGAGAGGCTGTCCGAGCCCTGTCCGGCGCAGATGTTCCCGTACACCTCGTAGACGCGACTCGTCCGGAAACCGTCGTCGCGCCCGCCCGACAACGAGAGCATCGCGAGCGCCTGGAGCACGTACCGTGAGTGGGGAGTCGACCCACGGATGAGTTCGCGGAAGCGGTCGGTTTCGGCGCGCTCGCGCGCCTGCGTGACGAACTCCTCTTTCACTGTCGTCGACCCGGTCGACTGGGCGATCTCGCCCGCGTAGCGGAGGATATCGATCGCCTTCCGCGCGTCACCGTGTTCCCGTGCCGCGAGCGCGGCGGCCCGCGGAACCGTCGACGCGTCGAGGACTCCGTCGCGGAAGGCGTCCGACCGCGCCTCCATGATCGCCCGCAACTGGTTTGCGTCGTACGGCGGGAAGACGAACTCGCGTTCGCAGAGCGAGGACTTGACGCGCTCGTCCATGCGGTCTTTGTACTGGATCTTGTTCGAGATACCGATGACGCCGAGTTTGCACTCGGTGATCTTCCCCGCCTCACCCGCCCGCGACAGCTGCATCAGGATGTCGTCGTCGCTCAGTTTGTCGATCTCGTCGAGGATGATGAGGACGACGTCGTAGAGGCGGTCGAGGATCCGCCAGAGGCGCTTGTAGTACGTCGAGGTCGACAGCCCCTTGTCGGGGATCCGAACGTCGGTCACCGCGGGCTGGTTGACCCCCTCGGCGATGGTCTGGACCGCCTGCGTCTCGGTGGTGTCCTGCGCGCAGTCGACGTAGGCGAACGTCGCCGTCACCGACTCCTCGCCCGCGGTGTCGACGAGTCGCTGAGAGACGTACTTCGCACAGAGGGACTTCCCGGTCCCGGTCTTCCCGTAGATGAGGACGTTGCTCGGACTCTGTCCGAAGATGGCCGGATTGACCGCCGCCGCGAGGCTCGATATCTCGTCGTCGCGACCGACGATCCGTCCCTCGCCGGGCAGGTGGCTGATCTCCAAGAGCTCCTTGTTCGCGAAGATCGGGTCCTCCCGGGTGAAGAGGTCGTCGGCGGTGTCGGGCATGTTCTGCCACACCGGGTTTCCGGTGAAATGCGTTACTATTCTGCGGCCGAGAGACACACACCGGGTTTCCGGTGAACGAGGGAGAAGACGGCCGGGGGTGCAGGTGAAACGGAGGTATCGATTCACCGGAAACCCGGTGTCGACCCCAGGACACGGGCCGGACCCGGTGGTCCGAGCGGATCGAGTCTAACGGACAACAGCGAACGTGCGAGGGATGAACGGAGAACGGACGAAAGTGGTCGGAAGGTCTCAGAACCGTGTCTCCTCGAGGAGGTAGTGCTACGATCGGGTTCACCTGCAACACAGTCCTGAACGAACTGAAAAGTAGTATGCTGAACGGGGTACGGTAACGAAAACAGTAAACACATTTAATATTTGTGTTCTGGAGACCGCGGGTCGACCGCCCCGACACGGATTGTTGAGCGGCGAGGCTGTCACACGACCCCAGTTCACCGGAAACGTGGTGTGTCTCACGGGGGAGGTCACTCTCACGTCCCGCGAGAGAGCACTCGCACACCCCGTGTTCTACGAGAGGTTGACCGCGGTGTTTCACGACGCGAACTCCCGGCCATACTTCGGGAAGTCGCCGGTCGCGGCGACCGTGTCGTTCGAGCGCTTGCGCGTCCGCGGCTCTCCGGGTCGCCGTTCACCGGAAACGAGGTGTCCCGCACGGACACGGGCGAACTTTCGCCATCGAAGTGACTGCCGCCCTCGACTGCTGGGACGGACTGTCGTTCACCGGAAACCCGGTGTGTCAGTCACACACGGATCCCCCGGTTTTCCCGTTATTCCCCGGTCGGTACCGGTTGTTTTCACCGGAAACGTGGTGTGTTCGCTTCGGAGTCACCGACCGGACCGACCGGTCCAGGACACGGATTCGAGACGGAGGTCGAAGTCCGAGTCCACCGGAAACGTGGTGTGTCTCGTCAGAACGGCTCCGTTCGGCCGGTCGGGGTCTCGTTAGCGACGCTCCGGGAGTGCCCGTCGGCCTCGACACGCGATCGCGACCCGAGAACGGCTGTCGACGCCCGGCCCGCTTCCGGAGCCGCTTTCACCGGAAACCCGGTGTGTCGCCGTCCTCGCCCGCCGATTCGAGCGCATCTCCCCAGAGCTACGGTCGGGTGGTTCCATCGGCGGTGACGAGGGTTCCCGACTCCTCCGGACGTGGGTCCTCCGAGGCGTCCGCGTCGCCGAGAGCGAGGACGGCCCACTCGTCGCGGACGGACGAGACGCCGTCGAAGACGTGCTCGGGAACGAGGGGCATCGGAACCGGCTGGTAGGCGTTCGCCCGCATGGCGGCGACCCCATCGTAGATCCCGACCGTTCGGCCCCCGTTCGTCGGGGTTCGGACGCGGAACCGTTTGTCGTCGGGGTCACGGGCGTACGAGTAGGGGAACACCGCGGGATCGGGGCAGTTGAGCCCGTCGACGCCGTCGAGGTGTGCCACCACGGTGTCGTCAGCGCCCCGGCCGACGTCCCCCCGAGAGGTCTCTGTCCCGTCGATCCGGCCCGCGTCGACGAGCAGGACCGAGCGCTCGTCGCCGTCGCCGTCCTCGCGCCAGACGAGGTCCGCGGGGTCGGAGTCGGTCCGGACTGCGGCGTACCCCCCGCCGGCGAGCGCGACGCGGTCGGGACCGTTGTAGAACGTGCGTCTCCCCTGGGCGTCCTCGGCGGCGACCAGCGGCGGGTCGTGCAACAGCGCTCGGACCCGCCGTGCCTCCGCCTCGTCTTCGACGACGAACAACGAGAACCGGTCGTTCCCGCGGTTGTTGCGGAGACGAGAGACCAACATCGTCGGCGTGGCCTCGTCGGGAGCGAGCGGTTCGATCGCCACACGGGAGGCGGTCGCCCGGGTGACGAACGGGGTGGCGTCAGGCGTCGGATCCGCGAGTCGGGGCGGCAGCCACGGTCGCCCGGGAGCGGTCACCTCGTAGCCACGGCGCTCGCAGGCCGCGCGGCCGGCCGCAAGGAGTCGATCGGTCATCGTCCGGAGTACGGACGCGAGAGACAATACCGTTGTCGTGCCCCGGTGCCGTGTCCGAAGCGAGCACCGTGGCCGAGACGCATCTCGTCCCCCGACGCCGGAAGAGGCGCAAGCCGTTTCCGCGGTGGAACACTACCGTGGGTAATGACAGACGAGTCCACCGAGTCCACCGCGATCGGTTCCGGCGTCGGTGCCGGCGATTCCGGGGGCGACGGTGACGGTGAGCAAGGGGGCGAAGACGGCGGCCCCGCCGACGCGGAGGCCGGCGCGTCGCCGCCGCTCTCGCGCGACGAGTTCTACCGGGCGATCGAGGCCGAGGGCCGGCCCGTGGTCACCGCACAGCAGGTAGCCCGGCGTACGGGAACGACGCAAGCTGAGGCCGCCGCCGCGCTCGCCGATCTCCGAGGCGACGGCGTCGTCCGGTCGGTCGACGTCGAGACCGATCCCCTGGTGTGGTTCCCGAGCGAGTGGGGCGACCTAGCGACGCGCGAGCGCGTGATCCTCTTCCCCCAGCGACGCGAGGTCGTCGTCGACGCCCCGACCCAGTACACCCGCGCGCGGATGGCACAGTTCGCCCACCTGGTCGACACGACGGGCGACCGCGAGTCGGGGACGAGAGGCTACCTCTACCGGATCAGGCGCGAGGACGTCTGGAGCGCGCCGTTCGACTCGCTCTCGGAGTTGCTCGCGCTGATGCGATCGGTCCTCCCCCGACGCTCCGAGCCACTCGAAGACTGGGTGACCGACCAGTGGCAGCGCGCGAACCAGTTCACTCTCTCGACCCACGAGGACGGCTACACCGTGCTGTCGGCCGCCTCAGAGAACCTGATGGGTAATGTCGCCCGACAGAAACTCGACGAGGAACACCTCCACGGGCCGATCTCCGACACCGAGTCGTGGGTACGCGACGGAGCGGAAGCGGCGATCAAGCGGATCCTCTGGGAGGCGGGCTATCCCGTGGTCGACGAGCGCGACCTCGAGACGGGCGACCCGCTCGAGGTCGAGCTCCACGTGGAACTCCGCGACTACCAGCGAGAGTGGGTCGACGCCTTCGTCCAGAAGAAGGCGGGCGTCCTCGTCGGGCCGCCGGGGAGCGGCAAGACCGTCGCGGGGATGGGCGTGCTCGAGGCCGTCGGCGGCGAGACCCTGATCCTCGTCCCCGGGCGCGAACTCGCCGTCCAGTGGCGCGAGGAGCTCCTGACGCACACCTCCCTCTCCGAGGGGGAGATCGGCGAGTACCACGGCGGGACCAAGCAGATCCGGCCCGTCACGATCGCCACCTATCAGACGGCCGGGATGGACCGACACCGCTCGCTGTTCGACTCGCGCCGGTGGGGGCTCATCGTCTACGACGAGGTCCACCACATCCCCTCGCGAGTCTACCGGAGAAGTGCGGACCTCCAGGCCAAACACCGCTTGGGGCTGTCGGCGACGCCAGTGAGAGAATCCGACGACGAGGAGGAGATCTTCACGCTCATCGGCCCGCCGATCGGGACCGACTGGACGAAGCTGTTCGACGCGGGCTACGTCCAGGAGCCGGAGGTCGAGATCAGGTACGTGCCCTGGCGCGACGACGAGGCACAGAACGAGTACGCCGCCGCGGACGGGCGCGAGCGTCACACGATCGCCGCGACGAACCCCGCGAAGATCGAAGAGATCCGGTATCTGCTCGCCCGACACGACGACGCGAAGGCGCTGGTGTTCGTCGACTGGCTCGACCAGGGCCGCGAGATCGGCGAGGCGCTCGACGCGCCGTTCGTCAGCGGCGAGACGCCCCACTGGGAGCGCGAACGGCTGTTCGAGCGCTTCCGGGAGGGGGAGCTACGGACGCTCGTCGTCTCGCGCGTAGCCGACGAGGGCATCGACCTCCCGAACGCCGGACTCGCCGTCGTCGCGTCGGGACTCGGCGGTTCGCGACGCCAGGGTGCCCAGCGCGCGGGCCGGACCATGCGCCCCGCGGGCAGCGCGCTCGTCTACGTCCTCGCCACGCGGGGTACCTCCGAGGAGGACTTCGCCCAGCGACAGACCCGCCACCTCGCCGAGAAAGGCGTCCTCGTCCGCGAGAACGACGTGTCGTAGTCGGTCCGGACCCTCGGCCACGTCCGACTCGATTCGGGCCCTCGATCGAGCCCAACCGTTAAGCGCTCCGTGGTCCACTTACCCTCGATGACCCTCCCCGGCGTCGACCTCGCGTCGACCGACGACTACCGGTCGCGGGTGGCCGCGCGCCTCGACGCCGGGGACGCGCTCGTCACCGAGGCGTTCGACGACTGGCGCACGCACGTCCGGCGACACCACGGGGCCGTCTTCGACGACGACCACGCCGCCGCGGCCGGAGGCGACGCGGAGACGACCGCCCCGCGCGATCTGTTCTGCGACACGCTCGCGTTCGACGCGGCCGTCCGTGCGCTCCGGCGGACGATCGAAGCGACGTTCGGCCTCCGGACCGACGAACCAACGGACGCCCTCGACTTCTCGCCAGCCCACGACGCGATCGACGTCTCGGTTGCCGACGCCGACGCGACGGCGACGGAGGCCGGCGACCACGACGGGACCGCCGCCCGTGCGGTCGACCCCGCGGCGCTGCTCGCGGTGGACGCCGACGACCTTCGACGGCTGTACGAACGGACCGTCCCGGCTCCCTCGCGTCGGGTGTTCGGCGAGTACTACACGCCGCCGGGGGTGGCGGAACTCGGCGTCGAGGCGGCCGCGGCGAGCGTGGACGACTTCTCGTCCGCCCGGGTCATGGATCCGGGGTGCGGTGCCGGGGCGTTCCTGACGGCCGCGTTGCGGCGAAAGCGCGGCGACGCCGCCGCGTCCGACGCTCCTGCCACCGCCGTCGAATCGATCGAACGGCTCACGACCACCGTGGTCGGCGTCGACGTCAACCCGGTCGCCGTCGCCGCCGCGCGGACGGCGTACCTGCTCGAACTGCTTCCGATCCTCCGGGACGGCGGCGTCGAACGCGTCCCGCTCCCGGTGTTTCTCGGTGACGCGCTCGGACTCGCGGGGGACGCACCGACCACCGGCGTCGAGGGGGCGGCGACCGTCCTCCTCGGGAACCCGCCGTGGATCCCCTGGGAGCGACTGCCCAGCGCACAGAAACGCCGACTCCGTGAGGGGCCGGTCGAGCGACTCGGACTGTTCGACCTCCAGGGAGCCGTGGCCCGCCTGGGACACGCCAACGACGACCTCTCGCTCCCGTTCGTCTGGACCTGCCTCGACCGGTATCTCGACGACGGGGGCGTCGCCGCGTTCGCCCTCAAGCGCGACCACCTCGGGGGGCCGGCGGGGCGGCTCCTCCGTTCCGGGCGGGTCGGATCACGGCCGCTCTCGATCGAACACGTCCACGACTTCGCCGCCGTCGATCCCTTCGACGGCGTCGACGCCGCGGCCGCGCTCTACCTGTTTCGGGTCGGCGGGTCTGACCGCGACCCCGAGGACGCGACGGAGACGACGCCCGAAGCGGTCCCTACGACGGTGTGGGAACCGACGGACTGCGTGGCCGACTTCGGCTCCCTGGCCGGGCTTCGGGCGACGCTTGCCCGCACCGAGACGGGGCTCCGACCGGTCGATCCGGACGACAGGGCCGGGCCGTGGCACCGGACCGACGCCGCCGTCGACGCGCTCGGCGACTGTGCGTACCGGATCCGACACGGGTTGAAAGACGACGCGAAGGCCGTCTTCTCCGTCGAACCCGACCGACTCGCCGAACTCGAACCCACGCACGTCTACCCGTACCTCCGGTCGAAACACGTCGTCAAGTGGGGGCTGTTCGGCCACGATCGCTTTCTCGTCCCGCAGCGACAGGCCGGCGTGGACAACGAGCGCGCCCTGGCGCGCGAGAGCCCGGCGACGTACGACTACCTCACGGATCACCGCGAGCGACTGGAAGCGCGCGGCTCGTCGTGGTTCGAGGCGGGCCCCTTTTATTCGCTGTTCGGCCTCGGGCCGTACACGTGGGCCCCGTACAAGGTGGTCTGGTGCCGGCTCGGCTTCAAGCCACACTTCGCCGTCGTGTCGACGGTCGACGACCCGGGACTCGGCGAGAAGACGGTCGTCCCCGGCGACCACTGCATGTTCGTCGCCTGTGACGACGAGCGTGAGGCTCACTACCTCTGTGCGCTGCTCAACGCCGCACCGTACCAGCGCTGTCTGCGCGACCTCGCCGGCGGGGGAAAGGCAGGGCTCTCGAAGTCGGTCGTCTCGTCGGTCTCGTTACCCACGTGGGCGGACACCGACCGGCAGAACCGCCTCGCAGATCTCTCGCGCCGGGCACACGCGATCGTACCGAATTACACCGACTGCTCGAAACGCACGTACAACGACCGTTCGATCCCCGAACTCGCCGCCGTCGAGCGGGAGATCGATGCCGTCGCCACCCGGTTCCTCGAAGGTCGCTGACGGCGCGTGCCGTCGCCACTGACTCGGAAACGGCCTCAGTACGACGGGCGGTTCACCGCACGGAACCGGAGTCGCCGGTAGTCCGCGACCCACGTCCCCTCGCGAAAGCGGTCGTCGCGCAGGCGCGCCGCGATGCCCGCGACGACCGCGTCGTACTCCCCGTCGGGGACCGGGTCGAGGAGGTCGTCACCGAACATCGCGAGCCACCCACCCAGCCCGTCCTCGCCCGCGTCGAGTTCGGTCGGTCGGTCGAACAGGTGCGCCCGCTGGACTTCTAGAGCGTGCGACTCCAGCCGGGGGGCGTACTCCCCGATGCTCGGGAAGTACCACGGGCTCTCGCAGTCGTACCCCCGGGCGGCGAGCTCTTCGGCCGCCGCCTCGACGATGCTCGCGACGTTGCCGCGCCCGCCGAGTTCGGCGACGAACGCGCCGCCGGGGCGGAGCAGTCGGGCGACCCCGGCGAGGACGGCGTCGTGATCGGGGCCCGGGATCCAGTGGAGCGCGGCGTTGGAGAACACCGCGTCGAACGCGCCGGCCGAGTCGCCGAACGCCGCCGAGAGCTCGCGGGCGTCAGCGTGGACGAAACGGAGGCCTTCGATCTCCCCGTGGCGGTCGCGCGCCCGATCGATCATCCCGGTGGCGCTGTCGACGCCGACGACGTCGACAGCGCGGTCGGACAGCTGTCGCGAGAGCTGGCCGGTGCCACAGCCGAGGTCGAGGACGCGATCGCCCGCGTCGAGATCGAGCAGGTCGGTCACGCTCTCGCCGTACTCGTAGACGAACGCACACTGGTCGTCGTAGCGGTCGGCGTCCCACGCCGACTCGTCCCGACTCGTCATGCCACCCGATACGTCGACCGTGACGTAAGCGTCGGGGGTCGATCCTCGCACGGCAGAATGGGAACCCTTAAATTCGGAGACCCGGTTACGATACGATGACCGCTCTTAGCTCAGCTTGGTAGAGCAGCCGACTGTAGATCGGCTTGCCCCCCGTTCAAATCGGGGAGAGCGGACTCGAAATAAACGGGTTCTCACGCCTCTCACGACGTCTAGCCGGAGGTGTGTCGCGGTGAGCGGATCACCTCCACTCAAGGAACTCTCTCGTGACGAGTTGATCGAACGCGTTCGGGATCTAGAAGAGCGCGTCGACCGACTCGAACAAAAAGAGTACCTGAAGGCGCTCGTTAGGCAGGTACTCGCGGAGGACCAACCCGACCTAGAGACGCTCGATGCCGCCCCGCTCCGCATCCAGCGGGTAACTCGGCTCCCCGACGACGTCGCTCGTGAGGAACTGTCTCCGAACGAGTACCGGGCTCGGTGGGTCTGGATGAACCTCGGCGACATCTCGCATCGCGTCGACGGCGGGCGAGTCGTAAAAGCCGGGCAACTCCGGCGGCTCCTTCAGACACGGGACGGCGAGGACGAGAAGATCTACAGGGTCACGGTCGGTCGGGTGATAGACGCGGTCGCCAGACTCACCGACGGCATCGCCAGGGCCACGAAAGCGAAGAACGGAGAGCGACGGCTGTTCGTTCCAAACGACTGGCGGCAGCAGGCCGAATCACGGGAGGACGAGTAACACACCATGTTACGGAAGCGGTACCATCGGTGTTCGGTTAAGCATTGGATCGCCTCATGAAGGCCTCAGCCACTCGTTCGCTGAGTAAGAGCCGCGATTTCTCTGGTTGGCGGGCGTCACGAAACATCAGCTCCGACAGATTCGGCGGTGGATGTCCGAGCGACTGTGCCAGATCTTCGAGGATGAGCTGGGCGAAAGACCGGAAGGTCTTCGCCCAGCGCTCACGGGGGAACACCGTCTCTGGAAACAGCTCTTGAAACACGCCGAGCAAGGCTCTGCTGACCGTCAGTGTCAGCAGAGCCGCCACCACCAACAGGTGGACGATCGCTGGATCACTCGTCTGGAACTTCTCCAGCCCATACAGCGACTTCAGTTCCCGGAACAGCAACTCCACTTCCCACCGCAACCCGTACAGGGCCGCGATCTGCCTCGGAGTGAACGCGTCGGGGAGATTTGTGACGTACAGATGGTAGTCGTCGGTGTCCTCGTTGCGGACACCGACGACGCGAACCTCCATCGAATCGGTTGACTCCTTCCCAGCGTATGCTCGCCGCTTGAACGAGATCTCCACGGTCACATCGATTATCTCCCGTGTGAGGTCACTCAGGACGTCCTGGAGGCGACGTCCTGGCAAGGAAATGGCGCGCCCGCGCCATTTCCGCCGTTCTCCGACGATCAACGGGTTCGCGTTCGACTTCAGCCGTGTCAGGAAGAACCCACCGTTTTCCTCGATCAACGCGAACCGACGGAAATTGTAGAACCCGAGATCGAACAGCACCAACCGGCCTCGCAGCCAGCTCCCCGTGCGGAGCTGGCTGCTCTCGTGGGTGCATTCGTCGGTGAGCTGGAACTGCTCGATCGTCTGTGTCGTCGCGTTATGGACGAGGTGAAGCTTCGCGCCGGACTGATCCGCGTGAGTCGCCGGAAACTCGCTGAGGAGCCGATGCAACCGGAAGACGGTTGCATCGGCGATCAACACCTCACGAAACAACTCGAACTGGGGAGCGATCGTGTGGGGAACCGCGACCTCCTCGAGAGCGTGCTCGAGGAGGTCGCTCAACAGTGTCGCAAGTGCTGGTGTGAACCGGTCGTAAAAACTGGAGCGGGCAACAGTCTGGTTGGTCGCTGCGGAGTAAGCCCGCTGAAACCCGGCGATAGTGCGGGCTTCGCCGTCGACGGCGAAGCCCATGATGAGCGTCCAGACGAGCATCGTGATGTCGATTGTCCGGTGGCGTTGGACGACATCGCGCTCGCGCGCGATGTCTTCGATAACCGCTGCTGGAAACAGGGAAGTGAGCCGCCGTCGTATGAGGTTCGGGGAGAGCGTCTTGAACACATTCTCTCCCCACGCGGTCTACATCGATAGCTTCGTCAGTGGAGCGCAGTCACCCGATTCAACGTCTTAACCGAACACGGATGGAAGCGGTACGTAACAGCGTTGTTACGTGGGTGGCGTTACGTGGGGGGTGGCAAGCCACCCCCCTAGCTGTCAAGCGAAAAAAACCGACGCACAGCGCCGCGAAAGCAAGTGTTTTTGAGCGACAGCTAGGGGAAGCCCTCAGACGCGAAACAGTAGTGTAGCGCCTGAGGGCAACGCTAGTCGCTCAAATCGGCGTAACAACACTGTTACGTGCGTGGTGTCAGACCGCGTCGGCAAGATCCACCAGGACATCCTCGACCGCGTCGCCATCGACGACGAGACACGGGACGCGATCGGGACGGGGAGGGTCCCGGGGAACGTGCGGCCACCGACCGGGGTCGACGTCGGACTCCAACCACTTCATGAATCGTCGTCTCTGAGTTCGCCGCCGTCGGTCAACAGCGCTGACTCCGTCCTGGTGACCCGACCGCGAATGAGCTTCAGATCCTCTTTGAGGTCGGCCCGAATGTGCTTGATGTAGCGAGCGAGCCCGAGGACGAGCAGCGCTGTGACCGGGTCCGTCGCCGACAGCAGTGCATCGATGAGCGCCGACATGGTTACTCTCCGAGGACGGCGTCGAGCAACGGCCCGATGACCGGACCGGCGACGTACAGGGCGACCAGCAGCGCGAGCCCGATCAGGAAGATCGACGTCGACGTCTCGGCGGACGATCGGGTCTCACCCTCCGAATCGACGAGGACGTCCGAGATGGATCCCTCACCGGTAACCGAGGGACCGAAGACGTCGCTCGTATCCTCGTTTCCGAGGAAGCCGCCGGAGGGTGAGGTGAAGATCGTGTCCTCCGCGCCAGGACCGAGTGTGTGTCGGGTGAGGAGCCGGCTGTACGCGGTTGCGCGCTGACCGGCGGACTGATCGAGGCCGCCGGTGGCCTGGTACTCGGCCGCGTCGCGGAAGAAGCGACCCGTCGCTTCGTCGGTCGATCCGGCCGCGTAGTCTCCGACTCCGGCGACGGTGGACCAAGCGCCGTCGAGAACGCCCACGTCGATCAGAGCCCCACGGTGTTGCCCCTATTCAGCTGGGCGATCCGGCCGGCGGCGTCGAAGCCGTCAGGGAGGTAGCCGGTGCGCTCAACGATCTGTTGAGCGAACCCTGGTTCCCAGGTCGACGAGTCGCCTGGATCGTTGACCGAGCTGTCGGGGGCCGTCGTCGACGAGCTCGACGAGGATCCCGAGGACTGACTAGCGAACTGTTCCATCTGATCGATGAGCGATTGCTGATTAGCGGCGAAGCCGGCGAGGACGTCGTCCCGGCTGGTGGCCCCCGAGGACGTGGACGAGCCGCCACTGCCGCCGCTGAAGATCATCACCGCTGCGATTCCGAAGCCGATGAGCGCCACGAGGACGCCCGTGTTGTTGTCTGGCATTTTTCAGTTACCTCCGAGTAGCGCGAGTGCGAGTCCGCCGACCGCGAGAGCGGCCGCGAGAACCCACGACGATGAGCCGGAGCTCGATCCCGAGCCGGTCGTCGTCATCGTCGATTGGTAGTGATTCGCCGTCTCGACCGCTGGTTCTCCCACGACCTGTTCGGGCTCCGCGCCGACCGAGAGCGCGGCCTTCTCGCCCTCGCTGAGACGTGAGTACGACCCGTCAGGGGCGTCGCCCGTCTGCCAGTCGAGCCCGTCGATGAGCCAGTGATCGAGGTCTTTGTCGGCTGTCTCCGCCGACCAAATACCGATTCCGGGGACGTCGACCGACACCGCGGGACCGGCGTCCTCAATGTGCTTGCTGTACGGAGCCCCACTGTAGTCCCGGATCTGACCGGTCTCTTCGAGCGCGAAGAGTTTGTACGCCCATTCGAGCCCACCGGGAGCGTTCGCGTTGCCGGGTGTGGTGAGTTCGTTGCGCGTCACTACTCCGCCGTCGGTGAGGTCCGCGACATCGGATGGGACTGGCACTACTGACCGCCTCCGTTGCCGTTGCCCGCGTCGTCCGGCGGTCCGCGTCCCTCTCGCTTGGCTCGGATATCTGGCGGTCCGCGTCCCTCTCGCTTGGCTCTCGCCACCTCGGTCGCCTCTCCTGGCTCTCGGGCGTGCTCCACCTGCTCAAGATGGTCTGTGGCGATACCCTCCGCTCGGAGTATCCTGATAATCGCCTGTATCTGCTCTCTGTTGAGTTGTGCTCGTCTCATGCTAGATCGGATGATCGTGTGGGTTCAGTCCTTGCCTGTGAACATCGTAATCGATCGAGGCGTCCGTACCCTGATCGCTGTAGTCTACTCTCGTTTTGCTCGTGAGGGTCGAGTCGTAGCTGAGAGTGAGCGGAGAGTCCTCAACGAAGTAATCTGTGCCGTTAAAGTCCTCCACCTTGTTGCCGAGCTCGTCGTATACTCTCAGTCGCGTCACGACTAGGTCCGTTGTCCACGTAATCACCACTTCATCGGTCCTCGTGGGCTGGGGAGGAGTCCATTGAAGATTACCCCCAAAGTTACCGCCCGTCGACGACTCCGATGCCGCATTGAGATACCCGTAAGGCTGTGATGCTTCTTTGGTCTTTGGCGGGCTGATTGGAGGATCTTGTCCCATCCTCTCACCTCGCGTAGATACTGTAATCGAGCTCGTTCTGAGCCCCACTGTCGTCGACGATACGGACCTGAACGTGCGGACTAGCGACGGCCGCTCGAACGAGGACGTTCGTCGTCGAGTCTCCGGCGTAGTCGCTGAGGTCGCCGTCGTCGCGAACGACGACGTCGGTACCCGAATCGTCCTGAAATGCGACTTCGACGTGGAACGATCCATCCGCGTCGTCGACGGCGACGACGACGAAGTCCGCCCGATCGGGAGCCTCGAACGACTCCGAGACGGCCGATGCGTTCACATCGACGGCGGTGTCCTGGCGATGGACGAATGCGGCAGAGGCGGGAGCGACTTCGCTCCCGTCGTCCGCCTGAACCGAGCCGACCACGGTGCGAACCATGAAGTCGATGTCAACGGCCGCCTCGCTGATCGAGACGGTGACACCGTCGTCGTCGGTGTAGGCGTAGAGGGCGGACCCACCGAGGTTCGAGAGACGGACTCGGTCGCCGGCCTTAATTCGGTCACCGTTGCGCTTGACCTCCTGTCGGTGGTGGCCGACTAGGATGTCCCCGCCGGTAATCGACGCCTTCCAGGTGTCGTACGCCTGCTCTTCGTTGACGATTTTCACCGTCTCGCCGGCCGGGATGTCGATGTCACCCATCGATGGGCCTCCGACTCACCGGCTTCGTGTGGGTCATAAATCTATGCTCCAGCGGGGTTACCGCGTCTTCTCGATCTTGTAGCCCTCGATGAGCGCCTTCGTCTCGCTCTCCGCGTCGTCGATGGTGATTGCCGAGTCCGCGCGGATCTCCAACCAGACGTTGTACTGCTTGGTGACCGCGTTGGTGTTCTTGAGCGAGAACGGACGGCGACTTTCGCGGTCCTTCTGGGAGCCGGAGCCGGCCGCGCCGGTGAACAGATCGAACTCTTCGAGGTCGCCCGAGACGAGCTCGGCGACGAGACGGTCCTGGGGGGTTCGGACGACGATCCGCCAGTCTCCGGTGGCCTGCCCAGCTGCGGCGTCCGAGACGAACCGGAAGCCGGCGAAGCCCTCGGCGAACTGCGGGGCCTCCGAGGACCCGCGGCCGAAGACGACGCCCTGACCTTCCTGAACGTCGAGCTTGTAGGCCTGCTTGTACTCGCCGGCCGGGAGGTCGAGCGTGTCCCCGCTCGCGTTCAGCGTGAGATCGAGGTCTCCGCTCCCGAACTTGTAGGTGTGAGTGGTGACGGCGGGCATCTCAGAGATCCCCCATCAGACCGAAGCCGGCGTTGCCGGAGGCGTTCGTACCCACGAGGCTGTCGATTCGAGTAGTGAGGTAGTCCCCGATCTGCGAGCCGTACGAGAGCACGACAGCGCCGACGGCGACGCCGCCCATCGCCATCGCGATGCTCTTCATCGACTCAGCAGGCTTCGAGGTGTCGACCATTCCGCCCGTGATGGGCGCTTCTACTTTCGGCATTGCATGACTTACCAGGAGAGAGAGGGGATTGTCCGGGTGGAGTGCCCCCGACCCACCGATGGGTTGGGGGCGACCCATCAACGGGTTCGGGGCGAACCCACCGAAAATCGGGTCGGACCCAGGGGTCGACCCGATTATATCGGGTGATACCCGGCGGGTAAGGGTCAAGCCCGATAGGGGTTCAATCGACAGACAGCATCGGGTCGGACCCACTCTAATCGGGTAAGACCCGCCGCAGTCCCTCGATTATCATGAGTATCGTTGAAATTGGACTCGCCTTCGTGGCCGCCGCGGTGGCGGACCTGCGGGGCAACGAGACAACGCGGCCGTTCACGCGGCGAGGGTTCTTCTTGCTCTTGCTGATCGAGATGGGGCTGTCGCTGTCTGGATTGGAGTCGACCCTCTCGGCGGTCGTCTCGCTGCTCGGAGGGGTACTGTAATGGCGGGAGGGAGCCGCGAGCCGGACGGACCGGACGAGTACCAGTGTCAGAACTGTGGACGCTGGTACGCTCGGATCGGTCTGTCGCAGCACGAAGCGTCGTGTAGTCATCCCGAGTGGGCGGACCCGCTCGTCGAGCTCGTCGACGTCGACGACCATCCGATGATGAAGCCGAGCGAGGACGTCGACGAGCCGACCGACCAGGACGAGGCCGACGACCTCGATGACGACCAGGAGCCCGAGCCGGTCGTCGACGAGTCGCCCGCGCCCGCTGAGACGGCCGCGACGGATGGGGGCAACCCGATCTTCGATGGGCCGGACCCGGACCCGACTCCGGCGACAACGGATGGGGGCGACCCGTCTGATGACCCGACGTGCCCCGAGTGCGGGGGAGACGTCTACTTCGACGCGAGCGAACACACTGACCACGACTTCGGCTGTCCGAACTGCTCGACCGACGAGGAATGGGTGGTCTGGAATGAGTGATCTGCCACCCTCTCCGGGTGATACACTCGGGAGCGCCGGGTGCGAGGGGTCGACGAGCGCTCCCGACGTCGAGCCGGAGTCAGGACCGAAGGACGTCCTCGATCTACTCTTACACACGGAGCCCGACATCTCGCCGAGCGAGATCGAGCGGAAAATGGGAATCGGGCCGGCCCCGTCGAACGCGATCGTCGGCGTCCGCAAAGTTCTCCACGGACAGACCGGGCGCGGTGGCGGGAGCGGGACGCCAGTGCTGGTGAACTTCGGAGCCGCCGCGTACCACGCCGTCGGAATCGAGGGAGGGGAGGCCACCGAGGCCGACAGCGAGGGAGCGAGCGACGAAGAGGTGGCGGACGCGTTCGCTGAGGCCGCCGAGGAAGGTGAGCTGTAGATGCAGGCGTACCACACGCTCGTCGCCGGGGACAGCGGGGGCGGCAAGACGACGCTGATGCGGCAGATGCAGGCCGAGTACAACGGCCTGAGCATCTGGATCAACCACACGGGAGCCGACGGACTCTCGGGTCGACACCTCGATTCCGCAGCGACTGTCAGAAGCGCCTCAGAAGCCCGCCAGTCGCCCGCGGTGCGTCTGAACTGGATCACCAGTGAGCCCGTAGAGACGGCGCGTGAGGTGCGACAGGTGGCCCACGAGTACCACGACGCGACAGGCTACCCAGTGCAAGTCGTCATCGACGAAGCTCACGAGGTCCTCCCCGATGGAAAGGTCGACGTCGACAACCCGGTGAAACGGATGCTCCACGAGGATCGCGACCGTGCCCTGAAAGTAGTCATCGCGACTCAGGACCCGTCTGACTTCGACTACACACCCATCAAGCAGTGCAAATACTGGGTGTGGGTCGGCGAGTGGTCAGTATTCCACGACGGCTTTCTGAGGTACTTCTCGATTCCTCGCGACGAACTCCCCACGGCGCCGTACGAGTACGTCGTGTTCGACAAGCGAATGAACGTCCTCTATCGGGGCGAGACGGAGAAGCGGTACGGATGATCCTCTTCGAATTTCTCGCGGTGCTGGCAGGCGTCACGTTGGGTGTGTTCTTCGGCTCAATCGCTGAAACGCTCTTCTGGCTCACTCTGAGTGAGGTGTTCAGATGATCCTGCCGACACAGGCGCTGCTGGTGCTGCTCGGTCGTCGACGACGCGCCCTCGAAGAGACCGACGTCTCCCTTGAGGGAGACGAGTGGGGTCGCTACCGGAAGCGCCCCGTCGTGATCGACGCGAAGCAGCTCACCCAGCGCGTCGAAATCGACACGCGGGAAGGAACGGTCGTCGGAGAGGCCGGCGACTACCTGATCGTGGGTGTTGAGGGCGAAATCTACCCATGCGGACGGGAGATTTTCGAGAAGACCTACGAGGAAGTGTGACCTAGGAAAACGGATTGTCGGCCGTCGATAGCCGAGTCACCCAGTCGAGACGGTCAAACTCCCCGTCCAAGGTGTAGATGTACTCAAGCCCGACTCGGTCCATGTACGCGGCCAGAATGCAGTCAACGAACGACAGCTTCTCGTGACGACGGTACAGCCGCACGCCCTCGGTGAAGTCGTTCTTCGCGGTGTGTCGGATTTCGAATCCGGCGCTGTCATACAGTAGATCGTACGTCTCCTCACCGAGTCGGTGAGCGTCTCGGCTGTGCATCAGATTCAGCGTCTCTGCAACTACGTAGTCCGTCACGTGGGCCGTCGGCAGCTCACCCCGGTCGATTCCTTTGACGATCTCTAGCGACCGCTCGTGTCGCTCCCCGGAGTCGCTGTTTCGGGCGTAGATGATGACGTTCGAATCGAGAAGTGCCGCCCGCATCAGTCGCTCGTGTCGATTCCCATCGCGTCGATGTCCTCCTCGGTCACCTCACCGAGGCTCTGCGGTTCGGCGTCTTCCCAGACGCCGTATCGTTGTTTCACGACCTCCACACGGAGCTGTCCTTCCTCGGTCGCCGTCCACCGAATCTTGTCTCCCGGTTGGACGTCGACGCGCTCCCGGACACGGGCGGGAATCGTCGCGGCGTAGTTCTCGTTGACGGTGGTTTCATCCGTCGCTTCGCTACTCTCGTCGGTTGCCATGCTCTCAGTTCGAATCTCTACGGGTATAAGCAATTGGGCGGGCAATTGGTGCGTACACCGGTGGGAGGTCAGAATCGGCGCTCAGAAACATTATCGTCGGTTGAAGGGGTGCCTCTGGGCCTGTGACGGCCATTCGGAGATAAAGACTTTCGGAACGTACCAGTTTGCTTACCGGGTTTTCTCTCTGGATTCTGGTACTTCGTGCGTCAAAATTGCCGGTTTACGCGCTCGCCGGCCGCTCGCTTCCCGATCCGTCTTCGTCTACCTCTCCCGTATCGAGGTCACCCGCGAGATACGCTTCTCCCTTCTCTGTGATCACGTAGACGCCATTCCCGAGATGTTGGAGAAGATCGTGTTTTGTCAATTCACGACAACGCTCGGCCACATACTGAGGTGTGTAGCGTATCTTACCCTCCTCTTTCATCTTTTTAGGGGAACCAGAACCGTTCTCGTGGATATATTCTAATATTCTGTCATCCACAATAGACATCCACCTCCCAGAGTAGCGCATATAGATTGTAGCACACAACAGCGGATATTTTCAAACAATATAAAGTAGAAATTATATTCTCAGGTAGAGATTTGGGGATAAACTATATTTTACAGACACCATTCTAGCTTGCAACGAAAGCTATAGACGGGCCTCATCGTCTCGTGGTCTGCGAGAAACGGACCGGTTCGTGGGACCGGCCCGTCTTGGCTTTCGGGCGAGGAAAACCAAGTGTAACAAGAACGACACCGGGCATAAATCACCCGGTACGGACGATTTGAACCGGACGCTCGAACGGCTGGCGGTCGCCGTCGAGACGCAGAACGCGATTCTCTTCGAGTTCATGCGGCGCTGGGACTACTTCCAGCACGAGCCGGACGAACTGCTACAGCAGAGTGAGTCGTCGACGCCGGAGGCGCTCGCGACGGCGATTCAGGACGCCGAGTTCGAGCTGGGCTACCGGGACATCCACGGTCGGGTCGACCCCGACGACCGGGAGGACCGATGACGATGTGGCACATCTCCTGCCGCGACTGTGACGCGGAGAACACCCTCGAAACGACCGAGCGGACGGTTCGAGGGCTCGCAAAGATGCACGAGGACGGCCGTCCGGGTCACACTGTCGAGTACGAGAGGGTCGAGTCATGAGCTCCGAGACGGCACTGCGTTTCCGGTGTCCCTGCGGGCGGACGTTCGACGACGAGTACCGGGCGAGACAGCACGCTGAGGAGAGTCACGCGCACCGGACCGCGGCCAACGACGTCCATCCTGTCGAAGTGCGTGTTGATGACTCTTCTCCGACGACGCTCGACGAGTGGGGATTCCAGACGGCGGCCGACCGGAGGGCCGAGTGATGGATCCGTACGCGTTCAACACGGTGGCGTCGGACTGGATCGACGTCCAGATCGGTTCACTCCTCGAGGCGTGGCTGACCCGCGACACCCCGGGGTGCGACTACTGTAACGAGCCATTAAATGTGGGTGAGGTCCTCCGGAACGCCGGGCTCACGTTCTGCGACGAGTCGTGCCGCGTCGACTACGAGACGGTTCGAGAAGCCCGACAGGTCATCGGTGAGCGGGATCTTCGCCAGCGGGGGTTCGACTGATGATCGAGACCAAACAGCGAGACGACGGCTTCGTGGTCGTCCACGACGACCGCGAGTACGTCTTCTCCCTGTCGGAACTCCGGTGCAATGAGTGCCGGTCAGGGAAGGTCAAGGCGACGTACACGAACGAGCACGAAGAGTCGGGCGTCACGGCGCTGGCGCTCGGGACCGAGTGTAAGGTGTGTGGCGCGACCGCGCTGCACATCTCGTACTGATGACCGACCTCGAACCCATCTCGCCGAGTGAGGCGGTCGACCTGTATCTCTCTCACCGGTCGGGGAGCGTCCGTCAGAAGACGATCGAGGCCCACGGCTACCGGCTGAAGCAGTTCCGCGAGTGGATAGAGGCGGAGGAGCTCACGAACCTGAACGACCTCACCGGGCGTGACATCGAGCGGTACTTCCAGAGCCGTCGCGACGCCGGCGTTCGCGAGACGACGATCCGCGGGAACTCCTACACCTACCGAGCATTCCTGAGCTACTGCGAGGCGATCGAGGCCGTCGAGTCGGGTCTCTCGGACAAGGTGCTGATCCCCTCACTTTCTCGTCGAGAGCTCTCACGAGACCACGCGCTCGAACCGGAGCGGGTTCAGGAAGTCCTCGAACACCTGGAACGGTTCGAGTACGCGTCGCTTCAGCACGTCCTGGTTGCCCTGCTGTTCCACATCGGCTGTCGACTCGGCGGCCTCCGCGCGCTCGACGTCGACGACTACCACCCGGACGAGCAGTTCGCGACGTTCGTCCATCGGCCGGAGACAAAGACGCCGCTCAAGAATGGTGTCGAAGGTGAGCGAGCAGTCCACCTCTCCGAGGAGATCGTTGAGCTCGTCGAGGACTACCGACGGGTGACCCGGTCGGACGTCGTCGACGACTACGGTCGACGGCCGCTCGTCGCGACGCGCTACGGACGCGTGTCGGAGTCGGCTGTTCGCCACTCGATGTACCGGGTGACTCGGCCCTGTACCCTGGGAGTCGCGTGTCCACATGACCGAGACGTGGACGAGTGCGAAGCACTCGACAGCGGGTACGAGTCTCGGTGTCCGAGCTCTCGGTCCCCCCATGACGTCCGGTCGGCCGCTATCATGCACATGCGGTCGCTCGGGATCCCGCCGGACGTCGTCTCCGAGTGCGTGAACGCCACCCGAGAGGTCATCGAGCTTCACTACGACGAGCGGACGGACGTCGAGCGGATGGAGACCCGACGGTCGCACTTGGAGGTGCTCTGAGCGGTGCTGACGTCCGTTTGCCCGGGAGCCGTCCGCGGGGAGAGCGGACTTTCTTACCAGTCCAACTCCGAGAGCCGTCGGCTTGCCCCCCGCTCCCGTGACCGAAGCGAACGGGAGGCAGCGAGTCGAGCGAAGCGAGTCTCGTCCGCTTCAAATCGGGGAGAGCGGACTTTTTTGCGGACGAACTGGATTCGCTGATGAGAGTTTTGGTCGTGTGGCCGCACTGACTCGTGAAACTCCGTGAGGACTCGGATCGTCTCACCCAATCGTCCATCCAGAGATACGTACATGTTCGACGAGCTCGTTTCGACGACCCAAAGCCGGTCAATCGACCGGACGCCTCGTGGTTGCGAGGAGCGCGGATCGAGTGCGCTCGGTACGACTGCTCGTAACAGTGTAACTCCGTTCGATCGGCAGACAGAGTCGGGGCGACTGACGTTGACGCAATCTGCCGGGATTCACTTCGACTCCCGCCGGCCCCACACGTGTTTTTCCTCGTCGAGTTCGACGACCATCGCCTCCTCGACGCGGACCTGACACGACAGTCGCGGGTAGCCGAACCGGGCGGCGAGTCGGTCGTGCCAGTGGTGGGGATCGGGGCCCACCCGGAGCCGGACGCCACAGGTCGCACAGAGGCCACGACCCCCGCAGTTCGCCCGCTCGGTCAGCCGGGTGTACGGCGAGAGGCCGTGCTCACGGAGTACGTCGCGGAGGATCCGGCCACGACGAACCCTGAGCGTGGTCTCGCCGTCGGCGTGCCGAACGACGACCGAGACCCGCGCGTCCGTGTCGCCGTCCTCGCCGCCGTCGCCGTCACGAGCGTCGCTCACGCGCCGCGGCACCCGTCGTCTCGGGCCCAGTTTCGTCGTGGCTGTTCGGCGGTCACGTCCACATCAGAGGCGCGATCCCATTGAACGTATCGTCCTAGGCTGTGGGGTCCGGACGCCGGAGTCGTGCGTGTCAGAAAATGACATTCTCACGACGTTTTTAAGTGGTGGCACGTCGAATCGTCGACAATGACCCGACAGACCCTCCGCTCCACACCCGTCTCGGTCGTGATCAGACGCGCGATGAACGACCACGGGGCGATGACGGTCGAAACCGAGGAGACGAACGAGGTCCGTCACCTCGTCGACTACGACTCGGATCGCGTCCGGTCCGTGCTGGCCGAGCTTCCTGCCGGGGCGACCGTTCCGGTGCGGATGACGAGGGTCGGCTCCCGATCGAACGCCTGGTGCGTGAGCGACCTGCCGGCGGGGCCGTTCAGTCCCCCCGCTCCCCGACGCACACGCACGCGCACCGTCGGTGAGAACCGGACGAATCCCGATCCGGACGCGAGTTGAGTCGCCCGGAATCGACCGTCTCGGCCGTCTTCGCCCGTCCGTCCCCGGTCTCGCCGCGACCGACGCTGTTTTCGAGCCGGCGGGGGACGTTCGGGTATGGGCGACTCCGACCTCCACTACCACGCCACGGTCGACGTGCGGTACTCCGACCTCGACACGTTCGGCCACGTCAACAACGCCGCCTACGCCACCCTCTGTGAGGAGGCTCGCGTCCACTACTTCCGGGACGTACTGGACCTGGGCGTCCACGAGATCAGCTTCGTCGTCGCGCGGCTCGAACTCGACTACGAGCGCGCGATCCCTGACGTCGGCGAAGCCACGGTCGCGGTCGGCATCACCGACTTCGGTCGGACGAGCTTCACTATGGGGTACGAACTCCGCTACGAGGGGAAGCCCGTCGCGACCGCCGAGACCGTCCAGGTCGCCGTCGACGACGACGGACGGGCGATCGAGGTCCCCGACTCGTGGCGCGAGCGGGTCGCCGCCGCGCGCTCGGACGCCGCCTGAGCCCGGCGGAGCCTCTTTGGGCCCGAGTAGCGTCCAGCACGTGTGTCCCGTCCGGCCCGATCGTCCGATGTCCACCGATGGAACTCGTTAAGTATGATCCCAGTATTCTCCGGATATGAACCGAAGAGTACCAAAAGAGAGTTCCGAGCCGTCGACGCTCGCCGACGCGGGCGAGCGGGTCCTCCACGTCGGGCGCGACCGGCCGATCCGCATCAGCGCGGGCCACCGGCTCCAGCACCACGACGGCAAGTGTGCCCGGCCGCACGGGCACAACTACGAGATCTCGGTCACGGTCCACGGCGAACTCTCGGCTGAGGGCTGGGTCGTCGACAAGGGCGACGTCACCGACGTCGTCGACGAGTGGGACCACCGGTTTCTCCTCGAGGCCGGCGATCCGCTCGTAGAGGCGTTCGAGGCCAGCGGCGACGGTGACGCGCTGATCGTTCTCGACGCGCCACCGACCGCCGAGGTGATGAGCGTCGTCCTCGAACGGCGGCTCGAAGCCCGGTTGCCCGACACGGTCACGGCGGTCGCCGTCGAGGTGCGCGAGACGGCCGAACTCTGCGCGCGGTCCTGACGATGCCGGTCTCCTCGGACGCCGACGCGGTTGGGCGAGAGACGGACCCCGACCGTCCGTCGCTCCCGATCAACGAACTGTTCTATTCGCTCCAGGGCGAAGGGATCCTCGCCGGCACGCCCTCCGTGTTCGTCCGCACCAGCGGCTGTAACCTCCGTTGTTGGTTCTGCGACTCGTATCACACCTCTTGGGAGCCGACGGGCGCGTGGCGCACCGTCGACGAACTACTAGACCGGATCGACGCGTTCGACGCCGACCACGTCGTCCTGACGGGCGGCGAACCGCTCGTCCACGACGCCGCGGGCAACCTCCTGGCTCGGCTCCAGGGGCGCTACCACACGACCGTCGAGACGAACGGGACCCTCGCGCCCGACGTTCCGATCGACCTCGTCTCCATCAGCCCGAAACTGGCCTCGTCGACGCCGACGCCTGATCGACCGCCGGCCGGCGGCGACGCGGACGTCGGGACGTGGGCCGAGCGGCACGACCACCTGCGCGTCGACCTCGCGGCGCTGGCGACGCTCGTCGAGCGCCACGCGTTTCAGCTGAAGTTCGTCGTCACGGGCCCCGAGGACCTCCCCGAGATCGACTCGCTGGTCGACCGCCTCCGCGACGCCGCGAGCGTCCCCATCCGCGGCCACGACGTGCTCCTCATGCCCGAAGGGACGACCCGAGAGGCGTTCTCGGCCCGTCGGGCGACGGTCGCCGACCTCGCCCTCGAACACGGCTACCGGTACACCCCGCGACTGCACGTCGATCTCTGGAACGACGCGCCCAAAACCTGATCCTCCTCGACCCGCCCCCGACCGACCTCCGACCGACCACTCGACTCCCCACCGCTTCACCGACCCACGACACACCACGACCGACCCACGACACACCATGACCGACGACCACCGAACCGACACCGCCACCCCGACCCTCGACCGCGAGAGCGCCGACACGGACGAACGTGCTGACATGGACGAACGTGCGGACCCCGCCGCCGAAAAACGCGCAGTCGTGCTCCTCTCGGGTGGGATGGACAGCGCGACGACGGCCTACGAGGCCCGCGACCGGGGCTACGAGCTGTTCGTCCTCCACACCTCCTACGGCCAGCGGACCGAGACGAAGGAGTACGACTGCGCCCGCCGCTTGGCGGACGATCTCGCGGCCCGCGACTTCCTGCACGTCGAGACGGATCACCTCGGACGCATCGGGGGGTCGAGCCTCACGGACGAGGCGATGGACGTGACCGACGCCGATCCCGCGAGCGAGGAGACCCCCTCGTCGTACGTCCCGTTCCGCAACGCCAACCTCCTCTCGATGGCGGTGTCGTACGCCGAAGCCCGCGACTGTGACGCGGTGTTCGTCGGCGCGCACTCGGAGGACTACGCCGGCTACCCCGACTGCCGTCCCGAGTTCTTCGCGGCGTTCGAGGCGATGGTCGACGTCGGAACGAAGCCGGAGACGACCGTCTCGATCGAGGTACCGTTCGTCCGCGACTCGAAGACCGACATCGCCCGCCGAGGGCTCGAACTCGGTGTCCCGTTCGGACACACCTGGTCGTGTTACCGCGACGAGGAGCCGGCCTGCGGCACCTGTGACTCCTGTGCGTTTCGACTGCGGGCGTTTCAGGCGCTCGGAACGGAGGATCCGATCAGCTACGCCGAACGGCCGACGTACGTCGGCTGAAGCGCCGGTATCGGCCGTCTCACCCGTCCGTGCTGGTCGCCAGGCAGTGACACGCTCCCGACTGGTCGGTGACGAAGACGGCACCGTGGGCCACGGCGGGGGAGCCGTCGACCCAGTTGTCGAGTTCGTGTCGCCACCGCACCGAGCCGTCGGCGGCCGCCAGCGCGTACAGGTGACGGTCGCGGCTCCCGACGAACACCGTGCCGTCGGCGACCGCTGGACTGCTTCGGACCGGGCCGTCGGTCTCGACCCGCCAGCGTTCGGTTCCATCCGCGAGCGCGAACCCGCGGACGACGCCGTCGTCGCTCCCGACGAACGCCATACCTGAACTGACCGCCGGACTGCTCAGGACGGGGCCACCGGTCTCGACACGCCACCGTTCGGTCCCGTCGCCGAGCGCGAGCGCGCGAACGACGCTGTCGTCGCCCCCGACCACGACGCGGCCGTCACGAACGGCGGGACTGCTCCGCACCGCCGCCGGCGTCTCCACGTGCCACCGCCGGCGGCCCTCGGCGGTCCCGAACGCCGTGATGCCGTCGGCACCGCCGACCACGACTCGCCCCTCGTTCGCTATCTCGCCGACCGCCGGCGTCGTCCCCACCGCACTGCCCACGTTCGACCGCCACTGGATGCGCCCCGTGGCGGCGTCGACACGGACGAGTTCGCCGCCCGCGGGGACGTACGCGGCCCCGTCGGCGAACCCAACCCCGCCGGTCGGCAGCGCCCCGAGCCCCGTCGTCCAGCGTCGGTCGGCCTGCGGGAGGTCGATCGCGACGGGCGTCTCCGTCGGCGACGGCCGCGGCGTCACCCGAACCGGGTCGCGCGGGGGGTCGCCGTAGTCCAGCGGCGCGGTCGCGGCCAGTCGCCGGTTCCGGAGGCCGGTGACGACCCCACCCGCGAGCACCGCCGGCGTGCCGACGACGCCGGCCACGAGCCCGGGGCGCCAGAGGTCTTTGCCGCTCTCGACGACGATGCCGTGGAGGGAGCCCGAGAGCCCCTCGACGTAGACGGAGCGGTCGTCGACGACCGGGCTCGGCGTCGTCGCGGGGCGAGCGGTGAACGACCACCGCACGCGCCCGTCGTCGACCGCGAGCGCGTAGGCGTCGCCCTCGTCCGCGCCGACGTAGAGCCGGTCGCCGGCGAGACGGAGCGGCGGGCTGACGTGGCCATCGACGTCCGTCCGCCACCGGACCGCGCCGTCGGCCGCGTCGAACGCGACGACGCCCTCACCGCTCCCGGCGTAGAGGACGTCGTCACGGACGACGGGCGTCGTCAGTTCGAGGTCGTACGTGGCCCGCCGCCCTCCGTCGCGTTCGAGCGCGAACAGTCGGCCGTCGAGCGTTCCCACCCAGACCGCGTCGGCGGCGACGACCGGCGTCGTGCTCACCCAGTCGTCGACAGAGGTCCGCCAGCGCTCGCGTCCCTCGCGGTCGACCGCGAGAACTAAGCCCCGGTGTGTGCCGGTGTAGACGTCCGTCTCGGTGACGGTCGGGGCGACGGACGCCCCTCGTGGGACGGTCGCTCGCCACCGCTCCGTGCCGTCGTCCAACGAGAGCGCGACGACCGCGCCGTCGCCGTCCTGGGGGTCCGTACTCACGTACACCGTCCCGTCGACCACCCGCGGACGGTGGACGCGCCCCGTCAGCGCCGTGTCCCAGCGGCGGCCGCCGCCCGCGAGGTCGAACGCCACGACGCCCGTGGACTGGTGAGCGACGACGACCGTCTCGGTCGTCGCGGCAAAGACGGTACCGTCGGAGGCGTGCGGCGCGAACAGTCTCTCGGGGAGGCTCGCGGACCACGCTTTCTCGCCGGCGGGCGTGAAGGCGGTGACGGTGCCCGAGACCGTGCCGACGACGACGCGGTCCGGCGTCACGACCGGGGCCGTGACGACCTCGTCGTCGAGCGCCCGAAGCCAGCGTTCCTCACCGCTCGCGTCGAGTGCGACGAGCGCGCCGCGGCGCGTCGCGACGTACGGGCCTGCGGGGCCGACGGCCGGATACTGGAGGCCGACGTTCCCGACCTGTTGGGTCCAGTAGGCGTCCACGGGGGCGCTCGGCCCCGACGCGTCGGTCGTCGCCGTGTTACCGGGGTCGCGGCCGAACGTCGGCCACGGCCCGGCGAGGCTCGCGTCGATGGGACCCGCGGTGGGCGTCTCGTCGCTGTGCGGCGTCGCACTGGTCGCCGAGGCCCGCTCGTCGGTCGCCGTCGCCGACGGTGCAGTCGACGGGTCCGGACGCGCGCTACAGCCCGCCCCGAGCGCGAGGCTCGAGACGGCTCCGAGGAGTCGTCTGCGCGTGAGTCGCGGGGTGGAGGGCATCGCCATCGCTTCAAGCAGCAGCGGCAAAGGTCTTTTGTGCCGTTCGGATCCGGGGCGAGGGGTGCGACTCTCCCCGGCCGAGGTTCGAGTCACCCCCTGGTTAAAGACACCTCCTGGTTCGAGTCACCCCCTGGACCGACGGCGCGGACGAGGCCGACACCGATACCGGTAAGCCACGGACGCACGCATCACCCGACGTGAGCCTCGCCGCTGTCGAACGCCGAACGCCGCCGATGGCCGCGCTCGGCGTGGCGGTCGTCGCCGTCTCGACGAGTGCTATCCTCGTCCGGTGGTCCGCCGCCCCGTCGGTCGTGAAGGCGTTCTACCGGGTCGTCTTCACTGTCGGCCTACTCCTCCCGTGGGCGGTGACCCGGTACCGCGGCGACTTCCGCCGTCTTCGGCCGCGGGACGCGCTTTTCGCGTGCGTGACCGGCGTCGCGCTCGCGGTCCACTTCGCCGCGTGGTTCGAGAGCCTCGCGTGGACGTCGGTCGCCGCCTCGGTCACGCTGGTGCAGTCCCAGCCGCTGTTCGTCGCCGTCGGTGCCTGGGCACTCCTCGACGAACGGGTCACCCGTCGCCGGGCCGCGGGCATCCTCGTCGCCCTCTGTGGGATGGTCGCCATGTCGCTCGGCGACGTCCTCTCGGGGGTCGCACTCGGCGGGAGTCGGCCGCTGTACGGCAACGCGCTCGCCGTCGTCGGGGCCGTCGCCGCCGCGGGGTACGTCCTCGCCGGCCGCTCGATCCGCCAGCGGGTCTCGCTCGTCCCCTACGTGACCGTGGTCTACGTGGCCTGTGCGGCCGCGCTCCTCGGCGTCACCCTCTGGGAGGGTCACGCGCTCACGGGCTACCCGCCCCGGGAGTGGCTGCTGTTCGCCGGGATGGCCGTCGGTCCCGGCCTCTTCGGTCACACGGTCATCAACTGGGTGTTGGCCCACGTCGACTCCTCCGTGGTCAGCGTCTCGCTCCTGGGCGAACCGCTGGGCTCGACGCTCCTCGCGCTTGCGCTCCTCGGCGAGGTGCCGACCCTCGCGACTGTCGCCGGCGGGGCGGTCGTCCTCCTCGGCATCGCGGTCACGACGACGAGCGAACGGATAGCGACCGACGGATCGGAGACGGACCGCCACCCCGACGGAGCGTGACCGTCCGGCCGTCCGGTCTCAGTTCTGATCCGACCGTCCGATAGCCAGGACGCCACAATCAGGCAACAGGAGGTTCCTGACTCCACGCCGAATCAGGCTCTCACTTGTGATTCTCGGACGCGAACGCTAAAGGGACGGATCGTTCTCGCTGTCGTATGAACGACTCGGGCTGGGAGATCACCGTCCTCCACGTCGACGACGACCCGGCGTTCGGGGAACTCGTCGCGACGTATCTCGAACGGGAGGGCGGTGAGACCGGACTCGACGTCGTGACGGTGTCGGACGCGACGGCCGCGCTCGACGAACTCGAGCGGGGACGCGGGGAGATCGACTGCGTCGTCTCCGACTACGAGATGCCGGAGATGAGCGGGCTCGATCTCCTCAGCGCGGTCCGGAGCGAGTGGCCGGACCTCCCGTTCGTCCTCCTGACCGGGAAGGGGTCGGAGGAAGTCGCACGGGACGCGTTTCGCGAGGGGGCCACGGACTACGTCCAGAAACAGTCGGGGGCCGACCACTACGCCGTCGTGGCGAACCGGATCGTCAACGCGGTCACGCAGTACCGGGCACAGCGGACGTCGCGACGCTACGGCTCGGCGCTCGAAGCGCTCGACAGCGCCGTCTTCCTCCTCGACGACGACGGCCGGTTCATCTCGGTCGACGACCTGTTCGTCACCCACGCCGGAGCCGAGCGTCGCGAACTCCTCGGCCGGCACGTCTCGGCGCTCGGAACGGACGACCAGCTCACCGCGGAGTTCGAGTCGATCTCGGCCGAGAGCGGTCCGGAGACCACCTGCTTCCGGACGACGCTCGGCGGCGACGAACCGACGGAGTACGTCGTTCGGATGACGCGATCGGGACTCGAAGCTGACACCCGCGGGGTGGTCGGGACGCTCTCGCGGGCGGTCGAAGCGGGCGATCCCCACGCGGACGACCTACAGTACCTCGTCGACTTCCAGGATCTCGTCCTCGACACGTCGACGTCGCTGATGAGCGCCGAGACCGACGAGATTGCCACGAAGGTCCGCTGGACGCTCCAGAACGTCGCCGAGTTCGCCGACCTCGACCGCTGTTACATCTACGAGACGGACGGGACCGAGCCGCCGGTGCTGAAACACGGCTGGACGCGTGGCGAGGACGACGATGCTGTCGCGGTCCCGCCCGAGATCGTCGAGTACTGGGAGCCCGAGGGGTGGCTTCCGAGCCGCCTCTGTCGGTTCGAGAACGTCCGGATCGTCGACGTCGCCGACCTCCCGACGAACGAGGCGTTCACGTCCGAACTGTTCGCGGGGACGACCGGGGCAGTAGTGGTGCCGCTGGTGTCGGGCTGGGAGTTCCGGGGGTTCGTCGGCTTCGAGACCGCTCGGGGCCCACGCGACTGGTCCGACGCGGAGGTGTCGATGCTCCGGACGGTCGCCGACACGGTCGCGCACACGCTCGAACGCCAGCGGCGCGAGCGGACGCTCAAGCGACAGAACGACCGGCTCGACGCGTTCGCCGCCGCGGTCTCACACGACCTCCGCAACCCGTTGAACGTCGTCGAGGGCTTCGTCGACGTCGCACAGGAGACGGGCGACGTGAGCCACCTCGACCGCGTGTCGTCGGCGATCGACCGGATGGAGGCGATCATCGACGACGTCCTCGCGCTCGCCCGCGAGGGTCGGACGGTCGGCGAGGTGACGACGGTCGACCTGACCGAGGTCGCCGAGGAGGCGTGGCTCGCGGTCGAGACGGCGGACGCCACCCTCTCGGTCGAGGAGATCGGAACGGTGTCCGCAGACCCCACTCGGCTCCCGGCCGTCTTCGAGAACCTCTTCCGGAACAGCGTGGAACACGGCTCGACGACCGGTCGCTCGGCGACCAACGAGCCCGGGGGCGCCGGCGACACGACCGTCAGGATCGGCCCGCTCGACGGCGCGAGTGGGTTCTTCGTCGAAGACGACGGCCCCGGCATCCCACCCGACGAGCACGACCAGGTGTTCGACGAGGGCTACTCGACCGGCGACGACGGCTCGGGGCTCGGGCTCGCCATCGTCGCCAAGGTGGTCGACGCCCACGGCTGGAGCGTCGACGTCACGTCCGGTTCCGACGGGGGCGCTCGGTTCGAGGTCGTCACGGCGGAAGTGGCTGGAGCCGAACGCCAGTCCGTCGCCGCCAGCGCCGAAGTGTCCGACTGATGGAGTAGAGACACCGGGTGCGGACGAACGCCCGACAGACCGACGACCGCCGGCGGGCCGACTGTCAGACACCGTCGCTAGTGGACCTTGAGCTCGACGCGCCGGCCGTCGGGATCGCGGACGTACGCCGCCCACGCTCGCCCGTACGCGCCGTACCGCTTCTTCGGCTCGTCGGCTTCGACCGTGACGCCCGCGTCCGCGAGGTCGTCGAGGAGCGCCTCGAGTTCCCCCCGCGAATCGATCTCGTCCGACCGCAGGAGGAGACAGACGTGCTCGCCCCCAACGTCACCGTCGAACGTCTCGTCCGGCACGAGGTGGAGATGTCTGCCGCCCGCGACGACCGCGACGTAGGGCACCTCACCCCGGTCGTACCGCGCGCGGTCCCTGATCGGAAGCCCGAGGAGGTCGTGGTAGAAGCCGAGCGCGCGGTCGAGGTCGACCACGCGGAGCGCCACGTGGTCGAGGTCGACGACCGAGAGTCCGGCGGCCGTGGCCGTGGTCGTCGCGTCGATGTCGGTCTCGCCGCCCACCTCGGCGTCGGAATCGCGAGTCATGACCAGTGGTTGGGTCGGCGCGGAAAAAAACCCGCGTCGGGGAGTCGCCCCGCGACCTCGTCGTCGCGAGCGACCACGCGTTCGACGGCGGGTGGCGTCCCGACACCCCCGCCGTTGCCCATCCCATAGATTCAATCCGCGTTGCGTGTTAGGTGGTAACTCAGTTCCGACACTACGTGGGCGACGTCGGATACGTCCGGCGGCGAACGACGGAGTGACCGACCGCCGTGACGCCCACGCCGACGGAGATCCGCGATCCGACCACCGGCGTGCGGATCGCCGTCGACGAGGAGGCGTCCGACGACGAGGCCCTGGTCTGCGAGGAGTGGCGGCCGGTGAGCCTCGACCCGCCGCCGGCGCACTACCATCCCGGCACCGTCGAACGGTTCGTCGTCCGTGACGGACACCTCGTGGTCCGGACAGAGGGGGTCGACCATCGCGTCGAATCGGGCGAGGCGTTCGTCGTCGAGGCGGGGACGCCGCACGTCTCGTTCACGGCGGACGACCCGGTTCGGCTCCGACGCGAGGTGACGGCTCCCGGGCGGTGGCGAGCGTTTCTGACCGTCTCGGTTCGCCTGCGCGCACGGGGCGGCCGGGCGCTCGGATGCTGGTCGATTCCTCGAGACTGCGCGCCTGCTCCGGACGTACCCGGACGTGGTCGTCCTCGCGCGGCCACCACGGGCCGTCCAGCGCGTCCTGCTCTCGGTGCTCGCGACGGTGGGGCGAGCCACTGGCCGGGGGCCACCCGAGCCGTACCCATCTGACGACGAGGCGGGTACGGAACCGGACCCGGAGCGAACCCTGTGAGAGGGCTGGCGACACCGGACGTGGTCGGCGGGACCGCCCAGCACTACGGGGAAGCGAAAACGATTCCTCGGGCGTCCGGGTGCACGCACTGCCGGAAGCCTCAGGACGCCGGCGACCGTACCACGGACGATGACCGACGAGACCGCACGCCGGAACGCCGTGCGGCGGGCGTGGGACGCCGTCGCCGACGACTACGCGGCCGCCCGCCGCGCGGACGGCCCGGACGCCGACCTGCTCCGTGACCTCGCGCCCGACCTCCCCGCGGGAGCGAGCGTGCTTGACGTGGGCTGTGGGGACGGCCGGCGGACGATGGCGACCCTCCACGACGCCGACCCGACGCTGGACGTGGTCGGGCTGGACTTCTCGCGGGTCCAACTCGGCCTCGCGAGCGAGGCCGTTCCCGACGCGCGACTCGTGCAGGCAGACATGACGGCGCTCCCGTTTCGGGAGCAGACGTTCGACGCCGTCTCAGCGTACCACAGCGTCTTCCACGTCCCGCGCGAGCGACATCCGGCCGTGTACAGGGAGTTCGCCCGCGTCCTCCGGCCGGATGGGCTAGTGCTCATGACCGTCGGCTCCGGTCGGTCCGAGTCGACGCGGCGGAACTGGCTCGGGAGCGGTCACGCCATGTTCTGGAGCACGCCCGGCTCCGCGGCGACGACGGCACAGCTGTCGGACGCCGGGTTCGACGTCGAGTGGGAGCGTCGCGTCGACGACCCGCTCGGGAGCACGGCGCTGTTCGTCCTCGCGCGGCGGCGCTGAGTCACTCCAGGAGTTCGCGCGTCTTCTTGTGCCGGTAGCGGAACATCGGCTCGAAGCCGACCATCGACAGCGGCCCCAGAAGGCCGTCCGCGACGGGGAAGGCGTACTCGACGTCGTCTTCGATCACGGTCTCGTCGCCGTCGGCGAAAAATCGGTGGGTGTGTCGCCACTCCCGGAAGGGGCCGTCGGTCATGTCGTCGGTGAACGTCGCCGTCCCCTCGCCCTCCTCGCGGGCGACGATCCGGGAGACGAACGACTGGCGGGGACCGACGCCGAACGGGCGGGTCGACAGGCGGATCCGCGTCCCGGTCTCCAGCACCGCGGGGTCGTCCTCGCCGTCGGGACCGCGAACCGCCTCGACGCGCAGGTTCATCCACCCCGGGGTGAGCGCTTCCAGTCCTTCGATGCGAGAGTGAAACGCCCACACGTCGTCGAGCGGGGCCGCAACGCGGGTCCGCCGTTGATATCTCGCCATACCCGTACCTGGGGCGTCGGCAAGCAAAGGGTCACCGATCGTCGGAAACGGCTCCCGGCAGGTCACCGGAGACGCTCGACGGCGTCGTGTGCGGCCGTCGTCACGACGACGCCAGCCGCCGCGGCGACCGACACCGTGGGGTGGCTCAGGACGCCAACGACGACGACCGGGAGCGTCGCGAACGCGAGCGAGAAGGCTGCCGCGGGCGCGCGCTCGGCGGCGGCCGCCCGTCGCGAGCGGTTCGATTCGTGGGAGGGGTCGGCGGGGAACATCGTGTGGAGGGTGGTGGAAACGGCTGCTCGGCTGGCAGTTCGACGGCGTGCGATCGGAGCGGGCGCGTCCGCGACGCGGGAACCACCGGCGAACTGGAACCATTGGCGGCCGGGGAACTGACCGGTCGACGCTCCCGGGAGACGCGGACGAACGGAGCGGCAAGGGGTCACTCGCGAGTCGGGGACGGTGGCGGCCGAAGCGACGGGGTCGACCTGGTCGGACGGTCGGGCGGTCGGGCGGCGGGAGGACACCTGACGATCGCTCGTCCTGTCGGGACGAACCGACGAGAGCGGATCCCGGTCGGGCGGACGCGGGGCGGGTCAGTCGAGCGGGGTCATGGTGGAACCGTCGGAGTGTGCGCGTCGGGGACGCGACGCGATGGACTCAGGGAGGACAGCGTTGTAAACGTGTTTAAGCATTGATATCGCAGGGCACACGGACACGACTGTCGGTGAGTGCCGAGCACTGTCGGAGAGTCGACGGAGCCGTCGAAGAGTGTCGGACGCTGTCGGCGACCCGATCCCGCGGGTGCGGAAGCCGGGGCGACCCGCTCCGCTCAGAGCGTAAAGCGGGTGACGGTCGTGCCGGCGGCGGTCAGGTCCGCACGGGTCGCGGCGGCGACCGTGACCTGGTTCTCGCCGTACTCGATGCCGAGTTTCTCGGAGAACTCGCCGTCGGCGGGCGTGACGAGCCGCGTCTCGCTCGGCGTCTTGATCGAGACGACCGCGCCGTCGGTCGTGCCGGAGACGACGAGACTGTCGCCTTCGAACCGGGTGTTGACGCGGAGCGAGGGGCCCTCGGGGCGCTCCGTCTCGAGGTAGCGCTCGCGGACGAACGTCGGCATCTCGATGGGTTCCCCGGCGTCGATGCCGTGGGCGAGGCGGACGTACTGCGCCATCGACCACGCCAGCGGCGTCGCCGCGCCGGTGCCTTCACCGAACTCCCAGTTGTACGCCGTCGAGTACTCGCGGTCCCACACCTGCTCGGAGATCATCCGGCCGGAGTTGGCGAACTGCTGCATCGTCTCGAGGAGGTTCTGCGGTTCGAGCGCCGTCTCCTCGCGGTCCTCGTTGAGGAGTTCGTACTCGCCGCGCTCGCCGGTGAAGATGGGCCAGAGCCGCCCTTTCCCTTTGGCCTCGACCGACCAGGGCGCGCCCTCCTCGTCGCGTTCGCGCTCGCCGTAGCCGTCGCCGTTGTACCGGTAGAACGCGGGGCCGTGTGGCGTGTCGACCCTGATCGTGGAGTCGACCTCCTCGATGGTGTTCGTGATCACCTCGTCGTCCCACGGCTTGATCCCCAACCTCGTCAGTTCGAGGAAGCCGCCGTCGATGACCTCGCGCTCGTCGAGGGTCGGGCCGTTGTTCGCCAGTGTTCGGAGGTGGCCCGCTTCGGGGTCGCCGTCGCGGGTCACCCGCACGTAGTACGGGGTGTTGGTGTGGCGGTCCGTTCCGGTCTCCGTGGCGGTCCACTGCTCGACGTTGTCGGTCCAGTCGTCCGCCAGCGCGAGCCAGATGAGCGCGTCCTCGGTGTGGCCCTCGTCGAGAGCGACCGCCGCACCGCAGGCGAGTCCCGCGATCTCCGCGGCGATCGACGACGGCGAGTAGCCCGCCTCCTCCTCCCAGCGTTCCTGAGCCGTCGGCGGGCCGTTACGGGCGACGTAGTCGGAGGAGCGCTTGACGTTCTCGTAGCTGTAGTCGACGTCGTCGAACGTGACGCCGCGTTCGGCGAGCATGTACGCCATCACCTGCGGGAAGGAGATGTTGTCCATCTGCTCGCCGCCCCACCTCGTTCTCCCGTTGAGGTAGGTGTTCTGCGGAATGAAGCCGCGGTCGTCCTGCTGGTAGTTGTAGATGTACGAGAGGTTGTCGATGGCCGTCTCGATGTCGCCGACGGCCTCGAAGACGGTGAACACCTGGTAGAGGTCGCGCGACCAGGTGAAGTTGTAGCCGTACCCCTTCGACTCCTCGGCCGCCACTGCCTCACCCCACGGCACCGACGGCGAGGCCAGTCCGGCACCCTGGAACGTCTTGTCCTCGACGGCGCGGAGCGACATCAGCGCGGCCTTGTACTGCGCGAGGAGGTCGTCGTCGTTCGACACGGACGCCGGCGTCGACGTGTCGGCGAGGAACTCGACCCACGAGTCGACGTACGCGCTCCGGACCGTCTCGTAGCCGCGGGTGAGCGCGCCCGCGGCCTCGCCGAGCGCCGCCGCGGTGTCTGCGTTCTCGGCGAAGCCGAGCGCGAGCGTCTCGTCGAGTTCGGCGCCCGTCCCCATCCGGCCGATGAGCACGACGTTCTCGTTGTCGGCACGCTCTTGCGGCGTCGGGAGTTCGCCCGTCGAGAACAGGTCCGCGAGGTGTGACGAGCCGGCCACGCCGACCGTCGCCCAGTCGAACCGGCCGGCGGAGGTGAGCGCGATCGCGACAGAGTACTCGTCGCCGTCCTCGTCGATGAGCAACGGCTCGCCGGCCTCGCCGACGTCATACGCCTCGGCGTCGCGGGCGACGAGGTGGTAGCCGCCCATCTGCCCCAGGCGGATCCCCCGGTCCTGTGACCCGGTGTTGACGAGCGCGCTGTCGGCGACCGCGTACAGTTCGTACTCGTTGTCGTCTGCCGCCTCGAACTGCACGTCGGCCAAGAGTGCGTCGTGTTTGGGGTCGGTCGCGTACTCGATCGTGAGCTCCCACTCGTGGCCGCGGCCGTCGCCGGTCTCGGTGATGACGTGTCTGAACAGCAGGGCGTCGTCCTCGGTCATCTCCGCGTGCCGGTTGATCGTGTCAGCGTGGTCGTCGCGGCGGGTCTCGTTGTGCGTTCTCGCGGTGTACCCCGAGTCCTCGTCGGCGTCCACGACCAGGAGGTCGAGCGTCCGGAGGTTCATCAGGTCGACGCGCGGGAACCGGAGCTCGGTGAGCGAGCCCTCGGTGAGCGTGAACCAGACCCGCGAGGGGTCCGCCGCGCGGTGGTCGGCGACGGTGCCGACGCCGTACTTCTCGCCGGTGGTCCACCGCGGGCGATCCTCGGGCCCGGACGGCGGGGCTTTCGGCGCGGGCAGCGCGTCGTACTGCGCGAGCAGCGACGTCGTCTGGAGCCGGACGGCGTGGGGCCACCCCAGCGGCGTCGCCGAGTCGTAGCTCCCGTCGTCGAACACCTGTTCGGAGAGGTAGCCCGCGGGGGTGACGAGCCCGCTGTCCGGCCCAATGCACTCGTAGAGGCTCTCGGCCTCGTCGAAGAACGCCTCCGCGTCCTCGGCGCGGTCGCGGTCGGTGAGGAACGCGCCGAGGCGGGCGGCCGCGCTGGCACCCCAGGCGGTCGAGACCGACCAGATCTTCTCGTCGTGCTGTTCCGCCGAGCGCCAGTAGTCCTCTTCGAACCGGATGAGCCCCTTCACGTCCGCGTGCCCCGACTCGCGGTAGAGCCCGTCGAGCGTCTGCTCGACGTGACTGACCAGCCGGTCGACCTGCCGCGTCGAGAGCTCGTCGACCGCGTCGTACTCGATGAACGCGTCGACGAGCGCGAACGTCCCCGAGTCGAGCCGGTCGTCGAAGTCGTTGCCGCGGAGTCGGAGCGCGTACGTCTCGCTCGTGGAGTTCCACAGCTCTTCGAGCCCCTCGAACACCACGTCGGCCTGCGCCGCGGCGTGTTCGCGGAGTTCGTCGCGGACCGGTGCCCGGGCGACCGCGGCGTACGCCTGCAGGTACGCCGCCGTCGTGTGGGCGAACTGCCCGACCATGTTCTCCCAGAGGTTCTGACAGGTCTCGGGGAGCCCGTAGTCGTCGAGCGTGTCGTCGAGCGCCTCGACGCCGTCGGACAGCGTCCCCTGGATCTCGCCGGCGAGTTCGTCGTCGATCTCCTCGCGGCGGGTGCGGACGAGCGTCGCCAGATACGTCAGGACGGCCGCGGTCTGATCGGCCTGGTACTCCGGCTTGTCGGACTTCTCGACGCGTGCGTGGGCCCACCCGGGCGCGACCGAGCCGTCGGAGGCCCACGAGCGGTGGGGCCACGAGCCGTCGTCCAACTGCGTCTCGACGAAGAAGCGCGCACTGGTCGTGAGCCGGTCACCGACGCCTAGATCGAGCGCGCCGTCGGCCTCCAGGAGATGTCGTCCGACCTCGGCCTCGTCGCGGAACCAAGTGTAGCCGTAGCCGCCCGAGTGCGCGAAGAACGGGTCGAACTCGGGGCCGGCGATGTGTGCGCCGGTCGGCGCGGTCAGAAGCGACAGGGCGCGGAGATCCGCACGGCAGATGTCCTCTCTGGGCGTCCCCTCGGGGACGTACACTTCGGCGCGTTCGCGAGCGCCCGCACGGAGTTCGTCCGCCGTGGCGTGGTTGTTCGCGCAGTGACGCAGATCCGCGAGTGCGTCCTCGCGGGTGACCTCCGAGTGGTCGGACAGCTGGGTGACGAGCGTCGTCTGCGCGGCGCGGCCCTCGCGTTCGAGGGGCGCGCTCACGACGACGTCGCCGCTGAGGTGGGTGTCCTCGTACCGTTCGAGGACGGCCTCGCGCGGGAACTCGAACGTCTCGTCGGAGAGCATCTCGTCGAACCGCTCGGGGATCTGTCCCCGGACGTCGTCCAGCCCGGTCGAGGCCGTGACGTAGTCGTGTTCGGTTCGATGGAAGACCTCGACGGCCTTCGTCCCGTTCGGGCCGCCCTCCTCGTGGATGAGCCGCCCGACGCGCGTCTCGCGGCCTTCGGGGGCGAACGTGAGGAAGGCGGTCAGGTGGGCGTCCGTCGGGATCGCCCCGCGGAGTTCGACGTGTGTGACGTGTGCACGGCCGAGCGTCAGGTCGTACTGGTGGACCGTGTACTCCCCGGCGTCGTACTCGGTCTCGACGAGCGTCGTCTCGCGGTAGTAGTGCTGCCGAACCGGTTCGAGGTCGTCGAACCACTGGGTGCCGTCGTCGGTGTCGATCCCGAAACGCGACCGGTCGATGCCGTAAAGTCCGGAGAGCGAAGAGGAGTAGTCTCGGATCGCACCCGAGGGGTCGACGTAGACGAGGCGATCCCCGTGTCCGGAGAACGCGCCAGCGGCCGTGGGGGACTCCTCGGGGAATCGCTCTCCCCGGTCCCGTTTGTATTCGTTGAGTGCGGTTCTCAGTCTCATGGCGGGAAGGAACGGTCGTAGTACATAAGTGTTGACGGAATCCGGCCGGTGTCACCGTGTGTTCGGGCCGAACGCGGTGCTCGTGGTCCCGAACGGTCGGTTCTCGGCTGCTTTGCTCGTCGGCTACGTCTCGGTGATGACCGTACGCACATAACGTTTTCCCAATCACCACTACGGCAGTAGTAAATGAGTAGTAGGATTCGCAAAAGAAAAGTGGCTCCTCTCAGCACTAGCACCTATGAACCACCCAGGTCCGCCACAGTTCATGGCTGTGGGTGAGACGGTTCAAGTTGCACCGCGCGATCCCGATCCGGACGCGGAGTACCACTGGCGCGTCAAGAGCGCGCCCGTATCGAGTCAACTGTCTCTCGGCGACGACCCCGTCGTCGACTTCACGCCCGACGCGGCGGGGACGTTCGTCCTCGAACTCACCGGCCCGCTCGGCGTCGAGGAGCTCACTATCCGCGTCTTCCCCGGCGAACTCGCCCCCGCCGGCCGCGGGTCCGGGTCGTCCGGCGAGTCGGGACTCTCGGGCGTCTCCGGGGTTTCCGGCGTCTCGGGGATCTCCGGCGTCTCGGGGATCTCCGGCGCCTCGGGCGTCTCCGGCTCCGGCAGCGGCGCGCGGGGCGCGGAGAAGGAAGGCGTCGGCGGCGGTCGCCCGCGCGTCACGCTCCACGGCCGCGTCGAGGACGACACGGTCGTCATCGAGGCCGACCCCCAGCCCAACCCGAACAGTTCGACGCCGCGCGAGGAGCTCTCGGTCGAGTTCCTCGTCGACGACCGCTGGCCGGTCGACGACGCCGCGGTAGAAGTCGACGGCTGGACCCTCACGATGCCGGTCGACGCCTTCGAGGAGAAGACGCGCGTCCACGCGGTCTCGATCGACGCCGAGTACTCGGTCGCGGACGCGATCGAGATCCGCGTGAAGGGGACGACCGTCGACTTCGGCGAGGGCGCGCGCACCGACGGGGGAACGGCCGTCCAGGGCGGCAGTCAGAAGCAGGTCGAGACCGGCCGGCTGTACGAACCGCCGGAGTGGTCGAAGGACATCACGCTGTACGAGATCTACGTCCGCGGCTTCGCCTCCGACGACGACGAGGCCGAGAACACGTTCGCGGCGCTGGAAAAGCGCCTCGACTACCTCGAAGGCCTCGGCGTCGACTGCCTCTGGCTCACTCCGGTGCTCCAGAACGACCACGCGCCGCACGGCTACAATATCGTCGACTTCTACGACATCGCCGAGGACCTCGGCGACATGGACGCTTACGAGGAGTTCGTCGACGCCGCCCACGACCACGGGATGAAGGTCATGTTCGACCTCGTGCTCAACCACTCCGCGCGCGAGCACCCCTACTTCAAGGACGCGTACAAGAACCCCGACTCGGAGTACTACGACTGGTACGAGTGGCAGGAGAACGGCGAACCGGGCACGTACTTCGACTGGGAGTACATCGCCAACTTCGACTACCACTCCCTGGAGGTCCGCCGGTATCTCCTCGACGCCGTCCAGCAGTGGTTCGAGATCGTCGACGGCTTCCGCTGTGACATGGCGTGGGCCGTCCCCTTTACGTTCTGGCAGGAGCTGCGCGACCGCGTGAAGTCCCAGGACCCCGACTTCCTCCTCCTCGACGAGACCATCCCCTACATTGCCGACTTCCACGAGGGGATGTTCGACATGCACTTCGACACGACGCTGTACTTCACGCTGAGACAAGTAGGCGACGGCCACCAGCCGGCCGACGCCATCCTCGACGCCATCGAACAGCGTACCGAAGTGGGGTTCCCGGACCACGCGTCGTTCATGCTCTACCAGGAGAACCACGACGAGACGCGCTACATCGTCGAGTGCGGCGACGAGGCCGCCTTCGCCAGCGCCGGCGCGCTCTTTACGCTCCCCGGCGTGCCGATGCTGTACGGCGGGCAGGAGATCGGCCAGCGCGGCCGCCGCGACGCGCTCGCGTGGGACCACGCGCGCGACGAAGTCCAAGAGCACTACGAACACCTCATCGAGATGCGCTCGGAGACGCCGGCGCTGGATTTCCGCGGTGGAATCGACCGCGTCGACTACGAGGCCGACTCGGAGCGGGTGACTGTCTTCCGCCGCGAGGCCGAAGGGCAGTCGGTGGTCGTCGTCCTCAACTTCGGTGACGCGCCCGAGTACGTCGAGGTCGACGCCGACGTCGACGGGACGAACCTCGTCAGCGGTGAGCACGTCGTCGACGACGGGACGGTCGCCGTCGAGAGCGTCGCGGTGCTGGAGGAGCGATGAGCCAGGGTCGGTACTCCGAACCCACCCGCGACGACGACGCCACGGCGGAACTCGTCGAGTGGCACGACGCGGTCGTCGCCGCCTACGACGACGACTTCGAGGCCGCGAAAGAGCTCGTCACCCGCCTCGGCGCGCACTACGTGGACGGCCGCGGCGAGTTCGGCTTCTGGACGCCCGAACTCCTCGACGAGGGCGTCCCCGTCGAGGCCGTCTCCCTCGAACTGCTGACCCCCGTCGGTGAGATCGACTACGGTGCCGACGAGGAGATCGAGTTCCACCGCGACCGCCTGCCCGTCGAACGGAACGGCGCGTACCACTGGGTCGCCGTCTCGAACGTCCGCGCGGGGACGCGCGACCGGTTCGGCGCGTTCTATCGGCTGGTGTACGAGACCGACGACGGCTGGGAGACGATCGCCGATCCCCTCGCGTACTCGGTTCCGTTCGGGGCGTTCGCGCCGGCCGAACTGTACGACTGGGAGTCGCTCGACGAGTCGCGCGCCGACCGCGAGTACTTCCAGCAGTTAGGCACCGACGACGAGCGCGTCTCCACGACCGGCCACGACGGGCTCCCCCGGGTTGACCCGGCGAACGCGATGGTCGAGATCCACCCCGGGACGGCGACCGAAGACGGCACACTCGGCGGGCTCGCCCGGCAGTACGAGTCGATCGGCGAGACGCTCGGGTCGGGCGCGGAGCTGACGCCCGCCGAGCGAAACTTCGCGGGCTACGACGGCATCCAGCTGATGCCCGTCGAACCGTTAACCGAGAACCGGGAGTTCGAGGACTACTGGCGCGAACAGTCCGACGACGGCGACTCGCTGACCGTAGCGGTCGACCGCCCCGACATGATCAACTGGGGGTACGACATCGTCGTCTCGGCGTACTCGGCGACCAACCCCGCCGTCCTGGAGACGGGCCGGCCGGACGAACTCGTCGACTTCATCGCCGCGTGCCACACCCTCCCCGACCCGATCAAGGTGGTGTTCGACGTCGCGCTCGGCCACGCCGACAACCGCGGGGCCGAGTTGTTGAACGACTACTACTTCGAGGGGCCGGGGATGTACGGCAAGCACCTCCACTACAAGCACCCCACGGTCCGTGCCGTCCTGCTCGAACTCCAGCGCCGCCGGATGGACTACGGCGCAGATGGCATCCGCGTCGACGGCGCGCAGGACTTCACCTACTACGACCCCGAGACGGAGGAGAACGTCCACGACGACGCGTTCCTCGCCGAGATGGATCGGGTGACCCAGGAGGTCGCCGGTACGGAGTATCGCCCGTGGATGATCTACGAGGACGGCCGGCCGTGGCCGCGCGAGGACTGGGAACTCGCGTCCTCCTACCGCTCACTCATCGAACGGCACCCCCACTCGTTCCAGTGGTCGCCGATCACGTTCGCGCACAACACGCCCGCCCTGCTCACGTTCTGGGCGACGAAGTGGTGGCGCGTCAAGGAGGTGTGTGAGTTCGGCAGCCAGTGGCTCACCGGGGTGGCGAACCACGACACCATCCGGCGGGGGACACAGATCGACCCCACGGTGGCGTTCAACCAGTCGCCGGTCAACCCCTACCTCGGGGAGGACTACCCCGAGACGCTCGACAACGCCTACAACAACCCGGCGTCGAGCATGTTCTTCTACTGCTTCTCGCCGGGAGTGCCGATGGACTTCATCCACGCCAACATGCGCGCGCCGTGGGGGTTCATCCGCGACACGGACTCGATCTGGAACGTCAAGGTCGTCTCCGACGAGTCGAAGTTCTGCTACTGGCAGGTGCGCGAGGAGGACTTCGCGGATCCCGACCAGTTCCGACGCATCAAGGCGCTCGGCTTCACGGAGCGCGACGAACTGCTGACGTTCATGAACGCGCTCTCGGCGGCGGTCACCTCGACCGACTACGACCTCGACGTGATGGCCGGCATGCTCTCGGCGATGGAACAGCCGTTCGGCGACGACCTCTCCGCGAGCGATCTGGAGGAGTACGCCTACGCGTGGATGCGGGACGTCCACGAGTTCGCCAACCTCGCCAACTGGTACGAGAGCCAGGACGACGAGCGGACGGCGTTCGACTTGCGTGTGAGAGAGTTCCGCCAGGAGCGGCCGTGGCTGCGTTCCGACGTCGACTTCGAGGGCGACGAGTACTACGGCTACCGTCACCCGACCGAGGCGACGGTGCTGTACTACGGCTTCCGGATCTCGCCCGACGGCGACGAGCAGTTGCTGTTCGCGGCGAACATGGAGGGTGTCCCGGTCACGGTGTCGCCCGCTCTCTTGCAGGAGGAGATGCCCGACGTCCCCACCGAGGGCTGGGAGGTCGCGCTGGCGGCACCCGGCGTGGACGCGGGGGAAGAGGTCGAACTCGCGAACTCTCAGGCGATCGTCTGGCGGCGCGAGCCGTAGCCGACCCGGTTTACTCTTCCTCACTCATCTGTACATCTGTACTCTTCCTCACTCATCTGTACTCCCCTTCGCTCGCGCGCCACTCGGGCGCGAGCAGCCCGTACCGGTAGGCGTCGTGGCGCTCGCCGTCGCGGTCGGTGCCCTCGCGGACAAACCCCAGCCGTTCGAGGAGCCGGATCGAGGGGTCGTCGAACGTGGACACCGCGGCGGAGAGCTTGTGCGGTCCGAGCTGTTCGAAGCCGTACGTCACGAACAGCCCGACCGCGTCGGTGCCGTACCCCCCGCCCTGGTGGTCCCGCGGGACCCAGTAGCCGAGTTCGGCGATCCGTGCTCGCCAGTCGATCGGATCGAAGCTGACGACGCCGACGGGAGCCGACTCCGCGGCGACGAGGAGGTGAACCGCGGCCTCCGCGTGGCTCACGTACTCGAGAAGCTCGCGGTCCGCGTCGGGCGTGGCGGGGCGCGACCAGTCGGTGCCGCGCCAGACGACCGGGTCGTTGATGTGGGTGTGCAGGAAGTCGAGGTCCTCCCCTCCGATCGCCCGGTGGGAGACGCGGTCGCCGGCGAGGATAGCTGGTCCGGGTATCGGCTTCGCGTACGACGGGGACCGTGAGGAACCGACGGGTTCGGCCGCGCGGCGTCGGCGGTCAGTTCTCGGTCGGCGCGTCGAGCACGCGCTGGAGCACGCCGCACGCCGAACAGGTCAACACGAGCGCGTTCCCCACGGGGACGTCGCCCTCCCACACGGCCACCGACCGTCGCTCGAACGTCGCCGTCGCCCCGCAGTGTTCGCAGACGTACTCGGACATGGCTCACCATACGGGGAGCGGGAGGTAGTCGTTGCGGTCGAGTCAGACGCGGGAGGGCTCGGCGGCGGATTCGGCGGCGGCGGGTGCCAACGGCACCGTCTCCCGGCGCCGGAGTCGCCGCGGTGCCTCGGGGTCGTGGGAGGGGAGGTAGACCGTCGGCGTCTCGTGGGCGAACGCGCGGATCCGCTCGACCGTCGTCGCCGCCGCGTCGTAGTCGTCGACGCCGCCGGCGACGGTACCGTCCAGCAACTGCGCCTGCGAGAACGTCGTGTCGCCCGCGAGGAACACCGCACAGGTGTCGTCGTGGCAGACGACCGATTGGTGGCCGGGCGTGTACCCCGGCGTCGCGACGAGGGCGACACCATCGGCGAGGACGTAGCTCTCGGGAAACGGGCCGAACGAACCGTCGTACTCGATCGGACGGGGTCGGACCCACGCCGGCCAGTCGAGCCCCGACTCCGCCGTCGACTCCCACTCGCGGCGCGCGACGACGACCTCGGCGTTCCGGAAGTACGGGACGCCGTCGGCGTGGTCGGGACAGAGATGCGTCGTTACGACCCACCGAACCTCGTCGGGGTCGACGCCCAGTCGTCGCAGTTGCGGACCGATCTCCTCCTCGGGCGCGACGTCGAACCACTCCGACCGCGCGGCGAACAGCCGGGAGAAGAGCCCGCGCCGGCCCTGGTCGTAACAGGCCACCGTGGCCCCCGCATCGACCACGAGTAGTCCCTCGGGGTGTTCGACGACCCACGCGTACACCGGCAGCGGCGCGGTCCACTGTCGATCGGCGAGAACGTCGAGCGAGCGGAGCGACCGCCGTCGCCACCGCGCGGCGACGTACCGCCGCTTGAGTCGAACCGTTCCCGTCCGCACCGGGTGAATCTGCATACCCCTCGTACGACCCCCTCGGTCATGTGATTTGCTCTCGTGCACCAGGGACGTGCAGCTCCCGTCACCGATCGCCGCTCGTCGCCGAGCCGTTCACCGCCCGGGCGTCGGTGTCGACCGACACGCCGTCGAGGTACGACCCGTCGGGCCCGACCCACGTTCCCTCGGTGCCACACTCGGGCCGAAGGCGGCAGACCCGAGTCTCGGGTGGCCAGAGCACCCGTACCGATCCGTTCGCGCGGTCGAGGGTCGCCTCCTGACGGTACGTGACGGAGGCCCCCCCGGTCGTAGCGAACCGGACGACGAGATCGACTTCGCTCGCGCCGGGTGGGAGCGAGACCGCGGCCGGCCCCGCCGCCCGCGGCCGGTTCGTCACCGCAGCCCCCTCGGGCGTGACGGTCCACGCGAGCCGAACCCTGTCGCCGACCGTCTCGACCCGGTAGCGGGCGAAGCCTGACTCGGTTTCGATGCGGACCGACGCCCGCGTCGCGCCCTGCGGCGTCCCGAGGGTCGTCACGGCCTCGACGCGGTCGCCGTCAAGCACGCGGAGCCGGCTCAGTCGGGGCTCGACGGGGCGGACCGCACCCGACCACTCCCCGCGGTAGGTGAACCGGTACGGCGTCCGGTCGGTGGCGTCGAGCGCCCGCACGTCGGCGTCCGGCCCCTCGTCGAGGACGTAGAGCACCGGGCCATCGAAGCCGGGATCGTTCCGGAGGTACTGGAACGGGTGCTGCTGCCAGTCGCCGTACGGATCGGGCGTGTAGACGAGGGCGTCGTCGAAGCCCCGTTCGAGGGGAACGTACGTCGCCGCGAGGCTGTCGGTCCGCTGGCGGTTCTCCGCCCAGGGTTCGGCGATCGCCGCCCGCTCGGCCCCGACGACGACCGGGGCGGAGACGACGAGCACGACTGCGAGAGCGACCCGCGTGCGCCGAGCGGAGAGCCGCGCGGACGCGAGCCCCTGGAGGCGTCGCCAGAGCGTCACCGCGCCGACGGCCCCGAACAGCGACAGCGGCACGAGCAGGTCGAAGTGGTAGAAGGGGCCGAGGAGATCGATGAGGCCGTTCCGGAGGCCGTTGAGCGTCCCCCAGAAGTAGACGTTGCCGAAGACGACGCTGGGGACGACCCCGAGGACGACCGCGGCGGCCTCGTGGTCGACGCGGGCGGACCGGAACGCAGCGGCGACTCCGGCGGCCGCGAGCGCGACACCCAGTGCCCCGAGCGGGGCGAACTGGTCGACGAGGAGCGCGAGTGCCTCGGTGGACGACTCGACTCCGAGCGCCGGGGTGTACTGCTCGGTGTAGCCCAGGATCTCCCGTTCGCCGAAGCCGAGACCGTCGCGCGGCGCGAACGCCTCGTAGGGGAACGTCGTCGGGTCGCCGGTGACGAACGCGTTGTACGCGAGCGCGACGCCAACGAACGCGAGGCCGGGGCCGGCGACGCACGCCGTCCGTTTCGCGACGCGCGCAAAGCCCTCGCGCGATCCCCGGGACGACCGCCACAGCCGCCAGCAGGCGTGGGCGACGAACGGGGCGGCGAACAGCACGGCGGTGTACGGCCGGCCGAAGAATGCGACGCCGACGGCGACGCCCGCCGCGAGCGCGTAGCCGAGCGAGTCACGGCCGACGGCGCGGAGGTACGCGACCGCGAACGCGAGGTTCCACATCGTCGTCTGCGCGTACGGGAGGAACACCGACGAGGAGAGGAGAAACAGCGGGGCCGTCACGAGGAGGCAGACGGCGACGACGCCGGTGGGGCGGTCGGCGACCTCCCGGCCGAGGAGGAACACGAAGAGCGCGGAGAGACTGGCGACGCCCGCGAGCGAGAGGTGTGCGTCGCCGGCGAGGGTCCCGACGGCGAAGACGGCGGCGGGGACCGGCGCGTACTTGGGGTACATGACCGGGCCCGTCGGCGTCGACTCCTCGATGAAGAACCACGGATGGACGAGGTCGGCGATGGCCGCCGGCGGGTGGAGCGCGACCTGGCCGTCGAGAAGCATCGCGGCCTGGAGGAGGTAGACGCCCTCGTCGTCGTTGACGGAGTGGTACGCGAAGAGGTCGGTCGCGACGAGAAAGACGACGACGCCGGCGGCGAACGCGAGCGCGAGGCCGAGCGCGTCGAGCGGATGCACGCCGCGGAGTCGCGTGCGGAGGCGGTCGAGGAGGTCGGGCGGCGGCGTCGGAGTCGGGACCACGTCGAGTCGGTCTCAGTCGTCGGCGCCGTGGCGGAGTTGGTCCTCGCGCGAGTCGAGTGCGGGGCGCTGTTCGCCCGGGAACCACGCGAGTTCGTGATCCGCTTGGAGCGTCAGTTCGACGCGTTCGTCGAGCGGCACCTGCTCGTCGTGGTTGTGCATACACTGGATTCGGGTCCCGTCGTCGAGGGCGACCTCGTAGAGGATCGTCGGCCCGAGGTAGCGCTTCGTCACCACGTGGGCGTTGCCGACGTCGTTCCCGTGGTTCGCGTCGGCCCGCGACGGCCGCATGGCGCGGACGTCGTCGGGGCGAACGAGGATATCGATCGCGGTGTCGTCGTACTCGGGGGCGAGCCCGTGGATCTGGTCGCGCGGTACCGATCCCAGGTCGGTCCTGACGACGTCGCCGTCGACGTGGCCCGGGATGAACGAGGCGTACCCCAAGAACCCGGCGACGAACCGGGATTCGGGGTGCTGAAACACCTGCTCGGGCTCGCCGATCTGTTCGATTCGGCCGTCGTTGACGACGGCTACTCTGTCCGAGATGCTCATCGCCTCCTCCTGGTCGTGGGTGACCGACACGGCCGTCACGCCGGCCTCCTTGATGATGTCACGGACCTCCTCGCGCATCGCCACGCGGAGGTCGACGTCGAGGTTCGAGAATGGCTCGTCGAGGAGGAGGATCTCCGGTTCGGGCGCGAGCGATCGAGCGAGCGCGACCCGCTGTTGCTGCCCGCCGGAGAGCTCGTCGGGGTAGGAGTCGGCCTGCGCTTCGAGGCCGACGAGGTCGAGCAGTTCCCGCACGCGGGCGTCCGTCTCGGCCGTCGAAGCCTCCTTCAGCCCGAACGCGACGTTCTCGGCGGCGGTCAGGTGCGGGAAGAGCGCGAACTCCTGGAAGACGACGCCGACGCCGCGCCGTTCGGGCGCGACGAACGCGCCGTCGCCGGAGACGGGGTCGCCGTTGAGCCGGATCGTCCCCGCGTCGGGACGGTCGAGCCCGGCGATGAGTCGAAGCGTGGTGGTCTTGCCACAGCCCGACGGACCGAGCAACGTGAGGATCTCTCCCTCGTTGACCGACAGCGACAGGTCCGCGATGACCGGCTCGTCGCCGTAGCGTTTCGCGACGTCGTCGAGCTCTAACACCGGCGGCTCGGCCCGCGTCGTCGGTTCGGTGTCGGTTCGTCCGTCGCCGTGTGAGAGTACACTATCTGACATCGTAACCCTCCTGTGAGAGGATGACCAGCATCGACAGCCCCGACACGCCGAGGAGAATCAGCGCCGGGACCGCGGCCTGACCGAAGTATCCGGCCGCGTAGGCGGTCCAGATGTGGACGACGAGCGTCTTGAACCCCGACGGCCTGAGCAGCAAGGTCGCCGGGAGTTCCTTCATCGTCGTCAGGAAGACGAGCGCCGCCCCGCCGAGCAAGCCGGGCGCGACGAGCGGGAGCGTCACCGCGCGGAACGCGCCGACCGGCGTCCGTCCCAGGGTGCGGGCCGCCTCGGGGAGCGCGGGGTCGACGCGCAAGAACGACGCCCGGAGCGAACCCACGGCCTGGGGGAGAAAGCGGACGACGTAGGCGAACACGAGGAGGAACGTCGTCTGGTAGATCGGCGTCGCCACCGTGGTGCCGAGGAAGACGAGCGCGAGGCCCAACACGACCCCGGGGACGGCGTAGCCGACGTACGTCGCTCGCTCGGAGAGAGTGGCGATTTTCGAGTCACGCGTCGCCGCCAGATACGCCACGGGGAGGCCGGCGACGGTCGCGACGAGCGCCGCGGCGGCAGCGACGCCGACGGAGTTCAGCGCGTACTCCGGGCGGAAGGCGAGCCCCTGTCCCACCGCGCTCGTGTCGCCGAGCCAGGTGAGCAGGATGCCGAGCGGGACGACGAGCGCGAGGCCGGCCACCGCAGCACAGAGCACGAGCGCGGGGACGACCCACCCGCCGAGCGCGACCACGTCGCCCGACCGGCCGCCGGCCGCGGTGCGTTCGTTCCCGCTGACTTTCGACTCGAGCGCGAGGATGAACACCGTCAGCGCCACGAGTTGGAGCGACAAGAGCGTCGCGGTGTCGCGGCCGAAGGCGTTGAACTCCACGTAGATCACCCGCGTGAAGGCGTCGAACTGCATGATCGCAGGGGTGCCGAAGTCCGACAGCGCGTACAGCGCCACCAGAAGCGACCCCGCCGCGACCGCCGGACGGATATGGGGAAGAGTCACGTGGCGGAACGCCTCCCGCCGGGAGTGTCTGAGCGTGCGGGCGGCGTCGATGAGGGTCGTGTCGAGCGACTTCAGCGCCGCCCGCGTCGTGATGTAGACGTACGGGTAGGTGTACAGCGTGAGCACGAGCACCGCGCCGTGGAAGCCGTAGATCTCGGGCAGCGACTCCACGCCCAGCGGGGCGAGCAACCGTTGAAACGCCCCCTGCGGGCCGAACGCCGAGACGAACGCGAACGCGCCGATGTAGCTCGGGATGACGAGCGGGAGCGACACCGCGACAGTCCAAAACCGCGCGAATGGGAGGTCCGTCCGGACGGTGAGATACGCCAGCGGCACCCCCAAGAGGATCGACCCGGCGGTGACCCCGGCGACGAGCAGCGCGCTGTTGACGAACACCTCGACCGTGGTCGGGCGCGTGAGCAGCGCGATCGCCTCGGCGACACCGACGCCCAGCGCCGTCCGGAAGAGCCAGACCAGGGGCAGGAGCACGGCTACTGCGACCGCCACCGCCGCGGCCGTGAGGCCGAGCGGGAGCGGGTCGTCGGCCGTCTCCTGCGTGGTTCCCTGGTCAGTCGCCATCCGTGTGTGGTCTCCCGTCTGTCGGGGGGTCCGTTAGAGGACGCCCACGTCGCGCATCAGCCGCACCGTGCCTTCGAGGTCGGACAACTGTGTCAGGTCTAACCCCCCGGGTGGGTTCAATTCATCGATACTCGGCAACTCCCCGATGGGGTCGACGCCGGGGACGAGTGGGTACTCGAACGTCGTCCGCGCGAAGTAGTCCTGCGCCTCCGCCGAGAGGAGGTGCCGGACGAAGTTCGACGCCAGCGTGCGGTCCTCGGCCGTATCGAGGACGAGCGCGCCGGCGACGTTGAAGATGGCCCCGGCGTCGCCCTCGGTGAAGGCCGTGGCGATGGGGGCGTTCGGCCGCCCCGCGAGCACCCGCTGGATGTAGTAGTGGTTCGCGAAGCCCGCGGTGATCTCGCCGTCGGCGACGGCCTGCGAGACGAGGAACTCGTCGGAGAACTCCTGGACGCCCAGTGCCTGCATCCCTTCGAGCCACTCCCGGGTGGCGTCGTCGCCGTTCAGCACGCGCATCGCGGTGACGAACGCCTGGAACGACGAGTACGTCGGTGCCCAGCCGATCGAGTCGCGGAGGGCCTCGGTCTCGGGGAACGCGAAGATGTCGGTCGGCACCTCGCCGGCAGAGAGGGACTGAGTGTTGTACGGGATCGTCCGGGCCCTGCCAGAGGTGCCGACCCACTGGCCGTCGGGGTCGTGGAACTCCGCGCGGACCATGTCAAGCACCTCTTGCGGCAGTTCGACGGTGCGCCCGGCGTCCTTCAGCGCGCCCAGCGCCCCGGCGTTGACAGAGAAGAATGCGTCGGCGGGGGAGTTACCGCCCTCGGTCTGGATCTGGTTCACGAGGTCCGCCGCCGCGTTGTAGCGCGGGCGGACGGTGAAGTCGGGGTAGAGTTCCTCGATGAAGCCGATCAGTTCGCCGACGAGCGCCTCGCCGCGGCCGGAGTACAGCGTGAGTTCGCCCGAGAGGTCGGGCATCTCGCGCATCGACATCCCTCCCGCGAGGCTCCGGTCCCCGAACGGCGAGCGGCCGGAGCCGATCTGTCCGACGGCCGCGTCGTCGTCGGCGCTGTCGCCGCCCCCGCTACCGCCGCTGCTGTCGGTGCCGCCGTCACCGGCGGTTTCGGTTCCGCCCGTCTGTCCGCCACACCCTGCCACTACCGTGACGCCAGCGGCCGTCGCGGCCTGGAGGAACCGTCGTCGACTCCTCCCACGCGGATCATCGCTCATACATTGATTTAGGCCCGCCTAAAACCTAAATACCTACCGGTTCGGTCTAGTCGTCGGCCGGAACGGGCTGTGGCTCCGCGTCGAGGCCGGCGAGAGCGTCGAGACAGTCGAGCCAGTCGCGCATGTACTCGCCGACGTGGTTCAGGAAGGCACCGTTGTTCAGTTCGGCGAAGTCGCCCTCCGCGAGCCGGTCGGCCATCGCGGCGAACGCCTCGGCGTACGTCTCTGCGTCCCCTCCGACCTCGTCGACGTACTCCCAGAGGTGTTCGTTGAGTTCGAGCCCGGGCACCTCGTTGTTCAAGTCGTCGAACGTCGGGCGCGGGGCCTTGTTGTGTTCACAGAGCGGGTCGCCCGTGAGGACGTCGTGGCCGAGGAGGTCGGCGGCGCGCTTGAGGAAGACGCCCGACCAGATGTCGTCGAACCGCCCGACGTCCCACTCGTTGTCGTCCATCGGCAACTGGTAAAACGCGGGGACGACCTCGCGGCGGAACGCGAGGTTCATCGAACAGACGGTGAGGTACTGGCCGGGGTCGACGACGAAGTCGCCGGTGAAGTCCGCGACCGACGTGCGGGTCTGTGCTTGGCCCTGCAGGTCGCCGTCCATCAGGATGCGGACGGCGTCCAGGTCGGGGACGTTCGTCCACAGCCCCTGCGAGGCGACGACGTGGTCGACTGCCCTCCGACTGGTCTCGACCGTCTCGTCCATCGCGGCGTACGGGTAGCCCCGCGGGTAGAGGCCGTGGTCGTCGAACGCCTGATAGAGAACGTTCACCCACCGCTCGTCCGACCGGACGGACTCGATCGGCCCCTCGAACGCCAGGTTCTCCATGTGCCGACCGAAGAAGTCCCACTCGTCGTGCGGGAGCGTGTCGTCGTCGATGAACACCCCGTAGTCGAACCCGTTGGCCCACAGGTACAGCAGGCCGAAACTGGTCTGGGCGTGGCTCGCCGCCGGAACGAGGTGCGAGAACTCGGCAATCTCGTTCGCCTCGAACCACTCCTCACGACGGGTACCGTCGAACACCTCGCCCGCCACGCCGAGGTCGCGGAGCATCCGTTCCATCTCCCGGCTGTCGCAGAAGTCCTCGGTCACGAGGACGAAAAAGAGGCGATCGGTGTCGAAGCCGTGAGAACGGGCGTTCTCGACGTAGGCTCTGACGCATTCGTACTCCCTGATGGTGGGAACGACGACGCAGACGTCGTGGGTCATGGCTCACGAGTTTTTAGGCCGCCCTAAAATAACTATTGATCGAGCGCGTGCGCGAGCGACGTGCCGAGACCCGACGGGCGTTCCCGAGAGCGCACCAGGTCGGTCACGGCCCGGATCCGAGCGCCGCCCGCTCGTCGTCCGCGACTTTGAATCGGTCGACCGCCGCGTGGAGGACCTCGCTCCGGTCGGAGAGGCAGACGGCCGTCGACGCGATCTCGTCGGTCGCCCGCGTCTGCTCGTCGATTCCGGCGGAGATCTGCTGGACCGACGCGCTCATTTCCTCGGCCAGTGCGGTCGTCTCCTCGACGACGGACGACACCTCTTCGGTGTCGGGCGCCTGCGTTTCGACGGCGTCGGCGATCTCCTCAAGGCCGGTGTCGGTCGCCGTCGCGTGCACCCGGATGGATTCGAGCGTCTCGACGGATCCCTCGACGGCGTCGGCACCCTCGTCGACCTCCGCGTTCGCCTCGCGGATGCTCTCGACGACGTCGCCGGTCCGCTGCTACGATTCGAGGGCTGCGGCACCGTCGTCTGCTTCGGCCCCGCCCTGTCCGATCGACGCCGTCTCATCCCCGAATAAACAGTCAGTACTCATCGTCTTCGAACCGACCACCGATCCGCATGGGCGCACGGATGGACTGTGCCGGCCGGCGGTATCGACTCTGACACATCTAAAAATCGGGCGAGGTAGGAGCCAACCCGGACCCAGCCGATGGGGTTCGAGCGTCCGTCCGATCCGCTGCGTCCGGCGCGGACACCCAGCGGGTTCTCACTCGCCCGAACCCAATCGGCCGGGTCAGTCGGTCAACGCGTCGAGGAGCAACACCGCCGGCTCCGTCGCCAGCGGCTCGTTCGCGTTGCCGCAGTGTGGGGACTGGACGCAGGCCGGACAGCCGTCGTGACAGCCACACCCCTCGATGAGCCGTGCCGTCCGCCGCATCAGTTCCTCGACGGAGTCGTAGCCGCTCTCGGTCAGCCCCACGCCGCCGGGGTGACCGTCGTAGATGAAGATCGTCGACCGGTCGGTGTGTGGGTGGTACGGCGTCGACAGCCCGCCGATATCCGCACGATCACAGAGCAACTGGAGCGGGAACAGCGAGATCATCCCGTGTTCGGCCGCGTGGATGCCGCCGTTGAACTCTGGGTCTCCCCCGAGGTCGCGCATCCGCCCCTCGACGTCGAGCGGGACGGTGAAGTAGAACGCCTTGGTCCGGAGCGTCGTCTCCGGGAGGTCCAGCGACTCCCGCCCCAGCGTCGCCCCGCGCCGGGCGTCCCGGCGCTCGAAGCCGGTGATCCGCTTGCGCATCGTCACCTCGGCGAAAACCACGTCGGTGTCGGGCCGCGCCGAGAGCGGCTTGGACGTGTGATCCCGTTCGACGGTGATCTCCTTGTCGTGGAGGACCCGGGTGTAGTAGTCGGCCCAGGTCCGCTGGAGTTCGGCGACGTCGCGGCCGAGATCCAGGTCGGCGACCTCGTACGTCGTCCCCTGGTGGTGGTAGATCGCCCCCGGGTGTGCGTCCCGCAGGGCGTCCTCGAACGGGAGCGAGGCGACGACCTCGTTCGAGCGCGCGTCGAGCAGGTCGATCTCCCGGTCCGAGATGGTGCGGAGGCTCATCTCGTGTTGGGGGCTGCCGTCCCCCGCGTGGATCCACCGCATCCCGTCGGGCGTCGTCCGGCGCTCCAGCCGGCCCGCCTCGGTGAGGTCGGCGACGACGTCGGGAAACCGCTCGCCGAAGCGTTCCTCGTCGGCGGGCGACAGCCACCCCTCCGCGGCGGCGCTTTCGACGTGATCGGCGAGGAGGTAGTCGTTCTCGGGGTCGGTCACGGCACGCTCAGGGTCGCCGTCGAAGAAGTCGTCGGGCTCGGCCATGAGGTACTGATCGAGCTGGTCCTCGCCGCCGACGAGGACGACGAGCGCGGGGTCGTCGCCGCGCCCGGCCCGCCCGGCGCGCTGGTGGGTCGACATCCGCGTCCCGGGGTAGCCATCGAGCAACACCGCGTCGAGTCCGCCGACGTCCACGCCGACCTCCAGCGCGTTCGTCGACCACACTCCCCGGAGGTCGCCGCCGTGGAGCTCGGATTCGAGGTCGCGTCGACGGTCGTGCGTGAGCGCTGCCTGGTACGCCGCGACCTTCCCGGCGAGGTCGGGCTCGCCGCGTTCCCTGAGGGCCGACGCGCTCTCCGTGGCGTAGCGCTCGGCGGTCTGTCGCGCCCGGGTGAACGCGAGCGTCTGGTGGCCCCGGGCGACGAGGTCGACGAGGAGGTTCTTGGTCTCGACGTGTGAGGAGCGACGACGGCCGCTCCCCTCCTCGTCCTCGTACTCCGGCGGGTTCCAGAACAGCCAGTGGCGGGGGCCCGTCCCGGAGGTGTCCTCGTCGACGAGGACGTACGACGCCTCGGGCTGGCCGGTCACCCGCGCGGCGTGCTCGACCGGGTTGCCGATGGTGGCCGAGCAGCAGACGAACGACGGGGTCGATCCGAACCGTTCGCACGCCCGCGCCAGTCGGCGGAGCACGAGCGCGACGTGACTGCCGAAGACGCCGCGGTACTGGTGGACCTCGTCGACGACCACGAGTTCCAGCGAGGAGAAGAACCACTCCCACAGCCGGCCCGCGTGGGGCAACAGCGCGTAGTGGACCATGTCGGGGTTCGAGAGGATGACCGTGGGGCGGCGGTCGCGCACGTCGCGCTTCTCGCGCTTCGAGAGCCGTCCCGTGTACTGGTCGACCGAGACGCGGGAGCCGAAGCCGAGCCCGTGGGCGAGGTCCGACAGCGTCTCCGTCTGGTCGGCGATGAGCGCGTTCTGCGGGCCGAGATAGAGGGTTCGACCGCCGTGGTCCATCGCGCGCTCGAACGCCGGCACGGTGTACGCGAGACTCTTGCCTGAGGCGGTCTGCGTGGCGAGGACGACGTTCTTTCCGTCGCGGACCGCCTCGACGGCCCGCGCCTGGTGGTCGTACAGCCGGTCGATCCCCCCCTTCGAGAGCGCCGACGCCAGCCGCGGTTCGAGGTCGACGGACGAAAAGGAGGGCTCGCGACCGGGGACGCGGCGGTGGTCGCGGAGCTGTCCCCGGTAGTACGGCCGATCGCGCAGCCACTCGACGAGTTCGTCCACGGGGGCTCTCGGGAGGCGTAGAGCCTAACGGTTCTGGTCGATGAAACCGACTCCCGGCCGGCTCGGGTCGAACACACGGGTCGACGCTCGCCCGGCGTACCCGCAACGACCCGCGAGCGGCGGTCCGTCCCCACGCCCCCGTCGCGTCGCCGGCAAGGTTTTGCTCGTCTCGTCCGTAAGCCGAACATGTCACAGTACGACGCCGTCCTCATCTACGACGGCGAGTGTCCCTACTGTTCGGTCGCCGCCGTCGCGCTCCGTCGGCTCCGGTCGATCGGGTCACTCTCGTGGTACGACGACGAGGCACAGCGCTTCCTGGCCGCGCAGTTCGGCGAGACGCCCTTTGCGATGGTCCTCGTCGACAGACGGCGAGAACGGGTGTACGCCGGCCGGTCGGCCGCCGAGGAACTGGCCGAGCGCGCGGGGACACCCGAGATCGTCGGCTCGCTCGTCCGCGACCGCTACGACGACATCGCGCGGCTCGTGGGCGTGGCGAGCGGTCGCGGCCGCGACCCCGACGACTACCACGCGATCTACCCCCTCGCCGAGGACGCCGCGGGGCTGTTCGACGGGTTGGTCGCCGCCGCGGCCGACGGGACGGCCGCGCAGGCGTGAGCGAACGAGCTTCGCCGGGGGTCGTCCGGTACGGCCCCGACGACGCGCTCGGTTCGGTCCTCGACGACCCGGCCGTCGGCGGGACGTACGTCGTCGTCTTCGAACTCGCGAGACGAACGTCGGTCGAGGTCGGCGCGCTCGGCACCCACGAGCTAGCCGCCGGCGACTACGCCTACATGGGTAGCGCCTTCGGTCCCGGCGGGTTCGGCCGTGCCGAACGCCACCGCCGTCACCTCGACGAGGACGACGGGACCGTCCACTGGCACGTCGACGCGTTGACGACACTCCCCGAGACGTCGTTCGTCGCCGCCCTGCTCGTGCCCTCCCGGGACGTCGAGTGTGCGATCGCACGCCGACTGCCGTCCGGCCCGATCGACGGCTTCGGCTCGTCGGACTGCGACTGTCGGTCACACCTGTCAGTGGAGACACGAGACGCCACGGAACGAGACCTGACGGCTCTCATCGGCACGATTCGTTCCGCAGTAATCGACCGCTGAACAGCCCTCGAAAGGGGTGTTCCCCCCGTCGACGCGGCGGCGTGGGCATCGACGCCGCGTGTAGGGTTGCCGACTGGTGGACCAGTGGCCCACACCGGAAGCCGGGTCGTTCCGGTGAGCCGGCCTGTCAGAGGCATCCCGGCGTCTGTCCTTGACGGTACAACGTCTTTACCTCACCCCCTGTGCACTCATCCACGGCTTGAAAAGTCAAATATAAACATTTCGTTTATTTATATATCTCTCGCGGTTCCGTTCGACAGTACCGAACAGACAATCCAATAATACGTTGGGTGGGACCGGGCCGCCCTGTCCGGGGTGGGGTGGGCCGTTCAGGTGCCGAGGAGCATGTTCTGTCGGACCTTCATCCCGGTGAGTTCGCGGGTGATCTGGAACGTTCGGACCATGCCCCGTCGCGATCGTTCCTCGGGCGGGCGATCGACGACGTTCTCGCCGTGGAGGTAGACGTCGCCGTCGTCGGCCTCGTGGAAGCCCGTGACGAGGTTGAACGTCGTCGACTTCCCCGCGCCGTTGGGCCCGATGAGTCCGACGACGGTGCCTCGTTCGACCTCGAACGACGCGTCGTCGACGGCGACGAGGCCGCCGAACGACTTGCGGAGGCCCTCGACGCGGAGGATGGGGTCGGCCCTCATCGCGTCGCCTCCCCGAACAGGCCGTCCGGACGCGTCAGCAGGCCGACCACGAGCAGCGCGAGGCCGACCAGCGGCTTGTACTCCGACGGGATGACGACGACGCTCACCTCCTGGAGCAAGCCGATGGCGTACCCGCCGACGACCGCGCCGACCGGGTCGCCGATCCCGCCGAGGATGACGGCCGCGAAGATGGGGATGAGCGTGAGAAAGCCCATCGTCGGCCGCAACTGGGAGCCGAGCCCGAGCATCACGCCCGCGATGGCGGCGATGACGCCGCCGACGAGCCAGACGTACAGCACCAGGCGCTCGGTGTCGACGCCGCGGATGCGCGCGAGGTCCGTGTCGTCGGAGGCCGCGCGCATGGCGACCCCGATGTCGGTCTTCCGCAGGAGGACGAACGTGAGGCCGAGCACCGCCAGGCTCAGGAAGACGATCGCGACCTGATCCGGGAGGATCTGGATCCCCAGGTACGTGGGTGCCTCCTCGATGGGGACGTCGAACCGCTGGGAGCCGCTCCCCCAGACGACGCGGATGACATTTCGCAGCACGAACGAGAGCCCGATGGAGACGACCAGGAGGAGGATCGCCGACCGGTTTCGGAAGTGCTGGAAGACGGCTCTGTCCAGGGCGACCGCGACGGGCCCCATGACCGCGACGGCGACGACGCCGGAGACGATGATGGGGAGGCCCACCTGGGTGTTCAGCCCGAAGGCGATGAACGCACCCAGCGCCATGTACTCGCCGTAGGCGATGTTGATGAAGTCGAGGATGGCGAAGAAGAACTGCGCCCAGAGCCCCCCAGCGAGACCGGCGACGCCGGACCCGAGGCCGACCGACTTGAGCTTGAAGACGGGAGTCCGCTTCCCGAGCGCCCGGGGGACGTTGTCGTCCTCGCGGATGCCGTGGAGGACCCGGCCGAACGGGCTGGACGACAGCCGGGTGAAGACGGCGAAACAGCCCCCGAGGAGGGCGACCGAGAGGCCCAGGTAGAACAGGTCGTAGCCGACGACGACGCCCCCGAGTTCCATCGGGAACGCCCCCGACGCCGGCCGCGGGATCTGGTTGATTCCCTGTGCGCCGCTCGTCAGCCACGACTCGTTCGTGATGACGAGCCGAATGAACTCGGCCGAACTCAGCGTCACCATCGCGAGGTAGTCGCCTTCGAGCCGGACGCTGGTGAGCGCGATGACCACCCCCACGGCGGCCGCCAGCACGGTCGCCGCGATCAGCCCGACGACGACCGTCGGCGTCGAAGATGCCGCCGTGGCCGCTACTCGGCCAGTTCCTCGGCCGAGTACGTGATGACCTCGGATCACTCGCCGTCCTGCGCTTGCAGGGCCGCGAACGGGCCGAGCGGGTCGCCGGTGTCGTCGAAGTTCTGTGGGTTCGACGCGCCCTGGTAGTTGATCTCGCCCCCGTTCTCGAGGACCTCCTTGCCGGCGGCGAACGAACTCACCTCCTCGCCGGGCGGGTTGCCGTGGTCGCTGAGGTCGTTCGGGACGGCCTGACGGTTCGCCTCGCCCTCCTTGACGAACGAGAGCGCGATGAGGTTCATCGCGTCGTAGGCCGCGGCGGCGAACGCACCGGGCTTTTTATCATTGACGTTCTGGTGTTTCTCGGCGAACTGGTCGTACGAGGGGCCTGGAGCGGGTGGCTAACCGACAGCACCCTCGATGACGTCCGAGCCGACCTCCTCGATGAAGTCGGGCGTGAGCACGTCGTTGCCGAGCAGAAGCTGGAACTCCTCGGCCGCGCCGGCTTCGACGTAGTTCTTGAAGAACAGCGACGACACCTCGGTTCCGGTGGTCATCGAGACGACCTCCACGTCGGAGTCTTGGAGCGTCTGGACCTCGCTCCGGTAGCTGCTGGCCGTAGGGTCGAGGGCGACCTCGGTGGCGACTTCGCCGCCGAGGTTCTTGAACTACTCCCCGGACGCCTTCGAGAAACTCTGTGACCCCTTGTCGTCCTTGTACGCCAGCCCCATCGTGCGGTGGCCCTCCTCCTCGTAGGCGTACTGCGCCTGACAGCCCGCCCCGATGCTGTCCGAGGGGACCGTCCGCCAGACGTACTCGCCACCGACGTCGTCGAGCTGGATGGTACCCATCATCGGCGAAACGAACGCCAGGCCGGAGCTCTGCGCCGGATCGACCAGGCTCGGCGTCACGGTGCTCGACGGCCCGACCCTCGCCGGGACGCCCTGACTGTCGAGCGTCTTGAAGCCGCTGATCGCCGGCTGCGGCTTGGTTTCGGTGTCCTGTTCGGCGATTTCGACCGTGCGGCCCAGCCCCATCGCCTGGTTCACGCCGCCTTCGCCTTCGAGGGCCGTGTTGATCGCTCGCCGTGCGTCGGGGCCGATCCAGCCCAGCCCGCCGCTGAACGGCGAGAGGTTTCCGACCGTGATGCTGTTTGACCCGCTTCCCCCGTCTCGGTCGATCCTCCTGAGTCAGTCGACCCCCCGGTATCGGTCGACCCACCGGAGCTCTCCGACGTCGTCGATCCGCCGGAGCCACCGCCGCCGGTACAGCCCGCGAGCCCCACCGCGCCGGCCACACCGAGTGCTTTCAGGTATCCACGTCGATCCAGCCCTGCCACGTTCCTGCCATCTTCTGGCATGGATTTGTGGTACGAATAGTGGCATGAATAACTAATAATTTTTAATGACCGTGAAGGATTCGGGCAGGGAAGGCGACGTGATTAATGGACAGTTTGAAACCATATTCCACGTAGATACTGGTGAAATGTGGATTCGAAAGGCGTCCGAAGCGAGGTAATGTCTGAGAAGGTCTCACACGTTCATCGCGCGTGGTGAGTCACGACGAGTGAGGTATCCGGATCATCCGCGTGTATTGGCCTCTTCACACGTGTTGTCATCCGGTTCGCTCGTGTACACAGGTTTCTGCACACCAGTGAATAGGTTTATCACGGTTCGCTCACTCCCGTCAGGTATGTCCGACGCCGGCGACCGCGATCGCAACGAACACGGTCAGTTCGCCGACCGTATCCCGCCGGAGGAGGCGCTGTCCGTGTTCGAGGCGCGCGAGGACCGCGCGCGACCGCTGACGGCCGGCGACATCGCCGACGCGCTGGACTGCTCGCGGCGGACGGCCCACAACAAACTGGGCGAACTCACCGAACGCGGCCTGCTCCGCACCCGGAAGGTCGGCGCGCGCAGCCGCGTCTGGTGGACGCCGCTCGACGCGTCGGAGGACCGCGACGACGTGGAACGGCGCCCAGCCGCGACGGACGCGGCGTACGACGTCGAACTCCCGGGTTCGGGAGATATCCTCGAACGGCGGCGGGAGGCGTTGCTCGCGGCGTACGACTACCTGAGCGATCACCCCGAAGCAAAGAAGGCCGACTTCCTCCGCGACGTCTACCCCGACCACAGCGCGGAGTTCGAGTCCGCCGAGGGCTGGTGGAACGCGATCCAGCCCGCCCTGCGGGAGATGCCCGGCGTCGACCCGCCGAAGGAGCGGGGACATATCTGGCACTACCTCGGCGGCTGACCCGGAGCTGTCACGGACGCGGACGTACAGGTTTATAAAGGCACGGGCTCCGGTGTCACACACCATCGAGAGACCCAGGGAACGGTGGCATGCACACACCTGACGAGACGCACGAAGAGACGGACGAGAAGACGGACGAGGAGTACGACGTCTACGCGTCCGAGGTCGAGGGACGGCAGTACCGCGGCACGTCGTACATGCCGATGCCGTACGACGACCTCAACGACGCCCCCGCCGCGACCGACTACCCCGACCGCGGCGAGGGCGGCGGGTTCAAACTGCTCGACCTCCCGCGCGTCCCGAAACTCAGTCACGTCGTCGGTCCCTCGGCGATCATGCTCGGTGCGAGCCTCGGGAGCGGTGAGACGCTCTTCTGGCCGGTGCTCGTCGCCCAGGGCGGGTGGACGCTGTACTGGGCGTTCTGGATCGGCGTCCTCACCCAGTTCTTCGTCAACACCGAACTCCAGCGGTGGACTCTGGCGACCGGCGAGAGCATCTTCCGTGCGTTCGGGCGCGTCCATCGCCTCTGGCCGCTGTTTTTCCTCCTGGCGGGGTTCGTGAGTCTCGGCTGGCCCGGGTGGGCCGCGAGCGCCGCCCAGATCGGGGCGTGGGCGTTCGGGGTCGCCGACTGGAAACCGTTCGGGGTCGGACTCATGCTGCTCATCTTCGTCTCGTACCAGCTCTCGCCCGTGATGTACAACGTCGTCGAGGGGGCGCAGTTCGTCCTCGTGGTGACGTCGGTCGTCGGTGCGGTCGCGCTCGCCGTCGTCACCGGCTCGATCGGACAGTTGACGAACCTCCCCGCGGGCGCGCTCGCCGTCGGCACCGTCCCCGCGGGAACCGACCTCGCGGTGTTCCTCGGCGGACTCGCGTTCGCGGGCGCGGGGGGCTACCTCAACCTCTCGCAGTCGCTGTGGGCCCGCGAGAAGGGGTACGGTATGGGCAACTACCAGGGGCGGCTGAAGAACCCGCTCATCGGTGACGACCCCGAACCCGTCCAGCGCGACGGCTTCGTCTTCCAGCCGACGGGGCAGAACCTCCGGCGCTGGCGCGGGTGGTGGCGGATCGTCCAGCTCGAACACCTCCTCACGTTCGTCGTCGGTCTGCTCGTCGTGGCCACGGTGTTGATGACGGTCGCCGCGGAGTACGCGTCGGGGACCGCCACGACCGGGATCGATATGTGGCTCCGGGTCGTCTTCCCCCAGCTGTCCGGAGTCGGGGCGGTCCTCATCCCGGTCGTCCTGTTCGTCGCGCTGTTCACCACGGAGTACGCCATCGTCGAGTCGTTCGTCCGCAACAGCGCCGACATCATCTACGAGAGCCACGGTCGACAGGCCGGCTGGGAGCTCCCGACCATCTTCCTCGTCACGCTTACCGCCTTTACCCTCTGGGGGATCGCGATCATCCTCCTCCCCTTCGAACAGCCGTTCTTCTTGCTCGTCGTCGGTGCCGCGATGTCGGGCGTGATGATGTGGCCCTACATCGCGCTCACGCTCGTCATCAACACTGCGCGTCTGCCCAGACACCTCCAGCCGGGGTGGCTCCGGATCGTGGCGATGTGGTGGGCGACGGGCTTCTTCGGCTACTTCAGCACGCTCCTCATCGGGCGGACGCTCGCCCGCGACTTCGGCGTCGGCGTCTTCGAGACGGCCCCGACGATCCTCGGGAGCGCGCCGGGCGGCTACGTGCTCTGGGCCGGTTTCCTGGCCGTCCAGACGTACACGGTGATCCGGACACTCCAGGCGAAAGACCGCGAGACAGAACTCGACGACGCCGAACGCGAGGCCGCCCGCGGGTGGCTCTCATGAGTCCCCCACGGGCGTCGAACAGCTCCGCGGGGCTCGTCCACCGGACGTTCGCCACGCTCCGTGCCGGGAGATACGCCGTCTACCTCGGCGGCCTCGCCGTCGTCGTCGCCGCGTCGACGGTCGCGCCCGCGTGGACACGAACCCCGCTCGTCGTCGCCGCCCTGACCGCGATGTGTGTGACCTACCTCGCCGAGCTCCACGGTCGGGCAGGCGTCGTCCGCGGCGAGGCGGTCGTCACCGCGGTCGCCGTCGCGGGCGTCGCTGTCGGGACCTACGTGCTGGTCGCGGTGCACCGCGTCGGCGGGGCCCTGTTCGTCCTTGGCGGCGTCCTCTTCTTCCGCGCGGCCACCGGAGACGGCGATGACTGACGGGGGCGGCGACGCTCCCCGCGTCCGCGTCCACTACGGCATGTCGGGGTCGGTCCCCCTCCAGCTGTTCGAGTTCGTCTTCGAACCCGCGGGTTGTTACGTCCTCGAGTGCGGCGCGTTCACCCCGCTGTTCGGGCTGTCGAGCGGCAAACACACCCGGCGGGCGGCCGCCGTGGACGCCGTCTACGACGACCACGGGATCGACGGGCTCCTCGCCTGCGCCGACACGGTTCGGTGGCTCGCCGTCGGGACGATCGACCGCGTCACACTCCACGACGGCGGGCTGGTCGCCCGCCCGAAGCTGACGATCGAGGCCCGTGGGGACGCACCCGACCGGGCGGTGCGCCTCCACGACGTCGACGTCGACGCGGTGGCCGACGCACTCGAAGCGCTGGTCGACGGCGCGGTCCGCGTCGAACGCGTCGAAGGGAGTGGGCTGTTCTGAGCCGTCGCGGGAGTCACCGACGCGGATGCCGCACCTCGATCCACGCGACGGCGTCCTTCTCGTACGTCTCGATCGCGTCGGGCGGGAACGACGGGTCGGTCGAGACGACGAAGGCGTCGCGGTCGTAGCGGACGAACGCCTCGTCGTGGTGGATCAGTTCACCGCTTGCGGTCCGGAGGTCGACGGTGCCGCGACGGACGGGTCGGTCGGCGGCCCGGTCCGCGTCGGGGCCGGCGTCGGCGTCCGATCGCGGCCGAGGACCGTCACCGTCGGGTGACACCGCTCACGCGAGCGCCGCCGCCAGTTTCTCGACCGGATGTGGCGGCTCCCGCCCCTCGTGGTCGCCGAGTTGCGAGCGACACGATGCACCGGGCGCGACGACGGTCTCGCCCGCGCTCGCGTCGACCTGCTCGTAGAGGATCGACGCGATGGCTTTCGACATCGCGTAGTGTTCGGCCTCGTAGCCGAACGAGCCAGCCATCCCACAGCACGTGGAGTCGAGCGGGTCGACCTCGTACCCGGCCCGGCGGAGGACGCCGACGGCGTGGTGGTCCTTGTTAGTCGACTTCTGGTGACAGTGGCCGTGGTAGGTCAGCGACTCCCCCGGATCGACGGTTCCTACCCCGTCGAGGAGCGAGAACGTGTCGACGTACTCCATCACACCGTAGCTGTTCGCGGCGACCGCTTCTACCTCGCTCCCCGAGAGCAGGTCGAGGTAGTCCGACTGGAACATCACGGCGTCGGAGGGCTCGACGACCACGACGTCCCAGCCGTCGCCGACGAGCGGCGCGAGCACCTCGACGTTCCGTTCGGCGTCTTCGCGGGCGCGGTCGAGAAAGCCCTTCGAGTGCGGCGGTCGTCCGCTGCCGGCGACGCCGTCGGGGATTCGGACGTGGACCCCCGCGGCTTCGAGCGCCCGCACCGCTGCTTTCCCCGCCTCGGGGTGGTTGTAGTTCGTGTACGTGTCGGGGAACAACAGCGCCCGACGGACCGCCTCGTCGGCGGGGACCGTCGCGCCCCCTCGCTTTTCGAACCAGGTCTCGAGCGACTCAGAGGCGAAGGCGGGAAGCGAGCGCTCGGCGGCGATCCCGAGCGTCTTTTCCATCAGCCACCCCGATCCGGGGAGCTTCGTCGCCAGGTTCGAGACGGGCGCGAACGCGCTCCCGAGCTTCGAGAGGGTCTCGACGTTGGCGAACACCCTGTCGCGGAGGCTCGACCCGTTGCGCTGGTGGTACTCGTGGGTCACCTCGGCTTTCATCTTCGCCATGTCCACCTCCGAGGGGCAGTCCTTCGAACAGCCCTTACAGCCGATACAGAGGTCAAGCACCTCGTGGACGAACTCGTCAGTGAAGATCTCGTCGTCGTCGAACGCGCCCGACATGGCCTGCCGGAGCATGTTCGCCCTCCCTCTGGTGGACTGGATCTCTTCTTCCGCGGCGCGGAACGTCGGACACATCACGCCGCCCGTGGTCTCCTGTGGCCCGCGACAGCCCGCACAGCCGTGACAGAGCTCCGCCATCCCCTGAAAGCCGTTCTCGTTCTCCCAGTTCAACGCCGTATCGAAGCCGGCGTCGAACTCGTAGTCGGGCGAGAAGCGGAGGTGTTCGGTCATGTCGTGGTCGCCGCAGACGTTGCCGGGGTTGAGGAGCCAGTCGGGGTCGAACGCCGACTTCAGGTCGCGGAACACGCCCCAGAGGCGGTCGCCGTACAGCTTCCGGTTCCACTGGGTGCGGGCGCGACCGTCGCCGTGTTCGCCCGACACCGATCCGCCGTACTTCACGACGAGGTCGGTCACGGCGTCGGCGATGGCCTCGAACGTCTCGACGCCCGCCGCGGTCTTGGTGTTGATTAGCGGGCGAATGTGGAGCACGCCGGGGCCCGCGTGGGCGTAGTAGCTGGCGAACGTGTCGTGCTCCGCGAGGATCTCCTGGAACTCCGCGACGTACGCCGGGAGGTTCTCCGCGGGGATGGCCGTGTCTTCGATGTAGGCGATGTGTTTCTCGTCGGTGGTCCGCGAGAGGAGGATCGGCAGGCCCGACTTGCGCATCTTCCAGAACTTCGCGCGCGTCTCGGCGTCGTGTGCCTCCATCGCCCCCACGGCCGTCTTCGGCTTCGCGGTCGTCTCCGCGGCCTCCTCGCTCGGCGTCGCCACCGAGTCTCCGTCGGGGACGCGGTCCGCGACGAGGTCAGCCACCTGCTGTCTGCCGTCGGCGTCGTCCTCGGCGTAGAACTCCACGAGGAGGACCGAACTGGTCCCCTCCGGGAGCAGCCCCACGACGTCGCGGAACTCCGCGGTGTCGCGGGCCAGATCGAGCAGCACGTCGTCCATCACCTCGACCGCGGCCGGGTCGTGGTCGAGGATGGGCGCGACGTCCTCCATCGCGTCGAGGACGCTGTCGTAGGTGAGCAGCGCGACAGACGCCGTGTTCGGGACGGGCGCGAGCGAGACGGTCGCCTCGGTGACGATCGCGAGCGTCCCCTCGCTCCCCGCGAGGAGGCGCGCGAGGTTCACGGTTCCGGGCTCCGAATCGGGGTCGATCCCCGTGTCGTCGGCCGTCCGTCGCTCCCCGCGGGCCTCGTCGACGAGCATGTCGAGGTTGTACCCCGAGACGTTGCGCTTCAGGTCGGGGTATCTCGATTCGATCTCGTCGGCCTCGTCGTCGAGGATCCGGACGACCTGCGCGTAGACGCGGGGCAGGATCTCGTCGCTGTCGGCCTCGGCGCGCTCGCGGAGTTCCTCCACCGCCATCTCGCCGAACCGCTCGATGCTCCCGTCGGCGAGCACGGCCGTGCACTCCTCGATGTAGTAGTCCGTCTTGCCGTACTTCAGCGAGTGCGCACCGGTGGAGTTGTTGCCGATGGCCCCCCCGAGCGCGCTCTTGTCGCCCCACGCCGGATCGGGCGCGAACTTCAGCCCGTACGGTTCGAGTTCCCGGTTGAGGTCGCCGAGGTAGGTGCCGGCCTGCGCCCGCGCGGTCTCGGCGTCGAGATCGACATCGACGACCGCGTTCATGTGCCTGGTGAAGTCGAGGACGACCGCCTCGTTCACCGTCTGCCCCGCCAGCGAGGTTCCGCCGCCGCGGGGCAGCACGGGGATCTCGCGCCGGGCACAGTAGCGCATCACCGCGGCGACGTCGTCCGTCGACCGCGGCATCACCACGCCGATCGGCGTGCGCTCGTACGCCGAGGCGTCGGTCGCGTACAGCTGTCGTGTGTAGGAGTCGAACCGGACGTCTCCCTCGACGATCCCTTCGAGGTCCTCGACCAGCGCCGGTCGAGCCACGTCGTCGGAGACGTAGTCGAAGTTCGCCCCCTCCCGTGGATCGCCGGCCGGCGATCCGGTGCTGTCCGTGTTACTCGCCATCGTTGCTCACTTCTTTGGGTCGTCGATAATAAATGCCGGACATCACGCGGTCCGGCGGCGGGCTCGGTCAGCGGTGCGCGCGGTCGACATCGGGCTCAGAACACCCCGGGGAAGAGGACGTAACTGAACACCAGCGTCAGGAGTCCGGTGGCGGTCCCGTAGTACACGAGCGGGATGAGTTCTAACCGGATGACGCGGCCCTCCTCGCCGACGAGGCCGACGACGGCCAGCGCGGCGACGACGTTGTGGACGGCGATGAGGTTGCCGATCGCGCCGCCGACGGCCTGTGCGCCGAGCATCAGCGTCTTCGACGTGCCGATCTGGTCGGCCACGCCGTACTGGAACGTCCCGAAGAGGATGTCCGAGACGGTGTTCGAGCCGGCGAGGAACGCGCCGAACGCGCCCACGTACGCCGCGAAGAACGGGTAGACGCCGCCGGCGAGCGAGGCCATCCCGTCCGACAGGACGATGAGCATGCTGTCGGTCCCCGTCGCCGTCCCCGACTGGAGCATGATCTGGACCGTCGCGACCGCGAACAGCAGGGCAACGACCGCTGGCGTGACCTTCTCGATCGTCTCGGACCACGCCGCGGTGATCTCGTCGGTCCGCATGTCGTGGAGCGGGATCGTCAGCAGGTGAACCGCGACGAACACCGCCCCCGGCAGGTAGAGCACGGCGAAACTGTCGCCGAGGCCGGTGCCGAGGATGTCGGTCCACGCGAGGGTGAAGAGGTCCTGCGTGACGAAGGCGTTCACGGGGTCGTACACCCGCGTGACGACGAGCAGGACGGCCACGAGCGCGTACGGCATCCACGCCTTCCAGAGCGGCATCTGCACGGCCCCGCCGTCGGCGGTCACGGACCCGTCGCCCGAGGTGCCGGCGGCGACGCCGCCCTCGCCGGGCTGGATGTCGCCGATCCAGTGGTCGGGCCACGCCTCCTGCGGCCCGAAGTCCCACTCCTCGTCGGGGTGGAAGAAGCCGGCTTTCAGCACGCCGACCGTGACGAACAGCCCGACCATCGCCCCGATGAGGCCGGGGAATTCCGGCCCGAGGAAGTAGGCGGTGAGCCAGTACGGGACCGCGAAGGAAGCCCACGCGAACAGCGTCAGCGGCAGCACCTCCAGCGCGGGCTTGATCGAGCGCTCCTCGCCGAAGAAGCGCGTCATCATCGCGACGCCGATGAAGGGCAGGACGATCCCCACGACGACGTGGTACGTCGCCGCCCAGACCGCGATCTCGGCCACCCACGCCTCGATGGTCAGTCCCTGCGCGGACACCGCCGACGAGACGGTGTCGACCGACCCGAAGACGTCGATCATCCCGATGATGAGCGGCGTCCCCACCGCGCCGAAGGTGATCGCCATCAGGTTGCCCGTGAGGGCGACGACGACCGCGGCGAGTGGCGGGAAGCCGAGCCCGACTAAGAGCGGGCCGACGATCGCCGCCGGCGTCCCGAAGCCGGCCGCGGCTTCGATGAACGAACCCATGAGGAAGACGAGCAGGACGACCTGCACCCGTCTGTCTTCGCTCACGGAGGCGAATCCCTGATTGATCACGTCGAACGCTCCCGTGCGCTTGAGCGTGTAGAGCAGCAGGATCGCCCCGAAGACGATGTAGAGGATGTTCGCCGCGGTGATGAACCCCACAATCGAGGCGGCGGCGATCCACCGAGCGGACATCCCCCACCCGACGACGCCCGCGCCGACGGCGACGAGCCAGGCGACCGGCATCGCTCGCGTCGCCGGCCAGTACCGCCCGACCATGAGGAACGCGATCGTCGCGAGCGGGAGCAACGCGACGAGCGCGTCGGCGGTGCTAGCCATGGCTCACCCCCCACGGCGTGTCTGTGCAACCCAGTGCCCGATCCATGCCAGAGCCGTTCTCGATTCCTTGTGGCATGGTCGCCAGGCCAGGATGCCACCAGTATATACCTGCCGATCGTTCAGTTACATCGTCGAAGAGTCACTTCTCCCCGGGGGATCGGTAGGAGTCCACTATATTCGAGGGAATTGGCGAGAACGGGTGTTTCGACGCGGTCAGAGCGTTATTCTCTCCCGAGTAAATCCCTCCAGAATCGCCGAATCCCGAGTGTGACGTCCGTGATCGAGACCACTTCAGTCGTGGGCCGTGGCCGTTACTCTCGTGTGTACATACCAGTTCCCTCGAAAGAACAGTATCTTGTATCGCCCCAATACTGAAGAAAGCAATATCGAATCGTACTGAGAGCGTCTTTCGTCCGTACTCGTCTGCTCGATGGGCGTCGAAACGTGGTCGCGCAGCGGTGAGCGGGAACCGGAACCGCGCGCGCCTCCCCATCGTCGGGAGAGACGGCCTGATCCGAGCGTTTCTGCCCCCCTCAACCCGTGCAAGCCAAAGGAACTTTGAGAGTCCTGTGGTAAGGGATCGTATGGCAACTGGCACGGTCACGAGGTTCGAGGCGTCGCTGGACCGTCTCGACGTGGGCTGGACGCACGCGACGACCGACGAGTTCGAATCCGTGCTCGCCGACGTCGCGACGGAGCCAGCGGTCGGGACGCCGCTCCCGTTCGACGTCGCGCTCCCCGACTGGGTGAACACAACGCCGACCCCGGCGGATCTCGACGAGGCGACGACGGGGGTGACCGCCGCGGCGCTCGGGATCGCGTCGTACGGGAGCGTCGTCCTCCCGTCGACGACCGCGGGCGGGGAGCCGGTGTCGCTGTTCCCCGACCTCCACGTCGCCGTCGTCCGCACGAGCGACGTTGTTCCCGGGATGCCCGAGGCGTTCGAATGGTTCGGTCCGGAGTTCAGAGAGGGTGACCACTCCTCGGCGATCATCGCGACCGGCCCGAGCGCCACCGCCGACATGGGGGAGCTGGTGACGGGCGCACACGGCCCCAAAGCGGTTCACGTGGTGATGCTCGATGAGTAAGTCGCGCGCGGACAAGGCCGCTCGCATCCGGCGACTCCTCGATACGGAGGGCGAGGCGGTCAAGAGCAACACCCGCGGCTTCAACCAGGGGCGCTACGACTCGGTCGCGAAGCTGGAGTCGTACGAGGAACTAAAAGACCGCGCGCGGGCCATCAAGGAGGACGCGATCGAGCGACTCCCCGAACTCATCGACGAACTGACCCAGACGATCGAGGAAAACGGCGGCACCGTCTACGTCGCCGACGACGCAGCGGACGCGAACCGCTACGTCCGCGAGGTCTGCCGGGAGAAAGACGCAGACCGGGTCGTGAAGTCCAAGTCGATGACCTCCGAGGAGATCGAGGTCAACGAGTTTCTCGAAGCCGACGGGATCGAGGTCGTCGAGACGGACCTCGGCGAGTGGGTGTTGCAGGTGGCCGACGAGTCACCCTCCCACATCGTCGCGCCAGCTATCCACAAGTCCCGCGAGGGGATCGCACGGCTGTTCAACGAGACGTTCGACCCCGACGACGAGCTAGAGACCGCTAAGGAGCTGACGATGTTCGCCCGCGAGCGGTTGCTCGAGAAGATCAAAGGGGCAGACGTCGGCATGACGGGCGCGAACTTCGTCACCGCCGACACCGGGACGATCGCGCTCGTCACCAGCGAGGGCAACGCCCGGAAGTCCGCAGTGGTCCCCGAGACGCACGTCGCCGTCGCCGGCGTGGAGAAGGTGATCCCCGCCGTCGAGGACCTCCAGCCGTTCGTCGAACTCATCGGCCGCTCGGGGACCGGCCAGGACATTACCTCGTACGTCTCGCTGTTGACCCCGCCGGTCGACTCACCGACGGTGGACTTCGACGACCCCGACACGCCCATCGCCGCCGACGGGGACCGCGACTTCCACCTCGTGCTTATCGACAACGGTCGGTTCGACATGCGCGAGGACGAACAGTTGAAAGAGACGCTGTACTGCATCCGGTGTTCGGCGTGCTCGAACGTCTGCGCCAACTTCCAGTCGGTCGGCGGGCACGCCTTCGGCGGCGAGACGTACTCCGGGGGGATCGCCACCGGCTGGGAGGCGGGGATCGAAGGGCTCGACACCGCGGGCGAGTTCAACGACCTCTGTACGGGCTGTAGCCGGTGTGTCGACGCCTGCCCCGTGAAGATCGACATCCCGTGGATCAACACGGTGGTCCGAGACAGGATCAATCGCGGGACGGACCACGAGTTCGACTGGCTGGTCGACGGGCTGACGCCCGACGCCGAGGCCGAGGGCGTCGACCTCCAGAAGCGCTTCTTCGGCAACTTCTCGACCGTCGCCAGCGTGGGAAGCGCGCTCGCGCCGCTCTCGAACTGGGTGGCGTCGACCGACGTGTCGCGCCGCCTCCTGGCGTCGACGCTCGGCGTCGACGCCCGCCGCGACCTCCCGTCGTTCGAGCGCGAGACGCTCGTCGACTGGTTCGAGTCGCGCGGGCCGCGGGTGTCCGCGAGCGAGGCCGCCCGCGAGGCCGTGCTCTACCCGGACGTCTACACGAACCACGCGATGGTCGACCGTGGGAAGGCCGCGGTGCGGGCGCTCGAAGCCCTCGGCGTCCACGTGCGCGTCCCCGACGTGCCGTCGTCGGGCCGCGCACCGCTCTCGCAGGGGATGCTCGCCACCGCCGAGGAACACGCGCACGACCTGTATGCCGCGCTCGCCGAACACATCGACGCGGGACGCGACGTGGTCGTGATCGAACCGTCGGACCTCGCGATGTTCGACCGCGAGTACGAGAAGTTCCTCGCGCCTCGCTCTCACGAACGGCTCTCGGAGGGGAGTTACGAGGTGATGGAGTACCTCTACGGCCTCCTCGAGAACGGGGCCGACCCCGACGCGCTTCGGGGGCCACCGGCGACGGACCCAGGCGTCGCCTACCACGCACACTGTCAGCAACGGACGCTCGGGCTGGCGGGGTACACCGAGGCCGTCCTCGGCGACCTCGGCTACGACGTGGTCACCTCCGACGTCGAGTGTTGCGGGATGGCCGGCTCGTTCGGCTACAAGTCCGAGTACTACGAGCTCAGCATGGACGTCGGGAGCGAGCTCGAAGCGCAGTTCTCGACCCGAGAGACGCGTCATCGAACCGTCGTCGCGTCGGGGACCTCCTGTCTCGAGCAGCTCGACTCGTTGCTCGCACGGCCGTCGCGACACCCGGTGCAGCTGGTCGCACCCGGTGAGAACTGACCGCCCGCGTTCCCCTCGTGTCCCGCGGTCTGACTGGCGTCAGACGCCCGTCTGATACGTAATTAAGAGGGCCGAAATCGTGAGACGAGGTATGGATGGGACGCCCCAGGAGATCACGAACTTAGTCGGCCGCGAGGTCTACTCGAACAACGGCGTGTTCGTCGGCGAAGTGCGCGACGTCCACCTCGACTTCGAGCGACAGACCGTCACGGAGCTCGCGCTGCGCGACCTCAACAACGAACTGTTCCACGGCCGCATCGAACCCGGCAAAGGCGTCATGGTTCCGTACCGATGGGTCCGCGCCGTCGGCGACGTCATCCTCATCAACGACATCGTCGAGCGCTACACCGACGAGGAAGAGGAAGCCGCGATCGCCTGAACTCGAACGCTTCTCGTTTCACGTCGGCCATGGAGCCCGCGAGCCAGCGATGGCCGCGTCTCGGGCCGGTTCGCGCACCCGGAACACGTCCAGTCGTTACACTCGTCGAATCGTTACACACCGGCGGTCCCAGAGCGACGCCGTGATCCCCGTGACCGCCTCTCCAACGTCGGCCGGCCGGACAGTGCCCCCGCGCCGCGCGGACCGAAGAACGGAACTTTAATTGCCGATTCGTTCGGACTGCCGAACATGGTTCCGCTCCAGCTCATCGACAGCTTCCTGCTCAACTACAACGTCGGGCAGGCGCTGTTGCTCGTCTTCGTCCTGGGGGCACTCTCCATCGTGCCGCTGAAGTCGCAGAAACTGCTCTCGCTGCACGTCATCGGGTTCGGCGTCGTCTTCCTGTTGACGCCGCAGGCGCTCGTCCCGACGCACTACCTGTTCCTCGGCATCGTGCTCGTCGTCGTCGGCCCCCTGCTGTACGTCACGGCGAACGCCTGAACGGCCGCTAGTACCCTCCTGGGGACCCCCGGGCCACGGAACCGCCCGCCGCGTTGTGCTCCTCTCTCGCTCCCGACCGAGAGCGCGAGCTTTAAGCGACGACGCGCCCAACCTCGCCTATGACCGAACCGCGCGTCCCCGGCGGCCGCGGGGCGGAACTCGAACTCCCCTGTGGACGGACGCGGCGCGTCCGGACCATCGACCTGGGGATGCGGGAGTTCGACTGTCCCTGCGGCGACACGCACGCCACGGTGATGGACGTCCACCCATCCGAGCGGTTCCTCCCGGAGTTTCTCGTCGAGGTCCTCCGGGAGGCGATCGAGACGACCAGCGAGGAGATGCCCGAGTTCGGAACGCCGCACCTCATGGGGATCGTCACCGAGGAGTTTCCTGACGCCGTTGCCACCGCCGACGTCAGCGACGACGGCGAGATCGGCTGCGGGATCGTCTGGGTGACCGACTTCGACGCGCGTCGACTCCACGAGGTGGTCGTCGAACTCGTCGTCGAACTGATGGAACACGCCGTCAGTCACGCGGAAGACGACTCCCTGCTCACGGAGTTCGAGTCACAGATGCTCGATTTCGACGTTTCGGCGTTCGTCGACGAGTACCGCGCCCAGCGCGATCTCTCCGAGGAAGACGTCTTCGTCTGACGGTTGTCGGACTCCCGTCTCACTGAACGCTAAGTCGTCCCCGTGTGTACGTATGACGTGACGATGCACCCCCAGACGGACTTCGAACCCCTCAGGGGTGTGCTCTCCGAGGCCGACGAGCCGCTCACCGCGCGCGAGATCCTGTCGCTCCTCGACGAGCACGACGAGTTCGAGAGCGCACACAGAGTCGCCACCGTGCTCGGGCGCTGGGCACAGCGGGGCGAGGTGGAGGTCCTCCGGGAGAGCCCGTACCGCTACCGACTCTCCTCGTCCTCGTAAACCGGCCGAGCACGCCTCGACGCCGCGGCGAGAGCGGTGTCTCGACCCGAGAGTCGAGGGAGGGCCCAGACGCTTTACGAATTTCGAAACTCGTTTGCGCTTCTCGTAGAAATTCGTCGCGCTTATTACGATGAACCGGCTCCCACCCGATAATGAGCGACGAGGCGTCACCGAGCGAATCCGAGACAGACTCGGAGAACAGAACGATCCTCCTCATCGGGAGCGGTCCGATCCAGATCGGACAGGCCGCGGAGTTCGACTACTCCGGCGCACAGGCCTGTCGCGCACTCCAGGAGGAGGGCGCACGAGTGGTCCTCGTCAACTCTAACCCCGCGACCATCATGACCGACCCCGATATGGCCGATCGGGTGTACATCGAACCGATCACGACCGAGGCCATCGCCGAGGTGATCAGAAAAGAGCGGCCCGACGGCGTCATCGCCGGCCTCGGCGGGCAAACTGGCTTAAACGTCACGGCCGCGCTCGCCGAGGAGGGCGTCCTCGACGAGTACGACGTCGAGATCATGGGGACGCCGCTCGACACCATCTACGCGACGGAAGACCGCGATCTGTTCAGAAAGAGAATGGAGAAGATCGGCCAGCCGGTCCCCCGATCGACGACCATCTCGCTCGACGAGGGCGAGTCGGTCACCGACTTCGATCGCGACGCGCTGACGGCGAAGATCAAGGCCGCCGTCGAGGAGGTGGGCGGGCTCCCCGTCATCGCCCGCACGACGTACACCCTTGGCGGGTCGGGGTCGGGCGTCGTCGACGACTTCGAGGAACTCCGCGAGCGCGTCCGGAAGGGACTGCGGCTGTCGCGCAACAGCGAGGTGCTGATCACCGAGTCGATCTCCGGGTGGGTCGAACTCGAGTACGAGGTGATGCGCGACGCCGACGACTCCTGTATCATCATCTGTAACATGGAGAACATCGACCCGATGGGCATCCACACGGGCGAGTCGATCGTCGTCACGCCGTCACAGGTGATCCCCGACAAGGGTCACCAGGAGATGCGCGACGCCGCCCTCGGCGTCATCCGCGAGCTCGGCATTCAGGGCGGGTGTAACATCCAGTTCGCGTGGCGCGACGACGGCACGCCCGGCGGCGAGTACCGGGTCGTCGAGGTGAACCCCCGCGTCTCGCGCTCCTCTGCGCTGGCGTCGAAGGCGACGGGCTACCCGATCGCCCGCGTGACGGCGAAGGTCGCCCTCGGCAAGCGCCTCCACGAGATCGAAAACGAGATTACCGGGGAGACGACCGCGGCGTTCGAGCCCGCGATCGACTACGTCGTCACCAAGGTCCCGAGGTGGCCCAAGGACAAGTTCGGCGACGTCGACTTCACGCTCGGGACGGCGATGAAGTCGACGGGCGAAGCGATGGCGATCGGCCGGAGCTTCGAGGAGTCGCTGTTGAAGGCGCTCCGGTCGTCGGAGTACGAACCCGCCGCCGACTGGGCCGACGTGAGCGACGCGGAACTCGAGGCGGAGTACCTCGCGAAGCCGACGCCGGACCGCCCGTACGCGATGTTCGAGGCGTTCGAGCGCGGCTACTCAATGGAGGAGGTCGCGGAGCTGACCGACATCGAGACGTGGTACGTCGAGCGGTACAAGCGGGTCACCGACTCGGTGGCGGCCGCACAGGACGGTGACTTCACCGCCGCGGCCATCGCCGGCCACACGAACGCCTCGATCGCCACCGCGACGGGGTCGGAAGTCGACACCGTCGAGACGCAGGTCCCCGGCCGGACGTACAAACAGGTCGACACCTGCGCCGGCGAGTTCGCCGCCCGCACGCCGTACTACTACTCCTCGCGGCAGACAGAGTACTTCAGCGGCCCCCTGAAGGGGGACGCCGCCGCGGGCGAACTCCGCGTCGACCGCGACGTCGAGAGCGTCGTCGTCGTCGGCGGGGGGCCCATCCGGATCGGCCAGGGCGTCGAGTTCGACTACTGCTCCGTCCACGCGATCCAGGCGCTCCGAGAGTTAGGGATCGACGCCCACGTCGTCAACAACAACCCCGAGACCGTCTCGACGGACTACGACACCTCCGACGGCCTCTTCTTCGAGCCGATCACGGCCGAGGAGGTCGCCGACGTCGTCGAGGCGACTGGCGCCGACGGGGTGATGGTCCAGTTCGGCGGCCAGACCTCCGTCAACATCGGCCACGAGGTCGAAGCGGAGATCGAACGCCGCGGGCTCGACTGTTCAATCATGGGGACGTCCGTAGACGCGATGGACCTCGCGGAGGACCGCGACCGGTTCAACCGGCTGATGGACGACCTCGGCATCGCCCAGCCCGAGGGCGGCTCGGCAACGTCCGAAGACGAGGCACTCGCGCTCGCCCGCGACATCGGCTACCCGGTGCTCGTCCGGCCGTCGTACGTGCTCGGCGGCCGCGCGATGCAGGTCGTCCACTCCGACTCCGAGCTCAAAGAGTACATCGAGGAGGCGGTCCGCGTCTCGCCCGACAAGCCGATCCTCGTCGACGAGTTCCTCGCCGACGCGATCGAACTCGACGTCGACGCCGTTTCCGACGGCTCCCGCGTGCTGATCGGCGGCGTGATGGAACACGTCGAGAGCGCGGGCGTCCACTCGGGGGACTCCGCCTGTCTGATCCCGCCGCGCTCGCTCGACGACGACGTGCTGGGGCGCGTCCGCGACGTCACCCTGGACATCGCACGGGCGCTCGACACCGTCGGCCTGCTCAACGTCCAACTCGCCGTGAAGGACGGCGCAGTCTATGTCTTAGAAGCGAACCCCCGCTCCTCGCGGACGGTCCCCTTCGTCTCGAAGACCACTGGCGTCCCCATCGCGAAGCTCGCGGCGAAGGTGATGGCCGGCAACGACCTCGACGACCTCGACGCACACGAGCAGATCCCGGAGCAGATCTCGGTGAAGGAGGTCGTCCTCCCGTTCGACCGGCTGGAGGGGAGCGACCCCCGGCTCGGCCCCGAGATGAAGTCGACCGGCGAGGTGATGGGCACGGCGTCGACGTTCGGCAAGGCCTACGAGAAAGCTCAGTCCGCGACGGGCAAGCCCATTCCGACGGCGGGGACCGCCGTCGTCGATCTCTCGGCCGAGGAGTTCCCCGATCCCGACTCCGCGGAGGGCCAGGCGCTCGTCGACGCCTTCGCCGACTTCTACGCCCTCGCCGAGTTCGACTCCGACGAGGCGTTCCGCGAGGCCATTCGGCGGGGAGCGGTCGACCTCATCGTCTCGCGCAACCGTGACGCCCTCGAAGTGGCCGTCGAGGAGGAGGTCACCTACTTCTCGACGCACGCGTCGGCGCGCGCGGCTCTCGAGGCCCGCCGTCACCACGACGACGACCTCGACGTCGTCGCGGTGACCGACCGGGCGAAGCGAACCGCCGAGTGGGGCCGGTAACGCGCCCGTCGCCGAACCTCGCCCGCGAGATCGGCTCCGGCTGACCTCGCCGGTCTCCCACCCCGAACTTCAGTCGAGTTTTCCGAGCGCCTCGAAGAAGTCAGCCGCTGGACCGGCCAGTCGGACGGGCTGGTCGGCCAGCCCGACGTGGACGGTCGTGCCGGCGTCGATCTCGCGTCTGGCGCGTCCGTCGCTCACCACGACGGCGTACTCGACACCGCTGACGGTCACGGTCACGTCGCGGTCGAGCGGGACTATGAGCGGTGGCATCCCGTCGCGCGCGGCCATCTCGTTGATGACGAGTCCGCCAACGTCCGGGTGGACGAGTGGGCCGCGTTCGCTCAGGTTGTACGCGGTCGACCCGGTCGGTGTCGCGACGAGCACCCCGTCTCCGGGACCCGCGCCGTACGTCGACCCGTCGACGCGGACCTCGATCTGACCGCCGCCCCCACGTCCGCGACGCGGCCCCTGGACGACCACCTCGTTCATCGCTGGCTCTCCCCGCCACCCGTCGGTCCGGGCGGCGATCCTCGGGACCTCCTGAACGGTGAGTTCGCCCCGTCGGTAGGCGTCGACCTCGCGCTGGACGGCCGCCTCCGCCTCGTCGGGACCCACGGCGTTCAGAAAGCCGACCTCGCCGAGGTTCACACCGAGGATCGGCGTCCTGTTCGCCTCGCGGGCGGTGAAGAGGAACGTGCCGTCGCCGCCGATGCTCACCACGAGGTCGCAGGCATCGAACGTGTCCACCGGCCGACCCGCGTCGGCACGTCCGAGCGTGGCGGCGGTCGTCGCGTCGAACCGAACCGTGACGTCGCTCTCCCCGAGGCGCTCGCCGAGCGTCCGAGCCAGCGATGCGGCCCGTTCGTTGTCCCGTTGGGCGACGATCCCGACTTCCATACCCCGCGTTGTTCGGGGGGTGAGAAAAGCCCACCGTCACCGCCGTCGCCAGCTCCGATCACACCAAGACTCACAATCGATTCTAACGCGACAACATTCATTACTGGTGGGGTCTCAATGATGGTAATGGCGGCTCCAGTCCCTTCTGTCGACGTCCGCTACGGAGGGGGCCTCCGTGAGTAGCGACGACGACTGGTTCGAGCGCGCGTTCTCGGACGACGCCGACGAGGGCGAGGACTCCACTGAGTCGGACGAGTCGACCGAACCGGACCACCCCGCCGACGTGGCGGCGACGGATTCACCGTTCGATCCACCGGACGGCGAGGGTGACCAGGACGCCCGATCGCCCTTCGGGGAGGACTTCTCGGAGGCGTTCAACAGCGCCCCCGTACCGGACGGCGTCTTCGAAGACGACGGATCGGCAGCCGGCCCGGGGATGGCTCCGAACGGGCAGGCAGAGGCGGACGCGTTCGGTGGGCAAGAGGACGTCGGGTTCTCCAGCGCGGAGTTCAACGAGGCGGAGTTCGACTCGGACCTCGACCGACTCGACATCGGCATCGAAGGCCTCGACAACATGATCCTCGGGGGGGTCCCGAGCCGTTCGCTGATCGCCGCGATCGGCAGCGCCGGGACGGGTAAGACGACCGTCGGGATGCAGTTCCTGCACACGGGGCTCCAACAGGGTGATCGCGGGGTCTACATCACGCTGGAGGAGAGCCGCGACCGCGTGCTCAGTACGGCGGCCGAGAAGGGATGGGACTTCAGGGGGTACGAGGCGGATGGATCGCTCGCTGTCGTCGACCTCGACCCCGTCGAGATGGCCAACTCGCTGGCGAGCATCCGCAACGACCTGACCAGGCTCATCGAGGAGTTCGACGCCGAGCGACTCGTTCTCGACTCGGTCTCGCTGCTGGAGATGATGTACGACCATCCCGCCCGCCGCCGCAGTGAGGTGTTTCAGTTCACGCGGGCACTCAAGCAGGCGGGCGTGACGACGCTCGTCACGAGCGAGGCGAGCGACGCCGATCCGTTCGCGTCCCGGCACGGCATCATCGAGTACCTCGCCGACGCAGTCTTCATCCTCCAGTACGTGCGCTCGAACAGCTTCCAAGAGACGCGGCTCGCCATCGAGATCCAGAAGATCCGCGACGCCAACCACTCCCGACAGCCGAAGCCGTACGAGATCACGAACGACGGGATCAGCGTCCACCAGCAGGCGAACCTCTTCTAGTCCCGTTTCCGGGATCGACACGGCGAACGTCACGACGACGCCGACGGACGGGCGGCTCTGACCGCTGACCCTGCCGTGGCTTCCCGCCAACCGCCGTGCGTTGCGACGCTCTCCCGCCGTCGGCGTCCTACCGGACGATCGTCACGGGCACCGGCGAGTGTCTGACGACCGCCTCGGCGACGCTCCCGAGGACGACCCGCGACACACCCGTTCGTCCGTGACTCCCCATGACGACGTGGTCGGCGTCGGCGGCGGCGTCGACGATACTCGGTGCGATCCGGCCGACCGTGATGATGGTGTCGGGATCGATTCCGGTTTCGGCCGCCAGTTCCGCGAACGTCTCTCGGGCATCGTCCCGGGCACGGTCGTACCAGTCCTCGGCCGCGGTGGGGAGGACGCTCCGTCTCCCGCCCGAGTTGGCGGGGTTGATGACGTTCAACAGGACGAAGTCGGCGCCGGGCCACTCCTCGGTGGCGAACCGGAGTGCGGCCGCGGACTGGGGCGACCCGTCGACGGGGACGAGTATACGCTTCGCCATACCGATCGATACGCGGGGGGACTGCAAGAATCATCGGCCGGGGCGCGTCGATTGCGCGGTGTCGGTGGGCTTCGGCAGAGACGTGGCTCCGTCAGTCCGGCGAGCAGGCGGTGCATCCGCTCCGCGGAGCGGCGCACCACGCTCCCGCGAGCAGCTCCGCGGCACCGGTCAGGACACGCCGACCGGTGGCCGCGTCTTCGGACAAAAACGTTCGTCGCCGACGGTCGAACGCGCAGTCAGCCGTGGCGGGTCACGCAGGCCGACAGTCCCGTCAGTTCGACCGGTTCAGAGTTGTCGGGCGAGTAGATCACCATCTGGCCTTTCTCCATATACGGCACCTTGTCCTCCAGGGTCGACGGGATGTTCACCGACTTGATGGCGTCCTCGTCGCCGAGGTTGAGCACGAGCTTCGTGTTCACCTGTTTGAACACCGGGTCGGCGATGTCCTGTGGATCCTGGGTGATGAGAAAGAGCCCGAGCCGTTCCTTTCGGCCCTGTTTTGCCGCCTCGGTGAACGTCCGGACGACCTTTCGGGCCTGGACGGAGTCGGCGTCGGCGAGGAAGTTGTGCGCCTCGTCCATGCCGACGACGAGCGGGGTCCGCTTGATCCGGTCGTAGGAGGGGTCGTTCGAGAGCTTCTCGTCGACGAGGAGGCTCGCCACGGCGAGCACGACCGTCACCGTCGCCCGGGAGTCGTTGATGTGGTACGTGGGCACCACGGTCAGGCCGCCCGGTCGGACGAACTCGTGGATCTGTTCGGTGATGGGCCGGGCGGACTGGTCGAACACCCGACCGAACGTCGCAGAACGGACCCGCCGCTTGACCGCGTCGAAGGTCGCCTCGTGGACCCGGCCAGTCTCGTGGAGCTCCTCCTTGAGGCCGGGGTCGTCGAGGAAGGTCGTGAACTGATCGTACGTACCCCCGTCCCCGGCCTGCCGGAAGAACCGGTGGATGAGGTTCTCCAGGGCGTTGTACTGGTTGTCGTTGAGCGCCGCGCCGGCGACCAGCCACGGCCGCGCCCGTGTCATCGAGAAAGGAACGGTGAACGAGGCCTGTTCGGCCCGGTGGCCCTCGCCGGGGTACGACGACCCGGCCACCTCGGGGACGAACGCCACGGTGTCGTCGTGGCCGCCGTGGGCGACGCCCTCGCGGTCGAGGCGTCGAGCCGCCTCCGCGGAGAGGCTCGCGTTGTCGTCGTGCATCTGGGCGTACTCGTCCTGGGGGTCGAACTGCACGACGGCGGGGGCGACCTTGCGGCCGTCGTCCATCTCGTACCGGGTGTCGAGGAACTGCCGGAGGACGTTTTTCGAGGCGTGTGTCTTGCCGGAACCGGTGCCGCCGGCGACGAGGGTATGCCGGAAGACGAGCGGGTCGCCGTCGGCGTAGTCGTTCTTCAGCCGGTAGTCGATCGTCGGGGGCGACGCGGCCGTTCGGACCTTCTCGCCGCCGACGGAGAGGTGGCCGAGGAAGATCCCCTCGCGCGGGATCTTCAGGCCCGCCTTGATCTGGGCTGCGTCTGTCGCCTCCTGCACGACGGCGCCCGGCTTGGGGACGCGGTCGGTCATCCGGCGCTTCCACTCGTCGTCGCTCGAATCGTAAAACAGGACGGCGACGGGGGCGAGTTCGGCGACGAACTTGTAGTCGCGCTCCTCGAAGCCGTCGCGGCGCATCGCCCGCCGGGCGGCGATCTCGGTCGCGTCGTCCTCGTGAAACTCCTGGGCGTACTCGAGAGCGGTGATCCGACAGAAGAGCAGTTCGCGGTCGGGGTAGGGAACGAGGAGATACTTCCCTAGCCGGACCGACTCGCGGTTCCCGGTCGTGATGAACGCCTCCATCGCGGTCTCGTCGCCGTCCTCGGCGACCCTGAGCCCCCGGGAGACGGAGACAACGCCGACGCCGCGGTCCTCCCCGGCGGGCGTCACGTCGTACGACTCGAAGCTCGACTCGTCGCCGCGGTCGGCGACCGCATCGTCCCCGTCGGCTGTCGCGGTCGACGCGGGCCGACCGGCCGGCTCCCCGTCGCCGCCCTCGGTGTCGGGGTCGGACGCCGTGGACGAGCCGTCGAAGTCGGTGAAGTCACCGAGGTCGGACATGTCTCAGGCAGGGAGACCCGCGAATAAATCCCTTTCCCCACCCACGGTCACGCGCCGTGACACGACGGTGGCGAACGGTCGATCGGTCCCGGGTGACGCGACCGGACGGGGTGCCGATCCCGCCGCGACGGACAGCGTTTACCCGTCGGAGCCCCTACCGACGCTATGTTGTTGATCTCCGGTCACGGCGGCGGCACGGCGCTCACCGGGACGCTGTACGAGCGCGGCGAGACGCCGCCGACGTTCAGAGGCGCGCCGAACGAGAAAGCGCCGTACGTCTGGGTCTGCGACGAGTTCTACGAGGTCGAAAGCGGCGGCTCCGTGACGACGATCGACGGCCAAGAGATCCACGTCGCGTTCGAGTCGCCGATGCCCCGTGGGTTCGAGACCAAAGAACAGGCGCTCGCCGCGGCGGAAGAACACGTCCGCACGCAGTTCGCTCGGGTCGGCGTCCCCGCCACCGAGGTCCGGATCGAGGTCGAGCACACCGAGCCCTGACCTGCTCGACGCTACATCACCCCCCAGCGCTCCTCGTCGTACCGGCGAACGGCATCGGAGTCGAGGTACTCCTCGAGTTTCCGGCGAAGCGCCGCCTTCTCCCCCTGGCTGACCCGGGCGAGTTCGTCAGCCTTCCCGACGGCCGGCGGCGGGCCGCGGGTGACCGCGACGTCGTGGAGCAACTGCTGGGTGAGCCGTTCTCGCGTCTCGTCGTCGCGGACGAACACGGCCGGGGACTCGACGCGGTAGCAGACGTCCGTCCGAGGGTCGTAGATCGGGAAGAAGGCGACCTCGTACGCCGTCGGGTCGAGTTCGCGGTCGACCCCGAGCGCGTCGCCGCCGGCGGCCATCGTCCGATCGGTGCCGCCGCGGGAGACGAACCAGTCGGTGAAAGTGAGACAGTCGGTCCGGCGCTCGCCCGCCTCGTCGTCCCACCGCTCCAAGAGCCGGGTGAAAAGCGCCGTGTCGTCGCTCCAGGGGGCTTCGACCCCCTTCTTCCTGAGTGTCTGGACGATCCCCCGCGACGCGGGGTTCTTCACGAAGCCGACGAGGGGGATGTCGCGCTCGGCGAACCGTTCGACGAGCCGGACGTAGTTCTCGACGACTTTCCTGGGTGTGGCCTCGCTCGCGAGGTCGCGCAGGGTCGCGTCGCCGTCCTGCCAGGTGAACACCTCCATCGGGTAGACGGGACCGTCGAGCACGAGCAGGTCGTCGACGGCGTCGGCTTGCAAGAGCGCGTGTTCACCCTCCGCCAGGTACAGCGAGAGCGCGTGGACGACGCCCTCCGCGTAGCGGTCGACGCGGGGGGCGTGGAGCACCTTTCTCCTCGAATACCCCTCGTCGTCGACAATCCAGTCCGTCTCGCAGTCGACGGTCGGGTCGTTGGCGTGGACGGTCACGACGAGCGTCCGCGCGCGGTGGAGGTCGAGGTCGGAGGGGACGCCGGCCATCGCCGCCTGCGCCACGTCGAGCACCAGCCCGTTCTTGAACGTCGTCGGGTTGATCGTCCCCGAGTCGAGCCCGTGGACCGACTCGAACGGCGGGTCGGCGAGGGCGACGTCCTCGATGGCGACCGACCGGCGGCGCTTCTCGTCGACGGGTTCGACGACGACGCGGGAGCCGTCCCGAAGCGGGTCGAGAAAGCCCTCCCAGACCTGCGTTGCGAGGTCGCCGTGGTCCGAGTCGTCGACGGCGTTGGCGATGGCGCTCGCCAGGCGCGCGATGCCGTCGACGTGGACGCGGTCGAGAGTCATACCGGGGCTCTCGCGCCCGGCTACCAAAACCCTGTCCTCGTCGATCGGCGGCGTAAACGGAGTCCCGACGGTCCCGACACGGACGTGAAGCCGCCGGTCGGCCGGAGAACGGAGCCCGCCCGTCAGCCGCCGAGGAAGTCCTGGCGGACCTGCGGGTCGTTCAAGAGGGCGTCGCCGGAGTCGACGTAGCGGTTCTCGCCGTTCGCGAGCACGTAGCCGCGGTCACAGCGGCGGAGCGCTTCCTTGGCGTTCTGTTCGACCATCAGGATGGCCGTGCCGTCGTCGTTGATCGCGTCGATGCGGTCGAACATGTCGTCGACGAGGTCGGGGGCCAACCCGGCCGACGGTTCGTCGAGGAGCAAGAGCGCCGGTTCGAGCATCAGCGCCCGTCCCATCGCGAGCATCTGCTGTTGGCCCCCTGACATGGTTCCGGCCTTCTGTTCTTTCCGCTCGCGGAGGATCGGGAACCGGTCGAACACCGCTTCGAGGGCGTCTTCGGGCACCTCGTCGAGGATGTACGCCCCCATTTCGAGGTTCTCCTGGACCGAAAGAGACGTAAACGTGTTGTCGTTCTGCGGGACGTAGCCGATCCCCTCGTGGATGATCTGCTCGGGAATGAGGCCGGTGATGTCCTCGCCGTCGAAGGTCACCGTGCCGCCCATGTGGGCGGTGAGGCCGAAGACGCTCTTCATGAGCGTCGACTTTCCTGCTCCGTTCGGGCCGACGATGGTGACGTACTCCCCGTTCTCGACGAACATGTCGACGTCCGTCAGGATCTGCAGGTCGCCGTAGCCGGCGTCGAGGCTCTCGACGTCGAGCAGACTCATACGTTCCCCCCGAGGTACGCCTCGATGACTTCCTCGTTCGCCTTGATGTCCGCCGGCGTCCCCTCCGTGAGCACCTTCCCCTGGTGGAGGACGATGACGTGCTCACAGTTGTTCATGATGAGGTCCATGTCGTGTTCGACGAGCAGGAACGTGTACCCCTGCTCGCGGAGCTCGTGGATGTGTTCGAGCAGCCGCTTCTCCAGTGACGGGTTGACACCGGCGAAGGGTTCGTCGAGCAACAGCATGTCGGGGTCCGTCAACAGCGCCCGTGCCATCTCCAGCAGCTTTCGCTGGCCGCCCGAGAGGTTGCCGGCCTCCTCCTCGGCGATGTGGTCGATCTCGAAGAACTCGAGCGTCTCCCACGCCCGTTCGAGGAGTTCTTCCTCCTGTTTGATGACGCTCCCTCGCATGCCGGGCGTCACGGACCGCCAGAGGCTCTCGCCGATCTGGCTCTTCGGGGCCAACATCATGTTCTCCAGGACGGTCATCTCCTTGAGTTCGCGCGCGATCTGGAACGTCCGGACGAGCCCCCGGTTCGCCACCTGGTGCGGTTCGAGCTTCGTGATGTCCTCGCCGTTGAACGTCACGGTGCCGGAGTCGGGGGTGTACATCCCCGTGATGAGGTTGAACGTCGTCGACTTGCCGGCCCCGTTCGGCCCGATGAGCCCGGTCAGCGAGCCGTGTTCGACGTCGAAGCTCGCGCCGTCGACCGCCGTGATGCCGCCGAACGACTTGTGGAGGTCCTCGACCACGAGCGGATACTCGTCGTCGATGTCGACCCCTTCGGTCGCGAGCGCCTCCGGGGCGTCGACGTCGTCCGGCGCGCCCTTGCCACCACCGTCGGGGCTCGACTCGGTGTCCGTGGCCTCACTCATCTTCCTCACCCCCGTCGGCGACGGCTGCACGGCCGCGTCTGGCCGAGAGATCGATGCTCGCTGCCGTCTCCTTCCGGTGACCGAGTAAGCCTTCGGGACGGTTGTGCATCAGCCAGATGAGCACGACACCCATGATGACGAGCTGGAGCTGGCGGACGCTGTCGAGCGTGTACCAGATGAACGGCAGAGGATCCGCCTGTGAGATGAGCGGCGAGATGGCCGGCCCGAACGAGCCGGGCGCGTCCGCCGACGGGAGGATCTCCTCGAGCACGTTCTTCAGGTAGCGCGGCCCCTGGTAGAGCACCGCCGCGAACACCGCCCCGCCGACGATGCTGCCGGTGTTCGACCCCGCGCCGCCGATGATGAGCGCGATCCAGACGAAGAAGGTGATGCGCGGCCGGAACGTATTCGGCGTCACCGCGCCCTGCCCCATGAACCAGAGGATCCCCGCCAGGCCCATGAGCGCACAGCCGAGCATGAACGACTTGATCTTGAAGCCGTTGGTGTCCTTCCCGAGCGAGTTGGCGACGTCCTCGTCCTCGCGGATAGCCTTGAGCACTCGGCCGAACGGTGACTCGCCCGTGCGCTTCAGCAACCAAAAGTACCCCGCGACGAAGATCAAGAGGACGAGCCCGTAGACGAGTCCGTCGACGACGGGCTTGGGGTTGGTGGGAATGATCGCCCTCGACGCCTCGACGACTCCCAGGTACGCGTCCCAGAGCCCGAGCGCCGAGAAGAACGCCGCCAGCGGGTCCTGGTAGTTGAGAATGACGCCCGAACCGCCGCCGAAGCCGACTCTCCTCCCGAAGAGCTGGAACTGCTGGAACTGCGAGGAGAGGAAGGTAAAGCGGACGATCTCGGACATCGCGATGGTGACGATCGCGAGGTAGTCTGCCCGCAAACGCAACGCCGGGAGGGCGACAACCAGCCCGAGAAGGGCCGACGCGACCATCCCAGCGATGATGCCGACGATGAGCGGAAGCCCCAGCCCACCGACCTGTGCGGCGCTGCCGGGCTGGTAGATCGGCTTCGAGACGAGTGCCATGACGTAGATCCCGACGGCCATGAAGCCGACGATGCCGATGTTGAACAGTCCGGTGTACCCCCAGTGGAGGTTCAGCGCGAGCGCCAGCATCGCGAACACGCCGATGAAGAAGGTCAACACGGCGAGCGAGTTCAGTTGGCCGCGGAGCGAGAAGCCGAGGACGACCCCGCTGACGATGTACGCGAGGTAGAGCACTGCGAGGAGCAGGAGGATCAGTCCCGCGTCCCCGCCCGGAACGCGTTCGGTGAACCGATCGACGTCGACGCTCATGCGGTTGCCCTCCCGGCGAAGATGCCCTGCGGTTTCACGAGGAGGATGACGATCATGACGACGAACGCCGCGGCGCGGGCGAACGCCGACGGGATCCAGATGACCGACATCGACGCGGTGAGACCGATGATGAGCCCGCCGGCGATCGCGCCGTAGATGGAGCCGATTCCGCCGAGGATCACCGCCGCGAAGATGAGGAGCAAGAGGAGCCAGCCGTCGTTGAAGCCGAGCGTCCCCTTCCAGAGGACGAACATGTAGCCCGCCACCCCGGTGAGGCCGCCGCCGATGATCCACGTCGACCGGACGACGCGTTCGGTCGGGATCCCCGTGATCCGCGCGAGGTCCTCGTTGTCGGCCATCGCGCGCATCGCCTTGCCGAGTTTCGTCGTCTGCAACAGGACGTGGACGCCGAGCATCAGCCCCCCGGCGACGACGACGAGCGCGATGTCGTGCGCCGAGATGAACACCTGACCGTCCCAGAGGTACGGTCCGATCTGTGGGGGCTGTGCCGTCGTCCCGCGGACGTCCGACCCGAAAATGAACTGCATCATGTAGCGAAGCGCGAAGGCGACTCCGATACTGGTGATGAGAAGGGTGATACCGTCCTCGTTCCGGATCGGCTTGTAGATGAACCGGTCGACGCCGAGCGCGAGGAGGATCGTGAATCCGCCGGCGATCACCAGGCCGAGAAGGACGGCCAGTGGCGTCCCGAGCACGCTGATCCCGAGCGCGCCGCCGAACACCGAGCCACCCGCCCCGACGAGCAGGAGCGATCCGACGTCGGAGCGTCCGAGTCCAGCGATCAGGTACGTCGTCGCCCAGCCGGAGAACGCGCCGGCCGTGATGTAATCCCCGTGTGAGAAGTTCGCGAAGTTCAAGATACTGTACGTCATCGACAGCCCGATTCCGGCGAGGCCGATTACGAGCCCACGCATCAGGCCGTCCCAGACGAGTGACCCGATGTCGTGGACCTGTACGTCGCCGGTGCTGAACTGTCGAAACAGGTCGAAGACCAGCACGACGGCGACGAGCGCGATCAGGAGCACACCAGGGCGCTCGATCGCGATCTGTCGGCCGCGGGAATAGGTGTCAGCGATGCCCATGATGATAACTGTCCTCATGGTCCTGCGGTCGTCAAATATGCATAAACCTTTCTTCCCACGGACGTTTCCTTCAACCGAACGACAGTGTCTCCGGCCGGAACGAGACGGATCTAAACGTACGTCCAGTTATCGTAAGAGAATGCACAGTTATGGGCGCACCTGACCCCGAAACGCACATCGAACCGGCAACGCTGACCGATGTCGACCCCCTCGTCGACCTCTGGGTCGAACTCGCGCGCGACCAGCGTGCGTACGACTCACACCTCGCGGGCGAGGCGAACCGGACGCCCGTCCGCGAAGCGCTCGCACAGCACGTCGTCACCGACGGGGTGCGCGTCGCGCGGGCCGACAGCATCGTCGGGTTCGTCATGTTCGGGCTCGAACAGGGCGACTACGAGCAGACGGTCACCCGCGGCGTCGTCCACAACCTCTTCGTCGTTCCGGGGTCTCGCGGTCAGGGCGTCGGGAGCGCGTTGCTCGGGGCGGCGGAGTCGGCGCTCGTTCGCGCCGGTGCCGACGTGGTCTCGCTTGAAGCGATGGCGGCGAACGAGCGCGCCCGACGGTTCTACGAGCGACACGGCTACCGACCACACCGGGTGGAACTGGAGAAACCGGCCCGAAGCGATACACACTCAAAGGAGGACGGATAACTCGAAAGCGCGCCAGGGGAGCATGGGCGGTTCATGCACTCGACTTGTAATCGAGACTTCACGGGTTCGAATCCCGTCCCTGGCTCTTTCTGCGCGTGAACTCCCGTCCGTCTCCTCGGTAGTGCCATCGGGTGAGCGACGAGACGCCCCGAGAACCACCTGCCGGTAGCCGATCAGATCTCCCGTCCGGGCGCTCTCCCGCGAGCTCTCGCGTCGCGGTCGAAGCCCAGCCAGACGCTGAGGCCGCAGGCGACGAGGAGAAGATACGGGGGGACGACGACGACCGCCAGGGCCAACGCTTCGAGCGGTCGGAACACGCCGTACCAGAGACACGCACCGAACGCCGCACACGCGAGGAGCACCGCGACGATCGAGCCGAGGTTGAACGCCTGCGCCGACAGCGGTCCGGGTTTCAGCCTCACTGTTCCCATCTACTGAACGAACGGACGCCGCTGGCACACAAGTAGCTCACGCCCCGGCTCTCAACTGCGATACTCTGCCCGACCCGACGGTCCGGCCGACAGTCCGGCGCGACGCGATAGCGTCGGTCCCGGACGTCCAGTGGTCGTCGACCGGCTCGTCAGGATCGCCACCGCGCGAGCGCGAGCAGCGCGATCAGGGCACCGAGGACGACGAGCGGGCCGAAGCCGGGTGTGGCGGTCGACGTCGTCGGGGAGGCCGTGGGCGAGGCCGTCTCGGTCGGGGTCGCTGTCGTCGTGGGAGTCGCCGTCTCGGTCGGGGTCGGCGTGGTCGTGGGGGTTGGCGTCGGGCTGTCGGTCGCCGTCTCGGTCGGTGTCGGCGTGGTGGGGGTCGCCGTCGGGGTGTCGGTCGACGGTTCGGCCGGCGGAAGCGGGGTCGCCGTTCGGCGCGGTCCCGTCCGGACGGTCACGGTCTGCGTCGCGTCCTCCAGATCGCTCCCTTCGACCGTGATCCGGAACGTCCCCTCGGGTTCGTCGGAGAGATCGAGCGTGACCGAGTCGCCGCTGGTCGTGAACCGATCGCCGGACGCGACCGCGCTCGTCACGTCCAGGCCGTCGGGACTGTCGACGGTGAGGTCGAGTCGATCGGCCGCGTCGAAATTGTACTCGACGGTGACGGTGAGGCGCTCGCCGGTCGGCTCCCAGCCGTTCGTCACGTTGGCTCCGTTCTGGTTCCTGACGACGACCTCGGTCACGCGCGGCTCGACGACCGAGAAGTCCGCTCGGTCGTCGCCGTCGACCTGGACGTCGTATGCGCCGGTCGGCAGCCCGGCGAAGTCGGCGTCGGTCGACTCGCCGAGATCTTCGATGGTGCCGTCGGCATCGCCCGCGACACCGACGAGCGTCACGGAACCCGGGCCGACGGTCCCGCCGCCGGTCAGCTCTACCGCGGAGACGTTGAGCGTCTCGCCGACGAAGACGCGGACGGGCGGTTCGGTGTCCACCGGCTGGCCCCGTGGTGCCGCCACGGCACCGGCCACGCCGGAGACGACGAGGAGAACGACAGCGAACAGGACGGGGAGACGAACGTTCATACGGATCTGGATACGAACTGAACGGTAATCAGCCTGTCCGCGGCGGAGTCGATGCGCGAGACGCGGTACGATCGAGCGGCTGTCGAGACGACGGTCGCCGAGCCGTGCTTCGGGGGCGGTCCCGGAACGGCGAGTGACGGGCCCGTCCGACGGACGACCGAGTAGCCACTCCACCGGTCGGGTACAAAGAACGAATGAGTCGTTGGCTGGCCGGCGAGATGCGGCCGTGACGGATGCGAGGGTCAGAGACGGTACGTGACTGCGTCCGCGACCGGGGACGAACCGTCTGTTCCGCGACGTCAGCGGATCGTGACCCGTGCTCCGCAGGTCGGACAGGCCGGTCCCCCGTGTGCGTCATCCAGTTCGAGTCTCTCGCCGGTCCACCCGCATCCCGGACAGTGGACTATCGTCGTTGTGGCCATTGTGTTCCCCCATGGACGACTATGATGTATCCTGGCAAATAGCTATCGCCGTCTCGCTCGGCGGGCGCATCGGCGGGCGGAGCGGTCGCTGATCGGTTGGTTCCTCCGATAATACGCCGGGAGACAGCGTCAGATCCGTGTACCCCTACCCGTAGTCTGCCGCTGGACCTCCTCGGTCTGCCGTAATGTACCGACGACTGGAATAAATACCTTGTGTCAGACGCTCGTCGGACGAAACCCGGCCGAGATGGCGGTCAGGACTCCTCAGTCGTCGATTCAGTGGCTTCCGGCGTCCCCGAGAGGAACCGCAGTGGCCCCGACTGGAGGACGACGCCCGGATCCAGCGGCCGTTCCTGCAGCGAGGTCACCTTCAAGCAGGCGACGTAGATCGTGAGGTGGCTCGCGGCGTACGCGAGGACGACCTGGACGAGCAACGGGACCTCGAGCCCCGCGATCCCCAGCGAACCGAAGACGAAGAGGACGGCGGCGGCGGTCGCGACGAGGCTCCCGAGCTGGAGCGTCACACCGATGAAGGCGGTGATCGCGGTGTCGACGCGTGAGGTGGTGTACGGCGTGTACAGCGCCGCGGTGACGACGCTCACCGCGACGAGGACGAGCCCGACGGGGAGCGCTACCACCGCGAACGCGGTCTGCATTCGTTTCCGGTAACGGGCGGCAGCGATTTAATTGTATCTGCGTGACTGACTGACACGGAGTCGGACAGATCGAACCGGGAGCGTTCCGGCCATCGCGGTCACCCACCGCGTGCTTCGCCGCTCCGTCCCGGTGCGTCGTCGCGGCCGTCAGCGCCGTTGCCGTCCGATCCCTGCTCGTTCCCCGCGTCGTCCCGGCCTCGTTCGTCGCCGCTCCCGTTCGGCTGTCCCTCTCCCACCGGCCCGCCGTCGTCGGTGGCGTTCTCGCTCCCCGCCTGGTCGGGTGGGCCGTTCGCCGGGGCACCCTGTCCGTCGTCTCGACTGCTTCGGTTCGCCTGGTCAGGGGGGCCACCCGGTGAGTCACCCGCGCCACCGTCGCCACTCCGGCCGGGCGCATCGGCCGCCGGACCGGCCGGTGCTCCCCGGCTCCGGTTCGCCGCGCGGTCGGGACCGAACCCGGATCCGACCGCTGGCCCGGCGACCGACCGGGCGACGGCCGCCCGCTCGGGACCGGTGAGCGCTCCGGCCGCCGAACGGAGCGACCGTAGCTCGGTCACGTTCACCCCGTTCCGTCCGAGGGCTCCGTCCGGGAGTTCGGCCGCGGTCGTCGACGCCCGACCCGTCACCCGCTGGACGGTGACGACCTGCGCGCTCAGCTGTGCGGTTCGGACACGGTACTCGCGTTCGCTCACCGTCCCGTTCTCGTAGGCCGCGTCGAGTCGCGTCAGCTCCGTTCGGAGCGCCGCCAGCCGGCTCCGGCTCTGGTTCGCCTGTCGGGCGAGCACCGCCGCTTTCGAGTCGGCCGATGCCGAGCGGTTCAGCTGGTGGCCGAGCGAGCGTGACTCGACCTCGCCGCCGAGTTCCGCCCCCTGGACGCCGACGGCGCCGGCCAGCCGTGTTCCCGGTGCGGTCTCGGTTCCGTTCTCGCTTGGATCGTCCGTCGGCTCCGTCTGTTCCCAGCCCGTCGCTTCCGTCGGCGCGACCGACGCCGCGGAGCCCACCGCGACGACCGGAAACGAGAGCGCCCCCAAGACGACGAGGGCGACGACGATCACGACGACGGTCCCGATGCGTGTCATCTCGCTCCTCGCTTCGGGCGGCGTCCGCTTATACACCCGCGACCGTCACGGCGAATCAACCCCGATTCATCCGGGTTTACCCCCGTGCCGTCGTCCGGTTCGAGCGATAACGTCACGCTAAGCCGTCGTCGGGGAAGGAGACGACGTTCTCGCGTCCGATCCGGAACGTCTCGACCGTGTCGGCGTCGCGCATCTTCCCGATCACCTGACTCGTCTTCGCGTCCGACCACTCCAACTCCGCGGCGATCGCCTGCTGTTTCATCCGCCCGTCGTTGTGTTCGAGGAGCGCCAGCACGCGTTCCTCGTTACTGAGGAGTTCGTCGGTCCAGGGGGCGGCCGGCTCGTCTCCGCCGTGACGCGTCTCGGCGTCCGAGTCGTGCGGTTCCGCGCTCGCGTCGCGCCCGCTGTCGGGAGCCACCGAACCCGCGTCGCCGTCGGAGCCGTCGGCCGGCTCGGCGCCGCCACCGCTTCGCGAGCGTCGCCAGGCGAGCGCCGCGAGGACGCCGATCGCGACGACCCCGACGGCCACGAGTAGCGACACCGGCTCGCCAGCCGCGGACTCGCCGGCGGCCGAGTCGCCGTCGTCGGGACCGGCGTCGTCGCCGTCACCGCCCTCTCCGGCGGCTGTCGCCGTCTTCGTCTCGGCCGCCGACAGGACGATAGCCGGCTGGCCCGTGTCGAAGTCGAGCGGACCGACCCAGACGACGGCGTCGTCGCGGCGCTCGTCGGGTGAGGGATCGACGGCGGTCGGCCTGTAGCCGTCGGGCCACGCGACGAGGAGCGTCGTCTGGCGGTCGAGGAAGAGGCCGGCGAGCGCGTCGCCGGCCCGGAGCTCGTCGTCCGACGTGGCGGCGAAGCCCGTCCACTCGAAGCCGTACGTGACGACGCCGTACTCCTGTGGGAGCTGCTGGCGGGCGGTGTCGATCGTGACGTTCCGCACGCCCATCTCCCGCCCGGTCGTGTTCTCGGCCGCACGGGCGGTCGCTCGCATCCGCTCGCCGAACGTCGCCGTGTACGCCGTCTCGTTCGCCGCGATGTCGGTCCGGAGCGACTCGAACGCCGCCGTCGTGTTCTCGTCGTTCAGTCGGACCCGGTACTCGACGGTCCAGCGCGCGCTCCCGTCCGCGCGAAGGTCGACGCCCAACAGGACGCCGTCGGGTTCGATTCCAGCGTCACCCAACTGCGTCGCCCCGAAGCCGCCTGACCCGTGGTCGGTCGCCCGCACGTCCCCGGACGCCGCCCCGCCGCCGACGAGGAGCGCCACGGCGATGAACACGACGACGACTCGGCGGCCACGACTCATTCTGTCCGGTCCGATGGCCGGAGCGTTCTTAAACGTTGCAACACCGGGCGACGCGTTCGGGCGTCGAACCCATCTCTCAGAACGAATAATCGACCCACAGATAACAGGCGCTAGCTTGATAGCCCTGAACGATGCACCGACTGATGTGCGCCCCGATGACCCGATCGCCAAGCGGGTTCTGAGCGATTCGCCGTACGAACGCCTCCAGGCCCGCCAGTTCAGTTACTTCGCCCAGCCGATCGACCGAAAACTCGCGCTCCAGAGCTACCTGCTGTTCGCGCTCGCGGCGCTGCTCCCGATCATCGCTGTATTCCCGCCCGGCCTCCGCCGAGCCTACTTCGCGGACGTGGCCGCCGCGTCGCCGAAGGTCGCGTTCATCGCGCTGGTCGCGGTTGTCTTCGTCGCCGGCACCGGCGTCGGTCACGCGATCGTCGAACACGTCCGGCTCCGCCTCCGGCCGCTCGACGAGAACCAGGCCCGGGAACTCGTGACGTTCGAGACCCTCTGTTCGATGCTCGGCTTCGGCACCGGCGGCTTCGCCACCCTCTCGACGTACGTGCTCGTGCTCATGGGCTTCGGCGGTGAGCGACTCCTCGACTCGTTTCTCGCCCTCGGCGGCGGCAACCCGTTCGCCCCCTCGAACCTCGGCGTCAGCGTCGGGACGGTGACGGTCCTGGCGCTCGTGAGCGGCGTCGCGCTCCAGGTACTCTCGGCTCATCTCCACGTCCGGGCGATGCTCGCCGCGGCCGAGTGAGCGGATCGAGCGGTCAGTTTTATCATCGAGACGGTCCTATCTCTGTGTATGGACGGCGCAGATCAGTTCTTTCTCGTCGTCTCGACCCTGTTGTTACTGCTCATCGTGGTCGGCATCGTCATCAGCGTTCTTTGACGGTCCGGCAGACAGTCGGAGATACCGTCACGAATCCGTCAGACCGCCGTCCGACGGCGGGGGAAAAGTTTACAATACGTGTCTCACATCTCCGTCACGTTATGCCGGAGTGCCAGAACTGCGGTTCTTTCGTAACCCCCGCGTATGCCCGCGTCTTCACCCCCGACGGTGTCGAAAACCCCCGTGTCTGCCCGAGCTGTGAGGACATGGTCCGCGACGGAGCGGACGTCAGGCAGGCTCGTTCCCCGCGAAACACGAACTGACTGCGTACCGCCCTCGCTTTCTTTCCACCAGTCCCTGCTCCGAAAGGGTCCGCAGAACGCTGTAGAGTGTCAGCTTCGTCATCGCCAGCCCGGTCTTCAGTTCGCCGACGGTGGCCGACCCCCCGGTCGCGAGGTAGAGGTAGACGAGTTTCGCTCGCGGCGACTGAACGCCCTCGGGCACCTCGATGTGTGTCGACTGCGCTGTCATCGCTCCACGGATACGGTACGACGATACTAAAACCCTCATTCAACGATCGTCGAAAACCGGGCGACGGGTGAGGGTATCCATCGAACGGATCACGGAGTGGAAGGGGCGGGAGTCGAACCACGCGAAGCCAAATATTCGCCGGATGACACGGGGTCGCCCGGCGTGCTCTACCACTGAGCCACCCTTCCACGTGGGTATCGTTCCGGCCGCGTCAAATAGCCGTTGGTGACGACGGGAAGCGAGTCGGTGGAAACGTGCGACTCCGTCAACAACAGGAGGAAAAGCGGGACGGGACGGGACGACTCAGTAGCTCCGGATCTTCGGTTCGTACGCCTTCTCCTCGCCTTCGAGGATGACGGGACGGAACCACACCTCGGGGGTACCGTCGTTCCACGAGAGCATCGTGTGCTTCAGCCACGACTCGTCCTTGCGTTCTTGATGCTCCTTGCGCCAGTGTGCGCCGCGGAACTCGTCGCGAACGAGCGCGCCGAGGGTGATCGCCTCCGCGATGTCGAGGATGTTCCGCGTCTCGATGGTCTGGATCAGGTCGGTGTTGAACGTCCGCGACGGGTCCGAGACGGCGACGTCCTGGTACGCCTCGCGCGCGTCGCGGATGTCGCGCAGCGCCTGCTTGAGCCCCTCTTCCTCGCGGAAGACGTTGACGAAGCGGGTCATCGACTGCTGGACTTCCGCGCGGATGTTCGCGTGGTTCGTCCCGTCGCGGGACATGAGCGCGTCGACGCGGGTCCGTTCGTCGGTGACCGCGCGTTCGACGCACTCGTCGGGGGTAAGTTCCGCGGTGGCACCGCCGTCAGACCTGGTCTCACGTGCTCCCGAACCGTCCGGCTCGTGACCGCCGTCGGGTGCCGCTCCGCCGTCGGCGGCGACGTCGCCCGGCTCACGGCCGGTGACCTCCCCGGGCGTGACCGGGGTGTCGACCTCGCCGACCTCGTACTCGCCGCGCTTACCCGTCTCGATCCGTGCCGTCCCCAGATCACGGCCGGCGGCGTGCTGGCCGGCGCGCTTGCCGAAGACGATGAGTTCCGGCAGAGCGTTGCCTCCCAGGCGGTTGGCCCCGTGGACCGAGGCACAGGCGCACTCGCCCGCGGCGTACAGCCCCGCCACGCAGGTCTCGCCGTTCTCGTCGGTCTCGACGCCGCCCATGGCGTAGTGCTGGCCGGGTTTGACCGGCATCGGCTCGTCGAGGCCGTCGACGCCCTCGAAGTCCTCCGCGAGGTGGAGGATGTTCTCCAGGCGGTCGATGATGCGCTCCTCGCCGAGGTGACGCATGTCGAGGTGGACGTACTCGTCTTCGATTCCGCGCCCCTCGTTCACCTCCGTGAGTTCGGCGCGGGAGACGACGTCCCGCGAGGCGAGTTCCCCGGCGTTGTTCGCGTAGCCGTGTTCGTACATGAACCGCTCGCCCTCGGCGTTGTAGAGGATCCCGCCCTCGCCGCGGACGCCCTCGGAGATGAGCACACCAGTGGACGGAAGCGTCGTCGGGTGGAACTGGATGAACTCCATGTCCTCGATGGGGACGCCCGCACGGTAGGCCATCGCCACGCCGTCGCCGGTGTTGGAGACGGCGTTGGTCGTGTGATCGAACACCTGTCCCAGCCCGCCCGTCGCGAGGACGACGCCCTTGCGGGCGCGGAAGCCGGCGATCTCGCCGGACTGGATGTCGTACGCGACCACGCCGTGGCAGGTTCGGTCCTCGGGGCGCTCGTCGTCGCTCACGGCGAGGCGGGTGGCGTACCACTCGTCGTACACCTCGATGCCGCGTTTGACCAGCTGTTCGTACATCGTGTGGAGCAGCTGGTGGCCGGTCTCGGCTCCTGCGTACGTCGTCCGGGGGAACGAGAGGCCGCCGAACGGGCGCTGGGAGACGCGGCCGTCCTCGTCGCGCGAGAACGCCATCCCCCAGTGTTCGAGCTGGATCGTCTCCTTCGGGCTCTCGGTACAGAGCGCCTCCACCGCCGGGGCGTCGGCGAGGTAGTCCGACCCCTTCATGGTGTCGTAGGCGTGGTCCTCCCAGGAGTCGCCCTCGCGGAGCGCGGCGTTGATGCCGCCCTCGGCCGCGCCCGTGTGGCTTCTGACTGGGTGGAGCTTCGTGACGATGGCCACGTCGGCCCCTTCTTCCTGTGCTGCGATGGCCGCACGCAGGCCCGCACCGCCCGCGCCGACCACGATGACGTCGTGTTCGTACATTGTGTGAGTGAGTGTCCGTGTGTCCCGCGTTCCTTTTAAACGTCCGTCCGTGTGTGCCGGTTAGGACCGGGTGAACTTGAGGGTTTCCGCCGCCGTCCCCTCTGTCACCAGAACTTCAGGTTGTTCTTGACCGCTTCGCGTTTGAGTTCCTGGATGTGCTCCGTCAGGGGGATGTCCTTCGGGCAGACCTCGGTGCAGGAGAACTGCGTCTGACACCGCCAGACGCCGTGTTCCTGCTCGATGATCTCCAGCCGCTGTTGCTTGATGTCCTCGCCCTCGCGTTCGTCCATCGCGAACCGGTAGGCCTTGTTGATCGCGGCCGGGCCGAGGTACTGGTTGTCGCCGGCGGCGATGTTACAGGAGGACATACACGCGCCACACCAGATGCACCGGGTGGACATCTTGACCTTCTCGCGGTTCTCCCTGGTCTGCCGTTGTTCGTCGAGTTCACCCTCCGGGAGGGAGTTGGTCTGGAAGTACGGCTCGACGGCCTCCATCTGGTCGTAGAAGTGCTCCATGTCCACGACGAGGTCTTTCACCACCTCCTGGTGGGGGAGCGGCTCGACGCGGATCGGCTCCTCTAACTCGGCGATCTGGGTCTTGCAGCCGAGCCGCTGTCGCCCGTTGACGAACAGCGCGTCGGAGCCACAGATGGCCTGGCGACAGGAGTGCCTGAAGGTGAGCGACGAGTCGTACGTGTCCCGCGCGTACATCAGCGCGTCGAGGACGGTCATCCCCTTCGTGAAGGGGACGTGAAACTCGTCGAAGCGCGGTTTCTCTTTCTCTGGTACCTCGGGGTCGTAGCGGAACACCTTCAGCTGGACGGTATCCTCGGCTTCACGCGCGCGCTCGGCCTCCTCGGCCTGCCGTTCGCGCTCGCGTTCGGCCGCTCGCCGTCGGCGTTTCGCCCGCCGCTCGTCGCCCTTCGAGGGCTGTTCGGTCTCCGGTTCCGCCTCCTGCGTCTCGGTCTCGGGAAGTTGCGTACTCATGGTGTTAGAACGTCGGGAAGCCCGCCCACGCGTTCGCCGTCCGGATGCCCTGGACGATCAACACGGCGCTGGCGACGAGGAGCACCCCTCTGACGACCTGTAGTTTCGTGCCGGTGAGCCCCTGGTTGACGAGGGCGTTGTAGACGCCGTTGACGCCGTGGAACGTCGCCGTCACGAGGAACAGGATCATCAGCGAGTAGTACGAGAGCTGTTCCATCCTCGCGGAGGACATCGCGAACGTCACCTCGTCGGCGTGGTTGACGAAGTGCAACAGGAAGAAGTGAAACGCGAGCACGATGACGAGAAACGCCGCCGTGATGCGCTGCCAGAGCCACCGACGGCCGCCGGGCTTGAACGACGAGTAGCGCTCGGCCACCGTCAGAACACCCCCGCCAGGAACGTCGGCACGCTCGCGACGACGATCGCGCCCGTCAGCACGAGCGAGGCGTAGAAGCTCTTGTCCTGCGCGTCCAACCCGACGCCGAGATCCACCAGCAACAGTCGGAGACCGTTGAGGATGTGGAACACCGCGACGGCGAGCAGCCCGACCTCGAGGATGCGCACCACGAGGAGGCTCTCGAGCGCCTGGATCGTATCGGTGTACGCCCCGGCACCCGACAGCGCGGTCGACAGCACCGCGATATGGGTGAAGAGATAGCCCACGAGCACCCAGCCCGTGAACTTGTGGAACACCCAGGCCCACATCCCCGCGGAGAACTCCCGCCACCGACCGAAGTCCTCGACGAGACCACGATTGTAATGCTTACTCATGCTCCTGTGTGGCTCTGTACCGGGGTGGTATAGAAGTTACGCGTTCGCCGAGCGCGGGGCTCCTCAGACGTGTGCGTGGTAGTCGGGTGACTGCCGCTGCTCGACGACGCTCCGGGTCTTGTCGTCGAGTTCGACGAGGTGACAGATGGGATTGCCCGGGTAGACGACCGGGTTCTCCAGGATCCCGACGAGCACGCCCGTAAACGGGGCCTCGACGGACGTGTTGTCGTTCTTGAACGGGTTGGTGATCGTACAGATCCGGTCGCCGGCGTGGACGAGCGAGCCGACCTCGTAGTGCATGTCGACGATCCCGCCGGCGTCGGCGCGGATCCAGGTCTTCTCCTTGTCGTCCGTGATGACCGTCCGCCAGCCGGGCCACCGGACGAGCGTCGACTCCCGGAGGCCGTACTCGGCGAACACGGATTCGGCGCCCGCGAGCGCGTCGTCGATCAGCGTCCGCTGGAAGCGGTGGGCCTCGCCCATCTCGACCGTGATCGTCGGCACGCCGGCCTTCGTCGCCTCTCCCCTCAGCGTCCCGTCGGGGCCCTCGCCGTCGATGATGACGTTCGAGCCGAACGCGCGGGCGAGCCGGGCGACCCCCTTGTGGGTCATGTCGGCGCGGACGTGCAGCATGTTCGTCCGTCCCCGCGTCGAGGTGTGGAAGTCGAGGCCGAAGTCGCAGGGCTCGATGAAGTTCTGGAAGATGCGGTAGGCCATCCGCTTCGCCGAGGTGGACTCCTCGTGGCCGGGGAACGACCGGTTGAGGTCGCGGTCGTAGATCGGGAGGTAGCGCTGCTGGGCGAGGAACGCGGGGACGTTCAACACGGGCATACAGACCAGCGTCCCCGCGAGGTTCGAGAGGTCCCACTCGAAGGCGACTTCGCGGACGACCTCGATGCCATTGAGTTCGTCGCCGTGGGCCGCGGCGGTGAGAAACACCGTCGGTCCCTCGCGCTCGCCGTTGATGATGGTCACCGGGATGCGAACGGGGTCACCCAGATACGTCTCGGAGATGCCGTAGCGGATGTTCTGGGTCTCGCCTGGATCGACCCGTCCCCCGTTGTACGTAAACGCCCCGTCGCTCGTCATATATGCGCTACTGACCGCCCGCGTATTTAAATGGTGAGTCACCGGAACCTGCGCTCGATCGACGTGTGCGTTCCCACACGTGTCGTGAGCGCGCGAGTCAGTCACACGGCGGGGCGGCAACCGTCAACACTTTTTCGACCGGTCCGAAACCCCGAGGACATGACCGAAACGGACGACGTACGGGTGGGTGTTCTCAGCCTCCACAACAGCAAGGAGACGAAGGCGATCCTGAACGCTGTCGAGGACCTGGGCCACACGCCTGTGTGGCTCCGCCGTGAGAACGCCGCGATCAACATCGAGGGGAGCGAGGTGACCGTCGAACCGGAGGTGGACATCATCGCGAACCGCCTGCTCCTGTCGAACACCGAAGAGCCCGCGGAGCTCCTGGGGCTGGCGACGACGTTCAACCGCATCCGCCCCATGCTGAACGAACCCGACGCCGTCCTCACCGCGATCCACAAGTTCGCTACGGCCGCGACCCTGGCGAACTGGAACATCCAGGTGCCGGACGCCCTGCTCGCGCTGTCGAACGAACGGCTCAACCAGGGCAGAGAGCGGTTCGGCGACGTCGGCGTCTACAAGACCGCCATCGGTACTCATGGCGGCGGCACGTGGAAGGTCGACCTCACCGAACCCGTCAACCCGAAGGTCGGCAACCGGCAGGCGTTCCTCCAGAGCCTCATCGACCGCGACGAGACCCGGCACCGCGACCTCCGGGTGTACATCGTCGCCGGCGAGGTCGTCGGCGCGATGTACCGCTACGCCCCCGACGGGGACTGGCGGACAAACGTCGCCCTCGGCGGCGCGGTCGAGGACGCCACGGACGACATGCCGACCGAGGCGCGCGAGACGGCGCTGTATGCCGCCGAGGTCATGGGCCTCGACTACGTCGGCGTCGACCTCGTCGAGGGCGACGACGGCTGGTTCGTCCTCGAAGTGAACCCCACCGCGGGCTTCAAGGGACTCCACCAGGCGACGGGGACCAGCGCCGCGCCGCACATCGCCAAACTCGCCATCGAGACGGCCGGCGGCGCGGTCGACGACGCCCGGGTCGAACAGCTCTCCTCGACGCTCGACGACTCCACGCCCTCCTGTAAGCCGCGGTCGGCGATGACCCAGCGCGAGGACACGCCACTCATCGGCTACATCGAGGACGTCGTCGTCTCGGGCACCAGCGGCTCGACGACCACGCTCGCCAAGTCCGACACGGGTGCGACCCGGACGAGCATCGACACGTCGCTCGCCGCGGAGATCGGCGCGGGACCGATCAAGAGCATGACCCGCGTCAAGAGCGGGTCGGTCAAGGGTGGGAAGGCCCGGCCGGTCGTCGACCTCGTCATCGGAATCGGCGGCCGCCAGCACACCGTCACCGCGAGCGTCGAGGACCGCTCGCACATGGACTACCCCGTGCTCTTGGGACGGGACATCCTCCAGCACTACCGCGTCGACGTCCGCCGGCGCTCCGACGCCGAGGACCGCAACCTCGACGAGGAGGAAGAAGAACTGCTGGAGTGAGGGGCACGCCCGGTGGCGGGCCGACCCGCTGCCCCGACTGTGGCGCACGCGACGTCCGCGAGCGCCGCGAGACCGGCGGTGGCTGGCGGCGTGTCTACCGATGTGGGGAATACGGAGCCAGGGTGCTGCCGGGCGGGGGTGACTGACGCCTCGGAGGGCGTTACCGCTCGATGACCTCCGCGACCGACTCGGCGACGTCCTCCTTCGAACGCCAGAGGTAGAGGCTCGCGTAGCTCCGGTAGGGCCGCCACACCTCCGCCTTCTCGACCATCTCCTCGCGGGAGAGGTCGCCGTACAGCGTCCGCATCCCCTTTCGAATGCCGAGGTCCCCGACGGGGAAGACGTCCGGGCGGCCCAGCGCGAACATGAGCTGCATCCGAGCGGTCCAGTCCCCGACCCCCGTGATCGACGTGAGCTCCGCGACGACCGCCTCGTCGTCCATTCCGCTGAAGCGTTCGTGAGAGTAGTCGCGCTCGACGAAGGCCTCGGCGACGTTCCGGACGTAGCGTGTCTTCTGCCGCGAGAGACCGGCATCCTTCAGCACCGTCTCGTCGGCCGCGAGGACGCCCGCGGGCGTCACGTCGACGGCCGCGAAGAGGCGCTCGCGGGTCGCCGCGGCCGAAGCCATCGACACCTGCTGGCGGAGGATCGAGGTGACGAGTCGTTCGAAGAGGTCCTCGGCGGGTTCGATCCCGAGTTCGCCGTGGTCGTCGATGAGCGCCGCGAGCACCTCGTCGGCCGCGCGGAGGTGGTCGTGGGGGGAGTCCGTCGCTGTCACGTCCGAACGTTCGGCGGCGGGGAAATAGCGGTTTCGTCCCCTCACGGTTGCGTCGCGATGTCCCGCTGTCGTCTCGTGGGCTCGATCGGATCCGGCGCCGAAAAGCGGGGTGTAGAAACGGCACGGAGACGGTCGCGGACGCGACGATACGCCACGAACACCGAAGCGGCAGAGCCGCTTCGAGCCTTCACGCCTTGGTTCGCTTCACCCGATCGCTCCCGCGCGCCGACTGCCTCGGTGATGCGGTGGCGCGTGACGTCGCGCGGTTCAGCCGCGCGACTCACGCGCGAGGGATGACCGAACCAGCGGAGCGAGTGAGGGAATCGGCTGGGGAGGTCGTGGCCTCTCGCCGCGCATCGTGAACTGTTCGGCCGTCCCGCTCTACTCACTCTCTCTCGAGTACGGCCGTCCCGCTCCACTCACACCCTCTCGAACGCGACACGACCAGAGGTCAGAGGTCGTTCATAGAGGCCGTGCCCACTCACGGACACGAGGGAAAGGTTCAACAGACGACCTGCCCACGACCGCGCATGGACGCAGACTCGGAGCCGATCACGGCCGACGACATCACGACCGTCGCGGTCCTCGGTGCGGGGAACATGGGCCACGGCATCGCCGAGGTCGCCGCCCTCGCGGGGTTCGAGGTGACCCTCCGCGACATCGACGAGGAGCTCGTCGGCCAGGGGTACGACGAGATCGAGTGGAGCCTCGGGAAGCTCGCCGAGAAGGGCCACGTCTCGCGTGAGGAGGCCGACACGGCGCTGGCGCGGATCACGCCGCTCGTCGACCTCGCGTCGGCGGTCGAGGACGCGGACGTCGTCGTCGAGGTGGTGCCCGAGAAGACCGACATCAAGAAGGACGTCTACGCCGCCGTCGAGGAACACGCCCCCGACCGGGCCGTCTTCGTGACCAACACCTCGTCGCTATCGATCACCGAACTCGGGCGCGAGACCACGAGACCGGAACGGTTCTGCGGGATGCACTTCTTCAATCCCCCCGTCAGGATGCAGCTCGTCGAGGTCATCTCGGGGGCCGACACCAGCGCGGAGACGCTCTCGCTGGTCGAGTCGCTCGCCGAGCGGATGGGCAAGACCCCGGTTCGAGTGAGAAAAGACAGCCCGGGCTTCGTCGTCAATCGGGTGCTCGTCCCGCTTCTCAACGAGGCCGCCTGGATCGTCGACGCCGGCGACGCCACCGTCGCCGAGGTCGACTCGACCACGACGTACGGCCTCGGCCTCCCGATGGGGAGCTTCGAACTCGCCGACCAGGTCGGTCTCGACGTCGCCCTGCACGTCCTCGAATACATGCACGACGAACTCGGCGACGTCTACGAGCCCTGCCCGCTTCTCACCGAGCAGGTCGACGCCGGCGACTTCGGCAAGAAGTCGGGCGCGGGCTTTTACGACTACGCCGACGGCGACGGTGCGGTGATCCCGAACGACCGGGTGCGCGACGACGTCCGCGAGCGACTGCTCGCGGTGATGGCCAACGAGGTCGCCGGGCTGATCGCCGGCGACGTCGCCGACGCTCCGGCGATCGACCGCGCGATGAAGCTCGGTGCGGGCTTCGCCGACGGCCCGGCGAAACTGGCCGACGACGCCGGGCTAGACCACCTCGTCGACCGCCTCGATTCGCTGCACGACGCGACCGGCGCGGCGCGGTACGTGGCCGTCGATCACCTCCGCGACCTCGCCGCGGCGGGCGGACGGTTCCACGCTACCGTGGACGGGGAGACGGTCGACTACGACACCATCGCAGTCGAACGCCGCGACGGAGTCGGCCAGATCGTCCTCGACCGTCCACACCGGATGAACAGCATCGACGCCACGGTGCTGGACGAACTCGACGACGCCGTCACCAGGCTGGAAGACGACGACGAGACCCGGGCGATCCTGCTGTCGGGCGCCGGCGACCGCGCCTTCTCGGCGGGTGCGGACGTCCAGCGGATGGTCGCCGAACTCGACTCGCTGTCGGCCGTCGACCTCTCGCGCAAGGGCCAGCGCACGTTCGGCCGCTTCGAGGAGTCGCCGCTGCCCGTCGTGGCCGCCATCGATGGCTTCTGTCTCGGCGGCGGGATGGAACTGGCGACCTGTGCGGACCTCCGCGTGGCCTCCCGGCGGTCGTCGTTCGGGCAACCCGAGCACAACCTCGGGCTGACCCCGGGCTGGGGCGGCACCCAGCGGCTCGGCCACATCGTCGGCGAAGGGCGCGCGAAGGAGATCATCCTCACCGCCGAGCGGTTCGACGCCGAGACGATGGCTGACTACGGCTTCGTCACCGAAGTCGTCGCGAACGACGCGATCTGTGACCGCGCGTTCGAACTCGCCCGCGACCTGGCCCGCGGGCCGCCCGTCGCCCAGGCGTTCACCAAGCGCGCGATCCTCCGCGGCCGCGACGACACCGAGGCGGGGCTCGAAACCGAGGCACAGGGGTTCGGCCACGTCTTCGGGACCGACGACGTGACGGAGGGGATCGCCGCGTTCGACTCCGATCGCGACCCGGAGTTCACCGGCGAGTGAACCCGCCTCGCACGGGCGGAACGACGGGAAGACGGAACCCTTAAATTGATTCCGTGGTCACAATCGAGTGCCGCTCGGTTGGTGTAGTCCGGCCAATCATCTTGGCCTTTCGAGCCGAGGACAGGGGTTCAAATCCCCTACCGAGCATCCGACGGCTTAGCCGTCGTGCGATTTTCAACCGTGGCATGGAGCAAGACAGAACCATGCCCAAAGCCGAACACATTAGAAGGAATCACACACCCACCGCCGTCATGCGATTGGGGTTCTTGTCAGGCCGAATTTATGTTTCGGAGTGGTCCCGGTGAGTCTCAACGTCGAAGATTTCGCCGTAACCACCAGCAAGAGCCGAGACATGCTGAATCAGAAGGAACTCATCGACTACCGAAGTCAACGAGAAGATTTCATCCGTTGGCTCATCTACCTCGGTAAGGACCCCCAGATGGCTGAAGGGTACAGTCGGGATACCATCAACAAAACTGCCTACCGTACGGAACAACTCAACCGATGGGTCTGGTCGCAGGAAGGTGGCTATACGATGGCACTCACGCACACACGCGAACGAGTATATGCAGGACCTCCTGTACTCCGATACCTCCAGTTCGCACAAGGGGAACACGCAGAAGTCCACCAAACGGTTCTTCAAATTCCTCACCCACGAGAAGAACGGTGACCTGTGGAACCAGACCGGTCCTTCAGTTCTTCCTCCGGGGATGCTGGCCCCCGAGAGTACCTGACTATCGAAGAGCCGAAAAAGATTCGAGAAGCGGCACTGGAGTACGGCTCGATTCCAGCCTACAACAACCTCACTCCAGAAGAACGAGATAACTGGAAGGCCCATCTCGCACAACGCTTCGACAAGCCAAAGAGCGAGGTCGTCCCAGCAGACTGGGACCGAGCGAACGGCTGGAAGTTCACGACGATAGCGTGGACAAGTCTCGATGCCGGCCTGCGGCCTGTTGAGGTAGAACGAGCGAAGGTCAGCTGGGTCGATGTGGACAATGCGGTTCTCCGCATCCCGAAAGAGGACTCCGCGAAGAACGAAGGCAACTGGGTCGTCAGCCTGACCGATAGAACGGCGGAGGGACTGGAGCGGTGGCTTGATGAACGGGAGCAGTATGACCGCTATAATGGCAGGGACGAGCTTTGGTTGACCCGAGAGGGCAACCCGTACCAGTCAACGAGTCTCCGACGTCTCATCCACAAGCTCTGCGACATCGCCGACATTTCAACCGAGAACCGCAAGATGAGCTGGTACGCGCTTCGCCACTCGGTCGGAACGGCAATGAGTCACGAGCGGGACCTTGCGGCGGCGAAGGCCCAACTCCGTCACAAGAGCGAGCAGACGACGATGAAATACGATAACGTGCCTGTTGAGCAACGGCGGGAGGCGTTAGAGCGGATGGAATAGTCTACGAACAGCGGTTCAGCAAACTTCGGACCGCCGTATTGTATAACGGCCTCTGAGGGGTTCGCATTTCACAAACTCACCTATTTCATATTAGAGGCTCTGTTGAAACCCTCAGCCGCTGATAGTTTGTCGAGGACGTGCTGAATACAGAGCGCGAATCGGTCGAGAGATGAACCCTGGAACCTGCCTCGGGAACCACCCAGTGACCCCAGGGGCAGGGTAACTGGAGCCACCACCGTAGGAGATAGCCAGCAGTTGTAGCAGAATCCCTTGACCGCACGACCCGAGCGCACGAGCGCCTGGCTGCCGCACCGTTCGACCAATGGACAGCAATCTTAATGCTGTATAATACCTATCAACACAATAATGAAAATCGACGAATTCGTGGGTTTCAGCCGACGCTGGCCGGTTCTCGACGTACTGCGGGCGGGACCACTCGACCGGCGTGACCTCCAGGAGCAGGTCGGCGTCTCGCGGCCGACGATTCACCGCCAGCTACGAGCGCTCCGAGACGCCGGGCTGGTGACGAAGCGGAACGGGACGTTCACGCTCACTCCCGTGGGTAAAATCGCGGCCACCGAGTTCAGCCGAACGTTCGAGATCATGGACACCGTCTCCACGCTGGGGCAGATCTTGCCGTGGCTTCCGGTCCCGGAGTTCGACTTCGAGTTCGACCGACTGCGAGACGCGGAGGTCACGCTGCCGGGCCGCACTGATCCGTTCGCGCCGACCAGACGGATGTTGCAGACCATCCACGAGGCCGACCACATCCGTATGGTAACATACACCTTTCTGCCGGAAGGTGACCCGGCTGATAGACGGTGTTTCGTCGAAGAGGGGCAGTCCTTCGAGGGAGTCTTGGACTCGACCCTCGTCCGCTCACTCTCCGAGGACCCGGCCTCGGCAGACCACCTCCGAGAGCTCCTCTCACGAGGGATGCGGATCAGTATCGCCCCTGAACCGGTACCCCTCGTCTTGACCATCGCAGACGAGCAGGTCATCATCGGCGCCGTCGATGACGATGGCAGTCCCCGGGGGCTGATCGTAACCGACGACGAGGTGATTCGAGCGTGGGCCGAGGAGACAGTCGACGACTACCTCGCGCGGGCAGAGCAGCTTACTCCGAAGGCTATCGACACCCGAGTAGTGGCCGCCGACGGTGGTGGGTAACCCGTAAGTCCACCAACCTCATTCGGCCCGTTCGGGGAGCGGGCCCAGGAATTCGAAGCCGTATCGCTCACCGGTCGCGAACAGCGACTGTAGCATCTCCTCGGTCGGCTCGATGGGCTCAGGGAGCGACCGGTTGTCGGTCTGCTGGCCGACATCCCTGAAGAAGCCCTCGGCACCACCTGGCGTCATGACCGCGATGACACGACAGACCTCGTCGCCCTCGTTGGCGAAGCCGTGTACTTCACCGCCCGGGACGTAGCCGGACGTGCCCGGGCCGAGCGTCTGGTCCCATCCGTCGACGTGGAGCCGCGCCTCGCCTTCGATGACGTGGAACACCTCGCTCTGTTCGTGCGTGTGAAGCCCGTTCTCGAACATCGGCGGGACCAGCATATCGAGCACCAGGTACTCACCGTCGGTCGTTTCGGCGTCCGCCGTGATCGACAGATTCGCGCCGAGGACGTGGTAGTGTTCAGGTGTGGTTCGGGTATCGGATTCGGGAGTGTAGTTCGACATAGGGCTTTTTTGTGAGGCGGATGCAGGTCCGCAGCTGGACCGTTGAGCCTGCCCGCCCCGTCGACCGTACCAAGGCTCCAACAAGGATTGTAGTTACCCAGTGAGATTCTCTCGCCCGCCGAGACGTGGGCGTCAGACCGACGCGGAGTACTCATTCACAGAAGCTGTGAAAGGTACTGAGCAACGCAGCCAACTGTCGGTATAGAACGCTACGAGTCCCGTTTTCCCGTCTTCTGCATTCACGCTCTGTATCGGTCACGCCGTTTGTATCAACTTCTAAGGGTTTCAACAGAGCCATATTACATAGTTTCTCTTGGTGCGTGTAAGATGTGGGGCGCGTATCCGGCATAGTTGCTCGGCGAAGAGATTTTTATCCAGCGATATGATGCCGTGATATGGACCTCGCCCGGGCCGCCAAGTTCGGTTCCGTCGGAGCCACCGGTGTCATCCTCATCTCTTTTGGGAGCGCTGGCCTGATGGGAATGGCTTGGGCTGACAGGATTAGCGGCTCCGAAGGAATGGCCATCGGCAGCATGATGATGGTTGGTATTGCGGGGACTGCAATTACAGTATTGTTCTTGTTCGTCGTCATCGGGGCATTCCTTGACCGGGAACTGGAAGCGCGAGGACTCGGTAATCTCGAAGAGTAAAGTCCCGACGACTGACCGAAAATAACTAACTCACCTGTAGATACCGGCCTACTGCATACCCTCTGAGTCTTGCACGCTGTTTCTGTCAGAAGTGATACTATCTGCCCGCTGGTGAAGGGATGAACTCGCAAGTCGAGGCTTGAAGTACCACTACGATTCACTCTCTGATTTTGTGTAGAACAAGATCTCCGACTCGATGCAGAGTTCTAACTTGATGGCCGTCCAAGTTGTTGAGATAAGGACAGATCTTGACAGTCAGTATGGCCGCCGAACACTTCTACGGGGAATAGGCGTGACCACGTTGGGGGTCGGTCTTGCAGGATGTACCGGGCCTGCGTGGCCGCCGGAAGATATTCCACATGATAACCCGCTCGGCTTCGGAAGCGAAACACGTTACCGATCGTTTCGTCCGGTTCTCACGAGTGGTGATTATGGGGTAGTTGTATATACGTCGGGTTCCTGAGTCGAGACGTACCCTGGAGGCCCCCCACAGCATGGCTACTCACCCCCAGCTCGTCGGTGACGAACCGGAGCCCGAGCAGTTGACGAAAGACACCGTCTTCTCGGTGTTGAGTAACCAGCGACGGCGGCGGGTCCTCCGGTGTCTCCGCGACGAGCCGGACGGGTCGAACATCCGCGAACTCTCGCGGCGGATCGCCGCGTGGGAGAACGAGGTTCCGGTCGAGGAGGTCACGTACAAACAGCGAAAGCGCGTGTACACGTCGCTCCACCAGACCCACCTCCCGAAACTCGCCGACGCCCACGTCATCGACTACGACCGCGACCGCGGCACGGTCGCGCTCACGGACCACGCGGCGACGCTCGACGACTTTCTCACCGCCTCCGACGCGCCGTCGGTCCCGTGGCCCCGGATCTACCTCGCCGTCGCCACGGCGGGCGTGGTCGCCACCCTCCTCGCCACCGCCGACCTCCTCCCACCCGGAATCCCCGACGTCGCCGTCGCCGGGGCCATCGCGTTCGCGGTCGCCGTCGTCGCCGGGATTCACAGCTACACGGTCGACGGCGGCTCGGTGCTCCCGGTCGTGGGCGACCGCACGTCGGGCGGCGGGAAAGACGACTGATGCGCCGGTCGAACCCTGCCCGTCTCGGGCCCGGCTCCGGCCCGAACGGATGACGTACGCCCGCCCGCTCCTCGTGGCCGTCACCCTCGTCGCGAGCGTTGCCACCGCCGGCAGCCTCTACTTCAGCCTCGGACTCGGGCTCGTCCCCTGTACGTTCTGTTGGTACCAGCGGATCCTGATGTACCCCCTCGTCGTCGTCGCCGGCGTCGCGGCGGTGGAGGCGAGAGCGGACGTCTGGCGGACGGTTCTGCCGCTCTCGCTCGGGGGGACCGCCGTCGCGGCCTACCACGTCTATCTTCAGTTACGCCCAGCGGCGGCCGGCACCTGCGGGATCGACCAGAGCTGTGCGGCGGTGCAGTACCCGATTGCCGGCGGGTTGCTCACCATCCCGCGGCTGTCACTCGTCGCGTTCCTCCTCGTCTCGGCGCTCGCGCTCGTCGTCGCCGCTACCGACCGCGCCGAGTCGACGAACCCCTGGGCCTGAGTGTGGCGCGTGGCCGGCGTGGTGCGATCGAGCCGAGCTACCGGAGCTTCTCGTACGACGCGTCCAGGTCGAGCATCGGCTCGGGGTAGTCGACGCCGAGTTCGACGCCGTGCGCCGCCTGCTCGTCCGCCGACAGCCGCCAGGGCTCGTGGGCGTACTCCGGCGGGAGCGGCTCCAGCACCGGAAGCCAGTGCGTGACGTACTCCGCCCGGGCGTCGTACTGCCGCGCCTGCTTCACGACGTTGAAGTAGCGGTCGCGGGAGTCGTTGCCGACGCCGGCGATGTACGCCCAGTTACCGTAGTTCGAGCAGGGCTCGTAGTCGACCAGTTGCGTCTCGAAGTACGCCGCGCCGCGCCGCCAGTCGATCCGGAGGTTGTTCGCCAGGAACGAGGCGGCGTTCTGTCTCCCTCGATTGGACATGTACCCCGTCTCGTTCAGTTCGCGCATGTTCGCGTCGACGAACGGGATCCCCGTCTCGCCGTGCGCCCACAGATCGAACGCGCGGTCGTCGTCGCGCCAGTCGATGTCGTGTCGCTCGCGGATGCCCGGTCGGGAAAAGAACTGCCCGCCGTGTTTCGCCACCTGGAACTGGAAGAAGTCGCGCCAGATGAGCTCGAAGAGGAGCCAGTACGTCGAGTCGTTTTTTACCCGGAGCTCCTCGTACCGCCGCACTTCGTCGTGGACGTACCGTGGCGAGAGGCAGCCCTCGTTGAGCCACGGCGAGAGCTTCGAGGAGTATCCCTCGCCGATGAGCCCGTTTCGGGTCTCCTTGTACTCGCGGAGGCGGTCCGCGTCCCAGACGTACGATTCGACGCGGTCGAGTGCGGCTGACTCGCCGCCCTCGAACGGGAGCACGCCCCGGCCGTCCGGGTCGGGCGCGCGGGCCGCGGCGACCGTCTCGTCGTCCAGTCCCGGGAGCGTCGCCGGCGTCGGGACGTCTCCGGGGCCGACTGCGTCCCCGACGGCGTCGGGGAGCGGCGGGAGCGACGGCGTGGCTACTTGCTCGCGGACGCTCGCCTCGCGCTCGACCGACTTGCGGAAGGACGTGTACGTGTCCGAGACCTCCGTGTAGGGGGTGGGGAGGTCGTTGACGTGGTACAGCGTGTGCCCCCAGAGCCGCCGCACCCGCACGCCGCGCTCGCGCAGGCGGGCGGTGACGGATGACTCGACCCGCGCCTCCTCGGGTGCGGGCCGGGTGTGCATCGCGACCACGTCGGCGTCGACCGTCGTCGCGAGGTCGGCGAGCACTTCTTCGGGTGGTCCTTCACGGACGACAAGCTCCGAGCCCCGCTCGCGGAACGACGCCCGGAGGTCCGACAGCGCCTCACAGCGGAAGCGAGCCCGGTGGGGGCCGGTTTTCCCGAACCGGAACGAGTCGGGTCCGCCGTACGGTCGATCACCGTACGTACGGGGGTCGACGACGTACACCGGGAGGAGTCGGTCGGCGGCGGCCGCCTCGGAAAGCGCCTCGTTGTCGTGGAGCCTGAGGTCCCGCCGAAGCCACAGGATCGCCGTGGTCGTCATGGCCGGGCTAGGGAGGGGGGTAACTTGAACGCCCCGCCGGCTCGCGAGTTACCGCATCAGTCGTCGAACCGAAGCACGGCGTCGCGCTGGTCGAAGACGTGGTAACCGGCCGACACCGTGACGACGAGAAACAAGACCGTGGCGAGGAGCGTGCTGTCGACGGCTCCGAGGATCGGAACGCCGACCAACTGCCCGACGATCGCCAGCAGGCCCAGCACGCCGAGACCGAAGTAGTACTCGGCCCACGAGATGGCGTTCTTGGGGACGACTTCCATGTACACCGCGACGTCGTCCGCGTTCTCAGCTCTGAGTACTGCCTTCGCGTTCGCGTCGTACTCGACGATGCCGAGGTCGTCGAGTTTCGGGAGGTGAGTCTGGTGGAGCGAGACGTAAACGCTCTGTCTGACGTTCCGCGGCGGCGGCTCTTCCCCGGACTCGACGGTCGCGATGTACTCCGCGAGGTCGCTGACTGTCTGTCGATCTTCCCCCTCAGCGAGCCGTTCGAGGACCAGTCGGCGGCGGTCGTTACGGAGGACGTCGTGGATGTCCGACTCCGCGAGTGTCCCCTCGGGTTCCTCCTGTTGGAGTCCGATGGTCATCCGTCCTCTCGTCACCCGTCCGACTGTATGAAACTACCCCGTTAATTCTCTCTTTCGATACTGTGCGGCGTTCGGGACGGTTCGGAAGGAGTGCGACGGCAGTCGCCGGCCCATGTGTCAACGGTTCACGGACTACCGTTCACGGCTCAGGGAAGACAGGACCGGCCCGCTCGGTATTCGTTACGCGAGCCAGTCGTCGGGTTTGGTGTCGTAGTCCACGTCGGTCGCCTGGATGCGCGATTCGAGCTCGGAGTCGAGCTCGAAGGTCTCGAACCGGTCGCCGTCGAACCGGATCCGTTTGCCGACCTCGACCGGCGTCGGCTCGCGGTTGCGTCGACGCGCGACCTCCACGTCGTGATCGTCGTACTCCTTGACGATCGTCATCAGGTTCACCGGCCGGCCCCACAGCTGGTAGACCCGCTTGAGGACGGCCTTCGCCTGTGGCATGTCGAGCATGATGCCGTTGTACTGGTGACCGAGGAGGAGTTCGCCCCGGTTGTCGAAGTTGCCGTCGTACACCGCGACCGTCGGTTTCCCGAAGTTGGTGAACTGCAGGAGCAGCTTCTTTTTCACGTCCTCGTACTCCGTCGAGGTGACGCGGTAGTCGCCGCTCGTCTGGGTGTACTCGTACGTGAAGTAGTGGTTGTCCGTGACGAACTCTTGCGTGAGGAACTCGTCGAGGAAGGTGACGTCGTTGTGGCTCGCGCGCACCTCCCGCATCCGATCCCAGCCGGCGGTGTAGTCGACGTCCGCGACCGCCTCCTCGACGGTGTCGTAGCGTTCGTCGTCGAACATGTACCGCGAGAGCTGTTCGAGCTCCGACCGACGGATCCGCGAGAGGAACCCGCGGTTCTGCGGTTTGACGAGCGAGAAGTGCCGTTCGGCCAGCCCCGCGTAGCTGAGCAGCTTCCACGGGTACGCCCCGACGTCGATCTCGCCGTCGCGGGCGGCCGCGAGGGCGTCGGCGTCGACCCGGGGGTCGCCCGCGTCGGCCAGTTCTCCCAGCTCGTCGAGCGTCTCGGGCGTGACCACGTCGATCTCCCGATCGGGCCGGAGCAGCTCCTGCACCTCGTCGAAGTCGACGACGTCGCGGAAGTTCCGCCACGAGATCCCACGGACGCGGAGGAGTTTGTCCGCCACCTCCCGCCTGTTGGTCGTGTTCTCGACGTACTCCCAGAGCTCCTTGCCGAGCTTGTACGGGTTCAGCCCCGGCGAGCCGAGCACCCGCGACTGGTGGTCGGCGTAGGTGACGAACTCGTCGGTACCGGCGAACCGCTCGTCGCCCATCATCAACGACTCCCAGTAGGCGGCCCACCCCTCGTTCATCACCTTCGTCATCTTCTGGGCGGCGAAGTAGTACGCCTCCGTCCGCAGCATATCGAGGAGGTCCTTCTGCCACGTCTCCATCTCCACCGCACGCCCCTCCTCGCCGTCGTAGTGCATCCCATGCTCGCGGAGATACGCCATGACGTCCTTGCGGGGCTCGGTAAGCTTCGCCGCGCGCTCTTCGGCCTCGGCGAGGTCGTCGAGCCACTCCTCGTCGAACACCTGCCGCCGGACCTCCTCGGAGATGTTCATCGAGTCGAGCCGCTTGCGGAGGTCCTCGGGCGGCGCCCGCTTGCGCCCCTCGCCCGCCTCCGCGAACGCGCGGTGCTGGTCGATCGTGTCCTCCAGCGTGAGCACCGCGTCGATGAACGCCTCGACCTCCTCGCGGTCGATCTCCGGGTCGTTCATGTACGACGCGATGGCGTCGGCGTGCCGTTCGAGCATCGCCGCCGCGTCGGGGTCGTCGCCCTCGCCGAGGAAGAGCCCGAACCACTCGTTGTTGGCGAAGAAGTCCGCGTGGGCCTCGACGTGGGTGATGACCGCTTTCTGGTCCGCCAGCGAGTTCGAGAGTTGGAGGAACGCGTGGGAGGGGTTGTCGTTGTTGACGATCTCGAACGCCTTGCCCATTCCGAACTGCCCTTGCTTGCGCTGGCGGTCGTACGTCATCCCCCAGCGCCAGTGCGGATACCGCCGCTGGAAACCACCGTAGGCGATGAGTTCGTTCATCTCGTCGTAGTCGACGATCCAGTAGTTCACCGGATACGGTTCCAGGCCGAGTTTGCGGGCGAGGTTGCCCGCCTCCCGGACCGGCTCTTTCAGTTCGTCCGCCTCGCGCTGTTTGTCGACTCTGTCCGAGTTGCTCATTTGCCGTCCTCCGTGCTCAGGATCTCGTAGATCGCGTCCGTGACGTCGTCCGGCGAGGAGACGTACGTGACGACGACGTTCCCCGTGTCGCCGAGCGCCCGGTCGACCTCCTCGGCGTGGGTTGCGTTGATCGCCGTGCCGCCGGGCTGGGTCTCGACGTACGCGTGGAGGTTCGCCGGGATCTCCTCCATCAGTGGGATGACGTTCTCCGTCGTGTCGTTCGACGAGTTCTCCGAGTCGCCCGCCGCGAACACGTAGCGGTTCCACTCGCTCCAGGGGTACTCCTCTTCTAACACCGCCTTGGCGAGTTCGTAGGCGCTGGAGATCTTCGTGCCGCCGCCCGAACGGATGCCGAAGAAATCCCCGCGGTCGACCCGCCACGCCTCGGCGTCGTGGGCGATGTAGACGAACTCCGCGTTGTCGTACTTGCCCGTGAGGTACCAGTCGAGAGGGGTGAAGGTCCGTTCGACCAGCTCGCGTTTCTTCTCGCGCATCGACCCCGACACGTCGCGGATGTTCACCACGACGACGTTCTTCTCTTTCTTCTCGATGATCTCGGGGTGGCGGTAGCGTTCGTCCTCCCGTCTGAAGGGTACCTCGCGGAGGCCGTCGCGGCGGATGCGCTGGATCGCCGTCGTCCGCTCGACGTTGTCGGCCATCTCCTCGAAGGAGTCCCACGTCCCGCGCTCGTCGTCCGGCACCTCCTCGAACGCCTCCTCGACCCACGGCAGGCCGACGAGGATGTGCTGGTCGCGGCACCACCGGAACACCCCGCGGGCGTCGACGCCGGCGACCTTGCACGCCTCTCGGACGTACTCCTCGTCGAAGTCCATCGAGAGCTTCCGCTTCAGCCCCTGCTTGAACAGCTTCTCGAAGTCGAGTGTCGAGTTGGGGCCGACGCGGGTGATGTCGGTGAAGTCGCCCTCGACCTCCTCGACGACCTGTTTCCCCTTCGGTTCGAGTTCGAGCCCGAGCTCCTCGTCGAGCTCTTCGGCGAACTCCTCGGGGTCCATCTCGTAGTACTCGTGCTCGCCGGCCTCCTCGCCGGGCTCGCCCTCCTCGTCGCCGTCGCCATCGCCGTCAGCGGGCTGGGGCTGGCCGACCGGCTGGCCGACGTCGGGCGTCCCGCCCTGCCCCTGGCCCACGCCGCCCTTGTCGAGCTGGTCGTACTCGAACGACGGGAGGTCGACGACTTTGATCGGGATCTTGATGCTGTTCGGGCCGCTCCCGCCGAGGTCGCCGTACGTGATGAACTCCTTGAGGTCCTCGCGGCGCTCCTCGCCGACTTCGCGGAACCGTTCGAGATCGTCTCTCAGCCCCACTGGTAGCTCACCTCGCGCATCACGTCGCGGCTCGCCAACTCGGCCGAGGCACGCGTGTAACCGTTCTCTGTCATGTGATCGATCGTCCGTTGTTTGATCGCTTCCGTGTCCGTGTTCGCCGGTGGGTCGTCCCACTGGTTCGGGTCCAGATCGGGGAACAGCCGGCGAACGTCGTCCCAGTCGTGCGTGTCGAGCACCGCGCGGATGACCGGCATCTCCGAGAAGTCCACGTCGGTGATCGAGAAGTCCTCGTCGCGGTTCTCCCACGCGTAGCGGTTGAGCGCGCTGATGACCTTCTCGCGGCGGAACTCCTCGACCCCGTCGTTTGGCTCGTTGCCGTCGTAGTCCGCATCGCGGAACCGCCCGAGGTGTTCGGTCTCGAACAGCCGCATCAGCAGCGGGTCGGGGTCGACCGGCCCGTGTTCGGTCTCCAACTGGTCGTCACCCGCCCACGCGTACACGTGCTCAACGTACTCCTCGACCGTCTCGGCCTCGACGCCCTTCTCCGCTAAGAGGGCGTCGAGGACGTCCGACTCCTGCCGTTCGTAGATGTAGTCTTTCACCATCGCGAGCCGCGACTCGTACTCCGTCGCCTCGGCGCGCGAGAAGACGGGAGCCTCGGTCAGGTCGCCCGCCATCGCGTCGAGGACGTCCACCGGGGTGATGACCCGCTCGACCGGGAGCGACTCGTGTCGCCGCCCGGTGTCCGCGTGGAGCAAGTCAGCGATGACGTCACGGGTGTACGTCACGGGGATGCCGTGGGTGCCGTCGCCCTTCCCCTCGAACTCGAACTCATCGGCGTCGACCCGCTCGTCGCCCTCCTGGAGGTAGCCCCGGTCGTACAACAGCGCCTTGTCGACCAGATCCAACCCCGCCGAGAGGTCCTCGGCGTCCAGTCTGGAGACCACGGAGTACATCGACGCCGCCTCGACGGCGTGAGGGGCGAGTTCGCGGTCGGTGAGTTCGCCGGCGCTGTCGCGGACGGCGACGACGAGGCCCTCGCGGATCCGCGCCTCGAGCGCCTCGTACGACTCGGCGTCCCACACCGACGTCTCGTTCGTCAGTTCCCGGCGGATGAGCTCCGCTTCCAGCGAGTGATTCGTCAGGTAGCGGAACTCGTGTTTGTTCAGCCGCCGCTTCAGGGCCTTGAGCGGGTCCCGACCGTTCCGGTCGGCGTACTTGTCGAGTTCGGCGTCGAGGTCCGGGTTCGAGATGATGAGCAGTTGCGTGTCGATGTCCATCCCGATCCCCTTGTCGAGTTTGACGTGCCCCTCGTCGGGCACGTTCAGCAGCTTCTGGAGGAGATCCGAGTGCTGGGTGGCGTCCTCGACGATGGTGAGCAGGCCGTTGCCCTGCGAGAGCACGCCGTCGTACGAGAACGCCTGCGGGTTCTTCCGCCCACGCGAGTCGAGTTCGCGGAGCATCCCGGGCATCCACGACCCCACGAGCCGTTCCTTGGGGCTGCCGTCGTCCTCCGAGTGGAGGATGCCGATCCCCCGTCCCACGTCGACGACGTAGTTCTTCACGCGGAGGTGTTTCTCGGCGGCGACCTCGCTGAAGAGGTTCTGCTTGCCCGCCCGACGGTACTGCTCTTCGAGGTGGGTGTACGCCTCGCGACAGAACGGGTCGAGCTCCTCGTCGAGCGACAGGGGGATGTGGTCGGCGGATTCGGCGTTGAGCGTCGCCACGACGTCGCGGCGGACCTCCGCGGGGAACACCGACAGCGGGTGTGACTGGACCGGCGACTCGTACCAGTCCTCCTCGTGGTCGACCTCGTCGCCGTACGACAGCCCGCGGGTGTCGGCGACGTTGGCGATGTTCCACTCGACCGTGTACCGCCGCCCCGCGTCCGTCTTCGAGTACTCGCGCAGCCCGTTGACGAGACACCGCTTGAGCTCGGACTTGCCCGTCGCGGTGGGCCCGTCGAACCAGATGAGCTTCTCCGCTTTGCCCCTGTCGGCGGCGATGGTCCGGAGATCGTCGACGAAGTCGTTCAGGATCTCGGTGTTGCCGAGGACGGCGTGTTCGCCCTCGTTGGCGGGGTCGTCGAAGAAGCGGTAGCGCTCGCGCTCCTCGCCCGTCTCGACCACCGTCCGGGTCCCCATCGACTCGATTGCTTCGACGAGGTACTTCGAGGCGTGCGAAGCGATCGAGGGGCGCTCGAACGCCCGGTCGACGTACTCCGCCAGCGACATCGGCTCCTCGTACGTCCCTCGGAGTTCCTCGTCGGCGGCGCGGATGAAGTCCGGTCGCTCGGGAGAGTCGTGTCGCATCCTCGTTGTATCACTCCCCCTCCAGCTCGCTCTTTGCCACCTCGGCACCGGCGAACTCGAGGACCTCCCGGGCCCCTTCGCGCGAGTAGCCCTGGTCGACGAGCGCGTCGATCCACGCGTTGCGCTCGTCGTCGTCCAGTTCGTTCGCGCTCACGAGCGCCGAGAAGTTGATGTTGTGTTTCTTGTCCTCCCAGAGCTTGCGTTCGAGCGCACGGCGCAGACGGTCGTTGTCCTGGGGGTTGAACGAGGTTCCCTCGCGCGCCCGCCGGGAGACCCAGTTCGACACCTCCTGGCGGAAGTCGTCCTTCCGGTCTTCGGGGATCGAGAGCTTCTCCTCGACGGAACGGAGGAACTTCTCGTCCGGTTCCTGTTCTCTCCCCGTCAGTTCGTCCTCGACGGTGGCGTCGTCGATGTACGCCATGACGTGGTCCATGTACTTCTCGCCCTGGCGCTGGATCTCGTCGAGGTCGTACGCGAGCGCGTGGCGGACGTCCTCGATGGCGCGCTCTTTGTACTCCTCGCGCACCATCTCCAGGTAGTGGTGGTAGCGCTCGATGTTCTCCTCGAGGATGGAGCCGTGGGATTCGAGGTTCTGCTCGAAGTGGTTGAACACCGTCAGCGGCGAGAGGAAGTCTCTCCCCCTGTGCGTCGAGTCCATGATCGCCTCGGCGATCTCGTCGCCGATGAACCGGGCGGAGACACCGTCCATCCCCTCGGCGATGTCGGCCTTGGCCTCTCCTTCTTCCCTGAGCTTCCGCACGTCGAGGTCGTCGCCGTCGTCGACCTCTCCGTTGTAGGCCTTCGCCTTCTGGACGAGCGTCACGTTGCCGCCGTCGGGTTCGGTGGTCCGGGTCAGGACGCCGAACAGCCCCGCCATCTCCATGGCGTGCGGTTCGATGTGCATGTCCGGGACGTCGGCGTTCCGGAGCATCTTGCGGTAGATGTCGGCCTCCTGTTCGTACTCGAGGACATACGGGAAGTCGATCCGCTTGGTCCGATCATTGAACGCCTCCATCTTCTCGTCGCCCTTCTTCTCGCGGTACTCGGGCATGTTGGTCCGGCCGACGATGACCTGGTCGATGTCGATCCGGGGGTTGTTCTTCGGCTTGATCGTCTGCTCCTGGGAGGCGTGCAGGAAGTCGTAGAGGAACTCCCGCTGGAGTTTGAGCAGTTCCTCGCCGGAGAACAGCCCGCGGTTAGCGTTGCAGAACGCCCCGGAGTAGTCGAACGCCCTCGGGTCCGACTCGCCGTAGACGGCGAGCTTCGAGTAGTTGACGTCGCCGGTGAGTTCGGTCTCGTCTTGGTTCTTCTTGTCCTTCGGCTCGAACGTCTCGACGCACTGACGTTTGTTCTCGCTCGCGACGAGGCGGACGACCTCGATGTGGTTCTCCATCACCGACTGGAGGTCGTCGTCGTAGTGCGCGAGCAGGCGGTCCATGTAGAACTCACTGGCGGGGTCCAGCGACTGTTCGTTGCGGACCGTGTACGGCGCCTGGAGGTTCTCGTTCAGCCGTTCGAGGACGATGTCCCGCTGTTCCTGCGGGAGGAGGACGATGGGGTCTTGATTCATCGGCGACTGGACCGTGTCGTCGGCGGGATCCTGGTCGCGGATGACGTCGCCGAGGTGGGTCCACCGGAACGTGTACATCCGGCCGTCCTCGCGCATGGTGTAATCCTCGAAGTACCGCCGCACCATCCAGTCGAAGTGCGACTTGCCCGATCCCACCGGACCGAGGAGGAGTTTGATGCGTTTCTCGGGGCCCAGTCCGCGAGCCCCGGACTTCACCTTGTTGACGAACTCGTGGATCGACTCGTGGACCTCCCGGCCGTAGAAGACGTTCTCGCCGTCGTGCAGCGGGTCTTCGGAGGCCATGAGGTACTCGACGATGCCGGCGTCCTCGTCGTACGTGGTGCCGTAGTAGTCGAACATGTCCGCGACGCGCTGGTGGGCGTTGCGGGTGATCTTCGGGTCGTCGTACACCTCGTCGAGGTACCAGTCGAAACTCTTCGCCTCGCGGAGGTCCGCGGGGACGGACTCGCGGTAATGCTTGCTCAGGTCTTCTAGTGTTTCGAGTTCACTGCTCATTGTTCATGTTCGGAGTCTCTGAACCGAGTTCACACCCACGACTCGGTGACCGTACTCGGGGGGTGACGCGTGATCGGTCGTCGGGGTCGATTGTCGGTCGTGGCATGGATGTTCATACCACCCTTCCGCACGGCGACACGGATCTTCGACGGTTCGCGGAGAACGACGTATTCGGCTAGCGGTCCACAGGGCGGTGACTCGGCCCGGATCCGAGACTACTTAATTGGTGAGTGGTCGATGTAAATAAGCCTTCCTCCGATATGTGAAGTGGTCGCCACGTTTCGAGCGACGACGGGGACCAGCCTGTGCCCGGGTCGCGCCAGACCGCCGCGCTCTTGACTCGGCGGCCCGCTCTAGCGGGTATGAGCGCCGACTACGACGACCTGCCGGACGGCTGGCAGGTGTGGGCGGACGAACACGAGGGACGGAGCGTCCTCACCTACCGTCCGGACGTGTTCAACACGACGGACTTCCCCGCCCCCTGTCTCCCGACGATCTACGTCACGAACGGCTCACGGCGGAAACGTCCCGGTGCCTCCCAGGTCCGGACCGACACGTGGCACGTATCGCTCTTTCTCGAACCCGAGATCGAAGGGCCGGTCGAGCGGTACGACTCGCGCCCTGCGGCCGTCGACGGGGCGGTCGCGCTCGCGGCCCGGTTCACCAGGGGACGAATCGACTACCGCGGGCTCTACCAGGTTCCCCGCGAGGCGTACCTCGACCGCCTCGACGACCTCGTCGGCGGGGACGACGTGCGCGCCGACGAGTCCACCGAGTGAGGCGCGAACGCACGCGCGGCGGTGCGGTCCGGCGCGACACTTAACCGACGGGGTGGTCAACGAGCTGGTATGCCGCAGGTCACCCTCATCGGTTCTCGTCTCGCCACTCCCGGCCAGGAGTTCGTCTACGAGGGTCGGTCGACCGCGTGCGACGGCTGTCCGTACCAACAGCAGTGTCTCAACCTCACCGAGGGCGTCCGCTACCGCGTCACCGACGTGCGCGAGAACGCCCAGACGCTCGACTGTGCCGTCCACGACGTGGGCGTCAGGGCGGTCGAGGTCGAGCGCGCGTCGATCCCCGCCAACGTCGCCTCGAAGGGCGCGTACGCCGGGAGCAAGGCGCAGTTGCCGGGCCCCTGCCCGCACACCGAGTGTCCGAGCCACCCGTACTGCGTCCCCGACGGGGCCGACTTCGACACGGAGTACCGCATCGAGACGATCCACGGCGATCCGCCGCACGACTTCTGTCTCCTGGACCGCGACCTCACGCTGGTCGAGTTCGCACCGCCGGAGGAGTGACCCGTGACCGGTCCCGAGGCCGAACCGGGCGATGCCGAAACCACCCCTGACGATCGGGCCGTCATCGACTGTCCGCCGAGCGGCAAGCGGGTCCGCGTCCGCGAGTCGGCGGCTGACACCGACGGTCGGCGCGTCCGGTTCGACACGTGGCTCGATCCGCCGGAACGCTCCCACGGCCCGATGCTCCACGTCCCTCCCGAACAGGACGAGGACCTCGCCGTCGTCTCGGGATTGCTCGGCGTCGTGGTCGACGGCGACAGCGACATGTCGGAACCCGGCGAGTCGGTGACGATCCCGAAGGGGGTTCCTCACCGCTTCTGGAACGCCGGGTCGGGAACGCTCCACGTCGTCGGCGAGGTCCGGCCGGCGCTCCGGACGGTAGGCGTTCATGCGCGTCACCTACGGGCTCGCCCGCGACGGGCGCTCGACGCCGTCGGGGATGCCGCTGAACCCGCTCCGACTGGCGCCGCTCGTCGAACGGTTCGACGACATGCTCTACCTGGCGCGACTCCCCGTCTCGATCCAGAAACGGGCCGTCTCGCTGCTCGCGCCCGTCGGGCGGGCGGTCGGCTACGGCACCGACTATCCGGCGTACCGGACGCCGGACTGAGACGGATGGCCGGACACCGGCCGCGGGGGTCGTCGACTCCGGCTCCTCTCGGACCAGGAGCGACTGGGCCCGCTCACGTCACTCCAAGGTCCCCACCCGCTCGGCGACGTAGCCGAAGAGCTCCTCGTAGCCGTCGGCCGACAGCAACACGGGGTAGAAGGCCCGGTCCGCGACGAGCGCCTCGCCGTCGGTCGCGGCGAACCGCTCGCCCTCCGCGACCGGCTCGAAGTTGGCGGCGAACACCTCGTGATCGCCGTCCAGCGCCTTCGGGATCGGATCGAGCAGCCGGTAGACGGTCACGTCGTCGCTCCCGTTCGTCGCCGCCCGGGTCGCTCCCGGCGAGCGCTCGTCGTCGGCGTCGAGGACGTCCGTCGCGTCGAGGAACGCCCGCACGAGGTCGTAGGCGTTCTCCGCGGCCTCGTCCGTCTCCTGGAGGCCGCACTCGACCTCGACGGTGTGGGCGTGTTCGATGAGCCGGCCGTCGGTGAACCGGTCGGTCTCGACGACCACGCTCACGGGCAACTGGGGACAGATCGCCCGCGTGACGGCGTCGACGCGGTCGACGAGCGCGAACGGCTCGGCGAACGACCGCGTCGAGTGCAGCGAGAGCGTCGTACAGCCGCGGAGTTCGCGCGCGAGGTGAGAGGCGAGCCGTCGCTCGTGCGAGTCGGCGTCGGGGTCGCCCGGGAACGCCCGGTTGAGGTCCTCGTCGAGGTAGCGGACGCCGGCGTCGAGCGCCTCCTCGTTGGCGACGACGAGCTTCACCGGGCGGCGCACCGGGGGCGATTCGGCGACCAACCGCTCGATCGCCACCTCGCCGCAGGGCTCGTCGCCGTGGATCGAGCCGACGACCGCGACCTCGGGCGTTCCGTCCCCGAGTTCGTAGATTCGCATCGTGACGTAGTGGGCAGTCGACGGTCAAATCGGTTCGGAATCGTCCCGGTCGGACGCGGGGCGTCGACGGGACGACGCCGGTCCGGCTGTCCGGGCCGGCCGTCAGTCGCGGAGGTGTGGGAGGGCGGCCGCGACGAGGAGACCGAGCGCACAGACGACGGCCCACACCACGGGTGAGAGCAGCTCGAACCCGGGGACGCCGGCGACGCCCGCCAGCGCGGCCACGCCGAGCCCGGCCAGCACTGACGACTCCGCGACCGTGCCCGTCGTCTCTACGGCCGTGCCTGTCGTCTCCGGCGGGATCGTATCGGCCATCGCGGTGGCCGTTAGTGTGGCGTCGCCCCCGCCGCCCTCGGCGTCGAGGTACGGGTACAGTCGTGCCGCGAGGCTTCGGAGCTCGATCGTGCCGCGGTTCTTGTCGAAGCCGACGACGCCGGCGGTCGCCAGTTTCGGCAGGTGGCACTGGTAGAGGCCGATGTAGACGCGTTTTCGCTGTTTCGACGTGATCTCCTCGATCGGGAGGTCGTTCTCCTTCGCGGCGATCTCCTCGATCGGGAGGTCGTTCTCCTTCGCGGCGATGTGTTCGGCCATGTCGGAGAGCGTCGCCCGGCCGCCGTTCGTCTTGAGGTAGTCGAGGGCGTCGCGGCGGCGCTGGTTCTTCAGCAATTCGAACAGCGTGTCGGTCGCGATCTCGGTCGCGGCGGCGGCGCCGGCCGCCACGGGCGGCGCTGGTTCGTTCGACGACGCGACCGCGGTCACCACGGCCCCGTCGATCGGGCGTCCGTCGGCGTCGGTCAGCGGCTCCGTGAGTACGTCTTGTGTCATGGTGAGTGAGGGCGTTTCGGGCGCAACGACTCTCGCACGGCCGGCGGCGGCGCACGGAGGAACACTGCGTCGTCTGTGTATCTCCCGCTGAAGATATAAAGATAACAGAATCTTCTTTAACAATGACTGTAAGAGGGTGTCATAGAAGAGTTCTCACACCGTGATCACGGTACTTCCCGGATTGTCTCCACGTTCGTAGTTGGTGATTGCGACGACGAGGCGAAGGCACAGGGCGAGAAACACCTGCGCCCGTGCGTGGACGCGGCCTCGGGCGTGCGTTCGCCCGAGGCCGCAGTCCTTCACTGATTCGTTGGTTCGTTCGACTCCACTACGGCGGTTGTACGTCTCATCCAACGTGGACTGCTTCAACTGAACGTCCTCGCCGTGTTCGGTGATGCGGTCTTCGACCCTGTACTCAATGTCTTTCGGGTCATCAGCGTTCCGGGCGTTGTATGGAGCGACTGGCACGACCCCTGCGGTCAGCAGGTGGTCGTGCCAGTCGAGCGTGTCGTAGGCGCTGTCACCGACCATCCAGATCGGTGTGGCGACGGCGAGCGCGTCACGTGTGACGCGCATCGCCGTCTCTTCTGGCGCTTGCTTACTCTCGGTGAACTCCGCTCCGATCGGGATCTTTTGCCCGGTCGAGACGATCGTACAGCCGTAGCCGTAGTAGTACTCGTCGTCGGTTGGATCGTAGCACTTTGAGGCGTCTGGATCGGCGGGCATCGCCCTCACGTCTGTTGAATCGATACAGTAGGTCAAGTCGAGCAGGCCGCGCCGGGCGGCCTGCTCGACGAGGTGGTCGAACACCTCGTCAACGACGTGTTCAAGATCGGTGAGAAAGCGATCGACCGCGTCTCTCGACGGCGGTCGATCGAATCCACAGCTCAGCCATACGACCGTGTTCCGAAGCTCTCGTTCAACGGGACGAATGCCGTAGATGTCCTTGTAGTAGCAGTGGAGAAAGCCACGCATCAGTTCTGGTGGTTCGTGGTCTCGTGTTCGCCCCGTCTTCGCCGGGGCGAACACGTCGAACTCTTCGAGAAATTCGAAAGAGAGGTGCTCGAACAGCGCTAGCGTCTCTGTCTCCACGGCATTGAAGAACGAGTCTACCGAAGGATCATCTTGCAGGGTCGCTGAACTCATCCACCTCAGCGTTCACCCTGCTCTTTGGTGTGCTAATCGTTCTATGACACCCTCAATGACTGTAAGGAAAGATCCGATTAGGTGCCGAGAGCCGACGGCCGACCGTGCGATGTGGTGAGCGCGGCACGCGGTGCGGTTCGAGGGCGGGTGGACGAGTGACGGGGAGGTCAGTGGTCGTGTTCCAGTCGCTCGACGTAGTCGTAGTCGGCGGGGTACGCCTCCGGCCGCTGGTCGTCGAGCGTGATCCGCCAGCCGTCGAGTGCGCTCGGGTCGGCCAGCGCGGCGTCGAGCGTCGCGCGCACGTCGTCGACGTCGACGCCGTAGAAGTCGTCGGGGACGCCATGGAGGTACTGCAGCGCCGTCCGGAAGAGCGACCGCATCCCGCCGTCGTCTCGGAAGCCGACGTGTTTGTACGCGCCGGCGGCGACCTGCACCATCCCGTGGAGGAACGCGCTTTCGACCGTTCCGGAGCCGTAGTTGTACCACTCGTCCTCGAAACAGTCGTGAGACTCGTGATACTCACCCGCGTTGAACAGCCGAACGCCGTGTTCGGTGGCACGCCGGAGCGTCGCGTGCTCCCACTGCCGGCGGTCTCGATGCCACCCGGTCGGGTTCCCGAGGGGTGGCGCGACGCTCGGGTCTCGCGTGTGGTCGTCCATACGACCGACAGTACTGTGGAACGCGGCCTGAAACTGTCGGTCGCCGCGGTCACGACGCCTCGCGCCGACCACCGACTGGCGGAGCCGCACTCGCTGCCACGGCTGCTAAGTGCACGCGCCGACCCCGACTCCCAGGGGGAGACGAAATCGGTGGGTTAAACCCCTGCGACCGGATACCCCCGTACTGCGCGAGGGTGGCCGAGTCTGGAAAAGGCGGCGGACTCAAGATCCGCTCTCGAAGGAGTCCGTGGGTTCAAATCCCTCCCCTCGCATCGCTTCTGGAACGACAGTGAGCAGAGCGATGCGTCCGGAGGATTCGAATCAGCGAGTGGAGCGAACGGGGTGAGCGGAACGACCGTGGTTCAGATCCTTCCCCTCACACCTTCTGCCGACGCTCACGAGGGGCGTCTCGCGAACGACTCGGTGTGAAACCGTTCCGGAAAGTGAGAACCGGGGTGAAGCGCCGAGGATATCGACACCGGACGTAGGACTGAAACACGACTTCGTGTGGCAGAGGCAGTCGTTGAGGACCGTATTCGACAGAATCGTTGAACCCGACACCATCTCCGTCGAATCATATCATATCTGAGAACTCACAGCGTGGGTTTATCAACATCGTAGTAATTAGCAGCAGTAGCATCGCCCGTGACCACGGAACAGGACCGCTCCGAGACGAGCACCGTGCGCGTTCTCTGCGTCGACGACGACAGGGACCAGCTCGCCTCGCTCACCGAGCAACTCGAAGGCGCCGGGTCGTTCGATGTCGTCACGGAGACGACCGTCGAGGCGGGCCTCTCGCGGGTCCGAGCCGGAGAGATCGACTGCGTGGTCTCGGAGTTCGACCTACCGGAGGCGGACGGGCTCGCGTTCCTGACCGCGGTCCGCGACCACGACCCCGGGGTCCCGTTCGTCCTCCGGACCGACGCGGGGGACGAGGCGGTCGCCGCGGCGGCCATCTCCGCTGGCGTGACGGACTACGTCCGGAAGGACGCCGACGGCCGGGGAGAGACGCTCGCGGATCGGGTCGCCGACGCCGTCGAACGGTCGTGGGGCGACGCGGGGAGCGACGGGACGGCGGCCCGACGCCGCGAGACGTTCGGCCGGATCACCGATTCGTTCCTCTCGATCGACGACGAGTGGCGGATCACGGACGTCAACGAACGGGGGGCAGCCTTCCTCGGCTCGTCCGTCGGCGAGTTGCTCGGGACCGACCTCCGGGAGCTCCCACCGAGCGGGGCGGCGCGGTTTCACGAGAAGTACGCCGAAGCGTTCCGGACGCAGGAACCGGTCTCGTTCGAGGCGGAGTCGCTCACCCAGCCCGGCCGGTGGATCGATATCCGGGCGTACCCCGCCGCGGACGGGCTCTCGATCTACTGGTCCGACATCACGACCGTGCGCCGGCGCGAGCAACTGCTCGCCGACCTGTGCGAGGGAGCGCGCGACCTGCTGTCGATCGGCGACGGCGACTCCGTCTGCGCTCGCGCGGTCGAACTCGTCGAGTCGATGCTCGGCTTCGAGGCCGCGTGTCTACACCGACGCGACGAGCGGGAAGCCGCAGGCGGCGAGCCGTCGGCCCCTCGCGGTCGGACGCCGGCCGCGAGCACCCCCGGGGGCGGCGAGCGTCTCTCCGCCGAGGCGACGCACGCAGTGTTCGAGGCGACCGCGGACCACGACGAACCGCTCGTCGTCGAATCGTCCGCCGAGGGGGCGACGGTAGCGTCGGTCCCCGCGGGCGTGGTCGACCCCGGCCTCTACCTGCCGGTCGGCGACGACCGACTGTTGGTCGCGTGGGATCCGGGCGGAGGGTTCGAGGAGTTCGACGTCTACTGCTTCCAGTTGCTCTCGACGGCGGTCGAGATCGCGCTGACCCGGACCCGTCGGGAGCGGGCGCTGGCGGCGAACCGCAACGCGATCCGCGCGCTGCACGGGTCGGCGATGGAGTTCCAGGCGTGCGAGCGGACCGAGGAGGTGCTCGACGTCGCGATCCGGACCGCGCGTGACGTGGTCTCGTTCGACCGGTGTCTGTTCGCCCGGCACGACGAGGGCACCCTCGAACGCGTCGCCCAGTCGGGCGAACTGCCGACGACCGACCGGCGGCTTCCGGTGACGGCGGGATCGTCGGGGCGAGCCTACCGGACCGGGGAGTCCGTCGTCGTCGACGACGCCCGCCAGGACGACGACGTCAACCAGCCCTGCCCGTTCCCGTCGTTGCTCACCGTCCCGCTCGGCGACTGGGGGGTGTTCCAGGCGGTCGCCGAGGAGCCCGGCGCGTTCGACCCCGAGGACCGTGAACTCGCCGAACTGCTCGTGATGCACGTCCGCGCGGCGCTCGCGCGGGTCCGGTCCGACGAGGCGCTCCGCCGCGAGCGCGACCTGCTCGCGGCCTTCTTCGAGAGTTCGGGCGAGCCCGTGGTTCGCGTGCGGTTCGAGGGGGGCGTCCCGTGCGTCGACCGGGTCAACCCCGCGTTCGAGCGCGTCTTCGGGGTCGACGCCGACGAGATCCGCGACGAACCGCTCGACGACCACATCGTCCCGCCGCACGACCGCGAGGCGGCCCGGTCGATCAACGAGGAGTCGCGAACCGGCGAACCCGTCGAAGCCGAGATCTGCCGAGTCGCGGTCGACGGCCCGCGCGAGTTCCTCTTCCGCTCTGTTCCGTTCCGCGGCGACGACGGGTCGCGGATGGCCTACGGGATCTACGTCGACATCACGGCCCGCAAACGGCGCGAGCGCGAACTCGAACGGTACCGGACCATCGTCGAGAGCACGGGCGATCCGGTGTACACGCTCGACGACGAGGGCTACATCACCTACGTCAACGAGGCGCTCGAGTCCATGACGGGCTACGACGCCGAGGCGCTCGTCGGCGAGCACATGCGGTTGCTCGTCCCCGACGAGGACGTCGAGACGAGCGAGGCGCTCATCCGTGACCTCCTGGGCGACCCCGACCGGACGAACGATACGGTCGAACTCGACATCGTCCGTGCCGACGGCTCTCGCGTCCGGTGCGAGAACCACATCGCGCTCCTGCCCTTCGAGGAGGAGTTCCAGGGGACCGCGGGGGCGATCAGGGACATCACGGAGCGGAAGGCGCGCAAGAGCGAACTGGAGGCGCAGAACGACCGTCTCGACAAGTTCGCGTCCGTCGTCAGCCACGACCTCCGCAACCCGCTCCAGATCGCCCAGGGACACCTCGAACTCGCCGCGGACCGACTCGACGGCGAGGACGAGTCGCTCGACCGCGTCCACGACGCGCTCGAACGGATGGACGCGCTCGTGGCCGACGTGCTGGCGCTCGCCCGGGAAGGCGAGAGCGTCTCGGAGCCGGCGTTCGTCTCGCTGGCCGACACGGTCCGTCTCGCGTGGTCGTCGGTCGACACCGCCGGCGCACGGCTGGTGGTCGAGACCGACGCGACCGTCCTGGCCGACGCCGAACGGCTCCAGCGCCTGCTCGAGAACCTGATCCGGAACAGTGTCGAGCACGGCTCGACGAGCCCGCACTCGCAGACTCGCGAGGACAGCGTCGAGCACGGCTCGGCGGGCAGTCGGTCGGAAGCCGAGGACCGGGAGGTGACGGTTCGGGTGGGAACCCTCGGGAGCGACGGCTCCGACGGAGCAGAGGGCTTTTTCGTGGCGGACGACGGTCCCGGAATCCCTCCGGACGAGCGCGAGCGAGTGTTCGAGGCGGGCTACTCGACGAGCGACGACGGGACGGGCTTCGGGCTCGACATCGTCCGGAGCATCGCGTCGGCACACGGCTGGACCGTCGGCGTCACGACGAGCGACCACGGCGGAGCACGGTTCGAGTTCCGCCTCCCGCCGGACGCGCTCTCCGTCTGAGCCTCGCCTCCGGTCCCGTCGGGACGTGGGGGAACAGCCCGTGCGACGGGCGACGAACCCGTTTTCGACCGACTCCCGGGTGCCGCGGCAATCTGTTACTCGTACGAAACGTTTATGTGGGTTGGTACCATATCTAAGGATCCGCGAGAAGCGGCAAGGGCTAACCGGACGACCGGAACCGTCGTAACAGACGGATACGGCGTCGGTGCAACCACCAAGCGTCCCGTAACGGGGAATCGAGGTCAACGCGCCGACGGAGAACCGCAGCAGCCCACAACCGTCCCACGAACGGTGTGAAGGCCAAGTAGCGAGGAACGCGAAAGCGGACCGAGCGAACTCGGCGGCAGCCGAACCGGCCGTAAAGACTGGGGAATACACAACCAGTCCGCATCCGTTCAGCGAACGGCGGAAGGCCAAGTAGCGGGTCACGTGAGAACAGGGCTCGTGAACTCGGCGGCAGCCGAACTGGCCGAGAGGACCGGGGAAAACACAAACCGAACCGGTCCGACTCCGTTCCGACAGCGGGACAAGGCCAAGTACCGGGTCACGCGCGAGCGGGATCCGGGAAGTCGGCGGCAGCCGAACTGGCCGTAAGGAGCGTGGACAACAGGCAGACCGAAGCGCTCCGAAACCGCTCACGGAACGGCGGAAGACCAAGTAGCGGCTCACACGAGAGTGGAGGTCGTGAAGTCGACCCTTCAGGGTCGAGAAAGGTCGTGAGGCCCGGGGAAAACACCAACCGAACCGGGCCGAATCCGATCGCAGAACGGCGGAAGACCGAGTACCGGGGTCACGCGAGAGCGGGTCCCGCGAAGTCGACCCTTCGGGGTCGAGAAAGGTCGTGAGGCCCGGGGAAAACACCAACCGAACCGGGCCGAAGACGTTCGACAGGGCGGCGAGAAGGCCAACTACCGGACGACGCGAAAGCGGCGTTCGGGAACTCGACGTATCCGGATCTCCGGAATCCGGGGCAAGTCGAACGGGCCGTACGGGCTGCGGAAAACGTCTCCCGACCGGGTCCAAATTGCGGCTTTTCGCGTTTCCTATCGATCAACTGCGAGTCGCTTACCGTCGGCACGTATTACCGTCGGCCGGTCGCGCGAACGTGTGTCGCTCACGACGAACGGTAAGCGGCGTGCGTGTACTGATCGAGGGCGGTCGAGCGGGACTCGACGCGTTGTGCGTGGAACTGGACTGAACGAGCGCAGCTGCCAGGGTGGTTACACCGCCCCCTCCCCAGCCGACTCGCTCGGTCGGTCGCTCATTCCTCGCGCGTGTCGCCGGGCGGAGCCGGCGACGTCGCGCGCAACCGCACTGCGGTCGACACCGAGGAAGCCGGGGGACGAGAGCGGCTCGAAGCGACGCAGTCGCTTCGGTGGATCGAGACAGATTGCCACCGTCGCGCGTCGCCCCCATTCAGTTCGGTTCCCCCGTCCGCTCTCGTCTCTCTCACGCCGACCGCACGAGCCGCTCCATCGCGTCGAGATACTCCGCGGCGACGAGAGGTTCGTCCACCGAGAGCCGTTCGACCGACGCACAGCCGTGTTCGAGTCGCTCGCACAGGAGTCCGGCCGGGACCTTGTTCCGGACGACCGTCTCGACCGTGTCGACGATGGCCGATACTGCCTCCCCCTCGCGGCGTCTGGCCGCCGCGGCCGCCTCCGCGAGCAGTTGCGCGAGCGTCGCCTCGACGTCCGCCGGGAGGTCGGCCCCGACGTCGTCGCCGTCACCTGACACGCCCGCGATCTCTCGCCCGCGAAACAAAAAACCCGAGGGATATACGGTGATGGCGCGAGCGCTCCCGCCATGGACACCAGTTCGGAGTCGGACGCGGCGGCGCGTGCCCGTGTCGCGGAACAGGCCGCACGCGTCGGTGCCGCCGTCGCAGCCGGCTCCTTCCGGCGGGAGATTCCCGTCGAGATCAAGGAGGACAAGACGGACGTGGTGACACAGGCCGACCGCGACGCACAGGCGCGCGTCATCGACTGCATCCACTCGACGTACGAGGCGAACGCCATCGTCGGCGAGGAAGCGGACGAACTCAAGTCGGTCCCCGAGTCGGGACCCGCGTGGGTCATCGACCCGATCGACGGCACCAACAACTTCGTCCGCGGGCTGGGGGTGTGGTGCACGGCCGTCGCCGCGGTCCGAGACGGGGAACCGGTCGCCGCCGCGGTCGCCGCGCCCGAACTCGGCGACGTCTACGTGGCCGACGACGAGGCCGTGACGCGGAACGGCGAGCCCGTCTCGGTCAGCGACCGGGCGGATCCCGAGACCTGTGCGGTCGTGCCGACGATGTGGTGGGAGCCCGATCGGAGAGACGAGTACGCCGCGGCCTGTCGCGCCATCGTCGACCGCTTCGGCGACCTCAGACGGCTGGGCAGCGCCCAGGCGCAGTTGGCGATGCTCGCGGCGGGGACCATCGATGGAGTCGTCACCAACGTGTACGCCAACCCGTGGGACACGGTCGCCGGCGTCCACCTGATCCGGCTCGCGGGTGGGACGGTCACCGACGTCCACGGCGACCGCTGGCGACACGACTCGCAGGGACTCGTCGCGTCGAACGGTGCGATCCACGAGGACCTCCTCGACGCGGCCCAGGAGATCCAGGCGGTCGCGGAGCGGTGAGTGGGATGGCGATCGAACTCGACGAGACGGACCGTGCCATCCTCCGCACGCTCCAGGCGGACGCGCGGACCCCGTTCAGCGAGATCGCCCGCCGGATCGAGATGTCCTCGGCGACGGTCCACGACCGCGTCAACCGCATGAAGGAGGCGGGCGTCATCGAGGGGTACCACGCGAAAGTGAACCCGCAGGCGGTCGGCTACAGCACGTCGGCGTTCGTCGGGCTCCGGATCGAACAGGGCCGCGACGACGCGGTCGCGGGATTCGTCGACCGGCTCAGAGGGGTCGATGGCGTGCAGGAAGTCCACCTGACGACGGGCGACTGGGACGTCCTCCTGCGGGTCTACGCCGAAGATACCGACGGCCTCCGGGAACTGCTGTTCGAGAACGTCGCCAGCACGGAGGGCTTCGCGCGGTCGTACACGATGGTCGTCCTCGGCACCGAACACGACGATCCCGCCCTCCCGCTCTGAGCTTCGCCACCCCTGCCGACGGCTCCCGCCGATTCGGTGGGCGCTGACCCGGGCCGTCGGAGACGGCAGCAGGTCACGGCGCCCGGGGAGTGTTGTGCGCTCAGTCGGCTCAGCCGGCCACGACGGGTGCATCGCGAGCGCACGAGACCACAAGGGTATTAATCGACGGACGCAGGATTCAGGACATGGCAACGGTCGCAGAGCGTGTCGGTCTCGATCCCGAGCGGCTGTGGACCCTCGCGGTGGCGACGCTCGGACTCGCCCTCGTCGGCGGCTCCGTCGCGTTCCCGCGCGCGGTCTACGACGGCTTCGTCTGGCAGTACTTCTGGGGGCCCGTGCAGGCGGACGCCCAGTCGGCCGTCTGTGCGGTGCGTGGCACCGGCGGGACGGAGTATCTCGGGAGCGCGGCCGCCTGTCAGGCCGCGACCGGCGTCGTCGCCTACCCCGGCTACACCCTCGTCTCCGAGGTCGGCTACATGATCGTTCTGCTCATCGCGCTCTCTGGCGTCGTCTTCTTCATGCGTCGGCTCGACATCGGCCGTCAGCGCCGGTTCTTTTACGCCCTCCTGCCGTTCGTCTTCTTCGGCGGCGCGCTCCGGGTCGTCGAGGACGCGAACGACGCGCCCGGCGTCGCCGACGCCCTCATCACCTACCCGCTGAACACGCTGTTCATCAGCCCGATCATCTACTTCACCGTCTTCTTCGTGACGGTCGTCGCCGTCGTCGTCTCGGTCGTGCTCGAACGGCAGGGCCAGGTCACCGACTACCAGCGTCCCCTCTCGGTGATCGGTGTCGCCGTCCTCGCACTCACCGTGGGGTATCTCGGCTCGCTCGCGGTGTCGGGTGAGAACGGCGTGACGTTCTACCCGCAGGTCCTGGTGATCGTCCTCGTCGGCGCGACGCTCACCGCCATCGCAACGTGGAAGCTCGTCGAGCGGTACGCCCCGCAGGTCAACGCCGGGACGGGGCTCATCGGTCTCGTCATTATCTGGGGCCACGCCGTCGACGGGGTGGCGAACGTCGTCGGCCTCGACTGGATGACCGCGATCGGTGCCGGCCCGAACCTCGTGCCGAAACACCCCGTCAACCAGTTCGTGGTCGACTTCACCGCGTCGACGCTCCCCGCCTCGGTGCTCGCGGTCACGGGCGACGCGTGGCCGTTCCTGCTCGTGAAACTCGTCGCGGCCACGTTCGTGATCTGGGTGTTCGAGGAAGGGGTGTTCGAGGAGTCCCCTCGGTACACGATGCTCCTCCTCGTCGCCGTCCTCGCGGTCGGACTCGGGCCGGGGACGCGTGATATGCTTCGGGCGACGTTCGGCGTGTAGCTGCCTCGACAGACAGCTGCCGGGACGTCCGGCCTACGACGTCCCCACGTGTCGGCGTCGACGCCACAGGTAGCGCCCGTCACGACGACGTTCACCAGTGGGGTCACCGCGCCAGGTAGGACAGCCTCTCCCGAGGGAAGAACACAGCGTTCGTCGCCGTGACCGAGGGTTCAAACCGGAAGCTGCGGCCAGACCGCCCGTGCGCTGAGGATCGCCGGAGCGCGTCCCGCAGTCGTGCGGCACGCCGCGCTCCGTCACGAAGCGGGTGCCGCCTGTTCGCAGACAGCGTCACACAGGCGTCGGCGGTTGCTACGGATACGGGTGATACGGTCCGTCCAGCCGCGGCTCGAACCCCAGTTCCCTCGGGACTGTCTCGGCCCGCTCGGCGAAGAACGGTTCGCCGGTGAAGAGCGGTTGTGCCTCGGGAACCAGGACACGAACCGCCTCGAACCCCAGCTCGGCCACGTCGCGCGTCGTCGTCCGCGCGGCGTACGCGTCCAGTCCGGCGTCGGTCACCCGCTCGATCACGGCGTCGAGTTCGGCCGCTCCCTCGGGGAGTCGATCCGGACCGACCGATCCGGCGGGGACGGTCGCGCCGGCGTCGACGAACCGCTGAGCGGCAGGTGGAAACGCCGCGTACTCGCCGATCGCGGCCTTTTCATCTGCCGCTTGCTCGGGACCCATCGCGCGGAGTTCCATCCAGTTCTGGAGCGCCTCGGCGAGCGCCGCGCACGCGGCTGCGACCGGATCGAGAGCCGCCCCCGATCCCATCGCGAACCGCGGCCACGCGTCCTCGTTCTCGTGGTCGGCGTCGCGGTGGACCGCGGCGGCGACGACGGGCACGTCGACGTCCTGCGTCACGAGCAGGGGCGTCACGTCGAGTTCCTCGGCGCGCGCTCGTTTCACGAGCGTTCGGAACCGTTCGTCGTCGACCGCCAGGCCGAGGGGCTCGAACGTCGAGTACCACGCGAGCATCGTCGCGTCGCGTTCGATCACCTCGTACAGTCCCGACAAGAGCGCCTCGACGCCGGAGTTACCCAGCCCCAGCCCCGTCGTGATCGCCGGTTTGTGCCGTTCCTGTGGCGGCGGGTAGTGGACGAACTCCGCCGGCAACGAGACGCGCTCCCCAGTCGCGAGGTGTTCGCCCTCGACCCAGGGGAGCGACTCCTCGCGGTCGACCTGGCGGTATCCTTCGGGACGGGCAAAACGAGCGGGCGAGACCGGCCGTGCGCGGTTCGCCTCCGGCGCGACGACGAACGCCGACTGACGGTAGACGCCGGCACAGTAGCGCTCGAGCCCCTCGCCGAGTGCCTTCATGAACGCGCGATCCCAGTCGGGATCCGCACCGGCGGCGAACTCCGCGGCCCGGGCGTCGCTGTAGCCCGTCGTGTCCGCGGTGGTCGCGAGGTAGTACGGCACGGGGAACGACTCGCGCTCGCCGACCTGCGTGAGGAGCCCGACACGGTCGTCGAGCGCCCGCTCCGCGCGGTCGAGCGACGCTCCGAGGTCGACCGCACGCCACGATCGGTCGAGGGTGCGGTCCCGCTCTGCCTCGGGGGTCGGGAGGAACCGCCGTTCGTCGCCGGGCACCTCGACGACGGTCCCGCCGAGGGGGTCGCCAGCGAGCAGGCGAACGGCGCGCCGCCCGGCGACTGCCCCGGCGAAGCGGACCGCGCTTCGGTCCCCGGAGGGACGCTCCGCCGTCGCGTCAGTGGTCGACGCGACGCGGCGCTGGAGGTCGGAGAACCGTGCGGAATCGTGCGTGAAGACGGAGACGGCGGCGTCGAGAGAATCGAGCGGGTGACCGCCGACCCCGCCGACCTCACACGCGACGAGGCGATCGCAGACGGCGTCGGCGCGGGCGACCTGGTCGGCACCCGCCGGCGCGACGACGACACCGAGATCGGACTCGGCGAGCGATTCCATCCCGGTGGCGACAGTGGCGTCGACGTCCGCAAAGGCGGCCCGGATCGCCGCTTCGGCGGGACCCGAGCCGACGAGTCCGACGTGCATACGCGCACGTCGGGTGAAGAATAAAAAAGCGCGAGGGTTCCGGCTCTTCAGGTGAGAAGGCTCTGGGCGACACCGGCGAGCTGGTCGGCGTCGGCCTGCCGGAGGCGGTCGTCGCCGAGCTTCAGTCGGAGTCGCGGACGACCGACGTCGATGGGGACCTTCTCGGTGTCGATGAGTCCCATGTCCTCGAGCTTCGTTTTCGTCCGGGAGAACGTCGCCTTCGACGCGATCCCGATGTCCTCGCCCCACTTCGAGATGTCGTACAGGAGCACGTCGTTCTTCGCGGCCACGAGGAGGCTGATGGTGACCTCGTCGAGACCCTGCCCGTCGCCGCGGGCGGTCTGCAACGACGAGAGGACGGTGTCGAAGTCGGCGCGGATCCTCTCGGAGATGTCGGCTTCCAGCGACTCCCGGACGACGGAGATCGAGGGTGTGCGAAGCTTGAACTCCGGTGCCTCCTCCGACTGCTCGACGTAGGTCTCGTACGCGGAGTCGACGAACTCCTCGTCGTCGGTCGCGAGCGCCGCGACGCGGTCGCCGGTCGTTACGAGCGCCAGCACGGCGTCCTCCGTGACGATGAGCGAGTTCTCCTCGCTCCCGGCGCCGGTCTTCAGCGAGAGCACGCCCTCGTCGACGAGGTTGGCGGCGTTACTCGCCACGATGAAGTCGTCGACCACGGTCTTCAGAAGCGTGTCGTCGGCCACCACTCGGACCGTCGGCAGGTCGCCGTCGAACGCGGTCGCGACGGAGACGAGTGCCTCGACCGTCTCGGCCGTCGGGTTGATCACGAGGAGTTCGTCGTCACCCGCTGAAAGTACCGTGTGCAGGATATCATCAAGCCCCTCGGCGAGTAAATTCGAGTGGACAACCATGTGATGATTATGTGTGCGTAGCTATTTAATATTATCGAACAACGACCATCGCTGTACGGCTAGTACAGTGTATTTTAATCCGGCTGAAGGCTAAAATACCGATTCACGTTTCAGAAATTATACCATTACAAATCAAGCTGTTTTTTATACGTCGAGCGTACCCTGAAGATCCGTCGACCACTGGATGTCGCCGTCGAAGACGACCGGGAGATCGACACGGCCGACGAACCGCTCGGCTTCGGCCGGCGTCAGCACCGTCTCGGACTCCGCCCCGAACAGGCGAGGGCGGTCGTCGAACGGTTCCGGAAGAGTGAAAACGTCGCCCGTCACCCGTGGCGAGGACGCGTCGAACGTGACGCGGTACGCCTCGCGGTCGTCGGCGGCCGTGATGGTGGCCGCCAGGGGAACCGTCTCCGGCGCACCGCTGAGTTTGTGCGTGCCGTCGCCGACGACGGTGTAGTCGGTCCCCATGATGATCCGACGCCGGGCGAGGTCGAGCGCACGCTCGATGCTGAAGCCGTTGACCAACAGGCGCACGAACATCGTTCCGACGCGCGCCGCGTGGCCGTCGAGAACCTTCTCGAACGTGACCGCCCCGGCGACGCTCCCCTTGGTGACGAGGTCGATCCCCTCGTAGTACGAGCCACAGGCGTTGAGGAAGAACGTCTCGGCACCGGAGTGGCCGATGTCGACCGCCGAGAGGGCACCGTCACGACACCGGAGCCCGGCCTCGTCGCAGTGGCCGATGTAGTGGACGAAATCGTGGTCCGCCTCGAACACCGCGGCGAGTTCCGCACGCGAGAGGCGCTCGCGGACGGAGACGTCGATGTCGAGATCCGCCGTCCCGCGGCGGTAGAGGTCGGCCGCGTCGTCGTGTTCCGAGGACATCTCGACGTCGTTGAGCACCGCGACGACGGACGTCGGCCGGTTCTCGCGTACGCCACGGGAGCGGTGTTCGTACGCTTCGGGAAGCGTCTTGAACACGTCGATCGGAATCCCGTCGGCCAGCCAGCCGTGGACCCGGCCGGGGCCGAGGAGCGGTTTGACGGGCTCGACGTTCGGCGACACCTCGTCGTCGTCGCGGTAGAAGTCGTCGAGCGACCGGGTCAGCCGTTCGTTGCTGCGCAACGGCTGGGAGTCCGGCGTGAAGACGTTCGGGAGGTTCGAGACGACGTGTGGGAGGGTCCGGACGTGGTCGTACGTCGGTTCGACGTACATCGAGAGGTGCCACTCGGGGAGGTCGGGCGAGACGAGGTCGAACGGGGCGTCGAGATACGCCTCGAGGCGTCGGCCGATCGGCGCGTCCGCGAGCCGGTCGGGGTCGAGCGAGAGCCGTCCGAGCAGGTCGCTCTCGGCCAACCGGTCGCTCCCGGGGAGCGCCTCGCGGACGAGACAGTCGAGGAGGAACACGCGCCGCAGCAGCGACGCGGCCTCGTACTGGAACCCCGGCATCGTCTCGAAGGCGTGGTCGACGCCGGGCGTGCGCAACGTCGGCGTCGCGTCCGCGTCGACCCGCACGTCGGCCCCGAGGTAGTGTGCGAGCGACGACGCCGAGAAAGCGTAGTCGAGCCGCGCCGGCAGAGTGAGCGTGACGTCGCGCTCGGTCCGGCGGCGGTCGACCCACTCGGGGAGCCGCGTCTCCGCGGCGAACTCGACGAGCGGGGGATGCTGGCGCATCCGGGAGTGCGAGCGGGCCGCCGTCGTCGTCAGGGTGGTCGCCGACAGCGCCGACAGCGCGGTCGCGACACCCGCCGGAGTCCGCGGCACGCCGATCGACCCCGGCGGATCGTCACCGGTGTCGGCGAACCCCACGCGAACCGCGGTCTCGGCCGGGAAGGAGAGCACCGTGCCGTCTGCTTCGGGCGCGAGTTCGGCAGCGGACGCGAACGCGACCCGGACCTGGACCACCGACTCGGTACACAGTTCGTACGTCCCCGCGGGGAGCGACTCCTCGCCGATCAGATCCCAGGTCTCGTCGGTCACGGCGCGCGTGGCAGTGACCGGTCCCGGCGGGAGCCGCACTGCGGTGGCTCGGCCCACTGCGCTGTCGTCGACCGGCGCTCGGATCGCGGGCGTATCGGTAGCCCCATCCGAGCCGTCGCCAGCCCGCCAGTCGACCGCGCGGACGGCGACGGAGGGCCGCAGGCGGCTGACGGTGACGACGCCGTCGGCCGTGACCTCCGCACGAAGCATCACGTGGTTCAACACTCCCTGGCTAGCGTATATATCTGTCGTAAAAGCGAGTAATTACAATTTGATTACCTGTACGAATCTGTATATGTAATAACAGCTCTGGCGGTCGATCGAGCGCCGATCGAACCGACCATCAGCGCGCCTTGGCCGGGAGGCGAGATGCGGAGTGGACAGGCTTATACCCGACTCACCCCGCAACGTAACCATGCACGACGAGCACGTCCGCTCGGTCGACCCCGAGGTCGCCGAGGCCCTCGCCGGGGAAGCGGAGCGTCAGGAGCAGACCCTCGCGATGATCGCGAGCGAGAACCACGCCTCCGAGGCCGTCCTCGAAGCGCAGGGGTCGGTCCTCACGAACAAGTACGCCGAGGGCTACCCCGACTCGCGCTACTACGCCGGCTGTGAGTACGCCGACGTGGTCGAGAACCTCGCCATCAAGCGCGCCACGGAGCTGTGGGGCGCAGAACACGTCAACGTCCAGCCCCACTCGGGGACGCAAGCCAACATGGGCGTCTACCTGGCGATGCTCGATCCGGGCGACAAGATCCTCTCGCTCGAACTGAACGACGGCGGCCACCTCTCGCACGGCCACCCGGCGAACTTCGCCGGCCAACTGTTCGAGGTCGAACAGTACCACGTCGACGCCGACACGGGCTACATCGACTACGAGGCGCTCGAAGCGACGGCCGAGGAGTTCGAGCCCGACATCGTCGTCTCGGGTTACTCGGCGTACCCGCGGATCGTCGACTGGGAGCGCATCCAGGCGGTCGCCGAGGACGTGGGCGCGTACCACCTCGCGGACATCGCTCACATCACGGGACTCGTCGCCGCCGGCGTCCACCCCTCGCCAGTCGGCGTCGCCGACTTCGTCACCGGCTCGACGCACAAGACGATCCGCGCCGGCCGCGGCGGGATCATCATGACGAGCGACGAGCACGCCAAGGCGATCGACAACGCCGTCTTCCCCGGCGCACAGGGCGGCCCGCTCATGCACAACATCGCGGGGAAGGCCGTCGGCTTCAAGGAAGCGCTCCAGCCCGAATTCGCCGAGTACGCCGAACAGGTCGTCTCGAACGCGAAGACGCTCGCCGACACGTTCGCCAACCACGGACTCGACGTCGTCTCCGGCGGCACGGACACCCACCTCGTCCTCGTCGACCTGCGCGAGTCCCATCCCGATCTCTCGGGTGGCACCGCCGAGGACGCTCTCGAACGGACCGGCATCGTGCTCAACGCCAACACGGTCCCCGGCGAGACCCGCTCGCCGTTCGACCCCTCGGGCATCCGCGCGGGGACGGCCGCGCTCACCACCCGCGGCTTCGAGAACGCCGAGATCCGCGAGGTGGGCGAACACATCGTCCGCGTCGTCGACAACCCCGAGGACCAAGGCGTCATCGGCGAGGTCAGCGACCGCGTGACCGAACTCTGCGCGGGCCACCCCCTCTACCGGTAACGCGCTCGGAAGGTCTCGCGTCGCGCGCACACGACCGCCGGCGGAGTTATTCGGCGGGAGACACTGGGCTCCGACATGGCTCTCGACCTGCTGTCGCGTCGCCGACTCCTCCTGAGTGCCGTCGCCACCGCGAGCCTCGCCGGCTGTAGCGGCGCGCCCGGGGGCACGACAGCGACCGGCGACGCCGGTGACGCCGCCGAGACCAGCGACACCGACGACGCCGCGTCGCCCGACGCGACCGCCTCACCCGGCTCGGTCGACGGCGAGACGACGGACGAAGCGGCGGCGACCGACGACGCTGCGACCGACACTTCCACTCCCGACCACGACGCCACGACGGCCGACGAACGCACGACTGCGGCGGACGGCGACCTGGATCTCCGTGAGGCGAACGTCGTCGGCATCGAGTTCGACTCCGTCGGCGGAGGATACCGCTTCGACGTGACGCTGTATCACGACGACGACGGCGAGTCGGGCTACGCGGACTGGTGGCAGGTCGAGACGCTCGACGGCGACCGCCTCGGTCGCCGCGAGTTGCTCCACGCCCACAGCACGGCCCCGTTTACCCGCTCCGAGACCGTCTCGATCCCCGACGGGACGACCCACGTCGTCGTCCGGGGCCACGACCAGACACACGGCTACGGCGGCCAGGCGATGGTGGTCGGAGTCGACTCCGGCGAGGCCCAACGGGTTCGGCAGGGGCCGGAGCCACGCTCGTTTTCGAGTTTCGAGCCGAGCGCCTGAGTGCGACGGGTCAGCCGCTCGACAGCACTATTAGCCGTCCGTGCCCTACGACAGGTATGGCATCCGTCCGCCGCCTCGTGCTCGACGTTCTGAAGCCCGGAGAGGTCCCGACGGTCTCGTTCGCCGGGGAAGTGAGCGACCTCGACGGGGTCGACGCCACGGCCACCCATCTCGTCGAGACCGACCGCGAGGTGCAGAACATCATCCTCGTCGTCGAGGGACCGGCGATCGGGTACGACGCGGTCGTCGACCGCGTCGAAGACCTGGGGGGGACGCTCCACTCGGTCGACGAGGTCGTCTGCGGCGAACACGTCCCGAGGGCCCACGACGACCACCGGGTCGACGCGACGTGGCTCCGGTGAGTCGGCCGCGGGCGTCCGCCCCGCTCAGTCGTCGCGCGAGGGCTCGTGCGTGAACAGCAAGAGGCGTTCGTCGGCGTGTGCGACGCAGAAGCCGACCCGACGATCCGGACGGAACGACTCCGCTCCGTCCGTCGCGTAGAACTCGTCGAAGCACTCGCCGCAGACGGGACACGCGACGCCGTCGCGGTTCTCGTACAGCACCGACGCGCCGGTGTCGGTGACGAGTTTGAGCCGGTGCCGGACCGCGTGTTCGTCGAACATCTCACAGGAGCCGCGAGAGTCGATCGGCTGCTCTCGCGAGCGCGCTCCCGTCGCCCTCCCGCAGGTACGTCGACACGTCGCGTGTGGCCGTCACCAGCGTCTCGGAGGTGTCGAGCGGGACGTCGCCACCGAGAGCGTGCGTCCGTCTGACGAGGTCGGAGACGGTTCCGAGCGTTTGCCGGGCCTCGGCGTCGGGGTTGTCGTCGAGCCACGAGAGCATCTCTCGCCGGTAGTCGTCGACCGCCTCGGCGACAGCGAGCCCTCGGGCGGCCCGCATCGACTCGGGGACGGTCTCCACGGTGGGACGCTCGCCCGCGTCCGCCCCGCGGAGGAGGTCGAGCAGGTAGAACTCCTCGTCGTCGGTGACGTCCTCGTCGTCGGCGCGGGCGAGCACGTCGACGACGTGGAGTAACTCCGTCGCCGCGAGGAACGTCCCGTCGAGCGGGCGGAGCTCCCCGCCGCGGATGAAGCCGCGTCTGTTCCGATAGCCACGGAGTTCGCGCTTGAGATCGGCCGCGGCCTCCCCGATCCCGTCCGCGTCGACGGCGCGCCGGTGCGGGGAGAGGTCGAGCGAGACGGGGGTGTCGGTGTGACGGGTCCGCTCGTCGACGCCGACGCTCCGGAGGCTCCCGCAGGCGGGACACTCGACCGCGCCGGTGTCGTAGTACGACCAGCGGTGTTCGCAGTTGCGACATTCACGGCGTCCCCGGACTTTCATGCGGGGCATTACGGCATCGACGGGAAAAAGCACGGCGGAGCGATGAAGACGGGGGCGTCCGTAGCCGGCGTATGCGCTCCGAAGCGGAGATCAGAGAGCAGTACGAGTTCCTCGACGAACAGCTCGAATCCCCGGAGATGCGCCACGAGGGCGTCCGTGAGATGTTCACCTACTACCGCCGCGCACTCGGGTGGGTGCTCGAAGAAGAGCACATGTGACCGATCGGCGTCGGCGGCACGGCGGAACAGGCGGGTCCGTGAGTCGATCGGTCATCCGTGATCGATCCGCTAACTCGTTACCGGCCGTGTCGCGGTCCGACATCTTTAAGTAAGAGAGGTCGTTACGTGGAAGTGACGCTTCGCTTTGGAGGGCCGAAGCGTCAGCGGGGACCAATTCAGGGCGGCAAGCATCACGCGATTTTCGCGTGTCTTGCTTCCTTTTCGGACCGATCGACCGCCGAGCGACGCGCTCGTTCCGTCGATTCGCTCGTTCTACCCGAGGGTTACAGAGAGTCACGACACCCCTCCCGCCCGCGTGACTTCCTCCGTCGTCGGTGACGGCTCGGCGAACACCTGCTCTCGGCGCGTGGCGTCCCATCCGGGTGTCCGCTTGCCGGCGCCGGAATAATCACCCTGACAGGTCGGCGACTCGCCGGCGGAGTCGTCACCAGTCGTTCGGCCGACAATCGTCTCGCGGTCCATAGCTCATGTTCGTAACGCGCCGCGAACTCACGGACGCGACGGGTCAGGGGGTATGCACTTTGCGACGACATACCAGAATTTCGATACACTTATTCTACTCGCTGGCTAATTATCAGGACGAATTCACCGATGTACGATCTGACAGGATTTCAGCGTGACCTCCTCTACGTGATCGCGGGACTCGACGAACCGCACGGCCTCGCGATCAAAGAGGAGTTGGAAGACTACTACGAGAAGGAGATCCACCACGGTCGACTCTACCCGAACCTCGACACGCTCGTCGAGAAGGGACTCGTCGAGAAGGGACAGCGCGACCGCCGGACGAACTACTACACCCTGACGCGTCGCGGCCGCCGTGAGATTCGCGCCCGCAAGGACTGGGAAGGCCAGTACGTCGACGAGGAGTTCGACGAGTAACCACTCGGTCCCGATCCCCGGCCGTCGCGCTCAGTCGTCGCCGGGATCGCCAACCGCGTCGCCGTCACCGCCCGGTCCCCCGGTCGGCGTTCGCGTCCCCTCGACCACCTCCCTCTCGGCCGACTCCGCGGCCCCCACCGTCTTCTCGTTGGCGTCCACCGCCGCGTCCACCGTCGGCGGGTCGACATCCACCGTGCCTCCCTCGTCGACGACGCCCGGATCGACCGCCGACGGTTTGATCTCGCTTCCCTGGACGAGCTCCGGGAGCACGAGCCGTGCGAAGTGAAAGACGAGCACGAGGAGCATCGGCATGAGGAAGATGCCGTACCAGCCGAACAGGAGCGGGCCGAACGTGTACGCGATCATCACACTCCCGACGTGGAGGCTCCGGCCGGAGACGTACGGACGGAGGACGAGGTCGGGGATCGTGTCGACGACGACGAGCGAGACGACGGCGAACGCGAGGACGAACCACAGCAGCTGGGGGTCGACGAAGAACGTCACGACGGCCATGTAGAGGGCGACCGGGACGTAGACGAGTTTCATCCCTACGACGGGGATGATGCTGGCGACACCGGCGAGGAGGCCGACGAGTCCCGCGGCGGGAATGCTGGTCTCCGGAACCGGTGCGAAGACGTTGAGGACCGTGTACGCGATGACCCCGATCGTCCCCGTGAGGACGGCGTTGAGGATGTTCCCGAAGAAGATGGTGCTGAGGTCGTGATCGACGGCAGTGCCGTACGCGAGGACGATCCCGCGCTCGTCGCCGAACGTCGAGACGACCCAGTCGCCCAGCCGACGATCGTCGCGGAGGAGGTAAAAGGCGAGCGCGATCATCACGAACAGGTGGACCGCGCCGATGCCGACGAACGCGACCGTATCGACTGCCGAGGTGAGCGAGCGACTGAACTGCCCGACCGTCTCCGCCGACAGGTACGAACCGAGGTCGAGGTCGAGGAGTCGCTGTGGGTCGGTGACGACGACGAGGAGGTCCTGGTCGACGGGGTACCGCGAGAGGTCGAACGCGCCGCTGTTTGTGTATCTGACCGCCTGCCGGACGACGATGAGGAGGGCGTACAGGACGAGCAACAGCGCCGGGAGCGCCAGTGCGAACAGGGAGACGGCGGCGGCGAGACTCGGCGGGCCGATCCGACGGCGGAGCCGGCGGTAGATCGGCCGCGTCGAGTAGTAGAGGAAGAGTCCGAAGACGAAGGTTCCGACGAACGCGTGGAGGACGAAGACGAGCGCACCGGCGAGTGCGAGTCCCAGCAGCCACCACCCGAGGCGGGAGCGCTCGATGTCGGGGAGGGACATGGTGGGGACTGCTCCCGGAGACGGCAAGAATCTACCCCCGACTAGTCGCGTCGGCCCCCCGATGGCATTCGAGCGAACGAGCGATCTCACCGCCGACGCTCGCCGCCACCCGTGGCGCGACGCGAGCGTGACCACCAGGTCGGCGAACGCCTTTTTAGCGCAGTTGGCGTACCAGGCTCATGAACCGAGACACGGCGGAGCCGCGCGTCGACGGCTTCCCCGGTGAGCGCGCCCGCGAGTGGGTCGACTACCACCGATCGACCGCGGCGCCGAGCACGTACGTTTACGACTTCGTCTGGGACCGCACCGCCCCGGCCGAGGGGCCCTTCTGCACCGACCTGGACGGCAACGTCCTGCTGGACTTCACCAGTCACGTCGCGGCCGCCCCCCTCGGTTACAACAACCCCAAGCTCGTGGACCGGCTCCGCGAGTTCGACCTCGTCGACCCGCTCAAGATCGCCGGCCAGGACTTCTACGTCGCCGGCGGCCACCACCATCCGGACGAACAGGACGTGCCCGGGCCGGCGGGGCTGATGGATCGGCTGACCCGTCTCACCGCCCACTACGACATGGACACCGTCTTCCTCTCGAACTCCGGCGCGGAGGCGGTCGAGAACGCCATCAAGGTCGCCTACGACGCCTCGGGCGGGGCGAAACACGGTGTCACCTTCGAGGGGGCCTTCCACGGACGGACGCTCGGCGCGCTCTCGTTGAACCGCTCGAAGGAGAAGTACCGACGGGACTTCCCGGAGGTCGCCGGGATCGTCGACGTGCCCTACTGCGACGACCGGACGTGTACCCCCGAGACGTGTTCCTGTGGCTTCTTCGTCGACGGGGGCGAGGCGTCGCGGATCGGCCGCAAACTCGATCCCGATCGAGGTCACGTCGCCGCCGACGATGTCGCCTACGTGATCCTCGAACCCGTCCAGGGCGAGGGCGGTTACCGGTTCCCCAGCGAGGCTTTTATGAGAGAAATCGCCGCGCTCGCCGACGAGTACGACCTCACGGTCGTTGCCGACGAGATCCAGACGGGCGTCGGCCGGACGGGCGAGTGGTGGGCCTCGGACCACTCGGCGCTCGAACCGGACCTGCTCTGCTCGGCGAAGGCGCTCCGGGTGGGCGCGACCGTCGGCCGCGGCGACCTCTTCCCCGAGGAGGAAGGGCGGCTCTCGTCGACCTGGGGTGCGGGCGACCTACTCGCCGCCGCCGGGGGTGCGCTCACCATCGACGCCATCGAGGAGCACGACCTGCTGTCGAACGCGGTCGTCCGGGGCCGGCAGTTCGTCGAGACCCTCTCGGACGCCGCGCGGTCGACCGTCGTCGACGTTCGCGGGCTGGGACTGCTGCTCGCCGTCGAGTTCGACACGCCGGAGCGACGCGACGCGGTCCAGGAGGCGGCGCTCGCGCGCGGGTTGCTCACGCTCGGCTGTGGCTACAAGACCCTGCGCGTGTTGCCGCCGTTAGACGTCACCGAGCGCGAGATCGAACTGGGTGCCGATCTACTCGTGCGAGCGATCGACGACGCCTCCTGAGCGCGTCCGGGGTTCGGAGACGAATAAAAGAGCCGTCAGCGGAGTTTGAAGTAGAGCCAGCGCCAGACGCCGAGGCCGACGACGCCGACGACGAGCGTGACGCCGAAGAAGATGGCCAGCGAGAGGGGGCCGCCGGTGGCGTCGAACGGCAAGACGACTCTGAGACCGATCCCGATGACGTCGGCGACGACCCACGAGCGGATCGCGAGCGGGATCGCGGCCTTGGCTGATTCGGCCGCGCCCGCGGAGTACGCGCCGACGAGCGGGGCGGCGACGAGCCACCCGACGAGGAAGGGAAGCAGCGTCAGTGCGAGCGCCACCGGCTGTTCAGTGAGGTAGGCGACGCCGTTGTGGCGCGCCGTGCCGAACGACAACAGGAGGACGAGCACCAACACGTCACCCACCGCGAGCGGGAGCGCGGCCGTGTCGATGCGCCCGTTCAGGAACGACCCTGTCGAGGTTGCCATACCCGCCCTTCCGGGGCATCCCTCTTGGCTTCCCCGGTTCGGTCGTCGCTCACGCGGGAACCCGCCCGACGACGACGTAGCCGAACCCCGGTTCGACCACGCGTCCCTCGAGGCCCTCCCGTTCGAGGAAGCGCGCGAGGTCGTCGGGCGTCGAGAAGACGGAGTCGAAGCCGACGTGTCGCTCGGCGGCGACGAGCGCACGCCCGCGGACGGTCGTGGGATCGAAGTCCGCGACGACGACGACCCCGCCGGGGGCGACAGCGCGCCGGGCCTCCCGGACGAGCGCGCGCTGGTCGCGGACGTGATGGAGCGCGTCGACCACCGTGACGGCGTCGACGGCGTCGTCCGGCACCGGGAGGTGGCCGGCGTCCGCCGCGACGCACTCGTGGTCCCGCGAGCGTGCCACACGGAGCATCTCGCGGGAGCGGTCAAGGACGACGACGCGTCCCCGGGCGACCTCGTCGTCGGGGTCGGCGCCGCCGACGAGTCCAGACAGCGTCCGGGCGGCACGGCCGGTTCCGCCGGCGACGTCGAGGACGGTTCGGACGGGCCGGCGCGAGACCGCGAGCGCGTCCGCGAGCGGGGCGGCGCGGGCGGCGGGCATTAGGCGGTCGTACAGCGGTGCGACGCGATCGAAGAAGCGGACGTCGCCGGGGCCGTGATCGAGCATACTGGCCTATCGGGACGCTGCGTCGAGAACGTTGGGCTTCGCGACTGAAGCGCTTCTCCCCCGACTCGTTGAAATTCACTCACTCGTCAGTAAATCTTATTACCCGGTGCTGTTAGCGTTCGAACATGAAATCGTCAGGGCAGTCTGCGGACGACGCGACCGTACCGGCTGGGCTCGACGCCGCCAGCTCGAAACTGGTCTACCTCTGTCTCGCCGAGGCCGACCGGGCGACGATCACGGAACTCGCCGAGACGCTCGACATGCGGAAGCTCGCGCTCTACAGCATCCTCGGCTCGCTGGCCGACCGGGGGTTCGTCGAACGGGAGGGTGAGGCCTACCGGCTCGTCGACTGACCGCCGCGCCGAAAGACACTCGGCGGTCCTCCGTCTGTCGTTGGGTATGGAGTACGCGCTCGTCGGCTGGCACGACGACCCCGGTGGCGGGCCGCGACTGCGGCTGGACTACCGCGCGTTCGCCTACGCCGGCAAGTTCGTGACCTCGTCGACGGGGACCGCCGTCGCTCGCGACGACGACGACCCGTGGGCGCTCGACCACGACCACACCAGCGGCGACGGTGACGTGGACGGACCCTCACGCATCGGCGACCCGACAGTCGTCGCCGCCGTCGCGTTCAACCCGGACCGCACCGACGGCGACACGCTGTGGCTCCGCTACGTCACCGTCCGCGGCGACCGGCGCGGCGAGGGGATCGGCCCACGCCTCGTGGCGTTCGTCCGCGAGCGGGCGTGCGACCGGGGCTACGCGCGGTGTCGGATCGCCGTGAACAACGTCTTCTCGTACGAGGCGCTCTCGAAGGTCGGGTTCGCGTACACGGGGCGGGAGACGGGGCTCGCGGAAGTCGTGCTCGACTGCGACCTGCGAGGAGTGTCGGAGATCGACGCCGGGACGTACCGGCGCGGGCTGGACGTGTTCCGTGAGCGCGACCTCTCCCCAGAGGAGCGGGCCTTTCTGGACGAGCGGGAGGGGGCCGAGCCGCCGACACTCGTCGACCCACCGAACGAGGCGTGAGGCGATCGCATGGCCCAGCGGTGGCGCGGCCGGGGCGACGCCGTGTCGCCCCGCCGCGCGAGGGACGAGGAGCGCAGGGAGCGAGCGAAGCGAGTTCCCGAGCACCGCAGTCGGCTGGGGAGGCTCGTGGCATCACCGCCCTACGTGTCGCACGCCCCTGTGCTCGACCGGTTCCTCGCTCGGCCCACCGAGCGCGGATGCGCCGACGCGGGCACGCTGTGAATCACTCATCGGCGTCAACAACGTCTTCCGGACGGAAACGCCGACAGTATAAGACGCTCGCCCCCCGAACGGTCGACAATGGGAAACGCAGACCTCCGCACGCTGGCGCACCTCTCGGACGTCGCGTGGGACGATATCGCCGGGAGCGTGGTCGCCGTCGACGCGCACAACTGGCTCTACCGGTATCTCACGACCACGGTAAAGTGGACTCGTGACGAGGTGTACACGACGAGCGAGGGAGCGGAGGTCGCGAACCTCGTCGGGGTCGTCCAGGGCCTGCCGAAGTTCTTCGAGCACGACCTCGTCCCCGTCTTCGTCTTCGACGGCGGCGTCACGGAGCTGAAAGACGACGAGGTCGAGAAGCGCCGCGAGGCCAAAGAGCGCGCCAGAGAGCGGCTGGAGGAGGCGAGAGAGCGCGGCGACTCCATCGAGGCCGCCCGCCTCGAGGCCCGCACACAGCGGCTGACGCCCGTGATCCAGGAGACCACCCGCGAACTGCTCGAACTGCTGGACGTCCCCATCGTGGAAGCGCCCGCAGAGGGCGAGGCACAGGCGTCGTACATGGCACGGGCTGGCGATGCCGACTACGTCGGGAGCGAGGACTACGACACGCTGTTGTTCGGCGCGCCGTACACCCTCCGAGGGCTGACGAGCAAGGGCATCCCCGAGCTGATGAGCTTCGAGGCCACCCTGGAGGAGAACGGCCTCACCTGGGAACAGTTGGTCGACGTCGCCATCCTCTGCGGGACGGACTTCAACGAGGGGATCTCCGGGGTCGGCCCCAAGACGGCGATCACGGCGGTCAAAGAACACGGCGACCTGTGGGCCGTCCTCGACGCGCGGGGCGATCACGTCCCGAACGCCGACCGCATCCGCGACCTCTTTCTCGATCCCCCTGTTACCGAGGACTACGCGTTCGACGTCGACCTCGACCCCGACCTCGACGCCGCGCGTCGCTTCGTGGTCGAGGAGTGGGAGGTCGACGAGAGCGAAGTGCGGAAGGGCTTCTCGCGCATCGAGCAGTCGGTCGTCCAGACCGGCCTCGACCGCTGGACCTAGGACCTAGGCGTCGGCCTTGACCACGTGGACCGGGACGTCGGCCACCCGAACCACGCGTTCGGTGACGCTACCGAGGAGCCGGCGGTACTCCCCGCTTTTCCGTTCGGTCCCCATCACGACGAGGTCCGCACCGACCATCGCGACGGCGTCGACGATCGCCTCGTGCGGCCGCCCCTCGACGACGTGGCGCTCCGTGGCCACTCCCGCGGCCGCGGCTCGCGCGGCGGCGGCGTCGAGCGCGTCCACACCTTGCGCTTCGAGCGCCCCCTCGACGCCCTCGATGGCGTCGACACCGGCGTAGTGGTTCACCACGTCGGTGTCGATGACCGAGACGAGATGGAGGGTCGCGTCGTACCGCCGGGCGAGGTCGACCGCGTGTTCGACGGCCAGTTCGGAACCGGCGCTCCTGTCGGTCGGGACGAGGATCGTCTCGTACATCGCGGGCCGGGTTTCGGCGGCGAGCGGTAAATCCGTGTGGGCCGTCGTCGATCGATCGTCGGTCGATCGCGCCGATCGTCCGCCGACGCCCGGCCCGCCCCCGACAGGGTCGGCGTCCTGTCACGGGGCCGCCGTCTCCGGGCGTTCGTTCCGGACCAGATACGCGCCCAGCCCCGCGGCGACGACGGCGATCCCCGCGAGGATGACGAACAGTTCCGCGGGGGCGGCGTACGTCAACACGACGCCCGCGACGGTGCCGCCGAGCGCCCCGACGCCGAAGACGCCGAGGTAGGTGTAGCCGTACGAGAGCCCGCGGGCACCCGCCGGGGTGTACTCGGCGACGGTCGCCTGGTAGAACGGCTGGACGAAAAAGAGGAAGAAGCCGACGACGGCACCGAGCACCGCGAGCGGGGCGACGCCGACGCCGGCGACGGGGAGAAAGAGGACGGCCAGCACCGCGAGCGCCCCGAAGCCGACGACGATCCCCTTCTCGACGTCGATCCTGTCGGAGAGCTTCCCGCCGGCGTACTGGCCGAAGACGCCGACGACGAGCAGGCCGGCGTAGAAGTACCGCTCGGGCCGGACGAGCTGTGAGCCGCCGCCGATCGCCCGGGCGACCTCGGCCGGGAGGACGGCCGAGAGGGGGAACGGCTCGAATCCCGGCACCGACTCCAAGACGCCAGGGAGGAACGTGAGAAAGCCCCGGTAGTACAGCCCCGAACAGAGCGCGACGACAAACACGAGGACGAAGCTCCCCGCGAACAGGCGGGCCGATTCGGCGCGGAACTCGGCGAGCGAGTCGATGCCGGAGGTGGCCTTCGACTCGCCGCCGGAGGTCGCCTCCGACGACTCTCGCCCGCCGTCCACGCGCTCGCCGCCGTCGGTGCTCGCGGCGACGGCGGCCGTCTCGTCGAACTCCGCACGGGAGGCGTAGACGCCGGCGACGAGCGCGGGCACCGCCAGGAGCGCCGCAACGGTCGTCCAGTCGAGAAACAGCAGGAGGATCGTCGTCACGAGCGGCCCGCCGCCCTGACCGACGTTGCCGGCGATGCCGTGGTAGGCGAACCCCGTTCCCCGCTCTTCGACGCCCTTCGACAGCAATGCGAGCCCGGCGGGGTGGTAGACTGAGGCGGCGAGCCCCCAGACGAGCAGCGCGAGGGTGACCGCGACGAGTCCGGGCGCGACCGCCAGGAGGAGAAACGACGCGCCCATCCCGAACAGACAGGCGCGGATGAGCCGCCGCGACCCGACCCGGTCGACGAGCACGCCGCTGGGGAGCGACCCGGCCCCGAACAGCCCGTACCCCGCGGTCACGACGACGCCGAGCGTGGCGGCCGTGACGCCGACTTGGGTAAACCCGAGATCGACCGCCGAGAACTCGACGAGCCAGATGGAGACGAAGATCGGGATCGAGAGCTCGTACGTGTGGACCATCCCGTGTGCGAGGCTCACGAGCGCGACGATCGCGCGGTCGTTCCGGTTCACACCTCGGTTCACACTGTCGATCGATTTACCGCTTCGGATCGCCAGCGGAGCACATCAGTGTTCCGAGCTGTCAGACGAAGCTAACGCTCTCAAAGTGCTGAATTACGGGTTTTAGAGGGCCCTGAGGCGTTTTTATCAATATAACTTATGAGTAAGCACAGGCAATCTCACCCGACTACTACCAGTTGGCCACGGGAAAGAATTATATGCCATGCACCCATACTATGTACTGTATTATGATTGGATATTACGACTACGTGCTCGGTCTCATTCCGCTAACCCTCCTCGGCCTCACGGGCCTGTTACTCCTCACTGGGATGGGACTGACGACCGCAGTACCGCTCGGTGCGGGGGTGTCCGGGCTCGTCGTCGGGCACGCTCTCTTCGTCAACGGACCCGTCGACACGACCGAGATCGCCCCCACCCCGGCCTCCACCGAACCCGCCGACGCTCCGACCTCCCTCCCCGAACAAGCGTAATCCGATCTCGACTCTCCACTCCGTCTCCTCTCTCTCACTCGGCCCATCCCTCTCGCTTCTCCGCTCTTCACCGCGCTCCGTTCTCCCCTCTCTGTTCCCCACCGCCTGCTGGGCGATGCCCCGGCACGCGTCTCCTCGCCCGCCGATAGACCGGTCGATCGCTCCGGATCGCGGGTTCGCTCGTTCGTCGGATGGACTCGGCAGTGACCGGGGGTGCCGGCGACCCATCACGACGTGGCAGTCCCAGCTCGCGCCGTCGTTTCGTCCCGTACGGTTTTGCCGCTCGGCGTCCTTTCGATGGGCATGACCGAGACGCTGTTCCTGTCGAGCGACGACGTCGCGGGGCTGGCGACGCCCGCCGAGTACGTCGAGGCAGTCCGCGACGGCTACCGACAGCGTGGCGAGGGAGCCCCTGCCGAGCCACGAACGAAGTTCCTCCCGACCGACCCGCCGGGCATGCTCACGACCTACGGGGCCGTCCTCCCGGACACCGGCGCGATGGGCGGCTACATGTACAGCGCGGGCTTCGGTGCCCGGGACGCCTGGTTCGTCACGCCGCTTTTCGACGCCGACTCTGGCCAGTTGCTCGCCGTCGTCGACGGTGCACACATGAACCCGTACAAGACCGGTGCCGCCGGCGCGGTCGGAGTCGACGCCCTCGCGCGCGAAGACGCCGCCTCGCTCGCCGTCATCGGCAGCGGCTCACAGGCGAGCGGACAGGTGCGCGCGGTCGCCACCGTCCGCGACCTCGACACGGTCTGGGTCTACTCCCCGACGAAGGAGAACCGCGAGCAGTTCGCCGGCGAGATGGACCGCGAACTCGACGTGAGCGTCGCGGCGGTCGCCTCGGCGGCCGCCGCCGTCGAGGACGCCGACATCGTCGTCACGGCGACGACCGCCTCGGAGCCGGTGTTCGACGGCGATCTCCTCGAACCGGGGACACACGTCACCGCGATGGGACAGTACCACGCCGAGAAACGCGAACTCGATGCGACCACGATCGAGCGTGCGACGTACGTCCCGGACCTCCGCAAGCGCGCGACGACGGACGCGGGATCGTTCCTCCTCGCGATGGAAGAGGGGGCCGTCGACGAGACGCACATCCACGCCGAACTGGGTGAGATCGTCGCCGGCGTCGCCGAGGCCCGGACCACCGAGGAGGAGATCACGGTCTTCGACTCGGGCGGCACCGGTATCGAGACCGTCGCCGCCGGCTTCCTCCTGTACGAGCGGGCCCGCGAGCGGGGGCTAGGCACGACGGTGGAGTTCTCCCCCGCCTCCGAAGCGTTCTAAAAGTGGGGCCGGCCCGACACGTGACCACTCGCCGAGCGTCGGGAGCGTCCGCCGTGCCGCGGTACCGGATCGGGAACCCAGAGCCGACCAGGTCGGCGGCGACCCCTGGATCGGCGGAAACGCCCACGCCGAGGACGACGACTGCGTCGGCGAGTCGGGAGCGGTGATTCACCGGCGGCCGGATCGCTCAGGCCCACGCCGGTTCGGTGCGGGCCAGGCGCTCGATCCGTCCGAGAACCCACGGAAACGGCCAGAGGACGGCGACCGACACCACGGCGGGGACACCGACGCCCGGCCACGGTGACCCCGTGAACAGCTGCGCCTGCACGCCGACGTACGTCGCCGCGCCTACGACGACGCCGTAGTACGCCGCCCGGAGCGGGAGCGTGGCGAAATGTCCCGGCTTCGGCCACCAGCCCACGTCGACGTACCGACCCCGAAACGTACCGACGGCGACCGACGCGACCACCAGTGCCGTCATCGCCGAGAGTGAGACCTCGGCGGGGTGGGCGGCCACCAACAGGAACCACAGCACCGGAAGGACCAGCACGTTCACCTCCATCGCGGCGAAGAACGTGTGATCGAGCCAGCGATCGACCCGCTGGAGCAGCGTCAGCTTCGAGTTCTCTGCCACAGTACTGCTGTGGTGTCGAGGCGCTAAACGGTTACTGCCGACGGTGTGCGCCGCACGAACGTGAACGGGTGCGACGGAGTCGGCGGCGGCAGAGAGCGGATAACCGAGAGCCGAGAGCGACCAGCTGAGGACGTATGGCTCCATCGCCACATCCCCGTCAGTCACGACGAACGGGACAGCTCTCGTGAGCGGTTCTCCCCGCTTACGAGCCGTTCGCGCTCTCCGAAGGGGCCGAAGAGTCGACGCCCATCGCCAAGAACAGTTTGCGGCGGACCGCTTCCTCCGTGAGCTGGAGGAGCGTGTCGCGGTTCCCGTCACCCGTTTCGATCCCCGTGAAGATCCCGAGCGGGATCTCGACGCTCCCCTGTGTGGAGTGGCCGGCGGCCTCGCCGATCCCGGTAAACGCGTCCTGGAGGATGTTTCCGATGTTGATCCGGATGTCCTTCGAGCGCGCCGCGAGATAGATCCGGTCGTCCGCGATGCCGAACACCGCCGTCGTGGTGATGCCTTCGAGATTGAGGAGGTGCTGGGCGGCCTGGGTGAGCGCCTCGCGGTCGCGGATGTACCCCGCGTTGGAGACGAGGTGGCTCCCCTGTACCTCGCGGTTCCGGATGGCCTCGGCGAGCACGTCGAGCGTCTCCGGCGACATCGACGGCGACTCGACCTGTTCGAGCGTGTCGTGGTTCGCAAAGGGGTACAGATACGCCGCGGCGGTGAGGTCCGCGGGCGTGGTCTCGCGCTTGAAGTCCATCGTCTCCGCGCGGATCCCGTACAGCAGCGCCGTCGCGACCGCCTCCGACGGGGAGAGATCGAACTCCTGGATGTACTTCGTGAGGATGGTCGAGGTCGAGGAGACGTTTGGCCGAACGTCGGTAAAGGCGGCGTCCATCCCCTCGTCGGGCTCGAAGTGGTCGATGAAGATGTCGACGTCGACGTCGGCTTCGATGTCGCCCGACTTCATGTGGTCGACGAGTGCGACGGCCCCGTACTCCGCCAGGGATGTCTCCCCGCGGGGGAGCAGTTCGATCCCGAGCAGGTTGACGAACGCGCGGTTCTCCTGGTGGCCGATGTCGCCGGCGTAGACGATGTCCGCCTCGACGTCGTACTCCTCGGCGATGGCCTGCAGCGCCACGGCGCTCGCGATCGAGTCAGGATCCGGGTTGTCGTGGGTCAAGATGGCCAGCGGGCCGTCGGTCTCCACCAGGAGGTCGGCCAACTGGCGCGCCTTGTACTCGAGTTCGCCCGTCTCCAGCGCGCGGAGCGCGGAGTCGGCGATCACCTCGGAGGGGTTGATCACGACGTCCGCACCCAGGTCGAGGAGTTCGTCCTTCGAGACGGGGTCGGAGGCGCGGACGACGATGAACTGGTCGCCGTCGGCGTCACGGATCGTCGACACCGCGGCCTTGTTCGCCTCGACGTCTGAAGAGAGGATGAGGATGACGTCGCGGTCCTCGACCGCTTCACTCACGGACGCGTCCATGATGTCCGTCTGTCGCGCGTTGAGGTCCTGATCGCGGAGCGCTTCGACCCGGTTTTCGTCCTTGTCGAGGATGAGGACCTGCTTCCCCTCCTCGGCGAGTTCCTCCGCCACCGCGTGGCCTACGCTCCCACACCCGAGGATGGCGTAGGTAGACATCGACGAGACGGTGACCCCAGTGCTCATTCGTACCTGAACTAGTCGCGGGGCCGCACTTAACATCCTCCCTTTGCGAAGCGTTCGTCGATCGGCCGACGCAGCGTACGAGCGCGGCGTTCGTGGCGTCTGACGCGTCGCACAGGTGGCTGCGTGACTCGGTTCCTGCCAGCGACCGACCGCCGGTTTACCGCACGAGTTCGCCGTCGTGAAGCCGGATCGCGACCGACGGTGTCGAAGCCGGCTCGCCGCCGACGATCCACCAGTCACCGTCGCGTCGGCGGAGCGTGAATCCGGCAGGCGCTGCCTGTAGCTGCCGGTCGACCAGCCGATCGCCCGTCTCGGCGTCGAAGACGACCAGCCGCCGACGGAGTCCGCGCGACGGCGCCGACGTATCGGGCCGCCGGGGCGACGGCGAGGCTGCCGACGTGGGCCTCGAACCGCCGCGTGAACCGCTCGGTGCCGTCCCGGGTGAACGCTCGGACTCGCGCCCCGGCGTCGCCGGTCCGCTCGTCCAGAAGCCGCTTGTCCCGACTCGCCGCGACGACGAACACGAGGCCACAGGCTGGAACCGACAGGGCGACCAGTCCGGCGACCGTGCGCACGATCGGCGAGACGTCGAGGGATCGAAAGAGGCCCGCGGCCCCGCCGCCCTCGATTCCGACTCCGAGACCGAACAGCGCGAACGGGATCGCCGGACACTGCCGCACGAGGGCCCACCAATGGATGTCGAGCGGTTCGGCGTCGGTTCCCACGGAACCGTCTGTCCGGAGCCGGTCGGGACGGCCCCCGGCTGACGTGCCCGATCGGTCCCCTGAGGAGTGGGTGTGCGTTCGAGCCGACCTGTTTTGACACGCGCTTATACGTCCCCTGGCGTGAGTATCAGCGGTGGGACTGAGACCGGTCGCCCGGGAGGGCGTCACGGAACAAGGAGGCCGTCGCCGAGCCGAAGCGCCGCGTCGGGCGAGGGCTGCGACTCGTCTCCGACGACCAGCCACCGGTCCGCCCCGCTGTCGCGGAACTCGACGGCGTCCGGGTCGCTCGCGATCCCGCGGGCGACGACCTCCGCCCCCGTCGCGCCGTCGAGGACGACGAGTCGGGACGGCGATCGGACGCCGACACCGACGCGGGGGTCGTGCCGACCGCTGACGGCGACGGCGCGTACCTCCCCGTCGAAGCGCCGGTCGGCCACCGTCGTTCCGGTCGGCGAGAGGATCCGGAGTCGCGAGACGCCGTCCCCGTCGGACTCGACGATCGCGACGGTGCCGTCGTCGCCGACGGCGCACTCGCTCAGGCTCACGGCCTCGACCGTCGCCTGCCGCGCCTCGTACTGGAGGAGGAACACCCGCCCGACCGTCTCGCCGGCTTCGTCGACGCCCGCTCCCCACGCGACGCGCCAGCGGCCGTCCGGCGAAGCGACCGACGTACACCGGAAGTCGACGCCGTCGTACCGGACGCTCCGGGACTCGCGTGGCGGTCGGCGGACGGGCGGGCCGAGGTCGACGCCGTCGGACGGGATCGATGCGTCCCCGTCGGACGTACCGGCCGACCGATCTGGCGCACGCCCGGCGTCCGTGTCGTGGTCGGCGTCCGACTCCGTCCCCGTTTCGGCAGTCTCCTGCCCGTTCGTGCGGTCGTCGACCCGATCCCCCGTCGCGTCGTTCGTGCCCCCGGACGTGGAACGCCCGGGCGAGCCCGCCGCGCGCCGGCCTCTTCTGCCGGTGTCACCCGAGGCATCGGCCGACTGCCGCGAGCGTCCGAGCCGCGCGCGCAGGCCCGCAGTCAGGCTCGCGACGCCCGAAAAGACCGTTCCGGCGGCGACGGCGAGCGGAGCGCCGATCCGGCCGACGGCGCGTCCCAACGCCCAACTGGCCTGGGCTCCGCCCCCCGTCGTGTCGGTTCCGCCGCCTTTCTTCGAAGCGTTGCTCCCGTCGCTGTCGGCGTCAGTCCCGCGACGGGCACGCTCGCGGCGGAACAGGTAGCCGGCACCGGCGACCGCTCCGAGAAACGGGACGCATCCGAGCGCGACGACCGGCCGCGACGCCGCCGCGGGACTCCCGCGACCGTCGAGGAAGACGCCGACGGGAACGGCGAGCCACGAGCACAGCGCCACGACGGTCGTCGTGGGGCCGAGCGGTCCGCTCACCCAGCCGACGACCGCGACGAGCCAGCCGATCGTCCCGCCGACGACAGCCCAGTACCACCGCCCCCGCCCCAGCAGTCGCCACGGAACCCGATCGCGCCCGTGAGTTCGCTCGGCCGCCAGCCGGGAGCGGAGGGCGGCGGCGCCGGCGACGGGTGCGAGAACCCGAACCCAGGGCGCGAACAGCAAGCACAGGACGACGACGACCCCGACGGCGGTCCCCTGTCGGCCCCGGTACCCGGCGTACCCCGTCGCCCGCGCGTCGAACAGGACGCCCGCGACGAGCAGGAGATACGAGGGGACGAAGACGGCCGCGGCGGCGGTGCCGCGGATCGACTCGAACAGGGCGGCCGCGAGCAGGCTACCCGCGGTCGACACGACGAGGAGCGTGAACCCGCGACCGCGAGCGAACTCCGTCCGGCCGTCGGCGTCGCTCGGCTCCGCGGCACTCTCGTCGGTCTCCGGCCGTGGCGTCGCGTCGGGGTCCGCGGCCGCCTCCCCCGAGCGCTGCTCGCGGCGGCGACGAAGCCGTTCGCGCGCCGCGGGGCGAGCGAGCACGTAGTCGTCGACGACGTCGACCGCGTCGAGTTGCTCGACGAGGGTGACGAGTCCGCCGACGCCGACCAGTTCGGCCGGGTGGGTTGCGGTCGTGGCGTCGACGGACCGCGGGACCACGACGACGTCGACGCCGATGCCGTCGGAGCGGTCCGCGATCTCGCTCGCCCGTCGCGTCGGACTCGTCACGAGGCGGAGCGTCTCGCCGTTGTCGTGGCGAGCGAGCACGGTCGCCGACCCGTCCGTCCCCGGGTCGACGAGCGCGCAGTCGTAGCCGGCCCGCTCCCAGAGGTCCGCGACGAAGCTCGCGAACACGTCGGGTTCGTACGCCGCGAACTCGCGGATCCGCGCCTCGTCCATCGGCCGTCGATACCGCGCTCGGGATAATAAAGCCGGGTCCACGCGCGGGGTGTCCGCCAGCGGGTGACAGCCCGTGTCGTCCCCTGATCGAATGGAAACGCCTTTTAACGTACCTCCGTTACGCGTAGTCGAGGGCCGGTAGCTCAGTTAGGGAGAGCGACGGACTCTTAATCCGTCGGTCGGGGGTTCAAATCCCTCCCGGCCCGCTTCTTCACCGTTCGATTCAGAGTTGCCACACGGCGAGGAGTTCTCTACAGCACAGCGTTGTGAGCGACGTGCGCCCATCCTCGGGTGAGCGGAGGCGTCAGCCAGTCACGACGCGTCGAGTGTGCCGTCTCGAACAGGAACACGGCCGGCGGCGTCCCGACCGTCGAGACTGGACAGCCGTCCGTCCCTTCGACCCGCCGGCGTTGACCGGGGGCCCGGGAGCGGTGCGACCAGTTAGTCGACGCCGGGGATCGGCTCGCACTCCGCGCGACGAATCTACGGGGCACGGACTCGGCAACCCATCACACCACCCAGCCACTGATCGTGAGCAGATACCGGTCGCCGTCGTACGAGACGTACCACTCGCCGTCGCGCGGCCGTGGGAGCTCCCGGGCCACGGTCAGCCGCTCGCGGAAGCGCTCCAGCGCCGCCGACCCCGGTTCACACTCCTCGTACCGCTCGTCGATCGCCGACTCCGCGATCTCCCGCTCGGCGGAACTGAGGTCGTCCAGCGACACGAGGTACTCGGCGGCGACGAACGACCGGAACGCGGCGGGCGAAGCGCCGATCGGTTCGAACTCGTACCGGTACGTCCGCCGCTCAGTTTCGGTCTCGCCGCCGACGCGAACGTGGTACACGCGGCCCCGCCACTCGACCCACGCCTCGCCGTTGGCGACGATACGGGAGTCGGCCGTCCCGTCGGGGTACGGCGCGGGGAACGCGCGAACGCTCAACCCCTCCTGTGGGTGGCGGTCGAGATCGCGCTCGTACACGGGGCCGAAGACCGCGAGCCGAAGCGCACGTCGGTCGCTCTCCGGTAACGCCGCGTACGACACAGTCGAGGCGTCGTCGGGCGCGTCCTGGCCCGCCTCCCACTGGACGGCGAGCCTCCGCGCCGGCACCGACTCGCGTCCGACCTGCGAGTGGCGGCACCGGTAGAACGAATCCCCGGACCGGACGAAGACGCCGTCGGCGATCGGCGGCCGACCGTACGTCGACACCACGGTGGGTCCCTCGGTGGACCCATCGCCGACCGCGTCGTCGACGATCGGGCGTGCGGGCTCGTCGACGGCAGTGACGACCTGTTCGACCGGGGCGAACGCGTCCGTCGAGACCGTGATCCCCGACTGACAGTCGTCGACCGGACGCTGCTCGGTCGGAGGCCCACTCGAAACGGATCCGGACGGCGATTCCGACCGCGTCCCCGAGCGGTCGGCCGCGGTTGCCGGCGACCGGGAGCCGAGACAGCCGGTACTCGCGAGTGCGGCGGCGCTCACCAGTACGTGTCGGCGGGAGGGCATATCGCCCCGTTACGTCGACCAGGGTATATGTCTTCGGCAGGTGCGTCGTGCCGCCGAACGGATGTCTGTCGAGGCCGACGGGCGAACCTGTCACGGCACTCCGAAGTCGGCATAATTTCAAGAGCCCTCATGTCGAACCGAAGCCGAGTGATTGTGAGTTGGGTGCCGAAGAGACGGAGGATGACGGAGTGAGCGGCGACGAGACGCCGGGAGACGCCGGACCGACGGCCGACGCGTTCGTCCCTGGGGGCGTCGGTGACCTGGTCGAGTACGTCGCGTCGGTCGACACCGAGGTGCTCTTGTTGCGACGGACCGGTGGGGACCGCCGGGGCGAGTTGGTCGTCGACGTCGCGCCCGTCCCGGCCGGCGTGCGGACCGACGTCGCGCCGGCGGTCGACGTGTGGTGCCTCAACGCGGGACCGCCGGTCGCGTCTCCGGTTCCCCTCGCAGAGATCGAATCCATCCGGCCGGTCCCGGACGCCGAGACGGCGACCGCGGCGCTCCCGGCCGACCCTCGCGCCCGCGCCGCCGTCCTCCGTGAACTCGCCAGCCGTGACCCGACGCTGGTCGACGTGGCTGTCGTCCTTCCGGCGCTCGACCGTCGCGCCTCCGCGGACCGGGGGCTCGTGATCGACGCACTGGGCTGTCTCACGAGCGTCGCACACGAGCGTCCCGACGACTGCGTGGCCGCGGTCCCGCAGGTACGGACGCTCGTCTCCGAGACGGTCGACCGGGAGGTTCGGACCGGCGGACTGGCCTACCTCGCGGCCCTCGCGGCGACGCGCCCCGAGGAGGTCGCACCCCACGTCGCGGTCGCGACTCCCTCGCTCGACGCCACGGACCCGGCGGAAGCGACTGCGGCAGTCGCGTGCGTCTCGCACGTCGCGGGCGCAGAGCCCGGTGCCGTCGTCGACTGCGTGGCCGACCTCGTCGCGATGCTCGACACGGACGACTCCGAGCGACGGATGCGAGCGGCGTACGCCATCGGTCGCGTCGCCGTCGTCGACCCCGCGGCTGTCCGGACCGCGGTCCCCCGGCTCGTCGCGACCGTCGCCGACCAGCGCGCACGAACGGCGACGCGGTTGAACGCGACCTGTGCGGTCGGTCGCGTCGTCGGCGACCGACCCGCCGCCGTCGTCGACCACCTCCCGACGTTCGTCGACACCCTCTGCCACGGCGACGCCGGGCTCCGCGCCAACGCCGCCGGCGTCGTCGGCGACCTGGCGGCGACCCACGCCGTCGACGTTCGCCGCCACGTCGCCCCGCTCGTGGCACGGCTCGACGACGAGGACGAGGTCGTCCGGGTGAACGGCTCGACGGCGCTCGCACGCGTCGCTCGCGAGTTCCCCGAGGCCGTCGCCGAGCACGTCGCGGCGCTGATCGACGGCCTCGACGACGAGGCGTCCGTCGTCCGCGAGAACGTCTGCTGGTCGCTCGGCTACCTCCGCGGGCGGGCGCGGACCGCGCGTCCCCCGCTCGAACGCGTCCGCGCCGGCGACGCCGACGGTCGGGTCCGCGACCGAGCATGCTGGGCGCTCGACCGAGTCGAGGGCGGTGCCGACGGGGACGCCGACCACGACGGCGTCGGGATCGGCGACTGAGCCGACAAGGACGGTCGACAGTGAACCGGAACGGGTTTGACGGCCGTCAGTCGACCCCAGGTGTGACCCGTCGTCTCTCCGCGGTCAGTCCTGCCTCCTCCCCGTTCTTCGCGCTCTATCTCGCCCGCTTCGCCGGCGGCTTCGGTTTCATCACCCTCGCGACGCTCCTCCCGAAGTACATCGAGGCGCTCGACCCCTCGGCCGTGACGCTCCTCGGCGTCACCGTCTCGGCGGGGCTCGTCATCGGCCTGTTCACCGCCGGCTTCACGCTCTCGTCGGGGCTCGCCGTGGTGCCCGTCGCCTGGTGGGGCGATCGGAGCGACAAACGCCGAGTCCTGCTCGTGGCGCTCGCCCTCGGCGTCGGCGTCTACGCGGCGTACCCTCTGGTCGAGACGAGCCTCGGGTTCATCGGGCTCCGACTCGTCCAGGGCGTCGTCTTCGCCGGTATCTCGCTCATGGCGCTCGGACTGGTCGGCCAACTCGCCACCGGGGGGACACGCGCGAACTACATCGGTAAGGCGAACGCCTGGGCGTTCGCCGCCTCGATCGTCGGCAGCCTGAGCGCGGGCGTGCTCTACGACCGGTTCGGCTTCGGCCCCGTCTTCACCGTGGTCACCGCCGTCTTCGTGGTGACGACGGCGCTCGTCTGGTGGGCCCTCCCGCCGGACGAGACCGTCGTCGAGGGGTTCCCGTTCTCGGATCTCGCGCTCAACCGCCGGGTCCTCACGATCGCCACCTTCCGGACACAGTACGCCGTCGCCGTCACGCTCGTGCGGACGTGGGTGCCCATCTTCGCCGGCGTCTCCGCCGCGACCGGTGGCCTCGCGTACGGCGGCCTCGCGGTGAGTCTAACCGTCGTCGCCGAGAAGTTCACGAACATGCTCGCTCAGCCGACGATGGGTCGGCTCTCGGACCGTCACGGCCGGGCGGCGTTCGTCGCGTGCGGTGGCGCGTGTTACGGACTCGTCGCCGTCGCCGTCCCGTTCGCTCCGGCGGTCGGCGCGACGCTCGGGCTCCCGGCGACGCTCCCACTCCTGGGCCCGCTGTCGCCCGCGTTCCTCCCGCTCGTCGGGCTGAGCGGGCTGTTGGGCGTGGCCGACAGCCTGCGGGAGCCGGCCAGCATGGCGCTGTTCGCCGACGAGGGGACCGACTCGGGAGGCGTCGCCTCCAGTTTCGGCGTTCGCGACCTCCTCTGGCGGCCCGGGAGCATCGCCGGCCCGCTCCTGGGTGGGTGGCTCATGACCGAGGTCGGCATGGGCTGGGTGTTCTACACCGGTGGCGCGTTCGCGCTCACCGGCGTCGTCTCCTTTCTCGCCACGCTCGTCATCCTCCACGGGCCGAACGCGCTGTCGGAGTGGTGAGACGCTCGCTTCGACCGTCCCGGGTTCCGTGCCCGGACGTCCGACGAGCCGGATCGGGACACACGTATTTGACCATTGACGTGTATCGTCGGGTATGGCGTCTCTGGGATCTAGCGTCCGCCGGTTGGCCGTCACTCGCCCGCTCGTCGCGCTCGCGCTCGCGGTGCTGGCCGTCGAACTCGTCGGCGCGTCCGGAGCCATCTTCACCGCGCAGGGGCTCGGCGAGTGGTACGACTCGCTCGCACGCCCGGCGTTCGCCCCGCCGAACTGGGTCTTCGGCCCGGTGTGGACCGCCCTGTTCGCGCTCATCGGGGTCGCGGTGTGGCTCGTCTGGCGGCAGGCCGACGCCGCGCCGCGGGACGTCCGGCTCGCGTTCGGCGTGTTCATCGTCCACTTCGTGTTCAACCTGGGCTGGTCGGCCGCCTTCTTCGGCGCGCGGCGGATCGGTCTCGGCCTTGCCGTCATCGCCGTCCTCTGGCTGTTGATCGTGGCGACCGCGTGGACGTTCGACCGGGTCGACCGACGCGCGGCGCTGCTCTTGCTCCCGTACCTCCTCTGGGTCTCGTTCGCGGCCGTCCTCAACTACCGCTTCTGGGTGTTGAACTAGCCGCCGATCCCGCCACGTCGACTGCAGTCGCTCCCGTGGGAGCGTTGGAGGCCTGCCGGCCCGGGGATCAGTCGTCGGAGACGGCTTTGGAGGCCTGCTGGTCGGTGTCGTACCCCTCCCGCTCGAGCGCGTCTTCGAGCGCCGAGAGGACGTACTCGACGTTCTTCGGCCGCGCGGAGTGGCCCATACAGCCGATGCGCCAGATCTCGCCGGCGAGGTCGCCCAGCCCGGAGGCGATCTCGAGGTCGTACTCGTTTAGCAGGAAGGAGATGACCGCGCCGTCGTCCACCCCGCCGGGCACGCGCACGGCGTTCAGCGACGGGAGCCAGTAGTCGTCGGGGGCGTTCATCTCCAGACCCATCGCCTCCAGCCCCGACTTCAGGCCGCCCGCGACGGCGAGATGTCGCTCCCAGCGGTTCTCGATGCCCTCCTCGGCCACGAGCCGAAGCGCCTCGCGCAGGGCGTAGACGTTCGTGATCGGGGCGGTGTGGTGGTACGCTCGCTCGTCGCCCCAGTACCCCTCCAGGAGCGAGAGGTCGAGATACCACGAGCGCGGCTCGGTCTCGCGGGAGAGCACCTTCTCCATCGCGCGGTCGTTCAGCGTCAGTGGCGACGCCCCGGGCGGACAGGAGAGACACTTCTGCGGCCCGGAGTAGGCGACGTCGATTCCCCAGTCGTCGACGCGGAACTCGACACCTCCCAGAGAGGTGACGCAGTCGGCGATCACGTACGCGTCGTGGGCGTGGGCGATGTCCGTGAGCGCCGACACGTCGGGCTGTTTCACGCCGGTGGAGGTCTCGGCGTGGACGAACCCGAACACGTCGGGCTGGTGTTCGTCGAACGCCGCCTCGACGTCGGCGGAGTCGAGCGGTTCGCCCCACGGCGCGTCGACGTGGACCACCTCGCCGCCGGCTCGTTCGGCCATCGACTGCATCCGGCCGCCGAAGTAGCCGTTCGTCGGCACCAACATCGTGTCGCCGGGCTCGACGAGGTTGCCGATAGCCGCCTCCATCGACGCCGAGCCGGTTCCGGAGACCGGGATCGTCCACTGGTTGTCGGTGCGGAAGGTGTAGCGGAGCAGCTCCTGCACCTCGGTCATGATCTCGATGAACGACGGGTCGAGATGACCCACGAGGGGCGTGCTCATCGCGCGAAGCACGCGCGGGTGAACGTCGCTCGGACCGGGCCCCATCAGCGTCCGCGTCGGGGGTGTCAGCTCGCCTACGTCTGGTGCTCCGTCCATACTCTCGGTCCACTCTCCCGTTTGAAAAACCGTGCGAATTCCCGCCCGCGGTGTCGTCCACACGGGAACTGTCAATACGCTGTTGTCCCAATCGGTGAGTATGCAGCAGCTCGAAACGCCCGCTGTTCACCGTCTCCTCCGCTCGCCGGTCGGTCGCGCGCTCGACACCCAGTGGCTCGAGCAGCTGAAGACCCGCACGCTCCGCCGCGACTTCGCCGTCCAGCGGGCCCGCGCCGCGGCCGACGTCGCGCTCGGCTCGTCGCCCGAGCGGTACCTCCGTGCCGTCGATGCGCCGCCAGCGCCGAGCCTCCACGACCGCATCGAGGCGGCGCTCGCCCGCTACGCCCCCCGGCGCGAGACTGCGCTGGAGGCGACCGAACGCTGGGAGACCGTCGTCTGGGATCCGGCGTCGACGGTTTCCGAGCGTCTCGCCGCCGAACGCGAGCGCCGCCGGACCGAACACCGACGACGCGACGCCACCGACTGCTTCGGCTTCCTCGTCGACGACCACTACGTCCCGCCCGTCGCGTACGACGTCCCCGATCCGGGGACGACGATCACGAAGTACCACACCGGGCTCGCCTCACCCGAGACCGTCTACCGGTACCCCGAGCGCCCGCCGCGCGTCGAGCGCTCCGGCTGGGTTCCCGGACCCGACACCGTCGAGTACTGGCTTCGCTTCCCGTCGCCGTCTCCGTTCGTCGGCGACGACGCGGTCGCGCGCGTCTACGAGCCGGCCGACGCTGGCGGCGAGGTTCCGACGCTCGTCTACTACGGCGGGCTCGGCATGGCGAACGACTGCGTCGACTACTGGCCCGAGGAGGCGTTCCTCGGCCGCACGCTCGCGCCCGACGGCGTGCGGGTCGTCCTCCCCGACGCGCCCTGGCACGGCCGGCGCGAACCGCTCGGGCGGTTCAGCGGCGAGGCGTACCTCGCCCGGGCACCCGAGTCCATGCTCCAGCTGTACGCGACGGCCGCCGTCGAGGCGGGGGTCTTCGTCGAGTGGGCACGCGGCGAGGGGTCGTCCGTCGTGCTCGGCGGCATCAGCCTCGGCGGAATCGTGACGATGCACGTCGCCGGGCGCTGTGACGCGTGGCCCACGGCGGCCCGGCCCGACGCCGTCCTCCCGGTGGCGGCGACGGGCGACGTCGACGCGGTCCTCGTCGAAGGGGGCCTCACGCCGCTTTTGGACCTCGACGACGTGCTCGGGGGTGCCGGCTGGTACCCGCGTCTGCACGAACTGGGGCCGGTACTGAACCCGCCCGCGTCCTGCGGGATCGACCCGGACGGCGTGTTTCCGGTGTTCGGGTGCCGCGACGACCTCGTCCCCACGCACACGCTCACGGCGACGCTCGACGCGTGGGACGTCCCTCCGGCGAACCGCACGGCGTGGGAGACCGGCCACTTCGGCGTCCTCCTCCGTGCGATCCGCGGAGATCTCGAGGGGGTCGTCGGGTCGGCGCTCGCGTTCGCCGTCGACGGCGCGGATGGCGCGAATGGCGTGGACCCCGTGGTGAGACGGTCCGACGACGCGCACGGGCGGGCAACGCCGAAGTAGTTCGGGCGCATTCTCTCCCCCGTGATCCACAATATCGCACGCGACGTGGAGGCGTTCACGAGCAACGCCTTTCTCGTGTCACCCGGCGAACGCGGCGACCACGGCGCGGACGGCCGGACGGTCCTCGTCGACGCCGGCGCGAACTTCGACGCCGTGTCGCATCTCGACGGGGACATCGACCACCTCGACGCGGTCGTGCTTACTCACACCCACCCGGACCACGTCGGCAACGTCGACTCCCTTCGCGGGCGGTTCGGCGTCGAGACGTGGGGATTCGACGCCTCTCACGAGGCGGTCGACCACGCCATCGCGGACGGCGACGTGGTCCGCATCGGCACCGACGAGTATCGCGCGCTCCACACGCCCGGCCACGCCGTCGACCACCTCTGTCTGTACGCGCCCGACTCGGGAGTCCTGTTCGCCGGCGACCTCGTCTTCGCCGGGGGTGGGTTCGGTCGGACCGACCTGCCGGGGAGCGACCGCGCGACGCTCGTCGAGAGCATCGAACGCGTGGTCGAGACGGTGGGCTCCGACGTGCAGGTGTTGCATACGGGGCATGGACCCAGTGTGGTCGACGACCCGTCGGGGGCGCTGGAACTGGCGTTGCAAGCCGCACGTACGAGGTGAGCCGCGGGCGCGCCGACCGCGAGCCTATCCCGCGAGCCTAATCCCCCCGGCTCAGTCGTCGCCGCGTTCGTCGTCCAGCGCCTCGACGGCCGCCTCGCTCACGCCGAAGTAGCCCGGTTCGTCGCCTTCGGGGTCGTTGATCACGAGCTCGTCCTGGTTGTACACCAGCCAGGGGATGGTCCAGGCGATGATGCGGGCCTCGGTTTCCTCTTCGAGGTGGGTGTCGGGCGCGAGGTCCTGCAGGCGACGGCCGATCTCGGGGACCGTGTACAGCAGGTCGGGCTCGAGGATCTCCGCGGGCGTGTACATCTGGTAGGGGTAGAGCGTGTCGAACTCCGCTTTCGGACGGGGCATGGGCGGGGATTCGACGCGGCCCGGTAAACGTGTGTCCTCTCCGATCGGCCGGACCCAGGGTGAATTCATCGCCCGTACCGCAGGTACGAGTAGACGAGGAAGGCCAGCACCACGCCGACACCGAACCCGAGAAAGAACCCCGGCGGGCCAGCGAACCGCCAGACGACCGTTCCCCCGACCACGCCTACGAGGGTGACTCCGAGCACGACGAAGAAGCCGGTCTGCCACTCCTCGACGAACTCGACGACAGTCTTGCCCGGCATGTCCCGATCAACCGACGGGCCGGTGTTAGCCGTACCGACGGGGCGGGGGGAGCCGCGGCGTCACGCGCCGCCACACCGCGCTGTCGGCGCGCGAGGAACGAGCGAATCGGCGGGGGAGGTCTCCGTGAGCGAGTAACGCGAGCGAACGAAGGCTCGAAGCGGCTTGCCGCTTCGGTGGTCGTGGCATCACCGCCCTGGCGACTGTCTCTGTCCTCCCTGGCTGGCTTCGGCTCTCTCTTCCCCGATCGACCGATCGTCGGGCCAACGGTTCCGAGGACACCGTCACGCGCCTCTACGAGGTGCGGGAACGATCAGACCGGCTCGTCGTCTCCGACAGTCCCAGCTGTCGGATCGCGTCGTGACGACCGCAAAAAAACGAATCGAAGGTTGACCGGGTCTGCGCTTACTCGAACAGCTCGACGGCCTGCTCGTAGCGGGCCGACGGCTCCTCCCAGTCGACGACGTCGAAGAACGCGGAGATGAAGTCACCGCGGGCCGGGCCGTAGTCGTAGTAGTACGAGTGTTCCCAGACGTCCAGCGCGAGGATCGGATGGCTGCCCCAGAGGGCGCCCTGGTCGTGCTTGTCGACGACCACGTTGCGCAGCTGGTTCGAGAACGAGTCGTACACCAAGAGCGCCCAGCCGCTCGCCGCGCCGCCGGCGGCCTCGAACTCACCCTTCCACGCCTCGTAGGAGCCGAAGTCCTCCTCGATCCTGTCGGCGAGTGCGCCGGAGGGCTCGTCGCCACCTTCGGGCGACATGCACTGCCAGAAGAGGTCGTGGAGGATGTGCCCACAGCCGTTGTGGGTGACGTTGCGGATCGCACCCGCAGAGGAGCCGAACTCGTGGTTCTCGCGGTTCTCCGCCAGCGTCTCGTCGGCGGCGTTCCACCCGTTCACGTAGCCCTGGTGGTGCGTGTCGTGGTGCCACGTCAGCACCTGTTCGGAGATGCTGCCTTCGAGCGCGTCGTAATCGTACGGTAATGGGTCGAGTTCGTAGCTCATGATTTGGCCTCCGATATTCAGGTGGGGCGGAGCGCTGTTAAACCTTGAGGATCCCTATGTTAACAGTAGACATACACTTTCGGGGGCGGCGGAGTCTCGCGGTTTGTGCCTCGAACGAACCCGGAGCGCACTTGTGTCCGCTCCACCGAACCCCGCGTGTGACGTGGCGAGGTGTCGGAGTCGTGAGCGGCTGGCAGGTCACCGCGAGCCTCTGCTTCTACGCGGTGTTCGCCGCCACCGCGTCGATCCGCGGAACGTTCGGCGTCTCGCGCACGCTCGTCGGCGTCGCGCTGACGATCACGCTCGCCGGCTACACCGTCTTCCTCTTCGGGGCGGGGGCGGCCGTCGACGGCTTCGGCGAGCGGCCGACGATGATCGCCGGCCTCGTGGGCCTCGGGGTCGGGATGGTCGGCGTCGCGCTCGCCCCGTCGTACGCCCTCTTGCTCGTCGCGCTGGTCGTCGTGGGTGGGGCGTACGCGACGGCGATGCCGGCGACCAACAGGGCGGTGCTCGTCGTCGCCCCCAAGGGGCGGCGGAACCTGGCGATCAACGTCAAGCAGGTGGGCGTCACCGCCGGAAGTGGGCTCGGTGCCGTTCTCGTCACCGTCGCGGCGGGCACGCGGTTCGGCTGGCAGGTCGGCTTCGCCGTCGCCGCCGCCCTCGCGGCGTGTGTCGCCGTCGTCTTCGCCGCGGTCTACCGCGGGCGCGACGGCTCCGGAGTGCTGGCACCGCCGGACGTCCGCGGGCTCGCCGGGTTCGACGGCTACGCTTCGCTCGTCGGGGCTGGCTTCTTCCTCGGCGCGGCCGTGTTCACCACGACCGGCTACGTCGTCCTCCACCTCACGGAGTCGGTCGGGACGGCCGCGGCGTTCGCGGGAGCGGTCCTCGCGACGCTCCAGGTGACGGGGAGCGTCGGCCGCCTCGTGGGCGGGAGCGTCGCCGACCGGCTCCCGGGCAGCAACGTACAGGCCTCCGCACGGGTGCTCGTCGCGCAGTCCCTGCTCGCGTGCGTCGCGTTCGGCGGCGTCGTCGCCGCCGACACGTCGCTCGGGGGAGCGGTCGCCTTCGGCGTCCTCGGCCTGTTCGTGCTCGGATTCCCGGGCGTCTACTACGCCTGTCTCACCGCGCTCGTCCCCGACGAACGGGTCGGCGCGGCCACGGCGGGCGGACAGACGGCGCTCAACCTCGGCGGCCTCGCCGCACCGCCCGTCTTCGGCTACCTCGCCGACACCGTCTCGTACGACGCCGGCTGGACGGTCCTCGCGGGAGCGGCCCTCGTCGCGGGGATGTTACTCGTCGGTCTCGCCCGTGACGACGACGCCTGAGGCGTCGCGGTCGTACTCCAGTTCGGTCGCGACCGCCGTGGCGGCCGCAGCGCCGCACCACCGTTCGACGAGGTGGAGCGCGAGGTCCAGCCCCGACGTGATGCCGCCAGCGGTGAGCACGTCGCCGTCGTCGACGACGCGGGCGTCGACGACCGTCGCCCGCGTGGCTCGCAGGTCGTCCATCGCGCCGCCGTGGGTGACCGCGGACCGCCCGTCGAGCAGTCCCGCCTCGGCCAGCAGCATCCCGCCCGTACAGACCGACGCGACCGTCGCGCCCGCCTCGTGCGCCTCCCGGACCGCCGCGGGGACCGCCCCTCGTTCCGCCTCGCGACGCGCCCCGGGGCGGTCGTCGCCCGCGTTCCACCCGCCACCGGGAACGACGAGCACGTCCGGCTCTCCCAGGCGACCGTCGACGCCGACCCGGAGACCGTGGCTCGCGGTCACCCACTCGGCGTCGTCGAGCGCGACCGTCCGCGCCTCGACGGCGGATCCGAACGCCGCCGCCGTCTCGAACACCTCGTACGGCCCGACGCCGTCGAGTTCGTCGAACCCCTCGTAGAGCAGTACCTCGATCCGAACCGGCTCCGTCTCACCCTCCATCGTGTGCTGTCGTCACCTCGGCTCCCCCGCTGAAAACGTTTGCCGGACGAACACGTGTCATATGGCTCATAAATGCAATACGTTATTACACACCGCGTCCCAAAGATACTGAATAAACGTTCAGTCACTCCCATGTCTCAGAAACTCCTCACTGTCGTCCTCGCTCTCGCAATCGTGTTCTCCGGGGTGCCGCTCGCCGCGGCGGCGGAGAACCAGGTCATCGGTCGCCCCGAACTCTCGCTGTCCGTTCCCGACAATCGGGTCGAACCGGGGGAGACGAAGACGCTGAACGTCTCGATCGTCAACGACGGGACCCTCGTTCGCGGCGGTCCCGAGGCGTTCACCACCCGGGTGACGACGGCCCGTGCCGTGCGCCTCGACATCCAAGAGGTCCCCGGGCTCGACGTGCAAACCGACGACATCGCCGTCGGACAGGTGGCCGAAGGCGTCACTGGTCCGGCTCAGATCGCGGTCACGGTGCCGGAGGACGTTCCGCCCGGAACCTACCGGCTCCCGGTCGAACTCTCGTACACGTACACCAGCGTCGTGACCTACGACGAGGCGAACCCGAACAACAACCCGAAGTTCAACGACCGCTCGGCCACCCAGCGCGTCACGATCCCGATCGTCGTCCAGGATCGGGCCCGGTTCCGGGTGGTCGACGTGGAGACGGACACCCAGATCGGTGACAACGGAACGATGGTCGCCTCGGTGCGTAACGTCGGCACCGACCCCGCCCGCGAGGCCAGCGTCCAGCTCACCTCCCAGAACAACGACCTGCAGTTCGGGCGGGCGGAGACGGCCGAGAGCTTCGTCGGCGAGTGGGCACCCGGCGAGACCAAGCAGGTGACGTTCCCCGTCGACCTCGCCGACAGCGCCGAACTCAGGGACTACACCGTCATCGGGCGGGTGACGTACACGGACACCGACGGAATCGTCCGGAGCTCGAACGAGCTCCGCGCGAGCGTCCGACCGCTCGAAGAGCAGTCGTTCGCGCTCTCCGCGGTCGAATCGACGCTCCGCGTCAACTACGAGGGAACCGTCACGGGAACGGTGACGAACCAGGGCCCCGGGACGATCAGCGACGGCGTCGTCGTCTACCAGCCCGCGAGCGAGAACTTCGACGCGAGCGAGACCGAGTACGCGATTCCGGACCTCGCGCCGGGCGAGTCCGCGGAGTTCGCCTTCGACATCGAGGTGTCGAGCGCCGCCGACCCCGGGTCACGCCAACTCCGGTTCCTCGTCCAGTACGAGAACGAGGGCGGCGACAGCCGGCAGAGCGGTCCGCTCAACGCCCGGGTCGCCGTCGACGCCGAGCGCGACCCCTTCACCGTCGAAGCGTCGGAGGCGACCGTCGCCGCGGGCGACTCCGGTCGGCTCACGTTGACGGTCACCAACGCCGAAGACGAGACGCTGTCGGACATCTCCGCGAAGCTGTTCGTCGACGACCCCATCTCCTCGAACGACGACGAGGCGTTCATCGGCGAACTCGGTCCCGGCGAGTCCGCGGAGATCACCTTCGAGGTGAGCACCGCCGGCTCGACGTTCGCGAAGGACTACCCGGTCTCGGTCGACTTCGAGTACGACCGCGAGGACGGGACGACGCAGGTCTCGGACACGTTCCGACTGCCCGTCACCGTCGAGACAGGCGGCGGGGGCGACCTGCCGATCACCCTCGTCGCCGGGCTGGGTGCCCTCGTGCTGATCGGGGTCGCGGTCGTCGTGGTCCGGCGGAGGTAAGCGATGCCCGCGAAGGTCGACTACCAGCGGTTCATCGACGCGGCCGACGACTGGATCACCGGCCGGCCCGGCACCGTCGTCCTCGCGTTTCTCGTGCTAACCGCGGGGTTCGCTGTCGGGCTCCCGGCCGTGTCGACCGAGTCCGGCACCGAGCAGTTCTCCGAGGACATCCCCGCCGAACGGGCGCTCCAGGACGTCAACGACAAGTTCTCCGACCCGTTCGCGCCGGACGAAGGCTCGACGCAGCTGATCCAGCGCGACGAGAACGTCCTCTCGAAGCAGGGGCTGTTGCGGATGCTCACCGTCCAACAGCGCATGGCCGAGGACCCCGACATGCGCGTCGTCGAGACCGAGAGCGCCGCCCGCATCGTCGCCCGCCAGCTCGATCCCTCGGCGTCGACGCTGGAAGCGGAGATCGACGCGGTCGAACGTGCGACCCCGGGCGAGATCCGGACCGCGGTCGGGACGCTGGCGCGGGAGAACCCCGGCTTCGCCTCGCTGTTGAGCGACGACTTCAACCCCACCGCGCCCTCGGCCTCGGCGACCGTCGGGATCGTCCGCCACGAGGTGCCCGCGGGGATCTCCAGCGGGTCGGGCCAGGGCGGCTCCAGCCCGCTCGAACCGATCCAGGTCGAGGCGATCTACGTCGCCGACGCCGCCGGCGGCGACATCGTCGTCTTCGGCTCCGGCGTCATCGCCCAGGAGTTCGGCACCGTCATCGGTGACTCGCTGTTGATCGTCGTGCCCGCGGCGGTCTTTTTCATCATCCTCTTTCTGATCGTCGCCTACCGCGATCTCGTCGACCTCCTCCTCGCGACGGTCGCACTCGGAATGGCGATCGTCTGGACGTTCGGCTTCATGGGCTTCGCCGGCATCGCCTTCTCGCAGATCCTCATCGCTGTTCCACCCCTGCTCCTCGCCGTGGGGATCGACTTCGGCATCCACGCCATCAACCGCTACCGCGAGGAGGGCTTGGACGAAGACGACCCCGTCCGGGCGATGCGCACGACGACCGATCAACTCCTGGTGGCCTTCTTCATCGTCACCACGACGACGGTCATCGGCTTCTCCTCGAACCTCGTCAGCGGACTGCTCCCCATCCGGGAGTTCGGCGTCGTCGCCTCCATCGGGATCACCTTCACCTTCCTCATCTTCGGCGTCTTCCTCCCCGCGCTGAAGCTGTACACCGACGGGCTCCGCGAGCGCTACCCCATCCCGACGTTCTCGCAGGCTCCGATCGGCTCCGAGGGCTCGTCGCTCGGCGGTGTGCTCTCCCTCGGCGTCGAGATCGCAAAGCGCGCTCCCGCCGTCTTCCTCGTCGTTGTGCTCCTCTCGGCGGGCTTCGCGGGCTACTACGCCACCGGCATCGACACGACGTTCTCCCAGGAACAGTTCCTCCCGCCAGAGGAGACCGCCGACTTCTACGACGTCCTCCCCGAGCCGTTCAGACCCAGCGACTACACCATCACGGCCACGATCAACTTCCTCGAAGACAACTTCGAGTCGAGCGAGGACGACGAGACGGTCGTCTACGTCGAGGGGCCGATGGAGCGCAACTCGGCGCTGGAGTCGATTTGGCGGGCGGGCGAGGATCCCCCAGAGAGCTTCGTGAAAGACGGCCGTCACGCCCGCGAGACGTCGGTCGTGACCGTCATCCGCGACTATCAGGAGCGCGATCCGGCGTTCGATGCGCTCGTCGCACGAAACGACCGCAACGCCAACGGCATCCCCGACCAGAACCTCGGCGAGGTGTACGACTATCTGCTCTCCTCGCCCGCCCGCGAGCGGACGCTCAACTACCTGACCGAGGATCGCCGCAACGCCCGCGTGGTGTACGCCGTGCAGGCCGACGCGACCGACACCGAGGTCACGGCCGACACCCGTCTGGTCGCGGATCGCTACCGCATGGGTGCGACCGCGACCGGCAACATCGTCGTCTTCAAAGCCATCTCGGACATCATCTTCGAGTCCGCCATCGTCAGCCTCGCGCTCGCCATCGCCGGCACCGCCGTCTTCCTGTTGTTCATCTACTGGGTGCTCGAAGGCCGGGCGTCGCTCGGCCTCGCGAACCTCGTTCCCATCGTCGTCACCGTGGCGTTCGTCGCCGGGTCGATGCGCTATCTGGGCTTCTCGCTCAACGCCTTCACCGCGACGGTGCTCGCGATGACCATCGGGCTGGGGATCGACTACTCCGTCCACCTGACCCACCGGTACATCGACGAGCGCCGCGTCCAGCCGACGGTGCTCACGGCGCTCTCGCGGACCGTCTACGGCACCGGCGGCGCGCTCCTCGGGAGCGTACTCACGACCGTCTTCGGCATTGGCGTGCTCGTGCTGTCGGTGTTCCCCGCCATTGGAGACTTCGGTCTCCTTACCGGACTCTCGGTCATCTACGCCTTCCTCTCGTCACTGCTCGTGTTGCCCGCCGCGCTGGTCGTCTGGGAACGGCTCTTCGGCGTCGGCGACGTCGACGCCGAGACGCCCGGCAACGGGTCGGGGGCTCCCCCGACAACGCCCACCGTGGAGTGACGCCACTGTCGGTCTCACGACTGAGAACCGAGGCGCAAACGTATAGACGGTTCGCACCCGTCCTCGGACGAAGGTGACGCTCCCCACGACACAGCTGCTCTACGTCACGACGTTCGCGCTCGCGACCGTCGGCTGTCTGGCCGGCGCGTGGCGCGCCGCCGAGCGCCTGCGGGGCGACGTGCGCTGGGGACTCGTGTCGCTGTTCTGCACGTCGGGGCTCTGGGCGGCGCTGACCGTCGCACAGCTCGTCGCGACGACCGAATCCGCGAAGGCCGCGCTGTTCACTGTCGGCCTCGTCGTCGGCTTCGCCACCGTCGGCTGCTGGCTCTACTTCGTCTCGGCGTACTCCGGGCGAGCGTTTCACCGCGACCCGGCGCTTCGCCTGGTCGCCCTCGTAGGGTTTCTCGTCGTCACGTCGGTCAAACTCTCCAACGTCGCCCACCACCGATACTTCAGCCACACCCTCGAAGTCGACCCGTTCCCACATCTGGTGTTGATGCGCCACTGGCCGCACTGGGTCGTCACAGCCGTCGCGTACACGCTGGTCGCGGCCGGCTTCGTCCTCCTGGTTCGAATGTACGCCCGGTCGGGTCAGGATACGGGCCGCGTCACTCTGCTCGCGGGTGCGGCCGGGGTGCCGATCGTCCCCGACGTCGTGTCGGTGTTGCGGCCGGACCTCCTCTTGGGGGTGACGTACGAGCCGGTCGGGGTGGCCGTGTTCGCTGTCGGCTCGCTGTTCGTCGTCGAGAGCGACTTCGATCGACTCCGCACACCGGCGCGCACGCAGGTCATCGACGACCTCCGCGACCCGGTCGTCGTGCTCGACGATCGTGACCGCGTCCAGGACCACAACCCGGCCGCCGCCGACCTGTTCGCGCCGGCGGCCGAACGCCTGGCCGTCGGTGAACCGGCCCCGGCGGCCCTCGCCGAGACGGCCGATGGCGCGATGGACGAGACGCCGGTCGTCCTCACGGTTGACGGTCGCCCGCGGCACTACGTCGTCCGGCGCTCTCCCGTCGACCTCGGCCCACATCGGCTCGGGCGCGTCTGTGTGCTCACCGACGTCACACGGATCGAGAGTCAGCGGCGGGATCTGCGACGACAGCGACAGGAGATGGACAACTTCGCCGAGGCGGTCGCCCACGAACTCAGAAACGACCTCAACATCGCGGCCGGCTACGCCGACATCCTCGGCGACCGGCTGACGGCCGACACGACGGACGCGACGGCGATGCGGGCGGCCGACGCGATCGGCGCGGCCCACGGGCGGATCGACGACGTCGTCGGCGATCTCGCGACGCTCGCCGAACTCGCCCAGTCGACGTTCGAGGTCGAACCGCACGCGCTCGGATCGGTGGTCGACGACGCCCGGGCAGGGCTGGACCACCAGGACGTGCGGGTCGTCGCTGGCGGCGACGGCACCGTCGTCGCCGAGGGGAGACGGCTCCGGGAGCTACTGTCGAACCTCCTCGCGCACGCTGCGGCGCGGGACGCCGAGCGGGTGACCGTCGCGCCGACCCACGACGGCTTCGTCGTGCGACACGACGGGCGGCCGATCCCGCACGACAGAGCGGCCTCGGCGTTCCGGTACGGTACCGCCGTGACGGAGGGGATCGCGCTGGCGAACGCGGGAGCGCTCGCGCGGGTCCACGGCTGGTCGCTTGACCTCTCGACGACCGCGACCGGCGAGACCGAGATCGCCGCTCACGGGGCCGAGACGACCGTCGGATCGGCGCGTGGGCCGGTCCCGGCCGCGGAGTCGAGGGCAGGGGCAGGGTCAGGGTCGGGGTCGGGGTCGATCGAGGAGGCGACCAGGGAGGCCGGTCAGTCCTCGCCGCGCGCCCGCTCGAACATCGACAGCGCCGCCTCGCGGCGCTCGGAGTGATCGACGATCGGCTCGGGGTACGCCGGCGCGGCGTTCCGGCGCTGGAGGGGTGAACACTCGTGCCACGAGTGCACGACGGAGGGGTCGACGCCGCGCAGTTCCGGCACGTACTCCGCGATGTACTCCGCGTCGGGATCGTAGCGCTCGCCCTGGGTCATGGGGTTGAAGATGCGGAAGTACGGCTGGGCGTCGGTGCCCGTCGAGGCGGCCCACTGCCACCCACCGTTGTCGTTCTGCGTATCGTGATCCGCCAGCTTCGCTCGAAAGTGGGCGTAGCCGTGCCGCCAGTCACAGCGGAGATCCTTCGTGAGAAAGGAGGCGACGATCATCCGCACGCGGTTGTGCATGTACGCCTCCTCGCGGAGCTGACGCATCCCCGCGTCGACGATGGGGTAGCCCGTCTCGCCCGCGCGCCACGCCGCCAGCTCCTCGGGGTCGTCCCGCCACTCGATTTCGTTCTCGTACTCCTTGAAGTTCTCCGTGACGACCTCGGGGTTGAAGAAGAGGACGTGCGTGTAGAACTCGCGCCACGCCAGCTGTGACTGGAACTCCGCGACCGACTCCTCCGCTTTTTCCTCGCCCGCCTCGGCCATCGCCGCCGCCGTCGCCGCGTACACCTCGCGGACGCCGATCGTCCCCCACTTGAGATCCGCCGAGAGCCGCGAAACCGCGTCGCGCGTCGGGTAGTCTCTGTCCGATTCGTACCGGAAGACGGCGTCGTCGCAGAACCGGTCGAGCCGCTCGCGGGCCGCCGCCGTCCCCGCGGTCGGGACCGTCGCGTCGGGTGCCTCGAAGCCGAGGGCTTCGATCGAGGGGAGGTCGCCGGTCGTCTCGGCGTCGACCGCGGCGAGCGCCCCCTCGTCGGGGTCGGGGTACGGATCGGCCTTCTCGCGGTCGCGCCACTTCTTCCAGAAGTAGGTGTACACCGAGTACGGATCGCCCTTGTTCGTCGTGATCGAGCCGGGTTCGTGGTGGAGGTGGTCGTGGACGGACTCCCGCGCCACGTCGGCGCCGTCCAGCGCCCGCCGGACCGCCGCGTCGCGCTCGCGGGCGAGCCCCGAGTAGTCCTTGTTCCAGACGACTCGGTCGGCGTCGAATTCGCGGGCGACGCGGACGACGACCTCGCGCGGGTCGCCGCGGCGGACGACCAGATCGGAGCCGAGCGCCCGGTAGCGCTCGCGCAGTTCCGCTAGCGCGTCGAGCATGAACCGGACCCGCGGCGCGCCGGCGTGTGCGAGTACTGCGTCGTCGAAGACGAAGAGGGGGACGGTCGGGCCCGCGTCCGTCGCCACGGAGAGTCCTCGGTTGTCCGCGGTTCGGAGGTCCCGGCGGTGCCAGTGAACCTGCATACCGGCCCCAAGGACGGACTCGTGGTGAAGTTACCGACCCACCGGTCGGCGTTCGTACCTCGCGACGGTCGGGGGTCGTGACTGGTCACACGGCCGTCCGGTCCGCTCGACGGCTAGTGCGGACGGCGTCAGTCAGGCGATCCGACCGGTTCACGGCGTCCTACCGGGCCGAACCGTCACGTAATCCGTTAGTATCCGGTTCATACCTAACTCCGGATCCGGCGAACTCCCGAACGACGCCCGGCCACGGGCCAGCTCCACCTATGCACCTTCGCGCGTTCGTCGGCTCGCTCGCCCACCCTGCATACACCGGGCAGGCCCGCGACCCCGGGTTCGTCGTGGCGAACGTGCTGGTCGTGAGCCTCCTCGCGGTCGCGGCCGAGTCGCTCGTCCCTCTCGCCGGGTCGGTGCTCATCGCGGTCGGCTTCGCGTTGCTCGTCGGGCGCGGCTACGCCATCCCGGGGACGCCGTGGGCACTCCGGGCTGTCGAGCGGCGCGCGGACGCGCTCGCCACACCGGGGCCGGAACGGATCCCGCGGGACGAGCGGGAGCTCCTCCGGGCCGGCGTTTTCGCGGTCCGGGGCGACGAGTTCCGACCGACCGAGTCGTTCGCCGCCGCCTGGAGAACCCACGTCGTCACCGCGGGGCGGCGCGAGAACGACGCCCGGTCGCTCGCCGTCGTGCTCGGGCTCCCGTCGGACGCGGTGCGCGTCGCCCCGGTCGGCGAGTTGCTCGTGGCCGAGGCGCGGGAGCGACGGCTCGGCGCGTGGCTGTCGCGGGCTGCCCTCGTCGCCGACACGGCCAGCATCGCCGAACTGCGCCGGTTCTGTCCGCAGTGGGACCTGCTCTCGCCGCGGCTCCGCGGCGCGATGCTCGCTACGCTCCGACTGTACCTCGACGTCTGCCCCGTCTGCGACGGCGAGCTCAGCCTCGACCGCGCGACCAGTCGCGTTCCGGGCGCGGTGGACACCGTCGTCGCGGTGACCTGTACGGGGTGTGACGCGCGTCTGTTCGAGAGCGGCTTCGTCGCGAGCGTCGCCGTGGCCGACGACGACACCTCGCCGTCGGTCGTCGGCCACTGACCCCCTGGGACCCGATCCCATCCGATCCGACCCGATCCGACCCGATCCGACCTGCGCCGACCGTGCGACCCTGACTCTCGGATCAGAGCGGATCGCGGTGACCGTCGAGGACGGCGTAGCGCTCGTCGCGGCGGTCCTCCAGCCAGGTCAACAGGCGTGCGGCCCACCGGAGCTTCTCGGCTTTCATCGCGTCGACCCCGGGGTCGTCGAACTCCCAGCCGACGAAGACGAGCGACCCCGCGCCGAGGTGGTCGGCGAGGAAGGCCGCCCGGTCGCCGTCGGTGAAGCCACCGAAGTTCTCGACCGGGGGGACAGGTGCCGCCTGCGTCGTCGGGATCGTGTCGCCGAGATCGAACTGGGGGAGCCACTCGCGGACCGCGGGGACGTTGTCGCCGTGGGCGTGCGCCGCCACCGGCGTCCCGGCGCGGGTGAGCGCGACGGCCGTCTCGGGGTTCTTGTCCAGATCGGTCACCATGAGGTCGACGACCACCCCGTGGTCGCGGCAGACGTCCGCGGCGGTCGAGGCGGCGAAGACGTGGTCGGCCGCGGCCGCCCGGTCGACCTCCGCCGCCAGCGAGGGCGCGGCACCGACGACCGCGACGGTGTCGCCCGCGACGCGCCCCCCGAGCGTCTCGGTGTCGAAGCACGCGCGATCGGAGACGAGCGATTCGAGAACGTCCCGGGCCCGCTCGTCGGCTGCGCGCTCGAAACCGAACGCCGCGAGGATCTGCTCGTACACCGGTTCCCATTCGGCGAAGTTCATCGGTGTCCCTCCGGGGGCGCGTCGCGACGAGGCCGCCGCTGGCGAGCGAAAAATAACGAACCGCACGAGCCGGAGTGGCAGCGTGTACCCCTACCCGCGTGCCCCTCCGGCCTCCGCATTGTCGGTTTACGGTAACCCTGCATAAGTTTTCTCGTCCGTGAATGTCGGTCGGGATGGCTGTTCAGTTCGTCGGAAGCCGTTCGAGCGCGGCGTCGAGGGCGTCGGTCACACCGCTGCCGGCCGATCGGAGTCGTGCGTACCCCCCAGGCGTGCCGAACAGCAACAGGCGGTCGCCGTCGGCCGCCGTCACGAGCGTCACGCCGGCCTCGCGGGCGGCGTCATCGAGCGCCGCGCGCTCGTCGGTCGACGCGCCGGTCAGTTCGACGGTCCTGACGACGCTCTCGGCCGCCGTCTCGGTCGCTCCGCCGACCCGATCGAGGTGGCGTGTGGCGTCGCCGGGGGTCGCCACGTCGAGTTCCTCCACGTCGATCTCTCCCGCGACGCACACTCGGTCGCGCGTGAACGCCCGGCCGATGAGCGCCGCGTCACGCGTCTCGGCGACGTCGTGGGTGCGAATCACGTGTGCGCCGCGCTCGACCGCCATCGACGTCGCCGCCAGCGAGGCCGGCAGCGCCTCGTCGGTCGAGCGGCCGGCAACCTCGCGGAGGAAGTTCTTGCGGTTGATCGAGACGAGGATCGGGCGGCCGTACCCCCGGAACTCCCGGAGGCGACGGAGCGTCTCGCGGTCCTGGTCAGTGGTCTTCGCCTCGGACCACCCGCCGAACGCCGGATCGACGATGGTCTTGTCGGTAAAGCCGTTCAGCGCCAGGGCGTCGTAGATGTCGTCGACCTCCTCGACCGCGCCGGGCCGTTCGAGGTCCGGGGGAGAGGCCATCTTGGCGACCGCGACGTCGTGCTCCTCGCAGACGCGCGGCATCTCGGGGTCGGCGAAGCCGCAGATGTCGTTCACCATGTCGAACCCCCCTTCGAGGGCCGCCTCGGCGACTTCGTGGTAGCGCGTCTCGATCGAGAAGACGGCGTCGCCGGAGACGCTGTCGAGCACCTCCAGTGCGGTTTCGAGCCGATCGAGTTCGCCCTCAGCGGAGAGCACCTCGAACTTCTTGTTCGCGGATTCGAGCCCGACGTCGACGATGTCCGCCCCCTGGTCGATGAGTTCGGTGTCGACGTACTCGGCCGCCGCACCCGCGTCGTCGAAGACGCTCGGCTTGTACGGCGACTCCTTCGAGACGTTCAACACACCCATGATCCGCGGCGGGGCGTCGTCACCGATCTCCAGGCCGGCAGCGTTGACCGTTCGCATACGCCCGCTGAGGACTCGGTGAACATATGCCGACCGGTCGCGGCGACGGCCGTGCGGCGGGTCCGGCGTCGACCGACCGGGTGACGGACTCGCGAGTCACGCTCTTTTTGTCCGCCGCCCCGGTACGACGAGTATGGCGAAGGTCAGCATCGGGCTCCGCGGCTGGCGGTTCGAGGAGCGCGAGGTGTTCACTCAGGAAGGGGAGTTCCGACCGCTCACCGAGATCCCCGAGGAGGCCCGACAACGGCTCGTCCGGCTGTCACTCATCGTCGAGCGCGCCTGCGACGCCTGTTATCTCGTCCACGGCGACGAGGAGAAAAAGCGGTGCCGGCAGGCGACGATCGTCTACGGCGAACCGCTCGACGAGGTGTTGCTCTGTGACGACCACGAGGCCGACTTCCTCTACTGGTTCCGCGAGGAGAGTGGGCGCGAGCTCGTGGGCGACGACGAGTTCCGCGACGCCTTCCACGAGTGGTTCGCCGGCGGCGGCCGCGCACCCGACGGATACGCCGGGCTCGACTACGTCGAGACCGACCCCGACGCGCTGCCGGAGCCGCCGGATCCGAGCGAGATCCAGCGGCGGCTCGAGGAGGCGAACGAGTTCGAGGGCGAGCGGATCGACCTCCGCGAGGGAACGGGACTCGACCGCGGAACGGGCGACGGGGCCGACGACACCGATGAAGAGGGCGACGACGCCGACGCGGGCGACGAGGAGAGCGAGACCGACCGGGAGTTCGCCGACGTCGACTTCGGAGCGGACTACCCGACGCGATGAGCTCGGAGCCGCCCGCCGCGCCCGTGGTCGTCGTGGTCGAGCCGCAGACGCCGGGGAACGTCGGGACCATCGCCCGCGCGATGAAGAACTTCGGCTTCTCGGACCTCAAGCTCGTCGACCCCCCCGAGATCGACCGCGAGAGCGAGGCGTACGGCTTCGCCGGCCACGCCCGCGAGGACGTCCTGCCGGCGGCCGACGAGGTGACGTTCGACGAGGTCGTCGAAGGGTACCACACGGTCGGGTTCACCGCGATCACCAACGAGGACGCCCGCCGGCACGTCCGCTTTCCGTTCCGAACGCCGAGCGAGCTCGCCGACTCGCTCGCCGCGGTGGAGACGCGGACGGCGCTCGTCTTCGGCCGGGAGGGGACGGGGCTGTCGAACGCCGAACTCGAACGGCTCGACGAGGTGTGTTCGATCCCCGCCTCCGCTGAGTACCCCGTGTTGAACCTCGGCCAGGCCGCGACCGTCGCGCTGTACGAGTTGCGGACGCTCACGCTCGGGCCCGACGGCGACCGAACGCAGTTGCCGGACGTCGAGCGCGAGCGCGCGGCCGAGGCCGATATCGACCGATTTCACGAGTTCTTCGGCTCCTTCCTCGCCGGCGTCGAACACCGCGAGCACAAGCGCGAGAAGACCCTGCGGATGATGCGGCGACTCGTCGGGCGCGCCCACCCCACTGAGCGCGAGATCACCACGCTCACCGGCCTGTTCCGGAAGGCCACGGAGCGGGTCGATCCGCCCGACTCCTGAGCTAGCGCTCGCGGCGGGCGAACAGCACGTCGGCGAGCATCGAACACACCGTCTCGTCGGCGTCGTTCGTCGTCACGATCGACAGGCGGACGAGCCCGCGCTCGGGCCGTTCGGCCTCGCGATCGACCACCTCGATCGTCGCGGTGAGCGTATCGCCCGGCGTGACGGGCCTGCGCCAGCGGAGTTCGTCGACGCCTTTCGCCCCGAGCGCGGCCGAGTCGGCGAAGAAGCCGTCGACGAGCAGCCGCATCGTCATCGCGGTTGTGTGCCACCCGCTCGCGATGAGCCCGCCGTAGATCGACTCTTCGCGGGCGCGCTCTGGGTCGGTGTGGAACCACTGTGGGTCGTACTTTTCGGCGAACTCACGGATCTCCGACTCGGTCACGTCGTACGAGTCGAGCGCGAACGTGTCGCCGACCGCGAGGTCCTCGAAGAAGACGGTCATGGCCGAGGGTTCGCCGGTCGGACCCAATAGCCTGTCGTCGCTCGGTGGAGACGTGATCGCCGGGCGATCCGCCCGAGGACCGGCTCAGCAGTCGGGGACGGCGCGGCGTGATCTGACGAGCCGGCAGAGCGTATCGCGTTTGAGGAGCGCGAAGCCGACGAACACGACGGCGAAGCCAGTCACGGCAGTCGCGCCGAGGACCTGCCCCAGGAGAGCCCAGCTCACGACCGCCGCGACGACCGGGACGAGGTAGTTGACCAGGTTGAGTTCGGCGGGGCCGACCCGATCGAGGAGCTCGAAGTAGAGCAGGTAGCCGAAGACGCTCGACGCGAGGACGAGATACGCGAACGCGGCGAACAGGGTCGGGGTCCAAGTGGCCGCCCACGCCTCGCCGCGGACGGCGCTGGCGACGTGGAGGACGACTCCCCCGGCGAGCATCGTCCAGGCGATGTGTGCGGTCGCGGGGAGTCGGCTCCGGAGCGGACGGCTGGCGACGCTGCCGAACGCGAAACTCGCCGCGGCGAGGAAGACGAGCGTGACGCCGACGAGCGCCGTCGAGCCGAACCCGATCGCGGTGGGGTTCGCGACGACGGCGACGCCGACGAAGCCGAACGCGAGCCCGGCACCGCCGACGGTGTCGACGTCCCCGTCACCGAGCAGGGAGTAGTCGAACAGGACCGTCAGGAGCGGAACCAGGCTGACGACGATGGCGGCGATGGCTCCCGAGACGTAGCCCTGGCCGAGGTACAACAGCGCGTGGAAGGCGGCGATGAGCAAGACGCCGTCGACGGCGACCGAGAGCCACTCCGAGCGTCGGGTCGGGAGCCACCGCTCGCGGGTGATCGCCGCGTAGCCGAGGACGATCGCGCCCGCGACATCGTAGCGGAGCGCGGCGAACAACAGCGGAGGGAGGCGTTCGAGTCCGACCTCGATCGCGACGAACGACCCACCCCAGATGGTCGCAAGGAGGACGAACAGAACCGGTGCAGATTGGAGGTTTCTTTGGCCGAATCTCATTCTATCGAATCTACTTCGGTTTCAGAGCCGGAGAGTTGTTAAATGCTTCTACAAAGAGACGAGTTGTTGTTGAATGTTCCTCCCAGTTCGGCGCGGTTCGTTGGCTGTCGCTCGCGCGGACGCGGTCGAGGTGATACGGAGATTCAAGACCCCCAGGCCGGTAGCGGGGTGCATGGACGAACGCGACGTCAGGCTGTTGAAGGCCATCTCGGACCTCGGGACGGGGAGCCCGGATCGGCTCCACGAGGAGACGGGCATCCCGGTCTCGACGATCCACTACCGGCTGAACAACCTCCGCGAGGCGGGCGTCATCGAGAACGACCTCTACGACCTCGATCTCGACGCCGTCGGACTGGGCGTGACAGTCATCGTCGAGGTGCTCGCGGACTACGACCGCTACGAGGACATCTCGGAGAAGCTCCTCGCCGTCGAGGGCGTCACGCAGCTGTACTTCACGATGGGCGAGACGGACTTCGTCGTCGTCGCCCGCCTCCCCGACAGCGACGACGTCGAACGGCTCGTCCGTGACTTCGAGTCGATCCCCGAAGTCGAGCGGACCAACTCGACGTTCGTCATCGCGAGCCTGCGCGACAGCGCCCGCCCGCTCCAGAGCTACGGCCTCGACAGCCTCCTGGAGGCGCTGGTGGACGAGTGAGACGGACCCGGGCGAACCGGCGAGTGGGTGATGGCGGAGCTGGTACATGAGTCAGTGAGCGGGCCGCGTCCCGCGCTGCTCACTCACCCCTCGCGAGCCGCGAGGCTGGGGAGGTTCGAGGGGTATCGCCGGGCCCGGATGCCGTCTCTCCCCGTCTGTCTCAGTCGCTGATTTTCGCCTCAAACGGTGCGCGTTACGGACACAGGGTCTCTCACGCCGACGCTCCCGGACGTCGAAACGTGTCAGCAGACAGTACGAGCAACGCGGCGAATCCGCTTCAGGCGCGCTTCTGGATCTCCTCGCGCAGGACGTCGCTCACCTGGCCGCCGTCGGCCTTCCCTCTGAGCGCGCCCATCGCCTCGCCCATGAGCGCCGAGAACGCGCCCATCCCCTCCTCGTCGATCTGGTCGGCGTTGCGCTCGACGACTCCGACGACCGCCTCGCGGACCTCCTCGTCGCCGACGCCGGCGAGGCCCGCCTCCTCGACGGCCGCTTCGGCCGTGAGGGATGGGTCGTCGGCGAGCACGGTCAGCACCTCGCCGATCCCCTCCTTCGCGAGGTCGCCGCCGTCGACCAAGAGCAAGAGGTCCAGGAGATGCTCGTCGGTCAGACGGTCGACGGCGACGTCGTCCCGGCGGAGTTCGGTCAGCGTCGACTCCAGCGTGTTGGCCGCCAGCGTCGGGTCGACGCCCTGCTGTACTGCTGTTTCGAACAACGTGAAGCGGCGGCCGTACGCCACCTGTTCGGCGAGCCCGGCGTCGAGGCTGTGCTCGCGCTGGTAGCGCTCGGTCTTCTCGGTGAGCAGTTCGGGGACCTCTACCTCGGAGGGATCGGGGTCGACGGGCGGGACGTCCGTCTCGGGGTACATCCGCGCCGCGCCCGGCAGGGGACGGAGGTAGCGCGTGGTTCCCTCCTCGGTGGCGTCCCGGGTCTCCTCGGGGACGCCGTCGAGCGCCGTGCGGGCGCGTTCGGCGACCGCGTCGATGGCGATCTCGGCCGTCGCCGTCCCGTCGGCGACGAGCGCCACGGCGTCGTCGGGCCCGGCCCCGACCGCCTCGCGCAGGGCCGCGACTTCCCCCTCGGTCACGCCGTAGGCCGGCAGTTCGTCGGTGTGGAAGACGCCGCCCGCGCCGTGGCGCTTCGCGTGGTCCGACAGTTCGGTGCCGAGTCGGCGATCGGGCTGGAGCTCGTGGCCGACGAGAGCGTCGAAACCGGCGAGGCGGACGGCCTGGACCGACCCGCCCGCCGAGAGCGCCCCGGCGATGACGCCCGACTCCGTGTCTGCGAAGACGTCGGTGACGTCCTGCGGTTCGCCCACCGACGCCTCTCGCTCGTGCAAGCGATCGCGGATCTCCAGCAGCTCGACCTGCCGCTGTACTTCGAGGCGAACGATCTCGTCGATCTGGTCGAGCGCCTGGACGCCCTTGATCTCCACGCGGGCACCGTCGGCGATCGAGACGTTGACGTCCTGCCGGATGGTCCCGAGCCCCCGTTTGACGTTCCCCGTCGAACGGAGCAACATCCCGATGGTCTCGGCGGCCTCCCGCGCCTGCTCGGGCGAGGAGATGTCCGGCCCGGTGCCGATCTCCACCAGGGGGATCCCCAGACGGTCGAGCGACCACCGCACGCCCGCCTCCGTGGCTTCGACGCGCTGGGCCGACTCCTCTTCGAGCAGGAGGTCCTCGATCGAGACCGGCCCCTCGGAGGTCGAGATCTCGCCGGCCTGTGCGACGAGCGTCGTCCGTTGAAACCCGGAGGTGTTCGAGCCGTCGATGACGAGCTTCCGCATGACGTGGGCCTGATCGACGACGTCCATCTCGAGGAGGGCGGCGATCTGCATCGTCACGTCGAGCGCCTCGCGGGAGAGCCGCGACGGCGGCTCGTCGTCCTCCTCGACCAAGCAGGTCGTGTCGAATCCGAGGTACTCGAACTCGCGGTCGACCCGGCTCTCCTCGAGGGCGGCGTCGTCGAGTTCGCCGAGTTCGCTCTTCGTCGGGTGGAGATAGCGGGTGAGCGTCCGCTCGGCCTCGTCGGGCTCGCGTCGCTCGGTGGGACACTCGCAGAACAGTTTGCGCGAGGTGTCCAGTTGCTGGTGGATCTCGAGCCCGGCGACGAGCCCGAGGTCCGCGTAGTCGTGCGCGCTCATTGGTGTCCTCTCCGAACGGCGGGCCTAAAAAAGGCTCCAGTTCCGCCGTTCGCTACGTCCGGAGTGGTCCGTCGGGTGCTTCCGGACGGAGATCCCGCCAGGCCGCCTGTTGAAGTAGCCGCCGGGCGTACACCCACGCATGTCCCCGTCTCGGACGTGCATCCGGACGGCCGTGGCCGTCCTCGTCGCCCTCCTCGTGGTGCAGGTCGTGGCGACGCCCGTCGCCGCCGTCGACGGCGGCGGGACGGCCCCGCCGACAACCACCACGGATCCCGCGGACGCGGATGCCGGTGGTCCGTTCGCGGACCGCCACGCGCCGAACGGGCCCGCGGTCAACACGAGCTACACGTTCGCGTCCGACGAGCGAGCCGGGGTCGTGCGACTCACCGTCGCGTACACCCTGCCCGACTCGGTCACGGTGTTCCGCGTCCGACTGCCCGGAATCGCTGGGTCGTCGGTGTCGGTCGCCGACAGCGACGGGTTCGACCGACGTGACCAGACGACGTTCGAGTGGACGCGGTCGGCGTCGACGCGGACGCCGACGCTCGATCTGCGGCTGACGGTTCCGACTGACCACATCGCCGCCGGGAGTCGGGGCGTCGAACGGGACGAGTGGGCGTTCGCGACCGCCCCGCGGACCGGGGTCGGCATCACGTACAGCGGTCCCCGGCCGCGGTTCGTCTCGACGACGACGGTCGAGAGGACGGGCTACGGAGCCGACCGGATGGCGTTCATGGGGCCACACGACGTCGTCGAGACGGACGAGGGCACCGAAGCGGTCACGTTCGTGGTCGGCAACGACACGGCGGCGGCGAACCTCTCGTCCGCCCGGGCGTTCCTCGACCGGGCGCGGGGCCGGTTCGACTTCGGCGTGCGTCGCGACCGGCTGGTCGTCTTCGTGCTGCCGACGGAGGACCACGCCGCCGCCGCCGAGGGGACGTTCGTGACGGGCGAGGCGTCCGGCGACGCCTTCTGGGTGACCGCCGACGCCACCAGGGTCACCGAGCCCGAGAACGCCTTCGCACACGAGTACGTCCACTCGCGACTGGGCGGGGTCGGCAACGGCTCAGCCGCGTGGCTCACCGAGGCCACCGCGGAGTACTACGGCTACCTCTCGACGCTGAACGCCGGCGGCGCGTCCTACGAGGCGTTCTACGGGGCGACGACCGCAGAGCGCTTCGCCCCGAACCGGACGGCGGTGGTTCTCGCGGACCGGGAGAGCTGGCGCGGGACGCTCGGCGACTACGAGAAAGGGGCGCACGTGCTGGCCGCGCTGGACGCCGAGATCCGCGACCGAACGAGAGGCGAGCGGACGCTGTACGACGTGTTCGTCACGACCCGGGCGTTCGACGACTACGACGCCTTCCGGGCGCAGGTGGTCGAGACGACGGGTGACGACGCGATCGGCCCGTGGCTCGACCGCTACGTCACGACGGACGCGCTCCCACCCGTCCCCGACGACCCGACACGCTACGTCCACGGTCCCGACCTGGATCCCGACGGTGACGGTCTCACCAGTCGGGCGGAGGTCGAGAACGATCCGGAGACGAACCCCTTCACGGCGGACACGGACGCCGACGGGCTGGACGACGCCCGCGAACACGAGATCGGGACCGACCCGACGGATCCCGACACCGACGGCGACGCACTCTCGGACGCTACCGAGCGCACGGTGGGCACCGATCCGACGAGCCCCGACACCGACGGCGACGGGACGAACGACGCGATCGACGCGTACCCGACGGACCCGTCCGTCCGAACGGACCGGCCGAAACGGAGCGTCGAGGGTGGGACCGAGGCCACCGACGGGAGGTCGACCGACTCGGCGACCACGGCCGACGACGGCACCACGCGGGGCGACGACGTCACGACGGAACGGGTCGAAGCAACGGGAGAAGAGATCGCCGAGCGCGTCGACACGCCGGGGTTCGGAGCGGGCCTGGCGGTCGCGGCGGGCGCTCTCGTGGGGATGCGACTACTGTTGCAGAACCGCGATTCGTCCTAGACGCGCCGGAGACCGTCGCCGATCCCTTCGGCTTCGCCGCACTCGGGACATTCGTAATGCCACCCGTCCTTCGTGGCTCTGCCCTCGGGGAACTCCGCGGCACACTTTCGGCATACGAGCATGTCTCGACCGGACTGCTTTGTTATCTGCATCCCCGCCATAGTGACATGAACACCTGCATGTAGCTTCAAGATGTCGTTTTTCCTCGGTTTCGAGACGCGTTCACACGCAACAAACGCAGCCCGGGGGACGGGCGACGAGTTCCGCGGCTCCGACCGACTGTCAAGCTCCCGTCAGACGGGCGGCTAACGCGGATCCGGGACGACGTCTCGGCCAGCTGTGTCCGCGTTCAGGAACGACTGCGGGGCGTGACTGTCCGGATTACGTGGGCGACGCCGAACGGAGTCGCGGGACAGACACCCCTGGGACTTCGACGTGCCGGCAGACAGGCGGTCAGTCGTCGCCGAGGATCCCGTGCTCGGTCATCCGCGCGGGGTCGAGCACCTCGTCGGCCTCCTCGTCGGTGAGGTAGCCCTCGTCGACGGCGACCGCCCGGACGGTCTTGCCCTCGGCGAGCGCCTGTTTCGCCACCTTCGACGCCTTGTCGTAGCCGATGGCGGGGTTCAACGCGGTGGCGAGCGCCATCGAGCGCTCCACCTGGTCGGCGCAGTGGTCCTCGTTGGCTTCGAGTTTCGCGACGAACCGCTCGGCGAACACCCCTGCGGCGTTCGCGAGCAACTCCGTCGACTGGAGGACGTTGTGCGCGAGGACGGGCTTGTAGAGGTTCAGGTCGATCTGGCCCTCCGCCGCGCCCGCGGCGACCGCGGCGTCGTTGCCGACGACCTGCTTGTGGACCTGGTTGACGGCCTCGGCGACGACGGGGTTGATCTTGCCGGGCATGATCGACGACCCGGGCTGGTTCTCCGGCTGTTCGAGTTCGCCGAGGCCGTTTCTCGGTCCGGATGCCAGCAGCCGGAGGTCGTTGGCGATCTTGTTCATCGATCCCGCGACCGTTCGAAGCGCACCGTGGGCCTCGCTCATCGCGTCGTGGGCCGCCTGTGCCTCGAAGTGGCTGTCGGCCTCGCGGAACTCGATGCCCGTCTCCTCGGAGATGTACTCGGCGGCGCGTTCGGGGAACTCGGGATGGGTGTTCAGGCCGGTCCCCACGGCGGTCCCGCCGAGGGCGAGCTCCGAGAGGTGGTCGTGGACGTGGTCGACGCGCGTGACCCCCTTCTCGATCTGCGTCCGGTAGCCCTCGAACTCCTGTCCCAGGGTGATGGGGGTGGCGTCCTGCAGATGTGTCCGGCCGGTCTTGACGACGTTCTCGAACTCCGCTTCCTTCGCCCCGAGCGCCTCGGCGAGCGCTTCGAGGGCGGGACGGAGGTCCTTCTCCATCGCTTCGAGCGCCGAGACGTGCATCGCGGTCGGAATCACGTCGTTCGACGACTGGCCGTAGTTGACGTGGTCGTTCGGGTGGACCGCGCGGTCGCCGATCTCCTCGCCCATGAGCTCCGCGGCGCGGTTGGCGATCACCTCGTTGGCGTTCATGTTCGAGGAGGTGCCCGATCCGGTCTGGAAGACGTCGACCGGGAACTGGTCGTCGAGGTCGCCCGCGATGACCTCGTCAGCGGCCTCGACGACCGCGTCGGCGACCGCGTCGTCGAGCAGGCCCAGGTCGCGGTTGGCCTGCGCCGCGGCCTTCTTCACGACACCGAGCGCGCGGACGAACCGCCGGCCGAAGCTGATGCCCGAGATGGGGAAGTTCTCGATCGCTCGCTGTGTCTGTGCGCCCCAATACGCCTCCGCTGGAACCCGCATCTCGCCGAGGCTGTCCCGTTCGACCCGGTAGTCCTCACTCATGTCCGGCGCAACGGAACGGGGTCGCCTAAAAGCTACTCTTGCGGCACGCTACGACGGCCGGCGAGCCGAGCCGTCGCCGCGGTGTCCGCACGCCGACGCGGGATCTGCTCCCCCGGCTGGTCCGGGAGTCTCACCGCACCTGTCCAAAACCAGTGTATTCGTTCACCAACAGTTCACGCGTGGAAGCGTCAGCCGACGGCCTCGGAGCCTCCGAGCACTGTCTGGAACATTCATTCTATATATGGTAAATTCGATAAGTTTTATGTAGATACTGTCTCACTGTCGTAACGAGCGGCTTATACTACAAAGAAACCATGACAGACAACGATCGCGATATCTCACGACGGACGTACGTCAAGCTTACGGGACTCACAGGTGTCGGGATGGCGGGTCTCGCTGGCTGTGCCGGTGGCGGCGGGAACGGGGACGGCGGGAGCGGCGACGGTGGCGGCAGCTCCGGTGACGGCGGCAGTGGAGACGGCGGGAGCGGCGACGGTGGCGGCGGTTCGGGCGACGGCGGCTCCGGCTCCTCGAGCGCGCCGGTAGAGATACTCCACGGCTGGACCGGGGGCGACGGCGCGCGGGCGGCCGAGGCGCTCGCTACCGCGTTCGGCGAGGCGTACCCCGACATCTCCGCCGAGTTCAACCCGATCGGCGGCGGCGGCAACGAGAACCTCGACGCCGTGGTCGCCAACAGACTGCAGAGCGGGGACCCGCCGAGCACGTTCGCCAACTGGCCCGGGAAGAACCTCCAGCGGTACGAGGGCGCGCTCGGGACCGTCGACGACGTCTGGTCGGAGAACGGCTTCGAGGACGTCATGGTTCAAGAGGCCGTCGACCTCCACCAGCAGGGCGGGAGCTTCCGCGCCGTTCCGCTCGGCTCCCACCGGCTGAACTGCCTGTTCTACAACGTGAGCGTGGTGGAGGAGGCCGGCGTCGACGTCGATTCGCTCACGAGCGTCTCGGCGTTCGCCGACGCGCTCGACACGGTCGCGTCCGAGACGGACTACATCCCGTTCACCCACGGGATGTCGGGCACCTGGACGACGACACAGCTGTGGGCGGCGATGATGCTCGGACAGGAGGGGTACGACGCCTACATGAGCTTCATCAACGGCGAGGGCCCCGAAGAGGCCGTCCGCGCCACGTTCGAGTCGACGGCGGCGGTGCTGGAGAACTACATCAGCGACGACGCCTCCTCGATCGGGCTGACCGAGTCGAACCAGAACCTCATCAACGGGAACGCGGCGTTCATCCACCAGGGTAACTGGGCCGCGGGCGCGTACCGCAACGCCGAGGACTTCAACTACGACGAGGACTGGGGTTTCAAGACGTTCCCCGGGACCGAGGGGATGTACACGCTCCACTTCGACTCGTTCCTCTACCCGTCGAACAACCCGACCTCCGAGAACACGAAGGCGTACCTGAGCTTCGTCGGCAGCCCGGAGGCGCAGATCGCGTTCAACCAGTACAAGGGCTCCATCCCCACGCGGACCGACGTCAGCATGGACGAGTTCGGGCCGTACCTCCAGGAGACCGCCCAGGACTTCGCCGAAGCCGACCAACGGCCGCCGACGCTCCAGCACGGTCTCGCGGTCACGAGCGAGAAGATGACCGCGCTCAACGAGGTCATCTCCTCGGAGTTCACCGGCCCGTACAACGTCGACGCGGCGACGCAGGGCTTCCTCGACGCGGTCTCGAACTAATCGAACAGTCGTACCATGTCCCGAATCTTTCGAACGATTCGACGACTACTCCCGGGTGGGGGCCGGCACACGGGGGACGACGACACGCGCACCGACGGTGGCGTCGTGAGCGAGTCCGAGCGCGAACGGGTGCGTCGGGGGCCGCTCGATCGGCTGATCGGTCGTGTCGACGGCCGCTTCGGGAGTGACTTCGCCGAGTCGCTTCCGTTCTGGCTGCCGGCGTTCCTGTTGATGGGACTGTTCGTCTACGGCGCGATCATCTGGAACCTGATGATCTCGCTCACCGACTACGAGGGGTTCGCCCAGGCGCCGGACTACTCGAACCTCGACCTCGAGATGTACGTCCGGGCGGCGACCGACCCGGGGGCGGTCGACGCCGCGCTCAACACGGTCGTGTTGCTCGTCTCGTTCACCGCCGCGACGCTCGCGGTCGGGCTCGTGTTGGCGATCCTGATCGACCGCGGGATCCGGTTCGAGAACACGTTCCGGACGATCTACCTGCTGCCGATGAGCCTCTCGTTCGTCGTGACGGCGCAGTTCTGGCTCTGGATGTACAACTTCAACAACGGGGTCGTCAACATCGCGCTGGGCACGTTCGGGATCGGACCGATCGACTGGATCGGCAACCAGGGGATCGTCCTCTGGGCGGTTATCTTCGCTTTGATGTGGCAGTTCTCGGGGTACGCGATGGTCGTCTACCTCGCGGGCTTGCGCGCGATCCCGACCGAACACTACGAGGCGGCGAAGGTCGACGGGGCCTCGACGCTGAAGATGTACTGGCGCGTCATCGTCCCGCAGTTGAAGAGCGCGACGATCGGTGCCGCGGTGGTGCTCATGGTGTTCGCGCTGAAGGCGTTCGACTTCCTCTACTCGCTGAACGCCAACTATCGCCCGCCGAACGGCGCGGACATCCTGGCGACGAAGATGGTCCGTGAGGCGTACTCCAACCAGAACTGGGCGTACGGTGCCGCCCTCGCCATCATCCTCTTCTTGATGGCGCTGTCGGTCATCGGCCCGTACCTCGCGTACCAGTTCAGGAGGGGGAACCTATGAGCACCGAGACGTCGCTACGCGGCCGTCTCGAGACCCTCGACGGCTACCGCGTCGGACTGTACGCGGTGCTCCTCGGGCTGATCGCCTTTTACCTCACCCCGATCGAGTCGGGGCTCGTCACGTCGTTTAAGACCAGCAGTGCGATCACCGGGACGGCGCCCTTCGCGCCGCCCGGTCCGAACGGCGCCACGCTCGAGAAGTGGCGGACCGCCGTCGACGCGTTGCTGCGCGGCATGGGCAACAGCCTCCTGTACGCCGTCCCGGCGACGGTCCTCTCCGCGTTCTTCGGGAGCATCGCGGCGTACGGGCTCACGATCACGACCTGGCGGATGCGGTACAAGGCACCGCTGCTCGCGCTGTTCGTCGCAGGGATCTTCATCCCGTACCAGGCCGTCCTCGTGCCGCTGAGCCAGTTCTGGGCACAGATCGCCCCGCTCGACGAGTGGCTGGCGTTCCTCTGGGCGGCCGGCATCAACGACGACTACGTCGGCATCGTCGAACTCATCGTCACCCACGTCGCCTACGGGATCCCGATCTGTACGATCCTCTTCCGGTCGTACTACAAGAACATCAGCACCGAGATGATCGAGTCCGCGCGACTCGACGGCGCGACGTTACGAAGGGTGTACCAGCGGATCGTCTTCCCGCTGTCGACGCCGATGTTCGCGGTCGTCCTCATCTACCAGTTCACACAGATCTGGAACGACCTGCTGTTCACCCTGATCCTGGTGGCGACCGAGTCCAGCGCCGCCGCGCCCGTCGTGTTGATCCTCGCCGGGTTGGGCCAGTCGCTAGAGGGGCAGGACTTCGGGCTTCGGATGGCCGGAGCGTTCTTCGCGGCGCTCCCGACGCTGGCGGTGTACATCATGTTCGGCGAGGAGTTCGCCGAGGGGGTGGCGACGTGACCGACGCGCGACGGCGGGCGAAGACGGACGCGGAGCGTCGGCTCGCGACGGAGCCGCGCCGCCGCCCACGACAGCCGCTCACGACGGCACGCGGAGGACCGACGACGGACAACAGGAGGCGATAAGATGGCATCACTCGAACTCGATTCGCTCACGAAGGTGTTTCAGGACGGCAACGAACAGGTGGTCGCGGTCGACGAGGTTTCGGTGTCGATCGACGACGGCGAGTTCCTGGTGGTCGTCGGGCCGTCGGGCTGTGGAAAGTCGACGACGCTCCGGATGGTCGCGGGGCTCGAAACCGTCACCGACGGCACGATCAGCCTCGACGACCGGGCGATCAACGACGTCAAACCGCAGCATCGGGACATCGCGATGGTGTTCCAGTCGTACGCGCTGTACCCGCACATGTCCGTGCGGGAGAACATGTCGTTCGGGCTCGAAGAGAGCACTGACCTCCCGGAGGACGAGATCTACGACCGCGTCGCGGAGACGGCGTCGCTGTTGGACATCTCGGAACTCCTCGAACGCAAGCCGCGGGACCTCTCGGGCGGCCAGCAGCAGCGCGTCGCGCTCGGGCGGGCCATCGTCCGCGACCCCGAGGTGTTCCTGATGGACGAACCCCTGTCGAACCTCGACGCCAAACTCCGGGCGCAGATGCGCACCGAACTCCAGCGGCTGCAGGAGGACCTCGGCGTGACGACGATGTACGTCACCCACGACCAGACCGAGGCGATGACGATGGGCGACCGGATCGCCATCCTCGACGGCGGCGAACTCCAGCAGGTGGCGACGCCGCTGGAGTGTTACCACGAGCCCGCGAACGTCTTCGTCGCGGGCTTTCTCGGTGAGCCGTCGATGAACTTCTTCGACGTCGACCGCGAGGGCGACAGCCTGGTCGCCGACGCGTTCGACTACCTCGTCTCGGATGCGCTCGCCGCCGACATCGGCGACGAGACGGAACTCGTCCTGGGGATCCGCCCCGAGGCGATCGAACTCGTCGCGAGCGCCTCGGGCCCGCACGACTTCGAGACGCAGGTCGACGTGGTCGAGCCGATGGGCGACGAGAACACGGTCTACCTGACGCTCGGCGACGAGACGGAACGAACGCTCGTGGCGACGACGAGCGGTATGCGGCAGCTCAGCCGGGGACAGTCCGTCGCCGCGCGACTGCCCGAAGAGGCGATCCACGTCTTCGACCGCCGGACCGGACGGGCGCTACACAACCGGACGGTCGTCGACGAGGAGATCGTCGACGCGCCCCAGCGCTGACGCTCCGACTCAGACACCCCCGGGGGAGGGCTCCCACGGGCTCCTGAACAGGCCCTCGCCGAGGATACGGGCCGCGACGACGTGTGCGTACGCGACCGCGACCGCCCCGAGGACTGCGGCGACCGTCGCGACGCCCGCGGTCGCGAGGGCGCTCCACGCGACGACGACGAGCGACGTGGCGACCGTCCACGCGAAGAAGTACGAGCCGCTCGCCAGGCCGCCGAGCGACCGCCGCGAGAAGCCGGCCCGGAGCCCACGGTGGACGGCCGCGGACAGCGCCCCGGGGAGGACGTAGACGGACGCGACCGTGACGAGGAGCGCGACGGTCGGCGCGATCGTCAGGAGCGAGCCGCCGCCCCCGCTGATCAGCACGAACGCCGTCCCGAACAGGGCGACGACCGCCGGGAGGAGGTAGACGCTGGCGACGACGAGCAGCCGGAGGCCGACGCGGAACGCGCCGAGCGACCAGGCGAACGGCGGCGCGCCGCTTCGCCCCGGATCGGCCGAGAGGACGCGTCCGAGATAGCCGGCGAACAGCGATGCGGGCGGGAGGGCGAGCACCACGGGGAGGGCCACGAGTGGCGTGGGCCAGAGCGCACTCCCCACGCGGAACAGGACGAGAACGGCCAACACGAGCCCCGTACAGGTGGCGAACGCGTCGCGGCCGGCACGGCCGCCGAGCGGGTACCGGAGCGCCTCAGCGAGCACCGTTCACTCCAAGCGGTGCGCCCCGGTGGTCGGCGGTCGCACACGCTCGTGGTCGTGGGTTCGGTACACGTCTCGGCCTCTCCGCGGGCTCTGAAAACGGTGTCGTCCTGCGACGGCGATCGGGTGGCTCTGGGCCCGTCCGGGAGCCGCCACACGCCCCGGTGGCGGGGTCGCCGTCACGCCCCGTCGGCGTGGTCGTCGTACTCCGCGGGCGTGTACGTCTTCATCTCCAGCGCGTGGATGTCTGTCGTCATGTGTCCGTCGAGGGCGTCGTACACCAGCTGGTGCTGCTGGACAAGCGACTTCCCCTCGAACGCGGGGGAGACGACGACCGCCGCGAAGTGTGCGTCCTCGAACTCCTGGTCGGGGTTTCGCGGCGTCGTCACGGTCGCCTCCGCCTCTTCGATCCCTGCCTCGATGAGTCGTTCGACCTCGGCCGTGTTCATACCCGCCCCGTGGCGCTCCGGGGGCAAAAGTCGACGGATACCGGTTCCGGGAACTCGTCCCGCCAGGCTGCTCACTCGTTGGAGGTACGACGAGTGATAATCGAGGGCGAACCGTCATATATCGGCCGATCGCTCCTTCGAGCATGTGGAATCGACGGAGCATCCTCGCCGGCGCTGGGGTCTCCTTGCTGTCGATCAGCGTGGCAGGACAGCTCCAGAACGGACCGTCCGATTCGACGAACCCGTACGTCAGAGAGATCACGTTCGAGGGGCAGACGGTCGACGTCGACAGTGACGGCGACCGCGAGCGGCCCGTCTGGGTCAGCTTCGTGCCGGCCCGACGGCTCGTGGCCGTTCGGCTCGAAGCGCGGGTCGAGGACGCGACCGATCCTGACCTCGCCCGTCGCCTCGACCAGGAGGGCGACGGCTGGTACGTGATCGCCCGACGGACACGACTCGGAGACCGACACCGTGGGGAAACCCGATTCCTCCGAGCGTCGCGAAGCAGGCGACTTCCGGGCGCCGACGGGCGCTGGCTCGTCGAGAGTCGCGGGTTCCAGACCGGCTCGACGGGCGTCACCGACTCCCGTGGGTTCGACCGCGGTGACGTCCTCCGGCTGGTCGTCGTCCCATACGGCGACGATCCGGTCGTCGTCGCGGAACACGTCGTCGGTGTCGACGGCTGAAGCCGGAGTCGGGCAGTGTCGGGCGACAGTATATAGTGCCGTGAGGAGTACCCGACGGTGTGACCGACGTCGACACGAGCGCCGTCCGGGACTCCCTCGTCGAGAGTCATCCGGGAGTCGTCGACGCCGTCCGCACGTGCGCCGCGGCGGCGGCCGCGGCCGTCACGACCGACGCCGGACGGACCGACACGAGCGCAGTCCGGCGGGAGATCGAATCACGGCTCCGAAGCGCGGGGGTCTGGGGCGAGTTGCCGTCGGTGCTCGCCGACTGCGTCGAACGCACGGGACGGCGCTTCAGGGCGACGCCGGTCGCGGCCCCGCCGTACGTCGCGCCGACGGCGACGGGCGTCGTCCTGCGGGCGACGCTCGACGGCGGTCGGCTCGTCGTCGCCGTCGACGCCCTCTCGATCGAGCGCGAGCGAGCGGACGGAACGGGGACGGGCGTCGAACTCCGGCCCCGCCCCCCGGAGACGCCACGGGCCGACCTGGTGCGCGTCGAGTGGCGGTCGTGACCGGGGATTACATCTGGTAGCGGCGTTCGTCGTCGCGCTGTGGGTACTGGTCGGCCCCGGTCATCTCGTCGTACGTCATTCCCGCGAGATACTCGTCGTAGGTGACGTCGTACGCCTGCCGGAGGTGGAAGTCGAGGTCGCCGGTGTCGACGGTCGAGCGGAAGAGCGCGTGGACCCCTCGTCGAAGGAGTTCGTTCACGTCGGCGTCGAACACGGCCGCGAGCATCGCGAGTTCGTTCTTCGTCTCGCGGTCGAGGTCGGCGGTGTGTTCGTCGTTCAGCCCGCTGTAGACGTCTTTGACGTCGGCGTCGAGGTCGTCGAGTGTCATCGCCGGCGAGAGGGGGCCTGGGGACATACGGCTTTTTGTTCACCCGTCACGGCCGTGCATCTCCGACCGGTGAAGACGTGTTCACAATTCTCTTGGTTCGGCTCCCCCTACGTCAGAGGTATGGGCTACACGTACGCCGGGGACGCCCACCTGGCGCTGCAGGCGTCCTTCCGGGACGACGCGGAGCCGTTCCCGACACGCACGTCGATGCGGTTCCCCCGCCGGGACCACCTGCGCGACGAGGTGAGCGCCCTCGAACGCCTGCTGTTCCCCCGCTGTTGGAACGCGGGATCGCTGGTCGGCGACGACGAGGCGCTGGGCGACCGACTCGCGGAACTCGGGCGACTCGTTCACCTCGGCGTCGACTCGTACGCGCCGAAGGACGACGACCCGACGGAGACGGTCGACGCGCTCTTGGACCGGCTGCCGGCGCTCCGGCGGACGCTCAAACGGGACGTCGAGGCCGCCTACAAGGGCGATCCGGCCGCGAAGAGCTACGTCGAGATCATCCGGTCGTATCCCGGCTTTCACGCGGTCACGATCCATCGGGTCGCTCACGTCCTCTACGAACTCGGTGCGCCCGAGTACGCCCGGGAGCTCACCGAGTACGCCAAGGTCGAGACGGGGATCGACATCCACCCCGGCGCGGAGATCGGCGAGCACTTCTTCATCGACCACGGCACCGGCGTCGTCATCGGCGAGACCGCGACGGTGGGCGAGTGGGTTCGGATCTACCAGAACGTCACGCTCGGCGCGCTCCACTTCGAGGAGGAAGAAGACGAAGAGCACACGCTCAAGAAGGGGTACAAGCGCCACCCCGACATCGGCGACCACGTCGTCATCGGGGCCGGCAGCAACGTCCTCGGCCCGGTCACGATCGGCGATCACGTGAGCATCGGCGCGAACTCCTGGATCACGGACGACGTGCCGGATCACACGAGCGTGTTCATCGCCGAACACCCGACACAGGTTCGCAAGGACAACGACTGACCGTCCATCGGTGGGTGCGAACCACTACGCCTTTACTCCGGTCGTCCCTTCCCCCGTCGATGAGCGACGAGGAGTCCCCGCTCTCGGGGGTGGACCGCGACGCCGTCCGTGCGGCGCTCGTCGAGTGGTACGAGTCCGACCACCGCGAGTTCCCGTGGCGGCGCACGACGGATCCGTACTCGATCCTGGTGTCGGAGGTGATGAGCCAGCAAACCCAGCTGGGACGGGTCGTCGACGCCTGGGAGGACTTCTTGGAGGAGTGGCCGACGGTCGAGGAGCTCGCCGCCGCCGACCGCGCCGACGTCGTGCGCTTCTGGTCGGATCACTCGCTGGGATACAACAACCGGGCGAAGTACCTCCAGGAGGCCGCGAGACAGCTCACGGCGGAGTACGACGGGACGTTCCCTGAGTCACCCGCCGAGTTAGAGGAACTGATGGGCGTCGGGCCGTACACGGCCAACGCCGTCGCCTCCTTCGCGTTCAACACCGGGGAGGCGGTCGTCGACACCAACGTCAAGCGCGTGCTCTACCGCGCCTTCGCCGTCGCGGACGACGACGGCGCGTTCGAGACCGTCGCGCAGGGGCTGATGCCCGCGGGGGAGTCGCGCGTCTGGAACAACGCGATCATGGAACTCGGCGGCGTCGCCTGCGGGAAGACGCCGCGCTGTGACGAGGCCGGCTGTCCGTGGCGGCGGTGGTGTCACGCCTACGAGACCGGCGACTTCACCGCGCCGGACGTCCCCGAGCAGCCGAGCTTCGAGGGCTCGCGGCGGCAGTTCCGGGGGCGAGTCGTTCGCGTCCTGGGCGAGTACGACGCGCTCGCGCTCTCGGAACTCGGCCCGAGGGTGAGAGTCGACTACGGACCCGACTCCCGGGCGTGGCTCCGCGACCTCGTCTCCGATCTCGCCGACGACGGACTGGTCGAGGTCGTCGACGGCGACGACCGTAGCGATGGGGATGCCGATGACGACGAAGACGAAACGGTTCGCGTTCGCCTCCAGGCCTGAGGCACCCGCCCGAGTCGATCGGCGTGGGTTCGCTCGCATCGGTTGGCGCCTGGGGCGCGGATCGTGGCACCTTTCTCCCCGTCGCTCGTCGCTCCGCGCATGACACACGTCCTCGCCATCTGCGGGAGCCGCCGCGACGAGAGCTACACCCGGGCCGCCCTGGAGACGGCGCTCGACGAGGCGGCGCAAGCGGGCGCGTCGACGGAGCTGCTCGACCTCCGGACGCTCGATCTCCCGCCGCTGGACGCCGACCTCGCGGCCGACGAACAGGGCGACGGCGCACGACTCCTCGCCGCGGTCGACGGCGCGGACGCGGTGGTCCTCGGGACGCCCGTCTACCACGGCTCGTACTCGGGCGTGCTGAAGAACGCGCTGGACTACTGCGGCTTCGACGAGTTCGAGGGGAAGACCGTCGGCCTCCTCGGCGTCGCGGGCGGGTCGTTCCCCGTCACCGCGCTCGAACACCTCCGGTCGGTCTGCCGAGCGCTCAACTGCTGGGTCGTCCCGCACCAGGCGGCGGTGCCGGGGGCGTACAGACACGTCACGTACGACGGCGGCGAGGGGCGCATCACCGACGAGGACCTCGCAGAGCGCGTCCGCGTACTCGGGCGGCGCGTCGTCCAGTACGCGACCATCGAACCCGATCCCGAGACGTTCGAGGCGGGCGAGAACGTCGGCGCGGGGGACTGAGATGAACCTCCAGGTCGCCGTCGCGCTCGCGACGGGGCTGGTCGCCGGCGCGGCCTTCGCGGCCCTCGAAGTGCCCATCCCGGCCCCGCCGAACGCCGCCGGCATCATGGGCATCGTCGGGATCTACCTCGGCTTCAGAGGCGTCGAGGCGCTGGGGTACAGCGTCGACGTGCTGGGGCTCCTTCGCGGGCTGTATTGACACCGTCCGGCGTGGCGTGGCCCGCGCCGGAACCGCCGACCGATCGACATCAGAGTCCCGCCGGCGACCGAGAGCCGGAACGGTTTTGCGTCTCGGTTGGCCCCTCTCGAAGCGTGCACGCCATCACCAAGAGCGGGTGGATCGAGGTCGTCACCGGCTCGATGTTCTCCGGGAAGACCGAGGAGCTCCTCCGGCGGCTGCGGCGCGCGGAGATCGCGGGCCAGGCGGTCGCCGTCTTCAGCCCCGCCGTCGACGACCGCTACGGGAAGACCACGGTCGGGTCACACGACGGGCGGACCTGGGAAGCGACCGTCGTCGGGAGCCCGGCCGCCGGCACGGACGGCGGCGACCCCGACGAGCGCGCCGCCGGAGCCGAAGAGGACCACGGACGGGACGGTGCCTGGGAGATCTACGACCACCTCTCGGCGCTGGACGAGGGCGTCGATGTCGTCGCGATCGACGAGGGGAACTTCTTCGGGCCCGCGCTCCCCCGAGTCTGTGAGTCGCTGGCGGACGACGGCTACCGGGTGGTCGTCTGCGGGCTCGACACCACGTTCAGAGGCGAGCCGTTCGAGCCGATCCCGCGGCTCATGGCCGTCGCGGAGTACGTCGAGAAGCTCCAGGCGATCTGCTCCGTCTGTGGCGAGCCGGCGACGCGGACCCAGCGGCTCGTCGACGGCGAGCCCGCACACGTCGACGACCCGACGGTCCTCGTCGGCTCGGAGGAGTCCTACGAGGCGCGATGTCGGAACTGTCATACGCTCCGGCGCGCCTAATCACTCACACTGTGACAACGTGGGTCGAGACGCCCGGTGAGGGGCGCGAACGTGGACCGATCGGGCTCGGCCGTGCCTGGGTCGAGGTGCTCGTCCGCCCGCGCGGCTTCTTCCGGGCCGGGGTCGTCCCGGGCGACCAGGCACCCGGGCTGGTCTTCGCCGTCGTCGTCGCCCTGACGTTCGTCGCTACCCGCTTTCTGGTCGACCCCACGTCGGTCCCCGCGGTCCAGGGTGGGCCGGCGCTGTCGGCGGCGTTGACGCTGCTCGCGGTCGGGTTGCTCGTCGCTCCCGCAACGCTGCATCTTACCGCGGCGATCCAGACGCTGTTGCTCATGCTCGTCGTCTCCGACCGCGCCGGCGTGAGCGAGACCGTCCAGACCATCGCCTACGCCACGGCACCGTGTGCCCTCGCCGGCCTGCCGTTCCCGACGGTGCGGGCGGGCTGTGCGCTCTACGGGGCCGCTCTCCTCGTCGTCGGTCTCGCGGAGGTCCACGGCACGAGCGTCGCCCGGGCGGCCGTCGCGGCGCTCGTCCCGGCGGCGCTGGTGTTCGGCTACGCCTTCGGCGGCTTCGGCGCGATCATCGCCGTCGCCCGCGCCTGGGCGGTGATTTGATCCGCCCCCTCGCCGTAGCGAGCCCATGCTCACGCTCGACCTGACGGATTTCGTGATCGAACTCGACGAGGGCGCGGTGAAACACGTCGGCACCAAGACGAAAGGTGCGACGGTGAAACTGTACCACGTCACGGAGACAGAGGCCCGGGCGTTCGGCGACCGGGTGAAGTTCGTCTTCGACGACGGCGAGGGCAACCACGTCGAGGTGGCGCTCGACCCCGACCAGGTGACCGCACTCACTTCGGACATCGAATCGTTGCGTGCCGACGAGTCGCACGCGGCGGCGGACGAGTGAGCGCCCGGAGAACCCGGCGACTGCGGGTGCTCACACGCCACGGGGGGCGACGGTCGACGCTCGGCGGGGGGACGCTGCTGTCGCCGGCGTATCGACAATCGTTTTAGTCGGCGGGCGTTTCCTTCGGCTAACGGACCTGACCCGCCGGCCGACGGCGGGTCTCTCCCACCCATCTAACCCAGTGACACACCCATGGATTGGATTACCCACGAAGAAGACGTCTGGTTCGATTTCCGCGGACAGCACGCAAACCAACTCACGTCCGGCCGCTTCTACCGGGGCACCGTCGACGGGTTCGCCGAGTTCGGCGTCTTCGTCGACCTCTCGCCGAGCGTCACCGGCCTCTTACACCGAAGCGAACTCGACCGCCGCCTCGAGAGCCTCGACTGGGAGCGCGGTGACACGGTGTTCGTCCAGGTGAAAAACGTCCGCGACAACGGCAACGTCGACCTCGGCTGGTCCATCCGGCAGTCCGAGAGCGAGTTCCGGGGTGCCCGTATCGACGACCCCGACGGCGACCCCGCGGGCGAACCGCTCGAACGCGACGAGGACGACGCCGACACGGGACCGGTGAAGAAACGGCCCAAGCCGGCGAAAGGGACCACGAACGACCGCACGAACCGGGGAGGAAGCGACTCCGTCCCGGACACGCAGGGCGACGCGGGGAACGGTCGTGCGTCCTCTGACGGCGACGCTGTGGACGACAGGAACGACGAGGGCGACTCGACGGCGGTCGACGAGGGCGACTCGACGGCGGTCGACGACGAGGCGTTCTCCCGCGTCTCGATCGACGACCTCGACGACCGCGTCGGCGACGACGTCAGCGTCGAGGCGATCGTGGTCGACGTCTACCAGACGTCCGGACCGACGGTGTTCGAGCTCCGCGACGAGACCGGGACGGTCGAGTGCGCCGCCTTCGTCGAGGCGGGCGTCCGCGCGTACCCCGAGGTCGACGTCGACGACGTCGTCCGGCTGGCTGGCGAGGTCGAACTCCGTCGCGGCGAACTCCAGATCGAGACCGAGGCGCTGACCGTCCTCACGGACGACGAGGCCGCGACCGTCCAGGGCCGTCTCGACGACGCGATGACCTCCCGGGCCCGACCGGAGTCGGTCGAACCGCTCGCGCCGCACGGCGCGGTCGAGACCCGCACCGAGGAGCTCGCGGACGCCGCCGAAGCGATCCGCCGGGCGGTGTTCGACGACCGTCCGATCGTCCTCCGGCACGCGGCGACCGCCGACGGCTACGTCGCCGGCGCGGCTATCGAGCGGGCCGTCCTCCCGCTCATCCGCGAGGAGTACCCCACCTCGGACGCCGAGTACCACTACTTCACGCGCCGTCCGCTCGACGACCCGATGTACGGGATGGACGCGGCGACGAACGACGTGACGCGGATGTTGCAGGACCGCGACCGCCACGACGAGCGGCTCCCGCTCGTCTTGCTTGTCGGGACGGGCTCGACGGCCGAGTCCGCCGACGGTCTCGGGCTTCTCGGCGTCTACGGCGCGCGTCGGGTGGTGCTCGACGCCGCCGCGGCCGACGACGAGGTCGCCGACGTGACCGAGGTACTCGTCGACGCCGACGACGCCGACGACCTCTCGACGGGGGCGCTCGCCGCCAACGTCGCGAGCGCGGTCAACCCCGAGGTGCGTGACGACCTCGCCCACCTCCCGGCGGTCAGCTACTGGGAGGAGACGCCCGAGGCGTACGTCGAGGCCGCCGCCGAGGCCGGCTACGACGCCGACCGGGTCCGCGAGATCCGCGAGGCGGTCGCGCTGGAGGCGTACTACCAGTCGTACGAGGACAAGCGCGAACTCATCACCGACCTCCTGTTCGACGACGACGGCGGTCTGGCCGGCCACGTCTCCGAGCAGTTCCGCGTCAAACTCGAAGACGAGATCGAGACAGCCGAGGCGAACCTCGAAACCCGAGAGGCCGGCGGCGTCAACTTCGCCGTTCTCGACACCGACTCGTTCACCCACCGGTTCGACTTCCCGCCGACGACGCTGCTGCTCGACGAACTCCACCGGAGAAACCGCACCGACGAGGGGCCGTTCGTCACCGTCGGGATCGGCACCGACGAACTCTACCTCCGGAGCACCGCGCCGTTCGACGTCCGTTCGGTCGCCGCCGCGGCACGGGAACGCGTCCCCGCCGCGGGCGTGACGGCGTTCGGCATCCGCGACGGCCGAATCGAGTTCCTCTCGGGGATGCGTGAGGACGTGCTGAGCGCCGTCGTCGACGCCGTCGCCGACCAGCTCTGACTCACCGGCGACGTATTCGCCGTCCGACCAGTCGACCGTGGGAACGCTCGTCCGGCCTCGACCTCACGCGGTCACCGGCTTCGAGTCTCGCCTGAACGTCTCGTAGACCCGTTCGGCCCACGCCCGCGCGATGGCCGTGTCCGTGTCGACGAACACCCGAAGCGTCCCGGTCTCCTCGTCGTACCCGCCGATCCCGACCCGGTCGTCGAACAGCGCGAGTCCGTACGGGAGCGCCTCGCGGGTCAGGAGCTTCAGATGTCCGTCCTCCTCGTCGAGCGCGCGCCAGACGTCGCGCTCAGTCTCGCGGAGCGCTTCGATCACGTTCGGGAGAGAGATCAGTTCCACCTCGCACGCCGCGAACGGATCGCCGTACAGATCGGCCAGCCCCGGTGGGATCATGTGGGTGGTGTTGAAGCCGCGGAACCGACCACAGCTGCGAAGGAGCGTCAGAAAGCGGGTCACCGGCGCGTACGGCTCCGACGGCGTCGCCACGGTCACGGTGGCGTCCTCGAACGGTTCGACCACGAAGTCCCGGTGGTCCTCACAGATCACGTCGAGCAGGGGGGCCAGCCGGTCGGCGGCCCGGAGCTTCCGCTCGAGCCCCATCACGGCCTCGGCGACGACCTCGCCCTCGCCAGTCAGGTGGTAGACGCCGTCGACGCGGTCGGCGTACGCGTTCGACGCGAGCCAGCGGGTGAACCGGTGGCTCGTCGCCCGCGAGACGTCGAGCCGTGCTTCGAGGTCGCGACGGTCGAGCGGTTCGTCGTACAGCGCCTCGAACAGTTCGCGGTGCCGGACCACGTCGAGCAACTCGTCGGTGTCGAGTCGAGCGTCGGCTGGTCCCGCCCTGAGGCCGCGGTGTTGGATCTCCAGCGCGTTCTGCAGGAGTTCGTCGAGGACTTCCCCATCTGCGTCTCTCATCTTCTCCTCCCCCGAATCTCGGGATGCGTGTCCACGGTCCCTCCAGTGGATGACACGCGTTACCATCCGTTCGCACCCCGATGTGATAACTGTGTCTCGGGCCGTGAGACGCGGGTCACCGCGTGGCCGTCGTCTCCGGACGCGACCTCCGTCACACCCCGACCGACACGTTTCGTTTCGGAAACTGTGTCTCAGAAAGTAACTATAGCCCGCTCGGACGCCACCGTCCAGCCATGGCAACGAGCCAGCCAGAGATCGACCGAACTGCCGTCGAAACATTTCAGGAACGGGTCTTCGAGGCCGCGCTGGGGACGTTCACCACCTACGCCATCCACCTCGGCTCGCGGCTCGGCTACTACGACGCCCTCGCCGCCGAGGGACCGTCGACGTCCGTCGAACTCGCGGCGGCCACGGAGACGAGCGAACGGTACGCGCGCGAGTGGCTCGAACAGGGTGCGGTCGCGGGGCTCCTGACGTGCGAGAACCCCGGGGCGGCCGCCGCCGAACGGCGCTTCGCGCTCCCGCCGGCACACGCGGCCGTCCTCACCGACCCCGAGAGCCTCGACTACCTCGCGTCGCTCCCGCGGACCGTCGTGGGCGCGGTGTCGATCGTCGGCGACGTCGCCGAGGCCTACCGCACGGGCGAGGGGATCGAGTTCCACGAGTTCGGCGCGGACTTACACGAGGGACAGGCGGCGCTCAACCGGCCGCTGTTCGTGAACGAACTCGGCACGGAGTGGTTGCCGTCGCTCGACGGGGTCGACGCCGCGCTCCGTGCCGGCGGGCGCGTCGCCGACGTCGGCTGTGGCCACGGCTGGTCGGCGATCGGCATCGCACGGGCGTACCCTGACGCGACCGTCCACGGTATCGACGCCGACGAAGCCTCCGTCGACAGGGCTCGCGAGAACGCCGCCGCGTCTGACGTGGGCGAGAGACTCTCGTTCACCCACGCCGACGCCGCCGACGTCGAGGGGTCGTACGACCTCGTGACGGCGTTCGAGTGTGTCCACGACATGTCCGACCCCGTCTCGGTGCTGTCGTCGATGCACGACCTGGCGGCCCCCGACGGCACCGTTCTCGTCATGGACGAGCGCGTCGACGACTCGTTCGCGCCCGACGCTGGCACCGTCGAGGCGTTCATGTACGGCTGGAGCGTCTTCCACTGCCTGCCGGTGAGCATGGTCGACGACGGCGTCGGCACGGGGACCGTGATGCGCGCGGAGACGCTGCGGGAGTACGCGACGGAGGCGGGCTTCTCCGACGTCGAGGTGCTCCCCATCGAGAACGAGTTCTTCCGGCTGTACCGACTCGTACGCTGAGAGAGGTGACTTCCGCACCGTCACCGTCACGGTCGGGGTCGGGGTTCGACCGGGTCAGTCGCCTTCGCGACTGTCGCCGGGGTCCTCCTCGTCGTGGGGGTGACGCACGGTGGTCGTCGGACGGCCGACACGACGGCCGTCCGCTGACGCGGGCTCGCTGTGCTCGTTCTGTTCAGGCCGTGTGAGAACGTTGATTATCGTCGGGTCCTCCCACCCGACAGAACGGATGATGAGCGAGCGCGACCCCGTGAGCGTCCTGCTGCCGACCGTCGAGTGGGGCGACGCCTGCGAGGCGCTGGTCGCCGGCCTCGGCCCCGACGACGAACTGCTGGTGATCTGTGATACGCCGGTCGATCCGGTCGCCGGGCACGACCCACCGGACGGTGTGGAGGTGCTCGTCGCCGGCGAGCCGGAGGGCTGTTCGGGCAAGGCGAACGCGCTCGCGTACGGGATGGAGCGCGCCGAGAACGACCGGTTCGTCTGGACCGACGACGACTTCGAGCGCGACGCCGAGTGGATCGACCGACTGGTCGCCGCCGGGGAGGACCACGGCCCGGCGAGCGCCGTTCCGGTGTTCGTCGGCGACGGCTGGTGGCGGCTCGTCGAGGCGTGGTTCGGCGCGCTGTTCGCGTTCCTGATGTGCTTCCAGGTCGGGAGCGTGGCCGACACCGCCTGGGGCGGCGGCGTGACGTTCACCCGGTCGGAACTGACGGTGAGCGTCCCAGCGCTCGCTGACGAACTCCGGGAGGTGTTGAGCGACGACTACCTGCTCACCCAGCGACTCCCCGGCGTTCACCCGGTTCGGTCACTGGTGACCCCGGTGACGGTCCCCGGGGAGTTCGAGCGGGTCTCGAACCGCCTCGTTCGGTTCGTCCGCATCGTCGGCGTCAACGAGGGGTGGCGCTGGTCGCTCCTGAGCGTGCCGCTGGCCGCGGCCGGCGTCTGCTTCCCGCTCACGGTCGCACCGCTCCTCACGGTCGCCATCGCCGGGGTGTACGCCCGGCTCGGGCTCCGTCGGGTGAACGTCCTGTTCGCGTACCCCGGGTTGCTGTTGCTCCCCGTCGTGACGCTCGCGGGACGCGTCGTCACCGAGTTCGAGTGGGCCGGGCGGCGGTACCGGTTCGCAGAGGACGGCCGCGTCGAGGTGCTCGGGCGGGAGCGTCGGTAGGTCGCGGGGCGTATCACAGCAGGCCGCGGGTCGCGCTGCCGGTCGTTTCGGCCGAGCGTTTAGACGAACGACACGCTTATTCGCCTCAGTCCACCACTCAGGGACGATGACCGGCACCGCGGAGGGGACCGTCGACGACCCCGATCCAGAGGAGACCGAGGCCTTCCGGAAGACCTGCGAGACGCTCGTCGAGCGCATTCTGGCAGGAGAGGTCAACGCCGAGTCGCTCGAGAGCGCGAAACTGCGGGCGTGTTCGGAACACTCCTCGCCGAAAGTGCCGAAGAACACCGACGTCCTCCAGCACGCGCCCGACGACCGCCGCGAGGACGTGATGGAGGTCGTCCGGCGCAAGCCGGTCCGGACCGCCTCGGGGGTCTCGCCCGTGGCGATCATGACCTCGCCGCACATGTGTCCGCACGGCAAGTGCCTGTACTGTCCCGGCGGCCCGGCGAGCGAATTCGACTCGTCGCAGTCGTACACGGGCCACGAGCCCGCCGCCGCGCGCGGGGAGCAGAACGACTACGACCCCTACGGCCAGGTGACGCTCCGGCTGGAACAGCTGCGGCACATCGGTCACCCGGTCGATAAGGCGGAGCTCATCCTGATGGGCGGGACGATGACCGCGCGGAGCCACGACTACCAGGAGTGGTTCGTCAAGCGCGCCCTGCAGGCGATGAACGAGTACGACCTCGACTCGCCCCCGAACCCCGCGGAGGGGCGGTCGTTCGCACAGGCCCCCGACGAGTACGACTTCCGCTACGTCGCGGACGTCATCGCGGAGAACGAGACCGCCGACGTTCGCTGTGTGGGAATCACGTTCGAGACGAAGCCCGACTGGTGTGACCCCGAGCAGATCGACCGGATGCTCCGGCTGGGCGGGACGAAAGTCGAGGTGGGCGTCCAGACCACCTACGAACGGATCAACCGGGAGATGCACCGCGGCCACGGTACGCAGGCGTCGGTCGACGCCAACCGCCGCCTGCGCGACGCGGGGTTCAAAGTCGGCTTCCACATGATGCCCGGCCAGCCCGGCATGACCCGGGAGATGTGCGTCGAGGACTTCCGCCAACTGGCCGAGAATCCGAAGTGGCGGCCCGACTACCTCAAGATCTACCCGACCCTGGTGGTGAGAGGGACCCGCGTGTACGACCAGTGGCGCCGGGAGGAGTTCGACCCGCTGACGAACGAGGAGGCCGCCGACGTCGTCGCGGAGGCGATGGGGCTCGTCCCCGAGTACACCCGGTTGCAGCGCGTCCAGCGCGACATCCCCGCGGACTTCATCGACGCCGGCGTCTGGAAGTCGAACCTCCGCCAGCTCGCCGAACAGCGGGCCGCCGAGAGGGGAATCGAACCACGCGACATCCGCGCCCGCGAGGTCGGGATGAACGACGCCGACCCCGATCCCGATCGGATCACGCTCTCGACCCGGACGTACGACGCCGTCGGCGGTCGAGAGCACTTCCTCGCGTTCGAGGATCCCGACGCCGACCTCCTCGTCGGCTTCTGCCGCCTTCGCTACCCCTCGTACTCGCCGTACGGCGACCGCCCCGACGCCGACCCCGTCCGTGAGGAACTCCGCGACGCTGCCATCGTGCGAGAACTCCACGTCTACGGGAGCGAGGTCGGACTCGGCGGCGAGGGCGACTGGCAACACCGCGGCTACGGTCGGCGTCTCTTAGGAAGGGCCGAGGAACTCGCGGCCGACGACGGCTTCTCGAAGCTCGCGGTCATCTCCGGGATCGGCGTCCGACAGTACTACTGCGACAAGCTCGGCTACCACCAGGACGGCCCGTACGTGTCGAAGCGGCTGTAGATTTCACAGAGCGTTCTGATCCAGGCATTGCGCGAGCGACCGCCGTCACGCACGGCCGACGACGCGCAGCTCCCACGAGCGAACGCGGACGCCGTGGTCGTGGACCCCTCGCGCGGACGCGATCGACGGTCAGTCCGGTCACCGCGCCGGCGACCCCGAGACAGCGGAGCGCCGCCCGCCGACCGGGTGGCTCCGCGCCCGCTCGTCCGTCGCTCGGGTCCGCTCGTCGCCGGTCGTTCCACCTTCGGATCGACGCCGGTCCACGGTATCGCGCTGTCTCGGTCGGTCCGGATCGGCCTCGGCGTCCGCGCGGTGCTCGCGTTCCGCCTCCCCCGGAGTCGTACGCATCGGTGTATCTCCCCGGAGTTCTGCGGTAAGGCTACGCCTCGAGGCATCAGTCGGCGGAACGGAGAGGGGTCGCCGGTTCGACCGGGGAACGACTCAGCAGTTGCGGACCATCTCGACGTGTGGGATCCCGGCCTCCTCAAACTCCTCGCCGACGGATCGGTAGCCACGATCGGCGTAGAAGCCCTCGACGGGAGTCTGGGCGTGGAGCACGAGCGTCTCGAACCCCGCCCTCCGGGCCTCCGCCTCAACAGCGTCCATCAGGCGAGCGCCCCAGCCCTCGTCGCGACGGTCGGCGAGGACCGCGACGCGTTCGATCTTCGCCCGCGCCGGCGTCGCGTGATCGTCCGCCCCGTCGGTCCCGGCGTCGACCGGCCTGAGCCGCGCCGCGCCGACCGCGGTATCGCCGTCGACTGCGAGGAAGTGGGTCGCCGCGCCGAGGTCGTCGTATGCGTCGACCTCCAGCGCCGGGGGGACGTCCTGCTCGTCGACGAACACCGCCCGGCGGACGGCGAGAGCGTCTTCCAGTTCCGCCTCCGTTTCGACCCGTCGGACCGATCGTGTCACGTTCGGATGTCGATCGGGAGGACGAAGAGCCTCACGCTCGTCGTCGAATCGGCGGTGACAAGTCGAGCCGTCCGCTCGGTCGGTTCTCGGCCGGCCGTGAGGCGGCCGAGGACCGATCGGAAGCGACACCCCTTTTCGGCACCCGCTGATACGAGGACGGTATGGAGCCCAAGCAGGAGCTTTCGAGCGTCGACCTCGCAGCGCTCGTCACCGAACTCACCCGGTACGAGGGGGCGAAAGTCGACAAGGCCTACCTCTACGGCGACGACCTCCTGCGCCTCCGCATGCGCGACTTCGACCGCGGCCGGGTCGAACTCATCGTGGAGGTCGGCGACGTGAAACGCGCGCACGTCGCCGCGCCCGAACACGTCCCCGACGCGCCTGGCCGCCCGCCGAACTTCGCGATGATGCTCCGGAACCGCATCGCCAACGCGGACTTCCGTGGCGTCGAGCAGTTCGAGTTCGACCGCATCCTCGTCTTCGAGTTCGAGCGCGGCGACGAGCGGACGAAGATCGTCGCGGAACTGTTCGGACAGGGGAACATCGCCGTCCTTGACGGGACCGACGAGGTGGTGCGCAGCCTCGAGACCGTCCGCCTGAAGTCCCGGACCGTCGCCCCGGGCGCGCAGTACGAGTTCCCCTCCTCGCGGCTGAATCCCCTCACCGTCGGCTTCGACACCTTCCGCCGGCAGATGGCCGACTCCGACACCGACGTGGTACGGACGCTGGCGACCCAGTTGAACCTCGGCGGGTTGTACGCCGAGGAGCTCTGCACGCGGGCGGGCGTCGAGAAGACGCTCGACATCGCCGACGCGGACGAGAGCGACTACCGCGCGATCCACGACGCCATCGCCGAACTCGCCTCGCAGTTGAAGTCGGGCGACTTCGACCCGCGGGTGTATCTCGACGGCGACCGCGTGGTCGACGCGACGCCGTTCCCCCTCCGTGAGCGTGAGCGCGAGAACCTGAACGAGGAGGCGTACGGGACGTTCAACGAGGCGCTCGACGAGTACTTCTACCGGCTGGAACTCGCCGACGAGGAGCCCGAAACGGGGGACGACCGACCTGACTTCGAGGCGGAGATCGCCAAACAGCAACGGATCATCGAACAGCAAAAGGGCGCGATCGAGGGGTTCGAGGAGCAGGCCCGCGCGGAGCGGGAGAAGGCCGAGGCGCTGTACGCGAACTACGACATCGTCGATGAGGTGCTCTCGACCGTCCGCGACGCGCGCGCGGAGGGGATCCCGTGGTCGGAGATCGAGTCGAAACTCGCGGCGGGCGCGGACCAGGGGATCCCCGCCGCGGAGGCGGTCGTCGGCGTCGACTCGGCGGCGGGAACCGTCACGATCGACCTCGACGACAGCCGGGTGACGGTCGACGTCTCGATGGGGGTCGAGAAGAACGCCGACCGCCTCTACACGGAGGCGAAGCGGATCGAGTCGAAGAAGGAGGGGGCGCTGGCGGCGATCGAGGACACCCGCGAGGAACTGGCCGCGGTGAGAGCACGCAAGGAGGCGTGGGAGGCCGACGACGGTGACGAAGAGGACGAGGACGAGGAACCCGTGGACGTCGATTGGCTCTCGCGGCGGTCGATTCCGATCCGCAAGCCCGGCCACTGGTACGAACGCTTCCGGTGGTTCGAGACCTCGGACGGCTACCTCGTCGTCGGGGGGCGGAACGCCGACCAGAACGAGGACCTCGTCAAGAAGTACCTCTCGAAGCACGATCGCTTCTTCCACGCGCAGGCGCACGGCGGGCCGGTAACGGTGCTCAAGGCGTCGCGGCCGTCGGAGCCGTCGAACCCCGTCGAGTTCCCCGAATCGACGCTCGAAGAGGCCGCGCAGTTCGCCGTCGCGTACTCGTCGGTGTGGAAGGACGGCCGCCACGCGGGGGACGCGTACATGGTGACGCCCGATCAGGTGTCGAAGACGCCCGAGAGCGGCGAGTACCTGGAGAAAGGTGGGTTCGCCATCCGCGGCGACCGCACCTACTTCCGCGACGTCGAGGCACGCGTCGCCGTCGGCGTCCAGTGCGAGGGGGAGACACGCGTGCTCGGCGGTCCGTCGTCGGCGATCGATCCGCGCGTCGAGACCGCGATCCACCTCGAACCCGGCCGGTACGCGCAGAACGACGCGGCGAAGATGTGTTACCGGGAGTTCAAGACACGCTTCACCGACCAGTCGTTCCTCCGGAAGGTGGCCAGTCCTGATCTGATCCAGGAGTTCCTCCCGCCCGGCGGGAGCGAACTGCGTGACGCCGCGGACTGAGCGTTCGTCTCCGGTGGAGTCGGGTGGTGTTGACAGAAAATAACGTTCCGTTTATCCGACGGAACGAGCACCATAGATATTACCTCCGGTCGCGTGTAGAACGCAGAGCAAGTGCAGGCCACGCCGACACGTGTCGTGCCCGTGTGGCGGCACGCTCGGTGAATCACTATGATTGAAGAATCACTCAGATACCTGCGCAGCAGCGACGACTGGATAAAGACGGTTCTGCTCGGCGGCGTCCTGACGCTGTTCGGCTTCCTCCTCGTCCCGCTGTTTGCGGTGTTCGGCTACTACGTTCGCGTCCTCCGGGGGACGATGCGCGGGGGCGACGAACCGCCGGTGTTCGACGACTGGGGGACCATGATCGTCGACGGGCTGAAGGCGTTCGCCATCTACCTCGTGTACGGTCTCGTCCCGGGCCTGCTCGGGGCGACCATCGCGTTCATCGGCATCGGCGGTGCGGTCGCCGGTGACTCCGGGGTCGCGGGCGCGATCGGCGGCCTCGTCGCCGTTGTCGGCTTCCTCGTGGCGTTCGCCCTCGGGCTCGTTGCGGCGTACATCGCCCCCGCGGCGCTCGCGAACTACGTCGAGAAGGACGACCTCATGGCCGGCTTCGCCTTCGGCGAGATCCGTGCGGCCATCACGACCAGAACGTACGCGATAGGGTGGTTGAGCGCGTTCGCGATGCTCCTCGCCGCGGGGCTCGTCACGTCCGTGCTGAGCATCGTCCCGATCGTCGGGACGATCGTCGGCGTCTTCGTGACGTTCTACGCCGCCGTCGCGGCGTTTTACGTCATCGGCCACACCTGGACGGATCTCAACCCCGTCGAACTGCACGAGGAAGACGAGATGCCCGGCGAACAGCCGGCCGTCTGAACGACCGGGCGATCGGTATCCCGACGGGATCGATTTCCCGACGGATCGATGTCCGTCCCGCACCAGCGGGCCGACTCTGTGTTCTCTCGAGGACCCTCGCGCTGACGTTCGGAGTCGGGCGCTCGGTCCCGAAACCGGGCGACTGCGGCGGTGGTGCAAGAATAGTCACAAGAACTAACTCCGCGCCCGGTCACCGACCGGGTGATGCTCTTCGATGCTCTGTCGTTTCCCCGTCGAGGCGATGACTGGCTGTCGACGCTCCTCGTCGGCGGGGTTTTGACTCTTCTCGGCGTGTTGGTTCTCCCGGCGTTCGTCGTCCAGGGCTACCTCGTTCGGGTGCTCGACCACGCCGCGCGTCGGGAGCGCACGCCCCCCTCGTTCACGCAGTGGGGCACCCTGTTCGTCGACGGGCTGAAGCTGACCGTCGTGAACTTCGTGTACGGGTTGTTCGTGCTCGTCCCGCTTGCGATCGTGCTCGGAGCGATCCTCGTGTTCATCCCCAGCGATCCGATGATTGCCGAGGCGGGTGCGGGGAGCCCCCCGCCGGCACCGACCGTCGTCGGACCGGGACCCCTCGTCTTCGTCGCCTTCCTCGCCGCCGTCGGGCTGTTCTTGCTCGTCGTCACGTACATCCTCCCCGCAGCACTCGCGAACTTCGCCATCGAAGGGCGACTGCGTGCGGCGTTCGACGTCCGGACCGTCCTCGCGGGGGCGTTCACGAGCGACTACGCCGTCGCGTGGCTGCTCGCGATCGTCGTCGGGATCACCGGCGGACTCGTCGGCTCGGTGCTGACCGTCGTCGTCGTCGGAATCTTCGTGCTCTTTTACGTCCAGGTCGCCTCCTACTACCTCGTCGGACGGGGGTTCGCCGCGGGGCTGTCGAAGAAGCGGTGGAGCGAACCCTGATCGTCGGTCGGCCGGAATGACAAGACACGTAACGCCCGCCCGCCGAGAGCCGACATGCGCATCGTAAGCCGGGGTCGCGGCGAGGAGGGACGCGAGCGGGTGACGCTCGTTCCCGAGAACGTCGACGACCTCTGGCACCTCTCGTACGTGCTCGAACCGGGCGATCTCGTCGAGGGTGACACCACCCGGCGCATCCAGCGCAACGAGGAGAACCTCCGCGATACGGGTGGCGAACGCGAACACCTCCACCTCACGCTTTCGGTCGAGGACGTCGAGTTCGCCCGCTTCGCCAACCGGCTCCGCGTGGGCGGCGAGATCGTCGGCTGCTCCCGCGAGGACCAGCTCGGCCACCACCACACGCTGAACGTCGAGGAACGGTCGGAGATCACGGTCGAGAAACACTGGAAGCCGGACCAGACCGATCGGCTGGAGGAGGCCGAACAGGCGAGCGAGAACCCCGACGTCGCCATCGTCACCGTCGAAGAGGGCGAGGCGTACATCCACACCGTCGCCCAGTACGGCACCGAGGAGTACGCCTCCTTCACCAGGCCCACGGGGAAAGGCGAGTACGCCCGCCCGCGGACGGAACTCTTCGACGAGGTCGGGTCGGCGCTGTCGCACCTCGACGTCGACGCCGTCGTCCTCGCGGGGCCGGGCTTTACGAAGAACGACGCTCGTGATTACATCGCAAGCGAGTTCCTCGACGCGGCGGAAAAGATCGTGAAGACGGTCGATACCGCCGGCGTCGGCGACCGCGGCGTCCACGAGGTGCTCAAGCGCGGCGCGATCGACGACGTCCAGAAGGAGACCCGCATCGCCGAGGAGTCGCGGCTCATCGACGAACTCATGGACGGCATCGCAGCGGGGACGAAAGTCGCCTACGGCGTCGAGGAGGTCGCCGAAGCCGCCGAGTTCGGTGCCGTCGAGCACCTGCTCGTCCTCGATTCGAGGCTGAGAGACGAGCGCCAGGGGGCGGGCGAGTGGGACGTCGACGCGAACGAGGTGATCGAGACGACGGAACAGAAAGGCGGCGAGGTAACCGTGTTCTCCGCGGAGTTCGCCCCCGGCCAGCAGCTGAAGAACCTCGGCGGCATCGCAGCGCTGCTGCGGTACCGCCTGCAGTAGTCGTCGCCGGGAAGGACGAACAGCCCGAGTGAGACAGCCGGACCCGCCGGTGGTGGGGAAAATACGGGAAGGTAGAGGGCCTGACGTCGAGTCGTTGCGTCGACGGCTCAGTTGCTGCCGCCCGAGAGCGCCGACTCGATGACCGACGAGTACGACGACTCGCCGATGTTGAACGCCACCTGCGTCATGACTTCGCCGTCGAAACTGTCCTCGAAGACGCTGGTGAACCGCTCGGAGAGCTGCTGGCCGTAGTCGTTGTTGACGTACAGCGTCGACACCGTAGAGGCACCGAGCCGCTCGGACATGACCTGCGCCATGACGCGGCCCTGGAGCTGGTCGGACGGTGCCGTCCGGAAGATGAAGTCGTTGTCTTCGAGGTTCGTCACCGACAGCGCCGTCGACGACGGCGAGCAGCCGACGATCTCGTTGGGGATCGCCACCTGCTGAGACATCGGGACGTTCACGCCCGAGGAGGCGGTGCCGCAGATGAACGGCACACCCGCGCTCGCCAGCGACTGACCGGCGGCGACGCCGGCGCTGGGCGAGGTCTGAGTGTCCTCGATCTGTGCGTTCACCGAGAGCCCGGCGGGGTTGGCCTCGTTGACCAGAATGCCGGGGATCTGCGCCGCCTGGATCATCGGCTGGCCGGTCGAGGCGAGGTCGCCCGTCTCCGGGAGGAGGATCCCGAGCGAGATCTCACGGTCGCTTCCGCCGGGGCCACTGTCGGCGGACGGACCGGCTCCGTCGGGGTTCTCGCCGGAGAACGACTGCGTCTCGACGGCCGTCGTCGACTGCGAGTCGACGCCGTCGAACTCCCAGATGTCGTACGCCGCGGACGCGGGGTCGCCGTTCTGGTCGAAGTTGGTCGCCGAAGACGCCCCCTGGTAGTTGACGTCCTCGCCGTTGGCGGCGGCCTCGACGCCCTCGACGAGGTTCTGGGGACCGACCTCCATCCCGCCCGGGTTGGCGATGCGACGCATCTGGTCCTTGACCGCCGGCCCGCTGTTCTCGCCGGCGGCAGCGTTGGCGAGGATACCGATGGCCGCGGAGTCGAACGACTGGGAGGTGAAGACGCCGGGCGCGGAGCCGTACTCCTCCTGGAAGAGTTCGTTGAACGCGTCCTGGTTCGGCCCGCCAGCCGCCGGCGCCGTCCCCGTGACGTTCTCCATCGGGTTGCCGACCTGTGCGGGCAGTGCGCCGTCGCGGAGCCCGTCGGGGATCAGGATCGACTGGCTCCCGTCGGTCTGGCTGTAGTAGTCACGGAACAGCTGAATCCCCGACTCGGGGTATCCGATGACGACGAGCCCGTCTGGGCCGCTCATCCCGCCGCCACCGGTGCTCCCACCGGATTCCGTCTCGGAGCCGTCACTCGATTCCGTCTCGGTCGCCTCCGAGCCCCCACCCGACCCGCCGTCGCCACCACCGATGCAGCCGGCGAGTCCGGCGACACCGGCGACACCGGCTCCCTTCAGGAACTTACGTCGGTCGATATCACGTACCATAATCCGTCGATGGGTACACCGTCGTATAAATCTACCTTTGTGAACGAAACTCACATGTTTCGTGAACGAAATCGCCACGATAAATTTCTGTAGTTGGCGAACGTTTCGACGGGGTTTGGGCTCCGACGGCCCACCTCCGGCCGACCGGCGGTGGTCGCCGGAACCGCTGATCGGCGGCCCACGGTCACACGGTCGATGGGAGCGAAACCAACACGTTGAAACCGGTTCCCGTCCCGGACTAGCCGGATGGGTATCCCGTCGTTCGTCATCGGCATCGCGGGAGGGACTGGCGCCGGGAAGACGACGGTCGCCCGACTCGTCACGGAGAACGTCGGCGAGTCGGTCACGCGGATCCCGATCGACAACTACTATCACGACCTGAGCCACCTCGACTTCGAAGCGCGGAAGAGTCGGAACTACGACCATCCGTCGGCGTTCGAGTGGGACCTGCTCCAGACGCAGATGAGCAGCCTCCTCGAGGGGCAACCGGTCGAGATGCCCCAGTACGACTTCACGAGGCACAACCGCAAAGCCGAGCGAAAACGGGTCGATCCGACCGACGTCGTCATCCTCGAAGGGATCCTCGCGCTGTACGACGAGGCGATCAACGAGATGATGGATCTCCGCCTGTACGTCGAGACCGACGCCGACGTCCGGATCCTCCGGCGGATTCAGCGCGACGTCATCGAGCGTGGGCGCGACCTCGAAGGCGTCATCGAGCAGTACCTCTCGACGGTGAAGCCGATGCACGAACAGTTCATCGAGCCCACGAAGCGGAACGCGGACCTCATTATCCCCGAGGGGGCGAACAGCGTCGCCGTGAAACTCCTCGAGGAGAAGGTTCGCGCCGAAGTGACCGGCGACGCAGCCCGGACGTGGGAACGGGACTCGGTCGAGGTCGAACTCGACGCCGAATTCGACGACGCCTAGGCGCGGTCGCGGACGAACGCGTCGGCACCCTCGTAGAACCAGAGGTCGTTCTCCCGCATCGCCCGTCCGAGCGCCTGGTGAAACTCCACGAAATCGGCGAACTCCTCCTCGTCGACCCCCTCGAACACCTCGCGGAGCGAGACGACTCGCTCGGAGTCGATCCGGATCGGGTCGTCGCCGTACTCGGCGACGAACGCGTCCCGCGAGAGCGGGAAGTCCTCGTCCTCGTCGACTTTCTTGGCGACGACCGCGTGGCCGTACTTGCGTCGGCCCTCGCTACCCTGCTCCCCGTCGGGATCGTGTGGCCAGTCCATACTCGACGGTTGGGTGGCCGACTCAAAGCCGTTACGCTGTCGGTCGCGATCGGGAGACGCGAGCGACCGAGACGGACAGCGACACGTCCGTCGGGACCGCCCGCTGTGTGGTCTCGTGGTCGCGCAACGTCCGTCGCCACCGGTCGATCGACGCGTCGTCCGCACCGCTTTCGACCAGGAGCGTCGCGTGGATCGAGACGACCGCCGACCCGAACGGGCACTCCTCTCCCGCCGCCGCGACCGTTCCCTCGACCGTGACGCGGGCGACGTGTGGCCGCCCACCGAGCGAGTCGGTGACCGCGTGGGCCACCGACCCCAGATGCGCAGCGCGGAGATCGAGCGCCGTCCCGTCCACCGAGGGGTGCGATCGGTTCGGGTGAGACGGAAGTCGAACGTCAGCCGCTCCGAGACGTCGAACCCGCCGGTACCCGAGGAGCCGGCGCGGTTGTGCGCCTCGACCCGGTACGTGTCGGCCCGGCCGGCTCGACGCATGAACCGAGACGGGTACTGAATAGAACATCCCACCCGACGCCGCGTTCGCGCGCCTCAGTCGAGCAGCCCCAGTTCGGCCACGAGCGGGGCCGTCCACTTCGGGACGATGCGGCCGGCGTCACGGCGCGCTGCGAGGAGCGGGAGGATCGTGTCGAGGTCCGCGGCCGTCCGGAGCACGGGTTGCATCGGGAGGAAGTCGACTTCGAGCCCGGCCGCGTCCCCCCGGGCGGCGAGCGTCGACACTTCGGGCGCGGCGAAGGCGTCCGTGAAGTCGATCGGCTCGGTGAACGCGGCGTAGAACACCCGGCCGGTCGGTGCGGGCCCGAGGACGACGGGCGTCGACCGAAGCTTCATCGCCGCGGAGTCGACGGCCGTCCGCGTCAAGAACGGAGCCGTCCCGCGGACGACCGCCACGGAGTCGACGCCCTCCTCGCGCAGGAGGTGGGTGGCGGTGTTGCCCGCCCGGGCGGCGTACGACGAGCCGACCTGCACCTCGAACCGCACGTCGTCGAGGTCGTCGAGCGCGTCGGCGGCGAGCGCGCGCACCGCCGCCTCCGCCGTGACGTCCCCCGCGTTTCGGTGTTCGTCGGGCAGGAGCTCCTCCGGGCGGTAGTTGACGAGGAGGTCGCCGCCGGAGCGGTCGACCGCGAGGAAGGTGTCTTTCAGCATCGCGGCGTACAGGTCGGCGGCCTCTGCACCGGAGAGCGGACCCTCTTCGACGAGAGCGGGGAGGACGAGACCCGGTCGGGGCGGATCACAGAGTACGGCAACGACGGTCATGTGAATGACGTACGGCGGCGGCGCCTTGAACGCGCCGCTTCGGTGCCGGACGTCGACACGGCCGACGGCACGGTCACCCGACTCGTTTTGTCGCTCCCCGTTCCAGTGGTGGTATGAAGTTCGTTCGTCGCCTCGCCCTGCTCGCGGCCGTGGCCGTCGTCGGTCTCGGCGTCGGCGGACTCGTCGTGCTCGTCGGCACGCTCGACGTGGCCGCGGCGCTCGTCGTCGCCTTCGTGGCCGGTCTCCTGCTCGGTGGCGTGGTCGCGGGGCTCCGCTGGGCGGGCCGGTCGGACACTCCCTACTGGTGACCGCCCGAGCTACCGCCCGCGGCGACCCTTCGTCTGGCGGTAGTCCCTCCCCAGGACGTTCTCGCGGACGTGGTCGACGAACGCCTCGGTGTCGGCGTCGGTCTGCTCGTCGAGCGGGAGCATCGGCACCAGTTCGAAGCCGCGCCCGCGGATGGTCGTGGCGTGGGCCGCCGCCACGTCGAAGCTCTCGGGTGCGCGTGTGGTGTACTCGGTGGCGAGGGCTTCGAGCACCCGTCCCCCGATGGGGACGATGATGTGGGGGTTGATCATCCTGATCTCGGCCGTGAGGAACGGATCGCAGTTCGCCACCTCGCCGTCGGTCGGGGGACGCTCGGGGTGGTGACAGCGCGCCAGGTAGGTGAGAAAGACGTTCTGGAGGTCGGGTTCGGTCGAATCGGGCGGCGACCGCGAGAAGCCCAGGTCGCCGAGGACGCCCTGGAGCCGCTCGCCCGCGGCGTCACCGGTGAACGGAACCCCGGTCCGGTCGGCGGCCTGCGTTGGTGCGTCTCCGACGACGAGGAACTCCCCCCCGACGTCGCCGTAGCCGTGGACGACCTGTGTGCGCGTCTCGGGGAGCGCGTCGCAGTTCGTACACTGCTCGTCCATGTTGAACGGGTTCCGGAGGCGGTCTTGGTGTGCGTCCACAGTCGGCTGTCGGTTCCGAGCGGCAAAACCCTCCGGGTTCGTCGGGTGTCGTCGCCGCCGTGTCGCGGAACGAGATGGCGGAGCGGAGGCCGCAGCCGGCTCCGATCGGCTCTCGGCGGTCCCTATCGGTCCAACCCGCCGCGTCGGTTTACCTGCATGATGAACCGGACGGTGCGGTAGATCTCCTCGGGCGTCGTCTCCTCGCCGTCGTCGTAGAGGTCGCTCACGCGGTAGAGGACCGCGGCGAGCTGCTGGCTCGCCGAGGAGTCGCCGCGGAGGTCGTCGGCGGTCTCCCGGAGGAGGCGCACCCGGTCGGGGTCGGGGGCGAACCCCTCGGAGTCGTCGACCCGATCGGTGTCACCCACGTGTCCGCCACCGCCGTCGGCCGTCATCACGAACGAGAGACTCGCCGGCGGTGGACAGTCCCGACGTTGTTGGCGACGTTCTCGGTCATCACCCGGAGCGCGTCGGCCGTCTCGCTGCCCTCCTCCAGAACCATCGGTTCGCCGGTGTCGCCGCCCGTTCTGACGGCGGGGTCCAGCGGGATCGACCCCAGGAATGGCAGTTCGTTCTCGTCGGCGAACGCGCGGCCCCCACCCGACCCGAAGAGGTCGTGGCGGCTCCCGCAGTCGGGACACCGGAACCCGGCCATGTTCTCGACGATCCCCAGCACGTTGGTGTCGTGTTTGCCGAACATCCGCAGGCCCTTCCGGGCGTCGTCGAGCGCCACGTCCTGCGGCGTCGTGACGATGACCGCCCCCGAGAGCGGGAGCGTCTGGAGGATCGTCAGTTGGGTGTCGCCCGTCCCCGGCGGGAGGTCGAGGATCATGTAGTCGAGCGCGCCCCACTCGACGTCCTCGACGAGTTGAGTCAGGACCTTGTGGACCATCGGGCCGCGCCAGATGACGGGGTCGTCCTCGCCGACGAGGAAGGCCATGCTCATCAGCTTCATCCCGAACTTCTCGGGCGGGACGATCGTCTCCTCCGGCGTGGCCTGTGGGTGTTCGTCGGCGTCGACCATCCGGGGGACGTTCGGCCCGTACACGTCGGCGTCGAACAGTCCCACCCGCGCGCCGAGCTTCGAGAGGCCGGCGGCGAGGTTGACCGCGATCGTCGACTTGCCGACGCCGCCCTTGCCCGAGGCGACAGCGATGACGTTCTTCACACCCGGGAGCACCTGCTCTTCGGCCGCCCGAGCGGGCAGTTTCGCCGTCAGGTCCGCGTCGAGACCCGCGTCACCCAGTACCTCTCGCACCCGCCGCGCGACGGCGGACTCCTGTGGGGAGTACGGCGCGCCGAGCGCGAGCGATACCCGAACCCGGTCGCCCTCGACCTCAACGGCGTTGACCAGGCCGAGCGAGACGACGTCGTCACCGAGGGCAGGGTCCTCGACCGCTCGGAGGAGCTCTCGTACGTCCGCGTTGTCCATACCCTCATCTCGTCGCGTCCGGCGAATAAGGGTTGTGAAGGGGTGACCGTGATGAACTGTGAGCGTCGGTCCGACCGTCGCGAACGGACAGGCCCTGTCACTACGCGCACGGACGAACGGCAGGTGAAAACACGACCGCAGGTGAAAAACCTGACACCAAGAATCGTGATGTCCGCGTCGGTCGTTGAGCAAGATATGGCAACGAAAAACGTGCCACGACCGGAGTCCGAATCGAACGACGAAGCTGAACACCCCACGGGCGTGCTCCCGTGGCAGGCCGTCGTCCGCCTCGCTCACCAACGAGCACTCGGCGAGGAGTGACGGCGAGGGAGAGCGGTTTTTTGGAGTCGAAGAGACGGCACGGCGTTCACCGAGCGGGCGTGTCCGTCCGCAGCGTCGCTAAGTAGGCAGCCGTGACGGGCGTGGCGTCCGCTCTGTGTGTCTCGAACCGCTCCTGCATCCACCGGACGACGTGTTCGTCGTCGGTTTCGATGATCGCGATAGAGGTGTTCCGTTCGTCTCGGACGATGAGGCAGGCGAGTCCATCGTTGAGACATATCGGAGGGGTAACGTCGCCATCGGAGACGAAGGCGGAGCAACGGTCTGCGGTGACCATTTCGACGAACTTCTCGGCGGAGCGAAACGCCATCACCGCCTCCAGTACCGGGGGAGTGAAGACGACCTCGAACGTCTGTGTCCCGTTCACGACGGCCTCGTGACGAGCATCGAGACACGGTTCGGGGAAGAAGTCCGTGAGGCTCGTCGAGTGCTCGGACTCGAGTTCGTACTCCCTGATCCGCGACGCCATCGCAAGCGGGTCGTCCGGCGTCGAACGGGCTACCGACGCCCCAGCGAGGCGCTCGAGGTCGAACCCCACCGTGTCGAAGGGGAGGCTCGCCAGCAACGGCTGGAGGTCGCGCGCGACCGTCACCCTAGCGTGGAGCGTGGTGAACTCCCGCGAGACGAACCGTCCGAGCGGCGTCAAAGCGTACCGTCGCTCCTCCTCTGTGACCCACCCGCGGCGTTCGAAGTCACTCAGGAGCCGTCCGACCGTCGCCGCGGACGCCCCGGTCACCGTTCGGATATCGGCCCGCGAGCACGGCGCATCGGCCAGCGCCTCCATCGCGACGAGTCGATGGCTCGAATCGGCGAGAAACCGGATGTCGTCCAGTGCCGTGCTCATAACACAGAGTGGCGACGATATTACATAACCAGCCCAGTAACGCGTCACCGCCGAGCACACTCAGGATATCGCGCTCGTTTCGGCCCGTGGAACGGCTTCTGTTCGGCGCGTTCGTCTCGCGGCCGGGCGAAGGCTCGACATCGAGGACCGTCGACCGTCGTCCGTCCGAGGGCCGGCATTATGTCACAAAAGATATTACGAACGGCTACGTACACCCAAAAGAAGTAACCAGAAGAAGTTACGAGACCGCCCAATCGACCCTGCAAGTTAAGACTCCTCACATCCACCTCTCTCCCACATGCTCGAGGACGACTTCGGACGGGAGGTGACAGGCGTCCGGGTCTCGCTCACGGACCGGTGTAACTTCGACTGCGTCTACTGCCACAACGAGGGGTTGGGCGACACCCGGGGGCCGATGGAGCCAGGGGACAACGAGATGTCGACCGACGACGTCGTCCGCTTTCTCGACGTCGTCGAGGAGTTCGGGGTCCGGAAGGTGAAGTTCACCGGCGGCGAGCCGATGCTCAGACAGGACCTCGAAGAGATCATCCGCCGCACGCCGGACTCGATGGAGACCTCGCTGACGACGAACGGGACGTTTCTTCCCGGGCGGGCCGAGGCGCTGAAGGAGGCCGGACTCTCGCGGGTGAACGTCTCGCAGGACGCGCTCGACCCACAGGCGTTCGCGGAGATCACCAAGTCGGGCGCGTACGACAAGGTGATGGAGGGGGTGCAGGCCGCGGTCGACGCGGGACTCACCCCCGTAAAGCTGAACATGGTCGTGTTCGAGCACACCGCGGGCTACGTGGAGGAGATGGTCGAACACGTCGCCGAGAACGACGGCCTCCAGCTCCAGTTGATCGAGTACATGCCCGAGCTCACGGGCAAGCCCGAGTGGAACATCGACATCCAGCGCGTCCACGACTGGCTCGCCGACATCGCCGACCGGGTCGAGCACCGCGAGATGCACGACCGCAAGCGCTACTTCGTCGAGGGCGGCATGGTCGAGATCGTCGACCCCGTCGAGAACGAGGAGTTCTGTTCGAACTGCCACCGCGTCCGGGTGACCCACGAGGGGTATCTCAAGGGCTGTCTCAACCGCAACGACGACCTCCGACCGATGGGCGAGATGAGTCGGGAGGAGATCCGTACGGCCTTCCACGAGACGGTCGAAAACCGGGTCCCGTACTACGGGGAGTACCTGGTCAAGGACGACGACGGCGACTGGGTCGTCAACGAGAAGTACCTCGGTGTCGAGCCCGAGCCAGTGACGGCCGACGACTGACCCGCCCAGCCCCGTCACGCGTCCGTGTCGGAGCCCCACACGCCGGGGCCGTTTTCGTGACCCTTAAGTACACTCTCCCAGTTGTATCGACTGCAAACACTGTAGGGGCAGCATGCCCCGAGTCCGCGACGGGCGACAGTGAATCAGAACGCGGGTTGCGGTAGCCAAGCCTGGCCCAAGGCGCAGGGTTGCTAACTCTGTGGCGTCAAGCCTCCGGGGTTCGAATCCCCGCCGCAACGCTCACCAATCTAGTCATGAGTGCAGAAGAACCACAGGACGACGCTGCCGAAGACGACGACCTTCGGTACTTCGTCAGGATCGGACAGACGGACCTCGACGGGACGAAGTCCGTCGAGCGAAGCCTGACGGAGATGAACGGTATCGGCAAGCGCACGGCGCGTATCGTCGCCGACGCGGCCGACGTCGACCGGATGGCGACGTTCGGTCGGCTCGAAGACGACGAGATCGACGCCGTGGTGGAGGTCGTCGAGAACCTCCACGACCACGTTCCGGCGTGGATGGCTAACCGCCAGCGCGACTTCTACACCGGGGAGACGAGCCACATCGTCGGCTCGGACCTCGGGCAGAAGCGCACCCACGACGTCAACCGGATGAAGATGATCAACTGCTACAAGGGCGTGCGTCACAAGCGCGGCCAGAAGGTGCGCGGCCAGCGGACGAAGTCGACCGGCCGGAGCGAAGGCACCATCGGCGTCAACGTCGAGGCAATCAAGGAAGACATGGCCGAGGAGGCCGCTGAAGACGAATGACAACCGGAAAGAACACCAAGTTCTACGAGACCCCGAACCACCCGTTCCAGGGCGAGCGCATCGCGAGCGAGGGTGGACTGCTCGGCGACTACGGCCTGAAGAACAAAGAGGAACTCTGGCGAGCCCAGTCACAGCTGCGCGACATTCGCCGCGAGGCCCGACGCCTCCTCGGCGAGGCGCAGGGTGACGTCGAGGTCGCCGAGGCCGCCGGGGCCGGCTTCCTGAACCGACTTCGCCGGCTCGGCATCCTCTCCGAGGAGGACGACATCTCGCAGGTGCTGGGGCTGGACGTCACCGACCTGCTCGAACGCCGCCTGCAGACGGTCGTCTACCGGAAGGGGCTGGCGAACACGCCGAAGCAGGCGCGACAGTTCATCAGCCACGGCCACATCACGGTCGACGGCGCCCGCGTGACGGTGCCGTCGCAGAAGATCGAGGTGGACGAGGCCGGCGCTGTCGCCTTCGACGCGAACAGCCCGCTGGACGACGACCTCCACCCGATGCGGGCGGAGGCGCAGGAGTAACCACCAATGAGCGAAACAGACGAGGAGCGGTGGGGGATCGCCCACATCCACGCGTCGTTCAACAACACGCTGATGACCGTCACCGACCAGACCGGCGCCGAGACCGTCGCGAAATCCTCGGGCGGGTCGGTCGTGAAGCAGAACCGCGACGAGGCGTCGCCGTACGCCGCCATGCAGATGGCCGACTCCATCGCCGAGGAGGTCAAGGCGGCGGGCATCACGAAACTGCACGTTCGCGTGCGCGGTCCCGGTGGGAACAAGACGAAGTCCCCGGGCCCCGGTGCCCAGGCGGCCATCCGCGCGCTCGCCCGCGCCGGCATCGAGATCGGTCGCATCGAGGACGTCACGCCGCTGCCGCACGACGGTACCCGAGCGCCCAAGAACCGACGGTTCTAAGATGACAGAACAGTTCGAAGTCGAGTTCATCGAACGCTCCGATCGAAAGGCGCGCTTCGTTGCGCGCGGGCTGACGCCGGCCTTTGCCAACGGCATCCGCCGGGCGATGATCGCCGACGTCCCGACGTTCTCCATCGACGACGTGCGGTTCGTGGAGAACTCCTCGGTGATGTTCGACGAGATGATCGGGCTCCGTCTCGGGCTCGTCCCGCTGACGACGCCGCTGGACGACTTCGAGATCGGCGACGTGGTCACCCTCGCGCTCGACGTCGAGGGGCCGGCGACGGCGTACTCCGGCGACATCGAGACGTCGGACGCGCTCGTCCGGCCGGCGGACACGAACGTCCCCATCATCGAACTCAAGGAGGGCCAGCGCCTCGAACTCGAGGCCGACGCCGTCCTCGACAGCGGGAAGAGCCACGCCAAACAGCAGGGTGGCGTCGCGGTGGGATACCGACACCTCCAGCGGGTGGAGGTCGTCGGCGACGACCCCGACGCCGAGTTCGGAGAGCAGGAGCCGAACATCCTGCGCGGCGTCATCGAGGACGACGGCGAACTCGTTCCCACGGAGCAGTTCGACAACGACCTCACGGAGCGGTACCCCGGCAAGGAGGTCGAGATCCACGACGTCCCCGGTGCGTTCGTCTTCCACGTGGAGACGGACGGCTCGTTCACGGTGGACGAACTGGTGACCCGCGCGGTCGAGTCCATCGAGTCCCGCGCGGCCGAACTCGAAGAGAAAGTCGCCCTGTAGGGCACGAGAGGAACACACGCACAGATGCGCCCCCGAAACCCACCCACGACGGCTCGCTCGCCCCGCCCACGGCCAGCCGAGCGTCCGTCACCGTCCGCGTCGGCCGCGACGTCGCGCCCACGCGGGGTCGGGATCGAAAGCGGTTTCAAGGGGCACGCAGTAGCGGAGTACGCACGCAGGGATAGCCAAGTCTGGCCAACGGCGCAGCGTTCAGGGCGCTGTCCCATAGGGGTCCGCAGGTTCAAATCCTGCTCCCTGCACTTTTCAGCTCGACCAAACGGGAGAGCTGTGAAAACCCGAGCGGACAGGTTTGCCCCCCGCGAGGCGCAGCGCGTCTCGCGGTGGTTCAAATCCTGCTCCCTGTACTCTCCGATTTCTCCTCACTGGAGTCACAGAACATGAGTAAGACGAATCCGAGACTGAACAGTCTCATCGCCGAGCTGAAGGCGGTCTCCCGCGACTCCGGCTCCCCGGTCTGGGCCGACGTCGCCGACCGCCTCGAAAAGCCACGGCGCACCCACGCAGAGGTCAACCTCGGACGCATCGAACGGTACGCCCGCGAGGACGAGACCGTCGTCGTCCCCGGCAAGGTGCTGGGCAGTGGTGTGCTGCAGAAGAACGTCACCGTCGCCGCCGTCGACTTCTCCTCGACAGCGCAGAAGAAGATCGAGCAGGTGGGCGACGCCGTGACGTTAGAACAGATCGCCGAACAGAACCCCGACGGATCGAACGTACGGGTGATCCGATGAACGCCGCCGAGTTCGACGCGGACGTCGTCATCGACGCCCGCGACTGCATCCTCGGCCGCGTCGCGAGCGAGATCGCACAGAAGGCCCTCGCCGGCGAGCGAGTCGCCGTGGTCAACGTCGAGCACGCTGTCATCACCGGCTCGGAGTCGGACGTGATGAGCGTCTACCGCAAGCGTGTCGAGGTCGGTTCCGACAGAGGGCCGTACTACCCGAAGCGGCCCGACCGGATCTTCAAGCGCGCCGTCCGCGGGATGCTGCCGTACAAGAAGCCGCGGGGCCGCGAGGCGCTGGACCGCGTCCGGGTGTACGTCGGCAACCCCTACGACGACGAGGGCGAACTGCTCGAAGATACGTCGCTGGATCGCCTGTCGAATATCAAGTTCATCTCGCTCGGCGACGTGAGCGAGAAGCTGGGAGCGAACGTCACATGGTAACGAACACCTCAGGAAAGAAGAAGACGGCCGTCGCCCGCGCCACCGTGCGCGACGGCGAGGGTCGCGTGCGCATCAACTCTCGACCGGTCGAACTGGTCGAGCCGGAGATGGCCCGCCTGAAGATGCTGGAGCCGTTCCGCATCGCCGGCGAGGACCTCCGCTCGCAGGTCGACCTCGACATCGCCGTCTCCGGCGGCGGCGTGAGCGGGCAGGCCGACGCCGTCCGGACGGCCATCGCGCGCGGCATCGTCCAGCACCTCAACGACGCCGAACTCCGCGACGCGTTCATGGAGTTCGACCGATCGCTGCTGGTGAACGACGTCCGCCAGTCCGAACCCAAGAAGTGGGGCGGACCCGGCGCGCGTGCCCGCTACCAGAAGTCTTACCGCTAGGTGATCTCGCCATGATGATTCCCGTCCGGTGTTTCACGTGCGGCAACGTCATCGGTGAACACTGGGACGAGTTCACGACGCGCACCGAAGTGGGTGAAGACCCGGCCGAGGTCCTCGACGACCTCGGGGTTCACCGCCACTGCTGCCGTCGCATGATCGTCTCGCACAAGGACCTCGTCGACGTGGTCGCACCGTACCAATGAAGCAGCGCTACAACCGCTACGAGAAGGCCCGCATCCTCGGGGCGCGAGCCCTGCAGGTGTCGTACGGCGCGCCCGTGCTCATCGACTCCGACCAGTCGGAGCCGATCCTCATCGCCGCCGAGGAGTACGACGCGGGCGTGCTCCCCTTCACAGTGCGACGGGAGGGGAACTGACATGAGGGTGCCTATCGCACATGGAGACGGCGCATGACCCGAATCAGCTCCATCTCGCTGCGTCGCGTGCTCGACTCGCGCGGGAACCCGACCGTCGAAGCCGACGTACTCACCGACTCCGGTGGCTTCGGCCGTGCCGCAGCCCCCTCGGGGGCGAGCACCGGCGAGTACGAGGCCATCGAACTCCCGCCGTCGGAAGCCATCGCGGCCGCACGCCGGCTCGCCATTCCCAGACTGGAGGGCGAGGTGTACGCCGGCGACCAGCGCGAAGTCGACACTACGCTCCGCGCTGCGGACGGCACGGAGAACTTCTCGGAGATCGGTGCCAACTCCGCGGTGGCCATCTCGATGGCGGCCGCGAAGGCCGGTGCGGACACGCTCGGCCTGCCGCTGTACCAGCATCTCGGCGGTGCCTTCCGCGGCGACAACTTCCCCATCCCCCTCGGGAACGTCATCGGGGGCGGGGAACACGCCAAGGAGGCGACCCACATCCAGGAGTTCCTCGCCGCGCCCGTCGGCGCTCCCTCCGTCGAGGAGGCCGTCTTCGCGAACGCGCAGGTCCACGCCGCCGCCTCCGACGCCCTCGACGAGCGGGGCATCCCCGCCGCGAAGGGTGACGAGGGTGCGTGGGCCCCGCCCGTTTCGGACGCGGAGGCGTTCGAGGTCATGGAGGAGGCGGTCGACGCCGTCGCCGACGACCTCGGCTTCGAGATCAAGTTCGGCCTCGACGTCGCCGCCTCCGAGTTGCACACCGACGAGGGGTACGACTTCGGCGACGAGGTCAAGTCCACGGCGGAGATGATCGACTACATCGCCGAGATGGTCGACGAATACGACCTCGCGTACGTGGAAGACCCCCTCGACGAGAACGACTACGAGGGGTTCGCCGCCCTGACCGAGCGGGTGGGCGACCGGACGCTCATCTGCGGCGACGACCTGTTCGTGACGAACACGTCGCGCCTCCAGGACGGCATCGACCAGGGTGCCGGCAACTCCATCCTCATCAAGCCGAACCAGATCGGTTCGCTCACGGACGCGTTCGACGCCATCGAACTCGCGACCGAGCACGGCTACGACTCGGTCATCTCCCACCGCTCGGGCGAGACCGAAGACACCACCATCGCACACCTCGCCGTCGCCACCGACGCGCCGTTCATCAAGACCGGCACGGTGCAGGGCGAGCGAACAGCCAAGCTGAACGAACTCATCAGAATCGCAGACGACGCAGTATGAGCGACAACGACAACGACGCGGTCGAGATCGTCGACGAGGGGGCCGACGAGGCCGCCGCCGTCGAGACCGAGACCGAAGGAGAAGCCGAACCGCCCGCCGAGGCCGCCGAGGTCGAGGCCGAACCGGAACCCGAGACAGCGCCCGACGAGGCCGACGCCGAAGAGGAGGAGGCCGCCGGGCCGGCGTTCGACGAGGACGTCATGCCGGACGAGGAGGCCGACCTCCTCATCCCCGTCGAGGACTACCTCTCCGCGGGGGTCCACATCGGGACCCAGCAGAAGACGAAGGACATGGAGCGGTTCATCCACCGCGTCCGCGACGACGGGCTCTACGTGCTCGACGTGAGCCAGACCGACGATCGCATCCGCGTGGCGGCGGACTTCCTCGCTAACTACGCGCCCGAGCAGATGCTCGTCACCTCCTCGCGGCAGTACGGCCGGTTCCCCGCCGAGAAGTTCGCCGACGCCGTCGGTGCCAGAGCGAGAACGGGGCGGTTCATCCCGGGGACGCTGACGAACCCCGACTACGCCGGCTACATCGAACCGGATGTCGTCGTGGTGACCGACCCGATCGGTGACGCCCAAGCGGTGAAAGAGGCGATCACCGTGGGCATCCCGGTCATCGCGATGTGCGACTCGAACAACCAGACCTCGAACGTCGACCTCGTCGTCCCGACGAACAACAAGGGGCGGCGAGCGCTGAGCGTGGTGTACTGGCTGCTCGCCAACGAGACGCTCGACCGCCGCGGCACCGATCAGGTGTACGCGCTGGACGAGTTCGAGGAAGTCTAACTCCGTTTTCGGCCGTCACGTTTCCTCCGCCCCCTAGTCGCCGAGAGCCATCCGTGTCGGCCCGTCGATCCGACGACGGCGGTCTCTGCGTCGAAGGTGCGCGGGAAGGGGGAGCAACCCGGCTCACTCGATTACGCCGACCCGCCCCCGGAAGAGGTCGCGATCGAACCACGCCGCCCGGCGAGCGCCCCACGCGACGGGGTCGGTGAGCTCGTACGCCGTCCGCGCCGCCGCTAGGTCGTCGGTCCCGAGGAGGACGGCCGCAGGTCGTTCCCCGACCCGAGCGAGTCGCGCGTCACCGGCCGCTGTGAGTGCGATCGGCGCGCCGGGGACGTCGGTAACGTCGCCGGCGACGGCGTCGGTTTCGGCCAGGACGGGTGCGGGGATCCGGTACCGACGATCAAGGAGCGCCGCCGCGTCGTCGACGTCGGCGACGCCGAGGACGACCGTGTCGACGCCCGAAAGCGGCGTCACTCCGTCCGTTTCGGAGACGCGCCACGACCGGGGCGTGCGGTCGACGAGAGGGAACGGGAACAGCCACCTGTCGGGAGCGTCGACGCGCTCGAACGTCTGGTCCCACTCGACGCGCCGGCCGTCGGGTCGGTCGCGGCCGCCGTGCAGCGGCCCCTCGACCGCGAAGCCGGCGTCGATCGCTCGTTTCGTCTCGGCGACGACGTCGTCGACGCGGACGCACCACGCCGCGGGGCCGGCGCGGGCGGCGAGCGCCGCGGGCCAAAACCCCGCGGCTTCGGGGTTCGTCCCCGGGGTCGGTGCGATGTACTCCAGGTACGAGCCGTCCGGAAGGCCGGTCAACGCCATGTGTGTCGTGCCGTCGGCGTGGGTCCCACCCTCGTCGAACGGGAGCCCGACCGCATCGAGCGCAGCCCGGACCGTGTCGAGGTCGTCCCAGCCGAAGGCGACGTGATCGACGTGCATGGGTTCGCATTGGCTCCGACGGGGATGAGCGTGTGGGTGTCAGTGGATCGGGTTCGGGCGCGAGCGTGGCGAGGGTACATCGCCCTGGCGACACGCCGCGTCCACTCGGTGTTCGCTCCAATCACGGACGGATTCAGCCGTTCGGACGGTCCGTCGCGTCCACGTGGACGCCGGTCGGATCCACGCGAACGTCGCCGACAACCCGGGCCGAAGGGTTTTGTCGCTCGCTCACCGACTGAACCGCATGAACTTGTTTCGGAGCGTTCGGGCGGTCGCGGAATCGACCGGCGACGGCACGGGAGCCATCGACTGGGAGGCCGTCGCCGAGGCCGCGCAGGTCTCGACCGAGGCCGGGTCGCTCGCGCTCACGGCGGCGGAGCGGGAAGGGTACGCCGCCGACGTCAGGGACGCACGGACGCGGCTCCAGTCGGTGGGCGAGGTCGAGTTCGACCTCCCGCGGACGATCGAGATACAGAACCGCCACCACTGGATCGACGCCAACATCCGGACGTTCGAGCGGGTGATGCACCCCATCGAGGAGCACGGCGCGACGGTGCTCCCGGGCGTGACGCGCGTCGTCAACACGGGGACCATGGCGTTCGTCCTCTCGTTTCTCGCCAGACACGTCCTCGGGCAGTACGATCCGCTCCTCCTGGCGGACGGCGACGACGACCACGGCCTCTACTTCGTCCACCCGAACATCGTTCGGGTCGCCGACCTGCTGGACGTCGAGTACCCGCGGTTCCGTCGGTGGATCGCCTTCCACGAGGTGGCCCACGCGGCGGAGTTCGGAGCCGCGCCGTGGCTCTCCGGGCACCTCGAGACGCGCATGGAGCGCGGCCTCGACGCCCTCGCCGAGGGGAGCCTCGACCGCGAGGCGTTCGAGGAACTCGACGTCGCCATGACCGCCGTCGAGGGGTACGCCGAACTCCTGATGGACCGGGCGTTCGACGACGAGTACGGCGACCTCCGCGCGAAACTCGACGCGCGACGGCAGGGCGGCGGCCCCATCGCTCGGCTCGCCCGACGACTGCTCGGTCTCGGTCTCAAGCGGCGGCAGTACGAACGCGGTGCCCGGTTCTTCCGGAGCGTCGCCGACGCCCGCGGGGTGGCCGCGGCGAGCCGCGTCTGGGACCGGCCGGAGAACCTCCCGACGAGCGCGGAACTCGACGACCCCTCGCGGTGGATCCGTCGGATCGACCCCTGAGTCGAGTCTCCCCGGCCGGTCGGACCTCCCTTTCGACGACCTCAGCGACGCGACCGTCGTCGGTTCGTCTCCCGCCGGAACTGCGCGGACCACCGACGGAGCCACAGGAGGAGCGCGCCGCCGAGACCGAAGCCGGCGACGGCGGCGATCCCGACCTGGAGGGTCGACGCGCCGGCCTGGAGTGCGACCAGCCCGGCCGAGACCCCCACGAGCACGACGAAGCCGAGTTGGAGACGGCGGTTGGCCAGCCGACGCTCGTCGTCGGTGATGCTCGGGCCGACCATGTTCACACCGAACCGGACCGGTCGGCTCCGGCCGGCTGGGCTCTGTCGTGCGGGGCCGAGACGTGCATGTCGACGAACACCCACTCGGGGTCCGCACCGCCGCGCGGTTCGAGCACCCCGCTCCAGCGCGTCTCGAAGGCGTAGGTGGCGTCGTCGGCGGTGTCGGTCCACGAGAGGTCGACCCGATCCGTGAACCGAGCGTAGGTGTCGCGTTCCGTGACACTGAGGTCGTGGCTGTCGACTGTCCAGTCGTCGGTCGTCCGCCCCTGCTCGCGAAGCCCCTCGGCGACGGCGTCGCCGCCGACCAGCCGAGAGAAGACACCTACCTTGACCACGTCGGATCGCTCCGCGAAGTACGGATACAGCGGCTCACCTCGCCGGAGCGCCTCGTAGTAGTCGCGAACCGTCTGCCGAACACTCATGCGAGTGGCAAGGGGGTGAGAGGATTTGAAACCGAGGGACTGTGGTTTCACGACCGGGCGACGAAGTGGCCTGGTCAGGCGAAGCCGCGGCCGATCTCGTCGTCGTCGATGAGGTCGTCGAGCTCCGCGTTGAGCAACTCCTCGCTCTCCTCGAACGTCGACGACAGTGCGTCGAGTCGGTCCGGCCGGTCGCTCAGTTCGTACTCCATCGGGCCGAACGCGGGACTCTCGATCGCCTCCATGAGATCCTCGAAGAAGTCCTCCGGCGAGGTCGGCGTCTCGCTGTGGACCCGGACGGTTTCCTGGAGGCGCGTAGCCATCGTCTTCGCGTGGTCTTCGTCCTCCGGCGGGCTCTGGACGGCGAACCGACCACCCTCATCGTCCGTCGGGAGCAACGAGTCGAGATCGCCGTCGACCTTCCGGGCGACCTGGGTGCCGATCCCTTTCACCTCGTAGGGGTTCTTCGCGTACGTTTTGAGATGGTAGACGCCCTGTGAGGGGTGACCGAAGTAGAGGTCTTCCCCCACGCCGGTCCGACGCTGCCCGGCCACCGCACGCCATCCCGCCTGCTCGGTCGAGTCGGACGACACATCGGCGAGGATGTCCTTCCAGTCGCGGACGCGCATGGATGGACGTTGGGTGGCACGCACCTTAGCGTGTCGGTCCGGCACACTGGCCCGTCGAACCGTGCGTCCGCCACGCGAGTATCACAACGGAGAACGGTGGAGGGAGATTCATCACGCTCGCGGTGAATCGGCTCACCATGCCAGCGATCTCGATCACCGACGACCAGCGCGAGCGCCTCCGCTGGATCCAGGCCCGACTCGAAGACGACGTCGAGTACGGCCACGTCAGACCACGCGACGCGCTCGAATTCCTGCTGGACCGGGCCGACGAGGCCGGCGAACTCTCGCCCGCGATGGACACGGATCCCGAGGAGATGGCGTCGGACTCGGGCCCAGAAGAGACGGCGTCGGACTCGGCGTCCACGACCGCGTCGACGGACACGCCAGGCCGGACCGGCGGATTCGTCGTCATGAACGGCGGAGACGTCGCTGCCTCGGGTGGGCTGACCGGCCTCGGTGACGACCGGACGGGGGCGGTGAGCGCCGACGCGGACGCGGGAGAAGACGCGACCGAGACGGCCGAGGACGCGGCTGGGAGCGAGGACCCGACGACGAGCAGCCCCGACCCGACGAGCGACAGCGACGAGACGGAAGACGAGGCGAACGACGAGGCGCGACTGAACTCCGTGATGAGCCTCCTCGACGACCACGACGGGAAGTGGCGCGAGACGGGCGGCGGCGAGGAGAAGTACGAGGTCGACCTCCCGGACGGGGGGGCCGAACGAGCACGGACGAAAGACGACGTGCGAGCCGTCCTGTTCAGGCACTACCGATGAGTGCCGCGGCCGCCTCCGGTCCCGGCATGACGCCGAACGGCGAGGTGTGTCGCCGCCGTGAGACGCGGCTCGACGGACTCGGATCGGGGGGCGGTCGGAGAGCGGGAGGCGGACGTCACGGCGGCCCCGAGCGACGCGGACCGCGCGGTCGATGCCCGGGACGACGAGCAGTCGCTCGCGTGTCCGACGGGTGGAGCAGCTCCTGCCCCGACCACGTCGGAGTTCGTCTGGTGTGACCAAGCGCAGTCACCGACCGAGATCGAGTTCGCGACCGAGAGCGGGTTCGAGTGGTGTAACCCGGAGGACGACCGGAAGCAGCGGTCCCGGTCGGAACCCGCGGCGACGGACGGAGCGGTCGACACGACTGCGGCGGCCGACGGCGGGCCGACCGGTCTCGTCCTAGATCCCGAGATCGTCACGACGGCGCGCCTGCGGGGGATCGACGACGAGGCGACCGCGCTGTTGTCGACGCTCCGGCGACACGGCGAGCCCCGACGGACCGAGCGCACCGAGGACGGCTGAGCCGACGGACAGGGTTTTTACTCGTCGGGGGCGGAGAGCGGTCGTGAACCTCCGCGGAGTCGTCGTCGACGTCGGTACGGCACGGACCGTGGACACGCGCTACGGCGAGCGGGACCTCGTCGAGTTCTCCATCAGACCCGACGACAGTGACCCGGTGCGAGTGACGCTCTGGGGGAAGTGGACGGCGACGGCCGACCACGCCGAAGCGGGGATGACGCTCCTCGTCACCGAGGTCGAAGAAGAAGAGTTCCGCGGCGAGACGACGTACGCGACCTCGCGTGCCTCGTACGTCGTCCTCGAACCGGAGTTCCTCGTCGACGTGACCGACGTTCGGTCGTGGGTGCAGTGTCCGCGGATGTACTACCTGAACAAGCTCTCGGGGATCCCCCTGAACTACCCCGTAGTGAAAGGGACCGTCGTGCACGAGGTGTTCGGCGATCTCCTTCGCGGCGTGGACCTCGACTCGGCCGTCGAGGAGCGCGTCGCCGAGGCGGGGCTGGAGCTCGGCCTCCTGGGGAGGGACGCTAACGAGGTCGAAGACGAGGTGCGGCGCAACGCCGCGGCCATCGAAGGGTGGCTCGCGCAGGGGACGCTCACCCAGGCCGACGAGTGGCGGTCGGAGTACACGCTCGTCTCGCCGACGTTCGGGATGAAGGGACGGGCCGACGCCATTCGTCGGGACTGTCCGGTCGAACTGAAGACCGGGAAGAACCTCAAACGCGAGCCACGCTTTCAGGACAAGATCCAGGCGGCGTGTTACGCGCTCATGCTCGGCGACTCGGGAGCCGACGCGCCCGACACCGGGACGCTGCTGTACACGAAGAACACGGCGCTCGAACGAGTCGAAGAGAGCGGCGATCTCTCGCCCGCCAAGGAGTTCTCCATCGGGAAGGGCCTCCTCGAGTACGTCGTTCGGACCAGAAACGAGATCGCCGCGATGGAGTTCGACGCCGGGGTCCCGACGGGGTACGAAGCCGGCGCGAAGTGCGAGTACTGCTTCGAGCAGGACACCTGTATGGTCGTCTCGGGCCGCCTCGACCAGGAGTCGAAGGCCGGACAGATCGGCACGGCGATCCCCGAGGAAGAGCGCGCGTACTTCGACCGCACGTACGGCGACATCGAGGCCGAACGTCGGGCCACACACGCCGAGTACCGTAAGCTGTGGGAACAGACCGCCGAAGCACGCGCCGCGGACGACCGCGCGCTGATCGACCTCGAACCGCTCGGTCGGACGGAACGAGCGGACGGCCGGTGGGAACTTCGCGCGCGGAAGCGGTCTGACGCGGTGTCGAAGCTCAGGACAGGCGACGTCGCGCTCGCATCCGACGGCGACCCGGTCGCCGGTCACGCGGAACTCTGTCGGATCGAGCGGCTCGACGAGGAGATCGTCGTCACGACGGACGAACCGGTCGAGCTCCGGCGGCTGGACGTCTACCCGTCGGAGATCACCGTCTCGCGGCTGCTGACGGCGCTCCACGACGCCCTCCTCAAGGGCGACGAACGCCGGAAGGACGTGCTGTTCGGGCGGACCGAACCATCGTTTTCGGCCGAAGAGCGAACGTACATCGACAACAACGCCGCGCAGAACGCCGCGGTGAACCGCGCCGTGAACGCCGAGGACTGCGCGCTCGTCCACGGCCCGCCCGGCACGGGGAAGACGTACACCATCGCCCGGACGGTCCGCGCCCTGGTCGACCGCGGCGACCGCGTCCTCCTCGCTGCGTTCACGAACCGCGCGGTCGACAACGCCCTGGAGGCGCTCCGCGACCAGGGGTTCGAGCGCGCGGTCCGCGTCGGGAGCGAGAACGGCGTCCGCGACGACATGCACGACCTCCGGCTCCGAGAGCGCGGTGATCCGAACGCGCTCGCCGCCGCGTTCCGCGACGCGCCGGTCGTCGCCGCAACCACCGCCGCCTGCGGCTCGCGCGTCCTCCGGGAGGGGAGCTTCGACGTCGCGCTCGTCGACGAGGCCTCCCAGCTCACCGAGCCGGGGACGCTCGCCGCGATCAACCTCGCCGATCGGTTCGTCCTCGTCGGCGACCACCAGCAACTGCCGCCGGTCGTCCGGGCGGACACCGATCTCTCGACGTCGCTGTTCGAGCGGCTCGTCGATCGGTATCCGGGCGCCTCGGTGATGCTCGACCGGCAGTACCGGATGGCCCAGCGCATCCAGGCGTTCTCCTCCAGCGAGTTCTACGACGGCCGGCTCCGGCCCGCGTCGGGCGCGGTCGCCGCCCAGCGGCTCTCGGACCTGCCCGGCGTCGACGACTCCCGACTGCCCGCCGAGCTACGGGACGCCGTCTCGTTCGTCGACCCCGGCGGCCGGCGAGAGGGGAACGCCAACCCGATCGAGGCCGACCGGGTGGCGGGCGTTGTCCGGGCGTTTCTCGACGCCGGCGTTTCGGAGGAAGAGATCGGCGTCATCGCGCCGTTCCGCGCGCAGGTCGCCGAGATCAGCCGCCGGGTCGACGTGACCGTCGACACCGTCGATCGGTTCCAGGGCTCCGCGAAGGAGGTCGTCGTGGTCTCGTTCGTCGCTACGGGTGCGCTGGACGGCCCCATCTTCGAGGACCACCGGCGGGTGAACGTCGCGCTGACCCGTGCGAAGAAGGCGCTCGTCCTCGTCGGCGACGCCACGGCGCTCGGCTCCGAGCCGTTCTACGCGCGGATGCTCGCGTGGGCGCGGCGGTAGCGGGCGACCGGTCGTGCGGTCCCATCCGCTGCCACTCTGCCCCCGCCGAACGGGAGACCACCGAGAGTCAAGAGCGTCGCCGCCGTTCGGCCCGTATGACCGACGGTTCGCTGGCCGAGCGGTGTGCGACAGAGGTGGCGGAGCTCCACGCGTTCTTCGAGCTGTGGTTCGTGGGCGAGCTCCCTGAGACGCGCGCGGCGCTCGAACGGTTCTCCGACGTGCTCGCCGACGACTTCCGGATGGTACAGCCGTCGGGGCTGACGCGGAGTCGGGAGGGGATCACGAGAGATGTCTTCGACGCACACGCGGTCCACGACGACGTCACGGTCGAGACGTCGACGTTCGAGCCGCGCGTCGTCGGATCCGAGATCTGTCTCGGCACGTACGAGGAGTGGCAGACGGTCGGCGACGACCGGACGGGGCGAATCTCGACCGTGCTGTTCCGGCGCGCCCCCGAGACGCCGAACGGGGTCGAGTGGGTCCACCTCCACGAAACCTGGCTGGATCGTCGGGGTGAGTAGGTCCGTCGAGGGAGGAGAGCCCGGGCGCGTCGTGTGTTCCCGAGCGTACTACGTCGCCGCTCGGCGGAGGCGTTCGTGGATCTCGGATTTCATTTTCTCGCGGTCGCTGACGGAGGCGGCCCGCCCCGAGACCAGTTCGAGGAGGTCGTACTCCGAGAGCACGTCCCTGGTCGTCTCGCGGTCGAGGTCGAGGTGACGCTGGACGTCGTAGAGCGTGTTCGCGGTCTCGACGGCCGACATCAGTTCCTCCGTGGAGAGCGACCCCGGGAGGTCGAGGTCGGGCAGTCGGTCCGCGATGCGCTCGGGTTCCGGTTCGGGCTCGGGGTCGGGGTGGGACTCCGGCTCCGCCGCCCCGTCCGACCCGGCGTCGGCGGCCGGCGAGCGCCCGGAGCCGTCCGTTCCCGCCTCGGAGTCGGGTCCGTCGAGTTCGTCGTGATCTCGCGCACCGTCCACTCCTTCCGTCTCATCGGGGGCCTCCAACGGTCCGGTCCCGCCGTCCGCCAGGCCGGCGGTTCCGGTCGTTCCGTTGGTCGCGTCGCCGGGCGGCGGCCGCTCGCCGCTGTCGGCCTCCGAAGCGACGGGGTCGGCGGGTTCGCCGTCCGTCGTCGACTCGTCGGCGTCGTTCTCCTCGACGCTCGTCGACGACGCGTTGGCCGAAGTCTGTCCCTCGGGTTCGTGAATCCCGTGGCGGATCATCTGCTTGCGGACCGCCTGGGCCCCGACGTCGACGTCGAGCGCCGCGGTCATCTCGGCGAACGTCTCGTACTCGTCGTACACCTCGGCGAGGGCTTCGGGATCGTGGTGGATCGCGCCGCGCGCGGAGGGGTCGACGAGGTCCGAGAGCGGGTGGGCCTTGGTCCGGTGGATCTTCATGCCGCGCTCCGTCTCGAACGTGCGGTCGCAGTCGGGGTGGGTGCAGGGGACGGCCCCCGCGTCCGACTCGTCGTCGGTCGTGTCCGCGTCGCTGACGGTCTCGGCGTCGTCCACCGTTTCGCGTTCCGCCTCGTCGACACGGTCGCTGACGGTCTCGGTGTCTTCGTCGGCGGACCTTGGCTCCGCCCCGTCGCTGGCACCGGCTTTCCGGCCGGCCCGGGGTGGATCGGGCTCAGTGACACCGGTGTCGGCCTCGTCGTCCACGTCGCCATCGCGACCGGCGTCCACGGCGACGGTCGTCGATTCCTCGGCCCCCTCGTCGGACTGGCGCGTCGCGTCGCTCACACCGTCGGTCGAGCCGTCGGGACCCTCGTCTTCCTCGCCGACAGCGATCACGTCGTCGGCGACGAGCCGCTGGGAAGAGCCCTGTTCCGGGAGCTCGACCTCCAGGTGGACGGTGAACCGATCGGTGCTCGATCCGTCGTGACCGCTTCCGTTGACCGGAGCTGCCTCCCGTACAGTGATCCCCCGCGCCTCCAACGCGTCGATGAGCGCCGCGAGTTGCCGGTACTCATCGCTAAGTGTCATCTGTCATGGCTCCCTCCCACTCTCGTTTGTGGGTGATATTCGTTCGGCAATAAGTTTTCTGTGATGGGATATAAGAATTCACTACCGAGACTCATACCCGATAACTACTGTATATATCTCTGGATACACCTCTAGGGCCGCGGGCGACGAACCGTTTCACCGGGACCGACCGGACACCGGGAAGTTGATACGGCTCTCCGTCGAACGCGGGCTACATGGGATTGAGATCGGCCTGGCACGACAACCAGCAGGTCCGACGCGGCGTGATCGGGGCTATCTCGGGCGCGATCGCCGGGATCACGGCCGCCGGCCTCGAGGGGGGACTCTTCCAGCGCTACGGCGTCGCGATCGTCATCGGACTCATCGTCTTCGTCGCCCTCAAACTCCTCGTCGACTAGTCGTCGGCGTCGACGCGCGTCACGTCGTCGATCTCCGCGAGCACCCGTTCGTGGAACTCCTGGAGCACTTCGCTTTCGTCCTCCGCGAGGACCACGTCGCTCGCCATGAGCGTGGCGAGGCCGAACGCCCGCGGCGACGGCGTGTCCGCCGATCGGCTCTCGACCGTGATCTCCCCGCGCTGGACGGCCGAGAGCACCTCCCGGATCCCGTCGACGTTCAGCTTGTCGTCGAGGATCTCGCGGTAGGTCTCCTCCATCACCGAAAAGGAGTCCAGTTCCTGGGCGAACGACAGCAGCATTTCGCTGGAGACCTGCTGCTGGGCGGCGGATTTCTCGTACCCCTTGTACCGCTTGAGGATCATCAGCGAGCGCGTGGCGTTGATCCGGAAGTAGCGTTTCAGGAGGTCGGTCCCCTCGAGGGCAGCGCGGAGGTCGCCGACCACCGAGTCGGGATCGAGCCCGGCGAGCAGGCTCGCGACGTCGACCTTCCGGTTGAGTGGCATCGACACGGTGAAGCCGTTGTCCGCGACCGTGACCTGGACGTTGGCGTTGGCCCGCCGCGAGCAGTGGTACGCCACGAGCCGGGAGAGCCCGTCGTTGAACCGCCGCCCGTACAGCGAGTGGACGTGGTAGTGTCGGCGATACTCCCCGCGGTCTTTCACCTCTTCGACCGCCAGGCGGCTGTCGGTCGAGACGGAGTCCACGCCGGCGTACCGCAGTTGCTCGTCGAACATGCACGCGACGGCGCGGACGGAGTTCTCGTCGAGGGGGAACTCGCGGAGCCACTCGCGGGCAGCAGGCCGGCCGCCGTGTTCGAGCCGCTCCGTCAACTCCCCCTGGAACGCCGCGATCTCCCGACCCAGATCGTACGACAGCGGAAGCCGTTCGGAGAACCACGAGGGGACGGTCGGCCGCTTCGACGTCGGATCGACGTACACCTTCGAGCCGCGGCGGTAGCGGTACTCGAAGTTGTCGCCGCCGAGGACGAACACGTCTCCCTTCTCGAGGGTGTCGAGGTAGTTCTCGTCGAGGTTTCCGACCCAGTCGTTCCCGCCGCGCGTGACGACGTCGCAGGTGAACGAGTCGGGGATCGTCCCCAGGTTCGTCATGTAGATGACGCGGGCCATCCGGCCGCGCTTGCCGAGCAGGGGCTCGCCGACGTCGAACGCCTCGTAGTGGTGCTCGCCCGAGGGCGGGTCGTTCGTGTCGCGCCACACTTTCGCGTAGACGTTCTTCTCCTCAAGGCCGTCGTACGCCGCGGTGAGATACCGCATGAGCCGCTCCCACTCCGCGTCCGAGAAGTCCCGGTAAGGGTACGCCCGGCGGAGCGTCTCCTTCACGCTCACTTCCCGTTTGACGCCGTTGATCGCCATGCCGTACACCTGCTGTGCGGCGACGTCCTGGGCGTTCTCGGGGACGAACACGCGGTCGACGAACCCCTCGGTGGCCTTCCGTAACATCACGGCGCACTCGACGAGTTCGTCGCGGTCGAGCGCGAGCACACGACCCTCGACCGTCTGGCCGAGCCGGTGGCCTGCCCGGCCGACGCGCTGGAGCAGGCTCGCGACGGACTTCGGCGAGCCCACCTGCACGACGAGGTCGATGTGGGGCATGTCGATGCCGAGTTCCAGCGAGGTGGAGGTGGTGACGACGTCCAACTCCCCGCGCTTGAGCCGCTCTTCGATCGTCTGGCGTCGCTCTTTCGAGAGCGAGCCGTGGTGACAGCCCGAGTTCTCCTCGTCGTAGCCGGTAAAGCGCTCACGGAGGGTATGTAACACCCGCTCGGCCCCCGACCGGGTGTTGGTGAACACCAGCGTGTTCGTGTGCGACGAGACGAGTTCGTGCAGGCGATCGTAGAAGCGCTCGTGGACGACGCCGGCGGGCGTGTCGATGAGGTCGTCCGTCGGACACTCCAGCCGGATGTCGAACTCCCGGACGAACCGGGTGTCGACGAGCTCGTACTCGCGCGGCTCGCCCCCCTCGCGGCCGACGAGGAACTCCGCCATCGTCGTGAGCGGTTCGACGGTGGCCGAACAGCCGATGCGGGTCGGCGACTCCTCGACGAGCCCCTCCAGCCGTTCGAGCGACACCGACAGGTGCGTCCCGCGTTTGTTCTCCGCGAGCGAGTGGATCTCGTCGACGACGACGTACTCGACCGTTCGCAGTTTCTCCTTGAACTTCGGGGAGTTCAAGAGGATCGCCAGCGTCTCCGGCGTGGTGTTGAGGACGTGCGGCGTCACCTCCAGCATCTTTTGACGCTCGGCGGAGGGGGTGTCGCCGTGGCGGATCGCGTGACGGATCTCACACTCGTCCGTCTCCATCCGCTCCGAGATCCCCGAAAGCGGCTCGGTGAGGTTGCGGTGGATGTCGTTCGCGAGCGACTTCAGCGGCGAGACGTAGAGGCAGTACACCGAGTTGTCGAGACCGTCGGCGGACTCGCGCTCCCGCCGGAACAGTTCGTTGATGATCGCGGTGAACGACGCGAGTGTCTTTCCCGACCCCGTCGGGGCGCAGATGAGCGCGTTCTCGCCGGCGTGAATGAGGGGGATCGCCTCGCGCTGTGGCGGCGTGAAGAAGCCGCCGTTCTGCGGAACGAACGCCCCGAACTGGTCGACCCACCACTCGCGGACCGCGGGGTCGAGCAGCGAGAGCACGTCTTCGTCGGCGATGTCCACGGCATCGGGGTCGAAGTCCGTGTCGCTGTCGCGGAGCAGTGCCCGGCCGTGACTCTCGCCGCCCTCGCTCATTGTGAGTGCGTGGGACCGGGTGTGTAAGTGGGTTGCGGGCGGCGCACCCCCCGATCAGAACTGGACGATGTCGAACGAGAGCCGGACGTACGTCCCCCGGTCGTCCATGTCGATGCGGAACCACGACTCCCCCGTGTCCCGAGAGTAGTCCGCCCGCGTGGGCTCTTGATCGAGGAACCACCGCGTGTTCGCCCCCCAGTTCTCCAGCGTATCGTCGCCGTTGGCCCCCTTGTCGGCCTCGAAGAACTTCGGCGTGATCTCGATGTACGCCGCCCCGCGGTCGACGCTCGCGGGGAACTCGAAGACGGGATCGAACACCGTCGTGAGCGCCGTACCGCTTCCTTCCGCGAGTTCGATCGCATCGGCGCGGTCGCGCTCCCACACCTCTTCGAGCCCCGCCGTCGTCGCGACGTCGGCGTCGCCGTCGTTGCCTCGCACCGTGATCGAGCCGTACAGTTCCTCCGTGTCCGGCGAGTTGAGCAGCGCGTCGTCGGCGTCGACGACGTACAGGTAGAAGTTCTCCAGCCGATACCGGAGCGGCCCCGGCGTCGGCGTCACCGTCTCGAACACGACGAACCGCGGTTCGGGCTGTGCGGTCAGTACGACGTACTCCGGTTCGGGCGTCGCCGTCGCGGTCGGCGTGGGTGTGGGCGTCTCCGTCGGCGTGGCTGTCGGCGTTGCCGTCGGGGTCGGTGTCGTCGTCGGCGTCCGCGTCGCCGTCGACGGGGCCGCTGTCGGCGAGGACGAGTCCCCTCCACCGACGTTGACGTTGAACGTACAGCCCGACAGCGCGGTGAGCGCCGCGCCAGCGCCCGCGAGAAACGCCCGCCTGCCCCGGCGTCGCGCCGGCGGCCCGTCTGCCGTCCGTTTCGACACCGCCGGCCCCCCACGTGACTCACGCGACCCACTCGACTCCCCGCTCGTTTCAGAACGCATGAAAGTCGTCTGTGACGACTGGTAATCAACGTTGCTCCCGCGTTCTCGGAATCGAGAGTCCCCCCGCCATCCAGAACGACTTTCGGCCCCGCCGACGGAGCAGTCCGCATGCGCGTCACCTTTCTCGGCACCGGGAGCGCCATGCCGACGCCGGACCGTGTCCAGACCGGTATCCTCGTCGAACCGGCCGCGGCCGCGACCGACGATGACGGCGACGGGGGCGGTGACGGACGGGCGCGGCGACTCCTCATCGACTGCGGGAGCGGCGTGCTCGGCCGACTGTCGGCGACCGACGCCGGCTACGAAGCGGTGTCGACCGTTCTCCTGACGCACCACCACCTCGACCACGTCTCCGACCTGATGGCGCTTTTGAAGGCGCGGTGGCTCGCGGGCGAAGAACACCTCGAAGTCGTCGGCCCCGCCGGGACCAAGGCGCTCGTCGACGGTCTCCTCGAGGTCCACGACTACCTGCAGGGGCGGATGGACCTCCGTGTTCGTGAGGTCGGCGCGGAGTCGTTCGAAGTGGCGGGCTTCGCGGTCGAGGGGTTCGAGACGCGGCACTCGATGCCGTGTCTCGCCTACCGCTTCGGCGACGAGTTCGTCTTCAGCGGGGACAGCGAGGCGTTCCGCGGGCTGGCGAACTTCGCGTCCGGTGTGAGCGTCCTCGCCCACGACTGTTCGTTCCCCGACGAGGTCGACGTCTCGAACCACCCCACGCCGACGCAGCTCGGCGAGGCGCTATCGGGGACGGACGTCGACCGCGTCTACCTCACCCACCTGTACCCGCACACGCGCGGCAAACACTCGGAGATGATCCGCTCGGTGGAGCGGTCGTTCGACGGCGACGTGCGGATGGCGAAAGACGGCCTGCGGCTCGAGATCTAAACGGCGCGTGACGTCGCACGCTTCGTGAGCGGGTCTCCGAGCGAACGAACCGCTCGGGGCGACCGCGGCGCGCCAGTGGCACCGCACCCGCCCGGGCGACTGCTCGGTCCTCTGGGTCGAAGTCCGGATGGCACGATCTCACGCGGAGGAGGGCAACGCCGAGTGGCCCGCCGACGGCGGCGGCCATCCCTCGACCCGATACGCTCGCCCGTCACGACCGGTCGCCCTCGATCCGCGTCCCGGCGTCCGCCCCGGCCAGGAACGCGTCCAACTCGGCGGGGCCGAAGACGAACGCCGGCGCGCCGAGGGCGAGCAGGGCGCGGACCTTCGCCGCCATCCCGCCGGTGACGTCCGTCGAATCGGAGCCGCCGAGCGCGTCGGCGATGTCGTCGAACGCTTCGATTTGTGGAACGACGCTCCCGTCCGAATCGAGCACCCCCGGAACGGTCGAACACATCCCGACGCGGTCGGCGTTCAGACCCGACGCCAGCGCCGTCACGAGTTCGTCGCCCGAGACGACCGTCGTGCCCGCCCCCGCGTGAGCGACGAGGTCGCCGTGGAGGACGGGGATGAACCCCTCGTGTAAGAGGGTCTCGACCGACGTGTGCGGGAGCGAGAGCGCCCCCTCCTCGTCGCGCGCACAGAGCGAGAGCGGGTGGACGGGCACCACGGGGACGTCCCGCGCGAGCAGCGCGTCGACGACGCGGCGGTTGAGCCGCTTCATCGCCCCGTGGATGTCGGCGATGGCCGTCGCGTCGTGGGTTCCGTCGGTCGTGGAGACGCCGTGGGTCGCGGCGTGGTGATGGCCGAACGACCCGCCGCCGTGGACGACGACGAGGTCACCGACGTCGGCGTCGACGACCGCGTCGGCCGTGCGCGCCAGCGCCGCCTCGTCCACGCTCTCGGGTTCGTCCTTCTCGGTGACGACGCTCCCGCCGAGTTTGAGCACCGTCGTCATCGCGCCGCACCCGCGGGGCCGTCGCCCTTCGCGTCCCCGGCGTCTCCGACCCGCACGCCCTCGGTCGCGAGTTCGGCCTGGAAGGCGTCCTCGCAGCCCGGGGTGAACCGCAACGCGGTGCGGGACCCGGGCGTCGAGTCGAGCGCGACGATACAGCCGCCGCCGCCCGCGCCGGTCAGCTTCGCGCCGTGCGCGCCGGCGTCGCGGGCGGCCCAGACCATCGCGTCCAGCGAGCGCGAGGAGACGCCGAGCGCTTCGAGGAGGCCGTGGTCGAAGTCCATGAGCCGGCCGAGTTCCACGAGGAGCTCCTCGGTCGGGGGCGCGTCAGGGTCGGCGGCGCGGAGCAGTTCCTCGCCGCGCCGGACGATGTCGCCGATGCTCTCGACCGTGTCGGCGGCGAACTCGTACTCCTCGCGGAGGCGGCGGACGCCCGCGACGAGTTCGCCGGTGTCGCCCGCACCCCCGTCGAAGCCGACGACGAAGGGAAGCGAGGGCGTCTCGATCGCCCGGCAGTCGTCGCCTTCGACCCGGACGGCACCGCCCATCGCCGAGCAGAACGTGTCCGCCCGGGAGGCCTGGCCGTCTTGGACCTCGTACTCCGCGCGAAAGGCGCGGTCGGCCAGTTCCTCGGGCGCGAGTTCGTGGCCGAGTTCGCGCGTCGCGGCGTCGATCCCGGCGACGACGACCGCCGCCGACGACCCCAGCCCCGCACCCAGCGGGATGTCGCTCTCGACGACGATGTCGAAGCCGGCGTCGGGCGCGTCGGCGGCGTCGCGCGCCTGGTCGACGGCGGCGTCGACGTACCCCATCGCGGCGTCCACCAGCGGCCGGGGGACGTCGACGTCCGGACGGCCGTCGGTCGATCCGGTGTACTCGACGGTGAACCCGTCGAGGCTCAGATCCGCCGCCCGGACGCGTACGTGGTCGTCCGCCCGTGCCTCGACGTCGACCCGCGCCCGGCGCTCGATCGCACAGGGGACGGCCGGTTCGCCGTAGACGACGGCATGCTCCCCGAAGAGATACACCTTCCCGGGGGCGCTCGAAACGGTCATGGCCGGTGATGGACAGCGGTGGACAAAAAGGGTGGCCGATTCCGGGTCGGCGATAGCGCGGTCGATGCCGGTCTCGTCGCTGACTCCGAACGCGCCGGTCAGCCGGCGTCCCGGGGCGGATGGATCTCGGCGGTTGCGTGCGAGGCGACGAACCGGGCGTACACCCGCGGGTCGACACCGAGGTCGCGCAACACCGCGGCGTAGCGGCCGCGCCCGCGCCCGAGCCGGACCCCGCTGCCGCCCCGGGCGTAGCGGACCTCGGCGTCGAGGTCGATCGGGATGCGGACGAGGCGGCCGTCGAGATGCGCGTAGGCCGTGAGTCGCCGACGAAACCGGCGGGCAGGGGCGTCCCCCACGTCGACCGATAGTTCGACGTCCGGCCGGCCGTCGTCCGCGACCGCCACGTCGACGGTCCGCGGCGTGGCCTCGACGTCGACGTCGGTCACCGACTTGGGGAAGCCCCACACGTCGCCGAGCGCGCGGGCGGGTTCTGTCGTCACCGGAAGGTCGACGACGTAGCCGCCGACGCCCGAGAGCGTGGCCGGGACGCCCGCGACGCCGCTGTCGGCGACGGGAACGACGACGGCGAACTCACGGTACGGGTCGAGCGAACCGACCGCGTGGTAGTCGATGCCGACGACCGCGACGGCACCGCGGCGCGGGCCGAGCCGGATCGGCGTCAGGTCGTCGGGCAACGCCGCGCGGAGCGGCGACCAGTCGGCCGCGAAGACACTCCCCCCGAGCCGGGCGCGACAGGACAGCGGCAGCGTGACGTCGTGTCCGGTCGAGAGGCGACGTGCGGCGGGTTCGCCTGTGCCCATTCAGTGTTCGGGCTCGGCTTCCTCTTCGTCCAACCCCTCGGTGGCCTCCGTGAGGTCGTCGAGTTCGGCGACCTCGAGGTCGGTGTCGTCGCCCCGGAACTTCCGGATCGCGAAGGCGAGCGCGGCGAGGACGACGAGCCCCACGAGCAGGCTGACGGGACCGACGCTCCGACCGGCGTCCTCGTCGGCCGACTCGGCGTCGCCCTCCTCGACCGACGCCTCGAGTTCCTCGTACTCCTCCTCGGCCACCTCGTCGTCGGCACCACCGATGGCGGGTGCGGTGTTGGTCGCGCTGAACTCCATGCCGTCGTGAACGTGTAGTTCGAACAGTGTGAACTTGTCCATGCGAACGTAGACGACGAGGACAGGTATCAACGTTGTGACGGCTCTCTCCACGGGTCGCACACCGAGGGCAACGCTTATTCGGGGGCCGTCCACCGGTAGCGTCCATGGACGCCACGCCACGGGGGTTCCTCGACGAACTCCTGACTACCCACAGCCCGTCGGGGTTCGAGAGCCGGGGCCAGCGGGTCTGGCTCGACTACGTCTCGGGGATCGCCGACGACGTGTGGACGGACGCCTACGGCAACGCCGTCGCGGTCGTCGACGGCGACGGCGCCGGTCCCGAGATCGCCTTCAGCGGTCACGTCGACGAGATCGGCTTCATCGTGCGCGACGTTACCGACGACGGCTTCCTCCGGATCGGCCCCATCGGCGGTGCCGACCGGACCGTCTCGAAGGGGCAGCACGTGACGATCCACGCGGACGAGGGCCCGGTTCCGGGCGTCGTCGGGCAGGCGGCGATCCACCTCCGCGAGCGCGACGACGAGACGTACGACGACCTCGAAGCGCAGTTCGTCGACGTGGGCGCGACGGACGCCGAGGAGGCCCGGTCGCTGGTCCGGATCGGCGACCCCGTGACCTTCTCCAGCGGACTGCAGGCCCTCCAGGGCACGCGGCTTTCGGCCCGCGGCATCGACAACCGCGTCGGCGTCTGGGTGGCCGCCGAAGGACTCCGCCTGGCGGCCGATTCGGGCGTCGACGCGACCGTCTACGCCATCTCGACCGTTCAGGAGGAGGTCGGCCTGCAGGGGGCGCGGATGGTCGGCTACGACCTCGACCCCGACGCCGTCGTGGCGCTCGACGTCACCCACGCGACCGACACGCCAGCGGTGTCGGGCGACCGAAGCGGGCCGGTGGAGCTCGGCTGCGGGCCGGTCGTCTCCCGAGGGAGCACTAACCATCCGGTGCTCGTCGACCTGTTGTGCGACGCCGCCGACGCGGCCGGCGTCGACGCCCAGTTGCAGGCGACCGGCGTCCGGACCGGGACAGACGCCGACGCCTTCTACACCTCGCGGTCGGGGATCCCGGCCGTGAACGTGGGGATCCCGAACCGCTACATGCACACGCCCGTCGAGGTGGTCGACACCGACGACCTCGACGCGACGGTCGCGCTGTTGGCCGAGGTGGCCGACGCCGCCGGCGAGTACGACGACTTCTCCGTGAGGATCTGACCGCGCCGCCGCGGCGTGGGCTGTTCGGCACAGACGGCGACCGGTTCCGGGGTGGAGAAGGCGGCGAGACGATCGTCAGGGCGGTGAAGCTACGTCCCCGGAGCGGCGGAGCCGCTTCGAGCCGACGGCTGGCGAGGGGGAGGCCGCTCACCGCGCCCGTGTGCCGTACTCCGTTCCCAGCGTGAGGTGCAAACGAGGCAGAGCCCGCTCACCGACCGGCAGGCCTCGGCGGCTCAGTTCGCCCGACGAACGCGGACAGCCACACCTTTGACTCACGGTGCGGAACCCCCCGGCATGCGGTGGCTCCAGAGCGGACTCCGGCGCGACATCTGCGTCATCGTTGCCGGACTCGACGACCCGACCGGCCAACAGGCGAAGGCGGCGCTCGAACGACACTACGACGACCGAATCAAGCCGAAGACGTTCCACGGTGCGCTGGCGGCACTCGTCGACGGTGGCTTCCTCTCTCGCGCGCAGGACGGCCTCGCGGACCGGTACGCGCTCACCGAGGCGGGACGACGGCGGTTGCTCGATCACCACGCGTGGGTGGAATCACAGATCGAGGGCAGGGGGACGCCGGACGAAGAGAGCGGGGAGTGACGCACCCGTCGCAATCCCCCTGTTTCGGGCTCACACGGGGGCGACGGGAAAGAAAACCGTTAAAGGTCGCTGGCGGGTCCGAGTAGACATGGCCGGAACTATCGAAGTGCTCGTTCCCGGCGGCGAGGCCAATCCTGGCCCGCCGCTCGGTCCCGAGCTGGGGCCGACGCCCGTCAACGTTCAGGACGTCGTGAGCGAGATCAACGACCAGACCGCCGCCTTCGACGGGATGGAGGTCCCCGTCACCGTCGAGTACGACGACGACGGCTCTTTCACCATCGAAGTCGGCGTGCCGCCGACGGCAGCGCTGATCAAGGACGAGGCCGGCTTCGACACGGGCTCCGGCGAGCCCCAGAAGGAGTTCGTCGCCGACCTCTCCGTCGATCAGGTGAAGAAGATCGCGAAGCAGAAGCAGTCTGACCTGCTCTCGTACGACCTCAAGAACGCCGCGAAGGAGGTCGTTGGAACCTGTACCTCCCTCGGCGTCACGATCGAGGGCAACAACCCCCGCGAGTTCAAGGAACGGCTCGACGGCGGCGAGTACGACGAGATGTTCGTCGCCGAAGCAGAAGCGTAGGCGACGAACGCTCGAGCGCGAGCGGAGCGAGTTTTCGGTGTGTTCGCCGCGGAAGCGACGGCTGTCTGACTACCGCGCGGGATCGACCGCGTCCCACAGCGCCGCCAGCGTCTCCTCGTCGCTCGCGGCGACGGAGCGCGGGCCGTCGCGCCGGACGACCGCTCCCGCCTCCCGCGCGAGCAGTTCTGTGACGGCCTGCTCCTCCTCGTCGGGGTGGAACTGGACGACCCCCTGGAGCCGACCCCGGGCGAACAGCCCCGAGTGAACGGTCGGTGCCCAGCTACTGATGACGCGTTTGACGAGGTCATCCACCGCTCCCCGGATGTCGTCGGCCTCCCGAGCGAGGTCGGGATCACGGGGCACGTCGCGGCCGACGATGGTCGCCACCGTCGCGGTCTCGACGTCCCGGTCGGTGTCGGCACTCACGCGTCGACCCTGGTAGCGAACGCCCGAGCCGCGGCGAGCGAGGTAGGTCTCGTCCGTCGCGGGCTGGTGGACGACCGCCAGTGCCGGCGTGCCCTCCCGGAGCACGGCCACCGAGGCGGCGAACGTTGGGAGTCCGGTGGCGAAGTCGTTCGTCCCGTCGAGGGGATCGATGATCCAGCGGTAGGGTCCGGTGCCGGCGAACTCGCCGGCTTCCTCGGCGAACACGGCGTGGTCGGGGAACGCACGTCGGATGACAGGGAGCATCCGCGCCTCGGCAGCCTCGTCGGCGGCGGCTTTCACGTCGTAGGAGCCGTACTCCCCATCTTCGTCGCCGGCACGGAACCGTCGACGGAGCTCCGCACCGCCCGCCAGGACGGCCGCCCGGGCGACGGTCTCGATCTCCCCGATATCGTCGCTGTCGGTCGTGGCCATGGCCAGTCGTTTCCGCGGCCGTGAAAAGAAGGTACGGTCGCTCGCTTCGCTCGCGTCGTCACTCCCCGGAGGCGGGGGTCTCCTTTTCGGACAGCCGGGCGTCGTACTTCGAGAGCGCCTCGTCGAGCGCCTCGCCCGCGTCGACGTCGACCGACTCGGCGAGTGCGAGCAGCGCGAAGAGTGCGTCGCCGACCTCGTCGGATTCGAGCGTCAGTCCGCCGGGATCGTCGCCGTAGCCGGTCGACTCGGTCGCGTTCTTCGCCAGTTCCCCGAGTTCGGACGTGAGATCCAGCAGTCTGAACTCGGGTGGTGTCTCCAGTCCGTGTCGGTCGACGAACGCGGCCACCCGTCGTTGTTCGTCCATGGCTCGGGATCGCCGGACGGATGAAAAAGCGTGGCGGACTTGGACTCACACGCGACCGAAGCGGAGCCACGCTGCCCCTGTGGATCGGTATCACGCCTCGAACCGTCCGAATTCGGCTTTTTCGCACGCTCTCGCTTCGACGGGTTTAAGTCCGGCATCGTCCACTTTCCGATGAGACAGGCATCGCCTGTGTCACTGACCCGTAGGAGCAGATCCTGCGTACTACGGAGGTGAATAATGGCAGATACGATAGTCGAAGCAGTCTCACGCGCACTCGACGAGGCTCCGCCTCGCAACTTCCGCGAGACGGTTGACCTCGCCATCAACCTGCGCGATCTTGACTTAAACGATCCAGCGAACCGCGTCGACGAGAGCGTCGTCCTCCCTGCCGGGACCGGACAGGACACCAAAATTGTGGTGTTCGCGTCCGGCGAGACGGCGCTGCGCGCTGAAGACGTCGCCGACGAGGTGCTCTCGGGGGACGACCTCGAAGACCTCGGTGACGACACTGACGCCGCGAAGGACCTCGCCAACGAAACGGACTTCTTCGTTGCCGAGGCGTCGATGATGCAAGATATCGGGCGCTATCTCGGGACCGTCCTCGGGCCGCGCGGCAAGATGCCGACGCCGCTGCAGCCCGACGACGACGTCGTCGAGACCGTCAACCGGATGAAGAACACGGTCCAACTGCGATCTCGTGACCGCCGGACGTTCCACACCCGCGTGGGTGCACAGGACATGTCCGCCGACGAGATCGCGGAGAACATCGACGTCATCATCCGGCGGCTCGAAGCGAACCTCGAGAAAGGCCCCCTCAACATCGACGGCATCTACGTCAAGACGACGATGGGGCCGTCCGTGGAGGTGCGCGCCTGAGATGAGTTCCGACGCACGAAAGACCGAGACCATCCCGCAGTGGAAGCGCGCGGAGGTCGACGAACTGGTCGACTTCGTCGACACCTACCAGTCGGTGGGTGTCGTCCGCGTGACGGGGATCCCCTCGCGACAGCTCCAGAACATGCGCCGCGACCTGCACGGCAAGGCGGCCGTGCGGATGAGCCGGAACACGCTGATGGAGCGTGCGCTCGACGAAGTCGACGACGGCTTCGAGGAACTCGGCGAGTACGTCGCTGGCGAGGTCGCGCTCATCGGGACGGACGACAACCCGTTCGGGCTGTTCAAGGAGCTGGAGGCGTCGAAGACGCCCGCACCGATCAACGCCGGTGAAGTCGCCCCGAACGACGTCGTCATCCCCGAGGGTGACACGGGCGTCGATCCGGGGCCGTTCGTCGGCGAACTCCAGCAGGTGGGCGCCTCGGCGCGCATCATGGACGGCTCGATCAAGGTGACCGAGGACTCGACCGTCTTGGAGGAAGGAGAGGTCGTCTCCGCGGAGCTGGCGAACGTGCTCTCGGAGCTCGGCATCGAGCCCAAGGAGGTCGGCCTGGACCTGCGCGCCGTCTTCTCGGAGGGCGTGCTGTTCGAGCCAGACGAGCTCGCCATCGACGTCGACGAGTACCGCGCGGACATCGAGTCCGCCGCCGCCGCCGGCCGCAACCTCTCGGTCAACGCCGCGTACCCGACCGCTCGGACGGCAGGGACGCTCTTGGCGAAGGCCGCCGGCGAGGCCAAGTCCGTCGGCCTCCAGGCCGCCATCGAGGACGAGGAACTCATGCCGGACCTGATCCGTCGGGCCGACGCCCAGCTGCGGTCGCTCGCGGCGCTGGTCGACGACGAGGAGGCGCTCCCGGAGGAACTGCGCGGTGTGGCCGACGCCGCACCCGCGTCCACCGACGAATCGACTGAGGAAGAAGCCACGGAAGACACCGACAGCGAGGCAGACGCCGACGCCGACACCGACGTCGACGAGGAAGACGACGACGATGACGGCGCGGACGGCCTCGGTGCGATGTTCGGATAACACAACTGGAGACAACCAATGGAATACGTTTACGCAGCACTCATCCTGAACGAGTCGGGCGAAGAGATCAACGAAGACAACATCACGGCCGTGCTCGAAGCCGCGGGCGTCGACGTCGAGCAGTCCCGCGTCAAGGCGCTCGTCGCCGCGCTGGAGGACGTCGACATCGAGGACGCCATCGAGACGGCCGCCGCCGCGCCCGCCGCGGCCGGTGGTGCCGCCGGCGGTGCCGGTGGCGACGACGACGACGACGACGAGGAAGAGGAGGCCGAAGAGGCCGAGGCCGCCGAGGAAGAAGAAGAGGACGAGGACGACGACGCCGGCGGCGAGGGCCTCGGCGAACTCTTCGGCTGAATCGGACGACGCGTTCCAGCGTCGCCCGCGACCACCTGCGACTTTCTTTCGGGACAACTCCGGAGCGGCGCGTGTCCCGTCGCTCGACCGCGCCAGCGAGGCGACGGACCGGCGAGTCGGCCCGGCTGTGAATTTATATTCGATACCGCGGCCACCTCGGGGGGATGGACCCGACGCTCGTCGCCCCGCACACGCTGACGCTCGTCGCGTTCACCGTCGCCGGCGTGGGACTGGGCACGCTCTCGGGGCTCGTGCCGGGGCTCCACGCGAACAACTTCGCGCTTGTGCTCGTCGCGGTCGCCGCCGGCGTCCCCGGGCCGCCGGTCGCGGTCGCCGTCGCGGTGCTCGCCGCGGGGATCACGCACACGTTCCTCGACGTCGTCCCCGCGCTCGCGCTGGGGGTCCCGGACGCAGCGATGGCCGCGGGGTCGCTTCCGGGGCACCGACTCGTCCTCGGCGGGCGCGGCCGGGAGGCGCTCAGGCTGTCGGCGCTGGGGAGCGGCGGCGCGCTCCTCGTCGCCGTCCCAGTGGCGGTCCCGCTGACGGCGCTCGTCCGTCGCGGCCAGTCCGACCTCTACGCCGCGCTCCCGCTCGTGCTCGTGGTCGTCTTCGCGACGCTCGTCGTCGCCGAGCGGCGACCCGGACGGATCGCCGCGGCCGCCTTTCTCGTCTGTCTCTCGGGGCTCCTCGGCGTCGTCACGCTCGACCGCCCGTTCGGTGGCGTGGTGGCCGTCGGCGGGGTGCTCACCCCGCTGTTCGCCGGGCTGTTCGGGATCCCGGTGCTCGTCGACGCCGCCCGTGGCGGCGGCGTCCCGTCACAGGGCGACACGACGATCGCCACGCCGCCGCGGGACATCGCCCGCGCCGCGCTCGCCGGGGTCGCCGGCGGCGGGATGGTCGGCTACGTGCCGGGCGTCTCCGCCGGCGTCGCCGCGACGCTCTCGCTCCCGATCGCGGGCGGAGGAGACCCCGATCGCGCGTATCTCGTGGCGACGAGCGGGGCCAACACCGCGACGGCGGTGTTTGCGCTGTTCTCGCTGGTCGCGCTCGACGCTCCGCGGACCGGCGTGACGGTCGCGCTCGGCGAGATCGGGACCCCACCGCTCCCGACGTTGCTGGCGGTCACCGTGACCGCCGGGGTCGGGGCCGGGGTGCTCGTCCCGACTCTCGGCGACCGGTACCTCCGGGCGGTGGGACGGCTCGACCCACGGGCGACGAGTCTGGTCGCCTGCGGCCTGCTCGGCCTCCTGTCGGCGTTCTTCGCGGGCCTTGCCGGCGTCGCCGTCCTCGTCGTCGCGGGGCTGGTCGGCCTCCTCCCCGTCAGGCTGGGCGTGCGACGGGTGCATCTCATGGGCGTGCTCGCGGTCCCGCTCGTCGTCGGGTGATCCCCGAGCCATGCGCCGAAAGACAACCGTTAAACGTCACGCCCGGGTTCGTGGAAGTATGAGCGAGAGCGAGACAGACCGGCGACACGTGCGACAGTGCGTGTCCTGTGGCATCAACATCGCCGGCATGAGTGCCGCGACGTTCGACTGCCCGGACTGTGGCCACGAGATCTCCCGCTGTGCGAAGTGCCGCAAGCAGAGCAACCTCTACGAGTGCCCCGACTGCGGGTTCACCGGTCCCTGACACTACCATGGGAAAAGTCGCCGCCAAGATCAAGGTCATGCCGAACAGCCCAGAGATCGACCTCGACGCGCTCCAAGAGCGCCTCGAGGAGTCCCTGCCCGAGGGGGCGCGGATCAACGGCTTCGAGCGCGACGACGTCGCGTTCGGCCTCGTCGCGCTCCTCCCGACGGTCATCGTCCCCGACGACGCCGGCGGGACCGAGGTCGTCGAGGAGTCGTTCAGCGGCGTCGAGGGCGTCGAGAGCGTCTCCGTCGAGAACGTCGGCCGGATCTGACTGTCCGTCCGCTCACCCTTTTGATCGACCGCGAGCGCTCACGAGCGCCCGCGCCGTCCGCCGCTTTTGCCGTCCGTGCCCGTCACGCTCGCGCCGCGAAGACGACGCCGACGAGGCTGCCGAGGATGAACCCGGCGAACATCGCCAGGGCGAGGGAGTTGAGCGCCACCCCGACGAGTCCACCGAGAAGCATCCCGGCCGCGAAGCCGCTCCCGAACCGGACCGCGAAGCCGCCCTCGCTCGCGCCGGGGCCTGCGTCGACGCCCTCCACGGGCGTGTCGGGGGCGAGCGCCTCCGACTCCGCCGCCTCCATTCGTGTCTCCGGCTCCGCCGAACGCGAGACGTCCGTCGCCGCGGTGACCTCCTGGCTCATACGAACGCATTCGCCTTCGCAGGCTGATATGCTTTGCCACGATCCGCACCGAGCGGGAACGACCGCAGTGTTCGGCTCCGAGGGCGATCACCGACGGAGGGGACGGCCCGAGAGCCGTCCACGTCACAGACTATGTGTCGGCGTGACGCGCGCGGACGGGAACGTGCGTTTTATAACCGCGTCCCAAGTACTGAGTCGCACGACTATGCCGAGTTCCAACGGTCCAATGAAGGGGACGCGGAACAAGCTGAAGAACAAACCCCGAGAGCGTGGGACGTCGCCGCCGCAGCGCGCCATTCAGGAGTACGACGTCGGACAGAAGGTCCACCTGAAGATCGACCCCAGCGTGCGGAAGGGCCGTTTCCACCCGCGGTTCAACGGGCACACGGGTGAGGTCGTCGGGAAACAGGGCCGCTCGTTCAAGGTGACGATCACGGACGGCGGGAAAGAGAAGACCCTCATCACCCGCCCTGCACACCTTCGCGCCCAGCAGTAGATGACGATCTTCAAGGAAAAACTCGGGGAGGAGTACCTGACGACCTCGGAGGTGAAGGCGCTCCTCGAGGAGGTCGAGGCCGAACGCGCGGCCGACGAGGAGCGAGAGGTCCGGTACGAACTGGCCCGCGCGATCGAACACGTCAACCGCTTTGCCTTCCTCGACCCCGAGGAGTCGCGCGCGCTCGCCGAGGAACTCGTCGAACTGGAGACGGTCGACGAGAAGACCGCGTTCAAGATCGCCGACCTGCTCCCGCAGTCGCGGGACGAACTCCGGGCGGTGTACGCCCAGCAGCGGTACGCCCTCTCCGGCGACGAACTCGACGAGATCCTCAACGTCGTCGCCAAGTACGCCTGAGCGTGCCGCCGTACCTCCGCACCTCCGCACCGTCGGGTCGGCGTCCCGTCTCACCATCCCCCGTTCCCATCTGAGCCGCCCCCTTCCGTCGCCGAGTCCGCGCCGCCGCGGGGTTCGGCTCCCGGATCGGTGCCTACCTTTTAAATCATCTGTCAGCGTATAACCCAGTATGACCACGAGCGAGAGCGGCGACGCTAGCGGCACCAGCGAGACGGAGGAGACAACCCCGAGCTTCGCCGTCGTTCTCGACGTTCTCCCGCACGGCCGTGCCGATGACGACCGCCCCCGGTACAAGAAGTCACCCCTGGCGTACGGCCTCGGCGAGCAGGACTTCCGGCTGGTCGAACTCCGGCTCGGCGACGACAGCGACGTGAGCATCGGCGACCGCGTCGTCGTCGAGCCGTCCGCTGAGCGCGAGAGCGTCGAAGAGGTCCGTGACATCGACTACGACGCCCTCTCGAACACCGCGCTGTCGGAGCTCGAGTACGTCGTCGACGAGATCCTCACCGAACACGAGTCACGCTTCGTCGACTTCTACAACGACGCCCAGCCGATCACCATCCGCCTCCACCAGCTGAACCTCCTGCCGGGGATCGGCAAGAAGCTCCGGAACAACATCCTCGACCAGCGAAAGCGTGGCCCGTTCGAGAGCTTCGCGGACCTCGAAGACAGGATCTCGGGGCTTCACAACCCGAAGGACATCCTCGCCGAACGGATCATGTCCGAACTCCGCGACGACGACCTCAAGTACAAGGCGTTCGTCCGGCGCGAGGAGTGAGCGGGGTGAACGACAGGGTTTTAGCTCGCTCGGCCGCAAACCGGGGGTAATGGATACGGACGCGACCGGTCACCGCGACCCCGACCGCCTCATGCGTCGGGCGGGCGTCAGCGGCAACCCCGACCGCGACCAGCACTTCCTCGTCGACGACCGGGTGCTCGATCGGATCCCCGGCTACCTGCCCGACTCCGCGGACCGGAGCCACCTGCTGGAGATCGGCGGCGGAACCGGCGCGCTCACCGACCGACTGCTCGCCGTGGCCGAGCGGGTGACGGTCGTCGAACGGGACGCCGGGCTCGCCGCGTTCCTCCGCGAGGAGTTCTCGGCCGACGTCGAGGACGGCCGGCTATCGGTCGTCGAGGGCGACGCGCTCGCGGTCGATCTCCCCGACTTCTCGGCGTGCGTCTCGAACTTACCCTACGGAATCTCCTCGGAGGTCACCTTTCGGCTCCTCCCGACCGAGCGGCCGCTCGTCTTGACCTTCCAGTTGGAGTTCGCCGAACGGATGGCCGCCGAGGCGGGGACGAGCGAGTACGGTCGACTCTCGGTCGGCGCACAGCACTACGCCGACGTCGAGGTCGTCGAACGAGTACCGAAAGAGGCGTTCGACCCCGCACCCGCGGTCGAGAGCGCCGTGGTCCGGACCACCCCCCGAGCGCCGGACTACGCCGTCGACGACGAGGCCTTCTTCCTCGACTTCGTGAAGGCGTTGTTCACCCAGCGACGGAAGACCGTCCGCAACGCGATCCGGAACACGACACACATCTCGGGCGTCGCAGACGGGTCGGCAGTCGTCGAGCGCGCCCCCGAGGAGCTGTTAGCGAAACGCCCCGGCGACCTCCGTCCCGGCGAGTTCGCCGAACTGACCGCGCTCGCCGCCGACCACCGCTGATGCTCCAGCTCGGCGGGCTCGACGCGCTCGTCCCCTCGCTCACTGGGAAGGCGCTCGTGACGCTCGTGACGCTCGCGGTCGTGCTGGCGACGTGGCGCGCGGTCGAGCGGCTCCACGACCACGACACCGACACGGTGCCGCGGACGCTCCGGCACTTCGGGCTCTCGGCGGCGAGCGTCCTCGTGACCGCAGCCGGCGGGCTGGTCGTCATCGCCGTGTGGGGGCTCACGGGCCCGCTCGTCGACGTCATCGAGTCGTACAGTCTCGGCCCGGAGACCGTCGTCAACGGCGTCCTCGCGATGATCATCCTCGCGACCGCGTACGGGACGACCGACCTCGTGGGCCGGGTGACCCGCGAGCTCACGGACAGTCGCCACGCCATCAGCGAACACCAGCGCGAGATCCTCTACCGCCTCTCGCAGGTGTCGATCTACGTCGTCGCCCTCTCGATCATCCTCGGGCTGTGGGGCGTCAACCTCGGCGGCCTGCTCGTCGGCGCGGGCTTTCTCGGGATCGTCGTCGGGCTCGCGGCCCGGCAGACGCTCGGCGCGCTCCTGGCCGGCTTCGTCCTCATGTTCTCCCGCCCGTTCGAAATCGGCGACTGGGTCGAGATCGGCGATCACGAGGGGATCGTCACCGAAATCACCATCGTCACCACCCGGATGCAGACGTTCGACGGCGAGTACGTCATGGTGCCGAACGACGTCGTCTCCGCCGAGAGCGTCGTCAACCGCTCGCGGAAAGGGCGGTTGCGGATCGAGGTGGACGTCGGCATCGACTACGACGCCGATCCCAGGCACGCGGCGGAACTCGCCCGCGACGCCGTGCGGGGACTCGACGCCGTCTTGCGGGTGCCGACGCCGCAGGTCGTCGTCAAGGAGTTCGCCGACTCCGCGATCATGCTCGGGGTCCGCGTGTGGATCGACAACCCCAGCGCCCGGCGGAAGTGGCGCACGCGGACGGCCGTCGTGGGCGCGGTCAAGGAGGCGTTCGAGCGCGAGGGCGTGAAGATCCCCTTCCCCCAGCGCGAGGTCATGGGCCGCGAGGAGACCGGCGGCCTCCTGCTCTCGGAGGGACAGCGGCTCACGGGTGACCCCGAGTCCGCGACGGCCGAACCTGACGGCGGTCGGAGTCGACCCGACGAGGACGGCGGGGGTGACGGCTCGTGAGCCGCGACGACCTCGCGGCGCGCCGCGGCGTCGAGACGTCGGTGTACCAACCCGCCGAGGACTCGGCGTTGCTCGCGCGGGCCGCGGTCGACGCCGTTTCGGCCACGGATCGGACGCTGGAGGTCGGCACTGGCTCGGGGTGGGTCGCCGAACGGATCGCGGCGGAGACGACCGCCGAGGTGGTCGCCGCGGACCTGAACCCCCACGCCTGCCGGCAGGCGCGCTCGCGTGCCCGGGCGCTTGAATCCGAGGGAGAAGGCGGGTTCGACGTCGTCGCGGCCGACCTCGTCTCGCCGTTCGCCGACGCCACGTTCGACGTCGTCCTGTTCAACCCGCCGTACCTCCCGACCGACCCCGACAACGAGTGGGACGACTGGATGGAGCGGGCGCTGTCGGGTGGAGAGTCGGGCCGAGCGGTCATCGATCCGTTTCTCGACACCGTCGGACGCGTCCTGTCGCCCGACGGCTTCGTGTTGTTGCTCGTCAGTAGCCTCGCGGGCTACGAGGCTGTGCTCGACCGCGCCCGCGCCCGCGGCTTCTCGGCGGAGAAAGCGGTCGAGGAGTCGTACCCGTTCGAGACGCTCACCGTCGTCCGGCTCCGCTCCGACCGCGACTAATCACCTCTGGTAATATTTTGGTTTAGCAAATATTAAGCGTCGGCATTTCAAAGGATCGGTGATGACTGAACTCGTAGCGACGACACCAGGGCTGTTCCCACTGCCCGACTGGGCGAAGGAGGGACTGTCCGACCTGAAGGGGCACCAGAAAGGTGACCTCATCGGCGGCGACGAAGGGGAGGAGATCGTAGCGGCGTACGACCGCGCCCGGAGCGAGGCCATCGAGCACCAGCACGAGGCGGGGTTGGACCGCGTCGTCGAGGGACAGCTGCGCTGGGACGACATGCTCGCGCACCCGCTGACCGTCCACGACAGCGTCGAGACGGGCGGGATCGTGCGGTACTACGACAACAACAACTTCTACCGCGACCCCCAGATCAGGGGTGACCTCGACTTCTCCGGTGACGTCGCGGCGGAGCTCGAAGCGGCCGCCGACCTGACCGACGAGCCGCTCCAGGCCGTCCTGCCGGGACCGTACTCGCTGGCCGATCTCGCGACCGACGAGCACTACGGGAGCGACGAAGAGCTCCTCGCCGGCGTCACGGACTTTCTCGCGGGCGAGGTCGAGGCGTTCCCCGACCACGAGACCCTGTTCCTGCTCGAACCCTCGCTCGTCGAGTCGCCGCCCGGTGCGGACCTCGACGAACGCGTGCCGGAGGCCATCTCGCAGGTCGCCGCCGAGACCGACGCCGACGTGGTTGTCCACACCTACTGGGGTGCCGTCGACGAGAAGACGTACGCCCACCTGATGGATTCGAGCGTGGAAGCGCTCGGCTTCGACCTCGTCGCGGGCGACCGCGAGGAGACGATCTACAACGTGACCGAGTACGGCACGACGTCGGACGTGGCGCTCGGGCTGGTCGACGGGCAGAACACGCGGGTCGAATCGCCCGAGACCGTCCGCGAGCGCGTCGACTGGTTCACCGAGCAGGTTCCCGCCCAGGAGTTCGACACGGTGTATCTGACGTCGAACGCCGAGCTGTTCTACCTGCCCGTCTCGAAGTACCGCGAGAAGCTGGGGACGCTGGCCGCGGCGGCCGCCGCCGAGGAGGTCGAAGCATGACCGGACACCGGACGGCCGGCGTCGACACCCGCGAGCAGTTCCGCCCCGAGGGTCACGGGTCCGACCACTTCATTCTCACGTCCGTCGTGGGGTCGTACCCGAAGCCGAAATGGCTCAACCGTGCCGCCGACCTCGCCGAGGACCCCGAATCGAAGTTCACCGACGAACACCTCCACGAGGCCCACGACGACGCCTGCCGCGTCATCGTCGACGAACACGAACGCGCCGGCCTCGACACCGTCGTCGACGGCGAGATGCGCCGCAACGAGATGGTGGAGTTCTTCGCCCACCGCATCGACGGCTACGAGTTCCACGGGCCGGTGAAGGTGTGGGGTCACAACTACTTCGACAAGCCCTCGGTCGTCGAGGAGGTCGAGTACGACGAGCCGTGGCTGGTCGACGAGTTCGAGTTCACACATGACGCCGCCTCCAGGCCGGTGAAGATGCCCATCACGGGGCCGTACACCCTGGCGAGCTGGTCTTTCAACGAGGCGTACCCCTCGGAAGCAGAACTCGCGTACGACCTCGCCGACCTCGTCAACCGCGAGGTCGAGAAACTGGTCGACGCCGGGGCTCGGTACATCCAGATCGACGAGCCCGCGCTGGCGACGACGCCCGACGACCACGCCATCGTCGGCGAGTGCCTGGATCGGATCGTCGCGGATATCGACGAGGAGGTCCGCATCGGCCTCCACGTCTGTTACGGCGACTACTCGCGCATCTACCCCGAGGTCAACGACTTCCCCATCGACGAGTTCGACGTCGAACTCTGCAACGGCGGGTTCGAGCAGATCGACGTGTTCACCGACCCCGCGTTCGAGCCCGACCTCGCGCTCGGCGTCGTCGACGCCCATACCGCCGAGGTCGAACCGGTCGAGGAGATCAAGCGGAACATTCGGCAGGGCCTGAAAGTCGTCCCGCCGGAGAAGCTCACCGTCTCGCCCGACTGCGGGCTGAAGCTCCTCCCGCGTGACGTCGCCTACGGCAAGATGCGGAACATGGTGACCGCGACCCGCGAGATCGAGGCCGAACTCGACGCCGGCGAGATCGACCTCGCGAACCCGCTGCCGACGGCGTAGAGCGGAGATGGACGACGGGCGCTCCCTCGACGACGCCGTCCGGGCGGCGAGCGACGTGACGCTCGCCCCGTCGCTCGAGCGGCTCGCCGACGCGGTCGGTGACGACCGCCTCCGGACGTGGCTCCGCGCCGTCCAGGCCGACCCCACCGTCTGCCTCCGGTGTGCGACCCGTGGGAGCACGGTGTTCGTCCGCTGGGACGAGCGACTCATCGAGATCGAGCGCCGCGGCGAGACGTACACGTCCCGCGAGCGCGTGGTCGACGAGGCGCGCGCGCAGGCGATCGTCCGGAGCGCTCCGGCGGTCGGGCTCGTCTTCGTCACGGAGAGCCCGTTCGGTCGCGTGTAGCCCGCCCCGTCGTGCCCTTTTTGAACTCGCAGTGACACGTCCGCGTATGTCTCCCGACGACCTCGCGGAGCGAATCGAGCACCTCGTCCACCGCGGGACCCAGCTTCACGACGCGGGCGTCGACCTCACGGTCGCGTCCGTCCACGCCGTCGCGGGCCCCGCCCAGGTCGACTTCGGCGGCGGCGAACTCACCGACGCGACGACGAGCGCGCTCGAACCCACGAAGCGCGACCCGGACGACGACTACGGCTGGTGGCGACTCGGCGGCGGGACGTACCTCCTCGGGTACAACGAGTCGCTGTCGGGGAACGCGCTCGCACAGCTCCAGCCGCGGGTCGAACTCGTCGAGCGCGGCGTCTCGCATCCGACGCTCCGCGTCGCCGACCTCCCACGGGTGCCCCTTACCGTGCCGGCTGCGGGCGTCCACCTCAAGGAGAACGCGCGGGTGTCGACGCTCGTCTCCCTGGACTGACCCGGCGTCGACGCCGGCCCGCCTCACCCGTCGAGCGCGAGGACGAGCGCCTCACCCGCGCGCCGAAACGTCGTTCCGTACCGCTCGGACCGCTCGCGCATCGTCCGCCGGCACCACCGCGCGTCCCTCCCCATCGCCTCGTGGACCGCACAGTCGCTGATCCGGACCGGGACCAGGCGGAGTTCGCGCGGGACGCCGGCGTCGACGGTCACCACGAAGAGGAACGAACGGTCGTTCCGGAGCGTCGCGTCGACGGCGTAGTCGTCGACGAAGTCGCCCGTGTCGTACAACAGGACGCTCCCGTCTCGCACCGCGACGCCGTTGAACACGTGGGCGCTGTGGCCGTGGACGACGTCGACGCCCCCGTCGACGAGCCACCGGGCGAACCGCTCTTCGGCCCGCGAGGGCCGCTCGACCATGTTCGGCCCGAGGTGGAGTGACGCGACGAGCAGGTCGGGCTCCGTGGCCCGCGCGGCCGCGAGCACCCGCTCTACGGTCGGCCGGCTCCCGGCGGCGACGCCGGGCACGCCCCCCGTCTCGGTCTCGGTTTCGGGGTCGGCGTCGAGTTCGACGTACGCCGTCCCCGCATTCTCGGTGGTCGCGGCGTACTCGGGCGTGTTGTCGGTGAGCGAGACGACGGTCACGTCGAGCCCGCCCACCTCGAACGTCGCCGGTCGTGCGGCCGCGTCGACGTCGCGGCCGGCCCCCGCGTGTGCGAAGCCGCCGGCGTCGAGCGCGTCGAGCGTGTCGTCGAGGGCGACGTCGCCGTAGTCGAGGACGTGGTTGTTGGCGAGCGTACAGCAGTCGACGCCGGCGCGGTCGAGCGCGGGCACGGCCCAGTCGGGATCGGCACGGAAGTGAAACGGGCGGGATGTCTCGGTCCACTCGCTCCCGCGCGTCGACAGGGCGCACTCGAGGTTGATCACCAGTCCGTCGAGCCGTCGGAGCCGACCGAGCAGATCACCCCACACCGCGTCGACGGGCCGACGGCGCTGGCGGCGGTCCACGTTGCGCCCGAACATCACGTCGCCCGTGAAGCCGACCCTGACGCGCGTCACCGTTCCGTGATCTCGAGGACCCGCCCCGCGGCGACCGTCTGGCCCATGTCACGGACGGCGAAGCTCCCGAGCTCGGGGATCTCCGAGGAGCGCTCGATCGCGAGCGGCTTCTGCGGGCGGATGGTGACGACCGCGGCGTCGCCCGCCTCCAGGTACTCGGGCTCGTCCTGCTGAACCTCGCCGCTCGCTGGGTCGATCTTCCGGTCGAGCGACTCGAAGGTGCCGGCGACCTGCGCGGTGTGGGCGTGGAACACCGGCGTGTAGCCCGCGGTTATCACGGAGGGGTGTTGCATCACGACGATCTGTGCGGTGAACGTCTCGGCGACCGTCGGTGGATCGGCGGCGGGGCCGCAGACGTCGCCGCGGCGGACGTCGTCGCTGCCGACGCCGCGGACGTTGAAGCCGACATTGTCGCCCGGCTTCGCTTCCGGAACCTCCTCGTGGTGCATCTCGATTGTCTTCACCTCACCGCCCACGTCCGAGGGCTGAAAAGAGACGTCGTCACCGGGGCGCATCCGGCCGGTCTCGACCCGGCCGACGGGGACGGTGCCGATGCCGGAGATGGAGTAGACGTCCTGGATCGGGAGTCGGAGCGGCGCGTCCGTCGGCGGCTCCGGCTCCGGCAGTTCGTTCAGCGCTTCGAGGAGCGTCCGACCCTCCCACCAGGGCATCGCGTCGGAGGGCTCGGCGACGTTGTCGCCCTCGAACGCCGAGATTGGGACGAAGCTCGCGTCCTCGGTCGCAAAGCGGACCTGTCCCAGGAGCTTCTTCACCTCGTCGACGACCGCGCGGTAGCGCGACTCGTCGTACGCCACCTTGTCCATCTTGTTGACGCCGATGATGAGCTCGTTGATCCCCAGCGTGCGTGCGAGGAAGACGTGCTCGCGGGTCTGCGGCGCGACGCCGTCGTCGGCGGCGACGACGAGCACGGCGTTGTCGGCCTGCGAGGCACCCGTGATCATGTTCTTCACGAAGTCACGGTGGCCCGGACAGTCGACGATGGTGAAGTAGTACGCGTCGGTGTCGAACTCCTGGTGGGCGATGTCGATCGTCAGCCCCCGCTCGCGCTCCTCGGCGAGGTTGTCCATCACGTAGGCGAACTCGAATCCGCCCTTGCCCTTCTCCTCGGCTTCGTTCCTGTGCTGTTCGATGACGTGGTCCGGCACCGAGCCAGTCTCGAACAGGAGCCGGCCGACGAGCGTGCTCTTCCCGTGGTCGACGTGGCCGATGATGGCCAGGTTCTGGTGCGGTTTGTCGCTCATGTCGTTCCTCTCCCCTATTGTAGTGTTCTTTCGTGATTATCAAATATCTGTCGAGAGTGCCTCGATCGGGCCGAACGTCACGTCCGTTCGACCGTCCGTCCAGGTCAGGCGTTATCACCCTGCGTCGCGTACCGCCCGGTATGGCGGCCGAACCGCATCCCACGGAGTCCGAGAACGCGCGGATCGTCCGGCGATACGTCGAGGAGTTCCTCAGCGGCGGTGACGTGGCGGTCGCCACCGAACTCACCCACGACGACCTCCGGGTCCACCAGTTGGGCGCGGACATCGAACGGAGCGGGCGGACGCTGACCGTCAAGGAGCTGTCCCGGCTCCGCGAGGCAGTTCCGGACTACACGCTCACGATCGAGGAACTGTTCGAGGGCGACGAGGTCGTGACCGTGCACGCGACCGCGAGCGGGACGCCGACGCGGCGTCGAAGGAGCCTCGTCCCGACCGGGCGCTCGTTCTCCATCCCCGCGGTCTACGTGTTCCGGCTCGCCGACGGGCGGATCGCCGAACAGTGGGTGCTCACGGACCGGCTGGGCGTCGGCGAACAACTCGGGCTCGTGCCACCGACGCTGCGGGGGCTCTGGGGCCTGCTTCGGAGCCGGTTCCGGGCGTGGGTCGGCGGGCGGCGGCGCTGAGACGGCTCACTTCCACGGGTTCGGGACGAGGTCGGCCTGGACGCGTGCGCCCACCTCGATCCGGCAGGCCGAACGCGGCTCGGCGAGACAGAGGAGCACGTAGCCGACGTCGCGGTGACGGGGTTTCAGCGCGCGCGGCTCGGCCGCGTGTTCGACGTCGCCACTGAGCAGTTTTCCGGTACAGGTGCCGCACGCCCCGTACAGACAGCCGTAGGGGAGGCCGACCCCGGCGGCTCCCGCGGCGTCGACAACGGTCTCGTCCGGGCCGACCGAGAGGCTCTCCTCGCGGCCGTCGCGCCAGCGGAGCGAGACCGCGTGCGTCTCCCCGCCTCCGTCCTGGCCCAGCATTCACTGCCAGACGTCGCTCGTACAGTCGCCGCCGGGCCACCGGATCTCGTGGGCGCGGGCGGGGCCGCCGGGCGCGTCGCCGAAGTCGACGACGAACTCCTCGTCGAGCTCCATGCGCCCCTCGTCGGGGTAGACGTCGGCCTTCAGCATCAGCGATCCGTGCTCGCCGATCTCGGGGTAGAACTGGTTGTCCCACGACGAGAACAGCGACGTGGTCCAGTAGAGTCGCTTCCCGTCGCGAGAGAGCTGGAGCATCTGCGGGGCCCCGTGGATCTCGTGGCCGGCGACCTCCTGGCGGTCCCCGAAGTTGCCGCCGGCCCACACGCGGTCCACGAGGCGCGGGTTGGCGCTGTCGGAGACGTCGTACATCCGCACGTCGCCGTGGAGCCAGTTGGCGAAAAAGAGGTACTGGTCGTCCAGCGAGACGAGCAGATCGGTGATGAGCGGCGGCACGGGCATGTCCCAGTCGGGGTGGTCCCGACTGTCGAGGTCGATGACGACCTCCCAGTCCCACCCGCCCTCCTCTTCGAAGAAGCGGATGACGTTCGAGGAGAGCGCGGCTCCGACGTACCCCTGGGTCTCCTCTGGGTTGTGGCTCATCCGGACCTCCAGCGGGATGAGTCCCTCCTCGCCGAACGTCAGCGTCGCCTCGTGTTCGCGCGTCTCCCAGTTCCAGATGTGGATGCTGTCGCCGTACTTGCCCGCCTCGACGTCGTCGAGGTCGAACCCGGGGTAGTACGTCTTCGGCGCGGCCCACTCCGAGGAGATCATGACGTTGTGCCGCGGCTGGTACCAGTAGTCGTAGTTCATCTCCATCTCCCCCAGGTCGGTCTCCCAGTGGCCGTCGATCGAGAAGTCCTCCTGGTCGAGTTGGAGGAACCCGCCCGGGAGTTCGCCGTCGCTGTTCCCGAGCATCGAGATGACGATTTTCCCACCGGGGACGCAGTGGACGGTGTGCGGTGCCGAGAGGTCGTGCTCGAAGACCTCCTCGGGCTCGATCACCTTCTCGATCGACAGCTCCCGGGGATCGGACGCGTCGAGGATGTGGATGCGCGAGGATCGTTGTCCCGGAACGATGAGGTGGTCTCGAGCCATCCCCTCCGCGTGACAGGACGACGAACAGGCGTTCCAGCCGAAGTGGTGGAGTTCGTCGCCCTTGTTCGGCATCTCGACCGTGTCGATCAGTTCGGCGTACGTCGGCGAGTCGGGGTCGACGTCGACGACACCCACGAAGTCCGGCCCGTCGACGTCCATCCCGACCCTGAGTCCCATCACGAACGCCGTCTGCTCCCGCCCCGACTCGGTCCGCATCGCCGCCGGCGTCGTGTAGCCGGGACCAGAGACGCCGTGTTCGTGATCGGCGTGGTCGGCGTGGCTGTGCGTGTCGCTGTCGGGTGTCTCAGCGTCACTCATACCAATGTATCTGCGAGAGAGTAGCAAACATGTTTCGGTGATTATACATAATTTACGACCATGTAAATTAGTCGCGTGCAACGACGGCCGAGGGCTTAGAGAGGAAAGGGCAGGCTGAGGTCGCGGGCGCGCGGGACGGACGCAGAGATGCCGACGGTGGGTGACGGAGCAGTCGCTCACCGGCGTGAGAACGATGGAAAACCGCGAGGCAGTAGCCCCGATCGGTCAGCGTCGAGTCAGTGGTCTTCGTCTTCGTAGATCCACGTGGCCGCGTCGAGCCCCCAGTCGACGAGTTCCTCGCTGTCGAAGAACAGGTCGATCTCGCGCTCGTTCGCGCCCTCGTCGTCGTGGGCTGAGGCGTGGATGACGTTGTGACCGAGGTCCAGACCGAAGTCGCCGCGGATCGTCCCGGGCGGCGACTCGGCGGGGTCGGTCTCGCCGACCATGTTGCGGACCTGGTGGGTCGCGTCCGCACCCTCCCAGACCATCGCGAACACCGGTCCGGAGGTGATAAACTCGACCAACCCCTCGAAGAAGGGCTTGCCCTCGTGTTCGCCGTAGTGCTCGTGGGCGAGTTCCTCGTCGATCTGCATGAACTTCGCGCCGACGAGTTTGAGACCGCGCTGTTCGAAGCGCGAGACGATCTCTCCGATGAGGCCACGCTGAACCCCGTCGGGCTTTACCATCACGAACGTTCGCTCGTCGTGGTGACTCATTGGTTACTCCTCGTCGTCCTCGTTTTCGTCGGCCGCGGCCGCCTCGGCTTCGTCGGCGGCATCCCCCGACGCGTCCGGTTCGGCGTCCGTTTCCGTCTCCGCCGCCTCGTCGGCGTCGGTCGCTTCTTCGGCTTCTTCGGCTTCTTCGGCTTCTTCGGCTTCTTCGGCCGCTTCCGTCTCCGCCGCCTCTTCGGCGTCGGTCTCGTCGGCGGCTTCGGCGGCCGCGGCGGCCGACTGGGCGTCGCGGGCAGCCTGCGCGCGCGCCTGCTGGTTGCGGCCTTCGGTGGTCCACTCGAGGTCGCGCGCCTCCCGTCCCAGGAGGTAGTTCTTCTCGGCTTTCGAGTCCTTGAAGTGGAGTACGGTCCCGTCGGTCTTGACGAACATCGTGCCCGTTCCGGGCTCGATGTCGTCGCCCGTGTAGTCGCAGGTTCGTTTCTCGACCATCACTGCCCTCCGATGGAGTCGGCGTCGCGCTGGGTCTCCCGGAGCTGGAGGATATCCCCCTCGCGGACGGGTCCCAGCACGTTTCGCGTGATGATGCGACCCTGATTCGAGCCCTCGCGGATTCGGCACTTGACCTGCATGGCCTCACCGTGCATGCCGGTCTTGCCGACGATCTCGATGACCTCCGCCGAGGTGGAGTCCGTGGCGCTCTCTTCTGCGCTCATCGTCGGTTACCTGAGTTCCTCGACCTTCGAGGTGATATCCTCGACGCTCTCCTCGGCCTCGCCGGCGTCGACGATGGCCGCGGCGGCGCTGCCGACCTCGAGGCCGGCGGCGTGACCGATGTCGTCCTGAGTCTCGACGAAGATGTACGGGATGCCTTTCTCCTCGGCGAGTTCGGGGAGATGCATCACGATCTCTTCGGGAGAGACGTCCTCGGCGACGAGGACGAGCGCGGCGTTCCCACGCTCGATCGCCTTCGTGGTCTCGTTCGTGCCTTTCTTTACCGATCCTGTGTCTCGTGCGACCTCGAGCGCCTCGACGGCGCTTTCGGCGAGGTCTGCGGGTACATCGTAGTCGACGTAAACTGGCATTGTGTTCCTCCTCCCTCCGGGGCTCGACTGCCTCGCCAAACCGGTCTTCCGGCGTCCGCCGCCGCGACGGAGATCCCTGACGGCGAGGAGTAGTCATCGACCCACGGACAGGGGTGTACGCAGTCGTAACACATCACTCCATAAAAGCGCTTTCAAAGCCGTCACGGCGTGTGAGGCGGGCGCACGACGCGACGGCTATCAGCTGTGAGAACCCCACCGGAGGGCATATATCCCCGAGCGGAATACGGTCGGCAACCGGACGAAGACTCAGTGAGCACTATCGCGAAACACGACGACATCGACGTGCTTCACGTCGACGACGACCCCGCCTTCGGCGACCTCGTCGCGACGTTTCTGGAGCGTCACGACGACATCGTCGTCCACGGCGAGACCGATCCCGAGGTAGCCCTAGAGCGACTCGACGCCGTCGACTGCGTCGTCTCTGATTTCGACATGCCCGAGACCGATGGGCTCACCCTCCTCCGCCGGGTCCGCGACCGACATCCGGAGCTCCCGTTCGTCCTCTTCACTGGCAAAGGCAACGAGGAGATCGCGAGCGAAGCCATCGCCGCGGGCGTCAGCGGCTACCTGCAGAAGGGCGGAGGGTCGGAGCGCTACGAGTTGCTCGTCAACCGCATCCGGACCGTGGTCTCGGAAGCGCGGGCGAACGAGCGGGCACGGGAGGCGACCGAACGCCTCCAAGAGGTGTACGAGCGGACGACCGACGGCGTGATCGCGGTCGATCGCGAGTGGCGGTACACGTACGCGAACGCACGCGCAGAGGAGATCCTCGGCGCGGCGTCGGCCGAGCTGCTCGGAACGGAGGTGTGGTCGGCGTTCCCCGGTCTCGTCGGCACCCGGTTCGAGACGGAGCTCCGACGAGCGATGGAGACCGGAGAGGAGGTCTCGTTCGACGCGTACTTCGATCCGCTCGGGACTCACTTCGCCGTCCGGGCGTTCCCGGGCGACGACGGACTGTCGATCTACGTCCGTGACGTCACGGACGAAGAGCGCACCCGGGAGAAACTCGCGGCGGAACGCCGCCTGCTCGACGCGGCGCTCGACGCCATCGACGACGTCTTCTACGTCCTCAACGGGAGCGGCGAACGACTCGTCCGGTGGAACGACCGGCTGGCGGCGCTCACTGGACGCACCGACGTGGAGCTCGCGTCGACGCCCGTCACCGAACTGTTCGTGCCCGCCGACCGGACGGACGTCACTCGGACGATCGAACGCGTCCTCGACGGCGAGGATGTCTCCGGAGTCGCGCGGTTCGACACGCCGGACGACCCCCGGCTCTACGAGTTCCGGACGGTCCCCCTCCACGACGAGAGCGGGGAACTCGTCGGGGTCTGTGGCATCGGTCGGGACGTCACAACCCAGCGCGAGCGCGAGGCGCACCTCGAACGGGTCGAGACCATCGTCGAGGCGCTCGGCGACCCCGTCTACACGACCGACGCGGTCGGGAAGCTCACCTACGTCAACGACGCCTTCGTCGAGGCGACGGGCTACGACTTCGAGACGGCGCTCGGTGCCGACGCCGCGGCGCTGTTGAAGACCGAGGAGGGCCGCGAGGCGGCGTTTTCGGCGATCCGGCGGGCGAGAGAGACGGACAGCCCCGAGCGGTTCGAGTTCGACCTCCAGACCGCTGACGGCGACGCGATCCCCTGTGAGGACCACCTCTCGCTGCTGCCGACCGACGCCGACTTCCGCGGGACCGCGGGCGTCATCCGCGACATCAGTCGCCGAAAGGACAGGGAGGCGACGCTCCGCCGCCAGCGCGACCAGCTCGACAAGTTCGCCGCGGTCGTCTCACACGACCTGCGAAACCCGCTGTCGGTCGCGCTGGGTCACGTCCAACTCGCGCTGGAGACGGAGTCGAGCGAGCGTCTCGACACCGCCGAGGACGCGCTCGAACGGATGGACCGCATGGTGGACGAACTGCTCTTGCTCGCCCGAACGGGCGCGGTCGTCAACGACCCCGAGCCGGTCACGATCGACGCCGTGGCCCGGGACGCCTGGGCCGTGACCGACACCGGTGACGCCACCCTCAGCCTCGACGACGGGTTGCCGGCGGTGTCGGCCGACCCATCGCGGCTCGCAGGGCTGTTCGAGAACCTCTTTCGGAACAGTGTGGAGCACGGTTCCACAGGCAACAGGACTGCCGCGCAGTCCGGTGAGGCCATTGAGCGTAGCTCAACGAGCAGTCGGCCGGAGACCGACGACGCCGTCGAGCACGGCTCGACGAACGGTCGATCGCAGATCGACAGCGCAACCGACCACCCCCCCGCCAGCAGTCAGACCGCCCCACGGTCCGCCGACCGCGTCGAGGTTCGGGTCGGCGTGCTCGAAAACGGAGCGGGCCGGGGGTTCTTCGTTGAGGACGACGGCCCCGGCTTCGGGAGTTCCGTCGACGACCCCGACGGGCTGTTCGACCCCGGCGTCTCCACGGCGACCGACGGCACCGGCTACGGGCTCACCATCGTCCGCGACGTCGCGGAAGCCCACGGCTGGACCGTCACGGCGACCGCCGGGGACGACGGGGGCGCGCGGTTCGAGTTCCGGGTTCGGACCGACAGCTGAACCCGAACCGCCTTAGCCTCGCCCGCCCAACCCCGGGCGATGCCGGGACCGTCCTCCGCTCCGTCCGCCTCGTCCCCCGTCCGGGCCCTGGCCGCCTCCCTCTCGGCGGCGGCGACGGCGACCGATCAACGCCGGCTCCTCGTGCTGAGCGGCGACCGCGACGCCGGGCTCGACGCCGCCTTCGAAGCCGCCGATGGCGCGGGAGTCGACGACAGCGACGTGACGGTCGTCACGACCCGCGAGGGCTTCCGATTCGAGCGTGTCTCGCCGGCTCAGGCCGACTCGCTCCTCGGGACCACCCGCGGACTGGTCGTCTGTGACGCGCACGAGGGGTTCTCGCCGAACCTCCTTGGCCGGCTCACGGGCGTGGCCGACGGCGGCGGGCTCTTCGTCCTCCTGACGCCCCCGCTCTGTGAGTGGCCCGACCGCCGAACCGACTTCGACGACCGCCTCGCCGTCCCGCCGTTCACCGCAGAGGACGTGACCGGGCGGTTCCGGCGGCGGCTCGTCGACGTGCTCCGCACCCACCCCGGCGTGGCCGTGGTCGACGTCGACGCGGGCGTGGTTCGACGCGACGGCGCGACCGACGGGGACGACCGCACGACGGATCGAACCGGGGAGACGGCCCCGTCGGTGCCCCCGACGGCCGCGTTTCCGCGCGAGACGTACGAGGCGTGTCGGACGCGGGACCAGGCGCGGGCCGTCGCCGCCCTCGAACGGCTCGGTCGGGGCCCGGAAGCGGTCGTCGTCGAGGCCGATCGCGGTCGGGGGAAGTCCAGCGCCGCCGGCCTCGCCGCGGCGGCGCTCGCGCTCGACGGCCGCGACGTTCTCGTGACCGCGCCGCGGTACCGCAACGCCCGTGAGGTGTTCGTCCGGGCGCTGGCTCTGTTCGAGACGCTGGGGGTCACCGTCGATCACGACGAGGAGCGGCACGTGGTCGTCGCCGCGCCCGGAGGCGACGGAAACGCGAGCGGCGGACGGATCCGGTATCTCCGTCCGCCCGAGGCGACCGACCAGATCGACCAGTCGGACGTCGTCCTCGTCGACGAGGCCGCGGCGCTCCCGGTGCGCGTCCTCACCTCGCTTCTCGACGCCGAGCGCGTCGCCTTCTTCACGACCGTTCACGGCTACGAAGGGGCTGGGCGGGGCTTTTCGGTTCGCTTCCGCGACCACCTGCTCGGCGGGTCGCACACGGTCACCGACGTCCGCCTCGACGACCCCATCCGGTACGCCCGCGGCGACCCCGTCGAGTCGTTCGTCTTCCGCGCGCTCCTCCTCGACGCCCGTCCGCCGGTCGCGCCGCTCGTCGACGAGGCCACCCCCGCGGCGGCCGACTACGAGACGTTCTCCCCGGAGGACCTGCTCGCGGACGAACACCGGCTCCGTGAGGCGTTCGGGCTCCTCGTGTTGGCGCACTACCGCACCGAGCCGGACGACCTGGCTCGCCTGCTCGACGCGCCGAACCTCACGCTGCGGGCGCTCACGCACGAGGGCCACGTCGTGTCGGTCGCGCTTCTCGCCCGCGAGGGCGGGCTCGACGCCGAGACTCGAAGGCAGATGTACGATGGCGAGCGCGTTCGCGGCAACATGCTTCCGGACGTGCTCACCTCGCAGTGCCGCGACGAGGACGCCGGCGCCCCGGTCGGCTACCGCGTGATGCGGATCGCCACCCACCACGCCGTCCGCTCGCGCGGGCTCGGGTCGGCGCTCCTCGACAGGGTCCGCGCGGAGTTCCGTGAGACGGACCCGCTCGGCGACCGACTCGTACCCGTCGAGTCCGGTACAGGCGTCGACTGGCTCGGCGCCGGCTACGGGGCGACGCCCGCGCTGGTCTCGTTTTGGCGGGCGAACGGCTTCCGGACGCTCTACCTCTCGACCTCGCGAAACGACACTAGCGGCGAGTACTCGGTGGTGATGCTCGACGCGCTCACGTCGGGGGGAGAGGCGCTCCGTGACCGACACACGCGGTGGTTCTGCGACCGGATCGCCGGGGTGCTCTCGGACCCGCTCCGCGACGCCGACGCCGACGTCGTCCGGGCGTCGCTCCGTGCGGTCGACGAGGCGCCCACGGTCACGCTCACAGACCGCGAGTGGCGGGTCGTCGTCGACGCCTCGTTCGGGCCGGGACTGTACACTGCCGATCCGGGGGCGTTCCGCCGACTCGCGCTCCGCGCGCTCGTCGGCCCCAAACACGAGGGGCTGCTGACGCCGCGGGAGGAGCGACTGCTCGTCCTGAAGACACTGCAGGCGCGCCCGTGGCCGATCGTCGCCGACGAACTCGACTACGTCTCGCCCAGTCGCTGTATGAAAGCGCTCGGGGAGACGTACCAGTCGCTCGTCGAACGTGAGGGCGGCGAGACGGCGGCGGGGTTCAGAAAGCGGTACGAGCCGACCGACTGACGCTCGGCGACGGCCGGGATCTGACAAGCGCCGCCTCGAACCCGGGGTGCACACTCTTGTCGGTCGGGAGAGTTCGTTCGGCTATGGAGACGTGCAGCGAGGACGGCTGTGAGAACCGGGCCGCGGTGCGTGTGTACGTCCCGTGGGCCGACGACCGCGACGTCTGCACGGCGCACGCGCGGGCTATCGTCCAGTCCGAGGGCGTGGTGGCCGAACCCCTCGACGACGCGGCGGACAACTGGCGCTAGTCGAGGAGGTCGACCGCCATCATCACCTCGCCGACGTACTCGCCGTCGATCCGGTAGTGGTCCGTCCGGACGGCCTCGGTCTCCCACCCGTGGTCTTCGAGGAACGAGATCGCGCGCTCGTTCGTCTCGGGGACGGAGTTGTACAGTTTCTCGAAGCCGTGTTCGCGTGCCCACTCGACGCCGCGGTCGAGGAGCGCCGATCCGATGCCGTGGCCGCGGTACTCGCTCCTGAGACCGACGGTGAGAACGGCCGTGTGTGAGAGGAACTCCGTCTCGGGGAGGTCGAGGTGGACCCAGCCGGCGACCTCGTCGTCCTCACCGACGCAGGCGACGAAAAAGAGCCGCGAGTGGACCTCGTTGTGCCGGATGAGTGCCTCCTCGTGGTCGAGCACCTCAGCGACCGTCTCGGCCTCGAAGTAGTCGCCCTCCTTTGCGACCTCGCGGATCGTCTCGGTGAGGTCGTCCTGATCGTCCTCGCGTGCCGTGCGGATGACGAAGTCGACGCCTTCGCGTACGTACTCCCGAGGTTCGTCCTCCTGGTAAGCGATCTGGAGCCGGTCGCCGACCTCGCGGATGTACCCCTCCTGCCGCAGGATCGTCATGTGGGCCCCGAACGCGCCGGGGTCCATGTTCAGTGCGCGTCGGGCCTCGTCCTTGCGAACCGTTCCGTGGCTCTCGACGTAGTCGTAGAGGTCCTTGCGGTCCTTGTGCGAGAAGGTGAGCTTGTCAGTAATGTCCATGCTCGTCAGTACCACACTCCAGTACTTAATTGTTGTTCGTGAATGTAACAGATCGGATAGCTGTCGACCGTGACTCCGAGCGAGACCCGCGTCAGGGCCGGGAGGACACCGCTGGCCGCCGTCGGAGAACGTCGGCCTCCCGACAGCTGTCCCGGCTCCCGACGATCGGTGTTGCCGGCGCTCAGTCGCCGTCCCGACCCGGGACCTTCGTCACCAGCTGTGCGGTGTCGACGATGTTGTGCGTCTTCAACAGGATCTCCGCGGCTTCGCGCACGGTCACGTCCGTGTCGAACGCGACCCCGTGGCAGCGGGTGTACAGCGAGAGGTAGTCGTTCGTCGCGCGGTGGAGCAACTCGAGTTCGCGGCCGGAGAACTCGACGTCCCACTCGGCCGTGCGGGCCTCGATGTACAGCGCGACGACGTCGCCGAGGCCGTCACGGGCGTACCGCAACGCACGGTCCTCGTCGACCCCGTCGGGCGGGTCGAACGTCTCCCGCTCGTGGCGGGCCTCCTCGGCGAGGTCGGCGATGCGGGCGTAGTACCCCGAGTGTCGCTCGTGTCCGTCGACGGAGTCCCGGTCCACGCGGGTCACCCCTGTTTGAACTCCACGCCCTTGCCGCCGCGCGGGTGCACCCAGGTCGTGTCGGCGACGACGGCACAGGTCCCACACTCGACGCAGGGCTGGGTGTCGAGCGAGACGACCTGCTCCTCGCTCCCGTTGGTCCTGATTGTCTCCTCGCGGTAACAGCCGCCGCCGAAGTCGCGCGCGGAGACGGGGCAGGCGTAGACGGCCGCGCCCGAGGCCTCGATCGAGTTGTCCTGGACGACGATGTGGGGGTTGCCGATGTCGGTGTTGTACGCCAGGTTTCCGATGCGCTCCTCCAGCGAGGGTGGCTCGACGTCGCTCGTCTCTCGGACGGGCGTCCCGAGTTCCTCGGCGATCACGGTCGGGAGCGTGACGTACGGCGTCCGCGTGTCGGGGATCATCGACACCATGAGGGGCGAGTTGTACAGCCTCTCCAGCTGTGACCCGAGGAGGCGGACGCCGAACCGACCAAGCGGGGAGTCGACCACGTCGTCGACGACCCCCGCGACGGGTTCGCGCTCGCCGAGGGAGCCGAGGAGGTCGTACTGCGTGGGTCGGAGCTTCTTCATCACGCCCTCCTCGCGGAGCTTCTCCGCGTAGCGCGTCCCCGCGCTGCCGGGCGACCCGCGCGCCCGCGACTCCGCGAACGCCTCGGCGGCGAGCGCCCCCGCGGTGACGGCGTGGTTCATCCCCTTGATGATCGGTCCCTGCGCCTGCATCTGCCCGGCGGCGTCGCCGACGAGCACGAGGTTATCGCGGTACGGTTCGCGCAGGGCGACCTTCTTCGAGTCGGGCACCAACTTCGCGGAGTACTCGCGTTCGTGGTACTCGTCGCCGAGCCACTGCGCCAAGAGTGGGTGGGTGAGCAGCGCGTCAAGTAGTTGGTGCGACTCCAGTTCCTCCTCGACGATGCTGTCGAGGTGGAAGACGGTCCCCAACGAGAGCGAGTCGCGGTTGGTGTAGAGGAAGCCGCCGCCGCGGGCCTCGTCGAACAGATCGCCCGAGAAGAGGTGGGCGACCCCTTCGTCGTCGTCGATGTCGAACCGGTCGTTCACCTCTCCAGCAGGCATGTCGACGACCGCCTTCACGCCCTGGAACCACTCCTCGGGGCGCTCCCAGTCCATCAGTCCCGCCTGCCGGGCGAGTTCAGAGTTGACGCCGTCGGCGGCGACGACCAGGTCGGCACGGATCGGGTCGAGTTCGTCGCAGGTGACGCCGACGATCTCGCCGTTCTCCTCTAAGAGGCCGTTCACGTGGACCTCGGTCAGGAGGCCGCCGCCGGTCTCGTGGGTCCGCTCGTGGACCCGTTCGGCGAGCCACGAGTCCATCTTCCGCCGGAGGACGGCGTCGGACCACGCCGTGTCCGCCTCGTGCAGGCCGGTGAGGTCGAACGACTTCACGCTCGTGCCGGCGACGTTGTGGATGTAGTACTTCGTGATCGGTCGCTCGCTCGCCTCCTCGCGGAAGCCGTCGAAGATCCCGTCGATCGTGTACGGCGCGGATTCCTCGGCGTAGATTAATCCCCCAGAAACGTTCTTCGAACCGGCGTCGACGCCCCGTTCGAGGACCAGCGTCTCGACGCCGTACGACGCCAGCGTGGCGGCCGCGGCGGCCCCGCCCGGCCCCGCGCCGACGACGACCGCCTCGTAGTGTTCGTACTCGGTGCCCGGCTCGACTTCCGTCGTCTCCGTGGTTGCGCTACTCATCGGCATCACCGTTGTCCCCGGTCGTCTCCGCTCGCCCGCCGTCGGTTCTCGGTCGCGTTCCCCCGTCGGCGACCGCCTCGACGTCCAGTTCGCCCGTCTTCACCGCCTCGGTCAATCGGGGGAGCACCTCGAAGAGATCGCCCTCGATGAAGTAGTCCGACCAGTCCTTGATGCGGGCGTCGGCGTCGGTGTTGATGGCGACGATCGTCTCCGACTCGTCGCAGCCGACCTTGTGCTGGACCGCCCCCGACACCCCGGCGGCGACGTACAGCGTCGGCTGGATGACCTGCCCGGTCTCGCCGATCTGTCGCTCCTCGTGGGTGTACTGCTCGACGTGGCCGTCGAACTGGAACGAGCCCGTGACGATGCCGCGGGTGACGCCCACGTCGGCGTTCTCGAACGTCTCGGCGAGTTCGAGCGCGAGTTCGACGCCCTTCGTCGGATCGGCGCTGATCCCGCGGCCGACGCAGACGACCACGTCGTTACCGGTGAGGTCGACACCCGAATCGAGCTGGTCGTACTCCGTGACCGAGACCCGGAACCAGTCGTCGTCCAGCGGGAGGTCGTGTCGGACGACCTCACCCTCCCTGGACGGGTCGGGGCCGGGGATCTCGAAGCTCCCCGGGATGACCGAGCCACCCTGTGGGTGGAACTCGCGGTGGGGGTTGTCGAGACAGAGGATCGTGGAGTACTCGAAGCCCGAGAAGTCCGGGCGCTTCATGTGGAGGACGCGCTCGAACGTCTTCTTCGTGCCGGGCTCGCCCGTCTTGACGGGGTTCGAGATGACGGTGTCCTCGATGTACAGCCCCGAACAGTCCGAGGCCAGCCCCGAGTCGAGTTCGGCCTGGACCTGCGCGGAGAGGTCGCGGCCGTTGTTGGTCGCGGGGAACAGCACGTAGCGCGGCTCGTCGTAGTCGCGCCACTCCTCCGCTTCTTTCTCCCGCCCGAACGGGTGGTCCGCGCTCCGGGCCATGTCGCAGAAGACCTCCGTGTAGGGCTTGTGTCGGAAGCGTTCCAGGCGCGGGTCCTCCTGGTAGACGACGACGTCCGCACCGAGGGCGATGCACTCGTCGGCGTGTCTCTCGACGTCGTCACCGACGAGGACCGCGACGACCCGCTCGTCCTCGTCGTACTCCGCGTTGTACGTGTCCATCAGCTCGCGGGCCTTGCCGAGCATCTCCTTCGAGACGTCGATCAGCTCCCCGGCCTGCGTCTCGCAGTACACCCACATGTCGCGGTAGGCGCCGTCCTCGAGGGCGTGGACGTACTGCTTGTCCTCGGTGGGGTGGTCGAGGTCCGGATGTCGTTCCTCGGGCGAGCGCCGTTCGGTGGCCGTCTCGTCGGCCTCGCCGTCGTCGCCTTCGAGCGACTCCAGCCGGTTTTCGAACTGCTGTTTGATCGTGTCGCGGTCCTCGCCTGCCTCCTCTTCTGCGAGCAGGTCGCGGAGGCGGTCGGGATCGTCGATGGACCGGATGGCGTTGGCCAGGTCGGCCATCCCCATCTCTTCGAGGTCGATCTCGCCGTCACCGCCGTCGTCAGCGAGTTTATCGATGCGCGACTGGATGAGCGTCTTCACGGCTGGGCGATCCTCGCCCGCCTCCTCCGCGGCGAGCATCGCCTCCAACTCCTCGCGGTCGTCGACGTCTTTGATCTTCGGGCCGAGTTCGGCGATCTCGTACTCGTTCGGGTCGATCTCGACCACGCTCAGTCACCCCCGGCTTCCGCGGCCCCCGGCGATCCGGCAAAGGGCGTGAGTTCCTCGACCACCTGCTGCATCGCCGCCGCGTCCGACGGATCGACCATCGTCGCCTCGCGCTCGGCCGGTGACTTCGGGATTGGATCCACCGATGAGACGATCGTCGGGGAGCCGTCGAGCCCGATGTAGTCGGGGTCGAGGTTCAGGTCAGCGTGGTCCCACACGGTCAGGTGCTCCTCGAAGTCCGCGGCGCGCTCGCGCGTCCGGTGGCGGAGTTGCTTCAGTTCGAGACGGTCGCCGGCGGTGCGGTACACCGGCTCGAAATCCGGATCCGAGACGATGAACGCCGGCAGCGGTGCCTCGACCGTCTCGATCTCCTCAATGTCGCCCTCGACGAGGCGTTTGGCGCGGACGGTCCGTTCGTCGGTGTCGATGTCGAGCGCGACGACGTGCGTGATGACCGGCATGTCGAGACACCAGCACGTCTGCGGGCCGGTGTGACCCGTCTCGCCGTCGGCCGTCTTGAACCCGGCGAACACCAGGTCGGGCAGCCCGCGTTTGCGGATCGCCGAACCCAGGGTGATGGCGGTCGCCCACGTGTCGGCGGCGGCCATCTCCCGGTCGGAGACGAGCGTGAGGTCGTCGGCGTACACCGTCTCCATCGCCTCGCGGAGCACGTCTTTGTACCCCGGCGGACCCATCGACATCACGGAGACGGTGCCTCCGTGTCTAACCCGGGTCTGCAGCGCCGCCCGCAGCGCGTGTTTGTCGTTCGGGTTCATCACCGTCGGCGTCTTCCCCCGTTCGAGGTGGCCGTCGTCGTCGAACGATACCTGGCCCTCGCGAAAGTCCGGTACACCCTTGGTCAGTACGACCGTGTCGAGTTCTCCCATGTCTCGCAGTCATCTCAGCACGTTTTCGTAATAATCTTTTGCCCTTGTTCTCGTTTGACAGGAACGACGACGCCGCTGTGGGCACTGAGACGCGCACGAACTGAAGAAGTCGAGAGACCGAGTTCAGAGAGAGACCGTCGTCAGATCCGGCCGGCGCGTCCGGGGTCGACGTCGATGGCGTCGACCGGGCAGACGTCGACGCAGAGCATGCAGTCGATGCACTGATCCTCGTGGGTTGGTTCGGCCTTGATCTCCGACTCGGGGTGGCCTGGCGTGTCGACCCAGGTGAACACGTCGACCGGACAGTCCTCGAGACAGGCGCCGTCGGCGATACAGATGTCGAAGTCGACCGCCACGTGGGTGCCGTGAATCCCCTGGGTCTCCGGTGGTTCGTACGGTCCCCACACGGCGACGTCGTCCGCGAAGGCGTCGTCGTCGACCTCGACTCGGTCCCGGTTCGTCTCGAAGTTCGCGTCGATGGCCATTGGTATCTATGGGTACATAACCAGGCGGCTACTTAACTCTTGCACGGAACACGTTCGGGGCTCGCCGACGCTCACGTGAGGGACGACAGCCGCCGAGCGGTGACTGTTTTCACCGTTCCCGCCGTGGGGTCGGTCATGGTCTCCGCGCTCGCGTGGGTCGCGATCGGGCTCGCCGTCGGCGGCGTCGTCGGCAGTCTCCTCCCGGCGGTGCCAGGGGCGGCGCTCTCGTTCGCGGGCATCCTCGTCTACTGGTGGTCGACGGGCTACACGGACCCGTCGCCTGTCGTCCTCGTGGGGTTCGCGCTCGTCGCCGGCGTCGCGGCCGTCGTCGACCTCGCCGGGAGCGCCGTCGCCGTCCGGGCGGGCGGTGCCTCGCCGCTCACCGCCGGCGTCGCGCTCGTCGCCGGCCTCGTCCTCGGTCTCGTCACCGGACCTCTCGGGTTCGTGCTCGGCATCGCCGGTGCGGCGTTCGCCGTCGAGTACTACCGGACCGGCGAGCGCGAGGCGAGCGGACGCGCGGCGCTGTACGCGACGGTCGGCGTGCTCGGGTCGGCCGTCGTCCAGGTGTTGCTCACGCTGTCGCTCCTCGTCGGGATCGTCGTCGTCGTCGTCCGCTGACCGATCCGTCGACCGTCCGCGGGGAGAGCCTCTTCCGACGTCGTCGTGGCTCCGCCGGTTTCCGGATCCTTCCGGTCTCACTCCCCGGTGATCGCGACCGCCCGGACGGGGGAGCCGTCGGCGTCGACCGCGAGGGGGTACGCGTGGAGCCGGAAGCGGGACGGCAGTCGGTCGAGTCCGCGGAGATTCTCGTAGACGAGTCGCCCGGCGCCGAGGAGCGCGTGGTGCGCCTCGAACCCCGTCGGCTCGTCCGCTCCCGCGTTCGGGCCCGGCGTGGGGTCGACGCTCAGCGCGTCCGTGGCGACGTGGTAGCCGTGGTCGACGCACCACGCGGCCGCCTCCCGGGTGAGAAACGGGTGGTCGCGGGAGCGGTCGGTTCCCCAGTGGTCGTCCCACCCCGTGTGGAGGACGAGGAGGTCGGCGTCGGTCGGGTCGGGCAGGGCCGCGACCGAGATGGGCGCGCGGGCACCGAGCCTGACGTCGGCCAGTTGGGCGTCGAACCGGAACGTATCGAGCGGGAACACCCCGAGCGTCGCTCCGTCTTCCTCCGTGTGACTGGGCGCGTCGACGTGGGTCCCCGTGTGGGTTCCCATCGCGAGCGCCGTCACCCGGTAGCCGTCCGCGTCGAAGTCGGCGTGTGGCTCGACTCGCACCGGCGGATCGCCAGGGTAGGTCTGCATGCCCGACTCGACGGACCGAGAGAGATCGAACGTGGCCATACCTTCGGCTCTCCCACCGGGGAGTTACCTCTTACCGTCGGAGCACGCACTGCGAGAGTTGTCGTTCGGTGGCTACCGCTCGGTCCCCACGTCTGCCTCGGCGAGCGCGGTCCGGATGACCGACACGGGCGCGAACTCCTCCCGGGCCACTGGCCCGCCGAGCGTCTCCCACGAGTCGACGAGCGACCGCTCCATCAAGAGCGCGAGCGCCAACTCGCCGGCACCGCCGTAGGTGAGCGACGCGAACTCCCAGCTCGGCTCGCCGCGGGGAAACGGCCCGTCCTCGCGGGGTCGGCGGATGTCGAGGACTCCGCCGAGGTTCGCGGCCGTCGCCGTCGCGAGGTCGTCGCCCTCGGTGAACCGGGTGAGCGGGAACTCGCGGTTGTCGACGACGAGCACGCCCGTCTCGCCCGCGAGGGTGGCGTCGACATCGGTCCGCCCCGCCTCGATCAGGAGGCGCACCACGTCGATCGTCGACCCCTCGCCGCTCAGGGTGTCGATATACCTGACGACGCGCTCGTCCGAGGGGCGGTACTCGACCAGCCCGGCGGTGACGAGAGTCGCGTCGATCCCGTGAGAGAGGAACACCCCGTCGAGGGTGATGCTCGACGGGAACCGGAGGACGACCCCGCGGTCGGTCACGTCGGCCGCGGCCACCACGGGACCGAGCGACGACGCCCCCAGCGACTCGAGCGCGTCGAACGCCGCCGGCACGTCGTCGGAAGCGATGGCGGCGGTGCAAGCTAACAGTTCGCCCGCCTCCACCGTCGGGTCGTACGTCACCTGGCTGGTGCGCGTCGCGATGCGCTCGCGGACCTGTCGCAGCCGGCCCTCCACGTCGCCGCGGTCGAGTTCCGCGTGCCCCGCCGAGGTGAGTCGGCGTCCCTTGCCGGGCACCTTCTGCGTGAACCCCGCCTCGTCGAGGTCGGAGAGCATCAGTCGGACCGTCCGACCCTTGATGTCGTACCCACGCTGCTGGAGCAGGTCGACGAGCCGGATGCTCCCGATCGGTTCGTGCGTCCGAACGAGCCGCATGAGGTCGTACGTTCGGCGGTCAAGATCCGCGGGCATCGTCGCTCGACAAAAGCGTGGCCGCCTACAAAGGCGTGCTGTTCGGCGTGACATGTCACCGAGTGAGACACACTCTCCGCCGCTCGCGGTCCGGAACTCGCCTGCCACGACGCACGGTCGCTCACCGCTGGAGACGTCGCCCTCGGTGCGCTGGACGCGCCGCGGACGACGGCGAGTCGAGCGTTCCAGACAGGCGGGCCGTCTCGGCCGAGCCAGGTCCGATCGGTGTGCGGCGCGAGGTCAGGGATGGGCGAAGTAGACGACCGACTCGTCGCCCGAGACCGCGCCGTCCTCGGCCACCTCGTCCACGCGGACGAAGCCGACCCGCTCGAACTGGAGCACGTCGTCGACGTCTCGGTCGGCGAAGCCGGGTTCGGCGAGCCCCGTGACGTCGCCGTCCATCGTGCGCATCCGCACCAGGACGGAGCCGTCGGCGGGCACCCAGTGGATCACGTCCACGTCGCCGTCGCGGACGACGTCGATGTCGTCGCCGGTGAATTCGAACGCGTCGCGGGTGTGGCGGACGCAGCCGTACCCCTTCAGCCAGACGCGCTGGCCGTTGGGCGGCACGTCATCCGGTTCGACGAGCACCGCACCCGCGACGGGGATGTGGCGTCGGCCACGGTCCTCGTGGTCGGGGTGAACGGGTGGTTCGCCCGCTGTCGGCCCGGCGATGACTGGCTTCTCGACGCCGTCGCGGACGAAGAAACAGCGATCCGACTCGTCGTCGACGAGGTCGCGGTTTTTGGCGTAGACCGACGACATCGACAGGTCGACGTTCGACGTCGACGTTCCGAGTTCGATCATCGCGCCGACGACCGCCTCGCCGCGGATGCCGCGTCGACGGAGGCTCGCCAGGGTCGGCGCGCGCGGGTCGTCCCAGCCGTCGAGGTCGCCGGCGTCGATCTTCGCTTTCAGCGTCGACGTGGAGAGCGTCACGTCGTAGGCGTCGACGTTGACGTGCCCCCAGTGGATCACTTCGGGGTACTCCCAGTCGAAGTAGTCGTAGACGAACCGCTGTCGTTTCGCCGAGTCTTGGAGGTCGATCCCACGGATGATGTGGGTGATCCCGAGCAGGTGATCGTCGACGCCCGACTGGAAGTCGAGCATCGGCCAGCAGCGGTAGTCGGCCGCGGCCGCGCGGGGGTGGGGCGTGTCGATGATGCGGAAGGCGACCCAGTCGCGGAGGGCCGGATTCTTGTGTTCGATATCCGTCCGCACGCGGAGCACCATCTCGCCCGACGAGTAGTCGCCCGCGACCATCGCATCGAACTCCTCGTGGGTCTCCTCGGTCGATTTGTCGCGGTGTGGGCAGGCCTCGCCCGCGTTCTTCAGGTCTGAGAACGCGGCCTGTGGGCACGAACAGGTGTACGCCCCGCCGGCGTCGATGAGGTCGCGGGCGTGATCGTAGTAGGTCTCGACGCGGTCCGACGCCGTCACCACCGCGTCCGGCTCGAAGCCGAGGTAGTCGATGTCGTCGAGGATGGCGTCGTAGGCGTCGAGGTCGGGCCGCTTCGTCTCGGGGTCCGTGTCGTCGAAGCGGACGACGAACTCGCCGTCGTATCGCTGTTTGTACGTCCCGATGACTGCGGGCATGCGCGCGTGACCGATATGCCACGGGCCGTTCGGGTTCGGTGCGGCGCGCATCCGGATCGTCTCGTGGGCGTCGGCGTTCGACAGGTCGGGCAGGGTGTGCTCCTCGCCGTCGTCGTCGGCGTCGAGTTCGTCGACGCGGTCGGGGGCGAGTTCCGTCAGACGGGTGCGCTTCTCGTCGGTGTCCATCTCGTTCACCCGCCCCACGACCGGCGCGACGACACCCGGAATCGCGTCGCCGTGAGGTCTGAAATCCGGGTTCTCGCCCATCAACGGTCCCATCACGGCGCCGACGTCGGCGTCACCGTCGTGCTTCAGCGCGTTGAAGAGGGCGTGTGTTTCCGCCGCCCGTTCGACGCGCTCGCGGAGTTCTGCGTCCATTGTCTCCGGATGCGTGTGGGGTCGGCAAAAGAAACCCGGATTCGTGGCCCGGCGATCGTCGGCACACGCGGGTAAGGGTACGTCAAACTGTAACACACCGAGGCGTATGAGCGTTTCGTCGCCTCGGTAGCAGATGAGTCCTCGATCCACCATGTCGTCTCTCGTGATGGGTTCAGCGTCGGAATCGCCGGACTTCGATGGACCGGCCTGTCAGGAGTGATCAGGAGGGCGGTGGGGCCACGTCCTCCCCAACCGATTCGGACGCTCGCCCACCGCGTTCGCTCGCGTCCGCATCCCTCGCGCGTGGGGCGCCTGGCGGATTTGCGGTCTCACTGGCTCTCGTTCCTCTTCTCACGGGAACGCCGATGGACCGGCGCGACGCCACGCGCCACCGCCGACGATCCGACTCACCGTCGGCTCGTGGACGACGAAGTCGTGGGGTCTCGGTACGCCGACGGAAGCGGCGTCCGTCAGTAGCCGCGCGTGATGAGGTAGTCGGCGATGTCCGCGAGCAGGCTCCGCGGCTCGTTGTCGGGGAGCACCTCCAGCCGGGACTTCGACTTCGCGACGAGGTCCTGGGCGTTCTCCCGTGCGTAGTCGATGCTGCCGGACTCCTCCAAGGTCGACACGGCCGCATCGACCTCCTCCTCGGACAGCTCCTCCGGGCTATCGGCGTCGACGAGCGCGTCGACGTCGACCCCCTGCTGGCGGGCGTGGAGCGTGATGAGGGTCTCTTTGTCCTCGACGAGATCCGACCCCCGCTGCTTGCCGAGGTGGTCGGAGGGAACGGTGAGGTCGAGCACGTCGTCCTGGATCTGGAAGGCGCTGCCGGCCTCGATGGCGTACTGGTGAAGCGCGTCGACGACCTCGTCGTCGGCGTCCAGGAGGATCGGCGGGATGGCCGCGGCGGCCCCGTACAGGACGGCGGTTTTCGACTCGACCATCGACAGATACTCCTCGGGGCGGACCTCCGTGCGGCCCTCGAAGTCGACGTCGAGCGCCTGGCCCTCGCAGATGTGGGTGCAGGTCGTCGCCAGCTTCCGGGTCGCACGGAGGCCGTTCTCGGGTCGCGCACCCGTGTGCGTGAGTATCTCGAACGCCTTGGAGTAGAGCGTGTCTCCGGCCAGGATGGCCGTGTCGATGTCGTACTCCTTGTGGACCGCGGGAACGCCACGCCGGAGGTCGTCGTCGTCCATGATGTCGTCGTGGATGAGGGTGAACGACTGGATGACCTCGATGCTCATCGCCGCCGCGAGGACGTCGATATGCCCCGCAGAGAGCGTCGGAAAGTCGGTGTACGGCTCCGACATCGGGTCGACGTCGAGCAGTGCTTCGGCGACGAGCAGCGAGACGGTCGGGCGGAGTCGCTTGCCGCCGGCGAGCAGCAGGTAACGCGACGCCTCGTAGAGGCGCTCGGGCTCCGCCATCGGGAGGTAATCGTCGATGGCGTCGTTGACGACGCGGCGACGCTCCTCGACAGCGGCGAGCACCCGCTCCTCGGTGGCGTTCGCGTCGGGTTCCATCAGTCCACCAGCTGGATCATGTTGCCGTTCCGGGTGATGTGGAGGTCGCGCCCGAGGGCGTATCCCTGACTCTCGGCGAGGTCGACGTACGGCGAGAAGCCCTTGAGGTTCTGGTGAGCCGGAACGACGTGCTGGGGCTGCAGCGCCTGCAGCATGGTGTAGTGGCCCTCCTCGCGAAGGTGACCGGAGACGTGGATATCGTCGTAGATGCGCGCGCCCTGCATTTTCAGGAGCTTCTCGGACTGGTAGCGCTGCCCCTCGTTCGTGGGCTCGGGGATGACCCGCGCCGAGAAGAGCACCTTGTCGCCGTCGTCGAGCTCGAACGGCGTCTCGCCGCGGCCCATCCGGGTGAGCATCGCACGGGGCTCGCCCTGGTGGCCGGTCACGATCGGGAGGTAGTTCTCCTTGCCCTCGTTCATGATGCGCTTGAACGTTCTGTCCACGGACTTGCGGTGACCGTACATCCCGACGTCGTCGGGGAAGTCGACGAAGCCGAGCCGTTCGGCGGTGCCGGAGTACTTCTCCATCGACCGGCCCAAGAGGACGGGCTGGCGGCCGATGTCCTTCGCGAACTCGACGAGGGAGGTGACACGGGCGATGTGCGAACTGAACGTCGTGGCGACGATGCCACCGTCGTAATCCTCGATGGAGGTCATCACGTCGCGGAGGTGACGACGGGCGACGGCCTCGGAGGGGGTCCGGCCCTTGCGACCCGCGTTGGTGCAGTCCTCGATGTAGCAGAGGACGCCCTCGCCCTCGCGGCCGATCTCGCGGAAGCGCTTCATGTCGATGGGGTCGCCGATGACCGGCGTGTGGTCCATCCGCTTGTCGAGCCCGTAGACGATGGCACCCTCGGGCGTGTGGATGACGGGGTTGATGGCGTCGATGATGGAGTGGGTGACGTTGACGAACTCCAGTTCGACGCGGTCGCCGATCGACATCGTCTCGCCCGCCGACATCTTCACCAGGTCGTTGTTGACGTTGAACTTGTTCTCGCCCTCGATCTGCTGGCGGACGAGTTCGATGGTGAACGGCGTCGCGACGATCGGCGCGTTGTAGCGGTGGGCGAGTTTGGAGATCGCGCCGATGTGGTCGAGGTGACCGTGAGTGGGGACGATCGCCTTGACGTCGCCTTCGAGGTCGCTCATGACCCGATCGTCGGGGATCGCGCCCATGTCGATCAGGTCGAGGCTGTGCATCTGTTCGGTTTCGACGTTGTCGTGGATGAGAACCTGCGAGAGGTTCAGACCCATGTCGAAGACGACGACGTCGTCGCCGGCTCGGACTGCTGTCATCTGGCGGCCGACTTCCTCGTAGCCGCCGATTGTTGCGATTTCTATTTCCATGGTAGCACTGAAACGCGGGAGTCGTCTCGCGTATGTGAAATCCTGCGGATGTGGCGGAAGCCACGGGCCCCGGCGTCTTACAGCCTGTCGGTCGGTGGTTCCCGCAGTACGGGTGAGGACGACCCCACCCGCACTTACCCGCGGGAGTGTGGTACTGTGCGCTACACGCCGGGGTACTAAAAGCCCACGGGTTGCGTCGCGCGGGCGCCCCCCGAGAGCGGCGCGCGGTTTCCCGGCCGCCCGCCGTGGTCGACAGACGGTACGTTTATTAGGGCGACGGAGGGTGTTGAGGCATGAGCGGACGACCGCTGGACGTACTCGAAGCGTCGCTCGACGCGCTCGTCACGGTCCATCTCAAGGACGGGACGATCTATCACGGCGTGCTCGCCGGGTACGACCAACACATGAACCTGGTACTCGAAAGCGACGGCACCGCCGACGTCCACGGTGATCTCGACGCCACGGCAGTCCAAGACACAACGATTATACGCGGCGACAACGTCGTGACGATAACAACATGACTGGCGCAGGAACGCCGAGCCAAGGAAAAAAGAACAAGACGACACACGTGAAGTGCCGCCGCTGTGGCGAAAAATCCTACCACGTGAAGAAGAAGGCGTGTGCCTCCTGCGGCTTCGGCAAGTCCGCCAAGCGCCGCGACTACGCCTGGCAGTCGAAAGCCGGCGACAACTGACGCCGCCCGCGAGACGCACTGGTTATCCGTTCGACGACGTCCGACCGCGAGCGACCGGACCGTCGGTCCTGACGTCCACCGCCGACCGTTCACCTCCCACCCCGCAGAGATATACACGAACGAGTATATTTCTCCCCATTCCGATGGGAGGATCGGCACAACCACGGGTCTTTTTACCCCGTCGAACGCATCCTCCTCGTATGGCACACGGGCGGGACCCACTCCCGGACGGGCCGACAGAGAAGTGTGGCGTCGTCGGACTCTCGCTGGCCGACAGAGCCGCCGCGCGTCCGCTGTACTACTCGCTGTACGCCCTCCAGCACCGCGGGCAGGAGTCGGCGGGCATCGTCACCCACGACGGCTTCCAACAGCACAGCCACGTCGACATGGGACTCGTCGGCGACGCCTTCTCGGAGTCGGATCTCGCGGGGCTGAACGGCACCACGGGGATCGGCCACGTCCGCTACCCCACCGCGGGGAGCGTCGACAAGTCCTGCGCACAGCCGTTTACCGTCTCGTTCAAGTCGGGGTCGCTCGCCCTGTCGCACAACGGCAACCTCGTCAACGCCGGCGAGATCCGCGACGGCTTGGCAGAGAGGGGTCACGCCTTCACCTCCGACGGCGACACCGAGGTCATCGCCCACGACCTCGCCCGAAACCTCCTCGAGGCCGACCTCGTGCGCGCGGTGAAGCGAACGATGGACCGGATCCACGGCTCGTACTCGCTCACGATCATGCACGACGACACGGTCTTGGGGGTCAGAGACCCCGAGGGGAACCGGCCGCTCTGTATCGGCGAACTCGAAGACGGCTACGTCCTCGCCAGCGAGAGCGCGGCGATCGACACCCTGGGTGGCGACCTCGTCCGTGACGTCCGGCCCGGCGAACTCGTCGTCCTCGAACGCGACGGGTCGGGCTTCGACTCGTACCAGCTGGTCACACGGGAGAACACCGCCCGCTGTTTCTTCGAGCACGTCTACTTCGCCCGTCCCGACTCGCGCATCGACGGCACGCTCGTCTACCAGGCCCGGCGCGCCCTGGGGAGAAAGCTCTGGGACGAAAGCGGCGTCGACTCGGACGTCGTGATGCCCGTCCCCGACTCCGGGCGGGCGTTCGCCTCCGGCTACGCCGAGGCCGCGGCGGACGACGGCGCCGATGTCGAATTCGCCGAGGGGCTGATGAAGAACCGCTACGTCGGGCGGACGTTCATCATGCCCACGCAGGACGAACGCGAGCGCGCCGTCCGCCTGAAACTGAACCCCATCCGGAGCACCATCGAGGGACGCTCGGTCACGATCATCGACGACAGCATCGTCCGCGGCACGACCTCGCGCCAACTGGTGAGCCTCCTCCGCGACGCCGGTGCCGAGGAGGTCCACGTCCGGATCGGTGCGCCGCCAATCGTCGCCCCCTGTTACATGGGGATCGACATGGCCACCCGCGAGGAACTCATCGCCGCCCATCAGTCGGTCGAGGAGATCCGCGACGAGATCGGCGCGGACTCGCTGTCGTACCTCTCGATCGACGCCGTCGCCGAGGCCCTCTCGTCGTCCCGGGCGGATCTGTGTCTCGGCTGTGTCACCGGCGAGTACCCGTACGACATCGACGGCGAGGAGACCGATCGGGACGTCGAACGTCCCGGCGTCACCGACACCGCACCGGCCGACGACTGACAACCCCGTGCTTTGGGTCCCCCCGTGGAGGGACCCGACAGACCGTTCTCCGGGGGCTGCGCGTGCGGTCCGGACCGCCCCGCCCGCGTGTTCCGGAGTGATGACTACTGAACGACATTTATTTGCGGGAGGGGGACGAACCAGTCTACGGGGGTATATTAGATAATGACTAGCAATGGCGGGGGAGAACAGGATCCGCTCGGACCGAACGACCTCGCACGACGGACAGTACTGAAGGCGACCGGGGGAGCCGCGGCGCTGTCGGTCGGGACGGGGTCGGTCGCGGGTGCGGTCGACGGCGAGTCGGCGGTCGAACAGGTCGGGACCGCCGGGGTGAAGAACGTCGTCGATCCGGTGTTCGGCTTCGCCGCGATGGGCCCGAACCCCTGTGCCGGCACCGACGGGACCGACTGTCTCGGGGCGTTCCCGGAGCCGATCAGGCCGGCGGCGAGGGTCGACATGCACATCGAGATTCCGGAGGTGTTGTTCGCCGTCGCGGAGGCGGGCGGCCTCTCGAACGAGACCACGGCCGCGATCAACGAAGCGGTCGCCGACGGATCGCTAACGGGGGACGACCTGCCCGACGGCGGCACGCAGATCGACGGGGAACAGCTGTCTGTCACCGCCGTCGCCGAGGCGCTCGTCGACACCGCCGGCTTCCACTTCGACCCGGCCGGACTGCGCGTCCAGCCCGGCGACGTCGTGCTGTTCAACGCGGAGTCACCGGACCACGGCGTCGCGGCCTTCCACCAGCGACACGGTCGGCAGAACCGGGTTCCCGCCGGTGTGGGGCCGCTCTCTGCACCGCTGGTGCCGGTGGGGGGCTTCTGGCTTGCGCAGTTCGACACCGAGGGCGTGTACGACCTCTACTGTCCGCCCCACGGCGTCTTCGGAATGGTGATGCGGGTGGTCGTCTGGGACGGCGACGGGTCGGTGCCCCAACTCGACATCGGGCCCCCGGGTCGGCCCCCGGAGGAGGAGAACGCGCTCCCCTCGATCGTCGCCGGGCTCAACCCGAACGTCCCGAGTTCGGCGGCAGCGCTGGAGAGCCAGGCGCTCACTCCGGAGAACGTCGTCGATCAGGGGACGGTCGGCTGGCAGGAGGTCGTCACGGAGTACCGCACGACGTAACGGCGCACGCGGGAGCAAAAGACGGTTCAGTGCAGGCGCGGTTCGACCTCCGAGGAGAGGTACTGGATGCAGGTGTCGACGTCGTCCATCGAGGCGTCGTTGCCGCGCTCGATCGAGACGACGACGCCCGACCGCTCGGCGTACGAGTGCGGCCAGGCGACGACCCACGCCTCTTCGAACACGCGAACGATGGCTTCGAGCGCTCCGGAGTCGTGTCGGTCCTCCGAGCCGGGAAGCCGAAGCTGCCAGCCGACGATGTCGTCGACGACCGCCTGATCGTCCAGCGAGGAGTACCGCCACCGGACGTCGTCGCGCATCTTCGTCTCGAACGCCCGGCCGTCGTGCCACGTCACCACCCGAAGATCCGACCCCACCACGTCCGAGAGGGCCGCCCAGGGCTCTTCGACCAGCTCACGGCTCATACACGGTCCAAGGGAAGCGTCGACAAAAGCCGTTCGTCTCCGTCGGCAGACCCACGGACGGCTCAGTAGACGACGTACAGGAACGCGTACACGACGTTCCCGAGGACGAACGAGACAAGCCACAGCGCGGCGGCGACCCGACCGACCCGCGCGTGACGCGTCCCGGTGAGCTCCGCGACGGGGTGGGTGAGCGCGAGGAGGGCGACGTAGTACAGGAGCGGGAGACAGACGATCGCGAGGAGGATGTGGATCGCCAGGGTCGGGAGGTAGACGAACCGATAGACTGCGTCGGGGCCGGGGAACGGTGCCGGCCCCTGGATGCTCACCTTGTAGAGGTACAGCGCGAGGAAGCCGACGAACAGGACGAGCGACGCGAGCATGAACGCGCGGTGTCGTCGCCAGTCCCCCCGGCGGATGGCCCGGACGCCGAGGAGGATCGTGCCGATGGCGACCGTGCTGATGACGGCGTTGACGTGGGGGATCAGACCGAGGACGGCATCGGACGCCTGAGGGAGGACGGTTCGCGGGACCGCACCGAGCGCTGCGCCGAAGACCAAGAGCAGAGAGACGACGGTGAGCACGGCGGTCAGACCGGGGATGTGATCGCGTGCGCGGGCACGAAGTTCCATGTCTCCGGGGAGGCAGTTGGCGAACAAAACCGTTCGGACTTCCCCCGCGCCCTGGGACCGTCCGACACCGTACGCGCCATGCGATAGCAGATCGCGTGCGAGCGAGTCAGTGTGGATGACTCGCGTGCTTGCCCCGAAAGGAAAGTCATTTAATCGGGGGCGGGATACGAGATGATGCACACGCAACTGCGAGCGTGGGTAGCCAAGCCAGGCCAACGGCGCAGCGTTGAGGGCGCTGTCCCATAGGGGTCCGCCGGTTCAAATCCGGTCCCACGCATCGCAAGCGCGGTCGCCAAGACCGCGGCACCGAGGCGACGCGGTCGCCGAGGTAGACGATGCAGGTGTCGTCCCTCTGCGGACAACACCCACGCACAATCTCTCCGAACGCTACACGACGAGCGGCGGCTCGTTAGTGTGTTCGCTCGTGCGTCGAGGCCGGACCGGGAGCCGGGGACGAAAGAGCGCTCCCGGACAGATCACGCGGATACGGCGGTGTGTCCGCGAATTTAAACGGTTGGAACGAATACGGAGGATATGGCTAAATACTCGACAGGCTCGGGTGGCGGCGGGGACTCCGGCGACGCCTGCGAGCTCTGTGGGAAGGAGACCGGTGACCTGCGACGAGCGAACGTCGCGGGTGCCGACCTCCTCGTCTGCGGTTCCTGCGCGCCTCACGGCGACCAGCGCGGCGGCGGTCGCTCCGGCGACACCGGAAGCGACGACGGCTCCGCGTTCGAGGGCAACCGCAAGAAGCGCGCCGCCCAGCGCACGGCGAAGCTGTACGACAAGCAGAAGGGCGACTCCAAGCGGTGGGAGCGCGAGGGAACGAACTACGAGAAGGACCGACTCCCGTACCTCGTCTCCGGCTACGGCGAACTGGTCGAGGAGGCGCGGCAGGCCGAGGGATTCCAACTCGCCGAGTTGGCGGCCGAACTCGACGTCGACGAGAGCGACCTGCTGGCCGTCGAACAGGGGCGCGCGTCGCGGGCCGGGGTCGGCGGCTCAGTCGTTCGGGCGCTGGAACAGCGCCTCGACGTCCGACTGGTCGACGAGTAGCTCGGCGCCGGATCCCGCACCGGCGGGGACCGAACGGTACCGCTCCTCTCGGCGTCGTCAGCGCGGTCCGCACACCGCGTCGCCCCGGTTACGCACACAGTGTCGAGTGACGTGGGCGGAAGCTTTTTTCTCCCGAAGTGCGCCACGCCGGACGTGCACTCCCGAGCCCCTGCAGAACCCGAGGTCCGGACGTTCGAAGCCGAGGTAACGGCGGTCGAAGGGTCGACCGTCGAACTGGATCGAAGCTGGTTCTACCCGGAGGGCGGCGGCCAGCCGGCCGACCGCGGCACCGTCGCGGGCCACCCGGTCGTCGACGTGCAGAAACGCGACGGCGCGGTCGAACACACGCTGTCACCCGCCGGCGACGACGCGCTCGACCTCGCGCCGGGCGAGACGGTCGCGTGCGTCGTCGACGACGCCTTTCGGACGTACTGCATGCGCGCGCACACCGCGAGCCACGTGCTCTACGGGGCCGGTCGTCGCCTGCTCGACGACCTCGGCTACGGCGGCTTCGGGATCACCGACGAGAAGGTCCGCGTCGATTTCGCCACGTCGACCGACATCGACGACGCGACGCTCGTCGAACTGGAACGGCTGGTGAACCGGACGGTGTGGGACTCTCGTCCCGTGTCGTGGGAGCAACTATCCACCGAGGAGGCTCACTCCCGCGAGGACGTCGCGTTCAACACGAAGACCGAAGAGGGCGTGATGGCCGGATCGGACACGGTTCGGATCGTGACCGTCGACGGCTGGGACGTCGCCGCCTGTGGCGGGACCCACGTCTCCAACACGGAAGAGATCGGCCCCGTCGAAGTGCTCGATCGGTCGAATCCAGGGGAGGGGCTCACCCGCGTCGAGTTCGCCGTCGGCGAGCCGGGGATCGGCCGCCGCGCGACGGTTCACCGGGCGGCGCTCGACGCCGCGAGCGAACTCGGTGTCGCCGTCACCGATCTCCCGGAGACCGTGGTCTCGCTCCGTGACGAGAACGAGCGGCTGTCGGCGCAGCTCTCGGAGCTCCGTGGCGAGGTGCTCGACGGCCGCGTTCGGTCGTTCGAGAGAGTCGATCACGACGGCGCGACCTGGCGGATCGGGACGGTTTCGGGGTTCGATGCGAACGAGGCGGGTGAGGCCGCCAAACGGGTCGCGGGCGACGGGAACGACGTCGTCGCGACGGTCGGCGACGGGGAGCGTCCGTTCGTCGTGGTCGCGTCGTCGGGGGCGGTCCACGCCGGCGACGTGGTCGACGCGGTGACGGAGGCGTTCGGCGGCGGCGGAGGCGGTGGCCCGCCGTTCGCGCAGGGCGGCGGTCTCGACGCCAACCCCGAGGAGGTCGTCACGTTCCTCCGCGGATACGACCGTTCGGCCTGAGCGGGCGGTCGTGACGACGGGCTACTCGTCTTCCCCGCCCTCCGTCCACTCCTCGTCGACTCCACCCTCTGTCCACTCGTCGTCGGTCCCGCCCTCCGTCCACTCGTCTTGCCCACGTCGCCGCCGGAGGAGGACGAGCGCGAGCACGACGCCGAGCGCCGCGAGCACGGCGAACGGGGCGAGCGACCGCAGGCCGAAGCCCCCGTCCCCGGCGGGTGCCGCCGTATCGACACCGGTCGTCACGACATCGGCGTCCGTCTCCGCGGCCCCCGTCGACCCTTCGCCGACGCCGCGGACGGTCACCGCCGTCGAGGTCGCCTCGCCGCGGCGCGCACGGAGTTCGTGGTCGCCGGCCTCCTCGATCCGGACGGCTGCCTCGCCGCCAGAGTCGGTCTGTCCCACGCGTTCGCCGTCGAGGAGGAGCGCGACACCCCCGGCGGGTTCGCCGTAGGCGTTCGTCACCTCCACGGCGACGACCTCGCCGACCACGACCCGCTCGTTCAGTGTGGTGAGCGACAGCGACGGCTCACGGCTGAGCGAGAACGACGCCGATCCCTCGCTCTCGTTGACGGTGATCGTCTCGGTCACGGTCCCGTAGCCCGCCTTCGAGACCCGGACGCGGACGTCGCTGTTCACCGGGACGAGCGTGCCGACGGCTCCGCGTTCGTCCGTGGTGCGGTTCCCGACGCCCTCGATCGAGACGGTCGCGTTCGCGACCGGTTGGGCGGGGTCGAAGTGGGGATCCTCGACGGCGATGTCGTAGTCGACCCGGCCGCTCTCGATGTTGACGGTCTGTTCGGGCGAGCCGGCGACGACGATGTCCGTCGTCGTCCGGTAGTAGCCCGGACGCACGACGGAGAGCGTGTACCGGCCCTGCGCGACGGTCCCGCTCTGGAACCGCCCACTCGAATCCGTCCGCCCGGTCGCGACCGCGAGGTCGTCCTGCCGGAGCACGACGCGGGCGTCCCCGACGGGACCCTCGGCGTCGCGGACGACGACGTCGAGCTCCGCCTTCCGGGCGACCTCGATGGTGTGTTCCCGCTCGGTTGCGACGCGGATGCGGTAGGGCTCGTTCCGTGTGTAGTCGGAGTCGCCGATCGTGATCTCGACGGTCGCCGCCTCCGGGACGTCGAGGAACGCGCGGCCGTTCGACGCGGTCGTGGCGGTCGTCTGTCCGCCGTCCCAGCGGGCGACGAGCTCCGCGCCGCCGACCCGCTGGTTCGAGGAGGGGACCACCAGTTCGACCGTCAGCGTGACCAGCTCCGACTCGGACTGAGACTGTGCTCCGACCGGTCCCGACGCGCCGGCGAGCGACGCGACGACGACCAACGTGACAGTCAGTAGGGTACGCCACTGCATGGATACGTGACAGTCAGACATCCACGATTATAGTCGTGCGCGTTCCGTAAGTCACGTTGACGTGTGACGATATCTTGTGGTTCCGGTCGTGTCGCCGACGTCCGACAGGACGGGCGCAGGTTTTTCTTCGCCCGGTTGCGTGGGAGCCACATGGCACTGGCAACGACGGGCACACTCTCCGAGGAACAGCGGGCGATCCGCGACCTCGTCCGCGAGTTCGCCGTCGAGGAGATCCGGCCGACGGCGCGGGAGTCGGACGCGACCGAGACGTTCCCCGAGGCGGTGTGGGACGGGCTCGCGGACCTCGATCTGACGGGGCTCACGACGCCGGAGCGGTACGGCGGCTTCGACGTCGACCGCCTCACCTACAGCGTCGTCAACGAGGAGGTCGCCTACGGGCAACTCGCGGTGGCGACGGCGCTATCGGTCCACTGTCTGGCGACGTCGTGCATCGCCGAGTTCGGTGGCGAGCGCCTGAAGGAGCGGTACCTCCCCGACATGGCCGCGGGCCGTCCGGTCGGGATGTTCGCGCTCTCGGAGCCGGGTGCGGGATCGAACCCCGCCGAGATGACGACGGTCGCGAGGAGGGAGGGAGATGAGTACGTCATCACGGGCGAGAAGCAGTGGATCACGAACGGCGAGCGCGGCGAGGTGTGTATCGTCTTCGCCAGGACGGATCCCGACGACCCCGGCTCGGTGACGCAGTTTCTCGTCCCGAAGTCGGCGGGCATCGAGGTCGGGCCGAAAGAGCACAAACTGGGGCTCCGGGCCTCGGACACGACGGCCCTGACGTTCGACGAGGTCAAGATACCGGCCGAGAACCGCCTGACACCGGAGGGGAAGGGCCTATCTGCGGCGTTTCACATCCTCACCGGGGGTCGGATCGGGATCGCGGCGCAGGCGGTCGGGCTCTCGCAGGCCGCCCTCGACGAGGCGGTCGCCTACGCCAACCAGCGCGAGCAGTTCGACGGCCCGATCGCCGACATCCAGGCCGTCCGGCACAAACTCGCCGACATGGCCACGCGGGTCCACGCCTCGCGGCTGCTCGTCTACGAGGCGGCCCGCCAGGCCGACGCCGGCGCGGACCCCCGGATCGCGGCGTCGATGGCGAAGTACTTCGCCAGCGAGGCGGCCGTCGACGTCTGTAACGAGGCGGTCCAGGTCCACGGCGGGTACGGCTACACCACCGACTTCCCCGTCGAACGGTTCTATCGCGACGCGAAGATCCTCACCATCTACGAGGGGACCTCCGAGATACAGAAGGAGATCATCGCCCGCGGCGTCGTCGACTGACGGGTGGATGGGGCGGAGGGCACGGCCGAACCCGGCGAACGAAGCGCTCTTGCTCCCGTCGCCCCTGCGACGAGGTAGTGACCGACTCCGATCTCACGGCCGAAGCCCGGACGCTCGACTCGTTCGACGCGGTCGTCTACGATCTCGACGGGACGCTCGTCCGTCTCGTCGTCGACTGGGACGCCGTCGCCCGCGACGCCGCCGCGCGTTTCGAGACACACGGCGTCGACGCCGCCGGGTACGACCTCTGGGCGATGCTCGACCTCGCGGACGAGCGTGGACTCCGGGCCGAGATCGAGGCCGTCATCGCCGACCACGAACGGACTGGCGCGCGGGACTCCCACCGACTCCCGCTGGCTGACCGACTCCTCGACCACGACACCCCCGTCGGCGTCTGCTCGCTCAACTGCGAGGCGAGCGTCCGGATCGCCCTCGAAACGCACGACCTCCGGGACGGCGTCGACGCCGTCGTGGGGCGCGACACGGTCGCGACGCGCAAGCCGGATCCCGAACCGCTCTTGGCGACGCTCCGGTCGGTCGACATCGCCCCCAACCGTGCGGTGTTCGTCGGCGACTCGCCACGGGACCGGACGACCGCCGAACGCGCCGGCGTGGCGTACCGGTCGGTCGACTCGTTCTGACTCGCTGCGCACGCCGACGGGGACGCTCGCCCCGGAGACGGGGACGGCCGACCACCGGGTCGATACTCTTCGCGATTTGTCGGGTCGGGTTCGAGTACGTCCGCCAGTGGCGATACAACCGAACCGACGTCCCTGTGGACTCTCGGTCGTCGATCGTACCGCCACGAGCAGACGGACGTCTCGATCCGCTTCCCCACCATTTATACAACTGTGTTTGTGTTACTACAATCAATGTTGACTTTCAACCTCGTTCCAGGGAGTGACCCTCCCAGTGATCGCCAACCGATCGCGGGCCGGTCGCGACGGCGGGCGCACCGATGACCCGGGGAAGCGCCGTCAGCGGCGTCGTCCTCGTCGTGGCGCTCGTCACCGTCGCCGCCGCACCGGGACTCGGTGCCGCGGCGGGGATCGGCGAGTCGTCGATCACCCCATCGACTGTCGAGACCGGCGTCCCGACGACGCTGTCGATCGAGGTACCGGTCACGGGCGTGAACACCGGCGACGGGACCACCGACGGACGCGTCACCGTCGAACTGCCCGACGCGGTCGATCTGTCGGGGGCGAGCGTCACGAGCAGCGTCGCGACGCCGAACGCGACCGACGTCTCCGGGGCCGTCGACGCCGACGCTGGGACCGTCTCGGTCACCTGGGACGACGACGCCGGCAGCACGGAGGAGACGCTGACGGTCCGCCTCGCGGTCGACGGCGTCGCCGTCGACCGAACCGGGACGTTCGACGTCTCCGCTCGGGTCGACGCCGACGCGGACGGGACGGCGGACGTGACGACCGCAGTCGGCGAGATCACCGCGGCCGCTCCCGGCAGCGACCGGAGCGTCACCGGCACGGAGGGGACGCTCTACCTCGGCGAACGAGGCGTCGACGTGACGGGGCTCGACGGCGCGAACGCGGCGGGCGAGAGCCAGCAGTTCTACGGCGTCGGTGGCGACGCCGACGGCGTCGTCGCGGCGACCGATACGACGCTCTCGGTCGACGTCACCGCGGCGAACCGGTTCGTACCGGGATCGTACGCGCTCTCGTCGGCGGCTGACGACCCCGTCGTCTTCGTCCGGCGGCCGCGCGTGACCGACCTCTCGCTGTACGCAGGTGCGTCGACGTCCGCGCCCGACGTGACGAACCGGTCCGTCCCACAGGGGACCGACACGCTGACCGTCGAAGCCGGGTTCACCTTCGACGACGCGGAGAACGTGACGGTCTCCGTCGACGACTCAGACGGACTCGACGTCACCGAGCAACTCACGGCGTCGCCGACGATCACGGCGTCCGGTGGGACGGTCGCACTGGACGTGCGCGATCTGCCCGTCGGCCGGTACGAGGTGACGGCCGAGGGGGCCGACGACCTCGACAACGCCTCGCGGACCGTCCCGTTCCGGATCCGCGACCCCGAGAAGGCCGTCACGCTCTCCAAGACGCGGGTCGTCAGGGGGGAGAACACGATCGTCGCGGTGGCCGGCGCGCCCGGCGACGTGCGCTACCTCCGGCTCTCGGGGACGGCGCTTCGGGCCGGAGAACTGCTCAACACGGCCACCGCCCGCGAGGTGTTCGACCGAACGGGCCAGGTCCAGTCCGTCGGGGTCGACACCGACGCGAACGTCCTCTACGCCGTGGTGGCGCTCGACGACGACGGGATCTCCGAAGTCCGGCTTCGAACGGATCGACTCGTCAGCGACTCGGTCGACGTGGAGAGCGCGCCGGAGATCGACGCCCCTGTCGAGGACGACGTCACGCTCACCGTCGAGGAACGGGCCGTCACGGTCGCGTCGCCCCCGCCCACGGCGGTCGGCGACGACGTCACAGTCACTGGAACGGCACCGGAGAGCGAGCGGGTGAAACTGTACGCGGCGGTCGACGGGGCGTACGTCCCGCTGTACGACGATGCCGACGCGGAGACGCTCGCAGAACCCGAGGTCGCGGGCGACGGAACGTGGGAGACGGACGTCGACACGTCGGCGGTCGTCGACCTGCCGGAGACGTACCGCGTCGTCGCCGTCGGGGACCCCGATCCGGCGCGACTCGGGGGGACCGAGCCGATCGACTCCGAGACGCTCCGGGAACTCGATCCGCGGGAGTCGGCCACGCTCACGACCGTCGAGGGCGCGCTCTCGCTCGTCGCGTCACGAACCACCCTCGCGGCGACCGGCACGGACGAGTTCACGCTCTCGGGAGCGGCCGTTGCCGGGCGTGACGACCCGCGGCTGTACCACGTCGGTCCGCGCGGGACGGTCGACGCCCGCACCGTCGACGCCTCCGCGGACGGCTTCGAGGAGACGATCGACGGGATCGAGACGCGAGGGGTTCACACGTTCGTCGTCGTCGACCAGGGCCGCGACGGCGCGTTCGCGTACGCCGACGGCTCCGGTCCGTCGCCCGACGAACTCCTCTCGGGCCGCGAGACCCGGTCGGCCGCCGTCGCAACACTCCTCGATGCGTACACACAGCCCGGCTCCGACGATCCGATCGCCCGGGTCAACGTCACGGGCGTCGATCCGTCGGTGTCGGTGTCGACGCCGACCGACGGCGACCCGCTCCCAGCCGCGGCCGTGCCGGTCTCGGGCCAGTCGACCGCCGAGGACGGCACGACGGTGTTCGTCGAACTGATCGGCGGCGACGGGACGGCCGCGCGCACCGCCGAAGCCCCGGTGACGAACGGGACCTGGAACGCGACGCTCGACCTCTCGGGGGTCCAAACGGGGTCGTACCGCCTCGCCGCCGACGACGGGGCGGCCAGGGACTCGGCCGCGGTGACCGTCGCCGAGGACGTGACACCGGGGTCGAACTCGGCGGCGGGCGGGTCGACACCGGCCGAGGTCTCGACGACGGGGGAGGCGACGTCGACTCCTGCCGGCGCGACGTCGACTCCCGCCGGCGCGGCGACGACGACGGAGAGCGAGGCGCGGACCGGGCCGACGACGACCACGGCCGCGACCGCCTCGTCGACGTCGTCGACGAGGTTCCCCGGACTCGGGGTGGGTTCTGGTATCGGTGCGGTCGTGATCGTCGTTACCGCACTCGCCGTCCGATCGTGGCGCCCGCGTCGCCGGCGCTGAACGCGCCGTCGGGAGTAGCGACCCCGGAGAGGGCTGTTATCCCGGCGTTCACTGTTCGCTGCCCTGCGCCGGCTGGTCGGGCTGGAGCGCCTGCCCGGTGGCGGTCACGTTGCCCGCGTCGGTCGCGACGGTCACCTCGTACTGGCCCGCCGGCCCGAGGAGCCAGGCGCGACCGTTGACCGTCCGGCCGGCGGGTTCCCCGTCGAGAGAGATCGCGCCGTCGACGGCGTCTCCCGTCGTCGCGTCCGTCGTTCGAACCTGGATCGGGCCTCCGACGAAGCTCTGGTTCACCCGGAGCGTCGTTCCGTTCTCTTCGACCGTGACGGGCCGACCGTTCGGCATCCGGCTGACCGACTTGTACTGGATCTCGCGGAAGACGTCCTGGGTGCTCCCGTCGACGTAGCTCGTCAACTGCCCGTGCGTGTGATCAACGCTGATGCGGTAGAAGCCGTTCTCGAAGTTGGTGTACGTCCGAACGGAGGAGGTGTCGCTCGTCCAAGCCCAGGGGTACAGCGTGCCGATTCGATCGATGACCTCTCCCTCCGACGCGAACTGGTCCGACGCCCCGTCGTCGAGGTTCGCCGGGTCGGTGGCCTCCCTGATGTAGGTGTCGCCACGGAGCATCGAGAGCGCGACGGCCTCGCCGGAGACGGTGACGTGGACTCGCGTCGGGGCTTCGTCCCCGCGGAACACCTGCCCCGCGTGCGCCCGGACGGGGCCGTAGAGCGTCGCCAGTTCGACCTGCAGCGACTGGAGTTCGTCCGCCGTCGCCGAGACGAACTGGACCTGTGACGTCTCGTCTTGGAGGAGCGAGACGAGTTCGTCGGCCCGTCGGGCCTCCGTGTCGACCGTCGCGAGGACGCGGAGGAGTTCCTCCGCGGAGATCTCGCCGCGCTCGTACCGCGCCAGGGCCCGCTCTTCGGCCCGCTGGAGGTCGGCGACCTCCTCGGCGAGTCGTTCCGTCTCCTGTCTGAGCACCTGCCGCCGCCGGTCGACGGTCGAGGCGTCCCGGAGGCGGTTCTGCACGACGCGCTCTCGCAGGTCGATGCCGACGACCCCCCGCGCCGCCCCGACGACGGGCGCGATGTCGACGACCGACTCGGCGTAGCCCGTCGTCGTCTCGCCGGTGAGAAGCAGGACGCTCGTGGTGTTCTCCTCCGAGAGGGGCTGGACCTGTGCGGGTTGTGTGGCGGTGCCCGGCGCGTCGGAAGCAGCGCTCCCGACCAGCGGCGTCGACGCCGGGAGGAGGGCGACGACCACCAGGAGGGCACAGAGTAGTCGCAGGGACCGAATCATACTCTTCGTACGACACTGTTGCGGCGTAAAACTAGTGGTTCGTGGGCTGACACCGGTGTGGGTCGACGGCCGTCGACACGGGCGGGCGGGGCCGTCGGCCGTCCGGTCGCGACGAGGCTGAGGTGCACGGCTCGACGACGCCCCGGCACTCCCTGGCCACCCGGGCGAGCTGATCGCGGTGTCTCGCCAGGGAATCAGGCGCGAAACTCGGCCCACAAAGGTCTTACCTGTCGGTCGACAGGGAACCCCATGTATCGTTCTCGTGCCCTCGTGATGGCCGTCTGCGTCGCGGTTCTCACGGGCCTCCTGGCACCCGCGGTGGCGTCGCCGGTCGGAGCGAACGACACCGCTGCGACCGGCTTCGGCGCGGGCACCTACGAACAACAGGCGGGTGACGTCGCTCGATTCGGCCTCTCCGTGCCGAACGGTTCGACGACGACCCTCACGGTCACCGGGCCGGCGTACCACGCCCAGGTCGACGCCGTCGACGTCGACGGTGACGGTCACGTCGTCGTCCGTCTCAACACGTTCCTCGCCGGCTGGCGAGCCACGGAACGGCCCGCGTACGAGGCTGCCGGTGACGACCGGATCGCCGGCGTCTCCCGGGAGTCGCCGCGGCGACCCGCCCCGCTCGCCGCCGGACCGTACGCCCTCCGGCTGAGCGGCCCGGTCGACGACACCGCCGAGTTGGAACTCACGGCAGCCAGCTTCGACGCCGCAGTCCCGTACGCGGTCCCCGCGGACGCCCGTCCCGGGGGGCCAGCGGACCTCCGTGCGCTCACCGCCCCGAACCGGACGGTCGCCGACGGTGACTGGGCGGTCGTGACGTTCCACGCGAGCGGCCTCGGCGGCGTCGCACGCCCCGACGCTCCCCCGGCGGCGAACCTCGTCTACGCGACCGAGAGCGCGCCCGGGGCGGCATCGACGCACGTCGTCCGGCACGACGTCGCGGTGAACGGGTCGCCGTCGACGGTGACACTCGACTACGGCGCCGGCGACGGCGGGATGCCGGGCGGCTTGGCCCGGGTCTCGGAGGCCGCGCTCGCCGTCGGCTACGACACCGACGGCGACGGACGGATCGACGTGGACGTCACGCCGGCGATCAGACACGTCACGGTCCCCCGGTCGGGCACCCTCTCGATCGCGCTCGCGGACGCGCCACCGGCCGCCGCGGGCGACGTGCTCGTCGTCGAGCTCCCGGTGACGAACCCCAAGGCGGAGCGCGCCGACGACGTGGCGGTCTCGGTCGACGGCCGCCGGACGGTCGGCACGGTCGAGTACGGTCTCGCCGGGAGCGGCGCGCTCGGCAACGGGCTCGACCTCCGTCTCGCACCAGTCGGTGGTGATGGCTCGGTCGGAACGGCCGAGACGGTCTCGCCGGCGATCCACGAGGTCGTCCTCGACGAGCGACGCGACACCCTCTCGGTCGTCTTCGACACACGCGCGCTCGAACGAGGCACCCACGCGGCGACGCTGTCGCTGACGCCGGCGAACCCCACCGTGAGCACCCCCCGGAGCCTCACGACGACGTTCACCGTCGTCGACCGTCAGGTCTCGTTCGTCCGACCGGCTCCGTCGTTCGTCGTCGACGGCGACCCCGTCCCCGTGGCGGTCGAGACCACGCTCGCCCCCGGCTCGGAGCTCACCCTCCACGTCACCTCGCAGTCGAACCGGAGCGTGCTTCAGGTGTACGTGCTGACGGTCGACGCGAACCGCACGGCCTCCGTCGACGTCACGCTCGACCCCCGACTCGCGGACGACGAGGTCCGGTTCGTCGTCCGTGACGACGGCGTGGTCGTCGCCGGACCGCGCGTCGGCGGGCCCGCGTAGGCACCCGGCCCCACCCTCGATTAACTCAATTCCGTATAACAGTAGTATTATAACACATGCGGGCATACGTGCTGGTGATGCCCGAAATCACCGTCTCAGACAGTCTCTACAGACAGCTCGTCGACGCGTCCGGTGGAGAAGAGCTCGACCAGACGATGTGGCGGATGGTCCACAAGTACCAGCGCGGTAACAGCCCAGGCGAGTAAGTCACCCTCATTCTGCTCTCGACCACTCGGTTCGACAGCCGGCCGCATCGGCCGTCCGCGACGACGACACCGAGCGGGTCGTCGGTCGATACCGAACGATTCGTCGGTCGAGATCCGTGCCGGGCAGGCGCTCGAGCGGCCCGCCCGTCCCCGCCTGCGCCGGAATTCGTCGCCCCAGGCGGACACGACTCACCGCGCAGCGTGACGGAGCGCCGACGCGCGCGTATATCTTCGCTGGCGTCGTAGACCCGCCGTGGAAGAGAAGGACCACAAGCGCCTCGGATCCGTCTCGGGTCTCCCGGAGGAGTTGGGGATCGACGCGGACCTGGGTCGCGCCCAGCAGCGTCTCGTCGTCCGACACGACACGCGGCGGTACGGCAAGCCGGTGACGGTCGTCGACGGCTTCGACCTCGACGTGACGGCGCTCAAACCCGTCGCCTCCGAGCTGAAGCGCCGACTCGCCGTCGGTGGGAGCGTCGCGGACGGGCGAATCGAACTCCAGGGCCGACACGACGGGCGGCTCCGCCAGGCGCTCGACGATCTCGGCTTCGTCGTCGCCGACTGAGTACTACTGTCTCGGGGGTCGCCCGTCCGTGGACCGGCGAGCGGGTGGAAGCCTACCGCCGTTATCCAGCCGCGTGCGGGCGGCGGCCGGCCTCACCGAAGGAACGCCGTGACCCCGAGGCTCTCGGCGACGAGCCACGCGATGAACACGCCGTACAGGCCGAGGAGGACGTACGACTCGCGCGTCGTGAGCATCATCTCCGTCCGGAGGATGGCGAAGAAGGCGATGGAGCCGAAGGTGAGAAACGTCATCATCGGGACGACGGTTCCGAGGTCGACGGTCACCGCCCCGGCGGCGAGCACCCCGGCGGGGAGCGCGACCAAGAGCGCGAAGATGTTCGAGCCGAAGACGTTCGCGAGGCTCACGGAGGAGTTGCCGACCCGGGCGGCCGCGACCGAGACGAACGTGTCCGGGATGCTCGTCCCCGCCGCGACGACGGTCAACCCCCAGAGGAACGTCGAGGTGCCGAAGACCTCGCCGAAGCCGACGGCGGCGCGGACGAGCAGTTCCGCGCCGACCAGGATGACCACGAGCGACCCCGCGAGGATGGCCCACTGCTTGCCCACGGCGACCTGCTGTCGGGTCGCCGTCCGGCGGTGGTCGACGCTGTCGTGGTACTGGATGAAGACGTACAACCCATAGAGCGACAGCGGGACGAACGCGAGCAGCCACGTCATCGTTCCGTCGAGGGCGGCGGTCTCGGGGAGGGGATTGTACAGCACCGAAAGCGTAAACGCGAGGAGCACCACGGCGAGCGCGAGCAGGTAGAACTGCGCCTCCTTGTAGACGAGATCGCGGTTCGACGCCAGCCGTCCCTCGCTGGCGAGCGCCGACACCGCCGGGATGACGAGGATGTTGTACACCGCCGAGCCGATCACGGCACCGACGCCGAGTTCGAACGCACCGTACTGGACGGTGGCGATGACCGTGCTCGACAGCTCCGGAAACGACGATCCGACCGCCGCGATGACCGCTCCCTGGACGACCGGCGGGAGCCCGTAGTGGCCGCCGAGTCGCTCGGACGACCGGACGAGGTAGTCGCCGCCCTTCCAGGCGAGCACTCCCCCCGCGACCGCGAAGAAGGTGAGCAAGAGGAGGGTCGAAGCGCTCGGCACGGTCCCTTCGAGGGGAGGGGATGGGAAAAAACCGCCCCGTTCGTCGGCAGGGTGGCGGCTGTCGGAGTGGCTCAAAGCGGCGTCGGAGCTACCCGAAGTTCTTTCTCACGAGCCGCCGGCCAGCCGGGTATGCGATACGGCGTGCTTCTTGCCGTCGTCGTCCTCACGCTCGCCGGCTGTACCGGCTCCGTGACCGAGCAACCGACTTCGATCCCGAGCGCCGAGTCGTCCGTGGACGGCTCGCCGACAGACCGGGCGACGGACGCCGCGTCCGTGGCCGGAACCCCCGGCGTGTCGGACGAGGCGGCGGGCGAGCGGGCTATCGCCGCCGAGAAAGCTCGCGTCAGGAACGCCACGGCCTCCTGGTCGAACCTCACCGACCTCAGCTTCGGCATCCTCCGACCGGCCGAGTACGAGGTCCAGACGCGGAACGCCTCCGGCGTCGTCGTCCGGGTGACCGTCGGCTACAGCACGAGCTACGACTGCGGGCTCTCGGCCGACGGTGCCGCCACCGAGACGCGGTACTTCGTCACGCCCGAGCGGACACATCTCGTCGCCGTCGAGCAGGACGTCCCCGACTCGCCCGGATACTGCGAGTGACCGGTCTGCCGTCTCGTCTATGTGGTCCGACTGCTGCCCCCCACTGTGCGTGGGTCTCAGAACCGCTCCCTGAGGTACGGCTCCGGCGTCTCGCGCGGGAAGAGCGCATCGAGCCGCGCCGCCGCGTCGGCGTCGCCGTCGACGGCACCGAGCGTCGCCAGCGACGATGCGGACCGCGAACCAACCACGAGCCGCGAGAGCGCCCCGATCCCAACCGTGACCCCACCGTCGACCGACCCGCCCGCCGCAGCCCCGCCCTCTTCGATCCGGCGACAGGTCGTTTGGCCGCCGTCGGCGTCGACGACGAACGCCCCGTTGTTCCAGTCGTGGCGTGGCTCGCGGACATGAATCACGACACGTTCGTCCGCGGCCGGCGTCGGGAGTCCAGACAGCGCTGCTTCGACGTCGACCACGCGGACCATCGGCCCCGGCCGGACCGTCGTGTCGGCGCCGTCGGGGTCCGACAGCCGGTCGAGGAGGCTCGCGTCCCCGGCGGCGAGTCGAACCGTGGTGACCTGCGAGTCGTGGTTGCGGAGGAACGCGAGCAGGTGCCGGAGGGCTTCGTCGTCGGTGGCCCCCCAGTAGTCGACGACGAGACGGCGGCCCTCGTCGCCGGCGTCGCCGTCTTCGATGCGATAGGCGAGATACGACCGGAGCGTCTCCGCGTCGTCTTCCCACCCGTAGACGTAGCGCTCGTCGGTCCACGACCGGAAGATCCGGAGTCGCCACCAGTCGGCGGACCGGCGAAGGGCGAGGGGTTCGGACGCGGCGGCCTCGTGGAGCGTCGACAGCCCGTCGACGTCGTTGACGGAGAGCCGACGGGTCGTTCCCTCCTCCGAGGGCGTCGCCGCCGGTGCGTCGAGCGCCTCGGGCGGGAACTCGTGGGCGACGTCGTCGTTCGTCCGGCCGTAGCCGAACCGTCGGTAGAAGGGGTTCGAGAAGGGCCAGAGAGCGGCGAACGCGACGTCGCGCCCGCGGAGTTCGGTGTGCATCCCGGCGAGGAGCGTCCCGACGTGGCCGCGGCGGCGATGCTCCGGCGGCGACGCGACCGCGGAGATGCCACCGACTGGCCGCCACTCCCCGCGGATCCGCATCCGGAACGCCAGGAGCGCCCCGCAGACGACGAGGGCCGAGGGGTCGGCGTCGGCGACCGGCGGATGACCGTTCGTCGCGTCGGACGTTTCTGCGACGGCGTCGTCGGACCGGACGTACAGCCCCCTCGGCTCGAACTCGTCGGGTCGCTCGGGCGGGTCGTCGTCGTGGCTGGGCCCCCGCTGGGGCGCGAACGCGTACTGGAGGAGGCGGCGGTAGGCCGTCCGGTGGGCGTCGTCGTCGGGGACGGTACGGTACTCCAGGGGCATGGTTCTCGGACGAGCGCCACGCACAAAAACCGTCGCGTGCCTCGAACCGAGGGATTCAGGTTCGTCCGGTTCCGATTGCAGATATGGCAGACAGCGTCGACAGCACGGACGAGGACGGCGGCTTCTTCACCCGCGACAAGTTGCTCCTCGCCGTGATCATCGTGACCGGGATCGTCCTCCCGGGGCTGGCCCGGCGGTTCCTCGGCGAGGCCGGCTACGACGGCGTCGGCGCCGTCGTGTTCGTCCTCGGATACGCGGGGATGATCTTCCTCGTCTGGTACGGCTGGATCCGCCCGCTGGAGCTCACGGGACCGGTCGATCGCTGAGTCGCCGGCGCCGCCGATCCGCCACCGCGAATCGCGTGGGGACCGCCGCGCCGACCAGTCAGTCCTCCTGCTCCGTCGGTGAACTGGCCCGTGTCTCCCGTCCGGAGGCGCGATCCGCCGCGAGGTCGTCCTCGTCGTCGCGTCGGTCGCCGTTCCTGAGGGCGACCTGTGCGATCCCGCTGGTGTCGTCGAACACGTGGTGCTGGTGGGGGTAGGCCATCTCGACCTCGTCGCCGTCGGATTCGAGCAGCGCCCCGAGGTTCGTCAGCACACGCGAGCGGACGGTCCCGAGCTTGTACGGCTTCTTCGCCCAGTATCGGAGCGTGAGGGTGATGCCGTTGTCGGCGTACTGGTCGATGTACGCCGTCGGTCGCGCGGGGTAGCGCGCGCTGCCGATCCGGATGTCCGGACCCCCCTCGATGACTAGGTTGCACTGCCGGCCGGCCCGTTCGAGCAGGCCCCGCGCCTTGTCGATGTCCGACTCGTACGTCACCAACACGGGGAGTGAGAGGCGGGTCCGCTCGTCCTCGGCGGAGTAGTTGGTCACGTCGCGCTCGCGGATCGTGGCGTTCGGGATGACGAGGAACGTATTGTCGAGGGTGAACATCTTGGTGTACCGGAGCGTGATGTCGTCGACGAACCCTCGGGTTCCGTCGTCGAGTTCGATCATGTCGCCGATCTCGTACGGCTGATCGGCCAGGATGAACAGCCCGTTGATGACGCTCCCGATGATCGGCGCGAGGACGATCCCGATCACCGCCGAGAACACCGTCACCGAGAGGACGATGTTGCCCAGTTCGATGCCGACGACGTTGAGCCCGAACGCGCCCGCCAGGAGGATCGTGAGCACGCGGACCAGTTTGAGCATCGTCTGTGCGACGCTCTGGCGTCTGAACCGTCGCGCGATCGGTCGGCCGGCGAGACGGACGACGTACTTCGAGGCGTACGCCCCGACCACGAGGACGACCACGACCACGACGAGCCGCCAGCCGGGGAACTTGGCCCACGCCGGCAACAGATCAGCGAGCGTCTGGCTCTCGTCGATCGCGGTCTGCAGGGCCACGGCGACGGTGTCCATGCGCGAGGGTCGAGGTGTCCCGAAAAAAGGGTTGTCCTCCCGTCGTTCGCTCGCTTCGTGTGCCGCGGCAGACGGCCCGGTCTTCGCTCTGGGATCCGACACGACGCGGGGCACCGCTCCGGCCAGGGACGAACAACTAAGCGAGACGTGGTCGTACCTCGTGTACATGATCGATCCGGCACAGACGAGGCCCGACTTCAGTGTCTCACACGACGCCGAGCCGAGCGGCACGATCCTCGCGGGCTTTTCGACGTTCGGTCTCGCCGGTCTCACGGCGGTCGACTTCCTCATCGACCACCTCGACCTCGAACAGCACGGACACGTGACCGTCGAGGGGCTCCCGGCGATCACGCCCTTCACCGACGGACGGCCCCGCCACCCCACCCGGCTCTACTCGCGAGCGGACCTCGACGTCACCGTCCTCGTCGGCGAACTGTTCGTCCCCGTCTCCGTCGGGCGCGCCTTCGCCGACGCCGTCCTCGACTGGACCGAAGGCGGCGGCGTCGAGGAGGTCGCCGTCCTCGCCGGTGTTCCCGTCCCGCACGGACCCGACGCCCATCGGACGTTCCACATCGCGACCGAGGACTACTACGAACGCCGCCTCGCGGGCGGCGAGATCCCGCCGATGGGGAGCGGCTTCCTCGACGGGGTCAACGCGGCGCTGATGGCGCGGGGACTTGGCTCCCCGCTCGGCGTCTGCGTGTACGTCACGCCGGTTCACGCGCAAGCGCCCGACGTCGACGCGGCGATCCGGCTCGTCGAGGCCGTCGAAACCGTCTACAGTCTCGGGATCGACCCGGCCCCGCTCGCCGGGTTCGCCGAGCGGGTCCGGCGGTACTACGCCGACCTCGCCGCGCGGATGGAGACCCAGGAGACCGACACGCCCGAGGACCGGATGTACATGTGAGCGGCGGAACCCAGCTAGCGTCGCACCGTTCGATCCACCTGCCGCCCTGAGGGCGGGCACGCCGAAGACGCCGGAACCGACGGCGTCGTGTCAACTCACAAAATACGAAAACGGGTTCTCGTAACACTGTGCTACTCGATATATAATAAATGTTTTATCCGAGAGGACCAACGTCCGCGTATGGTAGACGATCTGCGGACGACACTGGAGCGGGTGGGCGACCGCTTCAACCTCGGGGAGTACGAGATCGAGGCGTACCTCGCGGTGCTCGAACACGGCCAACTGACGGCGAGCGAGATCGCGGATCGGACCGACATCCCCCAGCCGCGGGTGTACGACACCGTCCGGTCGCTCTCGGACCGAGGGCTCGTCGAACTCCGGGAGTCCCGGCCGATGAAGATCGTCGCCGTCGACCCCGACGACGCCTTCGGGAGCATCCAGACGTCGCTGACCGAGCTGGTCTCGGAGTTGGAGGCGCGCTACACCGCACCCGCTCGCGACACGGAGGCGGTGACCCTGGTCAAGTCGCGGTCGACCATCCTCCGGTACGTCGAGGAGATCATCGAGACCGCCGAGTACGAACTCGTGCTCTCGCTGACGCCGGATCTGCTTCGGCGGTTCCGCGACGACCTCGCCCGACAGATCGACGCGGGCGTGAGCATCGACCTGCTCGTGACGCCCGCCTCGCGCGCCCCCCACCCCGACGAGTTCGACTACCTCGACGTCGCGACCGTCGCCCGCGCCCGCCGCGGCATCACCACCCCGGTCCTCGCGGTCGCCGACGGCGACTACTCCATCTACGCCACCCAGGACGCGCTCAGGGACGACCGCGACCGCTACGGCGTCATCTTCAACCGCTCGGCGCTCGGCTTCCTCGTGAGCGGCTTCTTCGGCACCGTGCTGTGGACCACCGCCGAGACGCTCGACACCGACGGCAAGCGCCGGCCGTTCCCCCGGCGGTACGCGTCGATCCGCCGCGCCGTCAAGGACGTCCGCGAACTGGAGGGGCCGTTTTACGCCTCCGTCTCCGGCCGCGACGTCGAGACCGGTGAGGCCATCATCATCGAGGGTCGCGTCGAGACGTACACCTTCGAGGACACCGAGGAGGTGGCGTCGTTCGTCGTCGAGACCGACGACGGCCCCGTCGACGTCGGCGGCCTCGTCGCCGCGCTTGAGTCCGTCGAGGCCCAGGAGATCCTCCTCGGCCGCGACGGCGTGCCGGACCGGACGTCGCTGGACTGAGCGGGGCCGACGGACGGCGGACGGTTGCGTCGCGGTGACGTGGTCGACCTCCCCGAGCCGATCCTGTCGGTCACGGCGACCGCGTACGTGGCTCACTGGAAGTGCGATGCCACGCACCACCGCGCCGTGGTTTCGATCGCTCACCACGACGCGTCGGCGTACTATCCATCTCAGAGGACTCCCTCCGGCCGGCCTCAGAACTCGTACAGCGGTTCGCCGCAGTCGGCACAGGCGAGCACGGGCGTCTCTGGGTTGTCGTAGACGCCAGCCGTCCCGCCACAGCACGCTTTCACTGTCGTCTCCTCGACCGTTCCGCCACACACTGGACACGTCTCCAGGAAGAGCCGCAGCGGCGTCGCGGCCCGTGCGGCCGTCAGTGCATCGACGCGGTCGCCCACGGCGGCCACCACGGCCGTGTCGGCGATGGCGTGCGCCCGCGAGAGCCACACCTCGTCGCCCGCCTCGCCGTCGGGCGACCCGTCGTCTCCCGTCTCAGCCGTTCGCGTCACGACGACCCAGTCGCCGTCGCCTTCGACCCGCCCGTCGGCGGGGAACGGGGCGGCCGAGGCGGTCGCCGCCGCGAGTTCCCCCGCCGAGACGGTGCGGAGGCGGTCCATCCCGGCCCCCCACCGCCGACGGATCCCGTCCGCGAGGAACAGATCGCCCGACTCGTCGGCTGTCACGACGCCCGCCTCCGCGAGTCGACGGACGAGCGCGTCGCCGTCGACCTCGTGGTCGCCCGTGAGTGACTCCGACTCCCGACCGCCGTCGGCCCGGGGCGGGTGATCGAAGCCGAGGTCGACCGGGAGTTTCGCGACGAGCCGCGGCGCGAACGCGGGGGTGTACGGAACCACGTAGCCGCGGAGCGCGACCAGCGCGAACCCACAGACGAGCGCCACGGCGCCCAGCGGGATCGAGACGACGCCGAGGAGTCCGGCCGCGACGAGGACCACGGCGGCGTTCACGACGGTACAGGGCCAACACCGGTTCTCGCCGGTGTACGCCGGGCGGCGAAGCGTGGACGGGAGCATGACCGGACGTGCGGCGTGCGGCGGTTTGAACCTGTCTCTCGGCGGGCCCGTCGCGGGGTGGGTCGGCGGACGACGAGCGGGTCTCTCAGCCGACCGGCTTGAGCACGCGCCAGGCGACGCCGGGGCGCAGCAGTGTGGTCGGTGGGCGCTCCATCATGAGCACGCGGACGAACGCGTCCGTCAGCGTGCCGTCGGTGTGTGCGTGTCGGAGGAGTCGCCCCAGATACCAGTTGAAGAAGGCCGCTCCGCGGGGCTCGTCACCCTGCGTCTCCGGAAACCCGAAGTCGGCACCGACCGCCAGCGCCCACGCAACGTCGACGATCGCCGCGGCGCGGTGGAAGAACCGGGGGGCGAGGTCCTCGTGACCGTCCGCCAGGACGTGGTGGAGGACGACGGCTTCGAGGGCGGCGACCGACATACCCTGTGCGTACACCGGATTGAAGCTGGCGACCGCGTCGCCGACGACGAGCAGGCCACGAGGGAACCGATCGAGGTCCTCGTAGCGGTGGCGTCGGCTGGACGGGAAAGGGTACCGCTCGACCGAGTCGGACGCCCACGGGTGTTCGTCGACGAGACGCTGCAGCGCGGGGGTCGGGAGGCTCCCCGCGAACGCCGAAAAGTCCGCTCGGTCGGTCGGGGGGGCCGTCCCGTGGACGCCCTGGAGGTTCACGATCCAGCGGTTCCCCTCGACCGGAGCGGCCATCCCACCGCGGGTCCGGGGCGGTGAGGGCGGCACGAGGTACGTCCGACGGTCGCCGGCGGGTCGGTCGACGAACGTCGTGCTGTATCTCATCTCGATTCGAACCTCGTCGACCGCGGGCCGTGGGTAGCCGTGGGTCGCCAGCCAGGCCGGCGTCCGACTCGTCCGGCCGGTGGCGTCGACGACCAGGTCGGCGGCGAGTTCTTCCGGCCCCGCGTCCGTCCGCACCTCGACGCCCTCGACGGTCGTCCCCGCGTCGTCGAGCACGTAGTCCGTGCAGTGGCACCCAGTTCGGATCCGGACCCCTTCGAGGTCGGAGACGTACCCCCGGACGACGTGTTCGAACAGCGGTCGACTCGCCGAGATCGTCTCCAGCGGCACCGGCCCCTCTGCGAGGAACGCCCCCTCGTTGTAGAAGCCGACGTCGCTCGCGAAGTCGGTCACCACGCCGCCGGCCGCAACGACCGCCTCGCCACAGCCCGGAAAGAGGTCCTCGATCGTCGCTCGCCCGGCCTCCAACAGCGCGTGCGGGTGCCGATCCTGCGGGACGCCCCGGCGCGGGACCGGTTCGTCGGGCAGTCGGTCGCGGTCGACGACCGTGACCGCGGCGAACGCGTCGGCCAGGACGCGGGCCGCGAACAGCCCGGCCATGCTCGCGCCGACCACCACCGCGTGCGCACCCCACTGGGGAACCCGAGCGCCGTCGTACCGCGGGACGGTGCGGAGCGTCACGGCGACCACCCGCGTCGGTGTATCCGTTCGCTCCTGTCCCCGTGACGACTGGTCCGGTCGCCTCCCCGGCGCGGTCCGATGCGGTTCGTGTCATCCATCGCACTCTACACTCGCCCGGGAAGCGACATAGCCGTAATCAGCAGCCAGTTACTGTAATCTATCTTTTACTTCTCGGCGGACGATTCGCTGCGAGTCCGACAGGACGTCCGTCGGCACCCGCTAGCGTGGTGGATCCGGTCCCCGGGTCGCGTCCGGGTCCACGTCGACGACGGTGGCCGTCTCGTCGAGCGTGAGGTGGAGGCGATCACCCCCGTGTGTGACGGTTAGCCGGAGCGAGACCGGATCCGTCGCGAGGAGTTCCTCGCGCCACGCCAGGCCGCGGCTGATCGCCGCCCACGTGCAGGGGACGTGTTCGATCCCGTGGTCGTCGTAAAACGAGACGAGAGCCGGATGGCGAGAGACCGGCGCGTAGCTGGGGCTCCGCCAGGCGAACTTGCACGACTCACAGACGAAGGTGGCGATTCCCAGGAACTGCGAGCCGCAGGCGTCACAGACCCCGTCGCCGGCGTGGTGGTCCGTGCACACCGCGAGCGAGGCGTCGACGGCGGCGCTGCACTCCGGACAGACGCCGTGGACCATCGTCTCGAACCGGTGGATGGAGTAGACGAGGGTCGCGTCGAGGATCTCGTCGGCATCACGGTCGCGGAGCCCCGCGGGCGGGAGGCTGAACCCGAGGATCTCCCCCCTCGCTGTCGCCAGTAGCCCTCGCACACGGTGCACCGCGCCCACGTGGTTCCGTCCTCGTACGTTATCTCGACCGACCCCCCACACCGCTTGCAGGTGATGTCCACCGGCGTCGACGCCAGCGTCGGATCGCCGGTGACTCCGCCGGCGACGACCGCACGGACGATCCTGAGCCCGGGCGCGGCCAGTTCGTACCCGCCCTCCGACCGGCGGACGAAGTGATCGGCCAGTTTGCTCAGGTGGTAGTTGAAATTGCCCGTGTCGTCGACGCCGACCCGGTCGTAGAGGTCAGAGAACGAGACCGCGTTGTCCGTCGCGTACGGGTCGTAACAGTCCCAGAGCGCCTGCAGGATCCCGATTCGCGTCTCGTTCCCGAGGAGCGCGAACACGCGGTCCGGCGAGTGCGCCAGCGACTCCCCGTCGTCCACGTCCACTGTCATGTGTACACGTACCACGAACGGGCGAATAAATCCCACTCCCCACACCCTCTCGTCCGGTCGATCACCTCCCGGCGACGAACCCGACGCCGTCTCCGGGCCGATCTCAGTCGTCGAGGCGGACCGAGCGCCCCTCGGCCGACGAGCGGTAGATCGCGTCGATGACACGCTGGACCGCGAGTGCCTCGTCCACCGTGTTCCGGGCGAGCGTCCCCGCCTCGACCGCGCGGACGAACGCACGCTGTTCCTCTCGGTGAGTCACCGACTCCTGCGTGTCGACGGTCGCCGTCGAGAGGTGGTTGGCCCCGCCGACGCCGCCGTCGTACACCGTGAGTTCGTGGCTGTTGCGGTCGAGTCGCGCCCCGGCCTCGGTTCCCCGAACGACGAACTCGTCGGTGTTGGGACGGTTCGCCGCCCACGCGACTTCGAGCGAGACCGTCCGCCCGTCGGCACACCGGATGAACGCCGACGCCGAGTCCTCGACGTCGAACCCGCCCGGCCCCTCGTCGGTCCCCCACTGCCGGAGGAACGTGTAGTCGTCGCGGGTGCCGAACTCCGCGCGGGTCGTCCCCGACACCTCGACCACCTCGGGGAAGCCGAGGAAGTACAGCGCGAGGTCGATGGCGTGGACGCCGATGTCGATGAGCGCGCCGCCGCCGGCGACGTCCTTCGAGGTGAACCACGAGCCACGGCCGGGGATGCCGCGGCGGCGGACGTAGTTGGCCTCGACGTGCGTCACGTCGCCGAACCGTCCCGCCCGGAGGTCGTGTTTCAGCACCTCGACCGGGTTCGAAAAGCGGTTGTTGAAGCCGACCATGCAGATCGCCTCCGCGGCGTGGGCAGCCTCGACGATCCGTTCGGCACTCTCGACCGTGTGTGCGAGCGGCTTCTCCAAGAGGACGTCGACGCCCGCCTCCAGCGCCGCGACGGCGTACTCCTCGTGGAACCGGTTCGGCGTCGTGACGATGACGGCGTCGACCACCGAGAACAGCTCCGCGCGGTCCTCGTACGTCTCCACGTCGTACTCCTCGGCGAACGAACGGCGCGCCGTGGCGTCGATGTCGAGTCCTGCGACCACGTCGGCGGCGTCGACGTCCCCGAGGAATTCGGCGTGATAGCCGCCGATGTTCCCCAACCCGATGATTCCGATCCGAACCAGTCCGTCGTCTTCGGCGGTCATGCATCACCCGATACGGGCGTGGTGGTTACGTGTTGCGTGTTCGTCGCCCCGTGTCAACACTTCTCGAAGAGTTCGCGCCGTCGGGTGGCGACGCCGTCAGTACAGCTGCCGTTCCTTCTCCTCGCGTTCTTCTTCCTTCTTCTTCTCCTCTTTCAGCCGCCGCCGCCCGCGCACGTACTGTCTGCCCTTGGGGATGTAGATGTTCTTCACGTCCATGAGGAACCGGACGATGCCGTACGCCCAGAAAAAAAACAGCAGGGTCATGCCGCCCAAGAAGAGGTACCCCTCTTGCGTGACCATGGCCGGCGTTGGGTCGGGCGATACTTATATGTCGGTCATCGGATCGGCGAGCGGGACGGCGGACGCCACGGGTGCGACGGACACGAACGACCGTTACAATATTTTACTCAATATCGAGTTAATTCTTCGGAACGCTTATTACGAGCGGCGGCGTACCGTGAAATATGAGCCAGACACCAGTACAGAACCAGAAGCAGCGACAGTCCGGTCTGAACAGCGTGCTCGTCGCGCTCGGCCCGAGCGACGCCGACCGCGTCGAGCGCCTCGCCGAGGAAGCCATCGACATCGCGGGTCCCGCCGACGCGACCGTCGTCATCGGCCACGTGTTCACCCGCGAGGAGTTCGATGATCGCGTCGACGCGCTCGGCTTCGACCGCGAGGCCGCCGAGGTCGACCCCGACGACGTCGCGGGCCGGTACTCGTCGGTCCGAGAACTCGTCGCCTTCCTCGACGAGGCCGGCGTCGCATACGAGATCCACGGCCTCGTCGGCGACTACGCCGACGGCGTCGTCGCGCTCGCCGAAGAACGCGACGCCGATCTCGTCCTCGTCGGCGGCCGCAAGCGCTCGCCGACCGGCAAGGCCGTCTTCGGCAGCGTCGCCCAGGAGGTCATGCTGTCGGCCCCTTGCCCGGTGACGTTCGTCCGCGCTGACACGAAGTAAGACGCTCCGGCTCGACCCTCCCGTTTTCGGTTCGGAAGCCAGCCCGATAGCGCCGCCTACGGGCGGCTCCCCAGCTCACGTCCTCATGAGCGCGCGGTCCCGTGGGCGTGGTCCCGCCGTGGTGGGACGGCCGTGCCGCTCGACACGTTTTATCTGTCGCGCCGCGAACCACGCGGCGTGATCGTCGTCGCCACTGCCGACTTCGAACTCTACCACGAGGTCGTCGCCGAACTCCGCGACCGGGGGACCGTCTTCACCACGGTCGAACCCGGTGATCCGCTCCCCGACCGGGCGCGCGTCGTCGTCGTCTCCCCCGACGACCTCGACGCCGTCGACGTCCCGACGGGGACCGAGCAGGTGGTCGCGAGCGGCGACGACGCGCGGCGGGCGGTGGACGAGGCGCTGGCGACACTGCGCGGCGGCGGGGGCCGGACGGTCGTGGGCGTCGACCCCGGGACGCGACCCGGGATCGCGGTCCTCTCCGGCGAGGTGGTCGTCGCGGCGTTCCACGTCCCCCTGGCGGAGACGGTCGACACCGTCCGCCGGGAGATCGACGGCGAGGTCGACCCCCTCGTCAGGATCGGCGACGGGGCGCGGCTTCAGGGGGCACGCATCGTCAACGACCTCGACGACGTCCCGGTCGAACTCGTCGACGAGACCGGGACCACTCCGTATCTCGGCACCGGTGCACGCGGGATGGGCGACGTGCTCGCGGCAGTGAACATCGCCCGCCTCGACGGCGAACGCGTCGACTCCCGGGAGATCGAGCCCACGGCGGGCGAACTCCAGCGGATCAAAGACGAGTCCCGGCAGCGGTCGGGCGGGGACCGCACGATCGACGAGGAACTCGCGCGGCGCGTGGCGTCGGGGGAGCTGAACGTCGACGAGGCGCTCGACGAGCACGCCGGGAATGCCGACACCTGAGCCGCCGCGCGTCCGCCCGTCACACGGAAAGTCCCGCCGCTGCGATGCCGACACGCTCATCAGGGCTCCCGCGCTACCAACTGCCGAATGCCGCCCACCGCCGTCGCGTTCGACCTCGACGACACGCTGGCGGTTCCGACGCGGGATCGCCGAACCATTCTCCGCGAGGCCGCGCAGGTCGCGGGCGCGCCGCCGCTCTCCCGGCAGGCGTACCTCGCCGCCCACGCCGACTGTCTCACCGAGGAGACGCGCGAACCCATCTTCGCCGCGTTGCTGTCGGACCACGACACGTCTGCGTCGCCCGCCGCGGTGGCGCGCGCGTACCGCGAACTCACCGCCGAGGCGCTCAGACCCGTCCCCGGTGCCGAGCCCCTGCTCGACCGCCTGCAGGGGACGTACCGCGTGGGCCTGCTGACGAACGGTCCCGTCGTCGCCCAGCACGACAAACTCCGGGAACTCGGCTGGAGCGGAGCGTTCGACGCCGAACTCGTCACTGGCTCGCTCGCCGCGGGCAAGCCCGACGCCCAGGCGTTCGAGGCGCTGCTCTCGGAACTCGACACGGCCCCCGCGGAGACGGTGTACGTCGGCGACGACGTCCACGCCGACATCGAGGGTGCCGCCGGCGTCGGGATGGTCCCGATCCAGGTGCTGTTCGAGGGGAGCGCCGACCCTCACCCCGAGGCGGCCGCGTTCGTCGACCGCGACGAGCTGGCCACGGCGCTCCCGGGGGTACTGGACGAACTGTAGTCACGGCGCTCCCGGACGCTTACCCGCGGCGCTCGGCGTCCCCGACCGCCGCGACGACCGCCTCGAACACGGCGACGGCCCGCTTGACCGCGGCCCCGTCCTCGACGAAGACGAGCGTCCTGGGTGGCCGGACCGCCTTCGGGCGCACCCGCAACCCCTCGGCGTCGCCGGTCGCGGCGGCGACGTCCTGCGCCGCGACGAACTCCACGCGGGCGCGGTTGGGCTGGACGAAGACGACCGCGAGCTCTCGGACCCCGGGCGAGTCGTCGGCGTCGTCGGTGTCGTCGGCGTCTTCAGTCGACCCGCCACCGTGGAGCGTGACCCGGTAGGCGTACGCGCCCTCCGGCGTGGCCGCGGCGTCGCGGTCGGCGTCACCCACCGCGACGGCCGCGAGTTCGTCGCCGAGGCCGTCGAGTTCCGAGGCGAGCAGTTCGGCGATGCGTCGGCCGTCCGTGAGGCGGTCGTCGACCATTACTCCCCCACGAGCGACCGCCGCACCTCGCCGGTGAGGCCCCCGAGGTCGATCCCGCGGCGGCGGGCGGCGAGGACGGCGGCGGTCTCGATCGTCACCCCGAGTTCGTGCTGGAGGCGGTTGACGGCCGCGACGGCCTCCCGTTTGTCGACGCCGTCGGCGACGAGCGTCCCGAGGAGGCGCTCGAACAGCGACTGCGACTGGAGGATCGACTCGTCGGGGACGAACCCGTCGGGGATCTCGACCGCGCCGGGAGTGAACGTCGCCACCAGGTCACCCCCGTCGCGTTCGAGGAGGCCGCGGCCGGCGGCGATGTCGATGAGACGTTTCGCCTGGTCGGGCGAGAACCACTCGCGATCCAGCGAGAGCGCGACGACGAACTCGCCCTCCCCGAGGCGGTCCGTCCCGTGCTGTCGGAACGGCGTGGCGACCGTCACCTCGATACTCATACCCACCACCGTCCGTGCGAGGCGGTTAACGGTTGTGCCTCGGCCGAGACGACGCTGTGGCGTGTTCGCACGGCACGATCGAGAGGGGTGAAGTCGTGCGATTCAAGTAGTCGCTGGCTCTCTGACCACGCATGAAGTACCAGGGACGCTCCACGACGAAGCGGACGGGCGGTCGGATCAAACCCTCGCGGAACAAGCGCCGGTCGGAACTCGGCCGCGAACCCAGCGAGACGACCGTCGGCGAGCCGCGGTTCCAAGTTGTCGACGCCCGCGGCAACGGCACCAAGACGCGCGCGCTGTCGACGAACGTCGCACAGATCGCCGACGGCGACACCGCCGCGGAAGCGGAGATCCTCGGCGTCGAGGACAACCCCGCGAACGTCAACTACAAGCGACGGAACATCATCACGAAGGGTGCCATCATCACGGTCGACGTCGACGGCACCGAGCGGACCGCGCGCGTCACCTCGCGTCCCGGACAGAACGGCCAGGTCTGCGGCGTCCTCGTCGACGAGTAACGGACAACGGACGTGGTCGGCGGTCGGCCCGGCCGGTCTCTTCTCCTGTTCGGTCGCGCGCCGGAGGCGGCGTTGGGATGCAGTTCGAACCGGATTCGGATCAGAGAGCCCGCGGCACGGTCGTCGACCGGAGCGACGCGAGAACAGTCGAGAGCGGCACGGCGGAACGCGCGTAGTGAGACGAGACGTCTGCGGAGGAGCCTACGGCGTCGGCGCGGCCTTCTGCAGCGCCGTCTCGGCGATGTTGCCGCCGTAGTCGGCGCTTCGGGAGACCGAGTCGACGATGAGCCCGAGCACCTGCGCGCGGGCGGGGTCGAGGTCGCGCAGGTGTTCGTCGATGCTGCGTGCGCGCTCGTCGATCGCCTGGACGGCCTCGCGCGTCTCGTTCGCGAGGCGGGTCGCCTCCGAACTGTCCTCCTCGAACAGCGCGTCCATGCCGCCGTTGACGACGGCGGCGGCCTCCTCGTGTAGCTCTTCGAGCGCCGCGGTGATCTCCTCGGGCACCGGCCGTTCGAGGTTCAGCGTCAGGTGGGCGATCTTCGTCGCGTGGTCGGCGATGCGTTCGAGCTGGCGGGCCGCCGACTGGTAGTCGAAACACATCTCCCGGGGGAGGCCGAGTTCCTCGGCGGCCTTCGGCGTTCGGAGCGTGGCGCGGAAGATGCGCGAGACGACCATCCAGAGCCGGTCGACGTCCTCGTCACGCTGGATGACGTCCCGGGCCATGTCCTCGTCGAGGTCCTTCAGTGCCGCGAGGGCGTCCTCGAGCATCGATAGCGCGATGAGGCGCATCCGGGTGACGGCGTTGTGGATCGAGAGCTCGGAGGAGTCGAGCAGGTCGCGGATGACGACCCGGTCGCGCGTCTCCTCGAGTACCTCCAGTCCGACCAGGCTCTGAGTGGCCTTCCGGATGGTCCGGCGCTGGTCGGTCGTGATGCGCGCGCTCTCCAGGGCGATGATGTCGAAGCCCGAGACGTACATCGTCATCACCGCGCGCGTGAGTTCGTCGCCGGAGAGGTCCGTGACGTCGAGCGTCCCCTCGGTACGTTCTTCCTCGGATCGCGGCGTCAAGAACAGCGAGTCCCCCTCGGGGTAGAACTCGACCTCACTGCCGGCTGAGACGCCGTTCTCTGTCGCCCACCCTTTCGGGATCGACACGGTATACGTCGACCCGCCCGTGACCTGGACCTTGCGCGTTTCGACCATGTCGTCCGGTGGTCGGCACTCCACTATAAATTTGGCTATCGATATATATCAACCCGTCTCGGTGGGTACTCTTCTCGTCATGTGGGTTTTGATCGTCACGACAGGGGTCGGAACCGACGAAGTACGGAGACGCGCGATCGGGCGAAATCGACGTCTGGGTGGCTCTTGGCGGTGTAATTCGTCTATACTTATCAATCGTTCACGATACCGTTCACCACTAACCAATACTCAAACATAGAACTATATATCTATATTAGTAGAGTATTTACTTCACACTCGGCTCACCACAGACGATGACACACGAGGGCGATTCCGTCTCGCGGCGCAGGTTCGTGATCGGTGCTGGTGCGGTCGGTGCGGCCGGCCTCGCCGGCTGTACGCGACAGAACACGGGCGGCGGCTCGGGCGGATCGTCCGGCGGGTCGGACGGATCCGCCGGCGAGGATGAGACGGCGGCGTCCGACGGCGAGCTCTCGGGGCCGATCGACATCGCCGGCTCGTCGACGGTGTTCCCGCTGGCGACCGCGTTCAGCGAACTGTTCAAAGAGGAACACCCGGACGTCGAGTTCAGCCTCCAGTCGACGGGCTCCGGCGGCGGCTTCCAGAACTTCTTCTGCGTGGGCGAGACGGACTTCAACAACGCCTCCCGGCCCATCTCGCCCGAGGAGGAGGAACTCTGTGCGGGGAACGACGTCGAGCCCGTCGAACTCACCGTCGCCACCGACGCGCTCACCGTCGTCGTCAACAACGACAACGACTGGGCGGAGTCGCTCACCGTCGAGCAACTGCGGGAGATCTGGTCCGCCGAGGAGCCGCCGACGACGTGGTCCGAGATCGACCCCGAGTGGCCCGACGAGGAGCTCGAACTGTTCGGCCCCACCGACGCGTCGGGGACCTACGACTACTTCATCGAGGCGGTGCTCGGCGAGGAGGGACCGGGCCACCGCCAGGACTACTCGCCGACCGAGCAGGACCGCACCATCATCCGGGGAGTGGAGGGCTCGCAGTACGCGATGGGCTACCTCGGCTTCGCGTACTACAGCCAGAGCGCCGACCAGGTGAAGGCGGTCGCGATCGACGACGGCGACGGTCCCGTCGAACCGTCGCTGGAGACGGCGAAGTCCGGCGAGTACACGCCGCTGTCGCGACCGCTTTTCACCTACCCCGCGACGGCCTCGCTCGCCGAGGAGCAGGTCGCCGCCTTCGCCCGCTTCTGGATGGAGAACACGACCAACGAGGAGGTCGTCGCGAACGAGGTCGGCTACGTCCCGCTCGACGAGGAGCAGCAACAGGCACAGCTAGACGCGCTCGAAACAGCCATCGAAGCCGCACAGTCGAACTGAGCCGGGGTCCGGAGACCGACACACGAATAACGAGGCTTTTCAGTAGGCCACATACGATATATAGCTAAATGAGCACCGACGACATCACGAACGACCTCACGCGGAACACGGAGAACGCACCGCAAGAGCTCCTGACACGCTCGTTCTTCTTCCTGTGTGCGGCGCTCTCGATCGTCACGACGATCAGCATCGTGCTGTTGCTCGTGACCGAAGCGGCGAAGTTCTTCACCGTCACGGCACCGCTCATGGGTATCGAGGGGCCGACGGCGTCGATCGTCGACTTCCTCACCGGAACGACGTGGCAGATCAACAACAACGAGTTCGGCGTCCTCGCTCTGGTGTCGGCGACCCTGATGATCACCATCGGATCGGCGATCGTCGCGCTCCCGCTCGGGGTCGCCACGGCGATCTACCTCAGCGAGTACGCAAAGCCCCAGCATCGGGCCGTTCTGAAACCGGCGCTCGAGGTGCTGGCCGGCATCCCGACGGTCGTCTACGGCTTCTTCGCGCTCATCTACATCACCCCCGCCATCCAGACGGTGCTCCCGGGAGTCGGGACGTTCAACCTCATCTCGGCGAGTCTCGTCGTCGGCATCATGATCATCCCGATGGTCGCCTCCATCAGCGAGGACGCGATGTCGGCGGTCCCCGACGAACTCCGACAGGCCGGCTACGGCATGGGCGCGACGAAGTTCGACGTCTCGACGGGCATCGTCGTCCCCGCAGCGCTGTCGGGAATCTTCTCGTCGTTCATCCTCGCGCTCTCGCGGGCCATCGGCGAGACGATGGCCGTCACGGTCGCCGCGGGGTCGCGCGCGCAGTTCCTCAATCCGCTCAACCCCGCCGCGTACCAGGAGGGTGCGCTTCCGATGACCGCCGCGATGGTCCAGCTCCTCCTGGGAGACATCACCGGCGGCGGGCTCGCGTACCGCAGCCTGTTCGCCATCGGCCTGACACTGTTCGTCATCACGCTCGTCATGAACGTCATCAGCGACTTCGTCGCCCAGCGCTACCGGGAGGAGTACTGAGATGGCCACCGGGAGCGGGGACCTCATCGAGGGGTTCGGTCAGGTCGACAAGACCGTCGGCACCGTCTTCCAGTACGTCCTGCTGGCGGCGACGATGTTCGGGCTCGTCACGCTCGCCGTGCTGTTGGTGTTCGTCGCCAACGACGCGATCCAGCCGCTCACCGCCGACCCCGGCTGGCATCTGGCGTTCTTCCTGACGCTCGTCGTCCCGACGCTCGCGGTCGTGGGCTCTCTCGCCGTCCGTGACTCGTCCGCGCTCACCTTCGGGGTGATGGCCGTCAGCCTGCTCGGCGTCAGCCTGCTGTTCAGCGGCGGCGTGGCGATGGTGTTCATCGACATCGTCTCGCCGGTCACGTGGTTCGGCTACCTCTTCGCCCTCGCGGTGCCATCGGCGCTCGTCGTCGGTCTCGAACGGACCCGACGCCTCCCGTTCACCGTCAAACTCGGGCTCACGACCGTCCTGTTTTACCTCTCGCTGTTCGGCCTCCCCGGCCCCGCCGGTGGCGTCGTCGGCGCACCGACGCTGGTCCCGAGCGTTCCGGCGGTCTTTTCGACCCTTCCCGTTCTCCCGGTCGACTGGGTGCTGCTCGCGGGCTCGATCGGGCTGATCGCCGCGGCCGCCGTCGGCCTCTACGCGAAGACCCTCCGTGACGGCCGCGTCGGCGCGCTCGCCGGCGTCGGGACGCTCGCACTCGTCGCGGGGTGTGCGGTGGCCGGTCCGTTCGTCGGTATTGACCCCGTCCCGGCGACCGTGCTCGCGAGTGTGACCGTCGTGCCCACCCTGGCGTACACGATCGGCGGCGCGGTCTCCCGGCCCGCGGACCGCCCCGGCCTGCTCGTCCCCGTCGTCGTCGTCGGTGGTGCGCTGGTCGGCGCGCTCGTCGTCGAGACGATGGGCTACGCGGGCCCCCAGTCGTGGGTCGACTGGCAGTTCCTGACGAGCCCACACAGCCGCAACGCCGTCGACGCCGGTCTCTACCCGGCGATCGGCGGCTCGATCCTGCTGATGATCACCGTCGCCATCCTGGCGTTCCCCCTCGGCGTCGGTGCCGCGGTCTACCTCGAAGAGTACGCGCCGGACAACCGCTTCACCCGCTTCATCGACGTCAACATCTCGAACCTCGCGGGCGTTCCGAGCGTGGTGTACGGCCTGCTCGGCCTCGGCGTGTTCGTCACCTACCTCGGCCAGCCGACCGGGACGGTCGCCATCGGCGGAGCGACGCTCGCGCTGTTGATCCTCCCGATCGTCATCATCTCCTCGCGCGAGGCGATCCGGAGCGTTCCGAACGACCAGCGACAGGCCTCCTACGGCATGGGCGCGACCAAGTGGCAGACGGTGCGGCGGGTCGTCCTCCCGCGGGCGTTCCCGGGGATCCTCACGGGGACCATCCTCGCGCTCGGCCGCGCGATCGGCGAGACCGCGCCGCTCATTATGATCGGCGCGCCGACCGTCGTCTTCTCGCTCCCCACGGAGTTCTCCGCGAAGGCCAGCGCGATGCCGCTGCAGGTGTTCGCGTGGGCGAGCCTCTTCGCCAGCGAGGACTTCTACACCCAGGCCGTGCCTGCGGGCGTCGTCGTCCTGGTGAGCGTCCTGCTCGCGATGAACTCCATCGCGATCGTCCTCCGGAACAGGTTCCAAACCGAACAGTAACCGACTAGTATGACTGACGAAGAGACACAGACGACGATGGCCGAACGGACACACAACGAAACCGCGGACCCCTCGGACGACGACATGCTCGTTCAGACCGACGTCAGCGAGAGCGTCGAAGGGGGGAGAAGACCGCCGACGGAGACGGTTATTCGCGCCGAGGACATCAACGTCTACTACAACGACGTGCAGGCGCTGTCGGACATCTCGCTGGAGATCCCCGAGAACCGCGTCACCGCGATGATCGGTCCGTCCGGCTGCGGGAAGTCGACGTTCCTCCGGTGTATCAACCGGATGAACGACCTCGTCGACGCCGCGCGCGTCGAGGGCAACCTCTACCTCCGCGGGAAGAACGTCTACGACCGCGACGTCGACCCCGTTGCACTCCGACGGCGGGTGGGGATGGTGTTCCAGAAGCCGAACCCCTTCCCGAAGAGCATCTACGACAACGTCGCGTACGGGCTGGAGATCCAGAACAAAGGGGGCGACTACGACGCCATCGTCGAGGAGTCGCTCAAGCGCGCCGCCCTCTGGGACGAGGTGAAGGACAAGCTCCACGAGTCCGGGCTCGACCTCTCGGGAGGCCAGCAACAGCGGCTCTGTATCGCCCGTGCCATCGCCCCGGACCCCGAGGTGTTGCTCATGGACGAGCCGGCGTCGGCGCTGGACCCCATCGCCACCTCGAAGATCGAGGACCTCATCTCAGATCTCGCCGAGGAGTACACGGTCGTGATCGTCACGCACAACATGCAACAGGCCGCCCGCATCTCGGACAAGACGGCCGTGTTCCTCACCGGCGGCGAACTCGTCGAGTTCGACGACACACAGAAGATCTTCGAGAACCCCGCGAGCCAGCGCGTCGAGGACTACATCACCGGCAAGTTCGGGTAGCTCACGTCGTGTCCCCGCGCTGTCCGTCGCTCTCCCGTCACCCGTCGCTTCACCTTTTGCTCTCGCCCGGCGTCGGCCCACCAATCCGTCGGTCGGGGTGGTCACCACGCGTCCGTCCCCGGTAACCAAACAGTAATCCGTCGCTCCGGACAACCGGGTGACATGCCCCGCGACGCGTATCAGGAGGAACTCGCGACGCTCCGCGACGACGTCGTCGAGTTCGGAGCGACGGTCTCGGCGCGGCTCGAAGACGCGCTCGTCGCCATCGAGACGGACGACGACGGCCTCGCCACCGCGGTCATCGACGGTGACGAGGAGATCAACGAGCGGTATCTCGAACTCGAATCCCGCTGTGTCGACCTCTTCGCGCTCCAGCAACCGGTCGCCGGTGACCTCCGGTTCGTCACCGCCTCGTTCAAGATCATCACCGAACTCGAACGCATCGGCGACCTCGCCACGAACCTCTCGGCGTACGTCCACTCGGTCGCAGAGCCGCATTTCCCGGAGATGAGTCTCCTCGACGTGGGCCGGCTCGCCCGCCAGATGGTCGACCAGTCGCTCGACGCCTACGCGACCGACGACGAACGCCTCGCCGCGACGGTCGTCGAGCGCGACGACGAACTCGACGGCCTCTGCGAGCGCGTCGCCGAGACCGTCGTCCGCGACCTCGTCGAGACCACGACCACGTTCGAAGGCGAGGAGATGCAGCGGCTGCTCACCGAGGTGAACCGGCTGCTACTCACGCTCCGGGACATCGAACGCGTCGGCGACCACGCCGTCAACATCGCCGCGCGGTCGTTCTACATGGTCACGAACCGGACGACCCACCTGTACTGATCGCCGGCCCGGTCTCCGTATCCTGCGGACCATTGCAATAAATAGGCCTAAATAGCAATATTGTTCCGTGGGAAAGGGTTTTATCACCGGACCGACTCGACTCGCGTATATGGCCCGCCAGCAGTACCAGTCCCGCCTCCAGGGACTCCGCGACGACGTCCTCTACATGAGCGAACTGGTCGCCGAACAGCTCCGTCGGGGGCTCGACGCCCTCGACGAGAAGGACGAACGCCTCGCCCAGGAGGTCATCGAGGGCGACGGCGAGATCAACCGCCTCTACCTCGAACTCGAGAGCGAGTGCATCGACCTCATCGCGCTCCAGCAGCCGGTCGCCGGCGACCTCCGCTTCATCGCCTCGTCGTTCAAGATCATCACCGATCTCGAACGCATCGGCGACCTCGCCACGAACCTCGGCGGCTACGCGCTCTCCGCGGAGCGCGAGGCCTACCCCGAGGTCGACATTAGACAGATCGGCGACGCGACGCTCGAGATGGTCGAGCAGTCGATGGAGGCGTACGCGAACGAGGAGACCGACCGCTGTTTCGCCCTCGCCGAGCGCGACGACGAGGTCGACGCGATGTGTCAGGCAGCGAGCCAGACCGTCGTCCGTTCGCTCCTCGAAACCGACGCCTTCGACGAGGAGAGCGTGGTCGACGAGACGTTCCAGGACGTCTCACGGCTCTTTCTCACGATCCGCGACCTCGAACGCGTCGGCGACCACGCGGTCAACATCGCCGCCCGGACGCTGTACATGGTCGAACAGAACGACGAACTGCTGTACTGACGCCGCATCGCCGCCGGCCGAGCGGTTCGGTCGCGCGTGACTCGCGGCGAACCTGGACGAACCGACGGCGCTCGCGGCGTGACGGAAGCTATAACGACCCGCCGCGGCAACCCCCGACCGTACATGAGTCAGGAGGACAGCGAGCGCCCGCCGGATCGAATCGCTGGCCGACCGCTGGACGACGCCGTGGACGCGGTCGTCGCCGAGGACGACGCGCGCGACCCCTCCGAGGTGCGCGGGACGCTGTCACACGTCGCCGAGGACGGGATCGTGACGACCGACGCCGTCGACGAGGCGCTGTCGTACCTCTCGAACGTCGTCTCGACCCCCGAGACCCGCGCGGAACTGGCCGCGATCGAGCTATCGGACGCCCGCGAGGCGGCCGAGCCGGTCGCGGACCTCGACACCGTGCAAGCGCGCCTCGACGCGTTCGCGGCGCGGCTCGACGCGGTCGAGGCGCGGCTGCCCGAACTCGGGGCGGACCTCAGGGCGCTCGTCGCCGACGGCGCGGCGCACGACGATCTCTACGAGACCGCAGCCGAGATCCGGCGGCTCACCGTCGCGGCCAACACCGTCCAGGGGGCCGCCGACGAACTCCAGGTCGACGTCGAGGAGTTCGAGCGGTGGCTCGCGGATCCGACAGTGCGGTTCGAGGCGTTCGCCGAGGAACTGGACGCCCTCGACGGCTCGCTCGCCGACCTCGCCGAGGCCGTCGGATCGGTGACCGACGCCGAACGCGGGGCACACACGGTCGACGAGGCCGAGCCCGCCGTCGCGTGGGCCGACACGACGCTCCGTCATCGGTCTGTCGGGCTCCTCTTTCCCGACCTTCGGGCGGAGCTCGCGGACCTCCGCGTGTGGAACGAGCGCGAGGGCATCGACGCCGCCGACCGAACCGCCGACCTCGAACGTCGACTCGACGACCTCCACGACCGATGGCAGGCGACGGGCGACCGCCTCGACGACGTCGCCCGGCCGGCGTGGCGCGAGCGGTTCGGGGACCGGCTGTCGGCGTTCGAGGCCGCGCTCGACGCGTTCGAGCCGCCGATCGACTGGGGGACGGTACAGACGGAGATCGACGAACACCGGGCGGCCATCGACGAATCGACGTAGCGACCGTCGGAATCGTCGGAACCGTCGTCGAGGCATCTGGCGGTTCGACCGAAACGAAGCCGTCGCGTTCGACGGCGGCGACCCACTCACAGGTTCTCGGTCCGCGTGCGTGCCCGGAGCGCAACGTCGGCGACCGCTGCCCCGTAGTCGAGCGTCCGCACGAACGAGTCCAGCGTCCGCGCGACCGCGATCGCGTCGGCGGCGTCGGCGAGGGCGTCGGTCCACTCGTCTGTCAGCGTATCGTCGAGCGCGTCGAGCCGTGCCCGCGCCTCGTCGCGAGCGTCGAGCACACGGTGGACCGCGTCGAAGTCGCCCCCGTCGAGGACCGCGCCCGACGCGTCCTCGACGACCGTTCGGGCCGTGTCGGCGGCCGCTGCCACGTCGTCGGCGACCCCCTCGGGCAGGGGCCGGGAGAGCCGTCTCGTCGCCCGGGCGATGCCGACGCCCTCGCTGGCGACCGCCCGGAGCTGTCGGGCGGTCTCGTAGTAGTCGAACAGCTCCGGGCGGGTGGTCCCGAGCCGGTCGACCTCTTCGAGCGAGATGAGCGCGCGGGTGAAGTGACGCGACACCATCTCGAACAGTCGGTCGGCCTCTGACTCGCGTTCGCGGAGCCGGTCGTACGCCTCGTCGTTCGCCTCGGTGAGCGACGCGGTCGCCCGTCTGTGGATCGAGAGCGCGACGAACTGCAGCTGGACGACGGACTGACGGACGGAGACGTCCGACGCGTCGAGGAGGTTGCGCACGGTCAGTTCGTCGTCGCGTTCGTCGACCACCTCGGTGCCCACGAGCCCCCGCACCATCGCGTTCACCGCGCGGCGTTCCGCTGGGGTGAACGACGCGTCGGAGACGAGCGTGACGCTCTCGAACCCGACAGCCTGGGCCGCCCGGAGCGCCCGTCGAGCGCGGTCGGGTCCCTCTCCGTCGACCCCGATACGGACGGTAGCGAGGTTGCCGCCGTCTTTCGCGTGGCTCCGGACGACGATCGAACCGTCGAGGTGGGTGTACAGGTTGACCGCCGTCCCCGCTTCGAGCCCGTGGGTGGTGGCCCACTCTTTCGGGATCGAGACCGTGTACGTCCCCCCGCCGACCCGCTGGAGCTTGCGCGTCTCCATTGTCAGTCGCCGGCCCCTCCCGAGCCAGTCGGTCCCGCGCGACCGGACGCGACGACGGAGCGGCCGCTCTCACCGCGGCCGCGACTCTCACGCTGCATCGGACTCACCCGAACTTGCCGCTGATGTAGTCCTCGACGCGCTGGCTCTCGGGGTTCTCGAAGATCTTGTCGGTGTCGCCGTACTCGACGAGTTCGCCGCCGGTGAGAAAGACCGCGGTCTGATCGGAGATACGCGCGGCCTGTTGCATGTTGTGTGTGACGATCACGACCGTGTACTCCTCGGCGAGCTCGTGGATCAGATCCTCGATCTTCGAGGTGGCGATGGGGTCCAGCGCCGACGCCGGCTCGTCCATCAGGATGACGTCCGGGTCGACGGAGAGACACCGCGCGATACAGAGTCGCTGCTGCTGGCCGCCGGAGAGGCCGAGCGCGTTGTCGTCGAGTCGGTCGTGGACCTCGTCCCACAGCGCCGCGTCGCGGAGACAGCGCTCGACGAGTTCGTCCTCTTCGTCCTCGTCCGAGCGGCCGAGCACTCGCGCGAGGAGTCCCGTCTCCAGGTCGCCGTGCTTGCGGGGGCCGTAGGCGATGTTGTCCCGGATGGACTTGGGGAACGGGTTCGGCGACTGGAACACCATGCCGACGCGCTTGCGAAGTTCGACGAGGTTCACCCCATCCTGGTAGATCTCGTCCCCGTCCAGCGTGACGGAGCCGTCGATCCGCGCCGCGCCGATTCGGTCGTTCATCCGGTTGAGACACCGGAGGTACGTCGACTTGCCGCAGCCGGACGGACCGATGAGCGCGGTGACGCTCCTTTCAGGGATCTCCATCGAGACGCCCTTCAGCGCGTGGTCGTCGCCGTAGTAGACATCGAGGTCCTCGGCGACGAGCTTCGCCTCGCCCTCGAAGTCGTAGTCGATCCACTCCGCTCTCGTTCGTTCGTCGGTCTCGCCGGCCGTCGTCTGCAGGGGCTGTTCAGTCTCGCGTTCGGTCTCGCGTTCGGTCTTCGAATGTGTGGTTTCGCTCATGGGTCGTGGTCACTCGTGTCGGAGCTTGCTCCGGAAGTAGTATCTCGCGCCGATGCCGACGGCGTAAAACGACAGGACGACGATCAGGAGGACCAGTGCCGTCGCCCATCTGAAATCGTCAGGGCTCGCGACACTGTCGCCCAGGCCGACGCCGGCGGTGATGAGCGCGAACAGCTGGTACGGCAGCGCGGAGGTCGCCTGGAGGAGTTCGGGGTTCGCCACGAACGGCGGGGCCGCGGTAAACTCGAACCCGCCGATCACGTCGACCGTCTGCCCGCCGGGGACGAACGTCCCGCCGGCCATCGTCAGGAGGATCGGTGCGGTCTCGCCCGCGATGCGGCCCACCCCGAGGATGACGCCGGTGACGACGCCCGGCAGCGCCGCCGGGAGGACGACGCTCCTGATCGTCTGCCACTTCGACACCCCGAGCGCCGCGCTGGCGTCGCGGTACTCGTCGGGGACGGCGATCATCGCCTCGCGGCTCGTGATCACGACGAGCGGGAGGAGCATGAAGCCGAGCGTGAGCATCCCGGAGAGCAGCGACTTCTGGTTGCCGAACCGGGGGACGAGGAAGGCGAATCCGAACAGGCCGAAGACGATGCTCGGCGTGCTCCACAGGCCGTTGGTGGCGACCTCGACCGCCTGCGTGAACCGCCCGCGTTCGGCGTACTCCGTCAGGAAGACGGCGGCCCCGACGCCGAGCGGGACCGCGAAGAGCACGGCCCCGACGACCAGCCAGAACGTCCCGACGATCGCCGGCAGGACGCCCTGGAAGTCGTTCAGGAGCGCGACGCCGTTCATCACGAACGGGATCGAGACGGGCACGGAGAAGGTGAACCCGAGGATCGCCGACTCCGGCCCGACGCCGAAACCGACCTGCACGCCGGTGAGCAGCCCCGGGAGTCCCTTGAACACGGTGAACGCCAGGAGGACAAAGAGGAACGCGACGATCGAGATGGCGTTCAGATAGACCAGCACGTACGCGCCCAGGTGGCGACCGCGCGCACCGAAACCACCGTACGCCTTCGCCGCGGCCCAGCCGGCGAACAGCGCGCTAAACAGCGTCACGACCGGGATGACGAACTCGGCGGTGAGCGATGCCTGTTGCTCCCAGCCCAGGTTCCAGATCCACGTCGGGCCGACGACGCCCGTCAGGAACGCGACGCCGGCGACCAGCGGCAGAGCCCCGATCGGGACCGTCGACCCGACGTCCTCCCGCGGGAGGACCGTGGCCAGTAGCGCGAGTATCCCGACGAGGAGCCCGGCGACTGCGCCCCCGGTCGCACCCAGGCCGAGCGTCTCCGAGGCGACGCCGCCGGCGATCAGGAACCACGGAACGGCGGCGGCGAAGCCGGCGACGAGCCCCGCACTCGCTCGTGGCTGCGTCTCGACGTAGCCGAGCCGCGAGCCGACGCCGAACGACATCACCCCACCCCCAAGCAGGACGAGCAGCCCGCCGAGCAGCGTCACCGTCGGGACGCCGCCGATGGGTTCACTGATCGTCACCAGCTCGAACAGCGCTGCGAGCGAGAGCGCGAACAGGACGGCCGAGACGCCGATCGCCACCGCGGCGACCGCGTCCGTGCCGGAGGTGTCCTGGTCGACGAGCTTCGTCCCCGCCGCGCCCGCCATCAGGCGTCACCTCCCAGCTTGCGGCGCATCCGCCACTCGATGTACTGCGCGCCGATCGAGATGACCAAGACGGTGATGAAGAGGATCACCCCGGCGGCGAACAGCGCGTCCATCTGCAGGCCGTCCGCCTCGCCGTAGTTGCGGGCGATGAGCGAGGTGAGCGTCTCCTGGCCGTAGAAGACGTTCGCCAGCGGCTCCGTGAGCCGCGGGACCCCCCTGAGCATCACCGTGGCGGCCATCGTCTCGCCGATGGCGCGCCCCACCCCGAGCAGGACCGCGGCCGAGACGCCGGAGAACGCCGCCGGCAGCGTGATCGACGTCATGGTCTGCCAGTCGGTCGTTCCCATCGCCAGCGAGCCGCTCTTCATCGACTCGGGGACCGACGAGAGGGCGTCCTCGGCGACCGACACGACCGTCGGGAGCGCCATCAGGCCGACGACGATCCCGACGAAGAGGTACGTGCCCTGGCCGGTGAGCTCGAACTGGTCGGAGGCCCACGGGCTGAGGATGGTAAAGCCGATGAAGCCGTAGACGATGGAGGGGATCCCGGCCAGGATCTCGACGCCGGGCTTGACGAACTCGCGTACGACCGCGGGGGCGATCTCCGAGAGGAACAGCGCTGCCGCGACCCCGAGCGGTGCCGCCACGGCCGTGGCGATGACCGTCACCATCACGGTCCCGTGGATCATCGGGACCATCGAGTACCGGATCGGGCTCGAGACGGCGTCCCACCGAGTCTCGACGAACAGCCGCAGGCCGGGAACGCCCACGCCGAAGACGGTGGCGGTCTCGTACTGCACCACCGGAACCGCCTCGATGAAGATGAAGACGATGATGAGCCCGAGGATCAACAGCGTCGACATCGTGGTCGTCAGGGTCAACACGAGCGCGGTCTCCTCCTGGTGGCGGAGCCAGCCGTACCCCGACGCGGCGACGAAGACGGCGAACGGGGCGACCGTCAGCGACGAGACGACGAGGAAGCCGACGAACGTGGCCAACAGCGAGAGTGCTATCACTGCGACGGTGGCGAGCGCCCCCGGCTCCGTCTCCTCGACGAAGTCGCGTCCCCGGCCGAGTCGGCGTCGCGCCGCCGCCAGCAGATCGGTACCGTCCTGTTCTGTGACTGATGCCATGGTGTGAACGAATCTGTGTATGAGTGGTCAGAAAACGGGAACCGGGATCGACGAGTTGCGGCGTCCGTCCGGCCCGATCAGGCCATCAGCGGTTCGAGCTTCTGCCGCTCGCTCTCGATGTCGCTCGTCGGAAGCGGGATGTAGTTGTTCTGCTCGACGAAGACGGTCTGGCCGAACGTGCCGAGGAACATGTTGAGGAACGCGGCCTCACGGGCGTCCGTGCCGCCGCCGTTGGGGTTCGAGTCCTCAATCAGCGTGTACATGTGGAGGTCGCGGTTGAGCGGGTAGTCGCTGTCGAAGATGGTGTTCTCCGCGTCACGGTCTGGCTCGTACAGCGTCCCATCGAAATCAATGCCGATCGGGACGACCGTCTCGCTGGTGAACGCCAGCGCCATGTACGCGATTGCACCCTCGTTCTGGGAGACGAGCTGAGCGACCTGCTGGTTCTGGCCCTGGCGGGTGTCGACCTCCATCGGCGCGTCGGCGTCGCCGAGCATGTTGAGACGGAACGAGGTGTCAGTCCCCGAGCCCTCGGCACGGGCGATCACGTAGATCTCCTTGTCGTAGTCGATGCCCTCGAGCTCGCTCCAGTTGCTGACCTCGCCCTGGTAGATCTGGCGGACCTGCTCGCCGGTGAGCTGACTGACACCGGCCTCGATGACGTCGGAGCTGACGACGACCGGCTGGCCGTCGCGGCCAACGACGTGGTCGACGACGGTGCTGTCACGCTTCTCCTCGCTCCAGTCGAGCTCGGCCGTGATGGGGCCGGAGGAGTTACCGATGTCGACCAGGCCGTCGACGACGGCCTCACAGCCGGTCCCCGAGTGGCTCAGGCCGACCGTCGTCGGGAAGGGCGGCGAGGAGCGCTGCTCGGTCGGCTCGAAGCCGAACTGCTGGGCGTAGTAGTCCGCGATGAGCATGTCCGTCTGGATCTCGTCCCAGCCGGGGACGGTGCTCTCGGAGTTCGAGCCCCAGTACTCGCCGTCGCTCGGCGGCGCGTTGGAGTTCCAGTAGGAGCTCCCCTTGTTCGAGATGGGGTACACCGTTGAAGAGCCCTCGGCGGTGAGCAGCGACGTGCTCGACGAACTCGAGCTCGACGCCGTCTCGCCCTCCATCGACTCTCCGCCGCTACTTTCCGTGTCCGCACCGCCACTGTCGCCGCCACTGCCGCCGTCGCCACCCGAATCCGACTGCCCACTACAGCCCGCGAGGCCCGCTGCCCCGACAGCTCCGGTCGTCGCAATGAACTTACGCCGCGATACCCGGTCACTCAGACGATTGCGGTCGTCCGTCATCACGTGGACGAACCGGAGATTCAATTAAAGCGGTTTATAATACCCCTCTCACCCGCTCCGCAGTGTTCCGGGGATATAGATACTCCTAGAAGCAGTACGTTCCAATCAGAGCGTTCGATAGTCACCCGTGCAGTATATATCTTGCATCGGATCGACGACCGGGGCCGATCGTCAACGGACCACCCCGGTGCTGACCCGTAACGGTTGCAGTGTCGGAGCGCCAACCAGGGTGTGTCATGTCGAGAGACGACAATCCGATCGACCTGGCCGGGAAGCAGGCAGCGTACATCACGAACGAGTGGACCGACGACCCCGCGATCATGCAGACGCAGGCGCTGTGTTACGTCGGCCTCCAGCTCGAACGCATCGCGAACGCGCTCGAAGCGAACGCAGGCGAGGCGTCCGACCGGGACGGATAGCCGCGTTTCTCGGTGCTTACCGTCTCTTCACGACCGCGAGAACGCGGATGCGGACGCGGACGAGTCCCGATGGGTAGGGTAGTGGAGCGGCGGCTACTGGAAGCCGATCCGGCCGTCGCGGCGCTCGGCGAACGACTCGCGACCGCCGCCTTTGAACTCGTCCTGCATCCGCTCGTAGTAGTCCATCAGGTCGTCGGTGATTGTCGGCCGCACCGACTCCAGGGCCTTGCGGAAGTGGCGCATCTCGATCTCGTCGGCCTCGGTGTTCTCCCGGAGCGCCTCGATCGCCGCCTCGCGCGCGATCGACTCGAGGTCCGACCCGACGTACCCCTCGGTGATCTCGGCGATCTCGCGGAGGCTGACGTCGGGCGCGAGCGGGCTCGTGCCCGTGTGGATCTTGAGGATCTCCTCGCGCCCCTCCTCGCTGGGCTCGCCGACGAGGACGAGCCGGTCGAACCGCCCCGACCGGATGAGCGCCGGGTCGATCATGTCAGGTCTGTTGGTCGCCCCGATGACCATCACGTCGCCCATGTCTTCGAGACCGTCCAGTTCGGTCAACAGCTGGTTGACGACGCGTTCGGAGACGTTGTTCCCCATCTCCTGGCCGCGCGACGGCGCGAGCGCGTCGAGTTCGTCGAAGAAGATGACCGTCGGCGACACCTGCCGCGCCTTGCGGAACGTCTGCCTGATGGCCTTCTCCGACTCGCCGACCCACTTCGACAGGAGCTGGGGACCCCTGACGGAAATGAAGTTGGCGTTCGTCTCGTTGGCCACCGCCTTGGCGATGAGCGTCTTGCCCGTCCCCGGCGGACCGTACAGGAGGACGCCCTTCGGCGGCTCGATGCCCATGCGCTCGAACCGGTCGCGTTCGCGCAACGGCCACTCGATCGACTCTTCGACCTGCTGTTTCGCCGCCTCGAGGCCGCCGACGTCGTCCCACGAGATCTTCGGCAACTCGACCAGGACCTCGCGCATCGCCGACGGCTCGACCTCGCCGAGCGCGCCGTTGAAGTCCGCGCGCTTGACGATCATCCGGTCGATGAGCGACGGCGGGATGTCCTCCTCGTCGAGGTCGATCTCGGGGAGGTACCGCCTGAGGGCCTTCATCGCGGCCTCCTTGGTCAGGGACTCGATGTCGGCGCCGACGAAGCCGTGAGTCTCGTCCGCCAGCATGTCGAGGCTTACGTCGTCGCTGAGCGGCATCCCGCGGGTGTGGATCTGAAGGATCTCTTTCCGTCCCTCCTCGTCGGGGACACCGATCTCGATCTCGCGGTCGAACCGACCCGGCCGGCGGAGCGCGGGGTCGACAGAGTCCACTCTGTTGGTCGCGGCGATGACGATGACCTGCCCCCTCGTTTCGAGGCCGTCCATCATCGTCAACAACTGGGCGACGACCCGGCGTTCGACCTCGCCGGTGACGTCCTCGCGTTTAGGCGCGATCGAGTCGAGTTCGTCGATGAAGATGATCGAGGGAGCCTCCTCATTGGCGTCCTCGAAGATCTCTCGCAGCTGTTGTTCAGACTCTCCGTAGTACTTCGAGATGATCTCGGGGCCGGCGATGGAGAAGAAGCTGGCGGAAGTCTCGTTGGCGACGGCCTTCGCCAGGAGCGTCTTCCCGGTCCCCGGGGGCCCGTGCAAGAGCACACCCTGCGGCGGCTCGATGCCGAGCTTCTTGAAGATCTGCGGGTGCTTCATCGGGAGTTCGACCATCTCCCGCACACGCTGGATCTCGTTCTGCAGGCCACCGATGTCCTCGTAGGTGATACCGCCGCCGGTCTTTTCGAAGCCCGAGATGGGTTCTTCGCGGAGTTCGACGTCGGTGTCCTCGGTGATGAGACAGACGCCGTCGGGCTCGGTTTCGACGGCGATCAGCGGGATCGCCTGCCCGGGCGACCGCATGAACGGGTGGTTCGTCGAACTCATCACCGGGACGATGTCGCGTTCGACGACCGGCCGCTTGAGGATCTGCCGTTTCACCATCCCGGCGGCGTCGGAGCCGAACTGCACCGACGCCTCCTCGGGGGGTGCGAGGACGAGTGTGTCCGCCTTCTTCGCCTCCGCCTTCCGGATCGTCACGCGTTCGCCGATACCGACGTCCGCGTTCTGCCGCGTGAAGCCGTCGATCCTGACGGTGTCCGTGTTCCAGTCCTGCCGGTCCGCACGCCACACCTTCGCCGCCGTGGTCTCACCACCTTCGATCTCGATGATGTCACCCGGCGAGAGTTTGAGATGGAGCAACGTGTCCGGGTCGAGACGGGCGATACCGCGCCCCGAGTCGTTCGGGTACGCCTTCGCCACTTCGAGTTGCACTTCGTTCATGATTGACTCGCGGGAATTCCTCCGTAGATGTCCGCTTTTCGGCGACGCCGCGTGATAAGTGCTTTGTTAGGGGGGGTACCGGCCGTCTTCCGCACTGTCCACACGTGTGTCACTGTATCTCGGGGTATGGCTCGGGCGTATTAATCCCTACCGACGGGCGCGTCGGTTCGGCAACCGCGGGGGCTTTGACGCCGGACCTCCTGGCCCCGACCATGCGAACCCTCGCCTTCGACGGCCGGACCGGTGCCAGCGGCGACATGCTCCTCGGCGCGCTGGTCGCCGCCGGCGCCGACCCCGCACGCCTGGCCCCCGTCGAGGAGGCGCTCGACGTCCGCTTTCGCGTGACGGAGACCACGAAAAACGGGATCCGAGCGACCTCGGTCGACGTCCGTCCCCCGAACGCGGACTGCGACGAGGCGGAGTCCGACCCGGCCCCACGGAGCCGTAGCGACGACGCGAGCGACGGACAGGAACACGACCGCGGTCCCGATAGCAGTCAGGGCCACGGTCACGATAGCAGTCACGGCCATACTCACGGCCACGGTCACGACGGCGATCACGACCATGGGGACGGCCACGACCACGGAGACGAGTCGGGTGGGTCGGCCGAGGGCGCGGGTCCACACCGCACCTACGCCGAGGTGCTCGGGGTCGTCGCCGGCATGGGTCTCGACGAGGCGGTCGAGACGCGGGCGCGGTCGGCGTTCCGTCGACTGGGCGAGGCCGAGGCGGCCGTCCACGGGACCGATCTCGACGAGACGCACTTCCACGAGGTCGGTGCCGACGACGCCATCGCCGACGTCGTCGGCTGCTGTCTCCTCCTCGCGGATCTCGACGTCGACCGCGTGGTCACGACGCCGGTCGCCGCCGGCGGCGGCATCGTCCGGATGGGCCACGGGAGCTACCCCGTGCCCGCGCCGGCGGTCGTTGAGATCGCCGGCGACGCCGACTGGTCGCTCCGCGGCGGTCCGCTGGAGCGCGAACTCCTCACCCCGACGGGCGCGGCGCTTCTGGCCGAGTTCGCCGACGGCGTCGACGCGCTTCCGCCCCTGACGGTCCGCACGTCGGGGTACGGTGCCGGGAGGAAGTCGTTCGACGAGCACCCGAACGTCCTCCGGGCGATCGTCGGTGACGGCACTGGCCGACTGGTGCGCGACGAGATCACCGTCTTGGAGACGAACCTCGACGACGCCGCCCCGGAGGTGCTCGGCGGGTTGCACGAGTCGCTCGCCGACGCCGGCGCGCGCGACGTCTCGATCCTCCCGGCGACGATGAAGAAGTCCCGGCCGGGCCACTTGGTCAAGGTCGTCACCAGACCCGAGGACGCCGAACGGGTCGCCCACCGGCTCGCCGTCGAGACCGGGACGCTGGGCGTCCGCGAACACGGGGCGGGCCACCGCTGGGTCGCCGACCGCGCCTTCGAGACCGTGACGCTCGACGTGGCGGGGGAGGCGTACGACGTTCCGGTCAAGATCGCCTCGACGGCCGACGGCGCGGTGTACGACGTCAGCGCGGAGTACGACGACGCGGCGGCCGTCGCCCGCGAGACCGACCTGCCCGTCAGAGAAGTGCTCCGGCGGGCCGAAGCCGCCGCCGGCGACCGCCTGGAGACGGGGGGTGACCGGGAGTGACTCCTCGACCGAGCACGAGGCGGACGGATCGGGTCGGCTCCGCCGGCGGCCGGCTCAGCCGGTGGCCCGGACGGTGACGACCTGACAGTCGAGTTTCTCCTCGAGGAACGTCTCGATGTCGGGGTCGTCGAGGAACCGTCTGACCATCTGTCGCCAGCGCGAGGCCTGCTGTGAGCCGATAACGACGATGTCGGCACCCTCGGCGGCGACCTCTTCGAGGATGGTCTCCTCGACGAGGAAGCCGCGGCGGACGACGTAGCGCGCGCGATCGACGCGACCGACCGCGCGCTCGGCCGCACGCTTGAGATCCGCGCGGGTCACCCCGCGAGAGTCCTGATACAGATCGACGTGCAGTACGGTCAGGTCCGCGTCCCGTTCTCTGGCGATACGGACGGCCTCGCGGAGTGTCGCTTCGGAGGGACCAGTCAGGGGGTACCTGACCGGGACCACGACGCGCGTCATACGCAGGATGAAACGCCCCGGTGGCCTGAACGTTTCTGTTGCGGCTCACTTCTCGATGCGGCTGTCGACCGCGGCGTCGACCCCGTTCGCACGGGCGTACGACCAGAGCACCTCGTACTGGATGCCGACCTCGCCCGCGCGGTGGTGCTGGTCGAGCGTGGGGAACTCGTGGTCCGTGTGGAGGAGGTAGTCCGACGTGCCGACCGTGTACGTCGCCGCGGGGTCGAGGGGGTCGCCACCGACCCGGACCGACTCGACCGAGCCGTCGTCGACGGCGAGTTCGACGCCGCTGACGTGTGTGTGCCACCAGTCGGGGTCGCCGAAATCAACCGCCGAGCCGTCGGACTCGGCCATGATCCCCCGCAGTTCCGCGCCCGTCACCTCCGCGACGACGACCTGTTCCTCGAAGGGGACGACGCTCACCAGGTCGCCGGTGGTGACGTCGCCGCCGAGCGGCGGCCCCTCGCGGATGCCGCCGCTGTTCTGGAGGCCGACGTCCGCGTCGGTCGCCCAGCGGTACGCGTCGGCGACGAAGTTGCCGATCCGGCACTCGCCGCCGAAGACGGTCGCTCTGTCTCTGACCAAGGGCTCGTCGACGTGGGCGACGACCTCGTCGAGGTCGGCGGCGGAGATCCGCCCGCGGAGCGCGTCGACCAGGGGCTCGTACGGGTCGGCGTCGGCGGTCTCGTGGATCCTCGCGGTGCCGTCTTCGAGGTCGACCTCGACGACGGCCTCGCCGTTCACCCCCGGACGGGTACAGCGCGTGCCGTCCACCGACTCGTTCCGTCGGCTGTGGACGTGTCCCCCGAGGACGACGTCGACGCCGTCGACCGCGGCGAGGGCGTCGTCGCCCGCGCCGAGGTGCGAGAGGGCGACCACGTGGTCGGTCCGGCCGGCGAGCGCGTCAACGGCGTCGCGCGCGGCCGCGATCGGATCGGTGAACTCGACCGTGGCGGCCATCGGGTTGATCGAACCCGTCGCCGGGTCGGTGACGCCGAAGAAGCCGACGCGGGCACCGTCGACCAGTTCGACGGTGTGGGGGACGACGCCCGCCCCGGCACCGAAGCGCCCGCCGTCGTACCCCGTGTTCGCGCTCACCCAGGTCGGGTCGGCATCGGCCACCAGTTCGAGGGTGGCCTCGGGGCCGAAGTCGAAGTCGTGGTTCCCGAACGTCTCGACGGCGGTGTCGACGGCGGCAAAGAGGTCCAGCGCCTGCCGACCGCGCTCGACGAGCGCGACGACGCCCGGTGCGGCCGTGTCGCCCGTGCCGACCACGAGCGCGTCGGGACCGGCGAGCGAGCGGAGACGGCCGGCGAGACGGCCGGCACGCAGGGGATCGTCGTAGACGTTTTCCACGTCGGAGTACTGGAGGAGCCGAGGCATCGCTTCACTGACGACCGGCCCCGCGGGTAAAAAGCGGTTCCGTTCGCGCTTACGCCGACTCCTCGAGTTCGAAGGCGACCGTGACCTCGGCCTGGTACTCGCGGTCGGCGACGGAGGCGATCTCGACGCCGAGTTCGTCGACCTCTACCCAGTGGACGTTGTCGAGGGTGTTGTTCGCTCGGTCGATCGCGTCGTCGACGGCGCCGTCGAAGCTCTCGGGACTGCGCCCGATGAGCGTGATCTTCTTGTACACCATGACGTGCCGAGGTACGGTACACGGGAACAAAAAGTCACACCCTCGTCAGAACTGGCCCAGCGCCTCGGTCGCGGGGGACGCCGCCTCCCACGACCGCTCGATCCGTTCGCGCGCCCAGGCGACGCTGGCGGGGTCGGCCGCGTGGGCGAGCCCGATCGGCTCGCCCGTCTCGTCGTAGCAGACGAGGACGGCAGTCTCCTCGCCTTCGGCGTCGACCACGGCTACCGTCGTCCCACGGCAGTCGTCCGCGATCCGCAGGTCGTGCCGGGGTGAGGAGACGAGCGTCCGCAGTTCGGGCTCGTGGTACGCGCGCATCCGGTCGACGGTCTCCCGGCTCGTGAGGAGTTCCATCCGGAGCGTGTCGTCGTCCAGCAGTCGCTCTCGGACCGGCGTCGGAACGTCACCCCGGAAGACGGCTCCGGCCGAACACACCGCCGTCGCGTCCGTCAGGAGATCGACCAGAAAGCGGACCGGGCCGTGGCGGTCCTCGTCGGCGGTGACGACGGTGGCGTCGCGGAACAGCGCCGGCGGTGGGTCGAGGTCGGCGGCCGCGAGGAGCGGCCGTGCCTGCATGAGACCCTCGACGGTCGACAGCGTCTCGCACAGGTGCCGGCGCACGAGATCCCCGGCCGTCGTCGTGGTGTATTGCCCGTCGATCCGGTCGACGAACCCGTACGATTCGAGCGCCGACAGCGCGCGGTTGACCGTCGACCGTGAGACGTCCAGTCGACGAACGATGGAGGCCTTGTCGAGCGGCTGGTCGGCGAGCAATGCGAGCAACTCGCGACGGCGCGCGACCGTCTCGAACGCCTCAGCTGACTCCCCCCGTTTCATCCCTGATTATACGTTGCGAGAATCATGAGTATATATCTACCGGATTGCTAACTATTTCAATCCAGACAGTGAACGTTCTCCGTGGATCTGTTCACACGGTGACCAGTCCGTCGCGACCCGACGGGAGAGCCGAGTCGGCTCCCGGGGATCCACACGACGACTGAGGTAATGTCGCTCCACCACCGACAGTGATCGTGGGCGATCCACCGTGGCTCTCGGTGGGGCGTCCACCGACGAAGATGGGGGGAGGGGAGCTCGCTCCCGAGGGATGTCACACGGAGGGCGCGTCGGCCCGTTCGTGGCTGTCGGCGCGTCCGCGGCTTCTCGTGTCGACCGTCGACCGACGCCGAGCGGCCGCCGTCAGTCGGAGGTGCGACGGTCGAGTCGACCGGTGAGCGCGCCGACCACGTCGCCGAGATACGCCGTCCCCCAGAGCGCGACGACGAGTCCGCCGACCGTATCGAACACCAGGTCCAACAGCGTGTCTTCGAGCCCGTACTGGGTCAGGATCGCGTCGCTGCCGAGGAGCTCCGCGAGGCCGCCGACGGCGAACTCCAGCACCTCCCAGAGCACGCCGAAGGCGACGACGAACAGGAGGACGAAGACGAAGGTGAACTGCCACGGGAAGGAGACCTCGGCGGTGTGTTCGTCGATCGCGCGGACGGTGGCGTAGCCCGCGGCAGCGACGATCGACGACGAGAGGGTGTGGGTGAGGTGGTCCCACCACCCGACGCTCTGGTAGAAGCTGAGCTCCGAGCCGGGGAGGCCGACGGTTCCCACCGCGTGGAGGAACACCGCGGTCGTGAGCCACAGCGTGAGCCCCGCGTCCATCGGGATGTGGTGATCGCGTTCGAGAATCGCGGGGAGGTAGGTGACCGCGAGCGCGATGGCGCCGTTGGCGACGATGCCGACGTTACCACGATCGAGGCCGATGAAGACGATCCCGACGAGGACGACCTGCATCGCCCGCGAGAGCCGACGCTGGCTCGTCGGTCCGATGCCGAGGCGGTCGCGGAGCCTCACCGTCGTCCCCCCTCGCCGACGCCGCCGCTCGCCCGCCGCCGTCGGAAGTAGTACTCGAAGAGCAGTCCCGCCAACAGCCCCGCGAGCGTCGCGGCCACGAAGTCCCACATGAGCTCCGTCTCGATCACCGACTCGGGCCGCCCGTCGAGGAGCAACGATGTCCCGAGGAAGAGGTCGGCGGCCCACTGGACGACCGCCCAGACCCCCGCGGCGGCCGTCGTGGTGACGACGACGAACAGTAGGGCGAACGCGTCGTTCATCCGAACCGGGGTGAAGACGTCGAGTTCGACGGCGATGACGAGCGCGACGGCCGCGACCGCGAGATACGTCGTCATGCGCCCCGTGAGCGTGAAGCCGCCGACGCGCTGGCCGATCACGAGCGTCCGCCCGACGACCGGGAGCGACGCCACCAGCAACACCTCCCAGGGGAGCATCCGGAACGGATCACGGTACCGGACCGCGGGCACGACGGCGAGGACGGCGACCGCCGCGACGAACCCCGCCCAGACGACGCTCCCGCCGGTGACGTTCGCCCCCGCGGCGACGACGAGAAAGCCAACGAGGAGCCACGCGAGCGCGGCGTTGAGTCGCTGGCTCTCGACGATACCGCGTAGACCGGCAGGGTTCGACATGCCTCGTGGTACGGCCGGGTGGGGAGAAACCGTTTTCGACGGGCCGCGGGGCCGAGCGGCGGACCGCGTCGGTCACTGCCCACGCCATCCCTTCGCTCACAGGAGGAGATACGCCACGGCGTAGGCGGCCCACGCGACGGTCACGGCCGACAGCGCGGTGACGAGCGCCGTCGTCCGATCCGGGACCGACACCCGGCGGTCGCCGACGATCCGGATCCGGGGGACCGCTCCGACCGCCCCGACCGCGACGACGCTCAACACGAACGGGTACGAGAGGTCGAGCGTCGGCGGCGGGATGAGAAAGACGCTCACGGCGTACCCCGCCGCGACGGCGACCCGCGGGAGCGTCGCGTCGCGGAGCCGCGCGTCCGAGCGGTCGAACAGCACGCCCACCGCGAGCCAGACAGTCAGGAGTTCGACCGCGAACGCGGCGAGCAAGTGCAGCGTCGGATCGCCCGCGAGGGCGACGCGCTCGGCGAGCAAGACGGCGTCGAACGGGTAGAGAAACGCCGGCGGCGTTCCGGTGAACACGTCGCCGAACGGGTGCGATAGCAGGCCGAACACCGCCGCCGCGGCGACCGGGCCCACGCCGAGCGTCGTGCGCCGGATCGTGACCTCGCTGACCACGACCGCGCTCACGACGAACGCCACGGTGACCAGGCCGCCGAGCGTGCCGGCGACGGCGGCGATACCCGCGGCGAGAGCGGCCCCGAAGAGGGCCGCCGCGACGACGAGCGGGCGAGACCGCCGGCGCCGCCCGAGGACGTACGCGGCGGCGACGACGGCGACCAGGCCCGCGACGACGAGCGAGTGGGTCACGCCGCGGTGGACGACCGTCGACGTCGACCAGAACGCCGAGGCGAGCGCGAGCGCGTCGAGACGGGTGCCGAGGAGGCCAATGGGCGCGTACAACATGTCGATGTCGGGGACCGCGGCGAACGCGCCCGCGACGAGGCCGACCGCGAGGGCGTCCCGGCGTGGCCACTGCCAGCGCCGGGCGGCGAGCCCGGCGACGACCGCGAACGCGAGGGCGGAGTGGCCGACGAACACACTCGTATTTCGACCGTTCGAGGAATAAATCGACCGTGACGGATGGTACCGTGGACCGTTACGCCGGCACGGGGTCGGAGCCGTGGACGACCTCGTAGTCGTCTGCTCCCGATTCGACCCCGATGACCGCCCACTCGAAGTCGGGCGCGGACTGTCGGAGGCGGCTGGCGAGTTCCCCTGTTCTGTCGGCCCAGGTGACGAAACACTGGAACTGATAGTCACTCTCGCGGATCGTCCCGCCGTCGGCGAGTGCGCCGGCGGATCGGGAGGAGGTGGCGGTCACGCGGACGGTCCGCCACTTGCGTTCGGCCAGCAGTTCCGGGCCGTTCCCCGACACCTCGTAGCCGAGGCGGCGGAAGATCGTCCGGGCCTCTTCCACGGGTGGCATGGTAACAGGGGCCATGTACCCCCAAATACCACACATGTCGTGATAAAGTTTGTCACAGTTGTCAGGTTCTGCGAACACCCCGCTCGTCCGGCCCGCTGTCGCTTGCCATCGGTCGCGGGCCGCCCCGCGACCGACCCGGTCGTGACCGACAGCGGGCCGTCTCACTCGTGGGCGGCGTCCCACTCGTCCGGTTTGCGGACGTTCCGGCAGTCGTTACACTCGACCCTGCCCATCGTGTCCATCGCCGTGTCGAACGAGTCGCAGTTGCCGCAGCGGTACCCCCAGCGGACCTCCCGGTCGGGCGTGACGTAGACGACGTAGAAGGGACCTTTCGACCCGCGTTCGACATCGTTCCGATCGACGTACACCGTGTCGCCGGCCGTCGTCTCCACGGCTTCGAGTTGCATACGTACTCCACTCCCTGCCGGGATAAATAACGTCCCATCGACCGACCCGCCGGTCGAGCGGTGCTCGCCCGCACGACGACTGCGGGCCCGTCGTGTGGGAGCGCCTCGTCGATCTCGTCGATCTCGTCGGAGGTCGTTCGACGCCGAGCGTGCGGTCGGGATCGTTTCACGCACCTCACGAAAACGGCAAATTTCGTCTCCGACGAGACAAACTGTCAACACCAACGTACGCGTGGGCCGTCCTCACCCGGGGATCTCACATGAGCGCCGCGTCGAAGCTGCGACAGGCAGCGGTACTGGTCGCTGTCGCCGGGTTCGGCATCGTCGGGTACGGCTTGAGCGTCCTGTACGCGGCCTACGCCGGCACGGGGTTCGAGTTGGGCGTCGATGCCCTCGGCGGGGTCAGGAGAGCCGATCTCGCGGCGAGCAACCCGTAACTGCTCCACTACGTCGACCACCTGCACGTCGGCCTCGGTGGGCTCTTGATCGCGCTCGGTGCGCGCTCGCGATGCCTGGTTGGTACGGAATTCGAGCGGGGTACCGCTGGTCGGTGACGACGTGTCTCGTGGTCGCGCTGATCGCGCTGACGACGAATTTCCTGGTTCACGACCGCCCCGGCTTCGGATACGACTGGCTGATACACATCGCACCGAGCGTGCTCGTGACGCTCCTCGTCGGGGTGGCGCGCGCGCCAACCAGGGAGTCCAGCCAGCCGCCGATCCCTCGTAATCACGGTCGCGACGGCGGGGAGAATTCGCGGGGACCGCGTCGTCACTCGCGGTGGGTCGAGTACGGACTGTGGATCGGGGCTGACGACGCCGGCTACGTCCGGAACGACTCGCCGCAGCCGCACTCGCTCACTACGTTGGGGTTCTCGACGTGGAAGCCCGCCGCCTGGAGACCGCTCTCGTAGTCGAGGGTGGAGCCGCCGATGTACTTCTGCGAGGCGGGATCGACGAAGATCCGCAGGCCGTGGTGTTCGGTCACCGCGTCGTCCGGTTCGGGCTCGTCGTCGAACCGCATCCCGTACGAGAGTCCGGCGCAGCCGCCCTGTTGGACGAACAGGCGGAGGCCGGCGATGTCCGTGTCCAGCCCTTCTCCCTCCAGGAGCGACAGCGCCTCCGAGGCCGCGGCTTCGGTCACGCGAACGGGGGTGTCGTCCCCTTCGACCGCTTCTGCGCTCATACTCTCCCTTTCGGAGCCAGTGAGTTAACCTTGACGCAGGCGGCGGTCGGCCGCCGGCCGCCGGCCGCCGGCTCGTGAACCGTCGGTCACGGCGGGTGCCGACCGCCGCCTGGCTCACGGCTCGACGGGCGACGCCACTGGCTCACTCGGCGTCGCCGGACTCGTCGGCTCCGAACCGCGCGCGGACGCTCTCGGCGTGGGCTTCCAGCCCTTCCGCCTCGGCGAGCGTCGTGATCGTTCCCGCGAGATCGTCCAGCCCCTCCCGTGAGAGCCGCTGGACGGTCGACGATCTGAGGAACGTATCGACCGAGAGGCCGCCGTGGAGCCGCGCGCCGCCGCCCGTGGGGAGGACGTGGTTGGTGCCCGAGGCGTAGTCGCCCGCCGCGACGGGCGTGTACGGGCCCAGGAAGACGCTCCCGGCGTTCGTGATCCGGTCCAACAGCGCTTCGTCGCCGTCGGCCTGGATCGAGAGGTGCTCGGCGGCGTACTCCTCGGCGAACAGGACGGCTTCCGGCATCGATCGCGCGAGGAACACCCCCGAGGCGTCGTGCTCGAGCGCCTCGCGGGCGGTGTCGGCGCGGACGCGCTCGGGGAGTCGCTCGTCGAGTTCCGCGAGCACCGCTGCGGCCACGCTCTCGGAGTCGGTGACGCACACCACCGAGGCGTTCGGGTCGTGTTCGGCCTGTGCGAGCAGGTCCGCGGCGACGTACCCCGGCTCCGCGGAGCCGTCGGCGAGCACCAGGATCTCCGAGGGACCGGCGAGGAAGTCGATCTCCACGTCACCTCTGACCGCCGCCTTCGCCGCGGTGACCCACCGGTTGCCGGGGCCGACGACCTTCTGGACCGCGTTGACGGTGTCGGTCCCGTACGCGAGCGCCGCGACGGCCTGCGCGCCGCCGACGGCGTACACCCGGTCGGCACCGGCCTCGTGGATCGCCGCGAGGGTGACGGGGTTCATCTCGTCGGCGGGCGGCGTCGCGACGGCGACGTGGTCGACGCCCGCGACGGCGGCCGGTACGACACCCATGATCGCACTCGACGGGTACGCCGCCGCGCCGCCGGGCACGTAGACGCCGACGCGCTCGATGGGCCGGAAGCGCCGCCCGAGTTCCTTACCCCCCTCTTCGGCGCGCCAGTCCGCGGGGCGCTGGCGCTCGTGGAACGACCGGACGTTGTCGATGGCGGTTCCGATCGCCGCGAGCACGTCGTCGTCGACTGCGTCGACGGCGCGTTCGGCCTCGTCGGTGACGTCGATGTTGCCGACCTCACAGCCGTCGAACTCGCGGGAGAACTCGCGGACAGCGACGTCGCCCTCGCTCTCGACGCGGTCGACGATCTCGCGGACGTCGCTCCGGACGGCGGCGACGCCCGCGTCGCGCTCGAACAGCGCCTCGCGTTCGGCCGGGCGGAGGTCGCCGACGGACCGTACCTCGAGGTCCAGGTTCATACGTCGTCTTGGATCAGGGGGCGAAAAGACGTTCCGACTCGCCCCCACCACCGTCGGTGATCCCGCCGGCATCGACGCCGACAGCGCCACGCCCGTCGCCGGCACGCGTCGCGTCCGGGGATACACTTTCCACACTTGGTCCCGATGACCGGAACGATGCCCGAGCCACGAATCATCAGTGTCGGCCTCTCGGATCTCGGGAGGACCGACCTCCCCGGACGGGACCTCTTCTCGGCGGCGCTCGCGGCGGCGTTCGCGGACCTGCCGGATCCCGCGGAGGTGGTCGACGCGCTCTACGTCGGGAATCAGTCCGAACAGTACGAGAACCAGATCATGCAGGGGACGCTCATGGCCCAGTGGGCGGGGCTCAGAGCGATCCCCGCCGAGCGGGTCGAAGGCTGTGCGGCCGCGGGCGCGCTCGCGCTGAAGAACGCCGTCCGGGACGTCCGAACCGGGACCCACGACGCGGTGCTCGCTTGCGGCGTCGAGAAGATGACCGCCGGCGGCACCGAGGGGGCGACGAACGCGCTCGCGGCGGCGTTCGACCGCGCGCTCGAACAGCGCTCCGGCGTCACCGCCCCTAGCCAGTACGCCCTCCTCGCCCAGCGGTACCTCCACGAGCACGACGTCGGCGAAGAGGCCCTCGCGCGCATCGCGGTGAAGAACCACCGCAACGGCGCGCGGAACCCACACGCGATGTTCCAGCGGGAGATCGACGTCGACACGGTACTGGAGTCGCCGCCGGTCGCACGCCCCCTCAAACTGTACGACTGCGCGCCGGTCACCGACGGCGCGGCGGTCGCGCTCGTCGTCTCGCCGGCGGTCGCGGACGAGCTGGTCCCGCGGGACGAACAGGTCGCAGTCGGCGGGTCGGCCGTTACCGCGAACAACATCTCCGTGGCCGAGCGCGACCTGACGTTCGTCGAAGGGGCGAACCTCGCCACCGAGCGGGCCTACGACGAGGCCGGCGTCACCGCCAGCGACGTCGACGTGGCGGAGGTCCACGACGCCTTTACCGTCTGTGAGGCGCTCCTGGCGGAGTCGGTCGGCTTCGCGCCGCGGGGACGGGGGACCGAGTCCGCGTTGCACCCCGACGAACGGAGTCCCGGGTGGACCGACGTCCGCCTGAACACGAGCGGCGGGCTGAAGGCTCGCGGCCACCCGATCGGTGCGACGGGGGTCGCACAGGCCGCCGAAGCGTACGACCAACTCACCGGCCGGGCGGGCCAGCGACAGGTCGACGGCGCGCGCGTCGCGCTCCTCGTCAACGAGGGTGGGGTCGCCGACGCGGTGACGGCCGCGCACGTCCTCACGAGGCCGGACGGAGGTGTCCACGGATGACCGACGGCGGCTACCCGGAGGGACCGCTCGGACCCGACGAGATCACGGCCGAGAGCCCCTTCACGCTCCCCGGCTTCTTCGACGCGCTCTCCGACGCCGACCTCCTCGCGGCCGAGTGCAACGACTGCGACGCCGTGCTCGTCCCGCCGCGGCCCGCCTGTCACGCCTGCGGCAGTCGGCAGGTGTCGATCTCCGAACAGCCGCGGACCGGCACGGTGTACTCGTACACCGAGGTCCGGCGACCGCCCACGGCGTTCGAGGATCTCGCGCCGCTGACGATCGCGGTCGTCGAACTCGACTCCGGGGCGCGGCTGACCGGGCGGGTCGACGCCGCCTACGACGACATCGAGATCGGAACGCCGGTCGAACTGACGGTCCGCTCGCCCGACGTCGAGGAGGAAGCGATGCTCTCGTACGAACGGGAGTGGCCGCTCCACGTCTTCGAGACTCGGGACTGATCCGGCGGACGTCGCGGCTCCTCGGTCGCTCCGCGCGACAGAGTTAGGCGACTGACCCTCCTCGACGTGGTATGGAGCGTCCTACCGACGCGAGCACCGCGTGGCGTCGGGTCGCCCTGACGGGCGGTGTCCTGTTCGTCTCGACGGTGACGCCGGCGAAGCGACGCGACCCCCCCGAACCCCCGCCGTACGGGGTCGACAAGGTGGCCCACGCGGTCGCACACGCCTGGTTCGCGGTCACCCTGCTCGACGCGTTCGAGGCCACCGGGTGGTCCCGGGAGGCCCCCGTCGTGGCGGTGGGGCTCTCGGCGAGTTCCGGCGTCGCGCTCGAACTGCTCCAGCGGTGGGTTCCGGGTCGGCGCTTCGAGTCCGGGGACGTCGTCGCGGGCGTCGTCGGGAGCGTCGTCGCGGTCGCCGCGGCACGGCGCTGTGATCGGTCGACGCGGACGGCGGGTGACGGTCGCGACTGAGCCGGTGCCCGCCGCGGCGATGACCTCGCCAGCACCTGGTAACACTCGCGTCAGCAGAGACTCAAGTCGTTCCGGCCCGTATTCGGAGCCGATGACGACTCCCACTCCGACGCCGGGTATCCACCACGTCACGTGCATCGCCGGCGACCCACAGCGGAACATGGACTTCTGGGTCGAGACGCTCGGGCTGCGGCTGGTGAAGCGCTCGATCAACCAGGACGACCCCAGCACGTACCACTTCTTCTTCGCGGACGCCGAGGGAACTCCGGGGACGAGCATGACGTTCTTCCCGTGGGGTGATCTCCCGCAGGGGAAGGTCGGCTCCGGACAGGTCTCTCGCACCGCGTTCCGCGTCCCCGAGGGAAGCCTCGACTACTGGGAGGCGCGGTTCGACCAGTACGGCGTCGACTACGACGCGAGGGTGGAACGGTTCGGTGACGAGGCGCGAAGCGTCTCGGAGAACGCGAGCGGCGACGAGCCGCGAGCCGAGACGGTCCTCCCCTTCCGCGACCCCGACGGGCTCCCCGTGGAACTGGTCGAAGTCGAGATCCCGGACGACGACCCGACCGTCCCGTGGACGGAGTTCGTCCCCGATGAGTACGCGATCCGCGGCTTCCACTCGGTGACGCTGTGGGTGGCGGACCCCGAGCCCACGAAGGACCTGCTCCGGACGATGGGACTGGAGGAGATCGGGACCGAACAGGCACAGGGAGACACTCCGGGCGACGAGCGGACCCGCTTCGCCGCGAGCGGCTCGGTCGGGCGGTACGTCGACGTACTCCCGACCATCCAGGGCGGCCGACAGGGCCACGGCACGGTCCACCACGTCGCCTTCCAGACGCCGACTGACGAGGACCAGGAGTCGATGCGCGCGGCCGTCCAGTCGGAGGGGCTGCGTCCGACCGCCCAGATCGACCGCCACTGGTTCCGCTCGGTCTACTTCCGAGAGTTCGGCGGCGTGCTCTTCGAACTCGCCACGAGCGACCCGGGCTACGCCAGCGACGAACCGCTCGACGACCTGGGTGGGCGACTCGTCCTCCCCGGCTCGTTCGAGTCGCGCCGCGAGGAGATCGAGGCCGAGCTCCCCGACGTGACGATCCCGCGGGCGGAGCCGGTCGAAGCCGACGACTGAGTCCGAGCCGATCGGTGCGTCTCGGTCCAGTTCGGGGGGTCGTAACGGCACGGACTCGACAGCGAACCCGTCGCCGCGCCATCGTGTCAGTCCTCCCCTTCCGCGACTGCGGCCGACTTCGACGGAGTCGGACGAGAACACTGAAACACCAGTCGCCGCTGCTCGTGAATCGGGACCGTCGCTCGGGCCGCTATGTGATCGACACACGACTCGTGCCCGTCGACTGCCGGTGAATCGGTAATCCGGTGACGGGGAGGACGTAGTCCGGGGACGGGGAGAACGAGTGAGCGTTACCGACCCTCGGGGCTGACGTCCAACGTCCCCTCGGCTGCCGTTCGAGCGTCACGCCACCAGACGAGCTCGAACTCGATGCTCTGTTTCGCCTCGGTGTCGCCCTCGGACCAGTCCGACTCGCCTTCCAGTTTGAACGTCACCTGCCTTGTTGAACGCAAGACAGCGTCGGGGTGGGGTTGCTGATCTACAATTTTACGGCGCTAAAGACGGCTTCTCGCCCTCAGAAGATGCAGTAGCTGTCACTCACAGCGGTTGCTGATGAGTCAAAACTATGGTACCTTGCTCCATTGTTCCGGTGACGGCGGCGATGCCTCTCCCGGATACGTCCGGAGAAGGGGAGCAGACGGCGAGCCCTAACTCGCCGCCTGCGTCAGGTTATGCACGATGCACTTGCGAGTCAGCTCCCGGAACTGGCCATGCCAGCTCCGGGAGCGGAGCTTCTCGCCGTCGTCTTCCTTCAACTGCGAGAAACCTGTCTCGCTCATCCAGCGTTGGTTGTAGTCCTCGTTCATCCGGGCGTTGTGGGCCTTCTGCAACGGTGTCTGCTCCCTGTGCTTGATCAACGGTCGCGTTGAGTTGGAGCGACACTCCTCGCGGAGGTCGCTCCACGAATAGTTCGCATCAGCAACAACACACGCAGGTCTTCCGCGTTCCGGCGGAAGACCTGCATCCCGATGTGGCCGTCCCAGGCTTTCTTCGTCGTGAAATGAACGTCCTTGATCGCCAGCGAGTTCACGTCGATCAAGATCGTCGTCTTCATCGACTGGAACGAGTAATTCGCGCGGTCGCGGTAGTGGTAGCTGGTTTGATCGCGCTGGAAGCCACTCGCGTCAATCGCGGCTTCACCACTCCAGCCCGCCTGCTCCGCCGAAGCGCGGAGCAGGCGGCGCAGGTCACGCATCCGGTACTCTTGTTCCCACCGGCAGAACGAACTGTAGTGCGGTGCCTCGTCAAGTTCGAACACGGCGAGGACACCGGGCATCTCGTTAAGATAGTCTTCAGTCTCACGGAGGCTCTTCTCCAACTCGACGCGGTACAGAATCAAGGCGATCTGCACCCATTTCGCGTACCCGCCCGCGCCGTCCGGCGCGGCGGGTACTTCCGGGTCGTCAACGTGCTGTTTGGCAAGATCTCGACACATCCGTGCTAGCCGTCTGAGCGATGCCATATCGCCAGACGGCGTCCAATTACGGGTTAGCGTGACGGAATCTTCCCGTGAGAGCGTCTGAAGCTGCCGTTAGTCGACCGCAAAACAAGGCAACGTCACCGGGTTCGTCGGGCTCAATCGGACCTGCCGACCACCGAGTTCGAGCGTCAGGTCCCCGTCACCGTCGAGTTGGTCGGCGAACTCGCGGAGGGACGCTGCAATCTCCGACCGCGTCATCTCGGCTTCAGTTTCTAGCTCACCCATGCCAGGTGGTACGCCAGCCAGCCCGATAAGATGGGAGGGAACTCCTCGAACTCGGGGAACGTACTCGCCGCTAACTGGTTGTATCCGTCCGGAGCACTGCCGATCGGCGAGCGCCGGCCGAGTTCGATTCAGGCGCCGTCGCGTCGATCGATAGCACACCATTCTTTCTCTTCGCCCTCCTTCGGACACTGTGACCGAGACGATTCAGGGGCAAGTCCTGCACGTCATCCCCCCGGACGAACTGGACGACCACGACCTGACACCCGGTCTGCAGGAACTGGCCGAGTCACGATACGTGCTCGTCCTCCGGCGAGGGGGCCACCCCTCGATACTGGAACTCGTCGGAGCGTTCGTTCGTCGCAGACCGATCGAGGCGGTGACTGTCGTGACGAATCAGCGTGTCGATGAGGACGAGGAAGTCACGTTGACCGTCGAGACGACGGAGATGGCCGGCGTGTACGTCACGGCGGCCTCCGCCCCGGACAGATAGACGCGGCCGGGGCCGGTGTTTGCTCGGGGTGCAACCGGGGACTCGGCGGCCGGGGAGGACCGTATCGAACCGGGACGCTGAATCGTCTGTCGTGGCTGTCGCCTGTGAAAATACGGGATTGACGATCTCGCGAGCGTACTGATTCGAGGGCGCGAACCGGCCACCTCCGACGACAATTCGGACGCTCCGTCTGTCTCTCAGTTGCTGGATATTAGCCAATTGATTCCCTCGCATCAGTGTCCTACGCCTGCGAGACCAGCACCGTCGAAGACAACGAACTCGTCATCTGCGTCCAGCACGAGAGACCGAGCGACCCGAGGAGGCGAAGGACTGGCTGCCAGCACCCGAAGGTGTCTTCCGTTTTACTTCGTTCAGGTCGACGTCGGTGGTGTGCTTTCGGAATTCGAAATGTACGCCCGGAACACTAACGACCGGTCTCATCCCTGGGCTGCGTGCCGTGTCGACCGGGAAACCCTCGTGCCGGGCGACCCGCGTTCGGTCCGAACTGGACCAGGCGCGGGCGGACCTGTCTATCCCACACCGGGGTTCTCCGCGCGTCATCGCGCCCTCTTGGGCGTGCTCGGGCGGGGACTGCGGTGTGGATTGACTATAACGGACGCAGCGACAAACCAGTTGCGACAGCCGTCCGAGCCGCCGATATCCAGGAATATTTATATTTCGAATACGTGGCAGACGACAGATGAATTCGCGGATCACCGCTCTCGTGGTCGTGATCGTCCTCGTGGCGGGCTGTACCGGCAGTCCGGGTGGGAGGGATCTCGAAGGAAGCGTCGACGTCTACGTCGGGAACCAGGGCCAACCGGTCGAGGGGTTCGCTCACCTGAACGTGACGGTGAGTGACGTGAGCTTCGTCCCGGGCGACCGGGCCAACGGCGATCCGAACACCCCGGCGAACGGAACCGAGACCCAGCGGTTCGACCGAACGGTGAACCGGACGACGGTCGATCTGACGACCGTCCAGGGCGACTCGGCCGCGTTCGTCGACACGGTGGCACTCCCGGTCAGGGAGGAGTACACGACGGTCGTCCTCACCGTGACCGACGTCGAGGCGACGCTGGCGTCGGGCGAACGGGCGAACGTGACGCTCCCCGGCGGGACGCTGAACGTGAGCACCGGGTTCGGGGTCGAACCGGACACGGAGACGGCGCTGCTCCTCGACGTGAGCGCGTCCGAAGGCGACAACGGGACGTACACGCTCGCGCCCGTCGACGCCCGGACGGGACTGAACCTGACGACGCCGGCGGCTACTGGTGCGGGTTCCAGCGCGGACGCGACGGGGACGAACGGCGGGCAGGGCCAAGAACAGGAGCAGAGTCAGACGGCCGGCACGGGAACCGCCACGGCGGCCGAAGCGGCGAACGGAACCGAGACGACCTCGACGAACACGGCCGAGTCGTGAACGGGGCCGCTGCTCTGGGCTGATCGGAACCGAACCGCGTGTGGGTGACCTGGTCGGACCGAGCGTCAGGCGACGTCGTACTCGTCCTCGCGGATCTGGACGTACTTGCCGTTCCTGAACCGGAACTTGCGCTTCTTGTACGTCCCGACGAGCCGGGCCGCACTCACGCCAGCCCCCATCTTCGAGACGCTGAGCGAGCGGTAGCCCCCTTCGTCTGTCTGCAGTTTTCGAGCGGTCTTGAACGCCCAGTCCCAGTCGTCGGGGCCGTAGTCGTGGACGATGTCCGCCATCGCGACGTTCCGGAGGACCTCGTCGTCGATCGCCGCTTTCCACGTTCGGTTGTACGCGGAGAGGTCGCCCTCGCCCGCCAGCCGACCGGCGATCGTGCCCGTGCGGACCGCGACGTGGTCACCTCCCTCGTGGAACGCCGAGGTCGCGCCCATCGCCCCTCCGACGACCGCGATACCCGCCGCCGCGGGCGAGTCGATGGGCCGTGTCGACGAGATGGGATACGTCTCCGTCCCCTTCGACTTCCCGCGTTCCTCGACGAGCGGGAAGTCACTCTCGATGTCGTACTCGTCGCCGTACTCCCGTTCGAGGAGTCGACGGACGTACTCCCGACCCTGCGGGACGCGCTCGTCCTCGGGGCGGAGGAGCTGGTACTTCTCGCGGTCGTCGACCGTCGAGAGGTCCAGCCCGATGGGCATCGTCAGCCCCACGCGGCAGACGTTGTCGTCGTTCGGGAAGATCCAGGGGTACGCCGTGTGGCCCGGCATGTATCCCCACCAGAACTTGATCGCGCCCGACACCTCCTCGAACGCCTCCTCGGGGAACCGCCGGTGTTCCTGGTAGGCGATGTGGTTGGCCGTCGTGGAGGCCAGTCGGTCGGTGATGTCGAACGGGAGGAGCCTGTCGAGCACCTTGTTGGTGACCGTCCGCTGTGGGCCGTCGGCGAGGACGAGGAAGTCGGCCCCGACGTTCGACCCGTCGGCGGTCCTGACCAGGTGTCTGGGGTCGGTGCCGATGGGGTCGGTTTCGACGTCGCGGACGGAGACACCCGCGCGGTACTCGGCACCGCTTCGCTCGGCGCGGTCGCGGAGGAAGTCGTCGAACCGCGCGCGGTTGAAACAGTAGCCGAAGTGGTCGTACGAGGAGTCGATTCCCGTCGAGCGCATCGTCACGGACTCGGTCGGACCGATGAACTCCGCGCGGTCGAGGTGATGCACCAAGACGCCGTCGGGGAACTCGTCGGGATGGATCCCCATGATGTCGACCCAGTAGTCGAGGATCCCGGCGGCGTCCGTCGAATCCGGGCCCAGCCGATCGGGGCGGTCGGCCCGGGGAACCCCCTTCTCCAGTACCAGCACCGAAGCCCCGGTCTCCGCGGCGGCGTGCGCCGCTGACGACCCCGCAGGCCCGCCGCCGACGATGGCCACGTCCACGCGTTCCATACTCCTCCCCGTCGGTGCGGCGATATTAAATCCCATTCTTTGCCGCGAGGGTCAGTCGCCGCCGACGGACGCGTCACGTCGGGCCACGGGCCGGCTCTCGCCGAGCAGCCCGGCGACGAGCGCGGTGGCGGCACACGCGAGCAGGCTCGCGGCGACGAACGCAGCCTCGTAGCCGAACGCACCCGCGAGAACGCCGACGAGCGCCGGTCCGACGACGCCGCCGACCCCTTTGGCGGTCGACCGCAGCCCCATCAACTCCGACTCGCGTCCTGTGGGGGCGACGTCGCCGATGAACGCGAGCGCCCCGGTCGTCATCGCCGAGAACGACGCCGCGATGAGGACGAACGCGGCGGCCGCCACGGCGAGGCGGGCGTCGGGTGACGCGGGGACGGCGGCCGCGGCCGCGACGAGCGCGAAGACGGCGCTGCCGGCCATGCCGACGACGACGAGTCCTTTCCGACCGCTGTCGTCGGCGATCCGACCGAAGACGTACATGAAGACGACCTGCCCCGCCGGGTTGAGCGCGAGCAGCGCCCCCATCTCGAACTCCGACAGTCCGAGGTGGTCGGGGAGGTACACCGGCATCAGCGCGAGCACGCCGAGCACGGTCGCGTTGCGGAGCGCGAGCGCGACGTAGAGCCACCGGAGACCGTGCCGGCGGAGATGCGTCCGGTCGTCGACAGCGGGCAAGAGCCGCCGTCTGACCTCCGCCGTGACGGTCTCGATGTCGACGCGGCCCGCCGACCCCGAAGGCCCCCCGCGTGTCTCGACGAACACGGCCGTGACCGTCGACAGCAGGCTGAAGCCGACGACGACGGCGAACAGCGCCGACGGCAAGAGGAGGCCGAGCAGGACGCCCGCGGCGAACTGGCCGCCCGAGAGCCCGACGGCGCGGGCGCTGTTGAAGAAGCCGAGCGCGCGGCCGCGGCCCGACCCGCCGCCGCGCTCGCTCGACACGGCGAGCATGATCGGCATGAAGCCGGCCGCGAACGTCGCGTACAGCGCCCGGACACCGATCGAGAGCCAGGGGTCACGGACGACGACGAGCGGGGCGATCGCGAGGGTCGCCGCGGCGCTCGTCCCGACGAGCACCGCCTTCCGCCGCCCCGTCACGTCCGCGATCGCCCCCCACACCGGCGCGAAGCACATCAGGCCGACGAAGTAGGCCGTCGAGACGAGGCCGACCGCGAGATCCGACCCGCCGTTCGCCCCGATGGTGAAGCCGAGCGAGGTCCCCATCAGCATCCCGACGACGAAGTGCGTCGCGGCGGCTAGCGCCACCACGACCCGCTGTGGGACGCCCACGCGACCGAACGTCGACTCCGTGGACACGCGTCGGCGTACAGCCCGGGGCTACATAGGGGACGTGGAAGCCGACGACTCCCCTCGATCGCTCGGCGAGGAGACGGCGACCCCGGCCGGTTCGAACGCACTCTTGTCGGCGTCCGTCGAACCACGACTTATGACCGACACGCCACCGGACGTCGCCGTTCTCCGACAGAAGGTCCACGGAATGCCAGCCGCCGAGTACGCCGCCGCGCTCCGCGAGCGACTCCCGGATCACGAGGTGACGCTCGCCGCGACGCCCGACGCCGAACGCGCGGCGCTCGCCGCGCGCGTCGTCACCGGCCACCGTGTCGACCCCGACCACGTAGACGCCGGGATGGACGTGTTCGCGTGTACGTACGCGGGAACCGACCACCTGCCGACCGAGGAACTCGCGGCGGCGGGCGTTGCCGTGACGAACGCCGCCGGCGTCCACGGCCCGAACGTGGCCGAGCACGTCATCGGTGCGATGCTCGCGTTTACCCGTGGCTTCGACACCGCCTGGCGACGCCAGCGCGACCGGGAGTGGCGCTCGTTCCAGGCCGCGGAACTGCAGGGGTCGACCGTCACGGTCGTCGGCCTCGGCGCGATCGGAGAGGCCGTCGTCGAGCGACTCGCGGGGTTCGGCGTCGACACGATCGGCGTCCGCTACACGCCCGAGAAAGGGGGATCGACCGACGAAGTGGTCGGCTTCGACGCGGTCCACGACGCGTTCGCGCGGAGCGACTACCTCGTCCTTGCCTGCCCGCTCACGAAGACGACCGAGGGACTGGTCGACCACGAGGCGTTCGAGACACTCCCGCCCGAGGCAGTCGTCGTGAACGTCGCCCGCGGCCCCGTCGTCGACACCGACGCGCTCGTTCGGGCGCTCCGCCGGAACCACATCCGGGGAGCCGCACTCGACGTGACCGACCCCGAACCGCTCCCCGAAGAACATCCGCTCTGGAACCTCGGGAACGTCCTGATCACGCCGCACAACGCGGGCCACACGCCGCAGTACTACGAACGGCTCGCGGACATCGTCGCCGAGAACGTCAGACGGCTCGACGCCGACGCCGACACCGACGACCTCGTCAACCGCGTCGCCTGACCAGGTGTCAGAACGCGTCGCTCGTGACGATTTCGTTCCGGAGTGTGCCGACGCCCTCGTACGTGATCTCGACGGCGTCACCGGGCTCGACGAGTCCGGGGTTCGCGGGGCTCCCGAAGGCGACGACGTCGCCGGGCTGGAGCGTAAATCGATGGGAGACGAACGAGACGATCTCGTACGGGTCGAACAGCATCAGCTCGGTGTTGGCCTCTTGGCGACGCTCGCCGGCGACGTCGGTGTGCATGTCGATCGCCGTGGGGTCGACGTCCGTCTCGAGCCAGGGGCCGAGCGGCCCGGAGCCACGGAACGCCTTTCGGGCGGTCCGTCCCTGCTGGTCGAGCGCGTCCACGTCGTTCATGATGGTGTAGCCGCGCACGACGTCGGAGACGTCGTCGGGGTCGACGTCGCGGCACTCGACGCCGACGACGGCGGCGAGTTCGCCGGCGTACGTGAGCTCGGCGGTGAACGGCGGGTACGCGATCGGGTCGCCGTGACCGAGGAGCGACGCCGGCGGCTTGATGAAGAAGTCCGGCTCCTCGGGCCGCTCGTACGACATCTGTTCGAGCGTCGTCGCGTAGTTCCGGCCGACGCAGTACAGTGCGGTCGGCTCACACGGTGGGAGGAGCTCCTCCTCGTCGATCTCGTACGCGTCGTCGTCGGTTACCAGGCGGCCGTCGCGGTACTCGCCCGTGACGACACCGCCGTCCGTTCGGGCCCTCGCCAGTCGCATGCGGGGCTGTCGCGCTTCCCGGATCGAAAGCGTGTCGCTTCGCGGTGGCCGAGCGTAGCGAAACGGAGCGGGGGACGCTCGACAGTCAGTCGGACGACGGGGCCACGAGCGGGACGATCCGGGGGAATCGGCGGGACGGCGGACACGGCTGGCTGGCGCTAACGAGTGGTGAACAGGCGGTACACGCTCTGTTCCCGACGCGATGGACCGCACGACCGCAGGACGCGCCGGGACAGCCGTCAGGACATACCCCGGTGCGGCCGCCGCTTCCGGTTTGAACCCTCGGCCGACGGTTACGCCAGCGGCTCGACGAGTTCGACGACGTGACCGTCGGGGTCCTCGAAGAAGACGACGCGCGCGCCGGCCACCGACTGGTCCATCGGCCCCTTCACCAGGCCGTGGTGGTCGATCCGTTCCAGTTCCTCGTCGACCGAGTCGACGCGCAACGAGAGGTGATCCCAGGCGGTGCCCGGCTCGAACTCCTCGACCGTCGGATCGTCGCGGAGTTGGAGTTCGACGCCGTTCTCGTCGGCGACGTATCGGTTCTCGACGCCGTCGGCCTCGAACGACCACGACTCTTCGAAACCGAACTGCTCGTAGAACGCCTGGCTGGCGTCGGCGTCCGCGACGTTCAGACAGACGTGGAGTATCGGTGCCATACCCCAACACGGCAGGCGAAGTTCATAAATCCGGGTGCGGAGTGGCCGCCGCCGGTGAACTCCCATCAGCCCGAAGCGCGAAACACGGACGACCGACCGTCCGCCCTCCGTGACACTCGCGGGCGACGGATCGTCCGCGTCGACGGGGCGGAACTGACGCGTCGGTCACCACACTTTTATCACCATTTACCCGTAGGAATCCGCATGGCTGTCGACGACCCGACACGCGAGCCGTCGCCCGAGACCTCCGCGGCAACGCTGGGCCACGACCGGCCCGACGTCGCGGAGTACCGCGACCTCGCAAGCGATCTCCGCGACGTCCTCGACGGCGGCGTCGAGTTCGACGAGTACGCACAGGTACTGTACGCCACCGACGGGAGCGTCTACGGGGCCCGACCCGCGGGCGTGGTGTTCCCGACGGACATCGAGGACGTCCAGCGGGCCGTGGACGTGGCGACGAGCCACGGCGTCCCGGTTCTCCCCAGGGGAGCGGGGTCGTCGCTCGCCGGGCAGGCCGTCGGCCCCGGCTGCGTCGTCCTCGACCTCTCGCGACACATGGACTCGATCCTCGACGTCGACCCCGACGCGCGGCGCGCGACGGTCCAGCCGGGAGTCGTCCAGGACCACCTCGACGCGCGCCTCGAAGACCACGGGCTGAAGTTCGCCCCCGACCCGGCGTCGTCGGCCCGCGCGACCGTCGGCGGCGGGATCGGCAACAACTCGACGGGCGCACACTCCGTGCGGTACGGGATAACCGACGCGTACACGGAGGAGCTGAAAGTCGTGCTCGCGGACGGTTCACTCATCCGCACCCGCGAGGTCGTCATCGACTCCCCGGAGTACGAGGCGATCGTCGAACAGGACGACCTCGAAGCGCACATCTACCGCACGGTCCGCGGCGTCGTCGAGGACCACGCCGCGGAGATCGAGGAGCGATATCCCACGCTGAAGCGGTGCGTCTCGGGTTACAACCTCCACAAGGTGGTGTACGAGAACGACGACGGCGAGCGCTGTCTCAACCTCTCGAAGCTCCTCGTCGGGGCGGAGGGCACGCTCGGGGTTGTCGTCGAGGCGACGGTGAGTCTCGTCACCCGGCCCGAGGAGACCGCGCTCGTCCTCTACTGCTTCGACGACCTGGTCGACGCGATGCGCGCCGTGCCCGAGGCGCTGGAGTACGGTGCCTCGGCCGTCGAGTTGATGGACGACGAGGTGTTTCGGTTGGCGGCTGAGTCGACCGAGTACGCACAGTACGCCGAGGGGATCCCCGAGGGGACGACGGCGGCGCTCATGCTGGAGTTCGACTCCGAACAGCACGGGGAGTTCGAGGCGGCCATCGCCGAGACGAACGACCACTTCCTCGCCGACGACGCCGAACTCCTCGGGGAGGCACCGCGACGGCGCGAGACCGACGGCGGGGCGACCGCGGGACAGGCCCCGGAGCCGGCGGCCGCGGAGGCCTTCGCGGCTGTCGAGGCGTACACGCCCGAAGCGCAGGCGGACGTCTGGAAGCTCCGAAAGGCCGCGATTCCCCTGCTCATGTCGATGCAGGGCGACCCCAAGCCGTACCCGTTCATCGAGGACGCCTCCGTCCCACCCGAGGAACTCGCCGAGTACGTCCAGCAGTTCGAGCGCGTGTTGGAAGAGAACGGCACGTCGGCGGCGTACTTCGCCCACGCGGGCGTCGGCACGCTCCACATCCGCCCGATCCTCTCGCTCAAAGCCGAACAGGGCATCGAGACGATGCACGACATCGCCGACGCCGTCACCGACCTCGTGCTCGAACACCACGGCGCGTTCTCCGGCGAGCACGGCGACGGCCTCGCGCGGACGGAGTTCAACCCGAAGATGTACGGCGAGGAGCTGTGGACGGCGTTCAAGCAGGTGAAGACGGCGTTCGACCCCGACTGGCTGATGAACCCGGGGAAGGTCGTCTACCGCGACGACGACCCGACAGACATGCGCGACGACCTCCGCTACGGTGCCGACTACTCGTCGCTGGAGCCGCAGACGGCGCTGGACTTCTCCGAGGAAGGCGGCTTCTCACACCTCGTCGAACTCTGCAACGGCTGTGGCACCTGCCGACAGACCGAGTCCGACGTGATGTGTCCCACCTACCGGGCGTCGAAAGAGGAGATCCAGACCACGCGAGGGAGAGCGAACATGCTCCGGGCGGCGATCAGCGGCGACCTTCCCGAGGATGAACTGTACTCCGACCGGTTCCAAGAGGAGGTATTGGACCTCTGTGTCGGCTGCAAGGGCTGTAAGTCGGACTGCCCGACAGGCGTCGACATGGCCAAGCTCAAGACGGAGGTCAAACACCAGTACCACCAGCGCGAGGGGACGTCCGCCCGCGAGAAGCTGTTCGCCGACATCGACTCGTGGTCGCGGCTCGGCAGCACGCTCGCGCCGGTGTCGAACTGGGCGACGAAGGTGCCCGGCGCGCGGACCGTGATGGAGTCCGTGCTTGGGATCGCCAAGGACCGAGAACTCCCGACGTTCACCCGCGAGACGCTCGTCGACTGGTTCGAGGCACGCGGTGGCTCCCGCGTCTCCGCGAGCGAGGCCGCCCACCGCGTCCTCCTGTTCCCCGACACGTATACGAACTACTCGTATCCGGAGCCGGGACGAGCCGCAGTCCGCGTCCTCGAGGCCGCCGGCGTCCACGTGTCGATCCCGACCGATCTCGAGCCCTCGGGACGCGCGGCCTACTCCAAGGGCTTTCTCGACCTCGCCCACGAGCGTGCGGAGGCGAACGTCGACCGACTCCAGGGGAGCGTCGACGACGGCTGGTCGGTCGTGTTCGTCGAGCCCTCCGACGCCGTGATGTTCCAGGACGAGTACCGCGACCTGCTGTCGGGGCCGGCGGTCGAACAGGTCTCCGACGCGGCGTACGGGGTCTGTGAGTACCTCGACGTCCACCGCCTGGACGGGGAGTTACCGACGCCCGCGCCGGAGTCGGCGGGGTCGCTCACCTACCACGGCCACTGCAACCAGAAGGCGACGAACAAGGACCACCACGCCGTCGGCGTGCTTCGGAGAGTGGGCTACGCGGTCGACCCGCTCGACTCGGGCTGTTGCGGGATGGCCGGCTCCTTCGGCTACGAGGCCGAACACTTCGCGCTCTCGAAGGCCATCGGTCGCATCCTGTTCGACCAGGTGGCCGAGAGCGCCGGGGAGCGCGTCACCGCGCCGGGCGCGTCGTGTCGCTCCCAACTCGGCGACCGCGGCCGGGCGGCCGACGCGCCGCCACACCCAATCGAACTCGTCGCCGAGGCGCTTGACTGATGGGGCCCCTCCGCCTCACCGTCGCCGACGCCTCACGGGAGATCGAACTCACGGCCGACTGGACCGACGACGCCCCGCGGACGAGCGCGGCGCTCGCCGAAGCGCTCCCCGTCGCCGGCGACGCCGCGCGGTGGGGCGACGAACTGTACTTCTCGGTCCCGGTCGACGTCGGCCCGGAGAACGCCCGCGCGGTGGTCGACGTCGGTGCGGTCGCGTACTGGCCGGCAGGCTCGAAGCTGTGTCTGTTCTGGGGACCGACGCCGGCGTCCGAAGGCGAGGAGCCGCGGGCGGCCGCGCCAGTGAACGTGGTGGCACACGTTCGGGACGTGTCGGCGCTGACGGCGGTCGACGGCGGGGCGCACGTCCGGGCCGAGGAGGGCTGAGGCGGGGCGGCTCACCGTCGGATCGAGACGCCCGCGAGCGTGCCGACCGCGACGCCGAGGAGGTGTGCGAACTCGGCGGATCCCGAGCCACTGGTCAGAAAGAAGTCGTTGGCGATCAGCGCGAGCATGCCGACGCCGCCGGCGACGCCGAGGAGGTACGCGGCGGTCGATCGCTCCTCGGGACCCTCAACTGCGGTCCGAACGCCCACGAACGAGACGAGCGCGACGACGCCCGCGCTCGCGCCGACGGCACCGCCCTCGACGCCCGCGAGGAGGTAGCTCCACACCTGCGCGGCGGTCCCCGCGAGCGCGCTGACCGCGAAGAGCCAGTACCAGGTCGGCACCGAGAGGTCGGCCTCGGCGAGCGAGCCGTACACGAGTAAAAAGAGGAGGTTCCCCCCGAGATGGGCGAGCGAGGAGTGTGCGAGGGGGGCGAGGAGCCACCCCGGCGACGGCGACGCCGACGCGCTGAACCAAAAGTCGATCGCGGGGTAGCCGAACAGCCACCAGACGATCGACTCGACGGCGAAGGCGGCCACGAGGACGGCCGAGAGGGTCGACGTCGCCGGGTGCGCCTCTCGCCAGCGGCTGAGGTGACCCGCGGCCTCGGACACTCCCATCGCTCGACGGTGGGGGCGGCACCGAGAAAAGGATTCGTGGATCCGAGAAAAAGGACGCGTCGGCCTCAGACCCAGCCCTCTTCGACGAGGAGTTCGCCGTTGAGGAGGGAGGCACCGGCGGCACCGCGGATCGTGTTGTGTGCGAGACAGTTGTACTTCACGCCGTTCGTGGTCCCCTGGATCCCGCCCGCGGAGACGGCCATCCCGCCCTCGCGGTCGCGGTCGAGGCGCGGCTGGGGCCGGGCGGGGTCGTCGAACACGTGGATCAACTGCTCGGGCGCGCTCGGCAGGTCGACGCCCGGGAACGCGCGCATCGCCGCCGCGACCTCGTCGACTGTGGGGTCGTCGGCGAGGTCGGCGAAGACGTTCTCGAGGTGGCCGTCGAGCGTCGGGATCCGGTTGCAGGAGGCGGCGACGTCCATCCCGTGGAGTTCGACCTCGGCGCCGTCGAACGTTCCGAGCAGCTTTCTGGACTCCGTCTCCATCTTCGACTCCTCGCCGCCGATGTTCGGGAGCGCGTTGTCGATGATCTCCATCGAGGTCACGCCGGAGTAGCCCGCACCGGAGACCGCCTGGAGCGTGGTGACGTTCACGCGTTCGAGGCCGAACTCGTCGAGCGCGGCGAGCGTCGGGACCATCGTGATCGTCGAGCAGTTGGGGTTCTTTACGAGCGCGCCGTCCCAGCCGCGCTCGTCGCGCTGGACCTCGATGAGGTCCAGATGCCCGGGGTTGATCTCGGGGATCGTCAGCGGAACGTCCTCGGCCATCCGGTCGTTCGAGGAGTTCGAGGAGACGACGTACCCCTCCTCCAAGAAGCGCGGTTCGACCTCGGCGGCGACCGACGAGGGGAGCGACGAGAAGAGCAGATCGACGTCGTCCGGAACGTCGTCGGGGTGGGTGCGACCGACGGTCATCTCGGCGACGTCGTCCGGGATGGGCGTGTTGACCCGCCACTTCGCGGCCTCGCGGTAGGGTGTCCCCGCCGACGCCTCGCTCGCGGTCAGCGCCGCGAGTTCGAACGTCGGGTGGTCGTCGAGGAGCTGGATGAATCGTTGGCCGACCGCGCCGGTTGCACCGAGGATACCGATCCGTACAGTCATTGGCGTGTGCTTGTGTGGCACTCCCATAAGACGCTTCGGAATCGCCCCGATGCTCACGATCTTTCAGTCGAAGCCGCCTCTCGGAGAGATTACTGGACAAGAGTCTATGATAGGCGGGAAAAAGATCCGGAACAGACACTCGATCGTCGCGTACGGCGTGGTTGCGAACTCCGTGACGGACGAGACGCCTCGTTCGCTGATCACGACAGGGGGAATCGGCACCGATGTGGCGAACCGATAGAAACACGTAGGGCATGTGAGAAATAGCTCCCAAATGTTCAGCAAGGTCCTGGTGGCGAACCGTGGAGAGATCGCGGTTCGCGTCATGCGTGCCTGTGCGGAACTGGGCGTTCGAACGGTCGCCGTCTACAGCGACGCCGACAAACACGCGGGACACGTCCGCTACGCCGACGAGGCGTACAACGTCGGCCCGGCCCGGGCGGCGGACTCGTACCTCGACCACGAGGCGGTGCTCGACGCCGCGCGGAAGGCCGGCGCGGACGCGATCCATCCGGGATACGGCTTCCTCGCCGAGAACGCCACGTTCGCGCGCAAGGTCGAGGAGAGCGAAGTGGTGTGGATCGGTCCGTCGGCCGACGCGATGGAGCGACTGGGCGAGAAGACCAAAGCCCGGAAAGTGATGAACGAGGCCGGCGTCCCCATCGTCCCCGGGACGACCGACCCCGTCGACGACCCCGCCGAGGTCCACGAGTTCGGCGAGGAGTACGGCTACCCCATCGCGATCAAGGCCGAAGGTGGTGGCGGTGGACGCGGGATGAAGATCGTCCGCGACCCCGACGAGGCGGAGGAGAAACTGCAGAGCGCCAAACGCGAGGGCGAGGCGTACTTCGACAACCCGTCGGTCTATCTGGAGCGATACCTCGAAAAGCCCAGACACATCGAGGTCCAGATCCTCGCCGACCGTCACGGGAACGTTCGTCACCTCGGCGAGCGGGACTGCTCGCTCCAGCGCCGACACCAGAAAGTCATCGAGGAGGGGCCCAGTCCCGCACTCACCGACGAACTGCGGGAGAAGATCGGCGAGGCCGCCCGTCGCGGTGCCGACGCCGCGGACTACTACAACGCCGGGACGTTCGAGTTCCTCGTCGAGGAGGAACCGCGGGGAGCCGACGAACTCCTCGGGCCGGACGCGGACTTCTACTTCCTCGAGGTGAACACGAGGATACAGGTCGAACACACCGTCACCGAGGAGATCACGGGGATCGACATCGTCAAGTGGCAGCTCCGGGTCGCCGCCGACGAGGAACTCGACTTCGCGCAGGACGACGTCGAGATCGACGGTCACGCCATCGAGTACCGGATCAACGCCGAGAACCCCGCCGACGAGTTCGCCCCGGCGCCAGGCGGCACGTTCGAGACGTACGACCCGCCGGGCGGCATCGGCGTCCGACTCGACGACGCGATCCGGCAGGGCGACGACCTCGTGACGGACTACGACTCGATGGTGGCGAAGCTCATCGTCCACGCGAGCGATCGTGAGGAGTGTCTGGCGCGGTCCGAACGCGCGCTCCGGGAGTACGAGATCACGGGCTTTCACACCATCATCCCGTTCCACCGCCTGATGATCACGGACAAGGCGTTCACCGAGGGGACCCACACCACGAAGTACCTCGACGAGGAACTCGACCACGACCGGATCCAGCAGGCGGTCGAGCGCTGGGGTCCCGTGGAGTCGTCGGACGACGCGGACGAGGAGGAGGTCACCGAACGGGAGTTCACCGTCGAGGTCAACGGCAAGCGGTTCCAGGTGTCGCTCGAAGAGCGCGGCGCGCCGGCGATCGGGGTGCCCGCCGGCGGTGGGGGGCGGAGTCGCCCCGACGTCGCGACGAACGACGACGGCGGCGCGGCCGTCGCGGCCGACGGCGAGCAGGTCGCCGCGGAGATGCAGGGGACGATCCTCTCGGTCGAGGTGAACGAGGGCGACGAGGTCGCCGCCGGCGACGTCGTCTGCGTCCTTGAGGCGATGAAGATGGAGAACGACGTCGTCGCCGAGGCCGGCGGGACCGTCTCGCAGGTGCTCGTGGGCGAGGGCGACTCCGTCGACATGGGCGACGTCCTCGTCGTCATCGAGTGACCCTGCCGGAACGAAGACACTGCGACGCCACTCACGATGCCCTCCACGCCTGCGGACGGAGCCGACAGCGACGGCACGGAACCGGTTGACAGTCGTGATCCCGGTCATGACCGAGACGAGCGGGACGTGGCGGTCGAGACGGTCTCGGATCTCGTCACGGCGGTGAAACTCGTCGTTGTCGGCGTCGCACTGTTCGTCGCCGCGTTGTTCGGCGGTGCGCTCGGCGGCGGAGGCGGCCAGGTCGCCGTCTTTCTCGTCGACGGTGGACTGGCGGAACTCGCGTTGGGCTACTGGTCGCTCCCCGACGTCTGACGCAGGTCGGCGCTTTCATACCGACCTCGCGTCTCCTCCCTGCATGAACGAGACACGTCGCGCGTTGCTCGCCGAACTGATGAGCGGGCCGGTGGCCGGCCCCGAGTTGGCCGAGCGCCTCGAGGTCTCGCGCGCAGCGATCTGGAAGCAGGTCGAAGCCCTCCGCGACGAGGGGTTCGGGGTCGAGTCGACCGACGACGGCTACGTCGTCGCCACGGTACCGGAGTTCGGCGCGGCGGCCGTCGAGTACGGCCTCGGCGCGCCGTACACGGTCGAGTACCACGACACCGTCGGGAGCACGAACGACCGCGGACGCGAACTCGCGACGGCGGGCGAGAGGGACGTGGTCGTCCTCGCCGACGAACAGACCGGGAGCCGAGGGCGACTCCGCCGGGCCTGGAGCGCACCGTCCGGTGGCGTCTGGCTGAGTGTCGTCTTCCAGCCCGACTGTCCGCCCGCCCACGCCCCGATCTACACCCTCGCCGCGGCCGTCGCGACGGCGCGCGCGGCGCGGGAAGCGGGCGTCGACGCGTCGATCAAGTGGCCGAACGACGTCATCGTGAGCGCAGCGAACGATGGCTCGTCAGACCCGTCTGACGGTGTACTCGTCGACGCCGACGCGCCACGCGGCGGCCGCAAACTGGCGGGCATCCTCACCGAGATGCAGGGCGAGGCCGACCGGGTGTCGTGGCTGCTCGTCGGCGTCGGCGTCAACGCCAACGTCGACGCCGACGCGCTGCCCCCGGGCGCGACGAGCGTCCGCGCGGAGGCGGGCGACGTCGAGCGCCGGCTGTTCGTCCAGCGCCTCCTCGAGGAGTTTCACGACCTCCGCGACGCGCCCGAGGCGGTGCTCGACGCGTGGCGCGAGCACGCCGACACGCTCGGGCGTCGGGTCCGGATCGAGACGGCGACCGAGACGATCGAGGGCGAGGCGGTCGACGTCGCGTTTCCCGGCGCGCTCGTCGTCCGGACCGACGACGGAACGCGGACCGTCCACGCCGGCGACTGCGAACACCTCCGCCCGGCGTGAGCCTCAGAGGAGGACGCGTTTCACGTCGGCCTGTCCCGCCCGGCGGACCACGGCGCGGACGGGGTCGCGAACGCCGGCGAGGTTGTCGGAGTCGCCGTCGAGCACGAGCAGTTTCGCCCGCTTGCCCGCCGCGACGACGCCGTAGTCGAGCCCGGCGATCGCCGCGCCGTTGACGGTCGCCATCCGGAGCACGTCCCTGGCGCTCACGTCGGAGAGCTTCGCCGCGAACTCCATCTCGCGGAACATCGACGGCGAGTCGAGCATGACGTTGTCCGTCCCCAGCGCGACGGTCGTCCGCGCCGCGAGCGCCGCGATCGGCGGGACGCCGACGTTCGTGACGAGGTTCGACCGCGGGCAGACGACGACCGGCGTTTCCTCGCGGGCGACGCGGTCCAGTTGGGCGTCGGTGGCGTGGACCATATGGACGAGAAAGTCCGGATCGAGGTTGAGCGCGGCGTCGACGTCGTCGGGGTCGCGCTCGCCGGCGTGGATGCCGAACCGCTTGCCAGCCTCGCGAGTGGCCCGGCGGAGCGCCGCAAAGTCGCCGTCGCGGGCCCCGCTGGCACCGAAGCCGTCGCTCGCGTCCATCGCGTCGCGGCTCTCCCGACCGAGGACGACCGCCTCGATGTCGAGCCCGTCACGCGCGCGCTCGAACGCCTCGACGCCCGGGACGCCGCCCTCGCGGAACTCGATACAGGCGGCGGTCCCCGTCGCGCGCATGAACCGCAACGAGCGGCGCATCGCTGCGACCTTCTCCTCGTCTGGGGTCTCACGGAGGAGCCGGTGTTTGAGTCCGTCCGGGGGGGCGACGAGTTCGTCGAGCGACAGCCCCGCGCCGGCCTCCTTGGCGATCGAGTCGCCGATGTGGGTGTGGGCGTTGACGAACGCCGGGCAGACGATGTCCGTCGAGTCGGTCTCGACGCGTTCGACGGCCTCGATCCGGCCGTCGTCGACGACCACTCGCCCCTCGATGGGTTCGAAGTCCCGCCCGGTGAGAACGGTCCCCTCCACGTGCATTGGGTTCGATCTCGACGGGGAACGTGCTTGAAACTGTAGGTTCGCGAGTCCCGCGTCGGGGTGTCTCTGATCACGACCACGGGCCGCCGTCGAATCCGGCACGACCGCGATCAGTCGACGTCCGCGCCGCGGATCTCGAACCGTGCGCCACCGCCGTCGCTCTCGGTCACGCTGACGTCCCAGCCGTGCGCCTGGGCGACCTCCCGAACGATGCGCAGTCCGAAGCCGGTCCCCTCGGCGCTCGTCGAGTAGCCGGTCTCGAAGACGCGCTCGCGGTCTCTGGGCGGGACGCCGGGGCCGCCGTCGGCGACGAAGAACCCGTCCGGGAGCCCACCGACCGTCACGGTCACCGCGTCGCCGTCGGCGCTGTCGCTTCCGTCGGTGCTGTCGTCGGCCGCCGGCCGGCTGCTCGCGGAGCCGTGTTCCACGGCGTCCCCGCGAGCCTGCGATCGGGGGTTCGTCGAGCCGTGCTCGACGGCGTTCCTGAGGAGGTTCTCGACGAGCCGACGGAGCTGGCGCTCGTCCGCGTGGACGGTCGCGTCCGTCTCGACGACGAGCGTCGCGGTCCGTCGGTCGACGGAGCGCCAACACTCCTCGGCGAGCTCCCTGAGCGACACGTGCGTCGGCTCGGGCTCCGTCTGGCCCTGTCGAGCGAGCGTCAGGAGATCCCCGACTAGCCGCCGCATCCGGTCGTGGGCGTCCGTGACCGAGTCGAGGTGGTCGCTGTCGCACTCCTCACGGGCCAGTTCGAGCCAGCCCTCGGCGACGTTCAGCGGGTTGCGGAGGTCGTGGCTCACGATCGAGGCGAACTCGTCGAGCCGCTCGTTCTGCCGTCTGAGGGTCCGCTCGCGCTCGACCCGCTCCGTGACGTCGCGGATCATCCCGACGCGGCCGAGGTCGCTGTCGGGGTGCCCGACCGGGCCGAACCGAAGCTCCGCGGGGAACCGCTCGCCGTCGCCGGTCACGAACTCGTACTCGACCGTCCCGACGTCGCGGTCGCCGCTCGCGACGGCGGCGCGGAGTTCGTCGGCCTGCTCGACTGTCGCTTCGGTGACCCAGTCGTCGATGTCGGTGCCGAGGAGCTCCTCTCGGGAGACGCCCTTCATATCGACGTACCGGTCGTTGACGTACGCGATGGTGCCGTCGGACTCAATGGCGTAGACGGCGTCGGCGAGCGACTCGAGGACGACCTCGGCGCGTTCGAGTTCCCGCTGGCGGCGTCGGGCCTCGGTGACGTCGCGGCCGACGCAGACGACGGCCGTCGCAGGGTCGTCGGCGTCGGGAACGGCGTCGCCCGCCGCCGTCCGGAGCGTGGCGTCGAACGTCGTCCGGCCGGTCGCTGGGACGGCGGTGACGACCTCGCGGACGTGGTCGGCGTCGCCGAACAGGCGATCGAGCGACAGCGACGACAGCGTCTCGTCGGTGTAGCCGGTCGCCTCCACCAGCGCGCGGTTCCACCGGCGCAGCCGTCCCGCCTCGTCGAAGACCACGACCGGGTCCGCGATCGAGTCGACGAGCCCCGCCGACCACTCCCGGGCGGCCGGGGAGGCGTCGTCAGTCATCGGTGCTCACCTCCCGGTCGCGGCTGTGAGCGCCCCACGGAAGCCCTCGGACGGGTAGGGCCAGGGTCGGCCGTGGCGGTGGACAGCGTCGACTCACTGGAACTCGTCGAGCGTCGCGTTCAGCCCCGTCCGGACGTCGCTGACGAGCGCGCCCTCGACGTCGAGCCCGAGGGTGTCGACCGCCGCGCGGCCGACCCGCTCGGTCTCCGCACGCGGACAGTAGACGCCGAAACGCCACTGGCGTTCCTGGGCGGTTCGGAGCGCCGAGACGAGCGGCGAGGCCTTCCCCAGTTCGCGGATGTCGCCGTTGACCACGACCCGCGAGGTCGACTCGGTCATCGACGGGCGCGGGGGGACGTCGACGACGACCGTCGACTCGGAGACGTCGGCGCGGTCGGCGATTTCGCGCTCGAACCCCCGGAGGTCGGCGTGGGAGGCGTCCAGCAGTCGTTCGGGGACGTCGGCGTACTCGGCCCACACCGCGCGCTTGAACAGCCGGCGGGTGTCGAGCCGTTCGGCGTACGCGCTCGTGCGGCGCGTCGACCGGAGCGACGAGACGAAGTCGTGGTCGTCCATCCGCCGGAGGTCGGCCGCGGCGATGTCGGGCGCCTCCAGCAGTCGTTCGGCCGCCCGGCGGAGCATCGCCTTCGCGATGCGCGCGACGGGGTGTTGATACACCGTGGGGTTCATCAGCGCCCGCGCCAGGAGCAACGATTCGGCGGTCTGGACGTTCCCCTCCCGGAGGACGAGTTCGTCCTCGACGAACGCGAGTTCGCGGACGAGCCGTTCGTGGTCGATCGTCCCGTAGGGGACGCCCGTGTGGTGGGCGTCCCGCACCAGGTAGTCCATCCGGTCGACGTCGAGTTCGCCGGAGACGAGTTGGCCGTACCGCCCGTCGCCGCGGACGAGCCCCGCGACCCTCTGCGGATCGACGCCGTGGTCGTCGAGGACGCGACCCACCTCGCCCGTCGTGACGAGGTCGTCGACGTCGTCGTGGTACTTGCCCGTGTGGCGGTGGACGACGTCCTCGACGTTGTGGCTGAACGGGCCGTGGCCGACGTCGTGTAAGAGCGCGGCGGCGCGGACCCGTTCGGCGGTCGTCCCCTCGACGCCGAGGTGGTCCAGCGCACGGGTCGCGAGGTGGTACACGCCGAGCGAGTGCTCGAAGCGGGTGTGGTTGGCGGCGGGGTAGACGAAGCTCACGGTCCCCAACTGGGTGACCCGGCGGAGGCGCTGGACGGCGGGGGTGTCGATCAGCGCCTCGGCAACGCCCCCGACCTCGATGTGGTCGTGGACGCTGTCCTTGATAGCCAGCATGCCCTGACGTTCGCCGTCATCGGACAAAAACCGTCGGATGAGCCAGCGAGGCCGACACACGGCGAAACACGACGGACCGTCGACCGACGGCGTCGCCTCCGGCAGAGGAGCGGTACGGGTCCCCTCCGAGTCGCCCGGCGGACGGCGCGGGCCGGGTCCGTCTCAGTCGTCGGTGCTGGCCGGTTCGGCGGCACCGTCGTCGCCCTCGAACTCGTCGCCGACGGCGACCTCCCGGTCGGTGAGGTCGCCGTCGCGCCAAGTCCCGCGCTTGTACCACGCGAGCGCGAGCACGGCCCCGATCACGTTCGAGACGACGAAGCCGTACCAGATACCGACGGGGCCGAGCGACTGCGCGCCGAACCAGGCGATCGGCAGACGGACCACCCACAGCGTCACGATCGCGAGACCCGCGGAGGTCATCGTCTTGCCCGCGCCGCGGAAGCTCCCGCTGTACGCACGCATGATCCCGAGCATCCCGAACGTCGGCGCGACCGTTCGGAGGAACGTCACCCCCTCCTCGACGACGGCCGAGTCGGTGGTGAACACCGAAACGAGCGGCTCGGTGAAGACGAAGACGACGACGCCCATCGCCGAGAGGACGACGAACATCACCTTCGCGGCGAAGTCGGCGGTCTGCTCCGCCCGGTCGGGCTTGCCCGCGCCGATGTTCTGCCCGGACATCGTCTCGACCGCCTGTGCGACCGCGATCGCGGGCAGGAAGATGACCGAGAAGACCCGCGTCCCGATCCCGAACGCGGCGACGACCGCGGGGGAGAACAGGGCGACGACGACCAGGAGGAAGTTGACCGAGAGCGCCCGTCCCGTGACCTCGAACGACGCCGGCCCGCCCAGCGAGGCGATGCGCCGGAAGTAGTCGGGGTCGGGCCGCATCTGACTGAGGTGGATCCGCACACCGCGGTTCCCGCGGAACATGATCCCGAGCCCGACGATGAGCGCCAGCGAGCGCGAGAACACCGTCGCGTAGGCCGCGCCGGCGACGCCCATCTCGGGGAACACCCACCAGCCGAAGATGAGGAACGGGTCGATGACGACGTTGATCGCGACGGAGCCGAACATGACGAGCATTGGCGTGATCGTGTCGCCGTAGCCGCGCATGAGCGAGATGAACACCAGGAAGCCGAACAGGAAGACGATCCCCAGCGAGATGACCTCCATGTACGCCGTCGCCCCGGGGAGCACTTCCGGCGACGCGCCCAGCAGCCGGAGCACGTCCTCGACGAAGAGATAGCCGCCGGCTCCGAGGACGACCGAGGCGATCACGGCGAACGTCATCGTCTGGGAGGCGGCGTACTCGGCCTCGCGCTCCTCGCCGGCACCGATGTACTGCGCGACGAGCACGCTGCCGGCGATGGAGATGCCGAAGCCGAAGGAGATCAGCAGGAACACGAGCGGGAAGCCGAAGGAGATGGCCGCGAGCGCCTCCGTCGAGTACTGCCCGAGCCAGAACGTGTCGGCGAGGTTGTACGCCGTCTGGAGGAGGTTCGTGATGACGATCGGGAGCGCGAGGTAAAACAGCGGCCTGGCGATGCCGCCGCTCGTGAGGTCGAACTCGTCTTTGTCCTTGAACAGCCCCGACAGCCGGTCGAGGGCGCTCATCGGGACGCCCCCGCCGGTCGCGCCGCCGACGCGTCGTCGTCGTCCGTCGCCAGCAGCTGGGTGGCGACGTAGCCGTCGAGGACGGCCCGCGTCTCGTCGAGGTCGCGGCCCACCGCGACGTTGCGGGTGTGACCACCCGCGAGCACGTCGGCGACGAGTGCCGCCGTCGCGTCGGGATCGACCTCCCGGAACGTCCCCGCGTCGACGCCGTCGGCGACGATCTCCCGCACCCGCGTGACCAGCACCTCGTCGGCCGCCGCGAGTCGCTCGCGGTAGGCCTCGTCGTACGGGGCCTGGGCCTTGATCTCCAAGAGTGCGGTGTGGAACGCGGGGTAGTCGGTGTCGCTGTCGTCGGGGGAGAGACACTCGTCGAACAACGACGCCAGCCGTTCGGGCGCGTCGTCGCCGGCCAGCGTCTCCAGCCGGCCCTCGTACCACGACGTGAGCGCGTCGAGAAACGCGATCAGGAGGTCACGCTTGGTGTCGTAGTGGTAGTGGAGGGCGGCCTTGCTCAGATCGGTCTCGTCGGCGATGTCCTGCATCGTCAGGTTGGCGTACCCGTGTGCACAGAGCGCGCGGTATGTCGCGCGGATCACCGCTTCGCGAGGCTCGTCGGACATTCAGTGTTCGAACTGACTAACCAGTCAGTCAAATATCCACGGATTCGTCTCCGCCCCTGCGGACCGCTCTCGTGGTCCACGCGATGACTCGCCGGTCGCCGCGTCACGCTCGGCAGTCGGGTGTCCCGATCGGTGGCCCTGCGCAGAATATCCACGACGCGGACCAGTACGACGCCGATGCAGGAAGTTTCAAACCACCGGTCCACATAGCACGGTGCTATGGTGACGTTCCTCGCCGGCGGAACGGGGACGCCCAAGCTCCTCGACGGCCTCGGCTCGACGTTCGAGCCCGGGGCAGTGACCGTCGTCGGGAACACGGGCGACGACGTCGAGCTCGGCGGCCACCTCGTCTGTCCGGACATCGATACCGTCCTGTTCCACGGGGGCGGCGTCCTCGACCGCGAGCGGTGGTGGGGGATCGACGGCGACACGACCGCGACCCACGACGAACTCCGCCGACTCGCGGCAGAGAGCGGACTGGAGACGGGGCCTCGCTACCTCCCGGACGCCGCACAGACGCGAGGGAGAGAGATCGCCCGCTGGCGACGCTTCTCGGCGGTGGCTGAGTTCATGGAGATCGGCGACCGTGACCGCGCGGTCCACCTGACGCGGACCTCGCTCCTCGACGAGGGACACACGCTGACCGAGGTGACACGGACCCTGGCGGCGGCGTTCGACCTCGAGATCGATCTCGTCCCGATGAGCGACGATCCGGTCGCCACGATCGTCCACACCGACGAGGGGCCGCTGCACTTCCAGGAGTACTGGGTTCACCGACGCGCCGAGCCGACCGTCGAGGACGTCGAGTTCCGCGGAGCGGACGAGGCCGCCCCGACGTCTGCGGTCCGGGCGGCACTGTCGGAGCCGGTCGTCGTCGGCCCGTCGAACCCCGTGACGAGCGTCGGCCCGATGCTGGCCGTCCCAGGGATCGAGGCGGCGCTGTCGGAGACCGCGGTCGTCGCGGTGTCGCCGTTCGTCGGTCGCGAGGTGTTCTCGGGGCCCGCGGCCGAGTTGATGCGCGGCGTCGGACTGGAGCCGTCGACCGCCGGCGTGGCCGAGGCGTACCCCTTCGCCGACGCGTTCGTCCTCGACGGGGCGGACGACACCGAGCTGGATCGCCCGGTCGTCCGGACCGACACCCGGATCGACGACGCGGCCGACGCCCGGCGCGTCCTCGACGCGGTCGGCGACGCGCTGGCGCTGGTCGGGGAGCCGGAGGGACGAGCGCGGTGATCCGACGGACCGACGCTGGAGCGCCCGACCGCGGCGACGTCCGGCTCGTCCTCGCGAGCCTCTCCGGAGAGGCCGACGCACGGTGGGCCCACGACGGGAGCGACTTCGCCGACCTCGCGATGCTCGGTGGGGTCGCGCTCGACGCACGCTCGCGGGACGCCGCCCGTGCGCTCGTCATGCGCGAGCGGTCGGAGTTTCTACCGCCCGATCCACTGGTGTTCCTCGACTTCCAGCTCGCCGCGCTCGCGGAGTCGCCGATCCGCGCGGGCGTGAACGTCCGCAGCGCGACCGTCGGGCCGGTCGGCGTCGCCGCGCGGGTGTGTGCGGCCCACGACGCCCTGCTCGAAGTGAACGCCCACTGCCGCCAGGAGGAGCTCTGTCGCGTCGGCTGTGGCGAGACGCTCCTGCGGGACACGGAGCGGCTCTGCGAGTATGTCTCAGCGGCGGCAGACGCAGGGGCTCCGGTGAGCGTGAAGGTGCGCGCGGAGGTCGACGGCGTCGACCTCGCGGAGACGGCGCGTCGGGTCCGAGCGGCGGGCGCGGACGTCTTCCACGTCGACGCGATGGACTCCGAGGCGGTGATCGCGGACGTGGCCGAGGCGGCACCCGAACTCGTGCTCGTCGCCAACAACGGCGTGCGCGACCGCGTGACGGTGTCGGAGTATCTCGGCTACGGCGCAGACGCCGTGAGCGTCGGCCGTCCGAGCACCGACCGGGAGGCGCTTCGCCAGGTTCGGCGAGCGGTCGACGAGTGGTTCGCGGCCCGCAGGGGCATCGAGAAGGACCCCGACACGGATCACGCCGGCGACGCGGACGGCGTCGCCCGGCGGTTCGAGCGCGACCCGGCCGACCGCGTGTGAGGCGTGGTGGCGTGGCCCGCCAGGCGGCCCGCTCGCGTGCCGCCGAGCCTCCTCGGAAACCCTGAGCCGTGCCCGCCGCCGTCCAGCCATCGTGGCGATCTCGACCGCGCCTTTGGACTTATACTCCCGGCCTAAGTGGAAACTTTGAAGTCCCACAACTCACAACGATCTGATGAGGCGTCATCCGACTTCTCTCCCCCCACTTCCCCCCCACTCGGGTGGCCCTCGTTTTCACACCGAACCGAGCGGTAGCTCGGCCCCAATACACGGCCGTAATCAGCGCGCAGAGTCTTTACGTACCGCCGCGTTACGGCCGGTCATGCGAACCCCGGCGGACAACGCACAGCTAGCGCTCCTCCTCGAGGTGGCCGGCACACCCAAACCCGGCAACGTCGACCGCCACCGCGAGTACGACGACCTCCGTTTCGAGCACTTCCTCGCCGGAAGCGTCGGCGCGGGAGCCGGCCTCCGTGCGGCCGAGACGGACGCCAGCGTCGGCGCGGCCTTCGAGGAGTGCGTCGAGGGCATGAGCCAGCAGGGCGGCGGCAACACCCAGTTCGGCTGCCTGTTGAACCTCGTACCGCTCGTGCGGGCGGCCGCGGCGGAACGGCTCTCGCCGACGGGCGTCCGCGAGGTCTGCCGGAGGACGACCGTCGCGGACGCCTGCGGCTTCTACCGCGCGTTCGATCACGTCGACGTCGCCGTCGGCGACCCGCCGGCGGACCTCGACGTGCCGGACGTGCGACGCGGGGCCGACGCCGTGGACGAGATCCGCGAGCGGGGCCTGACGCTCTGGGACCTGATGGAGCTGTCGGCCCCGCACGACGGCAACGCCCGCGAGTGGACCGACGGGTTCCCGCGGTCGTTCTCCGTCGCCGACGGCGTCCTCGACGGCGAGGGAACGGCGACCGAGCGCGCCGCGCGGGCGTTCCTCGAACTCCTCGCCGGCGAGCCCGACAGCCTGGTGGCCGTCCAGCACGGGCCGGCCGCGGCGCGAGACGTCCGAGCGCGGGCCGCGGCGGTCGGGACGGACCTCGACGCGGCCGCCGAGCTGGCCGACGAGTTCGTCGCCGAGGGGATCAACCCGGGGACGACCGCCGACCTCACCGCGGCGGCGCTGTTCGTCGCGCTCGAACGGGGGTGGGAGGTGTGACCGATGCGGGCGATCGGGGCGGCGAGGCCGGGGGGAACGTCGGCGAGATCGACCGCGACGACGGCTGGCCGGTCGCGCTCGACGGCGTCACCGAGTCGGTGGTGACGACGCTCGGGCCGAACGGCCTGTGGAACGTCGCGGTGCTCGGGCTCCACGCGCCCGACGGCGGTCTCGACTGCTGGTCCCAAGAACCCGTCGAGGCGGTGACGTGGGGCAACACGCGGACGCGCCGGAACTTCCACCGGCGTGCCGGCGGGGTCGTTCAGTTCGTCGCCGACGCGCGGGACTTCGTCGACGCGGCGCTCACGATCCGGGAAGAGCCCGCGCCGGTGCTCGACAGCGCCGACGCCTGGGTCCGCGTCGCGGCCGAGCGGATCAACGCCGGCGAGGAGGGCGACACCGAGTGGGAGCGATGGCGACTCCGCCCCGAGACCGGTGCAGTCCGACGCCGACGGCCGCGGACGATCGACCGGGGCCTGTACGCCGTCGTCGACGCCACCGTCGCCGCGTCGCGGCTCGACGTGCCCGGCTACGACACGGCGCGGCTGCTCGACCGCCTCGCGTACTTCGCCGAGACCGTCGAGACGTGCGGCGGGGCGGCCGAGCGGGAGGCGTTCGCGCGACTCGACCACGAGACCGGCTGGCGCGACCGCCGGTGAGCCGGGCCGATCGCGCGGGTCGGTGCCGCGCGGTCGCCGGCCGTCGACCGGAGCCGGGTATCAGTCGCGATTCTGCGGACCAAAGAGTGATGCCGTTCGTCGCGGAGTCGTCGGTCGAGCGCCGGCCGGGGCGGCGACCGTGCCCCGCTGGCGAGGAACATGCGACGCAGGAGACGACACCGACGGACTGGCCGGACGGGGATCGCCGCCGTACTGATCGCGCTGTGCGTCTGGAGCGTGGTCGGCGGAGCCGTGGCCGTGCCGGCCGCCGGGACGGCGAGCGTGGACGGTGAACAGGTGGATCGACCACGCGACGGCGGGCTCCGGAGCGACACCGAGCGCGTCGTCGGCGCGACGCTGAACGTAACGGTGGCCCCGACGACGATCGCCGCTGGCGTCGGCGACGCCGTCGTGGTGTCGGGCGAGACAGCGGAGGTCGAGGACGTGCGGCTCTATCTCGTCGGGCCGCGCGGGCGGTTCCTCGACGCCGACGGCACGGCGGGGGCGATGGAGACCGAGTCCGTCACCGGGGGGACGTTCTCGGTGGCGTACGAATCCTTCGGCCGGCGGGGGGCGTACACCCTGCTCGTCGTCAGTCCGCGCGCGGACGGCGCGTTCACGACGACCGAGACGCTCGGCCGCGACGCGCTCCCGTCGGAGATGCGACGCCAGCAGGCGATCGACGTGGTGAAGAGCGCGTACGGTGGCGACGAGGTCGTCGAACTGACGATCCGCGGGGAGACCCCGTCGCTCGCGATCGACCCGTTCCCGGACGACGCCGTCCCCCGGGAGGAGGCGGTGACGGTGTCGGGGTCGTCGAACCGCGGCGAGGAGACGAGCGTCGTCGTCGACCTCCTCGACGGCGAGCGCCAGGTCGCGACCGGCGAAGTGGCGACCGTCAACGGGTCGACCGGCGAGTGGGCGGCTGAACTGGACACCTCGGAACTCCCCCCGGGAACGTACACGCTGTTCGCCGACGACGGCGCGTCGACCGCCTCGTCGGTGCTCGTGATCGACGACGACGGCGCGGGCGGCAACGGAACGACGCCAGCCGAGACGCCTTTCCCCGCGATCGACGGCGACCGGACCGCCAGCCCCGATGCGAGTGGGAGCGTCGCCACCGCGACCGGTGCCGCCGTCGAGAACGCGACCGGCGGTGCCGGGACAGAGCGGCCCACGAGCGCGACGACGACGAGCGGGACGGGCAACGCGTCGGGGACTGGAACGCCGCAGGGAACCGCCGGGTCGACATCGGAGGGGCTGCCCGGGTTCGGGGTTCCCGCCGCGGTCACCGCGTGCGCCGTCGTGGGGCTCGCCGCTCGACGGCGGGCGCGCGACTGAGCGGGTCGTTCACGATCGTAGCTCGGACGCGGACCGCCGCGTGGGTCGACGACGCGTAACGAATCGTTTTTGTGCGCCAGCGAGCAAACGTCGGGCATGGCGATCAAGCCCAAGTACGTGAAACAGCTCGGGAACCTCCTCCTCGAGCGGTATCCGCAGGCGTTCAACACGGAGTTCGAGACGAACAAGGACAGCGTCACGAAGCTCACGAACGTCGAGTCGAAAGGCGTCCGTAACCGCATCGCGGGCTACATCACGCGCAAGAAGGCCAGCGCACAGGCCGCATCGGCGTAACTCTCCTTCGAGGCTGACTGCGAACCGCGCCCTCGCCGACCCGCAGGTTCGTCACGCCCAGCGGCGGCGCTGTCGGGCCGTTCTTCTGCTCGGTCACCGACAGGAGCCGTCTCCGGCTCATCGCTCACCGCCGGTCACCGCGGCTGTACGGCGCGCGCCGGAGAACACCCTCGCGGTCATCGAACGGGCAGCACCGACGCCGAGAGATGGGTCAGTCGCCGACGCGCTCGACCCGTGCTGGGACGCCGTGGCGCGGCTGGAGCTCGCTGGCCGGGTGTTCACCGCGTCTCGGAGGGAGAGGAGGGGATGATCAGCCCCGGACGCCGCGCGTCGTGCCGCCCGGTGTCAGAACCGGTCCGCGCGGCTCGCGGCGACCCAGGCGTTCGTCGGGGTGCCGTCGGGGACGCGCGTCCGGCGACTCTGGAGCGCGTCGACGCGGCCGGCGAACCTCCACTTGCGGTCCTGCCACGTCTCTTCGGTCGCGGCCGCGGCGGCCGCGGCGGCCACGGCCTGGTCGCGCATGTGTGCGGAGACGGCGGCGGCGATGGCCGCGGCCTCGTCCTCGGTCGCGTCGTCGGGGAGGTCGAGATCGATCGACATTCAGATCGGGAGGTTCCCGTGTTTCTTGTCGGGCTGGTCGCCGCGCTTCGTCTTCAGCATCCGGAGGTCGTCGACGAGTCGCGCCCGCGTCTCGGTGGGCTCGATCACGTCGTCGACGAAGCCCCGATCCGCGGCCGTGTAGGGGTTGGCGAACTCCTCGCGGTACTCGTCGATGAGTTCCTGCCTGCGGGCCTCGGGGTCGTCGGCGGCGTCGAGTTCGCTGCTGTAGAGGATGTTGACCGCGCCCTGCGGCCCCATGACGGCGATCTCGGAGGTGGGCCACGCGTAGTTGACGTCGCCGCCGATGTGTTTCGACGCCATCACGCAGTACGCGCCGCCGTACGCCTTGCGGGTGATGACCGTGAGGAGGGGCACCGTCGCCTCCGAATAGGCGTAGAGGAGTTTCGCGCCGTGGCGGATGATGCCGCGGTGTTCCTGTTCCGTCCCGGGCATGTACCCCGGCACGTCGACGAACGTGAGGATGGGAACGTTGAACGCGTCACAGAACCGGATGAACCGCGAACCCTTCATCGAGGCGTCAACCGTGAGGGTGCCGGCGTTCGCGCGGGGCTGGTTGGCGACTACTCCCACAGAATGACCGTCGAGGCGGCCGAAGCCGACGACGATGTTCCGCGCCCACTCCTCGTGAATCTCGAAGAACGAGCCTTCGTCGACCACCTCGTCGACGACGCTCGTCATGTCGTAGGGCTTCTGTGCCGCGTCCGGCACGACGCCCGTGACGTCGGCCTCGCGCTCGGGGTCGTCCCACGGCTCGACTCTGGGCGGGTCCTCGACGTTGTTCTGCGGGAGGTACGACAGCAGGCGGCGGATGTTGTCCAGCGCCTCCTCCTCGCCCGCGAACGTCTTGTGTGCGACACCGGTTTTCGAAGCGTGGGTCTTCGCCCCGCCGAGTTCCTCGAACGAGACCTCCTCACCGGTGACCGTCTTGATGACGTCCGGCCCGGTGATGAACATGTGGGAGGTGTCCTGCACCATGAAAATGAAGTCGGTGATGGCGGGCGAGTACACCGCGCCGCCGGCACACGGCCCCATGATCGAAGAGATCTGCGGCACCACACCGGAGGCCTGCTGGTTGCGGTGGAAGATGTCGGCGAAGCCCGCGAGCGACTTGACCCCCTCTTGGATGCGCGCGCCCGCGGAGTCGTTGAGGCCGACGATCGGCGCGCCGACCTCCATCGCCTTGTCCATCACCTTGCAGATCTTCTCGGCCATGACCTCCCCGAGCGAGCCACCGAAGACGGTGAAGTCGTGGGCGAAGACGAACACCGTCCGGCCGTCCACCTCGCCGTAGCCCGTCACGACGCCGTCGCCCGGGAGCTTCTTCTCTTCCATCCCGAACTTCGAGGTTCTGTGCGTCCGGAACTTGTCGAACTCGTTGAACGTCCCCTCGTCGAGGAAGTAGTCGATGCGCTCCCGGGCGGTCATCTTGCCCTTGTCGTGTTGCTTCTCGATGCGCTCTTGGCCGCCGCCGAGCAGCGCACGCTCGCGTCGTTCGCGGAGGTCCTCGATCCGGTCTTCCATCGTCATGTCGGACCACCTGATGTCATTGACGGAACGTGAACGACCCGCATCAAAAGGATTCCGGGATTCGAAGCCTGTCCTTCGGTCTCACCCGCGAAGGGAGTCAGCGGATCGATCGGCGAAGACGGCGGTCCGCAGTCGGGATTCGATATCACGGAGCGACTGCCCGGCTCGACCGCCCGAACCACCGGCTCACACCCCGACCGCACCCGGTCCGAGCGTCACGAACGCGACGCCGACCACGACGAGGAGGCCGCCGGCGACAACCCCGCGGGTCACGCGTTCGAGGTCGCGGAGAAAGGCCGCGGCGAACACCGCGGTAAAGAGCGGCGCGGTCGCCACGAGCGGATCGACGAGCGCGACCCGGCCCTCGGGGAGGGCGAAGGCGGCGAACAGCGAGAGGAGGCCCCCGGCGGTGATGACGCCGCTGACGGCGAAGTAGCCGTACGTCTTCGGCGGGGCGCGGAGGTGGTCGGGGTTGCGCGCGAGGACGTACGCCGCGACGGCGACGAGCGCGGCCGTCTCGTTGATCGCGACGGCCTCCAAGGCGGTTGCCGGCGAGGTCGTCAGCCCGAACCGGCGGAGGACGTTACCGACGGCGAACGCGCCGGCCGCGGCGAGCGGGAAGACGAGGTCCCGGGGCTCCCACCCGCGGAGGTCGCCGCCGCGGGCGGTCGACAGCACCGCGAGGCCGACGACGATGACGACGATCCCCGCGCCCGTCGAGAGCGAGAACGGCTCGCCGAGGAACGTCAGCGCGAGCACGGTCGCAAAGAGCGGTCGGGCGCTGATGACGGCGCTGTTCACCGAGGCACCGACGCGCTGGACGCCCGCGAACACCGCGAGGCGGCCGATCGCGGTGCCGACGACGCCGGCGACGACGAAGACGACGACGATCTCCCGGGAGAGCGGCGGGAGGATCGGGCCCCCGCGCAGGACGGAGAGGCCGACGAGTCCGGCCCAGTACAGCGACGTGTCGACGAGCACGACGACGAGCGACGCCTGCACGGGCGTCCCGCCCAGCGAGAGGCCGCGCTTCGACACCACGGGCTCGAAGCCCCAGAGGAGCGCCGGGAGGAGCGCGAGGACGTACACTTCGAGCGGTGCAGCGATGAGACCGGCCATGTCGGCGGCGAAGGAGAGGAAGTGTAAAGCGACGGCGGTTCGGGCTCAGAGGACCGACCGCGGCGAGCGCAGCGCGAGGAAGGCCGCGACGCCGGCACCGACCGCGAGGGCGACGGTAGGCCAGAAGCCGACGCGCGTCTCGAGCCCGAGGCCCGTCAGGAGCGTGAAGACGAGAAAGAGGGGGAGGACGATGCCGACCGCGTAGAGCCACGGCACGGCGAGGCGAGCGGTGAGCGGCCCGGCACCGGCGCGGAACTCGGTGAGGGCGTCCCGACCGAGCACCCAGCCGACGTAGAGGAGGAAGGCGGCGAGGCCGGCGGTGAGGAGGCGGTCGACGAGCGTGACCGCGAAGAGCTCGAAGATGGCCGCGTCGAGCGCAGTGGCCGCGCCGGTGACGGCGAACACCGACAGCGAGAGCGCGACCGCCCGCCGCCGATCGAAGCCGAACTCGTCGACGAGGACGGAGACGGGGATCTCCAGCATCGAGATGGACGAGGAGAGCGCGGCGAGGGCGACGACGCCGAAGAAGACGGTGGCGACGAGTGTCCCCGCGGGGAGGCGAGCGAACGCCCCCGCGATGGAGACGAACAGCGCGCCGGGGCCGGGCGACCCGGGCTGGACGCCGAGCGAGAAGAGGAGCGGGAAGACGACGAGTCCCGCGAGCACGCCCACGAGGGTGTTGAGGACGGCGATGGTGCCGGCGTCGAACGGGAGCGAGCGGTCCTCGCCGAGGTACGACGCGTAGGTGATCATCGTCCCGGCCCCGAGCGAGAGGGTAAAGAGCGCCTGACCCGCCGCCGGGCCCAGGACGGAGAAAAAGTTCGCCCGCAGGGTCGCGAGGTCGAACGAGAGGTAGAAGGCGTAGCCGGCCGCGGCGTCCGGCTGTGTGGCTGCCCAGCCCGCGAGGGCGACCAGGAGGACGAAGATCGCGGGCATCATCACCGTGGTCCCGAGTTCGATCCCCCGGCGCACGCCGCCGAGGACGATCGCGCCGGTGAGTCCGAGAAAGAGCAGGTGGTACGCGAGCGCGTCGGTCCCCGTCGATGCCGAACCGAAGTACGCCCCGGCGTCGGTGGCGTACGGGAGCGGCCCGCCCCCGAGCGCGAGCGCGCTCTCGACGAAGTACCGGACGATCCACCCGCCGACGACGGAGTAAAACGACAGGAGGACGAGCGCGGTCAGGATCGAAAGGCCGCCGACGGCGGCCCAGCCGTTCGACCCCGAGAGGTCGCGGAGCGCGCCCACGGGGTTCCGTTTCGCCCGGCGGCCGATGACGAACTCGCCGACGAGTCCGGGGACGCCGACGGCGAGGATGACGAGCAGATACACCAGGAGGAAGGCGCTCCCGCCGTTTTCGGCCGTGACCCACGGGAACCGCCAGATGTTCCCCAACCCCACCGCACTCCCGACGGCGGCGAGGATGAACCCGATTCGGGTTGCCCACGTCTCACGTGTCATTACCTCTCGATGGCCGAAGCCGACGCAAGTGCGTTACGAAGCGAGGATCCGTCAGTCGCCGAAGATAACGGTTTTCGGTCGGTGGAACGGGTTCGTTGCCGACGACGAGCACGTGAAATCTCGCAGCGACCGAGAGATCGTCACCGGGTCGACGGCGGCTCTCAGGGGCGGCGGCGACGGGCAGCGCTAGCCAAGCGGTGGGAAGATGGCACCGCCGACGAACAGGGTCTGCAGGCCGAGCGCGAGCGTGCCGAGGACGGCCACGACGACGACGACCCGGACCGTCCAGAGCCACGCGACGCCGACGCCGTGACCGAGGTCGGAGCCGCGGAGTACCTCCGAGAGCGCGTCGCCGCCGATCCGCCAGCCGACGAAAAGCAGGATGCAGAGCACCGACAGCGGGAGCAACAGCTGGTACGCGAGCGTGTCGAACCAGCCGAGCCAGGCGGTCGAGAGCGCGGAGGGGACGCCGAGGACGAACAGGCCGCCACCGATCGTGACCGCCGCGGGGAGCCGCCCGATCCGGCTGTTGTCGACGACGTACGAGACGACGACTTCGAGGAGACTGATCGCAGAGGAGAGCGCGGCGACGAGCACTACCGCGAAGAACGCCGTCCCGAGGGCGCGGCCGGCGGGGAGATCGCCGAACGCGCCGGCAACCGAGATAAACACCGCCCCGGGGCCGCTGGTGTTGGGGTCGACGCCCTGGGCGAACAGCAGCGGGAAGACGACGAGCCCCGCGAGCACGCCCACGAGGGTGTTGAGGACGACGATCGAGCCCGCGTCGGCGACGAGGGAGTCCTCGCCGTCGACGTAGGAGGCGTAGGTGACCATCGCGCCCATCCCGAGCGAGAGCGAGAAAAAGGCCTGTCCGACCGCGAAGGGGACGATCTCGCCGAGGTTGCCACGCAGGGTCGACAGGTCGGGCGAGAGGAAGTACGCGTAGCCCGCGCCGGCCCCGTCGAGCGTGAAGGCGTAGGCGGCGAGCCCCACGAGGATCAGCAGCACCGAGGGGACCATCACTTTCGTCGCGCGCTCGATCCCGTTTTCCACGCCGAGGGCGACGACGCCGACGGCACACGCCATGAAGACGGCGTGACCAACGAGCGCGTCGGTGCCGGCCGAAACGGTCGAGAAGAAGCCGGCGGCGTCGCCGAAGTACGCGCCGCTGGGCGAGGCGACGAGGTAGCGGATGACCCAGCCGCCGACCACGGAGTAGTACGAGAGGATCCAGAAGCCGATGAACAGTCCGAGCGCGCCGACGAGCTTCCACCGGGGGCTGCCGAGCACGCCGAACGCGTCGACTGTGTTGCGTTTCGCCCGCCGGCCGACGACGAACTCCGCGAGGATGGCGGGGAGGCCGATCCCCACGGCGGCGGCGAGGTAGACGACGAGAAAGGACGCCCCCCCGAACTGTCCCGTCTTGAACGGGAACTGCCAGATGTTGCCCAACCCAACCGCGCTCCCGACCGCGGCGAGAACGAACCCGACCCGCGATGCCCACGTCTCACGTTCCGTCATAGCCGATCTAGACGAACTGGCCTTGATAAACGCGATGAATTCACTTCGAATGGCGATAAAATAGTGATATGACTCGATGAACGAAAATGAGGCGTGCTATCGGGCGGCACGAACCAACGGTGGTTCGTCGCTCAGACCGTGCTGACGGCGTCGCCGTCGCGGACGATCAGGTCGTACTCGCCGAGCGTCCCGAGGATGCTGAACAGCGCCAGTTTGGGCAGGCCGAGCGCCGTCCCGAGTTCGTCGACGGTCGCGGTTCCCCGGGTACGGAGGTAGAGGTAGACGAGTTTGGCCTGTGACGAGGTAATCCGGTCGGGGATCTCGATCGGGTCGATTCGGTCGCGGGCGGTGGGGTCGACCTCGGTGCGGGGAGTCGGTTCGAGCGCGCTGGTCGTCATCATGGGAGAACGTGACGGCAGCTTGGAAAATAAAGAGGTGACGTCGTTTCCAGTTTCGAGGAAAAGCGTCGTTCGAATGACATTCTCGGCCGGCGATGCGAACGGCCGGCAACTGGGGGGGAGGCGGCTTACGGCGCGATGACGAGTTTCCCGAGGATCGACTCCTCCATCACGGCGCGCTGGGCCTCGGCGGCCTCGTCGAGGTCATACGTCCGCGCAACCTCGATGTCGAGGTCGCCCTGTCCCATGAGGTAGGCAACGCCGGCCAGTGGGTCCGCCAGCCGCGGCGTGTTGAACATGCTCATGAACTGGTAGGAGACGTCCTTGCTCCGGGCGACGCCGTCGTTCGAGAAGCCCACCTCGGGATCGTTCTCGCCGATGCCCACGACCCTGCCGCCGGTGGCGGCGACCTCTGCGTCGAACTGGAGGTAGTCGTCGAGGCGGTGGTCGAGGACGACGTCGACGCCGCCGGTCTCGTCGACGACGGCGTCGGCGAGGTCCTCCCGTGCGTAGTCGAAGACGGCGTCGGCCCCGAGCTCTTTCACGCGAGCGTGGTAGTCGGGTGCGGCGGTCGTGACGACGTGCGCGCCGGTCGCCGCCGCCAGCTGGACCGCGGCGTGGCCGACGCCGCCGGAGCCGCCGTGGATCAGGACGGACTCGGCGGGTTCGAGCCCGGCGTGGTCGACGAGCGCGCGCCACGCCGTGACGGCGGCGACGCCCGCCCCGCCGGCGGCGACGAGGTCGACGCCGGCGGGGAGGTGTGCGAGGCGGTCCTCGGGGACCGCGGCGTACTCGGCGTAGCCGCCGAAGTGGTTCATCCCCAACCCCGTGCCGACGACGTGGTCACCGACGGCGTAGTCGTCGACGTACTCCGAGACGGCCACCACCTCGCCGGCGACATCGACGCCCGGGATCATGGGGAGCTGGAACGGTTCGTACGACCCCGCGCGGAAGTACGTGTCGACGGGGTTGACCCCCGCGCCGGCCACCTCGACGACGACGTCGTGCCCCGTCGCCTCGGGACGGTCGACCTCGTCCACCTGGAGGACGTCCCTGTCACCGTACTCGTGGAAGCGTACTGCGCGCATGACGTCCCCGAGGAGGGTCGGCGTGGCGATAAAACCGTGACTACCGGAAAGCCGCGGTCGCCGACGGCGGGGTCGGGAGCGTCGCCGTCGCGGCGACCGGCCGGGCTACTCCTCGGTGTCCTCGTCGTCCAGCGGGTAGACGCTGGCGTCCTCGACCCGTCGGGAGATGTCCAGGAAGTAGTGTTTCAGGATATCCCGGCCGATGAGCAGCGGGTGGGACATGTGGCTCCGGTCGACGATGTTGGCGGCGACGGTGTGTTGGGTCCCGCCGATCCCGACGACGAGGTCGACGACGGGCCGCGACTGGCCCTTCCGCGCACTCCCGCTCCTGACCGTCGAGACCGTGTGGATCGGCCCCGCACCGATCTCCGCGGCCAGACGGAGGTCGATGCTCGTCCGTGCGGCGCCCGAGTCGGCCTTGCCGATGACGTTCTGCGTCCCGGAGGTGCCCGAGACGACGACGCGCTCCGTGAAGCCGATGACCGGTGGCTCCTCGAAGTCGGTGGCCGTGGGCCGGGGCATACACGACGGCGGCGAGTCGTCGAGCGTCGCCGCGAGGCCCGCGACGCGGTCGTCGTCGACGTCGACACCCAGCCGTCGCAGCGCGAGCGCCGCGATGTACGGCGCGGGGCTCACGCCGGTCGCCCGGTAGAGCCCCCGGAAGCCCGCCGTCGGGTTCACTTCGAGGACGTACCAGCCGTCGTCGCCTTCGATCAGGTCGACGCCGGCGTAGTCGAGGTCGATCACCGAAGTGGCCGTCCGCGCGATCTCCCTGGGTCGGTTCGGGAGGCTCCCGGTGGCGTCCTCGACGTCGCCGCCGAGGTGGACGTTCGTCCGCCAGTCCTCCGCGGCCGCGTAGCGGTACATCGCGCCGACGATGCGGTCGCCGACGACGTAGACGCGGAGGTCCCGCGGCGGGTTCCGGTCGCCGACGAGTTCCTGGAGGAAGGCCCGACGCTTGCCGACCTTCGCCGTCAGGACGTCGTCGGTGTCCACCTTCCACGCGCCGCCCCCGTGCGTGCCGATGGCGGTCTTGTACACCGCCTCGGGACCGAACTCCTGTCTGTGGGCGTTGAGGTTCGAGCCGCTGAGCGCCAACAGCGTGTCCGGCACGGGCAATCCCTCCCGGGCGAGTAAGGACGCCGTCGCCATCTTGTGGGCGGCGACGGCGGTCGCGTCGGGGTGGTTGAGGATCGGTTTCTGTGCTGCGACGGTCCGGGCGATCCCCAACTCCTCCGTCGGCTGGTCGGTGTTCGACAACAGGAGCCGGTTGGCGATCACGTCGACGTCCGGTTCGAGTCGGACCTCGCCGTCGTCGATCGTGACGAGGGTGTTCTCCTCTCGCAGCCACTCCGGTCGGTGGCCGAGCGCCTCGACGGCGTTGCAGATCGCTTTCGACTCCTTGCTGTCGTGAAACGCCAACACGCCAACCCTAACTGCGGATGTCATACGATTATCATGAACTGGCGGGCGGGAAAGCCTACCGCCACGCCGAGCGTGACTCCGCGGGGGCCAGAGAGACCGGTCGCCCCGCCGCGAGCGCAGGCGCGACCGGTGAAAACGCATTTGTTCCCCCGGCGAAACCGAGAGGACATGGGCGTCCTCCGAGTCGGCATGCTGTGCTTCGGTGTCGGGCTGTTCGTCGCGAGCGTCGCGGGCGTCGCGTTCGGGGTCTCGTTCGGCTGCACCGAGGCGTTCTGCGAGAACCCACAGCCGACGGTCGCGGTCACGGGCGTCTCGCTCTCCGGGGTCGCGGTGTTCGACGGCTGTAACACCTGCCGGCTGAACCCGGCTGTCGTGGGCGGTATCGGGCTCTCGGTCGTCGGTGTGCTCCTCGGCGGAGTCGGCGTCGCCGGCGAGTTCCGAACTGAGGAGTGAGCGGCCCCAACGAAAGCGGACACGCATCCGAGTAAATCCCGACAGCGGCGGCCGGACTCGTCCGAACCGGCGGGATTTAAGCGTCGGCCTCTCCCGGTCACAGACGATGCGACTTCACGAGTACCAGGCGAAAGAGGTCTTCGCCGACGCCGGGATTCCCGTTCCGGACTCACAACTCGCCTCGACCGTCGACGAGGCGGTCGCGGCCGTCGAAGCGATCGGCTTCCCGGCCGCGATCAAGGCGCAGGTCCACGTCGGTGGCCGCGGCAAGGCCGGCGGAATCAAGATCGCCTCCTCGGTAGAAGAGGCCCGCGAGTACGCCGACGAGATCCTCGGGATGGATCTCAAGGGGTACCACGTCGACCGCGTCCTCGTCGAGGCAGGGGTGGACTTCGAGGACGAACTCTACGTGGGCGTGACGATGGACCGCGGCGAGGGACGCCCCGTCGCGATGGTCTCCGAGCAGGGCGGCGTCGACATCGAGGCGGTCGCCGAGGAGGACCCCGACGCCATCGCCCGCGAACACATCGACCCGGCGTTCGGTATGCACCCGTTCCAGGCGCGGAAGGCGGTGTACGACGCCGGCATCGACCGCGACATTGCACGACAGGTGTCGAGCATTCTCACGACGCTGTACGACCTCTGGGCGGACACCGACGCCTCCGACGCCGAGATCAACCCGCTGATGGTCACGTCGGAGCGGGAGGTAATCGCCGCCGACGCCGTCCTCAACGTCGACGACGACGCGCTGTTCCGCCACCCAGATCTCGCCGAGATGGAGGACGAAGCGGCGGGCGACGAACTGGAGGCGAAAGCCAACGAGTACGGCTTCGACTACGTCCGGCTCTCGGGCAACGTCGGCATCATCGGCAACGGTGCCGGCCTCGTGATGACGACGCTCGACCTCGTCGACTACTACGGCGGCGAACCCGCGAACTTCCTCGACATCGGCGGCGGGGCCAAAGCCGAGCGCGTCACCAACGCCCTCGACATGGTCTTCTCCGATCCGAACGTCGACAGCGTGGTGTTCAACATCTTCGGCGGGATCACCCGGGGCGACGAGGTGGCGAAGGGGATCAACGAGGCGCTCGAAGCGTTCGACGAGATCCCCAAGCCGGTCGTCGTCCGCCTCGCGGGGACGAACGCCGAGGAGGGGATGGAGATCCTCAACACCGAGTTGGTACAGGTCGAAGGGACACTCGAAGACGCGGTCCAGCGCGCGGTCGAAAACGCCCAGGAGGTCAGCCAATGAGATCTACAGTACACTCGCTCACTCGTTACACTCGTTCGCTCGTGCGCGGTAACCTCACGCTCACCACGGGGTGGTTCGCGTGAGCATCTTAGTCGACGACGACACGCGGGTGGTCGTACAGGGGATCACCGGCGGCGAGGGATCGTTCCACACCGAACAGATGATGGCGTACGGGACGAACGTCGTCGCCGGCGCGGTCCCGGGCAAGGGCGGCCAGGAGGTCCAGGGCGTCCCCGTGTACGACACCGTCCACGACGCGGTCGCCGAGGAGGACGCCGACGCCTCCGTCGTGTTCGTCCCGCCCGCGTTCGCCGGCGACGCCATGTTCGAGGCGCTCGACACCTCGCTCGACCTCGTCGTGGCGATCACGGAGGGCGTCCCGACGCAGGACATGTCGAAGGTGTACCGCCGGCTGTCGGAGACGGACACACACCTCATCGGCCCGAACTGCCCCGGCATCATCACGCCCGGCGAGGCCAAACTCGGCATTCTCCCCGGCAACATCTTCTCCGACGGGAACGTGGGACTGGTCTCGCGGTCAGGCACGCTCACCTACCAGGTCGTCGACAGCCTCACCCAGCGCGGGATCGGCCAGACCACGGCGGTCGGGATCGGCGGCGACCCCATCATCGGGACGTCGTTCGTCGACGCCCTCGAACTGTTCGAGGCGGACACGGAGACGAAGGCTGTCGTGATGTGCGGCGAGATCGGCGGCGAGGACGAAGAACAGGCCGCGCAGTTCATCGCCCGGGAGATGGACACGCCGGTCGCCGGCTTCATCGCGGGGCGGACGGCACCGCCCGGCAAGCGGATGGGTCACGCCGGCGCGATCGTCTCCGGCTCGGGCACGGGCACCGCCGAGTCGAAGATCGAGGCGCTCAACGACGCCGGCGTCCCCGTCGGTGACACGCCCGAGGAAGTCGCCGACCACGTCGAAGGCTTCCTCTCGTAACCGGCCCCGGCTCTCACGCACCGGAACGATCCACCGACGCGCGGTCCGCGCACGCCGGTGGTGAGGCGTTTCGGGCGATCTCTCGTGGACGTTGCTGAGAATCAGCGTCGATACCAGGGTGTCGGGGGGAGCACCGACGGCTCGACACCGCCCGGGGTCGTCGCGGCGGTGTTCAGCCGTCGAGCGAGGTGAGGCAGTTGCCACAGTAGCCGGCGAAGCCGGGGTTCGGGAGCCCGCAGGACGAACAGGCGACGAGTTCGGACTCCGACGGCCCGTCGACGGCGCCCCCCGTCAGCACGGCCGCAGGACCGGGCGCGCCGGAGGGCTGGTCGTCCACCTGCTCGAGGACCCGGTTCACCAGGTCGTCGTCGCGGAGGCGGTCAAGCCCGCGGACGAAGCCGATGAACAGCACCGAGGGGGCGATGATACAGAACACCGCCACGAGCAGTCTGAAGGCGATGGCGACATCCATACCCCGTGCAAGGAAGCCAGGAGTATGGGCTTGTCGGGTTTTATCACGGCTGATACCCGAGGGTCGAGGGTTAAGTATCACCGTGTACGAAATTCTGGAAATGCAGGTACGAGACGTGATGACGACCGGTTGCGTGACGGTCCCGCCCTCCGCGACGCTGGCCGACTGCGTCACACGGATGCTCATGGCAGGCACCGGGAGCGTCGTCATCGCCGACGACGCTCCGATGGGGATCGTCACCGAGAGCGACGTGCTCGTCGCGGCGCGCGACATCGGCGAACCGCTCGCGGACATCCCCGCCCGCGTCGCGATGTCCCAGCCGATCGAACGAATCGAGCCCGCGGCGACAGTACGGAAAGCCGCCGCCCGGATGCGCGATCACGGGATCAAGAAGCTGCTCGTCGCCGACGGCGTCGAGACGGTCGGCGTCGTGACGATGACCGACCTCGTGTGGCACTTCTCGGACTTTCAGCGCGAAGCCGGCGAACTGGCCGCCGAGGGCCGCGCGTGGAACCACGGGACGTAGCCGCCGGCTCCGACCGACTCGCATCGGTCCGTCCCCGCCACGTGTTTCGCGCCGGTCACGCCACCGGCGCGGCCCCGTCGGTCCCTCCCCGAGTCGGCAGCTTTTACTCGCCGTTCGGCAAGCCCCGATATGGAACAACTCCGCGCGTCGTTCGACGACGCCCCGATCATCGAGAAGGAAGGGGGTTACCAGTACGTCGTCCACCCCATCAGCAACGGGGTGCCGATGCTTCGCCCCGAACTGCTCCGCGAGGTAGTCGTCGGCGTCACCCGCGTCGCCGACCTCGAGCGCGTCGACAAGATCGTCACACCGGCGGCGATGGGGATCCACATCTCCACGGCGGTGTCGCTCACGACGGACGTGCCGCTGGTCGTCATCCGCAAGCGCGAGTACGGGCTGGACGGCGAGGTCTCGCTCCACCAGCAGACGGGCTACTCCGAGTCGGAGATGTACATCAACGACGTCGACGCCGGCGACCGGGTGCTCGTGCTCGACGACCTACTCTCGACCGGCGGCACGCTCGCCGCGGTGACGGCGGCGCTGGAAGACATCGGCGCGGAGATCGTCGACGTCGTGGTCGTCGTGCGGAAGGCCAGCACGGAGAGCGCGATGGCCGACGCCGACCACGAGGTCACGTCACTCATCGACGTCGAACTCGTCGACGGCGAGGTGGTCGTCCGCGACGAGTACCGCCGGGACTAGCGGCCGGGCAGTCACCTACGTCCGTTTTACCGTCCGCGCTAACTCGGCCGATTCCGATCGCAGTGACCGGTTCCGATCGCAGTTGTCGACACACCGACCCCGTGTCCATGTTGTCGGCGGTCAACGGGGAGAAGGGCGTTCGGTGGCGTTGGGTGGAGGGCACGCCGTACCCGACGCCGAATCGGGATCAGACGTTGTCGAACGGGTACGGGTCGGTCTCTACGTCGGACGGATCTCTGATCGTCCCACCGCGTGGATCGTGCGGGGCGAACCAGCCGATGATCGCTCCCTCGGGGTAGCGAGTGACGTCGTGATCGGTCAGGAGCTCCGACACGAGTCTGTCGGCGTCCTCGACGAGGTCGTCGGTGTCGCCGGTGAGTGTGACGTCGTCGCCGTCCATGTCGGTGACTTCCACGTAGACGCGGGAGCGGGGGTCGTCAGTGTAGTGGACCACGCTCAGTCGTCGCTGGTCGCCGTCTGGTTCACTTTCTCGGCGAACTTCTCGCGCACTTTCTCCACCTTGGGTTTGGCGTGGAAGTTACAGTACGCGTCGTTGGGGTTCTTGTCGAAGTAGTCCTGGTGGTACTCCTCGGCCTCGTAGAAGGTGTCGAGGGGCTCCAGCTCGGTCACCACGCTGTCGTCGGACTCCTCGTCGAGCGCCTCGATGTACGCCGCCGCGAGCCGCTTTTGATCGTCGTCGTGGTACAGGACGATCGAGCGGTACTGCGAGCCGACGTCGGGTCCCTGTCGGTTCAACTGCGTCGGGTCGTGGACCGCGAAGAACACCTCCAGCAGTTCCTCGTAGGAGAGCCGTGCGGGGTCGAATTCGACCTGGACGACCTCGGCGTGGCCGGTCGTCTCCGCGCACACCTCCCGGTAGGTCGGCGCTTCGGTGTGGCCGCCGGCGTAGCCGGAGGTGACCCCGTGGACGCCGTCGAGTTCCTTCAGCGCCGCCTCGACACACCAGAAACAGCCGCCGCCGAACGTCGCCAGTTCCGTCTCCTGAGACATGGACGTGGGTAGGGGCTCGGAGCGTAAAGCCCCTTGGCGTGGAACCGACTGAACCGAACTCGGTGTTGGCGGAGTGGTGGTTTCGGACTGTGTGAGCAAGCGGTGTTCTCCCGGCGCCGTGAGAGAAACCGATGCAGTACCCGGTACGCGGCGAGAGGCCTCACCCTGCCAACCGACTCCTTCGCGCGTCGACCCCTTGGTTTCGATCGCAGTGCGGTGGCGCGTGGCGTCGCGCGGTTCGTCCGCGCGACCGACGCGCGAGGGATGACTGAGCGAGTGAGTGGAACGAACGAGCGAAGGAGTCGGCTGGGGAGGTCGTGGCCTCACTGCCCTGGCGACTCCGACTCGTGTTTCGACTCACCGGTGTCGTCTCACGTGTCGGGGACCACATGTCATCTCACGTGTCGGGGAGCAAGTATCGTCTCGCGCGTCGCAGTCGGTGCGTCCGTTCAGAACACGCCACCGAACTCCACACACCCATCACCTCCACGACGAGAGACCTATGTACCGACCGCCCGAAATCAGTAGTAGATGACCACGGCACGCGAAGACCGCCCCGAACACACCTCCAAAACGAACGCCGACGCCGACCGCATCCTCGTCGACGTCGACGGCACGCTCGCGTGGCAACTCCCCCGGGCGTGCCAGTATCTCGACGAGCAGTACGGCGTCTCACTCGCCCCAGAGGACATCGCCGCGTGGGACTACGCGATCCCCGGGCACGACGCCCACGAACACATCGGCGAACTCATCGTCGAGGCGTTCGAGCGCGACCCCGGGTGGTACTTCGGCGGGATGCCCCCGATGACCGGCGCGGCGGACGCGCTCGCACGGCTCGGTGAGGACCACCACGTCGCCATCGCCACCCACCGTCCCCCCGACACGCACGACCACACCCGCGCGTGGCTCCGCGACCACGACATCCCCTACGACGAGTTCGTCGACGACGTGCCGGAGAACAAAGCCGCCCTCGCCGGGCGGGCGCTGGTCGACGACTACCACGGCAACGTCGCCGACGCGCTGGCGGCGGGGATGGACGGACTGCTGTTCGACCAACCCTACAGCGACCACGCCGCCTGCGACGGCGCGACGGTCGTCGACTCCTGGGACGACGTCCTCCGCGCGTTCGACCGCTCCTAACCGCCCGATCCGTCGGCCGACAGCTCCACGCGGTCGTGGATGGTTCCTTCTCTCGTTTTTAGGTGCTTCGGCTCGCGGCCGTTCTTCACCGCGAGCGCCTCGCTCACGATCGACAGCGCGATCTGGTACGGCGACCCGCCGCCCAAGTCGAGCCCGACCGGCGTGTACAGCCGGTCGAGTTGGGCGTCGGTGAACGTCGTCCCCTCCGCGGAGAACTCGTCGACCATCTCCTCGAACCGCTCGCGGGGGCCCATCAGCCCCACGTAGGGGACGTCGGTGTCCAGAAGCCCCTCGATCGCGAGGCGGTCGTCGACGAAGTTGTGCGTCGCCACGACGACGTACGTGTTCTCGCCGAAGTCGTACGCGTCGGTCATCCGCGCGGGCGAGGTCGACACCACGTCGCGGGCGGCCGGGAACCGGTCGGCCTTGGCCGCCGCGCCACGGAAGCCGACGACGGTCACGCGGAAGTCCGCCTGCGCGCCGAGTTCCGCGATCGGACCGACGTCGTGGCCCGTGCCGACGACGACGAGTTCCGCGGAGGCGGCGAGCCCGTCGACGAACACCGTGACGCCGTCGACCGTCACGGAGTCGGCTTTCCCCCGCGCCGTGAGTTCCGCCGCGACTCCCCGCACGTCGTCGGCGAGGTCGACTTCGAAGCCGTCGCCGCGGTCGAACGCCTGGGTCTCCGGATCGTAGTACGCCCGTGCGCCCTCGCGTTCGTCGTCGCCGTCGACGACCGTGAGCACGCCGACGTCCCGCCCGTGCCAGAAGGCCTCGATCGCGGGGCGGTACGTCTCGTCGAGCGGTTCGAGCAGGATGTCGATGACGCCGTTGCAGCCCACGCCGAGCCCCCAGACGTCGTCTTCGGCGTCGGCTTCGGGCATGAGGTCGTAGCGCTCGACGCGCGGCTCGCCCGCGGCGAGTACCTCGCCCGCGAGTTGCTGTACTTCGTCCTCCAGACAGCCGGCGGTGATGTGTCCCACGCCGTCGCCGTCCTCGGGGATCACCATCTTCGCACCCGGCCGTCGGTAGGCGCTTCCCTCCACGCGGATGACCGTCGCGAGGACGCCCCGACGGTCGCCGTCGAGGAGCGCGCGGGCACGCGCCATCACCTCGGTCTCGGGGACGCTCCAGTTCGCGTCCGTCTCGTTCACGTCGTGTGTGTCGTTCGTCATGATTCGGTGTCGGTGGGTTCGGTCGGTAGCTGTACGCCTGTCAGGTTCGCGTTCGAGGGGCGATACACCTTCTGCAGGCCGGCGTCGTGCAGGGCCGTCCCGCAGTCGCCGGCGACGATCCGCTCGCGGACGTGCTCGGCGTCGCGCACGCGCGCTCCGGCGAGGAGGTCGACGCCGCGGTCGAACGCGTGGTCCGGCCGGAACGAGGCGGTCGCGCCGATGAGGACGACCAGCGGTACTCCAGCGGCCGCCGCGAGGTAGTCGTCGACGCCGCCGTACACCAGCGTCGACCCGGTGACGAAACAGACGTCCGCGCCGTCGAACGCCGCCGCGGCCTCCGCGGGCGAGAAGAGCGTCGTCGGCACGCCCGCCGGCAGGGATGCGGGATCGATCGCCCCGGGGTCGCGCTCGACGACGCGTACCGCGACATCGCCGAACTTCTTGAACGCCGGCCGGAAGAGGCCGACGGTCGCCACCGTCTCAACCTCCGGGGAGAGCGACGCCATCGGATCGCCGACGAGCCAGTCGACGTCGGGGACCGACAGCGCGTTGAGCGTCGCCAGCCCCGCGGCGCGAGCGACGCTCCCCGCCGGGGCCGACAGCGCACCGTCGGCGAGGCGGGCGACGCCGCAGTCGGGATCGACGCCGTCGACCGGCCCGGCCGGCCGGTGGGCGACGCCCGCGAGCGCGCCGTGATCTGGGTGGGTACACTCGACGAGGACGACGCGGTCGCCGACGGTCACGCGGGGGCCGGTCGCCGCCGCCGCACGCCCCGCGAGCGCGTCGTGGACTGCCCGAAGCATCTCAGGCGACCTCCTCGGCGACCGTGCGGTCGCGGAAGTCGTGTTCGTAGCCGATCGGTCCTCGTGGCCCGTGTCGCGACAGCTGGCGCGCCACCTCGGCGAGATCCTCGGAGCCGGCGAAGGCGAACAGGCCGTCGACGTACGGCAGCGACGCAGCCATCCCGCGGCAGGTCGGCTCGTACTTCGCGGAAGCCGCGAGCGGATTCAGCCACACGACCGCCCGCGACCGCCCCGAGAGCCAGCTCATCCCGCGTTCGAGTTCGTCGACCTCGCCGACGTCGAGCCCGTCGCTGACGACGAGCGTGACCGTCCGGCGGTCGACCGCATCGGGCCACCGACGCCGGAGTTCGGTGACAGCGTCGCCGATCCGCGTCCCGCCGCCCCACGCCACCTCGGCGCGTTCGAGCGCAGCCGCGGGATCGCCCCGGGAGTTCGTGAACACGTCCGTCACCTCGCGGACGTCCGTGTCGAAGAAGAAGACGCGGACGCCGCGGCCCTCGGCGACCAGCGCGTCGAGGACGGAGAGGAGAAAGCCGCGGTCGACCGTATCGAGGACTGACTGACTCACGTCGACCAGGAGGCAGGCCCGGAACGCGGTCGGTTTGCGGTCGCGGGTCGGCAGCGAGACGACGGCCCCGCCGGTGCCCACGCTCGATCGAAGCGCCCGTCGGGCGTCGATCCGTCGGCCGTCGTCGGCCGTCCACCGGCGACCGGCGAGCGACGAGAGCGCCTGCTGGAACCGGGTGAGCGCGTTCCGGTCGAGCGTCCGGCCCGTCGTCTCGTCCTCGACCGCCGTCCCCGCGCCGCCCGCGCTGTACGTCGAGGCGCGGCTTCGCTCGCCGGTGCCGTCGACCGCCGCGTCGGCGTCGTGGTCGACGAGGCGTCGCTCGTACACCGTCTCGTCGTCCCCGCCGGCGTCACCGCCGCCACCGACGTCACCGTCGGCGTCGGCGGTGGCGGTCAGCTCGTCGGCGACGCCCCCGTCGACTTCGGCCCCGTAGAACGCCCCGGTGTTCGAGCGGTCCCCCACGTCGTCCGACGTGGCCGTCGCCTCCAGCCCCGTCCGGAGGCGGTACCAGAACTCCGGGAAGTGGGCCTCGAACGTCTCCGTGTCGCGGGCGTCGGCGACGAGCGTCGCGTGGGTCGCCGCCCGGACGCCGTCGCGGTCGGAGAGGCCGACCGCACAGAGCGCCTCCGTGGCCGACAGCGCCGCGTTCGCCGGGACGGAGAGGCCGTGGCGGCGGAGCCGTCGGGCGAACGTCACCACCTCTCCGAGCACGTGCTCGCGGGCGGCGACGAAGTCGGGTGTCTGCGTCTCGTCGAACCAGGTCACGAGTGGTCAGTCCCCGTTCGGCGCCCCGTCGTCGGGGGTCGGCGTGGCCTCGCCGTCGGCGGCGGCGCGGGCCTCCCGCGCCGCGCGCTCCAAGCGCTCCAGCAGCGTGGCGTCGACGCGCTGGACGTCCTCGACCTCCTTCAGGAGCGTGCCGATCGTGCGTTCGATCTCCGCGGCGGTCAGGTCGGAGTCGTCGCCGGGTGCCCGGAGTTCGGCGACCGCGCGCGCCCAGTCGAGCGTCTCGGCGACGCCCGGCCGCTTGAGGAACGCCTCCTCGCGGAGTTCCCCGACGATGGCGCACACCTCGGCGGCGACAATCGCGTCCAACTGCGGGACCTTGCGGCGGACGATCTCGACCTCCGTCTCGTAGGCGGGCGCGTCGACGTGGAGGTAGAGACACCGGCGTTTGAGCGCGTCCGACAGCCCTCTCGTCCGGTTGGAGGTGATGATGACGATCGGCGGTCGGCCGGCCGAGACGGTGCCGAACTCCGGGATGGTGACCTGGAAGTCCGAGAGCACCTCCAGTAAGAAAGCCTCGAACTCCTCGTCGGCGCGGTCGACCTCGTCGATGAGCAACACCGGCGGGGCGTCGCCGTCGTGCGTGAGCGCGCGCAACAGCGGCCGCTCGAAGAGGTACTCCTCGGAGAACACCGACTCGTCGGCGACCGAGCCCTCACCCGACTGCACGGCCAACAGCTGTTTGGTGTAGTTCCACTCGTAGAGGGTGTTCTCGGCGGCGAGTCCCTCGTAACACTGCAGGCGGATGAGTTCGGTGTCGAACCCCTCGGCGAGCACCTTCCCGAGTTCGGTCTTCCCACTGCCGGGTTCGCCCTCGATGAGCAGCGGCTTGCCCAGCCGGAGCGCGAGATACACCGTCGTGACGAGCGTGTCGTCGGCGACGTAGTCGGCCGCCTCGAACCGCTCACGGAGGTCGGCCTCGGTCACGTCGACCGACGCCTCGGCGTCGCCGTCGGTCGACGTCCCGTTCGCCCCGGTCATGGCTCTGCCCGCTCGACGAACCGGTCCGGATCATCGACGAACGCCTCCTGACACCCCTGCCCGCAGAAGTGGTACGTCCTCCCCTCGTGGGTGGCGGTCGCCGCCGCCTCGCCGACCGTCACGTCCATGCCGCAGACGGGGTCGGTCGCGGTCTCGTGATCGGGGTCGGCGCCGCCGGTGTCGTCTCCGACGTCGGCGTCGCCATCGGCATCGGGACCCTCGTGAGTCTCGACGGTCCCGCCGGTCGCGTCGGCGTGTTCGTGAGTCCCACCCGACCCCGCGGCGTCGCCGGCCCGCCGGACGGAGATCAGCTCGGCGAGGACGCTCACGCTGATCTCCTCGGGGATCCGCGCGCCGATGTCGACACCGGCCGGCGAGGTCACCGCGGCACGGACGTCCTCAACCGCGCGACCCGTTCTGTCGGCGACTCGTTCGCAGAGTTCGTCCGCGCGTCGGCGACTGGCGACGAGGCCGACGTACGGGACGCCCGCCGCGAGGGCGGCTTCGACGGCGACGTCGTCGGTCGCGCCCATCGACGCCACGACGACCCACGTCGCTCCGTCGAACGCCTCGGCCAGCGACGCCGCGTCGCCGGGATCGACCAGGCGGTCCGCGCCGGCCACGTCCGCACCGTCGGGGGCGACGACCGTCAGGTCGTACGGCAGGCCGGCTGCGAGGCCCGACACCGCCCGGGCGATGGGCGAGTCGCCGACGACCACCAGACGTGGGACGGGCGTCACCGGCTCGACGAACAGTTCGAGCGTCCCCTGGCTGTGGCAGGTCATCGGGAACGCCTCCAGCCCGGATCGGTCGATCGTGTCGGGATCGGGCGCGATGCCGACCAGTTTGGCGTCGCCGCGACGGAGCGCCGTCTGCGCCTCCCGCACCGCGACCGACTGCGCGCAGGCGACCCCGCCGATCCAGCCGGTGAGTTCGCCGTCGGGCGTCACGATCGCGCGGTCGCCGACACGCGCCGACACCGGCGGCTCCCGGCGGACGACCGTCACGCGGGCGAACGGCTGACCCTGTTCGGTGTACTGTCGGGCCAGCCGGTCGACCGTCTCCCGCGAGGCGGCGTCCGCGCGGGCGCTGTGTTCGTCTCGGTTCGTCTCTGTCTCCGTGTCGTCTGTCATCTGGTGTGCGTGAGGGGGTCGGTCACCCCGACCCGACGGCGAGCGCGGGCGCGACGCCGCGCTCGCGGCGGACGGGTCGGAACGACGCGGGTGGTCCGGCTCCGATGTCGACATCGACTCCGTCTACGACCTCCGGACCGAAGTGTGTGTCGACGTCGAATACGGTTACGAATCCTGTTCTGAAGCCGGATTCGATGCCGAATACAGTTACGAATTCGACACCGGCGCCGGCTCCCGTGCTCAGTCGTCCGCTTCGGCGTCCGTGCCGGCGTCGAAGTCGAAGTCGAACCGGTCGGCCGGGTCGAGCGCCAGCCCAGCCTCGTCCAGGACGGCCCAGACGCGGTCGGGCGTCATGGGCATGTCGACGTGGCGCACGCCGGCGTGGGCCATCGCGTCGACGACGGCGTTGACGATCGCCGGCGGCGACCCCACCGTGGGGGACTCGCCGACGCCTTTCGCGCCGATCGGGTGGTGCGGCGACGGCGTCACCGTGTAGTCGGTGTCCATGTGAGGGATCTCCATCGCGGTCGGGAGCAGGTAGTTCATGAAGTCTCCCGCGGTGACGTTGCCGTTGTCGTCGAAGGTTACTTCCTCGAGCATTGCCGTCGCGATCCCCTGTGCGAGGCCGCCGTGGATCTGGCCCTCGATGACCATCGGGTTGATACGGTTGCCGCAGTCGTCGAGCGCGTAGAACTGCCGGATGTCCACCTCGCCCGTTTCGCGGTCGACTTCGACCACGCAGACGTACGCCCCGAACGGGAACGTCATGTTCGGCGGGTCGTAGTAGTCGACGGCTTCGAGGCCGGGCTCCTCGTTCGCCGGGGAGTTCATGTACGACGCGGCGGCGATCTCCTTCATCGTCACCACGCGGTCGGGCGCGCCCTTCACCTGGAAGGAACCCGAGGAACGGTCCCAGACGACGTCCTCCTCGGCGACCTCGAGTTCGTTGGCGGCGATGCTCTTGGCCTTCTCGCGCACCTTCCGGGCGGCCACCGCTGTCGCCGCTCCTCCCACTGGTGTCGACCGCGACGCGTACGTTCCCAGCCCGTAGGGATCGGTGTCGGTGTCGCCGTGCTCGACAGAGATGTCCTCGACGTCGAGGCCGAGTTCCTCGGCGACGATCTGGGCGAACGTCGTCTCGTGTCCTTGACCTTGGGTCTGGACGCCGATCCTGACCGTCGCGTTGCCGGTCGGGTGGACGCGGATCTCGGCGGAGTCGAACATCTCGACGCCGGCGATGTCACACTGCTTGCCGGGCCCGGCACCGACGATCTCCGTGAACGTCGAGAGCCCGATCCCCAACAGCCGGTCGTCGTCCGCGTCGAGACGGCGCTGTTGTTCCGCACGGAGCCCGTCGTAGTCGACGGCTTCGAGCGCCTGGTCGAGCGCCCGTTCGTAGTCGCCGGAGTCGTACGTCCAGCCCGTCGTGGACTCGTAGGGGAACGCCTCCTTCGGGATGAAGTTCTTCCGCCGGAGTTCGGCCGGGTCCATGTCGAGTTCGTCCGCCAGCAGGTCGACCAGTCGCTCGATGAGGTAGACCGCTTCCGTCACCCTGAACGAACACCGATACGCGACGCCACCGGGGGCGGTGTTCGTGTACACGGCCTCCAGGCTGCTGTACGCCGCCGGGATGTCGTACGATCCCGTGAATATCTTGAAGAAGCCCGCCGGGAACTTCGACGGCTGCGCCACCGCGTTGTACGCGCCGTGGTTGGCGAGCACGTCCACGTCGACCGCGGTGATCTGCCCGTCGGCCGTCGCCGCGATGCGGCCGGTCATGTCGTAGTCGCGGGCGAAGTGGGTCGTCTGGATGTTCTCCGAGCGCTCCTCGACCCACTTCACCGGCTTCCCGAGAACGTACGACGCGGCGGCGGCGACGACGTACCCGGGGTAGATGGGCACCTTGTTGCCGAACCCGCCACCGACGTCGGGGCTGATGATTCGCACCTTGTGCTCGGGGATACCCGACACCATCGAGAAGAGGGTTCGATGCGCGTGGGGTGCCTGCGAGGTGAGGTGGACGGTCATCTTCTCGTTCGCGGTGTCCCAGTCGGCGACACACCCGCACGTCTCGATGGGAGCGGGGTGGATGCGCTGGTAGTTCATGTCCTGTTCGACGGTGACGTCGGCGTCCTCGAACGCCTGTTTCGTCGCTACCTCGTCACCCGCTTCCCAGTCGAAGATGTGGTTCGACTCCTGGCCTTCGATGTCGTCTCGAACCAGGGGGGCGTCGTCCTCGAGCGCCTTCTTCGCGTCGACGACGGCGTCCAGGGTTTCGTAGTCGACTTCGACCTTCTCCGCGCCGTCCTTGGCGATGTAGCGGTCCGTGGCGATGACGGCCGCCACCTCCTGAGACTGGAACTTCACCTTGTCGCCGACGAGGACGTCCTGGGTGTCGTCCATGAGCGTCGGCATCGTCGCCAGTTCGTGCTCGGCGAGGTCCTCGGCCGTGAGGACGGCGACGACGCCGTCGACGTTGAGCGCCCGGTCCTTGTTGATGGAGTTGATGCGGGCGTGAGCGTGGGGGCTCCGGACGAGTTCGCAGTGGAGCATCCCGTCCTTCTTGATGTCGTCGACGTAGTTGCCGCGACCCGTGATGAAGCGACGATCCTCCTTCCGCTTTACCTCTTCACCCATGCCACCACGACCGTGGCCGTGGGTGGCTTCGGGGTCCGGACCGCCGTCGTCGTCGTGTCGGTACTTCGCGTCCGGTTTCTCGGTCTCGCTACTCATCGCTCCTCACCGCCTTCGGTCCCGCTCTCGAACGTCACGTCACAGCCACATCCCGCTCCACAGTCGAACCCGCCGTCTGCGGCGGTCTCGCCACCGGACTCGGGGTGCTCGACGGGCGACTCTGGCGGTTCGCGGTCGTTGAGCACGTCCGCGGCGTACTGGATGGACTTGACGATGTTCTGGTAGCCGGTACAGCGACAGAGGTTGCCGCTAATGTTCTCGCGGATCGTCGCCTCGGAGGGGTCTGCGTCCTTCTCCAGGAGCGCTTTGCCCGCCATGATCATGCCCGGCGTACAGTAGCCACACTGCAGTCCGTGCATGTACCGGAAGCCCTCCTGAATGGGGTGGAGGTCGTCCATGCGGCCCATCCCCGCCTCGGGGAGGTCGGCCATGCCCTCGACCGTCGTCACCTCCGCGCCGTCGGCCTGGACGGCGAACATGAGACAGGACTTGACAGCCTCGCCGTCCTTGTAGACGGTGCACGCGCCGCAGTTCCCGGTGTCACAGCCGATGTGCGTCCCGGTGAGGTCGAGGTCCTCGCGGATGGCGTGGACCAGCAACCGGCGGGGTTCGACGCTGAGTTCCTTCTCTGTGCCGTTGACGGTGATGGTGATGTCTTTCGTGCTCATGATTACCTCGCGCGCTCCACAGCGTCCGCGAGCGCCCGTTGGGTCAGCACGCGGGTCATGTTCTCCTTGTAGTCGGCGCTGCCGTGTTCGTCCGACTCCGGATTGGCGGTCTCCGCCGCAGCCTCGCCCGCCCGCTTGAACAGGTCACCCGAGGGCGTCTCGCCTTCGAGGATCTCCTCGGCGTCCGGGACGGAGACGTTCGTGATGTCGACGGCGGTGAGCGCGACGCCAGCATCGGTGATGACACCCTCGTCCAAGACGACGCGTGCGGCGACGCCGACCATCGCGTAGTCGCCCACCTTGCGCTTCAGCTTGTGGTAGGAACTGCCCTCGTGTGCCGAGGGAGTGGGGACGCGAAGCTCCGTGATGAGTTCGTCCTCGCCCAGCATGTTGTCGTAGGGGAGGAGGAAGAACTCCGCGGCGGGCATGACGCGCTCGCCATCGGGACCGGCGGCGACGACCTCGCCGTCGTGCGCCAGGAGGACCGTCCCCCAGTCGCCCTTCGGGTCGGACTGGGCGACGCTCCCCACGACCGTTCCTCTGTTTCGGATCTGGGGGTCCGCGACCAGCGGCGCGGCGTCGGCGAAGCTGCCGTACTTCTCGGCGACGAGAGCGGACTCCTCGATGTCGACGTGTCGGCAGAGCGCGCCGATCCGGAGGTGACCGTTCTCCTCTTCGAGGAAGTCGAGATCGGCGATGTGGTTCAGGTCGATGACGGTCTCGGGGCGCGCCAGCCGAAAGCGCATCATCGGGATGAGGCTCTGTCCGCCGGCGAGCACGGTCGGTTCGTCAAGGCTCCCGAGGAGGCTCACCGCCTCTTCGACCGTCGTCGGTTCGTGGTGTTCGAACTGTGCGGCTTTCATGGCTTTAGAGGAGTCCGCTGAGGCGGTCCCGCATGCTCTTCGACTCCTCGCTCTCCTCGAAGCCGGTCATCTGCTTCTGGATGTTCTTGAAGAAGTTCGAGACGATCTTGTCGGCGACCGGGTTCATCACGCGCCCGCCGAGTTGGGCGATGCGCCCGGAGACGTCCGCCTCCGTACCCCACTTGACGATGGAGCCGCTTTCGGTCTCCTCGATGTCCATCCACGACTCCATCTCGAAACTGCTGTTCGAGGCGTCGCCCCCGCCGGTCGCGACCATGCGCGGGAAGGCGCGTTCGGCGATCGTGACCCGTGTCTCGAAGCGCGGTTTCACGCTGCCGACGCCGACCTGCATCAGCGCCGCGTAGACGACGCCCTCGTTGAACGCCCGCTCGGCGACGACGTCGGGATCCGCGTCCGGGAGGGTCTGGACGTCCTCCTCGGCCTCGTAGTCGTCGAAATTGAAGTCGTCGTCGTCGATGGGTGTGATGTACCGACACCCTTTGAGTGAGTCCCGTACTGCGATTGGGTCCGAGAGAACGATCCAGGCGTCCTCCGGCGATACGCCGTCCAGCTCGAATTCGCCACTGAATTCCATTTTAGTACTAACCCCTATGCGAGTCCTTAGACCCGTCTGTGCGTGTCAATCCCGTCCATCATCATAAAAGTTACTGGAAAACCGCACGATCGACCGGGTGACCGTGGTCACGGGCGGCGAAAAACCGGCTCACTGCGGGAGAACGCCGGACGAAAGGACGGCGACGGCGGGGCGGGGGTACGGCGTGGCACCGACCGCCCTGACGACGGCGGATCGGGGGCAGCGCGGCGAGGGGGGCGAGGCGGCGTCAGTCGTCGCTCGACGGCGCGGCCTTGCGCACGATGACGTGACCGTCTTCGACGTGCCACTCGATCCGGTCGCCCTCGCCGACGTCAAGGAAGTTCCGAACGGGCTTCGGCACGGTGGTGAGGTTCTTCTCCGAGACTTTGGTGTCGGTCAGTATTCCCATAGATGGTACCTAGGGCAGTCATAGCAACCCCACAAAATCAACGTTGTCCTCGGTGGCGACCCGCGCGGCCCGACCGCCGGAGAGCCACGGACGCGGTAGCCATCGGTATTAGGTCACGTCACCGTGTAGCGGGAGGGGATGGACTGCACACCCTTTTTCAGCGTCGTCGAGGAGTACCTCGGTGAGCACCTGGCCCGGGCCCGCCGGACCGAAACCGGCGGCCAGTGCGTCGTCGACTTCTTCCACCCGCTGACGGTTGCCCGCCTCGGCGACGACAGCCTCGTGACCGCTTTCAACAGGAGCGGGATCGTCTGGGCACCGCCCGCGCGCCGTCTCGGCGTCCAGCTCCGGGTTCCCGAGGCGCACGAGGAGACGGTCGCCGCGGCGCTCGCCGACGCGCCGTTCCCGGCCGAGCGCACCGACCACCGGGGTGCGTCGGCACCCGATGGCGAGATGGTGATGCTCGTCCACTACGCCGTCCGGGCGACCGACGTGAGCGACGAGGAGCTGCGAGCGACGCTCTCGGCGGTGTGGAACGCCCTCGCCACTCCCGAGGGGTGAGTGGAGGCGACGTACAGCGGACACCGCGTGCCTCGACCGTGCGTGAGAGGACTTAACTCGGCCCCCACCGAACCCGACCGCCGTGACAGGGAGTTCCGACGACGCCACAGACGCCGACCCGGTCGACGATCGAACCACGGACCCCCCGTACGACGTGATGCTCTCCCGGACGACGGCCGCCGATCGCGTCCACGCGCTCCGCCGCTCGGTGCTCGCCGACCGCGACACGGAGACAGTCCCGCTGTCGGCCCTCTCGGGGCGCACGCTCGCTGCCGACGTCGTCGCCGAGACGGATCAGCCGCCGCGGTCGCACGCGACGATGGACGGCTTCGCGTTCGACGCCAGGGACGACTACCCCCTCCGTCTCCGCGACGTCTCGGTCTACCCCGAGGACGACCCGCCGGAACTCGCCACCGGCGACGCCGTCCGCATCGCCACCGGCGCGCCGCTCCCCGAGGGAGCCAACGCGGTCCTCAAGCGCGAGGAGGCGACGGTCCGGAGCGAGGAGAACGGGACCGAGCAGCTCTCGGGGCCACCGCTGGAGCCGTGGACGTACGTCTACCGCCGGGGGAGCAACGTCGCCGGGGGGGAGACGCTCTTTTCGGCCGGGGAACGCCTCTCGGCGAAGGACGCGATCTTGCTCCGCGACCTCGGCCACGAAGCAGTCGAAGTCCACGAGCGCTTCTCGGTCGCGTTACTCGCGACCGGAACCGAGATCCACGAAGGGCGACACACGGATCTCGATTCACCGATGCTCGCGGCGCTCGTCCGGTCGTGGGGCCACGACGCCACGTACGAGGGGTCGGTCCCCGACGAGTACGGCGTCGTCCGCGACCGCGTCGCCGATCTCGCCGACGAGTACGACGTCGTCGTCACCACGGGCGGGACGAGCGTCGGCAAGAAGGACTACGCCGTCCGGACGCTGTCGGACCTGGGCTCGGTGCTGTTTCACCGGGTCCGGATCCGCCCGGGCAAGCCGATCGCCGTCGCCCGCCTCCCCGACCACGACGCGGTCGCCTTTGCCATCCCCGGCAAGCCCGTCGGCGCGCACACGATCGCGACGCTCGTCGCCCGGCCGTTCTTCACCGGGGACCGACCGCTCCCGTCCACGCCGGCGACGCTCGCCCGCGGCTTCGGGATTGGTGCCGAGGGGTTCGACTACGTCGTCCCGGTGACACTGACGAGCGACGACGGCGACGACGACGGAACCGGCGGGACGGTCGAGGCGTTCCCCCTCGGACACGTCGACTCCCCGCTGACGGTGTACGACGAGACGTTCGACCCGAGCGTCCTCTCGTCGAGTACGCGCGCGACGCGAGCCGACGGCTTCGTCGTGACCGACTCGGGGCTCGACGCCGGCACGTCGGTCGACGTCGTCCCGTACGACGCGGTCGAGCGATGACCGACAGGCCGGGGCTCCCGCTCGTCGATCCGCCGGCCAACGGGGAGAGAGAAGGCGAGGACGCGACGGGCGAGAGCGAGGGAGGAGCCGACGTGCCGTCCGTCGCCGGCGTCCTCCTCGCTGCCGGAACCGGCTCGCGGTTCGGCGACGACAACAAACTCCTCGCGAGGCTCGACGGCGAGCCGATCGTCCGTCACGCGGCCCGGACGCTCGTCGAAGCGGGCATCGACCCGCTCGTCGCCGTCGTCGGCTACGAGGCCGACCGGACCGCGGCGGCGCTCGACGGCCTCCCGTTCACGATCGTCGAGAACGACGCGTACCGCGCGGGCCAGGCGACGTCCGTCCGCGCGGGCGTGCGGGAACTCGAGGGCGACGGCGACGGTGACGCCGTGGCGGCGGCCGTCTTCGCCCTCGGAGACATGCCGCGCGTCGACCCGGCCAGCGTGCGGGCGCTCGTCGACGTCTACCGATCGGGGGCGTGGACGGCGCTCGCGGCCGCCGTCGACGGCGAGCGGGGGAACCCGGTGCTATTCGATCGGGGACACTTCGACGCGCTCGCGGACGTCTCGGGCGACCGCGGCGGGCGACGGATCCTACTCTCGAGCGACGGATCGGCGCTCGTCGAGACGGGCGACTCGGGGGTTCGTCGGGACGTGGACACGCCGGCGGATCTCGACGCGCTCGACTAGTCGTCGCTCGTCGGCCGTGCCCACTGGTGGACCGCGTGCTCCGAGAGGTGTTTGATCCCGCGCGGCGACGGGGCCGATCGTCGGAGCACGGGGCCGACGAGATACCGCCCACTGGCGTCGAAGTCCGGCGCTTCGACGAGGAGGTCTCGGTCGCACATCGTGCCGAGGACGTCCACGACGGTGTCTTCGCGGCCCGAAACGAGGTTCGCCTCCGCGATCACGCTGTCGACGTCCGCCCACCCCTGGGTGTACGCGAGGCGGATGGTGGCGACCCAGATCGGTTCCCGGTTGAGTTCTCGGCACATGTGAGCTGAACAGGCCCTGCCCTCGGGTCGGTGACACACCGCGTGGTCGGCCCCCGGGCTCCTGTCGTCGGTACCACGTTACCTGTGAGATACATAACTGGATCGCTTCCGTCAATATCACGTCGCCGGCGGTCCCGGCGGCAACACCCGTTCGGAAGGCCGTGGCAGCCGCATCTGTAGGCCGCGCGGTCGCGTCTGTGGAACGCGCGGCCACGGCGGCCGAGAGTGCGACTGAGACCGAGCGACCGCGGCACCGTCGGCTGGAGCACCCGTGGAGCCGCGTCGTCGCTCCGCAGGTGGCGGTCGGGGCGAGCGGTCGTGGAGACACCGCGAGCCTCACCCGCGTGCTGAGTGGAACCGAACCAGTGACGGGGTGTCTCGACAGCGGTGGAGTCGGTTCCGCGATCACCGAACCCATTATTATCCGATAACTTATCTTCAGTTTGGTTCACTCGTCGCCGCGAGCGAGGAGAGGAGAGAGGTGAGTACTGAAGAACAGTCTGATATTTTTTCCCACCCTGATGGTACTGCATTTTCTTTTTTTTGCGCTATTATTACTTTTCCATACAGTAGGGCAGCTATTTGGATAGGTATGAGAATTTCATGGGATCGCTCGACGATTCGGCCCGGAGCGTCGAATCACCGTCGGATCCGACACCGCCGGATCGATCGAATGAACCCTACAATCGATCGGTTCGTTCGGTGACCACCGGTGCCGGGTCCGTTCTCGGGTCGGGGGGGAACGGGATCCGCCACGTCGTCCGTGTCGTTCCGATTCACGGCGTACTATATAGAAGTGATTAGACGTTGTGATCCGCGACATCCATCGCCGAGCGCACGCGTCAGTCGGCGTCTATCCGTCGAGGTGTGCGTCCGCGATCGCCACGAACTCCCTCGCACGGCGTTCGATCTCGGCGAAGTCACCGTCCGAAACCGCGTCGTCCGGGGCGATCGAACTCCCGATTCCGAGCGCCGCCGCGCCGGCTTCGAAGAAGGCGGCCGCGTTCTCACGGCTGACGCCGCCGGTCGGGACGAGCGGAACCTGTGGGAGCGGCCCGCCCAGCGACGAGACGAACCCCGGGCCGAGCGAGCGCGCCGGGAAGACCTTGCACATGCTCGCGCCGGCCGCGTACGCATCGAGCGCCTCCGTCGGCGTCGCCACGCCGGTCAGCACCGGAACGCCGTAGCGGTTCCCGACCCGCACGACCCCTTCGTCGAACGTCGGGGTCACGAGGAACTCGGCACCCGCCGCGATCGCATCCCGTGCGGTCTCCCTGTCGAGAACCGTCCCGGCACCGACGGCTGTCTCCGTCCCCTCGCGCGACGCTGCGACGGACTCGAGGGTCACCCGGAAGCCGTCGGTGTTCGCCGTTATTTCGACCGCTCTCACCCCGCCACGGGTCACCGCGTCCGTGATCGAGCGTGATGCGTCCCGGTCGAACCCGCGAAGGATCGCGACGATCCCCGTCTCTCGAATCAGCTGCTCGGCGTCCATCGTCGGCTCTCCATTCGCAACCCCCCCGATTAATCCTCTCGTTCGACGCGCGGGCTGACGGGCGGCCCTCGACGGCCATCGGTACGCTCATACCGGCCCGTGGTGATCTGGAGGCCACCGCATCCATGCCAGAGTTAGTCACGTTCGGAGAGACGATGGTCCGACTGTCGCCGCCGGCTGGCGAACGAATCGAAACGGCCCGGAGCCTGGAGTTCCGAACGGCCGGGGCCGAAAGCAACGTCGCAGTGACGGCCGCACGCCTCGGAACCGAGACGAGTTGGCTCTCGAAGCTTCCGGATTCTCCGCTCGGCCGCCGGGTGCTCGGTGACCTCAGACGCCACGGCGTCAAACCGAACGTCTCGCTGACCGACGGGAGCCGCCAGGGTACTTACTACCTCGAGTTCGGTGGGGAGCCGCGGGGGACCGATGTGGTCTACGACCGCGAGCGCTCTGCCGTCACGACGGCCACCGTCGACGACGTCGACCTCGGCGCGATCCGTGACGCGGCGATGTTCTACACCAGCGGCATCACGCCAGCCCTCTCCGACACGCTTCGGGAGACGACCGCGACACTACTCGACGAAGCCCGCGCGGCGGGGACGCGAACGACGTTCGACCTGAACTACCGATCGAAGCTCTGGACACCCGAACGAGCGCGGGCGTGTTTCGTGGAACTCCTGCCCCGTGTCGACGTCCTCGTCGCCGCGGAACGCGACGTCGAAACGGTGCTCGGGCGCGACGGTGAGCCGGCGCGGGTGGGCCGCGAACTGCGCGACGAGTTCGGCCTCGAGACGGTCGTGTTGACGCTCGGTGCCGACGGCGCGTTCGCGGTCGACGACGCCGGGACGTACCGTCAGCGCGCGTACGAGGCCGACACGGTCGACCCGATCGGGACGGGCGACGCGTTCGTCGGCGGATTCCTCGCACGGCGACTCGAAGGGGGCTCGACCCCCGAGGCACTGCGGTACGCCGCCGCGACGGCCGCGATCAAGCGGACGCTCTCGGGAGACCTGGCCGTCGTGACCCCCGCGGAAGTCGAGGCCGTGATCGAGGGGGCCGCGGTGGGCATCTCCCGGTGAGCGGCCCGACACCGAGCCGTTCGGCTCTCGATCCCCTCGACAGCATTACAACGTGTTGTCGCCTCCGTGTGCGTCCCCTCGACGTCGGCGCCGACGCGGCGGCTGTCCCGCCGTTGCCGTCGCCGAGCGTGGGCTGACCGTCTGCGGAGGCGGCAGTTCAGTCTGAGCGGAGTTCCGTCCGTGTGCGCCCGTCCTCGGAGCGGATCGGCCGGGCGTACTCAACGAACGTGTGATCCTGCATGACCGCCGACCGGCCCCCGTCGACGAGGAGGCTGGCTCCCGTGACGAACGCGGCGTCGTCACTCGCGAGGAACGCGACCGTTCCGGCGACGTCGTCGGGCTCCCCGATCCGCCCGAGCGGGTGGATCTGCTCCACCCGCTGTCGGTCGTCGTCCGCCAGTTCGTCTGTCGTCCGTTCGACCTCGATCCACCCCGGGTTGACCGTGTTGACGCGGATGCCGTGCGGCCCGAGTTCGAGCGCCATGGCCCGCGTCATGCCGTTGATGCCCGACTTCACCGCGTTGTAGGGGAACAGTCCGGGCATCGTCGCGAACGCGTGGTTCGAGGACATGTTGACGATGGCTCCGCCCTCGGGCATGTGTTCGACCGCGTGCTTCGCGCAGAGCCAAAACGAGCGGAAGTCCGTCTCGAGGACGAACTCCCAGTCGTCCATCGTCGCCGCCGCGGCGGTCGTCTCGGTCTGGACGCCCGCGTTGTTCACCAGCACGTCGACCCCGCCGTACACGTCGGCGGTCGTCCGGACGAGCGCCTCGACGTCCTCGGGGCGGCGCATGTCCGCCCGGACGAAGTGGGCGTCACCCTCGGTCCCGTTCGCCGCCGCACGGCTCGCGAGGTCGGCGGCGACCGCGTCGCCCTCGTCGGCCGATCGGCCCGTGACCACGACGTTCGCACCCTCCTCGACGAGTCGGCGCGCGACCGCCGCGCCGATGCCGCGGGTCGAACCGGTCACGACCGCGGTGCGGCCGGCGAAGCGTCCGCGGACTCCCCTGTCGGTCATGGCGACTCACCCATGATACGGCCCGGGCTGGTCGTCGCGGGACCCGTCGACGACGGAGCCGAGCGACTCGGCGTCGACGCCCGGTGCGAGGGCCGCGAGTTCTTCGATCGGCGGTGGCGTCTCGTCTCCGACCACGTACCGCTGGAACGTCTCGTACTCCTCCGGTCGGTAGGGCGTCCCGTCGTCGTGGACGAGGTCGTGGAACCACGTGTCCGTGTCCTCGTCCTCGATGGCCTCGGCGATGGACGTCTGCGCCGTGCTCCACGGGAGGTGCGTCTGGAGCTTCCCGTTGACGAACCCCCAGGTGTAACAGCCGACGGCTTCGCGTTTGAAGTACGGGAGGTGCGTCTCGGCGAGGTTGTCTCGCGTCCGGGCCAGCCACTCGGTACAGAGGAGCGGTCGACCCCACTCTTCTTGGAGCGACTCGACGCGGTGTTTCGTGAAGCCGAAGTCGCTGTAGTCGTGAAAGGAGACGATGTCGGCCTCTTCGCTCCCGATCCGGTTCTGCTCCGACCGGTTGGGATCCCAGTTCACCCCGGCGGTGATCGGGTGGATCGGGTCCGCCTCGCGCGCCCAGGCGAACGACTCCCGCAGGAGGGGGTTGGACTGTTCGTCCATCTCGCTGTTGCCGGGTTCGTTGTAGGTGTCCCAGCAGAAGACCCGTTCGTCGCCGCGGAACCGCCGGATCACGTCGTGGACGTACTCGGCGAGCGCCGGCCAGGTCGACCGGTCGACGACGCGTTCGTGCCCCGGACTCGGCGTCCACTGGCTGTTGTGGGTGCCCGGGATCGGCTCCTTCTGCGGGCCGAGCGAGGGTTCGTCGCCCGAGAAGCCGACGTCGTCGAAGAGGACGAACATGGTCGAGAGCCCGTGGCCGTCGGCGATTTCCAGGAACCGGTCCATCCGGCGTTCGAGGCCGTCCGCGTCGTCCTGCCAGACGAGATACTGGAGGAAGACGCGGACGGAGTTCATCCCCCAGTCCGCTGCCCAACCGAGTTCCCTGTCGATCGTCTCGGGGTCGAACGTCGCCGCCTGCCACATCTCGGTCGGGTTGACCGCCGTCGACGGCAGGTAGTTACAGCCGACGGGCCACTCCTGTTCTCGGTACCAGTCCCACGCCGCTTCTTCAGTCCATCTGTCGCGTTCGGTCATGATTCGTGTTCTCGTATGGGTGTCGATCGTCGTGCGGTTCGTGTGCTCGTCTTCGGGGTCGCTACCACTCGGCGACGCTCCCGTCGTCGTGTCGCCACACGGGGTTGTGCCAGTCGACGTCGCCGGCACGAGCCTCGACGACGTCCTCGTCGATCTCGATCCCGAGGCCGGGGCCGTCGGGGAGGTCGACGAACCCCTCCCGGTAGTCGAACACCGCGGGATCCGCGAGATAGTCGAGCACGTCGCTTCCCTCGTTGTAGTGGATGTCGAGGCTCTGCTCCTGGATGAGCGCGTTCGCACAGACGCCGTCGACGGCGAGACAGGCGGCGAGCGCGATCGGCCCGAGCGGACAGTGCGGCGCGAGCGCCACGTCGTACGCCTCGGCCATGTCGGCGATCTTCTTCACCTCGGTAATGCCGCCGGCGTGCGAGAGGTCGGGCTGAATCACATCGACGACGCCCTGCTCGAACACCTGTTTGAACTCCCACCGCGAGAACATGCGTTCGCCCGTCGCGATGGGCGTCGACGTGTGCGCGGCGACTTCCGAGAGTGCGTCGTTGTGTTCGGGGAGCACGGGCTCCTCGACGAACATCGGGTCGTAGGGATCGAGCCGCTCGGCGAGGCGCTTAGCGATCGACTTCGCGACCCGTCCGTGGAAGTCGACGCCGATGTCGACGTCGGCCCCGACTCGCTCGCGCACCTCGCGGATCCGGTCGACCGCCGCCTCGACGGCGGCGGGGCTTTCGATCCGGCGGAACTCCGGCGTCGCGTTCATCTTCAGCGCAGAGAAGCCCTGGTCGACCTTCTCCGCGGCGGCGTCACCGACGTCCGTCGGCCGGTCGCCGCCGACCCACTGGTAGACTCGTATCTTCTCGCGCACGGGCCCGCCGAGGAGTTCGTAGACGGGCGCGCCGAACGCCTTTCCTCTCAGGTCCCAGAGCGCCTGGTCGATGCCGGCGATGGCCGACATGAGCACCGGGCCCCCACGGTAGAAGCCGCCGCGGTACATCGCTTGCCAGTGGTCCGCGACGGGGTGTGGGTCCTCGCCGAGGAGGGACGTCTCCATCAGCTCCTCGACCGCGCCGCGGACGGTGTGTGCGCGCCCTTCGACGACCGGTTCGCCCCAGCCGACGCGGCCGTCACTCGTCTCGACGCGGAGGAAGAGCCACCGCGGCGGGACCTCGTACAGTTCGTAGTCGGTGATTCGTGGCATCCGTGGTTTACTCCACGTGGGTGTCCCGCGCGGCGAGATCGGCGACGAGTCGGTCGAACAGCACCGTCGCGACCGCGTGGTCGCCGTAGTTCGTTCCGAGAGGGAACGTACAGGTGCAGGTGGTGCCGTCGCCGATCCGGCGGAACGCGAGCGGCGAGCCCCAGTTGGCCATCCACCCTTCGATGTAGCCGACGTGGACCTCGTCGGTGTCGCGGTGGAGATCCGTCGCGACCGCGTTCGGGAAGATACCCTCGAACGCCCAGCCGAGACGCTTCCCGTCGGTGAGGTCCGCGAGGAACGGGCTGTCCTGTGCGTACATCGCGGAGGCGAGGTTCCAGTTCTCGCCCGGCGGGAGTTCGTGGTAGCTGAAGAGGTTCGTCCGCGGCTGGAACTCGTCGGGGCCCGGAAGCAACAGCGCCGACGCGCCGCCCTCGACGAACTCGCCGACGTGGTCGCCGACGTGCGTGACGACCGCGACGTCTGCGGCGTCGATGTCGTCGACGATCGAGTATCGCGCGCCGCGGAGCCGCTCGGCCAGCGCGTCGTCGCCGACGAACAGGCGGACGTCCTGCCGTGCGGGGAGTGCCCGCGGTGCGACCACGACGTGTTCGCGGTTGGTCGTGCGCCCGACCTCGCTGTCGACGGTCAGCTCCACGGTGAGCCGCCTCGGTCCGTCGGGTGCCTCGGGAACGAACGAGACGGCTCCGAGATCCGTCCGGCCGAACGACGCGAGCGTGGTCTCTTCGACGCCGCTCTCGACGACGTCGTCGCCGTCGCGGACGGTCCACTCGACCGTCGCCGACCCACCAGTACCGGTGTCGTTTACGACGCTGAGGGCGAGCGAGAACGGTTCGCCCGCCCAGCCGACGTGCGACTCCGGCTCGGCGGTGACACAGAGCGCGTCGTTGATCTCGGCGAAGCGGTCGTGGAACGCCTTCTCCTCGCGCAGGTAGTCGATGATCCCGTTGAACTCCCACTCGATGTCGCTCCACTCCGTGACGACGTAGCCGGCGACATCGTCGTGCCGCCGGAGTTCCTCGATCTGGTCCTTCAGGGAGACGAACTCGCGCCACTGCCACGTCTCGACGGCCTCGTCGAAGCCGTCGAACATCTCCGGAAACGCGGTCTCCTCGTACCGCTCGTCGAAGCCGGCCGGGGAGCGTCGCACGCCGGATTCGAGATGGAGGTGGTGGCTGTCGAGGTCGCCGCCCCGGTGTTTCTCGGGGACGAGGAACGGGTGGTAGAACCAGGGCGGGTTCCCGTCGTAGAACTCGCGGAGTCGCCCCGTATCACAGAGCCCCCAGGTCCCGAACTCCGAGACGACGAGCGGCGTCTCGTGCGGGTCGGTCCACTCGGCGGCGTAGTTCTCTTGAGGGTGTGCGAGGACGTGGTCGAGCATGTCGGCCCACTCCCGCGAGCGGTCGGGGCTGGCGAAGTACTGGTGGTAGTCGTTGAGGTCGGTCGCGACGTGTGCCCACCCGGAGTTGTCGCAGACGAGCCGCGTCGGGTCCCACGCCTTCGCCTCCTCGTACAGTTCGCCGAGCGCCTCCTGCTTCTCGGGGTCGTCCCAGACGTACGTCTCGTCGTGGTGGTGGCCGATCCCCCACTCCTCGTTGTAGAGGCTCCAGGCGATCACCGAGGGTCGGTTGTAGTCGCGTTCGATGAGTCCGCGTGCCTGTTCGCGGACCTCGCGCTTCGACCGCTCCGTGTACCGCCCGGGGTTCGCGACCTCCTCCCAGACGAGGATGCCGAGGCGGTCCGCGGCCTCGACCCAGTCGGGGTGGGCCGGCTTGATGTGTTTGCGCAGCAGGTTGAAGCCGAGATCCTTCGCCGTCTCGATCTCGCGCTCGAAGAGGTCCTCCTCGAAGGGTCGGTACAGCGTCCCCGGGTAGTAGCCCTGGTCGAGCGCGCCACGGATGAACAGCGGCTCACCGTTCAGATAGAGGCGACGACCCTCGAAGGAGACCGAGCGCATCCCGAAGTAGTCCTCGTACGTGTCGACGGCTCCGCCCGGGCCGTCTTCGTCGACGAGATCGACGACGACGTCGTACAGCACGGGGTCGTCCGGGTGCCAGTAGTCGGGGTTGTCGAGGACGACCGTCGTCGTCGCGTGGCCCACCGTCGGGTGGTGGTCGTCGGCCGTGACCGCGACCGGGTCGGCCTCGGCGACGGGTTCGCCGTCGCGCTCGACGCGGACGCGTGCGGCGAGGGCGTCCGTCGAGGCGGCGTCGAAGCCGGCGACGTCGACGTCGACCCCGACGGTGTCGGCGTCGGTGTCGGGCGTCAACCGCACGTCGTCGACGCGCGTCCGTGGTCGCGTCCGGAGTTCGACGTCCTGCCAGATCCCGCTGACTCGCGTGTACCACGGATCGCCCTGCTTCCCGTGTGGGACGTCGTCGATGTTCTCGGGGTCGTCGACCCTGAGCGTCACGACGTTCTCGCCGGCTTCGAGCGCCTCGGTGACGTCCACCTCGAACGGGAGGTAGCCGCCCCGGTTCGAGCCGCACTCGACGCCGTTGACCCAGACGGTCGTCTCGTAGTCGACGGCACCGAACCCGAGGATCGACACCGCGTTCTCCGGGAGTTGCTCGACCGTCACGGATCGCCGATACCAGGCGACGCCGGTGTAGTCTCGACACGTCTCGTGCTCCTGCCAGGCGTGTGGGACGTCGACGGCGAGACAGTCGTCGTCGTGCCAGTCGGCGTCGGTCGCGGTCCACGCCTCCTCGACACCGACGTCGTCGGGGTCGAGACGGAGTGTCCAGGTTCCGGAGAGCGACCGCGACGTTCGTCGCGTCGCTGTCGATTCGTGTTGTTCGATGCTCATGGTTTCACTAGTTGGTTGTCGTGTTCTCGCATTCGTGGTATGAATCTTGTCATGCGTTCGGGCACGGCGGGTCGCCGCCGTGTGGGCGTTCTCAGACGGTTCGCGGCGCGGACGACCTCACTGTCGCGTTGCGGCGAAGCTCGGCAGTGACTCCTCGGAGCCGGTCACCGCGCGGACGACGACTTCGGCGTGGTAGGTGGCCGCGACGCCCGCGAACAGCAGGAGGAACCCGACGCTGAGCCCGAGCGTCGCGACGAGGACGATGCCCGTCACGAGCAGCAGTTGCAGGCCGGTCACCGGCGAACTCGCGAGCCAGACGTACGACTCGCGGAGCGCGACCTTGGGGTCGACACCGCCGGCCATCGAGACGAACGTCGGGATCATCAGCACCCCGAGATACAGCCCCGCGTACAGCGCACCGGCGGCGAACGCGGTGCCGACGAGCCCGGTCGCCAGCCCACTGACGACGTACAGCGACGCGATGCCGACGAACGTCACCGGGAGGAACCCCAGGAACGCCGCGGGGACGAGGTTCTCACGAACCGTCCCGACGACCCGTTCCCGATCGACGCGGCCCGTCTCGCGGAGCGACAGTACCAGCGAGTACACGCCCAGCGTGGCCGGGCCGACGGTGACGAGCGGGAGCGAACAGATCACCCAGAGGAAGCTCGCCGGGACGAGCGCCGTGCTGTGCCGATAGACGAACTGCAGCGTCGTGACGAAGGCGTTCGACCGCTCCCCGTCGTTCCGCTCGTCTTCGAGCGCGTCCGCGCCGCCCCGTCGGCGGAACATGGACTGCTCCGGGTCGGTGACCGCACGACGGGAGTCGGTGCGTTCCGATCGGCCGTCGTCCGCGCACGTGACACGGGACGTGGCCGTGGGCGGGGTGCTCCGAGACATTATCCGGTCGTCCCCTGCATCTGCACGGCGTTCACGAGGTGTTCCTGCAGGATGAGGAAGACGACGAACAGCGGGAGGACCGCGAGGAACGTCCCCGCCATCTCGGCGCCCGGCTGGAACACCTGCGTCGGTTGCATCGTGACGATCCCGACGGGCAGGGTGAACTGTTGTTGTCCCTGCAGCACGATGAGCGGCCAGAGGAACTGGTTCCAGGTGTAGACGAACGTGTACAGCGACAGCGCGGCGATGGCCGGCTTCATCAGCGGCAACACGATCTTGTAGTAGATCTGGAACGTCGAGAACCCGTCCAGTTTCGCGGCCTCGATGACCGAGTCCGGCAGGTCGTCGAAGAACTGCGTGAACAGGAACACGCCGATCGGCATCGCACTGAACGGCAGGATCACCGCCAGCGGGTTGTTGATCAGGCCGAAGTCGGTGATGATGGTGTACAGCGGCACCATGTTCGCGAACACCGGCACCATGAACGAGGCGACGATGATCGTGAACACGATGCGCTTGCCTGGCCAGTCCAGTTTCGTCAGTGAGAACGCGATCATCGAGTCGAGGAGGACCACGAGGACCGTCGTCGTCGCCGCGATGACGAACGTGTTGAAGCCCCACTGGACGATCGGCGCTCCCGCGAGGACGGCGTCGTACCAGCGGAAGGTGATCTCCGGCGGAATCCAGTACGGCTTGTTCGAGAACGTGAACTGCTCCGGCGTCAGCGACGTCGAGACCATGTAGGCGTACGGCACGAGGAAGAGTGCCGCTGCGCCGTACAGCGCGGCGTAGACCCCGACCGACCGGACCCGCTCCGACAGGAGTCGCGAGCCGACCGTGCTCATGCGGTGTCACCTCCGCTGACGAAGTAGTAGTTCCCCAGCGACACGGCCACCAGCACGAAGAACAGGAAGTAACCGACCGCGGCCGCGTAGCCGAACTGTCCCTCGTTGAACGCCATCCGGAACAGGTACATCACGAGCGTCTGGGTGGACTCACCCGGGCCGCCGTTGGTCATGATGTACGCCTGCCCGAACACCTGGAACGACCAGATGAACTGGACGGTCGTGACGAAGACGATCGCCGACCGCATCTGCGGGACGGTGATGTCCTTGAACGCGCGCCAGGAACTCGCACCGTCGATCTTCGCGGCCTCGTACAAGCGTTCAGGAACGCTCTGCCGGGCCGCGAGCAGGATGACGAAGTTGAACCCGACGGTCCACCAGATCGTCGCGATCGCGATCGCGGGCATCGCCCAGGTGAACGAGTTCAGCCACGACGGCGGGTTCTGGATCACGAACCCGACGTAGTAGTTGATCGCGCCGTACTGTGGGGCGTACAGCTCCGCCCAGATGAGCGAGACGACCGAGACGGTCAGCACGTACGGGCTGAAGAAGACCGTCCGCAGTATCCGTTTGCCTTTGACGTCGCGGTTGACGCCCAGCGCCAGCGCCAACCCCAGGACGACGAGCGTCGGCACGGTCAGGACGACGAACACGACCGTCGCGCGGACCGACTTCCAAAAGGCCGGGTCGCTCAACATCCGCGCGTAGTTCTCGAAGAGGATGAACTCGGACTGCGCGGGCGCGAACGCGTTCCAGTCGAAGAGGCTCATGTAAAAGCCCTTCACGAGCGGGTAGAGCAGGAACACCGAGAACAGCGCGAGATACGGCAGGGCGAACAGGATGCCGTCTCGCGTCTCGGCGTCGGTGAGGTCGATGGACCCGAACCGACTGCTGAACGAGAGCCTATCTTTCGTTGCCATCGGCTGTTAGCCCTGCAGGTTGTTCGTGACCTGCTCTGCGGCGCTGGGGATGGCGTCGGCGGCCGTCGCCTGGTCGGAGTAGATCTGCTGGAGCGCCTTGTTGACCGGCCGCTGGTAGTCCTGGTTGTTCTCCGTGCTCGGCATGTACGCGAGGGCACCGTTCTGTGCCATCTCGTTGTACGTCGAGAGCGTCATGTCCCAGACCGTCGCCGACTGGAGTTCGTCGGACTCGAGCACCCCGGAGGCCGCCGGCAGGTGACCGGCGTCCGTCCCCCACGTGAGGCTGTTCTGTGTGAGCCACTCGGCGACCTCCGTGGCGGCCTGAGCCTTGTCCGTCCCGGCCGGGACGCCGAGCGTGTGGCTGTTGGCCCACGTGAGGTCGACCTCCTGACCGGGACCGACGAACGGCTTTGCCATGCCCCAGCCGAAGTCCTGTTGCTGGAGCACGCCGAAGTACCAGGTCCCGTTGATCGTCATCGCCAGATCACCCGAGCGGAAGGCCTTGGTGCCGCGGTTCTCGGTCGCGTCGGCCTCGTCCCAGTTCCACTCGCCGGTGATGTTGCCGTAGAACTCACCGAGCGCCGTCCCGTGGGCGTCGCCGAACTCCGCGCTGGTCTTGTCGTCGCTGAGGAACGTGCCGCCCCGCCCACGGAGCCACGCGATGAACTGTCGCACTTGATATAGGTTGTACGGGTCCGGACTGAACGCCAGCTTGTCCGTCTCGGACTCGATCGTGCCGGCGGCCTCCTGCAGTTCCGAGAACGACGTCGGCGGGCTCTCGGGGTCGAGGCCGGCCTCCTCGAAGATGTCCTTGTTGTAGTAGAGGCCGTTCGGGTGTGTGTCGAGCGGGAGAGCGACACGCGACCCCTCGTACTGCGTCTGGTCCCAGATGGACGAGACGTACTGGTCACCCGCGCCGGACGAGAGCAGGTCGCCGAGAGGCTGCATCGCCTGGACGAATCGCTGCAGTTCCGTCGTGTGGAACACCGCGAGGTCGGGTGCGTTCCCGCCAGTCATCGCGGTGAACAGCTTGTCGTAGTACTCGGCGAACGGCTGGCGCTGGCGTTCGACCTGAATCGAGTCGTGTTCCGAGTTGAACTGATCCACCATCGCCTTCATCGCCTCGCCGTCGCCGCCGGCGAACAGCGTCCAGAACTGGATGGTCGTCGTTCCGGAACCGGAACTCCCGGCCGAACTGCCCCCGTTGCCTCCGTTGCCGCCACCACCGCCACCAGTACACCCGGCCAGGCCGACGATCCCGGCTGCACCGGCTGCTTTCATGAACCTGCGCCTACTCGCCGAAGAGCCTCTCTGCTTGCGAGCCATCGGCTTTATGATTTTAGATTAGGATATATAATAGTTGTTATCGACGGATCCTCCGTGGTCGTCTCCGGACGACGAGGGAGGCGTCCGCCCCGCGTGAGCGCCGCTGAGGCCTCCGACGAGCTGCCTCCGGGCAGCCGATCCGATTAGCAATGAAAAATTATATACGTTGTCTCACGACACATGCCAGCGGCAGACAATGAGCGGAGTCACATTCAGAGACGTCAAGAAGATGTACGGCGACGTCCTCGCCGTCGAGAACGTCGATCTCGAGATCCAGAACGGGGAGTTCGTCTCCGTTCTCGGTCCCTCGGGGTCGGGGAAGTCGACCGTCCTCCGGATGGTCGCGGGACTGGAGAGCATCAGCGAGGGTGAGATCCTCATCGGGGACCGCGTTATCAACGACGTTCACCCGCGGGACCGTGGCATCGCGATGGTGTTCCAGAACTACGCGCTGTACCCGCACATGACTGTCAAGGAGAACATGTCGTACGGACTCCGTCTGACGACCGACCTCCCCGAGGACGAGATCAGCACGCGGGTCACGGAAGCCGCGGAGATGCTCGGGATCAGCGATCACCTGGAGAAGAAGCCGGCGAACCTCTCGGGCGGGCAACAACAGCGCGTCGCGACGGGCCGGGCCATCGTCCGCGAACCCGATGTGTTCCTGATGGACGAACCGCTGTCGAACCTGGACGCGAAGCTGAAGATGCACATGCGGACGGAGCTCCAGCGCATCCAGGAGGACCTCGATACGACGACGATCTACGTCACCCACGACCAGGAGGAGGCGATGACGATGTCCGACCGGATCGTCATCATCGCCAACGGGACTATCCAGCAGGTCGGGACCCCGGACGAGATCTACAACCACCCGACGAACCTGTTCGTCGCCGACTTCATCGGCAGTCCGGCGATGAATCTCTTCGACGTTCGCCTCGACGGGACGACGCTCGTCGGCGACGGGTTCGAGTACGAACTCTCCAAAGAACTCGCCAGTGAGGCCCGATCGGAAGCGACCGGGGACGAACTCGTCCTCGGGATCCGGCCGGAAGACCTCCGGATCGCCACCGAGTCCGGGCCGAACACCGTCGAGACGCACGTCGACGTGGTCGAGCCCGTCGGTTCGGACAACTACGTCTACGTGACCCTCGGTGGACAGGAGTGTACGGTCCGTGCGGCCGCCGACGTCCGACCCTCGTCCGGCGACTCGGCCCTCGTGACGTTCGACGAATCGAGCGCCCACCTGTTCGACGCCGCGAGCGAGACGAACGTGCTCACCGGGGACGGCCGGGTCGTCGAACCCCCAGCTTGAGTGTCCGAACCGGTCGCGAACGCGATCAGAGGTAGATCGAGTTCACCTCGATGACGTTCGCCGCACCAGTGACGAGTTCGGGTATCCGCTCCTCGAACCGATCACCCTGCATCCGACTCTTCGGTGCGGTCACGCTCACCGCGCCGTAGAGTTCGCGTTCTTCCGTGACGACGGGCGCTGCAACGCACCGAATGCCCGGCTTCGCCTCCTGCCGATCGATCGCGTACCCTCGGTCACTGGTTCGATCGAGTTCCTCGAACAGCTCCTCACGGTCCGTGATCGTCTGTTCCGTGAACACGGGCAGGCCGTGTTCGTCGACGATCCGTTCGACCTGGTCGCGGGGGAGTTCCGAGAGGATCGCCTTGCCGAGCCCGCTACAGTGGAGCGGCTCTCGGAGGCCGATCTCGTGGGCCGTCTGGATCGCGTCGTTCCCGCTCGCCTTGTACAGGAGGACGTTCTGCCCGTGTTCGAGGACGCTCAAGAGCGCGAGTTCGCCGCTCTCTTCGGCGAGGTGGTCGACCTGTTCGGCCGCGATGTCGAAGATGCCGGTGTCGTACTTCACGCGCTCGCCGATGTCGAGGAACTTCAGGCCGTTCTTGTAGACGTCGCCCCGTCGGGTGACGTAGCCGTTCCGTTCGAGCCACGAGAGGTAGTGTTCGACCGTGGCCTCGGAGCGGTCGAGTTCCGACGCGATCTCTCCCGGAGTAGCCCCGCTGAGCCCTTTCAGGGCTTCGACGACGGCGAACGCCGCGGTAAGGCCCTCCGTCTCCCGCAGTGAGCGTCGGTACTCGCCGTCGTGTTTCTCGATACGCCCCTCCGCGACGAGCGTCGCGAGATGGCGGTGGACGGCGCTCTTCGACATCTCCAGCGCGGTCGCGAGTTCGGTGACGCCGGCCCGTTCCCGCGCACTCACCTCGTCCAGCACGCGGAACGTCGTCCGGGCTGTCTGTACCATGCGTCCCGCCCCGTCGCCGTTCGTTCCGTCCATACGCCCCGTACAGAACAGTGGTACAAATGTATTCCGCCATGGACAACGAGATTCGAACTGTTCTGTTACGTGGGACGTTGTCGAAAGAGAGTTAAGGGAGACGGAACGAACTATCACCAAAGACAATGCTCAACCGTCGAGCGGTCAACGAGACCACCCGAGCGCTACAGCGACCGTCCACACTCGTCCGCGCCGCGCAGTGCCGCCGCCACGTCCGCCGGCGTCGGGTCACCCGGCTGGTTGCCGATGGTCGTCCCATCCCTGCAGGCCGCCGCGGCGATGGCTTCGACGTGGTCCGTGGACGCGCCGATCCCGTCGAGCGTCACTGGGAGACCCACGTCGCTGGCGAACCGGGCGATATCGCGGAGCTTTGCGGTCGGTATCTCCTCGAGGACGAGCTGTGCGAGCAGGCCGAAGCACACCATCTCGCCGTGGGTGGCGGTGGTTTCGACCGCGGCCACGATCCCGTCGTGGACCGCGTGTGCGCCGGCGAGCCCACCGTTCTCGAAGCCCAGCCCCGAGAGAAGGATGATCGCTTCGACGGTCTCTTCGACGGCAGCCGTGACGGTTCCCGCGTCCACCGCCTCGACGGCCGCGGGCGCGTTCGCGCGGACGGCTTCGTAACACTCCTCGGCGAGTGCGACACCCGCTCTCGTTGGTGGCCCGCCCGCGACGGTCTGCCCACCGCTCTCGACGGTCGCGGCAGCCTCGAACCGCGTGGCGAGCGCGTCACCGACGCCCGAGACGAACCACCGAGTCGGAGCCGCCGTCACGACATCAGTGTCGACGAGAACCAGCTCCGGCCGCCTGTCGTGTACGATACCGCCCGCGATCCGGCCGTCGTCGGAGTACGTCACCGAGATCCCGCTCGTCGGTGCGTCGCTCGAGGCGACCGTCGGGAGCGAGACGAGCGCCCCACCGACCCGCCCACGGACGCCCTTCGCCACGTCGATCGCGTTTCCCCCACCGGCTCCGACGACGACGTCGGCCTCCCGCTCGCGAGCGATCGCCGAGAGGCGAGCGATCTCGGATTCCGTACACGGGCCGTCGAAGAGGGCGACGTGAAACTCCGCCCGTGTCGTCGAGAACGAACGGCGGACCGGATCGGCGATGAGGTCACGGACGAGGCCGTCGGTGACGAGAAGCGCGGTCGTGCCGAGACGGTCCACGTGAGAGCCGAGCTGGTCGACGGCCCCCGCGGCCTGGATGTAGCGAGGAGGAGAGACGAAAGAGCGTGTCATAGAGCGAACTTCGGCTGAGGAGGCCATTACTCTTGTGACACCCGATGGTGCGGCTTGTTCCGTAGAACGGGACGAGCTGCACGGATTCGCATTTACGGAACGGTTCCGAGACAGATCTCGCGGGACGAAACAAACCGTCGCCGACGACGCGTGACAGGTTCCCCCGAGTCGGACAGCCTATTACAGTCGTAGTGCTGTAACATCTCTGATCCGTGTTCCGGTACTCGCGCCTGACACCGCAGGGCGAGGCCGTGGGTGACCTCCCGAGGCGAGTCGCCTGCTCGGAACGGATAGATACAGCCCAGGCACTTTGATAGTATTTTTTGTATCGTCGCGTTTCGCCAATTTTGTCTTTCGTGTTTTAAACTGGCGAATGAATCTTATCTGATATATTAAAAGCTTTTTTAGCCACTGAGAGGAATAAAGAAAAAGCTGATATCAACGGATTTCGGACTATTTAACTAGATTTGTCCGATGGCGTTGATCGACGCATTCGAAGGGGCTCCCTTGACCCGGGTGAAGTCGAGTCTGATTGTCGGTGAAGAACGCAACGGCGTGTACGTCTCCGGCGGAGACCGAGAACGAGTCCGTCACGGACCGTGTGATCTTCGGCGAACGGGACACCGCATCCGCTTCGCTCGTCGGGAGTTCCAGAGAGAAGTGGTCCGAGGACTGCGAGACGAGGCGAAACATGGAGACCGCTTAGTCCGCTGTCCGGACGGCGTGAAGCCGCACTCGATTCGGCGCTCGTCGATTATTTATAGAGATTCGAGGAGAATATCCGCGCCTTTAGGCGCGGGATGAATCCGACAACCCCTCCACAACCCACCGTCGATGGCAAAGCAGGATATTCCACTCTCCTCAAACCGAAACTTTACAAGAAACACGAGTATAAGTGCTTATACAGGCGTTCACAATGCTGGAAGTCCACCGCACTCACCGAGCGAAAATCCTCAACCACAGTCAGGTAGAGGAACCGCTCGACCGGCACGGGTGGTCGGCCAGCAAGCTCTGGAACGTCGCCAATTACCATTCCCGCCAAGTGTGGGATGAAACCGGCGAGATTCCTGACCACGGCGACCTCAAAGACGAGTTGAAAGGTCACATCAAATACAAAGGACTGCACTCACAGTCCAGTCAGCGCGTTCTGGAGGAACTCGCTGAAGCCTTCAACTCGTGGGACGGCAAGAGGAAGTCAGACAGTCGAGCGAACCCGCCCGGCTACCGCAAGAAAAACTACTACGACGACCACGGCAACCGCGTCCACGAAGAACACCCCCGTTCGACGGTGACGTGGAAGCAGAACGGCATCAAACACGACACCAAGAACAACCGTGTCCGACTTTCAAAGGGCGCGAATCACAAGGAACACCCCCGAGCGTGGGAATACATCCTTGTCGAATACGAGACGCGGCCCGGAGTCACGGTCGAGAATCTCCAGCAGGTCAGAGCCGTCTACGACAAGGCAAAGGGACGCTGGGAACTCCACCTTGTCTGCAAAGCCGAAGTAGAGACGCCCAACGCACCCGGCGAGGAGACGGCGGGTATCGACCTCGGCATCTGTAACTTCGCGGCGGTCGCGTACAGTACCGAGGAAGCCGACTTGTACCCCGGCAATCGCTTGAGACAGGACGGCTACTCCTTCCCGAAGGAAATCGCCAAGTGCGACGACTCGGGGGGTCAAGAAGCCACTCGACTCCACGCGAAGTGGTCGGAGCGCCGTACTCACTTCTTCCACAGCCTCGCTAAACACATCGTTGAACGGTGTATCGAGAAGGGAGTGTGTCACATCAACATCGGAGAACTCGCTGGAGTCCGCGAAGAGGACGATAACGACGAGTCGAAGAACTGGGGGCGGCACGGCAATCTCGACCTGCACGGGTGGGCGTTCGATAGGTTCTCGAACATCCTCGAATACAAGGCGACGGTTGAGGGCATCGAAGTCGTAGAAGTGTCCGAGCGCGACACGAGTAAGACGTGTTGCGTGTGCGGTAGAGAAGACGACAGTCAGCGCGTTGAGCGTGGCTTGTACGTGTGTGAGAAGTGTGACGCGGCGTTCAACGCTGACGTGAACGGGGCGGAGAACATCCGTCTCGACATCAATCAAAGTAACTCCGAGTCATCCGGGCAGTTGTCCGGGGATAGGAGTACCGGCTGGTTGGCACAGCCCGGAGTCTATCTTCACGACCTCTCCCGAGGATTCCAACCTCGGACAGAGGTGGTAGACGCCAAACCCTAATATCCCAATCCAGCGGCGCGGTGCCGTGGGATTCCTCCGCGTGAACGCGGAGGAGGATGTCAAGCCGATCTCTCGGAACTGATCGAACCATGTTCTGGCTTTAATCGTCGAGCCGAATCGCTTGCGAAGCACGAAAAATACCGATTCGACGACAGACCGTCGATGGTACGTTTCATCATTAATCCGAACATTGTGAGCGGCATCGAGCGAGTAGAATTCTCGATGCTCGATCACTGGTCTAATGGATTCACCGAGAGCCGAAACAGCACTCGCCAGACCCGCATCTTCAGCGCCTGCTTCCGAGCACAAACCGTGGTGAAGTCCGATAACTCCTCGACCGATAACCCGAGTTTTTCCACGATATCAGGCATTTCACGAAGGATATCGAGAAGTCGGCGCTACGGAAGGTCGAGATACTCACGGAGTCTATGAATGGCGATAATCACCCAATCAGCGTAGACACCTTTCCTTTTGTTTACATTCTCATCTCCGCCACTCTTGACAACTTTTTGGTATGAATACACACATCGGTCGGTGAAGCGAGCAAGTCTCGGAGGCACATCGAACTCTGCTCGCTTCACTTCATAGAATTCCTGATATTCAGGCAATAATACTAGCGTCTAAACACGGCCCAGAGGCTGTATTCGGCAGTGGACGTTGTCGGCTCAGTTTCCCGGCTCTGTGCTGAATGACTCGACATCGAGCCGTTCGGCGTCGTTTCGATACGTCTCGACGATTTCGTGCCCCCATGACAGGACGGCATCGTTGTGACTCTCGATCACCGTGTATGGCTCGCCATACTCTGACTGGGTGTTTGCGATATACACCGTCTCATCGAAGATCATGACGTTACAGGGCACAGCATCGCTATAACAGTAGACGTTCGCACCAGCCTCGACATACTCCCGCCACCGGGTGAGCCGATTCGGGTACGCAAGAAGGTACGTGTATTCGCTCTCGGTGATCACGTGTTCCGCGCGCATCCCGCGCTCAATGACCCCGTCCCGCATGGCCTTCTCGAAGGATTCCGGCGGCGCCACACCGACGAGGCAGTAAAATTCAGATGCGGTACGAAGGTCTTCCACGTAGGCATTCACGGGCGCCATCGGATCAGCCGGGTCGGGTCGCACCACGGTTGCATCCGTGAGCTGGCCCATCCCGATCGGATTCTCTGTCGCCTGAAACCAGGCCACTGTTTCACCCAGCTTCTTGATCACCGACATCGACTCGACGAGTGGCATAAATTCCATCACGACCTGTTGGCCGATCGGGGTTGCCGTGTAGTTCCCATCGGCGGTCCGTTCGGTCCACCCACGCTCGGAGAACTCGTTGAGAATCCGCCCGATCGTCGTTTTGGCGACCCCCGCCATGTCTCCCAATTCCCGACGCGTGTACGACCCAGAGGCCAGAATCACGAGAAGTCGCACTCGGTTTTTCGACCGAGCAAAATACGCGATGTCTTCCAGCGCATCCTCGTGAACTGCACTGGACTGTAGTGTCATGAGATAACATACCATGGGGATCGGTATCAAGTTTCGGCCCGTGGGAAAACGCCGACGGGGTGGGAAACACCTCACTGGGTAAGTGCAAATGGCTGGTCGCTCATACTGAATGTGGACCCGACGGAGGTCATGACACGATGGCAACGACCAATTTGGAACAAACGACCGTCGACTCGTTCGCCAAGCAGCTACGCGGACAGGTACTCCAACTCGGCAACGACGGCTACGACGAAGCCCGATCCGTCTGGAACGCGATGATCGACAAGGAACCGGCCCTTATCGCTCGGTGTACCGGTACCGCTGACGTCGTCGCCGCTGTGGATTTCGCCCGTGATCTTGACCTGCGGCTCGCAATCAAGGGAGGCGGGCACAACGTCGCAGGGACGGCCCTGTGTGACGACGGTCTCGTGGTTGACCTGTCACCGATGGATGCGGTCCGCGTCGATCCCGACACACGGACGGCGCGGGTCCAGGCGGGAGCGACGATCGGGGATCTGGACCACGAGACACAGGCGTTCGGCCTCGCCACGACGGGTGGCATCATGTCCGAAACCGGCGTTGCCGGGCTCACCCTCGGCGGTGGCCTCGGGTACCTCGCCCGGAAGTATGGCCTCGCTCACGACAACCTCCGATCGATGGATGTCGTCACGGCCGAGGGCGAACTCGTCACCGCGAGCGCGAAGGAGCACCCGGAACTGTTCTGGGGGCTTCGCGGGGGCGCCGGCAACTTCGGCGTCGTCACGTCGTTCGAGTTCGAACTCCACGAACTCGGCCCCGAGACCCTCACCGTCCGGCTCATATATCCTCCGGACCAGATTCCAGAGACGCTCCAGTTCTACGACGAGTTCATGCGCGAGGCACCGAACGAGGTCGGCTGTTACGCGGCGATACTGGAGGGCAGTCCCGAGTACGGATTGCCCGAGGAGTTACACGGAGTGACGCTGCTGGCGTTCCGGGGGCTGTACGCGGGTGACGTCTCCGCGGGAAGGGAGGCGTTCCAGCCGCTCCGGGAGTTCGGCGATCCGATTGACGACATGACACAACGGATTCCGTACACCGAACACCAGCAACAGGCCGACGATCTCTACTGCGAGGGCCACCGGAACTACTGGAAGTCGAACTTCTACGACGAGATCTCCGAAGGACTCGTCGAGACGGTGATCGAGTACACGGCGTCGATCCCGTCGCCGTACTCGACGGTGTTCTTCGAGTGGATGGGGGGCGCGATCGCCGAGCGCGGCCACGACGCGACTGCCTTCCCACACCGCGACCGGGCGTTCGCGTTCACCGTCGCCCCGAAGTGGACTGACCCCGAGCGGGACGAGGAACACATTAGCTGGGCGCGTGAGTTCCACGAGGCATTGGAACCGTACGCGGCCGACGGCGTCTACGTGAACTACCTCAGTGACGACGAAACCGACCGAGTTTCCGAGGCGTACGGGGAGCGGTACGACCGCCTCCACGCCCTCAAACGGGAGTGGGACCCTGACAACCTGTTCCGCACGAACCAGAACATTACATAAGAATCCGAGGACATATCATGACACTCGCAACTGTTCCGCGGTACGACCCCGAACAGACCTCGGACCTCGGGGCCCATGCCGTTGTGGTCGGAGGGAGTGTGGCTGGATTGCTGGCAGCCCGCGTCCTCACCGATGGGTTCGATACCGTCACGATCATCGAACGGGATTCGATCCCCGACGATACATCCACCCGTCGTGGGGTACCCCAGGGCCAGCATGTCCACGTCTTGGAAACTGCTGGGCGAGACACGTTTGAGGACTTGTTCCCAGGATATGGAGAGGACCTCATTTCGTCTGGAGGGCTTATCATCGATCTCATGTCCGACTTTTATCACTACGAGAAGGGCGATTTTCTCGCCGCCGGGCCGAACCGTATGGTCATGTACAACGCGACCCGTCCACTCTTCGAAGAGGTCCTCCGGCGACGAGTTGCTGCATGCGACGACGTTGATCTCCGATCCCGCACCCAGTTCATTACTTATGCACTCGACGAGACAGCTTCCCGCGTCGAGGGCGTAACTGTGCGAGATGACAGTTCAGAGGAATCTACCATCCCCGCCGACCTAATAGTGGATGCCTCCGGGCGGGCGAGCAAGACCCCATCGTGGCTGGACGACCACGGCTTCGAGGCCCCGGCTGTCGAGGAGGTGCAGATCGACTTGGCCTACAGCACCGTGATGGTCGAACGTCCTAGAGACGATCGGCGGAATTTCTTTGTGCCACCTGAACCGGCTCGAACCCGGGGCGTTGGGATGTTTCCAGTCGAAGATGGCTACTGGCAGACGACCCTGCTCGGAGTCCACGGGAACCATCCACCAACGGAGGCGGACGAGTTGATCACGTTTGCGGAAGAACTTCCCATCTCCGTGGTTGCACAGCTCCTCAACAAGCACTCCTGGGTGTCAGACGAAGTCGCTCACTATCCATTTCCGTCCAATCGGCGTCTCAGGTATGAAGACCTCGACAGGTTCCCCGCCAACTTGGTGGTCATCGGGGACGCGCTCTGTAGCTTCAATCCGATCTACGGGCAGGGAATGTCGGTGGCTGCTCTCGAAGCGCTCCAACTCCATCACACGCTGGCGTCTGCTGGGCGGGAGGGTGTCGGACTCCGGTTTTTCGAACGGGCGGCAGAAATCGTCGATAGCCCGTGGTCGATAGCAGTCGGGGGAGACTTCGAGTTCCCTGAAACCACCGGGTCTAAGCCCCGGGGGACTGATTTCATCAACTGGTATCTGGACCGATTGGTGCGGGCAGCCCATTCAGACGGGAGACTCAGAGAAGCGTTAGTTCGGGTGTTCATGTTGGAACAACCTCCTGAGTCGCTGCTACGCCCACGGATTGTGTGGCGTGTATTCAAATCAACGTACTAGACCGATCCACTGGTGCGATATATTTCAAACAATCAATGAGATCCGACGGGAACTCCTCGTATCCAGTTGCTAATTATGAATCTCGTATCTCGCACAGTCGTTCTACCGATTACTCGATAGCACGTGTCTGTATGTATGGCTTCCTCGGCTCCCCCCGATCAGAGATAACAGCTGGAATCGGTGGTGAGACTCGCACCATCAGCAGGGTTTACACCGATGAAGGGTCTGCTTCTCTATTATCCTGATAAGGTGGTGAGGCGCAACCGGCCGCCGGATGAAATTGAGGTGGGTTGATGCGTGATCGCAACGCTGCGGGTGAACGGTCTACTCCAGAAAGCGACGGAGATTGGATGGGTTGGGGCGGATCGGACCGGTCGCCCGCGAGCCGTTCGGCCCGTGACTGAATGCCACGGAGCATCCTGCGTGTCATCACGAACGAGACTGGATCAAGTACCGACAGTGCAGCAAGACGAATCACCGTGTTTTCGGGCAAACGGATGCGCGAGCGCACGAGCAGTCGCGTAGTCGTCTCGTCGACCGGGTTGAGCACGAACGACCAAAGCCACCACGTCGGTTCGTCGGGCGTCTGTAGGACCAGTGACCGCTCCGGATCTATCGCGACCACTTTGAGGACCGCGTCGGGGAACCGGTCAGCACGGCCGAGTCGGACTGCATCCTCGACCGAAAGATCCTGCCACTCCGCGACGATCCGATCCGCGTTGTGGATGTCGAGCCCAACGAGATTCTCTGCCCACTCGTAGCTGTAGAACCCGCCACGGTCCTGTCCCAACTGACGAAGCCACGGCCACACATCGCTGGGTGATGCGTCGATATCGACAGCCATGGTCGATTGTGCGTCCGGGTCTGAAAGCAGACCGTCGCCTGGAAACTGCATGTCCACCTCCGACGAGGTCGCTCCCCAGGTGAGCATCCACTCCCTGAGTAGCGTCCAGTATACGGCCACGAAGAGGGCAGCCCCCACCGCCCATCGGATGCGTCGTCGCCGAGTTGCTTCCGCTCTCGGGGCAGGCTCGTTCGATGGCGACCGTCCCGTGTCACAGATATCGGTCATAATCTGTCTTCTCTGTCAAGATGTGGTATTGAATCGTTAAATCCTGTCAGGTGTTTCTTACTTCCCAAGAAATGTCTTCGCGAGTTACTGTCGATTGGAGCCGAAGTAAAAATATGAGCAGCGTCGTGACGAACTGGATCAGACGACACCGCATCGCCGCGTTCTTTCTCTTGGCGTACGCGATCTCCTGGAGTCTCGAAGGCGTGATCGTTCTGCTCGAGATGGAGCCCTCTTGGACGTGGTGGTTCATCGGCGGCTTCCTCGGCCCGCTCGCCCCGGCAGTCGCGGCTGGCGTCGTCCTCTACAGCAGCGGCGAGAGCGTCCGTGAATGGCTCGTAAGCATCCTCCGCTGGCGGGTCCATCCGAAGTGGTACGTGTTCGCGATCGCAGTCCCGTTCGGTATCGCATACGCGTCGGGTATCGTTGGGTGGCTCGCCGGTGATCCCATCGACTGGGCTTCGTTCACGTTCGACCCGTTCAGTATCGTGCTGGGCATCGTCCTGGGAACCCTGATCGGCGGAGGCCAAGAGGAGCTGGGCTGGCGTGGCTTCGCCCAGCCGGAACTACAAGCGCAGTACGGCGCACTTCGAGCTGCAATCATTATCGGTGTCTTCTGGGGCCTCTGGCACCTCCCACAGTTCGTTCTCCCCGGCGGGATGCGAGCAGATTGGCCTGTCGTTCTCGTCGTCTCCTACTTCACCGGCATCGTCGCGTTCTCGATCCTCTTGGCGTGGGTGTTCAACGGCTCGGGGGGAAGTGCCCTCCTCGCGATGGTGATGCACGGAGCCGACAACTCGACGACCGGCCGAGTTCCGCTCGACCTCGACGTCGTCCTCGTCGGAGACACGCTGAACTGGGAGTTGTTGACGGCGATGTACATGTCCCACGCGCTTCTCACGTGGGGTGTGGTCGGTCTCGTCCTCCTGATCGCGGGGACGAGCCTGTACGCTCGGCGGGTGGAGCGTCGTCCGACGACTGATCCAACGCGAATTTCACTGGAGGATTAACAATGTTCTCCGAATCCTCCTCACCAACATGGTTCGTTCGGTCTCGGGTGAGCGGGGTGAATCGATGAACGTGCGCCGTTTACTCTTCATCGTCCTCGTCGCGTTTCTGGTGGTCGTCGCCGCAGTCGTCGGTGGGCTGTTCCTCTACTCTCAGTCCCTCTATCGCGACAGCTACGGGAGCGAATACACATACGAGGTCCGAATCTCACCCTCCGCGACGATCACGAACGTTACTGTCCTCGTGCCGCTCCCGGACCAGGGTGGCAACTCAGTACTCGACACTGGCAACGTGCGACACCCGTTCACGCCAGACGGGTGGACGTACGACGTCGTCGCTACCGATTTTGGACCGATGCTCCGCGTTCAAGCGAACGAGATTCCGACGGAGCCGACGTACCACCACAGTGTCGTGAGAGACGACCGCCTCGTTCGCTGGGAGACCGTTTCACCCGACGAGTACGACCCAACGAACGAGAGTCACCTCCGCGTCGAGCACGACGACGTCGAGGTCGACGCCAGGGTCGAGAGCGAGGTCACCATCGAAACCCGATCACCGGCCACGAGCGAACCACTCCTGCGCCCCCACGAGAACCGCACCGAGACAGCCTGTTTCAGGGCTCGGGGAGAAGAGGAGACATGTTACGTGTACGACGGCCGTGCCTTCGTCTCGTACGATTCCGACCCCAACACAGCGGTGTACGTTTCGGTCGAACTCCGGGGGACGAACAGCTGGTGGGTGTTCGGCTGGAATTTCAACGAGTACACCGATCGTCAATCCGTCGAGGTGGTCGGCTCGCATGACGGGTGGGTGGTGACTGAGGGCGAATTCGAGACGGGACAGGGGAACTACCGCGAGCCGCCGGACAGACGGGAATGACCAGTATATCACTTCACAGGAAGTCCCCCACTCCGTGAGAACGGCCCCTGGTAGCTAACCAGACAGCATTCGAACCATTCTCTATGGTAGATCAAACTGAACTGCGCAACGCGGCAATCGGGGCAGTCGTAACGATCGGCCTCTCGTTCACGGGCTTTTCGCCACTGTTCGGTGGCGGAACAGCCGGATACCTCCAGCGGGAGCCCCCGAAACGCGGTGCGAGGGTCGGCGCCATCTCAGGTGGACTCGCGACTCTCCCCATCGTCCTGATACTGGTCTCCGGGTTCGTGCTGTACCTCGGACGCGCCTCGGTGTTCGGACTTCCTGGTGGCGTGGAGCTGGCGATTATCCTCTTCGTCATGTTTCCGCTGCTGTTCGCCTGGATCATCGGGCTGAGCGCCGTCGGTGGGTATCTGGGCGCATATCTGGCCCGGGAGACCCAGTCGGGGCGCAGTGGAGCCGCGTCCCCGAAAGGCGGATGAGTCTCACGGAAGGTGGTGCGGGGATGACGACTGGCGACGGGCTCGTCGCCCGCCTTCGCAAGAGTCTCAACCTGGGGGGCTACGTCGTCATCTATCTGGGTTGGGCGTGGCTCTTCTGGGGGCTCGTCATCCTCTCGGGCGAGAGCGTCTGGACGTTCCCGAACGTCCTCTTCTTCTATCTCGGGTCGTTGAGCCCGTTGCTCGGGGGAATCACGATGATACGTCGGTCCGATGGGATGGCCGGCCTCCGCGAACTGTGGGACCGGATCCGTAATCCTCGTCGCATCAGACCGCGCTGGTACGTCGTCATCTTCCTACTGTATCCCGGCCTCACGGTCGTCGCTGGTGGGCTTGCCGTACTGATAGGGGCCACGACACAACCGTTCGATCCGGTCTCGACGTTCCAGCGGCTCACGAATCCCCTCAGTCTGTTCGCGTTCTTCGGCTTCACAGTTGGTGCGGGAGTCGTCGAGGAGACGGGCTCCACCGGTTACTTTTTAGACCGACTAATGAGCATCTGGAGTCCGGTCGCCGCTGGCCTCATCAGCGGCGCCGTCTGGGCGAGCTGGCACATCCCGTTCTTCCTGATGGAGGGATACTACAGTCAGGCCTCATACCAGCCGGTCGTCTGGCGCTTCTTCGCGACGTTCGTCGTCCTCGAGACGCTATACGCGTGGATCTACGACAACACCTCCCGGAGCGTCCTCGCCGCCGTCCTATTCCATCTGATGATCAACCTCCCCGGCGAAGTGCTCGCACCATCTCAGGTCGTTCGCTGGTACACGTTCTTCTTGCTGGTGCTCGTGACTGTCGGTGTCGCCCTGTGGCGACGGAGCAAGACGACAGAGGTATTCGGCTGAGTGAGTCTATGTAGTGAGAGGCGAATACCCAACAACCAACTGATGACGATCTCGGAGACTGTACTGGTGCTGTGGCTGCTCCCCGTGAGCTGGCTGGTCCACGATCTCGAAGAGATTGCCACGATCGACAGGTGGTCTCGTCGATGGGGCCTACGGAAGAGTGACGACCTGACGCCACTGCAGCGTCGGCTCGTCGGGGTGCTCACCTCAACACGACGTCGGTTTACCGTTGCCGTCGGGTTCGTCGGCTGTGTCGTCGTCGGGGCGACCGCCGCTGGCACGTTCGACCCGAACGGGCCCGGTATCTTGATATACACCACGATACTCGGTGGCTACTTTCTCCACTCGTTCGTCCACGTGGGACAGTCGATCGTGTTCCGTGGTTATACGCCGGGGCTCGCCACTGCCATCTCGGTCGTGATTCCAGTGTCCATTTTACTCTACTGGCGACTCCTCTCCGCGGGCCTCGTCGATATCGGGACTGTTAGGATGACGGGTATCCTCGGACTCGTCCTGTTCGTTCCGTTCGTGGTCGGGGCAAACAGGCTTTCAAAACGGATCGATCGATGGATTGTGTAACCTGGTCCGCGTGAGTTCGACTGGGGAACATGTTTGGTCCCCGTCTAACGAACTGCGACCGATGACAGCAGTCGATAGCCGTGGACCGACTGATACGCCCGTTATCCTCTTCATACATGGCGCGGGGATTTCGCGGAAGATGTGGCTCCCACAGGTCGAGTCGCTCTCGGATACCTACCAGACCGTCGCTCTCGACCTCCCTGGGCACGGAACGAGAATCGATGAACCGTTTCACTTCTAGGAGGCCATCGATACGGTCGAAAGGATCGTGCAGCGTGCGAACGCGGACTGTCTCGTACTTGTCGGGCAGTCCCTGGGTGGCTACGTGGCGATCGAAGTCGCGGCTCGAAATTCGGACCTCATCTCCGGACTCGTGCTCTCGGGGAGCAGTGCCGGCTACCGGGGGTGGCTGGGACTTCGAACGAGGATCAGTAGCCTGTTGTTTCGACTCGGTGCTCACATCCCACCCATCACGAGTTGGTTCGAGCGGACGACTCGGTCCCGTCTGCGGTCACTCCCGCTCCCCGACGGCACTGTCGACTCGATTCTGAACGCGGGTCTCTCGTTCGACGCGTGGGGCCAGGCTGGGCTGGCACTCGTCGATAGGGATTTTCAGAAGCGTCTCGCGGCCTATCCGGGTCCGGTAATCCTGCTGAACGGCGAGAACGACCGCATCAACAGACCAGCAGCGGTCGAACGGAGCGTCGAATCGTCGGACGTCTCTGTGGTCGCGATCCGTGACGCTGGGCACACGGTGAACCTCGAACGGCCGGACGCGTATACCAGGGTCGTTCGCGAGTTCGTCGTCGATCAGTGCACGGAGGCGTCACCCGACTTCGAACCTGACAACTGACCGTCGGAGACAGTGAGCCGTCGACCGGTTCAGCCGGTGAGCGCAGCGTTCCTGTGCAGCACACGACCGTCCGAGAGGTCTCGGGATACGCTTATTGGGCTATGTGCAGCAATAATAATCATTATAATGATAACTCCGCGTTCGTTTGACCGACTGCTTCACACGTGGAGTCGAGACCCGATCAACCGGCTCGGCTTCTGGTCAGCCCTACTCGCAGCAGTGAGCGCCACCGTCTGTTCGGTCGCGGCGTTGTTGGAGCTGTTGGACGCGATCCCGCGGCTGCTCGGCATTCGGTTGGTCGATGCATCGTCGCTGATCCTCGCCGTTACCATCGTGGTCATGATGAGTAGCATCCACCACACGGTGTCCGGGGACCAGCGAGTCTGGAGTTTCACGGGGGTGACCTTCGCCGTCCTCTACGCGTCACAGGTGTCGCTCATGTACATCGTGCAGCTGTTCGTGTACCTCCCGAAAGCCCAGCGCGGAACGTTGAGCGAGATCGAGAGGATGCTCCTCGCAGACACCTTCGGGATATTCCTCCAAGCCGTCGACGGCTTGAGGTACCTGTTTCTGGGGCTGGCGACGCTGGCGGTCGCTCCGGTGTTTGCTGGTGGTGGACTGCGACGGTGGATCCGCCGGTTCTTCGTCGCCAACGGCATCGTCACGATCCCCGTCTTTCTCACGTACTTCGTCGACCCGGGATTTCTCCCACTGGCGGGTCTGTGGGTCGTCGCCGTCCCCGTCTCGACGTTCCTCGTCGCCGTGCACTTCCGACGGCAGCGTTACACCCTCGAAGAGCGAGGAAACCCTCACTCTGAAACGGAGTCCCCGACGTGACCGGGGCGTTCAGCCCGCGTTTTAATCCCGCGCATCATGCCGCGTTCCATGATGAAATGCGGAAGCTCGTACATCAGATACCGAACGACACGGTCGACGACCGACTGGTTCGCCGGTGTTCGTCCGCGCACGATGAACCGGGTCGTCTCCGCGCCGATCGGATCGAGGTGGAACGTCCACGTTCCACCGTCGTATCCCTGGAAGACGAGCGTTCGGCCCGGATCGATGCGTTCGACGGTCATCGTCGTGAGCGGACTCTGGAGCCAGTAGTCCTCCGTGGCCATCCGGATCGAGTCACCCACCTCCAGGTGTTGTAGTTCCGGGACGATCCGATCGACGTTGTGGATGTCCGCCCCGGCCAGGTTCTCCAGCCAACTGTAGCTGTAGAACCCGCCGCGGCCCTGCCCGAGTTGGACGAGCCACGGCCACACCTCGTCGCAGGGAGCTTCGATCGTGACTGCACGGGTCGTCTCGCTGCTCGCGGTCGGAACAATGTCGTCCCCTGGTAGTCGGCGCGCGATCTCTTCGTCGGTGGCACCCCACTCGAGATGCCACGGACGGACGAAGCGGTGATAAATCATCAAGAGAGCACCCGTAATCAGAATAGCGGTCCAGACACCACTCCGCCAGGTGGTCGGTTCCGTCGCGCTGCCCGGTCCCGTCGTTTCACTCACTCCGGTATCCTCCTGTCCGGTCCCTCGGGTCCCGTCAGAATAATGTCTGCTCCGTCGTCAGCAGAACGTCTGGCACGGACTCGGTCGGTCGGTCGGGACCGACGGTGCTGAATAACAAACTCCTTTCGTGAACGATCGCTTCGGCCCAGGTGAACTCCGCTTCGGATCGGAGTGGGGCCGGAGGTCCGCCGCTCCTGCACGCAGTCCCCGAGATGCGGAACCCAACGCTGACCATTGCCGGACCACGGAGTCCCACCGGTGGAATCCCGAGTAGCAAAGAGCCGCGTCGCCATCTATGCGGGGGTAGATGTCTCGCTGTCGCTCTCTGCCGTGACCGGCGTCTCCTCGGAGGGGAGCGCGACGAGCTGCTCGTACGCCGCGGCGAGCGTCGCGAGCGTGAAGACCGTCGTCAGTGCACTCCCGATCTGGGTAATGATGACGGCGACGACGCCGCCGACGATCCCTGCAACGCCGAAGACGGCACTCACGACGATGGCGACGACCGCGACGGCGACCCCGAGGAGGAACAGCCGCAGCCGGTGCCCGTGAGTCAGTCCCCAGCTATCCTGCATGGCCGCGACGAAGTTCTCGTCCTCGACGGCGACGTACACCGTCCAGAACGCGAGCGCGACGAGCAGGAAGATCCCCGGGATGACGAGGAAGACGAAGCCGAGCGCAACGACCACCCCGAAGACGATGGTGCCGACGAGGAAGTTCAGCCCTGGCCACACCATGTTCTGAGTGAAGTGCTCGCTCGGCAGGCGCTCGGTCTCGTCGCTCACGAAGGTCCGGAGCGCGCCGATGGTGAGGATAATCGTGGCCAGGCCCGCCAGGAGGGAGACGATGGCGCCTACGGCTGGAGGGATGGCGAACAGCGCAGCGCCCATCTCCCGTGAGATCTCAGCGTCCATCCCTCTCGAGAACGGGACGCCCATCGGGAAGACGCCACGGTTCGCTACCCACTGCTGAACGCCGAGTCCGACGATCGCGTTGATTGTCGAGACGACGTAGAGGACGGCTGCGAGCAGCAGACCGTTCCGGGCGACAGTGCGGTTGATACCTTTCCGCAGGACGGTTTCGATGTGTATCGGCATAGCGTATAGACATAAGCTGACAATAAACTAATAACAGTAGTCTGATTCCACACTGGCGGGAATGTCGAGGACACGGGGTCTCAGTCCCGCCGACCATTCCACTCGACCAACGAGATGTACTGGACTTAGTCGAGTCCAGAGAGAACCGCTCCGGTAGGTAGCAGCCGTGCTGACACAGGTGCAGATCAATGAGGGACACCGTGGTTCACTGCGTCTTCCCGAACATCAACCCGGATGGGAAACCGTTCCGAGGCGAACACATCGTCGTTCAGCCACGGGACGTACCGGTTGGCAGGGGTGGACGGGGCACGTCGCCGGTTTTTCTCAAGCTCTTCGCCCCCCAGATTACCGTAATGAGGACTGCAGTCAGGACCCAGGCCGGGTAGTAGTATTCGTCCGCGACCTCGACGGTATTGGACACGAAGTTCACCCATCCGTGCAGGAGGATGATGCCAAGGATACTCCGCGAGGTATGGTTGTACACCCACGTGAAAATAACCGACAGCGCGACGATGCCGATCATGAACAGCCAGAAGCCGCTCGTCGCGAATCCGACGAACTCGCGTTGAAACGATCCTTCGACGAAGAACAACGGGAGGTGCCAGACTGCCCAGACGACGCCTAACAGTACACTGGCGCCGAGCGCCGAGCGGTCCATCTGAAGCCGGTCCAACGCGTACCCACGCCATCCGAACTCTTCGAGGATCGGCGGGAGCGTCGCGAAGAACAGCGTCGGCAGGATCGCCAGTGGATTACGACTCAGCTCCCGAACGGCCTCACCCCAGGCAGTTCCCGAACTGCCCAGCAGTGACGCACCCACGGCAGCCACGATCGTCACCCCGACCGGGGTTAGCAGGATGACCAGGAACCATCGTACGCCGATTCGGCGGGGTTGTTTGATTCGATTCCAGAAGTCCGCGCGCCCTCGCTCATCGTAGACGAGATAGATGAATCCGATACCGGCAGCCCCAGGACCGAGAAGTGCCAGCAACTGCAACACCACGCCCTCGGCACTCTGAAAGCTCACTCCGAAAACGATCGCCAGTAGCAAGAAACTCCACGTGACGGCGTAGGTTACGCCGAAAAATATCCACGGGTTCCCGAGAGAGACCGACATCCTACCGAGTGATATGCGCCCTGGTTCTTGCATATCATATGCACAACTGTTAGGTATTAAACAGTTTCGCTACGTGCTACCATGTCGTTACAAACAGGTCGCATCCGGGTGAGGAACTCACGTGGGCTGGGTCCGCTCGTCGGTCGCCGGTGAGTCCGAACCAGGTATCGCGAGCAAATACGTGACGGCAAGCACCGTCGCGACAGCCGCTGGAAGGACCGTGAAGACGAGCGCAACGGGAGGAACGGTCACCGATCCACCGACCAACAACACGATCGTTATCCCGGTGATCGTCGGGGCGAGTAATGCGCCGAACACCAGCGCAACGCCGGCGAAGACGTACCCCCATGGGCGCCGGCGCCAGAGCAACCCACTGGCAACGATCAGCGCCGGCACAACGACACCCAAGTCGACGAAGTGCGACACCAGTGCCTGTGGACCGATCTCCTCGACGAGCAGTGGCGGGACCCCGCTGAGAGTCGCTGGAACGAGTTCCGCGAGCCAGACGAAGGCGAGTCCGACCGCGATCAGCAGCAGGAAGGTGGCATAGACCCGTTCGGAGAGACGCGGAGCAAGAACCCGACGGACCGTGTTCGCGTCAACCTCGACCGTCTCTGCGACGAACGTGAACAGCGAGAGGCTGAACAGGAAGACATACCCGAGGAAGAACCGGTTGAACGGGACCTGCAGCCCGGTGGACGCTCACATGTAGCTCATGTACGCCAGCGCGCCGAGGAAGGCGACACGGCCCCGCAGGGACCCTCGTGTCGTGTACCAGAGGCCGAGGATCAGCGCCGGAACACCGACGACGAGTACGACGAGGTCCTGGACGTAGAACTGAGGGAGCAGCTCCGGAGGGTAGTGGCCAGGTCGAAAGAGACCGAGGAGTGTCGAACCGATCGACAGGACGACGATCGTGACCGTCGAGACCAGTTGCCACCGAGAAATCGACGCACCCATCTGGGTATCACCACAGAGCGGTACATCGTTTCCGGGTATAGTTGTACTGCCCGATTCTCGTTGCGCGTTACGACTGCGTCGACCCGATTATGTCGCCTGGTGATGAGGTTCCACGTGATCAACTGTGCCCTCCCTTCGTGCGCTCGTCCGTCGACACCGTTTCGTGACGTTCGTCTGCCTCACGTTCGTATGGTCCTTTCTGAGGCGCGTTGGTTAAGACAGGGACGTCTGTTGGTTAAGAGAAAGATGTCCATCAGACGAGCGAGAAGGCGCTGTGTTGGATTGCACGATTGGATGTCCCGTCAGTCAGGGAAGTAGTTAGGATTCGTGCGAGCGCCGTGTGTTGCCCGAGAGATGGTTCACGACATCTGTGACAATCGTACTCATCGGTCATCCCACCACCACTTACTTCACTCACACTCGGTGCAAGCGTCTCTGTAGTTTACGTGGGTCGCCGTTCCAGTCGAGTGCTTCGACTCTCGGGTCGTCTCAACATCGGCTCCACGCTCAGGACACACGTCTTTCGGATGTTCATCAGGGTCGAAGGAGGTCATCGTTCTACTGAGCGCTGGACATCAAATCTTTTCATACCCGTGCATTGACTGTCACCAGTATGGTCAGTTTCCTCTCGCTGGAGGTTGGTCTACTCCTCATCAGTATCATCATCGCCTCACTTTCGTTCGTGGTATCGGGATTCTCGTACACAGGTCAGTTGACAGCGCAAACGCGTGAGACTTTGGAGCAACTGGATGATACGAACTTGGGTTCAACTTACAAGGTGAAATACTACTTTACAAATACTCGATACTTAATGGTACAACGACACTTAACCTTCGAGTATTAGCCGCCCCGTACTCTGGTGGTCGGGGAAGTCGGGTAGAAAAGCCATACAAGAGGATTGACGATGTTGGTGAAAACAACTATGATTCTGAAACCTTCGAGGATACAATTAGTCAAATTGGAACGAAACACTCTATTCCTCGAATATTTGACACCAGTAACGAAAATCGAGACGGAGCGAAACGATGTGTTGATCACCGTCGATTCCATCAACCCAATTAATGTCAGGAGGGTTTTCGATACAGTTACACATATTTTTCTGAGTATTTCTCCGAGCGTTTTAACTCGTATCGAATACCGCATTTACGTGGGTCGATTTCTGGTCACAGATTTTTTCGAGGACAGGGTACTTCATCTCGCTCAACTTTTCGGGGTACCATCCGTGTTAACTCTTGATACTCGATATACTCCATCCAGAAATTGACCAATTTTGTCTGACAGGTAGGCGTCTACGCAGAGTAATCGGGAAAATCTACAAAAAAGAAACTCCGGTCTCGGCAGAAGTGTATTCAGTCTGCGACGAGTATCGGGAAGTGATGGACGAACTAACAGACCTTCTTAAACCGGGAGCAGTCTTTCTGTTTGTCGTCACACTTTTCATTGTTGGTGCTTATCAAAAGGTGGACGTGAGTAGTGTCGATGGATCCACATTTTTCTTGTGTTCGTAGTAGTTGCGGTGATTGTGGTTGGGCTTGTCGATGGATTCACATCTTGCTGTGTCTCATTTTGATGATGGGTGACACTAATCGTCCAACGGAAACACTTTCGAACCTCGCCCGACAATCTCCTTTCGCACAATCACCGGACGGCGCATCCATCGAGACGTGCCACCCGTTCACCGGATCAACTGATGCCTCTCTGAAGGGGTACACACGGGGTGAATCGGCTCCCGTCTACTCCTTTGGTTGAAGTCGAAAGAAGGATGGGTTGGGGCGGATTCGAACCGCCGGCCTGCTCCGTGTGAAGGAGCCGTCATAACCGGGCTAGACCACCAACCCGCGCAGAACGACCTACCCGGGGACGAGACTTAAGAGTTACTTACTCCGCCGCGGGTTTCCGACGGTACTCGTCGATCCGTTCACGGGCCTTCTGCACCGGCTCGGTCGTGTCCACCTTTCGCAGTTCCGTCCGGAACCGGTCGAGCCGCGTCTGTTCTTCCGCCCCTTCTTCGGGTTCCTCCCAGCCGAACCGCTCGCGCATCGCCGACTCCAGCGGCGCGAGTTCCTCTTCGAGCCCGATCCGGAGGTGGTGGAAAGCGCGACCGAGGTAGTACCAGGCGTCCTCGAAGTGCTTGTTCATGGGTGTTCGTAGGTGAACAACGGAGATGAGCATTGTGGGACGTTCACTCGATCGAGAGAGTCAGAGCCGCGTGTACCAGTCGGATGCTGTCACGGCTCACTGCCGGCTTATTCCCTCGCCGCGCGTCCGTGAGGTATGGTCGCGAAAAGGGTGCTCGTCACCGGTGCGACGGGCCAGCAAGGTGGTGCGGTCGTGGACGCGCTCCGTTCGGGCGAGTACGGAGAGTACGCGGTGTACGGGACGACCCGAGACGCCGGGAGCGACGCGGCCGCGGCGCTCGACAGAGACGTCAGGGTGGTCCACGTCGACGTGGAGGCGTACCGCGCCGAGGGGGGCGACGAGATGGCCGACATGTACCGGTGGTTCAACGAGGGCGGGTACGACGTCGACGTACCAGTGTCGTCGTCGCGGATCGGCATCGACTACGTCACCTTCGCCGACTACCTCGACGCGCACTGGGCGTCGCGGCCGGCATCCCCGGCGGCCTGAGGTGCCACGGCGGTCACACGGACGACGGCGGAGCGGACGCGAGAGTCGCGTACGCCGACACCGACCGCGCGGGTCAGGCGAGCGTTCGTTCGACGTAGTCGACGATGTTCTCGCTCTCGGCCATCGTCACGCCGTGACCGTCGTCGACGAGCACGGGGACGCCGCGCTGGCCGCTCACCCGCTTGACCTCGTTCCGTTCGGAGTGCAGCGCGTCGACCCACTCGGTCTCGTAGTCGACACCGGCGGCCTCGAGCGCGTCGTGGACGGTCTCGCAGTACGGACAGCCGTCGAGTGCGTACAGGGTGAGCGTCATCGTCGGGGGTAGCGGTGCCGGGGGCAAGTAAGTTGGCCTCCGTCGAGACGCCGGCGGAACCCCACGAGGATCGCGAGGTCGGACTCCGAGACGAGGAACCAACATCTTCAACACCGTCGCCCGTCATCCTCGCTTATGAGCCTAGAGACGGAACACCACTGCCCCGTGTGTGGCGAGGAACGAACGTTCTGGCGGACCGCGAGCACCCTCGTCCATCTCGGTGAGAAGATCAAGTGGCGCTGTTCGGAGTGCGACTACAGCTTCGTCCGCATCGGTGACATCGACACCTCCGTCGAGGCCTGAGGCGGGGACGACCCGAGGTGGCGACGGCTCGACTCCCCGATCGAAGCCCATTTCTCCTCTGACTGAATATTCATTCAGATGGGGCCTCCCGAGATGTTCGCCGACGCGCCTCACGAGACGCGGACGGACATCATGCGAGCGACGTACGTCGCGTTGACCAAGTACGGTTACGCCGACCTGACGATCCAGCGGATCGCCGACGAGTTCGACAAGAGCAAGTCGCTCCTGTACCACCACTACGCCGGCAAGGACGCGCTCTTGCTCGACTTCATGGGCTTTCTCACCGATCGCCTGGAGGCGGAGATCGAGGCCACGAGCGACGTCGACCCCCGGCGACGACTTGACGAGTTCTTCGACCGACTGATCCCGCTCGCCGCGGCGCGGGAGCGGTGCGAGTTCGAGGGCGTCTACGTAGAACTCCGTGCGGCCGCGGCCCACGACGTGGCGTTCCGCGAGAAGTTCACCGAGACCGACCACGCGCTCCGCGACCGACTCGCAGACATCCTCCGCGCCGGCATGGAGTCCGCCGAGTTCCGCGAGGGCGACCCCGTTCGGATCGCCGAGTTCCTGCTCGCGACGACGCTCGGCACCATGGTGGGACGGGCGACCTCCGACGACCGGTGGGCGGCCGACATCCGGGCGGAACTGGACGCGTACGTCGACGCGCGACTCCAGCCACGCGCCGGCAGAGCCTCGGTCGAAGAGTGAGCCCGGCCCGGCGGCTCACGCCGTGTCGTCTGCGTCGTCACCGTCGAGCGCGTGCCACGACAGCCGCGGGTTCCGTGCCGCACCGACCTGATCGATCCGTCCGGCCGCCGTCCGCGTCGGCGCGTCGGCGAGCGTCTCTTCGTCCGCCGTCACCACGCTGTTGAACGCCGCCGCGAGGTCGTCGAGCGACGACCGATTCTCCACCTCTGTCGGTTCAGTGAGCATCGCCTCGGGGACGAGCTCGGGCCACTTCGTCGTCGGCGGGTGGACGCCGTGATCGAGCATCCCCTTCGCGAGTTCGGCGGCGTCGCGGTCGCCGGCGGTCGCGGCGAACTCGTGGTGGAAGGGGCCGTACGGGACATCGAGGTCGATCCGCGAGGCGAGGTAGTTGGCGTTCAACACCGCCTTCGCCGAGGCGTCTCTGAGCCCCGCGTCGCCGAGCCGTGCGATGTACGCGTACGCCTTGAGGAGGACGAGCCAGTTGCCCGCGTAGCCGTGGACCTTGCCGATCGACCGCTCGGGGTCGAACAGCTCGTAGCCGCCGTCCGACTCCCTGACCTGCGGGCGAGGGAGGTACTCGGCGAGGTCCGAGACGACGCCGACCGGACCGGCACCGGGGCCGCCCCCGCCGTGGGGCGTGGCGAACGTCTTGTGGACGTTGTAATGCATGATGTCGAACCCCATGTCACCGGGGCGTGCCCGGCCGAGCAGGGCGTTGAGGTTCGCCCCGTCGTAGTAGAGCAACCCCCCGGCGTCGTGGACCGTCTCGGCGATCTCGACGATGTCGCGCTCGAACAGTCCGAGGGTGTTGGGGTTCGTCAGCATGAGCGCCGCCGTCTCGTCGCCGACGGCCGCCGCCAGCGCGTCGAGGTCGACGCGGCCGTCGTCCCCGGAGGGGAGTTCGACGACCTCGTAGCCGGCCATCGCGGCCGACGCGAAGTTCGTGCCGTGCGCGGAGGCGGGGACGATCACCTCGGAGCGCTCGTCGCCGTTCGCCTCGTGGTACGCCTTGGCGACGAGGATACCGGTGAACTCCCCCGCGGCCCCCGCCGGTGGCTGGAGCGTCACGGCGTCCATCCCGCCGATCTCGGCTAAGAACTCCTGGAGGCCGTGGAGGACGGCGAGCGTCCCCTGCACCGACTCCGGCGACCGATCGGGGTGGACCCCGCCGCTCGGAAGCGCAGCGACGTCCTCGGTGAACGAGGGGTTGTACTTCATCGTACACGACCCCAGCGGGTAGGGGCCCGTCTCGACGCCGTAGTTCATCTGCGACAGCCGCGTGTAGTGTCGGGCGAGTTCGGGTTCGGACAACGACGGGAGCGTGACGGAGTCGCGGGTGAGGTCGTCGGGGAGTTCCGAGTCGACCTCGACCGCTGTCTCGTCTTTCTCCGACAGGAGCGGTTCGTAGACGCCGTCCGTGCTGTAGCGTGCCTGGTCGTACCTCATACTGCCTCCTCGAACGCCGCGACGAGGGCGTCCGCGTGTCGTTCGTTCGTCTCGGTGACGCAGACCTGGAGCCTGTGCTCTCCGACAGTGTGAACGGCGAAGCCGTCGGCTTCGATGTCCGAAGCGACGGCCTCAGCGGGCTGGTCCGTGTGGACGACGAACTCCCGGAAGTGGTGGCGGTCGTACACCGGTGCCTGGACGCCGACGACCTCGTCGAGGCGCTCGGCGAGGTCGCGCGCGTTCGTCACGCACCGCTCGGCGAGGTCGACCATGCCGTCGGCCCCGAGCGAGGCGACGTGCATCGCCGTCCGGAGCGCGACCCACGCCTGGTTCGTACAGATGTTCGACGTGGCGCGCTCCTTCCGGATGTGTTGCTCGCGCGTCTGGAGCGTGAGCGTGAACGCCCTCGTCCCGGCGGCGTCCTCGCTCGCGCCGACCAGCCGACCGGGGACCTGCCGCAGGAACGACTCCCGGGTGGCGAACAGCCCGAGCCCCATGCCGTAGCTCGTCGGGAGGCCGAGCGCGTCCGCCGCGCCGACCACGACGTCCGCGCCGACGGCCGCCGGCTCCTCGAGGAGTGCCAGCGCGACGATGTCGGTGCCGAGACAGAAGAGCGCGTCGTGGTCGTCGGCGACCGCACCGAGGCGGGCCAGCGACGGCTCGATCACGCCGCGGAGCGTCGGCGACTCCGCGTACAGCATCACCGTGTCGTCGCCGACTGCTCGCTCGACGGCCTCGACGTCGACCGCGCCGTCGTCCATCGGGTAGCGTTCCACGGTGAGGTCCGCGCCCGCGACGTAGTTGTCGAGGACACCCGCTTTCCCCTCGTGGAGGTGGTCGGGGACGAGCACCGTCGACCCGCTCGTCTCGCGCACGCGCCCCGCGAGCCGCGCCGCCTCCCCGAGCGCGGTCGCGGCGTCGTACATTGAGCAGTTCGCCACAGGCAACCCCGTGAGTTCGACCAGGAACGACTGGTACTCGAACAGGACCTGGAGGAACCCCTGCGTGATCTCGGGCTGGTACTGCGTGTACGAGGTGAGGAACTCCGATCGGCGCGAGAGGTCCGAGACCAGAGAGGGGACGTAGTGGTCGTAGTGACCCCGCCCGAGGAACTCGACGAGGTCGTCATTCCGCGCGAGCGTCGCCTCGATCTCGCGTCTGAGTCTCGCTTCGGATTTCGAATCGAAACCCAACGAGCCGTCGAACGTCACCGCCTCCGGGATGTCGAACAGTTCGTCCTCCGAGTCGACGCCGACGGCGTCGAGCATGGCGTCGGTCTCGGCGGCCGTGTGTGGTGCGTACGGACTCCCGGTCATTCGATCTGCTCGCGGTACTCCTCGGCGGAGAGGAGGTCGTCGGCTCCGTCCACCTCCGCGTCGAGTTCGAGCATCCAGCCGTCGCCGAACGGATCCTCGTTGACCAGCTCCGGCCGGTCGAACAGCTCCTCGTTCACCGAGACGACCTCGCCCGAGACCGGCGCGTAGAGGTCGGAGACGGCCTTGATCGACTCGACGACGCCGAACGACTCGCCCGCCGTCACTGAGTCGCCCACCTCGGGGAGTTCGACGAACACTACGTCGCCGAGTTCGTCCTGTGCGAACTCCGTGATGCCGACGCGCGTGGGCGCGTCGGTCGTAATCCACTCGTGCGATTCCAGGTACCGTCTGTCGTCAGGAACTTCGAACATGGGTGTGTTACTGGTCGATGAAGGGCGGGACGACGACTTTCCCCCGCTTGGGCTCGCCGCGGACGACGACGTTGACGCGGGTGCCGGGGTCGGCGTCGTCGACGGGGAGGTAGCCGAGCGCGACGGGCTTCGAGAGCGTCGGGCTCATCGTCCCGCTGGTGACGTGGCCGACGCGGTCGCCGGCCTCGTTCGTGAGGTCGTAGCCGTGACGGGCCACGCCGCGGTCGAGGAGTTCGATACCGACGAACCGCTCGTCGACGCCCTCGGCCTCGACGCGTTCGAGCGCGTCCCGGCCGACGAACTCCGTATCGAGTTTGACCGCGAAGCCGATGCCGGCCTCGTAGGGGTTCCGGGGCTCCTCGGTGGGGTGGAAGTCCTGCCCCGAGAGGAGAAAGCCCATCTCGATCCGCAGGGTGTCCCGCGCACCGAGCCCGCACGGCTGGCACGCGTCGTCGTCGACGAACGCGTTCCACACCGCCTCGGCCCCGCTCCAGGGGCAGAGCACCTCGAAGCCGTCCTCGCCGGTGTAGCCCGTCCGCGAGACGAGGCACCGCGTCTCCGCGATCGTCGCCTCGGTGGCCTCCGAGCGAACGATGTCCGGAACCGCGCCGATCGCGTCGGTGACGAGTCCGGGGGAGTCGGGCCCCTGCACCGCGAACATGGCCCACTCCTCGGTCGTGTTTTCGACTCGTGCGTCGAGCCCCCAGTCGTCGCGGTGGGTGGTCCAGCGCTCGGACATCTCTCCGTCGTGGCCCGCGTTCGGGACGAAGAGGTACGTCGGCTCGGCACCGTCGGCCGACGGGAGTCGGTAGACGATCGTGTCGTCGATGATGACTCCTTCGGCGTCCGTGATCGCCGCGTACTGCGAGTCGCCGGGATCCAACGCCGTCACGTCGTTCGTGGTGAGACGTTGCATCAGCGCCGTCGCGTCGGGACCGGTCACTTCGATCTCGCTCATGTGTGAGACGTCGAATATCCCCGCCCGCTCGCGAACGGCGGTGTGTTCACGTCTGATGGAGCCGAACTCCACGGGCATCTCCCACCCGCCGAACTCGGTGAACGTCGCTCCCCGGTCGGCGTGAACGTCCCGCAGCGGCGGCTTCCGAAGGGCCATACCGGGGGGATAGTGGGCGTCGAATTAATGCTTTGGTATCGGGAGACGCGGCGAGTCGACAGGACCGTCGCAGGCGGGACGAGTCGGCAGGACGAAGCGGCGTTTACAGGCCCTTCAGCGGTCGATCCCGGACGAGCGGCTCCCCGACGACCGAGTTCGGTCGAATCGTCGCCCGGAACAGTACAGTTATCACGCCGGACGCAGAGAAGTTACTATGGATGTAGTAACTATTTTTGGCGAGGGAGCGGGGAACGAGCCCCGCGCCGAACACCGACGAACTGCGACCTTCGCGGACATGTCGAGCGTCATGCGCCGGTGCTGAGCGGCGGCCTGTTCTCCTGCTGATCGCGATACGGGCCGGCGGTCGGGGGAACGTGGAACGAGAGGGCAGTCGGGGACGAGGAAGAACGACGAAGCGTGTGGGGGGCGAAGATGAAACGAGGGGACCCGAATCGGCGAGTCGTCAGACGCGAACGGGGGTGGGTTTGGCCGAGCCGGCGACGAGTTTCGTCGCCTTCCAGACGTTCGCGCGGACGCCGGCGCGCTCGACGGACATTCGGATCTGTGCGCCCTCGGTGAGCGAGGCGAGACGTTCGCGCGTCGTCCCGTCCTCGTAGTCGACGACGTGATACGTCGCGTGGCCGTCGACGGGCTGTACTGTGATAGCACCGTGGTCGTTCATCGAATCTATAACAATAAACGATGATGGGTCATTATCCCCCATACTGTCGTTCATATCAACTTCTGCCCCCTCCAACCACATAAGTGTAAAGATATAGCCTTCTAAACGGAAATAAGGTGTGATAGGCAATACTAGTGGTACTGAGCAACGGATGACTGGGCACCACGGGGTCGGCTCTCGACCCGGTTACGGATCGACCGGGCAGCCGTTGATGGACCCGCCCCGCATCCCGTCGGCGAGCCAGTACATCGACAGGACGAGCGCCACGCTCGCGAGGACCGCGAACTCCACGCCGTCGAAGGGGAGCAACAGCGCGAGCCCCGACGCGCCGACGAGCGAGAGCACGCCGGCGAGCACCGCCGACCCGCAGGCCGCACAGCCCGCTCCGAGCGCGCCGAGGACGACGCCCGCCGCACTGCCGCCGCTTCCCTCCGCGGAGAGGCCGTGTTCGCGGACGTGGTACGCGACCATCGCGAGATCGACCCCGGTGAGCGCCGCGACCACGACGAGCGCCGTTCCCGACAAGAGGCTGTACGAGGTCCCGACGAACGGGTACAGTTCGACGAGGACGCGGAGGCGGGCGGCGAGGGGGAGCGACCCACCGAGCACGACGTCGCCGACGAGCGCGAGGTTCTGCGAGAGCACGAACGCCGAGAGCGTCGCGAGGGCCACGAGCGTGGCGAACAGCGCGTACACCGGGACCGAGAGCACGAGCCGTGTGGTCCGGGCGACCAGCCGCACGTCCGACCGCGTCGTGGGAAGCCCGACGCCCAGCAGTCGCACCGTCACAGTCCCAGCGCCGACGTGAGCAGGTCGAAGCTGACGCTCCCGCCCGCGCGAGTCACGTACTCGCCGTCGCGGAACAGGAAGACGGTCGGGGTCGTCCGGCCGACGCCCGCGGCCTCGCCCGCGTCGAGATCAACCTGTACGGCGTCGTCGTACGCGCCGGCCTCGGCGTCGGCGACCACCGCGGCCCCGTCGAGATCGGTGTTCGCCGCGAGCCACTCCTCCGTCCGGGGGAGCACGTTGTCGGTCGAGAAGGCGTCCTGGTCGGCGAAGTAGTGTGCGAACAGCCCCCAGAACGCCTCCGACGACCGGGCGAACGTCGATTCGAGCGCCTGGACCGCGGGTTCGCCCCACGGGTAGACGACGGGGTAGGTCCGCGCGACGAACCGCGCCTGCCCGGTGGCGACGAGTTCGTCGCGGATCCGCGGTACGGTGTTCCGCTCGAACGCCCGACAGCGCGGACACGAAGGGTCCTCGAACGCGACGATCGTCGCCGTCGCCTCCCTCGGTCCGAGCGTCGGTTGCGCGTCGAGTCCCGCCGCGGCGGGGTGGCTGTCGAGGGACTCGCTGGACCCCGTCGTCCGCCCGTCCGTGTCGCCCGGCTCCGTCGCTCCCCCGCTCGTGCCCTCGGTGCCGGCTCCCGCCGAGCCCGTCCGTCCCGTACAGCCGGCGATCCCCGCGACCGCGAGCGCCGTGGCGGCGACGAACCGGCGGCGTGTCTGTCTCCTCATACCCCTCCCGAGGAAGCGGGGAGACATGGAGGTTGTCCGAACTCCGACCCAAATCGGGGTCGAATCACCACACATTTGTCCCGGTCGACGGTAGCCGTCGCATGACACTCCTCCGTCGGCTGTTCGCCGAGGAATCGGCGTCGGAGCCACGGGTGGCGCTGTTCGTCGACGGCCCGAACGTCCTCCGCGACGAGTTCGACGTCGACCTCGACGACCTGCGGGCGGCCGCCCGCTCGTACGGCCGCCTCGCCGCCACCCGGCTGTACGTGGACGAACACGCCACCCCGGGGCTCATCCAGGCCGCCGAAGCACGAGGCTTCGACGTGATCGTCACGAGCGGCGACGTCGATGTCAAACTCGCCGTCGACCTCACGCGGCTGGTCGTCGAGTCCCGGGCCGACGTCGTCGCGATCGCCTCCCGCGACACGGATTTCAAGCCCGCCCTCGAAGTCGCGAACGAGTACGGGCTCCGAACCGTCGCGATCGCGCCGGGTTCCCACGGGCGCTCCGACGCCCTCCCCAACGCCGCCACCGAACACGTCACGCTCGGAGAGTGACGACCGGCCGACTTTTGCTCCCTGCGGTCGTCCGTCACGTATGGCACTGCTCGATTCGCTCGTGGGGTTCGTCGTGAGCCTCCTCGTCGGTGGCTTCGGGATCTACGTCGGCGCGCGCGTCGTCGTCGACGAGGCCGACTTCGGACACGCCGTCGTCACGGCGCTCGTCGGTGCGGTCGTCTGGGCAGTCGTCGGTCTCTTCCTCGGCTGGATCCCGCTCGTGGGGGTCCTGCTCACGCTCGCCGCTTACGTCGCGGTGGTGAACTGGCGGTACCCAGGCGGCTGGGGGGCCGCGGTGGGGATCGGCCTCGTCGCCTGGGTCGCGTCGCTCGTCGTCATCGCGGTGCTCTCGCTGTTCGGGATCGGCTCGCTGTCGGCGTTCGGTGTCCCCGGCGTCTGAGCCCGCTGCCGCCGACGCGGGGTGGCAGTCCCCTGGCGATGCAGAGCGTTCTCCACAGAGCGACGGGGGGGAGATACTTACTCGCCGCCGCCACCGCCGCCGCCGTCGCCACCGTCGCCACCGAACCCGCCGACACCACCGTCGCCACCGAACCCGCCGTCGTGGACGTGGCTCGTACCCGTCCCCGACTCACCGCTCAGGACGAGGAAGACAGCCAAAACGGCGAGTCCGCCGGCGACGAGCGACCGGTCGGGCGCGGCCAGGAGGAAGCTCACGAATGCCGCGGGGGTACGGACGCCGGTCAAGAACGCGTCCAGCGCCGCCTCGTTCGCCCACCAGAGGTACAGCGTCAGTCCGAAGAACTCGACCATCACGAGGACGACCGCGAACTCGAAGACGACTCCCAGGAGCCGGAACGGAAGCGTCAACAGCCGGCGGATCACGGGCCGCACCTCCACGTCGACGCACGGTCGTCGGGCCGGCGTTCCACGGCCCCGTTCGCGGTGTGGCACGTCACTCGTCCGTTCGGAAACCCGCCGTCGAACCTCATACGTTACCGTGTTACACACTCTCACGAAAGTCTGACGTTTCGACGGGCGAACCTGGTCGTGTCGCGTTGTCGCCGGCGCCGGGACCGTCGTCGCCGCCTCCGGCCGGAGCGGCCGGGCGGGCGCTCCGACAGGCGCACCGACGACCGAGGCAGATACCCGTCCGCCTTTTGTCCACGCCGCCGAACGACCGGTATGGAACTCGGCACGCCGGTACTGGACAACCACCTGCATCTCGATCCCGAACACGGCCGGGGAATCGATGCCGTCGAGGACTTCGCCCGTCTCGGCGGCACCCACCTCCTCGTCGTTAACAAGCCGTCGTGGCACCTGGGCGTCGAAGCGGAGTCGGGCGAGGACTTCCGGGCGGTGTTCGAGACCACCCTCGCGGTCGTCGAGCGCGCGTCGACGGTGCTGTCTGGTCGGGCCTGGCCCGTCCTCGGTGTCCACCCCGGCCTCGTCTCGCGGCTGGTCCGCGACCGGGGCTTCGAGCCCGGGGCCGCCCGCGACCTCATGTGCGACGGCCTCGACGTCGCGGCGGAGTACGTCGGGGAGGGCCGGGCGCTCGCGCTCAAGTCCGGTCGGCCCCACTACGACGTCCCCGAGGCCGTCTGGGAGGCGTCGAACGACGTGCTCCGGCACGCGCTCGCGCTCGGTGCCGACCGCGACTGTGCGGTCCAACTCCACACCGAGACGACCGAGGACCTGACGGCGGTCGGCGCGTGGGCCGAAGAGCGCGGCCTTCCGAGCGAGAAGGTCGTCAAACACTACGCCGGGAGCACGCTGGCGGGGGTGACCCCGAGCGTGATGAGCGAACCCGACTGGCTCCGCGAGGCCGCCGACCGGGGCGAGCCGTTCCTGATGGAGACCGACTTCGTCGACGACCCCGACCGTCCGGGGGCGGTTCTCGGACCGAAGACCGTCCCGCGGCGCGTCCGGACGCTCCTCGACGAGGGGTACGACGACGCCGTCCGGCTCGCGCACGTCGAAACACCCCGGCGGGTGTACGGCATCGACACCGAATCGACGCTCGGCTGAGTCGATCGCGGACCGACAGCCCCCGACGATTTCGGCCGATGGGGGGACCGCACCGCGAGCGTGCCAGCGTGTCGCGGACGGCGCGACCCCGCGTCCGTCGTCGCTTTCGGGCGGCGAGAGTGAGATACACTCACACCGAACCACGGAGAGGAAAGGCCTTTGACGACAGGCAGAGACGGTCATGTATGACCGAGGCAGAGGAGACCTACTACACCGAGGAACGCTGGCAGAACTGGCTCTCACGGGTCGACGAAGAAGACCTCGACCCCGAGAGCGAGGAGTCGGCGCGGCTCCTGTTCAACATGCAGGACGACGCCGCCATCGCGGTCGCGAAGGTCCTCTCCGCGTACAAGGACGGGAGCATCGACGACGAGGTCGCCCTCGAAGAGATCCGCGACATCGGCGAGATCGTCCTCTCGGAGGCGGCGTTCGAGAGCGAGGAGAAACTCATCCTCGTCGACGGTGTCCAGATGAGTCTCCGCTGTGTGTTCGCCGCTGCCGAGGAGTACGTCGCCGGCGGTCCCGCTCCCGAGGGGACCATCGGCGAACACGTCGAGGCGGCCGTCGCCGCCGAGGAGGACGAGGATCTCGACACGGCCTTCGCCCACACGGTCCAGGCGGGGACGCTCCTCATCGAGGACGACGACGAACTCGACGTCACGGTCTTAGAAGACATCGAGTACGGCCTCGTCTCGGACTGGGTCTCCGGACTGGATTCGCTGCAGTCGGCGCTCGCGGACCCCGAAGTCATCGAAAAAGAAGACGACGAGTGACCGAGCGCGCCGGGTCACCGGCGTCGCTCACTTCCGCGCCGCGCTACAGCGGGACGGTGATGAAGTACGTCTCTTTTCCGGCCTCGTCGAACCAGACCGTCATGACGAACAGCGAGCCGGTCACCTCCGGTCTGTTCCCGTCGAAGTCGATCACCAGCGACGACTCCTGACCGGCCGGGAACGTCTTCGAGAGAGTGTTGGTCGTCCCGGGGATGTCGAACGAGCTCCCGTCGATCGTCGCGCTCGTCGCCGTCTTGCCCGACCCGCCCCTGCCGCCGCCGAAATAAAACGAGATCCGGATCTTCTCGATCGTCTGGTTCGCCGTGCCCGTGTTGTTGAACGTGATCCGGGCGGTCGATTTGTCACCGCTCTGTTGAGCGGACGTGAGCTGCACGTCGCCGCTCTGGCTCGGGTTGATGTCGTCCGTCCCCGCAGCAGCGTCACCCGACCCGCCGCCGGCTCCCGCGCGCGACACCTCGATCGTCGTCGAGTTGTAGGGTGGGAGGCCTGCCCCGTCGATCGCGGCGTCGAGCGTCGCCGAGTCGACGTCGTCGATGTCGAACGCGACGCTCGCACGGCCATCGCTACCGGTGATGACCGTCGAGTTGCCGTCGAGCGAGCCGCCGGTCGCGCTGAAGTCGACCGCCGCCCCCTCGACAGGGTTGTTGTAGCGGTCACGAACCTCGACGGCGAGCCGTCGTGTCCCGGTCGTCGGCACCGTCGTCCCGTTGGCGGCCAGCGGGACGAGATACTGCGGCTCGGTCTCCGCCGCCACCCCCGAATCGCCGCTGTCGTGGACGACGACGCGAGCGAGTCGGAGTTCGTACTGGCGGGAGCCGTCGAGGACGACGTCGGCGCGCGAGCCGTTAGGAACGATCCGTTCGACGTTGGGGTTCGTGTCGTTCAGCGTCTGCGCCTCCGACGAGTCGATCCACTGTTCGGCGGCCGCTTCGGTGCCGTTCCCGGGAACGGGGAGGGTCACGGTGACGTCGCTCCCGTTGCCCGTCACGGTGACCGAGCGCGTGGCGACGCTGGCGGGCGAGGCCGTCACCGACGTCGACAGGCCCGACGCGCCGAGGTCGCCGTCGACGGTGACGAGCGTGATCCGATTGCCCGTGATGAACGTCTGGCCGGCGATCGAGAGCGGACCGTTCGGCGTGAGTCGGTACGCCCCCATTCCGGACACTTCGACCGGCGGAACCTCGACCTCGTTGTAGCCGGGTGAGAACGAGACGCGCCGCGTGCTGTAGTTCTGTGCGCCCCGATCGGTGGTGTTCCAGAACCCGCGGACGTTCGCTTCCTCGCCCGAGACGGCCTCGACGCCCGCGATGGTCACGTTCTCCGACGCCGTGGTTTCGAGCGAGCCGGCCGGAGGACCGGGGTTGATCAACACCATGCGCGAGGGGTAACGGACGCCCGTCTGGACGGTCTCCGACTCCAGTCCTCCCCGGGTTCCGGCGGCGAGGAGACCGTTTCGGAGGGTCACGAGGTCGTCGGTCGCTTCCACGTAGCCGTTGAACTCGACGCCGCTGTTCTCCGACGGCACGACGACCGTCTGGAAGATCGAGAGGCTGATGACGAGCACGCCAAATAGCAGAATCGCGCCGATCTGTATCGACTGCCCGCGGTCGTCACCCCTGAGCATCAGTTGAACCAGACCGACGCCACATATATCATTGGCGACGCGGCTATCAATTCCGAGACACACCCGCGTTGGTTCGAGCGCGCTCGCACGAGAGACGGGCGGAGACAGCGTTACCAGCGTTGGTATCGGGAGGCCGAAGCATATATACCCGGTGTTCCTACGAGCACCGATGAGCGATGCCGACACGCGACGGGGACAGATCGAGGGCGTCGGTGTCGTCCTCCTCACGGGGCTCGTCGTCGTCGCGATCAGCACGTTCGGGGTGTTCTATCTCGGGTCGCTCGGTGACGACCCCGAGCCACGCGTGGCGCTCGACGTTGGCCTCACGCCGGCGGCGGGGAACGTCACCGTCACCGTCACCCACGGCGGCGGGACCGCGTTCGACACCGACGAGGTGTTCGTCGTCCTCCGTGACGAGGGTGGGAACGAAACGCGGCCGACGCTCTCCGCGGGCACCCTGACGGGATCGACAGCCGCGACGTTCGACGCCGGCGAGACGTGGACGTACACGTGGAACTCGACCGCGAACTACGCGGACGGCGACCGCCTCCGGGTGCTCGTCGTCCACAACGCCACGGGGTCGGTTCCGTTCAACAGCCCCGTGACGATCGACGACAAAGAGAGGGGAGCGCTCGCGCCGGAGTACGAACCGCCGACTGCCGTGGCTGGTGGTGGCGGTGGTGGCGGTGGCGGTGGTGGCGGTGGCGGTGGTGGTGGCGGTGGGACGCGCGACCCTGGGTCTGCGTACCTCGACTACGACGGAAACCGCCTCTACGACAGCGGGACAGCCGATACGAAGGTCGATCTCACAGACAACGACAACGGCGACGTCGCGTACAGCGCTCCATCGGGGCCGATATTGGTCGTTCCGGACAGTGTGAGCGGGGGCGAACTGCGGGCGCGGAACGGGAAGGTCAGGCTGGAGGCCGACAGCGTCGATGTCGACGTGGGGCTGACGTCGACGACGAGCACCGTCGACGTGGTCGCCCGAAGCGGGGCGGTGTACGTCGGCACCGGCGACACGCTATCCGGGCAGAACGGAGCCGTGATGATCGATGCTGCCGGCGACATCGTCGCCCACGGTGCGACGTTCGACTCGGACACGAGCGCAGTGTCGCTCACGGCTGCGGCGATGGCCCTTGGCGGGGCGACCGTCGATGCGCGGAACGGCCCGATCACGGTCGACGCCAGTGGCGACATCGACGTGAACGGGACGACGTTCGACTCCGCGACGAGCAAGATCGAACTCTCCGGGGCGACGCTCGACCTCACGGCCGCGACGGTGACCGCCGACAACAACGCCGTTCGGGTCGACGCTGGCGGCGACATGACCGCCGACGACGCGACTCTCAGTTCGGGGACCAGTGCCGTCGACGTGTCGGGCAACGCGGTCCACCTCCGCGGCGCCACCGTGACCTCGGACAACAATGCGGTGTCGATCGACGCGAGCGGCCCCGTCGAGGCGGCCGGGACCACGGTGTTCCGGTCGGCGAACACGCTCTCGATCACGGGAACGTCGATCGACGTGAGCGGCGGGGGCCTCGAAAGCACGAACCGGGGGCTCACGCTTACCGCCACGGCCGGTGACATCGACATCCGCGACGCTGATCTCGCGACCGCCTCCCAGTGGCAGGATGCGGTCGCCGACGTCACCGGTGCCGGGACCGTCTCCCTCGACGGGTTCAAACTCACCGGCGACAAGCGACTCGACATCCGGCCCGACGGCGCGTACACGCCGCGGTCGAGCAAGTACAAAAACACGGTCGAGTGAGGGGGTTCGACGACCGACGAAATAGCCATCGACAAACCCATATGCCCCTCCGCAGTAACACGCAGTCATGACAAGTGTGGGTATCGACGCCATCGAGATCTGGACCGGCAAACTCAAACTCGACCTCCCCAATACGTTCGCGCCGACGAAGGGGGACGACCCCGAGAAGTACACGAAGGGGCTCGGTCTCCACGCCTCGTCGATGCCCGACGTCTACGAGGATATCGTGACGATGGGTGCCAACGCCGCAAAACGGCTGATGGACCGCCGCGGGCTCGCGCCCGACGACATCGGCCGGATCGACGTCGCCACCGAGTCGGCGTTCGACAACTCCAAGCCCGTCTCGACGTACATCGCCGGCTGTCTCGAACAGACGTTCGAGGGCGATTTCCACCACGCGAACAAGGGCGAGCGGAAGTTCGCGTGCGTCGCCGGCACCCAGAGTATCGACGACGCGTACAACTGGATCAAGGCGGGGAGACACCGCGGCCGGTCTGCGCTGGTGATCGCCACCGACACCGCGCTCTATGCGAGGGGGGACCCGGGCGAGGCGACCCAGGGGGCAGGCGCGGTGGCGATGCTCATCTCCGAGGAGCCCGACGTGGTCGAACTCTCGACCGAACAGGGCTACGGGAGCGCCGACGAGACGGACTTCCTCAAGCCGAACCAGCAGTTCCCGTCGGTCGACGGAAAGCGGTCGATGAAGGTGTATCTCGCGCGCATGCGCGAGGCCCTGGAGGATTACGAGTCGGTCGTCGGCCGTACCCACTCCGACGACTTCGCGTACATCCCGTTCCACACGCCGTTTCCGGGGATGGTCCGCCGGGCCGCGCTCCTCGGCTACCGGCACATGACGCGCGACACCGAGATCGAAGACGACCTCGCCGCCGAGATCGGTCGCCAACCCCGCGAGGACGAGTTCGACTCCTGGGAGGCGTACGAGGACGCCATCCGTGACTACATGGACGGGCTCAAGGGCACGGAACAGTACCGCGACTGGTACGCCCGCACGATCGACCCGACGCTCACGCTCGCGGGCCAGGTGGGCAACTGGTACACCGGGTCGGTCCACATCGCGCGCGCGTCCGCGCTCAAGATGGCCGCCGAGACCGGCCGAGGGCTCTCGGGCGAACGACTCCTCGTCGGCTCCTACGGTTCGGGCGCGCAGGCGGAGATCCACGCCGAAACCGTCCGGGAAGGCTGGAAGGAGGAGATCCAGCAGCTGAACATCGACGAACAGATCGCCCGCCGGTACGACCTCTCGTTCGACGAGTACGAACAGGTCCACGACGTCCACAACCACGACAAGGAGATCGACGTCGAGGAGTTCACTCAACCCGGCGGCGAGTTCGTCTTCGCCGGCTGGGGCCGGATGAACGAGCGGAAGTACGAGTACGTCGCGTAACCCATCCGGTGCTGCCGGCCACCGACGCTGGCCTGATTTAAGTAGCCTTTATTAACGGTTCAAATACTTCTTATCAAAATAGATATTTTGAAGGCTGTGTTTTTCACCGGCGGCCCAGAACCGGGTGGCAGTGCAGTCGATCGTCACAGCCGCCGTGCCGGCCGTCCTGAAACTCGGGACTGAGACTCTCACCACAGTCGCCGCGCCACCGTGGTGGCCGACGGCGTTGCCGTCCCCGGACGTCACCGCCGCCGTGGTCGGTGCGATGGTGCTCCTTGCGGCGCTCGCAGTCGTGCTCATCGTCCGGGTCGTCGTCCCCGTGAGCGTCCGGCTCCTTCGCGCCCTCCGGCGCGGCTGGCGGCGCGTCGCGCCGAAGAGCACGTTCGGGAAAGTGATGGTCATCTTCTCGCTCCTGCTCGTCGTCGTGACCGCGCCGACGCTGGTGACGCTCGTCGATTCCAAAGGGGCACTGCAGGACGTCGCCGCCGGAACCGGCGCGATCGCCGAGATGGATGGCGACGCCGTCGATCTCTCGAAGGAGGCGACGGCCGACGGCGAACCCGTCGCCGGGACCGCCCTCCCGCGGCCCAGCCCCGACCGCGACGGCGACAGGCTCCTCGACGATTGGGAGCGTGCGGGCGAGACACCCGGCGGGGTGCCGTTGCCGAACGCGAGCGTCGGGCGAAAGGACCTCTACGTGCAGGTGCTCTACGGCAGGGGGATCGAACCCCTCGACGGATCCGAACGGGCCGACCTCCGGAGCATCTGGGCGGAGATGCCCGTGGAGAACCCCGACGGCTCGACCGGGATCAGTCTCCACGTCGTCGACGAACGGCAACTCGACCGGTCTGTCAGCGCGTACGAACCCGACGGGGAGACGATCCGGAGCCGGTACGACCGCGATCACCTCCAGGGGGCGACGTGCGTCTACTACCAGACCACGTTCGGCGAGATCACGCATCCACAGATGAGTGGCCGAGGGGCGCTCGGCGGTTACGTCTCCGTCGTCGACGGGACCGCGACGACGGTCAACGGCGGGCGGACGGACCGCGTGGCCTTCCTCACGCACGAACTCCTGCACAACACGGCGGGCCGGGTCGAGGGGCGCCCGCACACGGAGTCGGGCTGGCTCGCACCGACGTACGACGGGACGAACACCCGGCTCTCCCGGGAGACCGCGGCCGACCTCGAAGCAGGGTTCGCCCTCGGGGCGTACGAGGAACGTCGGATCTGCGGGCGGACATGAAGCGGGTTCTTCCCCCGACGTATCTCGCCCGTCGGCCGGTCGCTCCCGGCTCAGGCCAGCGCGCGGAGCTCCGCGAGCAACTCGTCGAGGTCGCGATCGGAGACCGCGAGCGAGAAGCCGTCGATGGTGGCGAGGGTGGCCGCGTGCTCCCAGAGGGCGTCCTCGGAGAGCCCGTGCAGCACGACCGCGTTCGGGGTCGGGTTCACCACGCGGAGCGCGACCAGTGGCGACTCCCCGCGGGTGACGTTCGTGAACACGAGCACCCGGTTGGTCGACTCGCCGTACAGTCGGTAGAACTCCTCGCTGGAGAGCCGCGTGATCGCCTCGATGCTGTCGATGACGGTGTGACCGCTCACGCGGTTGGTGTCGCCGCGGACGACTTCCGTCGCGTCCATCGCCTCGTACACCCGAGAGAGCCTGATCGCCGTCGGGTACTCGCGGAGGTCCCGGACGATGTCGCTCTCGAAGCCGGCTCCGACGACCCGAGCGTACTGTCGGATGCGCGACCCGCCGCGCGCCTCGTCGATGTCGAGCAGCGCGTTCACCATCCGGCTGACGACCCCGATCCCCGGGCTCTCCCGCCGGCCGGACTCGTAGTCAGAGACGACCGACGACGAGACGTCGAGGTGGTCCGCGAGCGCCGTCTGAGAGATATCGAAGTCGGTGCGCCACTTCCGGAGAGTCGCACCGGGGTCGGTACTGAGCGTGACTTCGCCGGCGATCCGGCGGGCCAGGTCGGCGCGCAGACCGTCTGTCACGCCGACTCACCCGTGATCACGTCGAATCCGCCCGCGGCCACGAGCGGGTGAGCGATCCGTCGACGGTCGAGCGTCGTCGTCCGGGCGAGCCGAGACGGCTTTGCCCCGGGAGCCCACGGCCGGTGCTGTCGCATGGCCGTTCTCCGACGACGGGGCACAAAACCGTACCGAAACCGACCCTCGACGAACGTCGAGACCCGCCGCTCCGCTCGTCGACGGCCGGAAGCCGGGGCCAACGCTCAAGCCGCAGCCAGACGGACTGCGGGTATGCCCTCGACACTCGTTCACGTCGCGATCGGTGGGCTCGTGGGTGCCGCACTGCTCACCACCGAGTTCGACGCGCGGGCCATCGCCTGCGTCGTCGCGGTCGCGGCCGTGCCCGATCTCGACGCCTTCGCTGGGCTCGTCCTCCCCGGGGCCCACCGCTCGCTGCTCCACAGCCTCCTGTTTCCGGCGCTCCTGGGGCTCGTCTTGCTGTACGAGACGACCCGGACGGAGTCGGTGCTTCGGGCCAGGTTCGGAACGCGCGGCGTCCGGATCGCGTGGGTCTCGCTCGCGGCGCTCTTCTGTGGCGGGATCCTCCCCGACCTGTTCACGAACGGCGTGAACGTCTTCTACCCCGCGGTCGACGCGTTCTACACGGTCGACGGCGAACTCCTGCTCTCCGATCAGCGCGGTCTCGTCCAGACGTTCGTCGAGATCCAGCCGCCGGCGCAGGCACAGCCACAACCGTCGACGCGGACGCTTCACTACAGCACCCCCGTCGATCCGAGCCCCGGGGGCGAGCCCGAAGACGTCGAGCGGGTCGCGCCGGTGTTTCAGGCGGGCTGGGAGCTGATGCTCGTCCTCGTGAGCACTGCCGTCGTCAGCGTCCGCCTCTGGGACGCGATGCGTCGCTGAGCACGAGGCACCGGTCGAGGGCCGACGGACCGGGGCCGACCGTCCGGCGGGGATGAGACAGGACCGGCTCCACTGGCGGTCGGGGTCGACTCGCGACCCGCACTGGATACCGGACTCGCAGCGAAGGAGTCGGTGGGAGTCGGTCCCGTCCACTGAAGCCTCGTCGGGCTCGCCCTGTTGGGTGCGCGTGAGCAGGTCCGGTTCGGGCTTCACGACGCCGGTCTCGGTCGCCATGGTAGCGACTGGTAGACCGAAACAGTGGTTTGTGACGTGATCTCCCGGCCCGAGTCGACGGGCGCGACTACTCGTCGAGGAACGCCGACGGGCGGACGATCGACGCGCCGCGTTCTTCGAGGAGAGCGTGGACGGCGTAGACGTCGGTCTCGCGGAGCCCCGCCCATGCGCCCGCCATCGACAGATCGGTGGCTCGTTCGCCGGTGGTCGTGTCGGTCGCCGTCCAGAGGCCGTCGTGGTAGTCGAGCGAGATCCCCTCCTGGGAGGCCGCCTCGTGGACCCGATCACCGAGGGTCACGAGTGCCTCCGTCGAGGGCCGGGTGACGGTGGTTTGACCAGTTTTACTCATTTCCGAGTCGGATTTGTGGCGTCCCGGTGTAATAGGTTTCGTGAATACCTACCCAAGGACCTAATATTTCCTATGATTACACGGTCCGATACGGGTCTGCTGTTGTCCCCCCCGTCCGTGCGGCCCAACCGGAGCGACGCGTGTCGGGTCGGTAGCGGACCGGAGACACGGTAGACTCCCGTCGACGGGCCGTGACCACCGGAAACGAGACTGAGCGGTACAGATCGCTGGCGGGGGCCGGCCGACGCGAACGCCATGGCGATACGAGGAGCGCAGCGAACGCCCAAACTCCGGGAGCCGGAGCGTTCGGGACGGCCACGGACCGATCTATCGGCCGGGCAACTGCGCCGAGCGCCACGAGATAAACCGCTTGCCGCGATAGAGAATCACCGAAGGTTGGCGGTGGGACGCGAACGGGGCCGCGCCGCCCCGGTCGAGACGACCACCGGAGGGGAGCGTTCACGTACCCTCGTCACGGTAGCTCGATCATGACCGAGACCACGGACGCGGGCGTGACGATCCGACTCTACGAGGAATCAGACGCCGACGAGCTCTGGTCGCTCAAGCGGGGGTTCGAGCTGGGACTCGGCGACGCGACCGGCGGCGAGGACAAGCGCGCGCGGTACGCGGCGAAGCTCAGCGAAGACTACCGAGAGAAGTGGCTGGCGTGGGTCGGGCGGTGCGTCGACGAGGATCCCGACTGTGTCCAGGTCGCCGCCCACGAGGAGGGACTGATCGGCTACGTCTTCGTCCTCCCCGCGTCGCTGGCATTCGTCTGGGATGCGGCCGTCCTGAACGAAGTGTATCTCGACCCGCCCGCGCGCGGGACGGGTGTCGCCGACGGCCTGATGGAGGTCGCCTTAGACTGTGCGCGCGCACAGGACCTCCCGCTCGACCGACTCGTGCTCGACGTCGACCGCGAGAACGACCGCGCCCGGGCGTTTTACGACCGCTGGGGCTTCGAACACTGGGGCGAGATGGTCGCACGGTCGCTCTGACACGTGAGCGCCGAGTCACACACATTCATGCTCGCCGACTCCCGAGAACGGACGATGTTGTTGCGAGACGCCCGGCTGCTGTCGGGTGCCGACGACCACGAGGGCGACCTTCGGATCGCCGAGGGCCGGATCGACGCCGTCGGCGATCTCGACCCACGGGCCGACGAACGTGTCGTCGACCTCTCGGGCAAGACCCTTCTTCCGGGGCTCGTCGACGCCCACGTCCACTTCTCGCTGTCCGGCGAGACGAGCGTCGAGCCCATCGTCGACATGTCGGACGCCGAACTGGCGCTCGTGGAGGCGCGCAACGCGCGCAAGACCCTGGCGGCGGGGATCACGGGTGTCCGGACGATGGGTGCACGGGGCGTCGATCTCGACCTCGAACGGGCGGTCGAACGCGGCGACGTGACGGGGCCACGCATGGTCACGAACAGCCGCTCGATCACGATCACGGGCGGGCACGGCCACCACCTCGGCCGTGAGATCGACGGCCCGATCGACGCGCGGAAGGCGGTCCGCGAGCAGGTCAAACGCGGCGCGGCGTTCATCAAGTTCATGACCACCGGTGGGGTGACGACACCCGGAACCGACCCCGACACGGTCGCGTTGACCGACGACGAACTCGACGCGCTCGTCGACGAGACCCACCGGCACGGCCTCCACGCGGCGACGCACGTCCACGGCGCGGAGGGGGCGAAGGCGGCCGCGCTCGCCGGCGTGGACACCATCGAACACGGGACGTTCCTCGACGACGAGGCGGTCGAGTTGCTCGTCAGCGAGGACGTCACGCTCGTGCCCACGCTCTCGGCACCGTACTACATCGTCCGGAACGTCGAGTGGGCGACGCCCGACTCGGCGCGTAAGACCGAACACATCTACGAACGGCATCTCGAATCGTTCGCTCGGGCGGTCGACGCCGGCGTCCGGATCGCCGGAGGAACCGACGCCGGGACGCCGTTCAACTACCACGGCTCGAACGCCGCGGAGGTGGGATTCATGATCGAACACGGCCTCTCACCGCGAGGGGCGATCACGGCCATGACCGAGACCGCCGCCGAGACGGTCGGTCTCGACGGCTGCGGCACGCTCGCTCCCGGAACCCACGCCGACCTGCTCGTCGTCTCGGGCGACCCGCTGGCCGACGCGACCGTCCTGAACGCCCCCGAAGCGGTGCTCCTCGGCGGGGAACTCGTCTCGGGACACCTGCCGGCCGACGAGTGAGCCGGCTCCGGGGGCGTGGCGTCGGTAGGGACGGTGGGGGTCAGTCGTCGCTCCGGGCCTCCTTCCGACCGGTGACCTCGGCGGTCGAGATCCGGAAGAACCGGAACGTGAGCTCGCGCGGGTGGCGCTCGAACACGTCGACGAGCGGGATGTGGATCCGTCGCATCGCCTGGACCACGTCCGAGTCGATGGCCGCCTCGGTCACCTCTTCGAGGCGCCCGGTGACGACGACGCTCCGCCAGCGGTCGTCGTCGGTGTCGTCGCGGTCGTACACGACGAGCGAGGCGCGCTTCCCGTCGTCGACGACGCTCCCTTTCTCGGTGTCGGGCCCGAACGCGAGTCGGAGGTAGAACTCGCCGTCCTCGGGATCGTAGCCGTACGACACCGGGAACGAGTAGGGCGCGTCGTCCGCACCCGTCGGGAACGAGACGACACCGGTTCCACCCGTTCCGAGGAACTCGGCTCGCTCTTCGCCGGCCATCCGCACCGAGCGCGTATCGTCCATGAAACACGTTCGCGCTCGGCGGTGAAAAGCCGTACGCCACCCTCGGCGCGAACCCCTCCCGGCCGACGTCGGCCCGCTACGTCTGTTTGTGCCCAGTGAGGTCGTCGGGCGCGAGCCGGAACAGCTCGAACTCCAACTCGCGGGCGGGCCGGTCGAACACGGTGAAGAAGGGGATGTTGACCCGGCGGATCGCCTCGACGACGCTGGAGTCGATCGCCGCCTCACCCGTCTCGCGCAGGCGGCCGCGGGCGACGACGCTCCGCCAGCCGTCGTCGGTCTCCTCGCTCACGACGAGCGACACCCTCCGACTCGGCCCAAGGTACTCCCGCTTCTCGCTGTCGGGGTGAAACGCCAGGCGGAGATAGAACGTCCCGTCCGTGGCGTCGAAGCCGTACGAGACGGGGATCGCGTACGATTCGTCGTCCCTCGCGAGCGCGAGGACAGCCGTCCCTTCGTTCCCGAGGAACTCGTCGATCTCGGTGTCGTCCATCAGTTCTGCGCGAGACATACGTCATCGGCACGACAGCCGGTCGTATAAAACCGCCCCCGTCGGACCGCTCGCCCGGCCGGACCGAGCCCATCGGGCCCGTATGTGACTACCGAACGACACGAACTCGTAACATACGACTATCACGTTCCGGGGCCAACGTGAGTCGATTCGACCGCGGCGCATCGAGCCGGTCGAATCGGAGACAACGATGGCAACCAGTCCAACGACGACGGATCACGACGAGACGCTCCAAGATGTCGAGGAGACGCTGGGTACCGTTCCGGAGTGGCTCGACGCCCTCCCACCGGCGGACGCCGTCGACGAGTGGCCCTTCTTCAAACGGTATCTCGTCGGCGAGTGGGAGATTCCACCGAAGTACCGAGAACTGATCGGGCTCGCGGTCGCGGCGAACGTCAAGTGCCCGTACTGCACGCACTTCCACAGCGAGGCAGCGAAGCTCCACGGCGCGACCGAGGAGGAACTCGCGGAGTTGTCGATGCTGGCGAGCGTGACCGCACGCTACAGCGCGATCTTACACGCGCAGAACTACGACCTCGACACGTTCGAGGCGGAGACGGCGGCGATCGGGGCGCACTTCGAAGCGCAGATGGCCGACGACTGACCACGGGGTCGGTCGTTTCGTATAGCGGGCGGGCGTTTATGGCGGCCGAATCGGACGGATCCGCGACTCGATCCCACCGCCGAGATAAACACTGTCGGGCGGTCAGGGGAACGCCCCGAAGAGGTCTCGATCGGGCCACGTCGACACCGACCGAGCGGCCTCCCAGAGGGTCCGGTCGAGAGCCGAGACGAACTCTTCGTCCGAGGACCGTCTGTTGAACAGCGCCGCCCACGAGAGGTCATGGCCGGTCCGGACCATCAGGCTGCTCGTGCCCGGCAGCGACCCCGAGTGCCACCAGTTGTCCATCGAGGGCCGGACCAGCCAGCCCATCCCGTAGTAATAGTCGGAGCCGTCCCAGTGGGCGGCGGCGGGGCGACTCGTCATCGTGCGGACGGTGCCGGACGACAGTACATCCGCGACCGGCCCGCGGCCGTCGACGTGAGTCACGAATCGGAGGAGATCGATCGGCGACGCGATCCAGCCGCCGTGAGCGTCCATCGCCTGTAGGTAGAACCCGCCATACGGAGTCGGAACAGTCCCTTCGTCCGGGAAGACGGAGTCGGTCGACTCGTCGTGATAGTAGCGAACTTCGTCGTCCGCTCGGTTCTCCAGACGGGTCGCGCCGATCCGCATACGAGAGACCTCCGTTCGGGACAGAACGCTGTTCCGCACGTACGACTCGTACGACTGTCCGGTGATGCGCGCGACGAGGCGGCCCAGGACGCAGTAGCCGAAGTTCGAGTACGCGAACTTCTTCCCGGGGTCGAAGTTCAGGTCTCGCTTCAGCATGAACCGGATCACCGTCTCCGCACTCGCGGGAGGATTCTCTCCCTCCTCTCGTGCGATGCGAACGGACTCGAACATCGGATCGAAGCCGAGTTCCTCGATGTCCCAGCCCCCGGTGTGCCGGAGAAGCATCCGGACCGTGATGTCGTCGATCCGCGGATCTGCCGGGCCGCTGGGCCGAAACTCGTCGAGGACGTCGAACACCCGGTCGTCGAGGTCGACTCGGCCGTTCTCGACCAATCGGAGGACGGCGGCCGAGGTGAGGGGTTTGGCGAGACTGGCGATGCGGAAGCGCGCGGTTGGCGTCACGACCGCCTGCGTACTCCGGTTCGCCAGCCCGTATCCACGGGCGAAGACGAGACGCCCGTCCTTGACCACGGCGACGGCCCCACCGGGGACGTCCCAGCGATCCATCAGTCGAGGGACGAGTCGGTCGAAGCTCTCCATCCCGGCGGCCGGTGGCCCGGTGATCCGCCGGGGTGCGTCGACCGGCGTCTCTGTGGCAGTCGCCATTGCCGTCTCGGTCGGCTCCGCGGTCGGCGTCGCAGTTCTGGTCGCGGTTCCGGTCGGCATCGTCGTCGTCTCGGCGGCCGCCGACGTCGGCGTTGCCGAATTCGAGGAGTCTCCCGCCGAACAGCCGGCGAGCACCGATGCGAGCGACGCGCCGGCCGCCGCCAGATATCTTCTCCGATACATTCTGTGAGTGGGTATTACTGGTGGTTGATAAGTCTACGTGAACGATTCGGTCCGTGGCGGACCAGTCGCCACGTGATCACGCAGGAGCCGCCAGCTACCCCGATCCCAACACCCGACGCTACTGTCCGCACGCTCGACTGTCGGCCCGCACACGGTCCGTTCGCTGGACGTCAGAGCAAACCCGTCTGACGTGACAGGAAGATGGGAGCACCGCTCCGCAGCCACTGAACCCGCCTCGCTCCGCCACCCCACAATGACGGCCGGACGTGTCGCTGTGCTTCGACGTCCTGCCGTTTCGTGTCGAGCTAACAGAGATCGTGGTAGCCTGGATTGGCGGGCGGTCGCTTGCCAGGCGACGGGTCGTCGGTCCTGTCGACCAGAACGATCCCGTGGCCAGTTTCTCCTCCATCGACATCGTGGGATCGAGAGTCCTCTTCATCGTCTCGGCGGTCCTCGTGACTGCAGTCGGCGGCCCTGAGGGCTGGTTACGTCCACTCGCGTTTCACGTCGCTTATACGACGTTGGCGGCTCGGCATTCGGAACGGACAGCTAGCACGAAGCCGGCCGCTTCGAGGCCATCGAAGCAGTAATATAAAATAAACTGAGTAACATGAAAATAGAAAATTTATGTGGGCTGTCCAATTACAGTGAGCAATGGCGCGAGAGGAGAAGAGAAAAGAGAGTGCCAACACCCGTGGACCGATACGGTCGGTGGGGGGCCAGACAATCCGTGGCCTCAAGCGCAACTCGCGGATCAGCGTGAACGCGTACGCTGGATTGGTCTTCGCCGCGGTGTGTTACCTCGGCCTCGGGACCGCGCTCACCGAGGTCGGAGCGCCAGCCGGGTGGCTGACGGGCCCGTTCACCGTCGCGGCGGCGCTGCTGGGCCCGTCAGTCGCTCTCGGTGGGGCTTTCGGCATCGTCCTACTGGCGCTGTCGCAGGCGGCGCTCGGCACGGGAACGTTCGTCGTGGGGGTCGAGTTCCTCAGCCTCGCGCTGGTCACGGCACTCACCTACGGTCGGCTCGGAGTCGTGAGCCCGAACGGTGGGGTCCGCCGGGCGCTCCTCGCTCGGGCAGTCGAGTACCTATGTGCCCTGCTCCTCGGGACGGTCTCGGCCCTGGCGGCACTCACCTGGCTCGTCTCGGTCGCCGAGATCGCGCCGTACTACGTCGGGTACTCGGCGACAGTGTCGACGGCCGCCGTCACGGCAGTACTCGGAGTGGCCGCCGTCGCCGGGGACGAACTCTTCGCGGACGACCCACCTCCGGGGGAGCCGTCGTCTTGGAGCGCTCAGAACAGGCGCACCGCGGCGGCGTATGCCCTCGTCGGCTTCGCGTGGTTCGTCGGCGCGACCGGAATCGCCGTGCTGGCACACGACCTCTCGAACTTCACGAACGTGGACATGCTGACGGCGTCGCTCGCGGACACGTTCGGCGATGGAGTGCTCGGGCGCGTCGTCAGCACGGTCTTCGTCACCGTCTACGCTTACGGCCGAGCGAGCGTGGCCGCCTCCGGTGTTCTCGGACTGCTTCTCACTGCCTGGCTGGTTCGGATCGTCCGAACCACGCCACCCGGGCGAACCACCGAGAGAGCCGGTTCGGAACGGTTCGACGAACGGCTGCTCCGGGTCGGGGAGGGGCATGGCGAAGATGACTGACGACCGCACGAGAGACGTGGCGCTCTCCCGACGCGAAGCGTTGCTGACGCTCGGAGGGATCGGCGTCGGGACGGCCGTCTTCGGCTCGCAATCGACTGGTTCGACCACTGGAGACGGTGGGACGGGATCGGATGATGGAGTTGCGACACCCGCACGGGTGGCCACCGTGACCGCCGCTGCGGAGGTTGTCTACCCCCCCAACGTGAGTGTCGACGACGTGTTCGTCAGGCAGTACGTGTTCGGACGGGTCGGGCCGACCGAGGACCACTTCGAACGGCTCGCAGCGGTCGTCGACACGGTCGACCGCGAGGCGCGCTTGCGGTTCGGGAAGCGCTTCGCATCGCTGTCGAAAGGCGATCGACGTCGTGTGCTCACGGGGCTGGGCACCTTCGCGGTCCACCCGAACCGACGCGGAACGACGGCCGAGCGGGTCCGGTTCCACCTCGTGAACGACCTGCTCTATGCCCTGTTTACACTCCCGAGAGGCGGGCGGCTCATGGGCGTCCCGAACCCCCCCGGCTACCCGGGCGGCAACGAACTCTACCAGCGGGGGCCGGATCGATGAGCCGTCAGGGCCCAACCGACCGTCGGCCGGTGGAGGACGCGGACGTCTGTGTCGTCGGTTCGGGACCGGCCGGTGCGGTCGTCGCCGACGCCCTCGCCGGACGGGGTCGGCAGGTCGTCGTCCTGGAGGCCGGCGAGCGCTACACCACGCAGGACCGCTTCCGGCGGATGGAACAGTGGCTCCGCGCGGACATCTCCCGGAACGTCTTCTGGCTCGACGAGGAGCGCGACCGGTACCGCTCCTCGGGAGACGTGTTCGCCCGGCTCAACGAGGTCCGGGCGAAGGGGGTCGGGGGGAGCTCGCTGCTCTGGAACGGGAACACCCCTCGACTCCATCCGAAGGACTTCGAGATGGGGGCGCGGTACGGCATCGCGCCCGACTGGCCGATCTCGTACGACGACCTGCGCCCGTACTACGCGGCCGCAGAGCGCGAGGTGGGTGTCTCTGGCTCGATCGACAACCCCCACGGACCACCGCGCGAGGAGCCGTTTCCGATGTCGGCGTTTCCGCCCTCGTACAGCGACTCGCTGTTCGCGGAGGCATGCGAGCGACTCGGAATCGGCCTCGGGAGCCAGCCGAAGGCCATCGCCTCGCAGCCGTATCGCGAGCGGCCCGAGTGCGACGGCTGGGGGGTGTGCAACACGTGTCCGATCGGGGCAAAGTACTCTTCGGAGGAACACGTAAATCGGGCCGAGCGCCGCGGTGCGACGGTCATCGACCGGGCACAGGTCCTCGAAGTCTTCCACGACGACACGGGCGACCAGGTCGATCACGTCGTCTACGCCACCCCGGACGGTGAGACTCACCGCCAGACGGCAGACGCGTTCGTGCTGGCGGCTGGCGGCATCGAGACTCCACGCCTCCTCCTGCTCTCCGACTCGCCGCAGTACCCCGACGGGCTGGCGAACTCGAGCGGGGCGGTCGGGCGGTACCTGATGGATCATGCGGAGGTAGAGGTCCGGGCCGAACTCCCCGACGAGCACACCTGGCAGAACAATATCGGGTTCGTCACCAGCCGATCCGACCAGTTCTACGAGCCCGCCGAGGCGACCCCCGGGACGTTCACGCTCGTGTTCCACAACCGGGCAGGACCGTCCCCCGGCAGGTCCATGGGAAAGGAACCGACGTTCAACGCGCTCAGAGCGGTCGTCACAGAGCGGGATCCGGAGGCCGTGTTCGACCTGCTCGAAGACCCGTTTAACGCCGTCCGGCTCGGCGACGACCTGCTCGAGGGTGTCGACGCCTCGGGGACCCACACGCTCGGCATCCGGTCGGTGATCGAGGTGCTCCCGCGGGCCGAGAACCACGTGACGCTCGACCGTTCGACCACGGACAACCACGGCCGCCCGATCCCGGACGTCTCACTCGATTACGGTGAGCACGAGCGCCGGACCTTCGAGCGGGCCGAGTCGGTCGCCCGCGAGGTGATGGACGAAGTCGGAGCCAGGGTGACGAGCGTGGGCGGGTTCGGGGATCAGACGATGGGTTCACACCACATGGGGACGACCCGGATGGGCGAGGATCCGGCCACGAGCGTGGTCGACGCGAACTGTCGGACCCACGACCTCCGAAACCTCTGGGTCGCCTCGAGCAGTGTGTTCCCGACGAGCGGAGCGATGAACCCGACGCTCACGATCGTGGCGCTCTCGCTTCGCCTCGCCGAAGACGTCGACGCGACGCTCTGATTCCGAATCGATCATCTCATCGCCGAAGCCTCCGAGCCGGGTGTTCTCGGTCTCACTCCGAGCGCCCACCGCTCCGTCCACGTACGTACACCGCGGCGAGATCTACGACTGACCGGAGTCGCGTGCTGCCGCCACAGCGATCCGAGCCGCTTCGTCGTCCGAGGCGGCTCGGGCCGTCGACGTTCTTTGCCGTCGCGTTCGGTCTCTCGTCGTCCGGTTACACGCTACGTCGGGAGCGGCTCGTGTTCGTCCACGGCGCCGGTGGTGGACGGAACGACCGTCCGGAACCACTAAACCCGCCTCACTCCTTCCTCCGGTAATGGCTGACTGGACGGAGACGTACCGCCCGACGACGCTGTCGGAGGTCCGTGGCAACGACACGGCCCGCGACGAGTTCGAGGAGTGGGCCGACACGTGGGACCAACACAGGGAAGCCGTCGTGATCCACGGCAGTCCGGGTGTGGGGAAGACGTCGGCGGCGCACGCGCTGGCGGCGGACAAGGGCTGGGAGACCATGGAGTTGAACGCCTCCGACCAGCGGACGGCGGACGTCATCGAACGGTTCGCCGGTCGGGCAGCGATGAACACGACGCTGTCAGGTGCGACCGACGCCAGCACCCGCGGACAGCGCGACCGGGGTCGTCAGCTGGTGATCCTCGACGAGGCCGACAACATCCACTACCAGAAGGATTACGGGGGCAAGCAGGCGGTGACGACGCTTCTGAAGGAAGCGAACCAGCCGATCGTCCTCATCGCCAACGACTACTACGACATGTCGCGGGGGATGCGCAACGCCTGCCGCGAGATCGAGTTCCGCGACGTCTCCGCGCGCTCGATCGTGCCCGTTCTCCGCGACATCTGCCGGCGAGAGAGCGTGGAGTTCGAGACGGAAGCGCTCCAGCGGATCGCGGAGTCGAACGACGGCGACCTCCGCTCCGCGGTAAGAGACCTCCAGAGTTCGGTCGGCGGCCGATCGAAGCTCACGGTCGACGACGTGACGTCGGGCGGGCGCGACCGCACGGTGGGGATCTTCGGCTTCCTCGACAGCGTGCTCAAGGAAGACGCCGCCGAGGAGGCGCTCCGGACGGCGTACGACACCGACGAGACGCCCGACGACCTCACGGCGTGGGTCGAGGACAAGGTGTCGATGGTGTACGACGACGGGGAACTCGCCCGCGCGTACGAGTTCCTCGCGAACGCCGACCGGTGGCTCGGCCGCGTGCGCGCGACACAGAACTACAGCTACTGGCGGTACGTCACGGACAACGTCTCGGCGGGCGTCGCCGCCTCCCGCGACCGGACCCGCGGGGGGTGGACGCGGTACGGCGGCGCGCCGTGGCGCTCGACGCGCGACGCCACGCGCGACGCCGTCGCGTCCCGCATCGCCGAGTCGGCGGGCGTGAGCATCGCCACGGCCCGCCGGGAGATCCTGCCGCTCCTGTCGGCGATGACCCACCACTGCAAGCCGCGGGAGCTGACGGTCGAGATGGCCGCATGGTACGACTTCGACGCGTCACACGTCTCGTACGTGACGGGGAGCGGCGAGTCGACGAACAAGGTCGAGTCGATCGTCGAGGACGCACAGGCCCGCCGCGAGGAGTTGGTCGAGGCACACGCGGGCGACGCGTTCGCGCGGCGGACGGACGACGCGATGGACAGCGGGGACGCGGACGCGGATGAGGGGGCGGCCGCGCCGACGCTCGACGACCTCGCCGGCGACGCGACCGGGGCGGACGACGGATCGGTCGACGAGGGCGAGGACGAGGGGCGCGACGACGGACAGTCAGGCCTGTCGGACTTCACCTGAACGCGGCGGCAGACTCTCCCCCCTGCCGCGGATTCGGCCGTCCGCACGTGCGTGGAGACACGGGCGGCGTAAGTTGAATATATCGACAGTATGAAACAAACACTTTATCTGTACCCGCAGTTTATAAAGAATAACCCAACATGACTGAAGGGAGTCGGATCGGGCGGGGGCGCGCCAGCGATGGGAACTCCGTTATTCACGTCCTCGTCGCCGACGACGACGACGTGATGTGCGAGACGACCGTCAGCCTGCTCGAAGCGATGGCACCGAGCCTGCGCGTGCGGGGCGTCTCCTCCGGCGCGGCGGTGCTCGACGCGCTGGACGACGGGGACGAACCCGTCGACTGCATCGTCTCCGACTACGAGATGCCCGCGACGGACGGCCTCGACCTGCTCGAGGCCGTCCGCGAGCGCGACCCCGACGTCCCCTTCATCATCTACACCGGCCACGGCAACGAGGACGTCGCGAGCGAGGCGATCTCGGCGGGCGTCACCGACTACGTGCGGAAGTCGGCGACCGGGGGCCACCGGATCCTCGCCACGCGGATCACGGCCGCCGTCGCCCGCCGACGGGCGGAAGCCGAGCGGGACCTCCAGGCGCTGGCGATGGAGGCGGTCGAGGAGGGGATCGCGGTCGTCGACGGCGACGGCCGGTTCGTCGAGGTGAACGACGCGTACGCCGATCTGTACGGCTACGAACGCGACGAGTTGGTCGGCTCGTCGTGGGAGTTGATCAACCCGCCCGAGGAGAACGAGCGGATGCATCTCCAGATCCTGCCGATTCTCAGGGAGGAAGGGATCTGGCGCGGGGAGTCGGTCGGTCTCCGAAAGGACGGCTCGACGTTTCCGAAGGCCAAGTCGCTGGCGGACCTCGACGGCGGCGGGTTCGTCTGTGCGGTCCGCGACGTGACGGAGCAGAAGGCGGCCGAACACGGTCTCCGCGAGCAGAACGAGCGCCTGCGGGAGTTCGCACGGCTCGTCTCCCACGACCTCCGGAACCCGCTGAACGTCGCCGAGGGCTACCTCACGCTCGTCGAGGAGTCGGCCGACGAGAGCCAGTCCGACAACCTCGAACGGATCCGGAACGCACACGATCGCATGCGCCGGCTCATCGACGACATGCTGCGCCTGGCGCGCGAGGGGCGCGTCGTCGACAACCCCGAGCGCGTGTCGGTCGCCGACGTCGCCGAGGCGGCGGCGCTGACGGTCGGCCTCGACCCCGACTCGCACGTCATCGAGGAGGAACTCCCGTGGGTCCGCGCCGACGAGGAGCGACTGAGCGCGCTGTTCGAGAACCTCTTCGGCAACGTCCGCGAACACGCCGGTTCCGACCCGACCGTTCGCGTCGGTCCCCTCGACGACGGCCACGGCGTCTGCGGCTTCTTCGTCGAGGACGACGGCCCGGGTATCCCCGAAAAGCGCCACGTCAAAGTGTTCGAGTCGGGGTTTACGACCGACCGCTCTGGCACCGGCTTCGGCCTCGCTATTGTCAAGCGCATCACGAACGCCCACGGCTGGACGGTGTCGGTCCGCGACGGGACCGACGGCGGCGCGCGGTTCGAGTTCCGCGGGGTCGACGTCGCAGGGACCGACGAGGACGCGAGCGGCCCACCGGCGGAGTCGTCAGACGCCGACTCGGGTGCGGTCGCCGACGGGGGCGATGGCGATGGCGGTACCGACACCGACACCGACGACGGCGACGACGCCGACGACAACCCCGACTGAGTGCGTCGGGGAGGACCCATTTCACCCCCGGGCTCGAACGACACCCATGCGCGCGGCCGTCCTCACCGAGTACGGAGCACCGCTTTCGATCAGAGAGGTCGACGAGCCGACCCCAGCGGCCGACGGCGTCGTCGTCGAGGTGGACGCCTGTGGGATCTGTCGGAGCGACTGGCACGCCTGGCAGGGCCACGGCGAGTGGGCCGACGACCGGGCCCCGGTCGGACAGATACTCGGTCACGAGCCCGCGGGTCGGGTCGTGGCCGTCGGCGACCGCGTGACCGCGCTCGAGGCGGGCAACCGCGTCGCCGTCCCGTTCAATCTCGGCGACGGATCGTGCCCGCGGTGTCTCGCCGGTCGGGGAAACGTCTGTGCGGACGGGGCCGCCCTCGGCTTCGAGTCGGCCGCCCCCGGCGCGTTCGCCGAGCGCGTCCACGTCCCACACGCCGACTACAACTGTCTCCCCCTGCCCGACGGGGTCGAACCGGTCGACGTGGCGGCGCTCGGCTGTCGGTTCATGACGGCGTACCACGCGCTGGCGCACCGAACGGAGCCGACGCCGGGGTCGTGGATCGCCGTCCACGGCTGCGGCGGCGTCGGCCTCTCGGCGCTGTCGGTCGCCGCCGCGACCGGCCACCGGACCGTCGCGGTCGACGTCCGCGAGGAGGCGCTGGGGCTCGCCCGCGAGGTGGGTGCCGACGTCACGGTGAACGCCAGCGACGAGGCCGTCGTCGACCGCGTACGGGAGACGACCGGCGAGGGCGCACACGTCTCCGTCGACGCGCTCGGGCGCGCCGAGACCTGTCGGAACTCGGTCCGGTGTGTCCGACCCGGCGGGACGCACGTCCAGGTCGGCCTCACCACCGACGCCGAACGCGGCGAGGTGTCGCTCCCGACCGACTGGATGACGCGGTGGGAGGTCTCGTTCGTCGGCTCCCGTGGCATGCCGCCGACGCGGTACGACGAACTGTTCGGCCTCGTCGAGAGCGGCGCTGTCGACCCCGCGGCACTCGTCACCAGGGAGGTATCGCTCGAGGAGGTGTCGGACCGGCTGGCGGCGATGACCGACTACGGGACGGTCGGCGTCGAGGTCGTCACCGACTTTTGAGCCGAGCGCCGTGGCGTCCCGCAGCGAGTTCGTCGGCGCTCGCACTGGCCACCCACCGCACTGAAACGTGGGGTGTCGTCGAAAGCGGACGGGGAAGACACGTCCCGGAGGATGGATCGATCAGCGGACGGTGAGGGTCGCGTCACAGTCGGGGCAGACGAGGAGGCGACGGCGACCGTCGCGCTCGGTCCGCCACGACTGGGGCGACGCTTCCCGGCCGCACTCACAGAACAGCACTGTCTTCGAGCGCGCGTCGGTGGTGGAGGACGAACCGGCGGAGCGGAACTGGCGGAGACGTTCGGGCGTCGATGCGAGTGTCATCACCGGTTTGGAGTGGAACTGTCGATATAAGTCTTCTTCCTCGGGTATCAATCGTGAATAGAAGTTCGGGGACGTTTCGCCTCAGAGCTGGCGGCTACAGCATCCGCGAGAGGAACCGCTTCGCACGCTCCGTCTCGGGGTCCTCGAAGAACTTCTTCGGCGGCGCGGTCTCGACGATCCGGCCCTCGGCCATCAGGACGATGCGGTCGCCGACCTCGCGGGCGAAGCCCATCTCGTGGGTGACGACCATCATCGTCATGCCGTCGTCCGCGAGGTCGCGCATCACGCCCAGCACCTCGCCGACGAGTTCGGGGTCGAGCGCGCTCGTCACCTCGTCGAACAGCATCACCTTCGGGTCCATCGCGAGCGCGCGGGCGATGGCGACGCGCTGTTGCTGGCCGCCCGACAGCTGGTTGGGGTACGAGTCCTTTTGATTCCCCAGCCCGACCTGCTCGATGAGTCGATCGGCGCGCTCACGGGCGGTCCGCTTGTCGACGCCGCGTACCTTCCTCGGGGCGAGCGTCACGTTCTCCAGCGCCGTCTTGTGCGGGAAGAGGTTGAACGACTGAAACACCATCCCGATGCGCTGACGGAGCCGATCGATGTCGGCGTCGGGCGCGGAGATGGACTGCCCTTCGAGCCGGATCTCGCCGCCCTGGATCTCCTCCAGCCGGTTCGCACACCGGAGCAGGGTCGACTTCCCCGACCCCGAGGGGCCGATGACGACGCACACCTCACCGTCTTCGATGTCGAGCGAGACGTCCTTCAGGACGTGGGTTTCGCCGAAGTACTTGTCGACCTGGTCGAACTCGAGGAGGGTGGTCATCGGCCGTCACCGCCCCAGTCGGAGCGATCCTCGAGGCGGCTGACGACGTAGCCCAGCGGGATGGTGATCCCGAGGTACGCCACCGCCGTCAGGACGATCGGCGTCCAGGGGTCGAACGTCGCGGAGTTGACGCTCCGGAAGACGCTGATGATCTCCGGGACGGCGATAACGGTCAAAAGCGAGGTGTCCTTGACGAGGATGACCTGGTCGTTGCCGATGGCGGCGAGTGCGTTGCGCCACGCCTGCGGGAGGACGACCTCGCGCATCCCCTGCGTGTACGACATGCCGAGCGACCGTGCCGCTTCGAGTTGGCCGTCGGGGACCGCGCCGATCCCGCCCCTGATGGCTTCGCCGACGTACGCGGCGTGGTTGAGCGTCAGCGCGATGATCGCCGCCGGGAGTTCCCAGTTCTGGATGGGGAACGTGCCGGTCCAGAGCGCCGGGATCCCGAAGTAGACGATAATGATCTGGAACAGCAGCGGCGTCCCGCGGAAGAACTGGACGTACCCCCGGGCGACGCTTCCGGTCGGGAACGTGTCCGAGACGCGCATGAAGCCGACGAACACGCCTGCGAGCACCGACAGAACACTCCCCGCGATGAAGATCTGTAACACGAGGATGTACGCGTCGACGAACCGGGGGAAGATCGTCACCAGGAGATCGAAGCTCACCTTCGCGTAGACGATGTAGCCGATGAGGCCGACCACGACGAGTGTGAAGAGGCTCGAAACGACGATCCCAGCGTACTTCAGCGTGCGGTCGTTGATCACCGACTCGTCGACCCGGTCCTCCGCCGGGAGCGAGTCAGTCGAGTATGATTCGGCCATTGATGTGGTGTGTTACAGTGTGACGTGAAAAGTGAGACGGTTCGCCGGGGTTACCCGGAGAAGTAGTTCGAGTAGATCTCGTCGTACTCGCCGGACTCGCGGATGGCCGCGATCGCCTCGTTGACCCGCTCGCGGAAGGCGTCGTCGTCCTGCCGGAACGCGATGCCGTAGTTTTCGACCGTGAGGGTGAGGTACGGCGGGGCGTTCTCGCCCTGTTCGGCGGCCGCGCCCTCGCCCTCGACGAACCGAACCCCGTCTTGATTGTTGACGAACTCGGCGTTCACCGTGTTGTCGTTGATGACGGCGTCGACCTGCCCGTTCATCAGCGCGTCGAACGCGCCCGTGATCTGGTCGTACTCCTTGAGGTCGAGGTCGCCGTCGAACTCCTCTTGCAGCTGTTCGGCCGCCCCGAGCCCCGTCGTCCCCTTCTGGACGCCGACGGCCCGGCCCATCAGGTCCTCCCGCGCGCTGATCTCGGAGTCCTCACGGACGATGATCGTCTGGTACGCGGTGAAGTACGGGTCGGAGAAGTCGACCTGCTCCGCACGGTCGTCGTTGATCGTCATCGCGGACATGATGACGCGGAAGTTCCCGTTGTTCAGCGAGGGGATGATCGTGTCGAAGGAGGTCTTCTTGAACTCGTAGTTCACGCCGAGTTGCCCGGAGAAGACCGCCTCGGCGATCTCGACGTCGAACCCCTTGAGCTCGCCCGCGGCCGTCTCGTACTCGAACGGTCGGTACGGGATGTCCGAGCCGATGACGACGTTCGCGGGGACGGCCGATTCGGTCGTCTCCGCGTCAGTCATCTCCGACTCGGTCGTCTCGGCGTCGCCGCCGGAACCACCGTCGGCTGCGGTGTCGCCGCCGGAACCACCGTCGGCTGCGGTGTCGCCGCCGGAACCACCGTCGCCGCTCCCGCCGCCACCGCCACCGGTACAGCCGGCGAGCCCCATGCCCGCGGCCGCTGCTGAACTGAGTTTCAGGTACGTCCGTCGATCCATATCTCCAACGTGGTACTGGCGTCCATTTAATGCTTGTTAGATCTTCCGCGACGGGGCCTTAGACACCTAGCATCGACCGATGATATACAAGGGCCTAATACAATCACGCTCGGGAGGACGGATCGGCCGCCGGGGTGGGTCGGTCAGTCGCTCGAAACGCCCCGTACGTCGGCCGGCCGTGAGACGTCCCGACGGCGAACAGCCCAGACGACGCCGCCGACGAGGACGCTCACGAGGACGAACAGTCCGGCGTTCACCAGCCGCCAGGTCGGGGTGTAGAAGACGAGGTCGCGCCCCAAGAGGAGCGCGACGAACGTCGCCGCGAGCGCCGCCCCGATCGGGAGCCGCAGGCGGGCGGCGGGCGTCCCCGAGAGCCAAACGATGGCGGCGACGAGCGCGGCGAACAGCGCCAGTGCGACGCCGTAGAAGCCGGCCTGCGCCGCCGGCGTGTACGGGACCACCGGCACGACCCGCGAGAGCACGACGGCGACGGGCACGAGGCCGAGCGCGACGACGAGTGCGTCACGGGCGCGGCGGAGCGGGGGCCGTGCCCACCGGTCGCGGTACGCCCGGAGTGTCGTCAGGACGAGCGCGGTGAAGATCGTGAGGGCGACGACGAGATGCGCACCCTGGGTCGGTGGCGAGTAGCCCTGCGGGAGCAGGCCGTTGAGCGTCACGGTGACGGCACCGATAGAGATCTGCAGCGGCAGGAGCACCACGGCGAGCGTCGCGGTCGTCTTCGTCCGGCGGTCCCCCGCCGAGAACGACCAGAGCGCGGTCCCGAGGATGAAGAAGCCGGCGATCATCGCGACCAGCCGATGGAACCACTCGATGAACGAGGGGATCGTCTGCGGGAGCAGTCCGTTGTCGCACAGCGGCCACTGCGCCGAACAGGCCAGCCCGGAGCCGGTCGCGGCAGTGTAGACGCCGAGCATCACGAGCGTCAGCACGAAGCCCGTGGTGAACGCCGCGAAGCGACGGAACGACAGCCACGAGGGGCGATACTGGCTCATTGTCCCCTCTCAGGACCGTCCGTACTTATGCCTGACTTTGTTTCTCGTCGGCTCGGAAGCGCCCCCGACCCGACGTCGCACCGGCCGATTCAATACGCCGGCATCACGACCCGTGGACATGACCCCCCCAGCGGCCCCCGACCGCGACGCGAAGCGACGGCGACTCGACGCGTACCTGCGTGACCACGGCCTCGAAGCCGTCTGGTTCGCCCGGCCGAACTCCTTCGCCTGGCTCACCGGTGGCGGGAACAACGTCGTCGACCGGGAGGCCTCCCACGGCGTGGCGGCCGTCGGCTACGACGGCGACGAAGTCCGCGCCCTCACCGACAACATCGAGGCGGGTCGGTTAGCGGACGAGGAACTCCCCCACGGCGACGCCGTCGAGTCGTACGACTGGTACGCGGGATCGCTCGCCGACGCCCTCGTCGACCGGTCGCCGACGCCAGCGGCGGCCGACATCGACGTTCCCGGGTGGGCGTCGGTCGACGCCGCGGCGCTCCGCCAGCCGCTGACCGAGGCGGACGTCGAGCGCTACCGCGCGCTCGGCCACGAAGCGGCGACCGCGGTTGAGCGGGTCTGCCGGGAACTGCAGTCCGACGACACCGAACAGGAGGTCGCCGCGGCGCTCCGCGTAGCGCTCTCCGCACGTGGCATCGAGTCCCCCGTCGCGCTCGTCGGCGGGGCCGACAGAGTCGGAAAATACCGACACTACACGCCCACGGACGCGCTGCTCGGCGACTACGCGCTCGTCTCGGTCACGGCCCGGCGCGGCGGCCTCCACGCGAGCCTCACGCGGACGGTCGCGTTCGACCCGCCCGCGTGGCTCACGGAGCGACACGCCGCCGCCGCACAGGTCGAGGTCTCGGCGCTTGACGCCACGCGGACGGCTGCCACGAACGCGGGCCGCGCCGGCAACGTCTTCGCCGACGTTCGGGAGGCCTATTCGAGAGTAGGCTGGGAGGGCGAGTGGCGCAACCACCATCAGGGTGGGGCCGCCGGCTACGACGGGCGAGAGTGGATCGCCACCCCCGACCACGAGGCACGAGTGTTCGAACCCATGGCGTACGCCTGGAACCCGACGATACAGGGGACCAAAAGCGAAGACACCGTGCTCGTCACCGACGACGGCTTCGAGACGCTGACCGAGACGGGCGAGTGGCCGACGCTCGAAGTCGACTCCGTCTGGGGCTCGGCGACGCTGGAGCGCCACGACGTGCTCCAGCACTGACCGCGATGGGGGCCGCGGCGGACGCTCGGCCACCGCCGTCTGCCGCCGCTATCGGCCGCCGCGGTTCGACAGTCGTCGAACGGTAAAATCGACGGACAGGAGTATCTATTTACGTACACAGGTAAACGTCCGCGTCATGGGATTAGACGACGACGCACGGGAGTATCACCGGGAGGATCCACCGGGGAAGATCGAGATCGCGACGACGAAACCGACGAACACCCAGCGTGACCTCTCCCTCGCGTACTCGCCCGGCGTCGCCGCCCCCTGTCTCGACATCGACGCTGACGTCGACCGGGCGTACGAGTACACGGCGAAGGGGAACCTCGTCGGGGTCGTCTCGAACGGCTCCGCGGTGCTCGGGTTGGGGGACATCGGTGCGCAGGCGTCGAAACCCGTCATGGAGGGGAAGGGCGTGCTGTTCAAGCGCTTTGCCGACATCGACGTGTTCGACATCGAACTCGACCTCGCCGACGCCGACGAGATGATCGACACGATCTCGGCGATGGAGCCGACGTTCGGCGGGATCAACCTCGAGGACATCAAGGCCCCCGAATGCTTCGAGATCGAGCGTCGCCTCCGCGAGGAGATGTCGATCCCGGTGTTTCACGACGACCAGCACGGCACGGCGATCATCTCCGGGGCCGCGCTGATCAACGCCGCCGAGATCGTCGACAAGGAGCTCTCGGAACTGGAGATCGTTTTCTCCGGTGCGGGTGCCTCGGCGATCGCCACCGCCCGCTTCTACGAGTCGCTGGGAGCGACCCACGAGAACATCGTGATGTGCGACTCGACCGGCATCATCACCGCCGCGCGGGCCGACGACGTCAACGAGTTCAAACGCGAGTACGCCCAGGACGTCCCCGACGGCGATCTCGCGGACGCGATGGCGGGCGCGGACGTCTTTGTCGGCCTCTCGGTGGGAGGGATCGTCTCCCAGGAGATGATCGCGTCGATGGCCGACGATCCGATCGTCTTCGCCATGGCGAACCCCGACCCCGAGATCACCTACGAGGACGCGAAGGCGGCCCGCGACGACACGGTCATCATGGCGACGGGTCGGTCGGACTACCCGAACCAGGTGAACAACGTGCTCGGCTTCCCGTTCATCTTCCGCGGCGCGCTCGACGTGCGCGCGACCGAGATCAACGAGGAGATGAAACTCGCCGCCGCCCAGGCGCTCGCCGAGTTGGCGCGCCAGGACGTGCCCGACGCCGTCGTGAAGGCCTACGGCGACCAGCCGTTGCAGTTCGGCTCCGAGTACGTCATCCCGAAGCCGCTCGACCCCCGGGTGCTGTTCGAGGTCGCCCCCGCGGTCGCACAGGCGGCCATCTCCTCGGGCGCGGCCCGCGAGGAGATCGACCTCCAGGAGTACGTCGAGCGACTGGAGGCCCGGCTGGGCAAGTCCCGCGAGATGATGCGCGTCGTGCTCAACAAGGCCAAGTCCGACCCGAAGGTCGTCGCGCTCGCGGAGGGCACGGACGAGAAGATGATCCGCGCGGCCTACCAGATCGAAGAGCAGGGGATCGCCCGCCCGATCCTCATCGGCCGCGAGGAGCGCATCCGGCGGACGGCCGCACGGCTCGGCCTAGAGTTCGAGCCGAGCGTCGCCGACCCCCGCGACGGCGACTGGGACCACTACGCCGACCGGCTGTACGAACTCCGCCAGCGAAAGGGGCTGACGCGGTCGGAGGCCGACCAGCACATCCGCACCGACAGCAACTACTTCGCGAGCGTGATGGTCGAGGAGGGCGACGCCGACGCGATGCTCACGGGGCTGACCCACCACTACCCGTCGGCGCTCCGCCCGCCGCTTCAGGTCATCGGCACCGCCGAGGACGCGAACTACGCCGCCGGAGTCTACCTGCTCACCTTCAGGAACCGGGTCATCTTCGCCGCCGACACGACCGTGAACCTCGACCCCACCGCCGAGGTGCTCGCGGAGATCACGAAACACACGGCGCAGTTGGCGCGGCGGTTCAACGTCGAGCCCCGGGCCGCGCTGCTGTCGTACTCGAACTTCGGCTCGGTCGACAACCAGGGGACCCGCAAGCCGCGCGAGGCGGTCGGGATGCTCCACGACGACTCCGAGGTCGACTTCCCCGTAGACGGCGAGATGCAGGCCGACACGGCCGTCGTCGAGGAGATCCTCGAAGGCACCTACGACTTCGCCGATCTCGACGAACCGGCGAACGTCCTCGTCTTCCCGAACCTCGAAGCCGGAAACATCGGCTACAAACTCCTCCAGCGGCTCGGCGGGGCCGAGGCGATCGGGCCGATGCTCGTCGGCATGGCCAAGCCGGTCCACGTCCTCCAGCGCGGCGACGAGGTGAAGGACATCGTCAACCTGGCCGGCGTGGCGGTCGTCGACGCCCAGACGGAGTAACCGCCTGTTCGCGTTCCGTTCGACGGAATCTCGGAACGCACGGTACGCCCTGTGAGGCGTCGCTCGCCGCCTCGACGCCCGGACGAACGGGGCGCGACCGCCGTCACGCGGGCGCCGGATAGAAACCGCCCCCCGCCGTAGCTCCGGGTATGGCCGAACCGGCCCTCCCCGGTCTCGACCGCGCTCGCCTCGCGTGGTGGCTCGTGGTCGTCGGACTGGGGATCGCGCTGGCGCTGTTCGTCGCGTCGTTCGTCGGGACGTTCGTCCTCGGACTGTTCGTCTACTACGGGGTGCGGCCGCTCCACCGCCGGGTGCACGCGCGGATCGATCGCCGCGGGCTCTCAGCCACGTTGACCGTGCTGTTCGTGGTGCTGCCGGCAGTCGCCCTGATCGGCTACGCGGGCGTGGTCGCGGTCAGAGAGTTCGCCGTCGTGGCGGGGCCGAGCCTGACCGACGTGGTACTCGGACAGCTCCCCGGCGACCCGCGAACGATCAGGGACGCGCTCCAGTCGCCGACGAAACTCCTCGCCCGCCTGCAGACCCGCTCGCGCCTGCGGACGTTCGTGCTGACGGGCGTCGACGCGCTCGGCGGCGCCGCCAACGGTCTGCTCCATCTGACGCTCGCGCTCGCGGTCTCGTTCTTTCTCCTCCGCGACGGCCCGCGCCTCGCGGCGTGGTTTCGCGGGCACGTCGCCGAGGCGGGCGGGGTCGCCGACGCCTACCTGACGGCGGTCGACACGGACCTGGAGACGGTCTACTTCGGGAACGTCCTCACGGTGCTGGCGGTGGGCGCCGCGTCACTCGTGATCTACAACGGCTTCAACCTCCTCGCTCCGACCGCGTTGCGGCTGCCGTTCCCCACGCTCCTCGCGCTGTTGACGGGGCTCGCGACGTTCGTACCGCTCGTCGTCGGGAAGCTGGTGTACGTCCCCACGACCGGCTACCTCGTCTTCGTGACCACGCGGGCGGCCGACGGTGCGGGGCTCTTCCCGTGGGTCGCGGGCTTTCTCGTCGTCTGCTTCTTGCTTCTCGACCTGGTCCCCCAGACGTTCGTCCGCCCGTACGTCTCCGGCCGGTCGCTCCACTCCGGGCTCGTGCTGTTCGCGTACGTCCTCGGCGCGGCGCTGTTCGGTTGGTATGGCCTCTTTCTCGGCCCGCTCCTCGTCGTGCTCGTCGCACAGGCGGTGAGCATCGTGCTCCCGGAACTGCTCCACGGCGACCGGCTGACGACGGCGACCGCCACGTCGATCGGCTCGGAACCACGGCTCGACGCGCCCGAGGAGTCGACCGAAACCGGGGACCGCGAGGCGACCGAGAGCGACGGAGGCGGCGACGGCGACGGCGACGAGGGCGAGCGCGACGACGGGTCGGCGCTCGCGCCGGCCGATGAGTGAGACCCCGCCGCACCGGCGAGCGAGACGCGCCCCCCGGGAGATCACCGGAGTTCGAGCCAGGCGACGCCCGCCCCGAACCCGACGAACGGAGGGACCGCGAAGAGGCCGAACGTCGCGACGTCAGTCGGCGAGAGGACTGCCGCGGCCGTCACGACCGCGAGGGCGGCGTACCCGCGCTGGCGCGTCGAGGTGTGGCGAGGAACGGCACCGGCTGCGACGCCCCCGACGAGCGCCGCCGGGAGCGCACAGCCGACACCGACGACGACGGGGAAAAAGAGCGCGAGTTCGACCAGTCCGACCGGGTCGACGGTCGCCGCGAGCGTCCCGCGGGTGCTCGCCGTCGACAGCGCGAGCACGTGGGGGACAGCGAGGTGTGCGGCCGCGGTGCCCGTAACGAACGCGACCGCGGCGACGGCGAGAGATGGGAGCCCACGTGCAGGTCGGACGCGCGGGTCGCGGACGAGGAGTCCCGCGGTCGCCAGCGCGGTCGACCCGGCCCCGCCCAGGAGTCCGACCCCGGCCGCGATGCGGAGCGCCGCGAGCGACCCGGTCACGGCGACGTCGACGGGGAGCGCCGGTGGGGGAGCGGTCGTGTCGACGGTGCCCAGGACGACGCCGGTCGTGGCGACCGTCGCGACGACGAAGACGGCCAGGAGCGGTCGGGAGTACCCGGAGAGGGCGTCGCCGAGCGGCGACGCGCGCCCGCCGCGGGCGACGACCGTGGGAGAGGCGTCGGGGTGCATCGCCCGGACGTCACTGGCAGGGCGTTGTCAACTTTCTCCCCCTCTCACGCCGGACCGTCGGTGTCCGACTGCGCTCACCGCGGCCGGGCGCGGCCGTCGCACGCCGGAGGTGTATTGATATCGCCGATGGCCGTCCCGTGGGGTAGATGCTCTCTCTCGCCCCGCTCTCTCCGTCGCTCGCGGCCGTGGTGTTCGGCATCGTCGTCCTCGGCGGTCTCGTGACCGGGGTGAACGGCTTCGGCTACTCCGTCATCGGGACGGGACTGACGGCGATCGTCGTCGAACCGCAGGTGGCGGTCGTCGTGATGATCCTGCCGATCCTCGCGGCGAACGTCTCGCTCGTCCGTGAACTCGACGGGACGGGCCTCCGGACGTGCGCCGAGCGGTTCTGGCCGTTCGTCGCGGCGGCGCTCGTGGGCACCGTCGCCGGCATGAGCCTGCTCTCGCGGGTGCCGACGCGACCGCTCACGGTCGCGCTCGGCCTCTTCGTCTTCGGCTTCCTCGCGTTCACACAGGAGCGGTATCCGTTGCCCGGCGAGGCGTGGGTCCGCGCGCACGTCTCCGACACGTTCGGCGTGAAACTCCTCTTGGGGCTGGGCTCGGGGCTCGTGTTCGGCGCGTCGAACGTCGGCGTCCAGGTGGTCGCCTACCTGAAGAGCCTCGACCTCGATCACACGACGTTCGTCGGCGTCGTGGCGATGGTCTTCCTCGGCATCTCCTCGGTCCGCGTGGTCGCCGCCGGGCTCTTCGGGCTGTACGAGGGTGGCGGCCTGCTCGTGCTGTCGGCGGTCGCGGCGGTGCCGGGGCTGGCCGGCGTCTCGCTCGGCAAGCGGCTCCGTCCTCGGCTCTCGCGGCGGGTTCGGCGGGCCGGGATGTTCCTCCTCCTGGCGTTCATCGGCGTCCGACTCCTGGGGAACGGCCTCGGGGTCTGAGCGAGGGGCAGCAAACAGATGACGGTGTCGCGTCAGTCGCTCCCGGCGCTGCCGACGCGGTCGGGGCGGTCGAACCGCGACGGCGGTGGGAACTGCGGGTCCGTGGCCTCGGTGCCGGCGTTCGCCGCGCTCGGCAGGACACACCGGTCGGGCTGTCGGTTGACGTGCGCGTACTCCGCGGGCGCGTTCGCGAGCGGGTGGGCGGGGTTGTCCCGCGAGTCGATTCGGGCGGCGCGGAGTTCGCCGAAGCCGGCGATACGCGCCTGGATGCCGCGCCAGTGGTGTTCGCTCCCGGCCGGGACCGACGGGTCCCCACCGGGTCGCCAGCCGGGCTGTTGGGTCTCCAACACGGCGCTGTTGACGTTCCCCGCGAGGTCGTCGTGGTCGACGAGGACGCCGACGAGCGCGTCGCGCGGCGCACGGGCGGCGAGGACATCGAGACCCAGGTGGAGCGCACGGTACTCGGCGACGTTGTTGTCGGGGGGTGTGTCCGAGAGCGCGATGCGGGCGACGCGTGTGCCATCGCGCGCCTCGATGACGGCACCGAGGCCGCCGCCGTCGGGTCGGTAAGAGCCGTCGGTGGCGACGTAGAAGTGACGGTGGTGGGTGCGCGGCGGGTGCGCGATGTGGGGCGTCGGGGAGTCGTCGAACAGGTCCCGGAGCGTCTGACGGCCGTGAACGGCCATACTCGGCTTTGGCAAGCGGGCTACTTAAACGTACGCCAGCGCAGGGGTGGGGGGGAACGGCGGTACCGAGTTCTTACGATGTTTAGCTTGAGATAGGCGCTAGGCCCACCCTCAACGAGTACCGCAGTCCGCGCCAGCAGACAAAGAACACAGTAGGGTGGGATTACAGCGCCGTCATCATCTGTCTTGCACGTTCTATTGCTGATCCACAGGCCCACGCAAGCAGTTATACTCACGACCGCCGGATAACCGGTCAAGATGGACGTTCCGACCTGTCAGCTTCGACTCGCTCGTCGTTCCATGCGGAGCGACTCGCTTCTTACGAAGGTGACAGACACGGATGGCGTTCAAACGCGACAAGAAGCGTGCGCTGTCCCATGGAACTTTCGCGTCGAGCAACTAGGAGTGGGACACTCCGAAGCAGCGCCTGTGGTGACTGCGCTCCCTGTGGATACACCCGTATCTGCAAAGCGCGTCGTGGAAGCAGGAAGTCCCACCCTCAGCGAGCGCGTCAGCGCGAGCAGGGTGGGGTAGTTCACACATAGCATATATACCTGTCCTGCGCAAAGGACGGCCTATGACCTCCGACGACACGCTCGGTAGGCGGAGATTTCTCGAACTCAGCGGGACGGCGGCGGCCGTCGCGGGCCTCGCCGGCTGTAGCGGGAGTGGTGGTGGCGGCGGCGGATCGACCCAGGAGTTCCCCGTCACGATCGTCCAGGGGAACATGCCCTCGGGGCTGGACCCCCACGACCACCGCGAGACGCCGACGGACGTCGTCATGCTCCACGCGTACGAGGGCGTGCTCACCCGCACGGCCGACGGCTCGATCACCGAGGCACTCGCGACGGGGTACGAACGGGTCGACGGCGAGAACACGGTCCGGTTCCAGCTCCGCGAGGACGTCACCTTCCACAACGGCGACGCGCTCGCGCCCGAGGACGTCGCCTACTCGATCAACCGGATCGTCCGAGAGGGCGTCGGCTTCGCCAGCCCCCAGAGCGACCAGCTCGCGGGCGTCACCGGTGCCGAGGTGGCCGACGACGGGAGTGTCGTGGTCGAAAACGACGGGCTCAACCCCATCGTCTTCTCCGAGTTCGCCACCTACTGCGACGTGATGCAGCAGAGCTGGGTCGAGGAGCGCTCGAAGGCCGAGATCGGTCAGGAGATGAACGGCACCGGCCCGTTCCAGCTGTCGTCGTACACGGAGGACGAAGAGGTCGTGTTCACTCCGTACGAGGACTACTGGGACGACACCGCCGCGGTGACCGAACTGACGTTCCGCGCCGCGAGCGAGGCCGGCACCCGTGTCAACCAGCTCCTCCAGGGCGAGGCCGACGTGGTCGTGAACGTCCCGCCACAGGAGGTCCAGCGGGTCAACGACAGCGACACCGCACGCATCGCCTCGGCACCGAGCACGCGCGTCATCTACAACGCGATGCGGTACGACGTCGAGCCGTTCTCGTCGCAGGCGTTCCGCCAGGCGATGAACTACGCCGTCGACCTCGACAGCATCGTCGAGAACGTCCTCGGCGGCTTCGGATCGGCGACCGGCCAGCCCACGCTCGACGGCTTCGTCGGGCACAACCCCGACGTCGATCCGTACGCGTACGACCCCGGCCAGGCCGAGCAGCTGGTCGAAGAGAGTGGCCACGCGGGCGTGGAGATCGAACTCAACACGCCCGTCGGTCGCTACCTGAAAGACCTCGAGATCGCACAGGCGGTCGCGGGCTTCATCGACGAACTTCCCAACGTCTCTGCGTCCGTCCGCCAGCGCGACTTCGGCTCGCTCGTCGACGAGCTCCTCACGGGCAACATCGAGGACAAGCCGCCGTGGTATCTCATCGGCTGGGGCGAGGCGACGTTCGACGGCGGCCTCGTGATGACCGCGCTGTTGACGAGCGACGGCCAGCTCACTTCCTGGAGCAACGAGGAGTTCGACGCGCTGTTGAGCCAGGCGGCCGAAGAGTCGGGGGACACGCGCGAGGCCACGCTACGGGAGGCGAACGCGCTCGCACACGACCAGGCACCGTGGATCTTCCTGAACCGCCAGTTCAGCGTCTACGGCGTCTCCGAACGGGTCGCCTGGGAGGCTCGGAGCGACGAGCGCATCGACGCGTACGCGATGAGCCCGCAGTAGGTCGTCGATGTCGCTGGCCAGGTTCCTCGTCAAGCGGGCCCTCCAGGGTGTCCTCGTCGTCTGGGGCGTCGTGACGGTCGTCTTCGCCCTCCGGTTCGTCTCGCCGGGCGATCCCGCGAACGTCCTGCTCCCACCGGACGTCGACCCTGCGGTCCGCCGGCAGGTCGTCGCGGAGCTCGGGCTGAACGACCCCCTGCACGTCCAGTACTTCGACTTCGTCACCGGCGTTCCGATGGGCGATCTCGGCTTCTCGCTCGTCACCCGAACGCCCGTCACGGCGCGGGTCGTCGCGAAGATCCCGGCGACGCTGGAGCTGGCGGTCGCGGCGACGGTCGTCGCGGTCGTCATCGCCGTCCCGCTCGGCGTCGTGAGCGCCACCCGGCGGCACGACCCCGCGGACTACGGCGCGACGCTGTTTTCGCTTCTGGGCATCTCGACGCCAAACTTCTGGCTCGGCGTGATGCTCATCATCATCCTCGCCGTCCAACTGGATCTGTTCCCGACGAGCCAGCGCCCGATCGGCCTCGACGGCGTCGTCGGACTGCTCCTCGCAGGGCGCGTCGCCGGCGCGGCCGACGGCCTCCTGACGTGGCTCTGGCACGTCACGCTCCCGGCGATCACGCTCGGGACGTACTTCACGGCGCTCATCACCCGGCTCACCAGGAGCGGGATGCTCGACGAACTGGGGAAGACGTACGTCCGTGCGGCGCGCGCGAAGGGGTTACCCGAGACGCTCACGCGCTACCGCCACGCGCTCCGCAACACGCTCATCCCGGTCATCACGGTCGTCGGCCTCCAGTTGGGGACGCTCATCGGCGGGGCGGTCATCACGGAGGCGGTGTTCGCGTGGCCCGGGCTCGGCACCCTGATCATCGACAGCATCAACGCCCGGGACTGGCCCGTCCTGCAGGGCTCGCTCATCGTCGTCGCCGTCGCGTTCGTCCTGGTGAACATCGTCGTCGACACGCTGTACGCGTACGTCAACCCACAGGTGGCGTTCGACTGAGATGCCTCCTGGACTCCTCACCCGCGTTCTCGGGTCGCTCAGGTCGGCCGTCTCGCCGCGCACGCTGCGGAACCTCAGGCGCGAACTCCGCCGAAGCGGCCTCGCGAAACTCGGCATCGCGGTCGTCGCGTTCGTCCTCCTGATGGCGGCGCTCGCGCCGCTCGTCGCGCCGTACAACCCCGGCTCGCAGAACCTCGAAGAGGCGCGCACACCCCCGCTGGGCTTCTCGACGACCGAGACGCGGGAGGTGACCGTGCGGGAGAACGGCAGCGTCGTCATCGAGGACGGGCAGGTCGTTACCGAGACCAGGCGGGTGTCGAACAACGCCACCGCCGCGCATCCGCTCGGTACCGACGGCAACGGCCGCGACATCCTCTCCCGGCTCGTCTACGGCGCGCGTACCTCGATGCTCGTCGGCGTCTTCGGGACGGCGCTCGCCGCGCTCGTCGGCGTCTGCGTCGGCCTCACCGCGGGCTACGCGCGCGGCCGCGTGGACGACAGCCTGATGCGGGCCGCGGACGTGATGCTCGCGTTCCCGTCGCTCGTGTTGGCGATCGCGCTCGTCGGCGTCTGGGGCCAGGCGCAAGTGACCTTCCCCGATCCTCTCGTGACCTCCGGGGTCGCCGCGGCTTGGCGCGGCGCGGTCGGCCTCCCCTCGGCGGGGGCGATGCCGACGAACGTCGTCCTCCCGGGGACGGTCGTCGTCGTCGTCGCGCTCGTCAACTGGGTCTGGTTCGCGCGCGTCTCGCGCGGCGAGGCGCTCGCGCTCAGACAGGAGGAGTACGTCAAGGCCGCGCGGGCGCTCGGAGCCTCAGACGCGCGGATCGTCTTCAGACACGTGCTCCCGAACGCGATCACCCCGATCCTCGTGCTGGCGACGATCCAGGTGGCGGCGATCATCCTTCTCGAGAGCGCGCTCTCGTTCCTCGGCTTCTCCGGGGCGAACGTCTCGTGGGGGTTCGACATCGCGCTCGGTCGGCAGTACCAGTCGACGGCGTGGTGGATCTCGACCATGCCTGGCCTCGCCATCGTCGTCACCGTCATCGGGCTCAACCTCGTCGGTGACTGGCTCCGCGACGCGCTCGACCCCGGCATCGAAGGGGAGGGAGGGGTATGAGCTCTGACTCTTCACCGGGCGCGTCGGCGGCCGCCGACGACCTGCTTCGGGTCCGCGACCTCCGGACCCGGTTTTTCACCGAGGAGGGCCAGGTCAACGCCGTCGAGGGCGTGAACTTCGACGTCCGCGACGGCGAGGTGTTCGGCATCGTCGGCGAGTCGGGGTCGGGGAAGTCGGTAACGGCGCTGTCGCTTATCGACCTCGTTGACGCGCCGGGGCGGATCACGGGCGGCGAGGTGTGGTATCGGGATGCACCACTCGCCGACGAGTTCCGCGACTCGACGCCCGAGGCGGTCGACGGGGACTTCGTCGACCTCCGCCGACTGCCCGGCGGCGTCCGGCGGTCGCTCCGTGGCTCGTCGTTCTCGATGGTGTTTCAGGACCCGATGTCGTCGTTCAACCCCTCGATCACCGTGGGGACCCAGATCGCCGAAGCCGTCGAGGTCCAGCGGCGCGCGCGGGCGAACCCCCGCCGGACGCGCTCGCGCACACAGGGGTACGGCCTCGGCCAGTACGTCCGCGACACGCTGCTCCCCTCGCGGGACTACGTCTCCGAGGAGAGCCGCGAGCGGGCGGTCGAACTGCTGGATCAGGTCGGCATTCCCGACCCCGAAGAGCGCGCCACGGAACACCCCCACCAGTTCTCCGGCGGGATGCTCCAGCGGGCGATGGTCGCCCAGGCGCTGGCGGGCGAGCCTGACCTCCTCGTCGCGGACGAACCCACGACGGCGCTCGACGTGACGATCCAGGCGCAGATCCTCAACCTCCTCCGCGACCTCCAGCGCGACCGGGGGATGAGCGTGGTGATGATCACCCACGACCTCGGCGTCATCGCGCGGATGTGCGACCGCGTCGGCGTGATGTACGCCGGCGAGATCGTCGAGCGCGGGACGCTCGAAGACGTGTTCGACCGCCCGGTCCACCCCTACACGCAGGGGCTGTTGGGATCGATCCCCGACATCGAAGACCCCGCGCCGCGACTGGAGCCGATCCCGGGCAACGTCCCCTCGCTCCTGGACAGCGAGATGGGCGACCGCTGTTACTTCGCCGACCGCTGTCCGAAGGCGATGGACGACTGCCTCGGTCGGGTCGCCGAGCGTCCGGTCGACGGCGAACACGCCGTCCGCTGTGTCCTCGCCGACCGGGGGTTCGACCCGGACGCGGCGCTCGGCGACGAGTACTTCGCGGGTGAGCAGCCCGAGGTCGAGGAGGGGGAGGCGACCGCCGATGACTGACCGAGCGCCGCTGGTCGAGGTGCGCGACCTGAAGAAGTACTACTTCGAGCAGGACACCCTCGTCGACCGCCTCCTGGGCAGGGAGGCACGGAGCGTGAAGGCCGTCGACGGGGTGAGCTTCGACATCCACGAGGGGGAGACGCTCGGCCTCGTCGGCGAGTCCGGTTGCGGGAAGTCGACGACGGGCGAGACCCTGCTCCGACTGCGAGAGGCGACGGGCGGCGAGGTGCGGTTCGACGGCGACTCGGTGTTCGATCTCTCGAAGACGGGACTCGACGCCTTCCGCCGGCGGGCGCAGGTCGTCTTTCAGGATCCCTTCTCCAGTCTCGATCCCCGGATGACCGTCGGCGACATCGTCGCCGAGCCGTTCGTCGTCCACGACCTGCCCGACGAGCCCGGGTCGAAGAGCAAGCGCGAATGGCGGCGCGAGCGCGCGAGCGACCTCCTCGAACGGGTCGGGCTCTCGGCGACACAGCTCGACCGCTACCCACACGAGTTCTCGGGTGGGCAGCGCCAGCGGATCGGCATCGCCCGGGCACTGGCGCTCGATCCCGAGTTCGTCGTCCTCGACGAGCCCGTCTCCGCGCTCGACGTGAGCGTCCAGGCGCAGGTGCTGAACCTCCTCGCTGACCTCCAGGCAGAGTTCGGACTCACGTACCTGTTCATCGCACACGACCTCTCGGTCGTCCGGCACCTCTGTGACCGCGTCGCAGTGATGTACCTCGGGAACATGGTCGAACTCGGCCCGACGGACGAGATCTTCGACGCCCCGGCACACCCGTACACCCAGGCGCTCTTAGAGAGCGTTCCACGGGCCAGCGTCGCCGAACACGGCCGGCGGGTCGACGCGCTCGCGGGCGACGTCCCCTCGCCACGCGACCCGCCCTCGGGCTGTCGGTTCCGGACCCGCTGTCCAGCGGTGATCCCCCCCGACGACGTCGAGATCGACCAGTCGGTGTACCGCGACGTGATGGACCTCCGCGACGCGCTCGAACGGGGTGAGCTCGTCCCCGAGGCGGCCTCCGAGCGGCTCGACGCCGCCGAGAGCGACGAGGCGGCGTTCGTCGACCACGTCCGCGAGTCGTTCTTCGACGGCTCCCTCTCGGGAGCGAACGCCCGCGTGGTCGACGAGGCGCTCGGCGCGCTGGCCCGCGGGGAGCGCGAGGTGGCGACCGCGACGCTCCGCGAGCGGTTCGAGAGCGTCTGCGAGACGCGGCGTCCCGAGCGCGTCGGCGACGGTCACGGGACGGCCTGTCACCTCGTCGCCGACGGCGAGACCGGGGACGATCGATCCCGGTCCGACGCCCCGGAGACGAACTGAAAGACACTTCTACACCCGCCGAGTGGAACCAGTGTGACCCGGTACCGGAACCTCGTCCTCTTCGTCCTCCTGGCCGCGGTGTGGGGCTCGGCGTTCATGGCGATCAAGGCGGGCCTCGCGTACTTCCCGCCCGTCCTCTTCGCGGCGATCCGCTACGACATCGCCGGGATCGTCATGCTCGCGTACGCCGCCTACGTGCTCGACGACCCGATCCCCCGCGGCCGCGACCAGTGGGCCGTGGTCGCCGTCGGTTCGCTCCTGTTGATCGCCGGGTACCACGTCCTGCTGTTCGTCGGCGAGACCGATCCGGCGGTCACGTCGGCGGCCGCGGCGGTCATCGTCTCGTTGAGCCCCGTCCTGACGACGGGGTTCGCCCGACTCTTGCTCCCCGGCGAGCGCCTCACCGCGGTCGGCACTGTGGGGCTCTTCTTGGGTCTCGTCGGCGTAGTCGTGCTCACCCAGCCGAACCCGAACGACCTGTTGGGCGGTGGTGCGGTGGCGAAACTCCTCGTGTTCGGTGCGGCGACGGCGTTCGCGCTCGGCTCCGTGCTCACGCGCCGCATCGACGCCGACGTCCCGATCGAGACGATGGAGGCCTGGTCGATGGTCGGCGGCGCGCTCGCCATGCACGCCGTCTCGGCCGCGATCGGCGAGTCAGTCGGCGCGATCGTCTGGACGACCGAGTCGATCGCGGCGCTCGCGTACCTCTCGCTCGCGGCCTCGGCGCTCGGCTTTCTCATCTACTTCGACCTGCTCGACCGGCTGGGCCCCATCGAGATCAACCTCGTCTCGTACGTCGCCCCGGTGTTCGCGGCGATCGCGGGCTGGCTGTTCCTCGCGGAGGTGCCCACGGCGTACACGGTCGTCGGCTTCGTCCTCATCTTCACGGGGTTCGTGCTGGTCAAACAGGGCGCGATCCGCGCCGAACTGCCCCGGCTTCGACAGCGCGGCCGCCTCGCGTTCGCGCGAGAGGACGACTGAGCCGAACCGAGGGCGTCGTCGACCGGGACGACACCCTCGGGAGCCGAGCCCCACGTAAATAGGGTTGGAGATAGAAGGATTACTATTTTAACACTTCGACCAGTACCATCGAACGGACCCTCCGAGGGCCGAACCGGAGGTCCCACTCGACGCGTCGGCCAGTGAGAGCACGGGGGAAGGGGGGAGATACCATGCTCGGAGGACACGAAGCGTCACACTGGCCACCACGTCCGGGTGTCACTCTTCGGGAGTCAGGAGGTCACCGAGAGAGACGTGGGAACGAGCACACGGTGACACGCCGCGAGCGGACGCCGACACGACGGACTTCGACGGCTGTGGGGACGCACGAGAACACCGCCGGCATCGGTTACGGAATCGATTGCCGCTTTTACGTCAGACGTTCATATCCAAACTCGTTCGACGAATAAAAGAGTTAGAAACGGTGATAAAACGTTAACGGACACTGGACGGAGTTATGAACGATTAGTTATCAACCCGATACGGTGCTGAAACAAGCTTAACCCTCGGGCGGTTATATGTACGCAGCCGTCGTGGCGACGAGTGAGGTAATCTCCATGTCGAACTCCTCGCCCTCGGTCTCCCGCGAACGCGCCTCTCGTCTGCGGGAGGTGGTACAGTCACAGTCCCTCCAACACGGCGTCCGGCTCGTCGCCGCACCCCTCCGGTTCGTCGGCTTCTGGGCTGCCGTCGCCCTGCCCTTCCTCTACCTTCCGCTGTTGGTCAGCGGTCTCGACGGGCAGGAGACGCTCGTCTTCGGACTCCTATTGGCCCTTAATGCGCTCGCGCTCGTCGTCGGCCACGGACACGGCCAGTGAGCAGTCGAAAGCGCAACCTCCATATTCACCGACTACTCACCTGCCCGTATGGGATTGAAACTCAGCAAGAAAGGGCTCGTGGGTGTGGTCCTCATGCTGGTCGGCACGCTGGCGTTTCTGCCCGGCCTCATACCCAGTTCGGGCCAGGCCGCCACGTTCGCGCTGCTACCGGCTGCACTCCTCTTGACGTACGGGACGTACCTGGTCGGAACTGACGGCGGCGGCCGCCCGGTCTGAACCCACGGCGACGCCCGCGGTTTCTCTGGGCCGTTCTCACCGCTTGCCGACCGCCAGGTGTACCGTGGCCGCACCCACACGACGCGGGCCCTCGGCGGTGTCGCATCGAAGTCGGAGGAGAAGATCCGAACGAGCGAAACGTTCGGCATGTCGAACGCGGGTACCGTCGGTCCCGTCGACGCCGGAACGCGTGCCTACTCCGTCTAACCGAGGCGGTGGTAATAAACACACCTCTCCGACTCTCCCTCCGGATAATCGGACGTCGTCACCGACGACTCCGGTCGCGGGGTCGCTCGGTCGCCAGAGCGCGACCCCAACCGACGGCCGATCGACGCGTCGAAACCCAGTCAGGGACGGTGGAGTTCACCGTCGCGTTCCTCCAGCACGCCGCGGTCGACGGCGCGCCCGATCACCTCCGCGGCCTCTGGCGCGGTGAGGTCGTACGCGCTCTGTGCGACGGCCTCCGCCTCCGCTCGTGGGATGGGGAACTCCCGGTTTCGGAGGAACCGAAGGAGTTTGTGATACACTCGGTCGAGGTCGTCACGCACGGGCGGGTCGTCGGTCGACGCGGACTCCGTGTCGGTGGCGTCGGGCGCATCGTCGGTCGACTCGCTTCGGGGCCCGGTCGCGTCGGTGTCGGTACCGCCGGGTTCGTCCGCTGGTCGGTCTCCCGCCGCGCCGTCCTCGTCGACGTCTTCGGACGCGTCGTCAACATCACCCCTGTCACCCGCACCACCCGCGTCCGCCGTGGATGTCGCGGTCGCCGGGGACGGTTCGGCCTCGGCGACGCTCGGCCCCTCCTCGTCGGGTTCGTCCGCCGGGGGGACGTTGCGTGGCGCGGGATCGGTCACGGGCGACTCCGTCGTCGCGTCCGCGTCGTCAGGCGTCGACACGCCAGTGAACGTCACGTCCGTCTGGCTCGACTCGTCGTCGGTCGGACCGACCGCCTGGTCCGGTTCGCTCGTCGCGTCCGCGTCCTCGTCGGCTGCGGTCCCGCCCGGTGAGGGCGCGTCGCGGGGGCCGTCAGCGTCTTCGAACCGTTCGACGATCGGTGTCAGCACGTTTGTGAGCTTCGTGTGACACCGGTCACAGAGGACGACCCGCTGGGACGCGTTGTGTTCCCGCAGGTCGCTCGGGAGTGTCTCGTACTCCGAAAGCGCCTCCGTCGTCCCACAGAAGTAACAAGACCGCAGTTGGACCATACGCCGCCAACGACCACGAGCCTGCTAAACGTTTCGCTCAGTTGTATCAGATGTGATAACCGGGCACCAACAGCTATACGCCGCGGACGCCACCCTTCACGTATCGAACCGCCCGGCAGCCGCCGACCCGCGTCCGGGGAGCGGACGACCGACAGCATCCACCGCAGCCGATGAGCGAGACACCCCCAACCGGTGACGACGCACCGCGGGAGCGACCGCCCCGCGCGGACGCGCCGCTTCGTCGGCTCCTCGCGACGGCGGCGACGCCGCTTCTCACCGCGGTCGTCGAACGGTTCTGGCAGGACCGCGGCTACCGCACCGCCCGAACCGACCGCAGCGGGCACCGGTTCGTGCTGGTTCGCGACACGGACGGCGAACCCGTCCACGTCGTCTGGGTCGACCCCGAGGCGGCGGCGACGCCGGGGCACGTCGAGCGGCTCGACCGAATGGCGGCGTCGTTCGGCGACGCCGACGCCACGCTCACGAGCGGCCGGGACTACGACGCCGCGGTGTACACGGCCGCCGAGGAACACGGCATCGAGTGTCTCGCCAGCGACCAACTCGTCACGCTCGTCGACCGTGCGGGACTGCGCGGTCTCGTCCGTGACCACGCCCAGTCGGGCGGGGGCACCGCCGTCGCCGACGGCGGCGCGACGGCCAGCACGACCCGGGAGCTCCAGCCCCCGGCCGACCACCCGGTGGCGGTCCGGGCCGGCCTCGTCGTCGGGGGAGCGGTGTTGTCGCTGTTGGCGCTGTGGGGCGGTGCCGCGCAGGTGACCGCACGACTCCAGACCTGCGGCGGGGACTGCCCGCTCCTCTGGGGGGCCAGTTTCCTCCCGTTGCTCGCGATGCTCCTCGGGAGCTTCGCGGTCGCGGTCGGCGTGTTCGACTGAGGACCGTCGACCACGCCGGTCGTCGCCCGGCCGTCGGGCGGAGGGTCGAAAGTCGAAAGATGGCGGCCGCGGGCTCAGGGCTTGTGCGTGAACAGGACGACCTGCCCGTCGTGGCTCGTCGTACAGAGATCCAGCGGCATACTGAGTTCGAGACTGTTGTACTCGTCCTCACAGACCACGAGGTCGTCGAACGACTCCCCGCACGCCGGGCAGGTGATGCTGACCGTGTTCCGGTACCGTCGGATGCCGCCGGCGGTCTCTTGGACCGTCAGCGACGCGAGCATCTCGTCGAAGTCTTCCATGGTCGGCGTGGGTTGGCGGACGGCATAAATCTCGGGGGCTGAGCGGGGTTCGTCCCGACGTTACTGTCGACGGCGCCCGTCGTCAGGGCTCGCCGGTCGCCCACTCCTCCTCGCCGAACGCGGGCGGGAGCGGGCTCCGGTTCGTCGTCGAGAACGTTCGCGGTGCGCCGGTTCGGCGGCGCGTCTCTCGGTCGGCCGGTGTCGTCGGTGTCGAGTCGGCGGGTTGGGGTGTTGTGCTCATTCGGTGAGTGGGGGAACGGATCGGGACGGTCGGGTGACGATGCCACAGCGGGGAGAATCAGACGCGTACGCGTACTTCGGACATCGTCGTTCGATTTCAGGTATATCATGAACTATAATAAAAGTTGTGTGAGGGGCGGTGTCGTACCACGGTCGACAGCCCGTGCGACCCACCCGATGCAGCCCGTCGACGCTCCCCATGACCCGGTGTTATCGGCGGCGGTTCGCCCGACGGACGAGCCGGTCGAGCCGCTCTTCGGTCGGCGGATGCGTCGAGAGCGGTCGGGTGAGCGGGTGGTCGTCGGTTCCCCGGACCGTCAGCGAGGAGAGGAGCCACCGGTCGGTTGCGACGTTCAGTTGCCGGAGCCCGCTGGCGAGCGCGAGCGGTTTACCGGTGACCCGCGCGGCGCGGTCGTCGGCCGCGAATTCGCGCCGCCGGGAGTGCGCGAACAGCGCCACGACCAGGACGAAGAGGAAGGCGCCGACGCTGTCGGAGATCACCCGGCGGAGTTGGGCGAACGGAGTATCCGTCCGGCGGACCGACCGCCCAGCCGCCCACGCGACGCCGCGAGCGAGGCCGACGAGCGCGAGTGCAAGCGGGAGCGAGCAGACGAACGCCACGCCCGTCACCGTCTGGACGGCGCTGTACGCGAGGGTCGTCCCGAACCGGTCGCTCAGGTAGCCGATCAGCACCTCGTGGCCGCGAGCACGACCCCGGTCGTCGGGAGATTCGTCGCGCCGTGGAACGCGGTCGCGAACAGCCGGAGGAGGACGATCGCCGCCGCGGGGTACAGCGTCGGCGACCGACAGCCCGACCGCGAGCATCGAACGCCGACCCGTCGCATGACTCGGCGTACGAGCCTGTCGGCCACACAGCTGTCGTCCCGTGCGACGCCGCCGGGTGACGACAGCCGTGTGACGGTCCAGCACAACTATCGATACGTTTTTGTGTGCTACTCGTCCACTCCCGGCTAGCCTCCCCCTTCGAAACAGTGTCTTGATGGGTCGCGTGAGAACGGGAGGCTCACGGGCACGCCGGTGGACCGCCGCTCCTGGCGATCCCCACCGGCCGTGAACGTATCCCGATACCGACTGGTGGTACGAGGTACTGAGCGGACACTCACCTGGACGGCAAGAGATAAGCCCGCGGCACATGAGTGGCTATCCGAGCTCATGTCCCCGGAACGAACTCCTCTCGGCGTAGTCGCCACGTTCGCGATACTCTGTCTCCTGTGTGGCCTCGCCGCGACCCCGACCCCGGCCGCCGCACAGTCGGCGTCGGTCGTCGTGACGAACGCGACCCACACGCCGACGACTCCAAGTGCCGGCGATACGTTCGAGGTCAGCGCGACGATCCGCAACGAGGCTGGGGCCGACGGCCCGTTCAGAGTCAGAGAGGTCGCGGTCCAAGTGCCCGGTCGCGGCCCGGCGGGCTACTCGAGCGCCGGCGACCTCGGGACGCTATCGCCGGGATCGTCGATGCAGGTCACACTCACGGCGACGGTCGACGAGCCCGGCTGGCACCAGCTTCGGGTGCTCGTCTACGGGCAGACGCTGACCGGACGGGCGGTCCAGGTGACGTACCCCGTCACCGTCCGAGTCGTCGACCAGCAGCGACCGCAGCTCGATCTCGACTTCGAGGACGGCGTCGTGGGGGCCGAGTCCGACGTCGACGTGACTGTGGCGAACGGGCTCACCGACTCGATCCGGAACGTCAGGGTCGAACTGGCGGGCGACGGCGTGCGCGTCGACCGACCGGGCCGCGTCCGGTCGGCGCTCGCGGCCGAATCGGAGGCGAACTACACGTTCGGCGTGACGCCCGAGCGCGCCGGCGACCGGCAACTCACCGCGCGGCTGACGTACACCGACGCCACCGGCGAGCAGCGAGCCGTCACGGAGCGGTTCCGCTACGTGGTCGAGCCCCTGGAGAGCGAGGTCCGACTCGACGTGGCGACCGTTCGCGGGGAGACGCCTGCCGTCGAAGTGACGGTCGTCAACCTCGGGAACGCACCGCTCGAGGACGTGGCGGTCACCGGCGAGAGCGGCGAGGCGAGCCTCTCGACCACGCTCCTCGACAGGGTCGACTCCCGCACCTCGGAGACGGTCCGGCTCAACGTCACAGATCTCGCCGCGGTCGGGACGGAGCTCACCGTCCGCGCCGACTATGAGGTCGGCGGCGAGCGCCGAGAGACGACCCGCGAGGTCGGCGGGGCGTTCGTCCCGGGACGGGTCGACCTCACCGGGATCGACGTGACGGGGACGAACGACGGAACGGTTCGTATCACCGGTACGGCGAGCAACGTCGGCACGACGGGCGTCCAAGCTGTCACCGTCCGCGTCGCGTCGACGGACTCGGTCACCCCGGCGAACCCCGGCAAGGAGTACTTCGTCGGCTCGATCGCCGCCAGCGACTTCTCGTCGTTCACCGTGAACGCGCGGCTCGACGGCGGGAACCGGACGACGATCCCGCTCGAAGTGACGTACCTCGTCGACGGCGAGGAGCGCACGCGAACCGTGCGGGCAACGTACGACCCGCCGGAGACCCCCAGCGGCGGCGGCTCCGGCTTCCCGCTCGTCGGCGTCGGCGTCGTCCTCGTGGTGGCCGTCGCAGGGGTGTTCCTGTGGAGGCGCCGCCGTGCTGCTTGAGGCCCGCGACGTCAGCCGGCGGTACGACGTCGGCGCGGAGGTGGTGACCGCGCTCGACGACGTGGACTTCACCGTCGAGCGCGGGGAGTTCGTCGCCGTCGTCGGCCCCTCGGGGTCGGGCAAGTCGACGCTGTTGAACGTGCTCGGCCTCCTCGACACGCCGAGCGAGGGGACCGTGCTCGTCGACGGCGTCGACTCCGGGGAGCTGTCGGACACCGAGCGGACGGCGCTCCGGCGTGAGACGATCGGGTTCATCTTCCAGAGTTTCTACCTCATTCCCACGCTGACGGCCCGGGAGAACGTCGCCCTGCCCCGGCTGTTCGTCGGGTCGGCCGCCGAGCGCAACCGGCGCGCGGTCGACCTGCTGACGCGGTTCGGCCTCGGCGACCGCACGGAGCACCGCCCGCCACAGCTCAGCGGCGGCCAGCAACAGCGCGTCGCAATCGCCCGGTCACTGATCAACGAGCCGGGTGTGTTGCTGGCCGACGAACCGACGGGCAACCTCGACCAGTCGACGGGCACGCAGATCCTCGGCGAGTTCGAGGCCATCACGGAGGAGGGCGTCAGCGTCGTCGCCGTCACCCACGACCGACTCGTGACCGACCACGCCGACCGCGTCGTCGAACTGGTCGACGGTCGACTCGGCGCGTCCTCCCGGGAGACACAGCATGTCTCGTGACGGCCCGTCGTGGCGCGCTCCGTCGGGGCCGGACCGCCCCGAGGACGCGCCGGGCGCGACGCTCGTGGACCGCTTTCCCGTCCTCGCGCTGGCCGCACGCAACCTCACGCGGACGAAGACGCGCTCGGTGCTCGCGGCGCTCGGGATCGCCATTGGCGTCATCGCCATCGCCTCGCTCGGGATGTTCGGCTCCGCGTTCCAGCGCTCGCAGATGGAGAACATCGGACAGATCGGCAACGACGTGGCGGTCGCCCCCGGCGAGGACCTGGGGCGGGACAACTTCACCGAGACGCAGTTGCGCGAGATCCAACGAGCGGCGGGCGGGACCGAACTCGTCGCGGTCAAACGCGACAGCCGGGAGGTGACCTTCCGCGGGGAGACCCAGAACCGAACGGTGTACGGCCTCGCCGATCCGAACTCCCTGTACGATGTCCGGCAGGGGTTCATCCCGGACCAGTGGCGCGACGGGGCTGTCGTCGGGAGTCAACTCGCGGCCGACGAGGGGATCCGCGCCGGTGAAGCACTGACGGTCGACGGGCAGACGTTCCGCGTCGTGGCGGTGCTCGACGAGACGGGCCAGGCCGTCATCGTCAACCCGGACAACGCGGTGCTTTTGCCGCCGGACCGGTTCGACGAGAACACGTACGCGCAGGTGGTCGTGCTGTCTGAGTCGACCGCCGAGGCCAATCGGACGGCGATGGACATCCGAACGGCGATGAACGGCCGGCAACAGCGCGTCCAGATCTTCGAGTTCGGCCAACTCGCCGACCAGATCAACCAGCTGTTCTTCCAGCTCAACCTCTTCCTCGTGGGGATCGGCGCGGTCTCGCTCGTCGTCGCCGGCACGAGCATCCTCAACGTGATGCTCATGTCGACCGTCGAACGCCGCGAGGAGATCGGCGTGCTCAGGGCAGTCGGGTTCGAGAAGCGCGCCGTCCTCCGCATCCTGCTGACGGAGGCAGGCATCCTCGGCCTCGCCGGCGGGACCGTCGGCGTCGTCGTGAGCTTCCTCATCGGTGCCGGCGTCAACAGCCTCTTTCTCGGCGACCCGCTGGCGTTCGACACGCTCAGCGTCTTCTACCTCGCCGCCGGCTTCGCCTTCGGCGTCGGCTCCAGCCTCCTGAGCGGGGCGTACCCCGCGTGGAAGGCCGCGACGCTCGACCCCGTGCAGGCGTTGCGGGGGAGCTGACCGACCGACCTCGCGAACGGGTTCGCACGGCGCTCCGGTCGCCGTTCGCTCGCGTCCGCTCCCTTTGCCCGACAGACGCCGCGATGCGGTGGCGCGCGGAAGCGAACGGAGTGAGCGGCGCGTGAGGGACGAGCGATCGAGCGACCGGCGGGAGCGAGTGGGCGAGTCGGCTGGGGAGGATCGTGGTCCCACCGCCCTGGCGACCACTCTCGGTCCGTCGCTTCCGTCCGTCTCCGCCGACTCACCGCTCGGTGACGCTCGCGGCGACCGTTCCGGGTTCTCCGCCCGCGTCACGGCCGGTCCGTGGAGACTCGTTACTCGCTGACGCGAGGACTCGTCCGAGAACATGGCCGGGGCGGGCTCCGAACCCGCGATCTCCGCATGGCCCAGGTCCGAGGCTCGGCAGGCCCCGTGGGGTGACGGAGGCTTCCAAGGCGGTACCGCACCGAATCTCAGAACCCTATGAGTGCGGCGCTATGTCCAGCTAAGCCACCCGGCCTCACTCTGCCGTACTGCGGTCCTGCCCTTCAACCTTCCTATCCTCGTCGGGCGAGTCGTATGCCATCATGCGGCGTGTGGGGACCCGCCATCGCCGTCGATCGGATGTGATCGCACTCCCCCGGCACCGGCGCGGCGTCGCGCGACGAGTCGGCGCGGCCGGTCGCGACCGACCGGCGTGCGAACGGCGGACGAGCGTCTGACGGCGGTGTTCCTGCGGGCCTCGCCTTTTGATACCCCCACCCACGGATTTATGCCGACCGACCGGGACGTGGAAACCATGACACGCCCGGACATCGTCCAGTCGGCGCTCGGCGATGAAGGGGTCGCCGCCCGCGTCGATCTCGGCGACGACGCCCTGTTCGTCACGCCGACGCGGACGATCCTCTACCACGCCGACAAACTCCTCTCCGACGAGTCGGTCGAGGAGTACCCCCACGGTGCCGAGCGGATCACCGTCTCGCCGGGGCGTCGCAAGTCCACGGTGACGCTGGACTACGGGCTCGACGGCGAACGGACCATGACGGTCCCCTCGAAGACGGTCGACAGGGCGCTGCACCCGGTGCTCGCGGGAACGCTCAACGCCGTGGGCGTCACGGACCCCGGCGAGACGATCAAGGAGACGTTCCGCTTCTCGGAACTCACGCTCGTCATCACGAGCGACCGCCTCGTGAAACACATCGGCAACGCGGTGTGGGACGAGGAGTTCGAGGAGTTCCACTACGACGACGTCACCGACCTCGCGTTCGAGGAGGGAAGCGTCGCCACGACGGTCGTCCTCACGCTCGCCGGGCGGCAAGAGCGGTTCAAAGCGCCGAACGAGCGGGCACGGGAGGTCCGCGAGCGCCTGACCGAGGTCGTCCTCGCCCACCACGGCGTCGACAGCGTCGCCGAACTCCGCGAACGGTTCGCGCCCGACGCCGACGCCGCGGACGAACCCCGCTCGTCGACGGTGTCGTTCGGCGACGGGCCGACGCCGCTGTCGGTCAACCCCGGTGAACTCGCCGAACAGCCGGCGAACGCGACCAGGAACGACGAAGACGCCGATACCGACGAACGCGAGCGCGAGGCGGTCGACGCGGCCCCCACGCCGTCGGCCGGAGGTGACACCGACGGGGAGCCACTGACCGCCGACGCGGCCAACGCCACCGGCGCGACCGCACCGTCCGAGACGACCCCTGACGAGGGGGAGGCCGCCGAAAGGGCGGGCACGACGGCGGCGGAGCCGACGGACGGGGAGACCGACGGATCGACCCGGACCGCCGAGTCGGCGGGAGAGTCGGAAGCGGATCGGGACGACGACGAGCGGACCAGCGGGCTCGACACCATCGAGACCGGCGACCTGCTCGGTCCACAGGACGATGGCGAGAGCCGGTCGAGCGCCGATCCGGGGGCGCGAGACGACGAACTCGCGGCGCTGGCCGCCGAGGTCGAGGCGCTCCGCGAGAGCGTCGAGGCGCAGAACGAGCGCATCGCCCGGCAGGAGGAGCTTATCGAACGGCTCATCGTCGAACTCCGCAATCGCCTCTGAGTCGTCAGTCGCGGCCGAGTACCTTCCGCACACACGAGGAGCCGAACGGCCCGAGTTCGCCCGCGTCGAACCGGACGAAGTGGCCGGTCGACAGCCCGGCCCCGCAGCGACGACACTCGAACTCTCCCTCTCTGACGACGACCTGGCTGTCGAAGCGGACGAACGTGCCGCCGCGTCGCGTCCGGACGCGCGCTCCCTCGCGGTCGATGATGCCTCTCATCTCCGCCCTGTCGAGGATCTCGCGAGTGAGCGAGGGGTCGGTCGTGACCGTCTCGATGCGGTCGACGACGTCCGCGAGGGGAAGTTCGTCGGTTTCGAGGTGGGCGAGCAGGTCGAGCGCGAGTTCGACCCGGTCGGAGCGCTCGGTCACGTCTCGGCGTTCTTCGGTCGCGGGAATAAGCGTTCCGCGCTCTCCCCGGGGACGCGGCGTCCGGCCGGTGTTTGCGACGAGAGCCGCTCGGGTCAGTCGCCGTCCCCGACCGTGTCGACGAACCGCTCGGTCGCGTTCACCAGCAGCCGTTCCGAGAACCCGGCGGCGAACGCGACCGCCAGGACGAGCCCACCGCCGCCGCTCTCGGTGACGAGCGCCGGGTTGAGGACGCCACCGACGAGCATGACGTAGAGCGCGATCGCCGCGATCACCCCGAACAGCAGGCGGGCGATCGTCATCTCGAGATCGATGCTCGGGTCGGGGAGCGACGGATCGGTGTCGATCCGTGTCGAGACCGCCCGTAGGGAGAGGATCGTGCTCGTCGTCGCCCCGAACAGGCCGAACAGGGCGACCTGCGGAATCGACGCCGCCACCGCAGGGATCGGAACGACCGACAACAGGACGACGAGGCCGACGACGCCGGTGAGGATGCCGACGCGCAGCAGCCGCGAGAGGGTCCGAAGCCGCTGTCCTCGTCGACGGTACGCGTCCTGGAGAACCATCGCCGCCTCCATGACCGCGCTCTCGTCAACGTCGGGTTTCACACGGCCGTCCGTCGTGGTCAGGAGCCGTCGAACGTACGCGACCTCGCGCGCCCCCAGTCGGCTCTCCGCGAGGTTCAGGAGGCGGTTGCACTGCGTCAGCAACCACGCCGCTTCGGTCTTTCCCCCGCGTCCGGACGTGTGGGTGAGGGTGGTCGGGCCGTCCGACACGGTGAGACTGACTTCCAGTTGTGGCTCGGAACTGCCGGGTCCCGCCTCCAGCGCGGCGATCGTCAGCCGGAGCGGGATGAACTGTCGCTTCGCCGTATAGTAGTGCTGGAGGAAGTCGTTCGTGCGACGCTCGTCGACCGCCTTCTCCGCGACCGCGAGGCTCGCCTTACTCGCCTCGATCGCTCGTCTCCCCTTTCGAGCCTGCCGTTCGATCGCCGGCAGATCGGCACCGGAGCCGTCCGACGCGGTTCGGTCCGCGACCGCCTCGTTCAGTCGTCGCTCGTGGCGCTCGACGACGCGACGGTACGCGTCGATCGCCGAGTACTGCTCGCCGGCCACGGATTCCCAGCGGTACGCCGGCGGGTGAATCAACACCGCCGTGAGCGCGCCGGTGACGAGGCCGACGGCGACGAGCGACGGGAGCGACCCCGCCACGAGGAGCACCGCCGTGACACCGCCCGCCGCGACCAGCCCGGTGACGAACGCGACCGCCGGCGTGGACCACGGCTGTGTCGGCCGTCGTGGCCGAGGGGTGAGACGGGACAGCGCCCCGCCGGCGATACCGCCCGCGACACCGACTGCCAGGACGATGACCGGAACCGACGCGGTCAGTTCCGTGACGATCCCGAACGCCGCGAGGAGTACCCCGAGCACGGCGACGAGGACGACCACCCGGAGCAACAGCACGTCGTGCCACCGCCCGGTCGGTCGCGTGCGACGGTCCTCCCCGGTCGAGTCACTCGACTGCTGTGAGTCCTCCGGTGGCACCGACCAAGCCGGCGTCCCCACGTCGATCTCGCTGTCCGTGTCGGTCCGCGACTCCGCGGTCACGACATCGGCCCGGCTCTCACGGTGACCCACCTCGAACGGGTCCGAGACGGCCGTACACGCCTCGACGATCGACGCTCGGTCCTGCGTTGTGTCATGAGATCACCTCTCGGATCGACAGTAATACGACGCCGAGGGACATATACGTGTCAGTCGATCGTTGACACTGCCTGGCGACCGCGACGGCGCGTGTGCGTTCGCGTCGAGAGCGAGGTAGGTTCGTGGTCGGGTCCAGGCGAGGAGGAACGAGCACAAAGCGTATACCCTCCCGTCGGGACACGTCGCGTATGCCACGGTCGCGCCTGTTGGTCGGGGGCGGGGTCCTCGCCGTCGTCGTCGCGGCGGCGCTCGTCGCGCCGCGGGCGACGCTCGCCCGGCTGGCGTGGCTCGCCGCCGACCCGCTCCGGTTCGGCGTGGCCCTGTTGATAGTGGCGCTCCTCCGCCCGCTCGTCGCCTGGCCCACGACGCTCCTGGCCGTCGCCGCCGGCTACGGCTACGGCGTCCTGGGGCTACCGTACGCGCTCGCGCTCATCACGCTGACGAGCGTCCCGCCGTTCGTCGTCGCCCGCCACCTCGGCCGCGAGTCGTGGGTCGCCGGCGCGGGCGAGCGCGTCGTGAGCGAGGCCGGCGGGCTCCGGAGCGTGGTCGGCTCGCGGCTCCTCCCTGCACCGTCGGACGTCGTCTCGGCCGCCGCGGGCGTCTCCGGAGTGTCGCTGCCGACGTTCGTCGTCGGCACGACCGTCGGGGAACTGCCGTGGGCCCTCGCCGGCGTGCTCGCCGGCACGTCGCTCGACTCCCTCGCCGACGCGTCGCTCGGGACGGTCGACCTCCGGGTTGTCGTCGCCGCCGGCCTCGCCGCGGCGCTCCTCCTCGCAGGTCCGGTGTACCGCGCGTTCTTCCGGCGGGCGGACGAGCCGATTCCCGGCGTCGACGCCGAGTGACTATTCGAGGAGCGACTCGCCCGTCATCGCCGCCGGCTGGTCGACGCCGACGAGTTCCAACAGCGTCGGCGCGAGATCGCAGAGCGACCCGCCCGCCCGGAGCGACCGCCCACCCGCGGAGCCGTCGGGCGCGAGGTAGACGATGGGCACGGGGTTTGTCGTGTGGGCGGTGTGGGGCTTGTCGGGCGTGCCCATGTCGTCGGCGTTGCCGTGGTCGGCGGTGACGAGGACGTGGCCGCCCGCCGCCTCGACCGCGGCGACGAGCCGTCCGAGTTGCGCATCGACGGCCTCGACCGCGGTGACCGCGGCGTCGAAGTCGCCGGTGTGTCCCACCATGTCGGGGTTGGCGTAGTTGAGCACGAGCACGTCCGGATCGTCGGCGTCGACGATCTCGATCGCGGTGTCCGTGACCGTCTCGGCGCTCATCTCGGGCTGGTGATCGTACGTCGGCACGTCTGGCGACTGGATGATCCGCCGGGTCTCGCCGTCGAACTCGACCTCGCGGCCGCCGTTGAGGAAGTAGGTGACGTGAGCGTACTTCTCGGACTCGGCGAGGCGGAGCTGGGTCTTACCAGCGTGAGAGAGAACCTCGCCGAGCGTGTCCTCGGGCTCGTTCGGCGGGAAGGCGACGGGGAAGTCGAACGTCTGGTCGTACTCGGTCAGCGTCACGAGTTCGATCTCCGGCGGCGAGGTATCGAACGGCCACTCGGGGTCGACGTCGCCGAGCAGTCGGACGAGCTGGCGGGCGCGGTCCGGCCGGAAGTTGAAGAAGACGACCGCGTCGCCGTCTTCGAGCGCGGGCCCGCCCTCGACGAGCGTGGGCTCGACGAACTCGTCGGTGTCGCCGCGGTCGTACGACGCCTCGACAGCCTCGACCGCCGTCGTGGCCGAAAACTCCGCCTCGCGGTCGACGATCGCGTCGTACGCGCGTTTCGTCCGCTCCCAGTTCCGATCGCGGTCCATCGCGTAGTAGCGGCCCGAGACGGTGGCGACGTCGCCCGTCCCGCGGTCGGCGGCGTGCGCTTCAAGGTCGGCGAGGTAGTGCCGGCCACCGTGAGGGTCGGTGTCGCGTCCGTCCATGAACGCGTGGGTGACGGCCTCGACCCCTCTGTCGGCCGCGATGTCGACGAGCGCGTGGAGGTGGCCCTGTTCGGAGTGGACGCCGCCGTCGGAGACGAGCCCCATGAAGTGGACCCTGCTGTCGTGTTCGGCGGCGTGGTCGAACGCCGAACTGATCGCGGGGTTCTCGGCGAACGAGCCCTCGGCGATGGCGTCCTCGATGCGGGTGTACGCCTGTTTGACAACCCTGCCGGCTCCGATGTTGAGGTGGCCGACCTCGCTGTTGCCCATCTGCCCCTCGGGGAGGCCGACCCGCCTGCCGGAGACGTCGAGCGTGCTGTACGCGCCGTGGTCGGCGAACCGGTCGAAGTTGGGCGTGTCGGCCGCCTTGACCGCGTCGCGTCGGTCGTGGTCACCGAGCCCCCAACCGTCGAGGATGACGAGCGCTGCCTGCATACCCGAGTGCTCACCGCCGAGCGGTAACTACGTGTCGCTTCGCCGAGCGGTGCCGACGCGTCGCTTCGCCGCAGTCCGGCTGCCCGACTCGCCCCCGATCGAAGCCAACAGAGACTTACCGGCCGACGCCGACCACGGTGCACACGATGGTCCCCGACGGCGGTGGCGGCGGTGTCGACGGTCCCGGGCGCGACGAAGAGCCGGCGGACGGCGACACAGAGACGGCCGCGACTGCGGGTCTCCCGCTCAGTCGCCGCGCGCTCCTCGGCGGGGCCGCCCTCGCGGGCGTCGGCGTCGCGGGCGGAGCCGCGCTCCTCGGTGGCAACGGGGATGGAGACGGAGACGCCGACAGGCCTACGACGGACACCACGCGGCCTCCCGACGGGACGCCGCCGGAGACGACCCCCGTCGCGGGCGACGAGGCGCGACGGCTCGCCGAGGCGTTCGCCCCGACCTTCTACTTCGGCCGGCGCGAACGGTGGTTCCCGACGGATCCTCGCCCGTACACCAGCGAAGTCGACGGCGAGACGGTCGTGCGGGGCTTCGACGCGCTCGACGGCTACGCCGCGGCGAAAGCCGGGTCGGACACGCCCGCGCCCGACCCGACCGTGTTCTACCACGTCCTCACGTACACCGATCGCCTCGCCGTCGTCCAGTACTGGGTCTACTCGGCGTTCGACCAGTTCTCCGTCAACTTCCACTGGCACGACTGGGAGCTCCTGCAGGTGTTCGTCGACCGCGACATCGAGGAACCGGCGTTGTACGCGGCGAGCGCCCACTCGCGGACGGTGCCGAACAACGAGTTCCTCGACCCGCCGCGGGCGCCGGCGGTCATCAGCGAGGTCGGCTCACACTCGTCGGCGCTCGGCGTGAACGACCAGCGCGACACGTTCCAGCGCGTCTCGATCGACGGCCTCTCGGCCGACGTGACGAACGGCGTGCTCTCGACGCTGACGGACGAGGCCGCGATCCCCTTCGCCTACGGGCTCCCGCGCGACGAGGGGCTCCGCCTCCCGTACGTCGTCCCCGAACTCGACGGTGCGCCCGTCACGGACCACCCCGAACTCCCCAACGTCTCGGCGGCCGACCTCGTTCCCGCGGAGCTGACGGTCCGGTCGTTCACCGACCTCGCCCGGCCGCCGACGGGGTTGCCGCTCCGCGAACCGGGGCCGGTGTTCGGTCCCGACGGCCGCGACGATGGGGGCGACGGAGACGCGGCGGTCGACGAGACGTACGCGCTCGTCCCGACCGCGGAACTCGAGGAGATCGCGGCGTTCACCGGACCGCAGTTGAGTTTCGAGTTTCTCGTTCCGCAGTTCGCCGAGGACGCGATCTCGTCGCACATCACGACGACGTCGACGCCGTGGGACCAGCCGCGGTACGACGACCCGCTCGCGGACGTGACCGACGACGACCACCGTGCGGCGATCGCCGAGCGGTTCGGCCTCGCTCCCGGCGACCGTGGCGAGACCGTCGTCGGGCAGGTTCAGACGGTCGCCCCGGCCGACGGCGTCGAGGACGGGGTGACGCTGAGCGCGCCGCCGGTCGAACTGGTGGCCCAACTCGCCTCGGATCCGGTCGCGGTTCCGACGTTCGGCGGGACCGTCGCCTTCGTCGACGTCGACCCCGGCGAGCACACGCTCACAGTCAACGGCCCGGGGTACGCGCCGTACGCACAGCGGATCCAGGTGGGAGACGCGGGCGGCGAGGCGTCGACCACCACCGAGGCCGCGACGGCGACCGCCACGACCGGGGAGCCGACACCCGACGCCCCCGAGGGCGGCACGAGGCCCGCCCGCCTCGGAAGCGACGGCCGTATCGGACTCGTCCCGAACGAGGACGCGGTGAAACTGGCGGTCGACGCGACCGACCGCGGCGGCGCGCGCCGCGTCCGCGTCGACGACGACCGGGCGGGACGAGTGTACGACGCGCGCCCGGCCGAGTCCGACGGGCGGGCCGGCGTGTACGTCCACCGCGCGGGCGGATACGTCGTCGAGGTGACCGACGAGCGGGGCGAGACGAGCGTCGAGCGCGTCAACCCCGGTCCGAACCAGGAGGCCGCCGAGGTCGCGAACGCCCGGACGGGCGTCGCCGGCGTGACTCGGTTCCTCGTCGACTACCTGACCGAGACCCGCGCGACCGTCGAGCGGCTGCTCCGTCGTGGCGGTGCGCGCCCGGCGGACCCGGAGGACGACCAGAGCGAATCGGAGTCGGCGGAGTCGACACCCCGGGGTGACGATGCGGCGGAGTCGACGCCGACCGAGGCACCGAGCGACGGGACGGCCGAGGCGGATGACGACGAGAGCGAGAAGACCGCCACAGGCGAGAACGCGGAGGACGAGGACGCAGACGACACCTCGACGTCGACCGCGACCGGGACACGGACTGCCACGTCGACCGCGACCGGGACACGGACTGCCACGCCGACCGCGACCGAGACACGGACGCCGACAGCCACGCCCGCGGCCGACGCGCCGGTCATCGTCGGGTCGATCGCGGAGCGACTCCGCCAGTTGTTCGACACGGCCGTCGCCCAGGCCGAGGCCGCGAACGCGGCGGCGGTCGACGGCGACCGGGCGGCGACCGAGACGGCGCTCCGGGAACTCCGCGAGACTCTCGCGACGATCGCGGCGCTCGTCGAGGAGGACGCGGTGCCACAGCCGGCGGGGCGCGTCGCCGGTCGGCGGATCGAGACGGCGGACCGGCGGGCGGCGCGTGCGCTCGGCGAGGAAGACGCGGAGTGAGCGCGACCCGCGACCGACGGACGCCGCGAGCACGTCCGCGGGGAGCGCGCAAACGCCACGGTTTTCTCGGGGCGACGCCAGGGACGAAACGATGGCTCTCGTCCCCGAGCGCTACGTGCAGGAGTACCTGGGTAACGGCCCCAGCCTCGTCACCTTCCTCGCGCTCAACGCAAGCGCCTTTCTGGTCGGTGTCAGTTTCTACGTCCACTCCGACCCCTCGCTCGCGGACCTGCCGACCTTTCTGTACCCGCTGTTCGGCGACTCCCCCACGGCGCTCGCGCTGGTGACGCTCTCGATGGCGACGCTGCTGCCGAACCTCGGTCGGCCCGTCCGCGACGCCCCGACGAACCGCCCGCTGGCGTATCTCCACACGCTCGCGTTCGTCTGGCTCGTGAAGTACGGGCTGTGGACGGGCGTGGCGCTTTCGCTCCGCCCCGATCTGTACGTCGGCTTCTCGGGGGCGGCGCTGTGGGACTACTGGGGGATCACCCTCACCCACCTCGGGTTCGTCCTCGAAGCGTTCTTGATCCCCCACTACGGGCGGACGACGCGCGGGGCGCTCGCGTTCGCGCTCGTCGCGCTCCTCGTGAACGACGTCTTCGACTACGGCTTCGGCTACTACCCGCCGCTCCGTTACGAGCCGGGGGCCGTGCTCGTCGTCGTTACCCTGGCGCTGTCGGTGTTCTCGGTCGCGGTGGCCGCCCGCGTCTTCGACCGGATCGAGGCCGTCTGAGCCGCCGATCCGGACGCTGTCGGGCGGTCGATCCGAGGGAGTCAACCTTTTGAGCGTCAGACGCGTAGCTTCGCTCAATGGACTCCGCGGTTCTTCTCGATCTCCTCGGCAACGAGAACCGGCGGCGCATCCTCCGCCTACTCGCACACAAACCGTGTTATGTGACCGAGATCAGTGAGTATCTCGGAGTCTCGCCCAAAGCGGTCATCGACCACCTCCGAAAGCTCGAAGAGGCCGGCCTCGTCGAGTCACGGACGGACGACCAGCGCCGGAAGTACTTCCACATCTCCCGGGACATCCGCCTCGAAGTGAACGTCTCGCGGTACGGCTTCGGGGCGAAGAGCGCCTATCCGGCGAGTCCGAGCCTGGACATGTCCGGGCGGTGTCCGCACGTCTCGATCGACGTCCCCTCGGAGAACGGCGACTCGCTCGCGAGCCTCGCGAGCGAACTCGCCCGACTCGAAGACCTCGAAAACGAGCTCTCGCTCGCCCAGCGGTACGTCCACGGCCGGCTCACGGACGTGCTCGACCGGTTGAACGAGCGGATCGGTGCCAACTCGGACTCGCGGTTCTACGCCGAGGTGCTCGCGGCGGTCGCCACGGGGAAGCGGACCCCGGAGGGGATCGCCGGGGAGGTCGACACCGCGGCCGACGACGTCGAGCGGGCGCTGCACGCGCTGGCCGAGCGTGGCCTCGCCGAACAGCACGGCGACGAGTGGCACGTCGTCGAGTGAGCCGCGGCGTCGCCTCCAGCGATCCGGTTACAGCTCCCGGGTGAGCCCGTCGCGGAGGTCCCGCCCGACGTAGTGGCCGACGAGCGCCGCGAGCGCGCCCACGCCGGCCCCGACCCCGGCGATCGCGATGCCGTACTCCGAGAGGAGTCGGACGGCGAACGGGAAGAACGCGGAGGTGAGCGTGCTCACGACGAAGCCGAGCCCCGAGGCGAGCGCGCCCGCGAGGCCGACTTCGAGGTAGTGGCGGTCGCTCCCGACGACGCCGACGAGGAAGGCGACGGCGAACAGGCCGACGAGACGGCCGACGAAGCCCAACAGGGGGATCGACCCGCCCACGACGACCGCCCCGACCGAGAGCACGAGCGCGATGAGGAACGTCCGGGGCGAGAAGAGGCCGCCGAGTCGGTCACGAACCGACGAGCCGCCGGGACCGCCGCGCGTCGACGTGGCGGCTGACGGCTCCGATCGCCCCCCGTCGTCGCTCACGCCGTCGGTCATGTCGTCGTCGGTCAGCCGCTCGACGTCGGCGAGTAGTTCGTCGACGGACTGTTCGGACTCGTCGCTCCGTTGCATACGAAACGATCAGAGCGCGGGGTGTATGGCTCTTGTGTCCCGAGAAGTAGCGTGTCGAGGTGTCGGGGTGGCGGGAGATATCCGACGGTGGTGGGACGGAGGACTCTCGCGTCGAGTCTGTCGACGGCCGGAGCAGCGGGCAAAGGCGGACGACGACAGCCGCCAGGGGGGAGAGCGAAGCGTTTCGCCGCACACCGGGGACTCCGGCAGGTCCGTCACTCGGCGTTCCCGCCGGTCGAGAGCGCCCACGACGAGTCGGGGACCATCGACGGTGCCGGACTGTCGGCCGATCGCGTCGCTCGGCTCGATCGGTGGGATTCAAGTCCGCCCCCACGATATCTCGGCGTATGAACCCAGGAGACCGCGTCCGCGTCACTCGCGCGGGCGTCACGGACGAGGGCGTCCTCCTTCCCTCGTCGACGCCCGAGACGCTCGTCGTCAAACTCGACGGCGGGTACAACGTGGGCGTTAGCAGGGACGACAGCGACGTCGAGGTGCTCGAACGCGGCGTCTACGACATCGAGAGCGCCCAGGACGGCGACACCTCCTCGGAGATCGAGTTCGACGACGACCTCCCCACCGTCTCGCTCATCTCGACCGGCGGGACGATCGCCTCCACGGTCGACTACCGGACGGGCGCGGTGACCGCGCAGTTCACCGCCGAGGACGTGCTCAGGGCCGTACCGGATCTCGCGGGCCGGGCGAACTACCGCGGCCGCGTCGTCGCCAACATCCTCTCGGAGAACATGGATCCGGGGATCTGGCAGGAGCTGGCGCGGGCGATCCACGAGGAGATCGACGCCGGCGCGGACGGCGTGGTCGTGATGCACGGCACGGACACGATGCAGTTCTCGGCGACGGCGATGGCGTTGATGCTCGATACGCCCGTCCCCATCGTCTTCACCGGGAGCCAGCGTTCGGCGGACCGGCCCTCGTCGGACAACGTGATGAACGCGGTGTGTGCGGTCGAGGCCGCCAAGAGCGACTGTGCTGAGGTGCTCATCTGCATGCACGCGAGCCAGTCCGACACGGCCTGTGCGCTCCACCGCGGAACAAGAGTCAGGAAGAACCACACCTCCCGGCGGGACGCCTTCGAGACCGTCGGCGCGCGCCCCCTCGGCGAGGTCGACTACGAGACCGAGGAGATCGAGTGGCGGCACTCGTACGTAGAGCGGGGCGACCGCGACCTCGCGCTCCACGACGACCTGAACGAGGACGTCGACCTGCTGAAGTTCACCCCCGGGATGGACCTCGATCGGTACGCCGACTTCCTCCGGAGCGCCGATCTGGACGGGCTCGTCGTCGAGGGGACGGGCCTCGGGCACGTCCACACCGACTTCATTCCCGTTCTGGCGGACCTCGTCGACGACGGTACCGTCGTGGCGATGACGAGCCAGTGTCTCTCCGGCCGCGTCTGCGACCGCGTCTACGACACCGGGCGCGACCTCCTCGACGCGGGCGTCGTCGAAGCCGGCGACACCCTCCCCGGCACCGCCAAGGTGAAACTGATGTGGGCGCTGGCGAACCACCCCGACCCGGCGGCCGCGATGGGTGAAGACCTCGTCGGCGAACTCCAGGCGCGGTCGGTCCCCTGGGAGTAACTCCACAGAATTCCTTACTCACTTATTTCAACCCCGAACGGAGCAATCCGCAGGCGTCGGCAGTGGGCCCGGTCGCTCCCCATGGCAACCGCTGAATCCCTGTTACGGGCGTCCAGAACCTCGAACTCGGTGACCGACGGCTCGAATCCCGTCCCACGCGGGTCTGACTCGGAGGTGACACGAGACACCGCGTCGACGTGAGCGAACCGCTCGAAGAGGCGCTCACGCCGGTGCGCCGTCGGTCGGACTCGACGGCCGAGTCGGACCGCTGGCGCGAGCGAGCGACGGGACGCGGTTGCTTCGCACTTAAATTGAGTAATGACTTTCAATAATTTCGTCAGTCGACGACCGTGATCTCCTCGACGGGCCACTGGCTGAGCAGTTCGACGCCGTCGTCGCGAACGACGACCATCTCCTCGACGCGGACGCCCTGTCGGTCGGCGGGTTCCTGGGTCTCGACGGCCATCGTCATGCCCTCCTCGATCTCGATCGGGTGGTCGGGCGAGAGCCCACGCCAGATCAGCGGCACCTCGTACAGCTGGAGGCCGAGCCCGTGCGCCCAGTGGTTCGTAGTGAGCTGCCAGTGTTCGTCCGCGCCGTACCAGTCGGCGTGTTCGCCGTCCATGTCGGGGAACTCGCGTGCGATCTCGGCGGTCGTGACGCCCGGTTCGATGGCGTCCAGGACGCGGTAGAGGTTGTCGCGGGCGGTCTCGTAGGCGTCTTTCTGGGCCCGTGTGGGCTCGCCCACCGAGAACGTCCGATAGTAACACGATCGGTACCCGAGGTACCCGATGTTGTAGAAGTCGGCGTACACTAGATCCCCCGGCCGGATCAGCCGGTCGGTGGTGTTGGCCTGGTGTTTCGGCCACGTGTTCGGCCCGGAGGTGAGATAGCCACCCTGCACCATCGCACCGTGTCGCCAGAGTTCACCCACGGCGTCGGCCCACACCTCCGACTCCCGCCTCCCGGGTCGGAGCCCGTCGACGATCGCCTGAAACCCCGCCTCGCAGATCGCCGCGACCTGTCTGAGGCACTCGATCTCGTCGCGGGTCTTGGTCTTGCGGGCGTCCTCCATCACGGCCGCACAGTCGGCGGGGCGGACCTCGACGCCGTTCGACTCGAACGTGTCGACGAGGCCGGCGTGGCCGGTGTCGATGCCCATCGGTTCGTCGGCGACGCCGTAGTCGTCGAGGGCGTCGCGGACCGTCTCGGCCATCTTCTCCAAGAGGAACGCTCGAGCGGAGTCGCGTCCGGACGCCCGAGGGACGTTGCCCAGGCCGGGACAGGCGTACCGAACGTCGGAGAGCCACGGGCAGTTGTACCGCTCGTTCGCGGCGTGGTCGGCGGTGTCCCAGTGGACGACCGTCCCGTCCTCGACCAGGAGCGAGTAGTGGTCCGCGCCCGACCCGCCGGTCATGGCCAGGCCGGTGACGTACCGGATGTTCGGATCCTCGACGAGGAGCATGCTCCCGAGCCCGGCCTCGCGCATCCGGTCGAGCGCGCGCTCGTGACGGTCGCTCCGCAGCCGCTTCACGTCGATCCGCTCCTCCCAGTCGACCGCCATCGTCCCGCGCGTCCCGCTCATGAACTCCCGCTCGTGAAAGGGCATGCTCGTACGTCGCCCGTGCGAGTAATGAAGGTACGCCCGGTCCGGGGCGTGAGAGCGGTCCGAGTGGCGGGTCGGACACCGCCGGGGATGATGGGGAGTCGATCCGACTGGAGCGGTGCTGGCGTGCCCACGGTGACGGTCCGACATCCCTCACAATTTATTGTGGTCTCCGACGACTCGCGAACGAGTCAGCATGTACAAGCACATAGCCCTGCTTGTCCGCAAGGAGGGGCTCTCACACGAGGCGTTCGTCGACTACTGGCAGACGAACCACACGCCCATCGCGCGGGAGATCGAAGGCGTCGTCCGCTATCACACCGTCCTCCCCGCGGACCCCGCCGCGGCGGAGTTCGACGGCCTCGCCGAACTGTACTTCGCGGACCTCGACGCGCTCCACGACGCGCTCGGGAGCGAGGGGTCGCGGGACTACGACCCCGCGAAGGGGACGGCCAAAGAGGCGCGGGAGGACGTGGACGAGTTCCTCGACGTCGAGCGCCGACCCCGGTTCATCGGCGAGGAGCACGTCGAGAAGGACGATGTCGGCGGCGACACCACGGGACTGTACAAACACTCGGCGTTTCTCGTCCGCAAACCGGGGATGAGCCACGACGCGTTCCTCGACCACTGGGCGACCGAGCACGTCCCGCTCGCGCGGGAGATCCCGGGCGTCGTCCGGTACACCCGGGTCGTCCCGACCGATCCCGACGCGTCGGAGTTCGACGGCGTCGCGGAACTGTACTTCGAGAGCCTCGACGCCCTGCGGGCGGGGCTCGGCCACGAGTCCTCGCGGGACTACGACCCCGACCATCCGAAGGCGCGCGCGCCGCGCGAGGACGTCGACAACTTCCTCTCGATCGGCGACCGCCCGCGGTTCGTCGGCCGCGAGACCGTCCAGAAGGACGAGACGAGATGACCGACTACCGCACCCAGGTCGAGGAGGCGTTTCCCGAACTCGACGACATCGACGAGGCGACCCTCCGCGCACAGGTGGTCGAGGCGTGGTGTCTCGGCCTCGACCGCGGCGGGTGGCGACACGTCGAGGATATCCCCTATGCCTGGAACATCGACGAAGTGTCGAACGTCGAGCACGTCCGCGGCGTGACCCGGATCGCGGTCGCGAGTGCGAGCGAGCAGCGCGATTTCCACGGCGCTAACCCCGACTTCGACGTCGTCCGGGCGGCCTGTCTCCTCCACGACGTCGGCAAGTGCTACGAGTACGTCGACGTCGTCGACGCGGAGCTGGTCGATCCCGACCCCGAGTACGCCACCGAGGAGGTGCCGCACTCCCTGTCGGGCTACGCGCTCGCCCACGAGGTCGGCTGTCCCCTGGCGGTCCAGCGGGCGATCCCGCACTTCATCGGCGAGATCCCGACCCGGACGCTCGAAGCGGAACTGGTCAAGAGCGCGAACTCGGTCTCCTCGAACGCCATCACGCAGGCGACGATGGGGATCAGCCTCCCCGAGTGGGTCGAGGAGTACTCACAGACGCAGTGACGCCACGGCCGGCGACCGAGAACACAAGACAGTTGTGCCCGACGCCGAATCCGTCGCCCGTGTCCCACGCTCGACGAGCCCTCCTCCGAACCACTGTCTCGCTGGTCGCCGTCGCGCTCGGCGGCTGTGCGGCCCCCCGAACCGACGCCGACGGATCGGGTTCCCCGGCCTCCGCGACGCAGACGGCGACCCCGATCGCGGCGTCGACCACATCGGAGACGCCGGCCTCGGCTCCCTCGCCGTCGGCGACGCCGTCACCGACCGCGACGCGCTCTCCGACCCGAACGCCGTCGCTCGCGGACCTCCCAGTGACGGAACGCGACGCCGTCACACGGAGCGTTCCGATGCTGCCGACCTCCGGCGGCGACTTCGGCGACGCCGCCCGGGCGTTCGTCGTCGGCGGGACGGAGTGGGTCGGCGACGACCACCGCCCCCACCAGGTGTGGCTCTGGAACGGCGGCGACGCGCCGCGGAGGGGACGCCTCGTGGTGACCGTGCCGGCGGGCACGGTGCTCGAAGAGTCCGTCGAGATCCCCCCCGACGACGGCGTCGCGGTCGTCTTCCGCCGCCCCGCCGCCTACACGGTCGCGTTCGAAGAGGACGGTGCCGACGCCCCGCTCGTCCAGATCGACGTCGATCCCGAGCGGTTCGACTGTAACGACTCCGCGACGGACGTGGTCGTCACGAGCGACGGCACCACGGAGCGGTCGACCGTCTCGACGGAGTTGGCGTGCCGGTGAGAACACGCCGGGTAACACCTCGCACCGAACGTGATGTCAGAGCATCATGATATAGGGGGCTGGGGGTCGTATGGCCGCACATGACGATCCCCGGCTACGACCCCGACGACCTCGAACGCGAACTCGAACTCGAACTGTCCGAGGGCGACCTCAACAGCTACCTCTCGCCCGACGAACGCGCCCGGTACGACGACGGCGAGAGCATCGTCGAACTCCTCTCGGCGGCGGAGATCTCGGAGATCCTCGACCTGTACGCGGACGAGGCCTGACGCCACCGCCAGCGGTCAGACCGGATCGAGGCCGTGTTCCGCGCGGAGCACGGTGATGTACTCCCGGAAGCCGCGTTCGAGCCCGTACTCGGGTTCGTACCCGAGGTCAGCCTGTGCCTTCGTCATGTCGAGCCGCTGTGTCCAGGGGAGCTGTCCCGCGTCGGAGACGCTGAGATCGGCGTCGGGGAGGAGTCGCTCGACGGTCTCGACGGCCTCGCGGATGGTGGCGAGTTCGCCCCGAACGTTGTAGACGCGCTGGCGCAGTTCCTCGTCGGGGGTGAACGCGGCCCGACGGAACGCCTGGGCGATGTCGCGGACGTGCTGCCAGTCGATCACCTGGTCGCCGTACTCGACCTCGAAAGACTCGCCCAGCGCGGGTTTCTCGACGATGTTCGCGAGGAACGCCGAGCCCCCGGTCTCGCGGTAGGGGCCGTACGCCACGGTGGGGCGGAGCGCGACGTGGGAGACGCCGTGTTCCTCGTGGTACACCCGCGCCTGGTGTTCGTTGTACTCCTTCGTCGCCCCGTAGAGCGTGTCGGGCGAGAGCAGGTCGTCCTCGGTGACGAACCGGTCGCCGTAGCTCGCGGGCGGGGCGTACGCCGCCGCCGAGGAGGCCCACGCGACGCGTTCGACCTGGTCGTCGAGGAGCCGGGCGGCCTCGAAGACGTTGTTCGTCCCCTCGACGTTGACCTGCATCGCCGCGCGGGGGTTCGCCTCGGCCGCCGTCGTGAGGAGCGCCGCCAGGTGGATCACGTGGGTCGCGCCCGTCTCGCGGACCGCGCGGGCGACGTCTGTCGCGTCGGTGACGTCACCGCCCCGGACCTCGACGGCGTCGGCGACGTCCAACTTCTCGAGGATCCGGGGGTCGGTCGAGCGGTCGTAGGCGACCACCTCGTGGCCGTGGTCGAGCAGGTCCGCGGCGACGTACGAGCCGATGAAGCCGGTCCCGCCCGTGACCAGGGTCGTTGCTGACATGGGGGTAGGTGCCCGGCCCGCCGGCAAAAGCCTTTCTCGCGTTCGCACGCCGACGCCCGCCGGGCGACGGGGGCCGCGCCACGGGGTCGACCCACGTTCACTCGTGGAGGCCGCCGACGGACGCGTAAAAGGAGGACTGGAGCGTCGCCGCCATGTCCTCGTCGGGGTCGATCGCCACGTCGACGACCGTGGGGACCGACGAGCGCGTCGCCGCCGCCAGCGCGTCCGCGAGGTCGTCCGGCGCGTCGACCCGGACGCCGTCTGCACCGAACGCCTCGGCGACGCGGGTGAAGTCGGTGTCGGGGAAGTCGACGCCGGCGATGTCGCCCGGTTCGGACTGCATCTGCCGGACCATCCCCAGGCTCCGGTCGTTCAGCACGACGAACGTCGGCGCGACGCCCTCCTGGACGGCCGTCTCGACGCTCGTCATCGTCATGGCGAAGCCGCCGTCGCCGGCGACCGCCACGACGTCTCGGTCGGTCGCGAGCGCCGCCGACACCGCCGCGGGGTTCGCCCAGCCCATGCCGCCGACGCCGCCGGAGCCGAAGTAGGTCCGCACCGCGGGCGTCTGGAGGTAATTGAGGAGCCAGAAGCGGTTGTTGCCCGAGTCGGCGGTGACGACCGTCTCCGCGTCGACGACCCGCTCGATCTCCGTCACCGCTCGCTGGGGGGTGATGGGGGCGGCGTCAGACTCGCACGCGGGGGCGTGGAAGTCCTCGCGGGCCTCGGCCGCGCGTTCGGCCGCCCAGGAGCCGTCGTTGCCGCCCGCGTCCGCGAGGTCGGCGAGGCTCTCGGCGGCGTCGCCGATCAGTCCGACGTCGGCGGGGTAGACCCAGCCCGCGTTGCGCGCGTCGACGTCGGCGTGGACGATCGTCTGCTCGCCCGGCCGGATGAAGTCGGGGGCGGTCCAGTTCGTGTCCATCGGGTTCAGCCGACAGCCGACGACGAGGAGCGTGTCGGCCTCGCTGACGATCCGGTTCGCCCCCTCGTGGCCGAACGAGCCGATAACGCCCCCGGCGAGTCGGTGCGTCTCGGGGATGGTCGACTTGCCGAGGTAAGAGGTGACGACGCACGCCTCGTACGCCTCGGCGACCGCCTGGAGTTCGTCGTACGCCCCCGCCGCGTGGACGCCGTTGCCGGCGACGACGACCGGGCGATCCGCCCCGGAGAGCGCCTCGGCGGCCGCGGCGACGTCGCGCGCCGTCGGCCGCGCGGTCCACGTGCGGGCCTGCGCGCGGTCGCCCCACACGGGTGGCACCGGATCGTCCGGCAGGTCGGCCGTGACGGCGTCCCCGTCGAGGATGACGGCCGTCGGGCCGGGGCGGCCGGCGACGGCGTGTTTGAACGCCAACTGGAGGCTCCTGACCGTCTCGGTCGGCGTACGCGGGAACCAGTGCTCCTTGGTGACGGCATCGAGTATGTCGGGGAGGGCGAGCCCCCCGTAGTCGCCGCGCGACTGCTGATACGGCGCGAGTGTCGAGTACTCGCCCCGTTCGGACGCCTCCGTGATCGTCACCATCGGCGAGGAGGCGAGTCGCGCTTCCATCTGGCCCATGAGTCCGAGGCTCCCGATCCAGGGACCCTGGCCGGTGAGAACTCCTGGATCGCCCGTGAGCCGGCCGTGGACCTCGGCCATGACGCTCGCCTCGCGCTCGTCGCGCGGCCGGACGAGGTCGACGCTCGACTCCGGGAGGTGGTCGAACAGTTCGATGACGCGACCGCCGGGGTAGCCGAAGACGCGCTCGACGCCCAGCGATTCCAGGCTCGTGACGAGTCGTTCGCTCGTGTTCATCGTCGGGTCACGCTCGAAGGGTGACGGACCGTGCGGCGCGGCGGATGCGCGGCGCGGTGCGATGCGGCGATCGCGCGTGCGTTCGACGGCGCGGTGGCTCCGACGACCGGTGGCGTACGGTGTGTGGCACCATCGCGCTTCCTTCTCGTGGCCGGCACTTTGCTCTATCGTCGGCCGTCCCGGACGAAGTCGTTCGAGCTACTCGAACAGATTTATGTCGATCGCCGTGCACGAGACGTCATGGCTCCGGCACAACGACGTCCGGTGAAGACCGTCGAAACGGCGTTCGCCATCCTCGAACGGCTCAAGCGCGAGGGCCCGCTCGGGCCGACCGCCCTCGCCGCCGACCTGGGGATGGCAAAGAGCACGGTCCACAGACACCTGCGGACGCTGGAACGGGAGGGGGCGGTCGTCGGGAGCGACGACGGCTACCGCGTCGGTCTGCGGTTCCTCGACTTCGGTGTCGCCGCACGGAACGCCCACGCTCTGTACGCAGTTGCCGCCCCGAAGGTCGACGAACTCGCCGGGGAGACGGGCGAGAAGGTCTGGTGTATCACGGCCGAGGCGGGACGCGCGGTCCACCTGTACGGCGCAACGGGCGAGGGATCGGTGCGGACGTACGCGCGCGAGGGCGCGAGAACCCACCTCCACCAGCACGCCGCGGGGAAGGCCATCCTCGCACACCTCCCCGACGACCGCGTCCACGAGATCTGCGACCGCCACGGGTTGCCGGCGAAGACCGAACACACGATCACCGACCGCGACGACCTGTTCGCCGACCTGCGGCGGGTCCGCGACCGCGGCTTCGCCCTCAACCGAGAGGAGTCCGTGCCGAAACTCAACGCCGTCGGGGTGCCGATCACGGACGAGTCGGGCCGGGCCATCGGTGCGATCAGCGTCTCCGGCCCCTCGAACCGTCTCGACGGCGACCGTCTCACCGACGGCCTCCCGAACCTCCTGCTCGGTGCCGCGAACGAGATCGAGATCAACCTCAGCTACGCGTGAACCGGCGCCGTCGACCTCGATTCCGCTGAACTACCCGGTCGCGCCGACTCTGTTCGAACTGTTCGAACGAGATACCGGCGGATAAATCGTGTAGAACGAGACACACGTCGACGGGTGCACCGGAATACGTTACACGAGTACGAGTGTAACGAACTCTCGGGCGGGTGGACTAATGTCCGATTCTTCGGCGTATCAACCCGCGGTGTCAGGTGCCGAGCCGTTCGAGCTGTTCGAACACACTCCGATTGGACGAGTGAGACAGCGTCGTGACGGGGACCGGGTGTCGGCCTCAGCGATCGGCCCACACCGGGTCGCGGTCCTCGAGGAAGGCGTCGATGCCCTCGTCCTTGTCCGGGTGGGCGAACAGTTGGGCGAACAGCTCCGCCTCGTAGTCGATGCCCCGGTCGAGATCCGTGCGTGAGGCGGCCTTGACGGCCTGCTTGGCGAACTCCAGCGCGACCGGGCTCTTCTCGGCCATCGACGCCGCGAGGTCGTACACGCGGTCGTCGAACGTCTCGTCACCGTGGACCTCGTCGACGAGTCCGATGTCGGCCGCCTCCGCGGCCGAGACGAGTTCGCCCGAGAGGATCAGCCGCATGGCGTGCCCCTCGCCGACGAGGCGGACCAGCCGCTGGGTGCCGCCACCGCCGGGCATGATCCCGAGGTTGATCTCGGGCTGGCCGAGCTTGGCGCGCTGGTGGGCGATGCGGACGTCGCACGCCTGGGCGAGTTCGCACCCCCCGCCGAGCGCGTGGCCGTTGAGCCGCGCGATCACCGGCTGGCGCAGGTCGTCGACGCGCTCGTACACCCGGGGTCGCTTGCTCGCCTCGCGCTGGGCGAGCATGTCGCGCTCGCGGAGCTCGTTCACGTCGGCCCCGGCAACGAACGCCCGTGCCTCGTCCGCCCCCGTGAGGACGACCACGCGGGCGTCGCTGGCTTCGATCGCGTCGAGGACGCGCCCGAGCTCCGCCCTGAGCGTGGCGTTCAGCGCGTTGCGCGCGTCGGGCCGGTTCATCGTCACCGTCGTGACGCCCGCGACGCGGTCGTCGACCGCGGCGTCGACGGTCTCGCAGTCGGCGGCGACCGACTCGACCCCGGTGTCGCCCGCGTCCGTCATCGGTCCACCTCGCCGCTGACGCCGACGGGTTCGCCGTCCTCCCAGACGTAGAACCCCTCGCCGGACTTCCTGCCGAGTTTGCCCGCCCGGACCTTCCGCTTGAGCACCTGCGGCGGCCGGAAGCGCTCGCCCAGTTCCTCGCGGAGGTACTCGAGGATGTCGAGGCGGACGTCGAGGCCGACGACGTCGCCGAGTTCGATCGGGCCCATCGGGTGGTTGTAGCCGAGTTCCATCGCGGCGTCGATGTCGGGGGGCGAGGCGACGCCCTCCTGGACCATCCGCATCGCCTCGCAGCCGAGCGCGACGCCGAGCCGCGAGGAGGCAAAGCCCGGCGAATCGTCAACCTCGACGGCGGTTCGGTCGACGTCGGCGACGAAGTCGCGGGCGAAGCGGAGAGTCTCGTCGGCGGTCTGTTCGGCGACCACGATCTCGACGAGCGCCATGATGTGGACCGGATTGAAGAAGTGGAGGCCGAGCCCCCGCTCCGGCTTCGAGAGCGCGCTCACGATCTCGGTCACGGAGAGCGACGACGTGTTCGAGGCGATGACCGTGTCGTCGGCCACCAGCCCCTCGACCTCCGCGAGCGTCTCTTTCTTCAGGTCGACGTCCTCGGGGACGGCCTCGACGACGAGGTCGGCGTCGGCGAGCGCCTCCTCCAGCGAGGTGGTCCCCGACAGCCGGTCGAGGGTCGCCTCCAGCTCCGCTTCGGTCACCTTGTCGCGTTCGACGCCACCCCGAAGGTTGGACTCGATCGCGTCGAGGCCGTCGTCGACGTACGCCTCCTCGACGTCCCGCATCGCCACCGTGTGGCCGGCCATGGCCGACACCTGTGCGATCCCGTGGCCCATCGTGCCGGCCCCGAGTACGGTTACGTGCATGGCGGAAGGGCTTCGGCGAACCGTATAACCGTTTGCCTCCGGGCCGAAGAGCGCGAGCCACGAGCCGAACCCGAACCAAGCTTCATACACCGTCCCCTCCAACCCGCGAGGCATGACAGAGACGCCCTGCCGCGCGGTCGTCGTGGACGCAGTTCGGACCCCTCAGTGCCGGAAGGACGGCGCACTGGCCGCGGTCCACCCCGAGGACCTCGTGACGACCGTACTCGACGCGCTCGTCGACCGAACGGGGGTCGACCCCGAGGAGTGGGCCGACTTCCGCCTCGGCTGTGCGAACCAGGAGGGCGAACAGGGTCGGAACCTGGCCCGGCAGTCCCTCCTCGCGGGCGGTTTCCCCGAGTCGGTCCCCGGCGCGACGCTCTCTCGGCTGTGCGGCTCGTCGCTCACCGCGCTGACCGACGCCGCCCGGGCGGTCGAGGCGGGCGACGCCGAGGTGTACCCCGTCGCGGGCGTCGAGCACATGTCGCGGGTGCACTTCTCCGACTGGCTCCACCCCGCGATCGAAGCGCGGTACGACGGCGGCGACGACCTCTCGATGGGACGGACGGCCGAGACGGTCGCCCGTCGCCACGGGATCACGAGGGAGCAACAGGACGCGTTCGCCCTCCGGTCGCACGAGCGAGCGGTCGCCGCCTGGGACGAGGGCCGTTTCGACGACGAGGTCGTCCCTGTCGAGACGCCGGACGGGGTCGCAGCGCGCGACGAGGGGCCGCGCGCGGACACCTCGATAGATGCCCTCGCGGACCTGCCGACGGTGTTCGCCGACGACGAGGCCGCGAGCGTCACGCCCGGCAACGCCTCCCCACTCACCGACGGCGCGGCGGGTCTGCTCGTCACCTCCGAGGCGTACGCCGAGCGTGAGGGCCTGCCCGTCCTCGCCCGCGTCGTCTCGCGCGCGGTCGTCGGCGTCGACCCCGAGGTGATGGGCGTCGGGCCCGTCCCGGCCACTCGCGCCGCGCTCGCCGCGGCGGATCTCGCAGTCGACGACCTCGACCTCGTCGAACTCAACGAGGCGTTCGCGGCCCAGAGCCGTTACTGCGTCCGGGAACTGGGGCTCGACGAGGACCAGCTGAACGTCAACGGCGGCGCGATCGCGCTCGGCCACCCGCTGGGCTGTTCCGGCGCGCGGATCACCACGACGCTGCTGCACGAACTCGCCCGGCGCGGCGGCCGGTACGGGCTGGCGACGATGTGTGTCGGCTTCGGCCAGGGCGTGGCAACCGTGTTCGAGCGGGTGTAGTCGGTGGTGGAGACCGAATCGGACGCAGGCCCACGACCGACCCCCACGTTTTTTATCACAAACAATCGTCGGTTTCCCTCATGGTGTACGACAGCGTCGAGACCGCACCACGGGAGGAACTCCGGGAGATCCAAGACGAGCGCCTCCGGGCGACAGTCGAGAACGCGTACGAGAACGTCGACTACTACAGGGAAGAACTCGACGAACGGGGGATCACCCCCGACGACATCGACGGCGTCGACGACATCGGGAAACTTCCCTTCACGACGAAGGAAGACTTCCGCGACGAGTACCCGACGGGGCTGTTCGCCCGCGACATGTCCGACGTGATCCGCATCCACGCGTCGTCGGGCACGACCGGCAAGCCGAAGATCGTCGGCTACACCCAGGACGATCTCGACGTCTGGAGCCAAGCGGTCGCGCGGTGTCTCGTCGCCGCCGGCGTCACCGCCGACGACATCGTCCAGAACGCCTACGGCTACGGCCTCTTTACGGGGGGGCTCGGCCTCCACCAGGGGATCGAAGAGATCGACGCGACCGTCATCCCCATCGGCGGCGGCAACACCCAGCGCCAGGTCGAACTGCTCGACGACCTCGGGAGCGACGTGCTCACCTGCACGCCGTCGTACTCGCTGTACCTCGCCGAGGTCGCCGAGGAGATGGGCACCGACGTCCACGACCTGCCCGTCCGGCTCATCCTCTTCGGGGCCGAACCCTGCACCGACCCGATGCGCTACGAGATCGAAGAGCGCCTCGGCGTGAAAGGCGTCGACATCTACGGCCTCTCGGAGATCGTCGGTCCCGGCGTCTCGATCGAGTGCATCGAGGCGCAGAACGGCCTGCACATCTGGGAAGACCTCTTTTATCCCGAGGTCGTCGATCCGAGGACGGGCGAACCCGTCGAGGAGGGCGAGGAGGGCGAACTCGTGTTGACGACACTGGCGAAGGACGCGGTGCCCGTCCTCCGGTACCGAACCGGCGATCTCACGACACTCGACTACGACACCTGCGAGTGCGGGCGCACCGCGGTCAGGATGGACAACGTCACCGGCCGGGCCGACGACCTGCTCATCGTCCGCGGCGTCAACTTCTATCCAAGCGAGGTCGAGGACGTCGTCCTGGAGTTCGACGAGGTCGCCCCCCACTACCGCATCGACCTCCACCGCGAGGGCAACCTCGATACGGTCGAACTGACGGTCGAACTCGTCGAGGGGTTCGAGGGGGCCATCGACGACCTCCACGGGCGGATCGGAACCAGGCTGAAGAACGTCCTCGGGTTCACGCCGGACGACCTCAACCTCGTCCCCTACGGCGACATCGCCCGCCAGGAGACGGGGAAGATCCAGCGGGTGTACGACCACCGGGGGCAGTGACCAGTCTCACCCGTCCAGCCGGTAGACGCGCCCGCGGAACGTCGCCACCGGGTCGCCGGCCTCGTCCGTGACGCGTACCTCGTACGCCGCGGTGCGGCCCCCCAGATGCGTCTCCTCGGCGACCGCACGGAGCGTCTCGCCCACCTCGACCGCCGCCAGATACGAGATGTTCGTCTCCAGCGCCACCGCCGTCTTCGACCCCGTGTTCGACGCCGCCGCGAACGCCGCGTCCGCCAGCGTGTACACCACGCCGCCGTGGGGGGTTCCGTGGAAGTTCAGGTGACGCTCCTCGACCGTGAGCACCGTCTCGGCGTAGCCCGGGTGCACGGAGGTGAGGTTCACGCCGACCGTCTCGCAGAAGGGGTCGCTCGCGGCGCGTTCGGCGACGGCAGCGACCGGGTTCTCGCCCGTCTCCTCTCCGCCGCCGTCCGCGTCGGCTTCATCGGCTTCGTCGGGAGCCATAGTTCCGTCTCTCGTTCGTCGGGGAAGTAGGCGTCGCCGCCTCGGGAGGCAGAGAGCGTACACTAGCCACCGCCCCAGCCGAGGCCATCGCTTCGTTCGGTCGCCCTTCGCGCGTCCACCTGCTCACGTCTGTTCGCTCGCGGCCGGACGCCGACCCGCCCGCGGTGGCGTGGCGATCGCGGCTCCGGCCGCGTTCTCCACGAGTCGCGCGAGCGCGAAGCCGCGAGACGGAGATCTCGTCACCCCCCGACGCGAGGGACGGGCGAGTGTCCGGAGAGCACGAGCGAATCGGATGGCGGGGGCCGTGGATTCACCGCTCAGACGGCTACGTCCCCGTGCGCCCCGCGTCGCTCGGTCTCGGTTCGGCCGCCGTGATGGACGAAGGCGTGCGAACGATCGAACACGGTCCGGGGTAAAGCGATTTATCCGATGCGCGAGAGGGACCGGTATGGCGTACAGTTACGAGCCGCACTACTTCGAGGACTTCGAGATCGGCACCGAGTTCGAGACCGTCGGTCGGACGATCACCGAGACGGACTTCGTGATGCACTCGGCGCTGTCGGGCGACTGGACGGAGCTACACACGAACAAGGAGTACGTGGAAGACACGCAGTTCGAGGGTCGGATCGCGCAGGGGCCGATGACGTTCGTCCAGGCCACAGGCCTCGTCTACCGGTCGGGCATCGTCGAACGCACCGCCGTCGCCTTCCTCGGGATGAACTACATGGACCTCCCGAACCCCGTCTACATCGACGACACGGTCTCCCTGGAGATGGTGGTCACCGATCGGAAGGAGCTCTCTCGGGAGGACGCCGGTCTCGTCGTCCTCGACTGTACGCTCACGAACCAGGACGGGACGGTCGTCCTCGAAGGCGACCTGAAGTTCCTGATCAAACGCCGGGACGCAGAGTGACCCGCCCGGCTCACTCGACGAGCGGTTCGCCGCGGACGAACAGCGCCTCGTCGCGGCCGCGGTCGCCGTAGTCGTCGTGGTACTCCATCAACTGGAACAGCGCGCCGGTCGGGTTGTGTGGGGAGACGAACGCCTCGGTCCAGCCGTCCTCGACGGCGTAGCCGACGACCCGCTCGCCGGCGGCCCGTAGTCGAGTGACGGCGGCGTCGACGTCGGTCACTTCGAGGGTGACGTGGTGGAGCCCCGGGCCGTGGTCGGCGAGGAACCGCGTCAGGAACGACGCACCTTCGTCGGTCTCCGTCTCGCCGGCCGCGCCGTCGACCGGAGCGATCAGTTCGATCCGCGAGGCGTCGCCGAGGCCGTACGTCGCCCACTCGAACCCGCTGCTCGCGAGGGTCTCGCGGTAGCGGGGCGTACAGCCGAGCGCGCGGAGCGTCGGTTCGGCGGCGTCGACGTCGCGGACGGCGATGCCCACGTGGTCGACGCGAGCGGGCGGCATCGGCGGCAGGTCCGCCGGGAGATCTGTCATGCGTCCCCTGTCGGCCGCCCAACGCTTAACCGCGGCGGGACAGTGTGGGGGGTATGGAACTCGGCACGGGACTGTTCACCTGCCAGCGACGACCGGACGACGACCGGTCGGGGGCCGAACTGTACGACGAGATGCTGACGCTCGGGCGCGCCATCGACGAGGCCGGCCTCGCGAGCGCGTGGGTGTCGGAGCACCACTTCACCCCGGACGACTACCTCTCGGGGACGATGCCGGCGCTGGGAGCGCTCGCCGCCGTCACAGAGGAGGTCGAGATCGGCACGTGCATCGCGCTTGCGCCGCTGTACGACCCCGTCCGACTGGCAGAGGACGTCGCCACCGTCGACCTCCTCTCGGGGGGCCGAACGACGCTGGGGCTCGCCATCGGTTCGGACCCCCGGGAGTTCGAGGCGTTCGGCGTCCCCACCGACGAGCGGGTCGACCGCCTCACCGACACCGTCGACCTCGTCCGGGCGGCGTGGTCCGACGGCCCGCTCGACACCGAGTCGCGGTTCCACGACGTCACCCCCGACGTGAACGTGACGCCGAAGCCCGCACACGACGTACCCGTGATGCTCGGCGGGTCGGCCAAGCCCGCCGTCCGCCGTGCGGCGCGGATCGGCGACGCGTGGTGTGCGCCGTCGTCGCTCTCGGTCGAGGGGGTGCGCAAGCGCGTGGCGGACATCGAACGAGTGCGCGAAGAGGAGGGAATCGACGGCGAGTTCCAGGTGTACGTCCTCCAGCACGGCTTCGTCGGCGACTCGAAAGAGGCGGCGTGGGACGCGATGCGCGACGGCTACCTCTACATCCAGCGGCGGTACGCCGAGATCTTCTCCGGCGAGACGGTTGACGAACTCCCCGACCAGCGGGTGCGAGAACTGAGAGCGCAGGCCATCTACGGGACGCCCGACGACGTCGTCGCTCGGCTGGAGGAGTACCGCGACGCGCTCGGCGACGACATCCACGTTATTTTCCGGACCTACCACCCCGGCGTCGGCACGGAGCGGATGGCCGAGTGCATCGAGCGCCTCGGGAGCGAGGTCGCACCCGAACTCGCCTGAGCTCGCCGGCGAACGGGCCGCGACTGGGACTCGGTCGGCGCCGGTCGACGTCGGTCGTCATCGCTCGGCGCCGGTCGACGCGGCGAGCGCACGACACGCGCTACCCGCCGCACTGACGCGAACATTTATTAATTATAGATACCCTGGTACGATTACCCATAGCACGTATCATGTCCAGAGACGGAGTTCCAGCGGACGCCGGCCGGGGGCCACGTCCGTCGCGACGGTCGTTCGTACAGGCTGCGGGTCTCGCCGGCGTCGCCGGTCTCGCGGGGGCGAGCGGCTGTCTCGGGGGGACGGCCGGCGGCGGGGCGACAAACAGCATCACGTACGGGGTGATCAGCCCCATGACGGGGCCGTACGGGGGGCTCGCGGTCGGCCAGCGCAACGGCGCGGAACTCGCCATCCAGCACGTCAACGAGGACGACGACCTCGACGTGGAGATCACCGGCGTGTACGAGGACACGGAGGCCGATCCGGCGACCGGACGGCGGAAGGCACAGTCGACCGTCGAGCAGGAGGGGGCCTCCTACCTCATGGGAGCCATCTCCTCGTCGACGGCGCTCGCGCTCAACGAGTTCGCCGTAGAGCAGGAAGTGATCTACAACCCCGGCGGCGCCGCGGTGCCCATCACGGGGTCGAACTGCAACGAGTACGTCTTCCGCGCCGAGACCAACACGGCGCAGATGGCCGAGGCCATCTCCGACTACACCGCGAACGAACTCGGGACGAACGTCTGGTTCCACATCGCCGACTACGCCTACGGCGAGTCGGTGATGAACCGCGTGGAGTCGCGGATGCAACAGGGCCGCGACATCAGCGTGGTCGGCCGCAGTCGCTCCCAGCTGGGCGCGCAGAACTTCAACTCGTACGTTAGCCAGATCGCCAACTCCGACGCCGACGTCGCCGTCCTCGGCATGACCGGCGGCGACCTCATCAACTTCGTCAAGCAGGCCGCCGGCCAGGGGCTGAAAGAGCAGGTCGCGCTGATGTCGCCGACGATGACGTTCGCCGTCGTGCGCAACGCGCTCGGCGAGGCCGCCTACGGCACCTACGGCGGCGTCCGGTACCTCCCGACGCTCGAAACCGGAAACAACCAGGCGTTCGTCTCCGCCTACCAGGAGGCGTACGACTCACCGCCGGACAACTTCGCCCGCGTGGCGTACATGTCGATCACGATGACCGCCCAGGGGATCGCCGAGGCGGGGACGACCGACCCCGCGGAGGTGAAAGAGACGCTGCCGGGGCTCGGGATGGACACCATCCTCGGCGCGAACGAGTTCCGCGCCTGCGACCACCAGGCGATGAACCCCGTGTGGGCAGCCGAACTCGTCCCCCCCGACGGCGGGAGCGGACCAGCGACCGTCAACACGGTAAAGCGGATCGACGGCGCGGACGCCCTGCCCGCCTGCGGCGAACTCGGCTGCGACCTGGGTTGAGATGTCCGTGGTCACGGGGCTCGCGGAGCAGGTGCTCAACGGGCTCACTGTCGGGATGGTGTACGTCCTCCTGGCGGCGGGCCTGTCGATCATCTTCGGCGTCATGGACGTCATCAACTTCGCCCACGGCGAACTGTTCGCGTTAGGGGCGTACCTCGCGTTCGCCATCGCGGGCCCGCTCGGCGGCGCGGGCTTTTGGGTCGCACTCGTCGTCGCACCCCTGCTCGTCGGCGTCGTCGGCATGGGGATCGAGCGGCTCACCGTCAAGCGGCTGTACGACCGCGACCCGCTGTACCACATCCTCCTCACCTTCGGGCTCGTCCTCATCATCAACGACCTCATCACGGCGGTGTGGGGCAAGTCGGCCCAGCCGTTCGCCATCCCCGCGCTGCTCGACCGGCCGGTCGCGCTGTTCGGCTTCAGATACTCGCTGTACAGCTACGCGATGATCTGCTTCGGCGCGCTGCTCGCCCTCGGGACGTGGCTCCTGTTGAACAGGACGCGGTTCGGCATGATCGTCCGCGCGGGGTCGCAGGACCGCGAGATGGTCCGGACCCTCGGGATCGACATCGACAGATACTACACGCTCACGTTCGGCTTCGGCGCCGCGCTCGCCGGCGTCGGGGGGATCGTCCTCGGCGCGTTCCAGAACGTCAGCCCCACGATGGGCTCCTCAGTCATCATCCCCGCGTTCGTCATCGTCGTCCTCGGCGGACTGGGTTCGTTCCGCGGGGCGGTCGTCGGCGGTCTGTTCGTCGGCCTCGTCCAGACGCTCGCGCGGACGTACACGCCGTTTTTAGAGGGGCTCGTGGTGTTCCTCCTCATGATCGGCGTCCTGGTCGTCCGCCCAACCGGGCTGTTCGGGACCGCTCACGAGGGCGGCCACGGCGGCGCGTTGCTCCACGGGGCAAAGGGCGGGGTGCTCTCGGCGGAGACCCGGACGAAGCTCGGGGCCGCCGCCGTGGGCGCGCTCGCGCTCGTCCCCCTGTTCGCCGAACTGACGGGGGCCGCCTACACCGTGACGCTGCTGGAGGACATCCTGATCTGGGCGCTGTTCGCACTCAGCCTCGATCTCGTGTTGGGGTACGCGGGGCTGGTGTCGCTGGGCCACACCCTGTTTTACGGCGCCGGGGCGTACGCCGCCGTGTTGGCGCTTTTGCACGTCTCGTCGTCGATCCCGCTGGCGCTCGTCGTGGCCGTCGGGGTGTGTGCCGCCCTCGCGTGGGGGATCGGCTTCCTCTCCATCCGCGTCTCGGGCGTCTTCTTCGCCATGATCACCCTCGCGTTCGCCGAACTGTTCTACAACGCCGTCTTCAAGTTCGAGTTCACCGGCGGCTCCGACGGGCTCTTCGGCGTCGACGGGGTCTACGGGATCGCCGGCGTCGGGGTCGACCTCTCGACGGTCGAGGTCGTGCTCGGGCCCGTCGTCGTCGACGGCGGCGTCGTCCACTACTATGTCCTCCTCGCGGTCGTCGTCGGCTCGTACCTGCTTGCGCGGCGGCTCATCCGCGCGCCCTTTGGCTCCGTCCTCCAGGCGATCCGCGAGTCCGAACAGCGCGCGTCGTTCGTCGGCTACGACGTCACCGTCTACAAGCGCCGGGCGTTCGTGGTGAGCGGCGGCCTCGCGGGACTCGCGGGCGGGCTGTTCGCGACGAACAACGGCTACGTCGCCCCGACCTTCCTCCACTGGATCAACTCGGGCGAGGTGATCGTGATGACGGTCCTCGGCGGGATGGGGACGCTCTACGGGCCGATGCTCGGAGCCGGCGTGTTCGTCGCCAGCGAGGACGTGCTGTCGTCGTACGTCGAGCAGTGGCGGCTGGTGATCGGGGTCCTCTTCGTGCTGTTCGTGGTGTTCGTGCCGCGGGGGCTGGTGTCGCTCCCGCGGACCGTCCTCGATCACCCGACCGTGCAGTCGTGGCGTCGGGAGCCCGGGACCGTGACCGACGGGGAGGCCGAGCATGAGTGAGCCGCGGTCCCGATCGATCGATGGCGACCCGGACGGCCCGGTCCTCCGCACGGTCGGGCTGACGAAGCGCTTCGGCAACCTCGTCGCCGTCGACGACGTCGATCTCGCCGTCGCTCCGGGGGAGTTCCGCAGCCTCATCGGGCCGAACGGGGCCGGCAAGACGACGACGTTCAACCTGCTGACCGGCGCGCTCGCCCCCTCGGCGGGGCGGGTGCTGCTCGCCGGGCAGGACGTCACCGACCTCGCGCCGCACGAGCGCGTCCGCCGCGGGCTCGGCCGGTCGTTCCAGCTCACGAACGTCTTCGGCGGCCTGACGGTCCACGAGAACGTCCGCCTCGCCGCCCAGGCCGCCCGGGAGGGTGGGTTCAGCCCGCGCGAGGCGTTCCTCCGCCGGGCCGCGACGTTCGACGACGTCGCGGACCACACGGCGCGCGTGCTCGAGCGCTCGGGGCTCGCCGACCGCGCGGGCGAGGTGGCCGACGCGCTCGCGTACGGCGACCGCCGCCGCCTCGAGATCGCGATTGTCCTCGCGACCGACCCCGAGGTCGTCCTGCTCGACGAACCCACCGCCGGCATGAGCGCCGACGAGACCCGGGCGACCATGGAGCTGATCGACGACGTGCTCGCCGACCGGACGCTCGTGCTCATCGAACACGACATCGATCTGGTGATGCGTGTCTCCGACCGGGTGACCGTCCTCCACCGCGGCGCGGTGCTCGCCGAGGGGACGCCGGAGGAGATCGCGGCCGACGAGGCGGTCCGCGAGGCGTACTTCGGAGGTGTCGAGGTGTGACCGATCCCCTCCTGTCGGTCCGCGACCTCGTCTCCGGCTACGGGGCGACGCGCGTCCTCCAGGGGATCGACCTCGACGTCCACCAGGGAGCCGTCGTCGCGCTCATCGGCCGCAACGGCGTCGGGAAGACGACCACGCTCCGGACGATCCTCGGCACCGTCACCCCCACGTCGGGGTCGGTCACGTTCGACGGCCAGGACGTCACGACCCTGTCGGCGGAGCGGACCGCCCAGGCCGGTATCGCGCTCGTGCCCGAAGAGCGGCGGATCTTCCCCGGGCTCACCGTCAGGGAGAACGTCCGGATCGGCCGCCTCGGCGGGCGACGCGACGCCGACAAGCCGACCGTCGACGACGTCGTCGACGAGTTCGAGAACCTCCGGCGGCACCGCGACAGCCGCGGCTCGTCGCTGTCGGGCGGCGAGCAGCAGATGCTCGCCATCGCCCGCGCGCTCGTCGCCGCGCCCGAACTGCTCATGCTGGACGAGCCCACGGAGGGGCTGGCACCGACGATCGTCCAGCAGGTCCGGCGGAAGATCGCGGAACTGAACCGGGAGGGTTCGACGGTGCTCCTGGTCGAACAGAACGTCGGCGTCGCGCTCGACGTCGCCGACTACGTCTACATCCTCGCCAAGGGGCGGGTCGTCCACGAGGGAACCGCCGCGAGCGTGGCCGAGAACGACGCGGTGTTAGACCGGTATCTGGGCGTGTCGACGGTGGAGTGATCGGTGAAGTCGCCCTGTGAGAAGTTGGCTCGTGACGGCGATGCGACGTGTCGTGCGACGTGTGGCAGTGGTACGAGTCCGCAGAAGCCGCTCCGAAGGCCGACGAGCGAGAAGCGGGGACCCGGGGGGTGGAAGCAGAGAGGCGAGAACGTGGGTGTGGAGGTCACGCGGTCGCCAGGGCAGTTGTACCACGGGCCTCCCCAGCCGACTCGCTCGTTCCCGCCGGTCACTCGCTCATCCCTCGCGCGACGGGGCGACCGGAGTAACCCACCTGCGCGACGAGCGGGGGAAACGACGAAGACCCACCGCCACGAGCGAGGGATATGGACATCGAGACGTTCTTCGAGTCGATGCCGTTCGCCCGACTGTTGGGAGTCGAACTCACCGACGTCGGCGAGGGCCACGCCGAGGGGAGGATCGAGATGCGCGAGGAACTGTCGTGGAACGCCGACCAGGTGATGGCCCACGGCGGCGTCACGTTCACCCTCGCCGACACCGTCGGCGGCGCGGCGCTCGTCTCGGAGGTGAACCAGCCCGTCCCCACAATCGACATGCGGATCGACTACCTGAGCGCGGGGACGGGCGATCTCGAAGCCGAAGCTGACGTCGTCCGGATCGGCGGCGACGTGGGGACGGTGGACGTCGACGTGTACGCTGCGGACGACGGGAGCGAACACGTCGCCACGGCGCGCGGAGTCTACAAGACGGGGTGAGCACGCCGCAGGTCGCGCGTCACCTCAACCAAACTTCTCGAACGGCTCCTGGCAGTCCTCGCAGAAGTGCATCGACCGGCAGAGCGAGGGACCTTTCGGATGATCGCGCGTCGTGTTCGTCCCCCCGCAGTAGGGACACTCGGCGCGGTCGTCGTCCCCGGACGTGGTGACGCTCGGGTCGCGGTTCCGGCGCATATCAGATGCTCAACCCGAACTCGCGGAGGTCTTCTTTCCCCTGTTCGGTGACCATCCCGACCGACCACGGCGGGTTCCACACCAGTCGGAGGTCGACGTCGTCGACTCCCTCGACCGAGGAGACGGCCTCGCGGAGGTCGTCCTGTAGCATATCGCGGGCGGGACAGCCCGTGTAGGTAAGCGTCATCTCGACGACGACGCGTCCCGCGGGATCGACGTCGACGCCGTAGATCAGCCCGAGGTCGACGATACTGATCGGCATCTCCGGGTCCTCCACGCCGTAGAGGGCGTCCCACACGTCGCGTTCGAGACCCTCCGTCCCCTCGCCCGTCGCGGGGAGGTCGGGGACGCGCTCGCCGTCGCGATACTCGGTGTAGCCGCAGTACTGCGGCTCCTCGGCGTGCTCACTCGACATCGTCGGGATCCTCCATGAGGTGTGGCGCCTCGGCGTAGTCGAGATCGTGGTACGTGAAGGTGAACTCCTCGAACAGGGCCGGCCAGTGCTCGGTGTGGTCGCCGTCGCGGCCGCGGTGGGCGGGCGGGTCGACGAGCACCTCGCCGTCGTCGACCGGCACGCGCAGGCCGAGCGAGTCGAGGTACGGGACGACCTCGTCGAGCCACCCCTCGCGGAGGTCGTCGACGGAGGCGTCTCTGAGGCCCAGATCGACGATGTCGTTCTCTTCGGCCATCGGCTCGAACAGCGTCAGCGCGTACGGGAACAGCCGGTCGAGCGCCGCCTGGACCTGCTCGCGGCCCGGCGCGTCGTCAGCGAGGTGTTCGAGCCAACTCCGCCCGTGTTCGAGGTGGTACGACTCCTCGCGGCGGATCTTCTCGACCCGGTCGGCGATGCGGGGATACCGCGAGTCCGCGAGCGCCTCCAAGAGGTGGGACTCGTGGACGTCGAACAGGTACCCCCGGAGGACGGCGTCGGCCCAGTCGCCCTCCGCGAAGGGGAGTTCGACCAGGGTCGCGTGTCTGAACTCCGACGGCTCGGCCTCCCAGATGAGCTCCTCCTCGCTGGAACCGAAGTCCTCGAGGAGGTCGTACCACAGCCGGGCGTGGCCGTACTCGTCCTGGGCGATGTTGGCGATAGCGAGGTCCGACTCGAGGGTCGGGCTCTCGACCTGCCACTCGATGTACCGCTCGGCGAGGACGAACTCGTCGTCGGCCATCGAGCGAAGCAGCGCCTCGACGGCGGCCCGTTCGCGCTCGTCGAGATCCCCCGGGGCGTCCATCGTCGTCGACATCAGTCGTCACCCTCCGCTTCTGCGCGGGCGCGGTCGGCCTGTTCCTGTTCGCGCTGTGAGTCGGCGATCTCCTGGGCGAACTCGATGTCGGTGTTGAACGTCATCGCCCAGCGGTACGCCTTGTCGGTCGTGCCGCCGAACGTCGCCTCCTCGTGGTCGACCTCGCCGATCTCCTCCTTGGGGACGACCCACAGCGAGTGCGTCGGCTTGCGTCGGGCGTGCTGGATCTGCGCGAACATGAGCGCCATCTCCCGGTCCGGCGCGTGGACGTTCCCGCAGTGGGTGTGGTAGCCGCCCTTCTTCTCCTGTCGGAACACTTCCCAGATCATGATTACTCAGTCCGCGGCCGCCGGCGCGGGGCCGCCGGCCGGCGTCTCCATCGACTCGCGGACCCACTCGACGGCCTCCTGGGCGGCCTCGCGGGCGTCGATCTGCCCGATTCCGGGCTCGTACTCGTTCTTCGCGACGGTCCAGAACTCGTCCCAGTCGAGGTCCTCTTCGACCACCTCGTACCGCCCCTCGTCTTCGTGGTGGACGATGCGCGGGGTGTCGGGGATCTCCAGCCCGTAGCGTTCGGCCTTCGGGAGGTAGGCGTTGAGGAACTGCTGGCGGAGTTCGTCGTTCGTCATCGTCTTCAGTCCCACCGAGGAAGCGAAGTCGTGGTGCGTGCTCGAGTCGTTCGTCGGGCCGAAGAACTGGAGGATGCGCGGCCACCACTCGTCGAACGCCGCCTGGAGGCGCTCCTGCTGAGCCTTCGACCCCGTGGCGAGCTCCGCCAGGATGGACTCGCCGTGTTTGATGTGAAAGCCCTCCTCGAAGCAGATCTTGTCCATCGCGTGCGCGTACGGCTCCCAGGAGGTGTTCTTCAGCGTGGCCTGCCGCCGCATCGCCGCGCCGTCGACGAAGAAGCCGATCATCGGCACCTCCTCCCACGACTCCATCGGGTAGTGGAAACAGTTGAGGAACTTCCCCCGTCCGTCGGCGAGTTCGTCCAGCATCTCCTCGCGCGTCTTCACGCCGAGGTTCTCCGCGGCCCGATACAGCAGTTGGCCGTGGCCGATCTCGTCTTGGACCTTCGCCGAGAAGGCGAGTTTGCGGTCCAGGGAGGGTGCCTGCCGGATGAACGGTTTCTCGAGGTACGCCCCCATGATCTCGCTGTTCGCGTGGAACTGGATCATCCGGGTCGCCGCCTTCCGGTACTCCTCGGGCATGTCGTCCTTCGGCGAGAACTCCCGCGGCCCCGCCCGCTGTTTGACTGTGTCGAGATCCATTTCTACTTCAATCATCACGATTTTTCCTCATACCAGTTGTCCCGTCTATAGGCGGGTTTTATACGCTCGAGACGAGAAGTCGAGCCGTGATCACGGAGTGTCTCGTCGCGGAGTTCGACGTCGAGGGCGACGACTGCCCGCTCGCGCGAGCCACCGCCGAGGTCGACGTCGCGATCGACGCCGAGCCGCCGCAGTTGCGGGGCGACGGCTACGTCCTCCTGCGCTTTTCGGCCCCCGCGACCGACGCGCTGACCGCGGCGCTGGACGAGGACGACGACCTCCGGTATCTCCACGTGACCCAAAGCGACGGGACGACCAACTACCGCTGTCTCTCGAAACATCCGTGCGTGGTGCACGAACTGGTCGATGCGGGCTTTCTCGTCGAGTCGATGCGGTACCGACGGGGCGGCGCGACGATGCGCGGGGCCGTCGTCGGCTACGACGTCCTTCGGGGGGTGATGGAGGCGGCGGGCCGGACCGTCGGCGTCACGCTCCGCCGGGTCTACCCGCTCCGCAGCGACGACCGCGAACCGATCGCACGGCGGTGGGATCTCACCGACGCGCAGGAGGAGGCCGTCCGCGTCGCCTGGGGACTGGGCTACTTCGACCTCCCCCGCGCCGTGACGGCGTCGGACGTCGCGGCGGAGCTGGGGATCAGCAAGTCGGCGTTCCTCGAACGACTCCGCCGCGCGCAGTCCTCGCTGTTCGGGTCGTTGTTCGGCGGCGACCCGGAGTGAGTTCGTCCCTCCAGCGGATTTCGTCTCCGACACCCCAGCGCGGACTGGAGGCGGGCGTGGGACAAAATCCAGCCGTGCCATCGTCGGTGGAGGTGTACGCTATTGTCCGCTTGACCCGCGCCTGAAGACGCGGGTATGCGCTCGCACTATGTATCATTAGAAATATCTTCCCAAATTTTTATCGGACAGTCTGGCGGTCAGAAGTGGGCGGGAGTCAGAGACGGCCCGGTCGACGCCACGGAGTCGGACCGTGAGGAGTCCGCCGTGTCCGGAGCAGTACGTCTCTTTCGTCGCATCCGGTCCCCGTCCGTGTGCGGCCGGGACGGAGACGACAACCGTATAGGCACCCGGACGAACGCACGAACGATGTCGTCACGCGCCGACTCCGCCCTCCGAACCCGTCGACAGCGGTGGTGTTACGCCCGCCAACGACCCCGAGATGCGCCGGGCCGTGCGGCCACACCGGCCGCGCGGTCGCCGCGCACCCACGACCGAGCGGTCGAGGTCGGCGAGACAGCGCCCGGATGGTCGCGACCGTCCTCGAATATATCGAGCAACTACTTCCGATGAATTCGACACCGACGATCAGGCACGCTCGCGACACCGACGAGGCGGCGGTCGTCTCGTTCACGCGCGACACCTGGGCCGACCGCGACGTCACCGACTACGTCCCCGACGTGTACGCCGACTGGATCGAACGCGACGGCGAGGCGCAGCGGACGTTCGTCGTCGACGTGCGCGACGACACGGAGCCACGGGCGGAGCCGGGGGACGTCGTGGCGATCGCTCAGGGTCACCGGCTCTCGTCGTGGGAGGCGTGGGCTTCGGGGATGCGGGTCGCGCCCGACTACCAAGGGAGCGGACTGTCGGCCGCGCTGACCGACGCCGTCTTCGACTGGGCGCGCGACCGCGGCTGCGTCGTCTGTCGCAACATGACGTTCTCCTGGAACGGGCCCGCGCTCGGCTCGTCCCGTCGGGTCGGGTTCGAGCCGTGTACCGAGTTACGGTGGGCACATCCGACGCCGGACGCCGACGCCCCGTCCGACGAAGTCGACGGTGACCCGGCTCCGGACGGTGCGTGGGCGTTCTGGGCCGAGAGCGCCGCCCGCGAGCGACTCCGCGGGCTCGTGATGGACGAGTCGGAGTCGTGGGCGCTGTCGGCGCTCACGCGCGACCGGCTCCACGCGGCCGCCGACGAAGGACGACTGGTGACGGTCGCCGGTGGTCGGGCGGGGTTCGCCGAGCGCGTCCGGACGTTCGAGCGTGACGCCGACGACGGACGGGGGACGGACGTGTACGCGGAGTACGCCGTGGGCGCGTGGCCGGAGACCGACGCCGACGCCGCGGCCGCGGTGCTCGCGGGCGTCGCACGCGACGCCGCGTCCGTGGACGCCGACCGAACCCGAGTGATGATCCCCGAAGGTGTGACGTGGGCGTCGGACGCGTCGGTCGCGCGCGCGGACATCGCGGACGAGCCGGCGTTCGTGCTCGCCGCACGGCTGTAGCGTTCCGGCGCGGGTCGAGGCCGACACGGAGCACCGTCGCTGGGACGGCGGACGGCCGAAGAAACGGGGTCGAAACGGCGCGGTCGTGGTCGTGGCTCAGTCCGCCAGCGCCACTTTCGTCTCGGCGTCGACCATCGCCAGCACGTCGTCGAAGAAGCCGAGCGAGTCGTGCGGCCCGGGGTTCGCCTCGGGGTGGTACTGACGCGTGATGACGTTCAGTTCGTCGCTCTCGAGCCCTTCGGCGGTGTCGTCGTTGACGTTCACCTGCGTCACGTCGAGGTCGCCGGGGTCGGCGACGGTGTAGCCGTGATTCTGGGTTGTCATGACGACCCGATTCGTCTCGAGGTCGCGAACGGGCTGGTTGACGCCGCGGTGGCCGAACGTCATCTTCTCCGTGGCTCCGCCGAGCGCGTTGGCGACGACCTGCTGGCCGAGACAGATCCCCGCGATGGGGAGTTCGCCGACGAACTGCTCGACGAGCACCTGCGCCTGAGTGAAGTTCTCTGGGTCGCCGGGCCCGTTCGAGATGAACAGGACGTCGGCGTCCGTGGCCTCGACGTCCGCGGCCGACGCGTCGTACGGGAGCAGGTGGACGTTCGCCCCGCGGGCGACGAGCGAGTCGGTGATCGAACCCTTCGCGCCGCAGTCGATCAGGGCGACCGTGGCCTCGGAGCCGCCGTCGTCACCCGGGAAGAACTGGGGTTCGGCCGTGCTGACCTGCGTGCCAATGTCGACGTGCTCGGACATGCCCTTGCACTTTTTCAGCTCCGCTTTCGCGTCCGCCGGAGTCGCGTCGTCGCCGACGGCGATACCGCACTTCATCGCGCCCTGGTCGCGGACGCTGGTGACGATCTCGCGCGTATCGAGGTGGTCGATCGCGGGGACGGACTCCGACGCGAGCCAGTCGACGACCTCGTCGGTGAACTCGCGGGCGATGGCGGCACGCGGATGGACGCGGGACGACTCGAATCGTTCGTCTCGGACGCCATAGTTGCCGATGAGCGGGTACGAGAAGGTGAGGACCTGTTCCTCGTAGGAGGGGTCGGTCAAACTCTCTTCGTAGCCGGTGTATGCGGTCGTGAACACCAGTTCGCCACGTGTGTGCCCCGGAACACGACCACGCGCTTCGATCACGCGGCCGTCTTCCAGCGCCAGGTAGGCGTCCGACATTACGAGAATCACATGTAGGAGAGGGTAATAAGCCTTGCTTTCGAAGCCGAGTTACGAATTTCGTAATCGGTAAGTCACCACGCACGCTCCCTCCCGGTATGGACGACCTCGATCACCAGATCCTCACCATCCTCCGGCGGGACGCACGGACGGCGTACACCGAGATCGCAGAGCGCGTCGGGACGTCGGAGGGGACCGTCAGGAACCGCGTCGAGCGGATGACCGACGAGGGAATCATCGAACGGTTCACCGTGGCCACCCGAACCGGGAACATCAAGGCGATGGTGGAGGTGTCGGTCGCGGTGGACGTGAACACGAGCGAGGTCTCCGAGCGGATGGCCGACTGGGGCGACGTCGACTTCGTCTGGCAGGTCTCGGGCGAACAGGACGTCGTGCTCATCGTCGACGCTGCGGACACGGCCGCGGTGAACGACCTGATCACCCGGGCTCGAGAACTGGACGAGGTGAAGAGTACGAAGACGCGGTTGATACTCGACGAACGGCTCGGGTGAGTCCTACGCGACGGCGAGGAGGACGCCCGTCGCGAGGAGGCTCACGAGGAGCAACAGCGCGGCCACGACCAGCGTCGCCCCCGGCCGCGACTCCACGAACCCCGCGCCCTCGGGCCTCGACTCGGACTCCGGCACCCGGCGGCCCGAGAGCGTGTACCGCTCCCTGGCGTACTCCCTTCCGTACGGGTGGCTGATTACCCCCCAGCGAACGAAGAGACCGGTGATCCGCTGAACGATCCGGCGGTATAGTCGCATATGCAGACGTTCTGTTATAACCACATAAATTCCCGCAGCTAGATATCAAAAAAGAGAATGAGGGCCGGTCAGGGGGACATCACACGCCCGATTGGCGGGTCAGACAGGACGGTCGGGACGGGCGGGGCGTCGCCCAATCACCCGCCCGACGCGAACAGGATGCCCGTCGCGAGGAGGCTCATGAGCAAGAGTGCGACGCCGACGAGCGCCGCCCCGGTCCGCGGACTCAACCGTCCCGAGGTCCGCGTCGATTCGATGTCCGGGGTGCGCCGGCCAGTGATCGTGTACCGTTCCCTGGCGTACTCTCTCCCGTACGGGTGCTTGACCATCCCCCAGCGGACGAAGAGGCCAGTGACCCGGTACACGAGTTGATTCCGGAGTGCCATGTTCGCTCCCTTCGCCGCCACCTAAATAAACCCTCGCCCCAAGATATCAGTATAGATATTTTCGGGTGGGTCGCGAACGCGGAGCGACGCGCCGTCGGACCGGGTCGGGCGGGGTCCGTTCGGTCCGACGGGGGGAGGTGGACCGGCACGCACCGAAGAGGACTTCACCCCCCTCCCCGCATTGACACGTATATGAGTACAGCGGAGGGTCGGTCCGCCTCCACCGAGTCGGACCCCGAAACCGAGTCGGCCGCGGAGTCCGGGGCCGCAGCCCAGGCAGAGACACCTCACAAGAACGCCAGACAGGACGTCATCGCCGTCGACGCCGACGACGAACCACAGGGACTCGTCAACCGCCTCGACGCCCACACGGGCGACGGCGTCCGCCACCGCGCGTTCACCTGTCTCGTCTTCGACGGCGAAGGACGCATCCTTCTCGCCCAGCGCGCGCCGACCAAGCGACTCTGGGACACCCACTGGGACGGGACCGTCGCCTCCCACCCGGTCGAGGGCCAGAGCCAGAAGGAAGCGACCAGACAGCGGCTCGAGGAGGAACTCGGCATCACGCCCGAGCAGTACAACGACCTGCGCGTGACCGACCGGTTCGAGTACAAGCGCTACTACGAGAACGCGGGACTGGAGTGGGAGGTGTGTGCCGTCCTGAAGGTGACGCTGGACGACACGGCGCTGGACCCCGACGAGGAGGAGATCGCGGGCATGCTCTGGGTCGACTACGACCACCTCCACGACCACCCGCAGTGGTACCGCCAGCTCCGACTGTGCCCGTGGTTCGAGATCGCGATGCGGCGTGACTTCGCCTGAACTCCGCTTCGAGCGGGCGGTCCACGATCGCCTCCTCGAGCACGCGCGTGAGGGCGCACCCGAGGAGATCTGTGGCGTTCTCGGCGGGCGGGCGGGGAGCGTAACGCACGCCGAGCGCGTCCCGAACGTCGCGTCGACCCCCGAGACGCGGTACGAACTCGCTCCGGCCGCGACGGTCGAGTCGATCGATCGGCTCGAGACGGACGCGAGCGAACACCTCGGCTTCTACCACTCCCATCCCCGGGGACCGCCTGAACCGAGCGCGATCGACGAGGCCGAGGCGACGTGGCCGGGCTACGTCTACTGCATCGTCTCGGTACCCCAGTCCACCGTGCGCGCGTGGCGGTGGACGGGCGAGGCGTTCGAGCGACTCGCCGTCGCGGTCGAAACGCCACGGTGACGGTCAGGCGAGTCCCTCCTCCTCGTCCCACGCCCAGCCCTCGTCGACCTTCTCGCGCGCGGCCCGCTGGTCGTCAAGGGCGTAGCCGCACTCACCGCACGTGTACTCCGAGCCGAACTCGTTGATGTTCCAGTCGTTCAGCACGGTCCCGCACCGCTCGCACTGATACTCCAGGTAGCCGACGTCGCCCCCGCGGGTCGGCTGAACGTCGCCGCGGGTCGACCGCGCACCCGGCTGTGACGAGGCGTCGAAGCGCCGGGTTCGCTCCGTCCCGAAGACCGTCCCCAAGAGCCAGCCGAACGCGCCGAACGCGAGGCCGAAGAGGCTGAGCAACCCGCCTAGCGACCCGGCGAGGGAGACGGCTCCACTGGTGAGCGACGCCACGGCGACGGAGACGATCAGCCCCGGTACGCTGAGTTTGCCGACCGTCGTCGCGCGGTCGTACTTTCGCTTCGCGATCTTCCACGCCATCGTGTCGGAATACGTGACCTTTTGGCCTAAATCCCGGGGCTGGGTCGAGCGTCGAGTGGCGCTCAGGGCCCTCGGTGGCGGACGCAAGCGGCGGCCAGCGCCGACCGAACGGGAACGTCTTGTGTCGCCGGATCCGACCCCCGGACGTGACGACCACCGACGAACGTGACGTCGAACTGCACGACTCGCTCGACGGGCAGGTAGCGCTCGTGACCGGCGCGAACAGGGGAATCGGCGCGGAGATCGCCCGTCGACTCCGCGACCTCGGCGCGACCGTCTACGCCGGCAGTCGGAGCATGGCGAACGAGACCCCCGACGGCACCGAGCGCGTCCTGCTCGACGTGACCCAGGAGGGCGACATCGAGGCGGCCGTCGATGGGATCTTCAACGAGGTTGGGCGGCTCGACGTCCTGGTGAACAACGCGGGGATCATCGGACCCGACGGCGACGTCGTCGCCGCGCCCACGGTCGAGACGGACCGGACGCTGGCGGTCAACCTCCGCGGGCCGATGCTCCTCTGCAAGCACGCCGTTCCGCTCTTGCTCCAGGGCGACGGCGGCCGCGTCGTCAACGTCTCGTCGGGGATGGGCGCGCTCGGCGAAGGGCAGAGCGGCGGGTCGGCAGCCTACCGGGTCTCGAAGACGGGGCTGAACGGCCTCACCGTCTACCTCGACGGCGAGTACGGCGACGACGGCCTGCTCGCTAATTCGGTCTGTCCCGGCTGGGTCCGAACGGAGATGGGCGGCGAGGACGCCGCGAAGTCGGTCGAGGAGGGTGCCGAAACCCCGGTGTGGCTCTGTCGGTTCCGGCCGGGCGCGCCGTCGGGTCGCTTCTGGCGGAACCGACGCGTCGTCGACTGGTGAGCCACGGTCGGGGGGTCACGTGACGCCGCTCGACGCCGGATACGCCTCGTAGCGGCGCTCGTCGAGGATCTCTTGCAGCCGAAAGACGACCTCCCAGACGTCCACGAACCGAGTGTACAGCGGTGCGGGGCAGACGCGGACGACGTTCGGCGGGCGGTAGTCGACGACGACACCCGCGTCGCGGAGCGCCGCCGACACGCGGTCGGCCTCGGGGTGTTCGACGGCGACGTGGCCGCCGCGTTCCTCGTGTGTGCGCGGGGTTCCGACCGAACACTCGGGCAGGCGCTCGTCCACGAGGTCGATGAGGTAGTCGGTCAGCGCGAGCGACTTCTCCCTGGCCGCCTCGACGCCGCCCGCGTCGGCGAGGACGTCGAGCGCGCCGTCGAGCGGCGCGGCCGCGAGGACGGGCACGGTGCCGATCTGGAACGCGCCGGCGTGGGGAGCAGGGTCGTACGTCATCGCCATGTCGAACTGCGTCTGCTTGTCGTTGCCCCACCAGCCCGCGAGCGCGGGCGTCGCGCCGAAGTGGCGGTCGTTGACGTACAGGCCCGCGACGGCACCCGGGCCGGCGTTGAGATACTTGTAGTGACACCAGACGGCGAAGTCCACGTCCGAGTCGGAGAGCGCGTGGGGGACGACCCCCACGGAGTGTGCGAGATCGAAGCCCGCGAGTGCGCCCGCGTCGTGAGCCGCCTCCGTGATGGTCTCGACGTCGAACAGCTGTCCCGAACGGTACAGCACCGAGGGCAGGAACACCATCCCCACGTCGTCGTCGATGGCGGCGAGGACGTCCTCGGTGGCGACGGTGCGGCCGTCGCGGCTGTCGACCACGCGGAGCGCCTCGTCGGGGTCGACTCCTCTGGACCGAAGCTGGGCGCGGATCGCGTAGTGGTCGGTCGGGAAGTCGAGCGCGTCGACGACGACTTTCGAGCCCCGGTCGCGGTCGTAGAACGTCCCGACGAGCGTGTGGATGTTCACCGTCGTGGAGTTGGCGACGACGACCTCCTCCCGCCGAGCGCCGACGAGCGGCGCGAGTCGCGCGCCGAGGCGCTCGCCGTAGGAGAACCAGTCGGGGTCGGCGTCGGTCCACCCGCGGATGGCGAGGTCGCGCCACTGGTCGACGGCGCGCTCCAGCGCGGCCTCGGCGTCCGCCGAGAGGAGCCCGAGCGAGTTGCCGTCCATGTACAGGTCGTCCGCGGGGAGGTGGAACCGCTCTCGGAGGTCCGAGAGCGGGTCCGCCGCGTCCATGCGGCGGGCGGCGTCGAGGGAGGTGTCCATGCGCCGACTCAGGGGTGGACGGCGCAAGTAGCTTTCCGCCCCCGTCGTGGCTGTTTTACCCTCGCTCGTCCCTCCGTGCGTATGGCCGACGCCGCGGACGAACTCGACGCACAGGCACAGGCAGTGGTCGACGACGTCTCCGAACGGGGCGTGCCCGAGTGGTCCGCGCTCTCCGTCGAGAGCGCCCGTCGACTCGAAGACGAACTGTTCGCAGCCAGCGGCCCACTCGCGTTCGCGCGCGTGACCGATCTGGCGATCGACGGGCCCGGCGGGGAGCTGCCGCTCAGGGTCTACCACCCCGATCCCGGAACCCGGCTGCCGGCGCTCTGCTTCTTCCACGGCGGGCTCTGGGCACTGGGAACGCTCGATTCGATCGACGGCGTCTGCCGGCGGCTCGCCCGCCGCGCCGGTCGGATCGTCGTCTCCGTCGACTACCGGCTCGCGCCCGAACAGCCGTTTCCGGCCGGGCTCGAAGACTGCGTGACTGCGGTCGAGTGGGTCGCCGAGCACGCCGCGTCGCTCGGCGCGGACGGGGGTCGGCTCGCGGTGGGCGGAACGAGCGCCGGCGGCAACCTCGCCGCGGCGACCTGCCTCTTCACCCGCGAGTTCGGCGGCCCCGGGATCGAGGGCCAACTCCTCCTCTATCCGATGGTCGACTGCTCGCTCGACTACCCCTCGTACGACGAGCAGGCGGACGGGCCGCTGCTCACCCGCCGCGACGTGGCGTGGGCGCACGAGACATACCTCCGCTCGCCGGTCGACCGGTACAACCCGTTCGCGGCGCCGATCCGCGCCGACTCGCTCGACTCGTTACCGCCGGCGCTCGTCGTCACGGCGGGGTTCGACCCGCTGCGCGACGAGGGGGCGGCCTACGCCGACGCGCTCGCCGACGCCGGCGTTCCGACCCGACACGACCACGAGCCAGCGATGCCACACGGCTTTCTGAGCCTCGCCGCGGAGGTCGACGCCGCGGACGCGGCGCTCGACCGGGTCGTCGATGTCTTAGAGAGCGGGTTCGCGGTCTGATCCGCCAGCGTCACCGAGAGCGCACCAGTGGTCGCGCTCAGTCGGTCGCCGACGCCTCCGCGAGCGCGGCGTACACTGGCCACGAGGAGTCACCCACCGGCGGGTCGACGGCGTCGCCGTCGAGCGTGACGCCGTCGCCGTCGGCCACGCGCCCGACGACGCCGGCGGGGATTCCTGCCTCCCCGAGCGCCCCGACGACGTCGCCGGTCACCGCGGGGTCAGTCGCGACGACGAGCGTCCCGGCCGTGGTCGCGGTCCAGGGGTCGAAGCCGAGCGCGTCGGCCGCCTCGCGCACCATCGGCCGCCACGGCACCGCCGAGGTGTCGACGTCGAATCGGACTCCGGCCGCGCCGGCCATCTCGAAAAAGGCCCCCAGCAGGCCGCCTTCGGTGGCGTCGTGCATCGCGCGGACGCCGCCGCGGCCGGCCTCGCTCACGACCCGGGCGTCGCGGACGGCACCGGCCTCGTCGAGCCGGGCCTGGGCCGTCGCGAGGTCGTCGCCCGACAGCGGGGCCGCGTCGGGGAACAGCGAGGTGAGGAGGCCGGTCGCCTCGACCGCGGGCCCCTTCGTGACGAGCAGGTCGTCGCCGGGGCGGGCACCGTCCGGCCGGATCACGTCGTCGTGGTCGCCCACGGCGAGGGCGGTCGCGGCACCGACCCAGGGGAACGAACAGTCGGCGTAGCGGGCGGTGTGGCCGGCGGCGATCGAGACTCCCAACTCCCGGGCCTCGTCGCTCCACGCCTCCCAGAAGGTGGCGAACTCGTCGTCGCCGAAGTCGGGCGGGAGCGACAGCGACACCGTGAGGTGCGTCGGCGCGAGCCCCGACACCGCGACGTCGGCGAGGACGATGTCGAGCGCGAAGCGGGCGGCGCGGTCGAAGCCGAGCCGAGGGAGCACCGAGACGGGGTCGGTGGCGACGACGAGCGCCCGCCCGCCGACGTCGAGGACGCCGAAGTCGACGCCGTGGGTCGGCCCCAGACGGACGTCGTCGCGGTCGGCCCCGAGGTTCGGGTAAAGGTACTCGGTGAAGAACTCGCGGTCGACTTTGCCGAGTTCCGTCTCCATGCCCCCGCTGGGGCGGCGACGCTCAAAGCCGTGGCGCTCCGAGACGAGATCAAAGGAGGTGGCCGCGACGGGTGGCTGGCGTGCGGCCGACTTCGCTCATGAAGGGCGCAGGCCTCCAGGCATCCCGTGATCCGTGCGTGGGTTCCCTTCCCTACGCCAGGCGTGACTCGTCACGCCGGGGATATGAATCTCACTAAGTTCGCTCGGTATCTCGGGTGAGCGGAGGGGAGCGGACAATAGATCCGGTGACAGGTCCGGAGTTCTCAACCCCGGGTGGCGACGACGACGGCGACCGTGCCCACGGCGGCGGCGGCGACCGCGGTCGCGACCGTCGAGAGCCGGACGGCGTCCGCAAAGCCCAGGTCGACCCGCGTCGCGGCGACGGCGGCCCCGAGGACGACCGGGGCGGCGGTGCTTCCGAGTCGGCCGACCGACTCGCCGGCGCTCACGAGGCCGCCGCGGACGTCGTCGGTGGCGACCGCGGTGAGCGTGCTCCGGTAGAGCGTGAGGACGACGCCGAAGCCGGCACCGGCGACGACGCTCGCCGCGCCCACGACGACGATCGACGGCGCGACGCCGACGAGCGCGACGCCGCCCGACAGCGCGACGAGCGAGACGAGAAGCGGTATCCGGCGGGAGTCGAAGCGGGCGGTGAGCCGGCCGACCTGCGTCGACCCGAGCGAGGAGGCGACGCTCGCGAGCGCGACGACCGCACCGGCGTGCCCGGGCGTCCCGCCGAGCACCCGAACGACGAGCAGCGAGTTGTGGGTGAGGAAGACGAACCAGAGGAACGAGGGCATGGTCCGGCCGACGAGCGTCGCCGCGACGTCCGGGCGACGGGCGAGCGCGGCGAGCGCCCGGACGTTCCACGACGCCCGACCGCCGTCGGCCGCGACCTCGGGGTCGGTGTCGACGCCGCGGGTCGGTTCCTCGAAGGCGACGAGGACGACGCCGGCGGCGACGAGCGCGACGGCGTAGAGGACGAACGGGGCCTGCCACGCGACGCCGATCAGCACGCCCGAGACGAGGGGGAACACCGTCAGCGAGACGCCGACGGTGGTAAACCGGAGCCCCTGGGCGGTGGCCTCGCGGGCCCCCTCGTAGAGGTCGCCGACGCTGGCGATGAGCACCGGGGCGACGCCCGCGTAGCCGACCCCCTGGAGGAGCCGGAGGGCGAGCACGACCGTGAAGTCGGTCGTCGCCCCGATCGCGACGCCGGCGGTCCCGAACAGCGCCAGTCCCGAGGCGAGGACGGGCTTGCGGCCGTAGCGGTCGGAGACGACGCCGACGACAGGGATGAGCACCACCGCGGGGGCGGTGAAGACGGCCATGAGGAGGCCGATTCGCGCTTCGCCGACGCCGAGTGGGGTCGTGAGCGAGTCGAGGATGGGCGAGATGACGCTCGCACCGAGCGGGGAGGCGACGCTCGCGAGCAGGAGGACCTGGAAGCTGCGGTCGTCGATGACGGAGGCGTCGTCGCCGGCGAGGCGCTCGAACACGGCCGACGTTGTCCGAGGGTGGAATTGAGCCTTGCTATCTTTCTTTGAGGAGAGAACCCCACCTTTCAGGGCGGGAGTGAATCCGACAACTCCTGCACAGACCACTGTCGATTGCAGGCCGGATATTCCACGCTAATCCACATCATTAACTAGAATTGTCTACATAGGCTATGTGTGGCGATTCAGGTCACTCGCACCTACGATGGTTCCATCCAGAACCACCGGCAGGTCTGCGATGGGCTTGATTCGCTCGGCGATTCCGCCTCGAAAATCTGGAACGTCGCACGATGGACAGCCGCCCGCATCTGGGATGTGACAGGCGAAATCCCAGGCGAGGGCGTGCTGAAATCGTATATGAAGAACCAGTCGTGCTGGAAAGACTTGAACGCACAATCTAGTCAGAAAGTCATCGAAGAACTTTCTGACGCTTTCCAGTCATGGTTTGACCTGCGACACAAGTTTGACGAGGCAAATCCGCCCAGCTACCGCAAACACGGCGACAAACGGCCACGAAGCACGGTCACGTTCAAAGCAGACGGGTTCAAACACGACCCCGAGAACGACCGCGTCCGACTCTCGAAAGGGAAGAACCTGAAAGCACACTGGTCGGACTTCCTGCTCTGTGAGTACCAGACTCGACCCGACGTTGACCTCTCGAAAGTCAACAAGGTGCAGAACGTTCGCGCCGTCTGGAACGGCGACGAGTGGGAACTGCACTTCGTCTGCAAAGTCGAACTTGAAACGAATGACTCGGCAGGCGAGGGAGTGGCAGGCATCGACCTTGGCATCAAGAACATCGCCACGGTAGCATTCCCCGAGGAATACGTTCTTTACCCCGGCAACTCGCTCAAAGAAGACAAGCACTACTTCAAACGTGCTGAGTACGAGACTGAGGGGGAGAACGGCCCGTCCGAAACATCGATGTGGGCACGTCAGAAACTCACAGAGCGCGAAACCCATTTCTACCACACGCTGACGGACACCATCATCACAGAGTGTGTCGAACGCGGGGTTGGAACGCTCGCGGTGAGTTGGCCTGAGAAGGTGCGAGAGTCTGACTGGGGCAAGACCGGGAACAAGAAATTGCATACATGCGCGTTCGATCGCATCTACCAGTACCTCGAATACAAGGGCGAGATTCGTGGCGTTGAGGTGCTGAAGGAGAACGAGTGGGATACATCGAAGACCTGCTCGAAGTGTGGTGATGACACGAAGTCGAATCGTAAGCACCGTGGGTTGTACGTCTGCTCGTCGTGTGGGTTGGTCGGGAATGCGGATTGCAACGGGGCGGAGAACATGCGCCAGAAGATAACTCCGAGTCCTCACGGTGAGGAGAGGAGTAACGGCTGTGTGGCACAGCCATCGACATACTTGTTCGACCGCGAGAGCGGGACGTTTCGCACGAGAGAACAGGTCGTGTCGTAGACCGGCAAATATCCCAACGTGCGGTACGGGAAGCCCCGGCGTTCACGCCGGGGAGGATGTCACCTCTCGGTGTCCGTCCCACAGAAGTCGATCAGTTCCTCGGCGACCGCCGTCGCCTCCTCGTGTTGGACCCAGTGGGTGGCCTCCTCGAAGTAGCGGAGCGAGCCCTCGTCGCAGAAGTCGAGGCTCTCGCGGGCCATCGACCGTTCGAGGAACTGGTCCCGTGCGCCCCACAGGATCCGGGTTGGAACGCGGACCCGCTCCTCCCGCGGCGTCGGGCGCTCGCGGACGATCGCGCGGTACCAGTTCACCATCGCCGCGTACGCGCCGGACTGAGACCACGCCGTCCGGTAGCGGTCGAGATCCGTCGCCGAGAACGTCCCCGGGCGGGCCGAGTCGCGGAGCGCTCGGGTGGGGATCGCCCAGTCGTTCAGGCGGGCGATCCGTTCCGGCAGGGAGGGAAGCTGGAAGAAGAGCACGTACCACGACTTCAGTTGTTGGCGCGGGTTCCGGCGGAGGGTTCGCTCGAACACCGTCGGGTGTGGGACGTTCAGCGCCACGACCCGGCCGAGTCGGTCGGGGTGGTGCAGCGCCGTCCACCACGCGACGGCGGCCCCCCAGTCGTGGCCCACGAGGGCGACCTCGTCGTACCCGAGTTCGGAGAGCAGACCGACGACGTCGCCCGCGAGGTAGTCGATGCCGTAGGCGTCGACGCCGCCGGGTTTCGCGCTGAGGTTGTAGCCGCGCTGGTCGGGCACGAGCACGCGGAAGCCCGCGTCGGCGAGCGGCCGGATCTGCCGGTGCCAGCCGTACCAACACTCGGGGAAGCCGTGTAGGAGGACCACGGGCGGACCGTCTTCGGGGCCGGCGACGACCGTGTGAAGCGTGACGTCGCCGACGTCGACGTAGGCGCTCTCGGCGTCGAGTTCGGCGACCGAGTCGGCGGTGAGACCGGGTGGGGCGGACCGCGAGGATCGCGACTGGCTCATACGCGAGTGTGAGGAGCCACGACGGATATACTGTCGGCTCACGGGGCACGACCGCCAACCGGCACTCGGTGGGGACGGTCGGGCCGTGCGGGAGCCGCGACGGCGGGGGAACAGAGAGGCGAACGGAGAGCAGACGGAGGGCGGACGGAGACCGGGCGTCGCGTTTCAGCCGAACAGCCGTTCGCGCAGGCTCCGGTCGCGCTTGCGTTCGGCCAGGAGGACCGAACAGTCCACCTCGTAGAGGACGTCGAGGACGAGCGAGCCGCGGACCAGCCGTCCGAGGAGGCCGCGCTCGGTCGCCCCGATGATGAGCAGCGACGCCGCTTCGGCGTGGCGTTCGATGGCCGCCTCGACGTCGCCCGACTCGACGATGAGGTTCGCGTCGGCGATGTCGTGGTCCTCGGCCCACTCGGTGAGGAACGCCTCGCCCGCCGTGACGTCGTCGGCGACGTGCAGGAGGTCGATCTCCGAGCCGTACTCGTCGCGGAGCATCCGCGCGACCCCCGCCGAGAGGTCGGAGTCGGGGCCACCCGCCGTCGGCACGAGGATGCGGGAGGGATCGAAGCCGCGGTCCTTCAGGACGAGGAAGTCACAGGGGAGCGAGTGGGCGAGTTCGTCGATGGCCGACTCGGCACGCCCGGGCGAGCCGTGGGCGCCCGGCCCCCAGCCCATGATCGTGAGGTCCGCGTCGTAGGTGCGTGCGGCGTCGAAGATCTCCTCGAACGAGCGGTGCGAGAGGACGGTGTGGGTCTCGACGGTGACGCCGAACGTCTCGGCGTCCTCGCGGGCCTGCTGGAGCAGGCCGCGGGCGGCGTCGAAGTCGTCCTGTTGCCGCGCGGATTCGAGGGCCGTCTGGTCGGGCACCTGCACGATGTTCATCGCGACGACCGTCCCGTTGCGCTGTTTGGCGATCGCGGAGGCGAGCGTGATGAGGTCTTTCTCGTGGCCGGGGTTTGCGATCGGCACCATCACGCGGTACTGGCCGCCGTCGGGCTGGACGCTCGTGGCGGCGGAGACGGCCGATTCGGGCATCTCCTCGGAGCGGCTGAGGATGTACTGGCCGAGGATGCCCTGCTTCGTCGCCCGCGACCGAGCGTAGAGTAGATACCACAGCGCCGCGAAGACGACGAACGCCATCGAGAGACCGATGACGAACGGGTTGATGAAGGCGATGAGCGCGAAGGAGATGATCGCGCCGACGATGGGGACGACCGGATAGAACGGGACCGTGTAGGCGGGTTCGTACTCCGCGGGGTCGGCCTCGCGCATCACGATGAGCGCGATGTTCAACAGGCCGTAGATGACCAGGTGCAGGGTACTGCCCATCGTCGACAGCGTCTCGATGTCGCCGAAGAGGATGAACAGTAGGATGAACACGCCCGTGAGCGCGATCGATCGATAGGGTGTCCCGAACCTGGGGTGGATGTTGTTGAGTTTCTTCGTGACGATCTGGTCGCGACCCATCGCGAAGTTGATCCGCGAGGAGGCGAGGATGGAGGCGTTCGCCGACGACGCCGTCGCGAGCAACCCACCGAACAGCAACGCGACCGCGCCGATCGGTCCCAGGAGGAACTGTGCGGCGTCGACGACTGCAGTCGGATTGTTCGCCACGAGTGAGTTGTCGACCGCCGCCAGCACCACGAGGAGGACGAGCGCGTAGACGGTCGTTACGATGAGGACGCTCCCGATGACGGCCCGCGGGAGGTTCTTGCCGGGGTCTTTGATCTCCTCGGCGACGGAGGTGATCTGGACGAAGCCGAGGTAGGAGACGAAGATGATACCCGTCACCGGAAGGAGCGCGGTGTAGCCGTCCGGCGCGAAGGGGCGAAGTGTGGCGAGGTCGGCGTTGAGCGCGCCGAACGCCGTGAACACCGCCAGGATGCCGACGAGCGTGACGACGATGTAGTTCTGGAGTTTCCCCGTCTCCTTCGCGCCGACGTAGTTGACGAAGACGAAGAAGGCCCCGCCCGCGAGCGCGATGATCTTCGCCGACGTCAGGGTGAGCGGCCCCAAGACGAGATCCGGGAAGGTGAAGAACTCGTTGACGTACTGGCCGAAGCCGAACATGTAGAACGCGGAGGCGAAGGCGAGCCCCATCCAGTTGGCCCAGCCGGCGATGGAGCCGAACAGCGGCCCGAGCGCGTGGTTGACGTAGTAGTACGCCCCGCCGGACTTCGGCATCGCCGTCCCGAGTTCGGAGGCAGACAGCGCCGTTAGCAGCGCGATCGCGCCGCCGAGGACGAACGCGCCGGCAGCGAGCGGGCCGGCCTCCGCGACCGCGACCCCGGGGAGCACGAAGATGCCGGCCCCGATCATCGTCCCCACGCCGATCGTCAGCGCGGCGAGGGGACCGAGGTCTTTCGCGAGTTCCTCGTCGCTCACGCCGCTGCACCTCCGTGTCGCGCGATCGTGAGCGGCGCGGCGTCCGAGTCGCCGTCACTCATCGGTGTCCTCCGTGTCCGTCGCGTCGCCGGCGTCGGTGTCGGCGTCGTCGGCCGCTTCCGCGGGGCTCGGCAGGACGACGACCGGCAGGTCGCTCTCGTGGACGAGCGCGTCGGCGACGTCGGCGCTGAAGAGGTCCCACCACCACCTGTGCCCGCGGGGGGTGAACACGATGGCGGTCGCGTCGACGTCGTGAGCGGCCCTCAACAGCGTCTCGGCGACGTCGGTGCCGTACAGGAGTTCGGTCTCGACCGCGACGCCCGCCGCGCTGGCACGGTCGCGGACGAGGTCGAACGCCTCCTCGGCGATCCCCTCGCGCTGTTCCACCGACGCCTTGTCGGGCGCACCGCCCGCCTTCTCGACGACGTGGGCGACCGTTATCCGCCCGTCGGCGGCCGCGATCCGGTCGAGCACCGCGTCGGCGGTGATTCGGGCGTCGTCGACGCTGGCGACGGGAACGAACGGTCTGGAGAGCAGGTTCGACGGGGGAGTGTCGTCCTCAACCACGTCCGGGACCCCCAGGGTCGGCTGTCCGTACGAACGCTCGCGGTCTGTTTCTCGACTGTGGGCTCATTGACGCCGGCTATGAGGTCAGGTGTCTTAGGTCGTTCCCCTCCCGGCGACAGTGTGCCGGGCTGTCACGGGGTCGGCGGTCGTGTCCAGCCCGCACGGGCCGCACGGGCCGCACCGTCCGATGACCGCCCGGGCGGCCGACGACTCGGATCAGATCTGCGTGACCCACGCGCGGTAGTCGTCGTCGCGGCCGTACACCTCGGTGAAGGCGCGGTCGACGAAGCCCGCGAGACGGTTGGCGTCCGACCGGGCGGTGATCCGGAGGTTCGTCCCCTCGCTCTCCTCGGGCGTGTGCACCTCCTCGATGCGGAACTCGCGGAACTCGTCGAGGAGCGCCTTCAGCCGGTCGTGTTCGTCCTCCGTGACGTCGAGGTTGAACGTCTTCTCGGCGAACTGGAGCCACGGTGCCGCGAGCGGGTCGCCGTCGTCGTCCGTGCCGTCGAGGTCGGGGTCGGCCTCGACGGTGATCGTGAGGAACGGGCTCCCGCGCTTGCGGTGGGCCGTGACGGCCTCGGCGAACAGTTTTCGGCGTTCCGCCGGGGTGTCGGCGTCGAAGCGAGTCATGCGCTCCGGTTCGTCGCGGGGGCACAAACCGGTGGCGTTCCGAGCCCGGCGGGCGCTTCGGTGTCCGTCAGTCGTCGCCAACGGCTTCGCGGGCGCTGGGGCCTGCGTCGTCGTCGTCGGGCGAGACGGGGCGGAGGAGCAGCGCCGCGACCCCGGCCGCCACGAGGAGCGCCGCCCCGAGGAGGAACGAACGCGACCAGCCGAGGGCGACGACGAGCGCGCCGGCGACCGTGCCGCCGACGACGCCGCCGGGGATCTTCGCCGTGTACACCGCGGCGTAGTTCTCCGAGGAGCGCGCCGCGCCGTAGTAGTCGGCGACGAGCGTCGGGAAGATGCCGAAGACGGGGCTGCGGAAGAAGGCCGCACAACCGACGAGCGCGACGAACGGCACGGCCAGCCCCCGGGCACCGGCGACGACGCTCCCGGCGAGCGCACAGCCACAGACGACGAGCGACACGCCCGCGGTCCGCTCGCCGCCGAACCGATCGGAGAGGCCGCTCACGATCAACACGCCGGCCCCGTCGGCGAGGGCGATCGACGAGGCGACCGTCGTCGCCACGGTCGCCGAGAGTCCGAGCCCGGTGGCGAAGCTGACAGACTGCCCGACGAGCATGAGCCCGACGCCGTTCACCACGACCAACACGGCGTAGAGCACCCAGAACTGCCACGTCCCGATCGCCGTGCGCCAGCCGACGCCGTCGTCGAACGGCGTCTCCGCGTCCCCGTCGCCGGTACTCTCGACGGCGTCGGACTCGGCCGGGGCGTCACTGTCGTCTGCTTGGTCGCCGTCCTCGCTCGGCCGGTCGCGGCCCACGCGGTCGGGATCGCGGACGAGCCACGCGCCGAGCAGGCCGCCGACGCCGACCACGCCGCCGAGAGCGACGAGCGTGGTGGTGAAGGCGTCGTCGATCGAGCCGCGGAGGAGCGGGATGAAGAGGACGCTGGTCCCGCTGTACGCCATCGTCACGAGACCGGTCGCGAGCCCGCGGCGGCCGTCCTCGGGGATCCACTTGACCGGCGTGTTCACCGCGACGGTGTAGGCGATGCCGGCACCGACGCCGCCGAGGGTGTACGCGACGGCGACCACGGGAAACGAGGTGGCGACGCCGACGCCGGCGTAGCCGACGAACAGACAGGCGGCGGCGACCAGGAGGACGTTCCGCGGGCCGTAGCGGTCGCGGATCCGGCCGGCGGGGAGTTGGGCGAGCGTCTGGGCGGCGACGAACAGCGTGAAGACGGTACCGAGCGCGGGGCCGGAGATGCCGGGGAAGCGAGCGCCGACCGCGCCGCTGATCGACGACCAGACGAACTGGTACGAGCCCGCCGTCCCCATGAGGACGGCGGCGACGCCGACGAGGAGCCAGCGGCGGGAGGGCCGAGCCATCGTTCCGGTCAAGAGCGAACGGGGACAAGTCGGTGTCGGATCGGCTGCACGTCGATCGGCTCCCGTTGGGGGGGTGAGGCTGGCGGCCGAACGGACCCGACGACTCCACACTCGCTCCGTCGTCGGCGCGTGCGGCGACGAACCGATTCTTCAACTCTTTAACCCCGGGGTGGCTCGGTGGAGATATGAGCAAGCACATCCTGCTGCTCGGCGCTCCCGGTGCCGGCAAGGGGACGCAGTCGAAGCGCCTGGCCACCGAGTTCGACCTCGAACACGTCACGACGGGCGACGCCCTGCGCGCCAACAAGGACATGGACATCTCCCACATGGACACGGAGTTCGACACGCCGCGTGCGTACATGGAGGCGGGTGAACTCGTTCCCGACGCGGTCGTCAACGAGATCGTGAAGACGGCGCTTTCGGACGCTGACGGCTACGTCCTCGACGGCTATCCACGAAACCTGGATCAGGCGGAGTTCCTCTCGGAGATCACCGACCTCGACGCGGCGGTGTTCCTCGACGTGAGCGAGGAGGAACTCGTCGAACGGCTCACCGGACGCCGGGTCTGTACGGAGTGCGGGACGAACTACCACGTCGAGTTCGCGCCGCCCGAGGAGGAGGGCGTCTGTGACGACTGTGGCGGCGAACTCGTCCAGCGGGACGACGACACCGAAGAGACCGTCCGCGAGCGGCTCCGGGTCTACTCCGAGAACACCGAACCGGTCGTCGAACACTACCGCGAGCGAGGCGAACTCGTCGAGATCGACGGCGAGGGCACCCCCGACGAGGTGTTCGAGGAGATCGGCGCGGTCGTCGACGAGTAACCGGACGCGTCGGAACGGTCGTTACGCCGCCGGGTCGGCTTGGAGTGGCGCCAGCCACCGGCCGCGGAGCAGTGAGAATCGGGCGGTTGACCTCCTCCCGCGCCTGAAGACGCGGGTATGCGCTCGCACTATGTATCAGAGCACGTCCGCCGGTGGGGAGACGTCCTCGCGGAGAACGGTCGTGCGGAGGTACCGGTCGAGTTCGCGCCGGACCGCGGCGTCGACCGCGTCCATCCGAAGCGCCATCGCTGCCCCCGCGGTGCCGTTGGCGGTCACGAGCAGGTAGCCGGCGACGTCCTCGGGGGCGACGTCGCGGAAGACGCCTTCTTCAGCCCCTTCGCGGAGTATCTCGACGAACAGGTCGATGACGGACTGTTCGTACGCCGTGAGTCGCTCGCGGAACCGGTCGTTGTGCGGGGCGTGCGAGAGCAGTTCCATCATGGCGACGTTGATCCCGCGGTCGACGTCGTCGGTCGGGTCGCCCACCAGCACGTCGAGCGCGTCGTACAGCCGCACGACGGGGTCGTCGTCGAGGCCGGCGAGTCGCTCGCGGTTGCGCTCGATGGCCCAGTCGAGGAAGGCGACGACCAGATCGTCCTTCGTGTCGTAGTGGTAGAAGAAGAACGCCTCGCTCTTGGCGGACTCCGCGGCGACGTTCTTCGTCGTCAGGCCGGCGTAGCCGTGTTTCGACAGTGCGCGCTCGACGGCCCGGACGACCTCCGCCCGGGCGGCCGAGGGGGGGCGATCACTCATCGCTCGTGTACAGCGTTCGCGATTATAAGTGCGTGTTCACTCGTCGACGTGTTGACTGAGCGTTCACTCAAAACGCTTATCACGCCGCGGATTGAGCGTTCACTCAGGATGTCATCTCGATCGATCGCTCCCCCGTCGGCCGACTCTCCCCGGAGAGGCGAGCGAGCGGAGCTCTCGGAACGGACGTCGGCCGTCGCCGGACTGACGACGCTTTCGATCCTCGCGGTCGCGTTCGGGGCGATGGCGCTCGGCGTGCCGTACTTCTGGGTCGCGTTCCCCGTCGGCTTCGGCGGGGTGTTGCCGGTCGTGGTCGCCTACACCGCCCGCCGTGACCGAGACGCCGGTCCCGCAGCGGCCGGAACGGGGCCGGAGAGAGATTCGGACGACGAGGCACTGGATGCCCTCCGGCGTCAGTACGCCCAGGGTCGGCTGACGGACGCGGCGTTCGAGCGCCGTGTCGAACGGTTGTTGGAGGCCGAGACGGTGGGCGACGCGACGACTTGGACGCGATCGACACGAGACGATTCGCTGAACGGCGACCGGATCGACGGAGACAGAACCCACGGGGACAGGATCGACGGCGACGACCCGAACAGGATGTCGGACGTGGACGACGTGACCGACGCGACGCGCGACCGCGCGTAAAAACGATCTGCTGTCTGGACGCGGCGCACCTGAGACCACGTCCAACTCTCCGATCTCGACGCTCGGATACCGCGGCAGGTGACGGGGGTCGAACGGGGAGACGTCCGGCGTCGACGGGTCGTCACGGGTGCGTCGGCCGCGCGCCAGAGTAAAAGCTTCATAACGGCTGGTTGCCTACGTCGGGGCAATGGCACGGACAGAGCAGAAGGTGCGCGACCTCGTCGGCGACGACGACGGCATGCGGGCGGCGGTCGAGACCGTCCTCTCGCACGTCGACGGCGACGCCGAGGGCGAAGTGACGTGGGTCGACGTGAAAGGCGACCTCACGAGCGGGCAGTGGGGCCGGCTCATCGAGCGCGGGATCCTCGTCGAGGGTGACGCCGGCTTCCGCCTCGCCGACACCGAGGAGGTCCGCGCGGGCCTCAACGGCTCGACCGACGCGGCGGCCGCGTCGACCACCACGTCCACCTCCTCGGGGGACGACGAGGTCGAGAGTTCCTCGTGGTCGAAGTACGACAAGGGTGCCGCCGTGGTGACCGTGGCCCTGTTCGCGGGCTACTCGTGGGCCCCGCTGCGGAACCTCATCGGCACGGCCATGGACGTCGCGCTGGGGCCGCTGGCGGAGCTCATGCCGTTTTACGCCGTGGTGATGATCCTCGCGCTGGCGACGGGACTGTACTCGACGCTCCTGCAGGCGAACCTCATGGACATGGAGAAGATGTCCAAGTATCAGGATCGGATGAAAGACATCCAGAACCGGCGGAAAAAGGCCAAAGAGGAGGGGAACGACGCGGAGCTCGACCGCATCCAAGAAGAGCAGATGGAGGCGATGGGCGACCAGATGGGCATGTTCAAAGAGCAGTTCCGCCCGATGGTGTGGATCATGTTCTTCACGATCCCGGTGTTCCTCTGGATGTACTGGGGCATCGGCATCGGCGCGAACGCCGAGGCGCACGTCCCGCTGCAGAACCTCGTGCTCCCGCTCGTGGGCGAGGTCGCCTGGACCGACCAGGTGCTCGGCCCGATCCAGGCGTGGATCGTCTGGTACTTCCTCTGCTCGATGGGCTTCACCCAGATCATCCGCAAGGGGCTCAACATCGACATGACGCCCACCGCGTCGTCGTCCTGATCGGGCGCACGGCGTTCGACGGGGCGACACGCTCGCCCCTCGTGCCGGCGGCTCCGCGTACCGACAGTGTCTTTTAGCACGCCGGGCCGACTATCGATATGTTACTCACCGTCTCCGGGCCCCCCGGCAGCGGGAAGAGCACCACCGCCGCCGCCCTGGCGAAGGCGTTCGATCTCGAGCACATCTCGGGCGGGGACATCTTCCGTTCGCTCGCCGAGGAGCGCGGGCTCTCGCCCGTCGAGTTCAACGAACTCGCCGAGGAGGACGAACAGATCGACCGCGACCTCGACCGACGGCTGTACGAGATCGCGAGCGAGCGCGACGGCGTCCTGCTCGAATCCCGGCTCGCGGGCTGGCTCGCGGGCGACGAGGCCGACATCAAGATCTGGCTCGACGCGCCGCTGAACATCCGCGCCGAGCGCATCGCCGACCGCGAGGACAAGCCGTTCGAGACGGCGTACGACGAGACCCACCGCCGCGAGCGGAGCGAGGCCAAGCGCTATCAGGAGTACTACAACATCGACATCGACGACCGGTCGATCTACGACATCGTCTACAACACCGCGCGGTGGAGTCCCGAAGGAGTGTTGGGGATGCTCACCACCGCCGTCGACTCGTACGATCCGAACTCGGACGAAGGGAAGGCTCCGGTCGACGGCGTCATCTACGAGTTTTAACGCCCGTGTCTCTCCGTGCCCCACCCGCCGATCGCCCGCGGTCGGACGTCGAGACGTTCGGCGTCGTCAACGTCGACAAGCCGCCGGGCCCCTCCGCACACCAAGTCGCCGCGTGGGTCCGCGACCTCGTCGGGGTCGACCGCGCGGCCCACGCGGGGACGCTCGACCCGAAGGTGACCGGCTGTCTGCCCGTCCTCCTGGGCGACGCGACACGCATGGCACAGGTGTTTCTCGAGGGCGTCAAGGAGTACGTCGCCGTGCTCGAACTCCACGGGCCGGCCCCCACCGATCTCGAAAGCGTGATAAAAGAGTTCGAGGGCCCGCTGTACCAGAAACCCCCGCGGAAGAGCGCCGTCACCCGCCGGCTCCGGGTTCGGGAGGTGTACGCGATCGAGGTGCTCGACACGAAGGACAGACAGGTGCTCCTCCGGCTCCGGTGTGAGTCGGGGACCTATATTCGAAAGCTCTGTCACGACCTCGGCCTCGCGCTCGGGACGGGCGCGCACATGGGCCACCTCCGCCGAACGACGACGACGCCGTTCGACGACACCTCGCTCGTGACGATGCACGACCTCGCCGACGCGGTCGCGTTCGCCGACGGGGGCGACGAGGGACCGTTCCGCGACGCCATCTCGCCCGCCGAGCGCGCACTCGTCCACCTCCCACGGGTCACGATCGCGCCCTCCGCCGCCGAGCAGGTCGCGACCGGCGCGCCCGTCTACGCGCCAGGCGTCATCGGCGTCGACCCCGCGCGCGAACCGGTCGCGGAGACCGGGACTGGCGTCGACATCGAGGCTGGCGACCTGGTCGCCTGCTACACACCCGACGGCAGTGTGGTCTGTCTCGGCCGCCTGGTCGGCGATCCCGACGCCGAACGCGGCGAGGTGGTCTCGCTGGAGCGCGTGCTGGTCTGAGGGGTGGATCGGTCTACGTTCCGCCCGGCACGCTCGGGAGGCGAGAAGGCCGGTTCCTCGAACGCGACATCGGATCGCCGAGCGACTGACCCCCGGGTGCGTCTGCGTCGCACGGCGGTAGGGAAGCGAAGCGCTTAACCCGGGGACGGGCTTTCGTCGACATACACCACGCGGGACCGTGGGGTAGTGGTATCCTCTGCGGATGGGGTCCGCAGGACCTGAGTTCGATTCTCAGCGGTCCCACTTCAGTTCTCGCGGCAACACCGACGAACAAAGTGAGGAGCGTGCGCCGCGTGTCGAGTCCACCGGTGAGAATCGGACGAACCGAGTTCGATTCTCAGCGGTCCCACTGCTTCAGCGAAGAATGGGACGGGGAGATGCCCGCCAGGGTATCTCAGCGTACCCCCCGCCCGTTCTCACGAGGCAGCACAGGTGCCGGCTCACGCGGCGCTCCCGATGGTGCTCTCTCCGGAGGGTATCGGGTGTACTGCCGTATCGCTCTCTCGGCGGCCCGAACCTCAAGGGCGAAACCAGTTCGGCGACCAGCGCGTCGTGTCAGTCGCCCGCTCCGTTCGCTCCTCCGCCGTTCTGGTCGTTCTTCCCGTTGCCCTTCTCGTCACCTCGTCCGTTCTCTCCCTTCTCGTCACCTCGTCCGTTCTCTCCCTTCTCGTCACCTCGTCCGTTCTCTCCCTTCTCGTCGTTCCGCCCCCTGCCGTTCTCCTCACCTCGTCCGTTCTCTTTCCCCTCTGGCTCGCCGCTTTCCCCCTCCCGATCGTTTTCTTCCTCGCCCTGATCGTCCGCACCGCGTTCGCCTTCCGCGTCGTCTTCCTCGGTAGATCGGTCCTCCTCGTCGCGTTCGCCCTCGTCGTTTCTCTCACCGGGCTGATCGTCTTCGTCGGCCTCACCGCTCTCACCGCGTTCGCCCTCGTCGTCTTCGGGAGCCTGTACCGTCACCCCGTCCGTTCCGACGATGCGCCTCCCGTCGGTCGTTTCTCCGACGAGTTTCGCCGTCGTCTCGCCGCCGTCGAAGCCGGTGTCAGGCGTGGGGAAGTGGAGCACGAGATCGTCGCCGCCGGTGCCGTCGACGTCTTCGAGGTGCCCGCCGTGTGCGGCTCGGGCACCGTCTCCCTCGCCGACTACGCCCGGAGGTCCGAACCGGAGTGTGCCCACTGCCACGTCCTCCGGGTCGAGCTCGTCGGTGCCGAAGAGCGCGACGGGGACGACGCCCCGGCTCTTCGGATTGATCCGCGAGCGGACGTCGATCTCGGCCTCGACGGTGCTGTCGCACGCTCGTGAACGGATCGTCACTCTCTCGTCGAGCGCGAGCGACGTCCGCTCGGGACTGCTTCGCCCGTCGGGGAACGAGAGGACCTGCCAGTCGGTCACTTCGCCGTCGTAGTAGTTGTCTCCCCAGAGGGCAGCGTCCTCGTTGTACGCGGGGTCGATCGTCAGGTCGAAGCCGTCGCCGAGCGGGCGGAGCGCACCACCGTCGGTTCCCGAGCTGCCCCAGGTCCAGTCGATAGTGTGTGTGTTCCCCGAGACGTCCCAGCGGTCGTAGTTCGAGCCCGCCGGCTCGCCGGTGTCCTGGTCGAGGTAGAAGTCGTCCTTCACGGTCCACTCACCGTCCGCGAGGCTGTCGCCGCGCAGCGTCCAGGAGACGCCCCGTCCGCCGTCGCCGCCGAACGCGCCGTGGACGACGACCAGGCTCAGCCCGTCCGGGCCGTCGTACAGGAACGTGATCGTCGTGTCCTCCTGCTGGAGGTCCTCGGTGCCGACCGAACCGTAGTAGGGTCCGGACCCCGGATCCGTCGCACCGTTGTCCCCGGTGAACCGATCGGGGATCCGCAGGTCGTACAGTTCTTCGACCGGTTGATCGCCCGACAACGGCGTCATCGGGACGCACTGATCCCCCTGGACGGCGGAGTAACCGCCGGAGTCGGCGGCCGCCCGCCCCGTCCCGACCGGGGTTGCGAGCGCGCCGGCGGCGGCCGCGCCACCGATCGTGCGGAGGACGTCCCGTCTGTCGAGGCTGAGCGGCCGATCGCGGTCGCTTCGTTCTTCTGTCATTTTGTTAACCCGTTGTCGAGAGCGAGAGTGTTTCACTTAGTTATAGCCAGTCTACACGGCAGAGTATCAGGTTACGGATACTTTTCGCCGGAGTAGACCGTGTCTAGACGAGACGTTCGGCCCTTTCCGACGGCGACGGTCGTAGTCGTCCGGTACTCCCGGTCGGTGAAGCGCTGCGTCCGTGTTCGGGCCCGACCGGGTGGCGAGCAACGGGCCACCGCGCGACGCCGACGGGGAGACGCGATGGGAACGGCTACGACAGCCGGCCGCTGCCGACGTACGCGAGCCCGAGGCTCCCGGCGAGTATCGACACACCGAAGGCGAGATCCGGGAGCGGAGCGGCCCGCTGTCCGACGGAACCCGCCAGGACGAGCGCGATTGCGGCGGCGGACGGGAGCGGATGGGCGGCCAGTTGCTGGACGAACGCCCGCACCGACCAGTAGGCCGCCTCCAGCAGTGACACGCCGACCCGTCCGACGGGACGTGTTCCGTCGGGGCGGTCGACGCGCTCGAACCCGTCGAGATCGCCGCGGGCGACCGTCCAGATCTCGCCGCTGTGGATCCGCTCGCCGTCGGCGTCCACGATCAAGAGGAGCGTGACGGTCGCGTCGGCCGTTCCGACGACGCGGTAGGCGCCGTCGGGGAGGTCGGCGTCGACCGGTCGGAGGTGATCGTGGACGGACAGGGAGGACATCACCGTACTGGATTCCGTGCACAGTCCCATAAATCCGGTCGGGACCGACAGCAGTTCGTCTCAGCCGTCGCGGTCGACGACGACGCCCGTCTCGTGCGCCGTCCGCACCGCCCCGACCGTGAGCGTGTGGTACGCCTCGGCCAGATCGGCCTCGACCACGAGGTCGTCGAACCCACCCAGGACGGCGACGTCCGAGACGAGGTCGGCGATGGCGTGTGTGACCCCCTCCCCGCCGTCGGGCGACAGGTACGGCGTCGTGCTCGTCGTCACCCGCTCGACGAGCGCGTCGTCGGCTCCTTCGAGAGGGTCGACCTCGACCACCAGCGACGCCTCGCCGTACGACGCCTCGAAGCGGATCCCCGAACCGTACTCTCGCGGGCGAAGTGTGAGCCGACCGCCCCGGGTCTCGGCAGTCACGGGTTCGGAGACGGTCGTCCGGGTCGACGGCTGCCCGACGAGGTCGATACGCCCGAGCGCCGCCGCCAGGTCGGGATTCGGCAGTCCCGCAGGGTGGCCGACGACGCTCGACGGGGGGAGCCCGGTCGAGTAACAAAAGCGGTGTTCGGGGCGGGCGAACGCCCACGTCTCGGTCAGGCCCTCGACGCGAGCGGCCGTCACCCCGTGGAGGCCGAGCGGCCCGAGGACGTGTTCGACGACGAACGCCCGGTTCGTGCCCCGATTCGATCCGTCGGCCGCCGCGAGATCGACCCGGACGTCGGCCTTGACGACGTGGGCGAGGTCGGCCGGGATCCCGTTGATCTCGATCCCCGGCGTCGCCTTCGGTTCGACCCGGACCTCGCTGCCGGCGACGGGTTCGGCGAGCGTCCGGACGTCGGCGTTCGGCGTCACGCCCGCCCCTCCCGACCCGACACGCGCTCTGTGACCCGTTCGAGGAGCGCGCGCGTGCGCTCGAAGTCGTCGCCGTCGAACCGATCGCCGGGCCGCCCGCCGCCGAACGCGACCTTTTCGGCCGAGGGAAGTCGCGAGAAGACGGTCGGCCGCGCGAGCCACTCGTACCCCGCGTCGCCGACGACCGCCCGGTGGGCCGTCTCGACGGCATCGCGGACGTCGACGCTCGGATCGGCGCGTTCGACGCCGGCCTCGAACGTGACGTCGACGCCGCTCGGTTCGAACGCACTCGTCTCGTCGCCGTCGCCGGGGTCGGAGATGGCGAGCGACGCGAATCGCTCCGTGACCTCGCTCCGCGTCGTCGCGGGCGTCGTCGACACGTCGAAGCGGACCCGAAGCAGCCCGCTCTCCCGAATCGTCTCGCGGAACGAGAACGTCGTCATCCCCGTCCGGAACACGCCTCGCTCGTCGTCGGCGACCGGGTAGTGGTCGTGCCGGGCACGGGCGGCCGCGAGCACGGCGTCGAGGCGAGCGCGAACCGGCCGGATCCGGGCCGGCTCGTCGATCGGAACCGTCACTGTCGCCGTCGCGGTGCCGGTCGCGACCGTCGCGATCAGCCCGTCGAGCGGAGCGAGGACGAGCCACGCCCCCTCGGCCGTCAGATCGACGTCGCCGTGGTGGAGCCTCACTCCGGGGGTCGCGTCAGCGACCGACAGCGCCGCGGCGAGGTGGCCACAGGCGACCGCGTCGGGACCCTCGTACCGTCCGTCTTCGAGCGTCGCGTCCCCGTCGGCCGCGGGGTCGGCGACGACGACGTGTGCGGCCGCGCCGTCCCGGTCGTCGGCGGCCGCACGGGCCGCGGCCACGACGGCGTCCGGCGGGCGGCAGAGCCCGGTCGCGTCGCTCACCTCGCGAGCACCCCCATGAGGTCCGCCGTCGAGACGGCCATCACCTTCGCCGCGGTGAGGACCTCCTCGATCGGGACGTACTCGTCGACGACGTGCGCCTGGTCGAGGAGGCCGGGGCCGTAGACGATACACTCCTCGATGCCGGCGTCGTTGACGACGAACCGCTGATCGTCCGAGCCCGGCGAGACGACGAACGCGGGATCGGCGTGGAAGTCGCGGACGTGGTCGACGTACGTCCGTGCCACGGTGCACTCCTCCGAGACGGCGGTCGGTTCGGCGTACATGATCTCGTCGTACGAGAGGTCGCTCTCGAGGGCCGACTCGGTCTCGGCCATGAGCGCGCGGATCTCCTCGCGGGCGGCCTCGACCGTCTCGCCGGGGACCAGGACTCGGTAAAAGGTCGCCCGACACCGGTCGGGGACGACGTTCTCGGAGTAGCCCGCGTCGAGCATCGTCGCCGAGACGTCCGCGTGGCGCGACTCGACGGGCGTCACCGGCAGGTCGGTCGTCCGCCCGTGAAGTTCCTCGCGGTAGGCTTCGATCCGGGTGAGGAAGTCGTTCATGACGGTGATCGCGTTGTGTCCGTCGTGCGCCATACAGCCGTGGGCCTTCGTTCCCGTCGCCGTCACGTGGAACTTGAGGACGCCACGGTGGCCGAGACAGACGCGCGAGGAGTCGAAACACTCGGTGTACACACAGAAGTCCGTGTTGTCGGGCGAGACGTACCCCTCCGCCACCAGGAAGCCAAGCCCGGTGAACCCGCCCGTCTCCTCGTCGACGGTCATGCTCTGGGTGATCGTCCCCGGGAGCGGAGGGCCGACGGCGCGGAGCGCGTCGACGGCGAAGAGGCTCGCGGCGATGCCGGATTTCATGTCCGACGCGCCGCGGCCGTAGATGCGGCCCTCGTCGACGACCGGGTCGTACGGATCGGTCGACCAGTCCTCGCCCGCGGGGACCACGTCGAAGTGGCCGGTGAAGTGAACGTGAGGCCCGTCGTTCGCGTCATCCCCGGTGTCGTGGCCCGTTTCTTCCGCACCGCCGGTCTGTCGCCCGATGACGTTCACGCGCTCGTGGTCGGTCCGGTCGGGGTAGTGACGGGCGACCACGTCGGACGGGACGCGGACCTCCTCGACGTCGTAGCCGCGCCGCTCCATCGCCCCGGCCAGGAACGCCGCCCCCTCGGCATAGTTCCGCCCCGGGGGGTTCTCGGTCTCGATGGCGAGGAAGTCGCGCATGAACGCGACGAGCTCCGCCTCGCGCTCGTCGACCGCGTCGTAGAGTTCGGCTTTCGTGATCATGGGTGGGCCCTGACTGGCCCGTGCGACCAGTCCACGCTCGGGGGGAGTCCGTCCCGCGGCAAAAACCGTTCGGACCGTACGGGTGCCGACTCGGCCGTTCACGGGTGGGAAGACTTATCAACGCGGTTCGGATACTCCGTGTACTGCCATGGGAAGCGACCACACACGAGGGTGGATGACGCCGAGTCGTCGGCGGTTCCTCGCTGGCGTCGGTGTGACCGGGCTCGCGGGGGTCGCGGGCTGTGCCGGTGGCTCGGGAGGCGGGGCGAGCGGCGACGCCGGTGACGACGGTGGCTCGGGAGGCGGGACGGCGGGATCGGCCGACACCGCCGCCGGGACGGACGAGGAGACGGTCGTCAGGATCGGCATCGCCAACGGCGGCTGGGACCTCCTCCCGCCGCGCGATACCGACTTCGACTCGAACAAGGTGTACACGCTGCTGTCCGACAACGTCGTCAATCTCGACGCCGACGCCGGGGTGGTTCCGGATCTCGCGACCGACTGGCGCCGCGAGAGCGACACCCAGTACGTCTTCGAACTCGAGGAGGGCGTCACGTTCCACAACGGCGAGCCGTTCGCCGCCGCGGACGTGAAGTACACCTACGACTGGATCCAGACCAACGAGAACCCGCGGCGGAGCGACCTCGCGGCCGTCGAGGACGTCGTCGTCGAGGACGACCGCACCGTCCGGTTCGACCTCTCCGAGCCGTTCGCGCCGCTTCTGTACAAGATCCACGCCGTGATGTGGCCGCTGTCGAAGACGGCGATCGACGAACACGGCGACGCGTACAACCAGAATCCGGTAGGGACGGGCCCGTTCGAACTCACCGAGTGGGAGTCGGGCAACCGGGCGGTCCTCGAAGCGTACGACGACTACTGGCGGGGCCGACCCGCGATCGATCGGATCGAGTTCCATATCCTCCCCGAGGACTCCTCGAAGGTCGCCCAGTTGGAGACGGGCGACGTCGACCTCGTCGACCGGATGCCGCCACAGTTCACGGAGCGCGTCGAAGCCGCCGGGAACGCGCGGGTGATCACGACGACCGGCGTGAGCGCCGGCCGCGTCGACTTCAACACCGACGTCGAACCGCTCGGCGACAGGCGGGTGCGCCGCGCGCTCGCGTGGGCCATCGACAAGGAGCGCATCGTCGAGACGGTCTTACAGGGGTTCGGGACCCCGGGAACGTCGATCCTCCCCGACTCGTTCCCGCAGTACAACGACGCGGTTTCGGACTTCAACCACCCGACGGGCGACACCGAACGGGCCCGGGCGTTGCTCGCGGATGCAGGCTACGGCGACGGCCTCTCGCTCGAGATCAAGACCTCCACGCAGTCGCGCCACCGGCGCACCGCGACGCTCGTCCAGGCGATGTGGGGAGAGATCGGCGTCGACGCGGAGATCCAGTCCCTCGACGGCAACACCTTCTGGTCGCAGGAGACGAGCGGCGACTTCGAGGTCGCCATCTCGAACTTTACCTGGTTCGGCGACCCGGACACCCTCCTGTATCTGTACCACAGCGAGGGGCTGAACGTCTGGAACGTCGCCAACGACGAGCTCGACGCCCTGCTCGACGACCAGCGCCGCGCGGTCGATCCCGAGGCGCGGGCGGCGCTGATCGACCGCATCCAGCGGCTCACGTACGAGGAGGCGTACTCGATCTACACCGACTACCCACAGCGCATCCAGGGCATCTCGACGCGGATCTCCGGCTTCGAGCAGTACCCCAACGGCTCGTTCCGGTCGCTCGACGCCGCGAGCGTGGAGTGACGAGGCCATCGGGCGGCCGGAACGCGAGGCGGCACCGCGATTTCACCGGGTTTCCATCCAGGCGTACAGGGCGGCGATCGCACAGAGGTACAGCGCCATCCCGCCGACGACCGCCCACGTCAGGGGGTTCGACGGGTCGAAGTTGTCCGGGACGCGGGCAACGCCGACGAGCACCAGTGTGAACCCCAGCAGTTGACTCTGGACCAGGATGCGGGCACCGCTCCAACGCGGATCGAGCACGGTGACGGCGTCGACGACACCGAACAGCGCGAACCACCCGGCGAGGATCCGCGCCGTCAGCGGTGAGACCGTCCACGGCCACGCGTCGATCATCGCGCCGGGGCTGACGAAGAGCACGACGGCGGTGATCGCGAGGACGACGCCCAGGCCGCCACCGAGGAGACGGACGAATCGCGGGAGAGACACCGTCTCCGCCCCGGACGCGCCGGGATCGGTCCGGCGGTTGAGCGCCCAGACGGCGGGCACGACCACCGGTGTGAGGGCGTAGAGCACGACCCAGAGGACGAACGTGTGGTGCCCGTGGTTGAAGTTCTCCCAGTGGAGCACGGTGGCGACGGCCATGAACCAGGTGAACGTCGTGATACCGAGGAAGACGGGCGCGACCGTGTGCCACGCGTCGGCGGTCGACACCCGGTAGAAGAAGTAGACGCCCGCCCCGTAGCCGGCACCCATGACGATGGGCGTCATCTCGGGCCGGATCGTCCACGCGAAGAGCTCGGTCGTCCGGGTCGGGAGGCCGTACAGAACCAGGAACGCGGCGGCGAGGAACGGGACGATGAGGCGTGCGACCCATCGGGTCACGGGAAGGACGCGGTCGTCGCGGACGGCGGGGTCCGTCCGCTGTTGTGTGACGGTCTCCATCTGAACTGCCTTCTCGTCTACTGTTCCACACTGTTCGAGGTGTGGTAACATATGTGTTCCTCCCCTGTCGGACGGTCGGAACCGTCGGTCGAGGGTCGCGAAAGCGGGCAGTCGAGGCCGGTCCCGGGCTCTGTCGACGCCGCCGGCTCGAACGGATCAGCGTGACGGTTCCGACCGCGTCGCGTCGCTGTGGAGCAGACAGGCGACCTCTCGTCCGTCGAGGTCCCCGTCGTCTTCGACCGGGACCAGGTCGGGGTCGCGGCCGTGGCACTCGTCCATCGCTTTCGGGCAGCGCGAGGCGAAGTTACAGCCCGTGGGTGGCGCTTTCGGGTCGGGGATCTCCCCGTCGAGGACGATCCGCTCGGACTCGTCTCCGCGGTCGGGCGACGAGACGGCGCTGATGAGCGCCTCGGTGTAGGGGTGCAGCGGCGTCTCGAACAGCGCCTCGGTCGCGCCGACCTCGACGATCCGCCCGAGATACATCACGGCGACGCGGTCGGACACGTGTCTCACTACTGATAAATCATGGCTCACGAACAGCATCGCCAGGCCGCGCTCGCGCTGGATCCGGTCGAGGAGGTGGAGCACCTGTCCCTGGACGCTCACGTCGAGCGCCGACGTGGGCTCGTCGGCGATGAGCACGTCGGGGTCCACCGCCAGCGCCCGGGCGACGGCGACGCGCTGTTTCTGCCCGCCCGACAGCTGGTGGGGGTACTGGTCCCGCGTCGCCGGATCGAGCCCCACCTCCTCGAGGAGTTCGACGACGCGCGCTTCGGCGTCTCCGTCGCTGTCGTCGTGTTTCTCGACCGCGTACCGGAGGATTCGGCCGACCGTCTGCCGGGGGTTGAGCGACGAGCTGGGATCCTGAAAGACGAACTGAACGCGGCCTCTGAGTTCGGCGTCGGGGACTGCGGTGAGGTCGCGTCCCGCGAAGCGGACCGCCCCGTGAGTGGGGTCGGTGAGGGCGACGAGCAGCCGTCCGAGGGTCGTCTTGCCGGAGCCGGACTCGCCGACCAGCGCCACCGTCTCGTGTTCGCGCAGCGCGAGGTCGACGCCGTCGACGGCCTGCACCGGGGGGTCGCCGCCGGGGAGGAGCCGGTCGACGAGCCCGGACGCGGCGCTGAACTCCTTTCGGAGGCCGAGTGCTTCGACGAGCGTCTCCCCCGGGTTCGCTCCCGCTCGTCGGTCGCGGGTCGCCGGCGGCGTCGGGTCGAGCGCGCCGATCGCCTCCGTTCGGACGCAGGCGACCGCGCGTGCGCCGCGTCCACCGGCGTCGCGTCCGTCGAGCCCGTCCGCGCCGAGGTCACGTTCGTCGAGGTCGTGCCCGTCGAGCGCACTCAACGGCGGGTCGTCGGCGAGACAGGCGTCGGTCGCGTGCGGACACCGCGGGGCGAAGTTACAGCCACGCGGCCGCGACTCGGGCGTGGGAACGCTCCCCGCGAGGAGTTCTGGTTCGACGTCTTCGAGCCGGGGAGTCGCCCGGAGCAGCCCCGCGGTGTAAGGATGTCTCGGCGAGCCGAACACGTCGTCGGTCGCGCCCGTCTCGACGAACCGCCCCGCGTACATGACGGCGACGCGGTCGGCCGCCGCCGCGATCACGCCGAGGTCGTGGGTGATGTGGACGACGCTCAGATCGCGCTCCCGGGCGACTTCGTCGAGGAGGTCGAGGAGTTGCGCCTCGATCGTCACGTCGAGCGCCGTCGTCGGCTCGTCGGCGATGAGCACGTCGGGGTCACAGGAGACCGCGATGGCGACGAGGACGCGCTGGCGCTGGCCGCCCGACAGCTGGTGGGGGTACGCGTCGACGACCGCCTCGGGGTCGGCAATCCGGACCGATTCGAGGAGGTCGACGGCGCGGGCGCGTGCCTCGCGTTTCGTGACGTCCTGGTGGGTCAGGATCGTCTCGACGAGCTGCGTTCCGACCGTGACCACGGGCGTCAGCGCCGCCGTCGGGTCCTGAAACACCATCGCGATTTCGGTGCCGCGGACGCGCTGGAGCCGGCGCTCGGAGAGGGTCGTGAGCTCCGTCCCGTTGAGCCGAACGGACCCGGCTGCGATCCGGCCGGTGTCGTCGAGCAGGCCCACGATCGACCGCGCTGTGACGCTCTTTCCCGATCCGGACTCGCCGACGATTCCCAAGGTCTCGCCGGGGTACAGCTCGAAACTCACGTCCTCGACCGCGCGGACGACGCCGTCGTCGGTCGCGAACTCGGTCGTCAACCCCTCGACGGCGAGCACCGGCTCCGCACCGGTGTCACCCCGTGGAGCCGGTGTCGAGGTGTCCCTGCGAGTCACGATCAGAACCTCCGTTCGGAGACGTCGCGCGGGTCGAGAGCATCTCTGAGGCCGTCGCCGACGAGGTTGAAGCCGAGCACCGACAGGAAGATGGCGCCCCCGGGGAACAGCGAGATCCACGGGGCCGAGGTGAGGTAGCCGCTGCCGGCCGACACCATCGCTCCCCACGTCGGCGTCGGCGGCTGGACGCCGAGCCCGAGGAACGACAGCGACGCCTCGGCGATGATGGCGAAGGCCATGAGCAACGATGCCTGCACCAGCAGGGGGGAGACGCTGTTGGGGAGCACCTCGCGGAAGACGATGTGCGTCCGCGAGTAGCCCAGCACGCGGGCGGCGTCGACGTACTCTTCCTCCGACACCGACAGGGCCGAACTCCGGGCAATGCGGGCGAACTGCGGGACGTACACCACCCCCAGGGCGATGACGACGTTGGTGAGGCTGAAGCCGAGCGCGGCGACCAGCCCGATGGCGAGGACGAGCGCCGGAAAGCCCAGGAGGACGTCCACGAGGCGCATCAGCACCGTCTCGACCGTGCCGCCGGCGTAGCCCGCGACGATCCCGAGGGGGGAGCCGACGACGGCGGCGACGACGACGGCAGTAAGAGCGACCTGGACAGACACTTTCGCGCCGTAGACGGTCCGCGCGAGGACGTCCCGCCCCAGGCTGTCGGTTCCGAACGGGTGGGCGGGAGAGGGCGGGGCGAGCGGGACGAACGCCGGATCGAACGGGCTGTGCCAGACGGCCGTGACGAGCGCGTTGCCCAGCAGGGCGTCGTCGACGAACGCGACGACGCCGACGACCGTGACGACCGCGACGACGGCGAGTCCGGCCACAGCGGGTGGGTGGCTCCGGAACGACCGCCAGACGCGCGTGCGGCGCGGCCGGGGCGTCACGCGGATCCCACCCGTGGGTCGAGATACGCGTACGCGAGGTCGACGACGAGGTTCACGGCCACGAACAGCGTCGCGACGACGAGGACGGTGCCCTGGAGCGTGGGGTAGTCCTGCTGGCGGACGGCGAGCCAGATGAGTCGGCCCATGCCGGGCCACGCGAACACCTGTTCGACGACGACCGTCGCCGAAAGGAGGTAGCCGAACTGCAGGCCGGCGACGGTCACGACCGGGAGGAGCGCACCCTTCAGCGCGTGGCGGACGAAGACGGTCCGCGACGGAAGCCCCTTGGACTTGGCCATCCGGACGTGCTCCGTCGAGAGGGCGTCGAGCATCGACGACCGTGTCTGTCTGGCGAGCAGCGCGGCAAAGGCCGTGCCCACCGTCACCGCGGGCATCGCGACGTGTCTGACCGCCGCGACCGGGTCGGCGAGCGGCGAGACGTAGTTGCCCGGGGGGGCGATCCCGAGGGTGCGGGCGAACACCAAGACGAGCACGAGCCCGAGCCAGAAGTTCGGGACGGAGACCCCGGCGAGCGCGCCCGCCGTCACGGCGTAGTCAGTGGGGGTTCCGTTCCTCACCGCGCTGACGACCCCCGCCGGGACCGCGATGGCGACCGCGACGAGCATCGACGCGATGGCGAGAAACAGCGTCGCCGGGAGCCGGCTGGCGATGAGGCTCGCGACGGGTCGGCTCTGGGTGATCGAGCGCCCGAGGTCGCCCTGGAGCACCCCGGCGAGCCACTCGAGGTACTGGACGTAGATCGGCTGGTCGAGGCCGTACTGCCGCCGGAGCCGGTCGACGTTCCCCTCGGTGGCCTCGATGCCGAGAAGGTTCACGATCGGATCGCCCGGAGCCGAGTGGATGATGGCGAACACGACGACCGAGACGCCGAACAACACGGGGACCGTCTGGAGGATCCGGACGCCGATGTATCTGAGCTGGTTCATGCGGGCAGGGGACGGCGAACGGCCGTCGGGGCCACGGTCGGAACCGTCCCCGCGTCGGTGATCCTCGCGGCCGTTCCGTCGAGCGTCCCGTCCATGACACGCCGATGTGCTGGGCAGTATTTGTATGTTCGTGAGTCGGTGTCCCGCCGCGGTCACCGTCCCCGACCCTCGGCCCGCGAAACGAACCGCACGGCCCACCCGACGCCGCGCCGCTCGCTCCGGGCGTCGACACGCGTGTCGACCGGACCGGCCAGGGCGGAAAACGACCGCGTGAAGACGCCGTATAGCGCCCAAAAGAATATACAGGCCGGTGTCGTCGACCAGGTAATGTCAGCTACCCCTGACGGTCGGGTCCCGACAGGGATCGCCGGTCTCGACGAGGTACTCGGTGGTGGTCTCATTGCGAATCGGAGCTACATGGTCGGCGGGGACCCGGGGACCGGAAAGACGATCCTCGGCCTGCACTTTCTCACCAGCGGTGACGGCGAGGCGCTCTACGTCAACCTCGAGGAGCCGGCGGCGGAGATCGCTCGCAACGCCGCCGCGGTCGGGATCGACACCGACGGCGTCACCTTCCTCGATCTGAGCCCGGATGCGGAGCTCTTCACCGAGGAGCGGGAGTACGACCTCTTCCTGCCGGACGAGGTCGAAGGCCCGTCGCTCCGGTCGGCGATCGTCGACGCGGTCGAAGACGTCGAGCCGACCCGGATGTTCATCGACCCGCTCTCCGAGCTCCAGCACCTCTCGCCCGACACCTACCAGCTTCGCCAGCAGGTCTCCTCGCTCCTCCGGTTTCTCCGCGATCGGGGCGTGACGCTGGTCTTTACCTCCCAGGCGACGGCGGCCGTCCCCGACGAGGATCTGCAGTATCTCAGCGACGGGACGTTCGAGATCACGAACACGGACGCGGGCCGCCGGCTCCGGGTGTCGAAGTTCCGCGGGTCGGGCACGCGAAACGGTGCCCACGCGGTCCGGATCACGGACGACGGGATGCGGGTGTATCCGGTTCTCGTGCCGGACGGACACGCGATCGACTTCACCGCCGAGGAGGTGTCGGCGGGCATCCCGGAGGTGAACCAGCTCCTCGGCGGCGGGCTCGAACGGGGGAGCGTGACGATCTTCAACGGCCCGAGCGGGGTCGGCAAGACGACACTCGGCGCGCAGTTCATGAAGGAGGCCGCCGGGCGCGGCGAGCGCTCGGTCATCTACATGTTCGAGGAGGACACGCGGACGTTCACCACGCGCTGTACGGCCGTCGACATCCCCGTCAGCAGGATGGTCGATCGGGGCACCCTCGCCATCGAGGAGGTCCAGCCCCTCACCCAGTCGCCGGCGGAGTTCGCCGCGATGGTCCGCGAAGAGGTCGAAGAGCGGGACGTCCGAGTGGTCCTCATCGACGGCATCGACGGCTACCAGCTCTCCCTGCAGAGCGACGCCGAGGACACTCTGGCGCGCGAACTCGGCGCGCTCTGTCGGTATCTCCGCTCGCGCGGCGTCACGACGCTCCTGGTCGACTCCTCGGAGACCGTCACGGGCGAGTTCCGGGCCACGCGGGGCGGCGTCAGCTACATCGCCGACAACATCGTCTTCCTCCGCTACCTCGAGATCAACGGCGAACTGCGGAAGGCCATCGGCGTCCTCAAGAAACGCACGAGCGACTTCGAGCGGACGCTCCGGAAGTTCCAGATCACCGAGTACGGCATCAAGGTCGGCGAGCCGCTCCGGTCGCTTCGGGGGATCCTCGAGGGCACGCCCGAGTACGTCGAGGGTGACGGGCCGCCCGACCGGACGGGACCGTCCTGACGTGATCCGAACGCTGCTCACCGCCCTCACGGCCACGCGAGACTAACCATGACCGACCACCCTGGCGACGCGCGACCGCCCGACAGCGACGGCAGCTACGACCAGCCAGGGGGGCTGACCGAGGCGAACGGGACGTCCGTCGGACCGCTCGGACGGCTCTTCGCGGACGGATCGACGCCGACCGTCCTGTTGCTCCTGCGGGAGTGTCGGAACCGCCGACTGCTCGCGGAGTCGCTCGACGCCGAGGCGACTGTCACGGCGACCGCCGACGTCGACGCGCTCTCGGATGACGTCGACCTCTGCATCGTCGACCGGGAGTCGCTCGACCGCCACCGCGGGGAGATCGTCGCTCGTCGGGCCGCCGCCGACCCGGCTTTCCTGCCGGTGGTGCTGGTCGACCCGTGCGACGCGGCCGCCAGACCCGAGACGTGGACGGCCGTCGACGAGGTGATCCCGGTGCCGCTGTCGAAAGCCGCGTTCCGCGCCCGCCTCCGGAACCTCCTCGTCAGGCGGCGGCAGAGCCGCCGGCTCGCCGATCGGGAGGCTGAACTCGAAACGGCGCTCATGGAGCTCCGCGTGCGCGACCGCGCGATCGCCGAGGCACCCATCGGCATCACCATCGCCGACGCGGCGGACGACCACCCGCTGGTGTACGCCAACGACGCGTTCCTCGCGCTCACCGGCTACGACTGGGAGGCGGTCGTCGGGCGGAACTGCCGGTTCCTGCAGGGCGCGGGGACCGACGGGGCGACCGTCCGGGAGATGCGGGCGGCGATCGGAGCGGCCGAGCCGGTGAGCGTCGACGTGGTGAACTACACGCGCGACGGCGAGCGCTTCTGGAACAAGGTCGACATCGCCCCCGTTCGCGACGGCGACGGCGACGTGACACACTTCGTCGGGTTCCAGACGGACATCACGCCCCGAAAGCTCCACGAGCAACGGGTGAACGTGCTCAACCGACTCCTGCGGCACAACCTCCGCAACGAGCTGAACATCATCGACGGCTACACGGCCGCGCTGGGGGAGACCGACGGGGCGGAGCGAACGGAGGCGATCGACCGCGTCCGTCGGGCGGTCGAACGGCTCGTCTCCCTGAGCGAGGAGGTCGGACACGTCGAACACGTGTTCGGCGACGACTCGCCCGACGCCGACGTCCGCACGGTCTCGGAGATCCTCGAATCGGTCCGGGCGGAGCTCAACGAGCAGTACCCCGACGTGACGGTCCGCATCGACGTTCCCGCCGATCCCGTCCACCTCAGCGCCGAATCACTGTCGCTCGGCTGTGTCGACTACGTCGCCATGCTCCTCAGCGACAACGCTCGTGAGGAGCGGTCGGTGTCGATCGTCGCGACACACGACGCGACCGCGGACGTCGTCGATATCGCCATCTCCGACAACGGCCCGGGGCTCGCCGAGTCCGACTGGGCGGTGATCGAGGCGGGCCACGAGACGCCGCTCCGACACGCCGACCGGCTCGGTCTCTGGGTGCTCCGGTGGGTGACGACGACCGCCGGCGGCGAGTTGATCCGTTCCGACGGGCACGGCGGTCGGCTGCACGTCCGGTGTCCGGTGCGTGACCCGCCGGAGCCGGACGCCGGAGACGACGCCGCAGCCTGACCACGGCCACGACGCCGCCGGTCACAGCCAGTCGTACACCCGCTCGCGCCACGCGTCGGGGACGTATCGAGCCAGCGCGCAGGCGACGCGCACACGTCGGCCGACCGGAACGCGGGCCGGTGGATCCGGCTGCGTCGCCGCGTCGAAGATGCAGTCTGCGACGTCGACAGGCGTCGTCGCGCCGAACAGCGCACCGCGAGTCGTCTCGCCGCGATGACGGTCGTAGACGGCGGCGTACGCCGGCGAGGGATCGAGCGCGTCCAGTTCCCGCTCGCGTCGGGCCCGAAAGCCGGTATCGACCGGGCCCGGCTCGACGAGGACGACGTCGACGCCCGCATCGGCCGACAGTTCGGCCCGGAGCGCGTCGTGGTGTGCCTCGACGGCCGCCTTCGACGCGCAGTACGCCCCCGCGCCGGGGAAGGACGCGTGCGCCGCGAGGCTCGACAGCGTCACGATCGTGCCCTCGCGTTCGCGCAGGTGTGACAGCGCCGCCCGGCAGAGCCTGTGGGGGCCGGCGACGTTGACGTCGAACTGTCGGGCGAGGCGGTCCGTCGGCACGTCCTCGACGGGGCCGTACTGCCCGAAGCCGGCGTTGTTGACCAGGCAGTCGAGGCCGTCGGCCGCCGCCTCGCCGACGACCCGCGAGACGGCCGCGTCGTCGGTGACGTCCAGCGCGGGCGTGTGGCAGCCGCGGTCGGCGAGCCCGGCGGCGTCGGCGGGATCGCGCGCGGTCGCGTAGACGGTCCACCCCGCGTCGCGGAAGCGACGGGCGGTTGCGCGGCCGAGCCCCGACGACGACCCGGTGACGAGCACCGTCCGGTCCGGGTCGGTCATCCGTCGTTCACCTGCGTCCGTCCTCCACTGTGTCGCACACGAGAGGGAGGGGGCAGAAAACGGCGTCGTCCGAAGTCGGCGACTCGTCGGGACAGTTGCGAGTCATCACCGGTGTCTCGTCGGCACAGTTGCGAGGCACCGAGAAACAGTCGCAACGGTCCCTCTCAGACGACGCCGTCGTCGACCAGGTCGGCGATGCGGTCGTCGGGGTGACATCCTCCTCGCGGTAGACGGCGAGGAGGATGTCACTGAACGGTATCGTTCCGCACGGGGGCGGCGCGCTCGTGTCGACAGCAGCGCAGTCCACCGGTTTCCGTTCGGTTCGTGGCCGACTCACCCGATCTGATGAACATCCCGTCACGTTCTACCGTGTGAGAACGGATCCGGCCGTTTTTTTATCGGTTCGCCTGACATCCACGCGTATGAAAGGACAGACGGTTCTGGTGACGGGCGGCGCGGGCTTCATCGGCTCGAACCTCGCGAACACGCTGGCCGCGGACAACGAGGTCATCGCGGTCGACGACGAGTATCTCGGGACGCCGGAGAACCTCGTCTCGGACGTGGAGTTCGTCGACACGAGCGTCCTCGCCGAGGACCTCCCCACCGAGGGAATCGACGTGGTGTTCCACCTCGCGGCGCTTTCCTCGTACGCGATGCACGAGGAGAACCCCCAGAAAGGGGTCAGAGTGAACATCGAGGGGTTCGTCAACACGGTCGTGCAGGCGCGCGACGACGGCTGTGACACGGTCGTGTACGCGTCGACGTCGTCGATCTACGGCGATCGGACGGAGCCTTCGCCCGAGGACATGGACGTCGAGACGCGCACGGGGTACGAGGCGTCGAAGCTGGGGCGGGAGCGCTACGCCGAGTACTTCTCACACCACTACGACATGACGATGGCGGGGATGCGCTTCTTCTCGGTGTATCAGGGGTACGGCGGCAACGAGGGACACAAAGGCGAGTACGCGAACATCCTCGCGCAGTTCGCCGACGACATCGCCAACGGGCGCTCCCCCGAGATCTACGGCGACGGGACGCAGACGCGCGACTTCACGCACGTCGACGACATCGTCCGGGGACTCGTCGCCGCCGCGGAGCACGAACTCGACGGGATCTACAACCTGGGCACCGGCAAGAGCTACGACTTCGACACGGTGGTAGAGCTGCTGAACGAGGAGCTGGGAACGGATGTCGACCCGACGTACGTCGAGAACCCGATCCCCGAGTACGTCTACGTCCACGACACGATGGCCGACATCTCGAAGATGCGGGCGGCGACCGGCTGGGAGCCGCAGATCACGTTCCGCGAGGGGCTACGTCGCATCTGCGAGCAGTACACGTAGTCGGCGTCGTCGGCAGTGAACTGCCACGTCGGCCCCGGTGTCGCTGGATCGGGTCTCTGCGTCGACGCCGTGTTCCCCGGCAGTCGTCGTCGGTCTGTCGGCAACAGTCACTATAACAATAATTTTATTTGGAACGAAACCCGGTAGACGGTCGCCGGGACTCGTTCCCCAACCCCCCGTCTTCTCCCCCCCTTCCGAGTCCCGGTCTTCGGACGTGGCCGCACCGCCATCGAGCGCCCGCGAGCCGTGGGTGTCCGCCGCCACCGGGTCACGGGAGGCGGACGACCCGGTCGGCCCCCGCCACGAGCGCGTCGAGCGCTCCCCGTTCCTGTCGCGAGACGCGGTCGTCGGTCCCGAGTTCGTCGCTCTCGAACGCGTTCACCACCGCGGCGTCCGCTCGGGCACAGTACGAGAGGAGACGGTCGGGGTCGCCCGTGGGGTGTTGGAGCGCGATAGTCGCATCGTTCACGAAAACGGCCCGGGGCGTCGACGGCGCGCGGGCGAGCAGCCGCGCAGCGCCACGGGCGTTCTCGCGGGCGAGTGTGACCGCCTCGGTCGCGGTCCCGCCCTCGGTACGGGGGGCGTGCGCGTCGAGCACGCCGTACCAGAGCCCGTCCGCCGAGCGCCGGACGGTCGTGCGGCCCGCCACGCTGATCGGTTCGGCGTCGTCGAGGAGGTCGGTGAACCGGCCGAGGCGACCGCCGAGGAGTCGTCCGTCGCGCTCGAGTTCGGGGCCGAAGTCGAAGACGACCACGCCCCTCGCGCCGCGCGCGGCGACCCACGCCTCCAGCGCGCGGGCGGTCCGCGTCGTCTTGCCGACGTTCGAGGGGCCGACGAGGAGCGTCGTCCCCGCGGGGCGAATCGAGCCGTCGGGGTCGTCGAGCCACGGTGCTCCCCGCTCGGCCCTCCGGTCCGTCCCGGTCGGCTCGTCGCCCTGATCCGCGTCGGTCTGCTCATCGCCCTGATCCGTCCCGGTCTGCTCATCGCCCTGATCCGCGTCAGTCGGCACGTCGCCCACCGTTATCCGCCCGCGGGGCTCCCGCGTGGGCGCGTGCGGTCTCGAACGAACTTGACGACGAGGCCGACCGTCGCGAGCGAGAGCACGACGGCGAAGCCGAGGACGAACAGCGTCATGGGGTCGCGCAGGCCCGCCGTGACACGGCTCTGGACGAACGACCCGGCCGTCGTCGCCGTCACGGCGAGGAGGACGACCCCGGCGAGGTTCGCGAGCCACGGGGTCGGCTCCGCCACCGCGTCGGAGTTGAGCAGCACGAGCACGACGACGAGCGCGAATGGCGTGCCGACGAGACCGAACGCGAGCACGAGCACGAGAAGCGGGAAGAACGCCCCGCCGACGAACGGCCCCGCCGCGGAGACGAGCGCGAAGCCGGCGAGAAGCCAGCGGTAGCGCGCGTCGGAGACGTCCGTCTCCCAGCCGAGTTTGTCCGCCACCAGAAACGGCGGGACGATGGTGTTGCCGCCGAGCGTGGAGACGGCCGCCCCCCAGAGGCCGAGGAGGAAGAGCCACTTCGCGGCCGGGCCGACGAGCGGGCCGAGCGTCTGGGCGGCCGACACCGCGGTGAGATCGCCGGCCGCGATCCCGGGCGCGTGGAGGACGCTCGCGGCGACGAGGAAGATGGCGAGGCTGTACAGCCCGAACGCGCCGAGCATCGAACTCGCGATGTCGAAGGTGGCGAGATCGTAGTCGTCGCGGGTCCACTCCCGCGCGCGCATCGTGTACGAGTGCATCGTCACGAGCGTGATGTGGACCGCGCCGCCGAGGACGCCCGCGGCGACGAGCGCGCCGTCGACGCCGGCGGGCACCGTCGGGACGAGCCCGGAGACGGCCGCCGCGGGGTCGATCGGGACGACGAACAACGAGGCGACGAAGGCGACGACGACGCCCGAGACGAGAAGCTTCGCGACGAGTTCGACGAAGCGGTAGCCCCGCCCCGCGAGGCCGACCGCGAGGACGAGCGCCCACGCGACGCCCCACACCCTGGCGTCGACGCCCGTGACGGTCGCGGAGACGTCCGCGAGCCCCTTCATGATCACCAGTTGGGCGAGGCCGGCCGCGAGGACGACGTCGACAACGAGCAGCCACGCCCACCCCTCTCCTAAGAAGTCCTCGACGACGCCGACGATGCCGCGCTCGGTCAGGAGGCCGAGCCGCATCGCGAGGTACTGTGCGACCGCCCCGAGGACGGCGCTCGCGACGACGACCCAGAGGAGCGCGTAGCCGAACGTCGCGCCGGCGGTGATCACGGAGGCCATCGTCGCCGGCCCCGCAGCGATCGCGCCCGCGACCCACGCGGGGCCCATCTCGCCGAGGTGCGACCGGATCCGCCCGGTCGATCGCTCGCTTGTCATAGCCGACCGTTTCCCGTCCGTGTACTAAGTTCTTTACCTAGTGTTACTACTCGATGGTACCGCGGAGGCGGCTGCCCGTTGCCGGCGTCGCGGCGTCCGAGTCGATCGTGCCGGGCGGGTGGCCGAACACGAGCACGCTTCCTCGTTCGAACCCGGAGGCGACCCGCTCAGTCCGCCGGCTCGTCCACGGCGTCGACCCGCTCCCCGGAGTGGTCGTCGAACCGCCGGACCGTGGTCGCGAGTCGATCGAAGTCGTAGGTCGCGTCCGCGACCCGAGCCGCGAGGACGGCCACGACGGCGGAGACGCCAGCCGCGCCGACGAACGCGAAGAGGAAATCCGCCGGGGGGAGTCGCGGGCCGACGACGGGGAGCGCTTCGAGCGCGGAACGGACGATCGGACTCTGGAAGAACGCCAGCCCAACGACGAGCCCCGAGAGGCTCGCGACGAGCATTCCTGGCCCAGTTGCACGCCGGGAGTACAGCCCGTAGAGCAACGGCACCATCACGGCCGCGCCGAACAGGTCGGCGAGGAGGAACAGCCGGAGGACGCTCTGAGCGCGGAGGCTGACGAGGATCGCGGCGACCGCGACGACGACGGTCAGCAGTCGGGCACCCCACGTGAGCGTCCGGTCGTCGGGGTCGTCGAGGAGCCGCGGGAGGTCAGCGGTGACGACGCTCGCCAGCGCGTTGAACAGCGTGTCGGCGGTGCTCATCACGAGCAGGAGCGCGAGCAACACGACCCCGAGGACGAGCGATTCGGGGAACGCCTCCGAGAGGAGGACGAAGAAGGCGATGCTGGCGTTGTACTCCTCGCCCGTGACCACGACGTCGGCGACGCCACGGGCGACCACGCCGAAGAGGCCGGCGAGGAGGACGACGCAGAAGTTGACGAGAGCGGCCGTCCGGAAGCCACGTCGGAGGGTCTCCGTGTCGCGGGCGGCGTAGATGCGCTGCCACCAGGTCTGGTTGATGAGCTCCGCGCCGAGGATGGCGATCGCGACCCAGACGCCGAACCGGAGGCCGGTGAAGAAGGTGGGGTCCACGAGCGTGGGGTCGGTCGCCACGACCGCGCCGTACGTCGCCGCGGGCCCGCCGAGAACGAGGACCGCGCCGACGGCGCTCACGAGCAAGAGTGGGAGGACGAGGACGGTCTGGATGGAGTCGGTGAAGATGCTCGCCGGGAGCCCGCCGTAGCTCGTGTACAGGAGGACGAACCCCCCCACGAGGACGCCCGTCTGCCACCGCGGGACGCCCGCGATGAGCTCGAAGGCGCTCGCGATCCCCGTGAGTTCGGCGGCGAGGAAGACGAACATGTAGAAGACGCTCACGAGGAGGACGAACGCGTACATCGCGGGGCCGTACCGTGCGAGGGCGTACTCGGTGAGCGAGTGGCCCTCGGGGATCAGCTCCCGAATCCGGGGACCGAGCCGAGCGTACGCGAGCATCGGGAGCGCCTCGCCGACCGCGTAGCCCAACACGGCCGAGAGGCCGCCGAACGCCGCACCGGCTTCGACGGGCGCGAGGAGAATCCACACTCCCATGACGCTCGCGACCAGCGTGGCCGTGGTCGCGCCCGTCCCGGTGGAGTTCCGCGCGCTGACGAACTCCTCGGCGTCGCGGACGCCACCTCGACGGCGGACGTACCAGAGCCCAAGCCCGGTGAAACACACCAGCGTGAGCACCGTCACCGCGAGCGTGGTCGTCGTGCTCACCATCCCGAACGCCTCCCCGCTGTCGGTTGCATGGCCCCGCCTACGGTGACGACTGTGTTAAAACTTAGTTATATAACCAACTTATACGCCCGGAAGGTGGTTTTATTCCGCGGCGGCTCGAGGTCGGATCATGTCACTCGTCCTCCCGAGCGAACTCGTCGCCGACCGGGTGGTGCCGACGCTCCGAGCGATGCTGGCCCGCCGCTTGCACGAGCGCGGAGCGACCCAGCAGGCGATCGCCGGCCACCTGGGCGTCTCACAGGCGGCGGTGAGCAACTACCTCGGCGGGTTCGACGGAGAACCGCTCGTCGCCGAGCATCCCGACGCGCAGGCGACGGTCGACCGCATCGCGCGGGGGCTCGACGACGGCGACCTCGACGGCTACGACGCCCTCGCCGAACTGATCGGCCTGGTCAGGACGCTCGAGGACCGCGGCCCCGTCTGCGAGCTCCACGAACGGGAGATGCCGGCGCTGCGCGGTCTCGGCTGTGACCTCTGCGTCCGCGGGGTCGACTCGGAGGCCGAGCGCGAGCGGGCCGTCCTCGCGAGCGTCCGGACGGCGGCGCGACGGTTGGCGGCGGGCGACGTCGCGAGCCTCGTCCCGAACGTGGGAACGAACGTCGGCGAGGCGCTCCCCGGAGCGGCCGCCGCGACGGACGTCGCGGCCATCCCCGGCCGGATCTATACGATGGCCGGTCGCGTGGAGGTGCCGGCGAACCCCGAGTTCGGTGCCTCGAAGCACGTCGCGACGGCCGTCCTCGCGGCCGCGGCGGTCGATCCGTCGGTCAGGGGTGCGGTGAACGTCGCGACCGACGACGCGTTGCTGCGCCGTGCCCGGGACCGCGGGCTCCGGACCCTGGCGTTCGACGCCGACTACGAGGAGCGCGGTGAACACCTCCGCGAGCGCTTCGGCGAGGCCGGCGTCCCGGACGTCGCGTACCACCGCGGGGCGTTCGGCGTCGAGCCGGTCGCCTACGTGTTCGGGGAGAGCGCGGTCGACGCCGCCGACCGGGTGGTCGCGCTGGTCGGGGGCGACGCCACGGAGTGACCGCTCTACGGATCCGCGATCACACCCGGTTGATCCGGTTGACCGCGGCCGTCGCGCCGGCAGCCGCGGGGTAGACGACGTCGTCGACGAAGCTCCGGTAGCCGTACGCCTGCTCGCCGTCGGCCGCGACGCGAAGGATGGTCCGAGCGTCAGGAGCCAGCTCCCGCGCCATCTCACAGATCGCGAGGTTCACCGCCGTGTCGTCCGTGAGCGCCGCGACGACGCTTGCTTCACCGGGATCAGCCTCCCGGAAGACGTCGGGGTCGGTGCCGTCGCCCTCGACGACCTGGCCGACCGTCGGGGTCAGCCGCTCGCACGTCTCCGGATTGCGCTCGACCATCGTGACGGTGTACTGTTCGTCGCCGAGCTGTTCGGCCACGTGACGGCCGACGCGCCCACCACCGACGATGACGACGTGTTCGATCATCGGCGTCGCCGACTCCGACCGGCGTGTGGCTGCGAGCGGTGAGACGCGTCCGTGTCGTTGGTTCGAGGCCTCCTGTCCGGGTACATCTACGGACCATTGGTATGGTGTGCCATCGCAAAACAGTTGTGGGCGGCGACCTCCGATCACCGAGGTGTGACGACGGGACGTCGCCGGACGCAGCCACGAGGACCGGTCACGGGGGGTGTCGTAACGGCACGTGACGACGACAGTCTACGACTCGTAGGCCGCGTCGAAGAAGGCCACTTCGAGGTCGACCGCCCGCCGGAAGTGACGGGCGACGCGTGCCTCCCGCCGGGGGGAGAGGTCGGGACCCTCCCGGTCGAGTTCCGTCCGGAGCCAGGCGACGAACGACTCGAACGCGTCGACGGCGTGGAGGTCGATCCACTCGGCGAGGTAGAACGCTTCGACGTCGCTGTTGGCGTTCGCCACCCCCCAGGTGCAGTAGGCCCACTCGACGGCGAGGAGCACCGACAGCGACTCGGCGTAGCCGCCCTCGTGGGCGGCCCTGATGAGGAGGTCCTCGAACGCCTCGGTGGTGGCCGTCTTCTCCGGTCCGTCCCGCTCTGCCTCCGGGACGGAGAGCGCGTCGAACGCCCGCTCGAAGTAGTCGTCCTCCTCGTCGGTGAGCGTGTCGAGAAAGCCCGCGAGTTCGCGTGTGGCGCCGACCGTCGGTGCCTGCCCCGCCGCGAACCCCACGAGGCCGGCGAGCGTCGTGACGAACGCATAGTCCTGGACGAGATACCGACCGAAGACGTCGTCGTCGATCGTTCCGGCCGCCAGTTCGTCGACGAACCGGTGTTCGGTGGCCCGGGTCCACGCCGGCTCCGACCGGGCGCGGAGCCAGTCGGAAAAGCGCGGCTCGTCGTGGGCGGCCGCGTACGCGGCGTACGTCTCGAACCCCTCGCCAGCGTCGGTCGAGTGTGGCGTCACACCGACACCTCCCACTCCTCCTCGCGCCAGGCGGCGTCCCAGAAGCGGTACTCGTACCGCCCGGAGGTGACGAACAGGTCGCGGTAGCGGTCTCTCGTCGCCTCGTCCGCGCCGGCCGCGACATCGTCCATCAGATCGAGACACCAGTCGGTGAGTTCGGTGAACTCGTCGCCGGCGTACATGTCGATCCACGCGGCGTACCCCTCGTGGGCGGGCCGGCCGCGCTCGGCCAAGCGGTTGGCCGTCGCGTTAAAGCCCCACATACAGGGCAAGAGCGCGGCGACGAGGTCGCCGAAGGTGCCGAGCGCCGCCGTCCGGACGAGGAAGTCCGTGTAGGCGCGCGTCGTCGGCGACGGCTCCGTCGCTTCGAGCGCCGACTCGTCGATCCCGAACTCCGCGGCGTACGACCGGTGGAGGTCCATCTCGGTGGTGACTGTGGATTCGAGCAGCTCCGCGAACGTCCCCAGCCGCCGAAGATCCGGTGCCTTCGCCGCTCCGAGGGCGAACAGCCGGCTGTACTCGACGAGGTAGACGTAGTCCTGCCGCACCCAGTACCGGAAGGGCGACTCGTCGAGCGTTCCCGCCCCCAACTGCGACACCATCGGATGGTCGACGATGGCGTCCCACAGCGGCTCGGCGACCGGTTCGAGCGTGTCGGTGAAGGACATGTCCGTCCATTTCGGGGCGACCGCAAAAGTGTTATGACGGGCTTGTATAACTAACTTATATGCGTGGAACAGAGAGACACGACGCAATCAGCGAGACCGGGAGGGAGTTGTGAGCCGACGACCAGTCCCCGACCGTCGGCCCGTGGCGCTGACGATCGCCGGCAGCGACTCGGGGGGCGGGGCGGGGATCCAGGCCGACCTGAAGACGATGGAGGCGGGCGGCGTCTTCGCGACGAGCGCGATCACGAGCACGACGGCACAACACACCCGGGGCGTCGAGTCGACGCACGTCCTCCCGATCGAGGAGGTCGACGCACAGATCGAAGCCGTGCGCGGTGACTTCGACGTCGGGGCGGTGAAGACGGGGATGTTGGCGACGACGCCGATCGTCGAACTCGTGACCGAGCACGCGCGCGAGTGGGGCGTCCCGTTCGTCGTCGATCCGGTGATGGTCGCCACCTCGGGCGACCGCCTGCTCGCGGCCGAGGCGGAGGCGGCGTACGAGGACCTCGTCGCGTCGGCGACGCTCGTGACGCCCAACGCCGACGAGGCCGCGGTCCTGACGGGGATCGAGGTCGTCGACGAGGAGACGATGCGGGCCGCGGGCGAGGCGCTCGTCGAGACGGGTGCGGCGGCCGCGCTCGTGAAGGGCGGCCACGTCGACGCCGCCGGCCGGGACGAGCGCGTGGTCGACCTCCTCGTTACCGGGGACGCGGTGCGTCGGTTCGAGAGTCCGCGCGTCGACACCGACGCGACCCACGGCTCCGGCTGTACGCTGTCGAGTGCGATCGCGGCCGGCCTCGCCCGGGAGGAGTCGCTCCCCGACGCCGTCGCGGCCGGCGTCGAGTTCATGCGTCGGGCCGTGCGCTACCCGCTGGACGTCGGCCAGGGGCCTGGATCGGTCCACCACCTCGTCGCGATCCGAGACCGCGCGGCGCGGCACGCGACCGGCGAGGCCGTCGAGGGCGTCGTCGACCGCCTGGTCGCGGGGGAGGCGACGCGAGCCATCGTGCCCGAGGTGGGGTTGAACGTCGTGGGCGCGACGCCGTACGCCGAGGAGACGGGCGACGTCGCGGCCGTCGAGGGCCGGATCACCCGGACGCTGTCGGGCGTGCGGCCGAACCGCGGGGTCCGGTTCGGCGCGTCGAGCCACGTCGCGCGCTTCCTGCTCTCCGCGCGCGAGGCCGCTCCGGCGTACCGGTTCGCCGCGAACTGCCGGTTCGACGACGGTATCGAGGCCGCCCTGGCGGACCTCGGCTGGCCGGTCGCGTCGTTCGACCGGAGCGCGGAGCCGACCGCCGACGAGGAGGCGTCGACGATGGGGTGGGGGGCCCGGCAGGCGTTCGCGGGCGCGGCGGGGGCCGAGACGCCGCCCGTCGCGGTGGTCGACGACGGCGACGTCGGGAAGGAGCCGATGACGCGGGTGCTGGCGCGGGACGCAGAGACGCTCGGGGACCGACTGCTCGCGCTCGCGTCGGCGGTCACGACCGAGCCGTAGCGGGCGGGACCGACCGTCGAGTTCCGCGAGCGCCGCCCGGCGACGCTACTGAAACAGGGTCGTGTGGGGCCGAACCGCCTCGTCGACCGACTCGTCGGACTCGATCGCCGGGAGCCGAATCGTCGCGACCGTTCCCGACGCGTCGTCCGCGTCGGTCGCGGGCCGGATCTGGAAACTCCCGCCGTAGCGGGTGACGATCCAGTTCACGAGCCACAGCCCGAGCCCGTTGCCGTGTTCGACCGCCGTCTCCCGTCCGCTCTCGATCGCCGACGCCTCGATGGAAGGGATCCCCGGTCCGTCGTCGGCGACGACGAGCTCAATGTCGTCCCCCGCGGCCCGTGCGGTGACCTGCACCGCCGAAACACCACCATCGTCACCGTCGTGCGCCAGTGCGTTGTCGACGAGCTCCTCGATCGCCCGCCCCAGCTCCATCCCCGCACAGATCCCCCGGCTCGGCGGGACATCGACGGCGACGTCGACGGTCGCGTCGGGGTACTCCCCGCCGACGTCGCCGGCGACGGAGTCGAGCAGGTCCCGAACGTCGAGCCGAGTCGGTTTGTGGTCCTGTCGGGCGATGGCCTCGAGTTCGCGGACCTGTTCGCTCACGGACGACAGCTTCGCGACGGTGTCACGGATGACGCGGCCGGCATCGACGTCGGTCCGGGCGGCCGCCTCGGGGTCGGTGAGGAGTTCGCCGTAGCCGAGCAGGACGTTCAGTTCGTTCCGGAGGTTGTGCCGGAGGACGCGGTTGAGCAGTTCGATGAGGCGCTCGGTCCGGACCCGGTCCGTGGCGTCCTCCTGGAAGCCCACGAAATACGAGAGCTCCCCGGCGTCGTCGTCGACGGGCACGACCCGGACGTTGTTCCAGAAGGGCGCGCCGTTCCGTCGGTAGTTGACGAGGTCGACGGAGACGGGTTCGGCGGCCTCGATCCCTTCGCGGAGGGTCTCGACGGTCTCCTCGTCGGTCGCCGGCCCCTGCAGGCGACGGCAGTTCCGCCCGAGCACCTCCTCGCTCGAGTAGCCCGTCAGCGTCTCGAACGCCTGGTTCAGGTAGACGAGCGGGTTGTCCGGTTCGGTCGCGTCGGCGATGGTGACGCCCACGGTGGCGTCGTCGATGGCCCGCGTCTTGAGCCGGAGTTCGGCCTCTCGCTCGCGCCGCGCTGTCACGTCGCGGGCGACACCCTGGAGCGCCACCACCGTGTCGTCCTCCTCGACGGGTGTGGCGTTGATCTCGATGGTGGCCGTCCCGCCGTCGGCCCTGTTCGCCGTCAGTTCGAGGTTCCGGACCGACTCACCGTCGAATACCTGCTCAAACGCCTCGAACGCCGCGGACAACGACGACGGGGCGATGTAGTCGGTGAAGGAGTTCCCCATCGCCTCTTCGGCCCCGTACCCCAACACCGTTCCGACCCCCGTCGAGACGTACGTGAGTTGCGCGTCGCTGTCGAGCTCGAACAGGAGGTCGAACGTCGTGTTGGCGATGCGCTGGATGCGTCGTTTCTCCGTCCGGAGGCGCTCGTTCTGCTCGCGGAACGCCTCCTCGTGCCGGCGTCGTTCGATCGCCTGCCCGACCAGTCGGGCGAGCAGTTCGACGAACAGCTGATCCGCCTCGGAAAACGGCTCCGCACGCGGCTCCGGGTCGGCGAAACAGACGGTCCCGTACGCCCCGTCGCCGACGGTGACTTTCGCGCCGATGTACGTGTCCAGCCCGAACGTCTCGTACGCGAGTTCGGAGACCTCGCGGGAGGAGGCGGCGTCCTGGACGCAGAGCGTGCTCTCTTGCTCGACGGTTCGCCGACAGTACGCGCGGTCGAGCGGGCACGTCTCGCCCGCCTCGATCGTCTCGTGGTCTCCCACGGCCTGGACGATCGTCTGTCTCTCCGGCGTGATTTCGGTGAGCACGCCGAGTTCGACCCCGAGCCGTTCGGTGCCGACCCGGAGCGCTCGGTCCGTGGCGTCCTCGACCGACCGGCTTCGGTCAGCGAACGCCTCGTAGACCGCCTGTCTGGCCGATCTGTCGTCGCCGGGCGGAACGTGTTGCAAGGGCATGAGAGTTGGCAGAGACGGGGAACTCAGCTGACAACCGGCCCTTCGACTACGGAGATATGAATGTGCGGATGGCGTTATCACTGATTGAAATGGAGGCCGAAGATGCGCGGGTCACCGCGTGAGTGTCAGCGACGACCCTCGCTGTGGTCAGAGCCGGCGTCCGCCGGATCGGTGGTCGCGTGGTGTGGACCCAGCGGGCCGTGAGTGGGACACGCCCCGACGATCGGGGTCGCGTTGAGACAGCACGCCCGCCGGCCGCTCGCGATCAGGCCCGTCCGGAGCGTCGCCCCGCAGCGCCGACACCGGAGCGTTTCGGTCGCCATACACACGCTCGGGCCGCCGCCGGCCTAACGGTCACGGTCGCGTGAGCCCGGCGATCCGTGTGACGACGGCCGACGGCGTGTGTGGGTGGCTGACAGACGGACGGTCGAGGAGTCAGTCGGCGGCGGTCGCCTGCCGCTTGGCGGTCGCTCGCGACGGGAGCCGGGCGTACAACAGGGTCGCGAGTGCGGCCAGCGCCGCGAGGACGAAGAAGGCCTCGTCGAACAGCCCCCGGTCGGCGAAGGCACCGACGAGCGTCGACCCGCCGGCGCTCACGAGGAAGAAGCCGGTACGGAGCATCCCCCAGGCGCTCCCCTGCACGCCCGGCGGGAGGATGTCGATGACGTACGCGTTCGAGACGGGCGCCATCGCGAGCCGGGTCCCGACGGCCGCGACGACGACCGCCGCGATCAGGAGGCCGTCGACGAACGGGAGCGCGGCGGCAGAGGCGGTCGCGACGGCCGCGGTCGCGGTGAGCACCCACCGCTCGCCGATACGGTCCGCGACCGTCCCGGCGAGGAGTTGCGATCCCGCCCCGGCGACGAACAGGAGGGCGAACAGCCCCGTCGCCGTCGCCTGATCGAACCCCTTGACCTCGACGAGATACGTCGGGAGAAAGGCCGTGATCCCCTGAAACGCGAACAGCAGGAGCGTCACCGCGGCGACGGCCCGGGCGACCGCGGGCGTCCTGACGGCCCTGGCGACGTCACCGACGAGCACTCGCATCTCGGGCGGCGACGCGTCCTCGTCCCCGCGACGGTCGGGGACGGCTGCCCACGCCAGTCCGGCGACGACGACGAACGGCACGACGAGCACGCCGAGCAGCAGTCGCCAGCCGACCTCGCCGACGAGCGATCCCGCGACGAACGGGAGGACGGCCGATCCGATGCTCCCAGCGGCGAGCGTCGCGCCGATGGCCGCCCCGTCGTTGTTCGGGAACGACCGCGAGATCGACGTGCCGCGGGCGGGCCCGTACAGCCCCGTCGTCAGGCCGAAGGCGGCACAGCCGACGAGGAAGACGACGTACGTCGGCGCGAACGCGACCACGACGACCGCCGCGCCGGTGAGCACGAGGCTCCCCGCGAGCAATAGCCGCTCGCCGACGCGGTCGATGAGCACGCCACCGGGGGCCTGCATCACCGCGTACGCGCCCCAGATCACCGACACCGCGAGCCCCGCGCCCGCGTTGCCGACGCCGAACGTCGTCTTCACCTGCGGGAGCACCGCGGGCAGGAGAAAGCGTGCGCCGACGACGAACAGCCAGCCGACGGCGACCGCCACGAGCACCCAGGCTCGTCGAGGAGTCAAGAGGTGCGAGCGGGACTGTCGAGGACGGTCGCTCATTGAGAGCCGTTCTCGGTACGGGGATTTGTGCCTCACGGTCCCGCGCTCGACGATCCGGACGGCTGTCAGTTCGGCCACCCGCACCGACCCGGACCGGTCCGTGCCGAGCCCTGGCGTCCGGTGTTCGTCCGACGCCGATGCCCCGCCACGCCGAACGCAGAACAAAACTACACATGCAAACGACTATTGTCCCGAATATAAATATATTCGACCAATGCGAGGAGTTTTTGGGTTGCGAACGGGGAAAGAAACTTGCCAGTACGTGCTGAATCTACAGTTAGTATGATGGAGTGTGAACGCTGCGGAGCGGACGTCGAACGCGTCCTGAGATACCGGGAGTACGGGGTTACCGTCACCCACCGGGTGACCAGATGGCTGTGTCGCGACTGTCACCCGGAGGCTCCGACGCGACGCCCATCCGCGTCGGACGCCGATGCCGACGCCGAGGAGCCGTCCGGAACCGCCGTGACCGACGGTGGCGTCGTCGCCGCCTGCCCCGAGTGCGCCGCCTCGACGACCAACGTCCACGGGATCGGTAACTGCGTCGAGTGTCGCTGGACGAACCGCTGACTGGCGACGGGAGCCGCGGGATCGTGCGCACGCGACGGGGACCAAGTCGCCGTCCGCGTTTCCAAGGGGCGCCCGGGCTCAGCCGCGTCCGGCCGCCGTCGCGGTCGGCGCGGCGGCCGTCGTCCCCGGACTCGGCTCGGTCGGGGTCGTCCCTGCGCCGTCCGTGCCGTCCGTCCCGTTCGCCTCGTCGGCGTCGTCGACGACGTACCGCTGGCCGACCATCGGATCGAGGAGGCTGTCGATCGGTGCCTTGTCGTCCCGCAGGAGCGGGACGTCGCCGGTCGCTTCGGTTCGACGATAGGTTCGGAGCTCCGTCGAGAGGTCGATCCCGATGTCACGGCGGTCGTTACGCGCCCGCAGTTGCGCCTGGGTGACGACCGTCTCGCTTTTCGTCGCGACGAGTTCGATGTTCTGGATCCCGACGCCCGCGTCGGTCGGAAAACTGTACACCTGCGGGAACGCCGCGCGCATCGTCTTGTACTCGGCGCGGTAGAACTTCGAGGCCGGCCCGCTCGGCGCGGAGATCACGTTGGCGAACAGTATTCCTTCGTCCGAGAGCCGGTCGTTCGCCAGTCGCATGAACTCGACCGTCGTGAGCTCGAACGGCACCTTGTCCTTCCGGTAGGCGTCGAGGACGATGAGGTCGTACTCGTGGTCGGTCTCGCGGAGGAACTGCCGTCCGCCCGTGTTGTGGATGTTCAACCGAGGGGACTCCTCGACGGCGAAGTACTCCTTCGCGACGTCGATGACTTCCGGGTCGATCTCGGCGACGTCGACGGTGACGTCGTACTCCTCGACGAACCGTTTCGGCCCGGTGAAGCCGCCGCCGCCGATGAACAGCACGCGGTCGATCTCCGCCTCGTCGTCGGCGAAGAGGAAGGGGAGATGGAAGTACGGCGTGTAGTCGAAGACGTGTCTGGTGGGGGCGTCGAGATCCATCGCGCTGTGGGGCTGGCCGTCGAGATACAGCGTCCGCCTGTCGCCGATGTCGATGACTTCGAGTTCCTGGTAGGCGGTCTGGGTCTGGTAGACGACCTGCCCCTCGGCGGCCACGCCGGCCGCGCCGCTTGCGACCGCGGCGACGAGCAGGAGGGTGACGGCGACGAACGAGAGCGCCTGTTCGAGGTCGATGCCGGGCCGTGAGAGCGCGACCGCCGTCCCGACCGACAACAGCCCGAAGACGAGGCCGATCTCCTCGATCCCCAGCGAGGGGATGAGGAGGTACGTCGTCGCGAACGCGCCGACGATGCTCCCGATCGTCCCGAGCGCGTAGACGTGGCCCGAGGCCGCGCCGAGCCCCTCCTTGCGCGAGAGTTCGGCCGCGTACGGACTGATGAAGCCCAGGAAGTACGTCGGCGGGCCGAACAGGAGCGTAATAGCCGGGAGCGACGCGAATCGGCTGGGGAGCGGGAACCCCGAAGTGAGCCGCAGCATGATGTCGCCCGCGAAGACGACGAGCGCGACGTACACCGCCGTCAGGAGAAAAAAGCGCGCCATCCGCTCGTTCGAGGCGTGGGCGGCCGCCTCCTGCCCGCCCCGCCAGTAGCCGTAGCTGAGCGCGGCGAGGAATACCCCGATGATGCCACCCCAGGTGTAGATGCTGCTCCCGAACTGCGGAGCGATCATCCGCCCGGCGAGGATTTCCAGCCCCATGCTGGCGACGCCGGAGACGGCGACGGCCAGTTCCGGTCGCGACAGCCGAAGCCGGTCGACGGCCTGAGTGGTGTCCACGGTGTCCGGCCTTAGGCGAGCGGTGGCTTAAAGCTTGGAACCGGCCCTGTGGTCGGAACGACCCCGCCGAGCCGCCACACGCGGGGGTCGAAAACGCCCCCGGAGGCGAACGCCAACTCCGACCAGTATCTTCAACTCAGCGGTCGACACAACGGACGGACACACACATGATCGGTGCCACACACACGCTCCCGAGCGGCGACGAGCTCCCCGCGCTCGGCCTCGGGACCTGGCGACTCGACGGCGAGACGGTCGAAGAGAGCGTTCGGACGGCGCTCGACGCCGGCTACACCCACGTCGACACCGCCGAGGGGTATCGCAACGAACGCGAGATCGGTGAGGTGCTCGCCGGCTACGACCGCGACGAGCTCTTTCTCACCTCGAAGGTGCTCCCGAAACACCTCACGTACGACTCGTTGATCGAGGCCTGTGAGGCCTCACTGGACCGGCTGGGAACGGAGTACCTCGACCTGTACCTCATCCACTGGCCCAACCCCGCGGTCTCGTTGCGCGAGTCGCTGGACGCGATGGCGACGCTCCACGACCGCGGCCTCGTCCGCAACGTCGGCGTCTCGAACTTCAGCGCCTACCAGCTGAGCTGTGCGCACCACGTCAGCGACGTCCCAATCGCGGTCAACCAGATCGAGTTCCACCCGTGGTTCCAGCGGCCCGACCTCGTCGACTACTGTCGAGACACCGACACCGTCGTCGAGGCCGCCGCGCCGCTGGCCCGTGCCGAAGTGTTCGCCGACGAGGTCGTCCAGGAACTGGCCGACCGCTACGAGCGCTCGCCCGCACAGGTCGTGCTCAACTGGGCGCTCGAACGCGACATCGTCGTCCTCCCCAAGTCCTCGTCGCCCGCACACGTCCGGGCGAACGCCGACCTGGACTGGGCGCTGGACGACGCCGACCTCCGCCGCCTCGACGACCGCGACCGCGACCGCCCGGTGTACGACACGCCCGCGCGCGACTGGTCCGGTGACGTGTACGGGATCAACGGGTAGGCGAGCGGGCCGAGCGCGACCCAGTTCGCGTGGGCGGCGGCAGGTGAAGTCAGCGGCTCGGACGCACGCCGTGACTCCTCACAACGACAAGGACACCGGACTGCCGGTCGCCGCGGACTCGTAGATAGCGTCCAGAACCCGCATGTCGGTCAGGGCGTGTCGCCCGTCGGGGTGGAACGCGGTGTCGGTGAGCAGGTGGTGACCGAAGTAGGCGGCTTCCTCTTCGAGCTGGTGGACCGGTTCGAACTCGAGGTCGGCCGCCACGCCCCCGCGGACGATGCGGGCGGCGCGCTCCTCGCGCTCGTAGAACGCCGGGTCGAGGACGAGTCGCCCCTCGGTGCCGGTGATCTCCAGGCGGCTCGCGTGCTGTGCGTTCTGACTCACCGTACAGAGCGCGTGGACGTCCTCGGGGAAGGCGAGCTGGAAGGCGGCGTGTTCGTCGACAGCGTCGAAGGCCACGTGCTCCGAGCGGGTGTGGCCGAACACGCGGGTGGGGTCGGCGTCGAGCAGGAACCGCGTGGTGTTGATCGGGTACACCCCGAGGTCCATGAGCGCACAGCCGCCCGACTGGTCGGCGTCCAGTCGCCACTGGTCGGTCGCGTCGGTGAGCTCGCCGAGCATCGTCTGCGACATGGTCGCGTGGACGTGGACGACGTCGCCGACGAACCCCTCGTCGAGGAGCGCTTTGACGCGGCGCACTGCGGGTTCCGTCTGCATCCGGTAGCCGACCATCAGCGGGACGCCCGCCGCCTCGCAGGCGGCGACCGCCCGCTCGGCCCGATCGACCGTCGCTTCGAGCGGTTTCTCGCACAGGACGGCCTTCCCCCGGTCGGCCGCGCGTTCGACGTACTCGAGATGAGCGGCGTTCGGCGTCGCGACGTACACCGCGTCGTACTGGTCGGCGGCCACACCGTCCCGGAACTCCTCGGTAGAGAGCCCGACGAGATCGTGTTCGGCCGCGACCGTGGCGACCGCCTCGGCGTCGACGTCCGTCACGACCGTCGCCTCGGTGAACGCCGACCGCTGGACGCCCGGCAGGGCCCACTCGCGGGTGAACCAGCCGAGGCCGACCAGCGCCACTCGGACGGGGTCGTCGACGGCGGCCGGGTCGAGCGTCTGCCAGTCGCGGCGGGTGAACGCGTCGAAGTAGTCGCGCAGGTGTGGCACCATGCGGCCTGGGCATCGCCGCCGCCGACAATAACTCCGCCGGAGGCTCGTCGCGGCGCGTCGCGTCCCGAACCGTCGCGGTTCGCCTGAACACCGACCGACCCGTGCTGGCTGCTCGGCTCGTCCCTCCGACCGGGATCGACTCGTCCGTCCGTCCGTCCGGAACGCTTAGGCGCGCGTGGGGCGGACGGGTACGAAGAGACGAATGCGCCTGTTTCGATCGAGCGAACTCCTCGGCATCGCCCGCGAGACGATGGAGTTCGTGCTGGGGGCGTGCGAGGAGACCCACCCGAACGAGTACATGGGCTTCCTCCGGGCCGAGGACGCGGCGAAGCTCGGACTCGACCGCTCGGGCCAGGTGATCACGGACGTGCTCGTGGTGCCGGGAACGGAGTCGAGCCCGGTGAGCGCGACAGTGAAGACGAACATGAAGCCGAACGACCTCAAGTCGGTGGGTTCGATCCACTCCCACCCCAACGGCGTGCTCCGGCCGAGCGACGCCGACCTCGCGACGTTCGGCCAGGGGGAGGTCCACGTCATCGTCGGTGCACCCTACGGCTGGGGCAACTGGAAGGCGTTCGACAACCGAGGAGAGCCGACCCACCTCGACGTGCTCGACGTCGACCTCCCCGACGACCGCTTCTTCGACTTCACGCAGGAGGAGATCGACGCCGAGCTCGAAGCGGACGACGGCGGCTTCTTCTCGTGGTTTCGGTAGCCGAAGCCGAGCGACGGACCGACCCTCCGGGCACGTGTTCGTATTCTTTCATTGACAATTATGCGGCTGGCCGACGGACGACTACGCGATGACTCCGCACCTGCGACGCCCCACGACGACTCCGCACCAGCGACGCCACGCGCGACGCACCCCACCGGCCGGCCGATCCGGTTCGGACGGGGGTGTGCGCTGATGGCCCGCGTCGCGGTCGTGTACGGGACGAGCGAGGGACAGACGGCGATCATCGCCGAGCGGGTCGCCGACACGCTCGCCGACGCCGGTCACGAGGCGACGCTCCTCCACGCCCAACACCTCCCGTCGGGGTTCGCCGTCGACGCGTTCGACGCCGTCGTCGTCGGCGCGTCCATCCACATAGGCACCCACCAGGCGTACGTCACCCGGTTCGTCCGCGAGCACGTCTCGTCGCTCGACGACCGCCCGTCGGCGTTCTTCTCGGTGAGCCTCACGGTCGCCGAGGGGACCGAAGCGGCGCGTGAGACCGCACGCGGCCTCCTCGACGAGTTCCTCGACGACACCGGCTGGGATCCCGACGTGACGGCCGTCTTCCCGGGGGCGCTCAAGTACAGCGAGTACGGCCTGCTCACGCGGTTCGTAATGAAGCGGATCGCACGGAAGTACGGAGGTGACACCGACACCTCGCGGGACTACGAGTACACCGACTGGGACGCCGTCGAGCGGTTCGCCCGCGACGTCGCCGCCCTGCTCGGGTGACGAGTGGTCGTCCCCGAGAACGTCCCGGCCGCCTCGGGACGTGGTGTGGTCGTCGCCGGCCACACCACGTTTGAAACCCGCTCGCCTCTACCGACACATATGACGACCTGGGACGAGCGGTTCCGCGAGGGCGACTACCCGCAGGCACCGGAGCCGTCACCCGTGCTCCGCGCGTACGTCGAGACGCTTCCCGCGGGGCGAGCGCTGGACGTCGCGACCGGCACGGGACGGAACGCGGTGTTCCTCGCCGACGCGGGCTACGAGGTCGAGGGGATCGACCAGTCGGCGGAGGGGCTCCGTATCACGCGCGAGCGCGCCGCCGACCGCGGCGTCGCCGACCGCCTCTCGCTCACGCGGGCCGACGCGCGGGAGTTCGACTACCCCGAAAGCGAGTACGATCTCGTGACGATTAGCTTCTTCCGGACCCTGGATCGGCTGAACGACATCAAGGCCGCCCTGAAGCCGGGTGGAGTCCTCTTCTATCAGCACCACGTCCGCTCGCCAGAGGCGACGGTCGGCCCGAGCGGGTCGCGGAACCGGTTCCGGGCGAACGAACTCCTCCACGCCTGTCTCGACCTGACGATCCTCCACTACGAGGCGTCGACGGAGCGGATCGAAGACGACGGGACGGAAGGAGACCGCGTCTCGGCGACCGCGACGATCCTCGCGCGGAACTCCCACGGCGGGTCGCAGTCGTACCCCGAGCCGAACTGGACGCGCGCGGACGGGCGGACGCGGGCGGAGCCGTCGGGCGACCGTTAGTCGAACTTCGGGAGGTACGCGTCGTTCGCCGCGAGGAGCTCCTCGGTCAGTTCGTGGATCTCGTCGAGCGTGCAGGCCGCCGCCGTGAGCGGGTCGAGCTTCATCGCCCGGTGGAGCGCGTCGCGGTCGTGGTCGAGCGCGGCCCTGACGACGAGTTCGTACACCGCGAGGTGCTGTCGGTCGAACGCGGCCAGTTCGACGGGGAGTTCGCCGACAGAGCAGGGGTGGACGCCGCTCCCGTCGACGAGACACGGCACCTCGACGCAGGCGTCGGTCGGGAAGCCCTCGATGGCGTTGGTCTCGTTCGACACGTTGAGGTTGAACCGCCGCGGGGTGTCGGTCTCGATGGAGTGGATGAGCCGCGAGGCGTACTCCTCGGAGCGCTCGACGCCCACGTCGCCGAGGTCGTCGTCGAGGGCCGTCTCGCGCTCGGCCGTGCGCTCGGTCCACCCCTGGAGGTACGAGGCGGTCTCCATCCGGCCGGCGTACCGCTCGCCGGTCAGCTCTTCGATGGTCTCGGGATCGGTCCGGAAGTAGGGGACGTACTCGCTCAGGTGGTGGCTCGATTCGGTCGGGAACGCGCCGAAGTGCTTCAGCATCTCGAACCGCACCGTGTCCTGGCGGTAGATCGCCTCCTCGTCGGCGGCCGCCCGGAGACGAGGCGTGAGATCTTCGCCCTCGTGTTCGAGTTCGAGGAGCCACGCGAGGTGGTTGATGCCCGCGACCCAGTGGTCGATCTCGTCCGCGGGGAGGTCGAGGTAGTCGGCCACCGCCTCGACGGTGTGCTGGACCGAGTGACAGAGCCCGACCGTCTCGACGTCGGTCGCCTCGAACAGCGTCCAGCAGAGGATCGTCATCGGGTTGGTGTAGTTCAGAAAGAGCGCGTCGGGACACAGTTCCTCGACGTCGGCCGCGATGTCAAGCAGCGTGGGGATCGTCCGGAGCGCCCGGAAGATCCCACCCGGTCCGATGGTGTCGCCGATGGCCTGCTCGACGCCGTAGCGGAGGGGGATCCGGATCTCGTTCTCGAACGGTTCGCGCCCGCCGACGTTGATCATGTTCAGCACGTAGTCGGCGTCGGCCAGGGCCTCACGGCGGTCGGTCGTCGCGACGACGTCGGCGTCGAGGCCCTCGTTGGCCACCATCGCGCGGGCGACTCGCTCGGTCCGGTCGAGGCGCGCCTCGTCGACGTCCATCAGGCGGAGGGTGCTGTCCGCGAGTTCGGGAAACGAGAGGATGTCGCCGACGAGCGTCCGCGCGAACACCATACTGCCTGCGCCGATGAGGGCGACCGTTGGCATGCCTCGCGGTGCTGACCGGACGGCGATAAACGTGACGGGTATGTCACGAGCGAGGAACGTTTTTCACGCCCGACTCCGAGTCGGGGACATGACGATAGGGGTCTGTTACTTCCCGGAGCACTGGCCGCGGGAGCGCTGGGAGACCGACGCGGCGGAGATGGCCGACGCGGGCATCGAGTACGTCCGCCTGGCCGAGTTCTCGTGGGCCGTCTGCGAGCCCGAGCGCGGAGCGTTCGACTTCGACTGGCTGGACGAGGCCATCGACGTGCTCGCCGCCGAGGGACTGTCGGTCGTCCTCTGCACGCCGACGGCGACCCCCCCGAAGTGGCTCGTCGACGAGCGCCCCGAGATCCTGCAGGCCGACCCCGACGGGACGCCGCGGGCGTTCGGGTCGCGACGGCACTACTGTTTCAACTCCCCCGCCTACCGGGAGGAGACGCGTCGGATCGTCGAGGCGATGGCGTCGCACTTTTCGGACACGGAGGCGGTCGTCGGCTGGCAGACCGACAACGAGTTCGGCTGTCACGAGACCGTCCGGTGTTACTGCGACGACTGCGCCGACGCCTTCTCCGAGTGGCTCCGTGACCGATACGACTCCGTCGACGACCTCAACGAGGCGTGGGGGACGACGTTCTGGAGCCAGCGGTATCCCTCGTTCGAGGCGGTCGACCCGCCGCGGCCGACGCCCGCCGAGCACCACCCCTCGCACCTGCTCGAGTACGCCCGGTTCTCGACCGAGAGCGTCGTCGACTACAACCGCCTCCACGCCGACCTCCTCCGCGAACACGACGACGAGTGGTTCGTCGCGCACAACTTCATGGGCGACTTCGAGACGCTCGACGCCCACGCGGTGAGCGACGACCTCGACCTGGTCACGTGGGACTCGTACCCGACTGGCTTCGTCCAGGATCGCCGCGCAGGGACGCCGTCGATGGACGAACTCCGCGCGGGCGACCCCGACCAGGTGGGGCTGAACCACGACCTCTACCGGGGGACGAACGACGCCCCCTTCTGGGTGATGGAACAGCAACCGGGCGACGTGAACTGGCCGCCGGACTGCCCGCAACCCGGTGCGGGTGCGATGCGGCTGTGGGCCCACCACGCGACGGCTCACGGCGCCGACGCCGTCCTGTACTTCCGGTGGCGTCGCTGCCGCGAGGGGCAAGAACAGTACCACGCGGGGCTCCGCAAACAGGACGGCGCGCCCGACAGGGGCTACACGGACGCGACGGCCGCCGCCACGGAACTCGCCGCGCTCGACGGCGGCGACCGCCCGCACGTCGACGCCCCCGTCGCGCTCCTGCACGACTACGACGACTGGTGGGCGATCAGCGCCCAGCCGCACGCGACCGCGTTCGACTACTGGGAACACCTCCGGACGTACTACCGGGCGCTCCGCGAGCGCGGCGTCCAGGTCGACGTCGTCCACCCCGACACCGACCTCTCGGGGTACGACGCGGTGGTCGCGCCGACGCTCCACCTCGCGGACGACGACCGCGCCGCCGGGCTCGGGGCGTTCGTCGACGCGGGCGGCCACCTCCTGCTCGGTGCCCGATCGGGCGCGAAAGACCCGTACAACAAGCTCCCCGACGAACTGCCACCGGGTCCGTTCGCCGAGCTCGTCGGCCTCCGCGTGGACCAACACGAGAGCTTCCCGGCCGAGTTCGACCGCCAGGTTCGGGTCGAAAGCGACGCGCTCGGGAGCGGTGGCGACGACGAGGACACCCGAGAGTGGCACGTCTGGGGCGAGTGGCTCGATCTCCACGGAGCAGACGCCGTCGCGACCCACACGGACGGCCTCGCGGGGGGCGTGCCGGCCGTCGCGCGGAACGCGGTCGGCGACGGTACGGCCACCTACTGTGGGGTGTGGCCGGACGCGGAGCTCGCCGCCGAGCTCGTCGACGACCTGCTCGGGCGCGCCGGGGTCGCGACCACCGATCGGCTCCCGCGCGGCGTGCGGGTCAACCGGCGCGGCGAGCTGACGTGGGTATCGAACTTCACGAGCACGGGGTATCGGGTCGTCACCGCGGACGAACCGTCGGTTGCGGTCGGCGACGCGAGGCTCGGCGCGTTCGACGCGTGTGCGGTCCGGACGCCGATCGAGGCGATCGAGGTCGTCCCCGAGCGACGAGCGTCAGAGTAGGGCACCGGCCACACGCGGGGGCGACCGGCCAGCCGGCACCGTCATCACTCGACGGCTGCAACGGACCGAGTGTGAGTACCAGCCACCCCATCGGGCTCGGAGACGGCCAAGAGATCGCCGCAGTCCACCACCCGCACCCGTCGGACGACTGGTTCGTCTGCTGTCACGGGTTCGTGAGCGACAAGTCGGGCAGCTACGAGAAACGGTGCGAGCGGGCCGTCGAGGAGGGGTACAACGCGGTCCGGTTCGACTTCAGGGGGTGTGGCGAGTCCGACGGCGCGTTCGTCGACCAGACGCTGGAGTCGCGGATCGAAGACCTCTGTGCGGTGCTCGACTACTTCGACGCCGACGCGTACGCCCTGTTCGGCTCCAGTTTCGGCGCGAAGACGGCGTTTCACGCGGCCGTCGACGACGACCGCGTGCGGGCCGTCGCCGGCCGGGCCCCCGTCACGGACAACCGGGCGTTCGACGACACGCGCGCCGTGGTCGAACGCGAAGGGGAGTTCCGATACGACACGGGACACGCCGTCGACCACCGGTTCTTCGACGACCTCGATCGGTACCCGTTCGACCGGGTCACGGAGGCGCTCGACGTCCCCGTCGCGCTGTTTCACGGCCGAGCGGACGACGCGGTGGCCCTCGCGGACAGCCTCGACGCGACGGCCGCGTTCGACACCGACGTGCTCCTGCAGACGTTCCGCGGCGAGGGCCATCGGTTCTCGCAGGCCGCCGAACGTCGGATGCGACGGGGATTGTTCGACTGGCTCGAACGGTGAGGCGGACGCCGCGCTCGACGGCACCGTCTCTTCCTGCGGACGCGACGGTCACCACCCAAGAACTCCGTCGCGACTGACTCGGGCAGGCACGGAGCCCTCATCGAGACTCGGACGTGTCGTCCGATACCGCATCCGACATCGCTGCTGCAACGGATCGGACACGCTGTTCGTGATCGGCGGGGAGTGCCGTCTCTCGTGCACTCTCGAGTTGTGAGTTAACGAGTTCGTTCTGTTGACTTCCCCATACTTCTGGGGGCTGTTCTCGCATGTATTCGACCCACTGTCGGATTCCATCGAGGCGCTCTTGGCGGTTCTGGTCGTGCTTCGCCGCTAGTCGATCAGATCGATTTGAGTCGCTCATACTCCTCGTCGACTCCCAACTGTCCAATCCAGCCTTCGAGTTGGTCGATGCTAACTGTTTCCCGGAAGAGCAGATACAGCTGCGCCGCGTCTTCGAAGTCCTGCTGTCCCCGCAAGTAGAGCTTGTACGCGATTTGGAGTTCGAGCGCCCCGGCCGGAATCGTCGCTCCTGCGATGTGAGCATCAATAGCGTTCGATAGTGAAGCGCGGTCGAACTCGCCGGCGGGGAATTTCACCTCTAGGTGTGGCGTCATCTGATCGACGGGAGCAACCCAGATGTACGTTCCCGAAGAGAGGTTTCCGTCCATCGAGTCGGGTGGCATCGCAGGCCCCCAGTAGCCCTATTCATCCAGCGTCACGACGAGCTGCTCGACGTGTTCTTCCGAGAGCCGTTCGATGAGGACGTCGATGTCGTCGGTAGCGCGAGCACGACCCGTCAATACCGCGAGCTATCCCGCAATGAACACGTGTTTGACGTCGAGATCGGACAACGTCCTCGAGAACGCGATCGCGACCTCGTCGAGTTCGTTTGCCGAGCGCTCCACGACGAGTTCGCCGTGGCGCAACGAATCTCCGCTCATATCGGTATTGCAACGGCTCGACTCTTGACATCCTCCCGCGCCTGAAGACGCGGGAATCCCACGGCACCGCGCCGCTGAGTTGGGATAATAACTGCACGTGAGACTCCCACTCTCCACCTCGATGACCGGAAGTGCGTGACACATACAGAGTGTGTATCTTGCAACCGATGCGCAGTGATCAGAATCCGAATTTAAATCTCTCAGAGATCGAAATCGGCGATGAATGCGGTGCGAAGCTACTGGTGTTGAGCTTTTAGCTCGGCAATCGCCTCATCGAATGCCTCCTGTATGGTCTCGTCAGATGGGTTTTCGGGATAGTTTGCCTCTAGTTCAGGGAGGACGGCCGGATCCCCAAGGCGACGGAGTGCGTCTGCCGCCCATGATGGATAGCCGAACCCATGCCCCCGGTCAAGCAACGAACAGAGTTCATCTTTCACCATCGCTTCGGGAACGGCCTCCGGAGCGTCGTCGTGGATCAGCCCGAGAATGAAGACGTAGTACTTGGGTGTCCGGTCATCAGATGCGACTGCATCAGCGATTTGATCGGCGACCGGGACGAACAGTGACGGATCCCGTTGTGCAACCCGTGCTAGCGAGTCGGCGATATAGATGACGGTGCGGAGCTCCGGCGAACTCATCATCGACTCTGGAGCAGGGATGCTGTCGACGTTTTCAGGGTAGGTATCCCCGATCTCGACAAGCTCCGCAATCACCGGTTCAAAGAGTGCAGGACGGTCATACAGGTGTTGGAGGGCTTCGGCAGCTTGCACGCGAGTGTCCACATCTGACACACGTAACAACGCAACGAGCTGCGACATCTCCTCATCCGTGATACTCTCGGGGCGGTCATCGGACTGCGACGCCAGCTTCTTTGCCAGTCTACGCCGCGCGTCGTCCTCTTCAGGGAGGTGAACGTCGGTCATTGGTGAACTACAAATCGGTGATTGATTCGACAGTGGCCTCCGCGACAGGCAACTTAGCGTCGTCAATAAACGTTGGTCCCTCTGGCTTCGTCCGATGAATGCTCTCAATGATCTCGTTGATACCGTCTTCGACTACATCTACACTCGGCGAGTCCAGACAGGCGATAGTTCCGTCACGGCTCACTACGTACAGCACTTTCGCGCCGACGTACTTCTCAAGAGTGACCATCAGCAGGAACGGGAACGTATCGGGATCGTACCCGGCCACGTCGGTACCGTACCCGACGCCGAGGCTGTTGAGATCAAACTGATCGCCTTCGTATTCTGCTTGATCTTCCGGATGGAATACGGGCGTTGTTTCGTACACCCGCATCAAGTCGTCGTAGACGACCTTGTCTCCAATCGTGAGCTTGAGATCGTCATACTTCACCGGATAAGCGAGGTCGTCCACGTCACCCAGCGTGTACTCGTTTGGCACGTCGGCGCCGATTGCTTCCATCACCTCAACGGCTCGGACGACTGGTTCACCGGTCATCTTTCGCTTCTTCGATTGCGCTGTCGAGTCGGTCACGGATCTCTTCGGCAATCTCTACGCTGTATGGCTCGTGCATCCCGCCGGTCTGGATCCAAACTTCCCCTTCTTCCGCATAGATATCGACAATGGAGAAGTCCGGATTCTTGCGGTCCTTTTCCTCACCAAAATCTGGTGCGTCGTCTGCAGTACCCTTCGTATACCCCATGTTTCCTGATTGTGTGTCATTCTATTATAAATATCGCCGACTCACATTTCCCGACCTGTGGTCTTCCAGTGGCGTTGACAGCGTGCTCCAAGTCTTCTGCCAGTGACCGTTTCTCACCTCTAGTTAACTCTGTTAGTCCCTCCGTTTGATCAGGGGCTGTCAGAATTATTCAGTTAGATTGACGTCAAGATGGAGACTGGTGAGAATATGATAATATATTTGGCATTTGTCGACACCTGTTGCAGCACAAAACTGGTCAATTTCACTTACAGTCCAATCCCTGTCGATTTCCGCCAGCAGATCATAGAACGAGGTCGAATAACGCGGAAGTTCTTCATTTGTTTGAGCGACTAGCCCCTCTGCTACGAGATCGGACAGTATTGCTTTGAAGGCTGATTCAACTCCTGGGGAATTCGATTTTTGACTATATTCAGAGTGATTGTTGAATTGGTAAAAATGATCTTCAGCCGTTCTAATCGGTGAATCTTCATTATTCTCAAGGAACTGATAGACTAGTCGATGAGTGGGAGTCAAATTGTCAATAGTCGGTTTGTCTATTGCTCCACCGTACCGCAAAAGAAGTGCCTCTATGAGTTCCGCCTCAATATTATACTCTTCAACTAGTTCTTCAGCTGTTTTTGACATACAATATGATAATCATTTTGTCTATTAAATCTACCCAATTAACAACTCCGTTGAAATACCCAATTATTTATATATTTTGGTGAGTCTTTTGCGAGTGCATCTGTTACTATATTCGACATGACTAGACATCGGGTATGAGTACAAATATTGCACTAGGGTCGGGATGTGACAATTGCTGCTGGCCACACCGCCCGTACAACCCGCAGGGGTGTGTGACCCATGCGAAACGGGTGCGAATAGCGCAACGGAGCAGATCGAGTACGATATTTCGGTAAATGCCCGCACTGCAACTACTGGAAGTTAATGGACGGATCGGGGACGACGTATCCTGCAGCTGGGTCAGACGACACGTGGGGAGAACTTCGAGGGGTAGCGGGCGACAGCTCGTTGGGCCAAGTGGAATGTCTACTCGACGAACCGGAGTAACCGCGACTTCGGGAGGGACTGCATCTGGTCAAACTATCGGGCGAACGTGGAAGCCACTGAGGATTCCAGCAGAGCCTTATAAACAAGTATACGGAAGCCGTGGATTTCATCGTCGGTGTGTAACTCGGGCCGCATTTGCATACCTGCCGCTACCCCACTCTCTGAAGATTCCAGGGAATTCCACCACCGCGTGTTATAATATCGATATTCGAGGCACAGCAGGGCACTCTCCACCGATATTATATCGATACTCTCACTGTTGATGGCGAATATCCTATTTTATGTTCTCAGGCAGACTGTGTGTTTTCGATGAACGATCCCCGCTGCATCAACAACGTAATCACGACTGACCGGATACCGAGGGCTGATGACTGACTCGGACGCGTCTCCATCGATGCTGGTCACCGGGGGGACTGGATTTCTCGGCCTCCACGTCTGCGACCACTTTGCTCGTGCGGGATGGGACGTTACCGCGCTCGATCTCAAGCCGTTCGAGGACGACGACGACATCGATGCGCGCTACGTCGAGGGCGACATCAGGGACGAGGACTTGGTCAGAGAGGTGATGGAAGACGTCGACGTCGTGGTCCACGCGGCCGCGGCGCTCGCGCTCTGGGACGACGACCGCATCCACTCGGTCACGGTCGACGGAACCCGGACGATCCTCTCGGCCGCGGCCGAGGCAAATGTCGACCAGGTGGTGTTCATCTCGTCGATCACCGTCTATGGTGACGAGGCGAGTTCACCCATCACCGAGGACGCCCCGCTTTCGGCGATCGGTGCGTACGGCCAGTCGAAGATCGACGCCGAACGCGTCTGTGAGGAGTTCCGTGACGACCTCTGTGTGACGATCTTCAGACCCCCGAGTTTCATCGGGCCGCGCCGGCTGGGCATCTTCGAGATTCTCTTCGACTGGATCGAAGATGGCGCGAGCATTCCCTTGATCGGCTGGGGCGACAACAAGTACCAGCTGTTGCACGTCGAGGACCTCGTCGACGCGATCGACTTGTTGATGGATGCCGACGAGGACGTGGCGAACGACACGTACAACGTCGGGACCGAGGAGTTCGGGACGATGCGTGAGGACTTCCGCGCGCCGATCGAATATGCGGGGACGGGCAAGCGCACGATCGGGACGCCCGTGTTGCCCGCCGTGTGGGCTCTTCGGCTGTTGGAGCGGTTCGATCTCTCGCCGCTGTACCCGTGGGTGTACGAGACCGCCCACCGGGATCATTACCTCTCTGTGGAGAAGCTCAAACGAGTGGGGTGGGAACCGCAGTACTCCAATCGTGAGGCGCTGGTCGAGACGTACCGGTGGTATCTCGAGAACTACGACGATTCGGACGTGGTCGATGACGACGACGACGCGGGTCACCTCGGCCACCGCGTCGGCTGGGATCAGGGTGCGGTCGGGTTCGTCAAGCCCGTGTTCAAACTGGTTTGAGTGTTGAGGAGCGGTGTGTTTTGCTGGAGGCGCTCAATCGTCACTCGGCATTTCGGGTGTTGCCGAGTTAGACGGCTCGTCGGACTCGTCAGTGCCCACGCTCTCGGTGAGTTCGGTCGCGAGTGACTGCGCCTCGTTTGCAGTTGTCGTCTCCACGGATTCACTATCGAACGCGCTGCGTTCGTACAGCGCCGTGAGCCGGTCGAACCCGTCGAGTCGATCGCCCATTGCGTCGCGACAGGCGTGGTAGAACTCCCAGTGGGTCGTGTTGCGTCCGTCCGCGATGTCGTACGCCTCGCTGAGTCGTTCGCGCGCCGCACCGTAGGCGAACTGGACTGCCTCGTTGGGGCGGCCGGAGTCGAGGAAACGACTGGCGACTTCGAGGAGTGAGGTGTCGGCCATGGGGTCGGGTGACTCGCCCGTCTCTGTCGACGGCGTGTTCGTGGGTGTCTCCTCGGGGCGTTCGACGCGCTGGTCGTATCGGAACCGGAGGACGACGGCGCCGCCGATAATCACGAGCGCTGCGAGGCTCTCGACGGGCGAGAAGTTCCGGCCGATGACCGAAAGGAGTTCGGCTTGGACGAGCACTGTCGCTGTGGTCTCTGTGGCTTCGAGGCCGGTGTTCTCAGCCTCGTATACGGCCGTGATCGGGACGTTCTCTTCACCACCGACGGACGTCGGGAGCAACCCCTGCGGAATCTCGATCGTCGTCTCGTAGAGGCCGGTCTCGTCCGTTCGAGCCGTGCCAACGACCCTGTCGTTGATCGTAAGCTGGATCTGCTCGCCCTTTACTACTCTATCTTCCAGGGTTGTGAGCCGTCCGCGTACGATGACTGTTCGCTGTTCGAAGGCAGAGCCGGACTGGTTGAGTTTCGTCGCGTTGAGCGAGAGCTGAGCCGGGGTGGGAGTCACAGTGACGAAGGCGGTCGCCTCCTGCCTGTCGAGTGACTGGTTCGACGCTCCGACTTGGACACGGACCGGCTGGGATCCTTCAGTGACACGCAGCGGAACCCGGAGGCTCTCGTTGATCTCACCCGTGCGGGTCGTCTCGTTCTCTATGATTGTCTGGTTCGCGAACGAGACCGACAGCGGTGCAGACGGTGCAGCGACTCCATCAGCGGTCACTGTCCCGGTAATTCGAACCGTGTCGTTGAACCGAGTCTCTTCCGGCGAGACGTCGAGCTGGACGTCGGGTTCGACTTGCGTGATCGTGGTCGTGATCGTATCGTTCGATCGCTGGAGGTTCGACTCGTTCCGCGGGACGAACTGAACGGTTATGTCCTGCTGTCCGAGTGGTTGAGCCACTGGTCGATAGTCGACAGTGAACTCGCCTGCGTTGTTCGTCTGGGTTTCCAGCGTCTGCGTGCCGATCTCCAGTTGAATAGATCGGTTGGCTATCGCTGACTCGTTCGACCGGAGCGATCCATCTATCTCGACTGACTGTACAAACGAGACCTCCGTGGATGTCGTGCTGACCTCTATCCGTGTCTGGGAGAACTGCTGGTCCTGAATCTCTCGTGTCTCTGCGAGGCGCTGAGCGAGCGTTTCGTTCAGTAGGTTCGATGCGTCAGTGAGGTTGACTCCAGTTTCGTTCGAGATGGTACTGTAGTCTCTGACGATCGTCGAGCCTGTGCGTTCGATGTCATCAGCTTGTCGGCGAAGTTGACGCGCTAGCTGCTCCGCGCGAGTATCGTTGCCTGCCTGACGTGCCTCGCGATACTCGCGCCGGGTCTCGTTGAACTCCTCTAGGCGATCAGCCAGCTGTTGCTGCTGTTGAGAGGTCTTGTTGAACTGCTCGGCTAACTGATCGTCCGACTCGGTCTCAGTCTGGGCGGCGACCTCGAAATACCGACTGAGGCCATCACGGTACTCAGGACCCACGTAATCTTTCGCTAGCTCGTACTGTTCCTGGTTGAGACTAATCGAGCTGTCTCCTAATCTGTTACTCAGCGAACTCGAAAGAAGGCGCGAGACTTGTGAGAGGTCACCCTCTTGAGTTTCGTTCGAGGGGTTCTGATGGCGGTCGACAGTGGAGTTGTTCACACTGGTCTGCTGGAAGGGTGTCGGCGAGCCGATCTGTTGGATCAGTGTCGACGAGTCGGCCTGTTGGTGCGGTGCCGCGTGGTCCACGGCAGCCGACGGCGCACTCATGCCAGCTAGGGCTGCGATAATCAGCAGTGTTGTAACGAGGAGAACTCCGAGTCGTTGGCGGATCCGTGTCGTGTTCCTCATTTCATCTATCCTCTACGTAAACCAGGCTCACTTCTTGATTTTCGGCGAGCGTCGCGTTCATCAAGACAGTTACCCCCGGTTCGATGTCCGCGAGGGATTCAGATCTGAGCACGGCATACTGGGAACCACTGGCAGCTAACTCCGACGCCGTCCCACTGTCGAGCGGCCGTTGCGCGTAGAACGAGAACGTGTGGAACGGGCGGTTCATCCGCGCTTCGATGAACACGACTGCGTCCGGCGGGGCGTGTTCATCCAGTTCGACGGCGAGTGCCTGTTGCCCAGCGTTGCCACCGGTCGCCGACGGGACTCCAACAAGTGCGGCGATGAGGACAACAGCGACTACAAGGGGAGCGATTCGCGAGAGAATAGCGTTCATTCGTGGAGTGAGGCGCGCAGTCAGTCCTCGCCGCACTGGTAGGGCCCACGTCGCGGCGACAGTTCCGATGGATAGAATGACCGATCCGTCAAATGCTACTCCCGGCTTCACTCCCAGCGAGAAGGCAGGCGAGATTGTGAGTACGATTGCGATGCCGGCTGCCAGCGAGACTATCTCCGCCCGTCGACCGTCGATTGCGGCGTTGATGGCGTATCCCACGAGCAGGGCGGCGGGCACGTACATTGGCATTATGTACCATTGCTTCTCGCCGATGAATACGAAGAGTACAAATGAGACCAGCGTCCACCAGACCAGCATCTCTGCATCGAACCCACTCCGAGCTTCGGCGACGACACGGCGATAGACGAACACGGGAATGATGAACAGTAGAACGAACACCCACGGATGGAGCATACTCGGGTCGAAGAGAATAGATTTGATATACGGATAATCCATGAACGGGAACACAGCGTTCGTGGTTGCCCCGAATTCATTTCCAGCTGCTCGATCAAGGATGTATCGTACGAAGGCCTCGCGAATGAATATTTCACCGTACTGGGAGTAAATGTAGATCGGCCACGGCAGGATCAACAGCACTGTAACCCCCACCGACCGGGCAAACTCTTTCGTCACAAACACCCGCTGGTTAAATAAGGCAATCGGGAGAACGACGAGGAGGAACACACCTGCGCCGAATCCCTTGGTGAGCACTGCGAGGCCCGCGAAGACACCCATCGGATAGAACCACCGGAAGTCGTTACGCTTCACCGCGAGCCACGCCGTGTAGACGAAGAGGGTCCCGAAGAGCACGAGGAGAGCATCGAGCCCGCCGTCACGCCCGGCATTGAATCCAGAGTGTACCCACGGCGTAGTAAGGTAAACTAAACTCGCGAAGAATCCACTTCGACGCGAAAACGAACTCCGACCAATAAAGTAGATTACAACTCCCGTGAGCAGACTTGCAGCCGCGGATGGGAGTCGGACAGCGAACTCGTTTATACCGAAAACGAGCATCGACAGCGCCTGGAGCCAGACCCCGAGCGGTGGGAGACGCAGCCACGCGTCTAACGTAGCGTCGTTGAACCCGATCGTGTAGTACATATGTGGCACGACCCAATAACCGTCCTGAATCATATGCCGCGCGAGGTTCGCGTAGAAGCCCTCGTCCCACGTCTGAAGGGGAACGTCTCCGAGTCGGTAAAAGAACACGAACACACCACAGGCTATCAGTGGGACGAGATACATCAAGTCAGTTCGAGAAACTATATTCCTGATGTCCTGACGGACCTTTCCTCCGACTTCCCGTAGTTGGGACGACAGTGATGATGTGATGATCGGCTCGGCCCCCGAACGAGGGGACGTTGACTTCGAACGGTCTGCCGCGAAGGACTCTATGCTATCTTTCGTTCCACTACCTGACGAACCGGAGGCGTCTGACGCTATGACACGGGTTCTTTTAGTCTCATCCGCCTCAGCTGCCCCCGTGTCTAGAATCCGGTTACATATCTCCTCGACCTCGCGCTTTTCGGTCTCTGAGAGTGTGGCGCTCGACGCCAATGTCTCTCTCGTCGCGAGCGTATTCAGCCGCTCACGGTCCACCTCGTCAACCCCATATATGTCATCAAGCCGATCGAAATATTCGTTATGATTCTCTTTGTGCCGGCAATCGACGTTCGTGCGTGAAGCCACCAAGTCGACCACGCCGGCTGCCCTCATCCGTATGACCCTCTCTCGACTGCTGCCGAACAGCGTCTCTCATTTGAGTAATCGAACTGGTGTGCTAATGCACGAGCGTTCGTCAGTAACGTGTGTAAAATAGTTACTTTTTCCGGCAACCACTGGCTTCGTTGAACGTCAGGGAGGTCCATCCATCTGTCTAGAAATTGTAGAGGCCTCTACTTATGTATGACTAGTAGTTTCAGAGCTCATTACCACATCCGAAATTAAATCGAACGGACCCCCTGTCGACCCTCAGCGAGCACCTCACCGTGTTCGAAACCTCATTGCTGGTCGTGTGTCTGCTATCATGTATTATTAATGATGATGATAGGGGTTTCAGTCCAGATCAATCTCTTTATTTTCTGTCGGCCACTCGTTGATATACACTCTCTGCCTGCACCGTAACCGTATCCCAGTCGAATCGTGCTGCACGTTCTGTCGGGACTGCTGGTGGTCGTTTTCCTGACAGTTGGTGGGAGCGGTGCGTCCTGGATTTGCTGGACGTCGATCCCGTTCGGGCCTACCTCGATATTCTCTCTAGTGGGACCAGGTTCCGCCAGCTTGTCGGCCGTAATGCCGAGACGGCGACTGGGTGCTGCGGGGTTCGAGCGGTGACGTGCTCAATCAACTTGCCTCCAAACGCGAGGTTCCCAAGATACTCGTCCCAGTAGTTTCCCCCCACTTCGTGCCAGGTAGTCACGAGTGGTGTGTCCGTAAGGAGGGTCCAGAGCTTCACCGAAAGAACGGGAAAATACGGGAAGACGGAAGCGACGACGAGATCGTGTTCGTCGACGTGCGGTCGGAGAGTTGGCACGAACCGTGCAGCGAAGTCGACCGCCTCGGTAATAGAGCGCTGACCGTCCTCGTTGTACGGTTCGATTCCGGGGGTGCCGCTCGGAGCGTTATTCCATCGTGGGTCGTCTCCTCAGGGGCGTCCCAGAAGTGCCGCCCGTAGATGGTCACGTCGTGGCCCTCGTTTGCGAGTCGCGCGCCAATCTCGTGGATTCGTTTCTCGGCGCCGCCCTTGACGAAGGGAAAGAAGACGTTGGAGACGATGGCGACGTCCATTCTCGATTCGGAAGTCGACGGTTCGAGTAATGTGTGTTCTGAATCTCGCTCGGCCGCCGGTACTATCTGAAAAAGTAGATATATACCACCTCGCCCTTATTACTCGAACAAGCAATGGCAGACAACTGGGAGCATATCATCCTTCTCTCGGCCGACGCCCTTCGTGCGGACCATCTCTCTTGTTACGGGTACCATCGGGAGACGTCCCCTGTCATCGACGAACTCGCCTCGGAGAGCATCCGATTCGAGAACGCTTATAGTGCAAGTTCTCACACGCGTGAGGCTGTACCTGCGCTGTTGACTGGTGAGTATCCAGACGTTGCAGTTGATGACAACTATCGACTGGCGACAGACACGATTGCGTCAACTCTCTCTGAAGAAGGCTTCGCGACTGGAGGTTTTCACTCAAACCCGTTCGTCTCACGAGCGTACGGATTCGGTCGTGGGTTTGACGAGTTCGACGACGATCTCCACCTTGGAAAGCATAAACTCATCGCGTTGGCGCAGCGAGCACTGGACAAACTCAGAAATCGACACTATGCACGGGCCGAGGAGATAAATGAGCGTTCACTAGCATGGATTGACTCGCTTGATTCGGATCAATCGTTCTTTTTATGGAACCACTATATGGATACTCATGGCCCATATGAGCCCCCGGGCAAGTTCGCGACGCTGTACACTGATACGAGGGTCTCCAACCGGGACTCGCAGTCGCTCTACCAGCGAGCGATCAAGAAGCCTCGGTCAATCTCTGAAGAAGAACGACAGTTGTTGATTGATTTGTACGATGCCGAAATCCGGTACAATGATGAACAAATTGGGATGTTTCTCAAGGCACTCCGGGAGCGAGGTTTACTGGATCAGTCTCTGCTAATTTTTACATCAGACCACGGTGATGCGTTTGGGGAACACGGATACTACGAGCACCCACGATATCTACACGAAGAACTCACACACGTACCTCTGCTTGTGCGTAATATGGATGACTGCTCTCGGCGTGTAGCGTACCCTGTAAGCACAATTGATGTTGTAGCATCAATCAAGGACTCGGCGGGATATGAGGTCGGCGACGGCAGGTCTCTATTTAACCCGTCAGCTGATAGGCGGGTATTTTCGCAAGCACGTGGTGAAAACGATTGTACTCATATTCGACGGTACGTGGTTCGCACACGAAAGGGGGAATGTTTCTGTGAACGGAACCAGAAAAACGGCAGTCTGGATGTACGAGATGCATCCCATCAGTCGCTTCGCTCCGATCTTGAAGAACATATTGACCAACGGGTATCTACTGCCAATGACAATGATGACGAGATTACGACAAATGTCGATGAGGACATAGAACGACGATTACAAGCACTCGGATATAAAGAGTAGATTCTCGGACCAACGGAAGTACCCAATGTATTTACAGCAGCCTTGTTTGTTTTTCAAAGACGCCTCCGAATGTATCTTGGGGCAGTGCTGCAGCCAATGACTGAATCTAGATCCCGAAACCAACGTCTGCGTCTGGCTTATCTTCTTCGTGCTTTGCCGTTGTTCTTCTTGATTTACGTGTGGATTCGGGGATTGACCGCCAATCCGATTGGTCCATATGCACTATCACTCTACCAAGAGATTCCCGCAGACTTACTCTTGGGGCTTGGGTTAGCAGGACTCTCGTTACTTCTTATCTCAAAACCGCACACGAATTGGGCAGCAATTCTTGTTCCGCAGTTTCTTATCGCCATAACGATACTGCCCACGCTCCAGACCAAATTCCTTCATTTAACTCCGGATGCGTACATGCATATTGGACGAGTGAACCGCATTTTAGCGACCGGATCATCGGCTGAGCGGAATCTGTACCCACTGCTACATTGGCTTTCAGCTATGATTGTTGAGATTACTGGACTCACATCGACGAAGGTAGCGATTTTGCTCACTGTAGTTTGTAGCGCGACCCTTGGATTGCTTTCTGTACTCTGTATTCATCGACTCGCCCTTCCAAAATCTGTATACCCTCTCGGAATATTCGCTGCTATGCTAATGTGTTTAAATTTCGATATATACAATTTTGCATCTTGGGGACAGTTAGGAAGGTTATTCGTTGTATTGACTGCTCTGATCCTGTTTATTGACTCTGAACAAGCATCACGCCAGCTGGAACGAAGGTCGATACTGCTGCTGATAATTGCCGCAATCGCCTTCGCGCATCCGATATTATGGGTCATAATCTCCGGCATATTGTTGATTATTCTCTCTTATCAGTTACTTAGTGGATCTTCGGTTTATCGAGTTGTGTATGGCTCTTTCATCCTACTTCCTTCGTTAATTATCGCTCTGTACTGGCTTCTAAACGCGCCTACTTTTAGTAAGATCTTATCGTCGATTCTCGGGTCAATCTTGGCCGCGTCTAGTAGTTCCTCACGATTAGCACGACGAACGGGCCAACTCTCGAGTGCCGATATCGCACCAATCGACATCGCAATCCAATTTATCGGACAGTACGGCTATCTCGTGTTCTTTCTTGGCTCATTGTTAGTCCTGATCGCACTTCGAACAATCGCTATTCGGGGACGTGATTCGCGACTCCAACCGCTCGCGATTGGCGTGGTAATCCTCTGGGCGACTGGGGCTGTCACATTCACTCTTCCCGTTCCATTCGGCCCCTCACGATTTTGGGGAATTTCGATTATTCTCGGCGTCTTCGTCGCTGCACAGGACCTTGCAGATCTAATCACTCGGCGAGGGAGTCGAAAAACCGTGATTATAGGACTTTCTCTCGTTGTTTTGATTCTCGTTTACGCAGTTGCCGCCCCAACGATTTATGGATCTACTCTAGCACGTTCGCCAAGCGAACAGATGACGAAAGCTAAATTTTCTGGTACTGAGTGGTTATTCACATACGAAGATAGTGAAGACCCGATTCGAGCCATCGGCGTAAATGTCCGAAACTTAATCGCCTATCAAGAAACCTCGGATTCGTATCGGAGTGCGCCAAAGCCCGAACCTCATTTTGCTAAAATTCGTAGTGGAGAGTTCTCGGGGTACGTATTAATCGCTCCACCTGCAGGACAGACGTATCCTACCTATTACGCGAAGTATCCGGAAACGTGGGACTATACACCGGAAGACTATTTTTGGCTTGAACACTCTACTGCCACGTCACATATATATACTTCTGGGGATACCTCCATCCGCAGGGCAAACATGAACTAGAATGTTCTGGTTTATTAACAAATGTTATGATCTGATTCTATCGACCATCTCCCGTGTAAACTTTGCAGGGCGATAGGACCATTTACCAAAGACCGTCGCAAGTGTACGGCTTATTGAGGCGACATTGGGGTTGAGAATTGCAGATCGTCGATAATGCTGATGTGCTTCGCTAAACCGGCCAGTCCGAAGAGCGGTCTCTCCTAAAGTAAGCTCCAACATGGCTTCAAATTCATCCCTGACATTATATCGAATCGCCAGGTCACCGTGCTTAGAAATCATTTCTGGCACCGTTACATCACGTTTGCCGATATAATCATCGCTAATTTGTTCTGTATGGTGGTATCGAGTTACCAATGCCTCTGTTACAGCCGCAAAGTGATATATTTTTGATGCTCGAATATATAATTCCCAGTCTTGATGATTAGGCAACTTCTCGTCAAACATGCCCACGTCGTTAAATACCTCTGTTCTCACCATGATTACTGATGTTGAGGGTAAAGGAGCACCAATCAGTAATTTTTTTGTAATATCTCCTTCGATATCAGGAATCAAGGTTTTGTATACTTTTCCGTCTTGTTTTTGCTGGATTCCTGTATAAACCACACCGGCGTCGGTTTCTAGAGCCCTACGGACCTGCTGTTCAATTTTAGTGGGGGACCATTCGTCATCATCGTCAAGAAATGCGATATATTTTCCATTGGAGTGCTCAATACCTGTATTTCGTGCTGCGTTTGCGCCTTGGTTCTCATCATGACGAATTATTCGCACAATCTCGTTTTCATCGACAAACCTACTTGCGGGCTCATCAGAAGCATCATCTACTACTATATGTTCGATATTTTTATATGTTTGTTCCTTGACCGAATTGATTGCTGTTGGAAGAAATCGGCCCCGATTATAGGTCGGGGTCACCACTGATACAAGCGGTCTACACATAATATGAATGGCAACGCCGTTCCGCATAAACCCACATAATTACGCTCAATCGCTCAAACATTAATACTTTAATATAAAAATATACATTAATATCTGTCGCTACACCTCGAGAAGCCGCCTGTTTAACAAAGATTATACCAATATGCCCTTGACGGTAAGCCGAGATGAGTCGTCCTAATATACTCTTCATTGTCATGGACACAGCGCGTGCTCGTGATACGCTTCCTTCCACGAACACTGAGTTGGTTCCGGAACTCGCTGAACTTGCAGATGAGGGGGTTGAATTTACTTCTGCGATCTCGACGGCTCCCTGGACTCTGCCTTCTCACGCATCATTGTTCACTGGGCAGTACACGTCGCAACACAGCACAAACGCCGGAAATAAGCGATTCTCCCCGACTCATAAACCACTAGCACGATTACTGAGCAATTCAGGATACTCTACTGTTGCATTCTCAAACAACAGTTGGATTGCTCCCGAATTCGGGTTTGATGATGGTTTTGATGAATTTTTTGCTGGATGGAAACTTTTTGACTCAGATGATGAACTCCCTCGCGTAATGCGTGAATTCGATGAGCCGCTCAGCCAGTTTTCTGAATTACTCAAATCAACAGAGCTGAAGCATCTTCCTACTACGGTTGCAAATGCAATATTCACAAAGTACCTCCGTAGACGCTACGACTATGGTGCCCTCTTAACAAACTGGAAAGTACGAAGATGGCTCGATAACTGGAATGGAAGCAAACCATTCTTTATGTTTATTAATTATCTTGAGCCCCATTTAAAGTATGACCCCCCCAAAAAATACTGTGATCTTCCAGAGGGTGTCTCGACATCTGAGGCGAAGCAAATTAACCAGAGTCCGTGGGAGTACGTTACTGGGGAGACCCAACTTTCCGACCGAGAGCTCACGATTCTTGAGCATTTGTACCGGTCCGAGATTGGATATCTTGATCATCGAATCGGGGAATTGCTCGATCTTCTCTCAACATACGACTCACTAGAAAATACGCTCATCGTCGTTGTAGGTGATCATGGGGAGAACATCGGAGACCACGGGTTGATGGATCACCAATACTGTCTGTACGACACTCTAATCCATGTTCCACTTATAATTCGTGGACCCAATAACTTTAAAGGTGGAAAGCAGGTGACGGATGTCGTTGAGTCTCGCTACATTTTCCCAACAATCCTAGAAGCAGCTGGCGTGGACATACCAAAACATGAATCAGTTGCGGACGAAAGTCTTTCAATATTTGTGCAAAAAGATTCAGAATCTCGTACAAACAAGCATGCTATCGCTGAGTATCTCGTCCCCCAACCGGATCTTCAAACACTCCGGTCAAGAGTAGGTGGTGGAGAGCAAATGCAACTGGGCAAGTATGATCGTGCATTGAGGTGCGTAAGGACTAATAAATGGAAATATATCGAGTACAGTGACGGCTCTCATGAATTGTACGATATTGTCAACGATTCGAGAGAAAACTCAGATATTTCGTCAGAATACTCCGAGATATCGAGGAAGTTCTGTGAAGAACTAAGAGAGACGTGTGGGACCTTACAACGAGGAGAACAAGGAACAGGTGATGTAGACACTGCTGCTCAACAGCGGTTGAAAGATTTAGGCTATATCTGAAATATATACAGAATGAGGATTCTAATCCGGTCACATACGGCTATGCGGCGCTCAGAACTCTCGGGCGGTGCAACCCGACTCATGGAGAACATCGCTCGTGCATTAATCGACTCTAACTGGACTGTTGAGATACTTTCACCGACCCCGTGTGAAGATGAGTCAGCCGGAATCCAGGGAGTGAGATACAACGAATTCAATTATACCAATCCTTCGTCGTCAGTTGAAACCATGTTGAATACCGTTCGAGGGGTTGGAACGTATCGAAAGCTAATGTCGAAGAGGGATTTCGATATCGTGCTTGATGATATCTCTCACTATCCATACTACCCTGCACATTTCTTGTGTCCAGAAGGAATAACCAATGCGGTATTCATGCACACGGCATTTTTCGGCGCCGCTCGCGAGTACGTCGGTCCGATCCGTGGATCGGTAATCGATATCATTGATAGAACACTCCCTTGGCTGAATCATCCAGCAATCATCTGCGCAGGAGAGAGTACTCGAAATCGAATTCACGATATAACGGACTACCGGAATACTCGCATCTTGCATCCCATGGTGCAGGCTGATGAATTTACTTATACATTTGATCCCGAGTCCCAAAATGTGCTCTACCTTGGACGGCTTGATGCCCGGAAGAATGTTGAATGTCTATTGCGAGCATGGCAATACGTTGAACGGTCAACTAATTGTAACATGTCACTGCTTATTGCCGGGACAGGACCAAGGGAACAAGAACTCATTGAGTTTGCATCACAGCTCCACCTAAACAATGTAGAGTTTCTAGGGTATGTTGGTGAAAAAGAAAAGAGACGATTGTTTTCTAATTCTTTATTGTATGTACTCCCGTCGAAGATGGAAGGGTACGTAACGACTGGGCTTGAAGCGATGGCGAGTGGTACCCCAGTTGTAGGATCTGACACATTTGGGATTAATGACTATGTCAAACACGCTGAGACTGGTTACCTATTTCCAGTTGACAACCACAGACACTTAGCAGAGATACTCCTTGAGCTCATATCGACTCCAGAACAGCTTGAGCCAATTGCGAAGGCAGGCCGTGATCTTGCAGAAGAACATTCATTTGAGAGTTTTAAACAGAACGCCAATTCTCTATTTCAGTCGTTAGTTATGTCTTGAATAATAGAATTACCGATTTTTGTTAAAAATAAGATGGTACTCAGTATTAATTATCCTTACTAGGAACTATAACATCATGTTATCGACGGATTGAGGCTAGAAATTACGAATGTGGTATCAAGTCACTGCATAAAAACACTTATCCTACAGACCGTGGGTAAACCTCTGCAACCTTTTGATAATTTGCAACCAAATTAAATCGGCTTCTCGCAAGTTCAATATCAACAGTAATCCTATCCCTGAGTATATGCTCGACTGCACGCTTATATTGACTCTTATCATTTGGATCAATTAACAAACATCCTGATATGTCGTGGAATGTCTCTTTTATTCCGTTGATATCTGCCGCGATACAGGGTGTATTCATTACAAGTGACTCTTGAAGAATTTTTGGAGCGCCCTCATTCTCACACGACGGAAGGAGTGCTACCGCTGAAGCAATATCTATCAGCTCAGATATATAATCATGAGCAATATACTCCGGATGAAGATGAATATTTGACGATTCTTGAACGACTGATTCGAGTTCACGCATAAATTCATCGTGGTCTCGATGAGGCGGCGCACCCACAATTAGGAGATGAGTATCTTGGCATTCCAGTGCTGAATGGTGCTTTGCTAGTGATAATACACCCTTGCTCTTGACTAGTCGACCCGCATACAGAACGAGTTCTTTCCCCGCAAATTCATTACGAAATGCTGGATCAAAAAGGTCGGTGATTAACGAACTGCTCTCCACTGTCACCTTGCTCGGAACGAACTGATCTATGTTGACTCCAGTAGGGATTATGTGTGATTTGTGATTGATATCAAACCAACAAAGGTCTTCAACAAATTGAGACTCCGACTCTGATTTGAATATTAGTTCATCAACAAAATAACAAATAACAATATAATATATCATCAACACATAGGATAGTAGGAAGGGTAGTATATCCCTATTATTTCTTGCCTCTACCCGGTATTCAGTAGTCAACTCCTTTGGAAGTCCCCTTACTGAAATGACTGACCCGATGCCAGAAAGAAGTGCTCCACTAACCGCACAAATGGGGCCAACGAAATAATCAATACTGTGTATCACATCGAAGTCCTTCCGCATTATATATCGCCAATAGAGGAAGTGAAATAGAAACACCAGTGGATAGATTGGAAATAAGCGTGTATCTCTGTTATTTGTTAGAGGTACTATTGTCACATCTGGCGGAACTTCAGATAGTTCGTTTCCCTCACCGTTAAATGCACAGAATAGTATTATTTCAGACGTATTTTTGGATAATTGTGTGAGCCGCTCCTCAAATAAATCGTACATAACTCCGAATGAAACTAGGAGCACCACCGCGTCACTGTTAACAGAATTGCAGGAATGGCCTGTCCCACTGGTATCTGGACTAAGCCCGTTCTCAGTAAACTCTTCTCCGTTGCTTGCCATTGATGAATAGGGATATAGATTCGCCCTACAAACCATTTCTGATTCATGAGATACAAAAGTTAATGGTTAGATCTCGTGCTCTATGTTTGTCACTCAATCCTTCCTGAGACGAGAGATGGCCGAGAATGAAATGATTAGAGATGTTCAATAATATATGTAGCTACGAATTGTTGGTGCTAGGTTACCTGCTGAGAAGGCGTGAGTAAATCTCGGATGTCTTATCTGCGATTTCTGTCCAACTAAATTCCCGAACAACCCGTTCGTTGTAATGACCCATGGAATCCAAGTCCCTCTTACTGGCTTCCCTCATTGCGTTTCCTAACCCCTCGTTATCCTCCACTCCGTACATCAATCCTCCCCTCTCATCCAATAATTCAGGGATGCAACCAACACGAGGGGCGATAATGGCTCTTCCGAATGACATCGCGAGTATCAAACTCCCAGAAGTTGTAATTTTATTATATGGTAATACAACAGCATCAGCAGAATTCATGAAGATCTGAATCTTGTCTCCGGGTATAAAGCCGAAGTTGGTTTTGATTCGCTCGTCATTTAAAGCCTGATTCGTTATTTCTTCTTTGATTGATTCATCTACTGGATTCCCAACGATTAACAGGTTAGCACTCGAATTTTCAAATGACTTAAACTGACGAATCAAATTCGGGATACCTTTGTAGGGACGAATTTGCCCAAAAAACAAAAACACGATTGCTTCAGGATCAAGCCCAAGACTATTCCTTGCCTCTGTGGCTGATATGGTATTCTCGTAGTTGGATATGTAATGACCGTGAGAAATCACCTGAGTTCTGTTTCTAATATGCGCATCCGCAAGCTGATACTCATCCACGATCTGTTCTGAAACCTTCTCACAATGAATAAACATGAAATCACAAATCTTCAGTCTAATAAATACATGCTTGAACCACCTCTCAAGGAGCGGATGATCTGATTGATGTGACATAACGTTATGTACCGTCCATACAATTTTCACCCCTCTTATTTGTAGGGAAACTAATTGCAAAAATGTAAGGAGTATTCTGCCAACCGTCTTGAACAATGATTCTTCTAGTATATATGGTGTAAGCCAATGAAAATGAACGATTGAAACATTCTGATTTTCTCTCACTGTCTTATGAATCGGAAGGAACCTATCCCCAGTGTCAAACACAACTGATTCCGATAACGACTCAGCAAGATTTGTCTGATACGGGTTCCCGCTCCGATTGTCCGGCAAGAAAGCAACTGTCACTGTACGCAGAAATCTCCATGGCAAAAAAACTCTATCGATATCTCCGATTAAGTGCGATTCGGAGCTTGTTTATCATTCAATAAATGCGTTTCAGCCTATTTGACTAACGGCTGATCGGATTTTCCACGCTGGGATGAAGCCTGCCATGACATTCATACCCAGAAACAGTAGAAGTCCGACCGGCGGTGAAACAATCAAGGATATCAAGGGAGGAAAATTAGACCAAGAGACAAAGGTGAAGAAACAAACAGCGAACAATGACTGAACCAATACCAACTTAATTACCCAATCTTTAGGAACCAAGTCAAATGGTGAGTGAATCCAAAGAAGAAAATTACCAACAAACATAACCACGTAGGAAGTCGCGGTCCCGATCCCGGCCCCTATGATTCCGTACATAGGTATCAAAATCAGATTCAAAGAAATATTCACGACAAGTGCACAGACTGTTATTAACTCTGTTTGCTTCACCAACCCTGTGGCTTGAAATACGGGCGCAATCACTCTCGAAATACCGAAGAAAATCGTCCCAATTATAAGTAATTGTAATACTGTTGATGAATCTGTGTATTCTGGACCAAAATATATTGCAAGAAACGGCTCGGCGAGTGAAAATAGTCCTACTCCAAACAGTGCCAGGGATAATACCGAATACTTCACTCCTATTTTAATATTTTCGTTTATTTTGTCAATTTCATCATCAGACCATAGACTTGCCGTATGCTGGAGAAATGCGAGTTGTATGGCGGATGGGACAAACCAGATCATCTCAGCTGGGATTATTGCGCTCTGATAAAGAGCCGTTGACGTAGTACCTTCATAAAACTCCACGAGCAAAATATCGGATTTGTATAATAAGAGGGCACTTATCCCACCAATCAATTGATATCCACCGAATGAGACGAGTTCATGGGTGTATGAGGTTAAATCCGCTACTTCTGGGAGGCTATATGACGAGTATCTAAACAACAAAACCAGACCGAATCCAGTAAACACGACGAAGGAGAGTACATACGCTACAAACACTCCAAAGACATCATAACCGATATACGCTAGCAACAGTGCGAGAATAGAATACACAATCCGTTGGCTTACTTTTAAGATTTCACCAATGGATTCATGTTGAAGTCCATACAATGTTCCTCTGATGATAGCGAAAATATTTCTGAATAATACGAGACCGGCCAATATCCATACGTATGGAATGTATATATCGGGGATTATACCGGTCCAGGTAATTATTATTGCGATGCTTGAAACTATTAACGCGTAAAATACGCTAAGGCATAAGGAAGTAGAAACGATTGAAGAAATCGTATCTTTATCACCAATATATTCCGAAACCATTTTTCTAGTTGCATCGAATAGGCCTCCCTTGGAGATTAGGGTTACAATGCTATAAGCCGCGAATACACTTGCATAAACTCCATACTGTGGTTGTGAAATAATACGAACAAGGATGGGTGTAAACACAAACCCAATTATGATTCCAGCTACCTTCCCAGAAAATATGGATAGCACTGAACGGAGTAGTGAGGTCATGGACAGTAGCTATTACAATATTTTAGTAGCATTTAGTCTTCTCGGAGCACTTTGTAATTTATCTGAGATACATAACAGACTCTGATTTAATCGCAACGAGCAATGAAGCAGTTTTGACTCTCTCAATGTAAAGAAGGAACAAACGGACTTGGTCTAGTCTATACAGTCGCTCGGAAACTTCCGACGTTGTATGTCCTGCACCTCCGCAGTAACCTTCTGCTGCTTAACCAGAGTGGCCACTCAACCTCCATTTCTTCAGTGAGAGGGTGTCATAGAACGATTAGCACACCAAAGAGCAGGGTGAACGCTGAGGTGGATGAGTTCAGCGACCCTGCAAGATGATCCTTCGGTAGACTCGTTCTTCAATGCCGTGGAGACAGAGACGCTAGCGCTGTTCGAGCACCTCTCTTTCGAGTTTCTCGAAGAGTTCGACGTGTTCGCCCCGGCGAAGACGGGGCGAACACGAGACCACGAACCACCAGAACTGATGCGTGGCTTTCTCCACTGCTACTACAAGGACATCTACGGCATTCGTCCCGTTGAACGAGAGCTTCGGAACACGGTCGTCTGGCTGAGCTGTGGATTCGATCGACCGCCGTCGAGAGACGCGGTCGATCGCTTTCTCACCGATCTTGAACACGTCGTTGACAAGGTGTTCGACCACCTCGTCGAGCAGGCCGCCCGGCGCGGCCTGCTCGACTTGACCTACTGTATCGATTCAACAGACGTGAGGGCGATGCCCGCCGATCCAGACGCCTCAAAGTGCTACGATCCAACCGACGACGAGTACTACTACGGCTACGGCTGTACGATCGTCTCGACCGGGCAAAAGATCCCGATCGGAGCGGAGTTCACCGAGAGTAAGCAAGCGCCAGAAGAGACGGCGATGCGCGTCACGCGTGACGCGCTCGCCGTCGCCACACCGATCTGGATGGTCGGTGACAGCGCCTACGACACGCTCGACTGGCACGACCACCTGCTGACCGCAGGGGTCGTGCCAGTCGCTCCATACAACGCCCGGAACGCTGATGACCCGAAAGACATTGAGTACAGGGTCGAAGACCGCATCACCGAACACGGCGAGGACGTTCAGTTGAAGCAGTCCACGTTGGATGAGACGTACAACCGCCGTAGTGGAGTCGAACGAACCAACGAATCAGTGAAGGACTGCGGCCTCGGGCGAACGCACGCCCGAGGCCGCGTCCACGCACGGGCGCAGGTATTTCTCGCCCTGTGCCTTCGCCTCGTCGTCGCAATCACCAACTACGAACGTGGAGACAATCCGGGAAGTACCGTGATCACGGTGTGAGAACTCTTCTATGACACCCTCTCAGTGAGTCAACTTGCACGAGCCTCACCGTTAGTTTACCCTGCCCGCAGATAGTGAATGGACTCCTCTCCCTATTGATGAACGGTTAGCTTCAACTACAGTCGGTAGTTCCCATCGGTTCTACACGCTGACTTGATTTTCCACGGCGGAAGCGACAAGTTCGATCTCGGTACGGAGACAATAGCCAGCGAAAGGCGGTCTCACGTCAGTGAGAGCGCCGAATATGTGATGGCGATGCCTAGCAACTGCTCTTCAGGGGCACTCGCTGGACGCGGGCTCGGTCAGCCCGCGTCCAGCTGACCATACGTCGCGGGAATCCCCACACCATTGGTCGGTGCTTCCCACTTCCGGTGTAGCAGTTCGTCGAGCGTGTGGTTGATCCACGCTCGGAATACCTCGAAGCGGAACCACACGGGTAGTGCTCGCCCGCCGCGCCGCGGCGTGGCGAGCACGCCCCAGCGAACGATCAGCCACAGATTCCGCAACAGGAAACTCACCAGCACGAACACCAACCGAACGACCGGGTCGGTCGTGGTTGTGCGTGCACGCGCGCTTCGCGCATGGTTCGAAAGGCTGTCTCGATGGCTGATCGTTTCCGGTAGAGAGCCTCAACCTCCTTCGGCGTGCGATCAGCCAGATCGCACGCCATGTAGGCACGAACAAGCAGTCCGTGCTTCCCCCGCTTGCCCTGTCGGTAGGAGACACAGACAGCGAGCGGGAAGCGCAGTTCCCGCTCGCTTCCCTCGTACATTGTGTACTCCGTCCAGTAGGAGATCGACGTCTCTAGTTTCTCGGCCATCCGTTGGCCGCGTCGGATGACCGGGAGAACGACCGGAGCAGTCTCACGCAACCGCTGGATGCACGCCCCGTTGTAGAACCCGCGGTCACAGAGGAGACTGGCGACATCGAAGGGAAGTGCCGCGACGTGGTCGAGCAGTCGCTCGACCGCGTCGCTTATTGGTTCGTCTCCACGAACAGCAGTGACGGCGACGACGAGTGGTTTCGCCCGACAGAGGACGAATCCAGCGAGGTAGCGATGGCACTGTGAGGTGCCATCGCGGGGCGTCGTGTGACAGAGTTCACCGGGAGAGTGGTGTGGACAGCCGTGGTAGTGGACGTCGACGAAGTCAAGACAGATGATCCTCGGGCCGGGGCCGAGGATCATCGTCGCCTGTTGTCTGAGGAGGAGGTTGACGGTGGCTTCGAGTTCTTCAGGTGGGATGGTGTGAAGCTGAGCAAGCGTGTAGTCGTCGGAGTAGGTTCCACGAGTGCTGTCGGTGACCGCCTTGATCGAGGTCTGGTCAACAGCTGCTTGGAGGAGCGTCCGTCGGATAATCCCGGAGTCGAAGCCGCAGCCTTCGACTCCGGGTATCGGTAGCTCTGCGAGGAGGCCTTCCGCTAAGATTTCAAGGTCAGAGGCCGTAAGAACAGTGTCTGGATGGTATAAACACTTCATCAACACCCATCCAGACGCTTCCTGAGAATCTAACCACGACAGTCGTAGCTATCAGCTGACGTGATGGGAACTACCGACAGTAGTTAGGCTGTCTGTCTAACTGATACTCCTATTGACACAATATGTTACTCAGTCGCCAGCTCAGACCCTTCTCGCAACCACCGTTCAGCCTCCTCCCGATCCTCTGGATACCCGATATCCATCCGCCACCCATCGAGCTGAACGGCATCAATCGTACGCCCCGACCGGATAAGCGGTTCCACGGCCTCACTAATCTCGTACTCGCCACGGTTCGACGGCTGCACCAGCTCGCACGCGTGGAAAATAGCGGGTGAGAACGTGTAGAAACCAGTCATCATCAAATTCGACGGTGGGTCCTCGGGTTTCTCGACTACCTCGACGATTTCGCCGTACTTGTTGGTGCCACAGACCCGTAGCGGGAGGCGTCCTCCAACGGGACCTCCTCGACGAGGAACGCCGCGTCAGCGCGGTCCTCACGCTGTCGGCGCACAACGTCCTCGGGGTTCGCCTCGAAGACGTTGTCACCGAGCATGAGCATGAAGTCGTCGTCGGTGTGCTCCTGTATGGTGAGTAACGCGTGCGCCAGCCCCTGCTGCTCACGCTGGTGGGCGTAGGTGATCGGAATGCCCCGATACTCGTCACCGTAGTGGTCGATGATCTCCTGTTTCAGGTAGCCGACGACGATGACGAACTCGTCAACGCCGAGATCGGCCAACTCTTCGAGACGGTGGGTCAAGATCGGCTTGCCATCGACTTTGACTATCCCCTTCGGTTTGTCCTCGGTGAGCGGTTAGAGACGCGTCCCCCTCCCCGGCAGCGAGTATGACAGTTTTCATTCGTCTCGGACTTTCCGAGCTCGCGGTGTGAATCTCCTGATTCTCCGCAGATATTAAAACTGCTCCAAGCTATCTTATGTAGAATAAAGACTGCTTCCTGACCCGGCCGCGACATCACTGTGAGAGACTCGCTAGAGAATAGTAGTTTAACATTTAGGGACTGTGACGCCGTTCCTGCGGGAGCGAAACGACGGCTAACTGGGCGCCGACGAGTACTCCAGTTGTACCGCGCGTCGGCTTTCGAGTCCCTGACGGTGTACACGTTTCACAGTAACACCCCGCGAGCCAACATCGGGGTGTCTCTACGGCCCGGTACGCATACACGAACAGGCCTCCTCCCTCATACATGCTGGTACCACACGTGTCACAGAGCGCTTCGAGCGTCGCTAACCCAAGTGGAAGTCCAATGAGTACCTGTTCCGGTGTCGTCAACACCTGCGGGCAATGGGGGTCGTACTCGTCTGGGAGGTACCATGGGTGCAGGGACTCGTTATCAACCTGATTAGACGGTTTTCTACGAGTTATCTCGCATACCGAACTCTGCACACATGACGACCGGAGGGCTTCAGCCTCGCCATCCTCACATTATGATTCATCAGAGGTATCTCATTTGTCAATACCTTAGCCATTCATCTCAACGGACCGGAACAGTAAAACACACACTAAGACATGCGCGACACGAATGCGTGTTTGCTTCGTCTCCAACGTCGTCTTTCCGTTCGTCAAGGGCGGTGCAGAAAAGCGCATACACGAAATCGGGACTCGTCTTACAAACCGAGGTCACGACGTCACGGTCTACGGGCGGCACTTCTGGGACGGCCCGAAAGAAATCACCTACGAGGGAATGACGCTCCGAGCGGCAGCCCCAGGCGTCGACCTCTACAACAACGACGGCCAGCGCTCGATCACTGAGGCCATCGACTTCTCCGCACACCTTGTTCCCACGCTCCGACCGCACATCAACGACCATGATCTCGTCGTCGCGAGTGTCTTCCCGTACTTCCCGGTTCTCTCGTCGAAACTCTGCACCCTCCTGACGAACACACCATTGGTAACCACCTGGCACGAAGTGTGGGGCGACTACTGGGACGACTACCTCGGAAACCTCGCCATCGGTGGCAAGCTCATCGAACGAGTCACCGCCCGAACCCCACAGCACCCGGTCGCCGTCTCGGGGATCACAGCCGACAGACTCGCCGTCATCGGTCCCGATAGAAACGCAATCGATGTCGTGCCGAACGGGATCGGCGTCGGGCAGATCCGAAACGCACCACTGCCGACAGACTCATACCGAGCAGACGGCCAACCTGGGTTCGACGTCCTCTTTGCGGGACGACTGATCGAGGACAAACGCGTGGACGTTCTCCTCAACGCGCTCGACCGGGTCGCCGCACGCCACGATATCACACTCGGCATCATTGGGGACGGACCGAAGTCGGACGAACTACACGCACACGCGAAGCAACTCGATCACGGGGACCGTGTCACCTTCCTCGGGTTCTTAGACGAGTATGAGGATGTCCTCGGGCACATGCGCGCTGCACGCGTCTTCGCCTCACCCTCGACTCGCGAAGGGTTCGGGATCACGTACGCCGAGGCGATGGCTGCGGACTGCACGGTGATCGCTGCGAACCACCCGAGCTCGGCTGCCGATGAAGTGCTGGGAGACGCAGGCTATCTCGTCGATCCGACTGTCGACGGCGTCGCCGAGGCGCTCGATCGGGCACTCGCAGGGGAGCGTCCACCGGTGAACCCGACGGAGCGTGCAACCCGGTTCGACTGGGATACGGTGGCCGAGCAGGCAGAGACCGTGTATCGACGCGCGATTGACCGAGCGTGACTTCCGATACTCACGATCGTGTACCGAAGCGTTGACTAACACCCCGACATCAGTACGATCTCGAGCCAGTGAGGAGCTACTATTCTCTTGTCCTACCCGGGTCATCAGAGCGTGGCACCGCCATCTCCGCGGACAGACCGATCCCTTCATCTGTCCACAGCGACGGATCAAAGTCGGCTATAATAACGACTGGGACGCCCCCCAGACGGGGCGAGGTCAACAAGTTCGTCATCGGCGAGCACAACCAACAGGTGATCCGAATTCCCGGCGATTGCTGGCACGGGTTCAAACTTATCGGCAACGAACAGGCGATTCTCCTGAGTTCCCCGACGAACGTCTACGACTACGAAGATCCCGACGAAGAACGGTTGCCTCCACACACAGACCAGATTCCACTGGACTGGGACGAACAGCCACACTAAGATGTCCGATACTACGCCACTCGCTCTACGGACCTGTACACGACCCGTCGAAGCAGCAAATCAGACTCGTCTCTCAACCAGACTTCCCCAAGCCGCTATCGATACCACACCCCATACTCCTCCCCAATCCGCTTGAGCCGAATCTCCCCTGCTTCCACGAGCGACTCAAGATGGACCAGCACCGACCGTGAGTCCGTCTCGAGCGCATCTGCTACCTCACTCGTCGTCACGGGTTCCCCAGGTACCATCACGGAAAGGACCTTCTCATCCGTCAGCTCCGTTTCGTATTTGTGATCCTCGCCGTGGAGCGAAAGTCCCAGACCCCTCCCACGCGCGACGACCGCAGGACCGTCGACCAACTCGAGATCGCCGATTCGCTCAGCCCGCTGTGTTGCATCCATAGTGAATCCGGACGTCGTGACTACTCGAACCGTCGACGCCTCAAACTCGTCGTCAACTAAGAGCCCAGCGACTCGCTGGACAGTCTCGATGCCAACGTCACTGGCCGAATACCGTTTCACCTGGATGTGGACTCGCTCGTCTCCCTTCACGGCGACGACGTCGACGCCGCTGTCTCGGCTTTGTTTCGTGAGACGACACTCATACCCACTGGCCCGCCAGAGGTCCGCAACGTACTCCTCGAAACCACGGGGTGTCAGCCCATTCAACACCTCCAATTCACCCGTAGTCCGTACGCTCGCATCATCTTCTTCGCTCGATTCAGCCCGATCTGAGAGTATGGTAGAGCCATTTTGACTCCGAACGACAGCACGATCAACAAGTAGTGCCTTCGACCGACGCCGGGTTCCAGTGATCGTCTCTACCACGTCCGACTCGCGGACCGTACATCCCGGCAACGATGTGCCCATGTCATCGATTAACTCGTACGCATAGCGTCTGGACACACTGGTACATTCTCGAATTTCGTGGGGACCGACCGAAACCGTCTCGGAATCACCGCACTTCCCGAACGCGAGTTCCAGGACAGTAGCGTACTTCTCTTCCTTACTGTTCATCTCGGCACCGACAGTCGCGAGGGCGTCCACTCGTGTTTCGAGGCTCTCGACTGTGTCCTCGAGCGCAGTCAGTCGAGCAGCCAGCGATTCTCGACTCCCCGAGTCACTCATGGTGCGGACCCTCGCGTCGGTGGTGAGAACGACCGCAGTGTCGGCGTGGACACACAGAGACTGTGACGCTGTTCGCGTGGATGCGACACGACCGCCAACTGGGCGCTGACGAGTACTTCAGTCGTCCCAAGCGTCGGCTTTCTGATCCCCGACGGCGCACACGTCTCACAGTAACACCCCGCGAGGGACCATCGCGGTGCCTCTGCGGCCCGGTACGCGTACACGAACACGTCCGCTCCCTCACCCATGCTGGTACCACATGTGTCACAGAGCACTTCGAGCGTCGCTAACCCGAGTGGAAGTCCAGTCAGTACCTGCTCCGGTGTTGTCAACACTTGAGGGCAGTCAGGGTCGTCTGGCTGGTTCCACGCGTGGACGTGGTCGTCGCTGACCGTCATCACACAGCCCCCTCAAGAGTCTCTTTCACCCCGAGTTCGAAACACGCGAAGCAGGGGAGTGGTTCAGTCTCGACACCCTCACACCACGACTTGTTACACGTGGTCTGGTCGTCAATATCCTTTTCAGGACGTGCGGTTGTAGTTGTCATTGCTTCTCTTGGCTGAGAAGTGCGAGTCGGGTGCTGCAACACCCGGCTGAATTTAAACAGCAAACTCCTCAACCAGCGATAGCACCTGTGATGTCATAAGCTTTTACAACGTAAAATACGATGTGTTTCTGAGTGCAAAGCGTATACACTATCAAGTACGTGCGCATACTATGTGATACTCAAATGGATTCTTCGGATGATTTGGACGAATTACATCGTGAAATACTGAGGGAACTAAGCCAAGGCCGTTGTACGCCGAGCTATTTGTCTGAACTCACCGGAGAAAGTAGACAATTGATATCTCAAAGACTGAGAGACTTGGTTATGGCGGGGTACGTTAAGAAGATCCACAAAGGACTGTACGAACTCAGCGAAGACCCCCGAGACGACTAATCTACGCCCGGTAGAGCATCTTCTTAATTCACAATTGAACACACCGTCTTAAGCCGGTTTGAAGAGCCGTGTGGGGTCGTCCGTGACCGGGTGACTGTGGGTTGATGTTTGGAGAATCCCCCAGCTTGATGTCAGTCATCCGACGGGGGTCCGGGCTACCAGAGTACAAATCGCTGCACTAGTGACAGGGATCGTCTGCAGTCGTGGTCCAACCAGCAGTGGACAAGAAGTCAGTTGTTAAGCACAAAGCGAAACGTACAGTGTTGAAGTTGGAGAACCCTCTGGGAGAGTGGATTTCTGTCTCTTGGAGGCCCAGGCCTGGTGACGCAAATACTAGGCAGAGTCTTTGATGTACTGAACTTCCGAAGAAGCAGGCTTGTATGAAGACGCTTAGTGATAGTTTCTAAAAGTTAGTAAAAGTGAGTATCACTATAAAGAACTAAGTAATACTAAGTGTATAGGCATCGAAGAGCAAAAGCATGGTCAAGTATCAGTTCCAGATTGATGATGAGAAGTGGGAGAAGTGGAAAAACACCGTCCCTCGCTCGAAGAGCCTCGAACAGCGAATAACCGAGTTAATTGAGGCTGACACGGAGGGGCGAGTCCAAGACCCCGACGATGGTTGAAAAGAACCAACGCTGTGAATACTGTGGGGACAAGTTTCGTGGTATTGGTGGCCTCCACAGTCACCAGTCGGCTGTCCACGACGAGGAAACCTCAATCAATATAAGATGTACCTGGTGTGGGGAGGAAATGGAAATTCGAGAGTGGGAATCAGAGGGACGACATTACTGCTCTCGGGAGTGCTCCAAGGCATGGAATCGGTTTCTGAGACAGGGCAAAAGACACCCGAATTACAATGGTGGGGTGACCACTCGTGGTCGAGATTACGACCTTATCGCGACGATAGTCCATTCCAGAGATCGTGAGTGTCGACGGTGCGGTGCCTCAGAGTGCGCCAGTGGCCGAAATCTACATATCCACCACATCATACCCGAGTCTCAGTCGGACGACCCGCATGCCTTCTCGAACTTGATTGCCGTTTGTGACGAGTGTCACAGAGTATTGGAACGAATGCCGAAAGATCAACAACTGGCTGAATGTGGGATTGAGTCGGTGGACGCGCTGGAGTTATCGATCGAACTTCGAGAGCGGTACGAATCGGTGAAGGAGAACATTTCCGAACGCCGTACCGGGCCCGACCCGTGTTTACAAATGTTCGCCGAGGCTCAAAAGGTACTGAACGAGAGAGAGTAAGAATAATTGAAGCGCAGTAAACCGCGGGATAGTAGCCGGACGCTGCCACCGGCGTTTTATATGAATCGCAAACGTGTGTCTCAGTGATGAGGACTCTTGCATCGAGTACGCTCGATGTCTGTTTCGATCTCGAGGCGCTTCAGACCGTACTCCGGGAGCATCCAATTCGGATTGCAATCCTCTTCGGTTCCCAGGCAACCGAGACGACTCACGAGCAGAGCGACATCGATATCGCGGTCGAATTTGACGACCACCAGCCCGCTGATCCGAACTACAATGACGTATTCCTCGGCCTGAGTGCCGACATCAGTGACGCACTCGAATCTAATGTGGACCTCGTCGATTTGCAGACTGTCCAGCCCCAACTCGCAGCAGCCATCTTCGCCAACGGGGTTCTCATCGTCGGTGAGGAAACCCACGCCGACGAACTCCGACGCCAGCTCACGGCGACTGAGTCGGACCTGCAGTCGCCTCGCGAACGGTTCGATGCCGCTCTCGACAGAATCGACGATCATCTCGACGACACCACGACTGACGTCCCAGCGACGGGTATGCCAGCGGACGATGGATGACAGACGGTGGACTCCCATCCGACCGTCTCAACAGGATTCTGACCGCCGTCGAAACGATCGACGAGAGTCTGGGTGTTCTCACCCGAAAACAACGCATCAGTCGTGCAGACTACAAGACTGATTCGGATACTCGCGATATCGTCGAACGGCGGTTCGTCAAGATGACTGAGGCCGCCATCGACATTGCCGAAGAACTCGTCAAATACGACCGCGGACAGCCCCCGGGGAGTGTTTCACGGTTGACGGCTATCGAATCACGGCGACGTCGAGCAGTGAGGTCACTGTGCAGCGACAGCCGACGGCCGATGGGGGCGTCACGGACGAAGGCGCGTTTCAGGTCGCGCTTGCTGGACTCCTCCAGGAAGCAGCGGCCAACGGCGTCGACGTTCGGGGCGGGTGGCCGGTCGAGAGGCACGATGCCGAGCGGGCGTGGGACGTCGAGATTGTGGGGGGTTTCGAGGCGGTCGACCGCAACGATCGACGACACTGAAGTCCCCGCGCCTGCGATCGTCGACGCAGTGGCCGAACGTGAGGGCGTAGACGAGGCCGGCCTCCATTCACTGTACGACGCGATCGGTCCAGATATCCTCGAAATCCTCCACGAGAGTGATGCCGACTCAGGCCAGAGCGTGACGTTCGAGTCTCATGGAGACAGCGTGACGGTTCGGTTAGATGGGTCGATCGTTCTCGATGGGTAAACCCCCTGGCCCGGGTCTGAGGGACACCGCTTGTCGGTCTCACGACTATCCATTGGGCAACTCGTCCTGATGGTCGGGTATCAGGCGAGGTAACGGTCCGATTTCGCCTCCGGCCACGTTTCCTCAACCTCAGTTGAGTGTTGAAAGCGGTGGTTCGCCGACGAACTATCGGGTTGTCCCACCATCGACGGTGCCGAGATCGGGCTCGTCAAACTCGAGGGCTTGCGCAACAGCATCCGGAATCTCCGGTCGAGGCGCCGATTCGTGGCGCTCGACTTTCTCGGTCTTCCGCGTGTTCTCGTAGAGGGCGCGTGCGACCGGGAGGCCACGGAGATACTTGTAGTCGTGGAGGATCTCGACGCCTCGCTCCGTGAACCCGTAGAACTGGGAAGGGAGATCACGTTTTCCCTCACTTGGGTCGTATGTGTAGCGTGCGAGGAGCCCGGCGTCGATCAACGTCTCCAGCTGATCTTTGATAGCTGCTTGGCTCTTTCCAGTCATGTACTCGAGTTCGGCGAGCGACATCAGATGTGCGGGGTGGCCCAGCAGCTCTTGGATGATGAGATGGCGCGTATCCTGGGACAGCAGCTTGAACAGCCGCTGTTGTTCCGCGAACGGCCCTGCATCGGCCGCACCAGTGTCGGTTTCGCTCATATGTGATGGTACGAGGTAGGGCGCTATAACAGTTAGGGTCATCCAAGTTGGTTAAATCAGAAAAGGCCAAAGTGATTCAGAAAGAAATAACAGGTGTGGTTTGAATCGGCAGTTAATGACAGACCCAAGCCCGCCGCCGGATGCTGGGGACATTATGACCGTTGTTCACGAGGCCGTCGGGGGCATCGAGCTTGAGCCTGCAGAGAAACGAGAGGTTTGGCGGTTCACACAGCGCGAATTGCCGTACCTCTGGAGTCAGCGGACATCGTATTTCATCCTGGGGAGCTATCGCGACCCCTATCTCCGCCGGCTCCGCGCCGTCCAGAACGAACTCACGAAGCAGCTCGGTGCCTATCCGTTCATCATGGGTGATCTCCTCGAACTCCCGACTGACCGGCTCAATACGTTCGATATTATGTTTTCGTTGCTCGCGACCTACAGCGACTACATCGTCGGGGTATTCGAGAAGGAGAGTGGTGGTGAGGCTCCTGAAGTGGGCGAGATCGATGACCCGCCGTGTTTCGACAAGTCGTACGTGTTCCCGCGCGATTACGCGTGGGTGACTGACGAGAACCTCGACTCGAAACAGCACGTCGTTCAGGCCGCTCTCGAGATTGCGTTCGCAGACGATCTGTCGGAGGATGCAGTCCAATCAACGGTTGATTCGCTTGTTGATCGCGCACGAGAGAGCGGGCTTGACATCGACGAACAGGAGGTTTGGGATGTGGTCGACGATCGGCTAAATACGGGGGCAGAGCCAGCGACGTACAGCTGGGTCCATCTCAACAAGTTCCGCAAATTCGAACTCCACAATCGGTGCTTCCCGTGGACGACAGAGGCGGAACTCCGCACTGTGGTTGGCGACCTCCCGTCCCCAACACCACGTCCTGAGTGGGAAGCACGTGGGGAACGGTGACCGAGCGTGCCCTCCTCGCTCGGCTACACACCCATCAGAGTGGGTTGATGTGGTAGGTTACCTGAATTGAGGCGCTAAGGCCCCTTCTTCAACGAGCGACCGAAGGGAGCGAGTAGGTAGGGAATACAGCGCTGCACGGTTCTCAGACACGATTCCGGTGGCAGGCCCACGCAATCGCAACAACCATACGTACAGATGCGCATAGTGCGTATGGAATGAGACGGAAGAACATCACTATCCGCGAAGACCAAGCCGAGTGGATTGAGGAGAACCACCTCAACCTCTCATCGTTCGTTCGCGGAAAACTCGACGAACTCATCGAAGAACGCTCGTGAACTACAACTACAGGTATCGACTTCGACCGTCCGACGCACTCGAAGAACAGTTAGCGTGGACTGTCGATACCTGTAGGCAGGTCTACAACCACTTCCTCCACCGTCTCAACCGCACTGACAACACCTCGGCATACAGCGAGCAGAAACTCTTGCCGAGCCTCAAGAAGTGGTGGAGTGACCTGAAAAGCGTTCACTCGAAAGTTCTTCAGAAAGTCGTTCAACGCTTGTACGACAATCTCTCGACGCTTCGTGGACGCAAAGAGAACGGCTACCGCGTCGGGACGCTCAAGTGGAAGGCACCGGGCGAGTACCGCAGTTTCACCTACAGTCAATCCGGCTTCAAGCTCAAGAACACGAGCGGTCGGACGCGACTGTGGCTCTCGAAACTCGGAGATATCCCACTCACTTTCCACCGCGACCTCCCCGACGACGCCGACATTAAGACCGTCACCGTCAAGCAGGAACCCACCGGGAAGTGGTACGCCATTCTCGGTGTCGAAACCCCGGACGACCCACCGGAGAGGCCTGAGACTCCCGAGAAGTGCGTCGGCATCGACGTGGGGATTCTCAAGTATGCTCACGACACCGACGGCACCGCCGTCGAATCCCTCGACCTGTCCGACGAGCGCGAGCGATTGGAACGCGCTCAACGGAGCCTATCGCGGAAGGAAGACGGGTCTGCGAATTGGGAGAAACAGCGCCGCGTCGTGGCCGAACGCCACGCCGACCTGAAGAACAAGCGGCGGGACTTCCTCCACAAACTCTCAACCTACTACGCCCGAGAGTACGACCTCGTGGCCGTGGAGGACTTGGACGCGAAGGGGTTGGTCGAACTGCCGGGCAACTCGCGGAACCGGGCAGGCGCGGCGTGGGGGACGTTCCTGCGGATGCTCGAATACAAGTGCGAGCGGGAAGGAACGCACTTCGTCGGCGTAAATCCGAGAGGGACGACGAAAGAGTGTGCGTCCTGCGGCGTTTCGACCGAGAAGCCGCTGTGGGTGCGTGAACACTCCTGTCCGGCGTGTGGGTTCGAGGCGGATAGAGACGCGAACGCGGCATGGAACATTCTTTTTCGCGGTATCACAAAGCGGTTAGGAGCGGGACGCTCCGAATCAACGCCTGTGGAGACTGCGCTCCCTGTGTCCTCGGTTGTGGATGCAAAGCGCGTCGTGGAAACAGGAAGCCCCACTCTCAAGCGTGAGCCGTCAGACGAGCGGTAGGGTGGGGTAGTTCACTCCGCCCGGGTCAACTCCCCCGGGGTACTCGCGCTGCCGCGCTCGTTGAGGGCGGGGCTTGCACGCCGGTTCGTCGGGTGGGACTCACCCGCTCGCAGTCGGCTTGTCGCGCAGGGCCAGACGCCAGCGGCAATTCAACTGTCGGTGTCCTCCACTCACTCTACCCCCGGTGGACACCGAGCGACGGAGGGGCACATGGCGTCACGTTCGCTTCGACGGATCCGACTTCGGGGCCGGTTGACCGCGACCCGTCCATACCGAGAAACGCACCGTGGCCTCGTTGGCACGCCAGCCCTCGTGGACTGTCTGTGGCCCGCCATGGACGGTCAGACGGCTGTCGCGCGCCCGGTTGTAACCCTTCGCACGCGCTCCTCCCCCCTACTCGCTCACTCCGTTCGCTCCGTGAGGAAAGGGACTCCGCGCCCGCGCAAGTCGACCCCACGTCTCGACGAGCCCCGTCGTCTCTCAATCATGAGCAGAACGACTATAACTTTTCCCACCTAAAGTGGGAATATGACCAAAGTGGATTCGAAGGGGCGAATCGTCCTGCCGAAGAAGATTCGGGATCGTCTCGGGATCACTCCCGGCACAGAAGTGGACATCCACGAAGAAAACGGAAAAGCAGTCGTTGAGCCAGAAGACAACCCCGAAGACGTCCTTCGTCGGATGAACGAAATGATTGCAGAGTTCTCGAAGGAGAGGGGAGACACTAAACCGCTCTCGGATACTGCCGACCCAATCAGCGAGGATTTCCGTAGAAACATCCGAAAAGGTGCGAAAGACACAATCGATGAGTGACGACACTGAGCCGTATCTGTTCGACGTGGGTGTTATCGCTCTCGCCCACGCTGACACACCAGTTCAAGAGAATGCACTTGAGTACATCCGTGATGCTGTCGCGGGAGAAATTGAGGCGATTGTTCCCCGTACCGCAGTTCTCGGAGCGCACCATGTGATGCGGAACCATCTCGGATACTCGAATAGAGAAGCATCCAAACTGCTTCAGAATTTCTTGAGTGCGAAACGAGTTCACTGGTACGATGGAGTATCAGAGGCTCTTGTCCACGAGTCTCTGTCTCATGCAGGCGACGCGAACGTTGAGGCATGGGACGGGTACTACGCTCAGGTGGCAATTGCAGAAGGTGTGAATACCGTGCTGACGATCGACGCCGACTTCGGACGATTCGATGCGTTCGACACCGAACTCATTCTCTCACCCGCCGAGTTTGACGAACTAAACCAATTTCTCGGAAACTGATTGCACAGTTAATTCTGTCGTGGCTGCGCGCGCAGCGACCACCGAGAGCGAGCACGGAGCGGTGAGTGGGGAGGGGGGTGCGGGCGGTGGCCAAAAAAAGAAGAACCAGCCGGCCCGCTCAGGCCAGCCGATCTGTCAGTACGTCCTCGATTTCGAGCGTCCCGTCTCTCGTCTCGTACGCACCGACCATCCCTGAGAGTAGCCACTCACCTTCCGCTTCGACGTCGCCAGGACCGCACTCGTCGCATCCGCGACATCCTATTGAGTTATCATATTCCCCTCTATCAGTCGATCTGCCGCGTACACTGTTGCAGCCGCGATGGTCACACCGCAACGTCCCCCCGGCTGCACACCCGTTCTGGTGCTCCGATGAACTCACTCACACCGACACTCGTGCCGCTTCGATGACTGATTCACTACGAAGTCATGGGTTTCGCTGGCCAGGGCGAACACCTTCTTTGCGCGTTCGTTCGTCGCGAGCCCGTCTTGGTAGTAGGTCTTCGCCCGGTGGCTTCGCCACAGGTCCTGGAGATTTCCAGCGACATGTTGAGAGAGGATCCCACGACGAGCGGCTTCGGTGTACACACCCGGATGTGTGCCAGGCAAATCTCGAGCGTTGACACCACCCTCGAGAAGCTTGAACTCGATCACCCGCTCGATCGCAACGAACGAGGCTTCGACGACGAGCGTATAGAATCCTTGTTCCAGGAGCGTCTCGGCCCCAGCGAGTAGTCGGCATGACTTTCGGAGCTGGAGGACATCTGCTTCGTCCGTCTCCAACCCGTCTTCGATGTCGATGGGCTGCCGGTCGAAGGCTGCCTGTACCTCGTCGATCAGCGTCTCCATCCTGTTGCTACTCACCTGACAACACCGCCGTTCGAACCCGTTGCATGGCGTCACCGCCATGGACGGTAATCCCCTCTCGGAACATCTCTTTGAGTTTCTCGTCAGCCCGACAAGCGCTCGCTTTGGTTTCGACGAACGGTTCGAAGGTGTACCGATCGCCGTCGAACGGCTCCTCGCCCAGCTCGCTCGCAACCGTCGAGACGACACGGCGTGCGACGGTCCGGTCTCCTTCGACGAGCACGAACACATCGATGTCGCTCTTCCGGTCGGCCTCCCCACGGGCAACGCTCCCGAACACGAGGACGCCGACCAGCTGTGAGACGTCGTCTGCGTCGCCGAGCGCTCCCTCGATTCGCTCGACGAAGGCCCTGAGTGGCGCGCGGTACTCGGGCTGTTCGATACCGAGGATCGGATCGTCTTTCTGCAGCGCCGAGTGACTGATCGAGACGTACTTCCGTTGTGGGGTTTCACGCATCGTGACGACCCCGAGTTCGTCGAGGAGGTTGACGGCACGCCAGACCGTCGACCGGCTATGCTCGGTGGCCGTGGCGAGCGTGTTCATGGTAAACTCCGACTCGTGCGCGTCGGCGAGCAACCGTAGCACGTCATCAGCTGCTCGGATTCTGAATATCGCCGTGTCGTCTCCCGGATTGAGTCGTAAACACACCTTTATCCCTTGTTTTATATAGTCGGACACTATTTGATTACATGCAACAACGGATAATAAACGTGACGAGGATGGAGACGAGAGCACACAAGCGTCGGGTTTGCTCATCCTCGGAGGACGGTCGTGGCTGCGCGCGCAGCGACCATCGGGAGCGAGCACGGAGCGGTGGGTGGGGAGGGGGGCTGGGACCGGGGGTGGTGGTCAAAAAAAGAGGCGCCAGCCGGCCTGCTCAGGCCAGCCGACTCGCCATCACGTCCTCGACATCGCGCGTCCCGTACGCCGTCTCGTACGCACCGACCACCTCCCGGGAGTAGCCACTCACTTTCGACTTCGAGGTCGCCACGACTGTACTCGCCGCGTCCGCGACGTCCTGTTGAGTTATCGTCTTCCCCTCAGTCAGCCGATCGGCCGCGTACACCGCCGCAGCCGCCATCGTCACACGTGCCGTGCCCGGACCGAGACACGCCCCGTCGGCCACATCGAGCAGGAACTCGCCGGCTCGTCTGAGTTGGAGACACACGTCCAGCTCTATCCCCTCGCGCTCGCCCAACACTTCGACGACCGCGTCGACCGCCCACGCCTGGGTTGGAGGCACTTCATCCATCAAGCCAAGTTCACAGCGCAGCTTCCGCGCCGCCGCGCACACCCGTTCGTGAGAGGTCTTTGCGTGCACCGCGACCTCCTCCGTCGTCCGTCTGAACCCGGACTGGCTCGTCGCCACATAGACTGCCCCGGCCGCGAGCGCCTCCCAGGCCATCCGCCCACCCGGGAGCCGCGCCTCTGACGCTTGCTTCAACAGTGCCGCCGCGTCCGCGGCCACATAGCCTGGGAGCCCGAGGTTCCCGACGATCATCTGGATGTCGCGCAACCCCTCGTTCAGCCGAATCGCTCGTTTGGACTCCATCTGGAAGCGCTTGTGTCGCATCCGCAGTCTCCCGTAGAAGTCCTTCTGCGCCGTCGATAACGTGTTCCCGTACCCATCGGTAGAGAGAAAGAACGTCGTGTGCAGGCCGCGATCGACTCGAAGCGATGTCGTCATCTCCAGACTCCACTCAACGGGTCCGCTCCCCACCTCGCCGTGTTTGTGCAGACTGGGGCTCATCCCTCGAACAAGGGCGTCCTCGTCGACGACAAGCCCACACCCCGCACACACCGTCTCGATCGCCTCTCGAACCACCCGTCCACCGCACTCCTCACACCGTCTCGTCCGCTGTTTGTGCGTCTGTTCGTCGACTCGGTCCGAACCTTCTTGTCCGATTGCGTTGGTACTAGCCATTGGTCACTTCCTGACCGAAGGCGCGCTCCACCGCGTCTTTCTGCGACACTCAGCTCCACCTGAGTTCCAACCACACACGACCAGTCATCGCCGACACTGCACCGTACTGCGCGTCTCGCTCGCGCCTTCGCGCGCCCGGAGGGCGCGAGCGAGACGGCCCTCGGAGTGAAAACACCAGCCGCGCGCGCCGAGAGCGGGGGCCTGAGCGGCCAGCGGCAAGGTGGTTCGCGGTTCGGCCCGTCAGGGGCGCAACCGCAACCACACTTGCCTGCTGGCGCACCGGGAAGGTGCGAGCGAAGCGTGGCGCGAACATCGTGAGCGCCACGAGGTGAGCGGCGTAGCCGCGAACAGGGCGAGACGTGAGCGGAGTTCCCACGAGTGCAGCGAGTGGGTGCACGGAAGACGAGTATGGCGAGTCTTCCGGAGCGAACGTCTCGAAGCGAACGGCGTCAGCCGTTCATCGGCCCCGCTCCGTGGAGGCGAGCGAAGCGCGGAACGAACGCAGTGAGTTCCGCGAAGCGAACGGCGAGAGAGCGGAACGGAGTTCCGCGGCCATTCGAGCCGTGAAGCGCGGCGAGGCGTCGACGTTGAGCGACTAGAGAGTGGAGCGACGACTGAGCGCTCAGGGGAGTCTCGATATCCACCACACCGAGACGCGCACCGACCAGCGACACGAGCAGGGGTGGGACTGAACGGGGCCGGGCGCTCGACGACGGCGGGCGAAGTCTCCGCGAACAGAGTGAGCGGAGGCTCGAAGCGACTGCGTCGCTTCGGTGTAAGCACTGGAGGCGAACGAACACCGTGAGCGAGCCGAAGCGCGCAGCGAGCCCCCCGAGTCGAGCGCTCGGGGGCGTTCAAAAAAGACTCGAGCGGGTTCATGTCGCTCAGTGCACGGACCACAGCGAGCCCACCTCGTGTCTTGGTCTTGATGGGCAATAGTGGGCACGTGTTAGGTAATGAGTCATAGTGGGTACCAAATTGAGGGTAAACGCTCGAGACCTGCGAACCAACGAGGGCGGATCTATTCACCGATCTCTGATAGTCTCGAATCACGTTGCAAGACACGCTTGACGATCGGTGCGTCCTCGAGCAGCCGATGGGTCGCGTACATCCCACGTCCTCGACCACGACCACGCCGCTCGGATTGAATCACGTTGAGAAAATCTTGTTCTTTGAGAATCTCTTGAACTCGCCGTTCAGACAGCGGTTTCACATCGAGTGTCTCGGCCAGCGTTCGATACGCCTTGAATATTTTCTTGGTCGAGAACTCGCTTTCCGAGTGTGACTCCGTGAGGTGCGTCAACGCGTACAAAATGAGCTTCGCCTGTGTTGGTGCACCATCGATGAGTTCGGCAAATCGATCAGCCTCTGTCTTCTCTTTCGCGGCATGAACGTGTTCAGCCGTGACCTGATCGTCACCGTTCCTCGTCGCCAGGCGGCCAGCGTTACGTAAGATGTCGATCGCCTTGCGAGCATCCCCGTGCTCCTGCGCTGCGAGGGCTGCGGTGAGTGGGATGACGTCATCCGTCAGCACACCTTCCTGAAACGCATCGCGGCGATGTTCGAGGATTTCGCGGAGCTGGTTCGCATCGTACGGTGGACAGACGAGCTCGTCGTGTGCGAAGCTCGATTTGACGCGCTCTGTCAGCTGCTCGGGAAAATCGATTTTGTTCGAGATACCGATGATACCGATGTTCGACGAGGATATTCGACGATTCTCACCCGCTCGAGAGAGCTTTCTGAGGACCTCGTCGTCTTGAAGCATATCGATCTCGTCGAGGATGATGATCACTACGTCGGTGCAGCTGTCGAGAACCTTCCACAATCGAGTGTAATAGTCGCCAGTGGCGAGCCCCCGCTCAGGTACGGTAAATCCCGTTCGGTTCGGATCGTTGATCCGCCGGGCAATCGTCTTGATGACCGAGGCTTCAGTGTTCTGCTCACCGCAGTCGACGAACACAGTCGAAACACGCGTGTCGCCTCGTGCCGCTTCTGTGACCACCCGCTCGCTCACACTCCGCGAAGTCAAAGTCTTTCCAGTCCCCGTCTTTCCGAACACGAACAGGTGCGTCGGTTCCTGGCCAAAGATTGCTGGGTTGAGTGCATCCGCGACTTCTTGCATGTGCTGGTCACGACCGACGATTCGCTCTGGACCAGGGATGTGGGTGATCTTGAGGAGATCCTCATCAGCAAAAATTGGCTGTTCGTATCTGAACAGCGGGTCCCGGTCGAGTTCCTCATCAGTCATAATCCATACTCTCCTCTTCATAGTATAAAAACACGGGGTAATCCCGCGTGTGTATTTGTGTTGATAACACGGTATTGGACGATTCTGTAGTCTGAAATCAAATTTGGTTCATATTAACCATACTCGCGAGTGTAAACCCGAAGTGGAGTACGGAACTGACTCAGGCAAACGAACGCTGAACGCGAGACACACCTCTATCGCGAGTGTAACTGTCGGTGGAGTGCATGCGTCGTATCCAGTCGCCTTCTACGGACCGGATCGCAGACTGGTGTGAACGCGTGTTGCTCTGCATTCTTACCCGGCCCAACGGATTTCCGTGACCTTCGGTGGGGGTAGCTGTTAACCAGCTAATCCACACCCGGATGTTACACTCGCGACGGTAGTGTGTGAGTTCCTTGCTCAGATACCGACTTCGACTGTTACACTCGCGACGGTGGTGTGTGCTTTCGTCTTCCGTCTTCATTTGAGTGATACACTCGCGACACTGGTGTCCCCCATCCTCCAGTTACTCTTCCAGGGGCACCTCAGTCAACAAAGAGCCAACTCCGATTTCGAGTGGTCGTCACCACCAACTGCACCGAACCGTTGGGACTCAGTATCCGCTCCTTGCTGATGGATTTGCTTCCCGCGGTGTATAGATCACAGCGCGTTGTCGAGCCGCACTCGGTGGACGGCGTTGGCTCGACCGGCCGAACGGGCTCGACGAGCAACTAAAACACGTCAGCATCGGGGACCCGCTGTTTGACTCCGAGCGAGACTCCCTCGAAAACGTCGTACGCGTCGACGTGCACCAGGACGGCGAAAAATAATCAAGTAGCGGAAGCTACAAGTTGCGTTAACACCCACGTTAACGTGATATGGGGAGTGCAGACGACCACATCCGAGTGAGCAAGCGGGTAAAAAAGATGCTCGATCGGCGGAAGCGAGAGGGTGAGAGCTACAACGACGTGATGGAGCGCGTTCTTTCGGACGATCGAGACCTCCTCGCAGGCTTCGGTGCGGGCAAAGGAACTGACCGTCCGGAGAAAATGCGCGAGGTGCACGAAGATGGAAAGAAGGAGTCGGCAACGAATATCGAGCAACTGGCCCAGGGCCGCTCCGAATGAGAGTTCTCGACACGACGTTTTTGATCGACTACGACGACGGCGTGATTGACACCAAAGAGTACCTGCTCGATCACGCCGACGACGAATTTATACTCCCGTCGGTAGTCCTCACCGAGTTCCTTCTTGGGGACGTCCACAGCACGGCTCCGACCGATCTGGCTGCGATGCAACGGAACGTTTCGTGGGCCGATATCTATGAGATTTGCGAACAGACGGCAGTGACGGCAGCTGAGGTCGCAGACGATATCGGTCCACGGGGACCCCAACTCACTGCGATCGATGCTCTTGTGGCGGCCGTCGCACGCGACGTCGGAGGGACCGTCGTCTCGAACGACCGGGATCTCACCCATTCCGAGACGAAGAAGGTAGTTACTGTCGACGAATACCGTTGAGCCATTAGCGGCACTGCATCAGACGTGCTCCATAATTTACTTCCCGGGGTGAATCGATCACAGGGCGTTGTCGAGCCGAACTCGGTGGACTGGCGTCGGTTCGACCGGCCGAACGGGTTCGACGAGCAGATAGAACACGTCGGCGTCGGGAACCGGATACAGGAGTTCTCCCACCCCGGACTCGTTGGGCTGAAGGGCACGGGCCTCGAGCGGATTGACCAGCGTTGTCGTCTCGTTACGGACATACTCGTTCTGACTCCCGCCAGCGGCCGACAGCGAGAACAACTCGGGGTAGATATCGAGCGCCTGCGTCGCGAGGTTCTCGAACTCCACTTCGACGAACACGAATCCATCGATAACGTTCGGCATCTGGTCCGTGTCGATGGCCAAGTTCACCCGGTATTCGATCGGGTTCGCGGAACCGACCACGAACGACTCACCGACCTCGTGCATCGTCGGCGCACGGCTCCCGAAGTCGCTACACCCCGCGAGAAGCGAGAGCAGGCCACAGCACGAAAGGTGGAGCGTCCGCCGGCGGTTCATACAGATGACAACGTGAATAGTATCAAAAAGTCATCGGAAGGTGGACGTCTATACCACCCTCATCGAGAGACTCCTGTCTCCCGTTCCAGTGACATCCACCGCCGAGGAGAACTCGCCGAGAGTTGAGCACAGGTCCCAAACCCTTTTTTCGGACGGGCAATCGAAGCGCTCTCGTTGGGCCCTCACCTGGGTCGGGAAACACGAACCGACGGAGACCCGAGCGAAGGGAGTCACCGGACATCGCGGCCGCGAACAGACCGATTCCCTCTGCGACGACGCTCCCACCGACCGCGCCACTGATCCCAGAACCGGTCGGGATGACCTCTGCACACCTGGCTCGGTCGCATTACCAATCACGCAGGGGGGTATCGTCCCACGCTTCGTTGAACAAGTTTTTTCCAAGTGACTCAAGACGGTCCGGACTCCGACCACCAAGACATCCTCTGGAGTGTACTACTGCGTGAGATACTCCGCCACGAGGCGTCCTGCGAAATCAGTTGCACCCACACGACGATGTCGTACGGTCGATCTATTGTGGACACGTAGATGTAGGTCTACTCGGGTCCCAGAATCAAAAGAACGTGTTCGCCTGGTTTTCAATGACGCGTCTGGGCACGTCATACGCGGGCAAGTGCTCGGAGTGACCCTAACCGATTGCGACCCTGAAGAGATTCACTAGATGTTCGGCGCCACACAGAAACAGAGACGCCGATCGAGAACACGCACAACGGTGATCGGTTCGATGTTCGTTCTTCTGGGATCGTTCGCACCGATGCGGAATTCGCCAAGCGCACCTGCCAGAGAATCCTCAATCGAATCGGTATTTGAGCCCTTGGAAGTAAACCATGATAATTATCTCTCACTATATTTTGGCATATTTGCCCAATAAATCTGAGACGAATACTAATCCACTAAATCCTTATTGAGCGGATAAGATGGCCGATTACGGGCTATTACGGCGTGATCTGTTCCTACTGAGACTCGGATTGTCTCGTAACAAGTAAGAAATCAATTTCAATAATTGAGACACAGTATTCAATTAGGTACTTTCTTTTTTCACTTACAATGGCACGCGAATCTCAAGACCAGTCGGACACCGAGGACAGTATCCGCGTGAGTAGACGCGACTGCCTGAAGCTCGCTGGCGCGTCTCTAGCGGTATCCACACCGATACTCAACGAGGCACGATCCCCACAGGTTCCAGAAACAACTGAGATGGCTGCGTTCGGATACGGCGGACAACAGGTGTTCGAACAGCAGGGCTCGGTGACTAGAAGCGCGTTCTCAGGATCGGTACAGCAACTGACTGCTGTCAGTGAGTCCGAACCGAACGATGAGCAGGCGACCGCGGACACGGTCGAGGTCGGATCCACGGTAACCGCCGAACTCGCCGAAGCAGAGGTCGATTGGTACGCGTTCGACGCGGACAAAGACCAGTCGGTCGTCTCGGAACTTGATCGGGAGTCGGCGGATGGCGTTACGGCGCTGATGCTGTACGACTCGGAGGGAAAGTACGTCGACCTCGAATACGTCGGAACCGACCAGCCGAGTCGTGTTGAACTCGATTCGGCTCCTTCAGCTGGGACGTACTTCGTTCAGGTGGTCGATATTCAGTCCGGCGCAGGGGCGTACACACTCGCGATCACAGAGAAGGGCAACGCCACCCCGACTTCAACGCCGACCCCAACGCCAACTGAAACACCCACACCGACGCCCACGCCAACCCCCGAACAGCGTCCGTACTATAGCACTGTCCGAGACGGCACGAACCGGATCGAAGCAGAGGAGTACGACGAGGGTGGTGAAGGGGTCGCGTACCACGATACCGACGAGACGAACACGGGTGGACAGTACAGAGAGGAGGGGGTAGATATTGAGGAGACGACCGACGACAACGGGTACAACGTCGGGTGGGTCGAAGATGGTGAGTGGCTCGAGTACACGATCACTCTCCCAGCTGGCACGTACGACTTCGAGGCCCGCGTCGCCGGGTGGACATCTGATGAAAGCCTCCGCGTGTTACTGGACGGAACAGAACTCGGGACAGTTGAGGTTCCCAATACCGGGGGATACCAGAACTGGACGACAGTGACGTTGACAGGTGTCTCGGTCGAGACCGAGGGCGAACAGATCCTTCGGATTGAGGCCCTTGGTGGTGATATGAACATCAACTGGACAAGGTTCGTTCCGCAGACGACACCGACGCCGACTCCGACTGAAACACCGTCACCGACGCCGACGGAAACTCCCACGCTGACGCCCACTCAAACACCGACCGAGACGCCGACCCCGACTGAGACGCCAACGCCAACTGAGACACCTCTTCCAACCGTAACACCCACGCCGACACCCACGAGCAAATTTGGCACTCAGGGATACGGTGAATACGGGTACGGAGGGGTAAAAAAGTAGACAACAGGAGACCGATCTTGCTTCAGGATTGGTCTGGTGGGGCAGTGCTTGATTTAGTGTCGCTGATCATCATAGCAGCCAGACTGGGTTTCACTTGCGGGGAAAGGGACTCAACACATGATCGACGAGACATCTCATACGGGAATGGGCCGTCCGAATATCTCGATCGTGAGCGTCTGGATGCCGGTCGAAGTAACCTCACACAAGGAAGCCAACGTACCAAGGCGACTGACCAGTGGTAGCCGTCGAGGACGGATGTGTCGACCCCGAAGAACGGCACTACGAATCGCTTCAGGAGGTGATGGTTCACGTGACGGAGGCGAAAGTCAGAGAACGGGTGGATGATCAACAGCTGAAACACGCGATCCGCGCCATGGACGACAGAGCACGAATACTGAAATAGTTGTTCGACGGTATTTCGTCCAAGATTCGACAGATGGCGAGCGGATTTTCGTGATCGAGTCGGCGACAAAAGTCACTTGCCAGGTAATACTAGATATATCATAGTACGTGCTATTTCGTCCGAATTCAAGTCTTGGAGACTTTCTTCGAATGCGGTCAAGTTCCAGATAAGTGAATATTAGACATAAATTCTATTGCTATTGATACTCTGTTTATAATATCTTTATTTAGGTCCTTCACAGAAGGTTGTCTTGGGAGATGGAATCAAACCGGATAATTCGGATGGGAGCACAGATCCGACGCCTGTGACGGAGGGGGTCTCGCTCAGCGAGCGGGGCTGTCTCAAGATCGGAACTGTCGGCGTCGTTGCCACTCCCGGCCCTGTATCGGTCCTTTCAATAACCTCTACCCCCAAATTAGACGGTTGCGGGTTCAGATTCGGCGGCCTGCCAGCGCTGAACGAACAGGTCGCCCCTTATTTCAGGTCGGAAAAGGATCGGTCACCGACGTGACTGCCGACGAACATCAAGTTCGGCGCTCGCTTTGGGGTCGTTGACACATGCGCTGCGCCCGTTCAGATGACGTTTGAGCTAAAATCTGGAAATTCACAGCGTTATTTATACCATCCGAAAGACTCGGTGAGGTCTTTTTTGACCGTCGTCATCATGATAAAGACCGGCGAATCCCAGTTGCCATCCTTTCAGAGTAGAATCTCGTATCCCACCACCGATCGTCGATACTATTCTGTTGTCTCCACTGCTACAGATACTTCAGAAGCTAATCGTCATCTTGGGATTGAACCACTTAGTGTGGTTGCTCCTCCCAGTCGAGAGGAATCTGATCCGTATGCGGTGGCAACCGTTCTTCATCAGGGTCATCATAATCGTAGAGGTTAGTCGGGAAGTTCAGCAGAATCGCCTGCTCGTTGCCGACGACTTTGAACCCGTGCCAGCAGTCACCAGGGATCCGTATGGCCCGCTGGTTGTGTTCGCCGATGATGAATTTGTTTACCTCTCCTTGTGTCGGCGAGTCATCTCTGTCGTCGTAGATGCCGACCTTGATGCGGCCCTGTGGACAGATGAAGTGGTCAACCTGTCCGCGAAGGTGACGGTGCCACGCCCTGATGACACCGGGGTAACTCAGCGAGTAGTACGACATAGCCGGCTCTGGATCGTACAACTCCCAGTCGTCTCGGAACACCTCGACGAGGTGACCGCGTTCGTCGGTGTTGACCTGCAAATCACGAACTTCGACGCCGTGGATTCGACTCATTAACGACTTGATACAGACGCGTGTGAATTAAAGACGTTACCCACTTCCACCGGCGATACTTGAGATGCCAGTATCATCGTGCAATCGAGAGCGGTCTTTCGACAGCTTGAGGTTACAATGTTATCTCAGAGGCAGCGTCGAGATACCGCTGAACGTACGGATGAAATCCCTCGAACGGTGGTTCGAACACTTTCAGTTGCGCGTGTTGGTCGTCAGGTGTGACTGGTTTCAGTTTCGGGGTTGATGACGAACGCATTCGCGACATAGTGTTTCGTCTCAACACCGTCGACCTCAGATGTGTCGTAGAAGTGTTCAAAGGCACCGAGCGACTCGAGTATCGTTACGTCACAGCCAAGTTCGCCTCTCGCGACGCGGTGGACGGCTTCACTCAATGTCTCGTTCTTGAATACGACACCCCCGGGGGACGAACCACTCACCTTTCGCAGGCTGGTTGGTTCGCTTTCCCAAGACGACTCCACCGTTATAGCGGACAGCGAGGTCAACCGAAACCAGCGGTACGTTCGCGACGATTGTCTTCCATTCCTTGCCATCGATATAACGGTCGTCCGTTGGCATGGCGAGCAGTTACCCCAAGTAGTATTCGACCGTCGCGTCGAGTCCTTCCTCGAACGACCACTGGGGCTCCCAGCCGAGTGCCTCGATCTTCGTCGTATCGAGCGCGTAGCGCTGGTCGTGACCTGCGCGGTCTTCGACGAACTCGATTAGGTCCTCGGAGGCTCCGACCGCTTGGATAATTGCCTTCGTCACCTCGATGTTCTGTTTCTCGATGCCGCTGCCCACGTTGTAAACTTCGCCGGCTTTGCCCTCTTCAACCACAGTGAGAAGCGCACGGCAGTTGTCCTCAACGTAGATCCACTCGCGGACGTTCGTCCCGTCGCCGTACACCGGGAGCGATTCGCCCTGGGCCGCGTTCGTGAGGAACTTCGGGATGAGCTTCTCGGGATGTTGCCGGGGGCCGAAGTTGTTCGACGAGCGTGTCACGGTGACCGGGAGACCGTGCGTCGTCTGGTAGCTACGCGCTAGCAAGTCGGCACCAGCCTTTGTCGCCGAGTAAGGGTTCCGCGGGTTCAGCCGGTCATCCTCCGAAAAAGTGCCCTCTGCAATCTCTCCGTATACCTCGTCGGTCGAGATCTGAATGAATCGGTCGACGTCAGCGTTGAGCGCCGCGTCGAGAAGGACTTGCGTTCCTTGGACGTTCGTCGATACGAAAGGTTCGGCACCGTCGATGGAGCGATCGACGTGTGACTCGGCGGCGAAGTTGACCACAACCTCAGCGTCCGAGACGAGATCGGAAACGAGGTCGACGTCGCGGATGTCACCCTCGACGAATTCGTGTCGGTCGGCGTCGAGCGTTCCGTCGAGATTTTCGATTGACCCCGCGTAGGTCAACGCGTCGAGGGTCGTGACTTCGTAGTCGGTCTCATTAAGGAGTAAGTGGACGAAGTTCGAGCCGATGAAGCCTGCACCACCGGTGACGAGTACGTGCATCGTTCGATTGGGTGGGGAGTAGATACTTATCTCTTTCAGATAACCGACGTACGAAATGCGCGTGCTCGTCCTTGGGGCGGCTGGGTTGCTCGGAAGTAACGTCGTGTCCATTGCCGAAGACCGGGGTCACGATGTCGTCGGGACGTACCACTCGACGGCTCCGTCGTTCGATCTCCCGCTATACGAGTTGGATGTCCGTGAGAACGAGCGGTTTCGTGAGTTGCTCATCGAACACGAGCTGGACGTCGTCGTGAACTGCGCCGCGCTGACCGACGTCGACAGCTGTGAGTCCGATTCGAGGCTCGCGTACGAGGTGAACGGTGAGGCACCGGGGGAGCTCGCCGCAGCCTGTGAGGGGAACGATATTGTGTTCGTCCATGCGTCGACTGATTACGTGTTCGACGGGACGAACGCCGACCCGTACACCGAGACAGATGAACCACGCCCTGTACAGGAGTACGGCGCGTCGAAGCTCGACGGCGAGCGAACGGTGCAGTCTTATCATTCGAATCCACTTATTGTCAGACTATCGTTTGTGTACGGCGTTCATCGCTCTACTGACGAACTCACCGGATTCCCTGCTTGGGTTCGAGGACAACTGGAGGGTGGCGAAGAGACACCGTTGTTCGTCGACCAGCACATCACACCGAGCAGAGCAGGTTCGACAGCTGAGGTGCTCGTTAAGGCGGCCGAACAGGAGGTCTCCGGGTTGTTTCACGTCGCGAGTCGGTCGTGCGTGACACCGTACGAGTTCGGGAGGAGGATCTGTGAGGCGATGGGTGCATCGACATCGCTATTGGACGAGGGCTCACAGGCCGGCCTCGACCGTCCAGCAACCCGACCAGAGTACACGTGTCTCGACGTCTCAAAGGTCGAAGATCGGTTGGGGCGAGCGCAACCGACGCTCGATGAGGACCTCGCGGCGATTTCGGACGCCCTTTAGTCGAGCTGGTACTGCGCCTCGTTCTCGAGGTAGTGTTCTTGGTCCCCTTCAGAAAGGTCCTCGAACCGGAGCACATCGTCGCAGTTCAGCCCTGGGCACTTCATCACCCGGTTCTCTTCGAGTTCGTTTGCTGAGACAATCGTTCCGCACGCCGTGCAGGTGTGTGTGATGATGCGCATGGTCTGGTTAGAGTTTGAGGTTCGAGTTCTCGCCGACGACGAGGCGGCGACCCTCGGGGAGGAGGTCAGCGGCGCTCCCGATCTGTGCAGCGCGCCCGATGAGGCTGTCGACGATTTTCCCTGAAGTGGTAATCTCGGAGTCGCCGATGATGACCGAGTTCTCGAGGTGGGTATTCGCGATAACGCAGTTCGCGCCGATCGACGTGTACGGACCGATATAGGTGCCGGATTCGATGGTCGTGTTCTCGGCGATGGAGACCGGTCCACGGACGACCGCGCCAGATTCGATTGTTGACGAGGCGGGCAGTTCGATACGACCAGAGACTTCCGCACAATCCGCGATCGTCCCTTCGACCGTGTGTCCGAGTCCCTCGAGGACGAGGTGGTTCGCGTGGAGGATGTCCTCCGGCTTTCCGGTGTCCTTCCACCAGCCATCGACGACGTGGGAGTCGATCGCGTTCCCGTCGTCGAGAAGTCGCTGAATCGCGTCGGTGATTTCGAGCTCTCCCCGCCAAGACGGTTCGAGCGTCTCGATGGCATCGAACACCTTCGGCGAGAAGACGTACATCCCGATGAGCGCGAAGTTAGTGGGTGGGTCATCTGGCTTCTCGATGAGGCGAGTGACGTTACCGTCATCGTCGAGGTCTGCAATGCCGAACCGCTGTGGATTGTCGACCTCCTGAAGGGCGATACCGGCGTCGTAGTCTCCACTCTCGAAGCTCTCGACGAGATTCGTGATGCCCTCCTTGAGGATGTTGTCGCCGAGGTACATCACGAAGTCATCGTCACCGACGAAGTCCTTCGCGCACCCGGCGGCATGTGCGAGACCGAGCGAGTTCCCTTGGACGATGTAAGTGATATCGACGCCGTAATTGGAGCCGTCATCAAGAAGTTTTTGGATCTCTTTTCGACCCTTATGGCCGAGAATGACACCGATTTCGGTGATACCTGCTTGTTTGAAGTCCTCTATAGCGTATTCGAGAACTGGTTTGTTTGCCACCGGGACGAGTTGCTTCGGGCCCGTGTGGGTAATGGGTCGGAGGCGAGAACCAGTGCCCCCTGAAAGAAGGACGCCTTTCATTATTCCAGCGGTCACATCCACAGTTAATATTAATTGTGGCTGATGCAAGAATTCCTTAGCTGGTCCGAATTTAACTAATATGATACTTGATCTTACGAATCGCATCTTAGGTAGGAGATCCATTCGCCAATGATTCCATGTTTTTCTCCTAAAATAAAGGAAACAAAATAAGTCAGGTCATATAATATACAGTATGGTATCCATTTGATACTACCAGAGTGAATTAAGAATGAGTACTCATCCACCACATACTCAATGCCTTCTGAAACAAACCCTCCTGATTCACCAGGTGCGAATTTTGCAAACGCTTTTCCATCTTTGTACCGTCTAGTAAATAATTCCAGTAGAGAATAATCATGAGAGTGGTATACCTTCGCTTCTGGACAATACCTGATGGTATAACCTGCGGAAGCAACTCGATACGCGAAGTCCTTATCCTCGGACATTTGAACAGAATCCTGAAATTGAAATTCATTCCAAACATCCCGGGCGATTGCTGAGTTCACATCGGAAATGAATATATTGTCGATGTAGAATTCGGGCTTGTTTGTAGTATTTTTCTCGGTGATTGTAATAGGAATTTCTGGATAAAAGTACTGGTAAAAAAATCTATCCGGGGGTTTCGAATCGATATTGGCTATTTGATTCCCATAACATACATCCGCTACACCGTTTTTTATGGGGTTTACAAGTTTAGTTAGCCACCGATTGTCTGTTGGGAGAGCGTCCTGAACAGTAAAGACAATTACATCACCTTTTGACTGATTCGCTGCTCGATTCCGGGTTTTTCCATGGTGAAATTCATTCGGCGAAATAGTTATTACCGAATTTGCATATTCATTTGCAAGTTCAACCGTGCCATCATCGGAACCAGAGTCAATGATAATGATCTCCAGTTCAGAAACATCCTGATTCCTTATCGATTTAAGAGTCTCCTCAAAATCTTTCCCGGCGTTTTTTGTAGGAATCACGACGCTAATCATATCAATTCAAGCAATTTTGCCGCATATAGCTACACTGGAACATTATCTTGGATAAGTTGAAAGTATTGATATTCATATAGAAATAATGATGCCTGACTTAAATAATTTACGCATACATTTAGTTATCTACTACAAAATTTTCAATATACAAGCAGTCCAATCGATTCCCGTCATAAATATAACAATTAACCAAAAGGCATGGCTTAGGGATTGTTGAGCCGGACGTGGTTGAGGACAAATTACTACCAGAAGCGCCCGCTTTGATAGTAATGCTCAGACGTACAGCAGTATCGTGCTATCCAAGCTTACCAGTGAACGACAAGGGCTTTAAATATATCACACCTGATTGAATACTATTGTTGACCTCGGAATCGCCATAGTAATGATAAAATAGTTGCTAGCGAGTAACCAAGTGTATGAGTATCGCAGGTCGTGATTTCAGTTTATTGTCCTTACCACAGAGGCTAGTATCAACAGGAGATGGATAGTGTATCCAATGAAAAAAGAATTCTCATTAATACACATAACCAATCAATGAGAATACTCAAAGTAATAATTTCCACTCCGGAGAACATGGAGGGAGCCGTTAGGGCCGGAATGAACTTAGCGAATCATTTGGATAGAGAGGTAACTGTTGATGTCGTTAAGATGTCCGGTGATTCGGATGAAAAGCTAGTTAATGAAGTGGGAATGAATTTTGGTATGTACAATATATCTTCAATAAAATTTATGCCTGATTTTCTTGACGTATTGAACATAGACACACAAACTAATTTCGAGAATAGTTTAATATTCACCTATCTGGACCCACCAAGTCCATTACATGACTACGATGTCGTTCATATTCATAACTCAATACCCATATTTGCACTCGTTATATGCGTTATCCAATGTCGTCTCAAAGGAGTACCATACGTATTTACTACACATGAGATTAGTAAAATATACGAGTGGCCTGAGTATCTTAATATGGGTGCTGCTGGAGAATTTTTGTTCAAGCAAGTCTATTTGAGACTATACGAGAGCGTGATTCGTGGAGCAGAACATATCATTTCACTGTCCAATAGTGACAAAGAAACCCTTAGGAAAAAGTTCCCTAATCAAGACGTATCTGTTATTCCTAATGGCGTGTCATTCGAAAAATGTGACAACGAAGTAGATGTGGAAAGCGTGACTGGTCGGCCAATACTCCTCTTTGTTGGAAAGATTATCGAAAGCAAAGGGGTTCTCGAACTGATTAATGCTGTTGACGGAATTAAACATGATTTCTCTCTATTCATTGTTGGACCGGAGTCGGATCCTTCACTGGTTGCGGAGATTGAGAACAACTGTGATGATCGTATTCGATTCGAGGGGTACGTGTCTAAGAACAGGCTCCGCCAACTATACCAATTCTCGGATATATTTGTTTTTCCAACTAAATCGGACGTTTTTCCCCTGGTGACGCTGGAAGCGATGGCTGCGGGCACGCCGGTTATCTCCACCTCTGTCGGTGGAATACCAGAGCAGATCACCCCGGAAACTGGTATTCTGATAAATCCCGGTAACACCTCTGAGCTTACAAATGCAATAAACAAACTCTTGATTGAGGAGGAAATGAGACTAGAAATGGGGAAAAACGCGCGTGATAGGGCTACTAATGAATATTCATGGCGTAGTGTTGCAAACGATACAATAAATGTCTACCGCACGGTCATCGATTAATACTTTTACAAGGGATTATATATTAACTGAACTATATACATAATGAATCTGGCTAAGTCTACCGTCTATGTGTTCCTAGCAAGAGCCTTTGGGTCAGTGATTAGCATGCTTGGGCTAGTATACTTTGCTAGGAGTTTGGGTGCAGAACAACTTGGTATCTTTTTTCTGTTCCAAGCATTGCTTGAGCTCTTCGCAATCCCCGCTGACCTAGGTTTACAAGGTGCAGTTATTAAAAGGTTAAGTGAAGAGTCGGATCCTGCTGATCGTTCTGAGATAGTGTCTACTGCAATCGTTTTATTTAGTCTCAGCCTCATATTGGTTTCTCTCATAGCATTTAATTTCAGAGGAATCATTAATTCATATTTGGGTGCTAAGTTGGCAGTAGCCCTAATAATCGTAGTTATTCTAAACGAATTTTTCAAGCTAGGAATTAATGTTCTTAAGGGAGAGCTTAGAGTGGATGAGACCGCGATGATGAGTTTCTCAAAACAGATTATTTTCAACTGTGTCGCAATAGCATTGATATTTTCAGGCTCTGATTACAGGGGTCTAGTATATGCGCTCGCCTTCAGCACAGGGGTCATTTCACTTATTTCTATTTATAAGTGGAATACGCCAATCGGTTCCCCCTCACTTAGAGCTGCTCGCTCACTTTTTAATTTTTCTAAATTTAGCGTAGTCGCTTTTGTAGATTCTTATTTATACAACTGGCTAGATATCGCTGTAATTGGATTGTTAATAGGTCAAGCTGCTGTGGGAGCTTACGAGGTTGCTTGGAGGGTGTCGGCTTTGGTTATGTTGTTTACAAGTGCAATTGAGACGACAATTCTTCCTCAAGTTAGTTCATGGGACGCATCTGGAAGCATGAAAGAAATCGAAGATTTGCTTCCAGTCGTAATTCTAATCTCATTGGCCTTCGTGATACCAGCGTTTTTTGGAAGCATCGTCTTGGGGGAAGCAATAATAAGATTGGCATTCGGTGAACAGTTCGAATCCGGATTTGTAGTATTAATTATATTAATGTCTGGGAAATTATTTGAGGCAATTGATCGAATCAATAAAAATCTACTGTCCGGTATTGACCATCCGGAGCTACGTGCCCTCGCAGTTATTGTTAGTATCATTATTAATATATCGCTGAATTTTTACCTAGTACAACAAATAGGGATGGAAGGCGCTGCTATAGCGACAGTCGTATCATTTTCATTGAGTACTGTGATTGTAACATATATGCTGTCGAAATTCATGAATATTAGGATTATGTACACCGAAATAATTATATGTGTGATATGTTCGGTCCTGATGAGCGTTTGTGTCCACCTACTTAAAGAGTTTATGAATACTGATTCGGTAGTATCTATTCTTTTCATGGTATTTATGGGCGTAATAATTTACTTTTTATTACTGGTGATAGTCCCAAATACAAGAGAACAGTTCTTTGAGATTGTATCAACATATTACTGAAAGCCCCGTAGTTCACAGTTACTTCGATTGGTTGATCAGAAAGCACTATTAGAAAAATTGGCTCTGTAGTTTCGCTAGACTGAGACGCCACGACTGCGTTATTGCCGTAGAAAACGAAGAGACAGATCGGTGTAACATCCGAAATCCGTCTCTTCACTCGTGTTACGGTCGCTAAGTCTAAATCTGTTGTTACAAACCCTGACGAACCCGCCGACCCCGAAGGGGGTCGCGGGTTCGCTGAGTGGGCGATGCTCACGCTGCATGCACTCCAATCGAGCTGGGCAAATCCTACCGCGTCGCGGTGGATTTGTTCAGTGAAATGCCCGGTGTTTTAGACGAAATCGGCCCTAACACGGCTTCCTCACTACACTGTCCTCCGGACGGTTTGCGTGGATTCCAACGAAAACGTGGCGTGCGTTCCTCGACCGACGCGTCGAGGAACGCACTGGTCACGCCGCCATCGATTCGACTGGCTTCGACCGCGACCAACCGAGCTGCCACTACGCCAACCGCACTAACTACCGCGTCCGGGCACTGAAAGTCACTGCTCTCGTGGATGTTGAAACGCTGTACATCACCGACATCCACTCGACTACCTCGAAGAAACACGATGCGAAGATCGGCCCGCAGGTCGCCCGGCGGAACGCCGGCGACCTGCGAAGCCTTGCCGCCGACCGAGGCTACGACGCGAAAGCCTTCCGCGACGAACTCCGCGAAAACGGCATCAGACCGCTGATCAAACACAGATCATGAATCCACTCGATTACGCTCATAACGCCCGTATGGACAGTGATCGGTATCACCAGCGCTCCATGTCAGAAACCGACTTCTCGTCAATCAAGCGCACGCTCGGCGCTGCCGTGCGTGCGCGTAGCTGGTGGCTGGAGTTTCGTGAAATGCTGCTGAAAGCGACCCTCTACAACCTCCGACGGAGCGTGAGATATCCGTGAAATCAACCGCCGTGTGCCGAAACTACAGAGTCGAAAAATTTTCTACTGCGCTAACTCTACCTAATTAATCTTTTCACATTTCTTCGGTAGTTCGCAGATATATCCTCCCAAGTATGGTTTTCTTCAATATATTGGTGAGAGTTGACTTGGAGTCTCGCCCTGAGGTCATGGTTATGAAATAAGCGATAAATCTCACTATGAAACGATGAAAGATCAGAAATTAATGCGTTGTTTTTGTGGACTAAGCGATATCCGCGAGAACCAAATTTCGTGGTTATGACCGGCAGCCCTCTGGACATATAATCTAAGATTTTGATGTTACTTCCGCTTCCAAATCTAATTGGATTTAATCCAAAGTCAGAAATATTATATATGGACTCTAAGTCATCCACGAAACCCAGCATATTGATGTTTTCATAACTGTCAGTGAAGTGTTCGCATACAGAACCACAAACTACTATCTGAAACTCAATATCGGTATTAGACAATTTATTTGAAATATTAATTATTTGTTCGACCGCATCAATATTCGGAGCATATCCTGATCCGATGAAAACCCCAACGAATGCATTCTCGCGTACTCCGAACTTCTCATACTTCTTTGTACCCAAATCATCATCAAAACTGTCTCGAATATTTGACTCATAAGTCCCATTTGGCACGATTACCGATGGGAAATCAAGAGAATACCTAGTTTTGAGAGCGTCCTTGTCACGTTCTGTGGTACAAATTACTAAGTCAGAGCATTTTATTGATGTTTCTTCAATACGTCGGAGTTGCCTGAGAAACATACTGTCAGTCACAGTATTGTCATCGCCAGAAAACACTTCGTATTCAGCATTATGGCTTGAGAATATTAATGGAGTGCTTTCAGGAGTATGGTGTGCTATGCCGGGCATCTGCCATGGGCCCTCTACCTGAACGATATCCGCTTTTTGTAGTTCTTTAGCAAGAATTTTTGGGAGGGTCAATCGCAATGGGATACCTTGTAATATGTTTGGTTGACCAAACAACATTGGTGCTTTGGATACGAGAGATAATATTCCACATTCTCTAATTTCCTTGTAATTATGTTTAATTTCTATCTCATCTGGGCCAACGGTCAGTGGCAGACCGGGTGATCCCTGAGCATATCTGACCACTGAATCGCATTGGTTAATAAATGATAACAACAATCCATGTGACCTGTGAGTTCCTCCCGTTGAGGGCGGATAGACCTCTGAGCTGGTGATTTGGAGTAAGTTCATGGATACCTACCTCGATATCTAACACCGAGGATTCCATCGTAGGAACCAAGTAATAAAGCAATGATACTCATCCACTCTTTCTTATGTGCTCTGTCTAAAATATTGAGTAGGATCCAAATAAGTGAGAACATATAAAACAATAGTCCTATCTTATCATCATTATCGCGGTAGAAATGCCATCGATTTCTCGCCATGTAATATGATGGAATCGTCTTTCTCGCCCCAGCGGACGAACTTGATTCTCGATGGTAAATTATAGACTTTTGACTTGTCTTCACTTCGAATCCCGCTTCCGACACGCGGCAACAATACTCCACGTCTTCAAAGTATAGGAAATAGTCCTCCGGGATTCCACCGACTTCGCGAAAGACATCCGTTCGGATTAATGCGCTGCAGAAGGGAATGTAATCGTTTTGTAATATATCTTCGCTGTAGTTCTCATTTGACCGAAATATATCAAATAAATGTTGCGACTCTGATTGATGATACGGGTAGCCAATATTCCAGTTTATTTGCCCTTTTATGAACCAGACTTTGTTTATTTCTGGATAATGGAGGACTTTCGGGGTAATGATACCGATCTTAGTGTTTTCCTCAGCATCTTGAACAAGGTTTGTTAATAGATTCTGATCAGGGAATATCACATCGTTGTTCAAGACCCACGTATAGTCATAACTATAATTTTTCACTGGCTCTACGGCCCTGTTTACAGCTGCGCCAAATCCTTTATTTGAATCAACACCAATGAAATTCACATCAGGGAATCGTACTCGCAATTTCTTAAGAGATTCGTCGGTGGATCCATTGTCAACAACTGTAATATCGAAGTTTCGGTAAGAACTTTCTTTAAGTGATTTTATACAATTTGATGTGTCTTCATAATTCTCCCAGTTAATTATAATCGCGTTTACCGAAGGGTATTTTTTACTCATTTAGTAACGAATGACTGGTTTGATTGAGATTAGTCCACAAGGCTTGATTTAGTTCATTAATTCGGTGATGTCAAACACTGACTTTTATTATTACTATTGGATTTTGAGCTTACTCGCATTTATTAATTTCCATATCTATTGTGAGCCTACGTCCTATTTAATGTTCAACCGAGAAAATAATATACAGAGTAGTAGTTAATAATTGGTTCACGATATAAGAAAATCATTTTGACCAGGGCAAATTTCAAAACTTTCATTGCCAATTTATTTTGATATATTGTGCAATTTCTCATGTGTGTTCAGAGTTTTGGACCAAAGTTTATATATTCAACAACTTGAATCCGATCCTATCAATAATTTCATATGTCCGTTCAAATTTAATTTAAAAATTAATTGAATAAACAAAACATTAGACACCTCACAGAAAGATCTTCTGGACCCTTACCACCTTGCTAAACCAGGAAAGGAGGCACTGTCTAGTGGTGTTTCAACCGTGACGTGATAGCGTAAAACAGCTGCACGGCCTCTGGAACATCCTCATGGGTGGAAGCTGTATCTTGTCGAGTTGACGGATGAAGGGCGTGCAGAACTCGAAGCGCTCGTTTCAGCAGGTAACCACAGTGCCTGTGAACTCACCCGAGCACGCATCTTGTTGAAATCCGAGGAAGGCTGGAGCGATCCGAAGATCGCTGACGCGCTGGACTGTGGCCGTGCCACCGTCAGCGCACGCGGGAGCGCTTCTCCCGCGAGCGTCTCGGCACCATCGAACGGAAGAACCCTGACCACATCTACGCGCGCAAACTTGATGGCACCGCTGAAGCTCACCTTGTTGCGTTGGCGTGCAGCGAGCAGCCCGAAGGGCGCGCTAGCTGGACACTCCACCTCCTCGCAGACAGACTTGTCACGCTCGATGAGGTCGACGTCGAGTCGATCTCACACGAGACCGTTCGACAGATTCTCAAAAAACCAACTGTAGCCTCACCGATCCTCCCAGTGGGTGATCCTCCCTACCCGGCCAGAACGCCAAGTTCGTCTGCCGCATGGAAGATGTCCTCGCCCTCTACCACGAACCGTACGACAAAGACCGTCCAGTCGTCTGCTTCGACGAAACCAACAAACAACTCCTCAGGCACGTCCGCGAACCGCTCCCGGCGAAACCGGGAGCGGTCGCTCGCACCCATTACACGTACCTGCGATCTGGAACGCGCAACCTCTTCGTAATCAGTGAACCGCTGGTCGGCTGGCGGCACGTCGATGTGACCAGGAAGCGAACCAAAGTCGAGTTCGTCGAGCAGATGCGCCAACTCGTCGATGAGCACTACCCGGATGCGGCTCGTATCCGATTGGTGCTTGACAACTTCAGCACTCACACCGAGTACGCGTTCTACGAGTTCCTCCCGCCGACTGAGGCTCGTCGACCGCTTGAGAAGTTTGAGTTTCACTTCACTCCACCACACGGAAGCTGGCTCAATATGGAGGAAATCGAACTCAGCGCACTCGCGCCTTAGTTTCTCGACCGTCGGATGTCCGACGCAGCGACCCTCCGTTCGGAGGTCGCTGCGTGGGAAAGGACCAAGAACGAGGCGGATTCGACTATCGACTGGCAGTTCACGACTGACGACGCACGCATCAAACTCCGCAGGCTCAACCCTGTCTCAGTTGATAGTTGAAGCACCACTAGTGGACCCTCCAGTAAATTCGTACGGGAATTCAATTGTTCTGGGTGAACAAGGCGAACCGGCGAAAGGAGGCTGGATTTTTCCTAGCGGGTGGAGCGTGTCATAGAAAGCCTCCCAAAGGAGGCCGCAGGGCTTGGAAACTGTGTCCAGCAGCACTAACGCCCTGCAAGACGTAGCTTCGGCCAACGACTTCTTGAATGCGGCGGCGACCGAGACAGTACCGCTGTTCAAGCATCTTAAGTTCGAGTTTTTGATTGAGTGCGACGTGTTCGCCCCCGCTTCGAGGGGGCGAACACGAGTGCATCAGCCACCAGACCTCTTCTGCGGCTTTCTGCACTGCTATTACAAGGACATCTACGGTACACGTCCGGTTACACGAAAACTCCAGCACGCACTCGTGTGGTACTACTGCGGACTCACCAAACCGCCATCCAGAGACACGATTGATCCCTTTCTCACTGACCTCCAACACGTCACCGACGATGTCTTCGACAGGCTCGTCGAGCAGGCCGTCGCCCCGCGGCCTGCTCGACTCCACGTACTCAATCGGTTTGACCCACGTCGAAGCAATCCAGTACAACGACACTGCATCGTGGAACTACGATCCAACAGCGGAGGGGTACTACTACGGTTTCGGCTGTACGATCGTCTCGACCGGCGCAAAGATCCCGATTGCAGCCGAATTTATACAGACCAAACAAACAGATCAAGAGACAGCGATGCGCGTCACGCGTGACGCGCTCACCGTTGATACACCGATCTGGATGCTTGGAGACAGCGTCTACGATATCCTCGATTAGCACGACCACCTGCTGGCCGCAGGGGTCGTGCCAATCGCCCCGTACAACGCGCGAAACACCGACGATCCACTCGGTGTCGAGTACAGGATCGAGAATTGCATCGCCGAACACAGCGAGGGCGTTCAGCTGAAGCAATCCATCTTGGACGAGAAGTATAACGACCGGACAGGAGTCGAGCGAACCAACGACGCAATTAAAGACTGCGGCCTCGGCCACGTCCGCGCCCGAGGCCGCGTCCACGCACGAACAGAAGTGTTCGTTGCGCTCTGCCTACGGCTCGTCTTTGCCGTCACCAACTACGAGCGGGGAAGCGATCCGGGCTGTGAGAAATTATGAGATGGATTCTATGACACGCTCAGCGGATGAGTTGAACGAGGGAAATCCGGACGGGATGTAATATTTGATTATTAAATATACCTCGTGTTAGCTTTAGCATCGATTCTACCAGACAGCGAAGGCTTTCAGCCATGAGTCAACTGTCGGCAACTGTGCGTTCGAGAGCGTATTTGAGAACAAAAAATTTCGTCGTTATACCCCACGAACGACACGTTTGATGGCGTTCCGATTGCCATGGCGGCTCACTCGAAATCGGAGGCCAAGTCGCCCCAGCGCGTTCTTGAGATGGTGCGAGTCATCGACGAGAAACGTCACGTCTGAGACCTGCTGTTTCTCGTGGAGTTCGCGAAGGAACAGCAGTGTGAGCTGCGTCGTGCGCGTCTGAAACAACCGTACATGGAGGAATTGATTCGTGTCGGGATCGACCGCAGCGTACAGCCAGTGACGCTGGCCGTTGACACGGATCAGTGTCTCGTCGACCGCAATCTGATCCGGTTCTACGTCCCTGTTGGGTTGTAAATCGGCATTCCGCACCCAGTCGTGAATTGCAGTTCGGCTTCGCTTGACACCCAACCTCTCAAGATATTGTTTATTATTAGAGAGCGACAAACCAGCGAGGTGGAGTTGAATACCCACTTGAATCGCGACCTCGGGTGTCCGTTCTCGCTCCACAAACTCCAAGTTGATCCAATCGGTATTTCGGTTGAGGCGGTTGAATTCGGGCATAGAACATTCGAACTTCGACCGCCTCGTCCCTAACTTAACACGAACGAAATATGTTAGAATGATTTTATAAACATTAACTCCGGGATTTATAAACACATATACACTGCTAGTTATCAATGACGCAAAAAAATAGTTTACTCATAACAATCGATTCGCTACGGTCGGATTATTCAAACGAGGACACACCATGTTTGGTGTCAGCCACTGGAGACGGAGTAAAATTCAGTAGTGCCTTTGCGACTGGTCCCGGTACCACCCCGTCTTTCCCTGCGATGCTTACGGGAACGCTACCGCTCTCGTACGAAGGGCTTGGTCCTCTCGCTGATGACCGACCGAGAGTCAGTACCTTTCTTAATGACGCCGGACTAACTACAGGTGGATTCCAGTGTAACCCCTTCCTTTCGAGCCACTTCAACTATGACGTCGGATTTGACACGTTCGAAGACTATCAGAATCCTTTGATGGGAATTGCGACAAAGGTGTTCCCGCGTGGGATAGAGATTAACAACCCTAAAATTAAGCGTGTTGACGATATGCTTCACTTCACCGATGTCATTAAGAAGTCTTACCAATTAATCAAAGGAAAACCACGTCCGTATGTCAGCGCGGACGTAATTACCGACGATACAATTGACTGGATTAAAAAGACCAGTACTCCGTTTCACGTATGGACGCATTATATGGACGTTCATCACCCGTGCTTCCCTCCTAAGCAGTACCGTCGCGAGTACGGAGTCGGGAATGTTACACAGAACGATGTATCGGAGTGGTACTCCGCCCTCTTGAAGGAACCCGAAGCGCTCTCGGATACAGAAATTTGTAACCTACGAAAGCTCTATGACGCGGCGATTGCTTACGTTGACAATCAGATTCAACGAATTATAGATACGTTACGAACTGAAGGCCTATACGATGACACACTTATTATCATCACCTCAGATCACGGTGAACTCTTTGGTAGCCACGGTCAGTACGGAAAGCCAGAGAGGATGTACGACGAACTCTTACATGTCCCTCTCATAGTCGTGAACGGACCGGACTACCTTTACGATGCGAAGGACCAAATGATAAGTTTACTTGATATACCACCACTCATTCATAAATCTCTCGGAATAAACGTTCCTAGCGAGTATGAAGGACAGATTCCTGGCTTTGACGAGGCACGCGAGTATATTATGGCAGAACACGAGGTACATGGAGAGGTTATCGTCGGTGCTCGTTCTAATGATTGGCTGTACGAGGGTGATGAGATTGCCGGCGAACATCGATTGTTTGACCTCCGTAACGGAATTGAGCAGGTCGATACCTCGACGGCAGGAGGAGAATTAGTGAGAAGTGCTGTCCTTTCACGTCTTAACGAGCTCGATGTTGAAGCTCGGTACCTCCAAGAGGACATGGACTCCGAGGTTGAGGAGCGGCTTGAAAGCTTGGGGTACAAATAAAAGGCCACCCAACTTATCACTAGTCAACACAGAACTCCTCCGACTACAGCGTAATTACAACAGACATATAATAGATTAAAAATTCTAGATTGGGATGATGACTTTATAAAAAACGAGGTTTGAACTGTATATATTGCTACTCATCTTGACTATAATCTTGTCCAAGAAAAAATCCCATAGCAGGGAGTGGAAAGAGTTTACCAGCGGCTTCCAAATTATCTAGATACTCTCAAATATTTTAATTTTTGTGATGTCATTTATTTTCTTCTTTGCAATCAAACGCGTATATCTGCCATCAAAAATCAGTACCTCACAAAGGATCCTCGGCTAGCTGTTTCTGAAGCCTGAGTTCTGTGGCGGAGCGGTTGCACTGGGGGTCTCGACGTGAGAATTTTGGGCGAACCGATGGAGAGCTGTCGCTGTCGGCGGCGGCTGCCGCCGACGCGACAGCGTCGCCACTCACACCGCTGGTTAGCCCAGTCGGAGATTACCGGCTAAATCGGTCGTCCGGTGGCCGGTTTGCGGGGACGGCCCGACGCGTCGCGAGGGCCGTCCACGCTGCGCGTCGCATCATGTTGGTGAACTCCTTGTACGACCACTCCCAGAGGCGACGCCCGCCTCGGCGGGGCATCGCCACGTACTCCCAGTGCAGATACCGCCACACGTTCTGTAACAGCAAACTCACCACGACGTATAACAGCCGTACGACCGGATTCTGTGTCGTAGTCGTCGCAATCGTTTGCTCGGAGAGCCGGTAGCTTGCCTCGATACCGAAGCGTTTCGCGTAGTGGTATCGGGCGTCTCGTGGAGTGTTGATGAACGGCGCGTCAGCGGCATAGCCGTGACGCGCCACCCCATGCCCGTCGTACCTCCCGTTCTGGTAGGTGCAGTCGATGTAGACGGGAAACTCGACGGTCCAGCTGTGACCGTCGAGTTTCGCCGTCAGGTTGTGCTGAATCACGCGACTCCAGCCTTCCGAGAGTTCTCGCTTGATCGTCCGTCCCCAGCGGACGATCGGCATGACGTACGCGTGGTTGTGCGCGTGAAGCAGTGTCAAACACTTGCTGTCGTAGAATTCGCGGTCAAGATAGACGGCCTTGACGTCGAGGTCAAGGCCGTCGAGGATCCCGAGAAACTCTGCGAGGACGCTACTGGCGGTGTCGCCGTCTTCGAGACGGCGCACCGCCAGCGTGTAGCGTTTGTTCTTCACGCGTGCGTACAGCGTCGCGTACGCGTGGAACGCGGTCGTTCCACGTTTCGCTTCCGAGTGGTAGAGGCCCTCTGTGTCGTCTTCGTCACCGTAGTAGGGTCGCAGGTGGAGGTCCGCAACGACCTCCACCTGCTCGGGGAGGACGTCGAGAACGTCCTTCTGGAGGAGCGTGTTCCCGACTTGTTCGAGCGTCTCGAGGTCGAACTTAGTGCGGAGATGGTAGAGAACCGAGTTTTCGTGGGGTGCATCTTCGCTTCTCTTACAGAGCGTCGAGACCGAGGTCCCGTCGGCGCACGCGCCGACGAGGACCTCGTAGATGTCTTCAGCGTCGATCTCAGCGTTTTCAGCGAATGTAAGAGCAACTTCCTCGTCAAGGGAGTTGACGAGGAAGTTAAGAAGCTGGTCCTCGTGAATCTCACCGTCTGCTTGCTGGGTCGTAGACACACCTTCAGCAAGCAGACGTCTCAACTAACCGGCTTTGTGATGTACTGAAAATACCATGCGCCGGATTTCTTTAGCGATGGTTATGGAATGATTGCGCCCCTCGAGCGTCCAGACAGTGATAGTTGGGCTTTTCATCTCAAAGAACGCTCTTATGGCGTAGATTGTTGGTGAGTCACAGCGCAGTTTCGAGGATCGTTTTGAGCGCTTCTTTACCGGGTTTCGGAAGACTTCACGATGGAGCTGAAACGCTCGGATATATGATGTGAGTCTATCTTTGGAGACACCTCGGTGAGGCGAGAGCCAGAGTCGCAGGAGCGACCCGTGGCTCTCGCAAATGTTGATGTGGGTCTCGTCATCGGCGTATTCGCTGTCGCTGTGAACGACGAACTCACGCTGGAACTCATCGTCGTCTTCGAGCGGGTCGTAGGCTCGAAATCCGTCGGTGTAGACGGTGAGCGACTCCTGCTCGTGATTAGCGAGCAGGAGTCGCACATTCGATTCGTCGGCGGATTTGGCTGGCACGACGTACCGTTCGTCAGTACCGCGATCGACCAGCGTGAACACGGGTGGTTTGTCGTCTTCATACGTTCCTCGCCCGCGTGTAGACAGGGCACGCGAGCGGGACGTCTGGTCCCGCTCGCGACCTTTTAGCCCAGCAAAGACGTACACCTCGTCGATCTCGACTGGCCCAGACAGCCGTACCGAAGGCGTGTCGAGCGCTCTGGCGAAGCGCTTGACACGCTGTCTCACGTCCTGTAAGAAAGCTCGAGTTCTGCTTCGATTTGTCGAATGCTTGTGTTGAACCGTAAGAAGACGTAAATCGTGAAGTAACCCTCTTTCAGCTTGAGCTTTGAGTGAGAGAAGATCGTGCCAGTCTTGTCATTGAGCGTGCGACCGCAATTCTTACACAAATACCGCTGATACACCCGATAGCTGCCGTTTCTGACCGTCAGGTCAGAACGGCAGCGAGGGCACTCAACACCATCACGCCAGCGAACCTGTTGCAGCAGGTCCGCTGGAGCCGATTCGGACACGAATCGGTTTACTGGGAACATGTCGGGCACCGCTGACGCGGTGCCCTTGCCCTCTTCGACTTTCAGCCACTGCTCTCACCGTCAACAATCTGCTTCCTAAGAGCGTTATACAATTTTGTGGCGACGCTGAAACATGTGATTGAGTCTATATGGTCGCTGCCATTTTGGGGTTAGAGTATTTCAACAACTTTCAAGAGTTGTTTGATAATTATAATTGTGGATCCTACCAGTCCGACCACGAAGCTCAATAAAAATATCTTCTTTCGCAGTAGATGTCTGTAAGATAGCATCAGAATATCGGCCGTAATAAGAAAACCGATAGTAGACGTGACGAAATACAGCTCATATGAGAATGATTCAGTCAAGATTAGCAATACAGACGTAGTTACCATCCATATAATCTGACCGAGAATCAACCGTATCTTATCAGTAGCCATGTTAGTTTATTGTAGGGCTGATACTTTGTCTTTTCCGGCACTGTCTAGTTAGGCCAGTTTGAGAAGCGAGCAGGTCTTAGAGTTTGGTTGGGCCAATTCTCGAAGACCTGCTCGGCGAGTGCTTCGCGACAGAATTAAAAGAATGTTGGGAGCGTGAGCGGACGGCGACGCCCGTCAGGGCGCTCGCCGTCCGCCTCCACGCGACCGGTTGTTCTCTCAGAGAGACAAGAGAGATTCTGCATCTCCTCGGCGCAGAACGGTCTCATCAGGCGATCTGGCAGTGGGTACATCGGCCGGCTGAAAGCGTTCCCGACCCGTCGTCGGCGCAGCCGACGCGGGTCGCGGTCGACGAGATCGCTGTCAAAATCAACGGCGAGTGGTCGTGGTTGTGTGCTGCAATAGACGTCGACTCAAAGCTCTGCTCGGCGTCGATCTCTTCAAACGGTGTGGTACCGATCCAGCAACCGAGTTCTTTCGTCAACCCACCGAGAAACGTGATCTCTCAAACGCCGAGCTTCTCGTCGACGGCTACAGCTATCTGACTGCCCTCTTTCGATTAGACTTGAGCGGTTATCTGGACTACGTGGACCGAAACCTCATCGAAAAGTGGTTTCACACCCTCAAAATGAGGATCGACCGCTTCCATAATTCGTGGATCGGCAGTCGGGCTGCCGTCGCCCAATGGCTTGCGCAGTTCGCGTACTACTATAACTTTCAGCGACCGGGCGCTAAATGATCGAACGCCAGCTGAGGCTGTTAACTAGAAAGTGCCCAGCTAATCAAAACCGTTTAACTTTTTCGTTCCATAATAATCCCACATCACCTGAGGAGTATATCTTGTTCGAGTCAATAATTGAGTGATTTATGTAACTTTCTGACATTAATATGTCTGTAGTTTTCAAATCTCCATGTTTGCTTGCACGATACTTTCCCCAACTATAACGATATAAGAAGGCTCCCTTTGGCAGAATCACATTGCCATTGGATATATTAACCTCTTGGTGAGCTGTACCTCCAGTATAGTTCACATAATAAGAAGTAATTCGGAATGTCGTAAGTGTGGTATCAAACCGGGTTGAAAAATCAGAAACATGACTCAACCTAACACTTTCTGCCTCTGAAATCACGTATTGAAACCTGTGCCCATCACTACTCTCATGAATAGGAGTGTACCCAAACGCTACAGCCGGTGAAAGCGTAATCATCGTAACGACTGAAAGAATGAGAATAATATCTGAGTACCTTGTCCTAGCCAATCCTTTGCATATTCCAATACTGAGCAATGGAATTGTCAGAAATGCCATAAAGAATCTCCCCCTTGTCAGCCCCACTATTGAGATGGGAAGTGGTAGTATAGAAAATGAACAAATAATCCCCATTAGTCCTTCTCCATGGTCTCTTTCGCGCTGCCAATAGTATAAGGAAATTAAAAGTACAACGCAAACGGCTATATAGTATACACCTCTGAGCGAAATAAGATACCATATAGTGGAGCCAATCGTCGCCTGTCCTTTTGTAGTACCTAAATAAACAACCTCGGCAGACGTAGATCCGTTCTGAGTGAAAATTTTATCGAGAAGCTCGATTGTTGCCCGTTTCAAGCTAATAACAAATTGATTGGCAAAAAATATGATATATATCGAAACAGCTCCACTTATTGGTAGCAAGGCCTTTTTCTGAAATTCAACAAAATAACTCGCAAGAAAATACAATAGTATGAACACAACCGCTGAAAGATGGTGAGTTAGTAAAAGTGAACAACAAAATATATACATTAGGATATTGATGCGTGGAGTCCGGTCACTCAGCAGGATAGAGAAAATAAGTAATCCGAAAATGGTAGCCAATGTTTGAGGGAACAGTATCGGGATGTGAAATGTAATTGGAAAAAGCGCGACTAATACCAAGACCCCAATGGTAGCTGGCTTTTCTCCTGACAATCGGAATGTGAATTGGTAAGTCACCAATATTAATGTGAATCCGAACGCAATTTGGGATAAAACCGCGCTATAGTACGTCTTCGTACCTGTTACTAGAGATGTAATCGAAATTAAGGTGAATAGATTAGGGAAATTAACATATCTAGTGTCAATTCCTGATAACCCGCCAGTTTCGATGATTGACTTTACATTGGGATAGTGCTGCCAAAGAGGATCAATGTTACCTACTATCATTCCGGAATTTAGAACCAAATGTATAAATATAATTGCAATAGCAATTGATGAACTTATCATGGCGAACACTGGGCCCGCTCCGTTGTTCAGCCCTGAGGCAGCAAAGAATGATACTACTGCCAGTGCGATAAACAATGATTGAATCGGTATATGTCCAAGGTTAGATATAGAAAAATATATCAACAGTACTGAAATCATTATTTTAAATCGTTGATTTTCGCTAAGATTATCACCTGTACCGGACGAATACGTGGATATAAGCACAATTAGACAACCGACAATTAGAAATGAGGCTTTTACAGCTAAGATAGGGTCGATGAACACAAATATATTAACCACAATAATGACCGAAATAAAGAGTGCAGCGAGCTCAAAATACTCGTGGAATATTCTCGTCTGAAAATGTCGGTTCATGAATATAACATTTAATTTAGGTTAAGTTGAGATCAACTCCAATCTTGAAGTACCTTTTGCTTTTCATGGTCATATTTTGCATTGATGTCTTCTTCACTTCCAACGACATGTGCTTCCCTTGCTTTCAGATAGCTTAAAAAAACGTACCACGCTTGGAGTATCGAAAGTATCAGTCCAGTGACCCCAGATCGGAATCCAGTTTGGATGAAGTACCTATTAACAAATTCGAGGATAGAACGTGATACCATTCCCCAATTTGTGTATTCAATCTGTTCTGACTCAATAGTAGTATATTTATTAATTCTATCAATTTTGTCATGCAGGTTGGTGTGGTTAAAATGACGGATAGCAATGTCAGGGTCCTGTTCCATTTTGATGGATGCAGTCTCCTCATCAAAATTGATGAAGTCGTGAACGTCATCGGATAGATTGGCTTGCTTCTTACGGAACAGTATTGGGCGATAGTCGGGCCAGAATCCAGCGTTATCTATCCATTCACCTAGACTAAAATTCATTCGAGGTGCATATATGACGTCGGCCTCACTATTCTTGGCGAGCCGCTCAAGCCGGTTAGCCAATTTTTTAGGAATCATCTCGTCTGCGTCCAGCATGCAAATCCATTCATTGCTCGCCTCTTCAATCGCGATTTTTCTGGCAGGATCTCCATATCCAGCGGGTTCATCCATATACACTTTGTTAGTATACTCTTTCGCAAGACTGACTGTTTGGTCATTACTATATCCGTCTACGATGATTATCTCATCACACCACTCGAGAGTCTCTAGGCAGTTTTCGATATTTTCCTCTTCATTCAGCGTCACAACCATCGCGGAGACATCATTCATGATTGAATTGTTTCCTCCGTGACGTTAAATATATCCTAGGTCTTTCAGTCTTTTCTGTGTGTCAGCATTCATCCCGGCCTGGTTTGGTTCATCATTCATTGACACATCAATTTCAAGAATTTCATCTTCTAAATGTCTCATTTCGGGAGGAATTTTGTCATAGGTCCATTCGAAATCGTCTATCAAGGACTTAATACTACAGTCATCTAAATTCTTAACGTATTTCGTATCGTTCAGCGCTATTGAGATGAACCCTTTATTGGGGATACTATCTAAATCTGAGTAACCTTCCTCATGTGCTCCGTGTGATTCGGCAGCAACGGGACTATCACCTCCAGCGATTTTCTTATTTGCAGATCTTTTCAATAAATCCGACCCAGATTGAAACTGTTCCGAAATAGATTCGAGTAAATAATATGGAACTTCTCCTATAGAGATTGTAGTGTCTCGGTCTGGCCACCTGTCAATATATTGGCTTGGTCCAGAGACTATCACTGGTATTCGTATCAGTTCGTCTGATAAGTATGTTCCGTGGCCCCAGAACCCATTTTCACCCAGTGATTGGCCGTGATCGGATAGGATAATTATAATAGACTCTTCCAATACATTCCTACTCTCGAGCCATTTCAACAATTCACCAATACATGAATCTAGGTACGTCACGGAGGCATTGTATATTGATTCAATCGCTTCTGATTGATAATCATCTATCTCGTTTTGATTGAGACTATCTAAGTTCCATGAGATAGAGCCCTGCACACCAAATTCCTCTTCGTGCAGATACTTTTCATGAATTCTGTATGGTTCGTGCACGTCCATATAATTCACAAACATGTAGAACGGCCTATCCTGCGAACCTATGTCAATTTCTTCGAATATTCTCGAATTCACATCTTCTGCACTTGCACTCGGGTGCTTCGGCTTGAGATAATTGAATATACGATTCGGCATTATCCCACGGACGAACCTCTTAATACCATCCTCAACAGATGGGAAAATACTGGTTTGATATTCTGAATTATTACGAGCGGATATTTCACACTTCATTGCGAATAATCCTGGGTGTATGTCATAAAATCGGTCAAATCCAGAGGAAAATCCGAACTCATCACTGACCCAGGGGTTAGCTGAGAATCCGACCGAGGTATAATCTAGCGATGATAATTGGCCAGCCAGCGTTCCTTCCCGTTCAATATCAAACCGTTTATTCAAGCACGTTGCAGCGTGTTCAGAAGGGTACCTTCCAGAAAAAAAGGAACCATGTGCTGGGACAGTCCAGGATCCCGTAGAATAACTGTTCGAATACGATACCCCCTGATCAGCTAATCTGTCGATATTCTTGGTATCAAGACTAAAATTATCATTCGCCGTGTCCATAACTCTGTCATATCTTAAACAGTCTGCTACAATCGTTATAATATTTGGTTTCATGTGTGATATAATGTATTTGTCTTGAATCTCTTTCTTGATTGTAATAAAGGCAGTGCTTCTATATTTGTTGATGAATCACTGAGCTAATTTTCGTTCACCCTTTGGAGGTTATTTTCAGTCAAACTGTATGCTACCGGTTTTTACCTCACCGCTTGATGTTTTAACTCTTACTAGCATTTTATCACCACTATCGTCCATACTAAATGCAGCCTCGTTCTTGTTTAAGTCGTCATCGCTAATCGTGGGCCCCCGATTCAATGGAAATACAAATTCTGTCGTGCCACCAGCAACTCGAGCGATTCTTGGAGTCAAGGTTTCTCCGCCAGCACCAATGTGAATTACATTGTGGGCTGAAGATGTTGAATTCAGACCAATAGCGATTCCCGAACCGTCTTTGGAGACTTTTGCACCTCTACCTATAGCGACCCCGAATTTTTTAGCTAAGGCCTGTTCGCCAATGGCTACACCATATTCCCCTTGAGACTTAGCATTCCGTCCGAGAACGGTACTTCCCGGGTGGGAGTTATCGGTTGAATTCCATCCGACTGATGTTGAGAAACTGCCCTTGGCGGATGCGTTTTTACCGACTGCGAAGGATGAATCACCTAAATTCGAGTCCGATTTTACTTCAAGCAGACTGTGCTCACCATCAGAAATAATGAATCTGTCAGATTTCGACAGCTGCGGAGAGTTTATGCCCGAGCCTGTGCCAGGACCCATGGCAAAAATTGCGTCATCCTGGGTGAAACGAGAGTAGTCGGTATCTAAAACAGACCATGGGTTGATTATCATTGGAGATTGCCCAAATTTTTCTCCGGTTCTAAAGAAGACTGTATTAATTTCTTCTCCAGTAGATTTCTCGCCCTTTGGGTTGGATATGCTGGATCCACCCATTGCTGCGTCCAAGTAGAAGGCAATCGCGTCATCCTTAGCGAGAAACACCGTGGGTTGATGAATAGTAGAATTCTGGACAATCCCGCGGAATCTAATACCAATATTCCTAATCAAACGCGCGGTTATTGACTGAATCTCGATTCCATCGAAGGAATCTGTCCCTTCACCACCTGATACACTACTAGGAACAAAATCTATCGCGATATCAGAACTCCAAATGTCACAAGGTCCGATTATGAGATCCTCACTAAAAGAATTGTAATTGCGAACTTCGAAGGCTTTTATTAATTTATTTGATGTTCCTTTACTAAAGTAGCGCTCTACGCGAGAGGGTGCAATTGTTGCTAAAGTAGAATCTTGAAGACGGCAGAAACCATCTAAATCACTGTTGATTTGGCCTTGTCCATTAAAGTATCCCCCAGTCATTTTAAATGCTTGACCATTGTTGACTGCATTTATTGATGACGTCGTGTTGATTATCAGTGTCCATCCGGGCACCGAGGTGTCATGTTCAATAGCTACTGTATCGTCGATGTCAATATGTATCCCAGCATATTCAGATGGGTCAATAGTCAGTGACTTATCCCAAACCCAATTTGACCCGTCATGCTTAGGTGTTATGCGTATTCGGCCCTGGCCATCCTGATTATACTTTATCCAGTTTAACGCCTCTTCAATTTTGGAAGCCAAACCCGATCCCTCAAAATTTCTTGCGTAAACAACACCATTGGTTTGGTTAGTTTCGGCCGAGACAGGATTACCTTCTGAGCCCAAATTGTTTAATTTCTTCCAAGAGTCTGATTCCCTATTAAAAATCAACCACTGGCCTATATCATGAGCGAAGAGCAACTGATTATTTAAGGGGTTATAATTATCACGATTAGAGTATTTAGCAACTATTGGTAATTTCCCATCGATTAGGTCATAATTCTTATTCAGTGGGACGTGCCAATCAAGTGATCCTTTGGTAGGTTGACTCAGGGAGAAGTTCGGAGTTTCTTCCATAACACCGCATGCTTTTCGTCGTACTTCATATATTCTATCTAAGAATCAACTGAGATAACAGTGGAATAGTAGAGACGACACAACAATCAGCTACAGTATCTAACATTAAGAGTGCTGGTGTTATAGAACGTCGTTTGATGTAGCTTGATGCCTCCATTGGCAGTCAATATTATCTTCAGGTTCAGTTTCCCGGTATTTCCTATCTCCTATCAAGATGTGGACGCATTCTCATTAGGTTCTTTATAAACTACGGGTTTCGTATAACCAAATCTTCGAGAGTGTCATAGAACGAGCAGAACACCAAAGAGCAGGGTGAACGCTGAGGTGGTATGAGCCCAACGACCCCGCAAGATCACCCTTCGGTAGACTCGTTCTTCAATGGCGTGGAGACAGAGACGCTAGCGTTGTTTGAGCATCTCTCCTTCGAATTTCTCGAAGAGTTCGACGTGGACGTGTTCAGGCTGTTCGTTCAGGATGGCCTCGTGCCGAAAGATCTCGCACTGAAGACCGGTCGGCGGGTACGAGCGAACGATCCGCGAGTGGCGGGAGTTCATACTGTCGAACGGTCGGCACCCGACGTGCTTGAACGAAGACCACGTGAAGCGGCTCGTCCTTCGTGAACTGAACGAGAAGGGTAATCCCCCGATCGTGCCCCTCTATTTGTATACGTCCACGGTGTCATCAACGAGCGCGACTCCCGCAGAGTCCGTGTCAATTTGAGTGATGCATATGCCATGCGTGTTTTATCTCAATAGAATGATTCCAGAGAGAAGATCCATCACGTCCGCCGTTCAATCGCCTCTCCGAGGCCGATGTGGCTGCACTGCGCAAGGCAGTCACAGAACCACGCCACGTCAAGGCCGAAAACTGGACTACCGGTACTGAGAAACGAACGACCCTGAGCAATAGAAGAGCGAACCAATCAACGGAAGATCGTCATACCGACCTGGGGGTGTGTCGGTGGGCTCGTACCCTGTTCACGGACTACTTTCGGGTCACTCCTCTGCCCTCCCTTGCGGGTTTGTTGCAGTTCTATGTGGTGATCGTAACTGTGTCCAGGATTGAACCGATAGCGCAACGAATGAAGCTCCGTGGGATCAATTCTACTGATGGGGATTTCGGCGCTCTCGTACTCCGTCACTGAATCAGCTTGATCGCTCTGGAACCACGTACCCGCCCTGCTGTCGGTCGCTGGACGGATGCTCTGGATAAGACGGTCAGCTCTGGATCTGGTCTGTCTCGACTCTTCGCCAGGTGCTTTCGGGGGACTATATCGATTTTGGAGACCGCTCTCGGTGTCATGCACGACAAACTCGTAGTCGCGGATGTTCCACCAATCGAACGCATCAGCGATTGTCTCATGAAGCGCAACCAGTGTTTGTGAGTCATCGATTTCGATCTCACGCCAGACATCCATGTGGGGCATGAAGCCTACTGCTGGATTCGGAAGCACCCATACACGGAAAATGTATGTTTTCATGGATGACATGCTACGAACTCTCGATTTCAGTCCAACATGTGAGGCTGATGACTGTATATACCATCCAAAAAACGACCTTGCTACTTAATATTTGACTTATTTTTGCTGTATCTGACTATTCTCATCCCAAACTCGGACCGGTCCAACCGTGCTTGTGGAGCGGAACAGCCACGATTCTCGTTTCTCTCGCGTCTCGGGGTAGGTATAGTTCAAAATGGCGTGGTCTCCGCGGGTTCGGTCGTATCTGTAGCCGTACGTCTGGAGCACTTGACGATCTCCCTGTCCGAGGAGTCCGTGACACCATGGATCAGGATTCGAACGACGGTGCGTCAGGTTTGGGTGCCGGGATATCGTCGTCACAGCCCTCGTTTGGAAGTTCGACTACCTCTCGAAGTTCGCTAACCCCTCTCGTCGGGTCGGGCCTTGGCTTGGGACGCCGGTCTCCTCGTCGTTCGCCTGTGGCCCCAGTGGTCCCCGTGCGCGTTTTCGTGATATACTTCATGATGCTAGAGGAGTAGCAACTGCGAGGTCCCTGTTTTTCTGCGAGGAGAGAACCCCGCCGATTACAGTAGTTGTCCAACCTGACTGACGACTCAAATCGTAGTCGTCGTATGATCGGACCTACTGAGGCGAAACAGGTCTGTCGTGCCGCCTCAACACTCGTTTACCCGGCACTAGACTTCGAACCAAACCGCGTGGAACCTACACGAGAGAGGACTTCGAGCATATCCTCTCTCGAATCACCTTCGATCAAGAGTGATTCTGTGGAGTATCTGTCGCGCTTGGTAGCGACTGTTCCACTGTTGAGGCTAGCGGCACCCCGAGAAATCGATTATTACGACGATCAGAGCCTGTGGGGGACAGCCCGTTCTTTCCTCGCTTATACTAACAACGACCGTTCGATGCAAAGAACCCTTCTCGAACGGTAAGACGCGGATCCAGCGTCAGACCGTGCCGCCGAATCCACCTTCGCCGTATCCGAACTCACCGAAGTCGTCATCTGGAATTGGGGTTGAGGTGGGTGTAGGCGTCTCGGTCGGCGTGGGTGTGGACGTTTCAGTCGGGGTCGGCGTGGGAGTCGGTGTATCGGTTGGCGTAGGTGTGGGTGTTTCAGTCGGCGTGGGTGTTGAGGTGGGTGTCTCGGTTGGGGTAGACGTAGGTGTCTCGGTTGGGGTAGACGTAGGTGTCTCGGTTGGGGTAGACGTAGGTGTCTCGGTTGGAGTTGAGGTGGGTGTCTCGGTTGGTGTTGGAGTAGGAGTCTCAGTCGGGGTCGGGGTGGGTGTCTCAGTCGGTGTAGTCGTAGGCGTCTTAGTTGGCGTAGAGGTGGGTGTGGACGTTTCAGTCGGGGTCGGGGTGGGTGTCTCGGTTGGAGTAGACGTAGGCGTCTCGGTCGGGGTCGGCGTGGGTGTCTCAGTTGGTGTGGGCGTCTCGGTCGAGGTTGGCGTGGGTGTCTCAGTTGGTGTGGGCGTCTCGGTCGAGGTCGGCGTGGGTGTCTTAGTTGGCGTAGGCGTCTCAGTCGGGGTCGGTGTTTCTTCAACTGGCCCACCGCCACCACCGCCTCCGCCACCACCACCACCACCGCCACCACCTCCGGCAGATGGTACTCCGGACGGTTCCGACGTTGGAGTCGCGGTTGACGTAACAGCCGACGTCGCGACCGGAGTCTTTGTCTGGGTCGGAAACGGACTCGGCGTCCGGTCGGAACTGGTAGTCCTCCCAGCTGTCGCTGTCGTGGTGGGCGTCGGCGAACTGGGCGTGTCTGTCGTTGACGTTACTGGGCCACCATACCCAAAGGACTCCGGGGTGGAAGTCGTCTGTGACGTCTGGTCATCGGTCTGTCCAAAATTGAGGACGCCGGCGGAGGCCGCACCGACAGCAGCAACGAGAGAGAGAAGTCCACGCCGACCGATTTTGAGCCGAACAGAGTCGTCGGTGTCGCCCCTCTCTGCAGAAGGGCCGTTCGCAGCGTCTTTTCGACTCATTATCTCTATCACCAGAGTTTTGATTTTTGATATAAAACGCTGTGCGTGAAAATACAGAATATGATATTCGTATAACCGGCGAAGAGGGGTACGAAAGCAATTTTACCGGATTCTATGAATTACATATCATTTCCAATAGTCTCCGAACTCTCCCCAACGGATATCGTTCGACTTTTCGACACAACGTGTGGAGAGCGATGGGTCAACCCGCGTTCGGGGGGCCTCGATCTCCCCGTAGTGACCACTAGCTGTGCGTCATCAAGAGCCCTCTCAGAGCGATCGAGAGCATATAAACTCTACTTAAATGGGGGTCGTTACAGTATAGTAGTACCCTTAAGAATAATCAGTTATAATGTATGAACACGTATGATGAGATATGCCATCAAATACGCTCTATCTCAAACTCAGGGGATTTACTGAATCGGGCTGGAGTGAAAATATACGGAATACGATATTTTATACGGACGAGTCACAGGAACGCACGGCTGGGTTAAGTCTCAACAGTGTCGAAACGTGGCTCGTCCAGTACCAGACGCTCGTTGAGCACTGGATGTGGCTCATGGTGCTTGCCACACTCGTCCTCGACGTTCACACCACGACTGTGGGACTCGAACAGGGGTTCGCCGAGTCCAATCCCCTCCTCCGTGCGGCCTTCGAGACATTTGGTGTCTCGATTCTCTGGCAGTTGAAAGCCGTCGCTGCCGTGATCGGTCTGGGCTGCTGGACGGTGTTACCGCGAGACGAGCGTGTGCTGGTTCCTGCCTCGCTTGGACTGCCGTGGGCGCTTGCCGCACTCTCGAACACGGGACTACTCGTCTTTACGTAATAAATCCAGATTAGGTTCTATGGCTCTTATTCCGACTGGTTCTCTTCGTCTTGGCTGTATTGTTCCATGAATTCCTCCATGGACAGTGGCTCAACATTCGCGTCCGATTCGGCTGAAGACATGTGCAAAAAGGATGCTCACCAATCGGCTCTTCCTCGTATTCACCGCCGACTGTTTCTTGAGTGTGGTCAAGTCTTTCGATCACGGTCGCAACCAACGCCGGCTTGACAGCGGCCTGTTGTGATTGGCGTTCCCAGAGTAGTTGGAACATTTCAGGAGGTCATCTGCGAGATATGGCCCGGGCTCAACGTTGTCTAATCATCCATGAGATAAGGGCGTCTGAGGAACCCGTTAGTTGATTCAGAACGGCTGTCCACAGCGCATCTGCTGTTTCAGTTGTGAACTCGTTTCCGTTACGGATGCCGTCTGCGATCTCCTGGACTCTTTGCTCGTATGATGTTGCTTCGGCTTCGAGAATGCGCGGCATGCCACTGAGTTACGCTCAGTGAGCACACCCCGTCAGTGTGCGCTTGCGTCAGGGACGGTGCACCTGAACGGCGATTGCACAGCCTCCGTCGGATCGACGATGAAAAAGGAGTCCACTGACATCGATCGGATGGTCCCAGCACCCATTCGCACTCTCTCGGCCGCCTGTGCAATATATGCCTGCATAGTGGACTATCCACCACCCAAACACTCCCCCGGTACGTTCTTATGTCAGACGGCCGTCTGACGAACCGATGGCAGCACGAATGAGTGTCAGGATCTGCCTCGACTGTGGCCGGGACGATCTCGCCCGACCGGGTGACGCGATCGAGCGGTGTCCCGACTGCGACTCAGTAGCGATCTGCTGACACCACCCACCGTCGCTTGCCTGCGGCCCCAGTGGTCCCTGTGCGCGTTTTCGTTGTACTCTATTGGGTCTCTTCCTCGAAAGCGCGCCTGCCACCGCGTCCTCGCCCGCATACTCGTTGATACGTGGGCTTCTACTCTGTTCGAGTGGTAGCCTAAAGGAGTTCTCTCCTCGAAGAACGATCGAGTAGTCGCTCGCTGGGAGCCACTGTCTCCGTCGGGTGGGTCGGTGTCGTCGCGACGTCGGGGTCAACAGAGACTCTGTCGGGTGTCACGCGGTCGAGTTCGCATCCTAACTCGGTACGAGAGGCACGAATCGACGGAGAGCGGGTCTTGTGAGTTCTCCGTTCGTGCCAGGGGATCCTAACTCGGTGTTTTCCTCCGCAAGGAATGCTCTCGACGGTGTTTTCGGGGTCGATGTAGGGTCGAATGGAGGCGAGTGGCTCCTGCGAACGCCGATATCTCACTCTGTCGTCGCTCTGGAGTTTCGGATGGATTCCGCCGAGTTAGGCTCGGAGCGGCTCTCTCCTCGACGTTTGGGGGAGTTCGCACTCGTGCGTGGTGGCCTGTCCGTATCCAGTCGTTTTCGACGCTTTTTCCCACCCAAAACCGCATGACTGCAACCGTGTTTGGATGATTCTCTCCCTGTGTCGAGCCCGTCGAGTTGTGACCTCGTGATCTCGGATTGCGCTGTCTCACGCTCTCTGTACCGGGATTTCGACGCCTGAGTGCGTCTCTGAACGTCCGTCCGCTCGGTCCGATCCCGTTCCCTTCCTCCGCTCACACAGCTACCTTGCGGAGGATTTCGTCGAATTAGGGTTCGGGGAGACCGATTTTGATCGGGGGACAACTGGTATCCCAGGTTGTGGGCTCGTTTCGACGGGTTTGGAATACGTGTCAGATACCGACGATCGTCGAGACACCGGCCGAAACCGATTCGTTTGATAGAGTTACGAGCGCATACCCCCGTCTTTAGGCCTGTCTCTTACCCATAAGTCTCAGGAGCGCAGTTCGTATCCCTCCGCCCAGGTCTGAAGTTTCTTGAGGCCTTTCCAAATCGTCTCCCAACCGGGCGGTGGATCGGAGCCTCGGTCAAGGTAGCCGCCGATCTTCGTAATCGCAATTGCGTACGCTTGAGCCCCGTTGTCGGTCAATTCTGGAAATTTCGTTTCCAGAATTGACCGTTCAATCTCGCTCAGAAGGACATCAGGTGAGCAGTGTGTGTCTCCCCGAGCAAGTTCCCGTAACTCCAGCACCTTCCACGCGATTACCGAATAGACACTCAACAAGACCTCCATGCGCTCCCACGTTTCCAGTCGGCGTTCCTCGATCCGGCATCCAGTCTTCAGCACCTTGTGCCAGTCTTCGATCGTCCATCGAGCGCGGTAAGATTCTATCACACTCAGCGAATCACTGAACGCAACGACCGATTCAGTGGTGAGTAACACCCACTGAATCGGGTCGTCTTGTTCTCCACGTTCGTCGATCCGCACGACGTTTACCTCGACTGGCTCGGTGTGAGTTAGATCGTTCTGCGGTGGAAGTAGCTCACACGAGCCGGCTTTGACGATCAGCTCAGCCTCTCTAGCTGCTCTTCCACTTCCTTGTTCGATCTCTATCGACGTGCGACCTTGTTCGGGGAGGTCTTCACTCCAGTCAATCAGACGCCCGTCCGTTCCGGACGGCGTCTGAATACAGCGATTCTGATTCGCCCGGACGACGAATCCAGCGTCCAGCTCGTCTGTAACTTCGCGGTAGAACGCAAATGCATCAGCTCCTCGGTCGTGGATGAATATCGGTCGAATCTCCTCGGCAAGCCAGTCGCTGGCTTGCCTGTCCCCTCGAATCCATTTTTTCTGTTCGCTCTCTAATTCGATCCGCTCACCCTTCCCATTCGCGTCGTGTTTGGTGCTGGCCTGTTGGTCCTCGATCAGCGACTGCTGATCGATGACCCCAGTCATGCGATGTGTCTGTGGATCGACTCCGATCGTCGAGTGAACCTTGACACCTTCGAGATCCGTCGTAGAGTTGCCGATGTCACCGAGTCCCTCCTTGGACGGATGTCTCGGGAACACGAGCTCAGTCGTGTCAGAGACAACGAGGAGTTCCTCGTTGTCATCGACGCGTGAGCGTTGTTCTCGCGCGTGGGCGGAGAGAATCTCGTCTGGGTCCACACGCTCGTTATCGCAAAATCGGTACGTAGCCTTTGTGGAGGCCCAGTCCTCGCAGGCGTTGGGGATCGACTCGGCAGGTGCCCTGCCGAGCCGATCGCCGACCTGCATCAATCGGTCAGTAAGCCGTTCATCACCAAACTCAGCAGACTGAAACTCCTTGCGAACCGTGCCAGAGACATCCGTCTGACACAGCTCCGCTTCGGCTAGATCAGTCCGCCGGCTTCGTGAACCGCTCTGCATCTTGGCAACACGTTCCGCGAACTACGGCGATAGGATTTGTGGGTAAGAGACAGGACTGAAGTCGTGGGTTACTGACGGCGGTGGTAAGTCGATCGGTTAACCAACACGCTCCGCGTTTCCCCATACCTGTTGGTTAACAGCTGCTCGGAACTCATGTCAGTATCGTCGAACCCAGAGGACGGTGGTCGTGGTCGGCGGGGTGTCCACGAGCGTATTCGGATCACTCACTACGGGACTGGCTTTGAGACCGGTGGGTGGTTTCCGGAAGCGAAGATCGATGACCCATGCGGAACGGATACCGTTCGAGTACGGCGACGAACTTCGTGCCCCACTGCATCGCTTCTCAACCGACGAAGTGACAGCCGACACCGAGACGGCAGCGATCGACGATCGAGTCACGAACGCAACTCGCGAGTTCGAACGCTCCTCGTTATACTTCTGCCGTATGAGCCGGGATAACCTTCTCGAAGAGCTCATCACAGCACTCCCAGAGGAGTTTCGGGGGAGACGTTGCTTCGAACACGGCCTGTTCGTAGTGTGGGTTCTCCATCGAATCCGTCTGGTATTGGAAGTGCGCCACGCCGAGGTCGGTGTGATCAGTGTCCTGATGCCAGCCGCAATGAAACCCCACGTTCGGATCGGCGTAATCGATTCTGAACTCGTCGTGGGGCGGAGTGAGTTTCCAGTGGACCTCGAGTTGAGGTGACTCAGGTCCGGTCGGTGGCACGACTCGCCGTGGGTCGACCGCAGCGGCGAGGTATCGCTTCTGGATCGCGTCCGGCTCGAACCAGACGGAGATGACCTCGGCTTGTCGCTTGAGTACATCCTTGAGCGTTCGATAGAGGGCCGGGTTGTCCGCTCCATGTGTCATGCGGACACAGAGCGTCGCTCACTGGGGAAGCGGTCGTAGAGTCGGAGTGCATCTTCGACGAGACGACGGCGTGTTTCGAGGTGGTCCCACTCGCAGGCCACTTGTCGACGTTCGCGCTCGTCCGTGACGTATTCTGTCCGGCCGAGGCTTGCACGGAGTTCGTTCGGGGTGTCGACGTCGTATTCTGCCTTCCACGTTCGAATTTGCTCGTTCATCTGTTCGAGACTCGCGGCGAGTTCGTCAGGTGAGTGTTCTTCGTAGAGCTCGCGAATCTCGGTGAGGTACTGACCGACGGGGTCGGGCTCGTACGTCGTTCGCTGGCCACGTGTATCGGCGCGCAGTTTTCCGTCGTCAGTGAGGCGTTTGAGGTACTTCGTCGCGGTTTCGTGGGCGACCTCGGCCTCTGCAGCGATCCAATTTGCCGTTCGGGGTTCACCAACAGTGAGTGCGACCGCTTCGACGCGCTCGGCCGCCGACAGACTGTCACTCCAGTTTCGGGCCGGGTCGTCGCTCATGACTCCATCTACACCTCCAATATAGAAATAATTTGAGGTAGTCCAAATTATCTCTAATCGATGTTCCTGGGGAGGCGGTGTGTGAACGAGTCGCAGGAGAGGCCCTTCGAACGCCCCCGAGCACTCGGCTCGGAGGGGGCTCGCTGTGGTCCTTGTACCAAGCGGGATGACTCTCGATAGTGGGCCGTCTCGCGAGTTGGTACGTGGTGTGCTGCGCTGTGCTGTGACTGTGATTACCACACCCTGACTAATTTTAATACAATTGCCACGATATCCGGTATTGACGTCCGAAACAACAGTTGCACACGGAGAGTCCCCCAGTATGGTCGATACCCGTTTCAAACCGCGGCGTACTCGTTCTCGCTTAGCCGCGGGTCGCGTGATCGGCGGGTACCTACAAGACCAGTGCTCGGAGAGTCCGATCGAGAATCGCTTGGCGTGTGTCACGGTCGAACACACGAGTGCGACGCGCGCCGGTGGTCTCCGGACGCTCTCACCCGCATAACCTGGCCCCCACACGGACTACCCGTCCGGGGCTGGCGAACACGGGGTTGTCGCCTGCTTTCATCCAGTGGCTCGTCTGCCTCCATGCGTCACGCGAGTGGACTGGATGAGGTTCGCGGCAGTATGGTCTGCGTTCGTTCCTGACAGTGGGCGGACGTGCGGTTCTGCGCGCGCTGAGCGCACCAGAAGCCGCTGGTACGCATCCCCGCAGCGATAGCTGCGGCTGCGTCGAGCCCCGGAGTCTCCGCTGGCGAGGGACGCCGGAGGTTGAATCCGGAGGTCGCCGGTTCGATTCCGGCCGGGGCGACTGCACACCGACGCGGTGTGATCCAACGAGCATCCGGCCCTGTCACGGCCGTGATCGTGATTCGGGGGTGAACTCCCGACGGCGGTCCAGCCACGCAGAGCGAGGCTGGGCTCCGGCGACGAGCGGCCTGAGTCTCCTGGCGTACTCGGGAGGCAAAGCCGACCGGGTGCTCGTCGGACGCATTCCGACGGTGTGGACGCGTGGTCTAGCCACGTGGGGATACTCATCGAGGGAGGCACACTCCGCCGGTTCGACCGTTCGGGGTCGCATCGGCGGTGACGGGCCCGGCAGGGTCTGCAACCTCCATGGTCCGGTGTGGTATTCCCGGGATTACCCGAAGTACGCCCCTGCGATGAGACACGCAACCGGGGCTACTTAGCCGTGGTTGCGCAGTCGGAGCCAGTCGTACAGATCGATGATCAACGAGACAGATACTCAACTGCCGAACGCTCGGTCGTCCAGCGGGCGACGCTCCGTGCCTCGTTTGCACGGGACCGAGGTTCGAATCCTCGCGGCAGCACGGCTCCTCGTGGTCTAGCGGCGACGACACCTCCGTGTAGAGGAGGAGACGCACGTTCGAGTCGTGCCGAGGAGACTGCGGGACGGCCGAAGAGCCTGGCGTTCACACTCTCGCCGGATTTTCACCGGAAACCCGGTGCGACGGCGAGAGGTTCTTCATCTCGCTGTTCCCGAGAACACGCAGGTTCGAATCCTGCCCGTCCCACTGGCCGATTTCTGGCCTGACTCCCGCGCTGCGGGATGGGGTAATGTTAGCCCACGGGGCTCATATCCCTGAGGTCCAGGTTCGACTCCTGGTCCCGCAATGGAGGACAACGATGGGTCTCTTCGACACAGTCGAACTCGCCGATGATGTCCATCTGCCGGAGTATTCCGACGTGATCACTCCGGCAGCGGACGTCGACTGGCAAACGAAAGGTATCGACCGACCACGTATGACGACGTTTCGAATCACGGCGGACGGTCGACTCCTCGAAGCGGAGTGGCACTACGAAGACGTGCCGCCCGAGGACCGACCATACGCGAACCGAGACGACGTCGACGAGGGAGATTTCCGCTATATGGCTGGATGTCGCAAACGAATCCACGATGGCTGGAACGAACGAGACGACTACCACGGCCGATTCGAGATCACTCGTTCGTTCGAGGAACTCGATTCACTGGTCACGTACCAGGTGACGTTCACGCACGGGCGACTCGAAGGATTCGAACGCCTTCGGTAAACCCGTGCTCTCTTCGACCGTGATTTGAGTACCGATGCCGGTGTCTCCCTCGTGACATCTGACTGACGAAGCTGCTCCCGGAGTCTCCGTTGGCGAGAGACGCCAGTCCTTCGAACTGGAGTTCGGGGGGTTCGATTCCCCTCGGGAGCACTCGGGAATCGACAGTGGACAGCGTCGTACCATTGAGGTAGCGACACGGATCGGTACGCGCTTGCTGTCGGTTCCCCCCAGCGGACAGTCGGCGAGACGGTGCGTTCCTTCAGCCCGCAAGGCCCACAATGGGAGTCATAGCCCATCGCACCGTCAGTTTCTCGACCGCCCGTGGCGACCGTCGAGTTGGAGCGTTGCTTCGCCAGGAACTCGCAGGTTCAAATCCTGTCGGTGGTCCCATCCATCGAGAACACCCCGGACAAAGAGAGCACGAGGGTGCTCTCGACACCGGATCCCGCTCCGACAGTTTTCCGGTCGCCGCCACTCATGCCGTGGCCGTCGAGGTGGAGCCATCCTTCGCCTCAAGAGCCGGACGTTCGGTTCGAATCCCGCCGTCCTGCCGAGCGAAAGCGAGGCAGGGCTCCGAAGACGCTTGCGTCTTCCGGTGGTGGAATCCCTCTCCTCCCGTCGTGTGATCTGGTAGCACGCTGTCCAGGCTCAAACAGTTTTCCGGCCACGTCCGTGTCCCCGTAGCTCAGGTAGGACAGAGCACCGGCCTTCGAAGCCGGGTGCCGCACGTTCGAATCGTGTCGGGGACGTTCGCTGCTCGCACGTCGTGTGAGTAGCACCGGTATCGGAGTCGCCTGTTGCGGCTCCAAATGATAGTATGGAATTCAACAAGCCAACACAAACGGTCGCGGAGGCGACGCGAACCACCAACGACGAAGGTGGGGAAGCGTTCGAGCCTGCCGACCCCCGACTCGCACTGTACAAGCGCACGATCAACCAACTGCTGGAGGGCTCGTTCTACGAGGCCGATGACGAACAACTCGCTGCTGTCGTCCGACGGTTCGATGCCGCGGCAGACGAGGACCCGGAGTTCGTCCTGAAGCTCGCTGCGTACGCGCGGCAGGAACTCCATCTACGGGACATCCCACAAGTCCTGCTCGTACTGGCAGCCAACGACGACCGGTTCAAGGACGACTCTCCCGAGTCGCTCATCCGCGAGTGGGCACCGGCGATCATCCAGCGGATGGACGAGACGGCGACTGCCCTCGCGATCCACGACCAGCTGTTCGGCGGAACTGCCCCGTGGCCGCTTCGACGCGGTATCGAGGACGCACTCGTCTCGATGGCCGACGCGTACACCCTCGGCAAGTACGAGCTGTCACGACGCGAGGTGACGCTGCACGACGTGTTCAATCGAGTCCATCCCGAGCCCGTTGATGACGAGCAGGACGTCCTGTTCGAGCGGTTCGTGTGCGGCGGCCTTGACGACTATCCCGACGTTGACCCACTGCCGTCGCCGAACACGTGGGAGACAGTCATCTCCGAGCGCGGCAACACCAGGGACGCCTGGGAAACGCTCATCGAGGACGACGCGTACACGCTGCCGATCTTCGCGTCGATCCGGAACCTTCGGAACATGCTCGAAGCCGGCGTTGACGAAGACACCGTCGTGAGCCACCTCGATCTGGAGGCGGTGCGCCACGCCCCGCTGTACCCGTTCCGGTACTACCAGGCGTACACTGCGCTTCAGGCCGCAGATGTCCACGCTCCCGCAGTCGAACGATGGCTGGAAGACGCAATCGACGTCGCGGTCGAGACGGTGCCTGATGGATTCGGCGACACGTTCGTCGCCGTCGATCTGTCGGGGTCGATGGGCCACCCACTATCCACGCACAGCACGCTCAGGCTCAAGGAGATCGGGGCATTGTTCGGTGCGATCCTCGCCGACCAGGGTGCCGAAGTCGGTGGCTTCGGTGACGACTTCCAGACCGTTCCGATGCACGTCGACACGCCAGTGCTGCAGCGCCAAGCGGCGGTGCTGGCCATCGACGAGGACGTCGGGAACTCGACGAACGGATGGAAGCCACTGGAGCACCTTCGTGAGCGGGGTGCGCCTGTCGAACGCATCGTCGTCATCACCGATATGCAGATCTGGGACAGCACGCCGTTCACGGCGCGCGATGACCAGACGGTCAAGACGGCGTTTGACGCCTATCGGGACGAGGTTGCGTCCGACACTGCGTTGTACCTCGTCGACCTCGCATCCTACGGCGACTTGGTGACGCCGGAGGGCTACGAGAACGTCTACAACGTCTCTGGCTGGTCGGAGACCGTCCTTTCGTTCATCACGCACGCCGAGAACCCGATGCAGGTCATCGACGATATCGACGCATTCGAGCCCACATAACGGTTTCTTTGTGTGTTCTTTCTCGAGCGCGAGTAGTGTAATTCGGTAACACGCGGTCGGGCCACGACCGAGACGGGCGTTCGAATCGTCCCTCGCGCACTCGGAGCACAGCCCGTGGCACACCCAGCCCGTGAAGCCCGTGAGGTGCTCCTCAACGGAGTTTAGATTATGGCGATACTCCACACCAACGACCCAGAACCGACGACAACGGCTGTCGTGACGATCCGTATCCCCTGCGGCGCGGACGGTGACCTCGTCGCCAACGCCGAGGAGCGTCTCTCACAGCCCAGGAAGATCGATGACGTATCGATCGACGAACTGCACAGTATCGAGCCACAGCTTTCGGCCACGATCATCACCGTCGGAATCACTCTTCGGTGGCTTACACCGATGGGTGATTCGGAGCTGAGAGCGCGCCTTGCCGAGGTCCCCGGGCTTGAGTCGATCGGACGGATCGGATGACCCGTCCCGAGCACCACCCGTCAGGCGATCTCTCATCGAACGGGAATCCAGCAGCTCGATTAGTAACTCGGCTGGAGGAACTGTTAAGACTATCAGCCCTGCACGGACTGACAGAACATATTGGCCGACAAATATTTTCTGGTGACTGAAGAGACGCGCAAGGAACTCCACGAACTCAAAGAGCCGGGCCAGACGTACGACGACCTCCTGAAAGAGCTGGCGCAACATCGACGGCGACAGGAACTCGAGCAGCGATTCCAGACGTTGGAGGAGGCCGATAGCGACGAGTTGACGCCACTCGAGGATGTCTGAGTACGACGTCCTGCTCGGTGAAAAGACCCGCGAGTTTCTCGATGTTGCCGACGAGAAGACCGAGCGCATTTGCACGGAGAAATTGGGCTTTTGGCAGCGAACCCGTACTCAGGGCGGGGTCGTGGGGACAAAGAGAAACTCCCGAGTGACGTGCGCTGTGACCGGTTTCGAATGCATATCTCCCGGACCTATCGTTGCACACCTCGCCCGACCACGTACACCAGTTCCGTCAGCCCATTCGAAGCACGCACCGAGCGAGATTGTCCGGACAGTCAAGAGCATCACGGCACGGGAGATGTGGGAACCGCACGAACCGTTCTTAGAGGAGTACCTGTGGGGTGGTGGGTTCTGGGAAAAATCGTACTACGTGAGGACGGCAGGCGATGTTTTGACCGACACGATTGAGCAGTATATCGAGCGAACGGAACACGTTTAGCGGAGTGTACGGTTTTCACCCTCGGGGTCAAGTGGTTCGAGAGAGCAAAGCTCTCTCGTCATCACGGAAATCATTGATTTCCGTACGACCCCGAGGCACTCGGCCTGTTCCGCCTGTAGATTTGTGCGTGGAGACTTCCGTCCTCGGGTGCTGATGAGGTTAATACCGGATGACGAGCAACGTCCTCCCTGATGACCGATCGCCATCCTCCCGATAAAATCGCCCATCTGCTTGTGACACACGTGGGGTCACCAGTCCGGATCTTCCTCGTCGACGAAGAGGCAACGATTCCGACGAGCCCCTACCGGAACCGCACGGGCGTGGAAACGGACACGATTCCGCTTTCATCTCTCGACGCAGTGATCGAACAGGCCGATATCGAAGATGGTGGCCTCACGCTCGCGAGTTTCAGCGGTATCCATGTCCCCGAATCGGAGTGGCGACGGATCGGCCTCGAAAAACACTGGCACGCGGAGGACGTGGACCTCGAATCGCCGTTCACGGACCCACAGCGCCGTCTCGAAGTCTGGGCGAGTCGCGAACACGGACTCGCAGACCTCGACAACACAAGCGACCTGTCGTATGACCACCTCGACGGCATCCCCGACGATTCGCCCCTCATCACCGAGTGGGCTGACAGTGCACCCGACGATTCTCAGGCACGGCCGCATGTGCCGTTCGAGCGGCCGACGGTGTCGGTGTACGCGCTCTGTGCAGAGGCCGCACGCGACCCCCAGGGGTTCGACCGAATCGCACTCGGCGAGATCGCTCGTGTCGAGGTACTGGACGACCTCGCTGAGTTGCCCGAAGAGCCGAACATCGACACTCGGACGCTCGATATCGACCCCACACTGCCACGACACCCCGAGATCGAATACACCGAACTCGAACCACTTCCGCACGAGGACGACGTTCTTCAGGCGGTGCACACGATTAATCGCTACGCGAAACAGTTTGGCGAGCAAGCGGATACCGCGTATCAGACTGGGCAGGGTGCAGAAGCGCGAGCCTCCTCGACACGGAAGCGGGCATTGTACCGGACGAAGACCGTCGCGATTCACCGACTCACCAAGAGCGACCCCGACGCGGTCCGGATGCGTCGTCACGAACTCAACGGCGAGTACGAGACCTACTGTTTCTTCCTCTCGCCCACAGATACCGACGACGGTCGAGCGTACTCGTTCCATCAACCCAACGATGCTGTCGACGACGACCTGCTGGAAGCAGTGACTGGGAGTGACGACCCTTCGACACTCCCGCTCGAGTCCATTTCCTTCGACGCCGAGAGCGAGACAGGCTCACTCGACTGGTCATTGGACGCAGCTATCGAGGAACTTCGGCAACACGGCCTCGATCCGAACGACTACCTCGATACCGTCGTTGTCGAAGACTACGACTGGGGCTACGAAATCTCGACGATCTTCTAGCCGCACAGAGTCAGGCTGTGCTCGCGTCAATCGGACTAGCAACCACTCGACGCCCGTGAATCGCCTCGAGGCAAGCCCCGAGGCAGTCGCCTCGAACCGCCTGTACAGGGTGTATCTGCGGGACGGGCACTCCTGGTGAAGCCACTCGTACCACTCGCCAAGGTCGACGAGTCGATTTTCGATTCCGGCCAGCCTATACTGATTGAGTACCTCATCCACTGCTCGTGCGAGGCCTTCGGGGTCGGTATTGGGAAGTCCCTGTTCGTAGTATAGAAGGATGCCCGCGTGGTCGTATTCGTGGTGCAGTGGCTCGAAGTCCTTCGCGTTGTTCGTCACCGGGAATATGTCGTGCTCACCACACTACGCGACCAGTTCCGCGTCGCTCGTTCGTTCTCCGAACTGGTCTTTGGCCTGCGTGACGTCGTGGCCTCGTTCTCGGAAGACGCGTTCGAAGACTCGGCCGACGTGTTCGTCGAGGAGAATCCGGACGCCAGTCACCGGACGGTCTCTTTCGGTTTTACCGACGACTCTCGAACACGCTCGAACGCCTCTGTGTTCTCACGTTCGAACTCGCGCAGTTCGTCGAGGTGGGCGTAGTAGTACGACAGCGCCTCATAGACACTCGCGAGCGAGACATCGATCTGATCCGCGACGTGCGCGGGCGACTGGCCACTGTCGATTACCCGCGCCGCGACGTGTCGAACCCCGACTCGTGTGCCATCGATTCGTGGCTCACCACCGAGCATATCGTCGTCGCGGGTAATGCTCATACGTTCAGTAGGGGGTTCTCGGCTGTTATACCTTCGGTGGATGGCTCGTCTTTGCCCCTTGGACCCGAAACCACGTCGCGTGTCCGTCAAGTATTCACCGTGGCGCTCAGACGAGGACTGTCAGCGGCAGCCTCGGAAACCAACGACACCACCAGAGTGCTCTGGAGACAGCGCCTACGGTGGATTGTTCGCGTCGTTGAGTGGATCGACAGTCCCGCTGTCGTACCCGGCCCGCCACAACTGATGGACAGCGCGAGCGACGAGGACAAATTCCGTCACCCTGATACAGGACGCTTTGACCTCACCGTCGTCGCTTGATGCGTTCGGCGGTGGGTGGTAGTGACCGTCACCGTTGGGGTCGGTGTAGTCGTGTGGATGCACGTCCCATCGGAGATCTCGATCCGTGTCGTCGCTGTAGTGAACGTTGTAATCGTCTCGCACTGACCACCGGACGGTGATGGTCGCACTCGTCGCCTCGCCAATCCCGTCATCTAGCTGGAGACGCAGTTCACTGGGACTCAGTGGGTCGTCCAGCACGCCGCTCGCGAGTGGGTCGAGGCGCTCGAACTCGGAGCGAAAGTCGTGGAGTGCGCCAGCGTCGATAGCGCCACGTAGTGAGTGAGATTCGGTATCTCGCATCGGTTAGCCGATGACACCGGCCGGGTCGCCCCGGCCGTCCGATCCGGCGTCGTCTCCGACAACGTCAGTCGCGTCCGCGAGCGCGAGTGCAGCCCGTGCGAGCTTCAGGTTCCGACGTGTTGTCTGCCACTCCGTCATCGTCTCCGAGTCCAGATCCGTTTCAGCGATGGCCGCGGCGCGTGGTGATTCTGCTCCTGTCTGTTCCTCGAACTCACGAACGGTTTCGCGAAGCTCCGTGACGCGTGCCGACAGTGTCTCGACATCGACCGAGTCGAGTATCTGCTGGGCACGTTCGAGGACGACCGAGCGGGGAGCACGTCTGTACCACGTCCCGCGCTTGTCCGGGGGAGTGACTGCCTCAGCGTAGCCGTCCTCGGTGAGGATGCCGAGGTGCTTGCGTGCGGTCGTCGCTGAAGTCAGCGCACGCTCGGCGATCGCAGCAACCGACTGCGGTTCGTACGTCCGCTTCATTACCGTGCGGACGCGCTCGCCGGGAGTGGTCTCGGACTTCCACTCCTCGGTAACGCGCTCGTTCACGTCGGCGGGGGCGTTGGTCATACAGTAGCTCTCTCGCATAAGCATATTAGCCTTGGGACAAATATACTGTGTCGTGTTACGTGAGGACCGAGGCGGTCGATGTTCGAATGTTCTATGCCCGAAATCGACCGCCTCGGCGAACTTACCGAGTGGATCGAGTTGGAATTTGTGGAGCGACAACAGACACCCGAGTTCGCGATTCAAGTGGGTATTCAGCGCCATCTCGTCGGTTTGTCGCTCTCGAATACCATTCGTGTTCGGTTGAGATCATGAGTGATTAATCTCCGAGCAACGAGCGCTGCTCGATCGAGCCAGAACGACCACATTCGGTACATGGACACCCCGTGCGTCGGTGACTACCGATCACAACTTCCGTGAGCCGTCGAGTGCAACGAGAACAGCGTTCGCTCTCGGCGTAGCCCGGTACTTGCGCCACTTCCCGTCCTTTCGACGGGTGAGTAACCCGGCGTCTGTGAGCTGGGAGAGGGCATGACTTATTGCGCTGTCGCTGACGTCGAGAAGTGGAGAGAACTCACAGACACAGAGTTCCTCCTCAGCCACGTGGAGAATGCGGACGATCTTGTACCGAGTTTCGTTGGCGAGTGCTGAGAGCACCCCGACATCCTCTTCGAGATTTGGGCCGCCAGCGATCTCGTCCCATTCTTCGAGTTCGGCTAGTCGTTCGGTGACCTCACCATCACCGCACTCACCCCGTTCGCTTGCGAGATATCGCTGCAGTCGCTCGGTCGATGACATGCGCTACGGTTGAACAGATACGGGATTAAGCGTTGTGGAGCGAGTTCCGAAGGTTCAGTATCTGTTCTGAAGTCATCTTAGATATTTCTAAGATATCGTCCGGACGCTGACCCAGAAGAACATCTGTGTAGAGTCGCTATCGTCCTATTTCTCGTCTTTCAGGCCGTTCCGGTCATGACAGACGAGAAGAATCCAAAGCAAAGGGCTTAACAGTTAGTTGAACAAATCTTCAGATGTACTTGAGAAAATATCTGCCCACTGTCCACTCCATGGTCCCGTCATGTATCAAAACAATTGAACGAGCGACTCACTGTCAGCAATGACCGAACTCACCCTGTACGAAGAAGCGATGTGTTGTTCCACCGGCGTCTGCGGACCCGACCCGGACGACGAACTCGTCGAAGTCAGCGCCGCCCTCGACCAGTTAGAGGCGGCGTTCGAAGACGTCGACGTCTCGCGAGCGAACATGCAACACGACATCGACCAGTTCCTCCAGACACAGCGTATCGCCGACCTCGTCGAAGCGCACGGACCGTCGATTCTCCCCATCACGGTCGTCGACGACGAAATCGTCGGAAAGTCCGAGTATCTCGGCTACGACGAACTCGAATCCATCCTCGAAGACCACACGCAGCCCCAGGAGGCCTCGCGATGACCGCCACACTGACCGACGCCCGCGCGGTCGTCGAACCGACGGACGAAGCGACTGAGTTCGTCTTCTTCAGCGGAAAAGGCGGCGTCGGCAAGAGTACCGTCAGCTGTGCGACTGCGACCTGGCTGGCCGACAACGGCTACGACACACTGCTGGTGACGACCGACCCAGCGCCGAATCTCTCCGACATCTTTGGCCAGAACATTGGTCACGAGGTTACGGGAATCGACGAGGTCGAAAACCTCTCGGCCATCGAAATCGACCCGGACGCCGCCGCAGAGGAGTACCGCCAGGAGACGATCGAGCCGATGCGGCAACTGCTCGACGACGAGCACCTCGAAACAGTCGAGGAGCAACTCAACAGTCCATGTGTCGAGGAGATCGCCGCCTTCGACAATTTCGTCGACTTCATGGACAGCCCTGAATACGATGTCGTCGTCTTCGACACTGCACCGACCGGACACACCATCCGCCTGATGGAACTCCCTTCTGACTGGAACGCGGAACTCGAAAAGGGCGGGTCGACGTGTATCGGTCCAGCAGCCTCCATGGAGGACAAGAAAGCCGATTACGAGCGTGCCATAGAGACGCTCCAAGACGAGGACCGAACCTCGTTCGCCTTCGTCGGCAAGCCCGAAGCCTCTTCGATCGACGAGGTCGAACGGAGTGCCGCAGACCTCGCCGACCTTGGAATCGAATCTCAGCTGCTCGTCGTCAACGGCTATCTTCCGGAGTCGGTCTGTGAAGACCCCTTCTTCGAGGGGAAGCGCGCGGACGAACAGTCGGTCATCGACCGCGTCGCCGCGACGTTCGACGAACAGGCCCTCGCGACCTATCCGCTCCAGCCGGGCGAGATCACCGGGCTCGACCTGCTCTCGGACGTCGGCGGTGTCCTCTACGACGGTGAGGACGCCACCGTCGATGTCGGGACAGCACCCGACGCGACGACGGACGGGCGTGCGGTGGACCTGAATAAACTCACCGACCCCGATGCCGTTGCAGAACAATTGAAACCGGTCGACGGGACACGGTACCTCTTTTTCACTGGGAAGGGCGGCGTCGGAAAGAGCACTATCGCCTCGACGACGGCGACCGCACTCGCCGAAGGAGGCTACGAGACGCTCGTCGTGACGACCGACCCGGCAGCCCACTTGGAAGATATCTTCGAGGAACCGGTCGGTCACGACCCCACGTCGGTCGGGCAGGAGAACCTCGACGCGGCCCGTATCGATCAGGAGGAGGCGCTCGAGGAGTACCGGACGAACGTTCTCGACCACGTCACCGAGATGTACGAGGAGCGAGACGACGACGCCATCGACGTCGACGCCGCAATCCAGAACGTCGAGGAAGAACTGGAGTCGCCGTGTGCCGAAGAGATGGCGGCGCTCGAGAAGTTCGTCAGCTACTTCGACGAAGACGGGTACGACGTGGTCGTCTTCGACACCGCACCAACCGGTCACACGCTCCGACTGCTCGAACTCCCGTCGGACTGGAAGGGCTTCATGGACCTCGGGTCGCTGACGAAAGGGGCTGCACCGGAGAAGGAAGGCAAGTACGACGACGTGATCGAGACGATGCAGAACCCCGACAAGAGCACGTTCGCGTTCGTCATGTACCCCGAGTATACACCGATGATGGAAGCGTACCGGGCGGCGGAAGACCTGCGCGATCAAGTCGGTATCGAGACTTCGCTAGTCGTGGCAAACTACCTCCTTCCCCAGGAGTACGGTGACAACGCCTTCTTCGAGAACCGTCGTGCCCAGCAGGAACGGTACCTCGACGAGATCAGCGACCGGTTCGACGCGCCGATGATGCTCGCACCGCTTCGACGAGACGAACCGGTTGGGCTGGACGAACTCCGCTCGTTCGGTGCGGTGATTGCTGGCTTGGCTGGCGTCCGTGAGGAGAAACACGAGGAGGTGACGGCGTCGTGAGCGAGAGTCGAACCGAAGCGCCCGCCGTCGAGACGAAGCTTCAGGCGTTCCTCGAGATGCAGTGTTGAACGCAAGATAGCGTCGGAATCAAAATTATGACATGCAATTTTCCGCCAGTAGCTACGCTCCCTCGCCAGATTTTCAGATCAATCGATTCGATTTCAGCCTGCTTGCGCGGTAATCAAAACATCAGTTTCACAAGATACCACACAAAGGATGAACTGGACGATGGCGATGCCTCTCTCGGATACATCCGGAGAAGGAGAGCAGGCGGCGAGCCCTAACTCGCCGCCTGCTCGAGGTTATGTACGATGCACTTGCGCGTGAGCTCCCGGAACTGGCCATGCCAGCTCCGGGAGCGGATCTCGTCGCCGCCGTCCTTTAGCATCGCAAACACTGTTTCACTCATCGACCGTTGGTTGTAGACCTCGTCGTCAATTCGAGCGTTGTGAGCCTTCTTGAGCGCATTTTGTTCGCAGTGTTTGATCACTGGACGCGTTGACGATTCACGACAGGCATCTCGGAGATCGCTCCATGAGTACATCTTGTCGGCCAGCAGCGTCTGCAGGTCTTCGGCGTTCCGCCGAAAGACCTGCAGCCCGATATGGCCGTCATAGGCTTTCTTTGTCGTGAAATGAGCGTCCATAACCGCAAGTGACTCCGTATCGACGAGCAGCGTAGTTTTCATCGCATTGAACGAGTAGCCGACACGATTGCGGTAGTGCGAGCTTGCTTGATCACGCTGGAAGCCACTGGCGTCGATTGATGCAGTTCCCGACAGCCCCGCCTGCTCCGCGCTTCGGCGGAGCAGGCGGCGCAGCTCTTTCATCGGAAATTCTCTGTCCCACACGCTGAACGACGTGAAATCAGGAGATCTCTCAAGGCCGAAGACGTCGAGAATACCGGGCATCTCGTTCAGGTAGTCTTCGAACTGCCTGAGGGGTTTGTTGAGTTCTTCTTTGAGCAAGAGCAGTGCGATCTTCGTGGAGTCGTCGTACCCGTCGTCGCCGTCGGCGACGTCGGGTACATCCGGTTCCTCAACGTGGCTCGTGGCGAACTCCTGAAACGTCTGTGCAAGGTTCCTGAGACGTCCCATACCGCCCGACGGCGTCCAATTCCCCTGAAATCAACGATATAATCCGCAGACAGCGTCGGCATTCAACGGAGCACCTCGAGACGCTCTGCGACTCCGAGACGTACCAGCGGTTCGTGGAGGCCCAGCAGGAACTCGAAGCAGATTCCGAGTCGATCGAGTTGCTCGAGACGTACCAACAGAAGCAGGACGCGCTGCAGGACGGCGAATTCGACCCCGCAGTCATGAGTGAGTTGCGAGACCTCCAGACCGAAATTGAAAACAACGAGACAATCCAAGAGCACCGAGACGCGCGGGCAGAACTCGTCGCCCTCCTCGAACAGACCAACGACGTCATCAGCGAACGAATCGGTCAGGAATTCGCACAGTCGCGCGGAGGTGGGTGCTGTTGAGTACTCCTGACGAGGACGTCTTGACGGCTGCCGACACCCTGGGGAAGACACTCCAGACGCTGCAGTCGGAGTCGACGCGGTCCGAGTTCGAGTCGGTCCTCGTAGAGTGCACCGAAGCCATCAACGAGGCGACCGGACTCGAGTACGGCGAGGTCTGCGACGCTGGTAGCGACTGCTGCTGAGTCGACTCACCCTCTGTATCGATCACGCCGTTACTGACAGAGACCGAGTAGTAATCGGAGACACTGGTTCATCGAGGGGGCGGCTTGAGCAGGCGAATGCGCTCGCACCCGAGGTAATCGTATCGAGACTCACAGCAGGCAAATCGATCGAGAGAGGGAGACTACGGCTCGGACGACGCCCCGACCCCGTCAGCGATCGCTTGGAGTTCGGCTTTCCGGAACGTGGAGTCGTCTGCCGTCTCCAGCGACTCCGCGATGCCGACCTGCGCCCGGATTTGTTGACGCATCCGCGTCGCTGACGGACGTCCCGCCTCGTCGACACTGATCGTGAGTGCCTCACAGATCGCCTGCAGTTCTTCCTTCGTGAACGATGCCTCGAACTCCCGTTCGAAGCGGCCCGTCGCCGCTCGAATCGCGTTCCGAACCTCGTGGACGGTCGGACTCATGATTTTCTACTCTCTTGTCGCCTCCCTCAAAGTTCCTACTCGGGAGGAATGAGACGTTTCAGAGGATGGGGAGTGGCTGTGAACTCTAACCAGTGCTGGATTTCTTCTTGACGTTCAGTACACTGTTCCTGAACAAGGTGTGAGCGCGAGAAGGTGGAACAGCGGCGAAAGTACCTCGACGACGTCTACCCAGTCGTCGTCTCTCTTGTTTCATCCTGATCGACTATCGATCATATCTATGAACGAGCGCTAATTATATTCATCAGTATTCTGTACTAGTGCTCATGAACGCCTCCGACGACGAACGTGGTCCGCCCTCCTCGGACTTCTCCGAAGACCTCGGTGAACGACTCGACAACGCTCCGGCAGACGAACGAGTGTACCGGACCGCACTCGAACTCAACACCCCAACTCGTGTTGTGGAGGTTGCAGAGCGAGCAGACTGTTCGAAGAACTCGGCCCGGCGGCATCTGCGACGACTCGCAGACATCGGCGTGTTGAGGCGGGTGACTGAAAACCCGGAGACGTTTGAGCGGAACGAGTCGTACTTCGAGTGGCGGCGACTCAATCGACTCTCGGAACTGGACGACGACGAGTACCGAAACCGACTCGGTGAACTGCTCTCCGAAGACGAAGCGTATCGGGACACGTACGATGTCGAGAAGCCCAATAAAATCGACCCGCTGGAGTACGGAGAGTATGGCGACGCCGAAACGGTCTGGTTGGACCTGAACAACTGGGCCGCGATTCGCAGAGAGATTCGTGATCTCCGGCGCTCCCGACGGGATAATCCCGTCGACGAAGGGGTCGCCTGACGGTGGACGGCCAGCGCGACCGAACACCGAACCGGGCGCTCCTCCGCGAACTCGCGTCGGTGCTGGCGTCCGAATCGTGGGTCACGAGTACGACGGTGTTTCCGGCGAACCGACCCGACTCGGCTATCGTCTCCCTCGAACGGCAGTACTACCCTCCAAAGTACATTTCGGACGCATACATCGAGGTGCAGTCGTACACGAACGGGGACTTCCACATCTCATACGTCGAAGATCATCACGGTGAGACGTGGCTGTGCCGATGGGACAGACACGACAGTGAGGACTACACGCGAGAGCATTTTCACGCACCGCCGGAGGCTCGTCACGAAGACGGTGAGAATCGGGAGTACCCGCCCGAACTGTGGGCGGTGATCTCTCGAGTCGTTGCTCCGTGGGTGTACGAACGAACGGGAGCAGTCTGGGACGAGTTCGACTCCTGAACGAATCAGCAGTCTCCTGAAGTGCGTTCGTGAGATATTCTTCGAAGCGCGCACTGGGGATGAGAGTCGGTCGTCAACGGATCAGGTTCTCCACGTACGGTGATAGACTTCAGACGTGGTGAACTAATATTCTCGAAACATATTCTCTTTATAAGTGCTCAAAACAGACTCGAACCGAACACTTACTGTAAAATTGTACACCGGCGTCGGAATCTATATCTGTATGCTTGAAGTTGTGTAGCACGAATTATGCGACGCGAAGACGTTTCTCTGACGGTTAATGGGAACGAGCACGAGATCAGCATCGAGCCGAGTCGATTGCTGGTGCATACGTTACGCGGGGAACTGGGCTACACGGGCACGAACATCGGCTGTGAAAGCGGTGTTTGCGGTGCCTGCACCGTCTTGATGGATGGGAAACCGGTGAAATCCTGCACACTCCTCACTATGCAGGCGGACGGAGCCGAGATCGAGACCGTCGAGGGACTGAAAACCAATGGAGAACTGCATCCAATTCAGGAGGGATTCAGTCAGGAACACGGTCTCCAGTGTGGCTACTGCACGCCGGGGATGATGATGACCGCAGTCGATCTCTTGAAACAAAACCCGGATCCGACTCGCGAGGAGATCCGTGACGGGCTCGAGGGTAATCTCTGTCGATGCACCGGCTATCAAAACATCGTCAACGCGGTCGAATCGGCAGCGGAAAAGATGCACTCGGGAGGCAGCCATGAGTGAGACGGCCCCCGCAGGCAAGTACTTCGGAAAAACGGTCGAGCGAAAAGAAGACCCCGAGCTAATCACGGGCGATGCGGGCTACGTCGACGACCTAGAAGAGCCGGGGATGTGCCATATCGCGATCCTTCGCAGTCAACACGGCCACGCCAAGATCAACGACATCGACACCAGTCGTGCGGAGGAAGTCGAGGGGGTCATCGATGTCCTGACCGCCGAGGATTTCGAGGCTGCAGCGCTGCCGACTCCGGGACATATACCAGTCATCTGGCACTTCACCGACTTCGAGATCCCAGAGGCGTTCTGGAAGCGCGTCATCGTGGGGGACCGAGCGCGGTATCAGGGCGAATCGATCGCGGTCGTCATCGCGGAAGACCGGTACACGGCATACAACGCACGTGACCAGATCCACGTTGACTACGAGCCGCTCGACGCCGTTGTGAGCCCCTTCGACGCCATGGAAGCGGACGCTCCGACGCTCCACGACGAAGCGCCTGATAACGTGGTCTTCGATTGGGAGGAAGGTGATGCAGAGGCGACCGATGAGCAGTTCGAGGCGGCCGACCACACATTCAGCGTCGAGCTCCCGAGCCAACGCATCCTCCCGACATCGATCGAAACCCGTGGTGCGCTCGCGACCTACTCGGGGTCAAGCGGGAAACTCGAACTGCAGATGACGAGCCAGAACCCGCACTTGCATCGGAGCCTCCTCTCACGGGTGCTGGATTATCCGGAGCACAAAATCCAGGTCGTCGCACCCGATGTCGGCGGGGGGTTCGGGAGCAAGATCTACCACTACGCCGACGAGGCGATCACCGCTTGGCTCGCGATGTACCTCGAACGGCCGGTGAAGTGGATTGCGCCACGGTCCGAAGCCAGTCAAACCGACGCTCACGGTCGGGGGTTAGCACAGGAGGGGGAACTCGCTATCGACGACGACGGGACCGTCCGGGCGGTCCGGGTGACCGGCCACGTCGACCTCGGTGCCTACGTCTCCTGTCTGCTCCCCGCACTCCCAACGGACGAGTACTGGGGCGTGTTGTCCGGGCCGTACGATCTCAATGCGGCTCACTGTCGGATTCGGGGCGTCCTCACGAACGCCGCACCCGTAGACGCGTACCGCGGGGCGAACCTCACCGACGCCACACACCTGCTCGAACGGCTCATGAAGACGGCCGCGACGGAACTGGGGATCGACCCGGTCGAAATCCGCCGACGGAACTTCATCTCGGCGGACGAGTTCCCGTTCGAGACGGTCACCGGGATGCTGTACGACAGTGGCGACTACGAGCCAGCACTGGACAGAGCGCTCGAGATGGTCGACTACGAGGCGTTACGCGGCCGGCAAGCGAAACTCCGAGAGGAAGGGCGCTATCTGGGGATCGGCGTCGCCTCGTTCATTGAAATGTCTGGGCTCGGCCCCTCGGCGATCTGCGGGATGCTCGGAGCGCAAAGTGGCTACTGGGAGAACAGCACGATTCGTGTCCATCCCTCGGGCACCGTGACGGCGTTCTGTGGGACATCCGGCCACGGACAGGGACACGAGACCACCTTCGCCCAGATCGTCGCGGACAAACTCGGGGTCCCGTACGACGACGTCGAAGTGGTCGAAGGCGATACCGATCAGATTGCACACGGGCAAGGAACCTACGCCTCCCGGAGTGGGCCGGTCGGTGGAGGCGCCGTCGCCCGGGGAGCAGACAAAGTCGTCGAGAAAGGTCGGAAGATCGCGGCACACCAACTGGAGGTCCAGCTCGAAGATATCGATTTCGAGGACGGTGCGTTCGCCGTGACTGGGGCACCGGATCGCTCGATGACTATCCAAGAGATTGCCGCGGAGGCGTATCTCGGGCACGACCTGCCCGACGAGATGGAACCGGGGCTTGAGGAGACCTCTTTTTATGATCCCGAGAACCTCACGTTCCCCTTCGGAACACACATCGCTGTCGTCGAGATCGATCCTGCGACGGGCGAACTCGAGTTCGTGCGATACGTGGGAGTCGATGACTGCGGTGAACAGATCAACCCCCAGATCGTCGAGGGGCAGGTGCAAGGCGGGGTCGCACAGGGCATCGGACAGGCGCGATCGGAGGCGGCCGTCTACGATGACCGCGGGAATATCCGAACAGCGACGCTTCTCGACTATGGGCTCCCGAAGACGAACACCGTTCCGGAACTCGAACTGGACAGTACGGTCACCCCCTCACCGCACAATCCGATCGGGGTGAAGGGGGTTGGAGAGGCTGGCACGCTCGCGGCACCGCCGGCGGTCGTGAACGCGGTTGTCGACGCTCTCGAACCGTTCGGCATCGATCACGTGAATATGCCGGTCACTGACGAGGTCATCTGGACGGCCATCCAGGAGTCCGAGACTGGACCCGGAGGTGAATCGTAATGTACCCGCCGACGTTCAGCTACGAGCGCGCCGAAAGCGTCGAGCACGCCGTCGAACTCTTGGACAAGCACGAGGACAGAGAGATCGAGGTGCTCGCGGGGGGACACAGCCTCGTTCCCCTGATGAAATCGGGACTCACGGATGTCGAGACGGTCGTCGACATCGGACGCCTCGACGAAGTCCGCGGTGTCGAGGTGGGTGACGACACGACTCGGATCGGCTCGCTCACGTCGTATGCGGAGCTCACGGACGACGAAGCGCTCTGGGATCGGGCGACCGTCATCGCGGAGGCGGCCAGTGAGATCGGTGATGTGCAGGTCCGAAGCATGGGGACGATCGGCGGTAACCTCGCACACGCAGATCCAGCCGCAGACCTCCCTGCTGCAGTCCTAGCTGCAGACGCTCGACTCCACATCCACGGATCGAGCGGCGAACGCCAGGTGGACGTGGACGACTTCTTCGAGGGGATATTCACGACTGCGCTGGAGAGCACTGAACTCCTCACGTGGATCGAGGTGCCAGACTACGGCCCGACCGATGCTGGGGCTTACGTGAAGAAACGCAGTCCGTCCTCGGGGTACGCCATGGTCGGTGTCGCGGCAGTGCTTTGGACCGATGGAGAGACGATCGAGTCTGCCCGCGTCGCCGTAAACGGGGTACTGGATCACGCGGTGAGACTCGACCCCGTTGAAGAAGCACTCGAAGGGGCACCTCTCGAGACGAGCGCGCTTGCGGACGCTGCAGAACATGCGGGCACTGATCTCGACGAGCGGCGGATCATGTCCGATGAGCAGGCCTCAAGCGAGTATCGCAAGGGTCTCCTCCCCGCGTATACCGAGCGGGCACTCTCAGCAGCACACGAACGGATCGCGTAGCTGAACAGCCTCCCGCCCGTCGACCCGTCCGGTCGTCTCGCTCACATCCGACCGATCGTTCGGGCCAACGACCACACTCTTCGTCGCTCGGGCGGTCAACGTCCGTCGGTGACCGTCGAGTTCAGCGTATTCGAGGCGGAGCCTCCGGCCTCAAGGAGCGAGCGAAGCGAGCGGGTAGGCCGGAGAGGAAGCCGACAACACCGCAATAGACCACGAACTGTTACCGCCCCTTCTGCCCAAGAGTGATAAACTACTACCCATACGTCTGACGTATGGAGGTGCGGCGCACTGTCCCGGTCAAACTCGACGTGGGCAGTGACGACGCCTCACTTCTCCGAGAGACAGTCGATGAGTTTCTGTGGGCCGCCAATTACGTTGTTGACCACGCTTGGCAGGGTGAGTACAAGACCACGAGCAAGGCCCAGTTGCAGAGGGTGTCATTTGTCTGGCTGTGCTGTGGGTTCGATCGACCGCCGTCGAGAGATGCGGTCGATCGCTTCCTCACTGACCTAGAACAGGTCGTTGATGATGTCTTCGATCACCTCGTCGAGCAGGCCGCCCGCCGCGGCCTGCTCGACTTAACCTACTGCATCGATTCAACCGACGTGAGAGCGATGCCTGCCGATCCAGACGCGTCGAAATGCTACGATCCAACCGACGACGAATACTACTACGGCTACGGCTGCACGATCGTCTCGACCGGACAAAAGATCCCGATTGCAGCCGAGTTCACCGAGAGCAAACAAGCGCCAGAAGAGACGGCGATGCGCGTCACGCGTGACGCGCTCGCCGTCGAGAAACCGATATGGATGGTCGGTGACAGCGCTTACGACACGCTCGACTGGCACGACCACCTGCTGGCCGCAGGGGTCGTGCCAGTCGCTCCGTACAACGCGCGAAACACCGACGACCCAAAAGACATCGAGTACAGAGTTGAAGACCGTATCGAGGAACATGGAGAAGACGTTCAGCTGAAGCAATCAACGTTAGATAGGACGTACAACCGCCGTACAGGAGTTGAACGAACCAACGAATCAGTGAAGGATTGCGGCCTCGGGCGTGGGTGCGCCCGAGGCCGCGTCCACGCACGGGCACAGGTGTTCCTTGCGCTGTGTCTTCGCCTTGTCGTCGCAATCACCAACTACGAACGCGGAGACAATCCGGGAAGTACCGTGATCACGGTGTGAGAACTCTTCTATAACACCCTCAAACAAGGCAACGCATTTACATACTGGACGCCTTCAACTATCGAATGGACTCTCGCTTCTTGACGTTCGTCAATAGGTACGTTCTCACAATCTTCGTCGTGCAGATCCTGGGGTGGGTCGTGATCGCGGCGATGATCGATCCCTCCCCTAGACCAGCCGTCGCATGGGTTCGGACGCTTCCCGAGTTCGTTCGGCTTCTGTTACTCCCGCTGGGCATCCTCTCGATTCCTGCAATCGGTATCTCCATCGGTGTCGAGTGGGCGCTCTCACTTGGGGGGGTTTCGCCGGAATCGATCCCTGCGATTCTAAACGCTCGCGGCGACGTACTGGTGTTCGCAAGCGCATATGCTCTCGCAGTTATCGGTGCCTGGGGGATCACTCGGATCGCAGGTTCCAAGTAACGGGCCCACCCTCTCACAGGAGACTGCGGGGGCTTCTAGGCGGAGACTGATCGACGAGCGTAGTCACCAGTGTTCCTGCGAGTGGTGGACCGTGGACGCTGAGAGTGAGCAACCCCAGTCTGGACAGACCGTCCTCGACGATCCCGAACGTGATTGGGAACCGGGACCTCCAGGATATCGCCAGCGTGAGGGCGAAAACCGCCCAGACAGGACAGCCCCGCACGTACCGGCCCGAGGAGTTCGAGCCGCGATTAGAGTGTCATAGAAAGTTCACAAGGCGGTTGTTTTCAGGAGTGTGGGGAATGAATCGGCTGTTCACTACTCGTTGCGAATCCATCAATTAGAGATCATCCCCCCTATTCCCGATTACTCAAACCAGCCCCAATTGCGGCACCAAGTGCAACGCCGAGTGCAATCCACAGTCCGAGATTATCAGTAGCAGCACCAATAGCGACGCCGATTGCGATCCCAATCGCCAATCCTGCCCCCATTCCTTTCCCGCTTACTCCTGATTCACTATCCTCACTCATCCATCATCGCCTGGCTGTTGCAGGTGATAAGTCCACCGTCTGTACCGAGCGAATCGAGGTGGTGAAGCTCAAGCATGTGGACCGTTGTATGACACCCTCCCAGTTGCAGGAAGAAACCTACGACGACGTGCGTGAACAGACGCGGTTGCACGCCAACCTCGTCCAGAACGCTCGCAACAAGGCCGCCGACGCCATCCAGGGCGTCGTCGCCCGCTGGAAACAGGGCGAATACGCTGGCAAGCCACAGTTCTCGAACCCGACCGCGGTGTACGACAAACGGTGTGCGACCTTCCACGACGAGTACGTCTCATTAGCAACTGTTGACGGACGCATTGAAGTCCAGTACGTCCTACCCGACGAGGACCGCAACACACCTCACAGCCGGTATCTCGACAACGACGACTACGAGGTGACGGGGGCAGAACTTCACCACAAGGACGGTGAGTGGTTCCTTCATCTCCGGACAAAAGCGGAGGTGGAGACTGACACGGTGGAACAGGCACCGACCGGGCACAGCACAGTCCTCGGCGTTGACCTCGGCGTGAACCAACTCGCTGTCACTTCGACGGGAAGGTTCTGGAGTGGTCACGAGTTCGACCACTGGCGACGGGAGTACGAGAAGCGGCGGGCCTTACTCCAGCAATGCGGAAGCCGTCACGCTCACGAGAACATCCAGTCGGTAGGGCGAAAAGAGTCGGGGCGGTTCAAGATGATGCTTCACCGGATTGCGAACGGCATCATCGAAGAAGTCGCCGAGAACGGCTGCACGGTCATCGCCTTCGAGGAGTTGACCGGCATCCGCGACCGACTCTCCGGTGCGTCGTGGGGGCACAAGTGGGCGTTCGAGCGGTTGTACGAATACGTCGAATACAAGGCCGAACTCCACGGTATCGACGTGGAGCAGGTGGACCCGAAGAATACGTCACGCCGTTGCTCACACTGTGGGTTCACGCACCCGGACAACCGCGACAGCGAGGACTTCGAGTGTTTGAAATGCGGTTACGAGAATCACGCCGACTACAACGCCGCGAAGAACATTGGACTGCGGTATCTCCGCCGTAACCAGACTGGGGACGGCGGAAGCGCACCCGTAGGCGTGCGCTTGAATCGCGGGATGTTGAACGCGAACGGAGGATATGAACCTCCTGCCGGGGATTCCGGCCAGAGCAGGAGTCCACGCGAAAGCCCCACCCTCAACGAAGCGAGGTCGTCAGACCGAGCGAAGTAGGGTAGGGTAGTTTACATCCATCCTGCTCCCGACCGCGAACTCGAGTCCATCCGGATGTCAGTAACCCACGACTGAACTCGTGGGCTTCCGCCTTGCACTTGTGTGAGGCGAGGTGAGATGGGATGCGGTGGATGAGAGGAGGCTCGGTGAGTGAGGCCAGGTAGGGTGAGACAGTATTAACGCTGGAAATCAACCACGCGCGAGCCCTCGCTCCGGAGTACGGTCGTCTCGCGCGGCTCCGTCTTCGCGATGGGCCTGCCGTCTTTGAGTACGAGCGTCCGCGGTGGGCGCAGTCGGAGTGTATTGAACGGATCTGGGCTGTCATAGACGACGATCGATCCCTCGTTCCCCTCTTCGAGCCCATGGTCCGTCGCTCCGAAGAGTTCCGCGTTCGCGTCGACGAGCATCTCCCACAGCGGGTCGATATCGTCACGACCGTTCATGTGGGCGAAGTGCAACAGAACGAAAGCGGCAGTCAGTGGATCACCGTCTCCGTAGTGGTACCACGGGTCCATGATGTCGTCCTGCCCGATACCGACGGGGACGCCCGCATCACGGAGTTCGCGCACGCGGGTGTGTCCCCGCCGCCGCGGATAGTCGTCATACCGCCCCTGAAGCACTTCGTTGATCGGCGGGTTCGTGACGACCTGCATCCCACTCTCGGCGAGCATTCCGATCAGTTTGGCCGCATACGCGTTCGAATACGAGTGCATCGCGGTTGCGTGACTCGCGGTCGTCCGGCGACCGAGACCTCGTTTGAGCGCCTCGCTCGCGAGGATCCCCGTGAACCGTGACTGTGGATCGTCCGTCTCGTCGATGTGGAGGTCGAGCGGCAGCCCGGTCTGCTCGGCGATGTCGACGACTGTCTCGATCTCCTTCACCCCATCTTCGCGAGTGTACTCGTTGTGCGGGATGCCGCCAACCAGATCGAGCCCCATATCGATCGCGTCCTGGAATAGCTCCACGTCGCCATCAGTCGTGAACAGCCCACTGACGGGAAACGCGACCAGCTGGAGATCGACGATGTCTTGCACTTCCTCCCTCACCTCGATCAGTGCCTCGACACCGGTGAGTTCCTCGTATGTGGTGTCGACGTGTGTCCGAACCCGGGTGACGCCGTTCGCCGCAAGCCACTCGATCGCTCGGATGGCGTTTTGCTTGATCTCCGCTTTGGTGATGTCGTGGCGGAGTTCCTCCCAGAGGCTCCAGCCTTCCGCGAGCGTCCCTGACTGGTTCCACCGCGGCCGTCCCGCACTCAGGACTGCATCGAGATGCGTATGCGGTTCGGTCAACGAGGCGGTCGCGAAGCGACCGTCAGCGTCGTACCGCCGGTCCTTGTCGAACGCCGTGACGTGGCCATCGCCGTGGGGGACGATCCTGTCGATGGTGCCGTCCCGGATTTCGATGTCGACCGAATCCTGACCTCGAATAGTGACGTTTTGGACGACGAACTCGGACATGCAACCCCTATTTTGTCGAGTGTTGTAAGCATATCTCACCTAAGGGGTAGCGCGGAGGCCCCTTTCTCAAGGAGCGAGCAACGCGAGTGAGTAGGGAAGAGAGGAAGCGCGTTCGTTTCGAGCGCAAACGTTTATGACGACGAACCGTCACCCGTGACATAGTTCCACACGGGCAGAAGTACCCCTGCGAAGGGGGCCACAGCAATCGTGGGAGGGTCCAAGCATGGTGGTTTCTCGGGTGGAACGGGCCACGGTCAACTGGCCCCAACGTCGGGAACGATGACCGCGAACGTGACGCTACGCGCCTCTGGGTACCCACACGGGTCAGAGCGTGAGAACACCGACAATTACATTGCCGCTGCTGGTCCGACCTGCCAGCAAACAAGTCCAGACGGGCGTGCAACCCACCCCCGCTGGAAGCCACGCAAGCCCCACCTTAACCGCCTACGGCGGTCAGGACGGGGGAGTTGACGTCGCTCATCTCGACCCGTCGTCACCAGTCGAGCGCTGCGCCGAAAGCTCGAGCGATGACAGACCCTCCGACCGTTCGATAGCCGTGTTACCGTTCACCGAGATGAGCGATCGAGATGACCGTCGACCGACTGTCGGTGCGGACTGCCGGGCCCTCTCCGTTTAGTACCGGGAGATACTATCTCAAGTCATGTCTATCGACAGTACTATCGAGCGCATTACCGAGGCCGAGGGCGAGGCAGGACTCCGTGACGACGACCGTGACCAGCAACACAAGGTGTACGAGAAGACCTTCCGGGCGCTGGAAGACGTTGCGCCGGACGACGACGACGAGGGGGTCACCGTCGTGGCCGACTGGATCGTCGAGGAGATTCGAACGACCGGAAAGCGCCCCACCTCCAAGTCGGTCCGTCGCCGAGCGCGGGCGTACTGCGAGCACAACGGCTACGAGGTCAGCAACAACGATTGGCTCGGGGTCTGAAGATAGCACTCGCTCGGGACGCTTCGGACGGCTGCTGGACTAGCCGGGGGAACCGGGAGTTCGATTCAACCGGGCGGCGACCGGGCCGTATCGAGGGGACGGTGGGGGTCGCTGTACGATCACGAACAGGAACACGCCGCCGACGAGTGGTGTGACCGGTTCGTCAAGGACGGGGACAGCCGTGCCGACAGCGAACAGCGGCAGCAACGTCCGGAGTGGTTCCGCCCTGCTCGCTCCGAGCCGGATGATACCGGTAGCAGCAGGCCCAGTCGAGCACCGACCCGGGGACGCCAGCGAGGGCGAGAGCCCCCAGCGCTACCGGCGTCAGTCCATCCGTGGTACCGGGGGCTAGGGCGGCGAGGGAACCGACAATGAGTAGGTCGACCGCGAGGACGCCGCTGATGGATCGACCCGTGGTACCGAGACGGACGGCGAGCGACTGCACCGGAGGTCACCGGCTGCGAGGGCGGCCAGGAGGACCCCGGCGGACGCGCTCATCGTACGGAAGCGTCGATCACCCGACCAGCCCGAGTAACCCGAGTATCCAGCGCACCGACTCGGAGAGGGCGAACAACCCACCCTCCAGTCGAGAGAGTTTCCGGCCAGTCCACAGTGCCGCCACCATTAGCACCGAGATGCCCAGCAGCCAGGCGGTAGTCTCGAGCGCGGCGGGGCCGACCGATAGTGGCCTGAGCGCCGCCGCGAAGCCGAGAATGCCGAGGATGTTGAACACGTTGCTCCCGACGACGTTCCCGACCGAGACGCCGATTCGTCCGGTTCGCATCGCTACCAGAGAGACCGCGAACTCCGGCGTGGAGGTGCCAGCGGCGACGATGGTCCCTCCGATGACCCACTCCGAGATGCCCGCACCACGGGCCAGACTGGTGGCCGCCCCGACCAGGAGGTCACCACTGACCAACACGATCAGCAGGCCGACGGTCACGAGGAGCACGTCGCGGCCACGGAACGCGACTCGTTCGGTCAGCGCCGTCGGGATGGCCTGCGTCCCGTCGGCTCCGGCCTCGCTCTCCTCCCCGGCGGCGGAGACTCCCGTTCTGTCCGTTCGCGCGGTGGGCGTTCCGGAGGGGGGCTCCCCGTCGGAGGGCTCACCACCGGTCCGGAGGAGATACGCAGTGTAAAAGGCGAACAGACCGACGAGGACCACACCTTCGAGGCGACTGACCGTCCCGTCCAACAGGACGGCTCCACCGAGGAGTGCGCTCGCGACGAGCGCGACCCCGTCGCGGTGAACCAGCGACCGCTCGATCGGGATGACCCGGACCAGCGAGACGACACCGAGAATAAACGCGAGGTTGTATATGTTCGAGCCGACGATATTGCCGACCGCGATGTCACCGAATCCACCGAGGGCCGCGTCGGTGGAGACGATCAGTTCGGGTGTGGAGGTGCCCGCAGCGACAATAGTCAAGCCGATCGTGAGTTCGGACAGGCCGACGCGGCGGGCTAGTCGGACCACCGAATCGACCAGCAGGCGAGCGCCGACCCACAGCCCGAGGACTGTCGCGACGATGACTCCGATTTGGACTACCGGACTCCCCTGTATCATGTGTCGTGTCGGCGGTCGTTGTCTCGCGCGGAATCGTTCGATACCACCGGCAGAGCGACACCCTCACAGCCCATTCGTGAGTAAGCTTACTTTCTCTATCTACATTTCTCCATCGCTCATCTCGACCCATCGTCACCTGCCGAGCGCTGCGCCGAAAGCTCGAGCGATGACAGACCCTCCGACCGCTCGATAGCCGAGTTACTGTTCATCGAGATGAGCGACCGAGATGACCGTCGACCGACTGTCGGTGCGGACTGCCGGGCCCTCTCCGATCACCGTCCGAGAACGGATTCGAAAACGAAGATCTTCGTCGTTTTACCTCACGGGACATACGTTCGACGCTGTTCCGATTTCCATGGTGGTTCACTCGAAATCGGAGGCCGAGTCGGTCGAGTGCGGCTTTCAAATGAGTCGCAGCATCGATCAAGAATGTGACGTCGGTGAGCTGCTGTTTCTCGCGGAGTTCACGAAGAAACAGCACGGTAAGTTCCGTTGTGCGCGTCTGAAACAGCCGTACGTGAAGGAACTGGTTTGTCTCGGGGCCGACCGCAGCGTACAGCCAGTGGCGCTGGCCGTTGACGCTGATCACCGGTTCGCCAACTGCAATCTGATTCGGACTCACATCGCTGTCGGGCTGTAGATCTGCCTTCCGCACCCAGTCGTGAATCGCGGTTTGACTCCGCTCGACACCCAACTTCTCAAGATATTGTTTGGTATTCGAGAGCAATAATCCCGCAATATAGAGCTGAATTCCTACTTGAATCACGAACTCGGGTACCCGCTGTCGCTCCACAAATTCCAAGTCAATCCACTCGTATTTCGACTGAGGCGGTTGATCTCGGGCATAGAACATTCGAACATCAACCGCCTCGTTCCTAAGTTAACACAGCCCGTCCGAGGAGACCTCGATTTCTTGGGTCGCGAGCTCACTGGTTATCGCGTCGATGGCAGCGTGTCTTGCACGTTCGACAAGTCTCTCGATTTCTCAATTTAACCGAACACGGGTGCTCACGCACATAATGTACGGCACGTGGTATACCGGTTAAGGTATCCCACAAGGTGTACACCAATAGGTCTTTGAATATCGATTCCAAACATTCAATTATGTCTCGTGAACGCGGCGACACTGGACGATATACGGAGACCGTCACGCTCGACGACGTTCTCGGTGTCTTTGAGGCTGTAGAGGGTCCGGTAGTCACGTCTGGTGACGTTGCTGAGACTTTCGATTGTTCCCGGGAAACGGCACGCCGGAAGCTTCGCACCTTGGAGGAACAGGGTCACGTTGCCAGTCGAAAAACAGCAGGAAGGGTTGTGTGGTGGATCGTGCACGAACAGGACCCCGCACGAGGAGTCGACCCGGATGATCCATTTTGGGAGTTTGAACCCGGCGCATCTGGCGAATCTGACGTATCTGAGAGAGTCGATGAGGTTCTGTACGGCGAAGAATCTGCATGAACAAGCCAGGTGCAACACCGATATTCGTTGATACGGGAGCATTCTACGCTCGTGCCGATGAAGATGACAAGCATCATCAGACCGCTACCCGGGTTTTTGATAACATCCGCTCAGGTGATGTCGCCTACCGCCCGATATTCACCTCACAATCCGTTCTCTCAGAACTTGCAACTCTCACTTTATACAAACTCGGACACAGAGACGCTGTTCGGGCTCTGAACGCCATTCGAAACTCGGAGAGCATCAACGTCGTTCCCATTGGTAGAGCTACCTTCGAGACTGCGGCTGAACGATTCGAAGACTACGATGACCAGGAGATCTCCTTTGTGGATCATACGACCAGTATTCTCGCCGACGAGCGGCATATTGAGCATATCTTCGCTTTCGACGGTGATTTTCGAACGCTTGGATTCACGCTTGTTCCGGAAGATGTCGGTCTCTCCGATGTATGACTGGTGGTACGCCAGACGGTGGTGACATCTTCCTCGCCGTGAACGGTGGGACTCTCTCCTTGGATCAGGTAGAAAGAGAGAACATTCTCGAGGAACCCTCCGATGAGCTTCCAGAGCATGAAAGACGGAGTTTCGTGCTCGAAACGCCGACCCAAGAAACCAGGTTCAGCAGTTTCGAGGTGGAGCCTCCGGCCTACTCGCTCCCTCCGGTCGCTCCTTGAGGCCAGAGAGAACCCGACACAGTGCGACACAACCGGCATACTTCGACCGACCGGGTCGTGTTAACTTTGACATCGATTTCACCAGACGGCGAAGGCTTGCAACCACGATTCAGCGTTTGAGAACGAAGAGGTTTGTCGTTTTACGAATCTCGGGTAGAAAAGCCGCGCCGAATCGGATAGAACGCGACGTCTACTCGAGCCGACGCCGGCCCAGCGCGAGCAGCGTCATCACGAACGCCACGATCGTCACGGTGATTCCGAGACCGGGGAACTCCGTCGACGTGGTCTCCGTCGAGCTCTCGTCACTCCCGCTGGCCTGCGGGACGTCCGTCTCCGTCTCCATCTCGGGTTCGGCCGTCGCCGTCTCCTCTTCGGCTGCGGGCGCTTCGGTCGCCGTCTCGGTGGCCGTGTCGTCGGGCGTCGCCGTCTCGGTCGGCGTCGCCGTCGTCTGCTGTTGAGCCGGTGCGCGCGAGATCACGTAGGTGCCGAAGTCCGACACGTCGGCACGGAGCGTCGCGGTCTCGTCGTCGCTCGCGACGACTTCGGTCTCGAGGGTGTCCCACGAGCCCGACGAGGTGTCGTACGCCTGGATCTGCAGCCCGTCAGCGGAGACGCCGAGCGAGTCGAGCGCGGACTGCTTCAGCTCGAACGTGACGCTGCCCGAATCGTAGCGGACGTCCGTCGGCGGTTCGAGGTCGACCACCGTCAGGATCTGGTCGTTCTCGCCCTCGTAGTCGGTGTAGCCCGCGGGGCGGTCGAACTCGCGGATGACGAGATCGCCGCTGGACTCACCGTCGAACTCCATCGAGAGGCTCTCGAGGACGTCGCTCCCCTCACCGACCGTGAAGTCGCCCGAGGAGACGCCGTCGAGCGACGTCCGGAGCAGCGCTTCGATGTCGCTGTCACTGCTGTCGCCGTCGGCCGTCACCGACTCGCTCGGCGACGATCCATCGGAGCCGTCCACCGACTCACCGAGCGCGAAGGGTGAGAAACTGGTCGTGACCGCTCTGTACGTCACGGTCGTCTCGGTCTCCGAAAGGAGGGTCGTCTCGAGCTGGACCCACTGGCCGTCCCTGTAGTTCCACAGCGAGAAGTCGTTGGGATCGAGACCGTCGAGGCTGGACTTCTGGAACGTCGCGGTGATGATCGTCTCACCTTCGCCGTTCGGCGCGGTGATGTCGAGGTAGACCGGGTCCTCGACGCCTTCCTGCGCGTTCAGCGAGTCCTCCGGTGCGCTCTCGCGCTCGGAGACCGTGACCATCCCGCTGACTTCACTGCCGAACTCCAGACCGAGTTCGGTCACACTGCCGCCGGACGGCATCTGGAACTTGGTCCCACGCTCACCTTCGAGCATCTTGCTGAGACCTGGGTTTTCTTCCTCGGCCTCGGTGATGGTCACCGTTCCCGACGTGGTCTCGATCCCGGAGTCTCCGCCCGAGGCGATGTGGACGTAAGTGTACTCACCGGGCTCCCACTCGGAGAGCGTTCCGACCCGGACCCCTTCGCCGTTGGTGTTCGGGGCCACCGTAACTGACGCGTCGAGCGTCATGGAGTCGTCCGTCGTCTCGTCGAGGGGATCCTCGGCGTTCGCTTGGTCGGCGACGAACTCGACGAGTTGTGCGCCGCTGAACACCCCCGAGACGCGGGAATCACCGAGCGCCCCGACGCCGGGAGTGTCGAGCGAGCTCTGGACCGACGCGACACCTCTGACGGATTCGATCTCGCGCCTGACCGTCACCTGGTCCGCGCTCAGATCACCGTTGAGGTTTCCGTCGATCTCCGTGATGACGTCGCGTCCCTCGAACTCCTCTTCGTCGTAGACGACGATCGCGTGCGTCGTGGCGTCTCCCTCGTCGCCGTCGACGTCGAAGGTGACGTCCGAGCCCGCGGCGTACGATTGCTGCTCGGGCGTGGCGCTGGAGGACTCCTCGTGGACCATCGCCGTGTCGAGGCCGAGCACGCGCGCGTCACCGGAGACGCTGAGGTCGCCGTTGCTCTCCTCGAAGCCACTGTCAGTGACGCCCCAGGTTCCGGCCTCCTGGTCGTAGTCCTGCACGAGGAAGAACACGTAGAAGCCGGGGCCTTGGTCCTCGTCACCGAGGTCGTACGAGCCGGTCAGCTCGCCGTTGCCGTCGAGGGTTCCGTAGTTCTCGACCAGATCGAACTCCGCGCCCTCGGCGGTCAGCAGCGAGAGCAGCTGGTTCGCCGTGGCCGGCGAGTTCGAGTCCAGCGCGTCCGTCTGACCGCTGCTGCCGTCGATGTGCGCCGCGATCAGCTGGGCGTCCTGATTGGCGAACTGGCCGGTCGACGCGAAGGTCTTGCTCTCGAACTCCAGATCGAGCGTCGCCTGATCGTCGTACACGGCGATGTCGCCCGTATCGAGCCGCGCCCGGTCGATGTTCAGCTGCTCGATACTCACCTGTTGGTCGACGTTTCCGACGACGGTGTCACCGTTGTCGGAGTCGATACGGAGTGGGAGCGCCGCGCGGTCCCACACCTCGATGTTGCTCGAAACGTCCTGGAAGCCAGCCGAGACCGCTTCGCGCGGCTCGACCGGGTTGTCAGTGTCAGTGTACGCTCCTACGGCCGCGGCCGGTATCGCCCCGGTCACGACCAGGACAGAGACGAACACGGCGATTAGTCGAAGGGGTGACCTGTCTCGCATACGGTACTGTCCTAACCAAAGTCACATATTTGTTGTGTTATTTCTCGACGCTGGGATTGATTTTACGCGCTTCGCTGGTACAATCTCTTACACGGACGCCCGTTCGACGCGAATACGGCCGTGAGCCGACGATTTGGGACCCCTATCGTCCTGAGACGCGAACCGTCCGTGAGTCGGGTAACGGAGTAGACATTAAAACCACCGTTGTGACATAATGATCGTCTAGTTACTTTCGACGTCGCCTCGGGTGAACGTGGAGTTCGTCGATAATCGTCCGTACGCGCGTAGGACCTCGGACAGGCCTCATACCGAATTTTAACCGCGTCGCTCAGCGGCCAGATATCTCGCGATCGGTCGGACCGGAACAGCCCAGCTCTGATGCGGTTCTCGAAACCTTCTTGACACTCCTCAGGAGTGTGTGTGGTACCATGTCCAGACGAGTGAATCTCGTCCTTGCGTTGACACTCGTCGTTGTCGCCGCTGGGTTGTTCCCCGCCTCGGTCGGCGCAGCGACGTACGAACTATCATCTCCGAGCGCGGTCGATACACCCGATCGGACGGTCTCGTTCGGCGGTGACTCCTTCGATATTGACGAGTCCGCCCGTGTTTCGCAGGGTGATCGCCTCGTCCTCGATGTGACCGCCCCGACCAATGCGTCGTACACCGTCGAACTCCGCGACAGTAATCGTGGATACGAGGACGACGCTGACGGGACCGGGAGCGATTCCGTGACGTTCTCGACGGGATCGCTCTCTCCGGGTACTTACTTCGCAGCGGTGTACGCCGACGGGAGTATTCAGACGCTCATGCCGGTCGTCGTCAAGGGATACGCCGTCTCCGAGCAGATCCCCGACACGGCCGAGGCGGGCACGTCGTTCGCGGTGAGCACGACGCTGACCGAAGAGGCGAGCGCGCCGTCACCGAACGACGTCGAGGTCGTCGTCGCCGAGGACGGCTCCGAGAACATCGTGGCCCAGGAGTCACTGTCGGAGAACGGATCGATGGAGTACACTGGGACCGTCTCGGTCTCCGAGACGGGTGAGTACAACGTCTACATCTTCGTCCGCGGGAACGACGAAGTGGACGGTGAGAACGTCCTCATCGGCCTGTCGGATCCACAGGAACTCGAGGTGACGATGGCCGAAGAGGAGCCGAGCAGCCCCGAACCGGGAACTGAGACGCCTGATGGAACGGACACCCCGGACGGGACGGACACGCCCGACGAGACGGAGACGCCGGAAGACGATGAGGACGCCGCAGGCGGCGGTGGGGGCGGTGGCGGTGGTGCTGGTGGTGGCGGTGCTGACGACGCGTCGACGGAGACGTCGACCGCGACGGAGACCGCGACCGAGACGGAGACCGCACCGTCGACCGATTCCCCAGGCGAGAACGGAGATTCGATGGGCGACTCGACGTCGACCGCCGAGACGATGTCGACCGACGACGAGGGCGACACCTCGACGCCGGCCGATTCGACGGACGCGAGCACGGAGACGACCGATACGCAACTTCCGGTCGGTGCGCTCCCGCTGCTCTTCGCCCTGCTCGTGGTGGGTGGACTCGCCGCCCGCGCACGGCGATAGTCCGGTCGAGCGGTTCCGCTCTTTTCGTCCCCGCGCTACCAGCGTAGACACTTGTTCGCGTTTCACAGTCGCATCAAGAAACCAGATGCTATCGAATTTAATATCAATTATCGGATTTTAATATCACTACCGTAGATATCCGGGTCTGACGGCGCTGGTGCGCTGCTCGGCCTGGTCGTCGCGAGGGTCCTTCACTAGCGCGGAGCAATGCGGGATGTCAGTCGACCGTTCTCAGAGCCGACATCGTCAGTGTCTGCCGTCTCGGTCCTCACTCACGTCGCTCGTGAACCAGCTCCCCTCGTGTGCGGTCGCAGTTCCCGTCGTCCCGCGTATCGTGTCGTGTTGTGCAACCCTCCCATCTCAGAGGAACCGCTATCGACGCGGCGACTCGGAGCCGTTCACGACCTGATGTCGTGATCGTCGACGCTCCCCGTGATCAGTGGAAGGAGGACGTCGCGGACGCCCGGATATCCGTCTCGGGCCCAGACGAAGAGTCCGAGGAGGGTGAGACCGACGCCGAAGACGAACCACCCGGAGAACTCGAGCGTGGTGAAGAAATCGATGAACGCCATGCCCTCGTCCGAAAGCGGAGCGGACGTGAGCGGCCAGAACAGGAAGCCGAACTGTGCGAACTCTCCTTCGGCGGCAGGTGCGATCCCGTCACCGAGCAGGTGCGACGCGTAGCCGATGGCGAACGCGAGCAGTTCACGCCGTCTGGACTCGCTCACGACCACGTACAGCAGGCCGCAAATCACGACCAGCGCGAACACGGAGTGGCCGAGGCTTCGACCCGATGGCAGGACACCGAACGTCCACGCGAGTGGCTTGTCGACGAGGTCCGGAAACTGGGTGCCGAAGGCGAGTGCGAGGACGGGAACGCCGGCGGGGCGGACCCCACTTTTTCCAGTAAAGAGGAGATAGCCAAACGCCGCGTGGGCCCAGGGGAGCATTCGAGACTCGATTCGCGACCAGCGCCGAAGTCCCCTTCGGTTCCCACGACACTCCAATTGCGCGGATTCGACCCGCTGAGACGCTGAACGCGACGATCGACACCACGCGTCGCAGGGGCTCGTACGATCGTCGGCACACCGTCACGAACACGCCGCCCTGACCGTCCCGTCCGATCTGGTACACTTTTATTCCTGTCACCGCGACTGTTTTCCATCGAATGGGATATCGTCAGGCGCTCGTCCTCCGCTGGTCACGGCGTGACCGACTGGCAGTCCTCGTCGTCGCCGTCACCATCGCGTTCCTGACGGGAGTCACACTGCTCGGACTCGCGATGGGCAGCCAGACGACCGCGATCGCGACCGGTCTGGGGAGCCAGGCAACGGTCGAACATTACTCGTCGGCCGACGGGGCACGGACCGCGGCAGGGGCGGACGCGTTCGTCCTCCCGACGACGACCGTCACGGTCGGCGGGAGCGAGCGAACCGTCGTCGGCGTCCCGTCGGCACTCCCGACGCTGAGCGTCCGCGAGCGCACCTTCGAGTTCCCACAGGGGCAGTCGGGGACGCTCGCCGCGGCGAACCAGCCCGGATCGGTCGAGCGGACGGTCGAGGCACCATCCGGGGCGGAGCGCGTCACCCTCACACCGCGTCCCGAGGGGCAGGTGGTCCCCGACCGGTGGTACGTCACGAGCGTCGACACCGTCGATCGCCTCGGCTCGACGGGCGCGTTCGTCGTCACGCCCACGCTCGACGCCCAGACCACGCCGCCGGGCGACGCCGTCCCCCTCCTCTCGGCGCTCGCGTTTTTCGTCCTCGGGACGCGACAACTCGTCGATCTCCTCCTCGTCATGAGCCTCGCGGGCTGTGTGCTCGTCGCGGTCACGGCCTTCAGCGTCACGCGGGTCGCTGTCGAAGACCGCCGTGAGACGATCTCCGTCGTTCGGTCGACCGGCGCGACGCCCCTCCGTGTCTACGCGCTGTTCGGCGTCCGCGCGGCGCTCCTTTCGGCCGTCGGCGTCGCGCTCGGCTACGCGGTCGGGCTCGTGCTCGTCCGGAGCGTCGTCAACGCGGCCGTCTTCGCCGGCGCGCCCACCTCGCTGACTGTCGCGGTCTCGTCGGGGGCGGCCCGGTTGCTGGTCCCCATCAGCGTCGTGCTCGTGTTCGTCGGCGGACTCGCCGGCGTCCTCGCTGCCCGCCCGGCCGTCCGACCACCGCCGGCGACCGTCGTGCGCCCGGACCGACCGACGCCCGACGACCGGTCGGGCGTCCTCAGTCGCGTGATTCCCACGGCTGTTCGCCGGCGGGTCCGGCCGACGATCCTCGGGTGGGACGCGCTCGTCCCGTCGACTGCGACGCTTGCGGTGTTCGTGTTGTTCGTCCTGCTGATCGCCGCGGCCGGGAGCGTCATCACGCCGCTGACGGCGGCCGACGAACAGACCATCACGGAGGCCGACGCCCCGCACCCGATCGCCAGTAGCGTGCCCGCCTCGTACGCCGAAACGCTCCAACAGCAGGGCGTCACCGCGAGTCCCGAACTCCTGCTGTTCGAGACGGTCGGGAACGAACCCTTCGTCGTCCGCGGTGTCGACTACCCCGCGTACGCCTCGCTCTCCGATCCGACGATCGTTCGCGGGAGAACACCCCGGGCCCCCGACGAAGCCGTGATCGGTGCGGACCTGCGCCAGACGCTCGGCGTCGAGGTCGGTGACAGGCTCACCCTCGGGGGGAGTACGGTGCCGGCGTTCACCCGAGTGCAGGTCGTCGGCGTGTTCACTGGCCGGGGGATCCAAGACGACCAGCTTCTCGTCTCGCTGGAGACGGCCAGCAGCCTCACCGGACGAGGCGACGGCGTCGTCAACTTCGTCAGAACGGAGGCGCTCTCGGAGACCGACAGCGCGGGCCCGACGATCTCCGTGCTCGACACGCAGATCCAGTCGAACGACACCCAGACGCGGGTGCAACTCAGGCTGCAGAACTACGGGCTCTCGCCCGTCGAGGGACCTGTCGCTGTTCGACTCGGCGACGACACACGGCGCGTCGATCTCGACATCGACTCGGGTCGACAACAGCGCGTCGCGGCCACGTTCCCCCCGCGCCCGGACGGTGCGTACGAACTACAGGTGGGGGGTGTCACCCAGACGGTCGAGGTCGGCCAGGCGTCGGACGACGGGCTGGCGATCGAGGTCCCCGAGCGGATCCCGATCGACGGGCAGCCGGCCGTGGTCGTGACGCGGAACGGTCAGCCGGTTTCGGGTGCGACCGTCAGCCTCGCCGGTGCGAACCAGACCTGGCAGACGAACGACGACGGCGTCGCCCGTGTTTCGTTCCCCGACACCGGGAACTACACGCTGGACGCGACGACCGGGGACTCACGGGCCCGGACGACCGTCGATGTCGACCCGCAGTTCGACCGTGAGTTGGTCGCGTCCGTCTCCATCTCGCCCGAACAGCCCTCGATCGCGACCCGACCGGCGGCCGTCGTCACGCTGAAGAACCCCTGGCGGCAACCGGTCACGCGTACCGTGACCCTCCTCCACGCCGACCGTGTCGCCGAACGCGATCTGACGGTCCCCCCAGGTGGGACCGACCGATTCCGCGTCCGCTTGCCGTACCGTCCCGCGGGCAGCTACACCGTTTCCGTGCTTCAGAACGGGCGGAACACGACTTCGACGACGTACGAAGTCCAGGGTGACGAACGGCTGGCCGCGGCGCTCGCGAGCAGCGGTCGGCAGTCGAGCGGAGGCGGCATCGCACAGGCGGTCAGCATCGTCTTCGGCAACATCCGCGTGCTCGTCGCCTCGATGGTCCTCCTGGTGAGCGTGATGACGATCGGGGCGACGACCGCGTCGTTCGCCAGGAGTATCCACGCCGCACGCGACGAGATCGGCGTGCGCCGCGCGGTCGGTGCCTCGCCGGGCGGGATCTACCGGCTCGTCCTCGGCGACGCCCTCCGCGTCGGCGGCGTGAGCACGGTGCTCGCGGTGGGACTCGCCACGGCCATCGTCTGGGGTTTGCTTACGCTCGGCGAACTGCGGCTGTTCGGCGTCGCCCTCCGTCCCACGTTCTCGCCCGCACTGCTAGTCGCGGCGGCGACCTGTGCGCTCTTGCTCGCGCTCGTCAGCGTGGCCGTCGCCACGGTCTCGCTCGTCTCCGTCTCGCCCGCGACGCTCCTGAAGCCGGTGCAGCGCCGCCCTCCCAGTCAGACCGTCGGCGGACGGTCCTCGCGTTCGGAGGCGACGGCCGATGACTGAGTACGACCGCGACCGAACCAACCCGACGCGGTCCGACACCCGGTCGTCGATGAGCAATGCCTTCGGCTCGTCGCACGGCGCCAGTCTCCGCGGCCGGCGCACGCTCGCGATCGTCGCCCTCCTCGCGCTCGCGGCCCTGGCTCGCATCGTCCCGCTGTACTGGAGCCCCCACCCCGCGACCCTCGACGGTTTCCAGTACGCGTGGTTCGCTCGGGAGGCGCTCGCGACCGGCTCGTACCCCATCAGCGAGTTCCGCGTCGACAGCTTCGTCTACACCGGCCTCATCGCCGTGGTGTCGGGCGTCCTCGGGGTGGTTCCGATTCGGCTCACCCAGCCGCTTTCGTCGCTCGTCGGCGTCGGCGGCGTATTCGTCGGGATCGCCCTCGCGCGCCACGTCGCCGGGTCGTTCGGCTGGTCGCGCCGTCGCGTGACGGTCGCGACGATCGCGACGGGGCTACTCTTGGCCGTCGACGGGATCTACCTGCGCCGGACGATGGTGGCCGACGAGGAGGTGATGGCGTACGTCCTCCTCCCGCTCGCGGTCCTCGCGATCCACTCGTGGCTCTCCGGGCGACGGGGAAGCCGCGCGTGGGGCGTGCTCTCTCTCCTCTTCCTCTTCGTCTTCCCGCCGTTTCACGTCCTGTCGACGCTCGTCCTCGGCCTGACGCTCCTCGCGCTCGTCGTGGCCCACATCGTCCGTTCACCCACGCGACGAACCGTCCTCGGCGGGGGCGTCGTGACGGTCGGCTTCTGGCTCTCCTTCGGGAGTTACTACGCGCTCGCGGAGTCCACGTCCGTGACCGTCCCGTACGTCGACCGCGTGACCGCGTTCCCCGGGTTGTTCCTCGCGTGGGGTATCATCCTCGCCGTCGGTGCCGCGTGGGTGTTGACGACGACGCGGCGCGCACGCGTCGCGGCGTTCGTCCTCCCGATCCTCGCGCTCTACGCGGTGACCGTGGTGAACGTGTTCGTCTCTGTTTACCCCGGGACGCCCCGGACGCCACTGATCGTGCTTCTCCCCGTGGTGGCGCTGTTCGTTCCGGTTCTCGTCGGCGGGCTCGGCATGAGCCAGCTCTCGCCGGGTCGCCCCTCGGGTGCGATGGTCCTCGCGCTCCTCGCCGGACCGCTCGCCATCGTCGGCTTCTCGTTGACGGCGTCGCTGACACCCGAGTACGTCAACACGGCGATCCGCGCCCAGACGTTCGGTCACCTCCCGGTCGCGATCCTGGCCGGGCTGGTGCTCTCGGGGCTGGTCTCTCGCCGCGTCGGCTCCGCCATCGACGCCCCCAGTCGCGGACGAACCGGTCGGTATCTGCTCGTGGCGCTCGTGCTCGTCGCGGCCGTCGCGAGCCTCCCCTTCGCGTATCTCGTCCTCGACACCGGTGCGTACCCCAGCACCACGTTCGACTCGGAGTTCCGCGGCGTGCAGTTCGCCTCGGAGGCGACGTCGGAGCCGTGGACGACCGACCACTCGCTCTCGCGGGTCGGGATCCTCTACTTCCGAAGCGACGTCTCGGTCGAGGCGGCCGCGAGCTTCCTCTCCGGTGGGACGAGTCCGACCTGTCCCGTCGTCTCACAGACCTCTTGGACGACGACCGGGGCGCACCTGTTCCCCTTCGCGCCCGAGACGATCTCGGAGGCGCGGTACGACGGCTGGCTCGACCGCCGGAGCGTCGTCTACGCCAACACCGGACGCGATCCCGTCACCGTCTCCGTGCCCGCGACGGCGGCCAGCGGTGGCTGCTGACCTGCCTGTTTGGTGATCGGGCGCACCGACCACAACCGATGCCGAACGCCACACGACCGAAACCCGTATTTCGCGGCTCCCATCCACAACCGCGGTCCGCACGTCAGCTGTCGGCGTCGACTCCGCAGACGAAGTATCGGCTGCGGTTGTCGGCGACGTAGCGGTAGACACGTTCACCGACCTGTTCGACAGGCGAAAGCCGCATCAGCCAGACGAAGACGGTGAACACTCTGAACTGATCGAGTAACCTGCGGAAGGCACCGTAGCCACGGTGAGCGGTACCATCGTCGAACACGTACATCGCGTCTTCGAAGTCGACGCCGTCTCGGTTCCGGTAGCGCGCTGGGGCGTCCGACTGCGTGTAGAAATTGACCGTGTCGTTGACGTCCAGCAGTTTGAACAGGTAGAGACTTCGCGCACAGAAGAAACACCGCTCGTCGAACACCAAGTCGAGTTCACGGTCGCGGACCAGTCGCTCGTAAACCACGTCCCACGTGAAGAACATCGCGACGAAGATGTAGACGTCACCGAAGAGGATGCCCATCGTGAGCCAGATCACGGTCGTCATGCCGTAGAGGCCGAGAACGAGCGGCGTGATGCTCACACCGAGGAGTGCCGCGGGCAAGAGCCCGAGTTCGACCACGAGCGTGCCAACTGTCGACGCCCAGACGAGCTCCGGATACTGCACCATCCAGACCCCGAACGGCGTTGCCACCTCGGACGAACCGATCGGAAGCGTCTGTTCGTAGAGGAAATCCTGCACGACGATGATCCGACTCAGGTTCTCGGAGCCGATCCACGCGAGCCCGCTCTGGAGCAACTTGTCGAAGCCGGAGCCGAAGTAGATCACCGCGAATATCAGGAGGTTCCACCGGAGCGTGTCCATCCGGTAGGTCTCTCGAGCCGACGACTTCAACCGCCCCACGAGCGCCGAAAGCTGTTCGTTGCGCGTCCGTCGCACCCCATCCAGCGACAGTTCGCTGCGGTGGTGGTAGAGACCGAAGAAGACGAGAAAGTACGTGGCGATGAACAGCGAGGTCACCCCACCACTCGTGTTGTACACGTATCGGACGACGCCGAGATGGCTGACCAGGAGCGCGCTTCCGAACGCCGACAGGCGCAATCTGTACCCGAGGATGAACGCGAGGAGCGTGACGACGAGGAGGTACTTCTCGACGATCAGTACCGTTGCCGACTCGGGGATGAGCAGGGAGTAGTTCTGGTAGGGGAGAAACGGTGTCTCGAGTACCTCGTTCCAGTCGTACCACACGGTCTTCCAGATCAGATATCCCCCGAGGATGAACCGGGCAACCGCGTCGTTGATCGGCGTCTCCCGAGTCGGGCGGCGAGCGTAATTGACGAATCCGAGCCTCATCTTCCCACCGCCGTTGGTGTCCCCAGATGTGCAACCTGCGGACGCGTCTCATCGGTCTCTACAATCGGAGTCCGCACCGTGGACTCGCTCGCGTCCATCTCAGTTTCGTTCAGCCTGTACTCGTAGACCGCTTCCTCGGAGTGCTCGACGATCTCGGTTCCATCCGCCGACGTCTCTATCTCCAAGCGATAGAGCCGAATCCCGACGAATCGGTCGTACGGTTCGACGTCACTGTAGCTCCATGTCCCTGCCACTCCGTGCGGCGGGAACCGAAGGAAGTGTCCCGGCGAGCGATCGCGGAGGTGCGCACGATACTCCCGCGCCTCCGAGAGCAAATATCTGGCAGCCTCGTCTCTCTCCTCCTGTGTCGCTCCCTCGAGTATCTGATCGTGAGCGAAGCGCATGCTTATTCCACCGACGCTCCATATGGCTTTGTCGTCGTACACGATCTCGTTCCCGCTCGCGTCGACGATCCGAAACTGGTAATGAGTCTGTTCGGTCGGCCGCAGTTCGGAGAACTTGTGCCACTGAGTAATCGGCGCAGGAACGGCCGGCACCAGGAGATTCGACAGTACCAGCAGCGCTATGAATCCACCAATGTAGGTGCGCCGGACGTACGTGTTCTCGCTGGCCAGGATCCCGACGAACGTCGCGACAAAGAAGCCAACAAAGAACAGTGGAACGACGAGGCCAGCGTACGGAAGCAAGAGGTCGATAAAGCCGACAGGCGAAACGAGCCCGGGCACGTCCATCCCGAATCCGATCCATCCCGGGTCCGTCGGCCCGTCCACCGGGTAGTGACCCTGTTCTACCTGCTGGGCGTCTACAGACCGGGGAACTGAGCCGGAGAACATGATGAATTTACATAGATTTAATATCATTGTTAACTTTTCGCCTTGCCGTCGTTATGTCGTAATCGGAACAGTGAGCACCGTTGGGATCGGGATCAAGAGAGGTGTCTGCGGGACGCCTCCCCCTCACCGACGAGACGAAGCGGCTGATCGGTACCGAACGTGGAGTTCCTCGAAATGACGACAGTATTAGGTACCGTGGAGAGATACCTGGGTGTATCTATGGCTGACCCGGTCCTCCAGGGTGTCGATCTCGTCGTCGAACGCACGGGCGAGCGCATCCTCGACGGCGTCTCCATCGACGTGCCCGCAGACGCGACGCTCCTCGTCCAGGGGCCGAGCGGCGCGGGGAAGACGACGCTGTTCAACGTCCTCGGCCTGCTCGACGTCCCCACGAGCGGATCGCTCTACATCGACGGCCGGGACGCGAGTTCGCTCTCCGAGCGCCAGCGAGCGGTTCTCCGACGCGACCTCGTGGGCTTCGTCTTTCAGGACTTCCAGCTCATCCCCGACCTCACCGTCCGCGAGAACGCCGGCCTCCCGCAGGAACACGCCGGCGAGCGCGACGACCAGTGGCTCGATCGGCTGTTCGACGCACTGGGCATCTCCGACCTGGCGAACCAGTACCCCCCGACGCTCTCGGGCGGGGAGAAACAGCGCGTCGCCATCGCGCGGGCGCTGTCGAACCGGCCGGCGGTCGTCCTCGCGGACGAGCCCACGGGCCAACTCGATCCCGAGACGGCAGAGGCGGTGCTCGATCTGCTGTTCACGACGAAAGAACGCGCCGGAACCGCGCTCGTCGTCATCAGCCACGACCGCCGACTCGCCGACCGGTTCCCCGAGACGTTGACGCTCGAAGACGGCACGCTCAGCCGCGAACGCCTCCGAACACCCGAGAGCTGATCTCCAGATGGTCCCCCCAGAGTCGACCGCGCGACGAACTCTCTCCCTCCCGCGGCTCTCTCCGCTCCGATGAGCTACGCACGGGTGTTCCTCCGTGGCTGGTCACGCCGCGAGTGGCTGACGGTGCTCGTCGTGGCGATCACCGCCGCGTTCCTCCTCGGGACCGCGTTCCTCCTCGCGAGCGCGGGCGCGTACACCGAGACGCTCGAGGACGACCTCTCGGGAACCGCGACAGCGACCCAGTACGACTCTCTCGCCGATGCGCGGGCGGCCGCGGCCGAGGACGATATCGTCGTCCCACTGGCCCGTGCGGAGACCGTTGGCGATGGCGAACCGGTCACGGTCGCGGGGATCCCGGCTGACGCCCCGCGCGTCCTCTCGGGGGCGTCCGTCGAGTGGCGACAGGCGCGCTTCCCGTCCGTCTCGGAGGGACCGACCGGTCCGGTGAACGAGACGCGGACGGTGACGTTCGTCGGTGCCTCGGGCCGCGTCGACACGACCGTCCGACCGGCCCCGTCCACGGTTGACGACGAGAGGGAGACGATCTTCCCCCCGTGGTGGTACGCGGTCGAGGTCTCGACGGTCGAGCGACTCGGCGTCTCGGGCGCGATCGTGTTCGACGCCGACGGCGGGAGCGGCGGTGCGGTGCCGACTGGGCGGTCCGCGTCGTCGGGCACGCCGTTGATCGCCGCGTTGCCGTTCCTCCTCGCCGGCGTCCGCGAGTTGCTGTCGGTGCTGTCGGTCGCCGCGTTCGGCGGTGGCGTCCTCGTGTTGGTCGTCGTCTACAGCGTCACGCGCATGTCGATCCGTGACCGACACGACGACATCCGCGTCGTCCGCGCGACGGGTGGGTCGCCACGACGACTGTTCGCCGTCCTCTGTGCGCGATCCGTCGGACTCGTCGTCACCGGGGTCGCCCTCGGGTACGCGCTCGGAATCGTGTTCACGAACGGGATCACGAACCTGGCGGTCGTCGCGGGACTCCCCGTCACGCTGAAAGGGACGGTCACCCCCGCGGTGGCACAGCTCCTGGCCACGCTCGCGGGGGTGTTGATCCTCTCGGGACTCGTCGCGGGGGTGCTCGCCGCCTGGCCGGCCGTGCGAACCCCGCCTGCCCGGCTCCGGTCGCGCGTCCGAACCGGGGCGACACGGGAGGAATCACGGGGATCGCGTGGAACCATCGCGCGCGCCCGCGAGCGACTCACGGACGGTGGCCGGTCGAACGGCGGGTCTGCCGGAGACCACTCGTCGGCCGACCGCTCGCCGTCTCAGACGTCCGAGACGAGTGCCGGTCTCCGACATCGGGTCGGCGAACGACTCCGGCCCACACTGCTGGAGCCACGGGCGGCTATCCCGACCACTGCGACGCTCGCGGTCTTCGTCTTCGTCGTCCTCCTCGTCGGCTCGCTCTCGGGGGCGTTCGTCCCCCTCACCCAGACCGGGAGCGGGACGATCGTCGAGTCCGGGGCGGCCCATCCGCTCAACAGCCGCGTCGACGCCACCTCGGCCGAGTTGCTCCGATCGCAGGGGATCAACGCGAGCGCGGAGGTCATCTACGCGGCCGTCACGGACGGCCAGCCGTATCTGGTGCGCGGGGCGGAGTATCCCGCCTTCGCGTCCGTCACCGACGCGCGACTCGTCGACGGGCGGGAGCCACGGACGGTCGAAGAGGCCGTCATCGGCCACCAGTTAGCGAAGACGCTCGACGTCGGCATCGGCGAGACGGTGCTCCTCGGCGGGAGCGTCACGCCCGGCGTGCGTCGGGTGACCGTCGTCGGCGTGTTCGAGGCCGACGGGACGCTCGACGACGTCATGGTCGTCCCGCTCGCGGCCACGTCTGGCCTCTCGGTCGGCGGCGAGAACCGAGCCCACCTCATTCGGACGGAGGACCTCTCGGCCGCACAGGCCGAACTGCTTTCGGGCGGTCGGGGTGGCGTCGTCGTCACCGGCGTCGACGCACCGACCGAGATCGCCCGCGGTGAACCGTTCAACGTGACCGTCTCGCTCCGGAACCTGAACGACACGCGGGAGGGGACGACGGTCGTCGCCCGGGCGAACGGGACCGACGGCGTATCCGTGGTTCATCGACAGTCGGTGACGCTCGACCCCGGTGCGGAGCGCGACGTCACGTTCTCGACCCGGCTCGACGCGACCGGCTCCCAGCGGCTCTCGGCCGGCGAGTTCACGACGACGGTTCGCGTGTTCGACCCGCAATCGCTCTCGATCCCGCAGGAACTGCCCGATCGCGCGCCACCCAGCGCGATACTACTCGTCCCGGCAGCGGCACCGAACGGCTCGTTCGTCTCCAACGCGACGGTTACGGTCGGGTCGCGGTCGGCCCAGACCGGGGTGGACGGCGTCGCCGTAGTCAGGCTTCCGGACGAGCCAGGGACCTACCAGCTTGGGGTGCAAAAGGACGGCTACGCGGGTACGACGACGCAACTGACGATCCGCGAGGGGGCCACTCGCGAACTCTCGGCCCGTCTTCGCGTCCGCCCCGAGGAAGGAAACGCGCTCACGCGGCCGCGGGTCGACATCCGAGTGGCGAACCCCTGGGATCGACCGCTCAACCGAACCCTCACGCTCGTCTCGCCCGGTGAGCGCTTCACGAGGACGGTCGAACTGGAGGCCGGCGAGATCACCCGCGTGAACGTCTCCGCGACCGAGGCCGGGCTCGACCGACGGCTCCCCCCGGGCAGCTACGGCCTGCGGCTGGAGTCGTCGACCGGTGAGCAAACACGGACGCTCGCGAACGCGACCTATCGGGTCCGCGGCGACGACCGGGTGCTGTCGGTCGTCGCGAGCGGCGGCAGCTACGCCCAGGGCACACCCGTGGGTCAGGCGATCGAGAACGTCTTCGGCAACGTGCAGGTGCTGTTCGGCGCGATCGTCGTACTCGCTGGCTTCGCGACCGTCGGCGGCACGACCGCGGCGTTCGCCCACGCGGTCCACGCCCGCGGGCGGACGATCGGGATCCGACGGGCGACCGGCGCGACCGACCGACAGATCCTCCGGATCCTCGTCGCCGACGCCTGCCGGATCGCCGTTCCATCGACCGTCGCGGCCGTCGCGCTCGCGCTCGCGGCGATGTTCCTGCTCGAAGCCGCTCGGCTGTTGGTGGTGTTCGGCATCCGACTGACTGTCCCGACGGTTCCGTGGCTGCTCGTGATGGTCGCGCTCGGCGGCGTGGCGCTGTCGGTCGTCAGCGTCGTCGTCGGGGGGCTTCAGTACCTCCGCGCGTCGCCCGTTCAGTTGCTCCGGCTCTCGGAGTGACCTCCACTGCACTCTGTCTGCCCCGCCCCGCGTCAGCCTTATTCTCCTCCCCATCCAACTATCGACGTGTCCTACTGGGGCGTCCACATCGGTGTCGCGGGCATCACGACGGCGCTCGTCCTGTTCCTGCTCGCACCCACACTTCCCGCCCGGCGGCTCGTGATCGCCGTGAGCGGTTTCTGGGCGGTGATTCCCGACTTCCATCACGTGATGGACCCAGTACCCGCGATCCAGTCCGCCTGGCTGGCGATCCTCCACGACTCGGCGCTCGCGAACGTCTTCTGGTTCCACCGCGTGATCGACCGGGCCGACCCCGGCGACCGCGTCGTCTACTCGATGACGATGTGGGCCGCCCTGCTGGTCGTTCTCGCCGCCACCGAACTCGCGATCCGTCGCCAGCGACGCGTCCTCACTCAGGAGTGAGGATCTGATGCCGCCTGCTTCCGCACTCTCGCTCAGCCGTGCTGGACGATCACGTCGAGGATCTCCTCCGCAGCGGTGCCGTCGCCGAACGGGTTCGGCCACGCACCGGACTGGTCGATCATCTGTTCGGCTCCGCCGAGGATCGCCCGTGAGTCGGTGCCCACGAGGACGTTCGCCCCGACGTCGACGGTCTCGGGACGTTCGGTCGAGTCACGCATCGTCACGCATGGCGTCCCGAGGATACAGGTCTCTTCCTGTACGCCGCCCGAGTCAGTCAACACGAGTTTGGCGGTGTCTTCGAGACGGAGGAAGTCGAGGAAGTCGAGGGGATCGACGAGTCGGACAGAGTCGGGGACGGAGATCTCGAGTTGATCGATCCGGTCTCTGGCGCGTGGGTGGATCGGATAGACCACCGGGAGGTCGAACTCGGCTCCGACCTGTGCGACGCCGGCCAGCATGTCGACGAACCGGTCGCGGTCGTCGACGTTCTCGGCCCGGTGGGCGGTCATCAGCACGAACCCCCCCTCGGAGAGCCCCAGGCGCGAGAGAACTGAACTGCGGTCGGCCGCGATCGTTCGGTTCTGTTGTACCGCGTCCACGATCGTGTTGCCGGTCACGAATACCCGCTCTTCGTCAACTCCCTCGCCGTGGAGGTTCTCCGCGGCACTCTCGGTCGGAGCGAAGAGGTAATCGCTCGCGTGATCGGTCAACACCCGGTTGACTTCCTCGGGCATGTCGCGGTCGTAGCTTCGGAGTCCCGCTTCGACGTGACCCAGCTTCGGGTCGAGTTTCGCGGTGGCGATCGCCCCCGCGAGGACGGAGTTCGTGTCGCCCTGTACCAGTACTACGTCCGCTCCGTCGTCGGTGAGCACGTCCTCGATGCCCGCGAGCATCTCCCCCGTCTGTTTTCCCTGGCTGGCAGAGCCGACTGCGAGATTGTAGTCAGGGCGAGGGAGCATGAGTTCCTCGAAGAACACTTCGTCGAGTTCCTCGGAGTAGTGCTGTCCCGTGTGGATGAGCGTGAACGGGAGGTCTCGGCTCTCGGCCGCGCGAATCACTGGGGAGAGCTTGATAATCTCCGGGCGGGTACCGAGAACGATCGCGATGTGGCTCTCACGCATCGTCTAAGCAGTGTCCATCGTGCGTATCAATGTACCGAGTACGTTCTTCACGCTGCCCCACGCCGCCTGCTCTCGCGATCGGTCGCCAGCGGCCAGCGAACGGAAACGCGGCGTTCGATCGTTATCGGCGTTAATATCGCCCGGTCGGTCGGCCTCCACGACGGCGACAGTGGGTGAATCGAAGACGTGCGCGAAGCCTTGTGCGACCGGCGCGGGCAGGTGCGCGCGGTCAGGGGCCGAAAACCAATATATAAATGTATCGTATAGTAACTCGACTGCTCGCGAGGGCCGGAATCCTCTCTCACCCAGAATAATGTATACAATTCAAAATTGAGGTAAAATTTTGTCGAGAATGCGTGTTTTAGGCCTCCGTTAAACCGCGACGATACGTCGTTACAGACATACTAACCGGCTAATACTACCAGAAATCAATAGTATTATACCGAATCGATCGATGTAGAACTCACACGAATCACGGTCTGTCGTGGGTGGGAGAGAGAAAAATGTGTGGAATAATCGGTTACATCGGCGGGGAGAACAGCGCGGGGAAACTGGCGACCGGCTTGAAGAACCTCGAATACCGGGGCTACGATTCGGCGGGGATCGCGCTGATCGAAGACGGCGTCGACGTCTACAAGCAGGAGGGCACGATCGACGACCTCCGCATCCCGAGTGCGAAGGCGCAGTTGGGCATCGGGCACACGCGCTGGTCGACGCACGGCAAACCGACCGACGAGAACGCACACCCGCACACGGACTGTACGGGGGACGTCGCCGTCGTTCACAACGGGATCATCGCCAACTATCAGGACCTGAAAGCAGAGCTCCCCGGTCACGTGTTCAAGAGCAACACCGACACGGAGGTCATTCCTCACCTCATCGAGGAGCAACTCACCACGGGTGCCGAGTTGCTCCCTGCTGTCAAGCGCGTGCTCTCCCGTCTCGAAGGGAGCTTCGCGATCGCGGTCGCACACGCCGAGACGGACGGGATCATCGTCGCTCGGCAAGACAGCCCGCTCGTCGTCGGCCACGACGTGGACGAGATGTACGTCGGGAGCGACGTCACCGCGTTCATCGACTACACGAAACGCGTGTCGTACCTCCACGACGGGGACATCGCCCACATCACCTCGGACGGGTTCGAGGTGTTCAACGACGGGGAACGCGTCGATCGCCCCGTCGAAACCGTCGACTGGGACGCCTCGTCGGCGGGCAAGGCCGGCTACGACCACTACATGCACAAGGAGATCCACGAACAGCCCAACGCGCTGCGACAGGCACTCTCCGGCCGCATCGACACGCTCGCCGGCGAGGTCGATCTCGACGTCTCTCTCGAAGACGAGGTGTTCACGCAGTGTGAACACGTCCAGGTCGTCGCCTGTGGGACCTCCTACCACGCGGGGCTGTGTGCGAAGCGGCTCATCGAATCCGTCACCGACGTCCCGGTGACGGTGACGATCGCCAGCGAGTACGAGGTACACGACGGGTTCGATCCCGACACGACGATCGCGATCGCGATCACACAGAGCGGCGAGACGGCGGACACGCTCGCGGCGATCCGGACGGCGATCGGCTACGGGATGACGACGATGGCCATCACGAACACGGTCGGCAGCACCGTCACCCGGGAAGTCGACGAGACGGTACACATCAACGCCGGGCCGGAGATCGGGGTCGCGGCGACGAAGACCTTCCTCTCGCAGGTCGCGACGGCGACGCTGTTCGCGGTCTTCCTCGGCCGGAAACGTGAGACGATCACGGCCAGCGAGGCGACCACGATCCTCGAGAGTCTCCGCTCGCTCCCGAGTGCAGTCCAGGAGATCCTCGACGACGAACGACAGATCCGCAAACTCGCACACGAGTACGCCGACGGCGACTCGTTCTTCTTCATCGGACGCAAGGCGGGGCACGCGGTCGCCTTGGAGAGCGCGCTGAAGCTCAAGGAGATCTCCTACGACCACGCCGAAGGGTTCGCCGCGGGTGAACTCAAGCACGGCCCGCTGGCGCTCGTCACACCTCGTACCCCGGTCATGGCGATACTCACCGAGGGAACCGCGCCCGCAGAGACGCTCAACAACGTGAAGGAAGTCGAGTCGCGCGGCGCGCCCGTCATCGGGCTCTCGTCGAACGGGACGGCCCAGTCGTTCTGCGATCACGTCATCGACGTCCCGGAGATCGGCCTGTTGGAGCCCTTCGCGGCGAACGTCGCCCTCCAACTCTTCGCTTACCACGTCGCGAAAACGAAGGGGCGCAACATCGACAAGCCCCGGAACCTCGCGAAGAGTGTCACGGTCGACTGACCCCACTCTGACCGATCTGTGGCTCGTTTCTCTCTTCTTTCACGGTCAGTGACCAGTACGACTATCACCGGAAGGAGCCAACGCTACTGCCAACGACATGCAAGCAGTTGTTCTCGTGGCTGGTGAAGGAAGGCGACTGCAGCCGCTCACACACAACCGGCCGAAATCTATGCTTCCGATCGGTCGGCGGCCCCTCTTAGAGCGCATCCTCGAGACGATCTCCGAGAGCGGTATCGACGACATCGTGCTCGTCGTCGGGCACAAGCGAGAGCGGATCCAGAACTACTTCGGGAACGGCTCGGACTGGGGCCTGTCCATCAGATACGTGGTGCAGGACCAGCTGCTCGGGACCGGTGACGCGCTCTTGCAGGCGGAGAACGTGATCTCCGAGGACTTCATCGTGATCAACGGGGATCGGCTGGTTGATGCGACTCTTCTCGAAGACTTACGTGAGCGCTTTCTGGAGACGGGAGACGCCTGTATCGGCGTCACCTCGGTCGACAACCCGAGCGAGTACGGCGTCGTCACGACCGAGGGGGATCGCGTCGTCGAGATTCGCGAGAAGCCGCCCGCGTACTCGGTCTCGTCGAACATGGTGAACGTCGGTGCCTACGCGTTCGGCCCGGAGATCTTCGCGGCCATCCGGCGGACGAACGCGTACGGGGAGTTGGCGCTCACGGACACGCTCGACAAGTACATCACCGATCACCCGCTTCGGGCGGTTCGGTACTACGGCCCGTGGCACGAACTCTCGTTTCCCTGGGATCTCCTGGCGTTGAACGCCAAACACCTCGCCGAGTCAGTCGTCGACGTCGACGAATCCGCCGTCGTGCACGAGACCGCGACGGTCACTGCCCCGTCCGTCGTCGGGTCCCAATCCGTCCTCCAGCCGGGAGCCCGGGCGTTGCAGAACACGGTCGTCGGACGGAACGTCTCGGTCGGGGCGAACGCGGTGGTGACGAACTCGATCGTCCTCGACGACGTGACGATCCGTCCAGGGGCCGTCGTCACCGACAGCATCGTCGGCTCCGGCGCGACCGTCGGGCAGTCCTCGTCGCTCGTCGGAGGCGAGTTGGACATCACGTACCACGGCGAGGTCATCGAGGACGTCCAGTTCGGCTGCCTCCTCGGGGATCGGACGATCGTCGGCGGCGGCGTCTTCGTGGGTGCCGGCTCGATCGTCGGCAACGGGGTGACCGTCGAAGGGGGAACGAACGTCGACGGTCACGTTCCGGACGGTGCGTACGTGTCGCGTGGATAGGCGGGATCGGACGGTGTGCTTCGTCTCTCCCGTCCCCGTCGCCCGGAGCGGCCGAGCCGCCTTCCATGCCGCCTCAGAGCGCCTGCGTCGTCAGGAACTGGTCGAACGTCGCCGCCGGGAACAGGTAGAGGATGAACAGCGCGATCAGCGCCCAGACGACCAGATTCACGAGCATCGGCTTGTCGAGGAACATCCGCTCGGGCTGTTTCATTCCCTCCTCGATCGTGAGATAGCCGTATCTGAACACGGCGTACAGCGCGAACGGGACGGTGAGCATCATCGCGTCCGATCGGACGAAGAAGGTGTACAGCGAGTACGACATCAACAGCACGCTACTCACGCTGATGAACATCACGCGCAAGAGATCCGACGAGTACTCCGAGAGGCTCTCGCGGGTTCCGTTGTCGTCCCCGACGACGCTGAGTTCGGCCTGTCGCTTTCCCATCCCGAGGAGCAGCGCCGTCAGGAACGTACAGAGGACGAGCCACGGACTGATCGGCGCCCCGACGAGGATGACGCCGGCGATCGCGCGGAGGACGAACCCCATCCCGATGATCAGGAGATCGACGAAGACGAGGTCTTTCAACCCTGCACTGTACAGGAGGTTCTGTAACACGTAAAAGCCGAGCAGACCACCGAACGCGGGCGTGAGCCACCAGCCGGCGAGCGGTCCGGCGAACAGCACGGGAACGGCGACGCCGGCCGCGACGGCGACCGGGACCTGGCCGCTCGCGATCGGGCGGTGTTTCTTCCGCGGGTGGTTGCGGTCTTCCTCCACGTCCATGATGTCGTTGATGATGTAGACGCAGCCGGCGGTGAGCGAGAACACCACTGCTCCCGTGATCACGCGGACCCAGACCGTGATGTCGAACACGTCGAAGTACTGGAACGAGAAGGCGATCGGGACGAGAATGATGAGCTGTTTGTACCACTGCCAGGGCCGCAGCGAGTACGCGAGTCCGGTCAGGACCGACGTCGTAGTCAATCGCTCTGTTCGGAGTCCGTCACTCATGCGTTACACCGTGAGTTCGCCGTGGTCGCGCGCCCACTCGATGCTCTCGCGCATCCCCGGCTCCAGTTCCGTTACGGGCTCGAACCCGAGCTGTTCTTTCGCTTTCGTGACGTCGCAGGCGATCGTCCGGCTCATCTCTCCACCGACGTGGACGTTCTGTTCGTACACCCCGACCTGCGCGAGGAGCTTGTCGCCGATCTCCAGGAGCTGCGAGAGGGGTTTCGGGATCCGACGCGGACTGAACCGGTGTTCGACGCCGAGGAGCCGCGCGATCGTCCGGTAGATGTGGTTCGTCGTGTACGGCTCCTCGTCGGCGATCCAGTACGTCTCCCCCCGTGCGGTCGACGCCTCCCTTACCAGGAGCATCGCGTCGACCAGTTCGGGGATGTACGTCATGCTCCGGAGGTTCTCGCCGTCGCCGAACATGATCGGGTTCCCTTCGGCGATCATCTCCATGAGCGTGTCCATCCGGGCGGGTTGGCCCGGGCCGTAGTACCAACACGGCCTGAGGACGGTGAAGTCGATGCCGTACTCGCGTTCGTACCCCCGGACGTGCTCCTCGGCGAGATGCTTCGAGCGGCCGTACGGGCTCTCCGGACGGCAGGGCATCCCCTCGGTCATCGGCTCGTCGCGCGAGTCGTTGAACCCCTGGGCGGCGTTCGAGGAGATGTAGACGAAGTGGTCCGCACCGTGTTTCCGCGCCCCCTCGAGCATGTTGCGGGTCCCCCGCGTGTTGATGTCGTAGAACAGCTCCACCCCGAGCAGTTTCGGCGGGTGGATGATGCCGGCGCAGTGGTAGACGGTGTCGACGCCGCCTTCGTACGCGTCGTCGAGCGTGTCGACGTCGGTGATGTCACCGTAGTAGATGTCGACGTCGTACGAGTCGATCGGCGAGGTGTCGACGCCAGGGAGAGTGAGACACCGGACTTCCTCGTCGAGAGCGTCTAGGCGAGCGACGAGTTCGTTCCCGAGCCATCCGGGAGCGCCCGTCACGAGAATCGTCATGTATCACTGACGTTATTACTGCAAACCTTATAGATAACGGATCGCCTACCGCTGTTCTATTTTCATCTTTTGTGGAAGAACGTGGAGGAGTAGACGGGTTTATTGAGGAGAGGACAGATGATCGACTCGACACGGCTCACACGCAATGACTCGCCAGTACGACCTGCAGGTGCACACCGACGCCTCCCCGTGTTCGAGCACGCCGGCAAAGCGTGTCGTCGCTGCCGCGACGGCCGCGGGACTGGACGGCATCGTCGTGACGGACCACGACACGGTGGCGAACGTCGCGGCCGTCCGTGAGCTCGCGCCGGCCACGGTCGACGTCGTTTCGGGGGTCGAAGTGACGACGACGCAGGGCCACCTCCTCGCGCTCGGCGTCGAGGACGCACCGCCGATGGCCGACCCGCTCGACGTCATCGACTGGGTCCACGACCACGGTGGCGTCGCCGTCCTCTCTCACCCCTTCGATACGTTGCGACAGTGGTACGACACCGATCTCCCCGCGATCGCCCGCGCGGTGGACGCGGTCGAGGGGATCAACTCCCGGTGCGTCCTCCCGCAGTTCAACCGCCGCGCGCGCTCGTTCGCCGTGGCGCACGGACTGCCGACGACGGGGGGAAGCGACGCACACTTTCCGATGGAAGTCGGGCGGGCGTACACCGAAGTCGAAGGAGAGGGAGGCCTCCTCGACGCGATCAGACGGGGTGACGTCCGGCCCGCTGGGCGAGGCGGCTACCTGTCGGGACACGCGGCGACGAAAGCACACCAGTTCCGGACGGCCCTCTCGCGATGAGTCCCGGAGACGACGGGCAAAAAAAGGGCGTCGACGAACCGACCCCGTCGTCCGCGCGGGCTCGAGACCGAAACGCGAGAGCCGCGTCGACTCCCCACTCCGAAGATGCTCCCGATCCAAACGCCACCACCGCCAAGCCCGAACCCGACGGCGGGACCTACCTCCACTCACGGGTCGGGAGGTTCCTCCGCGACCACGGCGTCGAACTCACGGTCGTCTTCGGGGTCACCATCTTCTTCGCGCTCGTCGTCGCCGCTGACGCCGGGGCCGTCCGTGCGGCGTTCCGACGGTTCGACTGGCGCGTCCTGCCCGTGATCATGGCCCTGACGACTGGCGGATTCGTCTTCCGTTTCTGGAAGTGGGAGTACTTCCTTCGGAAGCTGGGGATCCGTGTCCCGCTCGTCACGAGCCTGCTCGTGTTCGTCAGTGGACTGATGATGGTGATCACGCCGATGAAAGGCGGCGGCGTCTGGAAGGGCTGGCTCCTGAAGGACACCGACGACGTCCCGATCAGCCGCGTCGTCTCCGTCGTCGTCGCCGAGCGGGCGACCGACCTCCTGGCGCTGTCCGCACTGGCGTCGATCGGCGTCGTGCTGTACAACCGGTCGGCCGTCGCCGTCGGCGTGCTCGTCGCGTTCTTCCTCGCGATCATCCTCGTCGTCCAGTGGCGCGGGCTCTGCCTCGCCGTCTTGGAGGGGCTCGGGTCGCTTCCCGTCGTCGGCGACCACGCCGACCCACTGGTGACCGCCTACGAGGACTCCTACACGCTGTTCCAACTCCGGCCGCTCTCGGCTTCGTTCGGGCTGAGCCTCCTCGCGTGGGTGACCGAAGGGATGAGCCTCTGGTTCGTCCTCAGGGGATTCGACGTGCCCGCAAACCCGCTCGTCGGGCTGTCCGTGTTCGGCATCGGCTCGGTCGTCGGTGGCGTGAGCATGCTCCCCGGCGGCCTCGGTGCCGCGGAGGCGAGCATCGCCGGCCTGCTCGTCGCGTTCGGCTACGAACGTGCGACGGCCGCGAGCGCCACGATCGTCGTCCGCGTCGGGACGCTCTGGTACGGCGCGGCGTTCGGCGCGCTCGGATTCGCCCTGTTCAAACTCCGCCAGCGCGCCCGAGCACAGCCTGGAGAGTCCTGAGACGCGACGGTTGGTGGTGCCAGTCGCGGCCAGGGATGTGCGTCATGCTACTCCTGTCTCGAACACCGAAGCGTCCTCGTGAGAGGCTACTCCTGGCCTCCTGTCCGATCACGGATACGCGAGACGACGAAGACGCCGAGGGCGACCAGCGCAGCGACGACCGTCGGCTCGGGATCCGTGCTCAGATACAGCCCCGGGGTCGGCGGATGCAGACGCGAGATCGGCCACAGGACCGCATACGAGCGGCCCGAGGGATTCAACAAGAACGCGTCCGCGAGGAGGTGCGACGCCGCACCCATCCCCAAGAGGGCGGCGACGCGCCGGCGTTCCCGGTCCGTGACGAGGACGACGCCGACGGCGACGGAGACGGCGCTACCACCGAGCGTGTGGAGCGCGGACCACTCGAACGGGATCCCGAGCGCCGTGGCGGCGACGTCACTGTCGACGACGAGGCTGATCTTCACCAGGTCCGGGACGAACGCGCCGGCCATCGCCACCGTGACGTACGCCGGTGAGAGCCAGCGGAGCCGCCACGACAGGGCAGTCGCGAGCGCGTACGCGATGAGCGCGTGAGACAGCAAGTCAGGCATCCGAGTCGGTCACCTCCTCATGGGCGAACCGGCGACGAAGCCAGCGCACGGGCCGTCGCGGTGTCGTCCGTCGGACCAGCCCACGAGCGGGGTCGAACCGCCACTGTGTGGCGAGCCGAGCGAGCACCCACAGTCCCGCGAGAAACGAGATCGAGTAGGTGTACAGCGCACCAGCCGGGGACACGGCGAAGCTGTTCGTCGCACGGACGGCCCCCGACTCCCTCACCGTGCCGAACACCCTCAGCGTGTCCCCCTCCGCGACGGGGTGTGAGACGTCGGTGACAGTCACACGTCGGCTCGCCGTTCCGTACGACAGCTCGATCACGACCGGATCCGTCGCGACCACTCGGCCGCCGATCTCGACGTCGGTTCCCACGTACTCCGCCGGTGAGGGACCGATATCACTCGCATCGGGGTACGCGCCGACCGTCGGATCGGGCGCGAGCGATCCGAACCAAACGCAGAGGCCGAAGAGAACACCCAGAAGCACCACCACCGCGACGGCCTGTTGGAGGGCTTGTCCCATCGGTGTGAGCATGTGGTGGCTCTCACATGAACGCACCGTTCGGAGAGACGACAGTGGTGGGACGCCCAGACCCGCTCAGGCCACGAGTTAGCAAACGGATATTATCAAATAATTAACTCACGAGATAGTTTCAATGTTATTTCACTATCCGAGAAGCTAACTGTTTCCATACGAAATAAACTGATCAGTAGCGCTTTTGTCGGTCTTGTGCCCGGTATAGTTGGATATATGTCGCCATTCGGGGGAGGAGTTCGTGTAGGGTCAATTCATCGATAAAACAAGACTTTTGAGACAGCACCGTGGAATATCACAGATGGTAGGTCTGTGTGGTATCGTCGGCGATCGCGAGCACTCGATCGATGCGTTGACCGACGCACTGGTGACGACCAGTGACGAGGTGACTACCTCGTACAGCGACGCCCGTCTCGCGATCCGGACCCGCCACCATTCGAGCCCAGTGCCAAGTCCATTGGCCACGACCGGAGGCGAGACACTCGTGTGGGTCGTCGGGAACATCTGGGGGTACGAGGACTCGACGGGATATCACGCCCGTCAGAGTGGCGGCCCCGAGACGGTCGAACAGTTCTGTGCCCGACGGTATCGCGAGGACGGAATCGAGTTCGTCGAAGGACTGAACGGGACGTTCATGGCCGTGTTCTACGACCAGGCAGCCAGCGTTGTGTACATCGTCACGGACCGTCTGGCGACGCGCCCCGTCTTCTATGCTCGACCCAGTTCCGGCGAGTTCGTGTTCTCGACACACATCCAGTCGCTTCCCACCTATCCCAGTGTCGAGGCAGGGTTCGATGTCGAGTATCTCAGCGAGTACTTCTCGCTCGGATCGATCGGGGGAACAAAAACGCCGTTTACCGGCGTAGAGGAGTTGCTTCCGTCGTCGGTGACGGCTATCGATCTCGATACGGGCGATGTCGAGACGGAGCGCTACTGGCGACCACGGATCGAACCGCTCGACGAGCCGTTTTCGTACTTCGTCGACCAGTTCGTCGACCGGTTCGAAAAGGTCCTCTCGGAACGCGTTGATCCCGATCTACGGTACGGGTTACTGCTGAGCGGCGGGAGCGACTCGCGGGCGGTACTGGCCGGCCTCGACGACGATATCGACCTACGTACGTACCACTCGACGGGGTGGCAGAGTCGCGAGACACGGACTGCCAAGCGGGTGGCGGACGCCGCAGGCCGTGAGTTCCGATTGCTCACGCACGACCGTGACTCACACGAGCGAATGCTCGAAACCGTCCCCAAAACGATGAATTTCATCGGACGGTTCTGTGAGGCACACGTAACCACCTTCGACGAGCAACTCCGTGACGAAGTCGACGTTCTCATCTCCGGGCACGGAGCGGATACGCTGTTCAGAGATCACGCCTATCCGGTCTCACGGATCGAACTCGGCCCGCTCGGGGGTATCCAACTTCCGACTGTGAAGGAGGTCACGAGCGTCGAAGAGTTCGTCTCGAACCGCGCGAAAGAGCTGCCTGCGTACCTCAAGCACACCGAGAGCTTGACGGAGATTCTAGAGCGGAATATCACTGCCGGAGACGGTATCTCACACCACGGCGTTGCGTACGACTCGGTCAACGAACTCGTCTTCTTCGACGACTTCTATCCGTTTTCGAATAAATCTGACCACTTCTACCACGCGTTGAACGGAATAATGCCACATTGGAGCCCGTTCTTCGACAATCGGCTCGTCGACATCGCGCTCAAAATGCCGCTGAAACACCGGGGACGCAGGAATATCATCAACGCGACGACGGCGGAACTCGACGAGTCGATCGCCAAAATCCCTCATAGCTATACCGGCGTTCCGCTCACACAGTCGTTCCCTGTTACGTTCCTGTGGAGCCATGCAACTCACTTCAGACGGAGGTTCTTCCCGTCGGAGGAGCCGCCCGAACCGCACCTGTCACACGGGCCGTGGCTCGATGCCAACGGACTGATCCGCTCGCACTCGTTCGTCGAGGAGACACTCCGCGAGAAGGGCCCGATCCTCGACGCGCTCCCGTTCCTCAGCCGCGAGGATGCGGAGCGTTGCTATCAGGAACACCTGAACGGGGAAGACAACCACTTCGAGCTGTACACCTTGCTTTCGTTCCTGGAAATGCCCGCTGTCGAACGGCTGGCGGCGGTCGACGGACCGACTGCAGCGCCGAATTGACATCCTCTCTCGTCTGAAGACGTGAGCACCCCGGGCGTCGCCCTCCTGACTCTCCGACAGGACGACTCGCCGTACTTTTGATCTTCGCCTCCCGATAGCCCGCATGCGCGTCGTCTCGCTCCTCCCCTCGGCGACCGAGATCGTCCGTGCGCTCGGCGTCGATCCCGTCGGCGTCACCCACGAGTGCGACTACCCACCGGACGTCGAAACACTCCCGACGGTCGTCCACTCGACGATCGACACGACCGGGTCGAGCCAGGCCATCGACGACCAGGTACAGGACGCGACGAACGACGGTGGCGTCTACGAACTCGACCGTGAGCGCCTTCGCGAGTTGGATCCCGAGGTCGTCATCAGCCAGGGGCTCTGTGACGTCTGTGCCGTCGACGAGACGGTCGTCCGCGAGACCGTCGCCGACCTCGGACTCGACGCCGATATCATCGCCACCCATCCCCACAGGCTGTCGGATCTCTTCGACGACATCGAGCGGATCGGCCAGGCGATCGATCGAACGTCGAGGGCGCAGGCGCTCGTCTCGGAGCTCCGGACGCGCGTCGATCGGGTTCGGGCGTCGACCGAGGGAGTGGAGACGCCGACCGTGACGGTTCTCGACTGGCTCGATCCGGTGATGGTCAGCGGCCACTGGATGCCCGAACTCGTCGACCTCGCCGGCGGCGAGTTCCTCCTCGCCGACCCCGGCCAACGCTCGGGACCGGTCGAGTGGGCGACCCTGTGCGACGCCGACCCGGAGGTACTCGTGGCCGCGCCCTGTGGCTTCTCGCTCGCCCGGACGGTCGACGCGTTCGACGACCTCCGGATCCGCGACGGCTGGAACGAGTTACGGGCCGTCCGGGACGGCCGGGTCCACGCGATGGACGGCAATCACTACGTCAACCGCCCGGGTCCGCGGCTCGTGGACACGCTCGAACATCTCGCCGGTCTCCTCCACGCCGAGCGGTTCGATCCACCCCCGGAGGAGGTCGCTCAGTCGATTCCCAGCGCGACGGGGTATCCGAACTGACGACCGTCCTCACGCTCCAGGTGGGCCCCAGCCGCGACGACCGATCAGAAAGATCACACCGCTTGACCGACAATCACCGGTTCAATGAGACTCTCCCGCGGTGTGGTGTTCGTCCTCGTCGGCTGTCTCGTCCTCTCGACGACGCTCGCAGCCAGTGCCGCGACGGCACCGTCGCGCGACGTCTCCGCACGCACGCCAGGCGTCTCGGCGACCGACAGTAGCGACGACCCTGGATCGTACTCCTCCGCGGACGGACAGGCGACCGACCCCAGCGACCCATCGGCCACGACGCCCACTGCGAGTGACGCGCGCGGCCCACAGGTCCTCGTCGGTTCACAGGGCGGCGGCACGAACTGGCAGAAGCAGGGGAGCGTCTACCTGCTCGACGATCACGAGGTGGTCTGGAAGCTCAACGACCGTGACAGCTACTTCGACGTCACACGACTCGAAAACGGCAACGTCGTCGCGGCGTTCATGCACAACGGCTACGAGACGGGCTGTGACCCGTACGAGCCCCCGTGCACGAAGACTGGCTTCCGCGTCATCGACCCCTCGGCGGGCTCGCCCCCACCCGTCGTTTCGGAGTTCACGTTTCCCCTCCGCGGGCCGACCCACAGCGAGGTCCACGACGTCGAGCCACTCGGTGACGGCCGGTTCGTGTTCGCCGACATGGAGTACGAGCGCATCGCGATCGTCGAGAACGGGACCATCGAGTGGGAGTGGAACGCCGCCGACAGCGGCTTCTACGACGCCCCGCCCGACGTCACCCGGCGTGACTGGCTCCACATCAACGACGTGGACGTCATCGACGAGGACCGCTTTCTCGTCTCCGTCCGGAACGCCAACCAGCTCCTGATCGTCGAACGCGGCGAGGGCGTCGTCGAGGTGATCAACGCCGACACGGACGACACGGACGACGGCTCGTGTACCGTGGGCGGACAGCTCGCCGACTTCGACGACGACGGTCGCGTCAGGTGTGGCGACCCCAGCGTGATGAACCACCAGCACAACCCGCAGTGGCTCGGGCCTGGCCGGGTGCTGGTGGCCGACAGCGAGAACGACCGCGTCGTCGAACTTCGGCGAACCGACGACGGATGGGAGGAGACGTGGACGCTCGCGAACGCCGGTGGACTCCGGCTCCAGTGGCCCCGCGACGCCGACCGCCTCCCGAACGGGAACACGCTCGTGACCGACTCGCTGAACCGGCGGATCTTCGAGGTGACGCCCGCGGGCGAGGTCGTCTGGAGCTACGGCACGCCCCTGATCCCCTACGAGGCCGACCCGATGCCCGTCGGCGAGACCGCGGGAGCGTACGAGTCGCCCGAGGCGACCGTGACGCCGCCCGTGACGGACGCGACGCCGTGGAAGAACGAAACGACCCCGACCGGTACCGACGCGACCGGTGTGTCCACGTCTGCGTCACCGACTGAGACTTCCCAGCCGTCGCCTCCCGAGACCGACGGCGACTCGGGCATCAGCGCCGCCGACATCCCCGGGCTGTCGCTCCTGCTCGTCGGGATCAAGGCCGTGATCCCGCGGCTCCCGATCTGGTTCGGCGAGTTCCAACTCCTCGTCACGATCTGTTCGCTCGGCCTCGTGGTCGTCGGGGTCGTCGACCACAGGCGCGGCCGGGAGTGACCGACGCTACGAGACGGGCGGGGGAAAAACGCGGCCCCGCGCGGGCGATTAGCCGGAGACGAGCGCCGCGACGTCGGCGTCCGCGTCGTCCGTCTTCGTCTTCAGCGACGCACCCGTCTCCGGATCGAACAGGTACAGCGCCTCCTCTTCGAACGTAAAGCGGATGGTCTGGCCCGCCTCCGGGCGGATGGCGCTGTCGATGCGGGCGGTGAGTTCCTGTCCGGCGAGTTCGAGGTAGAGGAAGTTCTCGTTGCCCATGTGTTCGGCGACGGTGACCGTCGCCTCCGTGCCGCCCTCGCCGTGTGGGACGAGTCCCACGTCCTCGGGGCGGATGCCGACCCTGACGCGGTCGTGTCCGTCGAGCACGGTCGGGTCCGAGAGATCGTAGCTGAACCCGCCCGGTCCCGAGAGGCTCCGCCCGTCGACGGTCGCGGTGAAGAGGTTGATGCTCGGGCTGCCGATGAAGTCCGCGACGAACTCGTTGGTGGGCGAGAGGTACACCTCCTCGGGGCGGCCGACCTGCTGGAGCACGCCGCCGTTCATGACGGCGATGCGGTCGCCCATCGCCATCGCCTCGGTCTGGTCGTGCGTGACGTACACCGTCGTCGTGCCGAGGGTGTGCTGGAGTTCCTGCAGTTCGGTCCGCATCTGCGCGCGGAGTTTGGCGTCCAGGTTCGAAAGCGGCTCGTCCATGAGGAAAACCTCGGGTTCGCGGATGATCGCCCGCCCGAGCGCGACGCGCTGTTGCTGGCCCCCCGATAGTTCCTTGGGCTTGTCGCCGAGCAGTTCGGAGATGCCGAGCATCTCGGCGGTCTCCTCGACGCGCGTGTCGATCTCGGCGGATGATAACTGCGTCGAGAGCCGGAGCCCGAAGCCGATGTTCTTCCGCACGCTCATGTGCGGGTAGAGCGCGTAGTTCTGGAACACCATGGCGACGTCGCGGTCGCGCGCGCGGAGCGGCGTCACGTCGGTCGCGCCGAACATGATCGTCCCCGACGTCACGTCTTCGAGCCCCGCGATACAGCGGAGCGTCGTGGTCTTGCCACACCCCGAGGGGCCGACGAGGACGAGGAACTCCCCGTCGTCGATTTCGAGGTCGATGTCCTCGACGGCGACGACCGACTCGGCGCCGTCACCGAACTCCTTCCGTAGCGTCTGTAACTGGATTCCTGACATGGTTACTCCTTGACCGACCCCGCGAGGATCCCGCTGACGAACTGTTTCTGTAAGAATAAGAACAGGACGAAGATCGGCACGACCGAGAGCGTCGCCGCGACCATGATCTGGTCGTAGTAGACGCGCTGGGCGCCGACGAGCTGGTTGATCGCCACGGGAATGGTGTACTTGCTCTGTTCGAGGATGACCAGCGGGAACAGAAAGAGGTTCCACTGGAACAGAAAGAGGATGATCGCGAGCGCCGCGAGCGACGACTTCATCGTCGGCAGGGCGATCTTGTAGTACAGCTGGAACTCCGTCGCGCCGTCCATCCGCGCCGATTCGAGCAGCGCGTCGGGGATCGACTTCATGTTCTGGCGCATGAGGAAGATCCCCAGCGGGTTCGCGGCCCACGGGAGGATGATCGCCCAGTAGGTGTTGGTCATGTCGAGCTGGCTCATGAGCAAGAACAACGGGATCACCAGCAGCTGAATCGGCAAAATGAGCGTCGCCAGGATGGCGTAGAAGATGGGCTTTTTGAACCGGAACTCGTACTTCGCGAAGGCGAAGCCGGCCATCGAACACAGAAGCAGCGACAACAGCGTGTACACCACGGCGATGAAGACGCTGTTCTCGATCGCGCCGGGGTTCCACAGGTGCCAGAAGTCGTACGCGAAGTAGACCGGGCCGAGCTGGATGTACTCTTGCATCTGGCCGATAGAACCGACGAACTGGACGTTCTCGCGCGCCTGGAGCGACTGGAAGTTCGAGAGAAAAGCGTCCCCGGGCAGGAGCCGCGGGTCGGTCGACGAGAGGAACTCCGACTCGGGGAGCGTCGACGCGACGAAGATCCAGTACAGCGGCACCAGCGTCACCACTGTCCCCAGCAGGATGAACGTGTACGTGAGGAACTGCCAGGCGCCCTCCCGACGGGTCGACTCACGCACCGTCCTCACCTCCGACGCGCAGCTGGATCATCGAGAGGACGCTCACGACGCCAATGAGGACGTACGTCAGCGCGCTCGCGTAACCCAGCCGGAAGTCGATAAAGGCCGTCTGATAGATGTACTGGACGATGGTGATCGTCGACTCCAGGGGCGCGCCGCCGCCGTTGATGATGACGGGCTCGGAGAACAGCTTGAACGTCCCGATGGTGGAGGTGACGAAGACGAACAACAGGACGGGTCGCAGCTGCGGGACGGTCACGTACCGGAACTTCTCGATCCGGTTCGCGCCGTCGATCTCCGCGGCCTCGTACAGCTGCTGGGGGATGTTCTGCAGCCCCGCGAGCAGGATGATCATGTTGTAGCCCGTCCAGCGCCACGTGACGGCGCCGACGATGGTCATGCGCGACCAGAACTCGCTGGTGAGCCACGGGATCGGCCCCAGCCCGACCGACGTCAGGAGGTAGTTGACCAGCCCGGCGTCCTGCATCATCAGGAGGAACACCGTCGAGTACGCCACCAGGTTCGCCGACACCGGGAGCGCGAGCGCGGTGCGGAAGAAGCCGCGGAACCGGACGAACGACGCGTCCAGCGCGACCGCGAACAACAGCGCGAGCGCCACCATCAGCGGCACCTGCACGACGAGGATGAACACGGTGTTGAAAAGCGCCTGGTGGAACAGCGTGTCCGAGAACATCGCCGTGTAGTTCTGCAGGCCGACGAACTGGAGGTCGGCGATGCTGACGAGCCGGTAGGAGAGAAACTGCGTGTCGATCCACAGCAGCGTCTCCCCGCCGACGCCCTGAAACCGGAAGAAGGAGAGATAGAGCGTGTAGACGATGGGGAAGGCGAGGAAGACGGCGAAGAGGACGATAGCCGGCAGCAAGAACAGGTAGCCGACGGTCGTGTCGCTCGCGCTCGGCAGTCGCTCGGAGACGGCCTGCCGCAGGAACCGAACCCTGTCGCTCACCGAGGCTGGCACTGTGACCGTCGTCTCACGAATCGCCATGGCGACCGCCTCAGGCGAGGTCCCGACCGGTTCGGTCGGCGACCTGCTGTGCGGCCGCGTCGACGGCCTCCTTGGCCGTCTTGCTGCCCGTCATCATGTCGCGGAAGTGCGTGTTGATGGCTTTCGTCACTTCGGGGGTGTCGACCGTGAAGCGGTACGGCGAGATGTTCGGCGCGATATCCGCGAACAGTCGCCCGGCGGACTGCCCACCGAGGAACTCGTTGGACGCGTCGAACGCGTCGTTCTCGTAGGCGGGGCGGAGCGCCGGGAAGATGCCGAACTCCTCGTACATCGTGATCTGGTGCTCCGCCTGGCCGAGGGTGAACGCCATGTAGTCCCACGCGCGGCGGGCTTTCGCGTCGGAGACCTGCTGGGGGATCGTGACGTTCGACCCGCCCCAGTTTGTCGCTCTCGACCCGCCGGACTCGATGGCCGGCGGCTTGAACACGCCCCACTGCCCGGACGTGTCGCCGAGTTCCGCCTTGAGCGTCCCCTCCATCCACGCGCCCGCGGTGAGGCTCGCGGTCGTTCCCTCCCCGAACGCCGTGAACCACGACGACGACCACGACGCGAGGTCGTTGGCGACGCCCGAGTCGCGGATTCGCTTCAGGATGCGGGCGACCTGGAGGCTCTTGTCCGAGTTGATGTTCACCGCGCCGTTCTCGGTGAATGGCTGGCCGCCGATCTGGCGGTACATCATGCGCCAGAGGCCGTCGTAGTCGTTCGACGGGAGGTTCAGGAGGTACTGGTCGTCGGGGAGCTTCTGGCCCTCCTCGATGTACTGGTCCCACGTCTCCACGCTCGATACGTCGACGCCGTGTTCGTCCATCACGTCACGCCGGTAGAACGTGCCGACGGGACCGATGTCCCACGGGAGAGCGAACGTGCCGCCGTCTTTCTCCAGGGGGCCCCACTTGCCCGCGACGAACTTGTCCTTGATCCCGGCCTCGCCGAGCCACGCGGAGACGTCCCGCAACCCACCGGTGTCGACCCACGAGGCGGCGTCGACGCTCTCCATCATCGCCGCGGCGGGCGCCCCCGACCCCGACAGGAGCGTGGACTTGAACTTGTCCTTCATGTCGGCCCGGCCGATCTGCGTGATCGACACCTGCCCGCCGTTTGCCTCCTCGTACGGTTCGTCGATGAGGTCGAGCGATTTGGCCGCGACGTCCCAGCCCCACACTTTGATCTCGGAAGCCATCTGCGGTCCGCTCTCCGTCGACTCGCCACCGGACGACGCCGTCGACTCGCCGCCCGACGACTGGGTCGAACCGCCGCTCCCGCCGGAAGACTGCGTCTCGGTCCCTGGGGCCTCACCGGTCCCCGCACAGCCTGCGAGACCGGCGACGCCACCGACGCCGAGGAGTTTGAGTAGCCGTCGCCGGTCGATCGTGTCACGTGGCTTGGTCATGGTGATTCCGCTTTACCGTTTGAATTTCTACACTTATAGATAACGATTGTTCACTGACTTTCACGCCGTCTGTCACGGCGTCTCGCGCGCGCGAATCAGGTCTCTCACGGCCTGAAACGGCTACCCTGTGCGACTTCGATTAGCGAACTTCGCAATCGTCGGGTCTCGACGTACTCTCGCCTCTCCGGTCACGAGGGGGACTTCGGTGACGAGCGTCGGTCCCGGTCTCCGTCCCGACGGAACCACAGTACTCCCCCACCGTCGCGGCGATGGCGACGCCGAGGCCGAGCCAGTGTCTTTATAAAACGAACGGAGGATACCCACGACTTTACAATCCACCGTCGATCGTATACCCACAGAACACTGTCCACTCGACCGATGCGTTAACAATCGCGGACCGTAACTACCGAGTGTGGTAACGAACCGACGGCAGCAGTTCGTACACGCGCAGACGGCCTGGATGCTCGTCACGGCGCTCGTCCTCGCACTCCTCGACAGCCTCTCGTACGAACTGTTCTTCGTCGTCTCGCTCATCGGCTTCCTCGTCGTCACGGAACTCACCGAGCCGTTCCAGATCACGCCACGGTGGCGGCGACGGATCCGGTGGCTCATCCCGCCCGCGCTGCTCGGCTTTGCCTACATCGTCGTTCGGCGGATCCTCGCCATCCTGCCCGACGAACTCGTGTCGACCGCACTGGGGGTGCTCGTGTAGATGTCAGCCATACCGTCGTGGCTCCGGTCTCCCCGGGCGTTGCTCGTCGTCTTGCTCGTCGTCATGCTGAGTACAGTGGTGTTCGCCGCGAGCACGTCGACCGCGGCGTTCGGGGCGTACAACGCCGCCTGGGACGGCTCGTCACAACTCCAAGAGCAGGCCGCGGCGGTCGATACCCAGAGTCAGATCGCACTCAACACCTCGGTGTACGAAACGACCACCCCCGATGGAACAGTGGCGGTGATCCTCACACCCGATCGGGCGTACACCCCCCAAGAGGTCGCACGGGTGCGAGCGTTCGTGAACGACGGCGGGACGCTCGTCGTGGCCGAGGACTTCGGCCAGTACTCGAACCCGCTGCTCGACGCACTCGGCGTCAACACGAGCGTCGACGGGCGACTGCTCCGTGACGAACGCTACTACTACCAGTCGCCGAACATCACGGTCGCCACCGACGTAGAACAGAGCCAACTGACGACCGGCGTCGACCAGCTCACGCTCAACCACGGGACGGCACTCGTGGCGAACACGAGCGAGGAGAGCGAGACGGAGATCCTGGTGAACTCCTCGTCGTTCGCGTACTTCGACGAGAACCGAAACGCAGCGTTCGACGAGAACGAGACGATCGGTCCGCGTCCCGTCGCCACGGCCGAACCGGTCGGTGCGGGTCGCGTGATCGTCATCGCCGACCCGAGCATGATGATCAACGCAATGCTCGAACGCCCGGGGAACCAGCAGTTCGTTCGAAATGTCTTCGCCGACCACGACCGTGTCGTGCTCGACTACTCGCACAACGAGGCGCTGCCACCGCTCAGCCAGGCCATTATTTTGATCCGTGACTCGGGCCCCCTGCAAGCGATTCTGGGACTAGTGGGCGTTGCGGCCGTCGCGGTCGCGAGTCGTCAACGGGGACTTGTCAGGGCCGTCCGTGGCACGTCGGGTCAGGAGGACGCCGACGCGGATCCGGCCGAGATCGAAGACCTCGTTGCCTACCTCCGACACGAACACCCCGAGTGGGACGAAGACCGCCTCGAACGCGTCGCCCGGTCGCGACGGCAGAACGGGCGCTCCGAAGAGTGATCCGTCATTCTTCGTTCGGTGCCTCGAGGTAGGTCTCAAGCTCGTCGACGACGGTCTGGATTGTAGTACTCAAGCTCTTTTTTCGAAGGAGTGCCTTTCGGATGGCCGACAATTGTCCCGATGATGTTCGCCCGGGTCGTATCGTCGAGGACACTGAACGCCTCAATCGGGTTGAGGCCAGTCCTTTGACCCGTCGGAGAGAGTACGGAGGCGTCGGGTTAGGACATGCTATCCAGTAGTTTGTGGGTATCTCTGATGATCATTTCGGTGAAATACGAAGTGGTAAGGTAACCGCCTCAGTGTTTCGCACGATTGCGAGGCGGAAGCCCACGACGTCAGTCGTGAGTTACTGACCGATGGGAATTCACCAAACTCCACGCGCAGGTACGCTACGAGGCCACGGAGAAGGTCATCGACGTCGACGAATATCGCTGAGCGCAGAATCGATCCCCACTTTGACAGACGGCGAAACAGCCTGGAGAGAACCCCGAAGTACGGCGCACCGTCGAGTGAGACAATCAAATGTTTTTGGAATCATTCATACATTCGAGTGAGAGACCTAGTTCGGCTGTTCGGCAGCAGCATACTCTCAAATTGAAAACAGCGCCGATCACCGTCCGCGGTATCCATGCCCGAGACACGCCCGCCGCTTCGTCCGACAACGAGTGTGACTGATGGGCCGTATACCGCGGAGAAATCACGTCGCACACGGCTCAATTCATACGGAACGAGATTCGATCGATACGTATCCGCTGGCGTCGACCCCCACGTCTTTTTTGCCATCTCATCGAACCGCTCTCGGGCTTCAGGATCGGCTCTAGCGGCCGCTTGACGAGACCGCTACGACCGCAGATCCGCTTGCTTCACCACCTCGGAAGCTCGGGAGCAAGGCGTCGACAACAGGCACTTCACTGAGGGAACCGCGAGAAGTTACAGCGTCTACGTCTGCGCGTCGATTCATACGATAGCTCATATCAGTTGACGATATTTATCCAACTTATTTTGTCTAATACTGATTGGATCACCTACTCGGTTCAGGAGGACCGTTCGTCGACCGGAAAGATTAGTATATCCTAGTAATGACTTGCCACTGGTTGTCGCTCACATGCCTACTGCACAGCACTGCGTCACGGTCATACACGAGACGGGATTGCATGCGCGTCCAGCGTCGAAATTCGTTCAGACTGCAGCTGGGTTCGATTCCGAGATCCGCATCGGCCGGCCGACCGACGGCGAGACGGTGGACGCCAAGAGCAGTATCCAGGTTCTTTCACTCGGCATCGAGCAGGGGGAAGACTTAGAGATAACCGCCGACGGTGCGGACAGTGGAGACGCCGTCGAACGGCTTGTGGAACTCGTCGAGAACGACTTCGAGCTGGAGGGGTGAGTCGAAGTGCCTCAGGCGTCGCCCTCGATACAGCGGTCGACCACGAGGCCCAATAGTCCATCGCCGTCGCGTCGACGGACGAGCGTCGCGAACTCGTCCGCCTGAAACAACTTCGCCAGGTTCGACAGGAAGGTGGTGTATCCCTCCGTTTCGTTCACGAGGAGGAGGATCACGACCTCGACCTCGACCGTTTGATCGGGATCGTCCATACTTGTGAACTCGATTACCTCACCCGGGGGGGCGAGACCGACGAGAGCGGCCGCTTCGGTGACGAAATCCGGGTCGGCGTGTGGGATCGCGATCCCGAACCCCTTCGTGGGGACGTCGAGTCCAGTCGGGTGGTTCGCCTCGCGTTCGAGGAGGGCGTCGACGTAGCCTTCCTCGGCGTAGCCCCGATCGATGGCGTACTCGCCGAGCCGTGTCAGTACATCCTCGTCACTTCCGCCGGCTAGGGTAATACTCTCGGTTCGCATCGACTCGTTATTCACCGAGGCGGCAGAAAAAGCCACGCATCAAGAGCGCAACAGCGAGCAAAAAATACGTCTCCAGTCCCCAGTCGGGTTCAGTCGTCCGACTGTATCTCGGCGCCAGTGGTCTCGACCGGTCCCCCGATCTTGTTCGGGAGGAGGCCGCCGCCCTTGCCCGTGTGGCGGCGCTGGACCGTCTCCTCGGCCTTCTCCTCGGAGGCGCCGGCGACCATGTACATTCGCTTGGGCCACGTCCGGAGCGCGGCCCAGATACCGATGGCGGTGACGAAGCCGATGACCAACCCGACGGGCGCGGGGATGAGCGCGAGAAGGCCCGTCGCAGGTGTCCCCGCATCGCCGAGGGGTGCGGTGATAAGACTCCGTCCACCGAGGTCGAACCCAGCGCTTCCGGCGGCGCGGGTCAGCAGTGGCGCGGCAGCCGTCGCGATGTAGTGGGTTGGGATGAGGAGGATCGTCCCGGTGACGACCATCTTCACCACGTTCCCGTTCATGATCGGCACCATCAGCGCGAACATGAAGGGGAAGGTCGCGAGGTCGACGCCCCAGAGGACCTCGTTGCCCGGCAGGATGACCGACATGACGATGGCGATGGGGACGATCAGGAGGCTCGACGCGATGACGGACTCGTGGCCGATGAGGATGGCCGAGTCGAGGCCGATAGCCATGTCGCGGCCCTCGAACCGGGAGGTCATGTAGTCACGGATCGACTGCGACAGCGGGTTCAATCCCTCCATGAGAATGCCGACCATCATCGGGAGGATATGCATGACCGCGGCGAACGCAACGCCAGCACCGAGGATCGTGTACCAGTTCTCTGCCACGAAGAGCGCGTTGCTGTACGCCGCGATCCCGATAACCAGCCCGATGACGAGTCCGAGGAAGATCGGCTCGCCGAGGAGCCCGAGCCGGTCCTGGATGGCGTCGGGATCGGCCTCCATGTCGCCGAGCGGCGTCTTATCGACCGCCCAGTGGATCGGAATAGCGGCGACAGCGAACGGTGCCGACAGGCCGTGCGGGATCGAGATTCCCGGGGTGTCGAACGTCTCCTCAACCGCTGGCTGCGTCCAGTCCGCGGCGACGAGGACGAACACCCCGAGCACCAGCCCCACTCCGACCGAGTAGACCCAGTTGTTCGTGCTCATGTAGACGAGGCCGCCGATGAAGGCGAAGTGCCAGTAGTTCCAGATGTCCACGTCGAGCGTGTAGGTAAACCCGATGGCGAACAAGAAGAGATTCAACCCGACGAACAGCGGGATCATCCAGACGCCGATTTCGGCGATCCCGAACGCGATGGCCGCCCCGGCGGGCCAGCCAACGTCGACCGCTGGGAGCGTGATCCCACTCACGTCCACCATTCGCTGTGCGAGCGGACTGATGTTCTCTGCGAACAGTCCGATGACGAGGTTGATCCCGATGAAGCCTACGCCGATGAGGACAGACGAACGCGCCGCCTTCCCGGTGTCGACCCGAAACAACTTGGCGATGACGAAGATGATGATCGGCAACAGGACACTCACGCCGAGTCCCTGAATGACGCTGTTTATCGAGTTCAACAACGAATCGATGCCCGACTGCAGCAGGATCTCCTGTGTAACCATGATGTATGCTGTCACCCATCTAGCGAAGGTAGGACATCTGTGTTAAGTATTACTATCGATCGTGAAGGTCGCGGCCGACGGAGCGCATCACTCCGAGAGAGCGGCGGCGATCTCGTCGAGTACCTCGTCCTCGCCGATACCGGTCATGAACGCCGTCGTCTGGATGATCGGTACGTCGAAGCGGTCCTCGCTGAGCGACGTCGTCGTTACGATAAGGTCGAAGTCGCCCGACGAGACCTTGCTCTGTGCCTCGGTCGCCTTCCCCTTGGCGATCGTGCCGACGTCGACCCCGCGCTCGGGGAGCTGTTCCTTTAGCGCCTCTTTCACCACGGTCGACGTTGCAACGGACGTCCCACATACCACCAGAACGTTCTTTTTCGACATGTGTACACATCATACTGTGGCAGATCCCCTAATAAAACCCCGTACCGGCGCGGCGAGGTCAGGGGAACGCGGCGGCGATCTCCCGGAGTAGTCCTTCCGGGTCGGTCGCCAGCGAGACGGCCGACGCCGCCCCGGTCGCGTCGGCACCCTGTTCGAAGGCGAGACGGACGTCCTCGGCAGTCGAGATGCCGCCGCCGACGAGCACGCGCGTTCGTGGGTTCTCCTCGTCGATCATCGCGAGGAACGCGCGGACGCGGTCGGGATGCGTCTGCGTGATCGCACGGTCCGAGGAGATGTCGCCGGGCATCTCGTAGATCACCGAGTCCGGGTCGAACTCGGCGACGGCGCGTCCCATCTCGATGCTGTCGACGCAGACGATCGAGTCCATGCCGAGGTCGCGACAGCGCTCGATCTTCCAGACGAGGTCGGTCAGCGTGTCGCGGTTCTCCGCGTGGTTGATCACGACCCCGTCGGCGCCAGCGTCGGCGAGCGTCTCGGGGAGGATCTTCCCCATGCCCCGTCCGGGTTCGGTCGCGTGCATGAACGGGGCGGTCACGGTCACGTCAGTCTCCGCAGCGATCAGCCGCAGATCGGGGAGCTGTGGCGTGAGGACGAACCGTGCGCTGGTCTCGGCTTCCAGTTGTTCGAGCATCCGCGCGAACGCGACCGCGTGGTCACCCCAGGTGTCGGGGTATACCTTGAGGTTAACTTGGAAGTGTGGATACGGGAGGTTCATAGCTGGGTGGCAGCCTCCTCGACCGTCGTGTCGCCGTGAACGATCGACGAGAGCGCATCGATGACCGCTGCGGGATCGTCGCGTTGCCAGATGTTCCGTCCGAACATGACGCCGAGCGCGCCGGCGTCACAGGCACCACGGACCATCTCGAGGACCTCACGATCGGTGTCGACGGCCGGCCCACCGGCGATGTACATCGGCTGTGGCGCGTTCGCCGCGATGGGCTCGAATCCGGCCGTGGGGTAAGGACTCTTCAGGATGTCAGCACCGAGTTCGAAGGCGAGACGGTTCGCGTGCGCGAGCAAGTCGGGATCGAACTCGTCGGTCACACGGTTCCCCCACAGCGTCGGTTCGACGACGAGCGGGATGTCGGCCGCTCGGCACGCTTCGCTCGCCCGTGCGACGAACTCGGCGTTTTCTTTCAGGACGCCGGGCTCGTCCCGTCCGTAGACGAGCGCGACCTTCGCGGCGTCAGCGACTTCCGCAGCGTCCGCGGCGCTGAACACCTGTGTGTGAATCTCGGCGTCCTCGTGCTGGCCAGGGAGCGTCGAGTCGTACAACAGGTCGATCGTTCCGATAGTGTGGACGTCCGCAGCGGCGATGCGTGACTCGAACCGGCGCAGGAACGGGACCGAGGCGAGGATCCCATCGGGGTCCGCCTCGAGCACGTGGTCGAGCGTCTCGCCAGGGTCTTCGAAGCCGTCGTACACGCCCCAGTGGAGTCCATGGTCGAGTGCGACGATAACGGATCGTCCGAAGGACGCGTCCGTCATCTCACTGGAGTACCGTGACCTCGATCGTTCGCTCACGCGGCCCACACAGCTCGAAGAACATGACCTCCTCCCACGTTCCGAGGTCAAGTTCCCCCTCTCGCAGGAGCAAGAGGACGGGCCGTTTGATCGCTGCCGAGAGGAGGTGTGCGTGGGCGTTCGGTTGTTCGCCTGCGTTGATGTGGTCGAGATCGTGGTAATAGCCGTCGTCCGGCGGGGCGATCTCTTTGAACCAGTCGATCATGTCGTCCAGCAGTTTCTCCTCGTACTCGTTGGTGGACAGTGCCGCCGAAGTGTGTGGCGTCGAAACGTAGACGAGCGCATCGTTCACGCCCGATTCGTCGAGCGTCGCTTCGACCTCCGGCGTCACGTTCAGTATTTCGAACCGGCGATCGCTCGAGATACTAAGTTGGTACGTACTTAGCTCCATGTCGCTCAGAACAAGGGCGGCTGACAAATAACTTGTCGTCTCAACGCCGGCCGGAGTGTTACCTGGCTTCGCCGTCCTGCACCGATGAGCGGATCTCCGACCGCTCGGACTCCCCCACATGACTCGGCTCGACGAGTCCTCATTTCCTTTTTCAGAACGGGCTCTCATTCGGATTCACGCCGGTCGAACTACTGTTCGACTCTGATTCGCATCGGTTCGTCGCTAGATCCGCACTGCAGAAATACTGAACAAGTGTTCTGAAAGCAAGAACAACACTTTTTATGATTGAATCAAAAGGGACGTTCATGAAGAACGAGCCAAAAAACCCGGTCACGACGAGCCAGAAAACGATCCGTTTACTCGACGAACTCAGGAGGATGGGCAGCGCGGGGGTGACAGAACTCGCATCGGCCGTCGAAATGAACAAGAGCACCGTCCACAACCACCTGAGTACGCTCGTGTCCGAGGAGATGGTCGTCCAGCGTGGTACCGAATACACACTGGGTCTGCGGCTCCTGGAGTTCGGCGGACGCGCACGCGATCAGCAGGCCCTCTACAGTATCTCGGTACCGGAGATCGAACGACTCGCCGCCCAGACCGGTGAACTCGCGAACCTGGTCGTCGAGGAGTACGGCCACGGCGTCTACCTCGTCTGTAAAAAAGGCGACAAGGCGGTCAATCTCGACATCTATCCCGGCGTGCGGCGGCCGCTCCACCTCACGGCCTCCGGGAAGGCGATTCTCGCACACGTCTCCGTCGAACGACTCGACGAGATCGTCGAGCGGCACGGGCTCCCGGCGAAGACAGACAAGAGCATCACCGACAGGGATCAACTGCTGGACCAGTTGCAGGTGGTCAGGGACCGCGGATTCGCGGTCGACGACGAGGAACACATCAGCGGTCTCCGCTGCATCGGTGCGCCGATCATGGGTGAAGACCAGAGCGTCCTCGGAGCCGTCAGTATCTCGGTTCCCGTAACCCGGATGGACGACGACGAGTTTTATAACGAGATCCCGGATATGGTGCGGAGCGCGACGAACGTCATCGAACTCCACGTCCAGAACTCCTGACGCGGACGCTGCCCGTATTTTACGATCGTACGTCTGTAATGCCTTCGTCTGACCGCGTCGGGAATCTTTTTTCGAATACAGAACGATTATTCTTTTATCAAACACAGATCGCGGGCTGGCGTCCACCACACGGACGGCCAGACGCACGCGACGGAGGCGGTCCGGAGACATCATCGCACTGATCGAATCCTCAGAGGTGACCAACGAAATCGAGGCGCGTGAGGACGGTGCCGTTCGGGAGATACACCGTCCCGAGGACGGAGGAGACGGTCTACCACGGTCCCGCGAAACGGCGCGACGACGCGACCAAGGTCGTGGGTGACATCCCCGTGAGCAGTCCCGAGCAGACGACGAGCCACTGCTGTCCACAGGATCGGAAACCCGCGTCGTCAGCGGGAACGAACTTCGCCGACCAATTCTGACGCCTCGGGGCCGACGATCTGTGCGCTTAGTAATGTCCCACTGTCACGACCGGCGACGAGTCGGACGAACTCCGCGGTTCCGTCGGCGATCATAGGAGATCAAACGAGTGTGCTGAATTAGTGAGCACTGGACGCGACCATGTGGACCTCGATCACGATCGGGGGCCCGCTCTCACCGAAGAAGTTCCACTTCGATCCTGATCTCCACCTGCCCAGGAGGTGGGCCCCAACGAGAATGAGAGTTGAGGGTGTGGTGACCGCGTCAGGAACTCTGTACAACCATGTTGGTGTAATGTTTGGCGCACGCCGACATCGATCACGAGTGGTCGAAGTTCCTTGCGTCGTATCTCGTCGTGATCCACTCGGTCAATGCGGGTGAATTCGGTTTTTATATTACAGAATAGCTGTTCTACTTTGTGAATACTTGGTCTGTGCGTATTTTACATGTAGTAACCACGATATCTAATTATTCCGCAAATTAGTAACAGTATCTCTAAATATTATTCAATTATTTTACGATTTTGGTCGTTTAAATTTGCCTGCTGATATTTGATTCTACGAAACGTTTCCTCTGCTGCCGGGTAAAGTACATGAGTTTCCGGTGGGAGTTACCGGCATGGATTCGCCCCACCTTGTAGGGATCTATCTCAGCCCATCTACCATACACGTGGGAGCGTACGATCTGGACGGCGAGATGATCGCCAACGGGAAGGCGGAGGTGACGGACCAGACGACCGTCGCGTGGGAACGAGCACTTCGGGAGGCGACGCCGTCACTTCCGCGGAACGGGGTGTGTTCTGTCGCGAGCACGTCCGGGACGACGCTCCTCGTCGACGAGTACGGCGAGCCGATATTCCCACCGCAGATGTACTACGAGAGTGCACCCGAGCAGTCCGAGTATCTCGAGACCATGGTCGACACCGAGGACGTGAGCGGCATGGATATCGCGCTCTCGCCCACTGCCCCTCTCTCGAAGATACTTCGTCTCCGAGAGGAACACCCCGAGCAGTTCGCGAAGGTTGAGTGGATACTGAGTCCGACGACGTGGCTGTTGTACCGGCTCTACTACGGGAGTTCCACCAGATGGAGAGATATCGAGACCGACTGGACAAACGCCCTGAAGTTCGGAGCTGACGTGACGGCGTCAGTTCCCGAGTGGTTCGAGTCTCTCTACGAGTGCGTCGACCTCGACCCAGAGCTCTTACCGACCATTCGGCCACCAGGTTCGTTTGTCGGAACAGCCGACAGTGAACTCGCCCAGCGCACGGGATTGGACAACCTCCGTCTCTTTCAGGGCCTGACCGACGGAAACGCGTTCGTACTCGCGAACGGCTGTTTCGAACCGGGCGATTTCAGCGTCACGTTCGGCGGAGCGAGCGTGGTGAAGTACGTCTCCGAGACCATCAAACCACACGAGGCGCTGTACTACCACCGCCACCCGCTCAAGGGGTATCTCTCGGGGGCGGCGTTCGACAGCGGAGAGGCGCTGCGATGGTTCTTCGACAGAGTTCTCCAGACCACGCCAGAGCGCGGTCTCGAACTTGCGCGGTCGACGTCTCCCGGCGAAGAGTACGAGATGTTTCTCGAAGGGAACCGCGGCCCGTTCTTCGACCAACGGATCGGGGGTTCACTCCTCGGACTGCGGTATGACCGGTCGCTGTCGACCGAGACCGTTCACGGGAAATTGGCTCGCGGGCTCACGACGGGCATTATCCTCGCGGAGTGGACGTACATCTCGCTCATCGAAGAACACTTCGACACGACCATCGACGAGGTCCGCCTGCTGAACGACGACGCTCCGACGCCGGACGACACGTACGAGTGGTGGAACGAGCATCGGGCGTCGATCTGGGGCCGCTCGATCATCGAGATGGAGCCACGGACCATCGCAGGGCTCGTGATTCCGGCGACGCTCATTTCGTCGGTGTACAACTCACCCGAGGAGGCGAAGGACCGACTCCTCCGGCGACGAGACATCGTCGAACCGGAACGAGAGATCACCGAACACTACGCAGACACTCGAGAGTCGTACTTCGACCAGTGGCGAGATATCGCCACGCTCTATCGCCACGAGTCCTGACCAGAGAGTCTGGTGGTCTCAACTGATCGTGTACCGGATCGAAGACCAGGCGTGAACTACCCACGACTGACGTCGTGGGCTTCCGCCTCGAACTTCTGTGACCCGACCAGAAGAGGGTAGGTTATAAACACGGCAGCGCGGATTTTCGTGCCGTTCGGCGCGACCGATATCCGAGTCTGCGGGCAGTGATCTTGAATTAATCACGCAATATTATTCGAGAGAGTATTCCTGCACGGTGTCCAGTTCCTCGAACGGGATGGGGCCGATTAGGCGACCGAATGTGTCCAACTGCGTACTGAGAAATACGGCCTCTCAGTCTCCGAGTCATCGTGCAATGATGACGTTTATGTGATCGCTGTCTTCCGGTCTGAATCATTCGCGTGGCTGTATACTGACGAGCGAAACGTTATCGAAAATGAAATCATCACCCTCGTGAAGAAGGTGAACTACGTTCGTCATCCGTGGGTTAACAGTCGGGCTATTGCCATCCATTATATTGTTTTATCTGCGCATATCTATCTGGCTGTTCGATTTCGCCACGAAAACTCGTGAGCAGGGCAGCGGAGTTCATGCTCTCACACGTCGTACCGTACTCCGCGATGACAACGAGTGTCGGAGAGAAGTCAACCCAGGGCCGAACGCAGATGCGAGCCGTCGTGGCCGGGGCGTACGGCTCACCGGATGTCCTTCACGTGGACGAGGTGGCGAAGCCGGTGCCTGACGACGACGAGGTGCTTGTTCGGGTTCGGGCGGCGGTCGTCGGGCCGCCAGACTCGGCCGCGCGCGAGGGCAGTCCCTTCCCGATTCGGTTCTTCAGCGGTCTGAGACGACCCAACGGGATACCTGGCGACGTGTTCGCTGGGGAGATCGAGGCGGTCGGCCAGGACGTCGTGCAGTTCGCACCGGGCGACGCCGTGTTCGGCACGACCGCGCCTGGAAGCGGTGCACACGCCGAGTACCTCTGCCTGCCCGAAAACGGAGCCGTGACGATCATGCCGTCGAACCTCACGTACGACGAAGCCGCGGCCGTCTGTGACGGCGGATTGACCGCGATGGCGTTCGTGAAAGATCACGCGCACGTCCAGGCGGGCGACTCCGTCCTCATCAACGGCGCGTCCGGATCGGTCGGGACGGCCGCCGTCCAACTCGCGACGGAGTTCGGTGCGACGGTCACCGGCGTCTGCAGTACCGCGAAGGTCGAGTTCGTGCGGTCGCTCGGCGCCGAGACGGTGATCGACTACACGCGCACGGACTTCACGACGACCGGTGCGACGTACGACGTGATCTTCGATGCCGTGGGGAAGCGCTCGTACCCCGAGTGCAAAGCGTCGCTCACCACGGGTGGTCGCTACCTGACGACGGTCCCTTCCGTGGGGATCCTGCTCCGGATGGTCTGGACCCGGGTGGTCGGCGACAGGCGGGCGATCTTCGCGGCCACCGGGCTGTCATCGAAGCGCACGAAACGCTCACACCTCGTTGCACTGCGAGATCTCGTCGAAAGAGGACAGTTCCGTCCGGTGATCGACCGAACGTACTCGCTCGACGACATCGCCGACGCACACCGATACGTCGACGTCGGCCACAAGACTGGCAGCGTCGTCGTCACGATGGATTGATCGGCGGGTTCGGGCAGCCACTGGCGTGGAGAACGAGCCTGTGGTTGTGGCCGCGCCGACGTTGCCCGCTAAATCTCTTATAATTTAGCGAGCAACTCTCCGACATGGTCACCGTATCAGCAGTGCTGTTCTCGGGGGTGGTCGCGTTTTTGCTCGTCCACGAACTCGATGCGATTCGCCAGCGCGAATGGCGGTTCTTCTTCGCACCGATGGGAACTGACGACGAAACCGCGTATCGGCTGTTCATCGGTCTGCACGCGCCGCTGTTCGTCCTACTGCTGGTGTACGCGGAGTCACCAGCGTTTCAGCTGGGTGTGGCTTCGTTCGCGATCGTCCACGGACTCTTGCATCTCGGTCTCCGGAGTCATCCCCTGATCGAGTTCGACAACTGGTTCTCCCGGTTCTGGATCGTCGGTGGGTCTCTGCTCGGCGCTCTCCACATTGTTCTCGTGCTGTGACCCGATCAAGAACACAATCGAAGGGCCGACACGCGCCGAGTCGTCCTGCTTCACAAACCATCAGTACTCTGTATGATCGGTCGCACCGTATTCCGGGAGATCAAGTTCGACCCTGGGAGATACAGAGCGCATCTCTTCACGTACTCGAACGAACGCACAACTGCAGGTTAGCCGTCATTCAACCGCGAGACGTGGGGCAGTCAGTTGCTATCCCCTTCGGGGAATCCTCGCCCTTTAGGGCGGGGAGGATGTCAAGCCGGAAGCAGATGCCCGTCGTTCTGGGAGAGCTGGCGCGCGAGTTCGTACAGCTGGATGTCTCGAATCACGCCCTGCCACTCGCTGACTGCAGTCATCCGCTCGTGGATCGTTTCGTGATCACCCTGGTCGAACACCGAGACAGTTGCCGGATCCCTCGTCTCGAACCGTGCTTCGTACTCCGTCCGCTGCGCTTCGAGCGCCTCCACACGGTCGATGATCGCTTCGACGGAGAGCTCGGTTGCGATCCGGCTGGCGTCCTGCCATTCGAGGTATCCCTCGTTTCGTTCGTAGGTCGCCGGGCGACTCTCTCTGTTGGCTCGGGCGATGCCCATCTCCGTGAGACGGTCGAGGTGCTTTTTCGCGGCGTTTGGCGAGCAGTCGGCAAGCTCGGCGATCTCGGTGTACGCAGTCGGAGACGTCACCCCGAGAACGACGTCGTAGACGCGATCGAACGTGTCTGTTCCCGTCTGCCACCGTCGCTGGGTATCAGACTCGGGGGCTGGATCGAACTCGGTCATACCTCTCTCGGTGGTCGTTATCAATATATTTTCGTATTTCTCAGATATATGTGAGTAAGGGCTGTCTCGGAGATGACACCGATACTCGTCGATGCCGTGTCTCCGACCACACGTACCTGCGTGGAGTTCGATTGACCGGGGCCCAGGACGGGGTCTCTCACCGGTAGGCCAGTACGTTCCCGTCGGGACTCGTGACGTACAGTCGGTCACCAGTGAGGTACGGACCGGTGTCGATCCCCCCCCGGCCGGGGAGCGAAACGCGGAGTTCCTCCTCGCCGGCCGCAGCATCGAACGCGACGAGCTCGGCGCGCTGTGTCGTCGCGTACACTCGCCCCCCGGCGACGATGGGGTCGCGCAGAATCGACTCTGTCGGGCGTTCCCAGACGAGTGATCCGTTCCGTCGGTCCAGACCGTAGGCGACGTCCCCGCTCCCGGCGTACACCCGGTCGGTGTCGACCGCGGGGGCCGACCACCAGAAGTCCGCCTCGAAGTAGAAGCCTCGTTGGCCAGTGCCCGCGTCGAACGCGACGACGCCCCCGTTGGTGCCCGTGGCGTAGACAGTTCCGTCGGCGACCGCCAGCGCCGACCCGACACCGAAGGGGGCAGCCGTGCGCCACTGCTCCGTGCCGTCCTCGTGGTCGAGGGCCGCGACGGTCCCGCCGTGGGCGATGAACAGTGACCCGTCCGCCAGGCTGACAGCGCTCACGTCCCCGCGCCCGAGCACTCGTTCCCATCGGAGGGCGCCGGTGGTGGCGTCGGCGGCGACGACGACGGCGACATCGTCGACGTCGAGCGAGACGTAGACGGTGTCGTCGGCCACGACCGGCGACGCCACGTCCTCGTCGGCGAAGGCGCGCAGCCGCCAGTGTTCGGTCCCGTCCGCCGTCGAGAGTGCCAGCAGTCCCGCCCGCGTCGGTGCGTAGACGACCGGCCCCGCGACGGTCGGCGCCGCTCCGGGCGTCTGGACAGACACGGACCAGCGGGTCGTACCGTCCGTCGAGTCGAGTGCCGTGACCGACTCGTCAGCCGCCACGACGACGACCGAGTCACCCGCGACCGGCATCGAGGGGCGAAAGAAGTCCCGCTCGGAACTCCACTCCAGGGCCCCCTCGATGGGCCCGTCGACTGTCATCGACCCGGTCCGAGCCGCGTCACCGCGTCGGAGCGCGGCGGGTGTCTCGACCGAGGCGGGACCAGTGCCAACGGTCGTCGCCCGCCGAGGCTGGGCCCCGGCCGCGCGCGCCGCGAACCCGTCGTCACCGGTCAGTCCGACGTCCAGCACGCAGTCCCCGAGGAAGTCCGGGTCCCTGACGCCCGCGTCGAAGCAGGCCCGTTCGGCCGCCTGGCGCTTCTCATCGTCGAGTTCCGGTGGCGGTGCCGCGGGGAACGAGCGGTCGGTGTACGTCGCCGTCGACTCGCCATCGGCGTAGGCGAACAGCGAGCTCTCAGCGTCGATTCGCCAGTCCGCGGCGAAGTCGCCGTAGAGCCCCTCGAACGTCTCCGCGACGGCCTCGCCGCCGCGCGTGACGAGGTCGTCGCCCGCGTCTCCGTTGCCATTCCCGAGCAACCCCTGGAATTCGCCGGCCCGTCCGTCGGGGTGTGCGACCGTCAGGTCCAGGGATCGCCCGACGGTGACAGCGACCACGGTGCCGTCGGCCCAGACGAGGCCGACCACGTCTTCGCTCCGGAGGATGGCCCCGCCGTCGAGTTCGATGACCTCGCCGACTGGTACCACCCTCGCGACGCCGTCGACGAGCAACAGGTCCCGATCCCCGCCCTCGGCGGACACCTGGACCTCGCTCGCACCCACCCGGGCGGCGACCGCCGTGAGCACCGACACCCGCTCGCTGTCGCCCCATGGCTCCATCCGGACCTGGACGGCCAGGTCGTCGCTCGTCGATTCGAGCGCGACGAACTCGCCGGCGCCCATGAAGTCGTACCGGTTCCCGTCGACGGTGCGAACGTGAGGATCACCGAACAGCGTGCCACAAGTGCCGGCGGCGTCGCCGCCGGGCGTCCCTGTCGCCGTCACGACGACCGGGGAGTTCTCGTGGTAGGCCTCGAAGAGATCCCGTATCGGCTGGCACGGGTCGACGCCGGTGAGAGTGACCGTGAGCGGGCCAACCGACCCGCTCACCGATCCGCCGTCGCCGTCACTACCGCCGCCATCGTCGCCCGGCCCACGGGCCTGACAGCCCGCGAGCCCGCCCACGAGAGCCCCGCTTCCGACCGCTTTCAACAACCACCGCCGACGTAGTTGACCGTCCTCCCTGTACATACACCGCGTACTATCCTAGAAATAATATAATTTCGCGTGGGATAGATTTTCGAGCACAAGACAGAGCTGTTCGGCATCGAAGTCGAGGGAGTGAACCCTGCGTACACCAGCTAACGATGTTCGTTGTGTGGGTTCCAGTCTCGCGGACGGGCAATTGATCTGGGACGAAGACGGTGGCTTGCCACCCAATCGCCCGCCGACGGAGCTGTCGATACGGCCTACCGGAGGCTCCAGAGGAGCGACCGAAGCTTGTAGCCCAGCGAGCCGTTCTGGTACCCGGTCCACCCGCTCATGCCGCCGAGTAGCGTCGACGCGTCGTACCCCTCGTCTCTGAGGATCCTCGTCGCCCGCTTGGCGACGACGCCCATCTTGCACACGACGACCACGTCTCTGTCGGTCGGTATGTCGCTTAATCGGTCGCGCAGTGCCGACTCGTCCCCGCGGCGCAGATCGTTATACACTGGGACGTTGTAGCTACGGTCGATCGCACCCGAGTCGAACGCCGCCTCCGGGCGGATGTCGAGGAGGAACGGCTCGCCTCCCGACGCCGACCCGAGACGGTCGTCCAGTTCCGCTGGACGGATACTGCTCATCGAGTTAGTGTTGTATTTGGGAAACAAAACTGTGGTGTTTGCGACCGTTTTCAGCATCGAGTAGCAGGCGTATAACGAAGCGAGTGAAATGCCAACTAACATCATATGGCTGGGACCCAGCCCGTCCGTGTTCTCCTCGCACCCGTTGTGGTCGCCACACTGGTCGTCCTCGCGGGCTGCAGTGGCTTCGCCGGCGTCGCATCGAAGTCCACCGATTCGTCGACACCGGCGGCGCAGTCATCGCCATCGGCGAGCGCTGACACCGCGGCACAGGTCGACGGGGCGGTGTCCCGACTGCCAGCGGCTGAGCCCCTCAACGGGACGCGGAGCCTCGCCGACGCGGACGTCACCGTTCGCGGTGTCGGTGCGGACGAACTGGGCTTCGGGGCGGCCGTCGGTGACGTAAACGGTGACGGCACGCCGGACCTCGTCGTGGGTGCGCCGTTTCACAACACCAGCGAAGTCCGTTCGGGGGCCGTGTTCGTGTTCTTCGGACCGGTCGCCCCCGGGGATCTGACTGTCGAAGACGCTGACGTCCAGCTACTGGGCGAAGGCCGCGGTGACTGGGCCGGTAACAGCATCGCCATCGCCGACGTGAGCGACGACGGTGTCGGTGACCTGATCATCGGGGCACCCCGTCATGGTCCCGACAATCCCGGCGGGGTGTACGTCGTCTACGGTGGACCGTACCTGAACGGAACGGCCTCGCTCGGGACGGCCAACGCGACGCTCACCGGAGCCGTACCCGACTCGCTCGCCGGCTACTCGGTCGCTGCAGCGAACGTCACTGGGGGGGCCGCGGCAGATGTCGTGATCGGCGCGCCACGGGCGAACGATTCGGGCCCGAATTCGGGCGCGGTCTACCTCGTCGACGGACAGAACGTGGAAACGACGGGATCGCTGACCCAAGCGGACGCCACCTTCTCGGGCGCGACTGCTGAGGACCGCGCCGGGCGGGCAGTAGAGGTCGCTGGCGACGTCGACGGCGACGACCATCCCGACCTCGTGATCGGCGCCAGAGGGGCCGACGGCGCGTCGAACGGATCGGGCGCGGCCTACCTCGTCACCACGACGGCGTACCCCGAGCGCGCTTCGCTCGCCGACGCCGCGGTCACGCTCGCCGGGGTCGACTCGAACGACGATGCCGGGTTCGACGTGTCCGGCGCGGGTGACGTGAACGGTGACGGACTCGCAGATGTCCTCGTCGGTGCCCCGCTGAGCGATGCTGGTGGGAGGACCGCCGGTGCAGTCTACGTTGTCCACGGCTCGTCTGATCTCCCGGAGACGGTGAGCCTCTCGGACGCCGCGGTCAAGTTCCGTGGAGCGCCGGGCGACCGTGCGGGGTACTCGGCGAACGGCGTCGGCGACGTCACGTGCGACGGGACCGACGACGTCCTGGTCGGTGCCCCGGGGAACGATACCGGCGGGGAAGACGCTGGGGCGGCGTACCTCGTTGCCGGCGGGACGGGTGGCGAGAGGTCCCCCTCGAACGCGACGGCGACGCTCACCGGTGCGGCTCCCGGCGATCAGGTCGGGAGAGTCGACGCACTCGTCGCCGTCTCGGGCGAGGAGACGACGGGACTGGTCGTCGGTGCGCCGTTCGGGGAGGCTCCGCCCAGCGTCCACGTCGTCTACGCGGGGTGCGCTGCGTCGGATGGCTAGTGCAAGAGACGATCCCACAGGGTCGAACGCAGGGGGAGTCGATCGAGCCAGACGTGTCGCGGTGGACCTTGCCTGCGGTCTCGGTCTGCGCGGCGGACCGTTCGGTTATCGGAAACGTGTCGCCGCCGCCTACGACCTCCACACCACGAGTAAACGACTCGACGACGAAGATGGCGGCATCGACGCCGACGAATGGGACGCAGTAGCCCCAGCGGAATCGCATCCGAGCGAACGAGACGAGGACACGCAGTAGATGCAGCCAGAGCGCGGCGACATCGTCCGGAGTTCTGACGCGTTCAAACTCGGCGACGACCGGCAACGGCCGAGGCTCATAGTCAAGCTTGACGCCCACGAGGAAACCACGTTCGTCACTGAATACGAGATGGTACGAAAGACCCTCCGACCGGACGAATTTCGGTGACACTCGTCGTCGTCCCGCACCGCACGCGGGACGACGACTCGTTCTGTCTGGTCACAAACCGTGAGGTCTCGATTGAGTTCGCCGAACCACTTGCGGAGGCGTACCGGCGTCGCTGGGGGATAGAGACGTCTTACCGGAAGATCGGTGAGTTCCTTCCGCGAACGTCGTCGCCGACGTTCGCGGTGCGGTTGTTCGAGTTTCTGTTCGCGGTGTCGTTGTACAACCTCTGGATTCTAGTGTGTCTCTGTTTGGCCGAGAAGCGAGAGCTCACGGATCGACCAGCCGTGTCAACAGCTCTGTTTCGGCTGTTCGTGCTGTCGCTTCCGGACGGATAGGAAGAGATGCGGCGGCTGACCCGGGCGGCCCGGGTCAGCACGCCGCTTCCGACTGGCAAGGCTTTTTCAGCCTCTCTCGAGGCTCTCTGACCGCCTGACGAACGTGTGTGGCTACGGAGCGAACGCCGGTTGGTCGAGCTCGATACACTCATCTCGGTCGGTAATCGATCGAATCCGTTCCGAGGTTCGGCACCTACTGGTCAGTCGTGGGTCACTGACGAGCGAGCGGAATCACGACCAGTTCATCGTCCGGGCGAGGCTCTCGCCCCGAATTTTCCGTAACCGGGATGAGTGCGAGAAGGGTGACCTACGCCGGCATGATGCTCGCAACGTGTCGACGCCGTGCCTCCCGGGTGCCGACGGCGAGCAGGACGCCCCCGACGAGCGCCAGCAGGCCGGCTTCGGCGGTGGGCGACACGCCGGCGACGACTCCCCACCCCGCCGCGACACCGACGACGAACCCCGTCTGGACGGCGAGAACCGCGGCGAGGGCGTACCGACGGCCGGCGGGAGCGTACAGCGACCCGACGGCGGCCGTCTCGGCGGCGGCGTGCCCGGCGACGAGGAGGGCGCCCACCAGCCCGAGTGCCGCATCGGCGGCGTAGACGGTGGCGAGGACGACACCTTCGAGGCCGCGGTGGAGCGTGACGGCCCCCAGCGCGGCGTCCGCACAGGTACCGCAGTCCGTGATCGCCGCACCGCGGGCGAGGTAGACGACGCCAACGCCCGCTGCGAGGCCGACGAGGGTCGCTGCCGCCGCCTGGGTGACGGCGAGCGCCAGCGCCGCGGCGCCGAGCGCGAACACGAGAGCTGGAAGCGCCGCTCGTCCCGGCGACCACGGAAGCCGGCCGTACGCGCCCAGGACGAACCCGCCGCCGAGCAGACTGACGAGGACGACGCCAGCGACGACGAGCGGGAAGGAAAGCCCCGTCGCGGCGGCGGTCACGCCGTGGGCGGACGACGGTGTCGACAGGAGGGCGACACCGAGTGCGGCGGCGGCCGCGCGTCGGGCGATCGAACTCATTTCCACGGGGTCGGACTCATTTCCACGGGTTCGGCACGAGGTCGGCCTGGATCTCCGCACCCACCTCGATCCGGCAGTCAGAGCGCGGTTCAGCCACACAGAGCAGGAGGTACCCCTCCTGTCGGTGTTGGGGTTTCAGCCCCCGCGGGCGTTCGACGTGAACGAGGTCACCCTCCAGCAGGCGTCCGGTGCAGGTGGCGCAGGCACCGTACAGACAGCCGTAGGGGACGCCGAGGCCTGCACGCTCGGTCGCGTCGGTGACCGTCTCGCCCTCCCGGACCTCGACGGTCGCCTCCCGGCCGTCACGCCACTCCAGAGTGACTGCGTGGGGCATCAGTGGCTACTGCCAGACGTCGCTGGTACAGTCGCCACCGGGCCAGCGAATCTCGTGGGCGCGGGCCGGGCCCCCGGGGGCATCGCCGAAGTCGACGACGAACTCTTCGTCGAGTTCCATCCGGCCTTCCTCGGGGTACACGTCCGCTTTCATCATCAGCGACCCCTGTTCGCCGATCTCGGGGTAGAACTGGTTGTCCCACGAGGAGAACAGGGAGGTGGTCCAGTAGAGCCGTCGGCCGTCCCGGGAGAGCTGGAGCATCTGGGGCGCGCCGCGGACGTCGTGGCCGCCGACGGACTGGCGCTCGGCGAAGTTCCCCCCGACCCAGCACTGGTCGACCAACCGCGGGTTCCCCGTGTCGCTGATGTCGTACATCCGCACGTCGCCGTGGAGCCAGTTCGAGAAGAACATGTACTGGTCGTCGAGCGACAGGAGGATGTCCGTCACCAGTCCCGGCACGGGCATGTCCCAGTCGGGGTGCTCGCGGTCTTCGATGTCGATGACCTTCTCCCACTCCCAGCGTCCGTCCTCCGCCTCCCAAAAGCGGAGGATGTTCGAAGAGAGCGCGGCGCCGACGTAGCCCTCGGTCTCCTCGGGGTTGTGGGGCATCCGGATCTCGAGCGGGATGAGCCCCTCCTCGCCGAACGTCAGCGTCTGCTGGTGTTCTTTGGTCTCCCAGTCCCAGACGTGGATGCTGTCGCCGTACTTCCCGGCTTCGACGTCGTCCAGGTCGAAGCCCGGGTAGTAGGTTTCCGGCGCGGCCCACTCAGTCGACAGCATCACGCCGTGTCGGGGCTGATACCAGTAGTCGTAGTTCATCTCCATGTCGCCGCGGTCGATCTCCCAGTGGCCGTCGATGGAGAAGTCGTCCTGATCGAGCTGGAGGAAGCCACCGGGGAGTTCGCCGTCGGCGTTCCCGAGCATACTGATGACGATTTTCCCCTCGGGAACGCAGTGGACCGTGTGCGGCGCCGAGAGGTCGTGCTCGAACACCTCCTCCGGTTCGATGACCTTCTCGATCGTCGGGCTCCGCGGGTCGGAGGCGTCGATGATGTGGATTCGAGAGGAGCGCTGGCCGGGGACGATCAGGTGGTCCCGAACCAGGCCGTCGGCGTGACACGAGGACGAGCAGGTGTTCCAGCCGAAGTGGTGGAGTTCGTCGCCCTTGTTCGGCATCTCGACCGTGTCGATCAGTTCGCTGTACGTCTCGGACTCCGGGTCGACGTCGACGACGCCGACGAAGTCGGGCTCGTCCACGTCCGTGCCGACCCGGAGCCCCATGACGAAGGCAGTCTTCTCGCGTTCGGACTCGGTGCGCATCGCCGCCGGCGTCGGATATCCCGGCCCCTCTACCTCGTGATGTTCGTGGCTGTGTGCCTCGGTCGACTGACTGGGTTCGTCGGTGCTCATGGTAGGCACCAACAAGGCCGCATTACTCATAAATAATAGTTTAGTTGTCGACTGACAACCGAGGAGGGAAGTCTTTTGGGCTCGCCGGCGTAGTTCGACGGTGTGTTACCAAGTCTCCACGACGAACCGGAGCGTCCGTGATGCGCGAGTTCACGTTCAGCATCGACTACGAGGCCGGTACCGATCCGATGATGGACGTGTTCATCGACCACCCGTCGCTCGTCGCGCGGGGATTACACGGCTGTGTGAACGACGATGACTTCTGGCGCGTCGAACGTCTCAGCGGGCCGCCGGTGGCGCTCGACGCGGTCGAACGGCTCCACCTCGACGAGGACGTCCGGACGGAGTCAGTGACCGAGACGGACTGCCTCGCCACGGAACACCACGAGGTCATAGAGCGATCAGACGGGGAGCGGGTGTTCTACACGTACGTCGAGAGAATCAGCGGCGGCAAATCCGTCCAGACGCTCGCCGGTCAGTATCTCCCGCGTGGGTCGCTCCTCTGTTCCCGCCGGTCGGAGGGCCGACACGAGTGGCGCATCCTGATGCGGTCGGACGAGAAGGTCGGCCTGCTCTACGACGCCCTCAGCGCGAACTTGCGGTCCGAGCTCTCGTTCCACATGGGTCACCTCCGGGACGCCGACCGGTGGGGGCACGACTCGCTCGGGACGGTCTCGCTCGACCCCAACCAGCGGACGGCGTTACGCGCGGCCGCCCGCCACGGATACTACCGGGCGCCGAGCGAGATCACGCTCGAGGAACTGGCGTCGAAACTGGAGATCCCGCGGTCGACGCTCTCGTACCGACTGCGACGCGCCGAAGAACAGCTCGTCACCGAGTACCTGAACGGCGTATCAGTAACCCACGACTGAAGTCGTGGGCTTCCGCCTTGCGCTTGTGTGAAACGGTTCGCGCGCTCGACGAGGTGGTCCGTCTCTCACGACCGACGGCGGTCGTGCGAAGACATCGCGCGCCAGCGGGGTTCGTCACACTCGTCTGCAACTGCATCTGCGGCTTCGGTTACCTAGTCCATCGATAGCCCCGGCTGCCTCGTGTTACGCGTAGACTCCCGGTGGGGGGTACACGTCGTTCCCCTTCCCATCGAGCGATGCGTAGACTCCCGGCGGGGGGTACACGTCGTTCCCCTTCCCATCGAGCGACGCGAAGAGGTCATCCCCGTGCGGATCGTCGCCCATCCCGTCTATGGGTTCGGCCGCGACTGTCCCGACGGTGCCAGCGATCCCGGCCGTCAGCACGACCGCGACGAGGAGTGTTCTGAGTGCAGTGCGTCCAGCCGTGGTGTGAGTCAGTGCCGTCATCACAGATGTACCCAGGGAGGGGTACTCGATGGAGACGGATGCTTAGTATTGAAGCGTGTTTTCGGAAGTGATCTCTCGGTATCTAGACCGTGCCCGAGGACTGTTTCCACCCGCATCACCCACCGTGATTCGCTCCGCGTCGTCATCGATCGATCAGTCGACGAGCGTGACGCCCGTGAACTCGAATCTGGCTCCCGCGTCCGAATCGGCCGACCCGGAGTCGGGTGACGCGACCGATACTTGCCAGCCGTGCTCCCGTGCGATTCGATCGACGATGGAGAGTCCGAGCCCCCGACTCCCTGGCGTGGTCGACACACCGATCTCGAACACACGCTCGCCGATCTCCGGGGGAATGCCCGGGCCGTCGTCGACGACCGCGAACCCGTCCGGAAGCAGTTCGACGGTCACGGTCGCGTCGCGTCCCGCGTGCTCGACGGCGTTGCGAAAGAGGTTCTCGAACACCTGGCGGAGACGATCGATATCGGCCCGGATGGTCGGTGCCTTCGGGTCGATGACGAGCGTGGCCTCGGCCGTGTCGACTGTCGCCCACGCGGACTCGGCGGCGTCCCCCAGCGCGACCGTGTCGGTCGGGTCGACCCTCCCCGCACCGACCGAGAGGACGTCACTGACCAACTGTTCGATGCGGGCGAGCGCGCCCGCGACCTTCTCGAAGTGGACAGCCTCGTTCGTCTCCTGTGCCGCTTCGAGCCGGATGCTGGCAACTTCGAGGGGATTCCGGATGTCGTGACTCACGACGTCCGCGATTCGTTCGAGGCGGTCGACCCTCGCCACGAGTTCGCGTCGACGTCGTTCGAGGTCCGAAACCTCGGTGAAGCAGAGACAGCCGTCGACGTCGTCGGACTCCGCGTCGTTCGCCCGAACGTCGATCGCCCGGACGTGGAAGTGACGGCTATCGCCGGGGTGATCCTGCGTGAGTCGAAGCGTCGAGTCGGCTGTTCCGCGGACGACATCGAGGATCGCTCTCACGGTCGTCGTGTCGTCCGAACTGCTGTCGTCGACGTCGGCGTCGTCCGTGTCGGACGCGATCCGGCCGGCAATAGCGACGTGGTCGAGCGGCGCGCCGACCCGGTCGGGCTCGACGTCGAACGTCGAGACGAACGCGGGGTTGGCCGCGCGAAGGACGAGCGAATCGGGGCTCGAATCCGACCCGCCTGCCCGCTCGCTCCCGTATACCAAGAGCGGGTCGGGAAACGCGTCGAACAGCGGAGGCTCAAGCGAGTCCCGGTCCGACCCGACACTCGTGTCCTCGGTCATTGGTTATCCTCCTCGTCACCGTGCCACGCGTCACGCTCGTCGCGGTGTGGTCGATCCGGGTCATCGGCGAGGAACGCGTCGACCAGCTTCCACTGGGCGGCCCGGAGGTGGTAGTGGAGCGTGGGCGAGGTGATACCGAGCCCCTCGGCGAGTTCCTCGGCCGTGCTGTCACGCGGTGACTGGAAGTAGCCGCCGTGGTACGCCACACGCAGTGCCGTCTGCTGGCGGTCGGTGAGTCGCTCGTGGAGCGAGCTTCGGAACTCCTGGGCCGTCTCGACGGCCCGCTCTCGCTCCCGCTTCGCGAGGAGATCCGAGCCGGGAAACCGATCGCCGACGGCCTCGACGACCGCGCGGACGTCCTCGTCGGGGGCGAGTTCCGCGACGACCCGGCCGACACCTTCGGTGAACGTCGCCGTACGGACGGTTGCGCCGCGCTCCACCAGGGTCAAGAGCGGTGACGCGTCAGTGATGGAGAGTTCGAGCAGTCCACCGTCGGTCGCCTCGTCGGCTGCGGTCTCGTGGACGACGCGGGCGTCCGCGAACCCCGTCGAGTCTGTCACCGTCTCGTGGACGTCTCCGGGTGGCGCTCCCTCGATACTGACGAAACAGCGCAGCGCGCCTTCGGCGAGCGGAACGATGCCTTCCACCGCGAGCGAACACGCCAGTCGGGACGACGTCGCCACCAGGGCGTCCTCGGGATCGGTCACGCGGAACGTGAGTTCGACGACAGTGTCCGACAGGAGGAGGTTGCGCTGCCGAGCGGCGTTGATGACGAACCCCGTTGCGACGCCCAGCGTCTCCAGGCTCTCGCGCTCGCGCTCGCTGAACGCGTCCGGGCGAGCGGCGTACACGCCCAGGACGCCGTAGGTGGTGGTGCCGTACCGAACGGGGACGGCGATGGCGGACTGTAACCCGCGCGCGAACGCGACGCGCCGTATCGGGTCGGGGACTGACTCGTCCTCGACGAGTTGCCGAACGAGTCGTGTCTCACCGGTTCGGACGACGGCGTGTTCGAGCGACTCCGGCCCATCGGACGTCTCGCTCCCTTCGACGAGCAACTCGACGACACCCTCGTACTCGCCGGCGGCACTCCGGTGGATGAGTCGGTCGGATATCGGGTCGCGCTCGCCGACCCAGGTGAACGCGTAGAGATCGCTCGCGGCGAGTCGGTCACAGACCGTCCGCTCGATCTCCTCGCGAGTCGTCGCGCCCACTAACTCGCGGATGATCTCCTGAATGGTCGCGTTGATGCGCGTGAGCCGGTCCAGTTCCGCCTCGCGGTCGTCGATCGAGCGTTCGAGGTCCTTGCGAGCGGTGACGTCGTGGAAGACGACCACTGCCCCGCCGTCGACGGGGACCGTCCGGACCGCGAACCACGCCTCGAGATCGGGAAAGTAGTCCTCGAACGCGACCGCTTCGGGCTCCGAGTCGTCGTCAGCGACGGACTCGTGGAACGTCGAGTCGACCGACCGGGGAAAGACGTCGCGGACGTCGACGCCGGTCAGCTCCGAGGGGTCACGGCCGAGGTGGGTCGCCGCGACGGCGTTCGCCCGAGTGACGTGCCAGTCGGCGTCGACGACGAGCACGCCTTCGGTCACGTGATCGAGGGCGTCGTTCATACTACCGTGTTGGATGGTATCAGTAGTCAAGATTCGGACCGACCCGCAGGAGCACTCGCCCTGTCCGTCCGGACATCGGCTAGCGAGGTTACCGCCAGTCCGCGAGAGCGACCGCGTGGTCGGATTTGAGCCACCCGGACGGCGTCTCGACGTCGTAGATGACGACGCCGTCGTCCGCGGGCAGGAGGTGGATTCGGCCGTCGGGCTGGCTCCGGTCGTGCGTGTCGTGGCTCGAGGTCATCGTGATCACCGTCCCTGTCGTGGGGCGCTGGTCCCCATCGGGTACATGTGTTCGGTCGTCGACCATCCCCCTGACAGTACCTGCGAAGTATTGAGCCGCCGCGCCGACGGCTGTCCTCTAGATACTGAGGGTGTCGAGAATCATGGCTCCCTCAACACTGAGCAACTGTTCTCATCGCCGTCTCCGACCGAGCAGTAGATGTGATGATGGAAGACACCCACATCGCCGATGGAATCGCCCTCACACTGCTGCTGGTCGGCGTCGTTCTCACGAGCGGTGCGGCCGGTGTCGTGGGGTTCGCACCCGCGACGGCCCACGCGGACGGACCGAGTGGGCCACACGCGTCGGCGCTCGCGTTCCCGATCGATAACCTGACCGCCGCGACGGGCACCCCGCTGACCGTGCTGGACGGGAAGGGTAACGACCCGTTCCCGGCTGCGTTCCCGATCGACAACCTGTCCGTCATGTTCCCGATCAATAACGTGACCGTCCGCGCGGGTCCCTGGGACGTGCGAGACACCGACCCGATCGGCGTCGCGGGCGCCGCCGACGTGACCATCTCGTTCCGGATGCAGGACATGGACCCGTACGCGCTGTCGCGGGGTCCCGACGGACTCCCCCAGGACATGGACCCGTACTAGAGCCCGACTCGGAGACACTACGGCCGCTCTGGCAACCTATTTGTCGTATGTTAGCATACATCGACGAACGGCAACGATCATGAACCTACACGTCCCCGGGTGGACCGTACGGGTGCTCCTCGTGGTGGCGGTCGTGCTCTCGACCGCCGCGGTCGGGGTGGCAGTCCAGCCCACGCGCCAAGTCTCGCGGCAGGTCGACGCGACACCGGATATCGCGGTCCAGCCCGAGGTGCTCCGCTTCTCGAACGCGACGGACGAGTCGGACGCGCGGACGCTCTCGATACGGAACGTGGGCGACGCCCCGCTGACGATCGACGCGGTCGCGATCGTGGGGCCCGACCGGGCGTCGTTCGAGCGAGCGTTCGAGGGGCCGGTGACGCTCGGCCCGGGCGAGCGACAGAACGTCACCGTCACCTTCGACGCCCCGACCGCGCGCCCGCAGTTCGCGACGCTGCACATCCTGAGCACCGACCCGGACGAGCCACAACGGAACGTCTGGCTCACGAACACGCGGACGGTCGCGGACGTCTCGCCGTCGCGCGTGTTAGAGCGGAAGACGCTAGTGAACGCCACGATCACGGACGCCGAGGCGAACACGACGCAGTCGCTCAACATCTCGTGGCCGTTGACGCGCGACGACGTCGTCGCCGTCGACGCGCTCTCGTTCACGCCCGAACGTGCCGGATCCGTCACGCTCAGCGTGGCGACGAACGTGAGTCGGTTCGGCGACGTCCCCGCGTTCGCCCCCGCCGACGGAACGGAACCCGCGGGATACGTCCACGTCGATCACAGCATCGCGAACGAGGACGTCGGTAACGTCACGTTCCACGTCCGTGTCCGGAAAGACCGCCTGGCCGGGAACGAGACCGGCCCGGAGGACGTCGCGCTGTACCGTCACGAGGCGGGCGGGTGGGTCGAACTCCCGACCCGGTTCGTCGACGAGGGTGAGACGCACTACTTCTTCGAGGCGAGGGCACCCGGGCTCTCGGACTTCACGACGGGCGTCAAGCAGGCGAAGTTCCGCATCACCGACGCGCTCGTGACCGTCACACGGATCAGCACACACCAGGGGACCGAGGTCCGGGTCCGCGTGCGGAACGTCGGTGGCGCCGACGGCACGTACACGGTGAAACTGCTCCTCGAAGAGACCGTGGTGGACCGCACGGAGCTATCTATCGCCCCGAACGGGACCCGACAGGCCACCTTCGAGCGCTCCTTCGACGAGCCCGGGACGTATCAGGTGTACGTCAACGAGCGGTTCGTCGGGAACGTGACGGTCGAGTCCGGGGACACCGTGACGACGGGTGCATCCACACCGGGACGGACGGGAACCCCCCGAGCCGAGACCACGGACGACGCGCCCACGGCGCGTCCCGAGGCTGGTGGGACCACGAGCGGCGAGTCCGTCCCCGGACTCGGATTCGGGACGACTGCTGTCGCACTGCTCGTGGCGGCGCTCTCCGTCGCCGTCCGCCGTCGTCACCGGTAGTCCAGTTCGGTCCGATGCGATGCGGTCGATTCTCGGCCACAGCGGGCTGTTGACCACGGGTGACGGGGGAGCGCGGAGCCGATCTCTATCGTCTCTAGCGTCCTCCGGCCGGCCCCCCGTCCGAGTCGGGTGTCGCCGTCGTTGCAGCGACCCCCGGCAGCAGCAGTTCGACGACCGTCCCCCGAGGTGACGCGTCGTGGAACCGGAGATGGCCACCGGAACGGTCGACGACCCAGTGGGCCAACCAGAGACCGAGCCCGCTCGCGTGTTCGAGTTCCGTCTCGCGTCCCTCGGTGATCGCAGTTCGCTCTTGTTCGGGGAGACCGGGGCCGTTGTCGGCGACCGCGACGCGGACCCAGTGGTCGCTCTCGCTGTCGGCGACACCATCGTCCCGCGCAGGCTCGACGGCCTCACCACTGCGCTGGTCGGGCCCCTGGACGCCGTGATCGGCGGGGTCGGGCCGGGTCGAGTCTTCTATGCTCGTTCCGGGCTCACCCGTTCCGTCGACGACGGAGACGGTCACCTCGAGGTGCGGATCCTCGGCGTCGTTGTGCTGGCAGGCGTTCTCACAGACGCTCTCGATCGCCATCCGGAGCGAGGGGAGGGCGCGCACCCAGACGTCGTCCGGGAGCGACGTCTCGATAGCCACCGCCGGATACGCCTCGCGGAGGTCGGCGACGACATCGGAGACGATGTCGCTCACGTCGACCCGCGACGGCGTCTGGTCGTCCGCGAGGGCGGTCTCGATCTGACGCGCACGCTCGCTGAGATGCGTGAGCGTTCGGCCGGCGTCGCCGATAGACCGGGCCGCCCTGCGTATCTCGTCGTCGTCGGTGACGTCGGCGATGACGTCTGCGTACGTCAACAGGACCGTCAGCTGGTTCCGGAGGTTGTGCCGCACCACGCGGTACATGACTTCCAGTCGCTGTGTTCGTCGACGAAGCGCCGCCTGGCGCGCTCGGAGCGTCGCCGCAAGGTCGTTGAACCCGTCGCTGATCTGCTCCCACTCGGTGCCGCCACTGAGCGAGACGGTACGGTCGTACTCTCCAGCCCCGAGGTCGCCGAATCCTCCGAGGAGGCGCTCCGTCTGCCGAAGGCTCGCGGCGTACTGCCAGTAGCCGAACCCGGCCATTACCAGGAGGACGATCCCCAGCTGGCCGAGCTGAAACAGCCCCAGGCGACGGAGTCGGGCGTCGAGCGCCGAGCGGTCCCGAACGACCGTGACCGTCCACCCGGTCGCCTCGACGGTCGCGGACGCCTCAATCGACGCGGCGAACTGGCGGTCTCCCTCGCGGAGTTCCATCCCGTTCCCGACGACCCGAACGGTCTGTCTGCTCGTTTCTAGGGGCGGGAGTGCGCCGAAAACGGTCTGTGAGTCGAGATCGATCGCCCCCGCGAGCACGCCCGTGACCTCCCCGCCCTCGAAGATGGGCGTGCTGAACACGAGGACGTGCCTGTCGGCGCCGTCGACTGCCTCCCCCTCTCCCACGAACGAGCGTCCGTCGAGCGCCGCCCTGACGTAGGGCGCGGCGCTCCGGTTCGATCCGAGGACGGCTCGCCGCTGCTGAGCCGTGATGTCTCCGCGGAAGGCGATGACGGTCCCGTTCGCGGCGACGATCTGAGCGGCGTAGAACCGGGAGTTCACCAGCAACGCGTCGAGGAACGGGCCGCGCTGCTCGAACTGGCGTGCGCCCGGCCGGGACGCGACGAGTCCCAGGTAGTCCTGTCTGTCACGGATCGATGCGTCGATCTGCTCGGCCGTCAGGGTCGCTGTCTCGTCGACGTTCACGCGGGACTCCTCGACCGCGTCGCGCCGGTAGAAGTCCACGGCTGCGAGAACCGACCCACTCAGTACGAGTGTCACGACGATGAAGACGACCGCGAACTTCGTCCGGAGCCGCATGTGTCGAGTGTTGTCAAGGAGCACGATAAGGATTCACACTGGACCGGGCGCGGAAGCACACACCCACTCGAGGCGGACGCTCGCGGGGTCAGTCGTGGTTGACATCCTCCCCGCCCTAAAGGGCGAGGATTCCCCGAAGGGGATAGTAACGAACTCGAGCACGAGGCCGCTATTCGAGTTTCGCACGAAAGTATAACAGCTCCAGTGACGAACCCCGTTACGTGTGATACCATGGCACAGGAAAGGGAGGGAACGATTCTCGTCGTCGACGACGAACGCGAAGTCGTCGATGCGTACGCGCTCCGGTTACGGACGCGATACGGAGACGTCCGAACGGCGTACGGTGGCGAGCAAGCGCTCGCGGAGATGGACGAGTCGGTCGACGTGGTGCTGTTGGACCGTCGGATGCCCTACTCGGGCGACAAGGTGTTGAGAGACCTCCGAGACCAGGGGTACGACTGTCGGGTCATCATGGTGACTGCGGTCGACCCCGGGTTCGGAATCACCGACATGCCCTTCGACGATTACCTCTGCAAACCGATCGAGAAAGCGGACCTCTTCGCTGCTGTCGATCAGCAACTGGAGGCGGCGTCGTACGACGACCCACTCACGGCCTTCTTCAGTCTCACCGCGAAACTGGCCGTGCTCGAGGCCGAGCACGCGTCCGAACAGCTCGCGGAGTCCGGTGAGTACCTCCGGATGCAGCGGCGGAGCGATGAACTCCGCGAGGAACTCGCCGTCTCCGAGGAGAACTTCGCCGAGATGCGAGAGACGTTCACCGCGATCAACCGGGCCGGCTGAGGTCGACTCCCGAGGCATCCGCCTCGTTCATCCGAGGAGTGCTGTACACCGCTTCGGGTGATCCAGAAAGGGGATGTGTCCGGCGTCGACGGTCTCGAACCGGACATCCGAAATCAACGCGAGACCGTTGCGGACGTCATCGGGTCCACCCAGCGTGTCGTTCTCACCCCAGACGATCGTCGTGGGGGGCTGGATACTCCGTAACTCGTCTGGACTGAGCCTGACGGACGGACGCCATCCCCGTACCGAGACGAGCGCGTTGAACTCGCTGAATCCCGCCTCGGCCGATTTCGGCTCGGCTTCGTGGGCTGCGATCGCCCGAATGAACGCCGGATGGGCCCGGATCGCGTCGCGTTCTCCGAATGTTTCCGCGATATCGAGGACGCCTTCGTCACCCGACTTCTGCAGCCGCCGTATCACCCGATTGAGCACGGGAACTGTCAAGAGTCGAATACGAAACGGCGGATGCGTTCCCGGGAAGCCTACCACGGCTCCGATCAAGACGAGACGCCGAACCCGTGCCGGATGCATGAGTGCGAACAGTATCGCCGTCTGACCGCCCATGGAGTGCCCGACGAGATCGATCCGGTCGGCTTCCATCGTGTCGAGGACTTCCAGGAGGACATCGACGACGGTGCGTCGAACGTTGGCTTCAGTGTAGACAAACGCGTCGCTGAGACCGTACCCCGGTCGGTCGAACGCGATCATCCGACGGTCTTCGACCTGGGTCATGAGGGGAGCGAAGAACGCACCGAACGCAGCCGTGCCATGAACGAACACCACCGGCGGTTGGTCGTCGGGAGGTCCAGCCTCGACGACATGTATCCGTCCCGCCGGGCCGTCGACGAACCGTGACCTCGTGGCGATGTCGACAGCGTCGAAAAGGTCCCCCTGTGCTGTCTCGAAGTCGATCGGTACGGATCGACGTCCACCCCGACCGACTGGCGACCCTGCCCCTGACGACGGGGTCTTCGGTGACATGGTACTGCCTCGATCTACGCTAACAACCAACATAAACATTCGTTAAGATTGTTGGAGGGGTAGACGGTCGTCGTGGACCACCGACTGACTGGATCGGAGGGTCGGAAGACTGCTACTGCGCCTGCTCCCGTCGGAGTTCGCTGCGCGTGCACACTGTATCGTGCGTCCGAGGTTTTCATCTATTCGTTCGACGACGATTTCGACCGGTTCGACGACGTCTCCCGGCTGACGACGCCCGAAGACCCGTTCTCGTAGCCGCAAACACCCTCACTCGTCGAGCACACGGCAGGATCAATACTCTCGGGAGCGTAGATCGAGGGATGCCCGAAGAAACACTGTTCGAGTTCGAGCGGGACATGGAGACGGTCGAAGTGGCACAGTACCTCCGAACGGTCGCGGACCATCTCGAATCCGGCGACGAGTTCACCCTCGACTCCGGCGACCAGTCGGTGACACTCACTCCACCGGGGCGCGTCGAGTTCGAGGTCGAGGTCGAACGCGAGACGTCGAAGTCGGGCGACGCCGCGGAGATCGAGATCGAGTTCGAATTGGAGTGGGACGAGCACACGACCGATACTGGAGAGCTCACGATCGAGTAGCTGATCGGTCGATTGCGCGCCGGTGACGACGCCGAGATCCGGTTCTCAGTTCGGACTACCGGACCAACAGCTTGATTTTCGGGCGGATAAACTGGAAGACGAATGGAGTTCAGCCGGCGAGCAGTCGAAATCGGCGGCCTCGGGGTGGTGCTGGCGCTCTGTGCGGTGGCGTTCGCCCAGCCGCTGTTACTGTTCGGTGCCGCCGGCGTCGGTGCGTGGCTCCTCGGTCGACAGCGCGCGTTCGTCAGTGCGGCCGAGACGCTCGACCGAACGCTCGACATCCGGACGACGCCCGTCGAGCAGTCGACGTCGGTCGACAGCGAACTCACGGTCGTGGTCACGGTCGAACTCGACGAGCCGAGTTCGCTCTCGCTGGAGATCGAGCCGATGGGTCCCCTGGCAGCGACCGTGACACAGCGGTCGATCGCGACCCTCGGTCCGGCAGCGACGCAGGCCGAGCTGACCTATGCGGTGGAGTTCCACGTCGCCGGACAGCACGAACTCGCTCCCGTCAGGATTACGCTCAGCGACGAGCGTGGCCTCTTCGAGGAGACGATCGAGCGCGGGCCAGGAACGGAGGTGGTGGTCGGATCGCGCGGCCCCGCGCAACTCCACGTGGGACGGGGCGCGTCGAACGTGACCGAGGAGTTCGGCGAACTGAGCAGACAGACGACGGGCCGCGGCCTCGAACCACAGGAGGTGCGTGAGTACGTCCCCGGTGACATCGCGAAGAACATCGACTGGAACGTGACCGCGCGGAGCGGCGAACTCCACGTCCGAGAGTACGGTCGGGAGAACGACCGGCACGTACTGGTCATCTTGGATCAGCGCGAGGCGATGAGGGTCGGCCCGCCCGGCGAGACCAAACTCGACTACGCTAAGGAGGTAACGCTCGGCTACCTGAGGACCATCGAGTCCGTGTTCGACTCCGTCTCCCTGTACGGCGTCGACGACGACGCCGTCACGTCGCGATACCACTCCCGGTCGGCCGAAAAGGCAGCCGGGACGCTCCGCGGCCCGCTCTTCCAGCTCCAGTCGTCGGGGGCGCAGAGCGGGTCGACGGGGACGACGCGATCCTCGCGCTCGCGCGTGTCGAAGCTCCCTCCCGGTCGCACGACACGCCTCCGCGACGGGACCACGGCGTTCGAGCGGAAACTCGGGCCGTACTTCGACTCGCACGGCCGCATCGAGACGAATCGTGACGATCCGATCCAGGGGGCGATTCACCGCGAACGCGTCGCGACTGACAAGGAGTTCAGCGTGGTCGTGCTCACGGACGACACGGAGCCGAAACGCGTCTGGGATCTCGTCCGATCCACGGGCAGAACCATCGAGGAGATCACACTGTTTCTCACCCCGCACGTGCTGTTCGAGCCCGGAGGACTGGACGACCTCGAAACCGCGTACGAGCGCTATCTCGAGTTCGAGGAGTTCAGACGAGAACTGGACCAGTTCCCCAATGTCTCGGCGTTCGAGGTCGGCCCGCGTGACCGGTTCGACGCCGTGCTCAGATCCCAACGGATGCGACGAAACGACGGTCACGAATGAGGAGACCGGACAGTGGCTCCGTCTCACGCGAAAAAAGTAATAGGAGTGTTTATTCATCTGGCACGAGAGGTCACAGTCGAGATCGATGTCGCTTCGTACCGGGAGTGATCGACTCCGTCTCCCCGAATGGTCGGCGCTCTCTCTCGAGCCGCGCCCGCTCGCGGACTGGACGTTGCTTGGGCTCTTCGGCGTGGTGCTCACGACCGCCGTGTTTCTCCTCGTCGGGGGGCTCGTCGGCGTGTTCCTGACGATCGGGCTCGTCGTTACGTGGATGTACCTCCCGACCGTGTACAGCTACGCCCTCGGGCACGTCTTCGCACTCGGCGCGACGGCGCGTGCGTTCACGGTCGTCGAACTGCTCTTCGTCGAACTCGGATTGATCTGCGTCCTGCTCGGCCCCTTCACCCGCGCGACGCTCACCGACCGGGGATCGATCGCCCGGTCGACGCTCGGGTTCGGATTCACCCTCTTCGGCGTCATCGTCGTCGGACTCGCCTTCGCCGACCGGCTGTGGATCACGACCGTCTTGATTCTCCTGGCGGGTGGCGCGCTCGTCTACGGGCTGCATCGGTACGAACTCGCCTCGCTCGGGCTCGTCAGCGATGACGACGAACTCGGGACCGTGACCGGAGGCGCTGCCGGGCGTGGACGCGATGACACGCCGGCCGAGACGACAGACCGAGGGGGGAACCCGACGTGAGCGAGACCGAGCGTGAGGTCGCGAGCGGCGAGTCGGAACAGACGGACGCACAGCCGGACATCAGCCTCGACGAGCCAGTCTCCGAGCGAGACCAGATGGCCATGGCGTCCGAACGAGTTCAGCAGCTCCGCGCGGAGAACGGGCGGCTCAGGCGCGAATATCAGCACGCGAAACGCGTCGAATACGGCCGGACGGCGATCGGCCTCGCCGCGGTCGGAGTCGTCGCGGTCGGGGGTGCAGCCCTCTTCCCGAGCGTTCGTGAAGTGCTTCTCATCATCGGGAGCATCGGCCTGTTTTCGGCCGTGCTCACGCGCTTTCTCACGCCGGAGCGCTTCCTGCCCGTCGACGTGGCCGAGGGGATCTACGACTCGGTCGACGAGACCCGTGGGGCGCTCGTCGCCGAACTGGAACTCGTCGGTGACGCGCAGTACGTCCCGACCGAGGGTCCAGGGGTTCGGCTGTACGTTCCACAGCGCGAGGCGGCGTCGCTTCCCGACTCGGCGGACCTCCAGTCGACGCTCGTAGTGCCCGAAGACGACGACCGCCGCGGCGTCGCCTTCTCTCCCTCGGGCAAGACGTTGTTCCGGGAGTTTCGGCGAACCCTCAGTGGATCTCTCGGTGATACCCCTCGGTCGGCCGCGAGGCAACTCGCCGAAGGCGCGTCGGAGGGACTCGAACTGGTCGACAGCGCGAACGTCGAGGTCGACACCGCGGGACAGCGGGTCACGATGCGGCTCTCGGGCGTGCCGTTCGGTGCCGTCGACCGGATGGATCACCCCATCGTGTCGTTCGTCGGCGTCGGCCTGGCAACGGGGTTACAGACCGCGGTGTCCGTGGCTGACGCGCGGCGCGACGGCGACGAGTCGGTCGTGACGTTCACCTGGGACGGGGAGCTCGAGACCGAGCGTGGCGACGCGGAGACAGAAGTGGGCAGCGACGACGACGCGACAGAAGTGGGCAACGACGACGACGCGACACCAGAGGGCGAACCCCGATAACGACGACATGTCCGTGCTTGACGCGGTGGGGGGGACTCCCTGCGTGCCCGTCGAGCACTCTCTGATCGACGCTGTGTGTCGGTCGGCTCGTCTCACCATCCGTACAGAGGTCGTCAAGCGAAGCACTGCGTGTTCGCGTCGGGGTGAAAAAGAGAGTGGCCTGCTCGAGACCGGCCAGCGACTCACTTAGTCGTGCTGTTGCTGGTCGTCGGAATCATTGAACTCTCGCTCCTCGTCGACGTCTCCGCCATCGCTGACGGCCGAGTCCTCGAAGATGATGTCGGAGTCGCCGTCGATCTCCGCCTCCGGGTCGGCGCTGATCCGGCTCCCGGGCGTCTCGATCTCGTCGACGAGTTCTTCGACGACGTCACGCGGCGTCCGACCGCTGAACTCCGCGTCGGCTTCGAGGACCAGCCGATGCGCGAGAACGGGCTTCGACAGCGATTTTACGTCGTCCGGGATGACGTACTCTCGACCACGGATCGCCGCCTTGGCTTTCGCCCCGTTGAGGAACGCGAGGGTGGCCCGCGGCGAGACACCATGTTCGATGAGTGAGTGATCGCGCGTCGTCTCGACGATGTCGAGGACGTACTCTCTGATCTTCTCGTCGACGTACACCCGACTGACCGTCTGTTGGGCGTCGTGGATGACCTCCGAGGAGACGACTGGAGTGACGTCTTCCGGCGTGAGATCCGGCTCCGCGTTGAACCGATCGAACAGTTCGCGCTCGTCTTCACGCTCCGGGAGTCCGACCTGGAGCTTGAACTGAAAGCGATCACGCTGGGCGATCGGGAGTTTGTACGTGCCTTCGGTCTCGATCGGGTTCTGGGTCGCGATCAGGAGGAAAGGACTCGGAAGCGGTGTCGTCTCCGAGGCGACCGTCACCATCTGCTCTTGCATCGCTTCGAGGAGGGCACTCTGCGTCTTCGGCGTCGCGCGGTTGATCTCGTCGGCGAGCACGACGTTCGCGAACACCGGGCCTTTCTGGAACGTGAACTCGCCCGTCTCTTCGCGGTACACCTGCGTGCCCGTGACGTCGCTCGGGAGCAGGTCGGGCATGAGCTGGATCCGGCTGTACTCGAGATCCGTCAGACTCGCGAACAGTCGGGCGATCGTCGTTTTGGCCACCCCGGGTGGCCCCTCCAACAACACGTGTCCTTTCGTCAGTGTGGCGATGAGGACGTGTTCGAGGACGTCTTGGTTACCGATGAGTACCGCCCCAGCCTCATCGCGAATGGCCTCGAACACCTCCGCCGGTGTAACCATTGCCACACGTTTCGGGTCCTGATACTTAAATTAATTTTGTACTATCGGTGGATCACCCCAACACCCTCGCCCTCATATGGGCCGCATCTCGAACAGGACGGTCCCAGGCTAGGCACGTTCAAGTGTCGCTGGGTGTAGCGTGAGAACGTGTCATTACATCTCGTCACTGGTGGGGCTGGCTTCGTCGGGAGTCACACTGCCGAGTACCTCCTCGACAGTGGAGAAGACGTCCGTCTGTTCGATCTGGCACCGCCGTCGATACCCGGAACCGATCTCGAAGACCGCGTCGACTACGTCCGCGGCGACGTCCGCGACGTCGGTGCCCTTCGAGAGGCGCTGCACGGTGTCGACTACGTCCACCACAACGTCGCGCTCGTCCCGCTCACGAAAGCCGGCCGGGAGTTCTGGGAGGTGAACGTCAGGGGGACGGCGAACGTCATGCGTCTGGCCGGCGAGGAAGGCGTCAACGGCGTCGTTCACGTCTCCTCGAGCGCGGTGTACGATCTCTCGTCGATGCCGGTCACCGAAGAGACACCCGTGAACCCCATCGGGCAGTACGGCATGTCCAAACTCGCGGCCGACCAGGTGGCCTTGGAACACGCGGCCAAAGGGGTCCCGATCAACATCATCCGGCCGCGGACCGTGGTCGACGAACGCCGAGCCGGGATCTACCAGATCCTCTTCGACTGGATGGACCGCGACGCGCGGGTGTACATGCTCGGCGACGGCGAGAACCTGTTCCAGCTGGTGAGCGCGCGCGACCTCGCGGACGCGTCACTCCGCGCCGCAGAGACCGACGTGACAGGCGAGATATTCAACATCGGCAACGCCGACTACACGACGCTCGGTGAGGACCTCGAACACGTCATCGACTACGCGGGGTCGAACTCGACGATCCAGTGGATCCCGGCGACTCCCGCGAGCCTCGTGCTCCAGGCGATGGATAAACTCCGCCTCTCGCCGCTCGCCCCGTGGCACTACAAGACGGTCCACCGGCCGTACTACTTCGACATCTCGAAGGCCCGGGACGTCCTCGGGTGGAACCCCGTCGACAGCAACTTCGACGTGTTCGAGCGCGCGTACGACTGGTACGCGTCGAACGACATCCAGAACGTCTCGGACCACGGGAGCGCGCACCGAACCGCACCCAAACAGCAGGCGTTACGACTGCTGCGGAAGGTCTCGTAGGCCTTCGCTACTCTTTCAGCCCGCGAAACACTCCACTCAACCGACTGATTTTTGAGTCGTGGCCGATTCGATGAGGTATGGCCCCCGATGCTCGGTGGCGTCTCATGGTCCCCCGGTGGGCGCGACGCATGCCCGCTGATCTCGCCGCCATCGTCGGTCTCACGCTCTTGACGATCGGCGCCGTGTTTCTCCCGTTCGTTCAGGAGACACCGCTGCGTGTCGTCGTCGGCCTCCCGTTCGTGCTGTTCGTCCCCGGCTACGCGCTCGTCGCCGCGTTGTTCCCCGAGCGCGGGCCCCCCGAGGACACCGACGAAGCGGAGCTCGACTCCGCCGAAGGGGGGATCACGGGTCTCGAACGGGTCGCGCTCTCGTTCGGTGTGTCGATCGCCGTCGTCCCGCTCGTCGGGCTCGTCCTCAACTTCACGCCCTGGGGAATCCGGCTCGTCCCGATCGTCGTCTCGCTCACGGGACTCGTGGTGGGACTCGTCGTCATCGCCGCCCGCCGCCGAGCCGAGCTCGACCCGGATCGGCGCTTTCGCGTGCCGTGGCGAGCCTGGCTGACGAGTGCCCGCGGCGAGCTATTCGAGCCCGACACCCGCACGGACGCCGCCCTCAACGTGTTGCTCGTGGTTTCGATACTCCTCGCAGTGAGCAGCGTGGGCTACGCGGTCGCGGTCCCACAACAGGGCGAGTCGTTCAGTGAGTTCTACCTCCTGACCGAGGGCCCGGACGGCGAGTTGGTCGCCGACGACTACCCGACGGAGTTCAGCCCTGGACAGGGACAGGAACTGGTCGTGGGGATCGGCAACCAGGAACACGAGAACGTCGACTACACCGTCCTCGTCGAGATTCACGAGGTGCAGGTGCAGAACAACTCGACACGGCTCATCGAGCGAGAGGAACTCCGGCAGTTCGATCCCAGCCTCGCGCACAACGAGACGTGGCAGCAGCCCCACACCGTCACCCCGACGATGACCGGCGAGCGGCTACGCCTGACCTACCTCTTGTACCGTGGCGCGCCACCGCAGACGCCGACGACCGACAACGCCTACCGCGAACTCCACCTCTGGGTGAACGTCACACAGGAAGGGGGCGCGACCGCGAACGTTCGGCCGGTGGCGCCAGCCTCGTCGTAGGACGAGGCATGCTGGGAGCTTAATCAGACGTTACCAGGATCCCGCCGAGTATCAACTGTTTGTTGATCGTATTATTCCTAATATCATTCTGTCCTTCGGAACAGTAAGCACTATATGTTCGCTCTATGACTTTACATGTAGAAATGAGTGTAGAGGTCCTGAGAAGCGACATATCTCCCATTATTGTACATTAATGTCAACTGAAAGACAAGCTAGCGAGCCGCTACCAGGATCCGATTCGTTAACCAACGGTGAGGCGGCGGCGTCTCACAAGTCAGGTGACGAACTCCTGCTCACGGCCGACAGCGAGGAGATACCCGTGCTCTCAGTGGTGATGCCCACACTGAACGAAGAAGACGGCATCGCCGAATGTATCGAGCGGATCAAGAACGCCCTGGAGGAAATGCAGGTGTACGGCGAGATCATCGTCTCGGACGACTCCACCGATCGGACGCCCGAGATCGCCGAGGAGATGGGAGCCCGAGTGGTCCATCCGGACGGGAAGGGATACGGCTACGCGTATCTCTACGCCTTCGACAAGGTCCGCGGCCAGATCATGGCGATGGGCGACGCGGACACGACGTACGACTTCGAGGAGCTCCCCAAGCTCTTCCGCTTGGTGGAGTCCGGTGAAGCGGACATGGCGATGGGATCGCGTCTCGGGGGCGAGATCAAGTCCGGGGCGATGCCCCCGCTCCACCAGTACATCGGTAACCCGTTCCTCACGAGGTTTCTGAACTTCTTCTACGGCGCTGGTGTCTCTGATGCACACTCGGGCATGCGCGTGTTCACCCGGGACGCGTACGAGCGGATGGATCTGAAGACGACCGGGATGGAGTTCGCCTCCGAGATGATCATGGAAGCGGGCGCTCGTGATCTGACGATCAAAGAGCTCCCTATCACCTACCATCCCCGCGAGGGTGAGGCGACGCTCGACTCGTTCCACGACGGCTGGCGACACGTCAGGTTCATGCTCGTCAACGCGCCCGGGTATCTGTTCTCGGGGCCGGGGGTGATTCTGGCGGCGACCGGCCTGCTGGTGATGCTTCTCGCCCTCACGAACGCGTCACTGGGCGGGCTGAATCTCGGTGTCAACTCGATGGTCGCCGGGAGTCTGTTCACCTTGGTTGGCTCGCAGGTCTCCTGTTTCGGTGCGTTCGCGACGCTGGCCGGCGAGCCGATTCGCGAGGCAAACGACCCGATCAGCAGGATGCTCCAAGGGACGGTTCGCCTCGAACACGGTGCGACTGCCGGGCTCGTCCTGTTCGTGATCGGTGCGAGCTACTTGGCGTACGTCGTCTTCGAGTGGGCCGCGGTCGGCTATTCGGCCGTGCCGTTCACCAAGTTCAACGTCGCCGCCCTCACGCTCGTCGTCTTGGGCGTCCAACTGGTGTTCACGTCGTTCTTCCTCAGCGTCATTGCGGACTGAGGCTGAACGAGATTCGAGTCGACTACGCGGCCGACGCCCTCTCGGAGGGCGGGCCGGTACCCCACGACTGAAGCCCTTCTCTTACCCACAGATCGAGCCGCCAGTATGGGATACACTGTCCGGCGACTGAGAGCGAAAGAAGCGGTATGTGTGGAATCCCTGCGGAGAGGAAACGATCATGGATCGCCGAGCGAGCCCATATTCGACCATCTCTGTGGCTACCAGCTGCGGTAATGTTTGGCGCACGCCGACATCAATCACGAGTGGTCGAAGTCCCTCGCGTCGTATCTCGTCGTGATCCACTCGGTCAATACGGGTGAATCCGGTTTTTATATTACAGAACAACTGTTCTACTTTGTGAATACTTGGTCTGTGCGTATTTTTACATGCAGTAACCACAATATCTAATCATTCCGCAAATCATTGATACCTCTCCCCACTTGCTCTCTTCGAGCCGATGTCACCGGCGAGACCGCCTGAAACGCGACGCTGGAGTTCCACGAACGGATGGGTAAGAGACAGGGCTAGAGCCGTGGACTTCCTCCTTGAATCTCTGTGATGGAGGACAGCAACGACGACGAGATCCCCCAGCGGGTTCTCGCGTGGTCCTCGTCAGCCGACCGGGTGTCGAGAGTACCAGTCCAGGGCGACTCGCCCGAGAACCCACACCCCGGAGGCCTCACTCGTCGCTCGAGGGGTCCATCGCGTCGATGAGTCGCTCGCGGAACTCCGCAGGCGTTTCGAACCGCGCCTCCGGATCGACGGCCATCGCGCGTTCGATGATCTCGTCGACCGCAGGGAGGAGCGTTCGTTCGATCTCGGTCGGTGCCGCGAGGTCGCCGTCGCGGATCGCGTCTCGCGGCTCGTCGGCGTCCGCGAACGGGGCGGTTCCGGTCAGTACGTGGTAGGTCACGGCACCGAGCCGGTACACCTCGGTCGCCGGACCCGCGGACTCCCCGTCGAGCTGTTCGGGTGCCGTGTACGGCGTGGCCGGTCGATCGCCGACCGCCTCCGCGACGGCCGATCGGAGCCCCCAGTCGGCCAGTGTCACGCGGAGATCGTCCTCTTCGCCGGTTGTCAGGCAGACGGCCCCGGGGGAGAGACTGGTGTGTGCACCCGAATCGTCGGCCTGGACGGCCTCTGTGAGGCCGAGGACGACGTCCGTCCGGTACGACCTGTCGAGGCTGTCGACGGTCTCCACCAGCCGAGCGGTCCCGGGATCGAACGCGATCCACGGACGGGGCTGCTCGCCGGAGTCGGACACCGTCGCGACGCGAGCGTCCTCGTTGAGGGCACGCCAGCGTTGGGCTGCCTCGACGAAGGCGGCCACTGCGTCGTCGTCGGTCGCGAACTCCGGCGCGAGTGCGAAGAGCAGACAGGGCTCCTCGTCGTCCCCTTCCACGAGCCGCCCCTCGTAGGTGTGGACCGGCGCGTCCAGTTCGACCGGGGCGGCCGACGCGAGCTTCGGGCAGTCCGCGACCAGTTCCGACGCCGGCGTGGGTTCGTCCGTCCCGTCCGTCCCGTCTGTCGTCTCCGTCTCGGAGTCGTCGCTATCCTGTCGGCCCGAATCGCCGTTCCCCGTCCCTCCGGCTGGCTCGGCGTCGTCGACGGCTCGTTCGTCACGCGAGGAGCCACCGAAGGGACCGAGCGAGGCGAACCGCGCGACGGAGACGCCGGCCAGGAGGGCGGACGCGGCCCAAAAGCCCATGTCGTAGAGTGTGGGGAACAGGGGGGTGCTCCCCACGTACTGGACCCAGCCGTAGCTGGTCACGACGACGCCGTACCCGATCGCCCCGATCGCCACGGTCGGGCGGCCGGCCCGGCGTCCGAGGAGCGCACTCCCGCAGAGCCCGGCGAGCAGGCCGGCCGTGGTCCCCAGGGCGATCAGCGCGCTGTCCGCTCGGACGGGGAGCGACCCGTCGAGCAGCGAGACGACGTTGACTGCCCCGAAACACAGCCAGGAGACGAGCACTAACCACAGCGCGGTTCCATCGAGACGCGTCGTCCGCGACGCGGCCTCGACGCCGCTCCGGCGCGCGTGGAGGTAGCCGCCGAGCGAGCCCCCGCCGACGATCCCCGCGACGACACCCCCCTGCCACAGCGGAGATAAGGTGCCCGATCCCAGCGCCTCCCCCCGTGCAGGGGGCGTGATGACGGTCCGCGTCGTCTCGGTCGCTCCGGTGTCCGTGGTGAGCCGGAGCGTAATCACGGGGTTCGCCTCGGCGGTCGACTCCGTGAGCCGTATCTCCTCTCCCGTCCGGTCGAACCCGGCGTCTTCGCCCACCGCCCACTCGTAGCGGACGACCTCGCCCGTGCCGACGCTCGACTCCGACGCCGAGAGGACGACCGACTCGCCGCGTCGCTCGGTCACGATCCGGCCGGTGATCGTAGCAGACGGCGACGGCGTCTCGACCGCGGAGGCGTCGTCGACGACGCGGACGCTGTCTTCGGTCGCCGTGTACAGTCGGCCGTCGACGAGCGCTGGCGTCCAGTACGCGCCCCCGTCGTCGATCCACCGTTCCTCCCCCGAGGCCGCGTCCACGGCGTGGAGGCTCTCACCCGTTCCGACGAAGACGGTGTCGTCCGTGACGACCGGACTGTTCCAGTAGACGTCGTTCCCGAGGTCGTGCTCCCACTCCACCGCGCCGGTGGCGGGGTCGAACGCCCAGAGCGAGCCGACGCCGGAGACGTAGACGCGATCGCCGTCGACGGCGGGCGAGCAGTCGACGCGGTCGGCGAACGAGTGGCGCCACCGTTCGGAGCCATCGGTCGCCAGCGCGTAGAGGTTCCCCTCGACATCGACGCCGTAGACGCCGCGTTCGCCGACAGCCGGGCTCGGGTACACGTAGGTTCCAGTGCCGAACTGCCAGGTTCGCCTCCCTGTCGCCAGGTCGACCGCGGTGATCCCCCGGTTCGTCCCGACAAACGCTTGCCGGCCGTCGCTGCTGGGGGGACCGGTTGCGGTCGCGATCGGCGTCGTCCACTGCTGGGTCCCCGTCGACGGGTCGAACGACCTGATCGTCTCGGCGACGGCCAGCAGTCGGCCGTCGACCAACGTCGGCCCGGAGACGACGGGCGCGTCGAACCGAGCGGACCACACCTCGTCGCCCGAGCTCGCGTCGAGTGCGGACAGCGTCCGGTTCTCCGAGCCGACGTAGACGTGTTCGTCGTCGACCGCCACCGCTGACCGGATCCGGTCGCCGACGTCTGCGGTCCAGACCGTCGCGCCCGACTCCCGCTGGAGCGCGTAGAGGCGTCCGTCGAGTGTCCCGACGTACACGCGCTGGGCGTCCACCACGGCCGCGCCTCTCTGGGCGACACGGCCGACCGGCTTCGTCCACGCCTCCGACGGATCGCGTGGCCCCTCGCGGGACGGGACGAATCCGCTGTTCGCCGCGTCGAACTGATACTGGGGCCACCGACCGGTGGACCCCGCCTGTCCCGCGGCGGTGTCAGCCGCGGCGATGCCGGCCGTCAGCGCCACACCCTGGAGCACCGCCCGCCGAGTCAGCCTCACGACGGATCACTCCACCAGTGGGCGACGCCGGCGACCGCGAGGCCGGCGGCGACGCCGATCCCCATCCCGACTCGGTCCCGTTCGCGTATCGGCCCCGGTTCCAGCGCGATCGTCCGGTCCTCGCCGTTCACGATGAGTCGGCGTCCGTCGTAGGCGAACGTCTGTTTGTACACCCTCGTGGGCCAGTCGAACACCGGCGCGAGCCAGGTCGACGACAGGGTCTCACCCGTGTGGACGTCGAACGAGACGATCCGGTCGCCGCACAGCGCCAGCACCGTCCCCGGTGTGGCTCCGACGGACGTGATCGACACGCCGTCTGCCCCCGACGGCCCGAACTCCCGGATGACCGTTCCGTCGGTGACGTCGAACTGGACGAGTCGCTCCGCGGTGCGCGGCCCGCCAGCGACCTGCTGGACGACGGTTCCGTTGACCACCGTCGGAGCCTGATACAGCTCGCTGAACCGGTCGGTGTACCGCCACAGTTCCGCTCCGGTCGCCGCGTCGAGCGCGATCAGGCCGTCGACCCCCGGAATAAACAGCCGTCCGTCCGCGAAGACGAACGTCGCCGGCTGGACCCACTCCTCGTCGAGGAGATCGTCGTTCTCCCACAACACGGTGCCCGAGTCGGCGTCGTACGCCCGCGCCACGCGCGCGCTCCCGCGATAGATCCGTCCGTCGCCGACGGTCGGCGCGACGTACGAGTCGGCTGGGAACTCGGCCTGGACCGACCCGTCGTTGATGTCGATACCGGCCGTGCGGGTGTACAGCACGCCGTCCGACAGGACCGGATCCCACTCTGCGGGTCGGTCCGTCTGCCACTGTTCCCGCCCGCGCGTGTCGTAGGCCACCATCCCGTCGTCCGTCGGCAACACGATACGGTCGTCTCCGACGACGGGTGTGTGGCACTGCCCGCTCAGATCCGACCGACTCCACACGGACTCACCCGTCGTGCGGTCCACCGCGGCCAGCACGCCCGCGTTCTGCGCGATGTAGACGCGGTCCGCATCGAAGACCGGAGCCGGCGGCCTGTTGACCGTCCGGCGACTCCACTCGTGTGACCACGCGACGGCGAGCGTCTCGCCGAGCGTGTTCCGCTGGGGGAACGTGTTCGTGCGCCCCGCGTCGCCGCGGTGCATCGACCACTGCCGCCCGTCGCTTCCGGCCGCCGGCGGGGACGACTTCGAAAGAGCACTGCCGAAGCCGAGCGACGCGAGGAATTCCCGCCGGAGCATCTCTAAAGAACTGTTCGCCAGTCCAGAAATTTCAAACTTCCGGATTGTCGGGCGTTGAGCAACCCGCCGCGGGGTCGCCAGTCATGCGTGAACTCGTTCCCGACTCAGACACCGATGAGTTCGTCGACCGCCGCGGCCCGTCGGTCCCGCCACGCCTCGCCGAGCGCCGTGACGAGTGCGTCGTCGAGGACACCCTCCGCGACGACGCGTTCGACCGCCCGGATGTCCGGGGCTGGCGGTCGGTCCTCGTCGAGCGGGGGCACGACCGCGCGGACGGCGTCGTACACCGCACCGGTGCCCGCCCCGTGTGCGAGCGCGTCGTCAACGAACTCCGCGGCCTGTGCGGCACAGAGCAGTTCGATGGCCGTGACGCGTCGGGCGTGACCGAGCGTCCGGCGGGCGGCGAGTGCCGACGTGGCCGAGAGGCTGACGTGATCCTCCTGGTTGCCCGAGACGACCGCGTTGTCGGTCGCGGGTGTCCCCACGCTGCGACACTCGGCGACGAGCGACGCGGCGGTATACCCCGCGATCATGTAGCCCGAGCGGACGCCGCTCTCGGGGGTGAGAAACGGCGGGAGGTGTGGCTCTTGTACGTTGGGGTTGAGCATCCGGTCGATACGCCGCTCCGCGATCGACGCGAGTTCGGCGAGCGCGCTCGTGACGTAATCGAGCCGGAGCGCCAGCGGTTCGCCGTGGAAGTTCCCCCCGGAGACCACGTCGGCGTGCGCCGTCCCCGAACTCCGCGGACCGACCTCGCCCGCCGGGAAGACGAGCGGGTTGTCGGTCGCGCTGTTGAGTTCGACGGTGACCGCGTCGCGGAGGTGGTCGACCGCGTCGCGGACCGCGCCGTGGACCTGCGGGAGACACCGCACCGAGTAGGCGTCCTGCACGCGGTCGCAGTTGCGGTGTGACTCGACGATCTCCGACCCCGCACAGAGTCGCTTGAGTGTCCACGCACTGGCGGCCTGGCCGGCGTGCGGCCGGACGCGCTGGATGGCCGGGTCCGAGGCGACGGTCGATCCCATCGTCACCTCGGTCGTGAGCGCGCCGGCCGCGTCGGCCGCGCGGAGCAACTGCTCGGCGTCGTGGACGAGGAGCGCCGCGAGTCCGACGGTGAGCTGTGTCCCGTTGATGAGCGCGAGCCCCTCCTTCGCACGGAGTCTGATCGGTTCGCAGTCGGCGACGGCCAGCGCCTCCTCGCCGGGGAGTCGCTCGATCGTCCCCGAGCGCTCGACGTCCGCGCGACCCTCGCCGAGCAGGACGAGCATCGCGTGGGACAGCGGCGCGAGATCGCCGCTCGCGCCGAGGCTTCCCCGCGAGGGGACGACAGGGGTGACGCCCGCGTTCACCAGCGCGACGAGGTGATCGACGACCTCCTCGCGGACGCCCGAGTAGCCCTTCACGAGCGCGTTGATCCGGGTGCAGAGGAGCGTGCGGACCTCGTCGCGGTCGAGTTCGCGACCGGTGCCGGCGGCGTGGCTCCGGACGAGGTTCGTCTGGAGGTCGTCCACGCGGTCGTCGTCGATGCGTGTGTCGACGAGCTCGCCGAAGCCGGTGTTCAACCCGTAGACGGCCTCGCCGGTCTCGACGACTTCCTCGACGCGGGTGCGGGACTCCCGGACCGCCGCGCGTGCGTCCTCGCTCACCGCGATGGTCGCGTCCTCGCGGGCGACCTGGGCCACCTCCGCGGGCGTGAGCGACGCGCCGTCGAGGACGACTGCCGCGTCGTCGGGGGCGGGACGAAAGGCGGTCATCGGGGCTCTCCCGAGGCGAGCCCGTCCGCATCGTGAACGACGACGCCGTCTTTCACCACCGTCGCGACCCGATTGACACCGAACGAGTAGGGGACGTGGACGTGAGACGGTGCGTCGAGGACGACGAGATCACCGGGGGCACCCTCGGCGAGCGTCCCGGTCCCGTCGTCGCGACCGAGCGCGAGCGCGCCACCGCGCGTCACCGCGTCGAGCGCGTCCCGGGGAGCCATCCCCATCCCGACGCAGGCGAGTGCGAACGCCATCCCCATCGACGGCGAGTGACAGTTCGGGTTGAAGTCCGAGGCGACCGCGACTGTCGCGCCGGCGTCGGTGAACCGCTCGGGCGCGGCGTAGTCCGCGCCGAGCGAGAACGCCGTCCCCGGGAGGAGGACGGGCGTGACGTCGGCGGCGGCGAGCCTCGCCGCGTCCTCGTCGGTCGCGTGGAGGAGGTGGTCGGCGCTCGCTGCGCCCACCTCGGCTCCCAACTCGGCCCCGCCGAGATGCGTGAGTTCTTCGGCGTGGATCTTCGGCGTCAGGCCGTGGGCGATGCCCGCTTCGAGGATGCGTCTGGACTGCTCGACGGAGAAGACGCCCTCCTCACAGAAGACGTCACAAAAGGCCGCGATGCCCTGCTTTTCGACCGCCGGGAGCTGCTCGTCGACGACCGCGGCCGTGTACTCGTCGGCGTCTCGATCCTCGGGGATCGCGTGCGCGCCCATGAACGTCGGGACCACGTCGACGGGGTGGCGCGCGTCCGCGGCGTCGATGAGTTCGAGCATCCGGAGTTCGGTCGCGGTGTCGAGGCCGTACCCCGACTTCACCTCGACCGTCGTCGTCCCGTGTGCGAGCATCGTGTCGAGGTGGCCGAGCAGGTTCCCGAGCAGACGCGCGTCCGTCGCCGAGCGGACCGCCCGGACGGTTCGGAGGATCCCGCCCCCCTCGGCGAGGAGTTCCTGGTAGGTCTTCCCACGGAGCTTCGCCGCGAACTCGTCCGAGCGGTCACCGGCGAAGAGCCCGTGGGTGTGGGCGTCGACGAACCCCGGGAGCACGGCACGCCCGTCCGCGTCGACGTGCTGGACGGCGTTTTCGGGTGGGTACTCCCGCGTGATCTCCGCGGTGGGACCGACCGCGACCACGCGGCCGTCCTGGACGACGACCGCGCCGTCGGCGTACGACTCCTCGGGGCCGACGACGAGTTCGCTGGCCCCGTAGACGACGGTGTCGATCACCAGACGCCTCCCGAACGGTGGACGTTCAGCGCCTGGGGGGTCACCCGAGCCACGACGGGCTGCCCGCCGCCGGGCACCCGGCACGCGTCCGTGTCGCGGGCCGTGGCGGGGCTGATCCATCCGAACCGGGCGCGAGTGGTCCCGGTCATCGTTCCTCGCGGTCGCGCATGGGGATGGCGACGCTCGACCGGTCGGCCGCGTCGAGAGCCGTCTCGTAGCCGGCGTCGGCGTGGCGGATGACGCCCATCCCGGGATCGGTCGTGAACACGCGGCGTGCCTTCTCGGCCGCGAGGTCCGTCCCGTCGAGCACGACGTGGTTGTTGGTGTGGAGCGCGTTGCCGATGCCGACGCCGCCCCCGTCGTGGACGCTGACGATGTCGGCCCCGGCCGCGCAGTTGAGCAACGCGTTGAGGATGGGCCAGTCGGCGACCGCGTCCGAACCGTCCCGCATCGCTTCCGTCTCGCGGTGCGGCGAGGCGACGGAGCCGGCGTCGAGGTGGTCGCGCGTCACGACGATGGGTGCGGAGATCTCGCCCTCACGGACGAGCTCGTTGATACGGAGCGCGAACCGCGCCCGCTCGGTGAGGCCGTCCTCGTCGGCGGTCTCGTACCCCAGCCAGCAGACCCGCGAGGGGAGCCCCTGGAACTGCACCCGCTCTTGGGCGAGGTCGATCCAGCGGTGGAGCGACTCCTTCTCGGGGAACAGCTCCACGATCGCTTGGTCCGTGCGGTAGATGTCTTCCGGGTCGCCCGAGAGCGCCGCCCACCGGAACGGGCCCTTCCCCTCGCAGAACAGCGGGCGGATGTACGCGGGGACGAACCCCGGGAAGTCGAACGCGTTCTCGACGTCTCTGTGGTCGCGGACCTGTCCGCGGATGTTGTTCCCGTACTCGAAGGCGACCGCGCCCTCCGCTTGGAGCGCGAGGATGGCCTCGACGTGGCGGGCCATCGTGTCGAGGCTCGCCTCGACGTACGCGTCGGGGTCGTCGTCGCGCAGGCGGTCGGCTTCCGCGACCGTGTAGCCCGACGGGTAGTACCCTTCGAGTTCGTCGTGCGCGCTCGTCTGGTCGGTGACGATGTCCGGAACGAACCCCCGTTCGAGCATCCCTTCGAGCATGTCGGCGGCGTTCGTGTGGACCGCGACGGAGTACGCCTCGCCCGCGGCGGCGGCGGCTTCGGCCCGCTCGATGGCCACGTCGAGGTCGTCGGTCTTCGCCTGACAGTAGCCCGTCTCGATGCGGCGGTCGATCCGGTGTTCGTTCACCTCGGCCGCGATGCACACGCCGCCGTTCATCGTCACGGCGAGCGGCTGGGCACCGCCCATCCCGCCGAGCCCGCCCGTGACCGTGATCGTTCCCGTCAAGTCGCCGCCGAACTGCTGTCGGCCGGCCTCCGCGAGCGTCTCGTACGTCCCCTGGATGATCCCTTGGGTCCCGATGTACGCCCACGACCCGGCGGTCATCTGGCCGTACATGATGAGCCCCTCGGCTTCGAGTTCGTGGAAGTGGTCCCAGTTGTCCCACTTCCCGACGAGGTTCGAGTTCGCGATGAGCACGCGCGGTGCCCGTTCGTGAGTCTCGAACCGTCCCACGGGCTTGCCCGACTGGACGAGCAGCGTCTCCGTCTCGCCCAGTTCGCGGAGTTCGTCCACGATCGCGTCGTACGCGTCCCACGAGCGCGCGGCCCGACCCGTCCCCCCGTAGACGACGAGGTTCTCTGGATCCTCTGCCACGTCGGGATCGAGGTTGTTGTTCAGCATCCGGAGGGCGGCCTCCTGCCGCCAGCCCTCGCACTCGATATCGGTGCCGGTCGGCGCGCCCTGGTACTCGCGCCACTGCGGCGACGGGTCGCCGATGCGGTCTTCGGTTCTCGGTGGCTGTTGGCTCATGTCTACGCAGTAGTTAGGTCGCCCTCGTGGAGAGCATGAACTCTCCGTGCGGCTAGTATTTTATATACAGGTGTTCAACGGCCCGTATGTACGAAGCCGTGTTCCACGTCCGCGGCGAGGGGCCGTACGAACGGGCGACGGCCGAGAGCACGACGCGGATCGATCTCTGGTGTAACGACCACTGCGACCTGCTCTCGATCGTCGGCGACGGAGAGGAACTCGTGCTGGACCGGATCCGCGAGGCCGTCGGCGTCAGCCAGCGGCTCGGCGACGGCGACGACCGACTCATCGTCACGAGCGCCTGCCTGAAACAGCACGCCGAGGGTTACGTCGAGCAGTACCTCGCGGCTCACGACTGTCTCACCCTCCCCCCCTTGCGGTACGAGAACGGCGCGAAGGTCGTCCGGGTGCTCGCGCTCGACGCCGCGAACCTCACCGCCTTCTACCGCGACGTGGCGAGCGACTACGCCGTCACCGTGGAGTCGAAGCGGGAACTCCCCACGCCGAGCGTCGACGCACCGCTGTTGTCCCCCGACGCCCTCCTGCCGGCGCTGTCCCCGCGCCAGCGAGAGGTGTATCGAACGGCCCACGAGCAGGGGTACTTCGAGCTCCCCCGTGAGACGACGACCGCCGAGATCGCCGCGACGGTCGGTATCGAGCGGCGTACGGCCGAACACCACCTGCGACGCGCGGAGAAGAAACTCGCCGACGCGCTCGTCGACGCGCTCTGAACGTCGGGTTCCGGCGATCGGGGTGCACCGAACGAAAGATACGATCGTTCGCCGCCGAGAGGAGGGAGAACCGCATTCGTTTCTCGAAGAAAGCGGCCGGCCGGGTCGGATCGGGTAACCGGGGACGCGGTGTCCCGAAGTTATGTCAGAGTTGAATGTAAGACAGAAAGCTGGTAGTAATTCGGGCTCGAACGGTGACCCACGACGGGCACCGAAGGCAGAGCAGCAGTGTGAACACGATCTCACGTCGGGTCGGATCGCCACGAGCAGACCGGAGTTCGCGTCGACCGGTGACGGTCGCTGTCCATACTACGCAGCTATTTTAGATAGATAGAGCCAAAATATAAACTCTCTTAGACGCTAAAAAAGCTGATTGTCATATCTACCGCGGGAACGGCACGAAGGGAGCAGACTGTTCGCTGTGTGTCTCGCTTCAGCTCTGGTCGACGCTCCGCGAGCGTGTTCAATCACCGCGGATCCCGAGTCGGGGGGAGTCGCTGGGGACTCTGGCGGGAGAGAAAATATATTAGTATCTCGATGTATAATTGTAACTGACGAACTCTTGTTGTATATTCGACCGTGTCACGTCGGACTGCTACAGGGCAGTTCGGATTTGCAGCGTCCGACGAAAGTGATAGCACGCTTGATAGTATCTGCCCCGATCAGAGAAGGTATTACACCTGTACACCTGTAATACACGTTCGCTGTCAATTAGACGGGAGACAGGCAACAAAAAATCACGACGGAGGTCCGCGTTCTCCAAGTCGCCGAGGGCCGTCGTCCGACGGAGGACGGGAGCGTCGACGCCTCGGGTCTCGGTTGGACCCCGAGGCGTCGAACAGAGGTGAACGCGACGTCCGTTCTCCCGGGGATCGTTGAATCGCCTCGAGACCCGTGTTCCCGATCGGTGTCCCCGGGTCTCGACGGTCGGAGAAGAACGCCGACGTGGAACTCCCAGATCACCCCCAGCGCCTCTGCAGTGGGTTCGAGCGACCGCGTCGTGGAACACCGAGCGCAGCGGGGGCGTGCGGACGAAACCCCGATGAGGAGGGTGTCTCAGCTGGGTCGTCGTACGCGATTCGCTAACGACTGCTCGAGGGTTTCTGCCGCCGGTCTGATTCGATCCGCGACCTCCGCCGGCTCGGAGATCCGATACGCCGGCCCGATGATACAGAGCGCGCCGAACACGGGTCCGTCCGGATCGTGTACAGACATGGCTACTGCCTGGAGTCCCCCCTTCTCCTCTTCGCGGTTGATCGCGTACCCCCGTTCACGTATCTGTCCGAGTTCGACGAGGAGTTCGTCGATATCCGTGATCGTCGACTCGGTCAACTTCGGGAGTCCGTACTCGTCGGCGATCTCGTGTACCCGCTCTTCGGGATACTCCGCAAGCATAGCCTTCCCGCTCGCAGAACTGTGCATGTGGAAGTACTGTCCCACTTGTGATCCGTCCTCGTGCGAGCGGTTCGCTTTGTTGAACAACGCGATCGAGCGGCCGTACTCTTCGACACAGAACGTAACCTCCTCGGCGACCCTCTCGGAGAGGTCAGAGACGGTCTGTCTCGCCAGTTCGTACCGCTTGTCTCGGACCCGAGCCCGTTCCCCGAGATAGAAAATCTTCATACCCAAGTGGTACTCACCATCGATCTTCGCGACGTGCTCGGTCTTGATGAGCGTCTGCAGATGGGTGTGCAGGGTGCTCGTCGCCATCCCAGTGAACTCGGCCAGTTCTGAGAGGGTCCCGCCACCGAGATCGTCGATCGCATCGAGGACGTAGAGGGACGTCTCAGTGGTTTTTCGGGTCCCGTTTTCTCGATCCTGAGTCATGACACACTAGAGTGTGACCTGCGGAATAAAGTTGCTGGAAGTTGTACCATTCTACGGTATCCGACCAGTAGTTCCCCAAAGTGGGGACGCTGTATTTTTCGACCGTCTAATAATATCCAATTCTTTTGAGCGGAAGAAAGTTCTAACCGCATCCGAGAGATGCCAAACGCGAAAAATAAATCATATCGCTGAACAGTTTACAGCGCCCGGGCCGAGGCTTCCGAACAGTTCCCGATATTGGGGAAAGTACCGGCGGTGAAAGTGTGTTAACTTTTCCCGTGGCCCGCTCACGTTCCTAATGCCGAGACCCGTTCGGATCTCAGTCGCCTCCCCGAGACGGGAGAGAATATCCAGGAATCTAACCGAACGGCAGGAAAATAAAATCTATTACAGAGAATGATGGACAGAGTATGCTGTAACAAAGAAAGAGGAAAGCATTAGTACGCGACCACCAGTAGTCGGAACTGTGAGTCGAGAAATACTCAGTCCCGACGAACTCGCAGATGCACCGGAGTTCATGTACACGCAGGCGATCGTGGAAGCGGGGACGCTGTACATGTCAGGACAGGTCGGCTGGGACGACGAGTTCGAGGTCGTCGGATCCGACATCGTGTCGCAGGCCCAGAAAGCGTTCGAGAACATCGAAGTCGTTCTCGAGGCTGTCGACAAGGACTTTTCTGACGTGAACAAGGTAACGAGCTACGTCGTTGACTTGGCTGAGAACACCGAGGGGTTCCGTGACGTGTGGGGTCAGGTTTTCGACGCACCCTATCCAGCTCACACGTTGCTAGGCGTCGAACAGTTGGCCGGCGAGGAGTTGTTGGTCGAAATCGAGGTCGAGGTTCCGCTCGAGTAACCAGGTCGGTCAGACGACCGACAGAGACCACGCCAGTGGGTATCGACCGGGCGTGAGACGCCCGTGAGTGTCGGCTGCGGTCCGAGGTGGGGGAGAACTGCCTCACCGTGTCCGAATTGTCCGCTTGACCCGCGCCTGAAGACGCGGGTATGCGCTCGCACTATGTATCACGGATGCGGGCAGTACGCAGCAATGGTTATGTGGTCTGACCGTCACCTGCTGCTGTGTCAAACAAAGAGCCGATCGTGACAACGCTCGCGGCTGCGGAGTCGTTCAGTCCCCCCCATCACGAGGGGACGACGTCAGTCGAACTCGCGAACCCACAGTTGGGTTCGGAGCGTGCGGTGTTCCGCGTGAGCACGATGGAACCGGGAGCGAGAGACGAGTGGCATGCGCATGCTGAATCCGATCAGCTCATGTTCGTTCGTCGAGGAACTGCCGTCTTGCGATTGGACGAGAAGGGAACCGAAAACGAGGAGGAGGCGACGCGATACCGCCTGAGCCCCGACTCTTTCGCGTACGTTCCACGGAACACCCACCATCGGGTCACCGTGACGGGTAGCGAGTCGTACGAAGTCATCCTCGTGTGGGTTCCGCCGTACCAGTCGATGGACGAGTGGAGCCGAGACAGTGCGACGACGAGCGAGTAACTACCGACTCTCGGTGAAAAGGCCGCTTCACCCTGCCAGCTCACGTCCCGTGTGAACAGTGAGGTCGGCTTTGTCAGAGAGCGCTCTTTCACCCGTCGGGGCAGTTCCACCGGAGCGGAGACGGCAGCGTTCACGCACGAATCACCTCCGTCGACGGAAGCTAGAAGCCATAGCTGGCCTTGCTACTGTGCCAGGCCGTGTGCGGACCGCGTGAGCCGGCGAGTTATCGAAGACCCCACGGTCGAGTGGTGAGCGCGCCTCTTCGAGGACCGTACCGGTGAAACGAGGCTCCGGTGATCATCAACGTCTCACTCCTCTTCGGGCACGGTCGCCCACATCATTACTTCGATCAGCATGTCCGGATGATCCAGTCCCTTGACGATCTTCAACGCGTTCGGCCGTGGCCGGTCGAAGAACTCCTCGTAGCCGTTCTCCTCCATCCACGTCTTCATGGTCCGCAGTGCTCTCGGCCAATTGTACCGCTCGGTGATCGTGTAGTCCACGAAGAAGACGTTCTCGAAGGAGGTCCCCGCCTCCTGTAACGTTCGTTCCGTCTTTTCGAGGATGAGGAGGGTCTGCTCTTCGACGTTGTGGGGTGCGACCTCCAGGGAAGCCTGGTCGATACTCTCGAAGGTCTCGTCCTCTACCATCTGGGGGTACTCTTGATCCCGATCCGGTGACCGTCCGGTCAAGCCGGCAGTGATCAAGAACTTGTTCCCCTCGATCATCACCGCACCCCACGGCATCGACTGCCCGTTCAGCACTTCCGGTGGTGACAACCACTCTGATATTTCAGACACATCAGCTCTCTCTGATCGGGCGTGTATAAACGTACCTATATAACGATCGATAAAGATAGTTGTCCAGGCGGCGGTGCCATGCCCATTCGATCCGTCGGCTCGGGTGGCTCGTCGCTGTGGAAGGGTTCCGGCCGGCCACACACAGAGACAGCCACCTGATCGTGGGGCGATGACCTCGGGCATCAGCAGGGCGACACCACAGAGCAGAAAAATATTATAGAGGGTGTACCGAATTGGAAGCGTGAGCAATTCATTCCCGGAAACTGACGAGGGGTTCGGTATTGACCCATACAAAATGAACATCTTATCGAAGAAATTCGATATAGTCACACGGGAGATGACGCAGTCGCTGCTCCGCTCTGCGCGCTCGAAGGTGATCAGTGCGGCAAAGGATTTCTCGAACGCCATCACCCTTGGAGACGGTCGCCAGTTCATGTTCACGGAGGGTATTCCGGTGCACGTGGGCAACGTCAATTACATCCCCGAATACACCCTCGAACACTACGACGACATCTCGCCGGGAGACTGTTTCTTGACGAACTCTCCGTACGCCGGGAACACCCACGCTGGAGACTACACGTACCACGCTCCCGTCTTCTACGACGACGAACTGCTGTTCTGGGCTGTCAACAGGGGTCATCAACCGGACGTAGGTCATCCCGAATCCGGCTACATGGCCGGTGCCGAGGACGTGTTCCAAGAGGGCCCACACCTTCCGTCGGTTCGGATCAGGGAGAACTACGAGGAACGGGAGGACATCGTCCGATTCCTGAAACAGAACGTTCGCAACGGGGAACAGGTGTGGTATAGCGACTATCTGGCACAGCTCGCGTCGGTCCGAGCCGCGGAGAACGAACTGAAAGAGATCTGTGACGAGTACGGCGTCGAGACGGTGAAGCAGTTCACCGAAGCCTGGTTGGAGTACGGCGAACGGATGATGCGCCAGGAAATAAAGAGCCTGCCAGAAAAGCGAATCGAGCACACGTGCTGGCACGACCCGATACCGCTCAACGACGCCGCCCCGGACGGCGTGCCGATCAACGTCAAGATCGACATCGATCACGACGAGGAGAAGATCGTCGTCGACATACGCGACAACCCCAAGCAACTCACCTGTGGACTCAACGCGACCAAAGCGACGACGACGTCGTCAGTGATCGGAGGCGTCCTTTCGGTAGTCGACGAGATGGTCCCCCCCAACCACGGTGCACTGAGCCGGATCGAAATAAAACGAGAGAAGGGACGGGTCGTGGGCGAGCCCGAGTTTCCGGCGCCGACTGCGTCGGCGACGATCAACATTGCGGCTCTCCTCCACGGAACCGTGCAGACCGCCTTTGCGAAACTCGGAGAGCCGTTCGGGTTTGCAGAGGGGAATACGGGTGGACAGTCGCTCCCGTGGACAGTCATTCGAGGAACAGACTTCCGGACCGACGAGGAGTTCGTCGATCAGATATTCCTGACCGGCGGCGGCGGGCCTGGGCACCACGGCCACGACGGGTGGATGACCTACGGGACGCCTGGAGTCGGTGGTGTGATGTTCCGGAGCAGTGTGGAGATCGAAGAACAGGAGTTCCCGATACTGGTCGAGCGGAGCGAACTGCTCACCGACACCGCCGGCCCTGGGAAGTGGCGCGGTGCCCCGGCCAGCATAACGGAGATCACGCCGCGAGGACGGAGCTTGATCTTCGGTCACTACTGCCAGGGGATCGAATACCCGCCACAGGGGGTTCTCGGCGGAAAAGCGGGCGCAGCACAGGTGATGTACAAAGTGACCGCGGACGGAGAACGAGTCGAGGTGCCCGGTATCAGCGACAGTACAGCCATCACGCCGGAGGAGACGATCGTCGGGACGCACGCCGGTGGTGGCGGGTACGGTGATCCGCTCTCCCGAGACGCCGAGATGGTGTTGAAGGACGTCAGAGAACAGTACGTGAGCGTCGAGGCAGCGCTGGAGGCGTACGGCGTCGTGATCGAGGAGATCGATGGCGAGTTGCGTGTCGACGAAGCCGGAACGAAAGAGCTTCGTGCCGCTCGCAGGGAGGATGGTCAGTAATGCGCTTTCAGATCTGTATCGACATCGGCGGGACGTTCACCGACCTGTACCTCTGGGACGAGGAGGAACGCGAATCGGACTCGATCAAAGTCGCGACGACTCCCGACGACCTCACGGCCGGGTTCATGAACGCGATCGCGGAGGCTGGCGCGCGGTGCGGCCTTTCCGCACGGGAACTCCTCGCAAACACGACGCGACTGATACACGGCACGACCATCTCGACGAACGCGATGCTGGAGGGAGAGGTCGATCGCACGGGGTTGATCACGACCGAAGGGTTCCGCGACACACTGGTACTCCGAGAGGGTGGGAAGTACAACCCGTACGACTGGGATATGGACTACCCGGACCCGTACGTCCCTCGAGAACTCACCGTTGGGGTCGACGAACGGATAACCGCAGAGGGTGACGTCGAAGAGCCGATCGACCGCGACGACGTACGGAGCGCGGTCGAGTCTCTCAAGGCGAAGGACGTCGAGGCGATCGCGGTGTCGCTTCTGTGGAGCCACGTCAACCCCGCACACGAGGACACGATCGGAGACGTAATCGAAGAGGTGGCACCGGATCTCCACTACTCACTGAGTCACGAGGTCAATCCGATCATCCGCGAGTACCGCCGAACGGTTTCGACCTGCATCGACGCCTCCCTGTACGGTCTCATTCGGGATTATTTCAGCGATTTGAAAGAGACTCTGGTGCAGTACGGGTACGAGGACGAACCGCTGATCATCACCGCAAACGGGGGCATCATGACTGCTGAAGAGGTCTCTCGGAATCCGATCTGGACCGTGGATTCGGGTCCGACGATGTTCCCGGTCTCGTCGCGGGCGTACGTCCGGTCCGAGCTCAACAACGACAACGTGATCGCGCTCGATATGGGTGGAACGAGTTTCGACATGGCCGTCGTTCAGAACGGCACCATCCCACGTACGCGGGAGGCTACGGTCGGCGACGACCTCCTCGGGATCGAGAAGGTCGAAGTCGAGAGCATCGGGTCAGGCGGTGGCAGTATCGCGTGGATCGACAGAGGGGGACTGCTCCACGTCGGCCCGAAGAGTGCCGGCTCCCAGCCAGGACCGGTGTGTTACGGCCGCGGCGGTGAGGAGCCGACTGTCACTGACGCCGCGCTCGTGCTCGGTTATCTCAGCGAGGAGTACTTCCTGGGGGGGAAAATGACCCCTGATACGGAGGCAGCCGAACGAGCGATCGAGACGAAAATCGGAGACAGACTCGGCCTGAGTGTCGAGGAGGCCGCTCGGCTGATCTACGCGACCTCGGCGCAGGACCTGATCAACGGTATTCAGGAAGTGACGGTCGAACGTGGGATCGACCCGCGACAGTACGTCCTCTCAGGTGGTGGGGGTGCGTTGGGGATGTTTGCCGCACAGGTCGCCGGCGAGCTCCAGATCGAGGAACTGCTCCTCCCGCGTAAGGCGGGCGTGGTCAGTGCGACTGGTGGGCTCCTCTCGGACGTCCGTCGAGACTTCTCTGCGAGTCTGCATACGGTCAGCGACGGGTTCGACTTCGACGAAGTAAACGACACCCTGAGATCGCTTGAGGCCGACGCAGAGGCGTTCTTCGACCGTCTCGGCATCGACCAGGACCGCCGGAAGCTGAACTTCTACACCGAGGCGCGGTATCCACAGCAGATCTGGGAGCTACAGACGGACATCCCCTCGTCTCGGGTCGACGAGGACGACCTCGACCGACTGTCGGAGAACTTCCACCAGGTGCACGACAACACGTACGGGTTCAGTCAGGCCGACGAAGCAGTGGAGTTCCTCTACTGGCGGGTCGAGGCAGTCGGTCGAACGGAGGAACTCGGCCATCCGACGGTGGACGGAGCGGACAGCCCGGTCTCCAGCGCAGTTCACGACGAGCGTGAGGCGTTCTTCGATGGGGAGTACGTCGACGCGAAGGCGTACGACGACTCCGCGCTCGCTCCCGGTCACGAGATCGACGGGCCCGCGTTCATCGACGCCGATACCACGACGGTCGTGCTCCCGCCCGGAAGCCAGCTCAGCATCACCGAAGCGAACAACTACTACATCAACCCCTGAAGCTTCCGGACCCGCGTCTTCAGGGCGGTCCCGACGGGCGGAGCCGGTCGAACGGCGACCGTGGTCCGGTTGTCGGGCGGTCCTGCTCGCCGGTCGGCCGTCCCAGGTGATCCCCGTGACCCGCGGCGAAGACGGTGTGTGTAGTCACCCCTTTGCTACTCGTCCGCTTCGCGAAGGGAGACGTTTGGCACCCAACCGCGTGGCAGAGTCAAAAAAGCGAGCGCACGGCTCGGAAAGCCCACTGCCCGGCGCGGAGTCGTGCGTGGCGGAAACGACCGGATCGGTTCCCGTCAACTTTTTACCCGAAAGAGGAGTTCAGTTAGCCAATGCAACGGCCAGAAATCGATCAAACCGAACACGACGTGGAGCTGAAGTTCCCGAGAGCGAACATCATCGCGGTCGAGGCCATCTCACGTGTTCTCGCGTCGAGTCTGGGACCGGCCTCCCGGGACAAACTCGTGGTACGACAGCTGGAAACGAGGGAAGACTCGTCGGCGGCCCCCTCGTTCGACGATTACGTCGCGACGAGCGACGGGGCGACGATTCTCGACAAACTGCCTCTTGGACATCCGATCGGTCGGCTCGTCGGTGGCATCCTCGGGCCAGAACAGACCGACGAAGAGACCGTCGAAGGGGCGGAAATCCGTGACGGCGTCTCGACGACGGTGGTACTGCTCGCCGCCATGCTCAGTGAGGCAGAGTCACTCATCGAGCGGGGAGTCCATCCATACACGGTCTGTGCGGGCTACATGCGAGGGCTCGACGTGGCGCTCCGCACGATCGACGAGGAGACGCGAGAGCTGTCGCTCCCACCGAAAGCACACAGCGCCGAGTGGCACGTCGCTCGGACCGCGCTCACGGGAAACGACGTCGGTGGGTTCGCCGAACGGTGGGCCGAGGCCGCCGTTGAGGTCGTCGAAACGATCGGCATGCCGGACGAGGTCACGATGGCGGTCCGAGCCACGCGAACCGGGTCGATAGCCGACTCGCGGGTGATCCACGGGGCGGTCCTCGACAGGAACAAGCTCTGTCACTCCGAGATGCCAACCCGCGTCACCGACGCGAAGGTCCTCGTCCTCTCGGGGTACGATTCCGGGGGCGGATTACAGGATCCGGACACGAAGAAGATCAGAGTCGAAACGGACGATCCAGAGACGATCGCGGGGATCGACGAACCGCTCGTCGCCCGTCGCCGGGCGGTCGTCGAAACGCTGGTCGCGGCGGGAGTCGACGTCGTCGTCGCACGCCAGGGGATCATTCCGGCGTATCAGCAGCTGCTCGTCGACAACGGCATCGTGGGGATTCGAGGTGTGAACCGGATCGACCTCCAGCAGGTCGCACTGGCAACCGGTGCCGCACTGGTGCAGGACATCACCGACGTGTCCGAGGACGATCTCGGACGGGCCGGCGTCGTCGAGGAGGTCACAGGTGACTCGAGGCCGGGTAGTAAGCGGACTCGCCGGATGGTGGTGTTCGACGGCTGCTCCGACCCGAACTCCGTCTGCATCCAGTTACACGGCGTCAGTGGACAGCTCGCGGAACAGGCCACGACGATGCTCCGACAGGCCGCCGCTGCGGTCGCGACGGCGAAAGGCTACGGCGGAGCACAGCCAGGTATCGTCCCGGGTGGGGGAGCAGTCGACGTCCGGATCGCCCAGCGACTCCGACACGCGGCGAGGAGCGAGGGTTCGCGGGTCGGGCTGGCGATGGAAGCGTTCGCGGACGCAGCCGAAGAGGTACCGGCGACCCTCGCGAGAAACGCCGGGCTCGACGCGCTCACGACGGTGGCGAACGCGAAGACGAAGCAGGACAGCGAGGGTTCGACCGCTGGCTTGATACTCCCGCAAGGAACCATCGGTGACGTCTTGGATGCGGGCGTCGTCGACCCGACTGCGAACCGAAAACAGATCTACGTGACCGCGACCGAACTGGCCGTTCTCGTGTTGCGGGTCGACGACGCCATCGACGCCGAGTTTACCGAAACGGCTCCTGACCCCGACGACGCGATCTACGACGACGTCGCCGAACAGCAGCAAGACCACCTCAAGCGGAACCCGGACAGCCACCGGTTCGACGAGTTGTCGGACTGAGAACTCGTCGGCTGCATCCGGGTGTTACTCTTCGGGCGGGTCGAAGGTGAGCATGCGTTTCGGGTTGTCGATCAGGATCGTGTCGAGTTGGTCCTGAGAGAAGCCGTGTTCCCGCAGCATGGGGACGACGTTCCGCAGGAGGTGTGCGTACCCGAACCCACCGTACTTCCTCAGCTGGAGCTTCTGACAGATGTCCTGTGCAAAGAGCAGTTGAGACAGATAGCCCGCATCGACGAGTTCGCTGACGGCCTCGATACGCCATCTGTCCGACGGGAACCCGTCGTTGTACTCGTCCCGGTAGAACTCCGCCCCCCAGATGTCGTACTCGAGGTAGGGCCCCCGGGACGCGAGTTCCTTCTGGTAGTCGAGGTCCTCGTACAGCGACCTGTCCATGTGATCCATGACGACACGCCCCGGGTCGAGTCCCGTCTCCTCCACGATATCGAGGACCTCCAGCGCCCAGCGGGAGGTCGGGTAGGTCCGGTCTCGCTGTGCGGCTTCCGTCCATCCTGGGGGGTGAATCGTCAGTGGGGCGCCGGTTCGGACGGCCGCGCGGGCGGCTGCCCGGAGGACCTTCTCTTCTTGCGGATACATCTCCCCTTCGGAGTCGGTGCTCAGCCCGATCTCGCCGATGATGCCGGCCCGGACGTCGGTCCCGTCGATCCCCTCCCGAACGTCACTCACGAACTCCTCTTCGAGGTCCGCCGCGCTCGCCGCGGCAACTCTGTCGGGATGGCTGTTTCGCACGTAGTACGCCGTCCCGTGGACGAACTGGATCCCGGTCGCTCGGCTGATCTCGCGGACCCGTCGAGGATCCTGGCCGATCCCCTTCGGGGTCACATCCACGATGGTCTCGCCACCTGCGCGGTAGAACTCGGCCAGTTCGTCGATCGCCACGTCCGTCGAGCCGAGAAGGTAGTTGTCCCGGTTGTTGGTCGGGTTACGACGGAGATACCACAGGTTCTCGAGGGAAACTGGTTCTTCGGCGAGCCGCCGTTCCTCGGCCGTCTCGGGCATGAGGAACCAGTTCCGCATGTCGATGAACGTGTGCTCGTGGGCGGACGTCACACCCAACTGATCGGGATCTATCTGTCCGTTGACTCCGACGGCGGAGCCTGCATCATCACTCATGCTACTGTAGTTGGTCCAGCCACCACCGATATAAAGCTTAGTTCGGCCGGTGAACAGCCACGCCGCAACGAGGCCGATGGCGTCTCCCGCGAGGTCGTCTTCACGTCGCTCGTCACGAGAACGCGGTCTCGAAGCGGCCGGCCGCGAGTGCAACGATCGTCTTGATCCGAGTCTTCTGGAGGTTGCGGTCCGAAACGGGGATCGAGAGTTCGTCACGGATCGTCTGTTCGCTCCCAGGGAAGTCGTACGTGTGCCGGGCGACACGTCCTTCCGGACAGCGCGTGGTCGCGACGACGGGGACGCCGATCTCGGTCAGGTCACGCAGCGGATCGAGGAGCGTCTGGGGAACGTGGCCGACACCGAGCGCGGCAAAGCAGAGGCCATCCGCGTCGGCGGCCGCGTGGATTTGACCCGGCGGTGAGTCCGCCGTGATCGTGACCGCGTGGACGTCGTTCGTGAGCCGCTCCGGTGTCGGGTCGAACGTCTCGTCAGGCTCGACGTGTCCCCGTCGCCACACCACTCGGTCCTCTTCGACGAACCCGAGCGGGCCGAACTCGGGCGATCGGAACGTATCGACCGCCATCGAGTGTGTCTTTGTCACGCTTCTGGCAGGGTGGATCCGGTTGTTGAACACGACGAACACGTTCGCTGTCGTCTCCGCACAGTTCAGAGTCGTCCGTACGCTATCGAGGACGTTCACCGGTCCGTCTGGACTCGCGAGCGAAGGTCCGCGCATCGCCCCGGTGAAGGCAACGGGCGTCGAACCGTCGTAACACAGGCTGACGAAGTACGCGGACTCTTCGAGGATATCGGTCCCCTGCGTCACGACGATTCCCTCGACATCGCTGTTCCGATCGAGGTCTCGGATCTTCACCACGAGATCGTACATCTGTTCGATGGTGAAGTGAGGACTCGGTACCGTCGAGAAGTCGTCGGTCTCGATCTCGGTGAGGTTCTGCAACCCCGGAACGCTCTCTGCGATCTCTCCTCCGCTCAGGTCCGGGCTGGCATCCCCACCGTCGTCTTCTGTCGCCGCTATCGTACCGCCGGTCGAGATGATTACGACTGACATACGTCGTTTTTCGTATCCGAAACGGCGGTACTTATAGACAACTGGCCCGCTCCATCCCATCGGAAACTGATCGACGCGAGCGACCGAGCGACCGGTCGCTCGGTGTGAGGGGCGGTTCGGAGCCTCAGTCCGACCGCTGGTACAACTGCCCGTCTCCGGGGGAGTTGGTCGTGTGCCGGTTTTCCGCGATTAGTTCCCCTCGCTGGTACGTCGCCAGGATCGACGCCGAGAAAGTCCAACCGTCGAACGGGCTGTACTTCCCGCTCGATTCGAAGTCCGCTGGATCGACCGTCCACGGCTCGTCTGGATCCACGACCACGAAGTCGGCGTCGGAGCCGACGCTGATCGTTCCCTTCCGTGGATAGAGTCCGTGTTTTTTCGCCGGGCGCGTCGAGTAGAGGTCGACCACTCGATCGATCGTCGTGTGTCCGCGATTGACCGCGTCGAGGAGGAACGGGAGCGCCGTTTCGACCTGCGGCATCCCGGGGGGCACCTCGAGCGGTTCACCGTCTTTTTCAGCCGCGGTGTGCGGGGCGTGATCGCTACCGAGGAGTTGGACGCGGCCGTCTGTGAGTTGAGACCAGAGCGCCTGCCTGTTTTCCTCGTCTCGTACCGGCGGCGTACCGATCCCTTCCGTTCCGACCGCCCGAAGTCGTTCCTCGTCGAAGGCCAAGTGGTACGGAGTGACTTCCGCCTCGACGGGGAGCCCCGCTTGCCGTGCGCGGTCTATACGATCGACCCCCTCGCTGGTCGTGACGTGCACAACCACCGTCTCGGTCCCGATCTCCCGAACGATGTCGAGAACGTCCGCGATCGCGGTCGTCTCGGCGATCGGCGGACGGGAGTCGAAGAACGCGTCCATTCCGCTCGTTCCGTCCCGTTCGACACGCTCTCGAAACCCGTCCAGGTACTCCTCGTCCTCGGCGTGGATGTAGATCGGCCGTCCCGTCTCTTTCACCTCTTCGAACGCCGACAGGAGCAGTGCTTTGTCGCTGATGAGTAGCGGACCGAAACTCGTTGCCATGAACGTCTTGAATCCAGTCGCGCCGGCCTCTGCCAGTTCCTGTATGTCGCCAGTTCCGACGTTGTCCTCGGTAATGGCACCGTACAGCGCGAAGTCCACGTGCGATTTCCGGTCGAACAGCGCGGCTTTCTCCTCCCACCGGGCCCTCGTCGACACCGGCGGGGTGGTGTTGGGCATTTCGACGATCGTGGTCACTCCACCAGCGGCCGCAGCAGCGCTTCCCGTAACGATCCCCTCTTTCTCCACGTATCCAGGTTCCCGCAGGTGAATGTGCTCTTCGACGGCCCCAGGGATGACGAGTTCGCCGTCGAGTTCGAGGGACGCTCTTCCCTCTGGCCCCATCCCGGGTTTGGATATGTGAGTTATTTCACCGTCCGTGATTCCGAGGTTCAGTCGGTCCAGCGTGCCGTCGTGGAGTACCTTGGCACCGGTGACTACAACATCTGCTAATGCCATCGACCATTATCGAACATAGGTGGTTAAAATATCATCGATTGTATAAAATCCAAAAATCTGGCACCGAAGTCGACGGGGGACCCGTGAGACCTCGCTGTCCACGTTCGTCGGTGAGGCATCCGAGACCGGACCGCCCGGAAACGGTTCCAGCGTTCCCGACAGCCGAGCACGACGTAAGCCGTCGTACCACGGGCGGTCTGCCCGTGAGCGCGACGCGGCCGTGGCCGAACAACTGAGAACCACCGATCAGAGGGCGAGCGGAAGCGAGACCGGGATGTGCGATGGACCTGCTGATGGAACCGGGGGGCGACGGCGTCCCCACCGAGAGAGACCCCACAGTTGGGCGACGCTCTCGATGACGCCGCCTCGACTTGCTTGGCGGTGCTGTAGGGGAGCCGTTGGCACCGGAGCAGACCAACACCTCGAGGGAGGTGGTGGCTAGATGTAATAGATACTGTCTCAGCCCTTCAATTACTGAATAAAAACTCAGAGGATTTATGTATAATTAACCCTTCGTCAACAGCATGGGTACGGAGAACGTATTCTACAAATGGGGCTCCGGTGTCGGCGCCGATCTCCCGAACATCAAGAGTGCACACGACGAGTTTCTGGTTGCCCAGAACGGTGACGAGATAATCGACGCGGCTTCGGCGGCCGTCGTGATTAACCTCGGACACTCCGTTCCTGGTGTCGGCGAGCTAATGAAGAAACAGGTCGAGGACGGGGTCGCGCTGGTGATGACCTCGAACTTCACCTCGGATCCGCTCGAGGAACTAGCCGAGAAGCTAGCGGAGATGACGCCGGGCGATCTCAACACGTCCTTCTTCGTCAGTTCCGGGAGTCAGACAGTCGATTCGGCGATGAAGCTCGTTCGGCGCTACCATCAGGAGAACGGGGACGAGCAGAAGACGACGTTCATCTCGCGGTGGCAGTCGTACCACGGCGCCACGATCGGCGCGCTCTCGCTCACTGGCAACACGCATCGGCGGTCACAGTACAAACCGCTGTTGAAGAACTACCCACACATCCCGCCAGCGTACCCCTACCGGTGGGAGTACGAGGGGTCGCCGGAAGAGCAAGCGATACAAGCCGCACAGGAACTGGAGACCGCCATCCAACAGGAGGGTCCCGAGACCGTCGCGGCGTTCGTCGCGGAGCCGGTGTCGGGATCCAGCGTGCCAGCAGCCCATCCTCACCCTGCATACTTCAAAGAGATCAGGCGGATCTGCGACGAGTACAACGTCGTCTTCATCGCGGACGAGATCATGACGGGATTCGGGCGAACGGGCGAGATGTTCGGCATGGAGAACTTCGGCGTGGTTCCGGACATCATGGTGATCGGGAAGGGGCTCTCGAGCGGGTACTCCCCGATCAGCGGTGTGGTGGTGAACGACGAAATCGCAGCCCAGTTCGACAGTCGGAAGGGGAGTTCGTTCGCGCACGGGTTCACGTACGCCGGGAACCCACTCTCCGCCGCAGTCGCCTCCCACGTGCTCGACTACTACACCGACGAGGTCATCGAACAGGGACAAGCGCGGGGTGACCAGCTGCGAGAGAGGCTCGGAGCACTCGAAGACCACCCCATCGTCGGTGATATCCGTCAGAAGGGACTCATGCTGGGGGTCGAGTTTGTCGCCGATACGGCAACCAAAGAGCCGTTCGATCCCGAGTTGAAGGTGTACAAGCGAGTGTACAACGAGGCGCTGGACCGCGGTGTATACACCTTCCCCGGTCGAGGCAGCGCAGACGGGACCAGAGGCGACCACATCATGATGGCACCGCCGCTGATCACTGGTGAGGACTCGATCGACCAGATCGCTGACGTGGTCAGCGAATCCGTCGAGGTAGTCTACGACCAGATTACGTGATCACGGATCGAGCCGTCGGCCCCGGGACGATTAGCGGGGTCACGTCGTGTCTCCACGCCGGTGTAGTGTCGTAAACGTCGACCCCCCGCCTCTGCGAGTGTCGGCTGGCCGTGGTCGCACGATTGCCGCAGGAGGTGACGCAGACGAACGGGGCGAGAGCCCAGTGACTGGTTCGTTCCTCCGGCGGTCTCCGAGCGCCGTGGGGGTGGACCAACCACAAACTATATTTTGCACACTATCGACTGTCCTCACGTGAATCGTAGTGCAATCAGGCTAGAAATCGCTTACTTGTCAGCGTGACGTGCGCTGAGTAAACAGATGCCTGGAAAATCGTCGGCTCGATCGGTGTGGCACGGGAAAGTGAACAGTGTCGTGAGTGCCATCAACACGAAACGCCTGTTGCAGATCCATCTGTTGCTCGTCGGTCTGTTCGTATACAGTCAGGTGGTCGCGTTACTCGTCTTTTCGTTCAATTCTGGAGGGATAACGTTCCCATTCGTTGACATCACCCTCGACTGGTACAACGAGGTGCTGCAGTCCGGTGCGTTCTCCGCGTCGTTCGTCAACTCGGTCAAACTGGCGGCTGCTGTCACAGTCGTCGTGACGGTTCTTTCGACCGGGAGCGCGCTGGCGTTCCGTCATCGGTTCAGAGGAAAGAACCTCATCATCTACCTGTTCTTGCTCGGGATTGTCACCCCAGGGATAATGTACGGCATCGGTATCACGGTATTCTTGGGCGAGGTGGTCGGCCTCAAGCAGGGACTCTGGCTGGGGCTTCCAGTTCACGTTATCTGGGCCTTCCCGTTCTCGTTCATCCTCTTTCTCGCCGGAATGCCGCCAAATCTGACGGATCACGAGGAGGCTGCCCGGGTCTTCGGCGCGAACGACTTCGAGGTGGCTTACACGATCATCCTCCCCGAAATCAAGTTCCAGGTGTTCGGTGCGGCCGTGTTCGCGTTTACGCTGTCCTACAACGAACTGGACCGGAGTCTCCTGTTGCTGGGGACGGACAACACGATGCCGCTCGAGGTGTACTCGGTCGCTTCGCGCGATCCGACTCCAGGACTCGCCGCGCTCGGATCCCTCACGTCGACCGTCTCGATCGTCGTGTTGATCCTGAGTTTCGCCCTGATACTGTATGGCCGCTCGGCAGCGTCCAGTAGCTGAGACGGTGAGTGCCGTCGGCCCGCTTCGATCCGACTTCGGAGCGCTCTCGACGCGGTGTGATTCGTCTCGTGCCGTGTCGTGCCAGGAGAGACCCCATCCTCCGGTCGATGAACGGCTCGTATCCGAGATCGGAGCAGGAGGAACAGTGCGACTGGTTGTTCAGGCTAACTGGCCTGGTCTCGGCGGTCGGGCGATCCCGCTCGAGGTCCCGAGGCGACACGGCCAGCATCGGCGTCTCGTCGGTGCCCCCCTTTCCGTGCGTCAGTTATAGCCGATAAACAGTGCACACACGTTGTGTTCTGCTCGGATAGCAATTGCATATACCAGTAATTATTTATGCGTATGAGTATTCATCGACCGATGTAGAAGAAAAATGGTCAAACGTAGAAACCTGCTAGCAGCAGCCGGTACTGGCTTGACGGCTGCCATCGCGGGGTGTACGGGAGGCGACGGGAGCAGTAGTAGCTCGGCCACTGACGCCGGTGGCGACGGCGGCACCGCGGAAACGACTCAAAGTGGCGTGGAAACGGGCGAGAGACCGCTCCAGATCCTCGGTCCAGCGTGGGGGCTCCGGGAAGGAAAGCGGGAGCGGTTCGAGGAAGTGACGGGCATCGACACCGAGTTCACGGTCAAGGCCCAAGCAGCGGCCAACAGACAGGTCTTGAGTGGCGGGAACGAGGTCTTTGATGCGCTGTTCACTGGCGGACAGTTGGCGCCGCAGATCATCGGGAACGATATGGCGAGTCCGATCGATCCCGCAAGCATCGAAAACTGGAACGAGGACAACGTCACGGAGTACATCCTCAACGGGACCGAAGTGTACGACGGCCAGTTCGACCGACACGCCGAGGTCATCTGGAACGACGTCGATTCTCAAGACGAGATTCAGTTCTATCCCAACGTGTTCAACGCCGACTCCGTCGGGTTCAATCCGAGGCAGGTCCCCAGCGATGTCGACGAGTGGAGTGCCATCTTCGACGACAAGTACAAGGGGAAGTCGATGTTCAACCAACTGTCCACGGTGTCGTACGTGGTGGCGATGATGCACCTCGCGGACAGGGGGATGGTCGACGCGTCGCTCCGCGAGATCAGCGACCCGACACAGGAGCACATCGACGCGATGGTGGACTTCCTGGTCAAGCAAAAACAAGCAGGGCAGTTCAAGGCCCTGTTCAGCGATCTCGGAACCCAGATCAACTTCTTCTCGTCCGAGGAGGCGATCATCGGGAACATCTGGGGGCCTGCGGTTCTGGGAACGCGGGAGAACGGCACTCCCACCGGCTACGCGAAGCTTGCACGGCAGGAGAGCCAACAGAGCCTACAGGGGTACGACGCCTGGATGGGCGGGACGATCCCGCTCAAACCCGGCGTCTCCGACCGGAACAACGAGGACGAAGTGGCGAAGTTCCTCGACCTGCACCTGACAGCGTGGTACGCCGGATTCGTCGGTCAGTCGGGGTACATCGTCCCGCAGTACCCGAACAAGGACCTCGTTCGGGGCGAGCCTGGAATGCCGACGGAGTTCTACGACTGGTTCTACGAGGGCACGGCAACCAGCAAGCCTGTCGATGGCCAGTTCATGTTCACACCGAGCAACTACGAGTGGACGGACGGCGAGTACGAGTCGAGTCCCGACGGCCACACACGGTTCCGGGGGGGCGTCAAGGACTTCCTGCCCGCGGTCGGTGCCTGGCACGTCGCTCCCAACGAAAACGAGTATATGGTCGAACAGTGGCAGGAGTTCACCGGCGCGTAGTCGGGTAGTAAGACGATTCGAATCCACAAGACGAATTCAACAGAACTGTCATGTCCCAACGAAACCTGGCGTCGTACATCGGCGGACTGACCGAGCGAGTCGGCCGTGGAGCGGTGCCGAGCAACATCACGTACAGTTACCTCATCCTGGGAGGAGCAGTTCTCTGGTTCGTCGCGTTTCTGGTGATCCCTCTCTTGATGCTGGTGGTCAGCTCGTTCATGTCCTTCGAGAACTACAGCATCGTATACGAACTCACCATCAGCCAGTATCAAAACGTCATGAACATGACCTTTTTCAACGCGATGGTTCTGACGTTCCTCTACGGCGTCGCCGTGGTCGCGATCTCCCTTCTGATCGGCTATCCGCTGGCTTACTACCTCAGGTTTCACCTCAGCTTCACACAGAGCCTGTTCGTCTTCCTCCTGCTGTTGATCCCGTTTTTCACGATGGAGGTCGTCCGGATGTACTCGGTGTTCTCCGTGCTCGGAAAGCTCGGCGTGGTGAACAAGCTACTCTTAGAGATCGGCCTCATCGACGCCCCGCTGGCACTGATGTTCACCCGGATCTCCGTTGCGTGGGGATATCTACTCAACTACTCGATATTCATGACTGGCCCGATATTCATCTCCCTCACGCAAGTCGAAGACGAGCACATCGACACGGCGAAGATATTCTGCGGGACCCCGGTCTCGATCTTTCGGTCCGTGATCTGGCCGATGAGCCTTCCCGGCGTCACGATCGGAACATTCCTGGTGTTCCTGCTGACGATCGGCAACTTCCTCGTCCCGCGTCTACTCAGCAGCGGGAAGGGGCAGATCACGAGCTACCTGTTCACGCTCGTGAACCAGGGAGTGAACTACCCTGCCGCATCGGCAGTCTCCGTCTTCCTCATGATCCCCGTCCTCGTGCTGATCGTGGTGCTGAATCACCTCGTGGACATCACGGAACCGTTCAACAGTGGTCGCTCCTGACGGTCTTCCCTGAACTCGGGTGAGAGACTCAACGGGATTCGGTACGCGATCTCCGTGTTCGGAGGAAACCGCGTAAGTATATACCCCGGTGGCAGTATCCCGAACTGTGGAGTTTATTCATACAGCAATCCGCGTCTCGGACGTCGAGGCGAGCAAACGGTTCTACATCGACGGGCTCGGCCTCGAAGCCAAACGTGAGTTCACCGGGGACGACGGGGTACGGAACTTCTACGTCGGTGGCCACGAGGGCGCACAGATACAGTTCAAAAGCGACCCCGACGGTGAAGCAGAGATTCGCCCGGAGGGTGTCGATCACCTCGCGATCTCGGTGGAGAACGTCGACCGGACGGTCTCCCAGTTAGCGTCGGAGATGGGATACACGGTCGTACAGGACCCGACAGACATGGACGAGATCAGGTTCGCGTACGTCGAAGATCCGGATGGATACCGCGTCGAACTCATTCAGTCACAGGAGTAGAGACGGATCGCGTAGTTCGTGTCGGCCATCGAAAAGGACCCGACACGCTCAGGTAACACCACCTCCAGCCCAGACCGCACCGCGACGAGCGACACGTCCACCGGGCGACCCAACGGTCGTCTACACGAGACGCTGGCCGCTCTGCCCGAACACCCAGACGTCTTCGGAGAAGGAGATGTACTTCGTCTCGTCTTCGTGTTCGATCTGCGCGGGTGGTACGATGACCGCGATCTCCGTGTCTCCGCGCTCCAGGTAGATCACATCGTGAGTACCGTGGGACTCGCGAAGTCGGACGTCAGCCGAGAAGAGTCCCTCTGAGTCGTCGAGTTCGATGAATTCGGGACGGACGGCCAGCGTGACAGTCTCGCCGACGAACGGTCGGAGACGTTCTGCCCGTTCGCCGACGAACGAGTACTCGAGAACGTCGTGCGAGAGGACGACCGCGTCGTCGTCGTCCGTACCGACAGTGCACTCGAACATGTTCGTCGTCGGTGACCCGATGAACGACGCGACGAACAGGTTCTGTGGGTCGTAGTACACCTCGTACGGTGACCCGGCCTGGTAGACCTGCCCCTCGTTCATCACGACGACCTTGTCACCGACGGTCAGAGCTTCCTCCTGATTGTGCGTCACGAAGATCATCGTCCGCTCGACCGTCCGTTGGAGCTCCTTTATTTTGGTCCGCATGTGGTCGCGGAGATTTGCGTCGAGCGCCGTGAACGGTTCGTCGAGCAAGAACAGATCCGGGTCCATCACCATCGCTCTGCCGAGGCTGACCCGCTGTTGCTGGCCGCCGGAGAGATTACCGGGGTTCTCTTCGAGCTTGTCCTCGATGTCGAGCTGCGTGGCAACGTCGCGGACCATCTCCGTTTTCTCTTCCTCGGACAGCGCGGTCATCATATCCAGGCCGTACTGTATGTTCTTCTTCACCGACATATGTGGAAACAGCGTCGTGTCTTGGAACACGAACGCGAGATTCCGCCGGTGGGGCTTGAGATCGGTGATGTCTCTCCCGTGCAGTCGAATCGTTCCCTCGTCCGGCAGTTCGAGGCCGGCGATACACCGCAACGTCGTCGTCTTCCCGCACCCAGACGGGCCAAGCAGGACGACGAACTCCTCCGACTCGATGGTCAGGCTGACGTTGTCGACCGCCAGGACGGATCCGTTCTGAAACGTCTTCTTGAGATCAGTGATCTCCAGCACGGCGTCACCGACGTCAGTTCCGGACGAGGTGGCGTCCGTCTCGAGGGGAGAGCGGTGACGGGTGCTATTCAGATTTCTTGGCACTTCTTGGCTCATTAGGTGGTCAATCAACCCACAGTGGCTAATAATTTTGGATCACTGCGCAAGAGAGATCCACATCGCTCGCAGATGTTTCTCGCTGTCGAGGTACCCGGAAAGCCCAGCCGTCGGGGTGGAGGGGGGTGGATCGTCAGATCCAGGGTGTCCGGGGGCGCTCACCAGCCACAGGTGAGACCGGCACTATGTGTCTCACAGGAGGTCACGGCGGATGTCCACGGCTTCAGCCGCCGTCGCTGACGCTTCGGGGCGGGAGTGGCGGTGACTGGATTCGGTTCCGTCGCCGGGAGGCGATTCCTGATGATTCTTATACGTCTGGGGTCACGTAGCTCTATGTCCTCCCAAGACATCGACGAGTACGATCATCACTCGCACATGGAACGAGCGTTCGCCCTCGCGCGTGAGGCCGCAGCCCGGGGAGACGATCCGTTTGGTTCCGTGCTCGTCCGCGACGATGAGATCATCATGGAGTCGTCCAACCGTGTCGTGACGGAGGACGACCTCCGCCGTCACCCGGAGTTGCACCTCGCGTACCGGGCGATGCGAGAGCTGAGCCCCGAAGAACGGTCCGAGACGGTGATGTATACGAGCACGGAACCGTGTCCGATGTGTGCCAGCGGGATGCGGCGTGCCGAGCTCGCCCGAGTAGTCTACAGCACCTCCGCAACCGATCTGGAGGAGCTGCGAGGTTCTTCCTCGCCGGTACGCGCAACGAGGATCCTCGAGGACGTCACGGACGTCGTCGGGGACGTTCGCAACGGCGACGGTCGGCACATGCTCGACGAGTGTTTGCCGGAGCGATAAAGCCGAACAGACCGGGGCGCGGTCTACCCGGTATCGAGCGTCGTGCGCTGGCCTCGTGCCACGAACTCACCGTAACCCGGCTCACCGACGACCCCGTCGTCGACCACTGGACTCCCTCGAACGAACGTCGACTCCGGGACGCCGACGACTTCCATGCCGTCGAACGGCGTCCAGCCACACTTTGCGACAACGCCGTCGTCGGTCAGCTGCATCGACCGGTCCATGTCGACGATCACCAGGTCAGCATCACTCCCGACCCGTAGCGTCCCTTTCTGTGGATACAGTCCCGTGATCTTGGCCGGGTTCGTCGAGAACACTTCGACCACCCGTTCGAGTGAGACCTTGCCTTCGTGAACCCCGTTCAACAGCAGCGGCAAGACGGTCTCGACGCCCGGGATTCCAAACGGAGCTTCGAACACGTCGTTTTTACCAGCGGCTTTCTGTTCTCGGGTCGACGGCGCATGGTCCGCGTTGATCATGTGAATGTCGCCGGCAGCCAGTCGGTCCCACAGTCCGGCGCGTTCGTCTGCACCCCGAGCCGGCGGTGTAAACATAGTGTACGGTGCGTCGTCGACGACGTCTTCCTCCGTGAGGTATAGATACTGCGGGCAGCACTCGGCGTAGACGTCGACACCGCTGTTCCGTGCGTGGGTCACTTGATCCACGACCGCTGGATGGCTGAGATGAGCCAACCAGAGGGACACACCGGTCTGTTTTGCGATCTGGAGCGTCGTGGAGACGGCTACCTGTTCTGCCTCTCTGGACCGCCATTCGGGGATGATCTCCCCATCGGTTCGACCCTCGGCTCGAATCCGGTCTTCGTTGGCCTGTAAGATCAGCTCGTCTTCCGGATGGATCATGCTGATGCCACCGAGCCGTTCGATCTCGGTGAAGACCTCCGACATCGCGTCGCTTTTGAGCGCCGGAACGCCGTGTACCTCACAGGTGAAGCTCTTGAAAGCGATCGCTCCCGCTCGCTCCAGATCACGGAGGTCCTCGACGTTGTCCGGGTGGCCGCCGGCTAGGAGGCCGAAGTCGACGTGCGCTTTCGCGGAGAGGTACTCCCGTTTGTCGGCGAACACGTCCGCGTCGAGCACCATTGGGTCCGTTCTGTGGTGCTCTCCGATGGTCGTGATTCCACCGGTCGCAGCCGCCGCAGTCCCCGTTTCGAAGTCTTCGCGATCTGTCTTCCCCGGATCCATCATGTGCACGTGCGGGTCGACGCCACCGGGAAGCACGTGTTTGCCCGTCGCATCGACGGCGTCTGCTGCCGCAACAGCTCGGCTCGGATCGTAGAGCGCCGAGATCCGACCGTCGTCGATCGCGATTGTGACCTCCTGACGGAGACCCTCGGAGACAACCGTTCCTCCAGTTACCACTCGGTCGTGAGGCATACAACAGATCGCAGGCCAGTTTACTTGTACTTTTACTATCTAAGCTGTAAACAAATATACATCCGACCCCGACGAAGAACCGAGGCGAGCGCCTCGGGACTTGACCCCGAGCGGCTCACGTCCGGGTACCGGGGTCGTTTACGATTATTTCCCGGTCGGAGACGCGGTGACCCGCCTCGTCGGATCGCGACACCGGCCGGTCGCGGCAGTCGACGCCGACACGGACTGCTCTCTCGCCGTTCGGTCGTCGCAGGTGTGCACGATGCAACTCAGAAGCGACAACGGCTCGGAACGGGTCGACAGTCGAGCGGCGATCCGAAACGTCATCAAAAGTAGCTGAGCTCGGAGTCGACCATCGATCACGGGTGTCACCGGCTCGAATTCACGAGTTCGTGAAATTCAAACGAATATATAGAATTCTCCGACACGAATCTCCAGACACGGTGCCGAAGCCGACTGACCAGCCAGTTCAATTAAAATTCTAAAAATCAAGTGTACGTTGTCGTCATGTATGTACGGCGATGTTATATATGAGCTATACTACTTTTTTAGAGTTATTTTATTCTTTTTTAATATTATTATTTTATAAACTGGCAAATCAAATCCTATTTTGGGCGAAGAGATCACTAACCCAAAAATCGAATATAATTAATTGTATACTACTGTCAGCCATGTTTCGCGACGCGATGGCTGTCCCCGCTTGGCTGCCGTCGAAACTCCGATAAGTAATCGTACATCGAACAGGTATGCAAAGTCCCGTGGTTAGTTGTCTACCGGCCTATCGAAACGTATTCCATTACACCACTATAGATGTCATTATAGCGGTGGGTACCAGTACCGGGCGTGCAGGCGGGGCGATACATTGGACGAGTGGCTGGGCTCCCTCACTCGCGCATCCCGCCGAACAGCGGGGTACCATCGCTCGTCAGGAGAACTGGTCGTTCTCTCGACGACGTTCGCGGAACGAGTGACCAGTTCCGGGAGTTCGGACTCGTAGAACGTCCCCACGAACCGACGGGCGGGCCCCGAGATACTGAGCGCCCCGAGCAACTCGTCGCCGACCATCACTGGACCCGCGACACAGCGGAGTCCCTCGACCTTCTCCTCGCGGGCGAACGCGTACCCCGCTCGCGGACGACCTTGAGTTCGTCGAACAGCGCCTCACGGGACGTGATGGTCTCGTCCGTGTACTTCGGGAGTCCGTGGCGATCGATGATCCGGTCCACCGTCCGACGGGCATCCGTGCCAGCATCGCCTTCCCCAGCGAGAGACAGTGCAGATACTCACAGCTTCCGATCGACGATCCCGTCTGGACGGCGTTCTCACCGCGTGCTTTGGAGAGGTAGACGGCCCGTCCGTGTTCGTGTGTCGCGAACTGTACGAGTTCACCACTCTCGGCCGCCAGTTCCTCGAGTTCCTCCCGAACGACGTCGGGCACCCGCAGTTGCCCCTTCGCGGCCTCCCCGAGATCGAGATACCGGAGGCTCAGCCGGTACGTCCCACCGTCGTTCACGACGTACTCGTTCGCCTCTAGCGTCGCCATGTGACTGTGGATCGTCCCCTTCGACCGACCGAGCGCTTCGACGATCTCGGTCACTCCCGCCCTCTCACGGCCCTGTAGCAGATCGATGACGTCGAAGGAGGTCTGGACCGCTTCGACCGTTCGCGCTCGCCGAGTTAGAGGTCATACGTCGAAGTATATATTCTATATATAAAAATCGTTCTCTCTGCCGGACGGTCGTCCGTTCGCATCTTCCAAACCGGTCTCGATCGATCGGGACACGAGCACCGGAGATGGCAATAAATCGTGATATTTGTGTAAATACGCTCGGGGAACAGCGACAAGACTGTATGGGGAGGGGCAGTTTGTTCGCGAGGTACAAACACGTTTGTGACGAAAGACGAGGAGAGAGCCGAACGGGACGAGAGGCCACACCACCGGTCTTCGCCAGGTCCGCGCGCGGAGCGTCGAGATCGACGACGGCTCCCTCGGTCGGCGGTGCCGCCGAGCGACTCCGCCCGCTGTTGCTCTGAGGCTCGGTCGGACGTTCCCTGCGAGGGCGTGCGAGTGGTTCAGTCGCCCCGTCACGGGAGCCGTCTCGACAACGAGGCCGCTCCTGACCGAACCGCAGACGGGTCGCCCAACAGTCACTCCCGATCACGGCCGCGTCGGTGACCGACCGGACAGTCCGGACGGGCAACTGAGAAGCGTGGAGCGATCGAGCCGAACGCGACTCGGACTCTCCGGTCGGTTCTCAGACGGACGGCTCGTCGAGGTTGACGTACACCGTCTTCGTCTGGCGGTAGTGCGTCAGTGCTTCCTCCCCGAGGTCACGGCCGATCCCGGACTGTTTGAAGCCGCCGTACGGCCCTTCGGGGCGGATCGGACCGTAGGCGTTGACGTAGACCACGCCCGCCTCGATGTCCGCCGCGGCGTGGTGTATCAGGTCCGAGGACTCCGATCCGATCCCCGCTGCGAGCCCGAACGGCGTGTCGTTCGCCAGTTCGATCGCCTCCTCGTAGGTCGCGAAGGACTGAACGGTCTGGACCGGGCCGAAGATCTCCTCACGCGCGATCCGCATGTCGTTGTCGACGTCGGTGAACACCGTCGGCTCGACGTAGTGGCCGTCTTTCAGCGCGCCGTCGTCGGGCGTCCCCCCACCGGTCGCGAGGGTCGCTCCCGCTTCGAGCCCGACGTCGACGTACTCCGTGACCGTCTCGAACTGGTCGGCCGTGGTGAGCGGCCCCATCGTCGTCTCCTCGTCGAGGGGATCACCGAGCACGTACGAGCGCGACTGCTCGACGAAGCGTGCGACGAACTCGTCGTAGACGTCCTCGTGGACGAGCGCGCGCGAGAGCGCGTCACAGATCTCGCCCGTGCTGTAGTAGATCCCGTCGGCGACGGCCTCGACGACGGTGTCGAGATCGGCGTCCGGGAAGACGACGAACGGCGACTTCCCGCCGAGTTCGAGCGTGACCGGCGCGAGTCGGGACGCGACGGTTCGCATCACCTCCGTTCCCACGTCGCCGCTGCCGGTGAACGACAGCTTCCGCACCCCGTCGTGTTCGACGAGCGCGCTCCCGGTCGTCGATCCCGGGCCGGTGACGACGTTACAGACGCCGTCCGGGAGCACCTCGGTCGAAAGCTGTGCCATCCGGATCGTGGTCAGCGGCGCGTGCGCGGAGGGCTTCAACACCGAACAGTTCCCCGCGGCGAGCGCCGGGCCGAGCTTCCAGGCCGCCGCCCACGCCGGGAAGTTCCACGGCGTGATCTGCCCCACGACGCCGAACGGTTCGGTCCGGGTGTACATGTGCAGGTCGCTCCCTGCCGGGATCTGCTCGCCGGTCTGCACCCGACAGGCCGACGCGTAGTACTCGAGCGTGTCGATCGCTCCCTCGACCTCGCCGCGGGCCTCCGCGATCGGTTTGCCGGTGTCGAGCGATTCGAGCAGCGTCAGTTCGTCGACGTGGTCCGAGAGGACATCCGTCCACTCGTGTAGTCGGTGCGAGCGCTCGCGCGGGGTGGTCGCGCCCCACTCGTCGTCGAAGGTGGCCTGTGCGGCAGTGACGGCCGCGTCGACGGTGTCAGCCGTGGCGACCGGGACCTCGACGATGGGCTCGTCGATGACGGGATCGCGGGTCGCGCGGGTCTCCGTGACGTCGGTGTCAGGATCCGCCGTGTCCCCATCACCGACGGACCGACCGTCGATCCACGATGCGACGGTCAGGCCGTCGAGCGCCCGCCGGCGTGCCGCACGGTGGCGCTCGCGGATCGCGTCGCGCTGTTCTCGGTCGGACATCCGTCAGGCGAAGCTGTCGACGACGGGGATGCCGACCGTCTCGTAGTCGGTCATCGCCTGGAGTTCGTCGGTGATGTCGTCGAGGCCGATCCGGTCGGTGACGACCGCACCGGGGTCGAGCTTCCCGTGTTCGACCATCCGGAACATCTCGCCGTACTTCGCCGGCGGGAGCCCGCTGGAGCCGTTGATCTGGATCTCGTTCATCACGATCGTGTCGGTCGGCAGCGGGTTGTAGCCGTGCTGTTCCTTGGTCGTGAGCCCGATCTGGACGTGCCGGCCGCGGGTTCGGAGCGACGCTACCGCGTTCTGGCAGGTCTCTTCGATCCCCAGGGCGTCGAGCGAGACGTGTGCCCCACCGTCGGTGATGTCCCGGACCTCTCGTACCGGATCGTCGACCGCACCCGCGTTCACCGTCTCAACCGCGCCGAGGTCCTCGGCCATCGACAGTTTCTCCTCCATGAGGTCGACGCCGACGACGTTCCCCCCGAGCGCGTCCGCGATGTGGACGGCAGACAGGCCGATGCCGCCGAGGCCGTAGACGACGACGTACTCGCCGCGGCTGACGTCGGCCTGGTGGGCCATCCCCCGATAGGCGGTCATGAACCGACAGCCCATCCCCGCGACTTCGACCTGGTCGACGCCGTCCGGGAGTTCGACGGCGTTGATGTCGGCGTTCGGGATGGGAACCTCCTCGGCGAACGCGCCGGGCGCACCCTCCTGAAACCCCAGCCCAAGGTGGTTCTCACAGAGGTTCTCGTAGCCGACGCGACACTCGTGACAGCCTCCACAGGCGAAGTTGAACGGGATCGCGATCTCGTCGCCCTCGCGGATCGTCTCGACCTCGTCGCCGACGTCGACGACCGTCCCGGAGGGTTCGTGCCCCAGGACGTGACCGAGCGGAGGTTTGTAGTCGAACCACTCCCAGTTACCGACCCAGCCGTGCCAGTCGCTCCGGCAGACACCGCAGGCGTCGACCGTCGCGACGACGCCGTCCGGGTCGGGTTCTGGTCGGTCGATGTCTCTGATATCCAACGGCTCTCCGTACTCGGCTAACACTGCTGCTCGCATGCCACCCTACGTTCGGAAACCGCGTATAAAAGTATTTTTCCGGGGGAGCGGCGGGGAACGGAACCGGGTGGCGACGCTGTCAAGCGAAACGAGACGGTTGGGATCGAGTGACTCTCCCAAAATTTTTATTAAGACACCATGTAGACAGTTAAGCGGCGATGGTTAATTCATCACGTCGGAAGTTCATCAAAGGTGCAGGAGCGGGAACAGTGGTCGCGCTCGCCGGCTGTACCGGCAACAGCGGCGGGGACGGCGGCTCGGGAGACGGAGGATCCGGCGATGGTGGGTCCGGTGACGGAGGCAGTGGGAGTGATACCAGCGGTGGCTCCACGAGCAGTGGCGGCAGCAGCGACGTCAGCATCGAATTCTGGCACATCTTCGGCGGCGAACTCGGGTCGACGCTGGAGGACATGTCGAACGAGTTCTCCGAGCAGACCGACGGCGTCACCGTCCAGGCGGTCAACAAAGGCGGCTACCGCCAGAACCTCAACCAGTCACTGCAGGCTTCGCGTGCCGGTGATCCGCCGGGCGTCGCACAGATCTTCGAGATCGGCACACGGCTCTGTCTCGACAGCGGGGCGTTCACGCCCGTCCGGGAGATCCTCCCCGAGGACCAGATCGACCTCGACGACTTCCTCCCGTCGGTGCTGAACTACTACCGCATCAACGGCCAGCTGAACTCGATGCCGTTCAACTCCTCGAACACCATCATGCTGTACAACAAGACGGCGTTCGAGGAAGCCGGGCTCGACCCCGAGAGCCCGCCGCGGAGCCTCTCGGGAGTGCGCGACGCTGCGAGCACGATCGTCGACCAGACCGACATGCAGCAGGGGATCTCTTGGCCGAACCACTCCTGGATGCAGATCGAACAGCAGTTCGCCAAGCAGGACCAGGTGCTGGTCAACAAGCAGAACGGGCGGGAGGGGCGTCCGACCGAGACCAACTACAACAGCGAAGCCGGCCGTAACGTCTACAGCTGGTGGAAGGGGATGGCCGACGAGGGACTCTACCTGAACCCCGGCATCGAGGCGTGGGGGGAGGCCCGGCAGGCGTTCCTCACGCAGAAGGTCCCGATGCTCTGGGACTCCACCTCGAACATGGTGTCGATGAAAGCGGGTGCGGAGGAGAACGGCTTCGAGCTCGGGTCGGCGTATCTCCCGACGCCGAACGGCGCGAACACCGGCGTCGTCATCGGCGGGGGGTCGCTGTGGGTCCCCAGCGCGCTGTCCGACGAGAAGAAACAGGCGGCCGGCCAGTTCCTCGCCTGGATCTCCAAGCCGGAACAACAGGCCCGCTGGCACCGCAACAGCGGCTACTTCCCCGTGCGACAGGGGGCGATCGACCAGCTCCAGAGCGAGGGCTGGTTCGACGAGAACCCCAACTTCAGCACGGCGTTCGAACAACTGCAGGACACCGAGGACACGCCCGCGACGCGCGGCGCGGTGATGGGCGTCTGGCCGCGGGCGCGGACGATCAACTCGGAGACGTCGGTGAGCATCCTCAACGGCGATATGTCGGTCGAGGACGGCCTCACGAAGATGGACAACGACGTCCAGAGCGCGCTCGAAGGCTACTCCGGCAACTACAGCGGCGGCAACTAGGCCGCGCCGTCCGGCGAAGCAGTAGCAATTAAGTACCCGGCTCCGACACCGTTTCATATGGCATCACAGGTCAAACCGTTTGATTCGAGGTTCCAGGCGGCACTGTTGTTGGTGCCGACCTTCGCCGTCCTGGTGGGGTTTCTCTACTATCCGGCGATCGAGACGTTCAGGCTGAGTCTGTACAAGACGCTGTTTCTCGGCCAACAGCGCACCTGGGTCGGGATCCAGAACTTCGTCGACCTGGCGACGTCGCCGGAGTATCAGAACAGTTTTCGGCATCTCGGTGGCCTTCGCCGCCCTCGTCGTCGCGGGGACGCTCGTCCTCTCGTTGCTCGTCGGCTACATGCTGTTCGAGGTCGCCGTCGGGTCGTCGACGTATCTGGTCGCGGCGATCTGGCCCTACGCCCTCCCGCCGGCGGTCGCGGCCATCCTCCTGAACTTCCTCCTCCACCCGAACCTCGGCATCTTCACGTACTACCTCGAACTCCTGACGCCGTGGACGCTCGACTGGTTCAACAACGGCACACAGGCGTTCATCGTCCTGGCCATCGTCGCCATCTGGAAGCAGTTGGGGTACAACATCATCTTCATCGTGGCCGCGCTCAACAACATCCCCGAGACGCTGACCGAGAGCGCACAGATCGACGGCGTCGGTCGGCTCAAGATGCTGTACAAGGTGTACGTTCCCCTCATCTCACCGACGCTCATCTTCCTCGTCGTGATGAACACCATCTATTCGTTCTTCTCGACGTTCCCGCTCGTCGATCTGATGACCAGCGGTGGCCCGAGCGGGTCGACCAACCTCCTCATCTTCAAACTGTACCGTGACGCGTTCGAGTTCAGCAGCCTCGGCCTGGCATCCGCCGAGTCAGTCGTCCTGTTCGTCCTCGTGGCGATCCTGATGTACGTCCAGATCCGGGTGTCCGAAGACTACGCCCAGTACGGAGCGTGACACAGATGGCAACCGAAACCCAACCCACGGCCCCCGCCGATTCCCTGACGAGCAGGCTACCGCTCCCCGAGAACCTGCTGATGCAGATCGGCATCATCAGTTCGATCGTCCTGATGTCGCTGCCGCTCGTCCTCGCGATGATCATGAGCACGCAGACGACCACAGAGGTGTACCAGGTGACGAACCTCGGGATCGGGAGCCAGGGGCTTGCCAACTACGAGCGTGCGCTGACGGACTTCAACTTCAGCACCTACATGCTGAACTCCTTCGTGATGAGCATCATCATCGTGATCGGCAAGGTGTCGCTGTCGCTGCTCGCGGCGCTGGCGCTCGTCTACTACGAACTCCCCTACGAACGGGGCGTGTTCATGTTCATCCTGCTGACGCTGCTGTTGCCCGTCCCGGTCCGTATCGTCCCGCTGTTCCAGCTCATGGCGGATCTCGGCTGGACGAACTCGATGATCGCGCTGACCGGGCCGTACATCGCGAGCGCGACGGCGGTGTTCCTGTTCAGACAGCACTTCATGTCCATCCCCTCCTCGCTCGTCGAGACGGCCCGGCTCGACGGCGTCGGCCCACTGACGTTCCTCTTCCGGGTGCTCATCCCGATGTCGAAGGGGATGATCGCCGGCGTCTGCGTCATCACCTACATCTACGCCTGGAACCAGTTCCTCTGGCCGCTGGTCGCCGTCACGGACAAGAGCAGCCAGGTCGTCCAGGTCGGCATCCGCTACCTGCAGGGGTCCGCCCAGGCCGGTCTCACCCAGTGGGGACTCATCATGGCCGGCGCGGTCCTCGCGCTGCTCCCACCGCTTTTCGTCCTCATCGTGCTGCACCGCCCGCTCCTGAAGACGTTCGCGATCCAACAGAAGTGATCACCATGGCACGCATTACGCTCCAAAACCTGAAGAAACGCTACGACGACGTGGTCGCCGTCCGAGACGTCGATCTCGATATCAACGACGGCGAGTTCCTGGTGCTCGTCGGTCCCTCCGGCTGCGGCAAGTCGACGACGCTCCGGATGATCGCCGGGCTCGAGGACATCACCGAGGGCACGCTGCAGATCGGCGGCCAGACTGTCAACGACGTCCCGCCGAAGAACCGGAGCATCGCGATGGTGTTCCAGAACTACGCGCTGTACCCCCACATGAGCGCGGCCCAGAACATGAAGTTCGGGATGAAGTCGGTCAGCGACTTCTCCGACGACGAGATCGACCGCCGGGTCGAAGAGGCGGCCGAGACGCTCGACATCACCGACCTGCTCGGCCGGAAGCCGAAGGAGCTCTCGGGCGGCGAGCGCCAGCGCGTCGCCATCGGGCGGGCGCTCGTCCGGGAGCCGAAGGTGTTCCTCCTGGACGAGCCGCTGTCGAACCTGGACGCGAAGCTGCGTGTCCAGATGCGAGCCGAACTGCTCAAACTCCACGGCGAACTCGACACGACAACCATCTACGTGACCCACGACCAGACCGAGGCGATGACGCTCGGCGATCGGGTCGCCGTGTTGAACCACGGCGAACTCCAGCAGGTCGCCCCGCCCCAAGAGCTGTACGACTTTCCGTCGAACCGGTTCGTCGCGGAGTTCATCGGCGAGCCCGCGATGAACGTCTTCCCCGCGACCGTGAGACAGCGCGACCGCGGCTACGTCGTCGACCACGACGGCTTCACCATCGGTCTCCCGGACGGGAGCGGGCTCGCGGAGGCCGCGAACGCGGAGGTGACGTTCGGTGTCCGCCCCGAGGACGTCTCGCTCGCATCCAACCTGCCACAGGGAGTCGAGACGTTCGAGGCGACCGTCACGGTGCGCGAACCGCTCGGCGAGTTGCTCCTGCTGCACTGTGACGTTGGCGGCGACGAGCTCCAGGTCAAGGTCGAGCCAAGAAGCCGGATCCAGCCGGGAGACACGATCGAGGTCGGCTTCAACGAGGAACGGCTTCACCTGTTCGATGCGGAGACCGGCGACGTGCTCTACCACTCGACGCCGGCCGAAGAGGTCGCCGCGGAACCGATCACCTCGGAGCGTTGAGCGCCGACCCACACGGCGCGGCGTGACGACACACGCCGTGTGGCCCGACCCTCAGAGACGAAGGACGGACCCCATGACCGAGAGACACAGGTCGAGAAGAGCGGTACTGTGCGCCGCCGGTGGCACGCTCGTGACGTCGCTCGCGGGCTGTGTCGGCGGGACGAGCGTGGAACCCGACGGATCAACGATGTCAGACCAGTCGACAGAGACAGACGGAGACGGAACAGCGACGGAAACCGAGGCGACCGACCGCGACGTGCGGCTCATCGGTCACCGGGGGTGTGCCGATCAGTACCCCGAGAACACCCTGCTCGCGGTCAGGGAGTCGGCCCCCCACGTCGACATGATCGAGATCGACGTCCAGCGGTGTGGCTCGGGCGAACTCGTCGTCTTCCACGACGACGAACTCGATCGCTTGACCGACGCCACCGGCTCGGTGTCGACGACCGACTGGGAGACGCTGTCGGAGCTCACGGTGCTCGACAGCGACCAGCGGATCCCGCTGTTGGTGGCGCTCCTCGAGGCGGTCCCGTCGGAGACGGCCGTCAACGTCGAACTCAAACACGAGGGGATGGCCGACGAGGTACTCGAAGCCGCGGGAGCGGTCGACAACGAGGTCCTGTTCTCCTCGTTCTCGCCGACCGCACTCCGCGAGCTCCGCGAGCGCGACGCCGACGCGCCCCTCGCGTTCGTCACCAACGAGAGCCCGGAGAGCAGCCGGTCGATCGCCACCGATCTCGACTGTGTCGCGATCAACCCCGACTACGAGATGGTGCTGGGCACGTCGTTCGTCGCGGACGCCCACGACGAGGGGCTCGCGGTCAACACGTGGACGATCGACGACGCGGAGACGGCCGAGCGGGTCGTCGACGCGGGAGTCGACGGACTGTTCGTCGACCGGTGGGACGTCGTGTAAACTACCCCACCCTACTCCCTCGGCGTGGTCCGAGAGAGCGAAGCTCTCTCGTCATCACGAGACGGCGAAGCCGTCTCGAACGACTCCACGCCTCGGTGCTTGAGAGTGTCGTCAGAAGCGGAGCTTCTGACTGCTAACCAGAACCTGCGGTTCTGGTGATGGGGCTTTGATGTGGACTCCCGGCGATTAGTCGCCAGCAACAGGCTGGTGACTCCCGCCGTTCAACGTCCCACCATTTATACGCAGGTCTACTTCTGCGTCTCCGCTCCCCGACGTGGGCGAGGACTGGCGTCTATGTGTCCGCTTCCGGGCGTAGCGTAGCCCGATATTCTTCGCGCCATTATAGTCCGCGTTCACCTCGTACCCGCACTTCTGGCACTCAAAGTGTTCTCCGTGGCGGTTGTCTTTGTGCGTGAACCCACAGTCCGTCCGAGAATAGCGTTGGGACGTGTGGTTCGGCTCGACTTGCTCCACGGAAACGCCCTGCTCGGGCGCTTTGTACTCAACGTACCTGTACAGGCGTCGGAACGCCCAGATATGGTGCCACTTCGCGTGTGGAAGTCGCTCGCGTATGTCGGTCAAGTCCTCGAACGCGATAACGTCGCAATCGTGTTCGACGGCTTCCGCCACGAGTTCGTTAGCGACGGTGTGGATGTACTGTTTCCGCCACGCTTCTTCTTGCTTCCCGAGGCGACGCACGGCGTTGTGCGCGGCTTGCGTGCCGCGCTGTTGCATCTCACCACGTCGCTTCTCAAACTCGCGGCACCAGTGGTTGTAGTCGTCTCCCTGCCAGAACGTGCCGGTTGAGGAGACGGCGAGACTGTTGACGCCGAGGTCGATACCGAGGACCGTTTGGTCGGGGTGCTCGGTATCTGCCGAAACCTCTACGTCGTCGCCGTCTGTCCACCGAGTCGAGGTTTTGAGGTAGAACTCGTCGGTTGTCGAATCGTACTGTAGTGTACTCTCGCGGAACTCGTAATCCTCGGAAAGTACGTACCGCTCGTAGGGCGTCGGGCTATCTGCCGGGAGAACGAACGAGGGTTCAACCCGGCCCGCGACAGTTGCCAGCGACACCTTGTTGCGGTAGAAGGTCGCGCTTCGCGTGTCGTAATCCATTGTCTCGGCGGTGAATGTCGGACAGGAGACGCGCTGTCCCTTCTTCCACCGTTCGATAACGCCTTTGACGGCTTCGATGGCGCGTTTGATGGCGGCTTGGACGAGTTGTGCCTGTAAGTCCGTCTCCTCTCGAAGTTCGGAGTAGAGTGCGTCACGAACCTGCCGTTTGTTGATCTTGCACTCGGTGTAGGAGGTGTCCGACCAGCAGTAATCAGCGGTTCGGTTCGCGCAGTACAGGTATTGATCGGCGGTTCGGTGGAGTGCGTCGCGTTGCTCGTCGGAAACAGCGAGTTTCAGTACCTCACAAAGGATCCTCGGCTAGCTGTTTCTGAAGCCTGAGTTCTGTGGCGGAGCGGTTGCACTGGGGGTCTCGACGTGAGAATTTTGGGCGAACCGATGGAGAGCTGTCGCTGTCGGCGGCGGCTGCCGCCGACGCGACAGCGTCGCCACTCACACCGCTGGTTAGCCCAGTCGGAGATTACCGGCTAAATCGGTCGTCCGGTGGCCGGTTTGCGGGGACGGCCCGACGCGTCGCGAGGGCCGTCCACGCTGCGCGTCGCATCATGTTGGTGAACTCCTTGTACGACCACTCCCAGAGGCGACGCCCGCCTCGGCGGGGCATCGCCACGTACTCCCAGTGCAGATACCGCCACACGTTCTGTAACAGCAAACTCACCACGACGTATAACAGCCGTACGACCGGATTCTGTGTCGTAGTCGTCGCAATCGTTTGCTCGGAGAGCCGGTAGCTTGCCTCGATACCGAAGCGTTTCGCGTAGTGGTATCGGGCGTCTCGTGGAGTGTTGATGAACGGCGCGTCAGCGGCATAGCCGTGACGCGCCACCCCATGCCCGTCGTACCTCCCGTTCTGGTAGGTGCAGTCGATGTAGACGGGAAACTCGACGGTCCAGCTGTGACCGTCGAGTTTCGCCGTCAGGTTGTGCTGAATCACGCGACTCCAGCCTTCCGAGAGTTCTCGCTTGATCGTCCGTCCCCAGCGGACGATCGGCATGACGTACGCGTGGTTGTGCGCGTGAAGCAGTGTCAAACACTTGCTGTCGTAGAATTCGCGGTCAAGATAGACGGCCTTGACGTCGAGGTCAAGGCCGTCGAGGATCCCGAGAAACTCTGCGAGGACGCTACTGGCGGTGTCGCCGTCTTCGAGACGGCGCACCGCCAGCGTGTAGCGTTTGTTCTTCACGCGTGCGTACAGCGTCGCGTACGCGTGGAACGCGGTCGTTCCACGTTTCGCTTCCGAGTGGTAGAGGCCCTCTGTGTCGTCTTCGTCACCGTAGTAGGGTCGCAGGTGGAGGTCCGCAACGACCTCCACCTGCTCGGGGAGGACGTCGAGAACGTCCTTCTGGAGGAGCGTGTTCCCGACTTGTTCGAGCGTCTCGAGGTCGAACTTAGTGCGGAGATGGTAGAGAACCGAGTTTTCGTGGGGTGCATCTTCGCTTCTCTTACAGAGCGTCGAGACCGAGGTCCCGTCGGCGCACGCGCCGACGAGGACCTCGTAGATGTCTTCAGCGTCGATCTCAGCGTTTTCAGCGAATGTAAGAGCAACTTCCTCGTCAAGGGAGTTGACGAGGAAGTTAAGAAGCTGGTCCTCGTGAATCTCACCGTCTGCTTGCTGGGTCGTAGACACACCTTCAGCAAGCAGACGTCTCAACTAACCGGCTTTGTGATGTACTGAGTTTCACGACGGCGGTTCGACGCACGTCCATACTTCAGAGGAGATCCGACGGTAATTATACGTTCGGGAGTCGGTCGGTCGCAGTATGCCGGTTGCGTCGTACCGTGTCGGTTTCCTCCCCGACCTACTCGCTCCCATCGCTACGCTTCGGTCGCTCCTTGAGGTCGGGGGGTCCACCTCGAATTACGCTGAATCCGGCTCCGAGTTTCGGCCGAGTCTCGCTCTGGCCCCCTGACGCGAGGGCTCAGAGGAACTGGACGGTGAGCGCTGCGCCGAGGAGGCCGATCGCCGAGAGGTACGCCGACTTCCGGACGACGGGCGTGAGGAGCGATCGGTTGATGCTCGCCGCGAGCGCGATCTTGACGAGGATGCTGGAGAGGGTCCCGACGAGGACGCCCTGCGCCGCGAGGTCCGAGGAGATCTGCCCCGTGGAGTTCAGCGTCACCGCCGTCGTCGTGGTCGTCCCGCTCGAGACGAGCCCGCTCAGGAAGCTGGTCAACAGAAATCCCGTCGAGCCGAAGAGATTCTGTGCTCCGGCCGTGAGGACCAAGACGACCAGGAAGACGGTCCCGAACTTGAGCGCGTTCGTGCTGCTGAACGGCGAGTCGAAGTCGAGTTCGAGATCGCCGTGCCAGTCTGTGTCGCGCAGTGCGAGGACGACGCCGCCGACCGCGATGAGCCCGAGCGGCAGGCCGACGCCGAGCGCGGAGCCCGGGATAAAGAAGACGACGATCGAGAGGTTTCGGATCGCCATTGCCGCGTCGGCCATCAGCACCGTCCCGACGGCGACCTGGACGATGCCGACGTTGTCCCGGGCCCGTCCCGCGATCTCGCCGATGACGGCCGTCGAGTTCACCAGCCCACCAAAAAAGCCCGTGACGGCGATGCCGAGGCTCCCGTACCGCTGCATCACGGCGTAGTTGACGAATCCGATCCCGCTGACGGCGATGACGAGCAGCCAGACGAGCTTCGGATCGATGGCGTCCCACGGCCCGTACGTTCCGCTCGGGAGGAGCGGGTAGACGACGAACGCGATGATCGCGAACTCGGCAGCGCTCCGCACCTCCTCGCGCGACAGCTGGTTGGCGAAGCCGTGAAGCTCGCGCCGGAGCACGAGCAGAAACGACGAGGTGATGGCGATGATGACGCCGATGAGGACGTCGCCCGCGACGACGAGGATCCCGACGACGTACGCGACGAGCAACGAGGTCGAGGTCGTCAGTGAGAGCCCGCGGACGGCGTCTGTCTCCGGGTTCTGTGCCTCCGACATGAGTCCCCTGACGCCGAGGAGACCCGCCTGCATGAGAACCAACACCCCGCCCAGGGCGAGGATGACCGGCTCGTCGACGGTCATCGCGGCCGCGCCGATGAGGCTCGTCAGGGTGAACGTCCTGATCCCGGCGGACTTGTTCGACCACTCGCGTTCGAGACCGAGCAACATCCCCAGTGCCGCCGCGACGAACAGGTCGAACACGATCGAGCCGTGCGGGAGGCTTCCGGCACCTTCGATCATGGTTCCGGGGAACGGTGGCTCGGGCTGTCGCTCCGCGGACACCGGAGCGGCCGCTCCGAACACGCCGTCGGGTTCGACGGTCTCATGGAGCGATCAGGAGCTGGCCGAAGGTGCGGACACGGTGACGGCGCCGCCGGACGCCCGGTGGCGACCGCGTGCCGACGTGGGTACTCACTGCTTCGATACATATACTATACACTGCTATGTAGTACAATATAGCCTCTGTTCTGGGGTAATATATATCTTTGGTTTCCCACGGATCCGAGAGGGGACGGCTGGGACGCCGGCGTCTCCGAGAGGCGGAGCCGGCACCGAATGCAAAACAGTAAGGTAGGTGGTCCGGATTGCCACGAACCCATGGAGAGCGCACGGCGGTATCAGGCGATCTACTTCGTCTACTTTGCGGCCTTCAGCGGGTTCGTCGCCTACCGGAACGTCTTCTATCAGGAACTGGGGATGAGCGGCGTCCAGATGGGGCTGTTGGGATCGCTCCTCGTGGCGAGCGGCGTCCTCGCACAGCCGGTCTGGGGGGTCGTCGCGGACTACACGCAGTCGCCGAGCCGGACCATCACCATCGCGGCGGCCCTCTCGGCGATCGCGATCCTGAGCTACCCGTTGAGTGTCGAACTCCCGGGCGACACCTTCCTCGTCGTCGCGGTCGGGACCGTCGCGTACGCGGCGACGAGGGCACCGATCGTCCCGATCGCGAACGCGCTGGTCGTCTCCCGGGGGTACAACTACGCGCTGACACGGAGCTTCGGATCGCTCGCGTTCGGATCGACCGTGTTCGTCCTCGGGGCCAGCCTGGCGTGGACCGGCGTCTCCGTCATCGTCTACGTCTACATCGCCGGCATGGTCGTCCTGTTCGCGTTGCTCCGTGGGGTGCCGTCGGTCGACGGCCAGGTGTTCGAAGGCTCGCTCGGCGGCCAGGCGCTCGGACTCGTCCGCCAGCCGCGCTACCTGATCGTGTTGCTGGCCGCGTTCGCGATGGGGTTCATCTCCTTTTCGGGGAGTGCCTTCTTCTCGGTGTACATGCGGGCCGTCGGCCTCGGTGACGGCTTGACCGGGGTTGCGTGGGCGACGAAGACGGTCGCCGAAGTGATCGTGTTCCTCGCGCTCTCGCGGCTCGACAGGTGGCACGGTGTCGCCGTCGTGCTCGCGGGCGCGTCGTACGCCGGTGGCTTCCTCACGCTGTCGTTCTTTCCTTCGATCTGGCCCGTCCTCGCGGCCAACCTCGCCATGGGCGTCGGGGTCGCACTCGTCTACTTCGCGCTCGTCAACGTCGCGCACGACTGCGCGCCACGCGGGCTGGATTCGACCGCGCAGACGCTCGTCACGAGCGTCGGGATCGGCGCCGGCGGTACGCTTGGCGAGGCCGTCATCGGGTGGCTCGTCGACGGTGTCGGCGTCCAAGTCATGTACCGCTATCTCGCCGTCGCGGCCCTCTCGCTCACCGTCTGGGGCGTGCTGCTCGTCGCTACCGGTGGACGTCGCCGGGTGTCGGGTTCGTGAACACACTGGGCGGGTCGCTGTCCGTCTCGCGGTGAGACGGTGCCTCCGGGGCCTGCGCGGACGACACGCCGCTCCAGCGCTCGCTCCGGTGCCGAGTGTCACCCTCGAACGTCTCACGTTCCCGAATTCATACATTTGATACTTTTGTCGTCGTACCATTTTCCATATGTATATTCGTTCGGACGATCTGCCTCTGCGCCGTCGTCGGAAGGACGTTCAGCGAGTGCAACCAGGACTGTCTCGCGTCGTCGACGGCAGACGATGACAACGGCGTCGTGCCCCTCGTGACTGCCCGGAGCGGAACTCTCGTTCGCCCCTCTACGTAACCGACTCATACCGTTTCGAACCTCTCTCTCCGGATCGGCCGAGTTCGACGGACAGTTGCCAGCGTTCGTCCTCTTCGGCTACCGCTTCGTGGGACAGACAGCCGGTCCAACGAACACACGCTGCCGTCTGCGTGTCGGCTCCTGAATCGTCTCACGAACGAGTTGGTGATCCAACTGAAGAGCTCGTATCGTCTGTCTGAACTACATACAAAATCTATATGATGGTCGAGAAACGAAGAGCCGTTGCGGCCGCCCGAACGGAGAACGGCACTGCTTCACGGGTGACCCGAGGTAGTCGTCGCACCGGTGACATCCTCCTCGCGGTAAAGAACGACGCGACCTGCGACCCTGTCGACTCAGTCCACCGTGTATCGCCGGTAGCGTCCGACGGCGTACAGATATGAGGCGGCAGGGATGCAGACCGTGACGAGGAGAGACAGGCCGACGCCGTCGACCCACTCGTCGATCACCTCGTAGGAGGTTGGCGGCCCGCGGTCGTACATCGTCACGGTCCGGTGGACGCGCTGGGACCGTTCTGTCGGCCACCCACGGGAACCGAGTCGATCCAGAGGGGTGATTGAGGACGCCCGGAGACCACCCGCGTGGGATGTGACCGTTCGTCCGTTCCGTTCGTTCCGCGTGTCCGTTCGTCCGTTTTCTCCGCTCCGTGTGGCCACTCGTCCGTTCAGTGTGTCCGTCCGTCAGCGCCGTGCGTGTGGACGGCCCCCACGTGCGGGGGACTGCTGGTCGAGGAGGGCATCTTCACCGCTGACTGCGGTCCCCGACACATAACTCGACCGGACACACGGGCCACTGTCTCGGACGGACCCATACCGAGATCGATCCAAGACGGAGAGATCAGCGTCCGTCGACGCTAGTCGGGGTGTGACTCAGATCCGCGAGAACGCAGCCCAGAGCAGCACGCCGATCGGGAGCAACAGAAACGGCCCGCACACGATTGCGATCGCAACCGCCATCCCGTCGCTGATACGGGAGGTGAAGAACAGCCCCACCGGCACGGCGACGAAACACAGCAGCAACACGCCCGCGGCACCGATCACCGCCAGGTCCCGCTCGGGTCGCGCCGTCTCTTCGACCGGGAGTTCGAGCGTCTCGACGACGCGGTCGATGTCGGCGACCGGCCCCACCTGCACGTCGCCCCGGTCGAGCGACTCGACGCCCGAAACGGTCAGTGTCCCCGTCCCGAGCAGTCGGTCGGCGATCGCGTTCTTCACCGAGAAGTCGGTGAACGGATCGACCGTGACGATCCACTGCGGCGCCTCCAACAGCGTGTCGTACGCGACGAGCGTGTCGCCTCGTCGCTGATACTCGATCGTCCCGTACCGGAAGTAGTAGCTGAGCACCCGCGCGGCGACGATCCCGAGGACCGCGAGCAGACCGACGGCGATCCACGCGGGTTCACCCGCGATGACCGCGAGTCCCGAGAGCGCGAGCACACCGAGGCCGAACCGGTTCGCGAAGCCGAAGGCGATCGACCAGACGCTCCCGAGCAACACCGACTTCGCGCTGACAGTGGCTCGCGCCCGTACCGCTTTGTCCGGGAGGTCGAGTTCCGGCGGTGGCTCGCTGAGCTCTTCGTCGTCGGTGAGTCGGTCACCGAGTCGGAGGATCGGCGTCCCGACGTGTTCGACGTAGAAGCGGTACAGCGACGCGGTCGCCTTCGCGAGGACGACCCCGACGAGGATCAACAGTCCACCGGCTCGGCCGCCACCGGTCGCGAACAGGCCGAGCGACAGGAGAATCACGGTCAACTGCGCGGGCGTTCGCACGATCTCCCGTGCAGACACGTCGGTGTACTCTTCGGTGCCGATGTACTCGAAGACGAAGTCGACCGCCTGTGCGACCACCAGGGCAGCGATCCCGAGGAAGAGGTCGAGCGAGAACACGGTCGGCGGATCGACCGACAGCCAGTAGAGCACGCTCAACGGAAGGACCGTCACGGACCACACCCCGAGCATCGAGAGCGCGAACGGCACGTTCCGCGGGTAGATCGGTGGCCACGACTCCCGGAGCCTCAACCCACCCCGTTTCTCCCGGAGTTCGTGTAACGGTTCGATCTGGCCGGGAACCCCCGGTGAGCCGCGTTCGGCGAACAGCGTCTTGATCGCGGCCAGAACGACCGTACTGAGCGCCTCGACCCAGTAGACGACAAGCAACGACCAGAGGCTCCAGCCCCGGGCGACGACGCCGACGAGCGGCAGCAGGTTCGCGCCGAGCAAGACGGCTGCACCACCGAAGAAGAACGTCACGGACGAGAGACGCTCGCGCAGACTCACTGTCGGATACGTGGACGAACGACGGTGCGACTTTTTTGTGTACTGGTCTCCGTCGGCGGTGTCCGCCGCATAACTCATCGACCCTTCCGGGCGGGGAGCCTGTTCGCTCCCCGTTTACCCTCCACCGAGCCGCGTTCCGCGCCCGCGAAACCCCCTCCCGGCGTGCCCGTCAGTGAGCGCATGACTGCAGCGCCGGTTCTTCGACTAACGCGGGCCGAACAGCGGTGTGGCGGGCGTCACTCGTTCAGGAGCTCCTACTTTTTTCACGCTCCGGCAACCACGGCAGAGTGTGCCCTCCACGACCACGGAGACTCCGATACGCGAGCGAATCTGGGCGCAACGAAACGTCACCATCTACACGGCTCTCCTCGTCGCCCTCCCGATCACGTACGCGTTCAGCACCGTCTTCGGACCGGACGGGAGTTTCCTCCTCCTGCTGACGGTCGGCGTCGTCGTCCCGACCGCGTACAACGAGTGCTGGCCGCCGTACGACCGGACGTGGAAGGCCGTCGGCTGGACCACCGTGGCGTCGATGGTCGCCGCCGTGGCGTTCGCGACGGCGTTCACGCTGGCCGTTCGCCTGTTCGCGGCGTCCGCACTGGTGGCCAGCGGTGGGGCGTTCGTCGTGACGGCCGTCGGCGGGTTCGCCTCACTCGCTCGCTGGCGACGCCGATAGCGTCCGGGTGGTCCGCGTTGCGGTGCCGCGGTCGGTCGGGTCCCGAGACGCCTCCCGACCGGCGAAGCTCGTCTCTCACCGCCCGCCGGGGGCACCGAGGTCCGCTGGCGTCGCCCCGTCAGAGGGTTTTTGTTGGGGGACGCCGGTCGACTAGCCGATGCGCACTGCCCTCCCCCCCACGGCGACGTCAGTTCGCCGCCCGCTTCTGCGGCGTTACCGACCGCGACCCCCGCTGGCCGGACCGGAGATCCGCTCTCGTCGTGACGCGGCCGGGAGTGGCCGACGCCGGCCGGACGTTCGCAGTCCCGACCGACGATCGACCGGTGGTGGTCTGTAGCATGGCCGACGACACGGGAATCAGCATCAACGGGCCCGAGACGCTCCGCGGCGCGGTCGTCTTGCTCGTCATCGGTCTCGGCGTCACCGGCTACGGCGTCTTCGATTACGTCCAGCAGTCGGACGCGGTGCGGGAGTCGGTCGAGGTCGACGCGACGATCACCGAGGTCGGCGTCGAGACGGAGTCGAGTCCCTCGTCGGGAACGGGCGTCGAGTACGAACCGCGGGTCGAGTTCGCCTACGAGTACCGAGGCGACTCCCACACGGGGACCGACCTGTTCCCGGCGGAGATCGCACCGAGGTACGATACGCGGTCGGCCGCCGAGTCGGCCGTTCGAGCGTACGAGGAGGGAACGACGGTCACGGCGTACGTCGACCCCGACGACCCCGACGACGCGTTCTTGAGACACGAGACGTCGAACGCCCCGCTGCTGGCCGTGGGGATCGGTGCGGTGTTCGCACTCCTCGGCGGGCTCTCGACTGCGAAACGGTACCGAACCCGATGAGTCGCGGGTCGTCTCACGCACCCGCCGACCGAGCGTCGGAGAACGGCGCTCAGCCGTCCTGCTGTTCCTCGACGACGATCGCTCCCCGCTGACCGAGCGACTCGTGGGGCTCACACGCGTAGCGGTAGATGCCGGTGTCCTCGAACGTGTGCTCGAAGTGGACGCCCGGGCCCGGTTCGAACGAGTCGAGGCGGATGTCGCGATCCTCGAACGCGACGTTGTGTGGCCCGCCGTCGCCGCTCCACACCCACTTGACGGTCGTCTCCGGCGAGAGCTTCACCGCTGGCGGGGCGAAGTCGAGGGCGTCGCTGTCGGCGACCGACCCGACGGTGATCGTCACCGTCGAGTACTCGCGGCGGTCCGGGATCGTCCCGTCGTAGCCGTCGGCGTTGACGAGCCACTCGTCGACCGCCGGATAGTCGCTGGAGGGCGGTTCGGCGACCTCGACGACGGCGCGCATCCCCTCGTCTCGGTCCGGCTCCGAGACGTACCGGTACGTGCCCGGCTCCGCGAACGTGTGCTCGAAGTGCGTGCCGTTGCTGTCGATCGGCTCACCGCTGTCGAACGATCCGTCGAGGGCGACGACGTTGTGCGGGCCGCCGTATCCCGTCCACAGCCAGGAGACGGTCGTTCCGGGGACCACGCGGGCGACGACGGGGTCGAACGCGTCGTGTGCGTCGGTCCCCTCCGGACTCGCGCCGACGACGAGCGTTGGCTCGGCGTCCGGCCCGTACCGTTCCGTGTACTCGTCGGAGCCGTTGGCGCCGTCGAGGAAGTCGGTCAGACACTGCTCGGCGGGCGCCGTGGTCTCTGCCGCGGCGGGGTCGGCGGCGTCGGCGACCGCCGGGAGCTCTGACGTCGACCCGAGACAGCCGGCCAGGGAACCGAGGCCGGCGAGTGCGGTGGCGGAGAGCATCGCGCGTCGGGACCGGTCGGGCGGTGTTTCCATTGGATGTCACCACCCTGCCGTTCGCGTCTCACACGAGTATCGGTTGTGGAGGTTCAAACGACGGTTTCAGTCTCTTCGGGCGAGCACGGACAGCGCCGACCGGATTGCCTCTGTCGCACGGACGAGGTATCCCGGTCGAAGCTCAGCGGTGGGGCTCCGTCCGCGCCCGAGACGTGCCGCAAGCCGGCCGACGCCTCCGGGCGGGGCCAGGGAGCCGAGACGGATCGAAGCGACCCGGCCGACGGTGGGCCAGCGGTCGAGGGAGAGAGGGGGAACGGTCAGCCACAGTTGATAAACCCCGCCACGAGTCGGGAGGACTGATTCGCTGGTCCCCGCTCGCACACAAAGAGGGCCGAGCAGTGGCGACGTCGAAGGGCGTCTGGCTGCTCGCGGCCCTTCTCGTCATCTGGGGATACCGGCCCGGCTACGTCGGCCGGGGCGCACTCGGTGCGAACGCCACGGTCGGCTACGTACAGGTCGCCGGAACCGCCCTCCTCCCGCTCGGCGTGCTCCTGTTGAGCTACGGGGCCACCTCGACGCCGCTCGTCCGGCCGCTCGACCCCGGCGAGCGCGTCAGCGAGACGTACGAGTTACGCGGCGACAGCCTCGGCGTCACCGACACCGGGACGCAGTTCGTCCGCGGTGCGTTCGAGCGACCCGTGCTCGAAGACACCGTGAGCGCAGAGCGCGACTGGAAGTCGTTTCTTCCGAGGGTTCGCGTGTCGATCGAAGAGAAGGGAGTGCTGTGATCGACCCGATCGACTCGCTCGCGACAGGGTCCGTGTGAGCCGTCCGAGGGCTGACGCTGCGGGGGGAAGACCGGCGTGGCTCCGCGGACGGATCGACCGACGGATCCGGTGCCCGAATATCTCTTGCCTCGGCACGACTGTCTCTCCCGCGGGTGATCAGACGACTCACTCACGACCAGGACGCTCACGAAACTGTCAGATTACATGCTTACGCGTGTAACGTCTCGACCACATCAGTGACTCATCCCATCACGGGTGCACTCATCCGCGGGGTCTGGCCCGGGAACGGAGGCGCGGCCAGTGGCTTCGACATCACGTCCAGCGGTCTCGACGTGTTCAGGCAGCACGCGACGCTCGCCGTCCTCCCCGCGCCGAACCCACCCGCCGTCGACAGCGCGTTCGCCGTCCTCGCGGCCGTCGCGTACCGGTTCGGGATCGTCGGATCGCTGTCCGTCGACGACCGCTACACGGACAGGGCGCTGTCGTGCGTGCTCGCGGTCTCTTCGAGCGTGGCGACCGTCCTCGACGCGGCCATGGTCCACTGCGCCGCGCGAGTCTTCGACGGCGAGAAGACGTCCTTCGAGTCGCGGGATCCGGGTGCGGTCTTCCCAGACGAGTACCGGCCGGTCTCGGCTTACAGCTGCGAGCCTTCCTCGTACGGCTGGATGACGACGAACCCGTCCGAGCCGGTGAACTCCATCTGTACGGTCTCCCCGGAGGTCTGACCGATCTCCAGTTTCTTGTTGGTCGCGACCGACGGCGAGAGGTTCGTGCTCCACGCGACGGTCGCGTCCGGATCGGTGAACACCGGCGGCGTGACCACGAGCGGGTCGCCGTGCGTCGAGATGACGACCTGCCCGGGACCGGTGAGGTAGACGTTCGTCAGCCCCCCCGCAGCGGCTTCGGAGAGGCTCCCGATCGTGCTGATCTCGTAGTCGACCGTGGACTCGAACGCGAGGACGTCGGTGCCGTTGACCGAGATCGACTCGTCCGCGTCGAGATCGAGTATCTGTGCTTTCTTGCCCTGGTCGGCGACGTAGAGGTGGCCGTGACCCTCGGCCTCCATGATGGGTGTCCCTTCGTTCGTCACGGCGCTCTTGACGAAGCCGGTGATCCCTCCCTCGGCGGAGGACTTCCCGGTGAAGGTCATGTCGCCAGTGTAGGCGATCATCGATCCGGCTTTGATCATCACCGTCCCGTCGAGCGGGATGTCTACGAGTCGCTTGTTCTCCTTCTGGAACCCGTCGCCACCCTCGACGGGGGCGTTGGCTTTCGCGAACTCCTCTAACTCCATGTGGGATCGTGCCGCCGCGACGGACATAGTCCCCGTGAAAGCTCAAACCGGTGTTTGTGCGAGGCGGTGACGCTACCCGGTCGCCGCGACGGTCGAATCGCGTGACGCGGTCGGTCACGACGGTCCCCCGGATGGCCCCTCGGTGCGTTCGCAAGCGCGGGATCACGGGCCGTGAGCCGCGTCGATCGTGCGCACCAGTACTGCTTTATCAGTGGATCGCGCCGTCAGAACATGGCAGTCCTCGAAGCCCTCCAGACAGCGGTCGGTGCGGTGAGACGAAACCCCGCGCTGTTCGTCGTCGCGGCGGCGTTCAGCCTCCTCCAACTGCCGGGGCTCGTCGCGCAGTCGCTTCATCCCCTCGTCGGTGGCCTCGTCTCGCTGGGGTTCAGCGGGATCACGATCTTCGTCACGCCGTTCTTCTTCGGCGGCGTCATCGGCATGGCGAACGAGGCGATCGACGGCCGGACCTCGATCGGGACGCTGACCCGCGAGGGGAAGGCCCACTACGTGTCGATGCTCGTCGTCTACCTCAGTCTGTTCGCCGTCAACCTCGTGTTGGGGTTCGTCATCGTCTTCGCCACCATCGTCGGCGGCCTCCTGTTCTTCCAGAGCGGTGGACAACTGCACACGCTTCCGCTCGTGGCGCTCGGCGCGATCGGCCTCCTGGCGCTCCTCGGATACCTCGTCGTCGCGTTCGCCGTCCAGTTCTTCGGCCACGCCATCGTGGTCGACGACCGCCGGGCGGTCGAAGGGGTCAAGCGAAGCGTCTGGTGTGTTCGACACAACCTGGTCGCCGTGCTCGGGTACACTCTCGTTACCGCGGTCGCGGGTGCCACCTTCGGGCTGTTCGGAGGACTGTTCTCGCTTCTCACCTCGCCACGGCTCTCCGGGCCGGGGAGAGGGGTGGACGGGGCAACTGCGACGCCACTCGCGAACGTCCTCCCGGTCGACATCCCGACCGTGGGCCTGGCTGGGACGGTCGGACTGGTGGCTCTGCTGGTGGTGTGCAGTGGCCTCTTCGGGGGATTCTTCGCCGCGTTCTCGACGGCGTTCTACCGGCGGATCCGTCCGACGGGGTAACCGCAACTGCACGTCGTCACGCGTGTCGCTCGTGAGTCCGTGGCTGTCGTCGGAACGCACGGCGAGCTGTACTCCGGCCCGGGACGCGGCGGATCGACCCCGACGGAGGATTTTCGTAACCCCGGGTCCCCGGAATACTCGTGCGACTTCGCCCTCCATCCGCGGACTCGTTCAGTATCACCGTCGCGCTCCTGGTCGGTGCGGTCGGCGCCGTCCTCGTCCCGCGTCTCGGCGTGGTGCCGGAGGGAGCAGGTGTCGTGGTCGTCGCCGCGCTCGTCACGTGGACCCTCCTCGAACAGGCTCCGGAACGGATCGACCGCGCCGTCGCCGCACGACTGTACCTCCCGCTCGGTGGGGGTGCGCTCCTCCCGATCTTCGGGGTCATGGGTGGTGAGGCACTGGGGTACGCGGTCCTCCCCGCGTCGCTCGCCGTCCCGTCGGCGGGGCTCGCGCTCCTCGGGATCGTGGTCGTCGAGACGGGTCGGCGTCGCCGCGCGCGGGTTCTCAGGGCACGCGAGACGGTTCACCTCCACCTGTCACTGACCGAATCCCCCCGTCGGCTGTTCGTCCTCTCGGTGGCGTCCTCACTGTTCGGTGCGGGCGTCGTCCGCCTCGTTGCCGGCGAGACGGTCGGTCTCCCACTCCTCGTCGGCGTGGTCGCGGGGACCGCCGTGGGCGTGACCCTCGTCGACACCCAGGAGGTGGACCTCTACGTGGTCGACCGCGGTCTGGTCGTCGTTCCGCGGCGGCGACTCGGCGCGAGCGTCGTCCCGTGGCGACGCGTTCGCGCCGTCGCCGTCGTCGACGGGACGCTCCGAATCGACCGGGGGTTGCCGTGGCCGGCGCGCTACGAGTGTGACCTCGCGCTCGTTGACGACGCCCGGGACGTGGTGGCGACGCTCCGGAGCGTTCGTCGGAGCGTCTGATCTGCTGACCGACCGGGGCCAGCGGTTCGATGGTGGCTCAGCGAACGCTTGACCCTACCCAAATCATATACTGCGTCTCTCCATCTTGTCGAATCCATGCCCGCACAGCCCTCCTGTAAGGTCATTCTCTCGCTTTTGCTGCTCTGTGTCCCGTTGGTCGGGCTCGGTGCGACCGTCCAACCAGCAGCGGCACAGCCCGCGTCGTCGTCGTACGTCTCGGTGACGAACGTCACACACACCCCCGAGACGCCGACGACCGGGGAATCGTTCGAGGTCAGAACCGTCATCGAGAACCACGCGGGGAACGGCGGTCCCCTTGAGGTCACCGAGGTGTACGTCAGCGGACAGGGCCCCAACAGATACATCGCCGACAACCTCGGGAGCCTGCCCGCGGGCGCATCGATGCCGGTCACGCTCCCCGTGACGATCGACGAGCCGGGGCGGCACACGTTCACCGTCAACGTCCGCGGCGTGAACCCGTCCGGGACGCCGGTCGTGATCCAACACCCGGTGACGGTGAGAGTCGTCGACGAGACGAAGCCACAGATCGAACTCTCGACGCAGGCGGCCGTTCCCGGCGCGACCCGGTCGGTGAACGTGACGGTCGGCAACGGCCGACCCAGTTCGCTGGAGCAGGTGGCCGTGACCGTCTCTTCGCCGGCGGTCGAGTTCGAGGTGCAGAAGCGGGTCCAAGCCCGGATCTCCGCGCGGAACACGACGACGTTCCAGTTCCCCGCGACGGTCGGTGAGGCCGGACACCACCCCGTCGACGTCGAGGTGACCTACACGGACGGCGGGGAGCGCCGACGGCTCACCCGGTCGTTTCAGCCGGCGTTCGGCGCTCCGGCGAACCCCGGAGAGATCACGCTGACGGGGACGGAAGCGGTCGCACAGGGCGGGACGCTCGAGCTCTCGGCGACGGCGAGCAACGTCGGAACGACCGAGGTCGAAGGGGTCGTCGTCGCGATCGGTGACGCGAACCACGTCGGGTCCGCCGACTACTTCGTCGGCAGCGTCGACGGCAGTGACTTCAGTTCGTTCACGCTGACCACAGCCGTGACGGCGAACGTCTCGTCGGTCCCGGTGCGGGTCAGGTACATCGTCGACGGCGTCGAGCGGACGGACACCACGGTGGTTCCCGTCGAGCAAGCCCCGCCCAGCCGACCCGTTCAGCGCGACAGCGGGCCGCCGTTCGTGCCGATCGGTGCGGGCGTCGTCGCGCTCGTCTGTCTCGGCGTGCTCTACCGCTGGCGGAGGTAAACCGATGGAGACGGACCAGCCAGCCGGCAAGACGGTCGAACACGAGACGGGACGGGGCGAGGGGGTCGACGTGGCGACAGACCCGGCCTCGTCGGGGGCGACGCGCGACCCGGTCGTTCGCGGTGACGGCGTCGTCAAGGAGTACGAGACGGGTGGACAGCTGATCCGCGCGCTGAAGGGCCTCGACTTCCGGATCGAGCCCGCGGACTTCGTCGCCGTCGTCGGCCCCTCGGGCAGCGGGAAGTCGACGCTGCTCAACCTGCTCGGGTTGCTCGACGTTCCGACCGACGGGCAGGTCCAAGTCCGAGGCGACCCCGTCGAGACGTTCTCGGACGGCGAACGAACGCGGAAGCGGAAGGAGCTGATCGGGTTCGTGTTCCAGAGTTTCTACCTCATCCCGACGCTGACCGCGCTGGAGAACGTCGAGATGCCGCGGATGCTCGATCGGACGCCGAAGGCGACGCGTGAGCGCGCGACGGAACTGCTGGAGCAGGTCGGCCTGGGCGAGCGGGTGGATCACTATCCGGACGAGCTCTCCGGCGGACAGAAACAGCGGGTCGCCATCGCCCGATCGTTGATCAACGACCCGGCGGTCGTGCTGGCGGACGAGCCGACGGGCAACCTCGACCGGGACACCGGAGACCGGATCCTCGACCTCTTCGACCGGCTCCGCGCGGACGAGGACGTGGCGGTCGTCACGGTCACACACGACGAGTACGTCGCTGACTCCGCGGACCGTGTGGTCGAACTCGTCGACGGCGAACTACGCGACGACGGGGGGTCGGCGGGGTGACGGGCCGGCGCTCGACGCGACGGGGTGAGCCGAGATGAGGTCCCTCCGTCGACTCGCCGCGCAGTTCCCGGTGCTCGTCCTCGCCCGGCGGAACCTCTCGCGAACCTCCGCTCGCTCGGTGTTGGCCGTCGCCGCCGTCGTGATCGGGGTCGTCGCCGTCGGGACGATCGGCATCGGTGGCGAGGCGTTCAAACAGGACCAGCTGCAGGCGTACGAGGGGTTCGGTGGCACCGCGACTGTCAGTCCCGTGATCTATCCCGACTCCGGTCCGGAAGACCGGACCTTCTCCGAGACGGATCTCGACCGGATGCGGCAGGTGACACAGGGGGCGGTCGTCCTCCCGGTCGTCGAGGAGTTCACCCCGACCGTCCGAACCCCCGACGGGGAGACGATACCGACCGCGCGCGTCACCGGCATCGAAACCCCGGGCGAGTTCTACGACCCGGCCGCGGGCGAACTCCCGGACAACTGGCGACGGACCGTCGTGGTCGGCGCTCGGCTCGCGAACGAGCACGACTTGGCGGTCGGCGATCGGGTGTCGGTCCGCGTCGACGGGGAGTTCGACCGCTCGTTCAGAGTGGCGGCCATCCTCGAGCCACAGGGGTTCTCGGATCCGCTGGGGGCCGACCAGACCGTGTTCGTCCCCCTCTCACAGTTCGAGGGCGACACGTACGATCAGGCGATCGTGCGCGTGAACGGACGGACCGGGAGCGTCGACGAGACCAAACGCCGACTCGAATCGGAGTTCAACGACCGGGAGCGACGTCTCTTCGTCGACCCCGTGCAGGAACAGCGCGAGCGGGTCGAGGAGTCGTTCGAGGCGATCAACCGGTTCCTCATCGGCGTCGGCGGGCTATCGTTGCTCGTCGCGGCCGTCACCATCGCGAACACGATGTTGATGTCGACCGTCGAACGCGAGGGCGAGATCGGCGTCTTCCGTGCCGTCGGCTACCCCAAGACGGCGGTCGTTCGCCTGCTCGTCGCCGAGGCGACGACGCTCGGGGTCGTCGGCGCGGCCATCGGTGCGCCGCTCGCCCTCGGACTCGGAGCGGTCGCGAACGAGGTCCTCGTCGGCGACCCCCTGGCCTTTACACCCACCGGGTTGCGGTACGTCGGCCTCGGTATGGCGGCCGGCGTGCTCACGGCACTGGTCGCGGGCCTCTACCCCGCGTGGAAGGCGGCGAACAAACGGCCGGTGGAGGCGCTCGACTGATGGACCGAAACGCGATCGACCACACGCTCGGGCCGGTGCAGACGCGCCACGGTTCCTCGTCGAGCGCCGCGCGGTCGAGCCGGGCCTCGGCACCGTGCGAGCGCCGTCGCCGGGTTGGCGGTGACAATCGATGAGTCGGTTCTACCGCATCGCCGGGCGGTTCCCGACGCTCGTCATCGCGCGTCGGAACGTCTCGCGGGCGAAGGTACGGTCGGCGCTCGCCGCCGCCGCGATCCTGATCGGCGTCGTCGCCATCGGGACCATCGGTGCCGGCGGCGCGGCGTTCAAACAGAGTCAGCTCGACAGGATCCAGGACCAGGGAGCGACGAACGTCTTCCTCTCGCCCGGCCCCGACAAGGACGTCCAGTACTTCACCCGCGAGGATCTGCTGGATCTCGAGGAGATCGTCGGTCCGGCGGGAGTGGTCGCCACGAAGAGCGGTTCCATGGAGTTCGTCGAGCGTCCGGGCCGGCGCGAGAGCGTCTCGATCACGTACATCGACGACCCGCGGCTGCAGTACGAGATCGGGGCCGGCGAAGTTCCGCCGAACTGGCGACAGCGCGCGGTCGTCTCGAGCGAGTTCGCGGCCGAGTACGGCGTCCGCCCCGGTGACCGGATCACGCTCGTCAGCTCGGAGGGGGACGGTTCGAGCGCGGTCGAGACGGAGACCGACCACACGTACCGCGTGGCCGCGGTGCTCGAGCCGACGGCGACGTTCGGCGTGAGCGAGGTCTTCTTGCCAATCGAAGCGGCGGAGAACCGTCAGTACGGTCAGGTCCGAATCACGACGCAGTCCGTCGACAGAGCCGACGCCGTCGCCGACTCCCTGCGTGAGCGGTACAACGAGCGGCGGAACCGGCTGCTGGTGTTCGAGCTCACGTCGCTCGTCCGGCTGTTCGAAACCATCGTGAACGGCATCAACGTGTTCCTCGTCGGCTTGGGCGCGATCTCGTTGCTGGTCGCCGGCGTCTCGATCGCGAACACGATGTTGATGGCCGTGATCAAACGCCGCGAGGAGATCGGCGTCCTCCGCTCCGTAGGCTACACGAAGGGCGACATCGTCCGCGTCCTCCTGGCCGAGGCGGCGCTCCTGGGCGCGATCGGTGCGGGCGGAGGTATCGTCGTCGCGGTCGGCGCGACGATGGTCGCGAACGCGGCCTTCCTCGGCGACCCGCTGGCGTTCAGTCGGACCGCGATCCTGTACCTGGTCGGTGCCGCCCTCTTCGGGATCGGGACGAGCCTCGTCGCCGGCGCGTATCCGGCGTGGCGGGCCGCGAACGAACGGCCCGTGGACGCACTGCGGGGTTGACGCCGCGACTCTCGGTGTCAGGTCGACGCACCCCGGGATCGTCCTGCTTGCGCTCGGGACGCTCCGCCGATCTGCTAACATCGGGATAAACGAGGCCTTAGTCTATCGACAAGAAGAAGACGTATTTGATATCGAATACTTCTGTTGTTCTACCGTATTACGTAAATGTTCGATAGCGTTCCGATTTCCATAGGGACACCCCTGAAATCGGAGGCCGAGTCATTCAAATGTTCCTCTGAGGTGAGCGGCATCATCGAGAAGAAGCGTGACGCTCGAAGCCTGCTGTTTCTCGTGTGTTTCACGAGGGCAATAGCAGAGTAAATTGGATTGTTCGCGTCTAAAACAGCCGGACATCGAGGAATCGATTCGAACCAGGATCGCCTACAGCGAACAGTCCGTGATACTGGCCGTTGGCGCGATCAGCATCACCAACCGCAATCCGGTTCGAAGAAACGTCGCTGTCGAACTGTCGGTCGGTCTTCTGTACCGATCGTGAATCCCCGTTCCGCCCCGTTCGAGACCGTATTGCTAAAACTTTTGTTTTATATTTGAGAGTGATAATTCAGGAAATAGTTGATATATACGTGAACGACAAACCGGCGCGCCCGTGTTCCCTCCGCAAGCTCCAAATCGATTCACTCGATGTATCTGCTGAGGCGGCTGAATTCAGACTGAGAGTGTTCGAATATCCACCACGTCGTTCCTAACTCAGTACGACACCGAAACGGAGCCGTAGATATACCCGATATTATCGGGCCTTCGGATCATACTACAAATTATAAATAAAATAACCTTATCACACGCTGTTTTTAATTATCAAATATATAAATAAGAACTACCAGCCGGCGTCTGAGACCGACGAGTTCGTCATCTTCCGGCGAATTGCTGAGCAGTAGATACACGGGAGAGCCCATATTGAAACTCGAGGGTTCAGCCGGCTTGCCCGATTGGTTTTGTGCACACAGGTCGATCACGACGAGCAGAACAAGCCGAAGTGGGCAGATGGGTCACTCGCTCGGCTGATTGTCGAACCCGAACGCGGCTCGTAAGAGTATCACGCTCAGAAACAGGCACAGCGTGGCGACGAGTACCAGAACCGCTCGCGTCAGCAAACTGGTCGACAGGATCGCGAGAGCGAGTCCACCGCCGACGATGAGACAGAGAGTAGCGAAAGTGGCGAGCAGTAGACCCGGTCGCTCACCGTACAGCCTCGAGAGGATATTTATCAGTAGTACCAGCCCCTGAACGACGGGGTGGTGCGTGTTCGCGTCCTCAACGTCGTAACTTATATTTATCGGAATCTCGATGATATCGTGGTTGTCCCTGGCAGTTTTGAACAGGATGTCGATACTGGCGTCCATTCCCTCACTGAGCGTATCGGTCTGGCTGATTGTTTCGATCGCCGCGGCGTCGTAGACGCGAAAGCCACTCTGCGTGTCAGTGATATGTGGGGTGGCGAACGCGAGTCGGAGCCCGAGGTTGGTGAGCGTGTTGACTACGCTGAGTCCGACCCGTCGGTAGAGGGGAGCGTCGGTACCGCCGTCCTGGGCAAACCGGCTGCCGATGACGACTCCCGCCCCCGTTGTGCGCTGGGCGTCGACGAGCTTTTGAATGTCGCTCGGGTCGTGCTGACCGTCCGCGTCGATGATGGCGAGTTTGTCGACCTCCCGTCTGTCGGCCTCGACGAAGATCGTCCGGAGTGCGGAGCCGTAGCCGCGGTTCCGATCGTGCCTGACGACCGTCGCCCCAGCTTCCTCGGCCCTTTCAGCCGTCTGGTCAGCGCTGCCATCGTCAACGACGAGTACGTCATCGACGTACGTCAGAGCCTCTGTGACGATGTCCGCGATGGTCGTCTCCTCGTTGTACGCAGGGATACCAACGACGACCGAGCCGCGAGCCTCTGTTGTCCGTGGAGGGGGATTAATCGCTTCTGTCATATTGTTCGGGAGAGTTGGGATGCCAATGCGGGAATCTGACCGACGGAGGGTAGATCCGTAGTGTAACCATACTCACCCACGGAATGAATTTATTAATAACTGACTGATTCGTTCGACGGACGTTTCCTTGGCCACGTGTCGTACTGGACCTGCCACTCGGTATGCCGTCCGCTGCTGCCCCGTGCCGTCCGAGCGGAATCGATTCGCCTCGGTATGAAAGCAAAAAGGCATGAGTCACCGTTCGACGAGCGAACGAGCCCAAACAGCTGCGTCACAGCGGACCGCTGTGGTGTTTGGAGAAGTGGAAGTGGTGTTTGTTAGCAAACAATTCGATCTCTGAAGCCGATCATCAATCGAGATGAACAGTCAATTCGAGAGCTTAGAAACCACCTGTTTGTCGAGTCGTGCGAGCATCGGTGGCCACACACTGCTACGTGGATTTAATGACGGAGAGACAGAATTAATATTCTTTAAATGTTGGACGGGTGCTGACTCGTCAGCAGAGTCTAATTATGTGGGGCCGACCGGAAAGTTCGACTCACGTGATTGCTGCTTAGTATAGTTTGGAAATTGATGAGCGCCCAATGATCGTACGTGTGTCGCGAGCTCAACCCCATGTTCGGAGTGGAGTAGACACAGCGGAACTGAGATTTGAGCTCCACCGTCGAGGACGTGACTGGATAATTCGTCCGTACGAGTACGGTCCGTAAGGAATTTACTGCCTGTCCTGAGAACAGAGACCAATGCGTAGCGTCTGAACGGTTGAGGCCACCAGCATGGACCAACAACAGGACGGTGATCAACGAAACTACCTCAGGTCGATCGTCTGGAAACGGTGTACCGTCGGTCCGTCCTACTTACGAATTCGGTCGACTAACGCAGAGCAACAACGTTCTGAGTTAATATCCATTATATTCAAGCGCGGGGGTGTGTCAATGTCGATTGGTTTTTGTTCGGCCGAGGATAGCGATACTGACGAAGCGTGTTGACACACCAGCTCTGATCCTCTACCTCGTATGAAATCCCTGAGAGAATATCTGAAACGGTTGACCCCGACAGGAAGCACGGGTTCGCAGATAACGAAAAGTCTCGTGTGGTTCGGGAGCCAGAACGCGGTCGGCCGCGTTATTCAGCTCTCCATGCTGGTCATTCTCGCGAGGCTGATCGGACCGACAGAACTCGGTCTCGCCGGGATCGTCCTGCTTGCGCTCAGCGCGCTCCGCCGATTCACCAACATCGGATTGAACGAGGCATTGATCTATCAACAAGACGAGAACGTCGATGACTATCTCGACACCGTCTGGGTGTTAGAGATCGCTCGGGGTGTCCTGCTTGGAGGCATTATATACTTGAGTGCTCCACTCGTCGCCTCCTTCTTCGGGGAGCCGCGGGCCCGAGGGTTACTCCAAGTCGTGGCTATTGTCCCGGTAATCATCAGTCTCAACAATCCCGGAATCGTCTACTTCGACAAGAACCTCGACTTTCACAACCAGTTCGCGTACCAGATCGGGTCAAGCATCGTCCGGTTCGTCGTCTCGGTCGGCTACGCGTTCATCGATCCGACGGCGTGGGCTTTCGTCGTCGGGTTCCTCGCTGAGAACGTCACTCGGTTGGTGCTCTCGTTCGTCATCGACGACTACCGGCCCTGGCTCCGGTTCGACCTGGATGCCGCGAAGGAACTCATCGACTACGGGAAGTGGATGACTGGGTCGTCAATCCTGATCTTCCTAAACACCGAAGGTGACGACGCGTTCGTGGGGTGGCTCATCGGCCCGGCCGCGCTCGGACTCTACCAGTACGGCTACCGGCTCTCCAACGCGCCGGCGACGGAGATCACCCAGGTGATCTCGCGTGTGATGTTTCCGGCGTTCTCGAAGCTACAGAACGACATTGAACGGTTGCGCAACGTGTATTTGAAGACGCTTCGGATGACCGTCTTGGTGAGCATGCCCGCGGCTTTCGGGATTGCCGCGGTCACACCCACGTTCGTCAGTGCGTTCTTGGGTCCGGAGTGGACGGGCATGATCATCCCGATGCAGATCCTGGCCGGCTACGGACTGCTACGGTCGATTGGGAAGACGTTCGGTCCGGTCTGGAAGGCGACTGGTCGACCGGATATTATCACGAAGTTCAGCGTGCTTCGGTTCGTCCTCATCGCCGCGTTGATTTATCCGCTAACGTCCAGATACGGCATCACGGGGACTGCGCTCACTGTCACTGTGATATACGTCTTCCCGATGATGCCGCTCGATATCTACGTCATGAAGCGGACGATCAACGCCACGTACGGCGAGATACTCTACGAGTTCTTCTACCCGCTCGTTGCCAGCGTCGCCATGTTCGCCGGCGTCTGGTTCGTCCACCTCACCGTCGACATCGCGCCACTGTTCAAATTCGCGCTCCTCACCGTCACCGGGGCCGTCCTGTATGCGGCGAGTGTACTCGTCCTTGAATCCCAGTCCGACTGGGATATCAGACAGAACATCAATACACTAGTGGCGAATATTAAGAGCTGATCGCCGAGACGTTGGTACCCCGAACTTCCCGAACAGCCGGCCGAGCGATGGGATATAACGTGTCTCCTATTTTTGTTGTCTGTTGCAGTTACTCCAGTTGGCCCTCGTTCGTGGTCTACATCACGTGCGTACGGATGAAACCCAGAGTGGGCCCTAACAGCCGTCGACGGCGGTGTCAGCCGGCAAATTAACTTATCATCGTACGAACCGAGGTACGGATGAGCACAGCTCGTGTTCACGAGTCCGATCCGGCAGACTTCCTACGATCGGGATGCCAGCGAACCGAGGCCATGAGGCCAACCGATGCGTCCTGGTTGAGTCGATAGCCGAGCGAACCGAGCGTGACGACGCCGGCTCGGACGACCGAACCCGCCCCACACCCGGTCTCCGGACGTCCGACACCGGCAGCACCAGCCTGTGCCCGACCGCGTGCGAAAGTGTAGTGAGGAACACAAAACTGCTCCGCGTGGACAGCAAATCGCCGCTCGACGGCAGGACGGTCGCGGTCACTGGTGGGTCGTACACACAAGAGATCGACAACGCACAGAGCGGTCCCAGCCTCGGACTCGCACGCTGGTTGTGGCGGGAGGGGTCGGGGTTGACAGCAGAGCCGATTCGCCGGGGAGTGGTAGACTGGCCATCCGGTTCGGGGAGGGAAACGGATTTGCCGGTGGTGCTCAGTGATTACAGTACGTTTGTGATGATTGACTCCGACGCGTCAATAACGTTGACGCAGGTCGACACGGGTAGAGCTCTTGACGGAGAACAGAGAGAACAGACCGGGTTCTGTTTCATTCTTACTTGACATGTCCGGTGACACACGCCGGGTCGTCTTCGTCTCACAACGGTACCCACCAGAACAGGGCGGCAATGCATCTCGGATCCGTGATACAGCGATCAATCTCACCGAAGAGGGGTGGGACGTGACCGTGCTCTCCCCGGTGAAGTCCTACCCGTTCGGCGAGTTCGAGCGGTCACGAGCGTGGCACACGAGGGAGTCAGACGGCGAGATTACGATCCATCGGTTCTGGACGTGGCAGCCACAGACGGCCGATCCAGCCTTTCTTCAACGCCTCGCGTATTTCGCACTGTTCGCCCTCCACGCCCTGTGGTGGCTTCTCCGGAACATCCGTCAGTATGACGTCGTTATCACCTCTAGTCCGCCGATCACGACAGAGCTTCCGGGAATCGTCGTTTCGATGTTCGGAAAGCCCTGGATCACCGACATCAGAGACCTCTGGATCGATGCCGCGGTCTCGCTAGGACATATCGAGGCGGGCGGACTCCCCGAACGTGTGGCTCGGCGGTTCCAGGGGTTCGCATTGCGAACCGCCGACCGGATCACCGTCACGACTGACGCGACGACCAACACCCTTGAGGAGACCTACGGTTCCGGACTTTCCTCCAAGACGGTGTTGATCCCGAACGGCGTCGACACCGATCAGTTCCACCCGGGCGGCGGTGACACCGATACCGACCGCCCGGTCGTCGTCTACACAGGAAACATCGGGAGCGCGCAGGACCTGCACGCCTGTGTACGAGCGATGGCACACCTCTCGAATCAAGACGCGGTACTGCGACTCGTTGGGAGTGGCGACGTGGAAGGGGAGCTAAAACGCCTCGCGGACGACCTCTCCCTGAACAGTCGGGTCAAGTTCACAGGCCTCGTACCACGTGAGACAGTACCCACGATCCTCAGCGAAGCGACTGTAGGGATCGCACCGCTGAAAGACACCGACGCCCTGAAGTACGCCATGCCGACGAAGGTGTACGAGTACATGGCCTGTGGCCTCCCAACGCTCGTGACTGGAGGGGATCACATCGAGTGGTTCGTTAGGGAGTCCGGTGGGGGTGTACACGTTGAGAACGACCCTGAAAGAATCGCCGAGGCGCTCGACGAACTGCTGGGTGATCAGGCGTACCGAGACGAGCTCGCCGCCCGAGGTCACGACTACGTCGTCGAGCACTACACGCGAGACGAGATTGCACGTCGACTGAGCGATGAATTGGTAGAGGTCGTCGGGGCGAACGATGCCACTAGTACGGGATTGTCCCGTCAGCACACCGAGACCGCCCGCTGAGCGGGGTCAGGGACAGCGTGACGTGTTCGGACGAGATCAAACGACGGTCTGTTCCGGTCGACGCTCCGTTGAAACGCCTGCTTCCAGAGGCTTGAAGCAGCGGTTCACACATATAGAGCCTCGTTCAGACCAGCGAAAGTCGGCAGACGGCGGAGAGGACGCCTCTGGACGGAGTTGTGACTCTCAGTCACGAGGGTTACCTCAGGGCCCCTTGAGGACATTTAGGCCGAACGACGCGGTCGACGGACATCACGTGCCACCCAAATGACCGAAAATGACAATCCTATATTAATTCACCGGGTCGTCAAAAGCTGTGTGGGAGCAATAAAATAAATCCGACCGATTGCGAAGAGTTTCAAACGCTACGACAGTTGGGTTAGTCGATGGACACCATATCGTTGGCGTACGCGTACGGGTGGCGGAACTCGGGCGACCTGGCAATCAATCAAGGATCGATCGCGTATCTCAACTCGTTGGCACCGGCTGTGATCCCACGAACCGTGTCGATACATCCACAGCAGTCGACCGAGTTCCGCGAGACGGAAACGAAGGTCGCGTATGACGATCTCCGATTCGAGTTCATTGGGGGGCCGATGCGGTACAACCCGAAGGCACAGTCGTGCCTCGAGAAGGTGATCAGCCTCGCCGGTGACGGGTTCCGGTACGCCACGGACCGAATTGGGGGATCTATTCACCGAAGTCTCGGCACGCAAATGGCACACGAGATTCGGGATTCGGACTTCTTTTTCTACAACGGTGGGAACTTGATCCACCACAACAGAAGTCTCTCGTATCTGCTCGGGGTGCTCTATCCGCTCCAGATCGCCAAACAGTACGATGTCCCGTATGGTCTGCTTCCACACACGATATTCGACATCGAGGGTCGGTACCAGCCGCTGATACAGTCCGTACTCAACGGGAGCGAGTTCATCTGGACGCGGGATAGTCGGAGTTACGAGTACCTCACGTCAGAGTTCTCGCTCTCTGCTCCAGTCCGCAACGGCATCGATACGGCCTTCTTTTTGAGCGATGTCGACGAGCGGGCAGTCAATGTATCCTCCTCGTCCTCCGGGGAGGGGAAGATCGCTGTCGTTCCCCGGTTCTCCAGTCTTGGGGACACTGGAGACCTGACCGACGACGGGGTCGAAGCGACATTAAAACAGTCGATGCAGCGGTTGACTGAGAACGGGTATGACGTGAATCTGACCGTGCAGACGAAGGTCGAACAACAGTGGGCCCGCGAGAATCAACAGTTCCTCGACCACAACGGGATCAGCGTGTTCAGATCGTTCAGTCCGAAGCAACTGCGAGCGCATTACTCCGACGTCGACCTTCTGATCACGATGCGGCTTCACGCAGGAATCTTTGCGCTTTCAGTGGGTACGCCCGCGATTGGACTGTACCGCGAACAGTGGGGTCCGAAGACACCCGGGACGTGGAAGACACTTGAGATCGACGAGTACGCGCTCCCGTGTGAGCAGATGACCGTCGGCGGAATCCTCCAGTTGTCAGAGGATGTCCTTGATGATCGAGTGACGATCAGTAATCGGATACTTCGGAACATCGATGAGAAGCGAGAGTATATGCTAGAAGAGACGCGAGCACTGATGGACGAAGTGGCGTAACAATAGGTGGACTACTCGGATCGCAGGGAGCGCATCGGCCGACGGATCCGACAATAAGTGTGCTTGATACTACATGTATCCGAGATCTTTGAGGTTCTGTTCGATCTCCGCCTGGACGATCTTGACCCCCTGATCGAGGGGTGGGTCTTCCACGATTTGCCGACGGGGTCCCTCAGACACGACGTGCCAAGGGACATTCACTAGCTCGTCGACGTATATCCCAGGCGGGTGGCCGTACCATCGAGTAGGAACGGGAGAGAGCCGCTCACCGAGCAGTTCCCCGTGATCTGCGGAGATGACTGTCTTGCCTTCGAGTGAACCTACCAGTCGCTGCACGTGTCGTAACACGTACTGGAGGTTGTCGCGGTACGCAGCACGTACGGTCGCCCTGTCGGCCGAACTCTCCAGAACGGTGTTTCGCAGACCACCCCGTATCAGTTTGAGTTCTTCCACATCGGTCTCGACAAACGGATGATGAGGTTGCATGTAATGGATCAACAGCCGCTTGTTCGGGAATTCCTCTTTCTTCGACAGGGCTGCTTCGGTGACTGCCTCCGCGCTCGGAACGAAGCCATCTGCGATATCACGTTCGACGTCGTAGTACGAGTGGAACTCACACCCCAGTTCGTCCCTCAGCTGCAAGTACCACTGGTTGCCGGAGACGACGACGGTGTCGTGGAGGATCCGATCGGTGAAGTTCCCACGTACGAACTGCCGACTGGTACTTCCTCTGGACTCCCGGACTGAAACCGGCCCGTCAAATGGCGTCTGCCTCGCATACATATCGTATCGGCACGCATCGAGCAGAAGGAGGTTGTCCCAGTCCTCGTCAATGACATCGATTCCGTTCCTGTTGTAGTCACCACCTTGCGTGTACTCGTAGTAAGTCCGGTTCAGTCCAAGGCCGATCAACTGCGGATCGGTGAGCGCCTCGGAGAGGTACTTCGGCTTCCGACGGATGCTGTCTAGTACTTTCATTGAGTAACAGTTGGAGGCATCTGCATACGTCGGGGATAGAACCACCGCCGTTGGGTTGTCGTCGAGTGGCAGTGACCACTGCCCACTCGGGCATTACACCGTCTCTTCGGTCCAGCAGAAAGGAGAGACCAGTAAATTTCGCTCATGAGTACTTATCAGGCGTAGGTACCCTTTAGTCTAATAATAATCGGATCAAGACCTGATTAAGATCCGATAGACGTATACTAGTCCGTGTGATCTCGGTCTTACTGTTTAGCTAATGCTGAGGGTGTCATAGAAGAGTTCTCACACCGTGATCACGGTACTTCCCGGATTGTCTCCACGTTCGTAGTTGGTGATTGCGACGACGAGGCGAAGGCACAGGGCGAGAAATACCTGCGCCCGTGCGTGGACGCGGCCTCGGGCGTGCGTTCGCCCGAGGCCGCAGTCCTTCACTGATTCGTTGGTTCGTTCGACTCCACTACGGCGGTTGTACGTCTCATCCAACGTGGACTGCTTCAACTGAACGTCCTCGCCGTGTTCGGTGATGCGGTCTTCGACCCTGTACTCAATGTCTTTCGGGTCATCAGCGTTCCGGGCGTTGTATGGAGCGACTGGCACGACCCCTGCGGTCAGCAGGTGGTCGTGCCAGTCGAGCGTGTCGTAGGCGCTGTCACCGACCATCCAGATCGGTGTGGCGACGGCGAGCGCGTCACGCGTGACGCGCATCGCCGTCTCTTCTGGCGCTTGCTTACTCTCGGTGAACTCCGCTCCGATCGGGATCTTTTGCCCGGTCGAGACGATCGTACAGCCGTAGCCGTAGTAGTACTCGTCGTCGGTTGGATCGTAGCACTTTGAGGCGTCTGGATCGGCGGGCATCGCCCTCACGTCTGTTGAATCGATACAGTAGGTCAAGTCGAGCAGGCCGCGCCGGGCGGCCTGCTCGACGAGGTGGTCGAACACCTTGTCAACGACGTGTTCAAGATCGGTGAGAAAGCGATCGACCGCGTCTCTCGACGGCGGTCGATCGAATCCACAGCTCAGCCAGACGACCGTGTTCCGAAGCTCTCGTTCAACGGGACGAATGCCGTAGATGTCCTTGTAGTAGCAGTGGAGAAAGCCACGCATCAGTTCTGGTGGTTCGTGGTCTCGTGTTCGCCCCGTCTTCGCCGGGGCGAACACGTCGAACTCTTCGAGAAACTCGAAAGAGAGGTGCTCGAACAGCGCTAGCGTCTCTGTCTCCACGGCATTGAAGAACGAGTCTACCGAAGGATCATCTTGCAGGGTCGCTGAACTCATCCACCTCAGCGTTCACCCTGCTCTTTGGTGTGCTAATCGTTCTATGACACCCTCAATGCTAGCTACGCCTGGTGTGGTCGCTGACACGCGACCCCTCACGCCGTACCCACGAACGGGTCGCTGAGTGTCGGGATCGGTCCGTTCTCTGCCCGACCAACAAGAGAGCACCCCGATTTGAGACGGAAGCCAACGTCTCCACTCATAGGCCACAGACTGAATCCACTGAACAGCGACATCATCAGACGGCTACACTGAACCCTTTATTACTTGTACAGCTTGGTACGTGATCTCCCCACCAAGTGTCGCAAACAGGTATGGGTAGCTGCTGCGACGGAACGGATACGCGGCGACGCTCAAAAAGAACCAATACCTCGCCTCCCCGTATTGGTCGCAGTACAGTGCCGTTTTGCCGATTGACAGGCGTAACGAACTTATGAAGAGCTGTTCGTATCGTCGCCCACGCTTGGCTGCGGTCTGACGGTGCTTGCTGAGAAAGAGCGGGTATGCGACGTCGGCTTGCTTTCGCAGTCCGCTACTGATCTGGTCATCGTGTCCTTTTTTCCTGATCGTTAGTGGTTCGGGGACCACCTCAAAGTTGCAGTGAGTGGCGAGTCGGAAGAACCACTCTCGGTCCTGCCAGATCGGAAACCGTTCGTCGGTCATCCCCACTGCCTCAATTGCGGAGGTATCGACCATGACCGAGGAGAATTGACCGAGGCTCTCTCCTCTGATAAGGTCTTCAAGCACGTCACCGCGTGAAGAGGGTGTCTGAATCGTGGTTTCTCCCGCTCTCTCTACTTTCAGCCAAGTGTACACGACGCCGACACCAGAGTCGGCCTCGGCGAACGTCTCGACTTGGCGACTGATCTTCTCTTCCATCCATCGATCGTCGTCATCCAGAAACGCGATGTAGTCGCCACTAGCCGATTTGATTCCGGTGTTCCGAGCGACGTTTGCTCCTTTATTCTCCTCGTGGCGGATGAACTCAATCGACGCGACCTGATCGGGGGGGAGGTCACCGAGTTGGTCAGCAACCGGTTCGGGGGACGCGTCGTCAACGATGAGGAGTTCAATGTTCTGGTATGACTGGTTGAGAACACTGTGGACGGCCTCTGACAACAACTGGGCGCGTCCATAGGTCGGGATCACTACACTCACCAACGGTGTCTCGTGGTCGCTCATGAGACTACAGGAGAAGTGGTCCTTTGAGTCGGTCCACGGCGGATATCGAGCGTTGCATCTTCTCACCGAACCGAGTGCGTGATGCTATTAAAATGTATAGACAGAACGCACCCCTGAGGATAGACGCGTACCGGCCCGTTCCATCTCCCCGCGAACCCATGATCCGGCTGTAAGCTAAAATCCACAGGTCCGAGTTCAACCGGGCGTACTAATGCCGTATTCACGGAATAACCGTCGTGACGCGTTGGAACAAGAGGTACGCAAACACCACCCATCCACCGACCTTGACCCACCGGAGTCGAACCCACCAAACGGACTCGCCGTCAACTGGTGCAAACACCTCGCTGCTGATCAAAAGCCATACGAAGGCGAGAACGAAGTACGTTTCAACCGAAAAGCTGTTTAGCATGGTTAAAGCCACGGGGGAAAGAGAGAGAGAAAGCCCACGAGCACGACCAGGAACGCACGAAATCGTCGTCCCATCATCGATGTCGGCATGAGTGGGAAACGCTTCACCCAGTTTTCGATCATTATTCTTGGCTTCCGGTACGAACTGCGGACTCATTAATTGAGGTGTTAGTCGAATCGTACAGCCACTCGACACATAATTATCATGCGGAAGAACGACGCGCAGGTGCGCACAGAAACCAACGGATGACTCAATGACATTTTGGACGCGTCGAGGTGGGGTCATTCCGGTCAGTTTAATCGACGGGATACTCCGGTACTCGATCAACCCATCCGGATGCGGCGTCGCCACATCCTCGTTGTACGGCCATCCAGCGAGGCGATAAGTCGCAGAAGAGTAATTAACAAAACTTATTTTGATACTCCCTTAGATGTGAGGTATACCGCTATCAAAAGCTTCCAGTGATCGAGAACCCGGGACAGAGCCGTCATCATCTGTCCAAGCGGAGTTCCAAGGGAGAACAATCGACAGTGGCGCGTCACCGGTGAGAGCATACCTAGCATACTATCAGTAAAAATGTTGGACGGCATGTACACCAAGACATCGCGAACCCTCGCACTGTGCGCGTTCACACTGTTGCTTGTGGGAATCGGCATCGCGACCACGATGCCGGCCGCCGGACAGTACGAGATCTCTCTCTACAGCGCGTACCCTGCCGTCTTCTGGGTCGCCATTATTGGAGCCCAGTTTGCCGGGTGCCTTGCGATTCTTGGCAGCGTCCGAACGTCGGGTGATCGTGCGTGGATGTTCGGCCTCTCCGCGGTGCTGCTGTCGAATCTCCTGCTTCTGTTGCTGCCGTATCTGCGCGGATACGAGATGTATGGGCGAACCGATTCAATGACCCATGTCGGATTTATTCTAGATATCGTTAACACTGGCGTCGTCGAAGATAATATCTACCCCCCGACACATCTCCTGAGTATGGTCGTGGCGGACGCGACCAGCGCGGAAGTAACGACCATTGTTCTGTTACTCCCAGTCGTTTTTTGGAGTGTATATTTCGTATCGATGTCGTATCTTCTTATCTCTCTGTTCGACGAACGGAGTCAGATCCTCTTCGGGCTCCCGTTTGTTATCCTTCCCGTGCATGCTAGCCTCGGGCTCCGGCCGTTCGACGTCGGTGTCGCACTCGTGCCGTTGACACTCTACCTGTTCATTAAAAGTCAGCGTCATGCCACCCCACCAGTCCGCGCGGTTTTTGTCGTCACCTTGGCGGCATTTATTCTATATCATCCGTTGACGGCCCTGTTCGCGATCGGAATTATGGCGGTGTACCTGCTTGGTCGATACGCACCCCAAATCACGGATCGGTACGCTACCCCGACGAACTTTTTTTCTTTGGCCGCCGCAGTGATGATCGCGTGGTACTCGAACTTCGTTGGCGTGATACTGCGATTCAACAGGGTATATAATAGAGTGTTTGGGGTTTCGGATGGGAGCGCGCCAATCGGGGCGTACACCGAAACGATCAACGAGACATCGCCAGCGTTGGTAGACATACTCGCCGTGATCACGTTCCAGTACGGGATCGAACTCGTCCTGTTCGGGTTGGGGTTCGTATTCGTCGGTGTCGCATTATGGCTCTCATACCGTAGGGAGTACGCACTCGACACCTACACGCTCATGTTCATCGGGACGCTCGCGGTGTTCAGCTTTGGTGGGCTCGCGTTTCTCTTGATAGATCTCGAGGTTACCCACGATCGACCATTCAAAATCGCCAAGATCGGCGGCGCTATCCTCACAGGTCAACTGTTCTATCTCGTATGGCGTCACACTGATTGGAGCATTTCCCGTCCCGCCGGTACCGGGTATGGTCTATCACTGATCGTAGTGTTGCTTCTAGTCGTTTCGCTTGCCACGTTTAGTCTGTTTCCGGCACCGCAATCGTCGACAAAAAACCAGCAGGTGACCGAGATGGAGGTAGAAGGGACCGAGTGGCTAACCGTATACGGGGACAGTTCACAGGAACTCATGCAGTTCGACATACTGTACTTCCGTTTCTACGACGCCCAATACGGGCGGAATACGACAAAACCGTTCAACGGCGTATCGCCACCACCACGTTTCAATTATACCGAGTCAGAGTATCTTGGCGATAACTTTCAAAACGAACGATACTTGACGATAACTCGATTGGGACGGGAGTTCTATCCAACAGTACACCCTGATTACAGGGCAAATTGGCGGTACACTCCAGAAAACTTCGAGCGACTGGAGAAAGACACGACAGTCGACCGAGTGTATGACAGTGGCGACTACGACCAATATCTCGTGAGGACGGGCGAAAACACCACGGTGGCGTCAGGTGGTGTGTAAGGGGGCCTCGTCGAGTACGGGACAGAGATATCCGACACTGTCGGCATTTGCTGATCGTGGTCTGCTACTAGTAGGTGAGACAACGACAGTCGAGTGTTCTATCCACAGGTAGATCATCAACCTCGACTGGCCGAGTCTCGCCTGTGCACTCACTGGCGCTGGTTACCCCACTGCGACAACCGTGAGCTGATTCTTCGAAAATGAATGTCGATTTTATTGTGAGATGTGATTTTAACGCTCATGTGTAGCAGATTGTTGATTTCAGAGAGTCGCTTCGACAGCGTGCTTGAGTGCTTGTCGACCGGGTTTTCTGAAGAGTTCGCTGCGTAGCTGGAAGGCGCGAAGATACTGTGTCAACTTGTCTTTCGAGATACCTCGATGGGGCGAGAGCCACCGTCGCGCCAGCGACGCGTGGCTCTCGCAGGTGTTCACGTGAACGTCTCCATCCGCGTATTCGCCGTCACCGTGGACGACGTATTCGCGGTCGAACTCGTCGTCGTCCTCTAGTGGGTCGTATGCCCGAAATCCATCGGTGTAGACGGTCAGCGACTCCTCCTCGTGTTCTTCAAGGAGGAGTCGCACCGTCGATTCGTCGGCGGATTTCGCGGGAACGACGTATCGCTGTCCAGTTCCACGGTCAACGAGTGTGAAGATCGGCGGCTTGTCTTGATCGTACCTTCCGCGTCCGCGTTGTGAGAGTCCACGCGAGCGCGACTCTTGGTCGCGCTCGCGGCCTTTCAGTCCGGCAGAGACGTACAGTTCGTCGATCTCAACCGGTCCAACAAGATCGAGACGAGGCGCGTCGAGCGCTCTGGTAAAGCGCTCGACGCGCCGATGCATCGTCTTGTAGGTCACTCCGATCTCTCGCTGAAGTTGCCGGAGACTCGTGTTGAATCGCAAGAACGCGTAGATCGAGAACAACCACTTGCGGAGCGCAACCTTCGAGTGAGCGAAGATTGTGCCCGTCTTATCGTTGAACGTGCGGTCGCAATCCTTACACAGATAGCGTTGAAACGCCCCATAGCTGCCGTTTCTGACCGTCCGGTCAGAACGGCAGCGAGGGCAAGAAACACCGTCACGCCAGCGAACCTGCTGTAACAGGTCCGCTGCGAGCGATTCCGAGCTAAACACATCGAGCGGAATCATTCGTGTCGGACACCGCTACGCGGTGTCCTTGCTCTCTTCGATTCCAGAGCGACAGCTGAACGCTATCAACAATCTCCTACTGAAGAGCGGATTTTAATATCGAGCGGCAGATCAAGGCAGTCAGGATTGGTTCGAATATAATAATGAAGTCTGGCCAGGTCTAAGCCACGAGGTGAAACACCCATATGAAAAATGTCGCAATGGAGGCCGGCATCGAGAGGCTCCAAAGTAAACTCGACGCGACCAACCAGATTACACCGTGTCTGAGCAACGCTGTCCACGTGCCAGTGACTCGAATCAACGACGGCGACGCACAGCACGGTGAGGAGGGAACACCGTTGCGGGCTATTTTTATTCCAGAACATAATATCAAAGCTCATGCGTACCGACTCGGTCGAGAGTGAATCTGCGTTACGGCGCGTCTTGTTCCTACTCGATCTTGTTATCATCGTCGTCGTTACACTCCTCGCCGTGGGACCGCAGTACGCCCCCCAGCTCAGTGGAACCCTGTTTCGAGTCGGGATCGGCATCGTGTTCGTCCTCTTCGTACCGGGTTACGCCCTCGTCTCGGCGCTGTTCCCGTCACGAGCGCCATGCGACGACAAACAGCTCCCCGAGTTGGGTGAGCAAGCGAACGCCCGGCTGCAGGACGTCTCCAGTACCGAGCGGATCGTCCTCTCGGTCGGTCTGAGTCTCGGGATCGTCCCACTGGTAGGCCTGTTTTTAAACTTCGTTGCAGTGTCGATCACGTCCGGGGCAGTGCTACAGGCCCTCGGAAGTATCACGGTGTTTTTGATCGCTGTCGCGGTATATCGTCGGCTCCGATTGCCTGCCGAGGAACGCTACACGGCCGATCCGACGGTATTGCTCTCTCTCGGAGAAGGCTGGGTGTCTAATGCCGAGGACCCTACCGAGCGAGTGCTGAACGTCCTCCTCATCGTCGGACTCGTTCTCGCTATGAGCGGTATCGTCTATGCTGTCGCTGCCCCCCAACAAGGGGAGACGTACACTGAGTTCTACATCCTCTCGGAGAACCCGGAGACGAGCAACCTCACCGCAGACAACTACCCGACGGAGTTCGAGTCCGGATCAGGGAACTCCATCTACGTGGGTATCGAGAACGCGGAACAACAGACGGTCACCTACACCGTCGTCGTCGAACTCCAGCGCTTCCAAGACCGCGACGAGCAGTCGGTGCTGGTCCAAGAGACCGAACTGAACCGGTTCCAAGCGACGCTCGCACACAACCAGACGTATCTGCAAGAACACGACGTCCGGCCGACGATTCGAGGAGAGTCGCTCAGACTGACGTTCCTGCTATATCAGGACACGCCGCCTGGCGATCCGGACATCGGGAACGCGTATCGCCATCTTCACATCTGGATCGACTCGGGTGCGTGAGTCTGTCGCCCCGACCGAAACAGATCGAGAACCGGTTCTGTCGGACGGCTCTGTTCTCTATCGAAGACATGATAACGCGTCGGTGTTCGGATCGGTGAGGGCTGCGCGCGCCACTACGTGCGGTTCGGTCGATCAGTCGACGGCCGACTACCGTCACCGAGAACGTGGACGCTGAACCCTGACTCATCCCACCGTGAGTCGTCGATGAGCCCCCGCGTGTCGACGATGTTCGCGTGCCTCATACGCGACACGAGAGAGTCCGGGTCGAGCGTCAGATACTCGTCGTGGTCTGTGAGGATCACGAGACAGTCGCTCCCCGCGACTGCTTGGTCGAACTCACTGAGCGGGCGGCTGAACTCCTCGGCGTGTGGGTCGTGGAGCCGGATGTCGTATCCCTCGTTCTCGGCGAGGAGACAGAACCGATGGGCTGGTGTTCGACGCGTGTCGTCGACGTTGCCCTTGTACGCCACCCCGAGGACCGTGATTCGGGGCCGGGTGACCTCGCTGACCAGTCCTCGGACCAGCCCCAGCGAGTGGCTCGTCATCGAGTCGTTGATGTCACGAGCGGCCACGATCAGCCGCGCCTGAGTCGATTGCTGTGTGAGGAAGTTCGGATCGATCGGGAGACAGTGCCCTCCGACGCCGGGGCCGGGGTTCAGGATGTCGACCCGGGGGTGCTGGTTAGCCAACTCGATGGCTCTTCGCCCGTCGATGCCGTACTGTTCCGCCAGCGTCGCGAACTCGTTGGCGATCGCGATGTTAACGTCTCGGTGGGTGTTCTCCGCGAGTTTGACGAACTCGGCCGTCGTCGGGTCGGTCACCCTGATCTCTCCCTCAACGAAACTGTAGAGGTCGAAGACGGTGTCCGTCGACATCGGGTTCTCCGTGCCGACTACTCTGTCGTTGTGCGTCATCTCGTAGAGCGTGTTCCCGGGGATCGCTCGTTCCGGACAGTACGCGTAGCCGAACTCGTCGGATTCGAGTCCGGATTCTTGGAGCAACGGCCCGACGAGTCGTGCCGAGGTACCCGGGGGGACTGTCGATTCGAGCACGACCGTGTCGCCGGGACGCAGGACTGAGGCGACGTCCTCGACCGCGGCCCGCACGTGACGGAGGTCGGCGACGCGCGTCTGTTCCTCGAGTGGCGTCGGTGTCGCGATCAGATACGTATCTCCCCCCTCGGATGCCGGGGCCGTGTCCGGGAGCGAGGTTCGAGCGGAGAAGTTGTCTCGTGTCTCCTCGAACAGGTCGCCGAGTCCGGGTTCCTCAAACGGGAGGGCACCGTCGTTGAGCGTCTCCACCTTTCGTGTGTCGATGTCGACGCCGACGACTCGCCGGTCGCGCGCGGCGAGGAGCGCCGTTGGGAGTCCGATATACCCGAGTCCGACAACGTAGAGAGTCATCGTTCGTCAGATAGTGTCTTGTAGTTATTATACTCCCGAATGATCGAACTTCGAGACGAGCCATAGGTCGCGAGGCACCGAGGTCACCCGTGTGAGAGACGTGACTCTGATAATACGTTGGACTATCAAAACCACCCGGAACGGGACATTAAAAAAGCCGGATAGGACCTGATCTGGCCCCTCCTAATGAGTGCTCAGCGGTATGAAGGCCGTCGCTTGGTTCCATCGAAAGGAGAGTTGGTACCCGGGATGGGACGGCGAGCCCGCTGATCGACGGCACTATCCGTGTAATCTGGTCGATCCGATCGAAGGGAGTCTGACGTGGCCGCAAGCGTTCATGGCGGGTAGTTAACGGGCCCGATGTACACCTCTTGGGGATCGACACCGGTATCTTAACATTATCGAGTGAATTACACGAGACGTACACCAATGGGTGGGAAGTTCAGTCGGCGGAGACTTCTGATCGCGGGCGGTACAGCGACTGCACTAGTTATGGGTGTCGGTTACCGGCTACTGGGGCAGTCACCACCCGCCCGTGGCCAGCCGTCTGACCCCACCGAGACACCGGAAGAGACCGAAACATCGACTACCGAAGCGCCCCCCACGGGGGCCGAGAACATCAAAGACTACGGTGCGGAACCGAACCCGGAAGATCCCAACCTAGAATCAGCGGTACGGAACACGAAGGCGCTTCGAGCAGCCGCCACCGCCGCTGGGGAGGGCGGAACGATCTACGTTCCTCCGGGAACCTATTTTTTCGGTCAGGAAGATCGAACGAGCAACGTAGGATTCGGCGAGAACGAGCCCGCCGGTATCTCGATAGTCGGCGATGGCCCAAGTAAGTCCACGTTAGCGCTCACCGAACATCTCGACAACGGAGACGAGTCCCACGTCCTGTTCAAGTACAGAAACGTCTCACACGGTGAGATAGAGATACGGGACATCGCCATCGACGGGAACTACGAGAACCTCGGCAACCTGATCGAGGCCGAGCGGGCAAGCCGAGCGTTCGAGATGAACGGAACCGGAAGCATCAGCTTCAACAACGTGTTCTTTCGTGGTATATACACTACCGCACTCCGACTGCGGGAATTCAACGCGTCGATCGATCGCTGCACGTTCGAGGAGATCGGGATCGGGGGAAAGGATCACGGAGGGTCAGGCCACGCCGTGGAGACGTACGTCAAGTACGGTGACGAGCTTACCATCAGACGCTGTTCTTTCAGACGCATCGGGAGTTTCGCCGTGAATTGGCGGTACAACGACGGCGCGATCGTCATGGAGGACTGCCACGTCAGCGGAACCGGGACGGGGATCGTCAAACTCTCCACCGGGAACCGCCTCGAGATCCGAAATTCGTACTTGGAGGCACACACCGAGTGGCTTACAGAGCATATCTCGACCCCGGATGGCGAAGTTCCGTTCCACGGACGGCATTTCATAAACAAGCTGTTCGAACGAGGGGAGCGAGTCCCGACGGTGGTGCTAGAGAACGTCGAGTTCCACGACTGCACGCACGAAGCGTTCAAGATACGGCAAGCACCGATCGAACTACATGGGGACATGATCGCACTGCATCGAGCGTCGGGTCCGTACAACGAGGAGGAGGGTGACAACGCGGTGTTCCGGGACTACGCCTGGACGGGTAGCGCGATACGGAACATCGATATCAAGCGCCTTTCAGTTCACGACGCGAGGGGAGACGTGTTCGAGGTACCGAACTCGAATGGGGCGATCGAGACGCTCAACCGCCGTGGTAATGCCGGACTCGGAACAGTCGGAGATGTCGAAATCGAGACGGACAACGTGGACGCTGAGGCGTTCCGTCCAGCGGTCGTCTCGCGAGATGAGGTCGGCTGCTCATTCGACAGTTGAGCAGAGAGGCCCCACTGCGTCCGGAGACCGGTCACAGGGAGTTATTTATCACCAGCCGAACCAGTCGTCGATCCACCAGCGGAACATCCTGCGGTCACCTGGCGTAACGGCGGACTCAGTGGTCCGCTTGAAGATGACTCAGTAGTTCGTTGGTGACCGACGTGACGCTGTAGTTCTGCGCCTTCTGCCAAGAGTTTCGTCTGTATTGTTCGACGCGCTCGGGTTCGTCAAGCAATAGTTCGATCTTGTCCTGTAGGTCAGTTACACTCTCCGGTTGACACAGCAAGCCCTCGGTCCCGTCGGTGATCAGTTCGCTATTGTAGTTCCAGTCTGTCGCCAAGATCGCGCATCCGGCCGCGAAGGCCTCGACCAACACACCCGGAAACCCCTCCCCAGGATAGTAGGTTGGGAAGGCAAAAACATCGTACTCTCGTAGTTGGGGAATGACTTGTTCGTTGTCTAATTTCCCACGGAAAGAGGCGTTCGGTGTACTCTCGCACTGTCTCAGGAACCGAGGTTTGTAGTCGTCACCGTCGAGGAAGTGCCCGAACACGTCTAACTCGACCCGATCCGAGGACCCGTTCACCTGTGTGACTGCGTCCAGCAGGTAGTGGAGCCCTTTCGTCTCTTTGATCCGCCCGACGTACGCGATTCGGAGCGGCCTCTCTGTTCCAACGAACGGCTCGAAGTTCGGCGGATCGTCGGGTACAGGTCGGAGGTTCGGAAGCGTCGAAAGACAGACGCCACCCTCGAACAGATCCGAAAGTTCGTCGACGAGTTCGTCCGACTGTGGCAGGATGCAGTCGAACTGGCAGAACCAGCCGAGATACCTGCGACGAAGCCATGCAGGTAGGTCTTGGAGTTCCGTCGCGAACGCACCGCCTGCCGGCAGCAAGATCCCGTCAACATCGGGCGATGACAGTCGCCGAGCCAGCAGTGGCGCAGTCCCGAATCGGACCTTCGTCGACGCGCTCACCAGGAATCGGTCAGCAGTTCTGTACTGACGGACGAGGTCCACAACCGTCGCCGGGGATCGGTTCAGCGTGTTGACCCACGTTACGGGGATACCCGCATTCTCGAGTCCCTGTTTTATATACTTGTTTTTGAGACCAGGTCCCGTGATCGGAGGAGAGAGGGGACCGATTCCAACGATTGGCCGAGTTCCCATTGCTCAACGTATCAGCTTTGTCCAACTAAAATCAGTCGGTACGTACAGAATCACGAGGAGAAGCGCTTCGCGCGTCAGCGTCGGGGAATAGCCATGCGCAGTACCGTCGGACCGTTCACCAGAATCTAGCAACTGGGACTGTCTGGACCGCAGTACAATCACCGATTCGGTAACCGTGCTTCGGATCGAGCCCGGAGGCGTTCGTCTTGTTCACCGAGGGGAGAGTGTGAGACCTACTCGGTGTTCGGACCACCGCGACCGCGGTTTGCGGTTTCGAGCAGTACCGTGTGGAACGAGTCGACGATGGCATCGGCTTCGTGGCGCTGTGCGATCTCACCACATCCTTTGCGATACCGTTCCCACGCAGTCTCATCGAAGACCCGTTCCACCGCTTCGGCCAGACTCAGCGATGTCTTCTCGACCACGATGCCTGCGTCGTGCTGTTCGATCAGGTCGTTAGGGTCGTGCGAGAAGGAAACGATCGGCAGCCCCGCGGCAGCGGCCTCCAAGAACGTATTGGAAAACCCCTCCACGTCGCTCGTGTTTACGAGGCACCGACCGGTTGCCAGATACTCCGGGACTTCTTCGCGTGGCACCGATCCGACGTGTGTGAGGTTCGGTGTCTCCGCGATGAGACGGCTGAGTCGCGTCTCGAACTGGTCCGAGCCGCGGAACCCACCGGCCATCTTGAACTCCCTGCTCGGCAACTCGCTGGCCAGCTGCACGAACCGCTCCGGATGCTTTTTGTCACGGATCGAGCCGAGCCACAGCACGTCGTTCCCGGATGCCTGTTTCCACTCGCGGCGCTCGTCGAGTATGTTCGGGATCAGCTCGGAGCGTCCATTGACGACCTCGCGTTGCTTGGTCGTCTGGACGATGTTCAGCGTCGCGGCGGCACGTGAGAGCCGATACAACCGCGGACCGAGGTAACTCGGGGGTACTTTCCGACCGTGTTGATCCGCATCACTCGCCCAGTGAAAGACGAACGGGGTGCCGTAGAACGCACAGAATCCCCCTAACACGTAGGTACTCGCCTGCGCGCCGCTCTGCAGTACGATATCCGGATCAACTGCTTGCCAGATACGCTGGACGTCACGGAGGAACGACAGATGAGAGACGGGTCTGGCGGATGGATGGCGGATCTCGTGGTATGTGACATCAGTCTTCGTCTCTGGTACGTCGTAGACGATCGCGTGAACGTCGAGTCCCGGCCGCTGCTGGAGACGGGGCACGAGCAGGCTGTACTGTTGTTCACGGCCCCCGACGTACTCCGCCGAGTCCTGTACGAAATACCCCCGAATTCCTGGAGTATACACCAAGACACGGAGTTCGCCGGTCGAAGGTGACGCCGCCACCTCATCGGGACGTATCATTGATGTCTGCTTCAAATACACGAGAAGGTATATCTACTACGCACTTCGAGGCCACGCTCCGATCAGTGACGAACTCGGGCTCGTTCGGTTACCACGCGCTTCTCGCCGGGGACGAATATCCGGTATCGATTGAAGTCCAGACTATATTAAAGATGTCATACACACAGAAATAGTATCAGAATATTATATTAATAAAATACAGAATTTCTGTTTTAAGGTACGAACAGGTTTTCTCTTGAAATATCCTATTATCAAAATCGGATTTGATATTATTATTCGTCGAGTGGCCAGATACACGCTCCAATCGCATTGTATACGTGCTTCTAGCCCCAATTTGAACGCACGCGTGTAATATCATAACTAAGTTTTGGGAGTTCAACTTTAAGTATGATATCTCCAACCGGTAGAGTATGCCGGACGAGAATAGCGAGAGAGCGAAAAAACAGTCAGTAAATAGACGTGAATTTGTCAAATTGAGTTCGGTCGCTGTGGCGACGCTGGGAACCGGCATGGCCGGCGTCGCAGCCGGGAGCGACAGCGGCGGCAGCATCCACACGACGGACTTCTCCGAGTGGGTTCAATGACGTTAAGTATCGAACGGATCACCGACTACGGTGCGGAACCGAATCCGGAGGATCCGGATCTCGCCACGGCGGAACGGAACCTCATGGCAGTTCGTGACGCGGCCAACGCTGCTGGCACCGGGGGGGTAGTGTACGTCCCAGAAGGAGAGTTTTATGTAGGAACAGACGGATACGAGTTACTCCTGTTTGGGCCGCGAGAGCCGCGCGGGATTTCGATCGCTGGCGCAGGTCCGACGAAGTCGCGACTGGCGCTCACCGAACATATGCCGGATAGCCAGTCCCACACCCTGATGTTCTACGACCGCGACGGTGGGGCCGGGCATGGGTCCGTGAGAATAAGCGACATCGAACTACACGGGAACGCCTACCAACTCGGTAATCTCGTGGATGCGGGACGGTCGAGTCGAGCGATTGATCTCCAGTCGGACGACATCACGGGGGGTACGTGGACGTTCACGAACGTCCTCTGGAGCGAGTGGTACTCGTCGGCGACTCGACTCCGCGAAGAAGAGTGCACGTTCGATCGCTGTACCTTTCGTGAGTGTGGTATTCAGTCACGTAAAGACGGGGCCTCCGGACACGCCATCGAAACCCACTGCCCGAGCGGCAAAACGATCATCGCGAAGGACTGTGAGTTCCTGAACATCGCGAGTTTCGCGTTCAATTGGCGATACAATGACGGGACCGCGAAACTAGCGAACTGTTACGCCGAAGGAACCGGCACCGGGTTGGTCAAACTCTCCGCCGGCGGCGAGCTCGATATCACGAACGTCTATCACAAGGCGAAAACGGAGTTCCTCGAGGAGAACGTCGGAGGCGACGGGTTGACCGACTCGAACGGCGACCCATTCCACGGCCGGCACCTCATCAACCGGATCACCGAGCGGGGTGACGTCGAGCCGACAGTAACCCTGAACAACGTCGAAGGACACGATTACGATTTTACCGCCATCAAGTTCCGCGACACCCCCGTCTCGGTGAAGGGCGATCTCATCGCGATACACAACGCCTGTCGCCTGAGAGACGCCGCCGCAGTGCAGGACGAAACGACCGCCATGAAATCCGTTGACATCGATCGGCTCTCCGTCCACGGGACGGACGGGGACGTGTTTGCAACTCCTGATTCCGACGGGAGTATCGGAACGCTTCGCCGAGATGACAACAGCGGCGACCTCGGTGACACGGGTGGTATCTCCGTCCAGACCCAAGAGGTCGGTGCCGACCCGTACGAGCCGGTCGTCCCGAGTCGGAGTGAGGTCGGTAGTGACTCCCCCGAAGCTACGGAACCGTCTTCCGGCCGCGAGCCAGCGGTATTCACTACGGATTTCGCGGACACCTCTCTCGACAGTTTCACGCCGAAGTGGGCGAGCAGTGCCGACGACTGGATACTCTCTTCGGCGGAGTCGAACTTCGGCGGTAGGGTCTTGGAGTTGGCACCGAGTTCGGCGGGACGACACGCCCTCTCGTGGGATGACGTTGGAGAAGCCACGGATGTGGAGGTACTGGCACTGGTCCGTGTCCCGACTAACTCCGACGATCTCTCCGACTGGTGTCGGTCGTACGTGCGCGGGACGGACGAGGAAACCGCGTACTTCGCCGCATTAAACGATGACAGTGGGTTTGCCGTTCATCAGTACCAAGACGGCTCTTCGACCACTGTCGAGACATCTAGCATTCCCGAGCCCGACACGTGGTACTGGACGAGGTTTCGGGTGGAGGAGGAGACCGTCGGATTGAAACACTGGAGGTACGGCGACTCTGAGCCCGACGACTGGCACATACAGACGACGGATTCCGACATCGCGGCTGGCGGATGGGTCGGCGTCGGTGGCTTCCCGTCGGACAGCCAGCAGTTCGATTATCTCGGTGTCGGTGTCGGCGGCGCATCACCGGACGTTCCGATATCGGACGTCAGCGGACCGGGTAACACCGTGCCGTCGATCTTCGACGCGTGGACGCCTCAGTGGGCGTCGAGCCAGACCGACTGGTCGGCAACCGCGATGTCGTCCAACGACGACGATGCGGTTCTGGAACTCGCAGCCGAATCTGCAGGGCGCCACGGGCTGTCGTGGAACAGCGTCGGAACGGCGAAAGACGTCGACGTCCTCGGACTAGTCCGGGTCCCGAGAAACGACGATTCGTCGTCCTCATGGTGTCGGTTGTACGGCCGCGGGACGGGAACGAGCGGCAACGAGACGGCCTATTTCACGACGTTCCGTGATCCGTTCACGTTCGAGGTCGCAAAGTACGACAGCGGAGGATCCGAACTCCTCGCAGCTGAAAACATCGACAGCCCTCTCGACGAGTGGTTGTTCGTTCGGTTCAACGTCGAGGGAGACCGAATTCGAGCTCGTTACTGGCCCTACAGTGACGACGAGCCGACTGAGTGGAACCTCGAAGTGAAAGACACGAGCATCCCGGACGCCGGATGGGTCGGCGTTGGTGGTTGGTCGACCGACACACAACAGTGGGACTATTTCAGCGTTGCGACCGATGGCAGGTCCGCGCCGTTCGCCGACCGCGACACTGCGCCCAGCCTCTCGTGGGAGACACCCAGCGCTGATACGAAGGTGAGCGAGACCGTCGCGCTCCGACTCGATGCGAGTGACCGCGAAGACGCCGCCGGCTCTCTCGCCGTCGATTACCGCGTGGACGGCGGCGATTGGACGGCGACGGAGTACAGTTCGAGCTCCGGCTACTATCAGGCCACCTGGGACTCGACCACGGTCGCTGACGGTGCGCACAGTCTCGAGGCCCGCGTGACAGACAGTGCAGGCAACACGGCGAACAGCACCGTGAGTGTGATCACGGCAAATGATCCCACCATCGAACAGTTCGCCGTGACTGACAGAGGGAACCCGAGCTGGAACCGGTACGATGTTGACTGGACCGTAGCCGACGCGGGTGGGGACCTCGACCAGGTCGTCACCCTGCTTCTGGCCGGCGGCGCGGCCGTCTCTGCAGAGACGACAGAGGTCTCCGATGGCCGTGCCAGCGGCACCCACTCACACCGAGTCCGCGGCGGCGTCGACGAGATCCGTCTGCTTGTCAACGACACGAGCAACCGGATCGAAACCGAAACCAAGACGCTCTAACGGCCCCCACGACTCCCCTCGTGGAATCGGTCACCGAGGATTGACCCACGACGTCTCGGGGTGCTCGGGTTCAACGACGCGGTGTACCGGATCGGATCAGTGAGATCCCGCTGTCGGAGCGGCGTAGGAGAGAACGTGTCGGGCGGGCCGAGTCGTGTGCCTACGCCTCTTGAAGTCGCCGCTCCGCTTCGTCACGGTCTTCGGGGTAGCCAACGTCGATTCGCCACCCCTCGATTCCGATGGCGTCGATCGTCCGACCGCTCTGGAGCAACAGGTGGATCGCCTCGCTGATCTCCAGTTCCCCGCGGTTGGACGGTTGGACCAACTCACAGGCGTGGAAGATCGCCGGTGTAAACGTGTAGAAGCCGGTCATCACGAGGTTCGACGGAGGATCCTCCGGTTTCTCGACGACGTCGGTGATCTCACCGTAGTCGTTCGTCACACAGACACCGTACCGCGAGGCCTCCTCCCACGGAACCTCCTCGACGAGGAACGCGGCGTCGGCGCGGTCTTCCTGCTGGCGGCGAACCACGTCGTCGAGGTTCGCAGCAAAAATGTTGTCGCCCAAGATGAGCATGAAGTCGTCGTCGATGTGTTCTTCCACGCAGAGGAGCGCGTGGGCGAGCCCCTTCTGTTCGCGCTGGTGGGCGTACGTGATGGGTATCCCCTCGAACTCGTCCCCGTAGTGACTGATGATCTCCTCTTTCATGTAGCCGACGACGACCACGAACTCCGTGGCGTCTAGTTCCGCGAGTCGCTCGAAACAGTGCGTGAGGATCGGTTTGCCGTCCACTTCGACCATGCCCTTCGGTTTGTCCTCGGTCAGCGGCCGGAGACGCGTTCCCTCGCCTGCCGCCAAGACGACTGCTTTCATTACACACGAGATTGCTCTCAGCAGAGTTATAGTTCTTGTTTATTAGAATCCGGCTGTGTGAGTCGACACACGCCGGGTCAGGCCCCGTCCATGCGGCTAGTCGCCCTAGCCCGACCTTCGCAGTTCGTGACGAGCGTTCCATACCCCACCTCTTCGGCATCGTCGATCACCACGTCGAGCCAGTTCCTCCGGACTCACTCCGGGAGCGAGATTGAGAACCCGTTTCTCCCGACTCGGTACCCGAGTTCGACCGTGTCTCGTCCACGCTGTTCACCAAATCGAGGGAAGTACGGCGTGCGGAGCAGCTCCGCCTCAATATGCGTGTCGACGGTGAGGTGTCCCAGTAGCGACCCGGACTGACGGAGGATACTGAAGTCGTTCTCACCCTGCGGTTCGACGGTCGTATCCGGGTGAAAATGGAGGCGTGACGTGATCGGTTGATTTGGCTCTCCCGAGATGGAGTCCGTCACAGCCCAGGTGTGTCGATCAGTGGTGATGCTGCGCGTATGTTGGTATCCAGGTGAAAAGAGACGCTTCGTTCGGTAGCGTCCGACGAACTCCCCGTTGTCATCGTTGCGATACGAGACGACCTCGGGGTCGACACGGGAACCCATGAGATACTGGCCGCCGACCTCGATCGGCCCCGAGTTGCCGACTCGAACGGAGTTGTGTGCCTGAACGCTTCTCGCGTACACCCGTCGTCTGTCAGCCACGTACTGGTAAACGCCGGTATCGGTGAGCACCCGCTGACCGTCGAGCCACAACATGACGCTCAAGAGGTCTACGTGGGAGTGGCCGGGAAGGTGTGGGGGTCCGACCGCCCCTCCGTCGACGAGCATTCGATCAGCGCCTTCCCCGAGCCAGTAGTACCCTGATGCACCGAGTTCGGAGCCACTGTCGTCACTCTGGATCCCCAAGAAGTCCGCATAATCGAGCACCTCGGGGATGGCCAGCATTTCGTCGAAGACGGAGTCGTTCAACAGCGGAATCCGTCCATCGGGCGGTGTGAGGTCTCTGAGAAACACAGTGGCCTCCCGAGCCGTCGTTCGAAGTCGTGTGGGAACTGGTCGTTCGTACCCATCCAGCAGATCAACTGCCGTCAGGTACCTCGTGAGAACCATGACGTGGTACATGGGGCTCCGCTCGAAATGACCACCGTCAGCGAGGAACTGCGTCTCCGCGGATTCGACGAGTAACTGCTCTCCGGTCTCCACCCACTCGGCTGAATCGTCGAAAACGAGCCCAGCCATAAGTAGCGCGACTGCGTTCTCTACGAGGTGATTGCCCCCGACGTCGTGTTCGATGTGGTTTCGAAGGAAGAGCGCGTTCTTGTACGTGAACGCTAAAATAAACCCGCGAGTGGCCAGCATGTCGTTGGCGGCGAGCCACGCACAGTACCGACAGAGTCGCATGATCCGCAGGGAAACCGCGTGCGGGATCCAGTCACGTCGGAGGTATTCGGACGACCCGATGGTCGTTCTCGACACCATCGTTCGCAGCCACGGATCGAGTACCTCCGAAACGAACTCCGCGCTCCGAGCCGGGGCTCCCTCGCCGAACAAGAACCAGTCCAGCACTTCGAGCGATTGGAACTTCAGCCACCAAAGCAGCGGAACATCGGAGAGCTGGCTGTTCTCCCACTCGATCGTTCGGTCGGCGTCGAGTTCCACCGTTTCGCCGATGAACGCCAACGTCCCCTCATCGAACGCGTTGAGATCCGACCGGTGCGACTGTTTCGTTCGAGGCAGGAGACACCGGCTGAGCGCGTCGGTGGCCGCCTGTAGTGGACTGAGCGACACCCGCAGGGGATCGGGAACTCGCCGCGTGTACCACTGGTCGAAGTCGACCGGCAGCCGCGGGACGACCGCGTGTCTTGCCTTCCGTTCGATAACGCCGAGCAGCTGTTGGCGGCGGAGGTTCGATATCGTACACAGTGTTAATTTCGCCCTCGTGAGTGGTCCGTCGACGGCGTGTCGTGAGAACGAGTCGAGCGAGGCCGTATCGTCTGTGTCTGTATTGTGTGTTCGCATCGGATCAGGGAGCATGAGGACGTCTCGTGTGCGCGGACCGAGAAGCCGGTCGGTCAGTTGGGCTCGGTCGGTGGTCAAGAGGCCCGGCCGTGACTTCGACGACGCCGGCCGGTCCATCGTCTTCGGATCGAGGTGGACTCGTGGCTAGGGGGAGCGCACAAGCGATCCACCACCGATCGATCGGCGTCCATCGTTTCATCACTGCTTGAGTTCTCCCTCGGCAGCTATATTAGTGACACGTGATCTTCAGACGATACTCTCGAGGCGGTGTGGTTGTCGAAGTTCAAACACGCTCGCATAGACGCCGCGACCTCGTTATGAAGAGAGCGGCTAACTGTCGGATCACAATGGACGAACGCACCCGAAGCCGTGGGTCGACAGGAGCGTGCTGAGATATCGATATCGTCGGATGGCATACATCAATTATTATCTGTTAGTTGGAACAAGAGTCGGTGAATGCACTTTCGCCACGAACGAGTCGACTCAGATCCACCGTGTGACCATCTCGGATTCTGTCTACCGACCGATCTCACTGGCAACGGACGTCCGGACATCATCGTCGGAGGACACGGTCCGTTCGGCCGAGAGCCGATCACGCGAGGTGACCCGCTCCTCAAGCGGCTTCGATCGCTCGTTGAGCGGCAAGTCCGTCCCGTTCACGAGACGCAGACCAAACTCTTCTGGTACGAGAACCCTGGGTGGGAGCGGCACACGATTTCGTCGGATTCCACGCTCAAACTCGACGTTGCCGGGACGTTACACGACGTCACCGGGGACGGACGCCTCGACCTGATCTCCGGCGAGGGAATCAACGATCACAACGTCTACTGGTTCGAGCAACCAGCCGATCCGCGCGACGAGTGGACGACACACCACCTCACGGGGACGTTCGAAAAGTACCACGACGTGGCGTTCGGCGATGTCGACGACGACGGCGAGGCCGAGTTGGTCGGACTGTCACAGGAGAGCGAGACGGTGTTTTATTACGACGTTCCCGACGACCCCCGGAGAGAGCCGTGGCCCGAGTCGGGGCTTCATATCGTCGACGACGACATCCGTGTCGAAGGTCTCGAGATCGTCGACGTCGACGGCGACGGACGGACAGAGATCCTCGCGGGGACACAGATCTATCACCAGCCCGATTCGTTCGACGAACAGTGGATGCGTGAGTCGGTAGCGACGGATTGGGACGACAACCGGGTTGCGGTCGGCGATTTAGACGGCGATGGGGAACTGGAGCTCGTCTATTCGGAGGGCGACTCGCCGGCACTCGGCTCCCGGCTGGGACGGGTCGCCTGGTTTGACCGTGACGGGGACGGCTGGAGTGGAACGTTCCTTCACGACGGGCTCATGAACCCCCACTCGCTCCAGGTGGGTGACTTCACAGGATCCGGTTCGCTCGACGTCTACGTCGCCGAGATGGGGATCAGTGGCAACGAAGATCCGGAACACTACCTCTTCAGGAACGACGGTCAAGGAAACTTCGAGGAGATGGTCGTCGCTCACGGTGTTGCGACGCACGAGGCGAAGGTGATTGACCTGAACGACGACGGTCGGCTCGACATCGCCGGGAAGTCGTACGGACCGACGCCGAACGATGCACACGTCGACGTCTGGTACAATGAGCCCTGACAGCGGAGGCGAAGCACCGGCTCTCAGCCGAGAAGGGAGGAGCGAAGCGACTCAGCCGTTGCTCCACCATCTTCTGGGAGGCAAGACGATCGCCTCGGATTCGTTTCCGAGGAGATTCACTGGTCGAAACAGTATCACTTTTGTGCAACTCGTTAGTTGTTCTCCAATGAATGACCCACAGAGTGGCGATTGTCGGGACCGGTGCCGATCCGGATAGTCCGGACACGGACGGGTACGCGATGGCGTACCGTCATGCGGACGCGTACGACCGTCTCGAGTCCTGTCAGCTCCACGCTTGCGCGGACATCGTCATCGATAACGCTCGACGGTTTGCCGAGGAGTACGACATCCCCGACGACCGGGTGTACGAGGCCTACGAGCGGATGCTCGAAGAGGCCGAACCGGACGTCGTCAGCGTCTGCGTCCCACCCGCGATCCACGCAGAGATCGTCATCGGCTGTGCTGAGAGCGGCGTGGTAAACGCGATCCACTGCGAAAAACCGATGGCCAGCACGTGGGGGGAGTGCCGGGAGATGGTGCGCGCCTGCGAAGTGCACGACGTCCAACTCACGTTCAATCACCAGCGACGCTTCGGCCATCCGTTCAGAAAGGCGAAGGCACTCCTCGCGCGCGAGGAAATCGGAGAGCTACGCCGCATCGAGGTCGGAGGTGACAACCTCTACGACTACGGGTCACATCTGTTCGACCTCTGTGGGTACTTTACTGATCAGGAACCGATCGAGTGGGTGCTCGGCCAGATCGACTACTCCACGAAGAACGTCCAGTTCGGGATGCACAACGAGAACCAAGCGCTCGTCCAGTGGGAGTATCGAAACGGCGTGAAAGGCTTGGCGTCGACCGGTACAGGAAGCCTTCTTCAAAGTCAGATGCGACTGATCGGGAGCGAGGGAGTCATCGAGATCGGTCATCGGGAAGGGCCTCCACTTCGGTTCAGGTCAACGTCGACCGACGGCTGGTTGACAGTCGACACGGAAGGCGATACGGTCCACGGGCCGACGACGACCCGGTTCGTCGCCGCCGTCCAGTTCGTCGGTGATCGGATCCCGCTCGTGTCCCCTGACCGATTGCCGTCCGGCAACCCGACGTTCATCGACCGAGCGATCGAAGAGGTTGTCAGGTCTCTAGACGAGGACAGAGAATCCGAACTATCGGCCGCGAACGCGCTTCAAGCGACGGAACTCATTTTCGCGGCGTGGGAGTCTGCCCGTCGTCGTGGGCGGGTCTCTCTGCCGCTTGAGATCGACTCGAACCCGCTGGAGGAGTTGGTCGATGCCGGTGAACTCCCCGTGACCCGATAAGTAAACTACTCCTTGATCGATGACCCCACACTCAACTCAAAGATCGAGAGGGACGCTCTCGTGGTGAGGCCGATGAGTGAAACGTTTGCGCGGGGTCCGAACTGGCAAACCCGTGCCGTGTTGAGGTGCATTTATCTCGATTGTTCCCATTACGGTTAGTATACAGACACAAATGGACATTAGTGTAGTTGTTCCAACATTAAAACACCCGGACGAAATAGAGGTCGTGGAATGTCTCAAACGGGGTGAGTTCGAGGATTACGAAGTCCTGATTCAGGACGAGTACCCGGTCACGAAGGCCCGAAACGAGGGCGTACGGGCGGCGCAGTCGGACAAGATCGTCTTCTTGGATGATGACTCTCGACCACGTGAAGACTATCTGAGTCGTGTCTCGGAGGCACTCGAAACCGAAGTGGCGCTCGCCGGGCGGACGATTCATCCACGCGACGACGTATTCGCGAGAGAGTTGGCGACTCATTACGACTTCGGAGACAGCTCGCGATACGTCACTCGGTTCTGGGGATGTAATATGGCGCTCCGGAAGGAAGTGCTCGAAGCAGTGGGTGGGTGGGACGAAAACATGGGGTGGGGACACGAAGAGAAGGAGTTAGCCGACCGGGTCATCGAAGAGCACCAGATATATTATGACCCGGAAATCGTGGTATACCACCCGTACGCGGACTCCGTCCGCGGATACTGGAAGAAGCAGTACAAACTAGAGAAACAGACACCGTACTACTGGTGTAAAAGAGGGGTTCGACCGAGTAAACAGTGGTACTATACGTTAAAAACGTTCGTTAATCCGAGAGGATTTGTACGCCGCACCCCGAAACTCACGTTGATAAAGTTGGGAGGGACCCTCGCCAGTGGTTCCGGTCGCCTCGTCGGGCTCGTGTCGGGGCGATCTTGTGACAAAAACGAAACGTGACCCGACCGCTTGGTCTGTCTTAGAATTGTTATCAATATTAGTGTGAGTTCTCTTACCCGGAGTCAGTGTATCAGGGAGTCTAGCTGTGTCCTGTTCTTCGATCGATTGTTTTGATTTTTGCTGAGCGGCAATAGTGTCGATATTCCGATAGCAAACCTCTGAAGTAATATCTACGATCGGATCGGTGATCGAACTCCTCTCGAATATTATTCCATCGCGCTCTCCCACGAACGTGTACGACCAGTTCCAGCGGGCTTCTGTTCCACAGTTGCTACGCGGCCGACGGGACTCGTCCAATCGCGGAGTAGTGGTCGTCGTGCTTGTAATCACAGCACTGTTGATCGAACTGTTCGAAGTGTAGCGGCTGATCGCCGAGCACGACCGACCTCCGATGGAACCCGACGCGGGCATCTATCAGCATATCGGGTGGTACCTGGCGAACGGTGGAACACTCTACATCGATGCCTGGGAACCGAAGCTCCCGCTCTCATTCGAGCCCACGGCTGTACTGTCGTATCTCGCTGGTGATGATATGTACCTGTATCAGTTGTTCAACGTCGTCCTGATGATGCTCGCCGTCGTGGCTATCGTCCTCCTCGTTGGCCTCCTCACACACCACCTGACCAACGACGCGTTCCCGAGCGTCGTCGCTGGTCTCTCGATGTTTCTGCTTCCCGGCTTCGCCGTTCGTCCGGCGTACGGATTCAGATGGGCTTCGGTGCTCGTCCCGGTCGGACTGTACGGCCTTTTGAGTCGAGTTAAAGACGGTCTGCCGTTCGAAGATTGATGGGTGATCGTGGGAGTGCTCTGGTTCGAACTGGCGATCCTGTTCGTCGACTTCGACGTCGGGGGCTACACCGACCTGATTCCGGTGTTAGCGTTCGTCGCGATCGGACTCGGACTGGCGGCATCGACGCTCACCTCACGTCGGCGTGTCGTACTGACGAGCGCGGTTGTCGTGACCGTCTTGGTGAACATTCTCTCGTTCGGGACGCTCGGACTGATGTTTCCGGCGGCGGATACACCGGCACCGGCTCCGATGGAGGAGCTCCGAACGAACGACCGCGCGCTTCAGTTCGACAACGTTCCCGACGACGCACACGACGTCAGGTACTACTACTGGCAGCAGGAAACGCCCGAGACGTGCCACTACCGATCCTCCCTGTTAGAGGTCCGCTGGCTCGAACTGACGGGAAACCGTCTCTCGTCACCCTGTAGCGATCTCCAAGAGGTCCGAACCGTCCTCGAATGAGCCACCGCGCCGAGGCCCGAGTGCGCGTAGTCAGACCCGGTCGCTCGTCCGACCAGTTGCGGTCGATCAGCGCCGTCCCACAGGAAGCCAGTCGTGGAGTACCGACCCGCCTCGAATCGACATGAACACGACTCCGACGAGCACACCGAAGCCGACACCGGCTTGGTGAACGGCAGTCGCGGGAGCGGCCGCAAACAGATCTGACAGGACGACGCCGCCGACAGCGATCAAAAGGCAGAGCACGGCGCTAGGATGCAAGGAGGAGCCACCGTCTGATCGAAGCTGACGCCCTGATCTCGCCCGCTGGCCGACCCACTGTCGAGCGTAGTCGCCGAGGACGAAGAGGCCGGTCACCAAGACGAGCCCGAGAAACGCGTAGCCGACCGTCGACGCGCCGTAGCCGTGGGCCGTCTGGCCGAAGAGGTCGAACGAGAACGAGCCGACGATCGGCGCGACGACGGCGATTTCCCAGTACAGGAAGACGAACCACCGGCGCAGTCCGAGGGCGGTGAGTAATCGCAGGAGTGCCCAGGCCGCAATGATGATAAGCGCCGCGTTGCCGACGACGTGCGTGTGGTACCCCGAGGGATCGTGAATCAGCGCGTGGGTGAGGCGGGTGAGTTCGTGCCACCACCACGCGTGCTCGACGAACGGTTCGGGCGCGATTCGACGGGCAGGAGCCGTTCTCGCGGCCGCGAACCGAACATATCCCAGCCGGGGCCACGCGTCGACGACGGGCTGAACAAAGAAATGGATCAGCAGGAGGACCGCCGGCAGGGAGACGATCGTCGCAGCTTCACCCGACGTGGCCGAGCAGAACACACTATGTGGCTCGTGCCCCCCCATGCCAGCGTTCGAGTCGCGACCCTGCGATGAGGAGGCAGTGGTCGAGTCGCTCATCGCGTCTCCTTCTCGAGACGCAGAAACGTCTCATCGTGGAAGGGGACGTGCGCCCCACGAATCATTATATCAGACTGTTCGAACAGACGTACTTAGCAGGTCCGTTCAAAATTTCAAAAATGATATTTAAACCACAGAGTTCACTCTAGGCTCACCTATCGTAGGATAAGAAAATCACAAGCGATCTTAGTCGATGATATATCATTTCTCAAATACGACCCCCGATCGGAGTAGTACCGATCACAGGAATCGAGAGCGACGATCCAGTTGCGCGTGGATTATGTTCGACTGACTCAGAGAGCAAACGAAACCCACATCGTCTGCTCCGTTCTGAGCACCTCTCCACCTCCCAGAATCCGCTGCTCAACAGTCAGGTAGCCCGTCGTCGTCGGGACTGGAACGAAAAAGGTGCGTTGGAACACTAAGTCTCGTCTGACCATCACGATGTGTGAACAGTCAACGATCATCGTAACACACAGTTATTAATCAATTGACAGTATACTGTGTATGGATCGGAGGCAATTTGTTTACTTGATAGGTTTGCTCGCAGGCTGCAACGCGAGCACGTCAATAGCCGATACGAACAACGCACAGCCCACGAGTGCGACACGGTCGCCACCGCCCTCTCCAGCGGCGACCCCGACGCGAACGCCAACCACGAGTAGCACGCCGACAGCCACTCCACAGGACACCGAGACACCGACCGAAGAGCCCCCCGAACCCACTCCGGAGGAGACCGAGACACCGACGGAGTTCGAGGTCCGCGGCTCACAGCAGTTGGCGGAGGCCGAGCGAGCACTCACCAACGTCGTCGACACGTTCACCGACGGATACGGATCGGAACTCACCGACGTGACCGCGTCGAGTACCGAGTTCCTGAACTCGACCCGCGACTTCCAGTTGGTCCTCGCCAGGGCTCAGGAGGAGTACATCGAAGCGTCGAACGCGGCGGGCAATCGAACACAACAGACCACCGCGGACCGGATGCGCGGATGCTGGGAGTTCCTCCGCAACACGATTCGCACGCAGACTGAAGTGATAACAGCTTACGAGTATCTGATCAGCGCACGCGACGCCTTCGAACAGGTGGAAGCGAGAGCGGCAAACGACGCGATCGCGAACTTCGAGACGGCTCGCGGACGGGCTGACAGTCGATACCAGGACGTTCTCGGGTCGACCGCCGAAGAGGCGTCGGTCATCCCTCCCATCTCGGTGTCCGAACACCAGCAGAAGGTCGCGCAGTTCGAGGGCGACATCGGGGTCTACACGGACCTCGACGACGCACTGGGGGAGTTCGCCGAGGGGGTCAAATGGCTCGGCTATGCGAAGAGCGAGGTCGACGGCGAGAACCGGAACGTCAAGCGCGCCATCGAGCAGGCGACGGAAGCCGAGAAACGTCTGCGATCGGCCAGACGCGGGCTGTCTGACCTGATCGACAGCACCGGAGAGGACACCACACTCGTTCCGACGCTGAACGAACTCCGCTCGGTGGCAACTGCGAAGATCGAAGAGGCTGAAGAGATCGGCGCCTGAAACGCACCGTCGGCCGGATCGAAGCGACTTCACCGGGGGGGGATTCGAGTCCACGCGGCAAGGGCTCGGTCATCTGCTCGATCACGGAGACGCACGCCGTGCTGTAGTTTATACTCCTCAGGCCCCTGACTCGGATAATGACCACATCGGGGAGTCACGAGGCGCGCCAGCGAACACGGGAGACGGCCGGCCACGCGGCGCGTCCCGGTGGTGACTCCACGGCTTCGGTCGCGATCGCCATCGACGGCGTCGTCAAGCGGTTCGGCAGCGGCCCGGGCGCGGTCACGGCCGTCGATGACGTCTCGCTCACCATCGAGTCGGGGTCGGTCGTGGGACTGCTGGGCCCCAACGGCGCCGGCAAGACCACGCTCATCAAGTGTATCCTGGGGATGGTGTTGCCGGACGAGGGAACGGTCCACATCGACGGCATCGACGTCTCGGCACAGCCCAGACAGGCGTACGCTCACGTCGACGCGATGCTCGAAGGGGCCCGCAACGACTACTGGCGGCTGACCGTCCGCGAGAACCTCCGCTACTTCGCGACGATCAGCGGCGTCGACCCCGACTCCGTCGCCGACCGTCACGACCGGCTCCTCGAACAACTGGACCTCACGGAGAAGGCGGACGAGCCCGTCCGGAAACTCTCGCGGGGGATGAAACAGAAGGTGTCGCTGGCGAGCGTCCTCGCCACCGAGTCCGACATCGTCTTTCTCGACGAGCCGACGCTCGGCCTCGACGTCGAGAGTTCGCTCACCCTCCGCCGGGAACTCCGGCGGATCGTCGACGAACGCGACCTCACCGTCGTGCTCAGCAGCCACGACATGGACGTCATCGAGGACGTCTGCGACCGCGTCGTCATCATGAACGACGGGCGCGTGATCGCCGACGACACCGTCGCCAGCCTGTTGCGAGGCTCCGGGACGCAGGGCTACCGGATCACGAGCCCGGATCTCGACCGGGTACTCACGGGGCTCGAAGCCCGTTTCGACGTCACGGACGTCTCTCATCTCGACGGGACGACCCGCGTCGAGGTGACGGCCGACAGCGACGGCTTCTACGCGCTCGTCGACTACCTGGAGGCGCATGACGTGACGATCGACGCCGTCAACACGGTGTCGCACGACCTCGAACGGGTGTTCGTCGAACTGACCGGCGGTGATCTGCGGTGAGCCGACTGGGCGCAATGGAGACCGAACGAGAGTCCGAGCCACGTCGCGCGGGCTACCTGCTGCTCGCCCGCGCGGTGTTGTATCGGGAGTACCTCATCTTCGTCCGCTACCCCGCGAACGCGATCGGCGGCATCGTCATCTCGCTGTTCTTCTTCGGACTGCTGTTTTACGGCGGCCGGATGGTCGCCGGGCAGGCGCTGACGGACTCCATCGAGGGGATCATCGTCGGCTACTTCCTCTGGACGCTTTCTGTGGGTGCGTACAGCGCCATCTCGAACGACATCGGCAGCGAGGTCCAGTGGGGGACGCTCGAACGCCACCTCATGACGCCGTTCGGCTTCGCCCCGGTGATGGCGCTCAAGGGCGTCGCGAAGGTGGTCCGCACCTTCATCACTTCGACGCTCATCCTCGCGGCGATGCTGCTCATGACCGGGACGGCGCTCCAGCTCAACCTGGTGACGGTCGTGCCGGTCGCGACGCTCGCCATCGTCTCCGTGCTCGGGCTCGGACTCGCGGCGGGCGGGATCACCATCCTCTACAAGCGCGTCGGCAACTGGCTCAACCTCCTGCAGTTCGGCTTCATCGTCCTCATCTCCGCGCCGGCGTTCGACCTCGGCTGGACGCGGTTCTTGCCGCTGGCACAGGGCAGCGCGCTCCTTCAGCGCGCGATGATCGACGGGACCCGGCTCTGGGAGTTCCCGGTCGTGGATCTCGCGGTCCTCGTCATAGTGGCCGTCGGCTACGTGGCGCTCGGCTACGTCGTGTTCCAGTACGCGACGCGCCGGGCGAGACGACTGGGCGTGCTCGGTGATTACTAGCGTCCGGTCCGGGTCGAAGGCACGACTTCGACTCCGACGACCCCCGATCGTGTCTGATGAGGCGGGCGAGCCACCACAAGCACCCGGAGGTCGAAGAACACGAACACCGTGGCGCGTCCTCACGGCGGACGACTCCACCCGATCCCGGTGGCGTCGGTCGCGTCGGCCTCTTCGATCCCTCCGCGTACTGTCGCTTGTCGTCTCCTCGCCCAGTAGTCGGTGTCGGCGACGTCGATCCTGGTGGTGTCCTCCTCGGACGGACCCATCACCCAGGTTCGGTCAAATCTACAAGCAGATGCGTTTCCACGTTGGGCCTCGCCATTCGGGACTCCCGGGTTTGGGATACGCGTCCGTCGAGGGCGAGTCGCCGAGGAGCCGTCGAGGATCGAGTCCTGTGCGTCGCTCGACCCACACCTCGACATCGCGCCCGTCGCTGCGGTAGCGAACGCAGCCGTTCACTCGCGTGGAGACGGTCGGGACCCCCTGTGCATGGAGCTCGGTCAGCACCTCGTCGTGGGGGTGTCCGTACGGATTGGTACCGTGCGAGGCGACGACGAACTGGAGGTCGTCCGTCGGGTGTACGAGGTCCCCACCGAGCAGGTTTCCGTTGCGTGCCAGATGGTGGCTTCCGAGTACCACGTCGGGGTGGACGCCGTGTTCGTCGTACGCCGTCCGGAGCTGCGAGGCGGGAGCGTCGCCCGGTAAGACGACGTCGTTGTGCCCGTGTGAGACGTTCAAGACGAGGCTGTACCGGTTGAGCGAGCTGCTGTCGACGCGCTCGACCGATCCCGTGGGCGCGGAGAGGTCGGCGTCCAACCCTGCAGGGTTCGATTCGGGAGCGATCACGTCGACGTCGACACCGGAGACCGGAATCGAATCACCCGCCTCCACGGGATTCAGCCGGACCCCGTGTTCGTCCATCTCGACCGCGAGATCACCCGAGACGTCCGGGTGCTCCCTGACCACGGGTGAGACGTGCACCGTACCGACCTCGAACTGTTCGACGACGTCCGGAGCGTAGTACTGGTGATCCTCGTGTGGGTGCGTCAGCACCACGTGATCGATCCGGATGGGCGACCCAGACGCTGACCGGTGATCGAGCGACTCGAGATACTCGCCGGGCATGAACGAGTCGTGACTCCCGAACAGCCGATCGATGTCCGCCGTGGTTTCGATGTCGATCTCGTTCGGGTCCTCGCCGGGTCGACGCTGGTACGGGTTCTCCCCCGTGTCGACGAGGACCGTCTCCTCGGACGGCGTGACGATGAGCGTGCTGTCCCCCTGACCGACGTTGACGTGGTGTATCTCAGCCCGGGTCATGTTCGTTGAGAGTGTCGATCGGGCCCTGTGTGGTCGTCGACCGTCGAGGACCCGGTGCGACGTCGTGTCGGACGCCCTTACCCTCCGTCGGGTGCGGCCCGTCCCAAGTAGAGGTCGCGCACGCGGTCGGAGTCGCGGATCTCGTCCGCGTCTCCCTCGAACCGGTTCTCGCCGGTGTCGAGCACGTAGCCGCGGTCGGTCACTTCGAGCGCGGCGGTGACGTTCTGTTCGACCATCAGCACGGCCGTGCCGGTCTGTCGGACCGCCGCGACGTGTTCGAACGTCCGTTCGACGAGTTGCGGGGCCAACCCCGCCGAGGGCTCGTCGATGAGCAGCACGTCGGGGTTCGGCATCAGCGCCCGGGCCATCGCGAGCATCTGTCGTTCCCCGCCGGAGAGTGTCGACGCCAGCTGGCTGCGTCGCTCGTCGAGGCGGGGGAAGAGGTCGAAGATCTCGCGGCGGCGGCTGGCCGGGTCGGCGGCGTGGATCGCGCCGATGTCGAGGTTCTCCGACACGGTGAGGTTCGGGAAGACGTTCTCGGTCTGGGGGACGTAGCCGACGCCGTTCGAGACCATCTCGTCGGCGGGAACCTCGGAGACATCGTGGCCTCGCACCGCGACGCTGCCGTCCCACACCGGGAGTTGGCCGATCAGCGCCCGCATGAGCGTCGACTTGCCCGCCCCGTTCGGCCCGAACACGAGGACGACTTCGTCGGCCCGAACGTCGACGGTGACGTCGAACAGCACCTGTAGCTCGCCGTAGCCGGTTGCGAGGTTGCGGGCGGACAGGAGGGAGTCGTCGAACGTCCGGAGCGTCTCGATGTCGCTCACTGGTCGTACCCCCCGAGGTAGGCCTCGACGACGCGCTCGTCGGACTGAACGATGTCCGGATCGCCGGCCGCCAGCGTCTCTCCGTTGTGAAGTACGACGACGCGGTCACAGTGGTTCATCACGAGGTCCATATCGTGTTCGATGAGGAGGATGGTGCGTCCCCGGTCGTTGAGGTCGTGCAGTCGGTCGACCAGTTCGTCCGCGAGCGACGGGTTGACGCCCGCGACCGGTTCGTCCAGCAGGATGATCTCGGGGTCCATCATCAGCACGCGGCCGAGGCCGAGGAGTTTGCGCTGGCCGCCGGAGAGCCCCGAGGCGAAGTCGTCGGCGAGGTGGTCGAGATCGAGGAACGAAAGCGTCTCGTCGACCGTCGACTGAACCGCGGCCTCCTCGCGCGCGACTGTCCGCGGGCGGGCGAGGGCACCGAGCGCGCTCTCGCCGCTCTGGTCGCGTGCGGCGAACGCCATGTTCTCGCGGACGGTCATTCCGCCGAAGATTCGCGGCGTCTGGAACGTCCGCCCGACGCCGCGGGTGGCGATCTCGTCCGGCGTCCGCCCGTGGATCGCCTCGCCGTGGAGCCGGATCGACCCGCTATCGGGCGTGTGGATGCCGGTGATGCAGTTGAACAGCGTCGACTTGCCCGCCCCGTTCGGCCCGATGAGCCCGGTGATCGATCCCTCCTCGACGTCGAACCGCGCGCCGTCGATCGCGACGAGGCCGCCGAACCGCTTGACGACATCCTCGACGGCCAGCAGGGGCGGCCCCTCGGCCCCGCCGTCGGAGCCGACATCGTCGTGTGGCTCGTCGGGGTGGTCGGCGGCGTCATCCGAGGACGTAGCCGGCTGCGAATCGGAGGTGTCGGAGGCGTCGGACACGGTCAGTCACCCTCCTCGCCCATCGAGGCGATCTCGTTGGGGTCGCCGAAGATCCCTTCGGGTCGATACCGGATGAGGAGCACGAACAGCAGCCCCACGATGATGAAGCGGACGCTCGGGACGAACGACGGGTGGTCGGGGAGCGGTTCGACCGCCGCCACGAGCCCCGCTTGCGCGGCCGAGGGGAGCACGGTGAGGAGCCAGTCGTAGACGGCCGTGATGAACCGCGTCGACTCCCGGAACGACACGAGGACGAACGCACCGGCGACGGCCCCGACCGAGGAGGCGGCACCGCCGAGGAGCATCGCCGCCCAGACGGTGAACGTGACGCCCGCGACGAACTGCGCGGTGACGACGCTCCCGATGTAGTGGGCGTAGAGCCCGCCCGCGAAGCCGGCGATCGCACCGCCGATGGCGAACGACTTCAGTTTCACCAGCGTGACGTCCTTCCCGAGGGTTCGGGCGGCCACCTCGCTCTCGCGGATCCCGCGCAGCAGGCGGCCGAACGGTGCCTGGACGAGGCGTTCGAGCAAAGCGTACACGGCGAGGAGACAGAAGACGGCGAACGCGAGATACGCGAGTTGCCAGACGTCGCCGCCGAGCGCCGCCCGGCCGGGCCGCGGAACACTGTTCATGCCGAACGTACCGTTCGTGAGCCACTCCTCGTTGACCAGCACGTCCTCGAAGATCCCGGCCAGCGCGAACGTGGCGATCGCGAGGTAGTGGGTGCCGAGCCTGACGCTCGTCAGACCGACGAGCAAGGCGAGCAGTCCGCCGACCGTCGCCGCCGCCAGCAGACTCACCGGGAACCCGAGCGGCATAGGCAGGTTCAGTCCGACGAGGTAGTTCGCGTTGACGGCGTCGCCCGGCGGCGGCATCGTCACGATCGCCGCGGTGTACGCGCCGACGGCGAAGAAGGCGACGTGACCGAAGTTCAACAGCCCGGTGTAGCCGTAGTGGAGGTTCAGCCCGAGCGTGAGCAGCCCCCAGATGCACGCGAGGGTGGCGACGGTCACGGCGAACGACGCCCAGCCGGTCAGAAGCGCCATCAGAACTCCCCCCCGCGGATCCCCTGCGGCCGGAGGAGCAACACCCCGACGAGCACGAGGAAGGCGTACGCCTGGTCGTAGCTCGCCGACAGATACGTCGACCCCAGACTGATGACGAGGCCGATGAGCAGCGCGCCGAGCATCGCGCCGTACGGCCGGCCGATGCCGCCGAGCAGCGTCGCGGCGAAGACGACGATCAGGTAGCCGAACCCGAACGTCGGACGGAAGGGCGCGAACAGCGCGCCGTAGAGGATGCCCGCGAGCCCGCCGGCGGCCGCGGAGATGAACCACGTCCGCCGGACGATCCGTTCGGTGTCGATGCCGGCGACCGTCGCGAGGGCGCGGTTCCCGCTGGTCGCGCGCATCATCTTGCCGAGCAGCGTCCGCTGGAGGAGGAGGTGAAAGCCGACCATCGTGACGACGGCGATGGCGACCACCGCCAGCTGGAGCGGCGTCGCCCCGACGCCGGCAACCGTGATGGGCCGGACCAGCGGGACCGGGAGCTGTCTGGCGTCGGCCCCGACCGCGGCGATCAGGACGTACCGGAGGACGAACGAGACACCGATCGAGGTGATCAGGAGCGGGAGCGCGCCACGGTCGGAGATCGGGGTGAAGAACAGTCGGGAAACGCCGACACCGAGCACCCCGACGCCGACGACCGCGACCACGGCCGCGAGGGGAAGCGGGAGCGACAGCCCCAGCCCGGCTCCGGAGACGAACAGCGCGAGGAAGGCACCGTAGCTCAGGAACTCGCCGTACGCGAAGTTGATGAAGCGCGTGACGCCGTACGACAGGGTCAGCCCGACCGCACCGACGGCGATCACGCTCCCCTCGACGAGACCGAACACCACGGCTTGTAGGAACTGTGAGAGTACCGACATCGTAGAGGGTGAGTTACTGCAGCGCTTCCGGGGGGAGTCTGGCGGCCTGGACCCACTGTCCCTCTTGGGCGGTGAGAACCGAGAACGGGGCGACGATGTCGCCCATGTCGTCGAACTCGATCGGACCGACGAGCCCCTGGTAGTTCACGTCGGCCCCGTCGTCGATCGCCGACGCGCCTTCGGTGTAGCCGGTCACTTCCTGCTCGGGCGCGTTCGCGACGGGCCGGATGTTCGCTGCGACGTTCGCACCGGTGACGTCTTCGCCGTCGGCCGCGAGTTGTTTCATCGCCAGCCCAACGACGTTCATCGCGTCGAACGTGTTCTGGGCGAACTGCTTCGGTCCCTCGCCCGTGTACTCCGTGACGCGCTCGGAGAAGGCTTCGAGCCGGCCGGCCGCCGTCGCCTCCTGGTACGCCGCCGCCTGGATGCCGAGCATCCCGTTCGTGACGCGGTTGTCGCTCTCTTCGAGGAATGCCTCGGTCGTCTGGTCCTGGGTGGCGAACCAGTTCCCCTCGTAGCCGGCCTGGAACGCCGCCTCCATGATCTTGATGCTGTCCTCTTTCGACCCGATCAGGATCGTCAGCGACGGGTCCGACGAGAGCATCGACTGCACCTCGGAGTTGTACGACGCCTTCCCCGTGCGGAAGTCGATGACGTCGGCGACGCTGCCGCCGAACTCCTCGAACGACGAGCGGACCGGCTGTTTGAACGACTGGAACACCTCCTCGTTGCCGACCATCATCGTGACCGTGTCGTAGCTCTGGGTCCCGTTGTACTGCTCATCGCGGGCGGCCTGGGCGATGGCTCGGCCGCCGAGCGAGTCCGAAGCGACCGTCCGGAAGACGTACTCGCCGCCGCGCTCGTCGAGCGACGTCGTCCCGGCGGTCGGGGTGACGACCGGCACCTCGTTGTCGCCGAACTGGTCGAAGACGGCCGACATCGTGATGCTCGTCGGACCGACGATGCTCGTGACGCCCTCGACTTCGATGAGTCGCTGGGCCGCCGACAGCGACGCGTCGGGCGACCCCTCGGTGTCGCCCTGCACTAACTCGACCTGTCGGCCGCCGATACCGCCGGCCTCGTTGATCTCGTCGCGGATCATCTCCGCGACGGGCATCACGTTCGCCCCGACCCAGTTGTAGTCGCCCGAGAAGGGGAGCAACACGCCGATTTTTACCGTCTCGCCCCCGCTGGTCGCCGTGTCGGCCGCGGTGTCAGCAGCCGTCGCGGTGCCGTCGTCCCCGTCGCCCCCGTCGCCCCCGTCGCCTTCCTGTTCGGTGCCGCCGCCGCCGGTCCCACCACTACACCCTGCTGTCGCCGCCACGACTCCCACACTGCCGGCCCGGAGGAGGAACCTTCGTCTATCCATGTCTTTCACTCGCTAACTGGTGGTATAAAAAATCATGCTATTTCGGCGGCGCGCGGCGGCCGCACGGCCCCGCCCCCTCAGATGTCCCGGCCGCCGTCGACTTCGAGTGCCGTCCCCGTGATCATCGACGCCTCGTCCGACGCGAGGAACACCGCGGCGTGAGCGACGTCGACGGGGTCGGCGAGTCGACCGAGCGGGATCGTCGCCGCGATGTCGTCGAGGGTGAGGTTCTCGCCGGCGAACTGGGGGAGCATGTCGGTGTCGGTCGCGACCGGGCAGACGGCGTTGACCCGGATGCCGTCGTCGGCGAGTTCGTGTGCCAACTGCTTCGTGAGCGTGATCAGCCCGCCCTTCGACGCGCAGTACGCCGACAGCCCCGTCCGCGGCCGGATCCCGGCCGTCGAGGCGGTGTTCAGGATCACGCCGCTGCCCTGCTCGCGCATGACGGGAACGGCGTGTTTCGCGCCGAGGAACGCGCTCTTGAGGTTGACCGCCTGGATCCGATCCCACGTCTGCTCGGCGACGTCCTCGACGGGGGTCGACTCCTGCGGGATCCCGGCGTTGTTGTGGAGGACGTCGAGCCGGCCGAACGCGTCGACGGTGCGGTCGACCATCGCCCGCACGTCGGCCGCCGAGGAGACGTCCGCCTCGAGCGCGAGCGCGTCGCCGCCCGCGGCCTCGATCCGCTCGACCGTCTCCTCGGCCGCGGCCTCGTCGAGGTCGACGACGGCGACCTGCGCCCCCTGCTCGGCGAACAGTTCCGCCGTCGCTCGTCCCATGCCGGACCCTGCGCCGGTGACGACCGTCACCGTCCCTTCGAAGGTCATACTCTCCAACCGGTACGTCCTGTAAAAAGTGCAGCGTCCTCCGGACGAGTTACGCCCCGGGGAGGTCGCCGCCCGCCCCGCCGAGGTCGATCGCGACGTTCTTCGTCTGGAGGTACGAGTCGAGCGCTTCGAGCCCCTTCTCGCGGCCGATTCCGGACTGTTTGTACCCGCCGAACGGCGTCTGGTGCGTGTCGCCGAACCACTTGTTCACGTAGACGTTCCCGGCTTCGAGCCGCTGGGCCGCGCGGAGGGCACGGCGCACGTCGTTCGTGAAGACGCCGGCGACCAGGCCGTACGCGACGTCGTTGGCGATCTCGATCGGGTCGTCGGCGTCGGCGTACGGGATCACGGCGAGGACCGGGCCGAAGATCTCCTCCTGTGCGATCGTCATCCCGCGATCGACGTCGTCGAACACGGTCGGTTCGAAGAACCAGCCCTCGCGGTCGGGCGACCGCCCGCCCGTCACCAGCGTCGCCCCCTCGCGCTCGCCGGTCGCGACGTAGTCGCGGACCCGTTCGAGGTGTTCGGCGCTGTTCAACGGCCCCACGTCGGGGTCGTCGGTCCCGGGCCCGAGCGTGAGCGCCTCGGCCCGGGCGGCGATCTCGTCGACGAACCGGTCGTGGATGCGTTCGTGCACCACGACCCGGTCGACGGCCGAACACACCTGTCCCGCGTTGGTGAAGATGCCCGTCTCGACCCAGTCGGCCACGTCGGTCACGTCCGCATCCGGGTAGACGACGGCCGGGTTCTTGCCGCCGAGTTCCAGCGTCACCGGCGTGACCGACGTCGCGGCCGCCTCCATCACCCGCTGGCCGGTCGCGACGCTGCCGGTGAAGGTGATGGTGTCGACGCCCTCGTGACGCGTCAGCGCGGCACCCGTCTCACCGGCCCCCGAGACGACGTTGATCGCCGCGTCCGGCACGCCCGCCTCCAGACAGAGCTCCGCCAGCCGGTACGCCGACAGCGGCGTCGTCGGCGCGGGCTTGACCACGACCGCGTTCCCGGCGACGAGCGCCGGGGCGACCCCCCTGGCGAGGATGTTACCGGGGAAGTTCCACGGGATGATCTGTGCGGACACGCCGTACGGCTCGCGGAGCGTGAAGTCGACCTGGTCGGTGCCGACCGGGACCGACTTCCCCTCCAGTTTGTCGGCCGCACCGGCGTAGTACTCGAAGTACCGCGCCGCGCTCGACATGTCCGACCGCGCCTGCGAGAGCGGCTTGCCCTGGTCTCGACTCTCGAGGGCCGCGAGGTCGTCGATCGCCTCGCGGATGCGGTCGGCGACCCGGTGGACCACCCGACCGCGTTCGGCCGGGTCGACGTCGCGCCACGCCGACGCCGCCTCGCGCGCGGCGGCGACCGCCCGGTCGACGTCGGATGCGTCGGCGACGGCCACGTCCGCGAGCGGTTCCTCGGTCGCGGGGTCGACCGTCGTGAGGTACTCGCCCGACGACGGGGTGACCCGTTCGCCGCCGATCAACAGATCGTGCCGTCCCTCGGTTGCTGTCATCCTCATGGACTCCCTACGCGGATGGGTCACTTGGCCGCTTCGGCGACGAACGGCGCGTCGGCTCGAGGCTGGTAACTCGTGGTCGGGATCGGGGTGCACCACGGTGACCGAGCCCGTCCGGACCTGATGGGGGCTTCGAGAGGACGGACACTGGCTCGCAGTCGTGTCGCTCAGGTACTCGCAGGTCTCTGGATCCTGGCCGTGCGGGCAGCCCGTGTGGAGACAGGGAGCCGTCGCGAGGTACATTCACGCCCGGACGGTGTTCCGCCCCGGCCGTCCGACCTCGCTGGTGAGCAGCGGCGAGCGGCCGTGGTCGTCGTACTTCTCGTGACGATCGTGTTGGAGGTGGACGTCGATGACATCCACACCTCGTGCGGAAGGCCGACGGCGCGTTCAGCGTCGACACCGTTCTTCAGTGAGGTCTCGGACAGGGCTACTGAGAATCACTCTGTTTCATAAACACAGTGAATATATAAATATATTATTATGTTTCGGATGTTGTACTCCGTATCATGACCAGAACAGATGTTCCCAGAGATCGTCATGACAATGAGCCTCCGTCTGCCGATGAAGACGTGGCTAAACTCCGCCTCAAGCTGAACCACCTCTCGCTTGTAGAACTAGAGGATCGTGGACTTGTCGACCGGAACAGAAAAAAAATGTCGTGTGCAAGGGCCCCAAATTTGATGATAAAAAATTTAGATAACTGGCACCGTACGTAGTCCGACTTTGCGGTGTTTCTCGGACAGAGGGTTCTGGATTCTTTTGCAGGTGAACCACACCGGTTCGTGACAGTCTTTTATTCCAGCGGCGCGGTGCCGTGGGATTCCTCCGCGTTCACGCGGAGGAGGATGTCAATGTCATTCCTCTTGACGTTGAACCCGTCCTGACGGTGAACGGGACCGCCGCACTCACAGCGGAGTGTCACGGCGAACACCTCCGGTCATCGAGCGCCGGACAGGGCTGATCCTCGTCGAAAACGTCCCCGCCGCGGAAGTCACAAATCGGGGGGTTCCAGCGCGACTGCGTGGCTCACTGTACCCACCCTGGCTATGCAGGTAAAGTGACAGGTCATGAAATAAAGGTCCGACTATGCGAGGTGAAAACGAAATAAGGGGATGGGTTGGGGCAGATTTGAACTGCCGGCCTCCTCCATGTCAAGGAGGTGTCATAACCAGACTAGACCACCAACCCGTTTGGATGCGTACAGCGCTTCGTTCGAGCGCATTACCTCGTATCCCGGGGACGTAATTAAGGGTTCCGAAATCCGGAGTCGGCACGCGATTCCGGTAAGTCACGCTCTCTCACTCACGACCGCTCGCGGCCCGGAAGCCGCGACCCCCACGCCCCGCACACGACCCCGGTTTCCCGTCCGATCGGTCGTCGAGACCGTCGTCCGCACGCGCACCTGACGGCGTCGAAAACAGCGACGACATATATCCCCCCGGGTCTCTCCCCTCACGCCCCCATACGAGTGTCGGACGCATCCGCCGGTGTGGTCGGACGCGACGCGGAACGGCACCCCAGAGAGGCCTCGGTACCCCCCAGTACCCAGGCCGGGATGACCGTCGGATGTCCGTCCCTCTCTCGATTCCCCCACAGTCGGAGACCGGTCGCCACCGGGTGCAACGCCCTGACCGGTCGACCGGTCCTCTGGGGGGTATTCAGAGAGAGGGCCGCGAGGGTCAAGAGTACTCTACCAAAGTGTATTGGTATTGGACTCGGGGCCACGCGCTCGAAGCCCGGACCCGACAGTCTTAAGCAGATGTACTGATTTGTCCATCACAACCCGAATCAATACATCGGTGACTACCAATGCAGGACTACATCAGACGCGTGACCGACGGTGAGGACCTCGGAGTCGAAGCGGCACGGGAGGCTGCCACCCTGGTCTTCGAGGGGGCGACCGAGGCACAGATCGGCGCACTCCTGGCCGCGCTCAGAGCGAAAGGCGAGACCGAGGCGGAGATCGCGGGGTTCGCACAGGGGATGCGCGACGCGGCACGCACGATCGACCCCGCGCGCCGCCCGCTCGTCGACACCTGCGGCACCGGTGGCGACGACTACGACACGATCAACGTCTCGACGACAAGCGCCATCGTCACCGCGGGCGCGGGCGCGGCCATCGCCAAACACGGCAACTACTCCGTCTCGTCGTCGTCGGGGAGCGCGGACGTCCTCGAGGTCGCGGGCGTCGAGGTCGACGCCGACCCCGCGTCGGTCGAGACCGCGATCGAGCGCGACGGGATCGGCTTCATGCTCGCCCCCGTCTTCCACCCCGCGATGAAGGCCGTCATCGGCCCCCGGAAGGAACTCGGGATGCGGACGCTGTTCAACGTGCTCGGGCCGCTCACCAACCCCGCCGGGGCCGAAGCGCAGGTGCTCGGCGTCTACGACCCCGACCTCGTTCCGATCGTCGCCCGCGCGCTCGCCCACATGCCGGTCGAGCACGCGCTCGTCGTCCACGGGTCGGGGATGGACGAGATCTGCCTCCACGACGAGACGACCGTCGCCGAGGTCCACGGTCGGGAGATCGAGGAGTACACGCTCACTCCCGAAGGGATCGGGCTCGACGCCGCCCCGGTCGAGGCGGTCTCCGGGGGAAGCCCCGAGGAGAACGCCGCTGACCTCCGCGGGATCGTCACGGGTGAGGTGGAGGGTGCCAAACGGGACATCATCCTCGCGAACGCGGGCGCTGCGGTGTACGTCGCGGGGCTCGCGGACTCCATCGAAGCCGGCGTCGACGAGGCCCGCGCGGCCATCGACGAGGGTGCCGCGGCCGAGAAGTTAGCCGACCTCCAGGCGTCGACCGACGAGGCCGACCCCTGGACGGAGGCGTAGCCTCGATGACGCGCGTGAAGATCTGCGGCCTGACGAACCGAGAGGACCTCGCGCTGGCCGTCGACGCCGGGGCCGACGCGCTCGGCTTCATCGCCGACGTCCCGGTCGACACCCCCCGCGAGGTCGACGCCACAACGGCCGCCGATCTCGTCGCGGCGGCCCCGCCGTTCGTGACGACGACGCTCGTCCTCATGCCCGAGTCGCCGACCCACGCGGTCGGGCTCGCCCGGACGGTCCAGCCGGACGTCCTCCAGCTACACGCCGACTTCGACCCCGAGGAGTTCCAGTTCGTCCGCGCCGAGTCGTCGGTGAAGCTCGTGGTCGTGGTCGACGCGGCCGACCGCGAGCGGGCGCGGGAGGTCGACGACGTCGCCGACGCGGTGCTGGTCGACTCGACGACCGACGAGGGCGCAGGTGGCACCGGCGAGACGCACGACTGGGCGGCCACGCGGGAGCTCGCGGCCGCCATCGACTCCCCGGTGGTGCTCGCCGGAGGGCTCACCCCGGAGAACGTCGCCGGCGCGGTCGAGACCGCAGCGCCCTACGGCGTCGACGTCGCCAGCGGCGTCGAGTCGTCTGGCGGGGTCAAGGACGCAGACGCCGTCCGTGCGTTCGTCCGCGCGGTCCGGCGGGCCGAACTCGGCGCGCTCGACGAGGACGAGGTGATGGCGTGACCGGCGTCTCGTTCGACCGGTCGGCCGACGAGTTCCGTGAGCTCCTCGACCGGGACGACCCGGCGGTCGTCCGCTTGGAGGCGTCGCTCGACATCGACGTCGAGCCGCTGTCGGCGTACGCCGCGCTCTCGTCGGAGAGCGACTACGGCTTCCTCCTCGAATCGGCGGAGAAGACGCCGTCGTCGGACCCCGACGGTGCGTTCGACCCCGACGGCGCCGGCGACCGACACGCCCGGTACTCGTTCGTCGGCTACGACCCCGACGCGGTCGTCTCCGTCTGGCCGGAGTCGACCGACGTCGAGGACCTCGGCGGTTCGGCCGCGGCGTACGTCGAACCGAACGGTGGCGACACCCTCGACTCGCTCCGGGCGGCGCTCCCCGACCTCCCACGCGTGGGCTTTCCGCCCCGGGAGCGCCAGCAACTCGACGGCGGCCTGGTCGGGTTTCTGGCGTACGACGCCGTCTACGACCTCTGGCTCGAAGAAGTAGGAATCGAGCGTCCCGACCCGATCGTCCCCGACGCCCAGTTCGTCCTCACGACTCGGACGCTCGTCTTCGATCACGCCGCCGACGCCGTCTCGCTCGTGTTCACGCCCGTCGTCGAACCCGACGACGACCCGCTCGACGCGTACGAGACGCTCGTCACCGAGGCCGAGACGGTCGCCGCGACGCTCGGGTCGGCGACCGAACCCGAGACCGGCGGGTTCCGCCGTCGAGCCGAACACACCGCCCCCCGCGAGGCGTACGAGGACGCGGTCCGTCGCGCGAAGGAACACGTCCTCGACGGCGACATCTACCAGGGCGTCATCTCGCGCACGCGCGAACTCCGGGGCGACGTCGACACGCTCGGCTTCTACCGCGCGCTCCGCGCGGTGAACCCCTCGCCGTACATGTACCTCCTGCGACACGGCGACCGATCGATCGTCGGGGCCTCCCCCGAGACGCTCGTCTCCGTGCAGGGGTCACACGTCGTGTCGAACCCGATCGCCGGGACCTGCCCCCGCGGCTCGTCGCCGGTGGAGGACCGCCGGCTCGCTGGCGAGATGCTCGCCGACGGGAAAGAGCGGTCCGAGCACACGATGCTCGTCGACCTGGCGCGCAACGACGTCCGGCGCGTCTCCGAGCCGGGGAGCGTCCGCGTCGAGGAGTTCATGAACGTCCTGAAGTACTCGCACGTCCAGCACATCGAATCGACGGTGACGGGGACGCTCGCCGAGGACAACGACGCGTTCGACGCGACGCGCGCGGCGTTCCCCGCGGGGACGCTCACCGGCGCGCCGAAGGTCCGTGCGATGGAGATCATCGACGACCTCGAACGCGAGCCTCGCGGGGTGTACGGCGGCGGCGTGGGCTACTACTCGTGGGGGGGCGACGCCGACTTCGCCATCGTCATCCGGACGGCGACCGTCGAACAGGGGATGTGCGACGACGGTGACGAGGGCGCGGGCGCGGAAGACGTCGTGACGGTCCAGGCCGGCGCGGGGATCGTCGCCGACTCGGTGCCCGAACGCGAGTACGAGGAGACCGAACAGAAGATGGGCGGCGTCCTCGCGGCGCTGGAGGCGATCGAGGTCGACGCGGGGGACCGAGACGACGCTAACGACGCCGGTCCCGCAGAGCAGGAGGTGTCCCGATGAGCACGACGCCCGAAGGCGACGCGCTCGACGGAGCCACCGACCGAGAGCGCCTCGACCGCCTCCGCGACGCGGGCGCGCACGTCGAAGCTGGATCGGGACGGACGCTCGTCGTCGTCGACAACTTCGACTCGTTCACCTACAACCTCGTCGAGTACTTCTCCGAACAGGAGCCCGCCCCCGAGATCGTCGTGTTCAAGAACACGGCGTCACTCTCCGATGTCGCGCTCGCCGACCCGGACGCCATCGTCATCAGCCCCGGGCCGGGCCACCCGAAGAACGACCGCGACGTCGGCGTAACGAACGCCGTGCTCCGCGAACTCTCGCCCACGACGCCGACACTCGGGGTGTGTCTCGGCCTCGAAGCCGCGGTGTACGCCTACGGCGGGAGCGTCGGTCACGCCCCCGAACCGATCCACGGCAAGGCCTTCCCGGTGGACCACGACGGGACCGGCGTCTTTTCAGGCTTGGACCAGGGCTTCCGAGCCGGTCGCTACCACTCGCTCATCGCGACCGAGGTGCCCGACTGCTTCGTCGTGTCGGCGACGACCGACCACGCGGGTCACGAGCTCGTCATGGGCGTGCGCCACCGCGAGTACCCCATCGAGTGCGTGCAGTTCCACCCCGAGTCCGTGTTGACGGCGGTCGGCCACGACGTGGTGCGGAACTTCCTCGACCAGGTCGGGATCGGGAGCGAGGCGCCCGACGCGACCGCTGGAACCGACGGCGGTCGCTGATCGGTTACTGGGTGTCACCGAATCGCCGCCGGTTCGGTCCCGTCGGCGCGACGCCAGAGCGAGAGTGAACAGCCTCGGGCCCGGTGGCCCGAGGCTGTTAGAGCAGTCCGGGCAGGAACATCGACGCCAGCAGGACCAGTCCGATGATCACCGCGGCGATCGTCACGAGCCGCCATGCCACTTTGAGGACGACCCGGCCGACGACGATGACGAGCCCGATGGCGACGACGAGTCCGAGCAACTGGACGAGCGGGTTTTCGGGACCGAGACCGGACTGGAGCACGGTCGCGACGACGTTCATACGCCCATCAGCCGCAGGGACGGCATAAGCTTGGGGGCGTGTCGTCTCGGGTCTCAGACGACGGTCGATCCGACCGCGACGATCGGGACGAGTACGAGGAGGTACGCCGCGGCCGACACCGCCCAGTCGCGCCGGATCGCCCCGAGACGTTGGGCGGCCACCTGCGAACGGGGGAGGACGATCACGACGAAGAAGCCCACCATCAGGACGTAGAGGACGACGCCGGCGAGGGCGGTCGACAGCAGCGACGAGCCGCCGAGGACCCCCTCGCTCGCGAGGAGGAACCAGACGAACAGGGGACCGGTGAGCCCGCCCGCCATGTAATGAACGACGCTGGCGAGCCGTGGCGGTGCGGTGTCGGGCGGCGTCTCGGTGAGGACGCCCGAGGCGACGAACGGCGGCGTCTCGCCCTCCGGGAGGCGGCCCATCACGACGTCCATCACGAGCGTGGCGACGACGGCGGCGACGGCGCCGAGGACGAACCGAAGCGGGACCGAAAGCGTCGTCACGAGCGGAACGGGATCCATACGCGAGACCAAGGACTGTCCTGGCATGTGCGTGACGGTCGGCGGTCGGTCGGCGGCGATTGGCGATCAGTGGTCGCCGGTGATCGGCGGTCGATACACCGCTGGACCGACGTCGGCCGCGACCGGCGGTCCAGCGGCCTGGACGACCCCGGATCGACGACGAGCAACTGCCACCGACGAAAATGTGTACTCTTTCAGGTAATTCTGGTGTAATACGACGGTGACGAGCCGCGTGGGCGTCCATGGAATCGCCGAGTAAGGGGTGAATACTCCGAGTTCGCGAGCGGTTCGAACCCCCCATTCGTTCCACTGGACACGCGGGCCGTGTCTGTCGAATTCGTCGACAGCGGGACCACTTTCACTCCGGTTTAGCATCCGTTAAGTCGGTCGCGCACCCACGGGAGTAGTGTACCGGTAGTGCGAGCGGGACACGATCGCATTCGAACAACCAAAAACTCGATAGGAACGGGACCCACGGGCCACGAGTCCCGAGAGTTAACCCAAGAGTTAACCGCAGCAGTCGCCCACACAAACATCGTCACGAATGAGCGGAATCCAGTCACCACAACAGATCCGGCAGGGGGATGCCGGGCAGGAGGGACAGTGAGATGAGCAACGCGGACATCGGCGCGGACGAACTCGTCCGACCGATCAAACGAACCGACGGCGAGACGCTCGAAGAGCGGCTGACGGCCAACGCGTACAACAACATCCTCCCCGCGCGCTACCTCCGGAAGGACGCCGATGGGAACGTCACGGAGAGCCAGGAGGAACTGTTCGCGCGCGTCGCGAAGAACATCGCACTCGCCGAGGCGGTGTACGAGGCCGACCAGCGGGGACTCACCGTCGAGGTCGGCCCGGACCAGTTGAAGCCGGGCCACCCGCGACGCGACGAACTCGCCGCGGAGGTGTTCGGCGTGGGGACGACCGCCGACGACGACGTCACCACCACGCTGTCGGCGCACAACGTCAACAAGTTCGCCTACGACACCGTCGTCCCCGAACTCCCCGAGGAGATCAGGGAGACCGTGGTCGACTACCGCGAGGCGTTCCAGGAGCAGATGGAGTCGCTGTCGTTCATGCCGAACTCGCCGACGCTGATGAACGCGGGCGACGAGCTTCAACAGTTGAGCGCGTGTTTCGTCGACTCGCCGGACGACGACATCACCGACATCCACCAGACTGCGAAGGAAGCCGCGGAGGTCTTTCAGTGTCTTACCGACACCGCGCGCGTCGCTGTCGAAGGGAAGGGTGTCGTCTCGATTGCCGAGGTCGAGCCTGGCGATACGATCGTCCAGCGTGACGGAGGCGAGTATCGAACGCGGAACGTCGACGAGATCCACGCGTACGACGACGCCCCCACGAAGCGGGTCGTCACCGAGGGTGGGATCTCCGTTCGGGGCACGCCGAATCACCGCCTGCTGGTGAACGGCGAGTGGACCGAAATCGATGACATCGAATCGGGAGACACTCTTTCGATCAGGCTTGGCTGGCTTCCGGACAACGGGCAGGCCGTCCAGCTCACCTCGACCGCACGTGGCGGCCAGTGGGCCCAAACCCGTGTCGTATCGAACAAGGCGATCGCCGAGCTTCACGCAGAGAATCGTTCGGACTACGAGATCGCGGAACTGCTCGACTGTTCGCCATCGACGGTCCAGCGACGACGAGCCAACGAACTCGATCTCCCACCGAACGGAACTGGCGGCCGCAAACCCGGTGTCGAATTCGACGAGAACACGTTTGCGAGCCTCCACGAGGAGGGACACACGGACTCGGAGATCGCCTCGGCGGTCGGCGTCCACACCGCGACGATTCAGCAGTACCGCGCTGCACAGGGGCTGGAGTCGAACGGTGAACCCGTGAAGACGGTCTCGCAACCGTCGACGCTCACCGCAGACCTCGCCGAACTCGTCGGAATCTGGGTCGGTGATGGATCCGTCCATCAGGATGGGATTCGATTCCACATCAACCGCGATGACGTCCTCAATCACCTCGATACGCTCTCGCGGGACCTCTTCGACACCGGAATCGACTACACCTGGTCCGAGGGATGTTACGAAGCGGTCATTCACAGCCATGAGATCAAACGCTGGTGGCTCTCGAACTTCGGAGACGCGAAGCCCTCGTCGGCCGAGGCACGCGTTCCGGACCCGATCTGGCGCGCCGGCCACGACCAGATCCACGCGTTCCTCCGCGGTCTCTTCTCGACCGACGGAACGCTGACGAAGGGCCGATATCCGCGTCTCTACAGTTCGTCCGAGCGCCTCATCGACGAGACGCTCCAGCTCATGCTCGGCGTCGGGATGCCGGTGACGAAGTGGGAGTGGGAGAACGAGGAGCGTGACTACTTCACCGTCGCTCCGACCGACGCGGTCGGTCTGGAGCGGTTCGCCGACTGCATTGGGTATGTTGATACGCGCGCGGAGGAGATGTCCGCGTCGATCGCCGAATCCCCACCCGGTCCAACGCAGTGTGGAACGGTGAGTGGAGACTCGGTCTGGGAACAGCAGGTAGAAACTGTTGAACAGTGCGAGCCGGAGACGGTCTACGACGTCACTGTCGCGGACAACCACGAATACGTCGCGAACTCCGTCGTTTCGCACAATAGCGGCGGCGGCATGGGCTACGCCTTCTGGCGGCTCCGGCCGTACGGCGACGCCGTCGGCTCTACCGGTGGCATCGCATCTGGTCCAATTACTTTCATGCGCACGTACGATCAGATGTGTGAGACGATCGCACAGGGTGGGGCCCGCCGCGGTGCCCAGATGGGCGTCATGCGCGTCTCTCACCCCGACGTCATCCAGTTCATCCACGCGAAGAACAAGGACGTCTCGCTCGCGCACTCGCTCAGACTGAACGATCCCGACGACTTCACGCACACCTCGTTCGCCGACGCGCTCGAAGAAGCGCGCGAGCTGATCGACGAGGAGGGTCGCGTCCCGAAGCACCTCCGCAACGCCGTCGAGGGCCACCTCTCGAACTTCAACATCTCGGTGGGGGTGACGGACGACTTCATGACGGCGCTGGAGAACGACGAGGAGTTCGTCTTCACCAACCCCCGCACCGAGGAGCCACACGTCGCGACGCCCGAGACCAAGGAACTGTACGAGATGTTCGGTCTCGGCGACCACGTCGAGGTCGGCGAGGTGCTCTCCATTCCCGCCGCAGACCTCTGGGAACACATGGTCGACGGCGCCTACGAGAACGGCGAACCGGGCGTCATCTACCTCGAACGAGTGAACAAACAGCACTCGTTCGACGTCGAGAAACATCCGGACCACCGCATCCTCGCGACCAACCCGTGTGTGACGGGCGACACGCTCGTCAGCACCCAAAGCGGGCTGGCACGAGCCGACGAGCTGTACGAACAGGGCGTCGCGCGGGACGTCGTCGTCGACGGCCGGCTGAGCCAGGACCTGGTCAAAGAAGCAAGTAGCGTCTACAAGACCGGCGAGAAGGACGTCTACAAGCTCACAACCGAGGAAGGGTACGAACTCCGCCTCACGGCCGATCATCAGGTGATGACCAACGATGGCTGGGTCGAGGCGCAGGACCTTTCGGCGGGCGACACCGTCCACATCCAGAACCGGAAGGGTGCGTTCGGACGGCATGGAAGCGCCGAGGAGGGCCGTGTCCTTGGATGGGTCGTCGGCGACGGTCATCTCAAACACGGCGAAGAACGAGCAGTCCTGAACTTCTATGACGACGATTCGACCCTCTCGGAGTCGTTTGCCGACGATGTGAACGCGGTCGTTCGGGAGCCGGTCGGCAACGCAAACTACGATGTCGGCGTGAGCACCATCGACCGCGGCAACGACTACCGTGGTTCCCAGGCGGTCGAACAGCGAATCCGTTCGGCCAGACTGTACGAGTACGCCGACAGTGCCGGGCTCGTGAAGCAGAAACATCAGGTGCCGGACGCCGTCATGCAGGGGAGCGAAGAGATGGCCCGTGGCTTCCTCCGAGCGCTGTTCTCCGCGGACGGGAGTGTCCAGGGGAACGTCGAAAAAGGCGTCTCTGTCCGACTCTCCAGCAACCACACCGACCTTCTGCGGCAGGTCCAGCAACTCCTGCTCAACTTCGGTATCGCGAGCAAACTGCACGAGAACCGCCGGAAGGCAGGTGAAAAAGAACTTCCCGACGGACGCGGCGGAACGAGGGCGTACGAGACCGCTGCACAGCACGAACTCATCATCGGAAAGGACAATCTCGTCCGATTCGACGAGGAGGTCGGCTTCCTCCACGAGCGGAAAAACGCCGCACTCGCGGAGCGTCTCGACGCATACGACCGTGGACCGTACGCCGAGCGGTTCGAAGCGACAGTCGAATCGGTCGAGGCAGACGGTCACGAACCGGTGTACGACCTGACCGAACCCGACACGCACTCGTTCGTCGCGAACGGTCTCGTCGTCCACAACTGCGGCGAACAGCCGCTCGAGGAGTACGAGGCGTGCAACCTCGGTCACATCAACCTCTCGACCGTCGCCGACCTCGACGCGCCGGACTGGCGCGTCTGGTCCGACGAACACGCCGACGAGTACGACTCGCTCGACGAAGCAGTCGACGCCTTCCTCCAGGAAGCCATCGACATGGAAGAGTTCGACACGCGCATCGACCTCGGGACGCGCTTTTTGGAGAACGTCGTCACGATGTCGGACTTCCCCGTCGAGAAGATCGAAAAGAAGGTCCGCGAGATGCGGAAGATCGGGCTCGGCGTCATGGGCTTGGCCCAGCTGTACCTCCAGCTCGGTGTCCGCTACGGCTCCGAGGAGGGGAACGAGGTCGCCCGCCAGTTGATGAAACACATCAACCACGAGTCGAAGTGGGCGTCGCACGAACTCGCACAGGAGCGCGGTAACTTCGCCGACTGGGACGACTCGAAGTACGCCGACCCGCTCGAATACCGCGAGTGGTTCGAGCACCACACCGGTCTCTCGGCCGAGGAGTGGGCCGACGGCTTCCCCGTCCGCAACCACAACACGACGACCATCGCTCCGACGGGAACCACCTCGATGATCGGCAACACCTCGGGTGGCTGTGAGCCGATCTTCTCCGTCGCGTACTTCAAGAACGTCTCCGACGACGTCCAGGGCGACGAGATGCTCGTCGAGTTCGACGACTACTTCCTGCGTGTCCTGGAGGCGAACGACATCGACGTCGAAGCCGTCAAGTCCGAGGCCGTCGAGCAGATGCAGAACAACGAGTTCGACGGCGTCGAGGGGCTTTCGGCCGTCCCGAAGGCCATCGGCGAACTGTTCGTCGTCACCGCCGACCTGAGTGGAAAAGAACACGCTGCGGTCCAGTGTGCCTGCCAGGAGGGCGTCGACTCGGCCATCTCGAAGACCTGTAACTTCCCGAACTCCGCGAGCCGGGAGGACATGGACGAGGTCTACCGGTACATCTACGACAACGGCGGGAAGGGTGTAACGGTGTACCGCGACGGAACGCGCTCGAAGCAGGTGCTGACGACGCGCGCGAAGAACGCCGAGTTCGCCGACGACGAGGAGGCCGCCGAGACCATCGTCGGGCAGATCGAGGAGGTGTTCGGCGGTATCGAGGGCTTCCTCGACAGCGAGGAGGTCCGCGCCCAACTCGAAGCCGACGTCGAAGCGCTGCTCGGCGGCGGGCAGAAACTCGGCAAGAAGCGGCCGCGGCCGGCCGTCCTCCACGGCGTCACCCAGCGCATCGACACGGGCTACGGAAAGCTGTACGTCAACATCAACGAGGACGCCCAGGGGAACCCGTTCGAGCTGTTCGCCAACATCGGTAACTCGGGCGGGTTCACCGCCTCGTTCACCGAGGCGCTCGCCAAGACCATCTCCACGGCACTGCGCTCGGGCGTCGATCCCGAGGAGATCGCGAGCGAGCTCCAGGGGATCCGCTCTCCGAAGGTGGCCTGGGACAAGGGCGAGCAGATCAACTCCATCCCCGACGCCATCGGCACGGCGATGCGGCGCTACCTCGACGGCGAGATCGACAAGCAGTACCCGCAGCAGAAGAACCTCTCCGAACTCGAGGCCGAGGCGCGCGAGCGTGAGGCCGGTGCGGGTGAGACCGACGGCGGTGCGGCGGTCGCCCAGCAGAGTGGCGACGCCCCGACGCTCGACGCCGACGAGGGAGCGAGAGCGGACGCCACGCAGGACTTACTCGACGCGGGCGAGAGCCCCGAGTGCCCCGAGTGCGGCAACATGACGCTGTACTTCTCTGAAGGCTGCAAGACCTGCGAGTCCTGCGGCTGGTCGGAGTGCTGAGCGTCGATCGAACTGGCGCGTAACGCGCGCCACATCGCGGTTTTGGCTCTTTTTTCTCTCGGTGCGTCGAGAACGGTGGTCAGCAGAGCCGGTTGGGAGCGCAGCTCAGCTGATCCGTTCGACCTGGACCGACGCGGCCGGTTCGTCCCAGTCGAACTCCGTCGGGAGGTCGCCGGTGCCGGTGATCCCCGGATGGGGCGTGATGACGCCGTCCTCCGCGAGTTCGGGGTTGCTCTCGGCCGTCCCGTCGACGTCCGGGCTGACCTCGCCGGTGAGTTCTTGGGCCTCAGGGACGAGGTCGGCGAACTCCTCCGTGTTCTGTTCGGTGCCGGCGTCGTACCCCTGGGCGTAGTAAGTCACCGACATGTTGACCCGGGTGGGGAGCGGGACGGTGTCGAGGCCGACGAAGCCGTCGTTGGTCGCGATGAGCATCGAGACGAACGAGAGTGCCGTCGCGCTGGCGTCCGCGGCGAGTTGGAGTTCGACGAAGTACGGGAAGCCAGTGCCGCCGGGGTCGCTCGACGGGACGAGCGGCGTGTCGCCGACGGCCGCGCCGCGGATCGCGTTCGTGTTCTCGACCAGGTCGACGAGCGGAGCGAGGTTGCCGTTCTCGGCGAGCTCCTGCACCGGGGTGTTCGCCGCGTCGCCGACAGCGAACACCTCGACGCTGTCCTGGTGGGCCGCGACCGCCGGCGGCGTGAAGGGCTGAGACGGTGTGAGGTTCGCGACGGTGACGCGGTAGCTCCGGGCGGCGTTCGCCTGGCTGCCGCCCCCCTGCTGAGCGAGGGCCGTGCCGCCGAGGGCGAGACCGCCGACGGCGGTCCCGGTGGCTGCGAGGAAGCGTCTCCGTGAGGTCGGGAGTTGTGAGTCGTCTGTCATTGTCGTCCGGTCGATCCTGGCGAGCGTGAATCATATTCGTTTTTCAAGATGTGGGTCGACTCTGTGCCAACTCCGACCCAAATTATCTTCATTTGATACGATCTTCAGCGACCAGCGACCATCACGAATCGGTGTATTCTCGCCCATATCGCGGATATACACCGATAACCACGACTGACTGTTCGTTCAACTATATTATTATTGATATAACTCGGATCGGTGGCTGTCCGGCGACGGGTCGCTGGCGCGACGGTCGAGGACGGCCCTGTTCGGGCTCCCGCCGCAGTCGCGCGGGCGGGCACCGAGGAGCACTGGTTTCGGATACACTGATACTCTTTCAGCAGTGATACTGTGTTATGCACCGCAGACGGGTCCTCGCACTCCTCACGGCTGCCGTCGCTGGCTGTAGCGGGCAAGACGCCGCAACGGAGACACAGACCGCGACGCCGACGGCGGCCGACACACAGACCGCGACCGACACACAGACCGCGACCGACACACAGACCGACACACCGACAGAGACGGGGACGGCCACCCCCGGTGCGCCCGAACGGGCGGGGAACGAGGCGATCGCGGAGGTGGAAAAGACGCTGAACTCCGTCGTCGCGACGTACGGCGGGGCCGACAGCGACAGCCTCCTGGGGGCCGACGCCTCGACGACCGACTTCCGCGGCGGGCGGATCGCAGGCTCCCTCACGGAGGCGGAGACGGAGCTGGAGACCGCACGGGAGCGCGCGGTCACCCGGGAGCAGCAACGGACCGTCGAGCGACTGGCGGTCACGATCCGCTTTCTCGAACTCGCCCTCCAGATACAGACCGCGCTCGGAAACGCCTTTTTCGAGCTGGAACGGGCGCGAAACGGGATCGACCAAGAGGACGGCGAGGACGCCCGAGACAACCTCTCGCGGATGGAGAGCGAGCGTCAACTGGCGATGCCGCTGTTCGAGAGCCTCCGTGCCGAGACAGACGCGGCGGCCGTCAGCGTCATCAGCAACATCGACACGGCCGACTACGAGGCGAAGATCGCACAGTTCGACGCGGAGATCGCTGCCCTGGGCGGGCTTCGATCCCGGGTGGAGCGGCTGAGCAGGGCGGTCAGCCGCCTGGCCGCGGCGCGAGCACAGGACCAGAACAACTCCGAGAGCGCGGTCGAGACGGCCCAGCGTGCCGCGAGCGAGCTCGACGACGCCGAGGCGTCGCTACAGACGTTCCTCGACGACCTCTCCGAACCCGCCGACTCGCTGACGGAGATCACCGAAGAGCTCATCGCCATCACCGCGAGGAAGGCGACGGCGGCCCGAGAAATCGCGGGCGAGACGGCGACGCCGACCGAGACGGCGAACTGAACGGCGGCGGGCGAGCCGACGGCGGCGAGCGAGGCCGACCCGGTGAACGGGCGAGAACGGGGTCCGAGAGCGTCCGCGGGGCGGGACGACTCGTTAGGAGTCGTCACGAGTCGAGACCGCCGTCGCGGTCGGCCGCGGGAGCGGCGGTCGCACGGCGTTTCACCGCGTAGTACGCGAGCGCGGCGAGGCCGACGAACGCGGTCGTCAGCCCCTCGACGGGTGCGCCGGCGACGAGCGTCTCGGCGATCCCCCCGAGACCGATCGCCACGAGGACGAGCCCGACGGCGAGCACCCAGTCGCGGCCGTCGCGCTCGGACGCGGCGTACTGTCCGGTCTCGACGAGCGCCATCGTCTTGCGGTGGTCGAGGTACGCGAGCGCGCCGACGAGGCCGACGGTGGCGAGGACGACGAGGGCGATGAAGCCGAAGACGGCGAGATCGGCAAACGGGGGGAAGGGTGGCGAACTACATGGTCTCATTCCGTACGTCGGTTCGGGAAATAAACACCGTCTGAGGGCTGTCATCGCGGTGCGGGAGAGAGACCGAGGCGGAGCCGTACCGATCAGTTCAGTACTGGACGACCGCGTTTGCGATGCCGGCCGTCTGCCCGACGTTGACGAGCGTGAGGCCGGCGATGGTCGCCGGCCCGCCGAGCGAGACGAGCGGGCTCCCGAAGTAGACGGCCCAGCCGAGGACGCTGAGGGCGGCCGCCGCGCGGTAGACGCCCGGCGCTTCGGCGACGTTCCGCGCCGTGTAGACGAACGCGGCCGCCGGGACGAGCATCCACGCCGCGAGCATGATCGCGACGAGGTCCGTGGCGGTGGGAGCGACCGCGAGCGCGACCGTCCCAGCGGCGGTGAAGCCGAAGCCGACCAAGAGGACGAGTTTCCACGCGTAGAGGACGCCCGAGCGCATCTCCGACCACGACGCCGCAGTGAAGACGACGAAGACGACGTTCATCACCACGTGCGCCGCCAAGAGCGTGCGCGGGGAGACATAACCGAGATGCGCGGCGGTGACGAACGACCATGCCAGCGGCACGAGCACGATGGGCCCGTTCTTGCGGAGGCGACGGAACACGTCGGCCGTTGTGACGGCGCACAAAAGAGCGTATCTCTCCCCATCAGCGCATCGTGACGTAGGTCAGGAAGCCGATCGCGACCAACTGGAGCCCGCGGAGGACGAGCACGGCCTGCTGGACGTGCGGGTCGCCCGAGTAGAGGCTCTGCATCGTGAAGAAGAAGTACAGCGCGAGGGCGTTCTCGACGAGCATGACGCCGCTGAACGCGACGAGCCCGAGGACGAGCGGCGTCCGGAAGGTGCGGTAGTTGCGGAGCCACACGCCCGACAGCGCGGTGAGGAAGATGATGTTCACACCCGCGAGAACGCTCGCAGCCTGGATCGTGAGTTGCATCGTCATAGCTACTCCATGTGCTCCGTGATGTGCTCGAAGGTCTCGCGGTTGTGCTCGAACTGGTCCGTGAGGAAGTAGAGCTTGCCGTACTCGTTGCCGCCGCCCTCCACGATGCCGTGGTCTTCGAGCATGTCGAGGTGATGGCGGACGGTCTTGTAGCTCACGTCGAGTTCCTCCGCGAGTTTGTTCGCGTTGCGCGGACGCTCCGATAGCGCACGGATGAGCCGGACGCGGTTCTCACCGCCACGTGTCGCCGTGAGCAGATACCAGAGCGCCTTCTCCATCTGAGCGTTCCTGGGATTCGCACGGTCGTGTTATAATCTCCGTGGGTCGACCTGCTGGGAGACCCAGCCGGTCGCCCCGCGCGGGAACGCGCGCTGTTCGGTCTCCGTCTGGACGGTGCCCGATCCGTCGACCGCACGGACGACCACCTCGTGTGGCTCCGTCGCGGCGTACTCGTGAGACCACATGCGCCAGGCGTCGGTGGCGGTCTCGCGCAGGGAGTCGCCCGTCGCGGCGTCGACGGCTCCGGGGAGGGGTTCCGAGAGCGTCGCCTCGGCCCAGGAGTTGCCGCCGTCGGTCGACACCGCGACGCGGTCGATGCCGCGGGTGCCCGCGTAGGCGTGACCGCCCACCCGGACGCCGGTGTCGGTCGCGGAGACCGAGTGGAGCTTCGCCACGGTGTTGACCGGACCGGTCCCGTGCCAGCCGCGCTCCTCCCAGTAGCCGTCGACCTCCTCCTCCAGCACTTCGATCTCGGTGAGCCACTTGACGTTGATCTCCCCCCAGTGCCCGGGGATGAGCGCCCGGACCGGGTGGCCGTGACCGCGCGGGAGCGACCGGCCGTTCATCCGATAAGCCAGGAAGCCGTTTCTGAGTGCGGCCATCGGGAACTCCTCGTAGTAGTCGTCGGCCGCCCGGAGCATCACACAGCACTCGTCGGGGAGGTCCGGGAGCAGTTCCGCGATCGGGACGCCCGTCCACAGGGCGGTGTCGATCTTCTTCCCGTTGAGCGCGTCGCCGACGCACTGGAGCGTGACGAAGCGGTGTTCGGCGGGCCGGCTCGTGAGTTCGTCGTAGCCGAACGCGCGCTCCTCGTCGACCGCGCCGGTCACGCGGAGCGACCAGTCGTCGGACGAGAGATCGGGGTCGACGCTGTTGATGTCGACCTGGTAGAACTCCCGGGAGACGAGCGGGTCGAGGTCGGGGAGGTCGAGCGTCCGGTCGGACGCGGCTCCGAGGAGGCCGTCAACGACCGCGTCACCCGTCAACCCGGCCATCGAGCCGCTCTCCGCCCCGCTCGTGTCGCCGGTTGCGCCGGTTCGCGCGCGGGAGCCGACGAACGCGCCACCGCCGGCGACGGCGACCGTCGCGGCGACGACGCGGAGGAAGCCGCGGCGCTCCGGCGTCGTCCCGTCGTCGGTGCCCACAAGCGCCGACCAGTCGGCGGCGAGGAGGACGAGTCCCGCGCCGAGCCCCGCGCCGAGCGCCGAGAGAGGCGCGGACGTGAGCGCGAGGGTGGCGGCGAGGACGGCGACACCGCCCGCGATGACCACCGGGAGCCGGTCGCCGCCGGCCGCCCGGCCGAGACGGGAGGCCATCCCACCGACGACGGCGAGGCCCCCAACGGTCAGCGCGAGCGCGAGAACGAACCCGAGCGACTGACCCAGACTCCCGAGCGTCAGGATCGCCCAGGTGACGACCGCGTCCGGCGTACGCGCGGTCACCCAGGTCGCGACCGGGGCGGCGACGAACCCCGGAGTCGGACCGACCGCCGCGTACGATCCGGCGACCGCGCCGACGCCGACGGCGAACGCGACCGTGGCGTCGATCGCCCGTCGCCGCCACGACCGCGGTGTCGACTGCCCCGAAGATGAGCTCATACTGGAGAAGGGAGCCCGGACGGGCATATTCGTTGGCCGAACTCACGGTACACTCTCTTCCAAATCAGCCCCAACTTCGACAGACGTCGGCGACCTCTCCGGCTGTCGGGAGAGAAACAGTCTTTGCCGATGGGTCCTCCTACGTTCGTATGCAGGAGCAGATCCGGGGTCGGCCCTGCCCACTCTGTGGGGCGGGGATGAACCATCGTCACTGCAAGTACGTCTGTCCCGAACACGGGGTCGTCTACGACTGCAGCGATACGTTCTGGTGACGGGGATGCGTGCCAACCAGCGGTCGCGCGGTTCGCCCGGCGGCGACCGATCACCGGGCGGTCCGTCGAGTGGTCGAGCGGCCTCAAGCGTTATACTACGAGAGCACCATATTAGACGTACTACGATGCCTGGCCCTCCCGGGTGCCACGGACAGACGACCCTGCCGTCTCTCTCAGTACAATGGTGAACACAAGACAGGTCGAGCAGAGCAAGCGGATCCAGCGACGGACCGGTAAGACGTTCCACCTCGCGACACGCCTGCTCCCACAGCGCGTCAGGCACGCCACGTACGTTCTCTACGCGTTCTTCCGCGTGGCCGACGAGGTGGTCGACACGACCGATCCCGCACCGCCCGACGAACAGCGGGCCGAACTCGACCGACTACGCGCGGAGGCGCTCGGCGAGCGCGAGGCCACGGACGAGGTGCTCGCCGCCTTCTGTGAGGTCCGCGATGACGTCGGGATCGACGACGCGGACGTCGAGGTGTTCATCGACGCGATGCGAACCGACATCGACACGAGTCGGTACGAGACCTACGAGGAACTGGAGGCGTACATGGACGGATCGGCCGCGGCCGTCGGGCGGATGATGACGGCGGTGATGGACCCCGACGAGCGCGAGCGGGCGCTTCCGTACGCGACCGCCCTCGGCGAGGCGTTCCAGATGTCGAACTTCCTCCGCGACGTGCGCGAGGACGTCGTCGAGCGCGACCGGATCTACCTCCCCCGCGAGACGCTCCACCGCCACGGCGTGAGTGGGCAGGAGGTCAAGAACTTCGCGTTCACCGAGGGCTTTCGGGCAGTGATGCGGGACGAACTCGGCCGCACCGAGGAACTCTACCGGGAGGGCGTCGCCGGCATCAAATACCTCCCCGACGACTGCCAGTTCGCCGTCCTGCTCGCGGCGGTGTTGTACGCCGACCACCACCGGGCCATCCGCCGCCGCGACTACGACGTGCTCTCGGAGACGCCCTCGCTCTCGACGGGGCGGAAGCTCTGGTTGCTCGCGCGGACCCGGCTGATGTGGACCCGGACGAAAGACCCCGAGACCGTCTTCCGCCGCGTCAGCGTCGTCCCGTACCCCGGTGGGCGCGCCGGCGGGGTCGAACAGCGTCCCGGCGGCGGGCGCGGCCACCGGGTCGCCGCGTGGGTCCGCGATCTGATCTGATCTGACGGGGCTCTCGTCTCAACCCGGAGGGTCGGTCGTTTCGAACTACTCGGCCGGGGCTGAGCAACCGATCGACAGCCCGTGAGACGGCGGAACCGACGGAGTCACCGGCGCGGCCAGACGCCACGCCACCGAAGTGCCCGTGGCGTTCGAACCGTTCACGAAGACCTCGCGCTGAGTCACGCTCACTGAGAGCGCGACGTCACGCGCCACTGCGCCGTCGTCCCGATAACGGGGTTGAGTTGGGATTCGGTCCGCGACCGAGACGTATCCGCCGTCCTGGCCCTACCAAAAGCGGCTCAGTTGCGGTCGCGGCACGCGGAGCAGGCGCGAGTCGAACCGCTCGGTGCGGACGAGTCCGACACCGAAGCCGCAGGCGACGAGGACGGGCACCCAGTTGCCGAACCAGGCGTTGATCGCCCCCCAGAGGATGACGAAGCTCACGAGGTCGTCGAGCATGAACTCCGTCTCCGAGAGCCGCCGGAGGAGCGCCCGCCTGGAGAAGGCGACGTCGAGCGCGACCACCGCGACCGTCGCCGACAGGACCCAGCCGACGTAGTTCGACAGCGGCACCCCGTAGTAGAGGCCGCCGTCGGGGTAGACCCAGAAGCCAAGCGCGACCGCGCCGGGGTCGAGGACGAGATCCATCGCCAACACGGCGGCGATGACGCTCACGAGGCGGAGCGGTCGCGACCGCGCCCGCTCGCCCAGGAGGAGCGCGACGAGCAGGTAGGCGTTCATCACCAGCGGGATGAAGAAGACGGGGAGCCCGAGCGGCACCCCCGCGAGGGTCGGGCCGAGGTCGACGCCGTAGAAGAACTCGCCGTAGGGGACGCCCGTGTGGACGCCGAGATACTCGATCCCGTACGAGTACGCGACGAGCGCGCCGACGGCGAGCGCCGCCCGCCTGTTGACGAGCGGGAGGACGCCCGCGACGAGCGGCGACCGCATGACGAGCGTGCCGAGGAGGATCAACAGAGGGTTGAACGACAGCGGCGGCGGGAGCAGTCCCTCGGCGCTGGCCACGAGGAGGACGGCCCCGTTCAGCGGGAAGAACACCGAGATGGTGAAGCGGTTGTCGACGACGAGCCGGTCGATCCGGGCTTCGAGCGCGCGCCTATCCATAGAGGAGCCTCCAGAGCATCCCCATGGTCAGGGCCATCCCGACGAGGGTGTTCAGCGCGGGGTACCACCAGTAGGCGCGGTCGGTCGGCACGTCCGACCAGTAGAGGACGAACACCACGACCGGGTACGCGAGGAGGAGCACCGACACGCGGGCGTCGACCGGGGCGAACGCGACCGCCGCGCCCAGCCACGCCGCGCCGCAGTAGGCGTACGTCCACTCCTCGCCGAGGACGGTCGCCGTCGTTCTGATCCCCGCCTCGCGGTCGGGTTCGATGTCTGGGATCGCCGAGAAGGTGTGCATCCCCATCGTCCAGAGCCATGCCCCCGCGAGCGCCGGAGGCGGCGGATGCGTCCCCGAGAGCGCCGCGTACGCCGCCGCGCCCGGGAGGATATACAGCCCGTTCGACGCCGAGTCGAGGAGTGGTGTCGTTTTGAACCGCAACGGAGGAGCACTGTACCCGACGGCGAGAACGAAGAAGCCGACGAGGTACGGCCACGCCAGCGCGGGGGTGAAGGCGAAGAGTCCGACACCGAGGAGCCCCGAGACGACGACGGCGGCGACGACGCTCCGCCCGCCCTGCCAGCGCGCTTCTCGACCCTCCTTCTTCGGGTTCTCGGCGTCGACATCGGCGTCGAACACGTCGTTGACGCCGTACAGAAAGAGGTTCGCCGGCAGGAGGAAGTACGCGAACAGCGCGACCGCGAGCGGGTCGAACAGCGCGGCGGGCGTCGTCGCCGCGGCGGTGACGCCGACGACGACCGGCCCAGCGAGATAGAGCCAAAAGCGCGGTCGCGACAGCGTCAGGAGGTAACGGGCGGTCGCGCCGGGCCCGACGCGTGCGGTCTCGCCGTCCTCGTCGGTCGACGAGGCGGTCGACTGCGATGCCGACGTGCTCGTGTCCATGTGGGCTAGCTCTCGATTGTTTCGGCCATCCGTTCGGTCGTCAGCTGGCCGCTGATGAGACACATCGGGACGCCGATCCCCGGCTGGGTGAACGACCCGGTGAAAAAGAGCCCGTCCATCTCGGTCGACGCGTTCGGCGGCCGGAAGATCGCCGTCTGCCGGAGGGTGTGAGCGAGCCCCAGCGCCGTCCCCTGGGTCGCGTTGTAGCGCGCGGCGAAGTCCGAGACGCAGAAGGACTCCTCGACGACGATCCGGTCCCTGAGGTCGACGCCCGTGTGTTCGGCGACGTCGTCGAGGACGAGGTCGCGGTACTCCTCACGGAGCGACGGAGTGTCCTCCAGCCCGGGCGCGATCGGCACGAGGACGAACAGGTTCGAGTGGCCCTCGGGGGCGACCGCGTCGTCGGTCTCGGAGGGCACACAGAGGTAGTACGCGGGGTCGTCGGGCCAGGCGGGGTCGTCGAAGATCTGCTCGAAGTGGTCGTCCCACTCGGTCGGGAGGACGAGCGTGTGGTGGGCGAGCGGGTCGACGTCGCCCTCGACCCCGAGGTACAGCAGGAACGCGGAGGGGGCGTACGTCCGCGACTCCCAGTACGCGTCGGAGTACTGCCGCTTCTCGGGAGGGAGGAGTTCCTGTTCCGTGTAGGCATAGTCCGCGTCCGAGACGACGTAGTCGGCGAGGAACTCCTCGTCCGTCTCAGTCCGGACGACGAACGCCCCCGTGCGACCCCTGATCTCGGAGACGGGCGTGTCGGTGTGGAAGTCGACGCCGAGTTCCTCGGCCATCGAGACGATGCCGTCGACGACGCCGCCCAACCCGTCGTCGGGGTAGTAGACGCCGAGGTTGAAGTCGACGTGGCTCATGAGGTTGTACAGCGCCGGCGTGTTCTGCGGGGAGCCCCCGAGGAACACCAGCGTGTACTGGGTGATCTGCTGGAGTTTCGGGTGGTCGAAGTACTTCTCGACGTGGTCCTGCATCGACCCGATCAGCGAGAGCCCCCACGCGTTCCGTGCGACGTCGAGGTCGAGGAAGTCCCTGAGTCGCGAGCGGTCCTCGTAGACGAAGTGCTCCATCCCGATCTCGTAGTTGCGCTCGGACTTGCGGAGGTACTCGTCGAACACCTCGCCGGCACCGGGCTCGTACGACTCGAACGTCTCGCGGTTGCGTTCGAGATCCGGAACCATGTCGACCCGGTCGCCGTCTTTGAAGAAGATGCGGTAGTGGGGGTCCAGCCGCGTGAGCGAGTAGTAGTCGCTCGGCGTCCGGTCGAAGTGACCGAAGAAGCGCTCGAACACGTCGGGCATGAGGTACCACGACGGCCCCATGTCGAACCGGAAGCCGTCGCGTTCGAGCCGGGAGGCACGACCGCCGAGCTGTTCGTTCTTCTCTAAGAGCGTCACGTCGGCACCGGCGTTCGCGAGGTAACAGGCAGTAGAGAGACCGCCGAACCCGCCCCCGACGACGACGACCGACGCACCATCGAGGGCGGAGAGGTCCGAAACCGAATCCATGTCTGAGCTAGGGGCGTCGGGGGCATAAATCGACTGACTGCCGCCCGGCCCGCCCGGTCGCTGGCCGCCCGCAGTCGGAGGCGGCGCACCATCGGCGTCGGATCGCCCAGAAGGTGACGACGGGTGCGGCGCGTCGTCGCCGAGCGCGGGGCGAACCGGGTCTTTACTTACTCTCCAGCCTACCCGTCGGTATGGACGACAGCACGGTCGTAATCACCGGCGGGAGCCGGGGCATCGGAGCGGCGTGCGTGCGAGCGTTCGCGCGCGAGGGAGCGACGGTCGTCGCGTGTGCGCGGAACACCGGCCCGATCGAGACGCTGGCCGCGGAGTTCGAGCGCGTCGAGGCCGTCCGCGCCGACGTCCGCGACGAGTACGACGTCGAGCGGCTGATGGAGACGGCGGCCCGCGTCGGCGGAACGGTCGACGTCGTGATCGCCAACGCCGGGATCAACCACGGCACGCCCGGCGAAATGCCCCTCGACCGCGAGCCGTACGCCCGGTTCGACGACACCCTCCGGACCAACGTCCGTGGGGTGTTCGCGACGGTCAAGGAGGCCGTCCCGCATCTCGCCGACGACGCGCGGATCCTCGTCACCTCGGGGTCGATCGCCCGCGAGGCCAAGCCCGGCATGGGGGCGTACGCCGTCTCGAAGGCCGGGGCGGAGGCGCTGGTCCGGGGCTTCGGGACCGACCTCGACCAGCCGGTCGGCGTCGTCGACCCCGGACTGGTCGCGACCGACGTCACCGGCGGCCAGGGGCGCGAGGCCGACGACGTCGCGCCGATGTTCCTGTGGGCGGCCACCGACTGCCCCGCCGAGGAACTCGACGGGGAGGTCGTCGACCTCCGGACGTGGAAGAAGGCGACCCGGTAGTCGGGCCGCGCGCCGTCGCGGTGACCGCCCGCACCGACCCCGGCGGTCGGCGATCACAGGGCTTATTAACTATTGAAAACGATTTGTTAACTATGGAGTTACCGACCGAGTCGGAAGAGCGACACGCAGCGCCGCGGGTGTCGCGGGTCGGCCTCGGTGCCTTCGCGCTCCTGGTCGCCCTGTCGGCGTACGCCGTCTCGGTCGGACTGTGGAAGCTCCTCGGTATCTCGTGGGTTGCGTTCGCCGCGATGGCCGGAGCTGGCCTCGTCGGGCGGCGGAGCCGCGACGAGAACCCGACGGCGCTCGTGTGGGGGTACGGCCTCGCCTCCGGCGCGATGGTCACTTCCGCGGCGGTGTTCTTGCTTCCGAGCGCCATCGGCCACCACGCCCAGTTCGGCGGCTTCGGGGTCGCACTCGGGGTGCTGGTCGGCTTCGGCTCACACTCGATCGGCCACCGGCTCGCACACGTCGAGATGCCGCTAGACCGGACCGTCGCGGAGCTGTCGGCACACGCGCTCGCCGCGGGCGTCGTCATCGGCGTCGTCTACGGCAACATGCCCGAACTCGGCTTGCTGCTCGGGCTGGCGATCGTCTCCCACAAAGGACCCGCGGGCTACGCCGCGGCCGCCCGGCTCGCACGCAAGGGGGGCGACACCACCACGCTTCTCCTCCCAGCCGTCGGCGTCGGCCTCACGGCCATCACGGCGGCGTCGCTCCAGCTTCCGGCCGCGCCAGCCGTCCGCGGCGTCGTCTTCGGCTTCGCGACCGGCATCTTCCTCCACGTCGCCATGGACTTCTTGCCCCGGTGTGAACTCGGCAGCGAGATCCACGACGCGCTCGCCGTCGACGGCGACGCACACGCTCTCTTAGACCGGCTCCGGCTCCACGCCGTCGGGAGCACCGTCCTCGGCGGCGTCGCCGTCTTCGTCGCGTGGCTCGCGCTCGCGTGACCCCCCGGCTCCGGGCGACGCTTCCCCTGAGTCCCGACGGCGAACACGGGCGTCGCTGCGCGCGGCCATCACGCCCGCGTGATCGTCTGTGACGACAGAAGACATTTAATGCGCACTCTCGACCGTGTGACCGATGCCCCGCGACAGAACACTGGCGGCGGGGGCGGCCGGTCTCGTCGCCGTGGCCCTCCTCGTCGCCGCGGTGATGCCCGGCGTGCTCGCCGACCCGACCGACGAGGGGCCGACCCGCCCCGGTCCGGTCCGCATCGCCGAGACGACGATCGCCCCCGGCACCGTCTCCGGTGAGACGACCGTCCTGCACGTACAGACCCGTCTCGACCACCGCGGCAACCCGACACCGAACGTCTCGGTTCGGTTCCGCGCGACCGACGCCGAGTCGGGCTTCGTCGCGGCCACCGAGACCGTCGAGGTCGGGACGCTCGACGAGGACGGCGAGACGCCCGTCGAGACGAACCTCACCGTCGAGCGCGAGGGCGGCTACCGCGTCGAGGCGACCGTCTTCCGCGACGGCGAGCGGATCGGCTCCGGCGGGAAGACGGTCTCCGGGCTGGATGCGCTCACGCCGGCGTACGCCCGGACGAGCGTCGGCTTCACCGACTCCGAGGCGCTCCCACCGGTGTCGTTCTCCGTCGGCTCGGTCGACGGTGACCGGACGACGCTCGATCTCTCGGCGACGCTGACCAACCGCGGCAACGACGCCTCCGACGACCTCCGCGTCCAGGTCGTACTCCGCCAGGCCGACTCGAACATCGTCGCCGCCCGCTCTGAGGCGGCCGTGGGGACGATCCGCCCCGGTCGGACGGAGACGGTCGACACCCAGGTGACGGTGCCCTCCGAGTACAACTACTACATCGACGCCGTGCTCTGGAAGGACGGCGTCGTGGTCGACACGGCGCGGTCGGTGGCGAACCTCGATCCGACCGAGCGCATCAGCGTCAACGAGACCGAGCGAGAGGTCGAACTCCGCGTCGAGGACTTCTCGGAGAGCGACGACGAGCGTCCGCGGCCCGAAGCGACCGAGGCGCGCACCGTCTCGACGAGTGCCCCCGGCTTCGGCGTCGGCGTCGCCGTCGCGGCGCTGTTCTCGATCGCCCTCCTCGCCCGGAGGTGGGGCCGATGAGTTCCAGCGCTCCCGACGCCGCAAACGAGGCGTCCGACGGGGACACCGCCGCGCGCGTCCGCCGCGGACTCGACTACGCGCTCCTCGGCGGACTGGTCCTCCTCGGCGTCTTCGCGGCGATCCAGTTCTACCTCGCCGCCGACCGCACCATCAACGTCTGGGTGACCCGGGAGTTCCGCCCGCCCTTCAAGATGGTGTTCAACCTCGTCGTCCTCCTCGTTGTGGGGGTCGGCGTCTCCCGGCAGATACGGCGGCTCACGGGGTCGGACGGGGACGACGAGCCCCGTGACACGGACCCCGACGCGACCGCGGACGGCGGTGTCGCGGCCGCGACAGAGATGGAGGCGACGGGCGAGACGACGGCTCCGACGCGGGCCGGGCGGGCCGACGACGCCGACGGGAGCCCCCCGGATCGGTCCACCGACGGTCGCTCCTGAGCCGCCGGCTCCGTCGGGACCGATCTGTGAATCCGAGAACCGGCAGGCGGGTTTTTGTGGTCGCCCCACGCGCGAACACGTATGACGACCTACGTCGTCGGAACGCACTCGGTCCACACGGCTGCGACGCTCTGTGACTACCTCGGAACCCGCGTGGGTGCGGGCGACACGGTCGTCGCCGTCAACTCGCTCAGCGGAGGGAGCGCCACCTCCTCCGAGGACATCCGGGACGGCGAGGACGCGCTGAACGCGGTCGCCTCACGCCTCGGCGAGCGGTGTACGGTCGAGACACACCAGTACGTCCGGGGGAACGACCCCCACGAGGACCTCCTCGAAGCCGTCGCGGAGTTCGACGCGGACGAGCTCGTCATCGGCGTCCGCAAGCGCAACCCCACGGCGAAGGTGGTGTTCGGCTCGACCGCGCAGGCGATCCTGTTGAACGCGGACGTGCCGATCGCGGTCGTCCCGCTCGTCGCGGTCGAGTAACCTCTCGGGCCGCCCGCCGTCGATCGTTCCGCGTCCGACCGGGGACGCGTCTCGTGGCCCGCGGCGTCGACGACCCGCGGGCACGGACATCATCGACCCGGATTTATGTCCCCCTCCACCGAGATGCACGTATGTCATCCCAGCTGCGGAACGAGGCGGACGCGACCGACGACCCCCTGGTCTGGACCCGCGACCACACCCCGCTGTTGCAGTCGTTCGGCGAGGAGTTCGGCCGGGAACAGCCGTTCGATGGGCTCACGGTCGCCGTCGTCTCCCACCTCGAGAAGAAGACCGGCGTCCTCATCGAGACGCTCCACGCCGCGGGTGCCACGGTCCTCTTTGCGCCCTCCGAGCCCCAGTCGACCCACGGCGACGTCGTCCGCTTTCTCGACGCCCAGGAGGGCTACGAGGCGTTCGCCGAGGAGGGGATGAGCGACGAGGCGTTCGAGGCGGCCCAGCACGCGCTCCTCGAACGCGAACCGGACGTCATCCTCGACGACGGCTGTGAACTCATCGCGAAGGCCCACGACGCCCACCCCGAGATCGCCCGCAAGGTCATCGCGGGGGCCGAGCAGACCACCGCCGGCATCACCCGGTTGGAGGCGATGGACCGCGAGGGCGTCCTCGCGTTCCCCGTCTACGGCGTGAACGACACGCCGATGAAACACTTCTTCGACAACGTCCACGGCACGGGCGAGTCCGCACTCGCGAACGTGATGATCTCGACCAACGCCATGGTCTCGGGGGCGACGGCCGTCGTCGCGGGCTACGGTTACGTCGGCCGCGGCGTCGCTCGGAAACTCCGCGGCGTCGGAGCCAACACGGTCGTCACCGAGGTTGACCCGCGCCGTGCACTCCAGGCGCACACGGACGGCCACCGGGTGATGAGCATGCCGGAGGCCGCCGAGATCGGCGACCTGTTCGTGACTGCGACCGGGAGCCGCGACATCATCCGCGCCGAACACTTCGAGGCGATGCAGTCGGGGGCGAAGCTCGCGAACGCCGGCCACTTCGACGTCGAGATCACCCTCGCGGACCTCGAGGAGATGGCCGAGCGCACCTGGTCGCCGAAGGCGGGGATCACCCGCTATGAACTCCCCGACGGACGACATCTCGACCTGCTCGCGGCGGGGCGGCTCGTGAACCTCACCGGCCCGTACAGCCAGGGCCACCCCGCCGAGGTGATCGACATGACGTTCGCGATGATGTTCATGGCGGCGTACGACCTGGTGGGGCGCCACACCGACCTCGAGCCGGGGCTGTACAACGTTCCGGACCGCGTCGACCGCGAGGTGGCAGAGCGAAAGCTCGCGACGCTCGGCATCGACATCGACGAGGAGACCGAGAGCCAACGCGAGTACAGCGAGGACTGGCGACACGGCGACAGCAGTTTCTGATCGCGGCTGCCGCGCCCACCCAGCGCGGCGTCTGTCGGCTACCGGGCGTCGAGCGTCGGCCGCGTCTCTCCCGGGCTCTCACGGGGCGAGTCGAGAGCGACCCGGGTGAGCGCACACCGCGCCGCGTTCCCGGTCGGTCTCAGGCGGTCGGAGTGACGGGGGCGGCGACGCGCTCGAACTCGTCGGCGGTGAGGTGGACGCGCCCGATCCCGGGTTCAGGGCCGTCAGTCGCTCCGGGATCGAACCCCAGCGCGAACTCGTGCCAGTCGCCGATCCGGGCCGTCTCGTCGAGGATCTCCGCCTCGGTGAAGCCGGGGCTGTCGGCGACGACGACGGTGGTCGACGCGGGCGATCGCTCGCTCGACTCCAGTTTCAGGTCGACCGTGTGCCAGTCACCGAACCGCGCGGTGACGTCGAGGATCGCGCCCTCGTCGAAGCCGGCGACCGAATCCGTGAGCTCGTACTTCGTTGCGTTCATCGCGTACGTATTTACTCGCCACCGGATAAAAATCTTCTACGCGGTGATCGTTCGGGACAGATCGGGTGCGAACCACCGGCTGTGCGAGGGGAACGAGGCGGTCGGTTCAGCCGAGCCCCGAGAGCGCGAGTGCGGCGACGCCGACGATGGCCACGAGCGAGAGGCCCGTGGCGGCCCAGTCGACGGCGTCGAACGACGCCTCGTTGTAGAACGTCCGGTCGGACTGGGTGTCGAACCCCCTGGCTTCCAGCGCCATCGCCTGCGTCTGGACGTTGCGGAAGGCGGTCATGAACACCGGGATCAGGAGGGGGACGAACTTCCGGACGCGCTCGATCGGGTTCGACGCCGAGAGGTCGAGCCCGCGGGCCTCCTGTGCCTGGCGAACGGTTCCCGCCGCGCCGAGGAACGTCGGGAAGAGTCGGAGCGCGGTCCCGACGGCGAAACAGAAGGCGTAGGGAACGCCCAGGCCGCGCAGCCCGCGGACGATCTCCTCGTTCGAGGTGGTCGAGACGAACGCCACACCGGTGACGATGAAACTGACGATGCGCAAAGAGCGCGCGAGCGACGCCGTGAGCTGTCGCCGGGTGATCTCGATGAACGGGAGGTCGACGACGACCGGCCCCGCGGGCGGGGTAAAGGCCGGCCAGACGACCAGTCCCACGACGAACAGCGCGACGAGGATGAACCACAGCCGCAGGAGGTTCGCGAGCGCGCCCGTCAGCACGACCGCGAGCAGGGCGAGGGTGAGCGGGACGGCGACGACGACGGGGTCCAAGAAGGCGTACGCCCCGACGAACAGCGCCGCCGCGAGCGCGAGCTTCGCACGCGGGTCGAGCCGGTGTAACAGCGTGTCCCCGTCGATGTACAGCGACGGCGAGTCACTCATCGGTCGACACCTCCCGGGTCAGCGCTTCGTCGCCGTCACGCGTCGTCTCGGGTTCGTCGAGGGTCGTCTCGTCTTCGGCGGCGGTCGCGCCGGGACCGCCGAGGCCGGCGACGAGTTCGTCGACCGACAGTGCCGGCGTCCCCCTGCCGTCGCGCAGCGCGTTCGCGGTCTCGACGACGTGCGGTGGCTGCAGATCGTGGGTCGCCAGGCGGTCCTCGTCGGCGAACAGCTCTCGCACGCCGCCCGCGAAGGCGACCGACCCGTCGTCGAGGACCACCACTCGGGACGCGTACGTCGCGACCTTCCCCATGTCGTGGGTGACCATCACGACCGTCAGTGATTCCTCGCGGTTGAGCCGGGCGATGAGGTCCATAAAGCGGTCCTGTTGGGCGGCGTCGAGCCCCGTGGTCGGCTCGTCGAAGACGATGACTTCCGGGTCGGTCGCGAGGATGCCAGCGAGGGCGACCCGCTGGCGCTGGCCTTTCGAGAGCGCGAACGGATCGGCTTCTTCGAGCCCCTCTAACCCGACCGTCTCGATCGCGTCGTCGATCCGTTCCGCCAGGGCGTCGCCGGTGATACCGAAGTTCTCCGGGCCGAACGCCACCTCCTCGCGAACGGTGGCGGCGAAGATCTGGTGGTCGGGGTTCTGGAAGACGTAGCCGACCTCGCGCCCGATCTCGCCCATGCTGTACTCCCTCACTGGTCGGTCCCGATAGACGACGCGACCGGTGTCGGGTTCGTGGAGGCCGTTCAGATGCTTCGCCAGCGTCGTCTTCCCCGAGCCGTTGTGCCCCACCAGCGCGAGGACCTCACCCTCCCGGACGGTCAGGTCGACGCCGTCGACCGCCCGGACCGGGCCGCGATCGGTCTCGTACGCGTAGACGACGTCCTCCAGCGAGAACAGCGGCGCGCCGGGGTCGCGGCCGGTCCCGGCCGGCGGTGTCTCGGCCGCGTGGCCAGTCCAAGAGAGTCCCGCCTCCCGGGCTCTTTCGACGGCGTCACCGGGGAGGAGCGGGAGTTCGTCGTCCGAAACGCCGAGCCGGTCGAACGCCTCGACGAGCGGCGGGACAGCGACCCGCGACTCCCGGAGCGCTTCGGCGTCGGTGAACACCGTCTCGATGGGGCCCTGTTTCGCGACCCGTCCGCCGTCGAGCAGCACGGCCCGGTCGGCGAGCAACGCCTCTTCGATCTTGTGCGTGACCATGACGATGGTCTCCGGACCGGCCCACCCGTCGGCGCCGATGGCGGTGTCGTCCGCCGAGTCGTCGGTGAGCGTCGCGACGACGCGGAGCAGGTCGCGGGTTCCCTTCGGGTCGAGGTCGCTCGTCGGCTCGTCGAGCACGAGCAGTTCCGGATGCATGGCGACGACGCCGGCGGCGACGAGACGCTGCTTCTGCCCGCCGGAGAGTCCCGAAGGTTCGCGCCGGCGGTCGAGGTCCGACAGCCCCACGAGCTCCAGCGCGGCGTCGATTCGACCCTCGATGTCCGCGGGGGGAACGGCGAGGTTCTCCGGGCCGAACGCCACCTCGGTCTCGACGCTCGTGCCGAACAGCTGTGCCTCGTAGTCCTGCAGCACCATCCCGACGTCCGCCGCCATCTCGCTCACGCGCGACGCCGTCGCGTCCCGGCCGAGCACCTCGATGTCGCCGTCGAAGCTGCCGTCGATGAAGTCGGGGATGATCCCGTTGAACGTCCGCAACAGCGTCGACTTGCCGCCGCCCGAAGCGCCCATCACCACGGTGAAAGAGCCGTGTGGGAGTTCGAGGTCGACCCCGCGGAGCACCGGCCCCTCGCGGTCATCCGGCGCGCGGTCCGCGCGGAGTTCGGCCTCCGAGGGGAGGGTCGCGTCCCGCTCGTAGGAGAACACGACTCGTTTCAGCGCCGCTGCAATCTCGCGTGTTCGGTCAGCCGTCATCTATCTGCCGCCTCGCTCGCGACGGACATCAGTGTGTGGACCTCGGTCGGATCGGCGGGACTGCCACGGTCGTCTCACGCACCGACGATCGACGAGAGGCGTTCGCCGCCCAGGGCGGCCCCGGCCAGGAAGACGACCATCAGGAGCGCCCCGACGGCGATCTGCGGCGTCGACGACGGCCCGAACAGGGAGATCCCGACGCCGATCCACACCAGCGGCGTTAGAAGCAGCGCGAACGCCGCCAGCTGACTCCGCGAGGGGGTCGACACCGTCACGTCCTCGTCGCGGAGCAGGTCGGTGTACAGCAGGCCCATGTCCTTGATGCGCGGGTAGGTGAGATACAGAAGCGGCGGGCCGAGGATGACCGCCGCGATGGTGTTGTTCGTGACGATGATGGGCGCGAGCACGCTGAACGGGACGAGCCCGAGCGCGTCGACGACCCAGGCGATGATTGCCGCACAGGCGGTCGACGCCGCCACCGCGACGATCGCGTACTCGACGAGTTGGCGGAACGGCTTGGAGCGGAAGTCCGGCTCGACCCCCGAGGAGAGCGGGCCGAGGTTGCCCCACATCTTGTAGCCGACGTAGCCGAAGAAGAAGTTCCCGAGGAAGCCGCCGATGCTGCCCGGACCGAACGTCCCTCCGAAGACGTCCCCGATGAGGTTGCCGATCGCCGCCCCCCACGCGGCCGCCGGGCCGAACATGATGCCGAAGATGACCGGGAAGACGTTCGCCGGACGGACGCTGGTCAGCCCCGGCAGGATAGTGAACACCTTGAACGGGAGCAACACGGCCGCGTACACCGCGGCGACCACCGCGACCAGCATGATCATCCTCGTGTCGCGCCACATCGTGAGTATCTCTCGCATGACGGTCGTATCCTGACGAAACTCACTGTTAAGTGTTGTTATCCTCGTATAACCTCAGATATGTTTGTGTCGGATCGATGATCAGGCGGTTTTTACAATACCTGGCCGGTCTGGGAGCCGAACGGGTTCGGTCGCCCCACGCTCGTTTCACCGGCAGTATGTTATAGAGATTCGAGGAGAATATCCGCGCCTTTAGGCGCGGGATGAATCCGACAACCCCTCCACAACCCACCGTCGATGGCAAAGCAGGATATTCCACTCTCCTCAAACCGAAACTTCACAAGAGACACGAGTATAAGTTCTTATACAGGCGTTCACAATGCTGGAAGTCCACCGCACTCACCGAGCGAAAATCCTCAACCACAGTCAGGTAGAGGAACCGCTCGACCGGCACGGGTGGTCGGCCAGCAAGCTCTGGAACGTCGCCAATTACCATTCCCGCCAAGTGTGGGATGAAACCGGCGAGATTCCTGACCACGGCGACCTCAAAGACGAGTTGAAAGGTCACACCAAATACAAAGGACTGCACTCACAGTCCAGTCAGCGCGTTCTGGAGGAACTCGCTGAAGCCTTCAACTCGTGGGACGGCAAGAGGAAGTCAGACAGTCGAGCGAACCCGCCCGGCTACCGCAAGAAAAACTACTACGACGACCACGGCAACCGCGTCCACGAAGAACACCCCCGTTCGACGGTGACGTGGAAGCAGAACGGCATCAAACACGACACCAAGAACAACCGTGTCCGACTTTCAAAGGGCGCGAATCACAAGGAACACCCCCGAGCGTGGGAATACATCCTTGTCGAATACGAGACGCGGCCCGGAGTCACGGTCGAGAATCTCCAGCAGGTCAGAGCCGTCTACGACAAGGCAAAGGGACGCTGGGAACTCCACCTTGTCTGCAAAGCCGAAGTAGAGACGCCCAACGCACCCGGCGAGGAGACGGCGGGTATCGACCTCGGCATCTGTAACTTCGCGGCGGTCGCGTACAGTACCGAGGAAGCCGACTTGTACCCCGGCAATCGCTTGAAACAGGACGGCTACTCCTTCCCGAAGGAAATCGCCAAGTGCGACGACTCGGGGGGTCAAGAAGCCACTCGACTCCACGCGAAGTGGTCGGAGCGCCGTACTCACTTCTTCCACAGCCTCGCTAAACACATCGTTGAACGGTGTATCGAGAAGGGAGTGTGTCACATCAACATCGGAGAACTCGCTGGAGTCCGCGAAGAGGACGATAACAACGAGTCGAAGAACTGGGGGCGGCACGGCAATCTCAACCTGCACGGGTGGGCGTTCGATAGGTTCTCGAACATCCTCGAATACAAGGCGACGGTTGAGGGCATCGAAGTCGTAGAAGTGTCCGAGCGCGACACGAGTAAGACGTGTTGCGTGTGCGGTAGAGAAGACGACAGTCAGCGCGTTGAGCGTGGCTTGTACGTGTGTGAGAAGTGTGACGCGGCGTTCAACGCTGACGTGAACGGGGCGGAGAACATCCGTCTCGACATCAATCAAAGTAACTCCGAGTCATCCGGGCAGTTGTCCGGGGATAGGAGTACCGGCTGGTTGGCACAGCCCGGAGTCTACCTTCACGACCTCTCCCGAGGATTCCAACCTCGGACAGAGGTGGTAGACTCCAAACCCTAATATCCCAATCCAGCGGCGCGGTGCCGTGGGATTCCTCCGCGTGAACGCGGAGGAGGATGTCAATCGGTGGTGTGATCGCGTCCAGGCCGGTCAGACCTCCGGCGGAGAGACCGTTTCGTCGGCGGCGTCTCGCCACGACCGCGTGGGTTCCCAGCCGAGCAACTCCGTCGCCTTCGAGGTGTCGTAGGCGGCTGCGTCCCCCGTGACCGAACAGTCCGTCGGGACCTCCCCGTACTGTTCTGCCACGAGTTCGCGCAGGGGACGTCCGAGGGCGTTGTCCGGGCCGACGCAGTTGAACGCCTGGTGGCCTCTCACCTCGCCGGTCAGGGCGGCCTCGACCAGGTCAACCACGTCGCGGACATCGACGTACGACCAGTAGTTGCCCGCACCGGCCGCCAGGTCAGACACGTAGTCGTCGTCGCGGCAGGGGTAGTCGCCGGGGATCTGGATCCACGAGGGACGGAGCGACGCAACCCCGACGCCGTCGCGCCGTGCGACCGTCTTGCCGATCTCCTCGGCCACGACCTTCGAGAGCCCGTAGGCGTCCTCGGGCCGAAGCGCGTGTTCCTCGGAGACCGGGAGGTGGTCCGGGACGGGCGTCTCGGCGGCGAAGAAGAAACCGTACGCGCCGTCCGAGGAGGCCTGGACCACGCGCGCGCCGACGCGGCCCGCCGCCGTCAGGACGTTGTGGGCCGCGAGGGTGTTGTTCCGATACGTCTCCACGCCCGGGCGGGTCCCCGCGACGGGGATGGCCGCCCAGTGGACCACGGCGTCGGGGTCGATCTCGGTGAGCACGTCGAAGACGCCACCGGGGTCGGTCAGGTCCAGCGCCCGGTAGTCGACCGCCGAGTGACCGTCCGCTCCGGGGTGGTCGCGGTCGAGACAGGTGACCGCGTGGTCGGCCGCGAGCCGCTCGACGATCCACCGTCCCGACTGGCCGCGACCGCCCGTGACGACGATATCCATACCTTCCCGTCCGTCACGCGAGTAATAACGTCGGCGCATCCGGACGATCCGCTCGGCCGGCCCGCGGCGGGTACCGAACTACGATCGACGACGGACCGGATCGCGGCCGGGATCAGTCGTCGTCGGTGTTCGCTTCGGTCACGGCGTCGACGGCGTCCGTGTCGTCGTCGTCAGTCGGCTCGCCGAGCACCTCCGCGGCGAGCGTCGGGACGAACGTGCCGATGTCGGTCACCATGCCGATGGCCTGCGAACTGCCCCGGTCGAGCAACTGGGTGACGGTCGCGGGGTTGATGTCGACGCAGACGACTCTCGTGGTCGAGGAGAGGCAGTTACCGACGGCGACCGAGTGCAGCAGGGTCGAGAGCATGAGCACCATGTCGGCCTCGTGGGCCTGCTCGCGGATGGCGTTCTGCGCCTCGACCGAGTCGGTGATCGTGTCGGGCAGGGGGCCGTCGTCGCGGATCGACCCCGCGAGCACGTACGGGACGTCGTTCTCGACGCACTCGTACATCACGCCCTCGCGGATGAGCCCGTCGTTCACTGCGTCGCCGATGCCACCGGCGCGGATCACCTCGCTGATCGTGTAGATGTGGTGTTTGTGCCCCTTGCGGGGGTGTTCGAGCGTCTCCATGTCCATCCCGAGCGAGGTGCCGTACAGCCCGCGCTCGATGTCGTGGACGGCGAAGCCGTTGCCCGCCGAGAGCATGTCGACGTACCCCTCTCGGACCAGGCGCGCGAGTTCGTCGCCCGCGCCGGCGTGAATGAGCGCCGGGCCGGTCACGACGAGAATCTTCCCTCCCTCCGCTTTCGTGGTGTGCATCGCCTCGGCGACCTGTCGGATCAGGGACTCGGAGGGGCGCTCGGAGGAGACGCCGCCCTGCATGAAGCCGAACGGCCCCGACGAGTCGCGGGGGCGCTCCGGCGGATCGACGCGGATCCCGGCCTCGTCGGTGACGACCATGTCGTCCTCGCGGATCGCGTTGAGAACCTTCGTGTACGCGCGGGGTTCGTCGCCGTCCTCGACGACGATCGCACAGTCCATCTCGATGTTCTCGACGTCGACCCACTCGCCGTCGTATCGGACCTGCGTCGGGTGGTTCGTCGTCGAGTAGAAGCCGGTGGGGACGACGCGGTCCGCGGGGGCGGGTTCGAGGTGGGCGTCGACGGGGTCGGTGAGGTTCGCGCCGATCTGGTGGAGTTCGTGGAGGATCTCCTGTAACTCCGAGTCGGAGTCGGCGAACACCGCCATCCGGCAGTACGACTCCGCCTCCTTGTGGGTGCCGACCTCGAACTCCTCGACGTCGAAGTTGCCGCCCATGTCCATGACGATGCCAAAGGCCTGTTGCATCATCCCCGAGTCGATGATGTGGCCTTCGAGTTCGACCGTGCGGGAGGCTGTCATCGACGGAGGGACGCACGTCGGAGGTATGAGAGTTGTGGGTTCGGGGTCAGTCACCGTGAACCGATCGCGCCTGTAACACGTCGCGTTCGAGCCGCGCCGCGTGGTCGAGTCGGAGTCGGCGGGCTTCTTCGGCCGAAACCGGCTCCCGTCCGTCGATCTCGTGGGAGACGGGCTCGTACGCCGCGACGTCGAACCCCATCCGATCGAGGTACGACCGGAGCGGTGCGGAGTCGAGTCCCTCCTCGAGTGCGGCGTCGACGTAGCCGAGGACGGCATCGAACGTCGGCAGGACGACCTCGTCGTCGCTCACGCGGCCGGTCTCGCCGTCGATCCGCACGTCGACATCGCCGAGGTGTCCGACGGTCGCGGCCACCTCGTCGGCCAGTCGGACGATCCGACTCGGGAGGGCGGCGTCCGGCGAGCGCCACTCGACCGTGCCGAACGCCGGCCTGAGCTGGACGGGTGTCCAGATCGCGCTCTCCGGGTCGAAGTGCGCCTCGACGGTGCGGCGATCGATACCCGCCTCGACCGCCGCCGTCACGAAGTCCTCGTAGCGCCGTTCGAGCCGCCGGTCCCACTCGTCGGCGTCGTCGACGTACGACCACAGCCAGCCCTGGTGGGGGACGTCGTCGTAACCCATCCGGCGGTAGAGCTTCGACCGCGCGCCGGGACCCAGCCGTCGCCCCTCGAAGTACGGCGAGGAGTTGACCAGCGCCAGCGCGGGGTCGAGCGCGATCAGCGTGTTCAACTGGTCGATCTCGTGTCCCGGCTGTTGTTCGACGTGGATGTGCGTCCCGGCGCAGTGGCGCACGTACTCGAAGGGCTCGCCGACGACGCGGTTCTGCACCCGGGTTCGCTCGCTCGGGAGTTCCGCGATTCCGTCGGCGCTCACCGGCGTGGCGAGCGGGACGAGCGCCTTGCCGAGTTCGTCGGCCCGCCGCAGGACGCGCCCGACGGTATCGAACAGCTCCTCGCGCAACTCCCGTGTGGTCGCACACGGCGTCGTCTTGAGCTCCAGCAACGGCGCGACGAACTCTCGTTCGGCCCCCGCCGCCGCGTCGACGAGTTCGCCCGGTTCGACGAGCCGCCCCTCGTCGTCGATCACCCAGTATTCGACCTCGATGCTCCGCCGTCTCGGTTCCGATTCGTATGCTGACACGGTAGCCCCTGTCCGGTTTCGGCGCGTGCGTTCTAGTGGTCCGCTCGTCCCTGACGCTCGGCAGAGGGTTGCTAACGCCTCACACGCCCTCGTACGGAAACGGGGTACAAGAACGCTTCGCGGATCGAAACATTTGCGCCCACTCGTCGAACGAGCTGTCTCGTTTCGCTGCTAGAGGACTACGTATGTATGGAAGTATGCCGGAGCAGTTGGTCGGTTGGCAGTGCGTGGCTGAAAAGCGTGGCCGGGTGTGGTGTGAGCACGCCCGCGAGACCCGCGTCCGCGGGGGTTCAGATGAGGCCGAGCCGCTGTCCGATGGAGACGCCGACGCCGACGACGAAGGTGGTCGGCGTCTTGCCGGAGAACGTCACGCGGTTGTCCGTGACGGCGTCACGGAACTCCGCGACAGGGTTGTCCGCCGCGGCGATCGTCGAGAGGCTGCTCCGCGAGGTCTTGATCACCAGCGTCGCGCCGTCCGGGTGTTGCCCCTGGCCGTGATCTGTGATCTGCTTGTTCGCGTCGGTGTCGAACCAGTAGTACGCCGTCTCCGACCCCTCGGAGACCCGAACCGTCACCCGCTGGTTCTCCAGCAGGCTGTTCCCGATGCCGAGTTCGAGGGTGCCGGCGTTCTCGTTGTACTTCGGCACCATCTCCGAGAAGTCGTCGTACATCGCGTCCCCCCAGGCGGGTTGCGACTGCGCCGTGACCGGGGCGGCGAGGCTGGTCACGAGCGCGAGGGACAGGAGCGTGGCGAAGACGCTCTTCGTCGTAAGAGTCATGCAAACGAGAACGACGCGGACCGAGATAAGCGTTGAGACCCGGTTATCAGGGATGACGATCGCGGGAAACTCAGAGGACGCCGTCGAGGAAGACCAGCGTATGCCCGAGTGCGCCCTCGTCGTCGAGGAGGTCGAGGTGGGTCGCGGGGACGCGGACGAGCGTCGCGTCGGCGCGGTCGGCTACCGCGGCTTCGACCGCCTCGGCGTCGCCGACGTCGTCGTAGCTCCCGGCGACGAACAGCGTGGGGCAGGCGACCTCCTCGACGGGAGCGGTGTAGCGTGCGAGGGCGAGGAACGAGCGGGCGGGCACGTCCGGGACGGGAGCGAGTCGCCGGTACGAGCCGCGAACGCCCGTGTCGGAGACGACGGCGAGTTCGGCGTCGTCGCCGACGGCAGGGACGGTGTGGGGACCGACGCGGGGGAGAACGCCCTGCACGCGGTCGCGGACGCCGGCGAGGAGCGCCCGGAGGACGTCCGGGAAGGGCCGCGCGCGGAGGAGCGCCGACCCCGACAGGACGGGACCGAGCGCGACGACCGCCCGCACGCGGGGGTCGTCGGCCGCCGCCGAGAGGGCGTACGCGCCGCCGAGCGAGTGGCCCCAGAGCACGACCCGATTCGTGTCGACGCCGTCGAGGTCACGGACGCGTGCGACGGCCTCCTCCCAGTCGGTGACCGCCCGGGCGGGCGAGAGCAGTCCGCGCGGCGTCCCCTCGCTGTCGCCGATCCCACGGTAGTCGAAGAGGAACACCGCGTAGCCGCGCTCGGCGAACCGCTCCGCGAGCGGCCGCAACACCTCCCGCGGCAGGGCGATCCCGCCGGCCATCACGACGACCGGCGGGTCGGCGGGGCGGTCGGGGCGGTAGAGCCACCCCGTGCACGCGTCGCCCGCGCTGTCGAAGCTGACGGTGACCCGCGAGTAGTCGAACTTCGATGGGCGGCCGACGAGTCGGGGACGGGGATGGGACCCCCCTCGTGCGGCGGGACTCACGAGTCGGCCTCCGCACCGCTCTCGTCGGCCGCGTCGGTCGTGTCGTGCGCCAGCGTGTCGAGGACACGCTCGGAGAAGTCCTCCTCGCTGAGGCGGTACTCCACCAGGCCGGCGATCCACTCGGGTTCGATGTGCCACGTCCCCAGCACGTCGTCATCGGAGCGGAGCACCGTCGCTTCGACCCGCCGCGGGGACCAGTCGTCCGCCTCGACGAGATCGATGAACGTGTTGCAGGCGCGGCCCATCTCCTGGTGGTTGACGCGACTCCCTGGGAATGCAGTGAGGTACGTGAGGTCGACCGTCTCGCCCGGTTCGACCTCCTCGACGCTGATCCCGTTGCTCCGCAGTTCGCCTTCGAGGCCGTCGACGACATCGGACATACCTCCCACTATGTCAGGGGACGGCTAAATCCTTGCCGCGCGACGCCGGGCGTCGGTGGCGTCGGGTGGCGGGAAAAACGCGGCCGCAGAGACGTCCCGTGGGACGATGGCAGGTGGTGGTTGCTGGCCCGTGACCGGGTGTGGTCGTGGGTGGGTGGTGAGTGCTGAGTCGTAGTCGGTGCGGGGACCGCCCGGGCGTCGAAGCCGGTGGGGTCTCGCCGGCGTCAGCGGACCTCTTCGAGGGGCACCGCGCAGTTGCGGTCGACAGTGATCCACTGCGTCGAGAGCGCTTCGGGGTCGTCGGCGAAGACTGTCACCTCCGTTGGGCTGTCGTCGTCGTCGAAGAGGTATTCGAGATCGAACTGCGGGAGTTCCTCGAGGTGGGTAGACTGGCTCTGTTCCGACGGTTCAATGGCGCTCATGTTCCTGGGGTGTGTGTCCCAGCCGGGGGCGGTGGGTATGGGTTGGGTGGGTGCTGCGTCGGATGCCCCCGTTCCGGGCACAGTTGTTCCTGCGGCCTTTCATTATATAAACGTGTGGCACCGGTTATCGTGGGTGAGAATACCCAGACCACGGTCCAGTCGGCTCGAGGACGCTGTGCACCGACGCCAGCCCGCCGAACGCGAGCGTGTGGGACGCTCACGGACGGTCAGTCGTCGGCGACCGAGGGCGCGTTCATCGACACGGCGCTGTCGGCGATCGGCTCGTCGGGACGAACGGCCGTCCACTGCAGTTCGCCGTCGTAGTGGAACGCGTCGTGGTTCTGGGTGGGATCGACGACGGTCAACGAGAGCCACCCGTTGTCGAGCAGTTCGGCGAGGTCCGCCTGCCGCGAGAGGATCTCCGTCACGCGGTCGACGGGCGCGTGGATCACGGTCGAGAGCCGTAGGGGCTGGTGGTAGAGGTCGTCGTCCGCGGCCATCAGCGACTGGAGCGGCAGGCCGGTCATCAGATCGCCCCCGTTCCCCTGGTAGACCCCGACGTTGCCGACGGGGTTGTGGGTCACCTTCGACCCGCTCCCGTAGACGGCGGTGTCGACGGACGCGAAGTAGTACTGCGCGTTGATCCACTGGGTGACGACCATCGGCCCGGCCATGATCGCCTCCAGCGCGTCGCCCTCGGTGTCGGTCGCCCAGTCGTACGAGTGGAGGAACGAGCGGCCGTCGAGGTCCAGGTCGGCGGTCAGCGCGCGCGGCCCGACGACGAAGGCGGCGTTGCCGGCCAACCCCCACTCCGGACGGGTCTCGGCCCAGTCGGCGGCGCGGCGCTCGGTGTCGCGGACGCCGGCACCCGCCGCGCCCATCGACTCGGCGCGTTCGGCGGCCGCACCGGCGCGTGCGGTAGCGAGGTCCTCGCGGAGCCGTTCGACGTCTTCGTAGTGACTCTCGGGGACGTCGCCGGTGTAGAGCGTCACCTCGTCGGTCGTCGTGTTGTGCTCGCCGGCGACGAAGACGGTGTCCCCCGGGAGGTCGAACCCACGGTCACGGAGCCCATCTCTGACCGCCTCCTGGTTACAGATCGTCGCGAGGACGCGGGCGCTCGGCCCGCCGGGGTTGCCGGCACAGGCACCGCAGTCGAGACTCGACCCGAACGGGTTGTTCGCCGTCTGGCTGGCGTGGCCGGCGAACACGACGACGCGCGCGAACTCCTCCCATCCCATCAGCTCGAAGGCGGTCGCGGCGTACTCGACCCGCTCCGCGAGCGTGAGACCGAGCGGAAGCTCCCCCGCGGCGTCGTGGTCGTGGTCGACCGTCGGCGTACAGAACTCGTGGGTGCTCGGTGCGCGCTCGTCGGCCGCGCCGAGGAAGTCGTACACCCGGGCCGGGAGGAGCGTCCGGGCCGCCAGCGCGGCACCGTAGCCGCTCCCGGCGCTCTCGACGAAGCTGAACGCGGTCGCGGCGTTCGATTTGAGCGAGTGGACGACCGCCCTCCCGGCGTCGAGGAGCCTCGACCAGCCGTCGTAACTGGCCCGCTCGTCGTCGGCCCCGTCGGTCGGCCGGTCGACGATGCGGTGTTGGGCGTCGAGGATCGGCGGGCAGGCGTCGACGGTCAGGTCCGTCCCGTACCCCTCGTAGCGCATGGGAACGCCGAAGAAGCCGGCGTAGCCGTGTGTCTCGTACGCGCCCGTAGCCTCGATGTGGCGGCGGACGATCTCCGACCGCGTGTCGATACAGAAGACGAGCTGTGCGTCCGGACGGCCGTCGCCTCCGGTGTCGGACAGCGAGGCACTCGCGTCCGTGACGGCGTCGACCAGCTCCTCGCGGTAGGTCGCCTCCCACGCGGTCAGCCAGGCTTCGGGGAGCGGAGCCGCGTCCCCGTCGGCGGCTTCGCCGGCGGCAGCGGCGTCCGCGTCGTCGGCCGGCGGCTCGATAGGCGCGCCGACCAGCTCCGCGAGCGCCAGGCGGACCGCCAGATAGCCCGCGAGCGTGATCGGGTACGCCGACTGCCAGCCGTCGCCGGCCGCGCTCCGCTGTTTGAGCAGCCCCGTCCAGCCGGGTAGCGCAGCGAGGTGGTGCTCGAAGACCGCGTCCCACCGGTTGGCCGGCCGGTCGGCGAGCACTCTCTCGATACTGTCGACGGGGTCGTCGGGCAGGTCGGCGATCGCCCCCCGGCCGGGGATCTCGCGGTCGTGGCGGGCCACCGCGCGGAACGCGCCGTAAAAGCCCTCCTCGCGGTTCGGCATCGGCCACTCCGCCTGCCCCTGGTCGAGGAACGCCGCCAACCACTTCGTCAGGAGCCGGTCGACCCGGTCCGTCGGGGTCTCCTCGGCGGCATCGGCGTCGATGTCGGTGTCGGGGTCGGTGTCGGGGTCGGTGTCCACCGGCGTCTCCGTTTTCTCCATGTGGTCGAGGAGCGCCTCCGGAGCCGCGTCGTAGCCGTGTTCGGACAGCTCGATCGCGAGGGTCTCGGGATCGATCTGGCCGGCCTCCCAGGCCCGACGGAACACGTCCGCGCTCGGGTAGCCGTCGCCGCCCACCAGCCGTTCGGCCGCCGCGACGGCCTCGTGGAACGGCCGGTCTTCGAAGCCGGCGAGCGGGTTGGCCGTCACGAACGAGTGGAGCGGCCAGACCGCTCCGACCGTACTCGCCGCGCGTTCGATGCGATCGTGAATCTGCTGTTCAGTACTCATTGTACTCCTCCGTGGACGTCAGGACGGTTTCGGATGAGGGCTGGGTCGCGTTCAGAAGCGCCACGTACAGCCGCTGGCTCCGCCGGTAGACCCCGCTCTCGACGGCGAGGTACGCGACGAGGAACGCGGCGGCCACGGTGCCGTGGACGGGGGTCAGTTCGGTCGCCACCGTGACGACGGGCAGTCCGGCCAGGAGATGTGTGACGAGGCGGTACGCGAGCGCGTAGACGGCGATCGCGGGCAGGAACACGAGCGGCACGGCACCGAACCGGACCGTGGCCGAAAGCCCGGTCCGCGTGAGGACCTCGCGGGTCGCGTGTAACGTCGTCAGCACGACGAGTGCCGTCAACAGCACTCCAGTGTCGAGGCTCGTTCCCTTGCCCGTGAGCCCGGCGAACACCGCGCCCCCCGCGAGTGCGGTCAGCGCCGTGACGAGGAGGCCGCCGACGCCGATCGAGTGCGTCTCGCGCTCGGCCGTCGGGCTCGTCTGCTCGACCCGCTCGCCCGACGAGAGGAACTGGTAGGCCTTGTAGAAGCCGTGGAGGACGAGGTGGGTGAGCGCGGCACCGAAGAAGCCGAGCCCCGCCTGCATGATCATGAACCCCATCTGCCCCACCGTCGAACAGCCGAGTTGCCCCTTGATGTCCGACTGGACCGACTTCAGGAGCTTCCCCGACAGCGCGCTGATCGCGCCGACGACCACGACCGCCAGCATGAACTCGGGGTCGACGCTGACCACCGGCGCGAAGCGGAGCAGTAAGACCCCGCCCGCGTTGACGAACCCGGCGTGCATCAGCGCCGACGCTGGCGTCGGGGCGGTCATCGAGGAGAGCAGCCACGTGTGAAACGGGACCAGCGCGGACTGTATCATCGCCGCCAGGAGGAGCGCGCCGGCGGCAACGAGCCAGAGCGTCGGCGGAACGGCGTCGACGCTCGCGACGACGCCGGAGACGGTGGTTTCGCCCGTCGCCCACGAGAGCGTTCCGAGCGAGACCGCCAGCAGGGCGCTGCTGGCGACGAAGTACCGGCGTGCGACGGCGGCGGCGGCCTGCGCTTGCGGCCAGCCGTCGACGTGCCCGATCAGGTCGGCCATCAGGAGCCCCATCGCCAGCCACGCCGCTCCGAAGAGCACGACGTGGTCGGCGGCGACCAGGACCATCACGACCAGGGTGAACGCGAACACGCGGGAGAAGAACCGATCGACGTGCCGGCTCCCGGCCAGATACCGCCGTGAGTAGCTGTGGACGATGCCGCTGAAGAAGGTGACCGCTACCCACATCACCACGGTCAGGCCGTCGATGGCGACCACTCCCGCCAGCGTCCACGACGTCGGGTCAACGAGTCGGCCGACGAGAACCGCGAGACTCGCGAGCCACAGCGCCCACACGAGTCGGGTGAACGTCCGCGGTGCGAGCGAAGACTGCGACGTCGTGTTCGGAAGCTGTCCCACCGTTGTCGGCTGGTCGTGTCCTGTCATCGTTCGGTCCGTCGTTGACAAGCCACCGCCCGACAGGAACGAACTACGTCGGGTCCCGTCGGAGGGTCGCTGGTCGTCTTCACCCCACAGTACGAACAAACTGTCTATTAAACTCTTCTATTTTACCAAATTGTTCTCAAAGAAAGGTTTGAAAGAACATTATAGTCCTCGCGGGGGCCAGCGTGATCGGGCGGCCACCGTGGACAGCGAAAGTCAGTAGAGGAGGCTCGCGACGGGAACTGACCCGTCGCTGGGGAGTCGTGTGCGGACCGCGTCGCCGTCGGTCTCGCCGTCGACCGTCACCAGATAGTGTTTCCCCGGGAACGAACGGTACGCGCCGTCCTGGTCGTGGACGTACCCCACGACGGGGACCGACGGCCGAAGCTCCGCCGTCAGGAACTGGACCTGTCGAACGATGTTGTACTCGACGAGTCGGTGCCGTGCCGACCGAAGCGGGAGCGACGGGTCGACGAGACCCGCGTCGACAGCGTCCTCGACGAGTGAGACGAGCGGATCGAGTCGGGCCTCGATCCCGGTCCCCGTCGCCTCGGCGGGTGCGACGTACCGCTCGTACGCGTCCGCGACGACGGTACACGCCGTGTGTCCGACGACGACGACCGCCGTCGGTTCGCACTCGGTCGCGAGATGGGCCAGGCTGCCGCTCACTCCCCGTTCGCCGTCGTGGTCGTCCCAGGTCTGGTTTCCGAGCGTCGTGACCGCCGTGACGTCCCGGGACGGGTCGAGCGGCCAGAGCGAGGCGTCGTACGCACACCGGGCCATCGAACACGAGACGACGAGAACGGACTCTGTCGTCCCCGAACGAACGGCCGTGGGTCCCCGAGCCCGGCGGTCGAACCCCGCCAGCAGGGAGTCGAGATGCCCGTCGCTCATCCGACCTCCCGTCCACTCGACCGTCGGATCGGCACGCTCGTCATCCGGGTTCGTTCTCACGATGGTCCCAGCGGAGAGATAACACTACCGATCTGTTCGATATACGAGCATAGAAAACCATATTGTTACTAAGACGTGCGAAGTACCATGGAGAAGTTCGAGGGAACGGTTCTCGCCGGCGAGTCGTTCGAACCACTGCGTGGCCGCGTCGTCGTCGAGGACGGACGAATCGAGGCCGTCGAGCGAACAGAGACGACCTCCACGGACATCGTGTTGCCCGCGTTCGTCAACGCGCACACGCACGTCGGGGACTCGGTCGCGAAGGACGCCGCCGTCGGGCTCTCGCTGGACGAGGCTGTCGCCCCGCCCGACAGCTTGAAACACCGCCGCCTGGCCGCGGCCGACCGGACGGCGCTCGTGACCGCGATGCGTCGGACGCTTCGGTTGATGGAGCGGACGGGGACCGCGGCGTTCCTCGACTTCCGTGAGTCGGGGATCGACGGTGCCCGGGCGCTCCGCGAGGCCGCGAGCGGGAGGGAGATCGAGCCGTTCGTCTTCGGGAGCGAGGACACCGCCGTCCTCGCGATCGCCGACGGGTTCGGGGCGAGCGGCGCGAACGACGACGACTTCGCCGCGCAGCGTGCGGCGGCCCGGGACGCGGGCGTCCCGTTCGCCATCCATGCCGGGGAACCAGACGCGACGGACATCCACCCCGCGCTCGACCTGGAGCCGGACCTGCTCGTCCACATGGTCCACGCGGACGCGTCCCACCTCGAACGGGTCGCGTCGCAGTCGGTCCCCGTGGCCGTCTGCCCGCGGACGAACCGCGTGCTCGACGTCGGTCGCCCGCCGATCCGGGACCTGCTCGACCACACGACCGTCGCGCTGGGGACGGACAACGTCATGCTCAACCCGCCGTCGATGTTCCGGGAGATGGCGTACACGGCGACGGGGTTCGACGTGAGCGCCGAGGAGGTCCTCCGGATGGCGACGACGGCGGGTGCCGAGATTGCCGGCCTCGACTGCGGCGTTGTCGAGCCGGGGCGGCGGGCGGCGCTTCTCGTGCTGGACGGGGCGTCCGACAACCTCGCGGGCACCGCCGACCCGGTCGAGGCCGTGGTCCGCCGGGCGACGGGCCTCGACGTCAAGCGGGTGGTGCTCTGAGTCGACGGTCCGCCCCGGACGTTCACTCGGGGGCGAACTCGCCGAAGGGGGTCGTCTCGTGGCTCCGGACGAGCACCTCGTCGGCGACCGTGAGTCCCATGTCGAGGAGCGCCTGCGCGACCGGCGTGATGTCGCTGTCCGACTCCCCGACGGCCGTGACGAGGAGGTTCTGCTTGCCCGTGACCAGCTCTTGAACCGAGACCACGCCATCGAGGGCCAGGATCTTCGGGATCAGCCCCCCCCGCTCGGGGATCGAAGCGGTACAGAAGAGGAGCATTCTGAGCGGGTAGCCCGATCGCTGATAGTCGACCTCCGCGCTGTAACCCTTGATCACCCCGTCCGATTCGAGGCGCTGGATGCGCTTGCGAACCGTGCTGTCCGAGGTCCCGGTCCGCTCTGCGATGTCTCCCGACGACATGTTTCGGGCGTCCTCCTGGAGCGCGTGAATGATCGCCCGGTCCACATCGTCGATATCGTCGTCGACCATACCGTGTACGTCTCTCGTCCACGGCAAAGGCTTTGGCTCTGGTCCGGTGGTTCAACAGGGAGCACCGCTCGAGACGGGTGTCCCGTCGCGGGCGTCACCGACGCCACCACCACCAGACGCCAGCCCCCACGACGGCGACGACGACGGCCCCGAGGATCGGAAGCGGAACCGACGACTCCTCGGCGACGACGGTCACCCCGACGGTGGCGGAGTCGGAGACGACGTCCCGGCCCGCCGTGTCAGTGTAGTTCACCTGGACCCTCGCCGGAAGCGTGGCGGGGATGGCGTCGTCGGTGGCCGACAGCGCGAACGTCACGTTCGTCGACTCGCCGGGCACGAGCGAGCCGACGAACGCCTCGGGGACGTCGCTCTCCAGCGGTTCCGTCACCGAGAGCCGTGCGACCCCCTCGGAGACGGTGTCGGCCCCGACGTTGGTCACTTCCACCACGAGCCGGCTGTCGCCGCCGACGGTCACGCGCGCCTCGCGCGCCTCGACGGCGAACACGTCGCGGTAGGACGCGACCGACACGGCCGCCGGGATCGGGTCGGAGAGCCGCCGCTCGTTCGCGACCTCGTACTCCACCTGGAACTGGAGTCCCCGGGGGCCCGTGGAGGCGTTTCGGGGGACGTCGACGGTGAAGGCGAACGGGACGCTCCCGTTCGCCGGGACGGTTCCGAGCGGATACGTCGACTCCGTCGGCGCGAGCGACCCGGCGTCGAGCAGTCTGAGCGTCGCGTCCTCGAGCGGGCGCTCCCGCCGGTTCGTGAGTTCGCCGCGCACCTCGCCGCGCTGGCCGACCCGCAGGTCGCTCTCGACCGTACCGACCGCGAACGCGTCCCGCGTCTCCGGGCGCACCGTCGCCGTGAGGGGCCGTCCGGTGCGCCGGATGCCGTCGTCGTCGTCGTAGGCGACGGTGAGTCGGAGCGGATAGTCGCGGACGGTGGCCGTGTCGGCGACCCGCGCGTCGACGGCGAGGCGCTTGGTCTCGCCCGCGCGCCAGCGCCCGGCGGCGAGCGTCGCGGTCTCCCCCTCCGCGACGCGGAGTCCGGGATCCGCGGAGACGACGTCGACCGTCGCGTCGCGGGCGGTGCGCGTCCCCCTGTTCTCGACGGCGAGCGTCACCGTCCCGCGGCCGCCGACGGCGACGCCGGCGTCGACGCCGACGACCGAGAAGCTCGGCTGGTCCTCGATCCGAACGGTGATCTCCGTCCGCCGGGTGGCCGAGGCCTCGCCGTACTCGGGGGCCGCCCCGGCGTCGGTCTCGTCGAACGTGACGATCCGCGTGTACGTGTACGACAGGCGAACGGGGATCCGGTACGTCCCCGGCTCCGCGTCCGCGTCGACGGCGACCTGGAGGTCGAACGGTCCGGCCGTCCCTTCGGGAACGACGCCGACCGGAACGGTGCCGGTTCGGATCGTGACCGGCGCGTCGGACGGGAGCGCCTCGACGCGCACCCCGCGTGCGGTGGTGACCCGCGACTCGAACTGCGCGGGGCCCCCGCTGTCGAGTCGGCCGTCGTTGGCGACGAAGACGGAGAGCGTTCGCTCGGTCCCGGGCACGAGGACGTTCTCCGGGGCGAACACGCTCAGCTCCGGGCGGCCGATGACCTGCTGGTCGGCGACGGTGACGCCGGCGACCCCGCTCACGACGAGACAGCCCACCACGAGGGGGACGATCGCGCGTCGCATGTCAACTGGTACAACCGTGTCCCACGTATTTGTACGCTCCCGTCGTACCCTCGGCCATGTCAGCGGGGGAGGCTACCGGCCCGGGCGACGGCGGGGACGACGCACCCGCCATCGAACTCTCCGGGCTGACGAAGTACTACGGCGACATCCGGGGGATCGAGGAGCTCACGCTCTCGGTGGATCACGGCGAGGTGTTCGGCTTTCTCGGGCCGAACGGAGCCGGGAAGTCCACCGCGATCCGGACGCTACTCGGATTCCTGACGCCGACCGACGGCTCCGCGGCGCTCCTCGGCCACCGGATCACGGATCGCCGGGCGCGGCTGGCGGTCCTCTCGGAGGTCGGCTACCTCCCGAGCGACGTGGCGTTTTACGATGGCGTGACCGGCCGCCGGCTGCTCGACTACCTCCAGTCGCTCCGCGGTGGCGAGCGCCGGGCCGAACTCGAAGCGCGCTTTCCCGCGCCGTTCGACCGCCGGATCGAGACGTACTCGCGGGGCAACAGACAGAAGCTCGGGCTGGTCCAGGCGTTCATGCACGACCCCTCGCTGGTCGTCATGGACGAGCCGACGTCGGGGCTCGATCCGATCATGCAGAACGCCTTCTACGACTTCCTCGACGCCGAGCGCGACCGCGGCGTGACGGCGCTGTTCTCGTCGCACGTGCTGAGCGAGGTCCGGCGGGTCTGTGACCGCGTCGCCGTCATCCGCGACGGTCGGCTCGTCACGGTCGAAGCCATCGACGACCTCCTCGAGAAGAGCGGGAAGGTGGTCACCGTCGCGCTCGCGGAGTCGCCCCCGCCCGCGACGTTCGCGCTCGACGGCGTCGCGAACGTCGAACGGCTCGACGCCGGCGACGCGGACGAGAACCGGTACCGGCTGCTCGTCACCGCGAACTACGACGGTCTGCTCGCCGTGCTGACGCGGTACCACGTCCACGACATCGAGATCAGGGAGACGTCGCTCGACGACGTGTTCTTGCACTTTTACACCGACGACGCCGACGACGGCACCGACGGCACCGGCGACGCCAGTGCCGTGGGGACGGCCCCCGGCGACGCGCGGGGCGCGGGGACGACGCCGGCCGAGGCGGCGCTCGAAAACGGCGACGTCGCCCAGAACGGGGGAGGCGAGCCGGATGCGTGAGATCGTCGGCTTCGAGGCACGCCGCCGGTTCAGGGGGACAGCGATGCTCACGGCCGTCGTGGTCGCTTTCGCGGGGCTCACCGTCGGGCTCTTCCCCTCCGTCGCGGAGTCGGGCGTCGACTTCGAGGCGTACGTCGAGTCGTTCCCGCCGGAGGTCCAGGCGGCCTTTCTGGGCGGCGTGACCGACCTCGGTACCGTCGAGGGCTTTCTCCTCACCGAACTGTACCAGCTCATCTGGGTGCTCGTCCTCGGGGCGTACTTCGCGTACGCCGCCGCATCGCTCGTCGCCGGTGAGGTCGAGGCGCGGACGGCGGACCTGCTGCTGTCGAGCCCGGTGTCGCGCTCGCGGATCGTCGTCGCGAAGGCCGTCTCGCTCCTGCCGGCGATCGTCGCGGTCAACGCCGTCTCGCTCTTGGCGGTGCTCGCGTTCGTGTCGCTCATCGGCGAGACCGTCGACCCGCTCGACTTCGCCCGCCTCCACGCGCTGTTCGTGCTCTACCACGCCGCGAACGCCGCGGTGGGGCTCGTCGCCAGCGCGACGCTCGCCCGGGTCCGACAGGCGCGGGCGGCCGCCCTCGGGGCTATCGTCGGGACGTACTTCCTCGACGCGCTCACGTTCGACACCGACTACGAGTGGCTCGGGACGCTCTCGCTGTCGCGGTACTTCGACGCCGCCGAGATTCTGATCGACGCCGAGATCGAGTGGGGCGACGTCGGGGTCCTCCTCGTGGTGGCGCTCGTCTGCGTCGTCCTCGCCGCCGAGGCGTTCGAGCGGCGCGACGTCCCGGGGTAGCGGCTCGACGTCCCGGGGTGAGAGACCACACCTCTAAGCCGCTCGCATCCCGAGGGTCGAACACGGACGGCGGGCCGTCGTGCCCGCCGCGCTCACGCATGACGCTCACGCTCTCACTCGCGCAACTCGATCCGACGACGGCGGACATCGACGGGAACACGGCGCTCGTTCGCGACGCGTACGACCGCGCCGCGGCGGCGGGTGCCGACGTCGTCGTGTTCCCCGAGATGGTCGTCACCGGCTACTGCATCCTCGACCTCGTCGAGGACGACACGTTCGTCGACCGCAACCGCACGGCGCTGGAGGAGATCGCCGCCCAGACCGGCGAGACCGCGGCCGTCGTCGGCTTCGTCGACCGCGCGGGCGAGCGTCGATACAACGCCGCCGCCGTCTGCCAGCACGGCGAGATCCGGGGCGTGGCCCGGAAGGTTCTCCTCCCGAACTACCGCTACTTCGACGACGAGCGCTACTTCGAGCCCGGCGAGACGGTCGAACCGATCGACGTGTCCGTCGACGGCGAGTCGTACAGCCTCGGCGTCTCCGTCTGCGAGGACATGTGGGACGCCGACTACGACCGCCGTCCCGTGCGGGAGTTGGCCGACGCGGGCGCGGACCTCGTCGTGAACCTCAACGCCTCGCCGTTCGAGGTGGGCAAGCGCACGGAGCGCGCACGGGTGATTCGGGAACACGTCGCCGCGACCGGCGTCCCCCTCGTGTACGTGAACACCGCCGGCGCGGCCGACGTGGGTCGGAACGTGATCGTCTTCGACGGCGACTCGCTGGCGGTCGACGCGACGGGCGCGCTGGTCGCCCGCGGCGCACAGTTCGACGCCGACCTGCTCACCGTGGCGTTCGAAGACGGCGTCGGACGCCACGTCGCGGGCGGCGTCGCCGGCGACGACGGCCCGCTCGTGCCGAGCGCGGAGCCCGTCGAACCCGAGCGCCGCGAGCGCGAACTGTTCGAGGCGCTGGCGTTCGGCCTCCGCGAGTACGCTCGCAAGACGGGGTTCGAGACGGTCATCGAGCCGGTCTCTGGCGGTGTGGACTCCTCGCTCGGCCTCGCGATCTGTGCCGAAGCGCTCGGCCCCGAGAACGTCGTCGCCTACAACCTCCCCTCGGCGGTGAACACGGAGACGACGAAGGGGATCGCCGCGGAGTTGGCGGAGAACCTCGGCGTCGACTACCGCGTCGTCCCCGTCCAGTCGGCGTACGACGCGCTCCTCGACACCTACGAGTCACACGTCGGGACGGTGTCGCGGAGCGTCGCGAAGGAGAACGTCTACGCGCGGGTCCGCGGGCTGTTGATGATGCTTGTCTCGAACGACTCGGGGGGGCTACTCGTGACGAACGGCAACGAGACGGAGATGGCGCTCGGCTACGTGACGCTGTACGGCGACGCCTGCGGCGGGCTCTCGATCCTCGGCGACCTCTCGAAGCGTGACGTCTACGACGTCGCCGCGTACGTCAACGAGCGCGCCGGCCGGGAGGTGATCCCCGAGGCGGTGTTCGAGATCCCGCCCTCCGCCGAACTGAGCGCCGACCAGGTCGATCCCTTCGACTACGACGTCGTCTCGCCCGTCGTCAGCGACCTCCTCGAGGACCGCCAGAGCCCCGCGGAGATCGTCGCGCGGTTCGAGCGGGGGGAACTGGACGAGACGCGCTACCGGCCGGACAGCGACGGCCGAACGGTCGACGACAAACTCGACGCCGAGGCGTTCGCGGACGTGGTGTACGACACCTATCGCCGGATGAAGCGCAACACGTTCAAGCGCGTCCAGACACCGCCGGTCGTCGCCGTCTCCGCGCGCGCGTTCGGCACCGACTTCCGCGAGCCGATCATCAACGGGTGGGACGGCGAGTGAGCACCCCGCGGTCGCACTGCACGTCTCGTCGGACGGGTCGCCCGGTTCGATCAAAAACGATCGTGTTCAAAACTACTTTTGCACCACGCGCTGAACGTTTACGCGAAATGCGCCTCCATACCAGCCAGGACCGGATGCAGTGTTCGAGTGTGCACTCCCCGTCGGCGCCCGTCCGTGATCGTGCGGCCGAGCGGTCGCGGGGGCGGTGACGATGGATCGCGGCCCTCGCTCGCCCGTCGTCACGGTGACGTTCAACCCCGCGATCGACTACACCCTCACGACCGAGACGCTCGTCGACGGTGCCGTGGCGCGAACCGACGAGGCCCGGTTCGATCCGGGCGGCAAGGGCATCAACGTCGCGGGCTACTTGACCGCGCTCGACGTCGACGCGGTCGCGACGGGGCTCGTCGGCGGCTTCACCGGATCGTTCGTCCGCACGAGCCTCGACGGTGACGGCCTCGCCCACGACTTCGTCTCGATCCCCGGCAACACGCGCGTGAACGTGACGCTCTCCACCCCTGACGCCGAGTACAAGATCAACCACGACGGCCCGTCCGTCGCCGCCGACGCCGTCGCGCGGGTCGTCGACCGCATCGCCGCGTACGACCCCGAGACGGTCGTCGTGGGGGGGAGCCTCCCGCCGGGGCTGGACGTCGAGGCCATCGACGCCGTCGCCCAGGCGGGCGCGTGGGAGACCGTCGTCGACGTCGACGGGACGACGCTCGCCCGGCTGGACGCGTCGTACGCCGCGTGCAAGCCGAACCGCGAGGAACTCAACGCGGCGACCGGGCTGCCGACCGAGAGCGTCGACGACTGCGTCGCCGCCGCCGAGGCGCTTCTCGAACGGGGGTACGAGCGCGTGATCGCGTCGCTCGGCCCCGACGGTGCGCTCCTCGTCTCCGCCGAGCGGACGGCGCACGTCCCCGCGGCCGACGTGGACGTCGTCGACACGGTCGGCGCGGGCGACGCGCTCCTGTCGGGCGTCCTCTGTGGGTGGGTGCGCGGCGAGAGCGACGAGGCGGCCCTCCAACTCGGCGTCGACGTCGCCACGTGCGTGGTCGGCACCGCCGGCACCGCGGCGTCGGTGGTCGAGAGCCTCGCCGCGTCCGAGCAGGCCGACGACCGCGGCGTCCGTGCGAGCTAACGAGCCGTCGACTCTCCTCCCCGAGCCAGGTCCGTGCGTCCCGATCAGTCCGTCCTGTCGGCAGTTCTCGCCGTCGGAGCGCGGAACCGTGCACGATACCTGTTTAATTCGATATCTATCGATGGAAACAATCATGTTCGGTAGTATTTAGTCAGTAACCCTCGAACGATTGTGATGGATACAGCATGAGCACCACCGACACGGCGGAGAGCCTGCTGCGGTCGCACGTCACCTCCGTCAAAGAAGACCTCATGACCGGCGTCTCGTTCATGATCCCCTTTGTCACCATCGGCGGCATCTTCCTCGCGCTCGGCTTCGCCGCCGGTGACACCGTCTCGGTATTCGAAAACACCGGCAGCGTCGGATGGTACCTCGCCCAGATCGGCGTCGCCGGCCTCACCCTGATGGTTCCGGTCCTCGGGGCGTACATCGCCTACGCCATCGCCGACCGCCCGGGGCTCGCGCCCGGCTTCGTCCTCACCTGGATCATCCAGCAGGGGAACATCGTCACCGAGGCCGGCACGGTGCTGGGCCTCGACGCCGGCGGGGCCACCGCGGGCTACCTCGGCGCGCTCGTCGTCGGGCTTGTCGCCGGCTACGTCGCCCGCTGGTTCAAGAATCTCGACGTGCCCCAGGCGATCGCCCCGATGATGCCCGTGCTCCTCATTCCCGTCGCCACGACGGCGGTCCTGGCACCGATCGTCCTGTTCGTCATCGGCGCGCCCGTCGCGCTGGCCAACCAGGCGCTCACCGCGTTCCTCGAGGGCATGCGCGGGAGCCAGGCGCTGTTCGTCGGTGCGATCCTCGGCGCGATGATGGCGTTCGACATGGGCGGCCCCGTCAACAAGGTCGCGTACGTCTTCTCGGTCGGCCTGGTGAGCGAGGGCATCTACGAGCCGATGGCCGCGGTGATGATCGCGGGGATGATCCCCCCGATCGGGCTCGCGATCTCGAACTTCATCGCCCCGCACAAATACGCCGAGGAGATGTACCAGAACGCGAAGAACGGCGTCATCCTCGGCGCGTCGTTCATCACCGAGGGCGCGATCCCGTACGCGGCCGCCGACCCGCTGCGCGTGATCCCCTCGATCGTGGCCGGCTCGGCGATCGGCGGCGCGCTGTCGATGGCGCTCGGCGTGGGGATGCGCGCCCCGCACGGCGGGATCTTCGTGATCCCCCTGTCGAGCCAGCCGATCGCGTTCCTCGGCTGTATCGTCCTCGGCTCGCTCGTCACCGCCGCGATCGCCACCCTACTCAAGGGCGACTTCGAGGAGGAAGCCGGCACCGCCAACCAGACCGCCGCGGGGGCGAGCGACTGAGATGACCACGACCACGGCACGCGCCGCCGAGACGGGCCGTCCGAACCGGCGGGAGGCGGTCGCGTGAGCCTCGAACGCGTCGTCACCGTCGTCCCCGAGGCGGGCCTGCACGCCCGTCCCGCGTCGGCGTTCGTCGAGACCGTCAACGAGTACGACGCCGACGTCCGGATCGGTGCCGAAGACGGCGATCTCGCGCCCGCGGGGAGCATGCTCTCCGTCACGGGGCTCGGCGTCAAGAGCGGCGAACGGGTCCGACTCGTCGCCGACGGCAAAGACGGCGAGACCGCACTCGACGCCCTCGAGGCCGTGCTCTCGACACCGGAAGGCGAGTAACGCTACCCGCGGACGACCGTCCGTCGAACTACCACAACCCGACCACAATCCACATCATGAAGATCGTCGCCGTAACCGCCTGCCCGACCGGAATCGCCCACAGCCAGATGGCTGCCGAGAACGTCAAGACCACCGCCGAAGCCCGGGGTCACGAGATCCGCGTCGAGGTCCAGGGCGCGATGGGTGCCCAGGACGAACTCACGACCGAGGAGATCGCTGCCGCCGACGTCGTCGTCATCACGGCCGACACGGCCGTCTCGCAGGACCGTTTCGCGGGTAAACCCGTCGTGAAGAAGACGGTCAAAGACGGCGTCAACAAGGCCGAAGCGGTCATCCGCGAGGCCGAGCGGCTCGTGGACGAGGCCGACGCGGAGACGGTCGAGGAGTCACCCGAGGGAGGCGACGCGACCGGGGCCGACCCCACGGAATCGGCCGACATCGACGCCGAGGCCGACGGGGTCGACGACGCCGACGAGGACCGCTCCGGCGGGCTCCTGTCGACTCTGAAGAGACGGTTCTCGTAACACAGTTTTTCCGTTCAGTCGCGCGGTCGGGTCACACGCCCAGCGCGTCCGCCAGCCCGAACAGCACCGTGACGTCCGACCGCGCGTAGTCGCGGAGCAGCCGCTCGAGTTCGCGGTACGTGAGTCGGTCATCCAACCCGGCCGCGACGCCTCTGACGTACGCCGCACCGAGCCCTTGCCCGACGTGTCTCCCCTCGACGCGGGTCGCGTCGGCGGGGACACCGACCCCGCGGAGGAAGTCCGGGTTGAGGTCGTAGTCGGCGTACCGCGTCTCGACCACGTCGAGCCCCTCCCACCGACAGACCCGTTCGAGTTTGTGAAACGAGGCCCGGCGGGGGAGTCGGTCGCGGTATCGGTCCGTCGCGGGGTGCTTCAGATCGACGTGTGTGGCCGAGAGCGCGGCGAGGTCGTCACGCGGGTCTGCGACCCCGGCGGCGGCGAGTTCGTCGGCCCAGGTGCGCAGGTGGACGATGTCGAAGCCGCTCCCGTTGTACGTCACCAGGCGGTCGACGTCGCGCCCCTCGCACCACGCCAGCGCCCGTTCGACGACGTCGGCCGTGTGGTCGGCCGCCCAGTCGCCGCGGCGGAGGAAGACGGCGGTCTCGGGCTCCGCGTCGGGTGCGACGCGGAAGCCGAGCGCGACCGCCACGAGTTCGAAGTACCGCGTGTCGTCGAACTCGTCGGAGCCCGGCGACTCGTCGGGGCTGGCGGTCTCGATGTCGAGCGCGAGCGTTCCCATCGTCTCCGAGAGAACCGGCGGGGAAAAAAACCGGTCGGAACCGCGCGACGGTTCCGGCCCGCAGGGGAACGTGAGGCGGCGACGCCGAAGTGAGACACGGCGGTCGAACACCGCGATCTAGGGAACGTGGCGGAGCGGGGAACAAACCATTAGTACCGTGCGTCCATCGGTACCGGTACTCACGAACACAGATGACAGGCACCGAGACGATCGAGCGGGCGATCCAGCAGGACCCGCACAGGCTGCCCGAGTACATCGACGACATCACGCGCCAACTGGCCTCGGACGACGTGCACGACCGGGTCGACGCGGGGCGGGCGTTCCGGGTCGCCGCCGCCCAGGACGCGGCGCTGGTCGAGCCCTACCACGACCTGGTCGTCGACCTCCTCGGGGACGGGAACGGGTCGCTCCAGCTGTCGGGGCTCGTCGCCGTGGCCGAACTGGCCGCTGACTCCCCCGAGCGCGTCGCCGACGAGGTTCCCCGACTCTTAGACGTCGTACGGGGGACCGACGCGCCGGCCATCGAGATGGCCGCGATCAAGGCGCTCACCCGGATCGGTGAGTGGTCTCCGCCCGCCGTCGAGGCGTCCGATCCGGTCGTCGCCGACCGCCTCCGAACCGCGACGACGCCGATCCGGACCGCGGTCGTCTCGGTGTTCGTGAGCGCCGTCATCGAACGGCCGTCGACGTTCCCGGCGACGGTCCGTGCGACCGAGGCGGCGCTCGACGACGACTCCGCGCGCGTCCGACGGTACGCCGCGTCGGCGGTGTCGCTGATCGCCGAGAGCGACGCCGCCGCAGTGTCCTCGCCCGAAGCGGTCCGCACGCGCGTCGCGGAGATCGAAGCCCGCGTGAACGACGGGCTCTTGCAGCCCGACCAGAACCTGATCCAGGCACTCGACCGGCTCGACTCTGTGGTCGACGCGGACGGGAACTGATCCGAGGGCGGCCGGCTGACCGGCCGACCGAGGGCGACAGACCGATGCCCGACTACACGCTCGCGCTCCACCCGGCGACGAACGGCTTCGGATCACACGACCCGAGCGCGGTCGTCTTCGTCGACGGTGCCCTCGCGTTCGGCGTCGAAGAGGAACGACTCGTGCGGCGGAAACACGCCCCGCGGACGTTCCCGGCCCGCGCGGTGCGGGCGTGTCTGGACCACTGCGGCGTCGACCTCCCGGCGGTGGACCGCGTGGTGGTCCCCTGGGGGGAGCGTCGGCGAGGCACGCCCCTGTCGGCGGCGACGGCCGGCCGCCCGGCGGTCGCCGTCGAGCGACGGCTGGCCGAGTTGGGGCTCGGAACGCCGGTGCCGCCGGTCGAGGGGTACGACCACCACCGGTGCCACGCGGCGAGCGCCTTCTTCCCGTCGGGTGCCGACGAGGCGGTCGTCGTTACCCTCGACGGCCGGGGGAATCAGTGGTCGACGGCGGTCTGGGCCGGCGACGAACGCGGGTTACGACGGCTCTCCTCGTTCGCCCCGCCGAACAGCCTCGGCTACCTCTACGCGGCGGTCACGGCGTACCTGGGGTTCGCGCCGTTCGGCGGCGAGGGGAAGCTCATGGCGCTCGCGGCGTACGGCGACGCCGACCCCGAGATCGAGTCACGGCTCCGGTCCGTCGTCGACGCGGGCGTCGACTACGACGTGACCGGGCTGGTGGGGGAGGGGATCCCGTCGGCCGTGAGCCGGCTCGAAGCGCTGTTCGGCCGTCGGCCGGCCGGGCCGGCCGATCCGTCGGACCAGTGGGCCGCGAACCTCGCCCACGTCACCCAGACGCTCCTCGAAGAGACCGTCGTGGCGATCGTCGAGGCGCACTGCGACTGTCAGGGCGTGCGGACCGTCTGCCTGGCCGGTGGGGTGGCGCTGAACTGCAAGCTGAACAGGCGGATCGCCGAGTCCCCGGCGGTCGACCGACTGTTCGTCCAGCCGGTCGCGGGCGACGCCGGCGCGCCGATCGGTGCGGGGCTCCTCGCCGGAGGGCGGCCGCGACGGACCCGGATACGGACGGTGGCGCTCGGCCCGTCGTACTCCTCGATAGAGATCGAACGCCTGCTCGACCGGCGGGGTGTCGACTACTCCCGTCCCGACGACCCCGTCCGACTCGCCGCCGAGCGGCTCGCCGACGGCGCGCTCGTCGGCTGGTTCCAGGGGCGGGCCGAACTGGGCCCGCGCGCGCTGGGCAGTCGGAGCGTCCTCGCCGATCCGCGGTCGGCCGACGCAGCCGCGCGGGTCAACGCCTTCGTCAAGCGCCGCGAGGCGTGGCGGCCCCTCGCACCGTCGCTCCCCGCGAGCGCGGCCGAGCACTACCTGCAGTCGCCCCGGCCGTCGCCGTACATGATCGACGCGTTCGACGTCCGGCCCGAGCGCCGGTCGGAGATCCCCGCGGTGACCCACCCGGGCGACGGAACGACGCGTCCACAGACCGTCCGCGAGTCGGTGCGGCCGCGCTACCACCGCCTCCTCACGACGTTCGGTGAACTGACCGGGGTTCCGGTGCTGCTCAACACGTCGTTCAACCGCCGGGGGGAGCCGATCGTCACCACCCCAGAGGAGGCGCTCGAGGCGTTCGCCACGACAGCACTGGAGTTGCTCGTCGTCGGGGACGCGGTCGTCGAGGCGTGAGCGGCCGGCGGTCACGGCTCGCGGTCTTCGTCCTCGTCCTCGGAGACGTCGACGGCTTCGAGGTCGCTCGTCGACCCGCAGACCGGACAGGCGAGGACCCCCTTGACGTCCGTCTCGGCCTCGCCGCGGGGGAACGTCGACCCGCAGGCCGCACACCGCGTGTTCGCACGGGTCGTCAGCGCGGTGTACTGTTTGGGAACGCCACGGACGACGCTCTCGCCGCACGCCGGACAGGCGAGCCCGCCGTCGGTGCCTCGCCTGGCCTCCGAACGGGGGAACACCGCCCCGCACTCGGTACAGCCAGTGTCGAGCGGCCCAGCCATTGCTCCGTGTTAGCACGCCAATCGTTTGGCTCTTTGGGCTCCTCCGTGGCGTCTCCGGCGTGTCCGGCGTCTGTCCCGTTCGGGAGCGGTCGGTCGCCTCGGGCGCGGGGCTGTCCGCTTCCCGGACCCGATAAAAAAAGAAACGAAGTCGGGTGGCCGGCCGATCAGGCCTCGACCGAGAAGACCGCGAGGCGGTCGCCGCGGGGGCCGCGGCCGACGAAGCCGCTGCCGCCGACCTGGATCGCGATGTACTGTTTGCCTTCCCCGGGGTCGTACCACGAGACGGGGTCGCCGGAGATGGCCTTGTCAGAGAGGTCGAACTCCCAGAGGCGCTCGCCGGTCTCGCCGTCCCAGGCGACCATCTGGCCGTTCTGCGTGCCGCCGAAGACGAGCCCCGTCGGCGTGGACATCAGGCCGCCCCAGAGGTAGCGGTCCGAGTCGATCCAGTCGCGCCACTTGACCTGGCCTGTGGCCGGGTCGACGGCGACGACGGCGGAGATGTGGCCGTTGTACTCGTCGGGGATGTGTTCCTCGTCGGGTTCGACGTCGACGATGCCGCCCCAGAACTTCTCACCGGGGCGGAACTCCTCGTTGCGCCAGGCGACCTTGTGCGGCGTGTTGAGCGTCTTGTGGTAGACGAGGCCGGTCGCGGGGCAGTAGGTCGCGGGCTGCCAGTCGACACCGCCGAGGAGACCGGGGAGCATGACGTACTCGCGCTCTTCCTCGACGTGCGGCACCATCTTGAGGAAGTTGATCTGCTGGGTCATCGCCTCCGAGCGGACGAGCAGTTCGCCCGTGTCGGCGTCCATCGTGTAGCCGAACGACGTCTTGCCGCCGCTGTAGACGACGTCGCCCTCGTAGTCGCGGTGGTCGATCTCGAGGTCGCGGATAAGGATCCGCATGTTCCCCGCGTCGTAGTCCCAGATGTCGTGGGCCGACTCCTGGTGTTCCCACTGGATCTCGCCGGTGTGCATGTCGAGCGCGAGCGTCGAACACGTGTTGCGGTTCGGCCCCGGCCGGACCGTCCCGTTGAAGTCGGGGCTCGGGTTCCCGACGTTGATCAGGACCAGTTCTCGCTCCGTGTCGATCGTCGGGCTCATCCAGTTGGTGCCGCCGGACTGCTTGATCGAGTCGCCGACGTACTCCTCTTCGGGGCAGGTGAGCGTGCGCCAGAGCTCCTCGCCGGTCTCGGCGTCGAACGCGCAGTGGAAGCCGCGGACGCCGTACTCGCCGCCGGCACTGCCCGTAAAGAGCATGCCGTCGTAGATGATGGGCGCCCACGTCGCGGAGTACCCCTCCTTGTGGTCGGCGGTGGAGGCGTACCACTCCTCCTCGCCGGTGTAGCGGTTGAGCGCCTGCACGCCGGAGTCCAGGGAGGTGAGGAACACCTTGTCCTTCCAGACGGCGACGCCGCGGTTGTTGTCGTCACAGCAGAGCACGGCGTCGTCCGGTGCGGGGTACGTGTACGCCCAGAGGATCTCGCCGGTGCGGGCGTCGAGCGCCTTCACGTGGCTCGGCCCGTTCGTCTGGTACATGACGGGCGGGTCCCCCGGCACGACGACGGGCGAGCCCTCCATGCTGGAGTTCGCGCCGACCGTGATGTCGTACTCCAGTTCGAGCTCCCCGACGTTCTCCTTGGTGATCGCGTCGGCGGCGGTGTGGCGGTGCGCCTCGTAGTTGTTGGCGAACATCAGCCAACTCTCGGGGTCGTCGCCGGAGTTGGTGAGCATCTCCTGGGTGACGTCGAACCGCGGGATGCGGTCCGTGTCGTGCTGGTCCAACACCGGCTCGTCGGGTGCGTTGAACACCTGATAGCCGAGTTCGGTCTCTTCGACGATCGTCTCGCTCGCTGCCTTGACTGCTTTGTTTTCCTCTGTCGCCATTGTGTGCGTGTGTAGGGATATCGTGTGTTGCTGATGGGTGCTGTGCTGACGGTGCTCTCGGGTAAAGTCGGTGTTAGCGTGCCTCGCTCGGCTTGCGTTTCTCCTCCGTGATCCAGAACGCCTCCTTCATCAGTTCCTCCTGGTTGACGATACACACCGCCGACCCCGCGATGAGTCCGGCGGTCACCTGCGCGTCGGTGAGTTCGTCCTCGTCACCCACCGCGACGGCGCGGGCGGCACGGATCATCACGTCGAGCCCCGCGAGCATCGCCTTGCTCCGCCAGTGTGCGTCGTCGAGAATCTCCTCCGTGATGAGCACCTTCTTCTTCCACAGGTGGTCGTCCAGTGCCTTCATCCAGAGCAAGGATCCGCCCATGGCTCGCATGTGGAGCGGCGGCACGTAGTCGACGTTGAACTCGACACCGTCGGGGATCTCGCTGGTGGGCGTCCACCGCGAGAGCCGGGTGTCGTTGTTGACCACGTTCATCATCAGCGCCGTCTGCTCGTGTTCGTCGAACCCGACCGCGGTCAGCGCGTCGGTCAGCGGATCTGCCTGGAGCAACTCGTGTGCCGTGCTGTCGATGTGCTCTTCCGTGAACGCTGGGAGATTCTCCTCGATGCTCTCGAAGAAGCCGACCGCTTCGAGGTGATCGTACACCGCGAAGGCGGGGGCGATTACCTCTCTGTACAGCTCTTCGGCTTCCGTTTCGCCGCCCGGGATGCCGGCCTCCCGGACTTCGTCGAACCGCTCGATCCGTTCCTCGAACGCGTCGAGGTTTCGTTCGATGAGCTCGGCGTCGAGCTTGCCGGTGAGGTCCCCCCGGATGGCCTCGCCGATCGAGACGAACTCCGGGTCGGTCTCCGTCTCGATCGCCCGTTTGAGGTCACTCAGCGTGGGACTCTCCTCCGTCCGTGACTCGTCGACACCGAGGCGCGCTGCCAACTCGCGTCGTTCGCGGGCAGTTACCTTTGGCTTCTGTGTCTCTCCCATGGGGGCAATTTGATCTACGGTTTATAATTATTAAACATTGTTCAAGCTATCGGATTTGTTATAAGTTCGTGGGAGAATTTATAAATAAAGGTTGAATATCCACGCACATCGGATCCCTCGCACGTCTTTCGCGGACGCTTCGGAATGTGAGGTCGCCCGTTAGATACGTCGTCAGCAAGATTGCATTAATCGCGTCCCCACTCGGAATCTGAGCGGTCCCTCGGGCGAGTCCGCGGTTCGAAGTCGGTGCCCGTCCCGCGGCCCCCGCCGAAAAACTGGCCTGTCAACCGGCGGGACTGTCCCCGATCGGACGGGTCGTCCGTCGGGGCGCTGCCGCCCCCGTAATTGATGTACGTCCGGCCGCGAAGGACGGGCAGAACCGATGACGCTGACGGTGAAACCGGTGTCGCGGGCGGACGCCGAGGACGGGGTCGCCGTCCTCGGGCCGTCGGCGATGGACGCAGTCGGGGTGAGCGAGGGAGCGTACGTGCGGCTCGTCGGGCCGGACGGGGACGAGACGGTCGCCCGGATCCGTGCCGGCGACGACCGGGCGGGCGCGGACGCGATCCGCGTCGACAGATACCTGCGGCGTGCGCTCGACGCCGACGTGGGCGACGAAGTGACCGTCGAACAGGCGGCGGTGGAGGACGCGACCGCCGTGACCGTCGCGCTGCCACCGATGACGGACGACGGCGACCGCGCGCTCTCGTTCCGCGACGCGCTGGTCGGACGGGCGGTGCTCGCGGACCAGACGCTCGGCGTCGCCCTCGAGACGGCGGCGGGGGGCGGGGGCTACACCGCGGACGCGGCACACCGCTACCACATCCACGTGGTCGACACGGAGCCCGACGGCCCGGTCGTCGTCCGCGAGTGGACCACGCTCACCGTCGCCGGCGATGCGGCCGAGACGGTCGACGGCGACAGGGCGGCCGAAGCGAGACCGGGGCAGTCGGCGGAGGCGACGAACGGGCACCCCTCCGACGCGTCGGCCCCGCGGCTGGCTCCGCGGCCCGTCAGCTACGACGACGTCGGCGGGCTCGCCGACGAACTCGCCCAGATCCGCGAGACGGTCGAACTCCCCCTGCGCCATCCGGACGTCTTCGAGCGCTTCGGCGTCGACCCGCCGACGGGCCTGCTCTTGCACGGCCCGCCCGGCACGGGAAAGAGCCTCGTGGCCCGGGCCGTCGCCCACGAGACCGACGTGCACGTCGAGGCGGTCTCGGGGTCGGCCATCCGCTCGAAGTACGCCGGGGAGACGGAGGCACGCCTCCGCGAGCTGTTCGAGTCGGCCGCGGAGCACGACGCCGCGATCGTCCTCGTCGACGACCTCGGAGCCATCGCCGGAGGGCGCGAGGACGGGGTCGACGGCGACGGTGGAGCCGTCGCCCAACTGCTCGCGGTCATGGACGACCTCGACCGGCGGAGCCGAACCGTCGTGATCGGGAGGACGACCCGGCCGGAGGAGATCGACGCGGGGTTACGCCGACCGGGGCGGTTCGACCGCGAGGTGGAGATCGGTGTGCCCGACCGCGACGGGCGCGAGGAGATCCTCCGGATCCACACCCGATCGATTCCCCTGGCCGACGACGTCGACCTGTCGGCGTACGCCGAGCGCACCCACGGCTTCGTCGGGAGCGACCTCGAGAACCTCCTGCGGGAGAGCGTGATGCGGGCGATCAGACGCCTGCGACCCGAGACGGACGGGGACGCCGACGCGGTCGACCCCGCGGCTGGCGACGTGTTCAGCTCGATCGACGCCGACGACGCGACAGTGACGGCCGCGGACGTCGAGGCGGCCCTCCGGACCACCGAACCATCGGCGCTCCGCGAGGTGTTCGTCGAGGTGCCGGAGGTGTCGTGGGCGGACGTGGGGGGACTCGACGCGGTGAAAGAGCGGTTGCGCGAGAGCGTCCAGTGGCCGCTGCTGTACGCGGAGGCGTTCGAGCGGGTGTCGCTCCGGCCACCCACGGGGATATTACTGTACGGCCCGCCGGGGACGGGCAAGACGCTCCTCGCCAAAGCGGTGGCGAACGAGGCCGACTCGAACTTCATCTCGGTGAAGGGGCCCGAACTGCTCGACAAGTACGTCGGGGAGTCCGAAAAAGGGGTGCGAGAGGTGTTCGCGAAGGCGCGGGAGAACGCGCCGACGGTAGTGTTCTTCGACGAGATCGACGCCATCGCCACCGAGCGCGGGAGCGGGACGACGACGGGCGTCACCGAGCGGGTGGTCTCGCAGTTGCTGACCGAACTCGACGGACTGGAGGACCTGAAGGACGTGGTCGTGGTGGCGACGACGAACCGGCCGGGGCTGGTCGACGACGCGTTGCTCCGGCCGGGGCGGTTCGACCGGCACGTCCACGTGGGGGTGCCCGACGAGGCCGGGCGGCGGGAGATTTTCACCGTGCACACCGAGGGGCGGCCGCTGGCCGACGATGTCGACCTCGATCACTTGGCGCGTGAGACCGAGGGGTACGTCGGCGCGGACATCGAGGCGGTCTGTCGCGAGGCCGCCACCGCCGCCGTCCGATCGCACGTCACCACCGGTGAGCCGGTCGAGGAGATCACCCTCACCGCCGCGGGCTTCGAGCAGGCACTCGACGAGGTGGACGCGAGCGAGGACGGCGACGGCCGGTTCGACGACTTCGAAGAACGGATGGAGCGGCGAGACGGCGGGTAGCCGTCGGTTCCTCCCGACCGTCGCCGCTCAGGCGTCGGCGACGACGACGATGTACTCGCGGCCGGTACGCTCGAACGTCTCCACAGTCCGAACCGAAAAG